>CAWDUP010000007.1:0-1070653 GCA_963805505.1 uncultured Actinomycetota bacterium | reverse complement strand
GGGATGGTGGTCGGTGCCGGCATCCCAGGCCGAGGTCGACCGCTACCTCGCCGCGCACTCACCCCACGGCATGCGCCACCCCCCAGAGGAACCAGGCCAAAGCGTCATCCACGACGGTTCGTTTGGCATCCAAGACACCGAGTACGACCCGATACGGCAGGAGAACCCCGCCGCGTTCACGAGTCCCTCGCTGCTCGTGGAGAGCTTCCAGATCGGGGACCACACGGTCCTCAAGGCCACCACGTTCCTCTCCGCCCGGCAGGGTGTCTCCGCCCAGCATCGGATCCTTGACGACGTCACAGCAGTCCGGATCGAACGCATCGGGCGCGAGCAGGGTGATCGACCCAACCGGAAGAACCACCGGCTCCCGACCATCAAGCTCTCAGCGGCGTCTGACCCGCGAGCCGTTGAACGCCTCGTCGACGCGTTCAACGCGCTCTACGGCAGCCCAAGCGGTGGAGTGACCTCCTGCCCCTTCCCCGGCGTACCACCACCGCAGACCACCATCACGTTCATGACGAAGTCCGCAGAAGGCGATGCAGGGACCGTGGCCGCTACGTGGTACCCGTCGTGCTTCGGCCAGATCACGGTCACTGTGAACGGTCGTCAGCTTGAAGGCACCCTCGATCCGGACTCGTGGACACGCTTGATCTACGACATCGCCGACGCCGGCTAGTCGACAGCACACCACGCGCCGAAGTGTAGATATGCCGGTGATCCATCTTGACTTTCGTGCACCTGCCGCTGGGGTGTGTGAACGAGGATTCGGAGCACCAATTGCTGTGAATGTCGATTCCTGTGTGGTGCCGCCCCCGGAGGCGGCGCCGGCGCTCGGTGTTCCGTTGCTCGATCGCTATGTGGAGTTCGTGGCGGCGCGGTGCCGGCCGAACACGGTGTTGGCGACGGTGTCGGATCTGCGGGTGTTCTTCGCGGTGGTCGACAAGGACCCGTCGTGAGGTCGACGCCGGCGGATGTGTTGGCGTTCATCGCGGCGCAGCGTCGACCGCGTGGCGACGCGCCGGGTGGTGCGTCTCGTCGATGGCGAGTCCGGGTTGTCGGCGCGCACGATCAAGCGCCGGCTGGCGTCGGTGTCGGGGTTGTTCAACTATCTGGTGTTCGTGCGGCGAGATGTCGGCGAACCCGGTGCCGCGGGGTCTGTCGACGCGACGCGCGGCGGCCGCGGGCCGTCGGGTGCCGTTGATCCGCGCGCCGCGCACGCTGCCGAAGGTGCTGGATCCGGGTCGAGGTCGACGCGTTGTTGGGTGCGCTTCGGCGGTGGCGGGACCGGGCGATGGTCGAAGCGATGGTGTTGGGCGGTCTGCGCCGCTGCGAGGTCCTCGGGTTGCGGTCTCGAGGATCTGCGCCCGCGGAGCGGCCGGGTGTTCATCGCCGACGGCAAGGGCGGCCATCAGCGGCTGGTGCCGATCTCGGCCCGGTTCTTCCGGTCGCGTGGCGCCTCTATCTGTCGACGCCGAGCGGCCGGCCGAGGCGACGACGGACCGGGTGTTCGTGGCGTTGAAAGGACCGCCCGGCGGGCAGCCGTTGGCTGATCGACGGCCTCGACGAGATCGTCGCGCGGCCAAGACGTCGCGCCGGTCTTGCCATGCGACGTGTCATCGAGCTTCGCCACACCTGTCTGACCCGGCTCCGCGAGGCGGGCATGGCGTTGGAAGCGGTCCAGGCCCAGGCCGGGCACCGTTCGATCGAGTCGACGCGGCTCTATCTGCATCTCGCTAACGACTGGCTGGCCGGCGAATACCTGCGCGCCGCGAACATCATCGATGCCGCGACCGTCGAGGCTGCTCGCCGGCGCGTCGAGCGCCGATGACCGCTGACCGCCACCGGTGCTCGGCGACGGTGGCGGTGACGTCGACGCAATCGATCCCGACGACTTCGACCGGGACGGCGACTCGAACGCCTCGGCCTGCAGTTCGCGGCGATCAGCGTGCGGCGCCGCAGCTTCGTCGACCGCGCGCGCTTATCTGGACCAGATGGCGGTGTCGATGCGGCCCGGCACCGTTGACTGTCGCCGACGGCGCGCTGCGGTGCTTCGCCGGCTTCCTCGATCAGCCGAGCAGCCCGACGCTGACCGGTTTCGTCGACGTCCGCCGAGCCCCACATCGAGGGGTTCAAGAGCTGGCTTGGTCGCCCGGGTCACCGCCGAAGGCAACGCCCGCTGGCGCGAACACGATCCGGCAACGCCTCGGGACGCTGCGCACCTTCTTCGACCGGATCATCGAGTGGGACTGGCCCGACGCGCCGGCCCGGACCCCGATCTTCTCCATCGACGTGCCCGTCGCCGATGACCCGTTGCCCCGGTTCCTCGACGACGTCGCAAGCCACCCGCCTGCTCCGCCGCGGTCGCCGTCGAGCCCGACCCGCTGCGATCGGCCTGGTCGTCGAGCTGTTGGCCCGGACCGGGATGCGCGTCGGCGAGCTCTGCGCCCTCGAGCCGACGCCGTCTGGTCGATGACGGCCAGCCCTGGCTGCGGATCCCGGTCGGCAAGCTCCACAACGACCGCTACGTCCCGCTGCACCCCAACCTCGTCGAGCTCCTCGCCGACCTGGCCCAGCACCCACCACGACGCGGTGACCGGGCTGTTGTTGACCCGCGACGGCCGGCCCCTCGAACCGGCACCGCGTCAGCGCATCGTGAACCGGGTCGCGGCCGCCGCCGGTCTCGGGCACGTCCACCCGCATCAGCTGCGCCACACCCTCGCCACCCAAGCCATCAACCGCGGGATGCGCCTCGAAGCCATCGCCGCGATGCTCGGGCATCGCAGCTTGCGCATGACTATCATCTACGCCCGCATCGCGAACCGCACCGTCGCTGACGAATACCACGCCGTGTCCGCAACGGTCGACGCCCTCTACGCCGACACCGACCTCGCCGGACAAGAAACACCAGCCATGCGGCAGCTCCGCCGAGCACCGCCGCATGCTCGCCAACGGCTGGTGCACCCGACCCCAAGACCTCGACTGCAGCTTCGAAACGATCTGCGAAGGCTGCGGCTTCTTCGAGACCACCATCGAGTTCGAACCCACCCTCCGAGCCCAACGCGACCACGCCGACACCCACGACCAGCCCGTCCGAGCCGAGCTCTACCAACACCTCCTCAACACCACCGCATGACCAGCCCCACCGACCGGCTCGAGCTCTCCCGAACCCGGCCGATCACCGGCATAACCCGACCCCCATTGACAGGATCACCGGCATAAGTGCCGTTCGCGCTCGGGTGGTGGTGGCCTGGCCGTCGTCCCCTAGGTACGGTGGCGACCGTGCATCGTGGCGATGATCATGATGAACGCGACCAGCGGGAACTGCGGTAGGCCAATCCACCATCCGAGTCCCTGGACAACCCCGAAGGCGAGCGCGACCGCTCCAAGCGCGACTCCGCACCAGGCGGCGGCCTAGGCCTGAGGCGACACGACCGTAGTGATGCCCGCCAGAAGTCGAGGTCCTCATCAAGTGCGGAGTCTTGAACCGGTAGTAGCGCTTGCCCGACTTCGCTGGCATAGCGCTATGAGACACAACCCCGTGATGATTCCGGCATGTAGGGCGAGGGGTTGCCCGCCAGCAGCGCCAAGGCGCAGATCGCCGCGATGGCGGCCATCAACTGTCCGGTGGACTTTGCCCACGGCCTCATGTCCGCATCAAGTGCGACGGCCACTCTGCCGCTCCGGAACTCCACCCTCACCTATCGGCGGCCCACCACTTCGGCTGGAGCAAGGCTCTTGCCGCCTATGTGCCGTTCTACTCGCACTCGCCACGCGGATAGGCCTTTCGGTGATGCGCCTCAGCGACGTACCGCTCCTTCGGTGGCTCAGCTGCGGATCTCTGGACCTCCGGGTGATCGACGAGTGCCGCAGGAGCGGAGTTCGGTGGCGCGACTCCGGACTGGAGGTCCGGGCGCTACGGGGCACCAAGATGCAGACCGTGCAGGGCTTGTTCGACGAGTTCTCCGCGGCGCTCCAGTTCCCAGTGATTTCGGTGGAACTGCCAGCCTTCGACGAAGCCTATCGGTTATGGCTGGCTGCCGTTGGCCACGTCCTGTTCTCCTGATCTTCGATGCGCACCTCGTCCTAGTCGAGATCCACACGAACTCACACGTTTCCGCACCCTGCCAATCTCGGTGACTACACGACGCCCGTCAACGACGAATTCACCGTCCTACGGTCCCGTTCCACGCTTCTTGCAGTCCACCCAGGGTACAAACCCCATCTCGCTAAGACGCAGCCGCCCTATTCCCTTCTAGCATAACGCGCCGAAGTGCCCTTCGCGCTCGATCTTCCACACCGCAAGGCATCCTGGGATGTGGCGCGCCTCGTTCCTTTAGTTGTGTCTCCGGCGGTCCCGTTGCTGGAGTTCGAGACATTCGATTTGCTCCTCATGAGCGTCAAGGCGTGGCCGGATCGCGTACTTCCTCTAGCGGTTTCGGCCAACGCCGAGGTATCGTCGATGCACTTACATACCCTTGCGGAGATCGTAAAGTTAGGACCGAGGATACACCATGGCTCGCCTCGGACATCCGTTCACGAAGTTCGTTCAGCGGATTGATTTCTCACTTCACGACTCTCGGTCACGCCGTATAGTGGGAGCATCGCCTCGTATGTGCAGCGGAAGAGACACGTATGCCATTGGCTCTTCCGAACGACTCTGACCGAAGTTCATACTAAGGTGCTTCCACGCACGCCCAGTGCTGATCATCGTGTTGCTGCCCCTCGCTTACCGCCCGTATCTGCCGTTCTGCATCGTTTCCTGTCGCGAGATCCGGCCGTAGCGCTCGGGGTACGAGCTCGCGGATACACGAGATTTCGCGAATGGACGTCGACTTCACCCTCCGAGGGCTCGCCGGGCGCATCCACGGCCTACAGGCGCAACAGACGCACTCGTGGGGTCTGGGCCGGACTCGGCAGGCTTCCCGTGGTGTCACGCCGAGCGTGACTACCCCGCGCACGGCACACGCCGTGCTGGGTTGGGTGCGCTGGTCCGCAGCGACGACAACGAGAGCGGCGGTCGGGAGTTCGAGTTCGACCCGCTGGCGTTCCTCGGCGACGTGCCTCATCCGTTCTGCTGGCTCGGGCTGAGCCCGCAGCTCTTCGACGGCCCGTCGAGGTCATCACTGAAGGACATGACGTGGCGGGCTCAAAGCTTCTTGTGCGTCCCTGACGGCGAGCCGAACGCGATGGAGGCCCACGCCCTCGCGGGCTTCGGCTGGGGCTTCGACGTCAGCGGGTCCACGATCAGCCTCGTCGAGCCCTACCAACTGGAACCGCACGACTGGGACGGCAACCTGACGACCCTGACCAGCAAGTACCCCGCGTGGCGCTTTCTGCCGGACTTCCGCTCGGCCTGAGTTACCGCCCGAGAAGTGCCGCTATCGATCGCACCATGACGAGCTGATCCGGCACTCGCGTTCGCCCTATGCCCGCCGAGTCACGGTGGTGGCCCTGGGCTCTGGCGTCGCCTAAACCTGCCTGTTATTGTTTTTCGATACTATCGAACGTCGATAAGGAGACGTGATGGGATCACGATCCGAGGGCGTGACCCGCACCGGAGTCCGTGGGCTGGAGCTTCTCCTGATTGTCGCGGGAGGGCTGGTTCTGCTCGCCTCCGTCGTGGTTCCAGTGCTGAGTCCGTCAGGGTTGGGCTGGGTGAATGCGTCGACGTGCGGCGGTCTTGAGATCTGCGGTGAGCCGGTAGCTGTGACCGCAGAAGCGACCTTCGAAGACGGCGAGTGGCCCTACGGCGGCGTACCGACCACCGGGTCCATCTACGACTTCTCCGGTCCGATCCAGATCCAAGTCAACGCCTACGCCAACTGGAGCGAGCGGCCCGTCGCGCTGCTCCTGGCAAGTGATGTGCTGTGGGGGTTGATCGCCTTCGGAGTCCTGATGGCGTTGCTGTTCATCGTTCGCAGCCTTCGAGTTGGGGACCCCTTCAATCGGCGGAACGCACGCATCGTGTTGCTCATCGCGATCCTCGTTGGCATCGGCGGGGAGTTCGCTGTCCTCCTCAATGCCTGGGGGACCAGTGCGATGCTCAGTCAGCCGGGCATCAGCGGGAACGCGGTCTCGCAGGCTTCCCTGACTCTCCTGCCACTTGCATGTGGGCTCGGCATCGCGGTGTTTGCCGAGATCTTCCGGCGCGGTGCCCTGATGCGTGAGGACGTTGAGGGGTTGGTCTGATGCCTGCCGAGGAAGACGACCGGATTCGAATCCAACTCGATGATCTCCTGGCCGAACGACGCATGACAGTGACTGAACTCGCTGACCGCGTCGGCATCACCAACGTGAACCTGTCCATCTTGAAGAACCAACGAGCCAAGGCCATCCGGTTCAGCACCCTCGCCGCCCTTTGCAGGGAACTCGACTGCCAACCTGGCGACATCATCAGATACGTAGACCGCTAGATCTAAAACATCCCAGCCCGGATCAGGCACGCAAACACCGACCGCGAAGTGCCGATCGCGCTCGCTTCCCACCGGGTGTCCCGGCACCATCAGAGAGTGGATCCGGAGTTCGGCGATCAGCAGGTCTGTGCTTCGTGTGGGCTGCTGACGTCTGTGTCCGAGGGTCCGACTGACCCTTACCAGGCGTCGTCGCCGGGGTGCTGGGAGGCATTCGGCCGGCTGCACCTCGTCGCGACCTCTCAGGTGGTCGTCGACACATACATGGCGCAGCACCCCGGTCTCGCCACGCCGGCCGGGCGGCGCTCCGTGCTGACGCATCTCGTCGGCCTTCACTTGAGGTTGCACGCACGAGAGAGCGATGCGCGGGTCCGCCAGTTGCTCGCTCGGGTGTTTCCGGATAAGTCTCTGGATCCGCCTGAGCTGAGGTCGGTCCCGGACCTAAGGGTCGTGACGGTGGGGGACGTGCTTCGGGTCGCACCCGAGGTTCGCGCCTCCGCGGAGATGGAATGGGCCGGTTCGGTGTGGGACGCGTGGTCGGGCGAGCACCAACGGGTGGTCGAGCTGGCGCAGTTCGCAAGCCGCACGCTCCACTGAGGCGAGCACGCACCCCGCGCCGGCCGACCACGCCGAAGTGTCGACATACATCGACCACGGAAGGGTGATCCGGCGTTGGGTGCAGGTCTCCGCTCAGTCTGCACACGTGTTCTGCTGACCATGGGCGATGACCGAAGCCGACTTCGCGGCCGCCGGATCGCGTATCGCCTTGAGTCATACAGGTCGCTTTCGATGGGCACGAACGCAGTCATCGGCGTTCGCCGACAGGGGATACGACCCAGGTCAAGCCAGATCGGCGGCTGCGGCCAACAGATGAGGCTTGCCTGTGGGCCCGCTCAGTTTGTAAACACCCTCTTCGCCCACGATGAGCACAGCGCTGAGCCCACGGGTCACCTGGCTCACATCGGTGACCCAGCCGTTGGCCCGCTTCACCGTCCTGCGGTCGAAGAGAAGAGTCACGATCCGACCGTGGGCGTTGGCCAGAGATACCTCGCGCGACGTGGCGGTCGCGAGCTGGGGGTAGTCCGTCGTAGGTGGGAGCAGCAGTTCCACCCCGCGGTTGCGGGCGAAGGTTCGGACGTTCACAGCGGGGGTGCCGCCGTCGAGGAACACGACCTCCGATCCGACGTGGGGCTTCTTCCCGACATCGGCCACGCAGTACGCGGCGTGGACGGTGACCGTGGGGCAGGTGTAGTTCAGGATCGCGGCCAGCCGCTGCGGGAGCTTGCGGTCGCGGTCCGGGTGGACCCAGGGGAGGTAGCGGAAGCGGCCGTTGTTGCCGGTGACCAAGACGCCCATCGGCCCGGCGTAGGCGTCGTAGTACTTCCGCGGCGCCGCGAAAGGTTCGGCGAACTTCGTCCGGTTGCCGTCGACGTCAGAGTGCACGAGCGCACCGGTGCTGTACCTCCTCATCAGCCAACCATGCGGTGCCGCCGCCACGAGGTACATGTACGAGGTCGCCACTCGCCTGGCCCCCCCGGATCCCGTCCGTAAGTTCCACCAGACCGCAACGTTGTGCTGCCCGGGAAGCTGGTCACTGCTGTTCGCCACAAGCATGTTCTTAGCCAGGCTCCAACCGACGAAGCGCTTGTACGGGGTGTCGCTCGCCAGGTATTCGACGTTGCCTTCAGCATCTACGATGAACACGTCGTCGTAGCCCGTCCGTAGCCCACCCGCTTTCAACTCGGAGCTGACGATCACGGCCCACTTGGGTGAGGCAGCGACCACCTCGATGGCGCGTTCCGGACTGCTCGCCGTGGCTACGGAGGTTCTTGCCGCGCTTGGTAAACCTGCCCACACCGCCGGCGCGGGACCAGCCAGCGCGGGCAGGGCGGCGGCGGCCATCACCGCCGCGACGACAGGAATCAGCCACGTGCCCGATCGCGCTGGCCGATGCGGAGTGGCGAAGGAACGGATAACTGGTCGCGACACGCCAATCACCTTCTCGACCGGCATCGGGCAGAACACCAGCCTTTCAGCGTTCTGCTGGGACACGTCCAGTGAATCCCGTGAGCCCACGTCGCAGCAGAGGCCAAAGTCCCCCTCCTCGCCGCTGTGGTCAGAGATCGAGGCCGCCACGACCGCGGGCGGCGCCGCATCTATGCCGATCGCCCTGGCCTTCCGGGCAGGTTCCGGCACGACAAGCCCGCGACGAAGGAGGGGTTGGTGCGCGACTACTTGGGGTGGTCATCGCGTCTCACGCTTGGGGCGCATCCGGTTGCGGGTGGTTCGCCTACCCACCCCTAGGCGCCGGGAACCGGAGCATCGGGGATTACGTAGGTAGCGATGTTCGAGGTTCTGGGCGCGGGTTGCTCTAGCAGGCCTCGGCTCGCTCCGAATCGCAGGGCGGCGTCGGACACCGGCTTGGAGTGAGGCGCAGTCTCACCCGGCGCGAGTGATAGATGCCGTTCGGACTGGGGTATCCCGCCATAGCGGGCGGTCCCGAGTGCGCTCCGTCGGGGTTCCCGATTTCCCGGTCCGGGCACTCCTTCGGGCGGGGCCACAGAGAAGATCGCGAGTCAACTGCCTTTCGACGTGCGATGTCGGCGCTCAGGGTTCCCCATACGGTGATCGTTCGGGTAGCTCGCCTTCTGTGTCTCACCAGCCGATCGAGGTGAGCCAGTGATCGCGTAGTGCGACCTGTTCTGGAACAGGCAACTCGCGGTAACCGTAGATGCGTTGGTGCAACTCGCCGGCAGTTCGGCGACCACGCCGGCCATGCGTGACAGCGAGGTTGTCGAAGATCAGCATTTCGCCGGGCGCTATGAGGATCTCCTCGACTACCTCATCCAGGTGAAGACCGTGTGCCGCTAAGAATGCGGTTTCGGCCTCGAGCGCCGCGAACTCCATCCCGCACCGAAAGCCCGGCGCGGTACGGACGCTCGGCAATGTCGGCGCGAGACTGGACGTCGCCTCGACGATCCGCGCGAAGCTCCCTTCGGTATAGCCGGCTGGCCTGTCCCAGGCGCCGTGTGACTCGCCGTACGCGGCGGCGCGGCGCAGCAGCTCGCCACGCTCTGGCGCGGTGGTGGCCGCCTTCGCGAGCAGCGCCGCGAACGGGACCAGCCGGGTGCGAGCCGTCACCCCGTGACGGTCGGCCGGGACATGCAGCGCCGTCCATCGCGCGACGTCGGCCGCTCTCGACGGTATGAGTGGGATTCCGAAGTCGATGTGCAGCGTTTGGAAGTCCCGGCTCGTTGGACCGTCTGGCGGCGGCACGACGAACTGCCCGATCACCTCGATTTGAGCGTTGTGGCCATCAAGCGAACTGAGCCGTGAGATCTCTGCGTCCGCTAGGCGCCAGGCGTCCTCCGGTGCCGCGAACCGGCACCCGATGTGTAGGTACCCGCGCTCAGCGACCCTCGACGCTGCGTCTGGGGCCCGAGCCACTCTCGAAGCCTATCCGAGGACCCTCCTGCCAACCGTGCGGCGCGATCTCGCGTCGGCGGATGGCCTTGGGAACCGATGTCATGGATCACATTTGGCGCGTACCTGTGTGCCGATATCGCTCGTCATCCTTGGAGTTCAGGAAGAGAGTGGGGAGGTGGCTGAGCAGAGCAACTACGCGGTGGCTTTGACGGATCTCGAGAAGGCGGTCCACGTGGCTCGGGAGGACACGATCGAGGTACAGGCGGTCTCGAGCCTGCACGAGTACGTTGACGCCGTCGAGCTAGACCGCAATCGCCTGCTGAGCCCGACTGGCGATGGTCGGCTCACCACCGGCGGCTGACCGGCCAGTCCACGAGGTGGCACGCTGCCTCGCCCACGAGGGCTCAGATGCGATCGAGCCGATGCCGATAGCGTGCCGCTCAGTGTGCACGCAACGTGCCGATATGCGGCACTCAGGTGGATTCATGCGGCGCTGGCCCGGGCTCGCATAGTCGCTCAGGGGCTGACAGCCACGGGGGCGCTGCGTTGAGCGACGACGAAGGCGGTACTGCGGGCGTGGTGAGTGACCTCGGGCTCTCCTAGCGTCCGTCGGCTATTCCACGCTCCCGTTCAGCGAGGCGGTCGCTGACGTGGACTGGGATGTCGCTGATTCGCCCCAAACGTGGCGTCGACCGGCGTTTGCGCTGGTCAGAGATCTGGAGCGGGTGACCGGGATCGAACCGGCATGGCCAGCTTGGAAGGACCCTCAGGACCGTCCACGTTCGTCCCTCAGCGTACGTCGTTGCAGGTCAGCGCGGTATGGCCATCCACCGGTATCCACGGAGAGCCAGCACTTTCCAGCCACTTAGGGCACGCGAAGGGCACGGCGACCCTGATCGCTGCCCCCTGGCGGCGCGGAACTCAGGATCGGTATGTATCGAGGCGGTGGTCGATGTTGAGGACGATCACGCGCTGACCCGCGCTGCACTCCGACGACCGCGCGGATCGGTCGAGGTCTACCCCGACTTTGCGAAACGGCACATCGTAGGCACGCCGAGCGGCGTTGACGGAGGGCTTGCGTGGTCAGTTCCGTGCTCGGGCGGCCTGCTCCAGGACCGGGGTGATCGCTGCGGCGTCGTCCAGCTCCCCGCTCGCGACCGTCATGACAAGGTCGTACGCCTCGTCGTTCGTCAAAGACAGCCGAAATCCATTGACCCCGTAGAACGCTAGGACTGCGGCCAGAGCCAACCGCTTGTTGCCGTCCACCAGCCCGTGGTTACGTGCCAGCGCGTGCAGCAGCGCCGCCGCCTTGGCGTGGATCGAGGGGTACGCGTCTTCGCCGTGCGCGCTAGCCCGGGGCCGGGCCAGCGCCGACTGAAGCAAGCCGACATCCCGTACCTGGGGCTCCGTGCCGAGGGTGCGCTCGGCGATGTGCAGCAAGTCATCCAGATCCAGGAAGATCACTGGCCGAGCCGCTCCAGCGCCTCAGCGAAGCGCGGGAGTTCTTCGTCGAGCACCCGATCGAGTAGCTCACGTCGGCTGGTTTGCTCGACGTAATCCCGGACCGCTTCGCGGGCTACCTCCTGCATTGACCGACCCTCAAGCTCTGCTCGCCGACGTAGCGCCTCTGTCTCCTCCGCGGTCAGTCGCAAGGTCATCGCCATGCGCCATGGTATCACGATCGATACCACGGGGCCCTCGGACGGACTGGAGCTTGGCGGTGTTAGTCCGTGCGTTGTGGCGACCTCGCTGCTGATGGAGTCGGCACGGTTCGCGCAGATCGTCATGAGGCGATGCATATCGGCACCTATGCGTCCCCCTACGGAGATGAGGGTGAGCTCACCTTCGTCGAGGAGGTCGGCGTGGCAGAGCGCCTCCACGCCAGCACGAACAGCAAGACGACCGTGATGCCGATCGTGTTGAGGATGGTGATCGACACCGTGACCAGTGGATCGGCGGCAAAGGGGAAAATCATCATCAGCAGCATCGGGGCGATGTTGCGCATTGCCGTGGTCGTCTCGGCCGCGTGCCTGACGGCCAGGTCCTTGACCCGAAGACCGGAAACCAGCAGGTAGCCGCATCCGAGGCCTATGAATGGGCCAGCGATGGCAGCGATGTAGCTCTTCGTTCCCCACTCCTGGACGAACAGATCCCAGTACGCCACCAGCGTGAAGTTGACGTTGAAGAGCAGACAGAGGATGGCCACCCGGACTGTCCACTGTGTCAACGGCGGCGTGAGGTCCGGCCACCAGACCCTGAAGCCGCAGCCAAGAACAAGCGGCAGGAGCAGGAAGAGCAGTAATGGCCACGCCACATCCCACACTGAGACCGTGAGCTGTATGTCAACGGCATCGACCGCCAGGGGCAACCCGATCGGGAGGGCGATGATGGTCCCGAAGGTCAAGATCACCAATAGCGTGGTGGCAATGCTGACATCGGCCTTGCCCAGTTTGGCGAGGATGGGAGCGAAGGGCATGCCGGCGCACAGGGCCGCGACACAGAACCCGACCTTGATCTCGTCGGGGATCGACGAGGCGATCGTCAGCAGATAGCCGACGAAGACGACCGGTATGACGATGAAATTGATCACTAGGAGCCATCCGGCAATCCTCCGATGAGCGAGGGCCTGCCCCAGCAGCTCACCGATCGGGAGTCTGAGGCCCAACCCGAACGAGTTCAAGACGACGAAGAGCACGCCAAAGCCGTTGATCAGGACGACGCTCTGACTGGACGGAGTCATGTCGCTCACTTCTGACGAGGCTGCTGGTCAACGTGGGTCGGGCACACCCCGTCCCACTGGGCTTCGGATCGTAGGACATCGGCGTGAGGGATGAGGACCGGGCGAGCGCGAATGCCGGTGATCTCAACCGGTCAGCGCAACGCCTGCTCCAGGACCTGTGACGGTGTCATGAAGCCGAGGGTCTGTCGAGGGCGTCCGTTGAGTCGTGCTGCGACCTCATCGAGATCGTCCTGACTGACGGGTGCGAGGCTGCGGCCCTTGGGGAAGTACTGGCGCAGCAGCCCGTTGGTGTTCTCATTCGAGCCGCGCTGCCAGGGGCTCTTCGGGTCACAGAAGTAGATCTGGATACCGGTGTCGATGGTGAACTGCTGGTGCAGGGCCATCTCCTTGCCCTGGTCCCAGGTCAACGACCGGAACAGCTCCGTAGGCAAGGCCTGGACATGGTCGGTCAACGCGCGGACCACTTCGGTAGAGGTGTGCCGGCCGGGGATCTTCACCAGCATCACGAACCGTGACTGCCGCTCGACCAGGGTCGCCATGCAGGAGTGCGCGCTGCCATAGACCAGATCGCCCTCCCAATGCCCCGGCACGGCGCGGTCCTGGGCTTCGGCCGGACGCTCGGAGATGTGGACCACGTCGCGGATGCGGCCCTGCCCGTTGTTCCTGGAGTAGCCGCGCGGGTAACGGTTGACCCGGCCTCGGCGCAGCTCGTGAGCCAACTCTCGGCGCAGCGCGCCGCGGGTTTGCACGAACAACGACATGTAGATCGTCTCGTGGCTCACCTGCATCTCCGCCCGGTCCGCGAACTCCACCCGCAGCCAACCCGAGATCTGCTGCGGAGACCATTGCAGACCCAGTTTCTCCTCGACCACCGCCCGCAACGCAGGATCAGCGGCCAGCTTCGCGACCTTCGGCCGGCACCCCCGCACCCACGCCCGGTCCTCCGCCGCGGCCGCCCGGTACCGCCGACGACCGCCATTGCGGACGACCTCGCGACAGACCGTGGACGGTGCCCGTCCGATCCGCGCCGCGATCACCCGCAGCGAACAACCTTCGGCCAGCCCCCGCGAGATCTCTTCTCGCTCGGCCAGACACAGCTGCCGCACGGACCGCTCTCGCACCGGCGCGGTCAGGCGCTGGGATGGATCTTCCCGTCGAGCAGGTTCCGTGGATGGTTCGGCCCGAGGGCGCCGATCGTTGGGCGGACATGACGAGGGCGTCGAAGAACCCGGTCTGCATCTGGTGGCGTCCGACACACGCGCCGGTGTGGAATCACCGGATCGTGCGCCCGCTGCTGATCTGGGACCAGACGGCAGGCATCCGCGATGAGGCGTTGACGGCGATCCGGGAGGGCCGCGGTTCAGCTGCCGGCCTGGCTGCACCGAGCGAGGAGGAGTTCGTGGCACGCATGGACGACGAGCTGCAGACCAGTCTGGCCGAGTTGCAGCGACGCACCAGGGAGTACGAGACCGAGCACACGACACGCCTCGGGGTCCGCGCCGACGCCCTGTTCGCCGCCGCGCAGGGGTATCTCGACGTCCTGGCGGGCACGCAGCCCGAGTCTCCACCGACGGGAACTGACACCAGCGCTGTGGGTCAGGCTGCGCCGGCGATGAACGCTGCGACGACGTAGTTGGCGTGCCGGTCTAGGTTGCCGCGGGCGCGGTCATAGCGGGTCGTGGTTCGGGGATCGGCGTGGCGGGCAGCGATCTGGACGTCGCGCAGGGGAACCCCGGCGTCCAGGGCAGCGGTGATGAACGCGTGGCGCAGGGCGTGGCAGCCGACGTGGTGCTCGATGCCGGCTCGTTTGGCGAGTCGGTGCACGATGCGGGAGGCGGCGTTGCGGTCCATGCGGCGCCCGGAGCGGGTGCGCAGCAGCGGCCCGGAGGCGCGTTCGGCTGCGGCGAGATCGAGGGTGCGGGCGACCGGGACCGGCAGGGGGATGAGGGCGGGTTTGTTGCCCTTGCCGATGATGTGCAGAGTTCGGTGCCCTCGTTCGGTGCCCATGTCCTCCACGTCGACGCTGCAGGCTTCCCCGATACGAAGCCCGAGCAGGCCGAGCATCGTGATCAGCGCGGCCTCATCCGGCGTGGAGGCGCGGGCGGTCGCGACCAGCGCGCCGAGCTGCATCCGGTCCAGCCCGAGGACTTGGGACTCTTCGGGGACGTGGGGGCGCCGCACGTATTCGGCGGGTGAGCGGTCCAGGTAGCCGTCGATGACCGCGAAGCGGTAGTAGCCGGCCACCGTCGACAGCCGCCGGGCGGTGGTCGCCGGCGCGTAGCGGCGCTGTTCCTCCATCCAACGGACGTACACCTCGACGTGCGGGCGGGTCATGGCGAAGACCTCCGTACCCCGGGTGGCGCACCAAGCGAAGTACGTCTTCAGGTCCAAGGCGTAGGCGTCGCGGGTGCGCCCGGAGTAGCGGGCCAGGAACCCGGCGGCAGCGAGCTGAACGGGGCCGAACGGGGGCATCGACTCGGGGATCATCACGGTCGCGGACTCAGACATCAGAACCTCCAGAAGCAGAGAGCAGGTTCTGACTCGATCGACCACCAGCCGGCCCAACTCAGGCAGCCGAGCGTGTGCCAGCGCACCAATAACCGGCATTCGCGCTCGCCGCAGCCTTCGAATGACGCATACTCAAGCACCGAGGTTGAGGCCCATTCCTGGGGGTGCCGAGTGGCGATAGATCAACGTGTTTCACCCTCCCGTCCTGCGAGGAGGGCGGTGGAGGCCACAGGGATTGTGCTGCTGGTGTTGCTGGCACTCGCCTGTGCTTGGTTATGGCGATACGCCCAGTCCTCGACAGGCTCGTCCATCAGCACCACCTTCGTTGGAGTCGTCACGAACACGCCCAGCGCGGAAGGAATCATCTGCGTACTTCCAGACGCAGGCGAGCCATCCCCAGTCGGAGACGGAAGTGACTTCTCCGGTCCTGCTTACCCGTCCAGGGGCCTGACCATTGTACGAGATCCAAACCGGAGACCCAGTTCGAGTTGTCACTTCCAAACAACCGTTCCCGTTCAGGACAGTTCGGGCGGGGGTGAGGACGTTTCGGGCTTGCTGGTTCTGCCACCCGACATTGGTCTCCCGCCAGGCGCTTGAGTCCTAGCGAGCCGAACCTACGTGCCGTTAGCGTGCCGCCGCTGGGGTGGGTTGCTGTGGGGCTGGCGTGAGACTGACGTCGAGTCAGGTGGCGGACCTGGATGGATCTGCGTGATCGATCCGATCCAGCTGCAAGCGACTTCTTGTCCGGTACTTCTGTCGCGCGCCTTGACGGCTGACACCGAGAACCTTCGCAATCTCAGGCCAGCCGGCCCCGGACCGACGCAGTCGTCGAACCTCGACGTCCACGTCCCGGGCGGCTGCTTCGCGAGCGACCACCAGCTGCCGGAGCGGGTCGAGGTCTGCGTCGACCCTTCTGCGTGACGTCCGCCTGCGTCGAGTCCTCGGTGGTGGCGCCCAGGCCTGCGGAGTGCTCGAGGACCCATCTGCGCCCACCGGCTCGGGACCGTGCCCGGCATGGTCGCCCTCGTTGGCAGAAGCGCTGGATCGGATGTCTGTGGCGGATCTGTCTGAGGTCTGGGACCGGAGAGCGACCGCGGCTCGATGGCGTCTGTCCCGTGCCTTGGCGGCGGCGCCTCGACGGCTCATCGTGTGCCTCCCCTTGACGTACGACTCGCTTTCCGCCGCCGCGTTTCGGGACAACCTGAGTTGTCGGCAACCTCGTGAGCCAGAAGAGTCAGCAAGTCTTGGTGGTCTTGCCCGTGGCTTGGTCCGACGCCTTCGACGACCTCGGCATCGAACTCGGTGCAAGAGGAGTGCGTCGCCATGATGGAGTTCATGCGTCGGCCAGGCTGAGCTGGCCAGGGCCGGCTCCGTGGCGACGACGCGATCGAGTCGGGCCGACTCCAACGGCCGTCGAGGGCACCAGCCCTGACATGGCCTCGGCTACGGCTCGGTCGCGGTCTGCGGCGGCGTGCTGGTAGATCAGCGCCGCTCGCGGGGAGGAGTGCCCCATACGCGCCATGAGCTCCCGGGTCGTCGCCCCCGTCGTCGCGGCGAGCGTGGCCGAGAGGTGGCGGAGGTCGTGGAACCGGACGCCGGCGAGGCCCACCTCGGTCCGGCAGCGGGTCCAGTGGACCGTGAAGTTCCGCCGGACCAGGGGCGCACCGAGCGGGCCGCAGAACAGCCACGCATCCGGCTCTGCCCCAACCCAGCGGTCGAGATGCTCGCTGAGTTCAGGCAGCAGATGCGGCGGCAGATGGACGGTGCGACGTCCGGCATCCGTCTTGGGTGGTCCGAGCTGCACCCCGTGGGCGGTCTCCACCAGCTGGTCGGTGACCGTGAGCCGGCCGTGGGTGAGGTCGACGCTTCCGCGCCGTAGCGCGACCAGCTCCCCCCAGCGCAGCCCGGACCAGGTCGCGAGCAGGACGAGCATCCGCCAACGCGGCTGGATCGCGTCGGCGAGGGCATGAGCTTCGAGCAACGTAGGAGGCACTCGCTCCGGCGTCCGCTCGCTGCCCGCCCCGCGGAGCAGGCAAGGGTTGCGGACGAGCACCTCGTCGACCACAGCGGTGTTGAGAATGGTCTTGAGCAGCCGGTAGGCCTTGGCCACGGTCGACCGCCCGACCCCGGCCTGAAGCCGGCCGGCGTGCCATCGGCGGACCACGGCCGGGGTCAGTCGCCCCAGTGGCACAGTGCCCAGGTGCGGGAGCAGGTGCCGGTTCAGCAGTCCCTCGTACAACTCGGCGGTCCTCGGCCGGAGGTCGGCGCGCTGGGCCAGCCAGGTCGTCGCGTAGTCACCGAACGTCTCGCTGCTGGCCGTCGGATCGACGTACGCACCACGGTCGAGGTCCGACTGCACCCCGGCCAGGTAGGACGTCGCCTCAGCGCGGGTCGCGAACGTCCGCTCAGCCGTGAAGCGGTCGCCGGAAGGCACGCGGTACCTCGCCTGCCAGCGCCCGGACGGCAGCCGCCGCACCGTGCCGAAATCTCGCCTTGCCATGAGCCCTCCAATGGGAGGTGTGCATGGAAGGCCCCAAGACCCGGTCCGACCGGGACTTGCGCCGTGGCCCCGTTGGGGCACGGATAGGGCACGCGAGGTTTGCCTCCGGGCTGGCGCGAAACCGTCACAGGCCGTTGACCTGCGTGTTCGATGTGGAGCGGGTGACCGGGATCGAACCGGCATGGCCAGCTTGGAAGGCTGGGGCTCTGCCATTGAGCTACACCCGCAAGGTGCGGGGTTCAGCGTAGACGATCCCGATCGGGTGCCCGGCCCCGAGCGGCTGGCGATTTCGCGTCGACGTACGTCGGTCCCGTAGCATGGCCGCGCACCCGCCGGGGCGTGGCGTAGTGGCTAGCGCGCCTGCTTTGGGGGCAGGAAATCGGGAGTTCGAGTCTCCCCGCCCCGACCCCAGAACGTATCGACCTGTCACAGATCCAGCCCGAGAACGACCGAGACCCATGACCAGGAGCGTCAAAGCACCGTGAAGAGCGACGTCGAGACCCTGAGCCCGACCCGCGTACGGCTGACCGTCGAGGTCCCGTTCGACGAGCTCAAGCCCAGCCTCGAGGAGGCCTACAAGCGCATCGGCGCCCAGGTGCAGGTGCCCGGGTTCCGCAAAGGAAGGGTGCCGGCGTCCCTTATCGACCAGCGGTTCGGCCGTGGCGTGGTTCTGGAAGAAGCGATCAACGCTCATCTGCCAGACGCCTACAACGCGGCGGTCCGCGAGCACGAGGTGCGCGCTCTCGGACAGCCAGAGGTGGACGTGACCGAGTTCGCCGACGGCACCGACCTGAAGTTCACGGCCGAGGTCGACTGCCGCCCCGACATCACCTTGCCTGACTATGCCGGCCTGGAGATCGAGGTGGACGCGGTCAGCGTGAGCGACGACGACGTCGACGAGCAGGTCGAGGCACTGCGAGCCAGGTTTGGCTCGCTGACGACAGTGGAACGGCCCGCCGAGACAGGCGACTTCCTCACCATCGACCTGGCAGCAAGTCGGGACGGCGAGCCGATCGAGGACGCCACCGCGGCTGGGATGTCCTACGAGGTGGGTAGCGAGAGCCTGCTCGACGGACTCGATGCCGTAGTGGTTGGCCTCAGCGCCGGTGAGGAGGCGACGTTCACCGCGCCGCTGAACGACGGCGTCGAGGCCGATGCGGACCTGACGGTTTCAGTCAAGGCGGTTCGCGAGCGAGAGCTGCCCGCGCTGGACGACGACTTCGCCCAGCTGGCCAGCGAGTTCGACACCCTCGATGAGTTGCGCGACGACCTGCGCGAGCGGCTCGGTCGGGTGAAGCGGATGCAGCAGGGCGTGGAAGCGCGCGACGCCGTCCTGGAGAAGCTGTTGACCCTCGTGGAGGTGCCCCTACCGGAGGCGCTGGTCGACGCTGAGGTCGAGTCGCACTTCGGCGACGGGCACGGCGACGACGAGCACCGTGAGCAGTTCGTCGAGTCAACCCGCAAGAACTTGGCCGCGCAGTTCGTCCTCGACGAGATCGTGGCCAAGGAGGAGCTCGAGCCCGAGGAGGGCGAGCTCTCCGAATACCTCATCCGGCAGGCCCCCCGCTACGGCATGACCCCCGACGCCTTCGCACAGGCGTTGGTCGAGGCCGGTCAGGTTCCCGCCATCATGGCGGAGGTCGTACGCGCCAAGGCCCTGGCCAAGGTCCTTGAGGCCGCAGCAGTCGTCGACTCCGACGGCAAGCCGGTCGAGCTCGACGCGCTCGCCGACGCCTGAGCCAGCTGCCTGGACGGCCGGGTGAAGCAGCCACCAGCCTCCGGAAGTGCGCAAAGCGGTCTGGCCCGCAGTTCTCCCTTCAGCGAACACCGCTGCGCGGACGGATGAGCCAGGGGTGTCCTGGCGTTAGGGTCCAAACAGATCGTCCATCTGAAGGGTGAGACACCGCATGACGCACCTGCGCACACCGGCCACCGCCGCTCCTGAACTCGTCGATGACCGTGCCCCCTCGGGTGGCAACAGTTTCGGGCTCGGCGACTCGGTTTACGAACGCCTCCTCCGTGACCGGATCATCTTCGTCAAGGGGGTTGTCGAAGACGAGATGGCCAACCAGATCTGCGCGCAGCTGCTGCTGCTGGCCGCCGAGGACCCAGACAAGGAGATCTTCCTCTACATCAACTCCCCGGGCGGCTCGGTCTCCGCGGGCATGGCCATCTACGACACCATGCAGTTCGTCAAGAACGACGTGGCAACCGTCGCCATGGGCATGGCCGCCTCGATGGGCCAGTTCCTGCTGTGCGCGGGCACTCACGGCAAGCGTTATGCCTTGCCCCACACGCGGATCATGATGCATCAGCCGTCATCGGGCATCGGCGGCACCGCGTCCTTCATCCAGAAGCAGGCTGAGCAGTCCTTGCTGATCAAGCGGCAGATGGAAGACCTGATCGCGCATCACACCGGCCAGACAGCCGACAAGATCCGCGAAGACTCTGACATCGAGACCTGGTTCTCTGCCGAAGACGCCAAGACCTACGGCTTGGTCGACCACGTGGTGGCGAGCGCGGGCGACGTGACCGGCGACGGTGGCACCGCCTGATGTCCGCGCCGACACCGCACATCAACGCCGTGACCGACCGGAGGACCGACGTGAGCACCCTTCAGACCAACTACTCACCCCAGGCGCGCTACATCCTGCCCAGCTTCATCGAGCGGACCGCCCAGGGATTTCGTGAGTACAACCCCTACGGCAAGCTCTTCGAGGAGCGCATCATCTTCCTCGGCGTGCAGATCGACGACGCCTCGGCCGACGACGTGATGGCGCAGTTGCTGTGCCTGGAGTCGATGGACCCCGATCGCGACATCCAGATCTACATCAACTCACCTGGTGGCTCCTACACCGCGATGACGGCGATCTACGACACCATGCAGTTCGTCGGGCCGGACGTGCAGACGGTGTGCCTGGGGCAGGCCGCGTCTGCGGCAGCCGTACTCCTCGCCGCCGGCACCCCCGGCAAGAGGTACGCGCTCCCACACAGCCGCATCCTCATCCACCAGCCCTACACCGAGGGTGGGGGACAGGCCTCCGACATCGAGATCCAGGCCAACGAGATCCTCCGCATGCGTGACGAGATGGAGTCCATCCTCGCTCGTCACACCTCGCGAACGGCTGAGGAGATCCATCGCGACATCGAGCGCGACAAGATCCTCACCGCCGAGATGGCCAAGGACTACGGGATTCTCGACGAGGTGCTGAGCACGCGGCGCAACGGCGGGAGCTCGGTCGCGGCCCGCTGAGGTCTGCGCAGCCGTACGCCTGCCGGGTTCGCCCTCAGCGCAAACGCCGACGCGCCCGGACAATGAGGGAGCCACCGGAGGGTGTGGCGGGGTACCGTCGAGATCGTCTGTTCCCCGCTCGAAGGAGACTCATCCGGTGGCACGCATCGGCGATGGCGGAGACCTGCTGAAGTGCTCCTTCTGCGGGAAGAGCCAGAAGCAGGTCAAGAAGCTCATTGCGGGACCAGGCGTCTACATCTGCGACGAGTGCATCGACCTGTGCAACGAGATCATCGAAGAGGAGCTGTCGGAGTCCTCCGACCTGCAGTGGGACGAGCTGCCCAAGCCGCGGGAGATCTGCGAGTTCCTCGACTCCTACGTGATCGGGCAGGACGCGGCCAAGAAGTCATTGGCCGTGGCCGTCTACAACCACTACAAGCGCGTCCAGGCCGGTGCCGCCGAGTCCAACCGTGCCGAGGGCGTTGAGCTGGCGAAGTCCAACATCTTGCTGATCGGGCCGACCGGGTGTGGCAAGACTCACCTCGCGCAGACTCTGGCCCGGATGCTCAACGTGCCGTTCGCCATCGCTGATGCCACCGCTTTGACCGAGGCGGGCTATGTCGGCGAAGACGTCGAAAACATCTTGCTCAAGCTGATCCAGGCAGCCGACTACGACGTCAAGAAGGCCGAGACCGGCATCATCTACATCGATGAGGTCGACAAGATCGCCCGTAAGAGCGAGAACCCGTCGATCACGCGTGATGTGTCCGGCGAGGGCGTTCAGCAGGCGCTGCTGAAGATCCTCGAAGGCACCACGGCGTCCGTGCCTCCGCAAGGAGGGCGCAAGCACCCCCATCAGGAGTTCATCCAGATCGACACCACCAACGTGCTGTTCATCGTGGGTGGGGCTTTCGCGGGGCTGGAGAAGTTGATCGAGCAGCGGGCCGGCACCAAGGGGATCGGCTTCTCGGCGACGATCCACTCCAAGGCGGAGGTCGCCGCAGCCGACGCCTTTGCCGATGTGATGCCCGAGGATCTGCTGAAGTTCGGGATGATCCCGGAGTTCATCGGGCGACTGCCTGTGATCACCAGCGTCCGGTCGCTCGATCGTGAGGCGCTGGTGCGCATCCTCACCGAGCCGAAGAATGCGCTCGTGAAGCAGTACAGCCGGCTGTTCGAGCTCGATGGCGTGGAGCTCGAGTTCACCGACGACGCGCTGGAGGCCGTCGCCGATCAGGCGATCCTGCGCTCCACCGGCGCGAGAGGGCTGCGGGCGATCATGGAGGAGGTGCTTCTGTCCGTGATGTATGAAGTGCCTTCGCGCAAGGACGTGGCCCGAGTCGTGGTTACTCGTGAGGTCGTCCTCGAGCACGTCAATCCGACGCTCGTCCCCCGGGAGCAGCAAGCGCCCAAGCGCGAGCGCCGGGAGAAGTCCGCCTGACCCAGGTGCTGGCGCGACGGTGCCCCGTCGCGGGCTGGACTACTGCTCGGCCCAGGCTTCGTCGAGCGCGGCCGAGGCCTCCGGTGCGGTGCCGGTAAGGAACACGACCTCGGCGAACATCGTCCGCGACGTACGCACGCAGAACGCCACCCCGAGCTGGGCCGCGCTGCCACAGGTGTTCTTGCCGATCTGTACCGGCGTCAGCACTCCGCCGCCGGACAGGTTTCCTTGGATGTCGGAGAAGCTGGCGGAGTCGTTGACCGCCCCGCGGCCGATGACGAGCAGAGCCAGCCGCTTTCCCTCTCCGTAGCCCGCGCCGTCGATGCGCAGCGAGCCGTCGAGTCCTTGAAGCTGGCTCACGGCCTGCTGCACGCCCTGCACGATCTCAGGGTCGCTCGACCGAGCGAGGCCGGCCAAGGTCGCGGGCACCGTGATCGCCTTGTTCCGTTGATAGGCCTGCCAGCCGAACCAGCCGCCGACGACGAGCGCCACCACGACCAGCAGGGCAGCGGCGGCAAGAACCACCGGGTTCCTCGTGGTCGGTGCGCCGGCCGAGGGCGCGTACGGGGTCGGAGACGGTGCACCGAAGCCAGCCGGGCTGCCAAACTGCGGCGGGGCACTCACCGGCGCGCCGAACTGCGACGTGGTCTTTGCGGGGGTCGGATTCGCGAAGAAGCCGAAGTCGTCGTTGGACGGCTTGGAGTTGAACGGCGACGAGCCGCCGAACTGGCTCATGATGGGCCCCTCCCCGGTCTGGCGCGCTACGCACGCCTTCCCCCGTCCGATCGGTGCGTTCCGGCTACTTCTTGAGCCTGGAGCGACCACCTGGGGCTGGAGATGATGCTTTCAGCGCTCGGTCAGGGCGATCTCGACGTAGTCGCGGTCCGGCCGGAACCCGAGCTGCTGATAGATCGAGTTCGACGTCGGGTTGGCGAGGTCGGTGAACAGCACGACACCGGTCGAGCTCGACTCGAGCGCGTGCCGCGCGCAGGCATAGGTGATGGCGGAGCCGTACCCCTGTCGGCGATGGGCGGGCGGCGTGTACACCGGTCCTAGACGAGCCAGACCTTCGACCGGCGCGGTGTGCCCGGCCATGGCCCAGGGCTTGCCGTCCAGCTCCCAGAGCAGTACGGCTCCGTGTCCGGCGATCCTGGCAGCCACGGCGTCCCGGGCATGTCCACCACCGAGGCTGTCCGCCTCGACCGCGAACGCTTGCCACCACTGGACTATGCGCTCGCTGTCGGAGGTGGTGGCCACGCGTGCCATCCCGGCAATCGGCTTCGGCGCAACCAGCTCGTCGAGCACGTAGAGCCGCATGCCCCGGGCCTCGCGGGTCGTGGTGCTTGGTCGGATCGCGGTCCAGTGAGCCGCAGCGCACTCAGCCGCTCGACGTTCGCCGGCCAGGTGGGTCGGCCGGTCAGCGAGATCCAGCGCCACCTCGGCGACGGCAGTGGCCGCGCTGTCGGGCATGGGGGAGAACCACAGGGGATGCGGCGGTGTGTGCATGGCTGCCCCGATGACTTTCCCTGCACCGTGGTCGTCGCACACGGCATACCACCGGGCGCCGGGATAGCTGCGGGCTCCGCCGACCACGTCGTTGAGCACCGTCGCCAGCACGGTCGTGCCCGCCGGGTCGGCCGCGACGAAGGACGAGACCTTGAAGTGGAAGGCGCTCGCGTCCTCGAAGACCACCACCTCGGGACTCACCCGGCTGCGACCTCAACATCAACGACTAGCGCTGGGCTCTCATCGGCGACGAAGTCCAAGGCTCCAACGATCCGTCCGGCTGCCCGCAGGTCGTCGGAAGCAGCGGCGGCGCGCTCGACCTCTTCCGTCGGTCCGTGCACGCGCACGACGGCCAGCTCGGCCTTCATCGAGAGCTGGCGTTCGGACTTGGCCTTGCGCAGGGCCGACAGGGCGACCGATGCCGCGGTCAACACCGCTGGATCTCCGGCGGCGCCAAGGTGACCCGTCTCTGGCCATGACGCCCGATGGACCGAACCCTCCTGCCACCACGACCACACCTCTTCGGTGACGAAAGGGAGGAAGGGCGCGAACAGCCGCAGCTGAACCGACAGGGCGAGCGCCAGGGTGGCCTTCGCTGATGCGGCGCCCGCATCGCCGCGACTTCCGTAGGCACGGTCTTTGACCAGCTCGACGTAGTCGTCGCAGAACGTCCAGAAGAACGTCTCGGTGGCCTCGAGGGCGCGCGTGTATTCGTACGCGTCCATCGACTCCGTGGCCTCGGCCACGACCTGATCGAGTGCAGCGATCAACCCTCGATCGAGCGGCTCGCTGATCGCGGTGTCGTCCTCGATGGCGCCGAGCTGCAGGGCGAACTTGGAGGCGTTGAGGATCTTGATGACCAGGCGACGGCCGATCTTCATCTGCGCCTCGTCGAACGGGCTGTCGGTGCCCGGCCGGGCACCAGCCGCTCGCCAGCGGACTGCATCGGGACCGTAGCGCTCCAAGACGTCCAGGGGGTCGACCACGTTCCCCTTGGACTTCGACATCTTCTCGCGCTTGGGATCGGCGACGATCCCCGAGATCGCGGCTGTCTTCCAGGGAAGCGACCCGATCTCGTAGTGGGTTCGGACGATCGTCGAGAACAGCCAGGTGCGGATGATCTCGTGGGCCTGCGGCCGCATGTCCATGGGGAACGTCCGGGACATCAGGTCGGGGTCGCGCTCCCAGCCGCAGACGATCAGCGGGGACAGTGACGAGGTGGCCCAGGTATCCATGATGTCGGGATCACGGGTGAAACCTCCGGGGCGGTCGCGCTGCTCCTCGCTGAAACCAGCTGGGGCTTGCGACGCAGGGTCGACCGGCAGATCGTCCTCGCTCGGCAGCAGCGGTCGTGCGTAGTCGACCTCGCCGTCCTCGGTCAACGGGTACCACACAGGGAACGGAACTCCGGAGAAGCGTTGCCGACTGATCAGCCAGTCACCGTTGAGGCCGCCGACCCAGCTGTCGTAGCGCTGCCGCATGTGGGTCGGGACCCACTGCAGCTCCCGACCAAGGGCGAGAAAGGTCTCTCGCAGGTCCTCGTCACGACCACCGTTGCGGATGTACCACTGCCGGCTGGTGACGATCTCAAGCGGTTTGTCGCCGTTCTCATAGAAGTTGGCCATCCGCAGGGTCGGGGTGGGCTCGCCCTCGAGGTCTCCGCTGGCCCGCAGGGCGTCGACGATCGCCGTACGAGCGGAGAAGGTGGTCTTGCCAGCCATCTCGGCGTACGTCTGCTGCCCCGCCGGCGTCGTCAACCACTCAGGCGTCTCTCGAGCCAGCCGGCCGTCACGACCCACGACCGAACGCACCGGGAGCTGCAGCTCACGCCACCAGAGCACGTCGGTCAGGTCGCCGAACGTGCAGACCATGGCCACACCAGCGCCCTTGTCCGGCTCGGCCGCGGGGTGGGCCAAGACGGGCACCTCGACGTCGAACAGGGGTGAGCGCACCGTGGTCCCGAACATCGGCTGATAGCGCTCGTCGTCGGGATGGGCCACCAGGGCGACGCATGCCGGGATGAGCTCGGGGCGGGTCGTCTCGATGTGCACAGGGCCGGTCGGGGCGTGAAAAGCGATTCGGTGGAAGTGGCCCGGGTACTCCCTCGCCTCGAGCTCGGCCTGGGCGACCGCAGTCTGGTAGGTGACGTCCCACAGACCTGGAGCCTCAGCCTGGTACGCCTCGCCGCGGGCAAGGTTGCGCAGGAACGCCCGCTGGGAGGCAGCGATCGAGGCCGAGCTGATCGACGTGTATTTCTGGGTCCAGTCCACGGACAGCCCGAGTCGCCGCCACAGAGACTCGTACAGCTCCTCGGTCTCGTCGGCCCATCGTTCGCACAGCTCGACGAAGTTGCGCCGCGAGATGGGCACCTGCTTCTTCGGGTCCGGCTTGGCGGGTGGCGCGAAGTCGGGGTCGAAGGGCAGCGCAGGATCACAGCGGACGCCGTACGTCAGCTGCACGCGTCGCTCGGTCGGCAGGCCGTTGTCGTCCCAGCCCATCGGGTAGAAGACCTCACGCCCGCGCATCCGCTGAAAGCGGGCGATCAGGTCGGTGTGGGTGTAGGAGAACACATGGCCGACGTGCAGCGTGCCGCTGACGGTCGGTGGGGGGGTGTCGATGGAGAAGACTTCGTCACGCGTCTTGGTCCGGTCGAAGAGATAGGTGCCCTCGTCCTGCCATACCTTCGCCCACCGGTCCTCGAGGCCGTCAGCGGTCGGCTTGTCGGGGACGCGGCTGGTCGCCGGTGCTTGGCTCATGACAGGTGATCGTACGGAGCCTGCCAGGCCCGAGACGAGCGGGATTCGCCGTCCTGCGGTTGCTCTAACCTCAGACGGTGCCCGACGACGAGCTGATACCCCCACCGGACGGCGCTGACCAGGCCTCCACCGAGGCGCGGCTGGCCCTCGTCGAGGCCGCGCTCAACACCAGGTGGCCGGAATCACGCATCGATCCGTCCCTCGACCGGATCGCGGATCTGCTGGACCTGCTCGGCGCCCCGCAGCGTGCCTATCCGGTGATTCACGTCGCGGGGACGAACGGGAAGACCTCGGTGGCCAGGATGATCGAGTCGCTGCTGACCTCGTTCGGGTTGTCGGTCGGGCGATACACCTCGCCGCATCTGACCTCGGTTGTGGAGCGGGTCTCGATGGCTGGGGCACCGGTGGACGCCGAGCGGTTCGTGGAAGGTTTCGTCGACCTCACGCCCTACCTCGACCTCGTCGACGCTCGGCACGAAAACCCGTTGTCCTATTTCGAGGTTCTCACCGCCCTGGCGTTCTCGTTGTTCGCCGATGCTCCGGTCGATGTGGCCGTCGTCGAGGTCGGTCTGGGCGGCACCTGGGACTCCACGAACCTCGTCGAACCGGACGTCGCGGTGATCACGCCGGTGGGACTTGATCATCAGGACTACCTGGGCGACACAGTCGAGCAGATCGCCGCCGAGAAGGCCGGGATCATCAAGGCGGACTCACTGGTCGTCATGGCCCAGCAGGAGCTGGAGCCGGCCAAGGTCCTGTTGGCTCGAGTGGCCGAGGTGGGAGCCACCGTCGCGCGCGAGGGACTCGAGTTCGGCGTCGCGTCGCGTGAGCTGGCAGTCGGTGGGCAGCTGCTCGCGATCCGGGGCCTCGGCGGCATCTACGACGAGATCTTCTTGCCCCTGCACGGGGTCCACCAGGCGCACAACGCCTCGGTAGCGCTGGCGGCCGTCGAGGGCTTCCTGGGCGGGGGCCAGGGTCTGCTCGACGTCGATGCGGTGCGTACGGGCTTCGCGGCGGCGACCTCGCCCGGCCGCCTCGAGGTGATCCGGCGCTCACCAGCGGTCCTGCTCGATGCTGCACACAACCTCGATGGAGCCAGGGCGCTGGCGGCCGCGATCGAGGACTCGTTTACGTTCTCGCGCGTGATCGGACTGGTGGGCGTGCTGCAGGGCAAGGACGCCGCGGGGCTCCTGGCCACCCTCGAGCCGCTGCTCAACGAGCTGGTCGTCACGCAGTCCAGCTCGCCCCGGGCCATTCCGGCCGACGAGCTCGGATCCCTCGCGGTCGAGATCTTTGGCGACGACCGGGTCGAGGTGGTGCCGGGGCTGCTCGATGCCTACGACCGGGCGCTAGAGCTGGCCGAGACGGACCCGGCGGTCGGTGGCGGGGCCGTACTCGTCACCGGGTCCGTGGTCACGGTCGGCGAGGTCCGGGCCATGGTCAGTGGTGCTGATCCCGTGCCCTAAGTCTTCCGGGGCGTCCGGGTGGGGGAGGATCGGCGGGTGAGCACCACTCGGATGTTCTGCGCGAGCGTGCTGTTCTTCGAGTCGATCGTGGTCGCTCTCGCCATCCCGGTGGCCCTCGGCCTGACCGACGCCAACCCGACCGCAGTCGGTTGGGGCTTCGGGGGGCTCGCGATCGCCTGCCTGCTCTGCGCCGGCTTGCTCGGCCGGCCGTGGGGGATCGCGGTGGGGTGGGTGCTGCAGGTGCTGATCCTGCTGACCGGGCTGATCGTCGCGACCATGATCGTGCTCGGCGTCACCTTCACCGCGCTGTGGTGGGCGGCCGTCCACTATGGCCGCCGCGTCGACGCGATCAAGGCAGCCCGCACCCCCCAGCCCTGACACCCTCAGGGGGTGTCAGGGGGTGACTAGGGCGAAACTCGGTGTGAGGTGGTCGGTGACGATCGCTACCGTCTGCACGTGAACTCAGAGGTGCTGGTGTCCGCGCGCGGGCTCGTGAAGAAGTTCGGCGACTTCACTGCGGTCGACGCCATCGACGTCGAGGTCCAGCGCGGAGAGGCGTTCGGGTTCCTCGGGCCCAACGGTGCCGGCAAGTCCTCGACGATGCGGATGATCGGCTGCGTCTCTCCACCCACCCAGGGCGAGCTTCGCGTCTTCGGGCTCGACCCGACCACCGAGGGGCCGCAGATCCGGGGACGGCTTGGCGTGGTTCCCCAACAGGACACTCTCGACACCGAGCTGCCCGTGATCGACAACCTGCTGATCTACGGCGGCTACTTCGGGTTGCCCAAGGCAGTCGTCAAGGCACGCGCCGAGCGGCTGCTGGATTTCGTCCAGCTCAGCGAGCGAACTCATGCCAAGGTCGACCCGCTGTCGGGAGGCATGAAGCGCCGCCTCACGATCGCGCGTTCGCTCATCAACGATCCCGAGATGCTCCTGCTCGACGAGCCGACCACCGGCCTCGACCCCCAGGCGCGCCATGTGGTGTGGGAGCGACTGTTTCGGCTCAAGCAGCAAGGCGTCACCCTTGTCCTGACCACGCACTACATGGACGAGGCCGAGCAGCTGTGTGACCGGCTGGTCGTCATGGATCACGGCCGGATCGCGGCCGAAGGGTCGCCGGCCGAGCTGATCGCCGCGCACTCGTCGCGCGAGGTCGTCGAGCTGCGCTTCGCCGCTCTCGACCACGAGGACCACTCCCACGCCCTCGACGGCCTCGGACGTGTCGAGGTCCTGCCGGATCGATTGCTGCTGTACGTCGCCGACGGTGATGCCGCCATCGCTGAGGTCCACGCGCGCGGTGTCGTGCCCACGAGTGTCCTGATCCGGCGCAGCACCCTCGAAGATGTGTTCCTCACCTTGACCGGCCGAACGCTGGTGGACTGACGATGGCGATCACGCGTCTGCCCAGCGCGGTCCGTACCAGCGGGCCGCCTCCGCTGATGCGCAGCTATGCCCACTGGTTTCACGCCTACAAGCAGTTGTGGCGCGGCAGCGTCTCCACGACCATCCTCGTGCCGATCCTCAACCTGCTTGCGCTGGGTTTCGGTCTCGGCGCTCTGGTCGACGCCGGTGGGGGCTTCGACGGGTTGTCCTACATCGCTTTCCTCGGACCCGGTCTGCTCGCCACGTCGGCGATGACCACAGCCGTCGAGGAGACGACCTACCCGGTCATGGGGGCGATCCGCTGGGATCGCAGCTATCACGCGATGATGGCGACTCCGCTCAGCTCACGAGACGTTCTGGTCGGGCACCTGCTCTGGGTGCTCACCCGCATCCTGACCGGCGCCACCATCTTCTTCCTCGTGCTGGTGTGCTTCGGCGTCGTCAGCAGCTGGTCGGGGATTCTCGCCATCCCCTTCGCCGTGCTCCTGGGGCTCGCCTTCGCCGCGCCGGTGATGGCCTTTTCCGCGAGCACGGACAAGAACGAGTCGTTCGCACTGCTCTACCGGTTCGGAGTGATTCCACTCTTCCTGTTTGCCGGCGCGTTCTTTCCAGTCACCCAGCTGCCTGGCTGGATGCAGGTCGTGGCCCAAGCCACCCCTACCTATCACGGGGTAGAGCTCTGCCGCGGCGCCACGACGGGCACCCTTGCCTGGGGTCCGGCCCTGGGGAACGTGGCCTACCTCCTGCTGTGGGCCGCCATCGGCTTCGTGCTGGCGGTTCGTGCCTATCGGCGAAGGCTGGTGGTCTGAGCGATGTCGACCTCGGTCCTGCGGATCACTCCCTCCTTCGTCGCCGGAAGCCGGGCGCCGGCGGTGATCGCCCGCAACGTGCGGGTCTACCGCTACGGCTGGGCGATCATCGTGAGCGGCTTCTTCGAGCCGCTGTTCTACCTGCTGTCGCTGGGAGTCGGCCTCGGGGCGGTGATCGGCGACGTCGACGGGATGAGCTACGCCGCCTTCGTCGCGCCAGCGATGCTCGCGACCTCGGCCATGAACGGTGCCGTCACGGACTCGACGTTCAACGTGTTCCACAAGCTGCGCTACAACCGCATCTACGACGCCGTCCTGAGCACACCGGTCCGGCCGATCGACGTCGCCCTGGGCGAGATTGGCTGGGCGCTCAGCCGCGGCCTCATCTACTCCACCGGATTTCTCGTGGTGATGGTCGTGCTTGGGCTGGTCAGCTCTGCCTGGGCCGTCCTGGTCCTGCCTGTGGCCGTGGTCATCGGCTTTGCCTTCGCCGGTGTCGGGATGGCGGCAACGACCTACATGCGCAGCTGGCAGGACTTCGAATGGGTCCTCCTGGTCACGCTGCCGATGTTCTTGTTCTCGGCCACGTTCTATCCACTGTCGACCTATCCCGAGGGTTTGCAGACCATCGTGCGGTGGACCCCGCTCTACCAAGCCGTCGACCTGGTCCGCTCGCTCACCACCGGCGCCGTGCATGCCTCCCTCATCCTCAACGTTGTCTACCTGCTCGCGATGGGGCTGCTCGGGCTGGGTCTGGCCTCGCGAAGGCTCGACCGACTGTTGCTCAGCTGAGCGCCGCTGAGCTGAGGGCTGCCGCGCCAGCGTCAGGGGAGCCGCCTCGGCTGTTGCTCGGCTCCTCGTGGGTTAAAGTTCCCGAGCCCGGCGCAGACCTGCCCGCCGACGCCCACCGCCAGCCGAACCTTCTCAGGAGCAGCCATGTCCGAGCGCACCCTCGTCCTCGTCAAGCCCGATGGGGTGGCCCGCGGGCTGGTCGGCGAGGTGCTCGGTCGCCTCGAGCGCAAAGGGTTCACCCTGGTCGCCGTCGAGCTGCGCACACTGCCACGAGAGACCGCGGAGGCGCACTACGCGGAGCACGCGGAGAAACCGTTCTTCGGATCCTTGGTGGACTTCATCACCGGTGGGCCGCTGCTGGCGGCCGTCGTCGAGGGGCCGGACGTGATCGTGTCCTGGCGGTCCATGATGGGCGCGACGAACCCGGTCAACGCAGCGCCCGGAACCATCCGCGGAGACCTGGCGACGATCACTCAGGAGAACGTGACCCACGGCTCGGACTCGCCGGAGTCCGCGGCTCGCGAGATCGCGTTGTTCTTCCCCGACCTGGGCTGAACGCCGGGTCTGCGGTGGTCGTGACGGCGTAACCCGCGTCACACCGTTGCGGGAACGGTCGTACCCACTGGTTCGTCGGGCCTACCATGGGGGGTCGGTGCGGCGCCGTACACAACCGTCCTCGCTGCTGTCCCGACTGATCTGCCCGCTATCGCTTGGAAGGCAATCCCCGCGCTCATGGCCAACAACATGGCGTTCATCGGCCGCGACATGGCCGTCGACCTTGGCACTGCCAACACTCTCGTCTACGTGCGGGGGCGCGGCATAGTCCTCGACGAGCCGTCCGTCGTCGCGATCAACCAGAACACCGGTGGGATCCTCGCGGTCGGCGCAGAGGCGAAGAAGATGATCGGCCGCACCCCAGGAAACATCGTGGCGATCCGGCCGCTCAAGGACGGGGTCATCGCCGACTTCGACACCACCGAGCGGATGCTGCGCTACTTCATCCAGAAGGTGCACAAGCGCCGCCGTTGGGCGCGACCGCGCATCGTCGTGTGCGTTCCGTCGGGCATCACCGGCGTCGAGCAGCGGGCGGTCAAGGACGCGGGCTACGCCGCAGGCGCGCGCAAGGTCTACATCATCGAGGAGCCCATGGCCGCGGCCATCGGCTCCGGACTACCCGTGCACGAGCCGACCGGCAACATGGTCGTTGACATCGGCGGCGGCACGACCGAGGTGGCCGTCATCTCCCTCGGCGGCATCGTCACGGCCCAGAGCATCAGGGTCGGCGGGGACGAGCTCGACAACGCGATCATCCAGTACGTCAAGAAGGAATACTCCTTGATGCTGGGTGAGCGCACCGCCGAAGAGATCAAGATGGCGATCGGGTCGGCCTTCCCGATCCCGGACGAGCCGCACGCTGAGATCCGCGGGCGTGACCTGGTCTCTGGTCTGCCGAAGACGATCGTCGTCAGCAGCGAAGAGATCCGCAAGGCGCTCGAGGAGCCGGTCAACGCGGTGGTCGACGCGGTCAAGTCCACCCTGGACAAGTGCCCACCCGAGCTTTCCGGCGACATCATGGATCGAGGGATCGTGCTGACCGGCGGCGGCGCTCTGCTCAAGGGGCTGGACGAGCGGCTGCGCCACGAGACGGGCATGCCCATCCACATCACGGCCGAGCCGCTGTCCTCGGTCGCCCTGGGTTCGGGCAAGTGCGTCGAGGAGTTCGAGGCGCTGCAGCAGGTGCTGATCTCCGAGCCACGGCACTGACAGCACGAGTTAAGCCGACCGCACACGTCGAACAGACCGCACTGACCTATCCGCTGCCGCCGCGGTCCGGTGGCCCCTTCCGGCAGGACCACCGCAGATGAGGGACAGCAGGCGCACCCGCTTCCTGCTCGGAGCTCTGCTGCTGGTGTCCTTCACCTTGATCACCCTCGACCTTCGAGGTGATGGGGGGCCGGTGTCGGGCATCCGGTCCTTCACCGGGTCGGTGTTCGGCCCAGTCCAGCGAGCCGTGGGCTCCGTGGTGACCCCGATCGGAAACTTCTTCGGCGGCCTCAACGAGAGCGACCAAGCCCGACTCGAGCAGCTCGAGCAGGAGAACGCGGAGCTTCGGCTGCAGCAGCGAACCGATGACTACGCACGCTCGCGCGCCCAGGAGCTCGACGACCTGCTGCGAGTGGCCGGGCTCGGTCGGTATCGCATCCTGCCGGCGCAGGTGATCGCGGTCGGACCGGCACAGGGGTTCGCTTGGACGGTCCTGATCGACGCAGGAAGCCGAGACGGTCTCAAGGTCAACCAGACGGTTCTCAACGGTGACGGCCTGGTCGGGCGCATCGAGTCGGTGACGGTCTCGACGGCCACCGTGCTCCTGCTCGTCGACCCCGAGTCCGCCGTTGGCGTGAGACTCGAGGGCAATCTCCAGCTGGGCATCTTGACCGGTCAGGGCCTTGGGCCGCTGGGGCTGAAGCTACTGGACCCGCAGGCCCCCCTGGCCGTGGGCGATCGGGTGGTCACCCGCGGCGATGGATCGCTGTATGCCCCGGGCGTCCCGGTCGGCTCGGTGAGCAGCGTCAGCAGCACGCCGGGCTCGCTCATCCGGGTGGCCCAGGTGGTTCCGTACGTGACGGTGACCTCGCTCGACCTCGTCGGTGTCGTGGTGGACGGTCCGCGCACCGACCCGCGGGACTCGGTCCTGCCTCCGCTGCCCAGCCCGTCGTCGTCGCCCGGTTCGTCGCCTAGTTCGTCGCCGGGTGCCTCACCAGGCTCGTCGTCCTCGGGGAGTCCGGACTCTTCGGGTTCTGGCGGCTGAGCGTGCCCGTCGCCCGTACGGCGCTGGCCGCGGCCCTGCTCGTCTCGGCAGCCGTCATCCAGGTGAGCGTCCTGTCCCGGCTCCCGCTGCCGGGCGCAACCCCCGACTTGGTGTTGCTCGTGGTCATCGGGCTGGCGCTCGCGTCCGGCCCCAGCACCGGTGCCGTCTCCGGCTTTTTCGGCGGGTTGCTGCTGGACGCGTTGCCCCCGGCCGACGGCGCCCTTGGCCGATGGGCCCTGATCCTGTGCCTGACGGGTTGGGTCGCCGGTCGAGCGCAGGATGCTGTGACGCGCAGCGCCTTCGCGCCCGTGCTCGTCGTCGCGGTGCTGGCGCCGCTGAGCCTGCTCGGCTTTGCCGGCCTCGGCCTGCTGCTGGGCGATCCCCGGGTGATGGCCGACGCCGTCGTGGCGTCCGTGCCTGCTGCCACGCTTTATGATGTGCTTCTCAGCCCGTTCGTCGTGCCCCTGGTGATGTCGCTGAGCCGACGCGTCGAGCCGCGTTCCTCGGTCTACTGATCCCGGTTGGGTCGGGCGTGACCGAGGTCACGGAGTTCGCCGGGGAAGTCCGCCTCCTCCGGGAACCCCACGCGGCCCCTAACCGTCGTAGGTTCGGACCGTCGACGAGCGTTTTTCGTCCAGCAGCCTCGTCCAGTCTCGTGTGTCAGGAGTCCACGTCTCGTGAGTGAGCGGTCCAGCACCCGCCTGATCCTTCTTCAGGTGTTGGTGATCTCGCTGCTCGTGACGCTGCTCGGACGGCTCTGGTACCTCCAGGTGATCGCCGGCGAGACCTATCAGCAGGCGGCAACGGCCAACCGGGTCCGGGAGGTCGTCACTCCGGCGGTGCGTGGCTTGATCCTCGACGACCGCGGCCGCCCACTCGTCCAGAACCGGACGACCTTGGTCGTCACCGTCGACCGAACCGCCCTGGGCAAGCTCCCTGATGACGGCGATGCCGTGATCGGAAACCTGGCGACGCTGCTCAAGACCAGCTACGCCAAGATCTACGACAAGGTCCAGCTGTGCGGTCAACCGACGGCCAAGCCCGGAGTCTGCTGGTACGGCTCGCCCTACCAGCCGATCCCGGTGGCCAGGGACGTGTCGACGAAGGTTGCCCTCAAGGTGCTCGAACGGCGGGAGGACTTCCCGGGGGTCAGCGCGGACCTGGAGGCCGTACGCCAGTATCCGGCGCCCGCTGGAGCCAATGCTGCGCACATGCTCGGGTACATCGGACCGGTGCTCGACACCGACATCGCCAACGCCGAGGCTGAGGGCGCCCCCGAGCTGCGGCCCAGCGATGTCATCGGGAAAGCCGGCCTCGAAGAGGTCTATGACAGCTATCTGCGAGGGACTCCGGGGATCAAGCAGCTGTCGGTCGACAACGCAGGCAATGTCACCGGCACCGTCGGAGAGACCCCACCGGTAGCCGGCAACTATCTGGTGACCAGCATCGACGCCAAAGTTCAGGCGCTGGCGGAGCAGGCGCTCAAGGAGCGCATCATGGCCTCGCGCGCCGGTGACACCTTCGAGAACACGCCGCACAAGGCCGACTCGGGTGCCGCCGTCGTTCTCGACGTCCATACCGGCCGGGTCGTCGCCATGGCGTCCTACCCGACGTACAACCCTTCGGTCTGGGTGGATGGGATCTCGCAGAAGCAGTACAACCGGCTGACGAGCAAGAAGGCCAACACACCGTTGATCTCGCGCGCGATGAGCGCCGGCTTTGCGCCAGCTTCGACCTTCAAGGTGGTCTCGACGGCAGCTGCGGCGAAGGCGGGCTACTCCTTGCACGCCGACTATCCGTGCACCTCGACCTACCGGGTCGGCAACGTCGAGAAGCGCAACTACGAGTCCGAGGCCTTCGGCAACATCAGCCTCAAACGAGCGATCGAGGTCTCCTGCAACACCGTCTTCTACAAGCTCGGATACGAGACCTGGCTGCGAGACGGTGGGACGAACCCGATCGCCCACCCCAAGGAGTACTTCGTCAAGACTGCCCGTGGCTTTGGCTACGGCTCTCGCACCGGTATCGATCTTCCGTCGGAGTCGGCGGGTGCTGTCGTCTCCCGCGCGGACCGGCAGGCGACGTACGACCAGCTCAAGGACGTCTGGTGCGCGCGCGGCAAGAACGGCTACCCCGAGGAGAAGGACCCGCAGCGCGCCGCCTACCTCAAGGCCATCGCGGCCGAGAACTGCGTCGACGGCTGGCAGTACCGCGGAGGTGACGCCGTCAACGTCGCGATCGGCCAGGGTGACACTCTGGTGACGCCCTTGCAGGTGGCTCGCGTCTACGCCGCGATCGCGAACGGCGGGACGCTGTGGCAGCCGCAGGTCGCCAAGGCCGTGATTGCGCCGGACGGCAGCGTCGTCAAGCGGTTCAAGCCGATCAAGTCCGGCAAGCTCCCGGCCAGCAAGGAGACCATCGCCTTCCTGCAGGACGCTCTGCGGGGCGTGGCTCGCGAGGGCACCGGTGCCGGTGTGTTCGGACCGGCGTACCCGATCAACGTGGGCGCCAAGACCGGGTCGGGACAGGTCGAGGGCAAGGACGACACGTCATGGTTCGCGTCCTTCGGCGGCGTCGGCAAGGCGCAGTACGCGATCGTGATGATGATCAGTCAGGGTGGCACGGGTGCCGGCAACTCCGGGCCCGGCGTACGTTCGATCTACGACGGCCTGTACGGCATCCGGGGCGGGAACGTCGACCTCGCCAAGTCGATCCTTCCCGGCGGGAAGCCCCCGAAGAAGCTGCCGAAGATCGGCTCCGACGGCGTTGTCCTCCAGCCGTCGGCGCCGGCTGACCCGGGCACGCCGAACAGCCCCCAGGGTCCGTCCGGTCCGGATGCGAGCACGCCGCCGAACACCAGCGCTGCGGGGCCGTACCGCCGGGGTGGTGCGCCGTGACCTATGGCTACACGCCGACCCAGGCGGCCGCCCGACAGCGTGGTTTCGCCTCGCGCGCCGCAGATCGCGAGTCGGTTCTACGGCGACTGGACTGGGTGCTGCTCCTGTCCGTGATCGCGCTGTGCGTGCTGGGAACCGTGCTCGTGTATTCGGCGACCCGTGGCCGGGCCCTCGACGCGGGTCTCGACCCGATGGGCTATCTCAAGCGCAACGTCATCAACATCGCCATCGGGTGCGCTCTCGGGATGGCCACGGCGCTGTTCGACTACCGGATGCTGCGTGCCTACGCCCCGTTCGTCTACCTGATCTCGCTGCTCGGCCTGCTCGCGGTGCTGACGCCCCTGGGCAGCACGATCAACGGCGGCCACTCCTGGATCGTCCTGCCGGGCGGCTTCTCGGTGCAGCCATCGGAGTTCGCCAAGGTCGCGCTGTGCGTGGGGCTCGCGATGATCTTGTCCGAGAAACGTGATGCCGAAGACCAACCGCGGCTGGTCGACGTCGGGTTGGCCCTGCTGGTGGCCGCGGTGCCGATCGCCCTGATCATGCTGCAACCCGACCTGGGGACGACGATCGTCATCGGCTTCCTCGTCCTGGGGATCCTCGCGGTCGCGGGGACGCCGACACCGTGGATGGCGGGGTTGATCGGTATCGGTGTCCTGGGCGCCGGCCTGGCCATCAAGGCCGGCGTGCTGTCGACGTACCAGATCAACCGGTTCGCTGCCTTCACCAACCCCGACTTCGACCCGGGCGGCGCGGGCTATCAGCTCAAGCAGGCGCGCATCGCCATCGGCGCCGGCGGATTCGACGGGGCGGGGTTGTTCCAAGGCACCCAGACCAACGGGAAGTTCATCCCCGAGCAGCAGACCGACTTCATCTTCACCGTGGCCGGCGAGGAGCTGGGCTTCATCGGCGCGGCAACCATCATCGTGCTGCTGGGCATCGTGCTGTGGCGGGCGATGCGCATCGCGCTGGACGCTGAGGACATGTTCGGGCGGCTGGTCGCGACCGGGATCGTGTGCTGGTTCACGTTCCAGATGTTCGAGAACATCGGGATGACCTTGGGCATCATGCCCATGACCGGAGTGCCCTTGCCCTTCGTGTCCTACGGCGGCTCGTCGATGTTCGCCAACATGATGGCGATCGGCCTGCTGCAAAACGTTCACATGCGCCGCTACGCCTGACACCGCACCCCGTTCAGCGGGGCGGGGAGGTCGGAGTGCGGGCGGGCTCGTGAGCTGCGACTACCCTGGGTCGCATGGCTGAGCGCTCCGGAATGTCCGTGTTCGCGCGTCTCGAGCCGTTGCTTCCGCTGATCAGCAAGCCGATCCAGTACGTCGGTGGCGAGCTCAACGCCCAGCTCAAGCCCTGGGGCGAGGACGACACCACGGTCCGTTGGGCGTTGATGTATCCCGACGCCTACGAGGTGGGGCTGCCCAACCAGGGCGGAATGATCTTGTACGAGGTCCTCAACGAGCGCCCCGACACCATTGCTGAGCGTACGTACGCCGTCTGGCCGGACCTCGAGGCGCTGATGCGGGAGCACCACGTCCCGCAGTTCACCGTCGACGGCCACCGCCCGGTCGGCGACTTCGACGTCTTGGGCATCAGCTTCTCCACCGAGCTCGGCTACACCAACATGCTCACCGCCCTCGACCTCGCGGGCATCCCGTTGACGGCCACCGACCGCACGGTCGACCACCCGATCGTCATCGCCGGAGGGCACTCGGCCTTCAACCCCGAGCCCATCGCGGAGTTCATCGACGCAGCGGTGCTCGGCGACGGTGAGCAAGCGGTTCTGCAGATCTCCGACGTCATCGAGGCCTGGAAGCGGGAGGGTCGGCCCGGCGGTCGGGAGGAGCTGTTGCTGCGGTTGTCCCGCACCGGCGGGGTTTACGTCCCCGCGTTCTACGACGTCGATTACCTCCCTGACGGGCGCATCCGGCGCGTCGCCCCCAACCGGCCCGGCGTTCCCTGGCGGGTCGCCAAGCACACCGTCATGGACCTCGATGAGTGGCCGTACCCCAAGAAACCGTTGGTGCCATTGGCTGAAACCGTCCACGAGCGGATGAGCGTGGAGATCTTCCGCGGCTGCACCCGCGGCTGCCGGTTCTGCCAGGCGGGGATGATCACCCGACCCGTTCGTGAGCGTTCCATCACGGGGATCGGCGAGATGGTGGAGCAAGGTCTGGCCGCCTCGGGCTACGAGGAGGTCGGACTGCTGAGCCTGTCCAGCGCCGACCACTCCGAGATCGGTGCAGTCGCGAAGGGACTGGCCGACCGGTACGAGGGCACCAACACGAGCCTGTCGCTGCCCAGCACTCGGGTTGATGCATTCAACGTCGACCTCGCCAATGAGCTTTCCCGCAACGGCCGTCGCTCCGGCCTGACCTTCGCGCCAGAGGGGGGCAGCGAACGGCTGCGCCGCGTCATCAACAAGATGGTCAGCGAGGAAGACCTGATCCGCACCGTCACCACGGCCTATGCCGCCGGCTGGCGGCAGGTGAAGCTCTACTTCATGTGCGGTCTGCCGACCGAGACCGACGAAGACGTTCTGCAGATCGCCGAGATGGCCAAGAACGTCATCCGCGCGGGGCGTGAGGCCAGCGGCAGCCGGGACATCCGGTGCACGGTGTCGATCGGCGGGTTCATCCCGAAGGCGCACACCCCGTTCCAGTGGGCCGCCCAGCTCGACCACGAGACCACCGACGCGCGGCTGGCCAAGCTTCGCGAGGCGATTCGTGCCGACAAGCAGTTCGCCCGGGCGATCGGAGTCCGCTACCACGACGGCAAGCCCGGCATCGTCGAAGGGCTGCTCTCGCGAGGCGACCGAAGAGTCTCTGCCGTGATCCGGCGGGTATGGGAGGACGGAGCGCGCTTCGACGGCTGGAGCGAGCACTTCTCCTACGACGCCTGGATGGACGCTGCCCGGATGGTGCTATCCGAAGGCAGCGTCGACGTCGATTGGTTCACCACTCGTGAGCGCGAGCAGAACGAGGTCTTGCCCTGGGACCACCTCGACAGTGGCCTCGACAAGGAGTGGCTCTGGGAGGACTGGCAGGACGCACTGTCAGAGGTAGAGGTCGATGACTGCCGCTGGACGCCCTGCTTCGACTGCGGGGTGTGCCCGCAGCTGGGCACCGACATCCAGGTCGGGCCGACCGGCGCAAGCCTGCTTCCACTCACCGTCGTGCCCTCACCGGCCCTCGAGTCGGCGGCCCCGTGACGGAACCGGCCCCGCGAGAGTCGCTGGTCGAGCCCGGAGACGTACGTCCTCCGGTCCCTGATGAGCTGCTGAACGACCCGTGGTTCCCCTTCACCGGTGAGGTGCGGGTCAAGGCCCTGGATGCTCCCGCCCGGGTGGAGCCTGCGCGGCGCGGGGAAGGCGGTGCCGACTGCGATTCGTGCGCCGCACCGGACTCGGCCTACCTCTGGTCCGACGAGCACTGGCGGCTGCGGCTGTTCCGCCCGACCGAGCTGCTCGGCCAGGTGCTGCTCGAGACCCGCGCGCACCACGACTCCTTCGCCGACCTGCCTGCCCCGCTGGCCGTCGAGCTGGGTCCACTGATCGCCCGCGTCGAGCGAGCCGTCCTCGGGCTCGGCGGAGTGGCGCGAGTGCACGTCGCTCGCTGGGGGGACGGGGGAGAGCACTTTCACCTGTGGTTCATGCCGCGCCCGCACGGTGCCTTGCAGCTGCGCGGGTCGATGCTGCCGATGTGGGTCGACTTCATGCCGTTCCTGCCCGATGCCGAGGCGGAGGCGGCCGGCGCGCGCATCGTCGACGCGCTGCTCCAGGACGGACCTGGCTGATGGCGGCTCGGACCCCTGACGGACCGCCCCCACCCCCCACGGTGCAGCGCTTGCGGATCCGCTATGCCAAGCGGGGCCGACTGCGGTTCACCTCGCACCGAGACTTCGCCCGGGCGTTCGAGAGGGCGCTGCGTCGTGCCGCCGTACCGATGGCCTACTCAGCGGGTTTCTCACCGCACCCCAAGGTGTCCTACGCCAACGCCGCGCCCACGGGTACGGCGTCGGAGGCGGAGTATCTCGAGATCGGCGTCGCCGAGCGGTGCGACCCCGAACGCCTGCGCAAGCTGCTCGACGAGGCGCTCCCGCCAGGGCTCGACATCGAGGAGGTCGTCGAGGCCGGCCACGGGTCGCTGGCTGATCGTCTCGAGGCGTCGGAGTGGGAGATCGCCCTGCCCGACGTGCCGGTCGACGTGGTCGAAGCGGCCGCCGCCAGGTTCATGGCCAGCGACAAGGTGCTGGTCGAGCGGCTGACCAAGAAGGGCGTCCGCGCTTTTGACGCCCGCGCCGCGGTCTGTGTCCTGGCCGTGCAAGCCCGGGTCGTGGGTGGAGGTCAGCCTGGCGACCCGCGCACGGATGACACCGGTAGAACGGCCGGCCGGGACCCGGGGTGTGCGATACTCGACTTGGTCATACGGCACGGCGCGCCGTCCGTACGACCCGACGACGTGCTCAGCGCGCTACGCCTCGTGGCCGACTTCGCGCCGCCGGTCCCGCCCCTGGTGACCCGGCTGGCGCAGGGGCCATGGGACGAAGCAGGCCGGACTGTCGGCGACCCATTGGCACCCGTGCCGACCTGACCGGTCAACCGACCGGCCCGACACAGGTGCCCCCCAGGCTTACGCCGGGGCAACGTGGCGGTCCACGAGACCGTGCCGGCCCCGACGGTGAACAGGAAGGCTCCCGCGCGGCGCCGAGACCCGGAAGGGTCAGGTGCCCGGGGGCTGTGAGGAGCACACCGAATGCTCGAAGGACCAGAGAACAGCACCACCAGCACCACAAGCACCACAAGCACCACCGAGGGTGGCTCCGGCGACAGCAACCGGGCGCCCGACGCCCCGGCCGCGGCTGCCACGTCGAGACCCCGGCGCAGAGCGGCCGTCCGTCCCGCCGGCCCGCCGCCGGCTGTCGCAGCTTCCGCGCAGGCCCCTTCGTCCGAGCAGCCTGCGGCCGAGCCGCCCGCCGCCAAGACGGCCAGCAAGACCAAGACGGCACAGAGCAAGGCGGGCCAGACCAAGGCCGCACAGACCAAGGCCGCACTGAGCAAGACGGCAGCGGGCGACGACGAGGTGCCGGGCGAGGAAGCCAAGCCGAAAACGCCCCGCAAGCGCGCGACCAAGAAGGCCGCGGCCCCCACCGACGCCACGCCAGACCAGTTGCCCGACCAGCCGCACGACACGGACGACCAGGGAGCAGAAGACGCTCCGAAGTCGCGCAGTCGCAAGAAGGCGGCGCCGGCCACCGTGCTGTTCCAGCCCCCGGACCCCGAGCTGGCCGAGCCGCCCAAGCGGCGGCGGACGCGGAGCGGTTCGAAGGCCGCAGCGTCGGAGGAGGGGACCTCCCCGGACGACAGTCTTTCCGGGAGCGAGACAGGCCTGTCCGGGAGCGAGACAGCGGACAGCGCAGTCGGCGCCGAGGGCTCAGCGGACCAGGGCGGGGACGCGTCCGGTGAGCCGGGTGACGGCACGCCGAAGCGCCGCCGCCGCCGCGGTGGTCGTGGTCGCCGGGGTCGAGGTGGCCGCGAGGCCGCGGACGGCGCTGAGGATGCTGGCTCCGCTGAGGCGTCGGGCGACGCCCCGACAACCGACGAGGCGACCGGCGAAGCTTCCGCGGAACGCACTGATGACTCCGAGGGCGGCACCGACCAGGACCCGGAGTCGTCTGAAGGGACGAGCAGCTCGAGTCGCCGGCGACGTCGCCGGCGCCGCGGCGGTTCTGGGTCGGCCGAAGCGTCGGGAGACGACCCGCCCAACACGGTGGTCCGTGTTCGCGAGCCGCGCAGCCGTACGGCCGACGAGGTCACCGGCGTCCGCGGCTCGACCCGGCTGGAGGCGAAGAAGCAGCGCCGGAGGGAAGGTCGGGAGCATGGCCGTCGACGCCCGCCCATCCTGACCGAGTCGGAGTTCCTGGCCCGCAGGGAGAGCGTCGACCGCGTCATGCTCGTCCGCCAGACCGGTGACCGCACCCAGATCGCCGTGCTCGAGGACGACATGCTCGTTGAGCACTACGTCAACAAGGCCGAGTCATCATCGTTCGTCGGCAACGTCTACCTCGGCCGGGTGCAGAACGTGCTGCCCTCGATGGAGGCCGCGTTCCTCGACATCGGCAAGGGGCGCAATGCCGTGCTCTACGCCGGCGAGGTCAACTGGGATGCCGCACAACTCGACGGCGAGCCGCGCCGGATCGAGCACGCGATGAAGTCCGGCGACCAGCTGCTGGTCCAGGTGACCAAAGACCCGATCGGCACCAAGGGTTCTCGGCTCACGGCGCAGGTCAGCCTGCCCGGCCGATTCCTCGTCTACGTCCCCGACGGTTCGATGACCGGGATCAGCCGCAAGCTGCCCGACAACGAGCGCGCGCGACTCAAGGCCATCCTCAAAGATGCAGTTCCGGAGGGCGCCGGAGTGATCGTGCGGACTGCCGCGGAGGGTGCCAGCGAGGAAGAGCTCTCCCGCGACGTCGCCCGGCTGCGCGCGCAGTGGGAGGACATCGAGAAGAAGGCCAAGACCGCATCGGCGCCGTCGTTGTTGTACGGCGAGCCCGATCTCGCCGTACGCGTCATCCGCGACGTGTTCAACGAGGACGTCAAGAAACTGATTGTCAGCGGTGACGACGCGTGGGACATGGTGCAGCCCTATCTCACGCATGTCGCGCCGGACCTGGCCGACCGGCTGAGCCGGTGGACCGAGGAGACCGACGTGTTCGCGGCTCATCGAGTCGACGAGCAGCTGGCCAAGGCGCTGGACCGCAAGGTCTGGTTGCCGTCTGGTGGCTCGTTGGTGATCGATCGGACCGAGGCGATGGTGGTGGTCGACGTCAACACCGGGAAGTTCACCGGTGCCGGGGGAAACCTCGAAGAGACCGTCACGCGCAACAACCTCGAGGCCGCCGAGGAGATCGTTCGACAGCTGCGGCTGCGTGACGTCGGGGGGATCATCGTCGTCGACTTCATCGACATGGTGCTCGAGTCCAACCGCGACCTGGTGCTGCGCCGGCTCCTGGAGTGCCTGTCGAGAGACCGGACGAAGCACCAGGTGGCCGAGGTCACCTCGCTCGGGCTGGTCCAGATGACTCGCAAGCGAGTCGGCCAGGGTCTGCTCGAGGCCTTCAGTCAGCCCTGCGAGCACTGCGGTGGCCGCGGGGTGCATGTGCAGATGGAGCCGGTGGACCTGAAGGTCAAAGGTGGCTCCGACGCGGACCGTGGGCGTGGCGGACGAGGCGCCAAGCCGAAACCCGGCCCGATGCCCGGACCCAAACCCGGCCCGATGCCCCGACCCAAGCCCGATTCGGAGTCGACGCAGGGTGCTGCCAAGGACGCGGCAAAGAACTCCGACGGTGAGTCCGCCGTCGCGTCCAGCGGCTCCGATGGCTCGGCGCAGGAGGCCGACGAAGCCACCCCCAAGCCGAAGCGCAAGCGGTCCAGGGCCACCAAGGCGCCCAAGGCTGAAGCGTCAGCGGGTGCAGCGGCTGGTGGAGACGGGGAGGCGAGTGACGGTGCTGGGCAGGCCGACGCGAGCAGTGGCGACGGAGGTAGCAGCAACGGCCGGCAGGACGAGGCAGCCCAACCGGTCGCCTAGCTCCGCGCCCCGGTCATCGCGGGCTGGTCATTTCTCGCGGTCCGAGGTTTCGGTCAGGACCAATCGACGGTCAGCTCGTCCTTCTCGCCGAACCGAACCAGATGGCGGGCGATGACATCCTGGACGACCGCCAGCTGATCGGAGTCTTTCGCATCAGCCACGAGGCGCACACCGTCGGCCTCGGCGGCGACGACGCACGAACCGGCCGAGAACGTGAGCACCTGCTCACCGGCGTCATTGAGGCTGGCGTTGTCGTGTCGGCCGAGGTGGGAGATCAGCTGCTTGGCGTAGCGCTCGGCTCGGTCGGTGGGGACTAGTGCCGTCGACTGCATGGGTGGGCTCCTCGAACGCCGTGCTCCGGGCGAGCCGGCCTTTGAGGTAATTCTGCGCCACCGGTTGGTCAGCGACCGCCCAGGGATCGACCGCCGCTCGGGTTGAGGAGTCCGACCGAGACCAGCTGGAGCGCCATGATCAGGGCGAAGGCAAGCAGTGGAAGGGGATTGGCGATCGCCACCGTCTTGGCGGACGCCGCCAGGTCGACGAACTCGCCGAGGTAGTAGCCGAGGGCGGACAGGTCCGCCCAGCTGCCCCTCGGGGCCGACGGAGAGTTCCCTGCGGCAGCGGGGAACCTGAACAGGACGAACAGGCACATCATTCCGACGTCCATGACCGCGAGGTTCCACACGCTCACAGCCACCGCGCCTCGCGAGCCGCGAAGTGGGCGCTCGGTGCGGGCTTGAGCGGGAGTCGTCTCCCAACGGGTCGCGCCGGCTTCGGCGAGGTCAACCACGTCGGAGTCGCTGAGCGGGTCGGGCCGCCAGCCCCGGGTCGGACGAGCCCGCACCGACACCTCTCCGCCTCCACGACCATCAGCCACGCCAAGAACGTCAGCATCCCAAGTCGCGCACGTCACCAGAAGCGGCCGAATGAGTGAACAGACGTACACTTGCGGAGTACGTCATAACTCCATCGCAGGGGAGCTCGCGGGAACGCCGGGCTGAGAGGGTGGCCGCCGCCACCGACCCTTGAACCTGATCTGGGTAATTCCAGCGGAGGGAAAGCCATGTGTCGTGTGCGTGCAGCCAAGGGCAAGGTATCCGCCCGGACTCGGCTGCGTCGGGGTGCAGGGGCGCTGGCGGTGGGAGTGCTCCTCGCCGCGTGCGCGTCGACGGGGAGCTCGGGTGAGCCGTCCCCGGACCGGACCTCCGTCGACGCTCCGACCACCGTCACGCTGCTGACCCACGACTCCTTCGCCGTCTCCAACGCCCTGCTGGACGAGTTCGAGCAGCGAACCGGCATCACGGTGAAGGTGGTGAGCGGTGGCGATGCGGGTGAGCTCGTCAACAAGGCGGTGCTCACCGCCGGGAATCCCGAGGGTGACGTGCTTTTCGGGGTCGACAACACGTTGCTCACCCGAGCCGTCAGCGGCGGTGTCTTCACGCCCTACCGCTCGGCGTCGCTAGCCGACCTTCGCCCCGAGCTCCAGCAAGACACGGCGAACGGCTATGTCACGCCGATCGACTACGGCGACGTCTGCGTCAACATCGACGACAACTGGTTCGCGGCCAAGGGTCTGTCACCGCCACGGACCCTCGACGCGCTGACCGACCCGGCCTACAAGGACCTGCTCGTGGTCGAGAACCCGGCCACGTCCTCGCCGGGCCTCGCCTTCCTGCTGGCCACGGTGGCGCGGTACGGCGAGAACGGTTGGCAGGGCTACTGGTCGAAGCTGGCGGCCAACGGCGTGCAGGTCGACAACGGCTGGACCGAGGCCTACAGCGGAGACTTCTCGGGTTCTACGGGGAAGGGAGACCGGCCGCTGGTCGTCTCCTACGCCTCGAGCCCGCCCGCGGAGATCGTCTACGCCGCCGACCCCAAGCCGAGCACGCCCGGCACGTCGGTGATGACCGACGGCTGCTTCCGGCAGGTCGAGTACGCCGGGATCCTGGCCGGCACCAAGACCATCGCGGCGTCGCGCGCGGTCATCGACTGGCTGCTGTCGCCGCAGGTGCAGGCCGACGTGCCGTTGTCCATGTTCGTCCTCCCGGCTCGGGAGGGAGTGTCGCTGCCCAAGGTCTTCACCGACTTCGCAGCCGTACCCGCTGCGCCGCTGTCGCTTCCGCCCGCCGACATCGCCGACAACCGCGACGCCTGGGTGGACGAGTGGACCGACCTGGTGCTCCGCTGACGCTGACCGCGCCTTCACGTCACCCCGAGAAGATCGCCGGGGTGCCTCGGTCGACGCTGCGAGGAGTCGGAACTCCACCCGCCTGGATCCTCGGCCTGGTGCCGGTGGCCTTCCTCGTGCTCTTCCTTGCCTGGCCGTTCGGATCGGTGCTCGCCCGAGGATGGGACCCCGCCGGGCTGGCCGTCCTCGGCAAGGCATCGACCCGCTCGATCGCCTGGTTCACGCTCTGGCAAGCCGTGGTGAGCACCGGCCTGACCCTGGTGGCAGGCCTGCCGATCGCCTACGTGCTGCACCGATACCGGCTCCCCGGCCGACGGTTGATGCTCGCACTGGTCACGGTGCCGTTCGTGCTTCCCACCGTGGTGGTGGGTACGGCGTTTCGCGCGCTGCTGCCCGCGGCATGGAACGGCACCGTCGCGGCGATCCTGCTGGCGCACGTCTTCTTCAACGTCGCCGTCGTGGTGCGCGTCGTCGGGGGCCTGCTGGGCACCCTCGACCCGCGCTACGACCAGGCGGCACGAACGCTCGGGGCCACTCCCTGGCATGCCTTCCGCACGGTGACGTGGCCGCTCCTGCGACCAGCCGTCCTGGCCGCCGCGGCGCTGATCTTCTGTTTCACGTTCACCTCCTTCGGGGTCGTCCTGGTGCTCGGCGGCCCCAGACACCCGACCCTCGAGGTGGAGATCTACCGACGGACGGCTCAGCTGCTGGACCTGTCCGGCGCGGCGGCTCTCGCCATCGTCCAGCTGCTCGCCGTGGTCCTCGTGCTGGTGGTGGCGGCGCGGCTGCAGGCACGGTTGGCGGTGAGCCAACGGCTTCGTCCCAGCGGGGAGGTGCGCGGTCGCATTCGAGGAGTTGGGCCGAGGCTGCTTGTGGGCCTCGCGGTGGTCGAAGTCGCCGCGATCACGCTGCCGATGCTCGCCCTGCTGCTGTCCTCCTTGCGGGTCCGGGACCACTGGGGGCTGGCGTGGTGGCGCGGACTGTTCGCAGCTCCGGTGACCACTCGTGATGTCGACATCGCCGCCTCCGTGCGCACCTCCCTTGGCTACGCGGCAGCCACGGTCGTCGTCGCCGTCGTCATAGGTGGGCTCGCGTCTTGTGCTGTCGCGTACTCGCGCCGGGGGGGCCGGAGCCTCGAAACCTGGTTGATGCTTCCGCTCGGCGCCTCCGCGGTGACCGTCGGCTTCGGGCTGCTGGTCGCGTTCAGCCGAGCGCCCCTCGACCTGCGCGGGTCGTGGTTCCTGGTCCCGCTTGGGCACGCGCTGGTGGCCGTACCCCTCGTCATCGCGGTGACCTTGCCCGTGCTCCGCTCCATCGATCCTCGGTTGCGGCAGGTGGCCGCAACCCTTGGTGCCTCGACCTGGCGCACGTGGCGGACGGTGGACGGCCGCGCGCTGGCCCGGGCGCTGGCCGTCGGCGCGGGCCTGGCTGCGGCGGTGTCGCTGGGGGAGTTCGGCGCCACCGCGTTCCTTGCGCGATCCTCGGAGCCCACGTTGCCTGTCGTGGTCGTGCGGTTGCTCGGTCGACCCGGGGAGGCGAATGTCGGAGAGGCGGCCGCTGCTTCGACCCTGCTCATGCTCGTGACGGCTGCCGTCGTGCTGCTCGCCGACCGGTGGCGCAGCGATCGGGCGGGTTCGCTGTGACCGGTAGCGCATCGGTCGGCCAGGGCGGGCTCGCGCTGGCCGGGGTCGAGGTGTCCTACGACCAGCGTCCGCTGTTGCGTCAGGTGAATCTCGAGGTGGGCCGCGAGGAGATCGTGGCGCTGCTCGGGCCGAGCGGCTCGGGGAAGTCCTCGCTGTTGCGGGTGGTCGCCGGCCTGCTCGCTCCTGATGCGGGGACTGTGTGTTGGAACGGTGAGTCGCTGTCGGCGACACCTCCGCACCGCAGGGGCTTCGGGCTGGTATTCCAGGACGCAGTGCTGTTCCCGCACCTCGACGTGGCGGCGAACGTGGCGTACGGCCTGGCGGCATCGGGGACGCCACGGGCGGAGCGCGGCCCGCGGGTGGCGGAGCTGTTGTCGTTGGTCGAGCTGCCCGACCATGGCTCGCGTTCGGTGGCGACCCTGTCCGGCGGTGAGGCGCAGCGGGTTGCGCTGGCGCGCGCACTCGCCCCAAGTCCCCGGCTGCTCCTGCTCGATGAGCCGTTCGGCGCTCTGGATCGTGATCTCCGCGATCGGTTGGCCGCCGACGTACGTGGGCTTCTCAAGCGCCTCGGGACGCCGGCGATCCATGTCACGCACGACGCTGCCGAGGCCGGGGTCGTCGCGGATCGGGTCGTGCGCCTCGTACCCTCACCCGTGGGCGGATCCACGCTGGCCTGACCGGCGCGAGGGTTGGGGTCGGGCCCGGAGACTGGCTGGGGGGATTGCTTCGAATCCGGGCGTTTTGACCCTCGAACGAGGGACCCGTACCCTAGAGCGTCGGCGTGCGCAGCGCGCCGTTCCCCTGTGTGCCCGCCCTCTTGTGGCGTGCTCGGGGAACGCTCAAATCACGACAGGCGAAAGCAGGGAGTCCGCGGTGTACGCGATCGTTCGCGCCGGTGGCCGTCAGGAGAAGGTCGCCGTCGGCGATGTCATCGAGATCGACCGGCAGCCCGGGGATCCTGGCTCCGAGGTGGTTTTCCCGGCCCTGCTTCTCGTCGACGGTGACTCGGTCACCTCCGACGCCAAGTCGCTGGCCCAGGTCAGCGTGACCGGTGAGATCTTGAGCGCCACGAAGGGGCCGAAGATCGACATCTTGAAGTACAAGAACAAGACCGGCTATCGCAAGCGGATGGGCCACCGTTCCAAGCTGACGCTCGTCCGGGTCACCGGCATCGGGTCGACATCGAAGTCGACAGCGAAGTCGACAACGAAGTCCACGTCGAAGTAGCCCCCCAAACCACCGCACGCGAAACCACCCAGAGACGACAGAGGCAGACCGATGGCACACAAAAAGGGCGCAAGCTCGACCCGAAACGGGCGGGACTCCAACTCTCAGCGACTCGGCGTCAAGCGCTTCGGCGGCCAGCTCGTCAACGCCGGAGAGATCATCGTCCGCCAGCGTGGCACGCACTTCCACCCCGGCACCGGCGTTGGGCGCGGCGACGATGACACGCTGTTCGCGCTCCAGGCGGGGGCCGTGGAGTTCGGCTCCCGGCGTGGTCGCCGCGTGGTCAACATCGTTCCGGCGGAGACCTCCGCCTGAGGTCGATCCTGACCACCAGATGGGCGGCACCCCGGCATGGGGTCGCCGCCCTTCTTCTTTCCGCAGCAACCGACGCGACCCGAACCAGGAGGTGACCCGGCCGTGACGACGTTCGTCGACCACGTCGTGCTCCACGTCGCCTCCGGCAACGGCGGGCACGGCTGCGCCTCGGTCCACCGGGAGAAGTTCAAGCCGCTCGGCGGCCCCGACGGCGGCAACGGCGGGAACGGCGGCGATGTGATCCTCGTGGTCGACCCCAACGTCACCACGCTGCTCGACTACCACCACGCGCCCCATCGGAAGGCGACCTCCGGCAAGCCCGGCCAGGGCGCGCACCGCAATGGCGCCAACGGTGAGGATCTCGTGCTCCCCGTGCCGAACGGCACGATCGTGCGCGCCGAGGACGGCGAGGTTCTCGTCGACCTGCTCGGCGCCGGGATGACGTACGTCATTGCCGCCGGCGGCCGGGGCGGTCTCGGCAACGCGGCCCTGGCCAGCCAACGACGCAAGGCCCCTGGTTTCGCGCTTCTCGGCGAGCCCGGGTGGTCAGGTGACGTGGTGCTGGAGCTGAAGACCGTGGCCGACATCGGCCTGGTCGGATATCCCAGTGCGGGCAAGTCCAGCCTCGTGGCGTCGATCTCCGCCGCGCGTCCGAAGGTCGCTGATTATCCGTTCACGACGCTGGCTCCCAACCTCGGCGTCGTCCGGGCAGGGGACGTCCGTTACACCGTGGCCGACGTGCCCGGCCTGATCCCCGGAGCGAGCGAGGGCAAAGGCCTGGGGCTTGAGTTCCTGCGGCACGTCGAGCGCTGCGCCGCGCTGGTTCACGTGCTCGACTGCGCAACGCTCGAGCCCGGTCGCGACCCGGTGAGCGACCTGGATGTCATCGAAGCCGAGCTGGCGGAGTACGGCGGGCTCGCCGACCGTCCCCGGCTGGTGGCCCTCAACAAGGTCGACGTCCCGGAAGGGCGTGAGCTCGCCGAGCTGGTCACCCCGATCCTCGAAGAGCGTGGCTACCCGGTCTTCGCCGTGTCGGCGGTCTCGCAGGAAGGACTGCGCGAGCTGACCTTCGCCATGGCGGCGATGGTCGCGGAAGCGAGAGCGGCCGAGGTCGACACCGAGGCGCCCCGCATCGTGCTGCGGCCCAAGGCCGTCAACGACGCCGACTTCACGGTGACTCGGGAGGGCGAACGGTTTCGGGTGCGCGGCGAGCGTCCCGAACGATGGATGCGGCAGACCGACTTCAGCAACGACGAGGCGGTCGGCTACCTCGCCGACCGGCTCGCCCGGATCGGGATCGAGGCCAAGCTCGTCGAGCTGGGCGCACAGCCCGGCGCCGAGGTCGTCATCGGCGGGGAGGACGGTTGGGTCTTCGACTGGGAGCCAACGATCGAGGCCGGTTCGGGCAACCTGCCCGGCCCGCGGGGCACGGATCTGAGGCTGGACGGCCGCGGGTGAACGTGGCCCGTCCAGAGGTGGCCGCGGCCCACAGAGTCGTCGTCAAGGTGGGCTCGTCCTCGATCACGACGCCGGCCGGTTCGATCGACGACGCGGCCGTACGGTCGCTGGTCGACGTGCTCGCGGCCCACCGTGCCCGGGGCCACGAGGTGGTGCTCGTCTCCTCTGGAGCGATCGCGGCGGGGCTCGCACCCTTGGGCCTCAAGCGTCGACCCCGTGACCTGGCAACCCAGCAGGCCGCCGCAAGCGTCGGCCAGGGCGCACTCGTCCATCGCTACACCGAGGCGTTCGCTGCCCACGGCGCGCAGGTCGGTCAGGTGCTGCTGACCGCCGCCGATGTGGTTCGACGGGCGCACTACCGCAACGCTCAACGGACGCTGTATCGCTTGCTGGAGCTGGGCATCGTCCCCGTCGTCAACGAGAACGACACGGTCGCGACGGATGAGATTCGGGTAGGCGACAACGATCGGTTGGCGGCGCTGGTGGCCCACCTGCTGCATGCCGACCTCCTGGTCCTCCTGTCCGACGTGGACGGTCTCCACGACGCCGACCCGGCGCGGAGCGGCACACGGCGCCTCACCGTGGTTGCCGGCGATGCCGACCTGGCAGGTGTGCTGCTGGGCAAGCGCGGCGGCGCGGGTGTCGGGACGGGCGGAATGGCCACGAAGGTCGAGGCCGCTCGGATCGCGACGGGGGCCGGCATGCACGTGGTCTTGGCATCGACGGCGCACGCCGCCGCGGCGTTGGCCGGCGACGAGGTCGGCACGTGCTTCACGCCGACCGGTGCCCGAACACGCACGCGCCTGCTGTGGCTCGCGCACGCCGCGACGCCGCGCGGTCGGCTGTGGCTGGACCCAGGGGCTGTCCTGGCTGTGGTCGAACGGCGTTTGTCTCTCCTTCCAGCGGGCATCACCGGGGTCGACGGTGACTTCGAAGCGGGCGATCCGGTGGACCTTCTCGACGAAAGTGGCTACGCAGTGGCCCGCGGGCTGGTCAACTTTGGAGTGACCGAACTGCCCGGGCTCTTGGGCCGGTCGACCCGTGACCTGGCTCGTGAGCTCGGACCGGCGTACGAGCGTGAGGTCGTGCACCGCGACGACCTGGTGCTCTTGCGTCGGTGAGCCGCCGCTAGATCCGTCACGGGAACGGTCGACCGCACTGGTGCGCTGACCCTGGAGGTGTCGTGGACGATCCGGAAGGGGTGGTGGGCGCCGAGGGCGGCACCAGCGTCGACGATGCCGCCATGTGGCACGTCACCCTCACCGTCGCGGGGGAGGGGGTTGAGCCGTCGGTCATCCGCACCGCTCTGGAGCAGCTCTCGCACGAGCACCCGTTCCTGCTCAACGGCCGCTACGCCGCCGATCGGGCGGAGGTGTCCTACTGGGAGGAAGCCGTCGACGTCGCCGACGCCGCGATCTTGGCGCTGCGGCTGTGGGAGACGCATCGGGCTTCGGCGGGCCTGCCGGCCTGGGACGTCGTGGGGCTCGAGGTGGTCGACCGCGGCACCTTCCAGCGGCGCGGCCACGCCGGCGAGCTCGCGGTCCGACTGGTACCGGCCGGAGCCGTACGCCCCTTCTAACCCCCCAAACCTTTCGCGCTTCACCCAGTGGGCCGCCCTTTTGGCTGACTGAAAAGCCAGGTATGTCCGGGTTTGGGCACCGTCCCAAGGGCGCCCTGCTGGGTGAAGCGCGGGGGTGGGGGCGACGGTGCCGCTCGCTGTCCGGCGCTCGTTATCCTGAAGGCGTGAGCAGGTATGCGTGGGTGAGCAGCCACGCGGGGTCGGTGAGCAGGTACGCGGGGTCGGTGAGCAGCCACGCGGGGTCGGTGAGCAGGTACGCGGGGTCGGTGAGCAGTCGTGCGGGATGGGTGACCAGTCATGGGGGATGACCGCGAGGCCGTGCTCGAGACCGCGCGGCGGGCGAAGACCGCGGCGGTACGGCTCGCGAGCGCCTCGCGCCAGGACAAGGACGCCGCACTGGTGGCGATGGCCCAGGCTCTGCGGTCGGACGCGGACGCGATTCTCGCGGCGAACGAGACGGACGTATCTCGCGCCGAGAGCACCGGAACGGCTGCGGGCATCGTCGACCGCCTGAGATTGACGCCTGACCGGCTGGAAGCGATGAGCCAAGCTCTGCGCGAGGTCGCCGACCTGCCCGATCCGGTGGGCGAGGTGGTGCGGGGCTTCACCTTGCCCAACGGTCTGACCGTGCGGCAGGTCCGGGTGCCGCTCGGGGTGGTCGGGATCGTCTACGAGGCCCGCCCCAACGTCACCGTGGATGCCGCAGGGCTCGGCTTGAAGTCCGGTAATGCGGTGCTCCTGCGCGGGTCCTCCTCGGCGGCGGCGTCCAACGCGGCGCTCGTCGCGGCGATGCGCGAGGCCCTGGCGGCCACCGGGCTGCCCGCGGATTCGGTCCAGCTCGTACCCGGCGAGACCCATGAGGCCGTCAAGCACCTGATGACCGCCCGCGGCCTGGTGGACGTGCTGATCCCCCGCGGTGGCGCGGCGCTCATCCGGTCGGTCGTGGACGGGTCCACGGTCCCGGTGATAGAGACCGGGGTGGGCAACTGCCACGTCTACGTCGACGAGCACGCCGACCTCGACAAGGCGCTCGCCATCCTGCTCAACTCCAAGACTCATCGGGTGTCGGTGTGCAACGCGGCCGAGACCGTGCTGGTCCATGCCGGAGTGGCTGAGCGGTTCTTGCCGACCGCGCTGGCCGCCCTGGCCGAGTCGGGCGTGACCGTGCACGGTGACAGTCGCGTGGCGCCGTACGCCGCCGACTCACCGGTGACCTTCGTCGAGGCCACCGAGGAGGACTGGGGCGCAGAGTTTCTGTCGCTGGACCTCGCCGCGGCCGTCGTGGACAGCCTCGACGACGCGCTGCTGCACATCCGGCGATGGGGTACGGGGCACACCGAGGCCATCGTCACCGATTCGGTGGTCGCCTCCCAGCGGTTCGTCGCAGGCGTCGACGCAGCCGCCGTCATGGTCAACGCTTCGACCCGCTTCACCGACGGTGGCGAGTTCGGGTTCGGGGCCGAGATCGGGATCTCCACGCAGAAGCTGCACGCCCGCGGCCCCATGGGCCTTCCGGAACTCACCTCGACGACCTACGTCGTCACCGGCGACGGCCACATCAGACCCTGACAGCCGGCAGGTGGCAGTCAGCCTTCGACGTAGTCGGCGAGGGCGCCGTAGTCCTCCGAGCCACGCCCGGCAGCCTGGGCGGCCTGCGCCTGCTCGAGCGCGGCAACGGAAACCGGCATCGGCCGGGCGGCCTCCTGCACGGCGAGCGCGAGGTCCTTGGTCATCAGGTCGAGGCTGAACACCACGGTGGTGTGGTCGCGCTCGGCTATCTCGCGGCCGCGCCAGCCGTAGGTCCAGGAGAACGGGCCGTTGGAGACAGCCTCCAGCGCCAGGTCGCGGGGGACGCCGAGGTCGGCGGCCAGCCGGAGGCACTCGCCGATGCCCGCCGTGGCGATGCCATGGGCCATGTTGCGAACGACCTTGACGGCCGCGCCCGCGCCGACCGGGCCGACATGGGTGACCTGGGCCGGATCGCACCAGCAGTCGAGGACGGCGCGGGCGACTGCGACGTCCTCGACCGATCCGCCCACGTACGTCGCCAGCGTGCCGGCCTCGGCGGGCTCGATCGACCCGAACAACGGGGCATCGACGTACCGAAGGCCGTGCTGCTTGGCCAGGGCCTCGAACCCCCGCGCGTCACTGGGTCCGATCGTCGTCGTGTCGAGGACCAGGGCCCCGTCGACGGCGCCGGCCAGGACCCCGTCGGGGCCGTCGAGGACCGAACGCACTGAGTCCGGCCCGAACAGCGCGAGGACGATCACCTCGGCCTCCGCCGAAGCGTCGGCCGGGGTGGCCGCCGACGTGGCGCCCGCAGCGACCAGCGGGGCAGCCCGGTCAGCCGTACGGTTCCAGGTCACCAACTCGTGCCCGGCCTCGAGCACGTGGCGAGCCATCGGCAGCCCCATGCGGCCGGTCCCCAGAAACGCCACTCGCATGAGTGCTCCTTGCTCTTGTCCACAGATGGTGCGCCCCCGCGCCGGATCGGTGGCAGATTGCCGACCTTCGGTGGATCTTCCCAGACGGTGCTCTAGGCTCCGGGCATGACTGGTGAGGCACTCAGCGCGGTCACGTGGGTCGCGCACGTCGTTCCTGGTGAGGCGGACACCATCCGGGTTCCCCCGTGGGTCACGGGCGGGCTCGCGCTGGGAGCGCTGCTCGTGCTGCTGTTCGTGGTGACCCGCTTCAACCGCGACCGCTGATCGCCTCCCGACCGCTGAGCGCCTCCCGGCCGATCACCGCCGGGCGGGCTACCGTCTGACGGTGGCGACCCGACGGCTCGGTGTGATGGGTGGCACCTTCGACCCCATCCATCACGGCCACCTCGTCGCCGCGAGCGAGGTCGCGGAGCGGTTCTCCCTGGAAGAGGTCGTCTTCGTCCCGACTGGCCAGCCGTGGCAAAAGCTCGAGCGCGAGGTGACCGCGGGCGAGGACCGCTACCTCATGACGGTCATCGCGACGGCGTCCAATCCGCGGTTCTCGGTGAGCCGGATCGACATCGATCGCGCTGGCCCGACCTACACCGTCGACACCCTGCGTGACCTGCGGGCCGAACGTGGCCCCGACTGGGACCTCTTCTTCATCACCGGCGCCGACGCCTTAGGACAGATCCTCACCTGGCGCGATGCCGACGAGGCTGTCGCCCTGGCGCACTTCGTCGGAGTGACCCGCCCTGGCCATGTCTTGTCCGACCCGGGCCTGCCGATCGGCGGGGTCAGCCTGGTCGAGGTGCCGGCGCTCGCAATATCAAGTACCGACTGTCGCGAAAGAATCGAGCAGAACCTGCCGATCTGGTACCTGGTGCCGGACGGAGTCGTCCAGTACGTACACAAGCGTGGCCTCTACCGCGGGAGCGATCAGTGAGTGGCAAGCGGGCCAAGCCCAAGGGGGCCGCGGCAACCCTTCCCAGCGGTACTGCGGCCCCGTCCAAGCACGCAGCACCACCCTCAGCTGCGGCTACGGGATCGGTCGCGGGTACGGCCACCGGCCTGCTGGAGCGCCCGGCCCACGCCTCGGCCACTGCCGTACTGCCTGCTGGGGCCTCGACCGGTGCTCGCAACGCGGCTCGGGCCGAGCGGAAGCGACGCGAGCGTCGACGCCGCTTGGCCGTCTCGGCCGGCGCCGCCGTCGTCGTGCTCGCTCTCGTCGTCGCCTACGTGGTCGGCCGTTCACCAGCTGGCGAACAGCCCGGTGCGGTGACGCCGGGGCGGTCCCAATCCACCGTCCTGCTCAAGATCGGTGACCCGACGGTCACCGGGATGGCGCTGCTGGCCTCAGACCCGGCATCCGGCGACGGCGCGGTCGTGCTGATCCCGTCGAAGCTGGTCGTCGACGTGGCGGGCTTCGGTCCGATGACCCTGGCCGAAGCTGCGAGCCTGCCCGATCCGGCTCGGGCGGCCAACGCGCTCGCCGACACCCTCGGCATCACCGTCGACGGCACCTGGGAGCTCTCCTCGGAGGCGCTGGCCGCCATGGTCGACGCGGCCGGGGGAGTGACCGTCGACGTCGACACCGATGTCACCGGTCCGGGGCAGGGTGGCGGTCAGGTCATTCTGATCCCCGCCGGCACCCAGACCCTCGACGGGGCTTCGGCCGCGGTCTACGCGGCCTTCCTCGGCAAGGGTGAGCCGGAAGAGAGCCGCCTCGCCCGCCTCGATGCGGTCCTATCGGCTGCCCTCGACGGACTCTCCACCGATCCCGGCCAGGTGACCCTGTCGCTGGGCAGCCTCGGAGCTGGATCAGTGTCGAACGTCCCTGACGCATTGCCCGGCATGCTCGCGGCGCTCCGGTCCGCCGAGGCATCGACCTCGGTGGTGCACCGGACGCTGCCCGTGTCGGTGATCGACGCCGGCGACAGCCAGCCGTCGGTCGGGGTGGACCAGTCCGCTGCTGGGGAGCTGGTCGACGACCTGCTGGCCGGCTCCAAAGCCGCGTCACGCCCGGGCGGCGACGTACGCGTGCTCGTGCAGAACGGCGTCGGTACGCCCGGCCTGGGGTCCAGCGCCCGTGACCGGCTGGTCGCCGACGGGTTCACCTACGTCGCGGGCGGCAACGCCGCGAAGTTCGGTACGCCGAAGTCGCTCGTGCTCATCACCGAGAGCACTGCAGCCAAGCGCGCCGAGGGAGCGGCGATCGCCACGGCGTTGGGTCTGCCTGACTCTGCGGTGCGGCTGACCAGCCAGGGCCAGAGCGTCGCTGACGTGGTCGTGATCCTGGGCAAGGACTACAACCCCAAGAAGACGCCCTGAGCCACCTGCTCAGGGCTGACGCGTGCGCGCCCCGGGTCATCCGTCGAACCGTGAGACCCTAGAGGGTCCGATTTCGCCGTACGGGAAGCCACCACGTGAGCGCAGCACCTGAGTCCATCGCCCTCATCACCTCCGCCGCGGAGGCCGCCGCCGACAAGTTCGGCGAGCACATCATCGCCTTCGACGTGTCCGAACAGCTCGCCATCACCGACGCCTTCTTGCTCTGCTCGGCGCCGAACGATCGTCAGGTCTCGGCCATCGTCGACGCCATCGAGGAGCGGCTGCGCGTCGAGCATGCAGTCAAGCCCACGCGTCGCGAAGGCGCCCGCGAGGGCCGATGGGTGCTCCTGGACTACCTCGACGTCGTGATCCACGTCCAGCACGCCGAAGAGCGAGTGTTCTACTCCCTCGAGCGGCTGTGGAGGGACTGCCCGGTGATCGCGCTACCCACCGACGTCAACGCCCCCAAGAGCGCTGTGCACAGAGCCGAGGCGTGACCGCACCCGGTCCGCGCCGCGTTGTCTTGTGGCGCCACGGTCGCACGGCATGGAACACGGAAGGTCGATTTCAGGGCCAGCTCGACGTCGAGCTCGACCAGGTCGGTGTGGAGCAGGCGCGGAGGGCGGCGACCCTGCTGGCCGGCCTGCCACCCGCGATGGTGCTCAGCTCCGACCTGAGTCGGGCGAGAGCGACGGTCGAACCGTTAGTGGGGCTCACCGGACTGACGGCGACCTTTGATGCGGGCCTGCGGGAGACTCACGGAGGTGAGTGGCAGGGCCTCACGGGCGCGCAGATGGCGGCCGGCGCGGACCTTGCTGCATTCGACGCCTGGCGGCAGGGCGCCGACCTGCCGGCCGGCCGTACGGGTGAGCGCCGGTCCGAGGTCGGTGCGCGCGCGGCGGCGGTCGTTCGCCGCGCTCTCCAAGCGTTGGGCCCAGGTGAGGTGCTCGTCGTCGTCACCCACGGCGGCACCGCCCGCTCGGTGATCGGCACCTTGATCGGCCTGCCGGTCGAGCACTGGGATGTATTCGGCGGCCTGGCGAACTGCTCCTGGTCGGTGCTCGAGGAGACCAGCGACGGTGCGTGGCGGCTGGCCGAGCACAACGCCGGGACGCTCCCCGAGCCGGTCGTCGGGGACGACGTCTGAGGGTCGGCCGGTTTCGGTCTGAGTGCTGGGAGCGGCTATCCTGACCATCGTCGGTCATGGCCGGCGGTCTTGGGGCTATGGCGCAGTTGGTAGCGCGTCTGCATGGCATGCAGAAGGTCCGGGGTTCGAATCCCCGTAGCTCCACCAGGTCGAGACGAGCGCTCTGCCCGCTGGTCACGAGTCGCCGGCGCATCGAACCCTCAGGCCGCGCCTCCGACCGACCCAGCGCAGACTGTCACAGTGTTGCCTCGAGACGGGTCGCAAGCATCAAGGGCGTCCGCAAACGAGCCGATGCTGGGGGGGTGACGGCGGTCCGACGGTACGACGATGCCGTGGCGGCTGCCCTGCCGGAAGTGGCGGGTCTGCTGGCCGCGCTGTTCGTGCTGGTCGCAGTCGTCGAACCGATCCTGCTGACCGGGAACTTTGCCTTGGGCATGACCGCGGCTGCCTGCGGTTCCGCACTGGTCCTGGCTGTCTTGTTCGTGTGGGTGACGCGCAGCGGCGTACCGCCTGGCCTCGGGCATCCCCTCACCGCGGCCGTGGCCTTGTTGGCCGCGGCCAACACTTTGGTGCACCTGGCCTTCGCCGGAGAGCTCTGGCCCACGAGCAACCTGATGATCGTCGTGGTCGGCCTGGCCTCCGGACTGCTGGATCCGCGCTGGTTCGCGGGAGTCGTCGCCGGGTGCTGGCTGATCTGGGAGGTGACGATCGCCGTCTTCGCCGCGGACGCCCCACGCCTGGCCCACTGGACCCTGGGGATGGTTGCGGCCACGCTCCTCGCCGCCCTGGTCAACTCCGCGCGGCGACGCAGTCTGGATGCTCTCGAGCTGGCCCGCGAGCAGGCCGAGGATGCCGCCGTTCACGATGTGCTCACCAGCTTGTTGAACCGTCGGGGGCTCGAGCTGCTCGGCCGCCCCATCGTGGCCTCCGCACGGAGGGCGGGAAACGCGGTGAGCGCGGTCTTCGTCGACGTCGACGGGCTCAAGGCGGCCAACGATGCCGGCGGTCACGCCGCGGGGGACTCCGTGCTGGCCGCCGTCGCCGACGGTCTGCGCCACGTGGTGCGTGCTGGCGACCTGGTGGCCCGCTGGGGTGGCGACGAGTTCGTGGTTGTGGGCCAAGGCCCAGGCATGCCGCCCCTCGACCTCGAGCGGCGGCTCCGCGAGTGGATCGAGGCTGAGCCCCCGCAGCCGCCTGAGGTCTGGGTGCCGTCGGTGAGCGCCGGCGCGGCCATGCTGGCTCCTTGGGACGACGGAGACCTCGACTCGCTGCTGGCTGCGGCCGACCGGGAGATGTACCGGCGCCGGGCGCTGCGGCGAGACATCGGATCTCGGCCGTCGCAGCCGTCCCGCTGACCGTTCGCGCGGCCGGCGTTCGGCTGCGTGCCACGATGAGCCCCGTGATCGTCGACGTCGCGATCATTCGAGGTACGACCCGGCCGAAGGGGATCGCGTGACCCTGTCCAAGACTGCGCTCCAACAACTCAAGGTGTCGCCCGGCGAGCGCTTTCGGGTTCGTGACCACGATCCGAGGTGGCTGCCGCCGGTCTTCGCCGAGCTGGCGAAGGAGGAGCGCAAGCCTGCGGGAAAGGAGTTCCTGAAGGCGCGGAAGGCGGAGCTGACCGAGCTGCAGGGAAAGTTCTACGCGGACAGCCGCTTCGCCCTGCTGCTCGTCTTCCAGGCGATGGACGCCGCGGGGAAGGACAGCACCATCAAGCATGTGATGTCCGGGGTGAATCCGCAGGGCTGCGAGGTCACCTCGTTCAAGGTGCCGTCGGAGGAGGAGAAGGCCCATGACTTCTTGTGGCGCCACGCCAAGGCCATGCCCCCGCGCGGGAGGATCGGGATCTTCAACCGCTCCTACTACGAGGACGTTCTCGTCGTGAAGGTCCACCCAGAGATCCTCGCCGATCTTCCGCTCCCGCCAGGGAAGAGGGGCAACGCCTTCTGGGAGCGCCGATACGACGACATCAACGCCTTCGAGGACCACTTGTCCAACAGTGGCACCCGGATCGTCAAATTCTTCCTGAACGTGTCTTTGGACGAACAACGACAACGCTTCCTCGACCGCATCGACGACCCGTCCAAGAACTGGAAGTTCTCCAGCGGTGACGTCGACGAGCGCAAGCTGTGGCCGGCCTACATGAACGCCTTCGAGGAGGCGATCAACGCGACGTCGACCGAGCGGGCCCCTTGGTATGTGATCCCGGCAGACCGGAAGTGGGCCATGCGGGCGATGGTCGCCTCCATCATCGTCTCGACGCTGGACTCCATGAACCTTGCCTACCCAGCCCCGGACGACGAGCACCTGACCGCTTTGGCGGCGGCCAAGGTGGCCCTCACCTCCGACAGTGAGTGATTCGGCTGCCTCCCAGCACCTGCTCGTGCTGGCCGACTCGCTGAGCTTTCACGGCCCTTCCGGTCCCGAGCTGCCGAGCGATCCGCGGCTCTATCCGAACACGTGCGCCGCGATGCTGGGGGACCGGGCGGGCGGGTCGCCCTGGCAGGCCGACCTGGTCGCCCGCCTCGGCTGGACCGCTCGAGATGCCTGGTGGGCCATGACCAAGGACCCCCGCGTCTGGGGCGAGCTCCTGCCACGGGCCGACGCCCTGCTGCTCGGGGTGGGCCAGATGGACCACCTCCCCGCGGCCGTTCCGACCTGGCTGCGAGACGGGATCCCCTACATCCGGCCGGGGTCGCTGCGTCGGGCGGTGCGTACGGGCTATGCCCGCACAGCGCCCCATGTCATCCGGGCCACCGGCGGACGGCTGCGGCAGCTCCCCCAAGCAGCGACCGACGGCTACCTCACCCGCATCGTTGAGGCGGCTCGGTTCTGGCGTCCCGGGATCAACGTCGTGCTGCTAGGGCCAAGCCCGCATGCGGGCACGACCTACCCCTCCCATCGCCACCACGCGCCGGCGGTCGACGCGGCCCGACGCTGGGCGACCACTCACGACGTGGCCTTCGTCGACCTCGACCCGCTCGTGGCTGGCTCCTTGCGCGACGGCAGCGGGAATCCGGACGGCCTGCACTGGTCCTGGGAGGTGCACGCACAGGTGGGTCGAGCCGCTGCTACTGCCCTTCAGTCTGTGAGCGGAGACGGCCCGGTCGCGCAGAGCGGCTAGCCACCTCGCCCGCCGGCCGCGGCGAGTGGGTACGCTATGCCCATGCGGCGGACCCTGCTCCTTACCGAGCCGCGTTGACGGAACCGAACAGGACGTCAGCGCGGCGACCCCTTCTGCCACCACGGCGAGGGGTCTTTTTCTTGCCTCAATGATTTCCCGGGTTCAGTGCCGACCAGTTCGATGACCAGTCACGAGGACGCCATGACCGAGATCCGCGACGAGACGAGTGGGCGTACGGCGGCTGCTGATGCGCCGTTCGACATCCAGGCGATGCAGGACAAGTGGCTGGCCGTCTGGGACGAGCTCGCACCGTTTCGCAGCAGCCGCCCGGACGACGAACGCCCCAAGAAGTACGTCCTCGACATGTTTCCCTACCCGTCGGGCGACCTGCACATGGGTCACGCAGAGGCCTACGCCATCGGCGACGTACCCGCGCGGTACTGGATCCAGCGTGGTTTCAACGTCATGCACCCGATCGGGTGGGACGCGTTCGGGCTGAACGCCGAGAACGCAGCCATCCAGCGCGGCGCGGACCCGCGGGTGTGGACCTACGAGAACATCGCCGTGCAGAAGGAGTCCATGCGCCGCTATGCATGCTCCTTCGACTGGGACCGGACTCTGAACACGTGCGACCCGGAGTACTACCGGTGGAGCCAGTGGCTGTTCCTGCGGTTCTTCGAGCGCGGCTTGGCCTACCGCAAGGCCAGCCACGTCAACTGGTGCCCGAAGGACCAGACCGTGCTGGCCAACGAACAGGTCATCGGTGGGCTGTGCGAGCGCTGCGACACGCCGGTCACGAAGAAGAAGCTGACCCAGTGGTACATGAAGATCACCGACTACGCCGATCGGCTGCTGGCCGACATGGATCAGCTGGAGGGTCACTGGCCGGACAAGGTCCTGACCATGCAGCGCAACTGGATCGGGCGCTCGACCGGCGCCGAGGTCGAGTTCGTGATCGAGGGTCGCGACGAGCCGATCACGGTCTACACGACCCGGCCGGACACGTTGTACGGCGCAACGTTCTTCGTGGTCGCCGCCGACTCCGACCTGGCGGCCGAGCTGGCGGCCGGCAGCCCGGCCGAGGCTGACTTCGAGGCCTACCTCGAGCAGGTCAAGGCCAAGACCGAGATCGAGCGGCTCTCGACCGACAAGGAGAAGACCGGGGTCTTCTTGCACCGCTACGCGATCAACCCGGTCAACGGCGAACGCATCCAGGTGTGGGCGGCCGACTACGTTCTGGCCGACTACGGCACGGGAGCGATCATGGCCGTGCCGGCCCATGACCAGCGCGACCTCGACTTCGCGCGGACCTTCGAGCTGCCCGTTCGTGTCGTGGTCGCCACCGAGGAGGAGGACCCGGCGACCAGCGGTATCGCGACGCCTGGGGATGGGGAGCTCATCAACAGCGGACCGCTGGACGGGCTGCGCAAGGCCGAAGCGATCACCCGGATCACCGAGATCCTGGCCGCTGAGGGCAGGGGGCGTTCCGCGGTCAACTACCGGTTGCGTGACTGGCTGATCTCGCGTCAACGGTTCTGGGGGGCACCGATCCCGATCGTGCACTGCCCGGATCACGGCGAGGTGGCGGTGCCCGACGATCAGCTGCCGGTACTCCTGCCGGACGCTGCCGGGATCGACCTGACCCCCAAGGGAACCTCGCCCCTGGGTGCCCTCACCGACTGGATCACCACGACGTGTCCGACGTGTGGCGGCCCGGCAACGCGCGACAGCGACACGATGGACACCTTCGTCGACTCGTCGTGGTACTTCCTGCGCTTCGTCTCCCCGCACAGCGACGACGTCGCCTTCGACGCGGAGGAACTGAAGCGCTGGCTGCCCGTCGATCAATACATCGGCGGGGTCACCCACGCGATCTTGCACCTGCTCTACAGCCGCTTCTTCACCAAGGTGTTGCACGACATCGGGATGGTCGACTTCGAGGAACCCTTCACCAACCTGCTGAACCAAGGCATGGTCGGGATGAACGGCTCCGCCATGAGCAAGTCGCGCGGCAACATGGTGGCGCTGTCGGGTGAGCTGGACACCCATGGCGTGGACGCGGTCCGGCTGACGATGGTGTTCGCCGGACCGCCGGAGGACGACATCGACTGGGCCGACGTCTCGGCCCACGGCTCGGGACGCTTCCTCGCGCGCGCCCGCCGGCTGGCGGGAGACGTACGTGCTCCGCTGGGCTGCGATCCTTCGACCGGTGACACCGGATTGCGCAAGGTCACTCACCGCACCGTGCGTGACATCGCCGTGGCCGTGGAGTCAGCACGGTTCAACGTGGCCGTGGCCCGGGTGATGGAGCTGGTCAACGCGACCCGCAAGGCCATCGACAGCGGGTGCGGCCCAGCCGACCCGGCGGTCCGGGAGGCCGCCGAGTCCGTGGCCATCGCGCTGTCGCTCTTCGCGCCGTACACCGCGGAGGAGTGCTGGTCGCTGCTGGGCCACGAACCGACGGTCGCGTTGGCCGGCTGGCCAACCGTCGACGAGGCGCTGCTGGTCGAGGACTCGGTCACGTGCGTGGTGCAGGTCGCGGGCAAGGTGCGGGAGCGACTGGACGTAGCGCCCGACATCGACGAGGACTCGCTGCGCGCGTTGGCTTTGGCTGCGCCCGCCGTGGTCAAGGCTTTGGACGGCCGCGCGATCCGTACCGTGATCGTCCGGGCACCCAAGCTGGTGAACGTCGTCCCCAGCTGAACCCTCTCGGGCAGAAGTGGTCGAAGATTCGGGCATTTCGGTGGCCAGGTCGGCCACCTGTGACCACTTTCGGGGGCAGTAGCCTTCGCCCATGGCAGGACGGGCTGGACGAGTCGCACTGGTCACCGACTCGACGGCTTACCTGCCCACTGCGCTGATCGCCGCCCATGGGTTGTCCGTCGTCCCGGTCGAGGTGATCGTCGGGGGAGTGGCTCGCGATGAGCGCGAGGTGGAGGCGGCCGACATCGTGGCCGCTCTCCGCGACGGGCAGACGGTCACGACGTCGCGCCCGTCGCCGGCGGCTTTCGCTCAGACCTACGAACGGCTGGCCGACGAAGGTGCCACCGAGATCGTGTCGGCGCACCTCTCGGCCGAGCTGTCTGGGACGGTCGACTCCGCCCGGCTCGCCGCGACCGACGCACCCGTGCCGGTGCACGTCGTCGACTCGCGCGCGATCGCGATGGCGCTCGGCTTCGGCGTGCTGGCCGGCGCCAGGGCTGCTTCACGGAACTCCTCGGGGGAGCAGGTGGCGCAAGCGGTGACGGACTGCTGCGCCGGAACCCGGACCTTCATCTACGTGGACACGCTCGAATACCTCCGCCGCGGCGGCCGGATCGGCCCGGCGGCGGCGCGGTTGGGCTCGGCACTTGCGGTCAAGCCGTTGCTGCACCTGGCTGACGGGACGTTGGCCCCGTTGGAGAAGGTACGTACGGCATCGCGCGGCCTGGCCCGCCTCGAGGAGCTCGCCGTCACGTGCGCTGGCGAGCGGCGAGTAGATGTTGCGGTGCAGCACCTGGCGGCGGCGGCCCGCGCCGCCGCCGTGGCCGACCAGCTGCATGAACGCATCCCAGGCTTGGTGGATCTCGTGGTCGACGAGGTGGGTGCCGTGGTGGGGACGCACGTCGGGCCAGGCCTGGTCGCTGTGGCGGTCAGTCCTCGTGAACCGTGATGAGTGCCTGGGATCAGGTTCTGCTGTGGGGTCGGGGCCGGACGGGTGACGGTGGCGTGCAGCGCTGGGCGGTTGGCTGAGTGACCACTCTGGTGCTGGTCCTCGCGGCTGTGGTCGGCTATCTGATCGGTGGCCTGTCCCCGGCGACGCTGATCGCGCGGGCCAGAGGAATCGACATCTCGCGCTCGGGATCGGGCAACCCGGGAGCCACGAACGTCGGTCGCGTCCTGGGGCGCCGAACGGGTGTCGTGGTCGGCCTTCTCGACATCGCGAAAGGCCTTGTTCCCACATTGATGTTTCTGCCGTTCGGCGAGGTGCCCCCTCTCGTGGCCGGTGTGGCTGCGGTGCTCGGGCACTGCACGTCCCCTTGGCTGCGAGGACACGGGGGAAAGGGCGTGGCCACCTCGTTGGGGGCGATCCTCGGCGTGCACCCGCTGGCCGCGCTGGCATGCATCGGAGTGTTCCTGGTGGTGTTCATCCTCACCCGGTGGGTGGCGCTGGCATCGGTCGCGGCGGCTGCCTCGCTGCTGGTGGGTTCGTTGCTGTTCGGGGTCGCCCAGCCCGACGACCAGCTCGCCACGGTTGTCTGGGCGTCCGCGCTGGCGCTGATCGTCCTGTGGCGGCACAAGAACAACCTGATCGACCGTTGGCGCAACGGCCCGCGCCAAGCTACTCCCTGAGGCCGGTGCGCTGACGCCCGGCGACGCAGACAAGGGATCACGGTGAGCGGATCGGCGGAAGCAGTGTCGTTTCGGCTCTGGCCGCCGGTCGCAGTCGGCGCTCCGTTGCTCGTCGGTTGGCTGGGCACGCTGCTCTGGGGTGATCCGATCGCCCTCGGTGGGTGGTGGGTTCCGGTCGGCTGGGCGCTGATGCTGTTCTTCGCCGGGTGGAACGGTTGGTCGCTGTGGCTGTTTCGGCGGCACGAGACCGGACTGCTTCCCGGGCAGTCGACCCACGCGATCATCGAGACGGGGCCGTACCGCCTGTCGCGCAACCCGTTGTACGTCGGACTGCTCGCGCTCTATCTCGGACTGGCGTTGCTGGCCCCTACGTTCTGGGGCCTCGCGCTGTTCCCGGCCGCTGTGCTGCTCATCCGCTGGGGCGCGATCCTCCCCGAAGAGCGGTTCCTTCGGGCGCGGTTTGGTGCGCCATACGACGACTACACGCGGCGGGTTCGTCGCTGGATGTGAGTCGTCCCCAGCAGGTCTCGGTCCACAGATTCCGTTGGGGGACGCCACGGCGCTAGAAGGACGACGAACCTGCGTTGATGCCCTGGCCAGCTCGTCGCGTTCCTGACGAGGTGGTGGCCAGCGCGCGTCGTCGGTTGCGCGCGCTCGCGCAGCCGACCGTCCGTCCGGAGGTGGCTTTGCCCCAAACCCAGGACCGTTGGCCAGAGCGCGAGGACCCGGAGCTTGAGGAGGGTCGTGCGGTCGCACCGAGCGGGCCAACGCGTCCCAGCCTTGGGGCTCTGGTCGAGCGAGTTCCAGTCACCGTCCGTGATGGCCGGCTCGGGATCAGCCGTGCGGCGGCCGCGGGGGTCGCCCTGCTCGCCGCGGCCGCCCTGGTCCTGGCCGGCTCTTATGCCTGGCGGGCACGCGCGGTCGACGCCGTCGTCCCCGTGGTGCCCTCTGCGGCTGTTGATCCGTCTGCAGGGCTCGGCACCTCCCTTGGACCGATGCAGCAACCGATCGGTGCCACCTCCGCGAGCCCGGCCGGCGAGATCGTCGTCGATGTCGCGGGCAAGGTCCGCAGCCCGGGAGTGGTCACGCTGCCCCTCGGCTCTCGAGTCATTGATGCGATCGAGGCGGCCGGCGGCGTACGCGGCGCCGTGGATCTGACGTCGCTCAACCTCGCCCGGGTGCTGGCCGACGGTGAGCAGGTCCTCGTCGGCGTGCAGGCAGCTGCGGCCCCTGCGGGCGCGTCAGGCACGGCCGAGGGCGCAGCGGGTGGCGGCCTGCTCGACCTGAACTCGGCCACCCTCGACCAGCTGGAGACTCTGCCGGGCGTTGGTCCAGTGTTGGGCCAGCGGATCATCGACTGGCGTACCGAGCACGGCCGGTTCTCCTCGATCGACGAACTGCTGGAGGTCTCCGGAATCGCGGAGGCCCGGTTCGCCGACCTGGCGCCGCGGGTCCGCGTGTGACGGCGACGCGCGAAGCCGCTGCGTCGGTACGAGCGCGTCCTGACCTGAGGCTGGCTCCGTCCGCGCTGGCCGCCTGGGTGGCCGCCTTGGGCACGGGGCCGTTGGCGTTGCGGTGGCCAGGAGCCGCGCTCGGGGTCGGTCTTGTCGCGGGCCTGACGGCCATCGGGTTGCTGGCCAGGCGCGGTCGGCTGAGCACGGTGCTTGGCGCCGCCCTTGCGTGCGCCGCCACCGTGGTTGTGGGGATCGTTCTTCGGGCCGAGGTCACGCACACCGGATTGATCACCGAGCTCGCCACCGACCGAGCAGTGGGGACCGTTGAGCTGGTCGTCACCGGCGACCCGCGAAGCTTGCCGGCGCGCACCCTTGGATTCGGGCCGGCACAGGACCAGGTGCTCGTGTCGGCGCGGCTGGAGCGCCTGGACGCGCGCGGCCACCGATGGACCACGCGCGTCCCGGTCGTGGTCCTTGCTTCGGCCGAGGAATGGGCAGGCTTGTTGCCAAGTCAGCACGTTCGAGCCGACGTACGGCTCGCGCCCTCGCGACCCGGCGACAGAACGGCCGCCCTGCTGTTGGCTCGCGGGCCGCCGTTGTCGGTGGGGCCGCCCAGTCGGCTCCAACGCGTCGCTGGCGTCCTGCGGGCCGGTCTGCGCCAGGCGGCGACTCCGTTGCCGGCCGCCGAGCGCGGTCTGCTGCCTGGTCTGGTGGTTGGCGACACCACGGCGCTGCCGGGGGACGTGGTTGATGATTTCCGAACTTCCGGACTCACCCACCTGGTAGCCGTCAGTGGCGCCAACGTGGCCATCGTCCTGGCGGCGGCCCTGCTCGCTGCACGCTGGGCCGGGCTGCGCGCCCGGATGGTCTCAGGGGCGGGCCTGCTGGCGGTGCTCGGCTTCTTGGTCCTGGCCCGGCCTGACCCGTCGGTCCTGCGGGCCACGGTCTGCGGGGTCGTGGCGATCGTTGCGCTCAGCCGCGGTGGGCGCGCGGCTGGGGTGCCGGCGCTGTGCGCGGCCATCGTGGTGCTGCTCCTGATCGATCCGGGGCTCGGGAGGTCCTACGGCTTCGCGCTCTCCGTTCTCGCCACCGCCGGGCTCCTGGTCGTCGCGCCCGGCTGGCGCGAGCAGCTAGCGCGGTGGATGCCGCAGCTGTTGGCTGACGCGCTCGCGGTGCCGGCGGCCGCGCAGCTGGTGTGCGCGCCAGTGATCGTCATGCTGTCGGGCACCGTCAGCATGGTTGCCATCCCGGCGAACCTGCTGGTGGCGCCGGCCGTGGCACCAGCCACAGTGCTCGGCGTCTTGATGGCACTGATCGCACCGCTGTCGGTGGGTCTGGCTCAGCTGCTCGCCTATCTGGCTTGGATCCCGGTCGCCTGGATCGTGGCCGTCGCGCGGATCTCGGCCCGGCTTCCCGGGGCGACCGTCGGGTGGCCGGAGGGAACTGCCGGTGGCCTGCTCCTGGTCGCCGTGGTGCTCACGGGGTGGCTGACCGGACCTGCCCTGATTCGTCGTCGAGGGCTGGCCGCCGGCCTTGTGGCGGTGCTGCTCCTTGTGCTGTCGCCGCTGGGGCCACGGACTCCCTGGCCGCCAGTCGGCACGCGCGCGGTGATTTGCGACGTCGGTCAGGGTGACGCCATCGTCGTGCCCACCGGTCCTGGTCACGCCCTGCTGGTCGATGCCGGACCAGATCCAGCCGCCGTCGACCGTTGCTTGTCAGACCTTGGGGTCAGAGCTCTCGACGCCGTCGTCCTCAGTCATCTGCATGCCGACCACATCGAGGGTCTGCCCGGAGCATTCGGCGACCGCACGGTCGGTGAGGTGGTGGTGGGGCCGCTCGACGAACCAGCCGAGCAGGCCGAGGAGCTGCGCGGCTGGCTCGCTGCCGCGGGGATGCCGTGGCGCCGGGCCGTGGTGGGAGAGCAGCGGCAGGTCGGCGATGTGCGCTGGCAGGTCGTCTGGCCGGTGCGCGTGATCCGGGGGGAGGGGTCGGATCCCAACAACGCCAGCATCGTTCTGGTAGTGGACACCGGCGGTGTACGGCTGCTGCTGACCGGGGACGTCGAGGCCGCCGCCCAGGCCGCGTTGCTCCCGCTGATCGCTGGGTTGGATCCGCCGATCGACGTGGTCAAGGTGCCCCACCACGGTTCTCGCTCGCAGGATCCCGAGCTGGTGCCTACCGTCGCCCCGCGGCTCGCCGTGGTGTCGGTGGGCGCGGGCAACACGTATGGCCATCCCGCCCCGGAGACCCTTGCCGCCTACTCCGGGGCTGGGGTCCCTGTCCTGCGCACTGACGTCTCGGGCGACATCGCGGTCGTCGGTTCGGGCGCTGACCTCCGGCTCGTGCCACGGAGGTGATCCGGGGGAGAGCCTGAGGGTGCTGGGTGGCATGCTGACCGCGATGATCCCAAGAGTCACTCTCGTGACCGGCACCGAAGAGCTGCTGGCTGACCGCGCCGTCGCCAAGGTGGTGGCCGCGGTGCTCGAGGTGGACAGTGCCACCGAGGTGCACACGATCGAGCCTGGCGTCGAGCCTGGGGTGATCACGGCGGTGGCGAGTCCGTCGCTGTTCGGTGGCACGAGAGTCATCGTGGTCCGGCGCGCACACGAGCTCTCCGCGGACGCGGCAGCAGAGGTCGTGGCTCTTGTCGAGTCCCCGTCCGACGATGTGCACCTGGTCGTGGTGCACTCTGGAGCGGCCAACCGCGGCAAGGCCGTGCTGACCAGCGCTCGAGCGGCCGGCGCCGAGGAAGTCGCAGCGGCCCCGTTGAAGAAGTTCAACGACCGACTGGCCTTCGTCAATCACGAGTTCCGCTCGGCCCGGCGCAAGATCGACGATGCCGCCGCGCGGGTGCTGCTGGAGTCGGTCGGCGATGACGTCCGGGAGCTCGCCTCCGCGTGCTCGCAACTGGTCTCCGACACCGCTGGCACGGTCGACGTCGCTGCCGTACGCCGCTACTACGCGGGTCGGGCAGACGTCACGTCGTTCGCTGTGGCCGATCGTGCCGTGGAAGGTCGCACGGGTGAGGCGGTCGAGCTGCTTCGCCACGCTCTGGCGTCAGGGGTGTCGCCGGTTCTCGTGACCAGTGCCTTGGCGACGCAGCTCAGGGCCTTGGTCAGGGTGGCTTCAGCTCCACGCGGCCTGTCGCCCGGGGATGTCGCTCGCCAGGCCGGACTGCCGCCCTGGAAGGTCGACGTGGTCAGGCGGCAGCTGCGGGGTTGGGATGGCGACGGCATCGCGTCTGCGATCACGGCGGTGGCGCTCGCGGACGCCGAAGCCAAGGGAGCTGGCGGTAATCCGGCCTACGCCGTTGAGAAAGCGGTCGTCACCGTGGCGAGCTCGCGCACTGGTTGACGAGGGGCCGGCGGATGAGGTTTCACCGGCGGAGCGGAGTGTGGCGGATCCCGGTCCAGCCGAAGGACGGGGGTTAGAGCGCAGCGACCTGCTTGGCCATGGCCGACTTCTTGTTGGCCGCCTGGTTGGCGTGGATGACGCCCTTGCTGACGGCCTTGTCGAGCTGGCGGGACGCCGTACGCATCGCCTCGTTGGCCTTCGCCGAGTCACCCTCAGCGGCTGCCTCGCGGAACGAGCGGATCGAGGTCTTGAGCGACGACTTGACCGACTTGTTGCGCAGGCGCGCCTGCTCGTTGGTCTTGATCCGCTTGATCTGGGACTTGATGTTGGCCACGACACTGCTTTCTTCGACTACGGGGAGGGAGGGGTTGTCGCGCCCCACTCCGGGCCAGCGAAAACCGTGCGTCAGACGCCCAGCGAGGATACCAGCGTCGCGCACGCCGTCCCAAAACGACAACCTGCGGCGCCACCAGGCCAAGGTCTCGCGTCGCGACGCCAGCTCCGTGCGTACGAAAGTGTCCCCTTGCGAACGGCGGGAACCTGGCGATCCTGCCTGACGTCCGATGGCTGGAAGATGCTGAGCACGAGGGAGGTCGGCATCGTGATCACCAAGACGGCTGCAGCCATCGCGTTGATCCTTTGTCTCGCGGCTTGCTCTCATGACAGGGGAGCGGCTGAGGCAGCCAATGGCTCTCCAAGCGACGCCCCTGCGACCGGCACGCTCACGGGCCTGGTGCGGATGTACGGCGGCCCCATGAACCCGAAGACGGGGAAGCAGGCGCTGAACGGTTCCGCGGGATCGGGCTGGCCAGTCAAGGTGCTGTCAGGTGGCCACACCGTCGCCGAAGGCAAGAGTGACGCGACCGGCAAGTTTCGGTTCCGGCTCGTCCCGGGGCGGTACACGCTCGAGTGCGGACGAGAGTCGAAGGTGGTCGTGCTCGCCGGGCAAACAGTGTCCGTCGACTGCAAGGTTCCTGTTCCGTAGACCGCGGTTCGCGGCGCAGTGAGAGGGGGAGCGGGAATGACGCAACCAACTTGCTACGGGGACTCCGCTGGCTCGACGCCGAGCACGGTGGGCGCCTCCTCGGCATCGGTCATCGGGAAGGACGTGAGGACCAAAGCCAAGCCATTCCCCGACGCGGCGGTGTCCTCAACGGCAAGGCTGGCCAGCACCGATCCGCCGTCGCCGGTGCAACAACCGCTCAAGGAGATGTGCCTGCCGTCCGCGGTCCACTCCACCTCCCAGGTGTTCGGCGGCAGGGCTGTTTCCGCCAGCAGATCTCCGGTCGCCGGATCCCGCAGCTGAGCGGTGTCCGATTCGCCGCCCGTTCCACCAACGACGGTCAGGAGTTGCGAGCCGTCCGGCGAGAATCGAGCGGTGGAGATGTTGCTGCAGTCGCGCCACAACTGATGCGGGTGTTTCACGTCGGTGACGTCCATCGCCGAGGCGCAGCCGGAGCCGAAGTCGCTCAGGATCATCCGGGTCCCTTGCTGGGCCAGCGCGACCGCCGTCTGTGGCACCGCGAGCTGGGTGACCGAGTCGGTTTCGAGATTCCAGACATACGGTGGTCCGCCCGGGTCGACCGCAGCCGCGAACCACACCGACTGCGGACCGAAACCCAGGGGGGACACCGGCTGCGGCCATTGCTTCGAACCGAAACCTCCGGTGGGGTCGGCCAGGTCGAGCCGATGGGGGACGTTCCACGTGCCCGACTCCCCCAGTGCGATCTCGGTTTCCCCTGGCCATACCACCAGGTTGGACGACGGATCCGGCTCGGCCACGGGTACGGCACGCCCGTCAGCGGTCTTGGCGGTGACGAAAACCAGCTTCTGCGGTGGCGGGTCCTGGGCCGTCTCGCCTGGTGCCTCAACGGGCCCGTACTCGACCCAGTAGCCCTTGCCCGCTCTGCTGAGGCGGGTGATGGAGTAGACCCAGCCAGTCGGTGGAGGCGCGTACGGCTCCACCGTGATCGAGGTGTCACCGTCGAGAATGGTCATGCCGCTCGCCAGCAAGGCACCCGTCGCCCGGGCCATCGCGATGGCGGTGCCGCTCGGCGCCGCAGGATCAGTGCTCGTCGGGATCGGCGACCGGCCAGGAAGGTCTCCGTCCGCGCGCTGCTGCTGAGCCAGGAACGGCACTGCGGCAACCCCCGCTGCTATGACCGCGACCCCAGCCGCGACCTGCAGCCTTCGGGTCCGCCGGAGACGATCCGCCTGCTGCATCGAACGCTCAGTGAGCAGGGGGCTTGGCATGACGCCGGCCCGTTGAGCGTGCAACGCCAGGGAGTGACGGATCCGGTCTTCAAGGTCGATGCTCATCGTGCACCTCCTGTGCTCTCGACAGTGGCATCGCCCTCAAGCCCGAGTCGCGCCCGCAGCGTCGCCAGCCCTCTTGAGGCGTGGGTCTTCACCGAGCCGGTCGAACAGCTCATCGTGCGCGCTATCTCCGCCTCGCTCAGTTCCTCGTAGTAGCGGAGCACCAGAACAGTGCGCTGCCGCAACGGGAGCCCGGCGAGCGCCTGCCACATCCAGTCCCGCTCCTCGAGGCCTCCCTCGGCAGTGGCCCGGTCGGCAAGCTCCGGGGCAGCGTCTGCCGGACGCTCGCGGTTTCGATGTCTGCGCCAGGCCGAGACGTGCGTGGTGACCACGACCCGTCGAACGTAGGCCTCCAGGTTCTTCTCGCTCTCGATCCGACCCCACGCCAGGTAGGTCTTCGCAAGCGCGGTCTGCAGAAGGTCCTCGGCCTCCTGCTGATCACCGGTCGTGAGGAACGCCATGCGCAACAGGGCGGCCGACCGCGCCGCCACGAAGGACGCGAACACCTTGTCCCGTTCCGCCAGGTTCACGGTTCTCCCATCGCTGCGCCTTGCTCAGGATGACGCAACCGGGGACCAGAACGTTGACAAGGAATCGACCGAACTTCCTCGAGCCACTCGGAGCCGATCGAGGCTCGCCGCCAGACTCATGCTCCGGTCTTACCGTCGACCCCCTCGCGAAGGAGGTCGATGTGCCCACAGTGCTGCGCGTACTCGCCAATCATCCGCAGCATCAGCCAGCGCACATCGACGTCTTCGTGCCAGTCAAGCGGGCGCGCAGTGTCGTCGAGGTCATGTGCGGCGACGATCTCCCTGGAGACTGCACACTCCGCGCGCCAGACCTGCAGGTCGGCGGCGAAGTCGGCGTCCGCGGGTGGCTCGAAGTCGAGGTTGGGGTTCTCGGTGGAGAAGAAGAGGAACGGTACGTCGCGGCGCTCGAAGTTCTGCTGAAACCACCAGCGCTCGACACCGGCAAGGTGTCGGATCAGGCCGTGAAGCGACAAGGACGAGGGCGGCATGGGTCGGCTCCTGGCCTGCTCTGGGGTCAGACCCCGGCACTTCATTTCCACCGTCGCTCGGTAGTACTCCAGGTACGCGACGAGCGCTGCACGTTCGGGGGCTACGCGGGGGATGCGCGGGCGGTCGTCGTCGTTCCAGGTAGGTGAGAAGTCGTCATCAGTCAGGCCCGACTCCGACCGGACCTTGCGTTCCGCAGGATCATCGCTCACGCCTGCATGGTGCCACCCACTCTGTGGGAAGGACCCCAGCCGAGGGCCCTGGAGCGATCGCTCTCCTATTCGCCGGTGACGCCGTCGATCGACTCACGCAGCAGATCGGCATGGCCGTTGTGGCGTGCGTACTCCTCGATCAGGTGGCACAGGATCCACCGCAAGGAGAAGTACTTTCCGTCGTCTTCGCCGGAGAGCTGCGGCGAGACCTTCCTCGCCGGCCAGGGCGGTCTCCACGACCTGGTCGGAGACGGCGATCGACTCGTCGAACCAGGCGAACAGCTGCTCGGGCGAGGAGCTCGCCGCTGACGTGAACGACCAGTCCGGATCGCTCTGGTCGAGATCGTCCAGCCAGGACGGCTTGGCGACGCCGCCGGCGAAGGACAGGTTGAGCCAGCCGGCCTCCACGACCGCGAGGTGCTTGAGCAGGCCTCCGAGAGTCATCGTCGTCGGTGGCAGCGAGACGGCGAGCTGGGCCGCGCTCAGGCCCGAGCACTTCCACCTCAACGTGTCTCGCTGGTAGTTCAGGAAGCCCATCAAGGTGGCGGCTTCGTCAGCGGCCAGCGGTGGATCGACTCGATCGTCTGCGCGGAAGGTCATCGCGTGAGTCTACGGACCAGACGGGTCGCCGGTAGGGCCGGAGCCCGGCCCTTCACCCCTCAGGCCCAGCCAGTACGGCGTTCGAGCCAGCGCAGCGCGGCTTCGCCGCTGCGGCGCTGGAACTCCCGCACGGTCGGCAGCCCGGGCGCCTCCGGATCCCGACAGGCTTCGGACCAGTAGCCGGCCAGAGCCGCCAGCACGCAGGTGATGGCTGCAGGGTCGACGTCCGCGAGCAGCGGATGCGTGCGCGAGATGCGCTCCGGATCGGCGCCACCGATGGCCGCAACAGAGCACAGGAACAAGGCCACGTCGAGCCATTGCGCGCCGACGCAGGCCCACGGCCAGTCGACGAACATCACGCCTTCCTCGGCGATCAATAGGTTGTCGGCCCGGATGTCGAGGTGAACCAGGCTGTCGCCCGCCGTCACCTCCTCGGCAGCACTCGCGGCTTCGAGAAGGCGATCGAGGTGACGTACGGCCCACGGGTCGAGATCGGTTGGAACAGCCTCGGCCACCCGGGGCCAGGCGGAGAGGTCGTGCGCCAGGGTCGACCAGACCGTTCCGACGTCGTCGAGCGGCGAAGGGGTGAGCCTGGTCGCCAGGTCGGTCATGGCCGTGAGGACCGCTTCGAGCTCGGAGCTGTCCCAGGGCTCGGAGGGGTGCCGCCCGGCCACGTCGGTGAGAGCGAGGGCGACCCAGTCCCCGTCGTCGTAGGCGCCGATCAGCCGCGGGGCGGGCAGGTCGGGCGGCAGTGCGCGCATGACGTGGATCTCGCGACGATGGATGGCCGGGGTGCGTGGATTCAGTGCAGGGCCGACCGCCTTGACGAAGGCGCGGCGTCCATCGGCCAAGAGCACGCGGTCGGCGGTGCCGGGGGAGAACCCGCCCGGCTGCGACACGGCTTCCACGACCGGGGATCCGAGGATCGCGTCGATGGCCGAACGCACGTGATCGGGCACGTCGCGCCACTCGATGCGCACTCCGCCGGCGACCACGCTGTTCAGGGTAGGTCGTCGGCGCTGCCGTCTCCCACCGCATTTCCGCGCACGCCATTTCCTCTCACCGCAGTGCTGCCGGGCAGGAGCGGCACGATGGACCACACCGCGCTCACCCGCCGAGCCCCCGGCGGCGCGGAGTCCTGTCGCCGTCCGCGGTAGGGCTCCAACAGTGCCTGGACCTTGGTCGCCAGTTCGCGTGCCTCCGTCGACGTCAACCACCCCTTGGTCCTGCTGAGGGTGGCTGCCTCGGCCCACTCCGCAGGCTCGTCGTCCTGCCCGGACCAGGCAAGCCAGTCCTGCTGGAGCCGAGTGAGCAGCTTGTTGAGCAGCATCGACTCCGCAGCCAGGCTCGCTGCTTCGTGCTGGCTGTCCACCTCCAGGGAGTCGGCGGCCGCGCGCCATGGGCGCTCCCTGCCATCGCCGCGCGCGTCGCCACGCTCCACGATGCCGACCCGCTCGAGTGCGCGTAGGTGGTAGCTCGTCGCGCTGGCGCTCAGGCCGACGAGGTCGGCCAGCTCGGTCGCTGTGCGCTCTTCGCGATGGTCGTACAAGTCATCGATGATCGTCAGCCGCGCAGGGTGGGCGAGGGCCTTGATGCCAGCGGGGTCGGTGAGAACGACGCGCCGCTTCGGCGGATCTGGGCTGCTGGGCATGGGATGAGGGTACGGCCACGCAACCCCTTGACGAGGGAGTTCTGAAGCATTACCTTCACAACTATGAAGCGACTGTTTCAGATAAACACCTCCATCTGGCGGCACCGTGACCTCCGACTCGTTGCCGGTGGTCGGGCCTTCTCCTTCCTCGGGGACGAGGTCGCGATCTTCGCCCTCATCCTGGCTGTGCACGATGCAGGCGGGGGCACCACGGGCGTTGCGGCCTTGTTCCTTGCGGCCGCGCTACCGAGCGTTCTGCTGGCGCCGTGGGCCGGCCGGATCGGCGATCGGTACGACTCGCGGGGCGTCCTGGTCACGGCCGGCCTCCTCCAGGCCCTGCTCTGCGGCGGGCTCGCGTTCGCCCCCAACCTTGGGTCCATCCTGGCCCTGCTTGTGGCGTTGCAGTCGGTGCAGTCCGTCGCCGGACCGGCGTGGGGATCACTCGTCCCGTCCATCGTGGGTGCCGCCGACACCGGCCGGGCGGTTGGTGCCGTGCAAGCTCTGGCGCTGCTCGCCGGCATCGCGGGGCCGGCTGTGGCCGGGGTGTTGGTCGCGGTTTCCGGAACAACTTGGCCATTGCTGCTGGATGCAGCGACGTTCGTGGTTCTGGCCGGCGTCGCGGCAGCCGTACACACCCGCCGTGGCGGTCGTAGCACGGCCGAAGGGCGCGGACCTCGCGCCCTGGACGGGCTGCGAGTCATCCGTCGCGATGCCTTGATGTTCCCCATGCTGCTCGGGCTGCTTGCGTTCATCCTGTTCGGCGAGATCACCAACGTCGTCGAAGTGTTCCTGGTGCGCGACTCCCTGGCCGCGGGGGCCGCAGCGTTCGGTCTCCTGGGAGCGCTGTTCGCCGTCGGCGCGGCCACCGGCTCGGTGCTCGGGGGTCGCGCGAAGGACGACGCGCGGCGAACCCGTGTGTCGGTCGCCATGGCCATGCTGCTTGGTCTGTTCACCACCGTGGCTGGGCTCGCCCCGACCGTGCTGGTCTTCGGCGCGGTCTGGCTGCTGCTGGGCGTCTGCGTCGGCGTGCTCAACGTCTCGGTGTCGACGCTTGTGGTCGTTCGCGCCCCGGAGACCTCGCGGGCTCAGGTCATCGCGTCGCTCAGTGGCCTGACCCGCGGCTGCGGCCTGCTCGCGACCCTCGCTGGCGGAATGCTCGGCGTGTTCGCCGGGCCTCGGACCATCTTCGTGGTGGCCGGGCTGGGTGCGCTGGTTGCCGCGGCGGCGATGGGCGCCGCGGTACGTCGTCCGCTGGCGAGCCTCGGGGCAAGCACGCCGGCGCCCGAACCCGTCGTCGAAGGAGCCAGCGAGTCAGCTGGCGGCTCGCTTGCGCAGCGCGGCGACGACCGCGTCGTAGCGGTCCCGATCCAAAGCGGCGCCTTCGCGTCGGACGGCCTGGGGGGCGACCGCCAGCACGAAGTCGAGTCGAACCCAGCTCGATCGACCGCGGGGGTCCCAGGGACCTGAGCCCAGGGCGAACCAGCGCGGGTCCGACCCGTGGTTCTTGCTGGACAGCGGGGCGACGCCGAGTCGGCCGCCCTCGACGAGTCCAACGACGACCACGGGTCGGTCCTTGCCGATGCTCGGGTCCTCCTCGTAGGGGACCCAGGTCCACACGACCTCGCCCGGGTCGGCGTCGCCGTCGTCCCGGGGGGCGTACCGGAACTCGACGGTGCCGGTCCACCGAACCGCTGCCGCCGTAGAGGGCCGGCCGGTCGGTTCCGATGTTCGCGACCGCTCGGACGAGGACGAACGGGCGGAAGGACGCCCCGCCGGAGGACGTAGCGAGCGGGTCAGCGAAGACCAGAGGCGCCGCAGCATGTGGGCAGGCTAGCCATGAGCGCGTGGGATCATGGGTGGGTGTCTGCCCCGGCTTCCGCGCCCCCTCCTGGGGCCACCCCTCCGGAGCTGATCCGCAACTTCTGCATCATCGCCCATATCGATCACGGCAAATCCACGCTTGCCGACCGGATGCTCGGCATCACCGGTGTCGTTCACGATCGGGACATGCGGGCGCAGTACCTGGACCGGATGGACATCGAGCGCGAGCGCGGAATCACCATCAAGAGTCAGGCCGTACGGCTGCCGTGGACCGGCCCGGACGGCAAGACCTACGTCCTGAACATGATCGACACGCCGGGCCACGTGGACTTCACCTACGAGGTGAGCCGCAGCCTGGCGGCCTGCGAGGGGGCGGTGCTGCTCGTGGACGCCGCCCAGGGGATCGAGGCGCAGACCTTGGCCAACCTCTACCTGGCGCTCGAGAACGATCTGCATGTCATCCCGGTGCTGAACAAGATCGACCTGCCTGCGGCGCAGCCGGACAAGTACGCGGCTGAGCTGGCGAAACTGATCGGTTGCGAGCCGGAGGACTGCCTCCGAGTCTCCGGCAAGACCGGAGACGGGGTGCGCGAGCTGCTGGACTCCATCGTTGTCGAGCTGCCGCCCCCCGTCGGTGACGCGGCTGCGCCAGCCCGGGCCATGATCTTCGACTCCGTCTACGACACCTACCGGGGCGTGGTCACCTACGTGCGAGTGATCGACGGGCATCTCAGCCCGCGCGAACGGATCCTGATGCTCTCCACGCGGGCCACCCACGAACTGCTGGAGATCGGCGCCATCAGCCCCGAGCCGACCCCGAGTCAGGGGCTGGGCGTCGGGGAGGTCGGCTATCTCATCACCGGGGTCAAGGACGTGCGCCAGTCACGGGTCGGCGACACGGTGACCAACGCGGCCAAGCCGGCCGGCGAGGCGCTCGGCGGCTACAAGGACCCGCTGCCGATGGTCTTTTCCGGTCTCTATCCCATGGACGGCTCCGACTACCCGGCCCTGCGAGACGCCCTCGACAGGCTGCAGCTCAACGACGCAGCCCTCGTCTACGAGCCCGAGACGTCGGTGGCTCTCGGCTTCGGCTTTCGCTGCGGCTTCCTCGGCCTGCTGCATCTTGAGATCGTCCGCGAACGGTTGGAACGCGAGTTCGGCCTGGACCTGATCTCGACGGCTCCCAACGTCGTCTACCGGGTCGTCATGGAGGACGGCAGCGTCCACGTGGTCACCAACCCCAGTGAGTTTCCCGGTGGGAAGATCGCTGAGGTCCACGAGCCGGTGGTGAGGGCGACGGTCATCGCGCCAAGTGAGTTCATCGGCGCGATCATGGAGCTGTGCCAGGGGCGCCGGGGGACCTTGCTCGGGATGGACTACCTGTCTGAGGAGCGCGTGGAGCTGCGCTACACCCTTCCGCTGGCCGAAATCGTCTTCGACTTCTTCGACGCCCTCAAGTCACGCACGCGTGGCTACGCCTCCCTCGACTACGAGCCCACCTCCGAGCAGGTGTCCGACCTGGTCAAGGTCGACATCTTGCTGCAGGGCGAGGCGGTCGACGCCTTCTCCTCGATCGTCCACCGCGACAAGGCGTACGGCTATGGAACGTCAATGACGACCAAGCTGCGTGGCCTCATCCCGCGCCAGCAGTTCGAGGTGCCCATCCAGGCAGCCATCGGGGCACGGATCATCGCCAGGGAGAACATCCGGGCGATCCGCAAGGACGTGCTGGCCAAGTGCTACGGCGGGGACATCACCCGTAAGCGGAAGCTGCTGGAGAAGCAGAAGGAAGGCAAGAAGCGGATGAAGATGGTCGGCCGGGTCGAGGTCCCGCAGGAGGCATTCATCGCTGCGCTGTCGACGGAAGAGCCCTCGAAGAAGTAGTCGAGCAGGCCCGGCGTCACCCGATCGGGATCACGGATCCATAACGATCCGCCTCTGCCGGTTGGGCTGGACGGGTGAGGCCACGTTGACTGCCCCCCGTCCGGGGCGAGCGGCGATCCCGCTCGCCCGACAACGAGCACCATCCGTCACGGAGGATCAATGAGGATCTCCAGACTCGTCGCAGCCGCGGCAGTCTCAGCCGTCGTGGCCGTGCCCCTGGTCCCAGCCCAGGCCACAGCCCCGTCGAAGGACGCCATTCGAGGTTCGGTCAAGGGCGGTTCCGACAACCTTCGGCTTCCCTTCCAGGTCAAGCATGACGCTCTGCGCCAGAGCGTGCTTCAGCAAAAGCTCCTCGGCGAGGTCTCGCCGCTGGCCAAGACCGCCAAGGTCGCCAAGGGCCGCTACGTCAACCTCGAGAACGAGGGCACGGACAAGATCTTCGTGGTGCTGACGGAGTTCGGCGACGCCCGGCACTCCGCATACCCCGACGAGGTGGACGGCCAGCCCGCGAGCGACGCTCAGAAGTTCGATGGCCCCGGCCACAACGAGATCCCCAAGCCCAACCGCAAGATCGACAACGCCACCCTCTGGGAGAAGGACTACAGCTCCGCGTACTTCACGGACATGTACTTCAACCGGATGAAGGAGTACTACGAGCGCCAGTCGAGCGGGCGGTACAGCGTCGACGGGACGGTCACGGAGTGGGTGAAGGTTCCGTTCAACGAGGCCCGCTATGGCCGGGACGCGTGCGGTGACATCGTCTGCAACAACACCTGGTTCCTCATCCGCGACGCGCTGGCGTTCTGGACGCAAGAGCAGCTGGACGCGGGCATGACGATGAAGCAGATCCGCGCCTACCTGGCCACCTTCGACCACCAGGACCGCTACGACATCGACGGCGACGGCAACTTCAACGAGCCGGACGGGTTCATCGACCACTTCCAGATCGTCCACGCAGGTGGAGACCAGGCGGCCGGCGATCCGACGTACGGATCCGACGCCATCTGGAGCCACCGCTGGTACGCGGCGGTCAGCGACGGCGGTCCGGGCGGACTCCCGGGCGTCAACGTCGGCCAGGGCGGCGTCTCCTCAGGCGTGACCATCCCCGACAACCCCACGGGCACGTGGGTGGGCGACTACACCATCCAGCCGGAGAACGGCGGGCTCGGCGTGTTCGTCCACGAGTTCGGTCACGACCTCGGTCTGCCGGACCTGTACGACACTTCCGGCAACACCGGCGGTGCGGAGAACAGCACCGGTTTCTGGACGCTCATGAGCTCCGGCGCCAACATCGGTGACGGTGGCCGCAACGGCATCGGCGACGCTCCGACGGACCTCGGTGCGTGGGAGCTGTTCCAGCTCGGCTGGCTCGACGCGCAGGGCAGCAACGGCCCGTTCTACGACGTCGCCTTTGCTGGGGAGAAGTCCAAGCATGTGCTCGGGCCGAACAACGCAGCGACCGACAAGTCGCAGGCACTGTTCGTGGTTCTGCCCGACAAGGAGGTCCCGCTTGAACTCGGGGCCCCCTATGCAGGCGACCACTTCTTCTACAGCGGATCGGGTGATGACCTCGACAACGTGATGTACCAAGAGGTCAAGCTGCCCAACGATGCCGACACGATGACCGCGAAGGCCCGCTACGACATCGAGCCCGACTGGGACTACGCCTACGCGGTCGTTTCGACCGACGGCGGCGCGTCCTGGAAGGACCTGTCGACCAACCTGTCGACAGACGATGACCCGAACGGTCAGAACTTCGGCAACGGCATCACTGGTGACTCAGGCGGCGCCTGGGTCGATCTCGAGGCTGACGTATCGGCCTACGCCGGCGACACCGTGCTCATCGGTTTCCGCTACTGGACCGACGTCGCGGCGACGTACCCCGGCTTCTCGGTGGACGAGGTGTCCATCCCCGGGCAACCCGTTTCCGGAGCAGAGGCTGATGACGGCTGGACCTTCGACGGCTTCCGGGTCACCACCGGGTCGGAGGAGCAGTCCTTCTTCAACGCCTATGTGGCTGAGAACCGGCAGTACGACAGCTACGACGCGTCGCTGAAGACCGCGTACAACTTCGGGTTCCTCAACACGAAGCCGGACTGGGTAGAGGACTTCCGCTACCAGAACGGGATGCTCGTGTCGTACTGGGACACGTCCTTCGGCGACAACAACGTCGGCGACCACCCCGGTGGCGGACTGATCTTGCCGGTCGACGCGCACCCGTACTTCAAGCACACCTACGACGGACAGCTCGTCCGTCCGCGGATCTTGTCCTTCGACTCAACGTTCAGCCTGGACAAGACCGACAAGGTCACCCTGCACAAGGATGGCAAGAAGTACACGATCGGCAGCCACAAGGGTGTCCCGGTCTTCAACGACACCAAGGACTGGTGGTTCGACCAGGACTGGGATGCCGCGACCGGCGACCATGACGGTCGTTACCAGCCGGGATGGGTCGGGGTCGACGTGCCGAAGACCGGTACGAAGATCAAGATCAAGAAGGGCTGGAACCACGACCAGTTCCTCATCGTCAAGGTGGGGGTCGTAGGCACGGCCTAGCCGAGATCGAGGCTGTGGGACCGGAGCGTGGCTCCGGTCCCACAGCCATGCCTGGCCGGTGCCGCGTGTGACAGGCTGAACCCCGTGAGCACGAACACCGAGGGCCGAGTGGCAGCTGTCTGCGTGGTTCACGCGCTGGTCCCGGACACCGGTGGATCGTTGGACCAGACGGCCATCGACAAGCGACCGGTCGATGAGACGGTGCCTGTCCGCGCTCTGGGTGTTGCGGGGGACACGCAGGTAGACGTCGAGCATCACGGTGGGCCGGACCAGGCGGTCTATGCCTTCGCTCGTGAAGACGCGCGTTGGTGGGCGGAGCAGCTGGGTCGCGAGATCCCGCCGGGCTCGTTCGGGGAGAATCTCGCGACGGAGGGGCTCGATGTGACGGGTGCGGTCATCGGGGCCTGTTGGCAGGTCGGGGAGCCAGGGGTCGGTCCTGTCTTGAAAGTCCGGGCACCGCGCATACCCTGCCGAACTTTCCAGGCCTGGGTGGACGAGCCGCACTGGATCAAGCGCTTCACCGAGCGCGGTGCTCCTGGCGCCTATCTGTCTGTGCTGACCGAAGGTGTCGTGTCGGCCGGTGACCGAATCCGGATCCTTGAAAGCCCTGCTCACGGGGCGACCATCGGCGACGTCTTCGCCGGCCGCAACGGCAACCTCCAGCGACTTCGGCTGATGGTCGACGACGCGGACGTGCACCCGGAGGTCCGCGAGGGTGCCGAGAAGGCGCTTCGCCTCGCTGGCTCCTGATGGCCGGTGGTGCTCCAGCGGGGGACCCGGCTCCGTCTGACGGGGCGTTGCCGGCAAGCGCTCACGAGGGGGCTGACGCCCGACCCTTCGGCGTCTACGTGCACGTGCCCTACTGTGCGACTCGTTGCGGCTATTGCGACTTCAACACCTATACGGCTGCCGAGCTCGGCGGTTCCGCGTCGCAGGCGACGTACGCCCGGCAGGCGGTCGCGGAGGTGCGGTTCGCTCGGCGCGTCCTAGGCCGGTCGGCGCGACCCGTGGAAACGGTGTTCGTGGGCGGCGGGACGCCCACCCTTCTGCCCGCGCGCGATCTGGCGCTGATGGTCGAGTCGGTGCGTGCGGAGTTCGGGTTCGCGCCGGACGTCGAGATCACCACCGAGGCCAACCCCGATTCCGTCACGCCCGCCTCGTTGGCGGAGCTGCGTGCGGCCGGCTTCACCAGGATCTCCTTCGGGATGCAATCGGCCCTTCCGCACGTCCTGGCCACCCTGGACCGGACCCATACCGCTGGCCGGGCCGTCGCCGCCGTCGCAGAGGCGCGCCGAGCCGGCTTCGAGCACATCAACCTCGACCTGATCTACGGCACACCTGGGGAGAGCGTGCGGGATTGGCAGGTCAGCCTCGATCAGGCGCTGGAGGCTGCTCCGGATCATGTGTCTGCCTATGCGCTGATCGTGGAGGACGCGACTCGACTGGCCGCCGCCGTACGGCGGGGAACCGTTGCCGCACCTGACGACGACGATCTGGCCGACAAGTATCTGATCGCCGACGAGCGCCTCCGTGCTGCGGGCCTGGCGTGGTACGAGATCTCGAACTGGGCGGCGAGTGAGGCGGCTCGCTCGCGACACAACCAGCTCTACTGGACCGGCGCCGACTGGTGGGGCATCGGTCCGGGGGCGCACTCCCACGTCGGCGGCACCCGATGGTGGAACGTGCGCCACCCCAGTGACTACGGCGCACGCGTGGACGGCGGTGTCAGTCCGGCTCAGGCGCGCGAGGTGCTGGACCCGCAGACGCGACGTACTGAACGCGTGCTCCTGGAGATCCGCACCGTCAAGGGTCTTCCGCTGTCGGTCCTGGGAGGGGGCGGCCCGGCGCGGGCGGCACAGCTGGCTGAGGACGGCCTGCTCGATCCCGAGGCTTTGACGGCCGGCCGGGCCGTACTCACCCTGCGTGGTCGACTCCTGGCGGACTCGGTGGTCCGCACTCTGGTCTAGCGTCCCCGATCCCGCCGGCAACCGTTCAGGACTTGAGCGGTCTGCCGTCGGAGTCAGTGGTGTAGCCGCCGGCACCCGCGAGGTACAAGATGCCCTCGATGAAGCCCCAGATCGCGCCGAGGCCGCAGGTCAGGATGGTGACGACGATCTGGATCACCCCGATCTGGTTGAAGCCCAGGTAGAACCGGTGAATCCCGAAGCCGCCCAGGAAGATGCCCAGCAGCCCGGCGACGAGCTTGGACTTCGCGTACGGGTCGAACTCCGGGTTCGGGTAGCCGTAGGGGACCTGGCCATAACCGGGCTGCCCGTAACCGGGCTGCCCGTAACCGGGCTGCCCGTAACCGGGTTGGCCCGGTCCCTGGGGCGGTGGTGGCGGCGGGTAGCCGGGTTGGCCGTAACCGGGTTGGCCCGGTCCCTGGGGCGGTGGTGGCGGCGGCGGGTAGCCCGCCTGACCCTGCCCCGGGGGCTGCGGGGGTTGTCCCGGGCCGCCTGAGGGTTGCCCGGCTTGGGGTGGCTCGGGTGGCTGCGGCGGGGTGGGTGGCGTGGTCTCGTCGCTCATCAGGCAAGCATGCCGTGTCCGAGCCGTCTACGGTGGCAGGCAACGCGTCCGACCAACCAGGTCCGAGCCGGGCGCCGCTTCGAGGAGGAACGCATGGCGACGACGGCGACGACGGGATCAGCTGACGCTCCGCTGCCTACGGTGGCAGCCTCGGTAGGGCAGGTGTTCCTCGACCGGGTTGCCGCGTCCGGTCCCCAGGAGGCGTTCCGCGAGCCAACCGCCGACGGCGGCTGGCGATCGTGGACCTGGTCCGAGACCGACACCTGGGTCCGCACCCTCGCCGCAGGACTTCTCGCGCTCGGGATCCAACCTCAGGACCGCGTAGCCATCGCCTCGAGCACGCGGCTGGAGTGGATCCATGCCGACTTGGCCGTGATGCTCGCCGGCGCTGCGACGACGACGGTCTATCAGAGCACTCAGGCCGAAGACGTTGCCTTCATTCTTTCCGACTCGGGATCTCGCATCGTCATCGCCGAGGACGACAAGCAGCTGGACAAGCTGAAGTCGGTGCGCGGCGAGCTGGGCGCAGTCGAGAAGGTGGTGATGATCGATGGCGTCTCCGAGGACGATTGGGTGATCGACCTCCAGGAGCTGTCTCGGTTGGGGGAGGCGCACCTCGAGGCCAACCCCTCCGCCGTGGACGACGCCGTGGCCGCAGTCACCTCGGATCATCTGGCGACGCTCATCTACACCTCGGGGACCACCGGTCTGCCCAAGGGCGTCGAGCTCACTCATGGCAACTGGACCTACGAGGGCGCAGCCATCCAGGCCCTGGACATCCTGCGTCCCGACCACATCCACTTCCTGTGGCTCCCACTGGCCCACTCCTTCGGCAAGGTGCTTCTGTCGGCGCAGCTGCAGATCGGGCTGGTCACGGTCGTCGACGGTCGGGTCGACCGGATCGTCGACAACCTCGCCCTGATCCAGCCGACGGTCATGGCTGCGGCGCCCCGCATCTTCGAGAAGGTCTATGCGGCGGTCGTCTCGACCACGGAGGCCGAAGGTGGGGTCAAGGCCAAGATCTTCGGCTGGGCTTTCGACGTCGGGCTGAAGGCCGTTCGCCTGGAGGCCGAGGGCAAGCCCGTACCCGCCCTGCTCTCCGCCCAGCGCAAGGTCGCGGACACCTTGGTGTTCAGCAAGATCCGCGCCCGCATGGGCGGGAAGATCGAGTACTTCGTGTCCGGCAGCGCGGCGCTGTCTCGCGAGATCGCCGAATGGTTCAACGCTGCAGGTCTGCTCATCCTCGAGGGGTACGGCCTGACGGAGACCTCGGCCGCCACCTGCGTCAACCGGCCGGGCAACTTCCGGATCGGGACCGTCGGTGAGCCGTTGCCCGGAACGGTGATCCGGGTCGCCGAGGACGGCGAGCTGCTGGTCAAGGGTCCAGGCGTGATGCGCGGCTACCACGGGCTTCCTGAGCAGACGGCCGAGGTGTTCCTCGACGACGGCTGGTTTGCCACCGGCGACATCGGCGAGATCGACGAGGGTGGCAGGGTCCGGATCACCGATCGCAAGAAGGACCTGGTCAAGACCAGCGGCGGGAAGTACATCGCTCCGTCAGCCATCGAGGCGACGTTCAAGTCGATCTCGCCACTGGTGAGCCAGATGGTGGTCCACGCCGAGGGGCGCAACTACGCGACGGCGCTGATCACCGTCGACCCCGACTCGCTGAAGGTCTGGGCCAAGGGCAAGGGACTGGACACCAGTGACCTGGAGGGGCTCGCCACCGGGCCAGACGTACGGACCGAGCTTGAGGCCGCGATCAAGGAACTGAACTCGCGGCTGAACCGCTGGGAGACGATCAAGGACTTTCGGGTGCTCGCGCGCGACCTCACCATCGAGGACGGCGAACTGACCCCGAGCCTGAAGGTGAAGCGCAAGGTCGTGACCGAGCGCTACTCCGAGGTCCTCGACTCGATGTACTCCTAAGCCTCAGCGCGGGTGGTGGGCCGCTAGCCAGGCGTCGCGGGTGATGGAGTGGATCACGGCGGTGAAGCGCTCGCCGGTGTCGTCGTCCTCGAGCTCGGCCTCGTGGTCGAAGGTCATACCGAGGCGGCGCATCACCGCGATGCTGCGAACGTTCGGCAGGTCGGTCACCGAGATCAGCCGCGCGTCACCGCGCTGCTCGAAGGCCAGCCGCATCCAGGCCGCGGCCGCCTCGGTGGCATAGCCCTGCCCCCAGAAGCTGCGGGCCAGCCGCCAGCCGATCTCGATGTCGTCGGGATACCAGTCCAGATGGTGGATGCCGCACATTCCCAGGAACCGCCCGTCGACGGTCCGCTCGACTGCCAGCAGGCCGATTCCTTCGCGCTCGTGGAGGTCGTTGGCCCAGGCTGCGATGGCGTCGGACTCCGTACGGTCCACCGGTCCGCCCAGGAACTCCACGACGACCGGGTCGGCGTTCATGGCGGCGTACTCGGGAAGGTCGTCCTCGCGAAAAGTTCGCAGCACGAGGCGCTCGGTCGTCAGGGCCGTCGTTCCGTCCCACCTGGTCACGCCGCGAATCGTACGGCGCCGCCGTTCGCCGTACACTGGCACTCACGACCCCTGAGTGCCAGGCTCATCGCGCATGCGGGGTCGCAGGCTTGTCGACCCGGGACCGGAGGTGAGCATGCTCGACGAACGCAAGCTTGCCGTCCTGCGGGCCATCGTCGAGGACTACGTCGCCACCGAGGAACCGGTCGGGTCGAAGGCGCTGGTCGAACGGCACGCCCTAGGGGTATCGCCTGCCACGATCCGCAACGAGATGGCTGCGTTGGAGGACGAGGGGTTCATCGCGCAGCCGCACACCAGCGCCGGTCGCGTCCCGACCGACAAGGGCTACCGCCTCTTCGTCGACCGACTCTCTGGTGTCAAGCCCCTGACGACCGCTGAGCAACGCGCCATCCAGGCCTTCCTCGACGGCTCGGTCGACCTCGATGACGTCGTCGACCGCACGGTACGGCTGCTCGCGCAGCTGACGCGTCAAGTAGCGGTCGTGCAGTACCCCTCGCTGAGCCGCTCGATCGTGCGGCACGTGGAGCTGCTCGGCCTCACCCCGTCGCGCGTGATGATCGTGCTGATCACCACCAACGGCCGAGTCGAACAACGCGTCGCGGAGTGCCCGGGACCCGTGCCGGAGACCCTCCTCGGCGACCTGCGCTCTCGCCTGAACGCGGCGATCGTCGGTTCCGCGTCGGGCGAGGCAGCCGAGGCGATGGGGGACCTCAGCCTGGCCTTCGTCCCCGAGGATCGCCCGGCCGTCTCCACGATCATCGCCACCCTCATCGAGACCCTGGCCGAGCGACGCGACGAGCGGGTCGCCCTCGGCGGCACGGCCAACCTCACTCGGTTCTCTGGCGACTTCTCCGGCACGGTGGTGCCCGTCCTCGAGGCGCTGGAGGAGCAGGTGGTGCTGCTTCGGCTCCTGGGCGAGGCGGCGGACCCCACCGAGCTGACCGTCGTCATCGGCCACGAGCACAGCGACGCCGAGTTCGTCACGTCCTCGATGGTTTCGGTCGGGTACGGCTCCGGGGCCACCTCGCTCGCCAAGCTCGGCGTCCTCGGGCCGACCAGGATGGACTACCCCGGCACGATGGGGGCTGTGCGGGCCGTCGCGCGCTACGTCGGTCGAATCCTCGCGGAGGCCTGAGCCGAGTGGCTGTCGACTACTACGCCGTCCTCGGCGTGAGCCGTACCTCCTCGCCAGAGGAGATCAAACGCGCCTACCGCAAGCTCGCCCGGGAGCTGCACCCCGACGTCAACCCTGATGCCGCCACTCAGGAGAGGTTCAAGGAGGTGACCGCCGCCTACGAGGTGCTTTCCGACCCGGCCAAGAAGGAGGTGTTCGACCTCGGGGGTGACCCGTTCGGCAATGGCGGCAACGGTTTCTCCCAGGGCGCCGGGTTCGGGTTCGGCGACATCATGGATGCGTTCTTCGGCGGCACCCAATCGCGCGGCCCGCGGCCGCGGCAACGGCGGGGGCAGGACGCACTCATCCGGATCGAGCTCTCCCTGGCCGAGACGGCGTTCGGCACGACCCGCGACCTCCAGGTCGACACGGCGATCGGCTGCCCCGCCTGTCAGGGCGCGGGCACCGCCCCGGGCACCCTGCCGACGACCTGCCAGACGTGCCACGGACGAGGCGAGATCCAACAGGTGCAGCGGTCCTTCCTGGGGCAGGTCATGACCGCCCGGCCATGCCCTGAGTGTGGGGGCTACGGGACGGTCATTCCGCACCCGTGCCTGGAGTGCGCGGGAGACGGCCGGATCCGAACTCGCCGTACTCTCTCGGTCAAGATCCCAGCCGGCGTCGACACGGGAACCCGTATCCAGCTCACCGGTGAGGGGGAGGTCGGTTCCGGGAACGGACCCGCCGGTGACCTCTACGTCGAGGTCACCGAGCTACCGCACCCGATGTTCCAGCGGCACGGTGATGACCTGCACTGCACGGTGACGTTGCCGATGACGGCGGCGGCACTGGGGACGACGGTCACCTTGGAGACCCTCGACGGGCCGGAGGCCATCGACGTACGACCGGGTACCCAGTCCGGCCAGGTGATCCCGCTGCGCGGCTTGGGCGTGACCCACCTGCGAGCGGCCGGCCGCGGTGACCTGCTGGTGCACGTGGACGTCCAGACCCCGATGAAGCTCGATGAGCAGCAGGAGCAGCTGCTGGCCGAGCTGGCCAAGGTGCGGGGTGAGGAGCGGCCGGCCGGTCAGTTCAGCCCTGGCCAGCAGGGGCTGTTCTCCCGGCTGAAGGATGCCTTCAACGGCCGCTGACGCTTCTGAAAGTCGAACTGTTTGACTTTCAGGGTCCCTGACCCACAAAAGTCGAACAGTTCGGCTGGTGGGACGTCGGTCGGAGGGGTGGGAGATTTGACGGAGCCGAGCGATCTTCGGACAGCGAGCGACCCGGTCTTCTATCTCGCCGTGCCCGCCCTCGAGCCCGACCTGCTGCGACTGGAGGGACCGGAGGGCAAGCACGCGGCTGACGTCCGCCGGGTCCGGGTCGGCGAGCGGCTGGTGGTCACCGACGGGGAAGGTACGGCTGCCCGATGCCGCGTCGTCTCAGTCAGTCGATCCGTCGTCGACCTTGAGGTCGTGGAGCGCTGGACGGAACCCGCGGCGGCGCCCCGGATCGTCGTCGTTCAGGCTCTCGCGAAGGGCGATCGGGGCGAGCTGGCCGTGGAGACGCTTACCGAGGTCGGAGTCGACGTGATCGTTCCCTGGGCTGCGAGCCGCTCGGTGACTCGCTGGTCGCCGGAACGCATGGACAAAGCCCTGGGGCGGTGGCGGTCCACCTCCGCGGCAGCCGCCAAGCAGTCCCGTCGCGTCCGCTGGCCGGAGGTCGCGCGCCTGGCGTCGACTGCCGACGTCGTGGAGCTGCTCGCGGCCGCATCCGCCGGCCTCGTCTTGGACGGGGCGGCCCACGAGACCATTGGTGACGTGGAGCCACCGCCGACGGGGGACGTGGTCCTCGTCGTCGGACCCGAGGGCGGCATCACCCCTGAGGAGCTTGCCGCCTTCGAACAGGCGGGAGCCAGGGCCGTACGCCTGGGGCCTTCGACCCTTCGCACATCGACCGCAGGCACCGTCGCCTCGGCCGTGCTGCTCGCTCGCACGCCTCGGTGGCAAGCCGGCAAAACCGACTGATCGGCACCCTCACCCCACCGTGAAGGTCTTCGTGTCCCACAGCATGAGCGTCGCGCCCTTGCCGTTGTCGTTGTAGGCGCGCAGCTCGTAGGTCCCTGGTGGCAGGTCGATCGTCGTCTTGGCTTCGCGGAAAGCCCCCATCTCGGTCGTGACGAAGGTCGAGGCGACCTCGACCCCGTCCTGGAACACCTTGAGCGGGACGTTGCCCTCATAGCCGGTGCCATAGACGTGCACCGTCACGGGAGAGTTGACCTCCTGACCCTGCGTCGGGTCGAGGATCCACACGTTCGCCAGAGTTTCGAGGGAGTTCGCCCGCGCGACCGGCTTGGACCAGTCGATGTGCCCACTCGGGGGAACTTCTCCATCGACGAGGAGGCGGACTCGCTTCACGGAGGGATCGGCGGCGGTCGCCGTCCACACCAGCTGCTGGACTGCCGCCGTTTCGAGTCCGGCGCCGACCGCGGGGAAGGCGGACACGTCCACCGTCACTGTGTCTGCCTGTCGCTCAACCGAGAGGACCTGGGTGCCGACCGGCCACAGCGAGGTGTAGTCGGGATCGGTTGGTGCGACCTGGAACATGGTGGTCAACGCGGCGTTGATCTGCCCACCGAAGCAGCTCCCGTCGGTGCGGATGAACTCGCGGTACAGCCGCGGTCCCGCAGGAAGATCGGCGACGTAGTAGGCGGCGACCGCAGTTGTGCAAGCGCTGGGGTCGCTCGAGCTCAGGCTCGGGCTCGGGCTTGAGCTCGGGCTCGCACTGAGCGAGGGTGAGAAGCTGGAGCTCGGCTGGACGACCGGCGGGCTGGCGGTGCGATCACCGTGCGGCAGGAGGAGCGCCGCCGAGGCGATGGCGACGACTGCCGCTGCTGCCGCCAGCGGTGCCAGCCAGCGGACGGTCCGCCGATGGTCGTCGTGGCCCGCGACGCGAGCCTGGATGCGGGCGAGCGAGCCCGACGAAGGCTCGACGCCATCGACCTCCGCCTTGAGGGCGGCGCCGAAGCGGTCCATGAGTTCCTCGTCGGGCAGGTCCTGGCGGGTCATCGCAGGTTCTCCAAGATCGGGCGAAGCGCAGCTGCTGCGCGGGAGGCGTAGGACTTGACCGAACCCGGGCTGACGCCGAGGACGTCGGCGATCTCGGCTTCGGACAGGTCGCCGTAGTAGCGAAGGACGAGGACCTCGCGCTGCCGCTCGGGAAGCTCGGCCAAAGCGGCGAGGACGTCGTGACGCGATGCGACGTCACCGGCGACGTCGGTGGCCATGGCGGGGGCGGCGGTCAGGAGTGGCGCGGCCCGTTCGGCCGTCCCGCGTCGTCGCAGCGCAGAGCGCGACCCGTTGACGACTGCCGTGCGGAGGTAGCCGGCGGCCGCCTCGGGGTCACGCAGCCGGCCCCATCTCCGATAGAGCCCCACGTACGCGTCCTGGACCACCTCCTCCGCGGTCGGCAGATCTCGGACGAGCAGCAACGAGGTGCGGACCAGGCGCTTGTAGTGCGTTGCGTGCAGCACGGCGATCGCCGTGTCGGCGTCCCACGGCTGCGGGGCGTCGTCGCGCGAAGTGCTCATCGCGGGGCGAGTCGGCAAGGGCGAGAACGCGGCCATGCAATCAAGGACGCGCCACGGCGAGAATCGGTTGGCGTAGGGCCGCAGGTCGGTTCAGCCACCGTCGCCAACCCTTCCCAAGCATTCAGGCCTTCAAAACCTCATCCAGCCTGAGCCTCATCCGGCCTTGAACTTCACCCGAGCCTCGGCGATGCGCTTGCCGTTCTTCGGAGACTCGATGAACGCCACCACGGTGTAGCTGCCCAGCGGCAGCTCGATCTCGATCTGCCACTGACCACGCTCAGGCGCCCCGGCGTCAGCGTAGGCAGGTCCGTTGGTGAACACCTTGCCCTTCGAGTTGAGGATCTCGTAGCGCAGCACGGCTTCGAAGGCCACGGCAGTTCCCGAGATCTGCACCGGCACCTGGACGCGCGCTCCTGGCTCGGGGCGGTCGATCGTGACGTAGGGCAGACCGTCCGGGGCAAGCCGGCCGGTGGGCTTCGGTGTCGGGTTCGGGGGCTGAACCACCGTCGAGCTGGGTGAGGACGAGCTGCTCGCACCAGGGGTCGAGGCACCAGGGGAACCAGTCGAGCTGGGTTCCACCGAGGGAGAGACCGACGCCGACGGCGACGCAGGACCGGTCAAGGAGGCGGCAGCGTCAGGAGCAGAACCCGATGAGCCCGAGCAGGCCGTGAGGGCGATGGCAGCACCGACCATGAGCGACGCGCTCCGAAGGGCATCCGTCCGCCGTCTGGACCTGTCGCGTGAGCGCGTCGTGGCCCTCACCCTGGAGGCCACGTCATCGGACGACCGCCGAGCACGTGCAGATGGACATGGAAGACGCTCTGACCTGCCTCTTCACCGGTGTTCGTGACCAGCCGGTAGCCGCTGTGCTCGAGGCCCTCACTCATCGCGATCTGGGTGGCCACAGACACCAGTTCGCCCGCCAGGGCCGGGTCCGCTGCGACAAGCGCTGCCATCGTCGGATAGTGCTGGACGGGGATCACGAGGGCGTGAACGGGAGCAGCCGGATTGATGTCCCGAAAGGCGACGGTGCGCTCGTCGCGGTGGATCACGTCGGCCGGCACGGCGTCGCGGATGATCCCGCAGAACAGACAGTCGAGGTCGGTGTCGTTCGTCATCTGAAGAAGACTACGTGTCGACGGCTAGCATGGGCGGGTCCGAACAGTTGAGTCGCCGACCGCGGTGTCTTGACTCCGCGAGACAGGAAGCAGGCACGAGCAGGCCCGCGGGCCGACCCATGACCGAGTCTCACCGCAAGAGCACGAGCGGCGCACCCGATCTAGCCAGCGATCCAGGCCCCTTGACGACGCGCGTCGTCACGGTGCCCGCAAGCGTGCCGATGGTCGGCGTGCTCGGGCCTGCCGACGAGCTCCTGCTCACCATCGAGGCTGCGGTCCCGGCCGCCGACATCCACGCGCGTGGCAACGAGATCACCGTCACCGGGCCACCAGCCGACGTCGACCTGGTGCTGGACCTGCTCGGGGAGATGGTGACGGTGCTGCGAACCGGGCAGGGACTCAGCGCCGAGACCGTCCAACGATCCCTGTCGATGCTTCGTCAAGAGGCCGCGCAGCGACCCGCGCAGGTGCTGACCGCCAACATCTTGTCCAACCGTGGGCGCACCATCCGGCCCAAGACGCTCAACCAGAAGCGCTACGTCGATGCCATCGATGCCCACACGATCGTCTTCGGCATCGGACCCGCCGGAACGGGCAAGACCTACCTGGCCATGGCCAAAGCCGTTCAGGCACTCCAGGCCAAGCAGGTCAGCCGCATCATCTTGACCCGCCCAGCCGTCGAGGCCGGGGAACGATTGGGTTTCCTGCCGGGGACCCTCAGCGAGAAGATCGATCCCTACCTGCGACCGCTCTACGACGCCCTGCACGACATGATCGATCCGGACTCGATCCCGAGACTTATCCAGCAAGGCACGATCGAGGTGGCACCCCTTGCCTTCATGCGGGGGCGGTCGCTCAACGACTCCTTCATCATCCTGGACGAGGCGCAGAACACGTCGCCGGAGCAGATGAAGATGTTCCTGACTCGCCTCGGTTTCGGTTCACAGATGGTGGTCACCGGCGACGTGACACAGATCGACCTGCCTGGAGGGATCGCCAGCGGCCTGCGGATCGTTCGCGAGATCCTGGTGGACCTCGAGGATGTGGCCTTCCTCGAGCTCACGGCTGCTGACGTGGTCAGACATCGACTGGTTGGCGAGATCGTGGATGCGTACGGCCGATGGGACGCAACGCAACGCCTGCCGGCGGGCAGCACGGACCGATCAACGGGGCGGACGAGCCGATGAGCGTCGACGTCGCCAACGAGTCCGGAGCAGAGGTCGACACCCTGCGCCTGGTCGAGCTCTCTCGCTACGTGCTCGACCGGATGCGGGTGCACCCGCTCGCCGAGCTGTCAGTGCTGCTGGTGGACGCAGTGGCGATGGAACACCTGCACGTGCAGTGGATGGACGAGCCCGGCCCCACGGACGTCATGGCCTTCCCGATGGACGAACTGCGTCCCGGGTCGGAGGACAAAGAACCGGAGGAAGGGCTGCTCGGCGACATCGTGCTGTGTCCGGTCGTGGCCGAGGCGCAAGCGGCGACAGCCGGGCATGACACCGCCGACGAGCTCGACTTGTTGTGCGCCCACGGAATTCTCCATCTGCTCGGCTATGACCACGCTGAGCCCGAGGGCAAGGCAGAGATGTTCGGACTGCAGGACGACATCATCAAGACCTGGAGATCGCGGCGGCGGGCCAAGTGACCAGCTCAGACGTGTGGGCACTGGTGGCGGCCGCCGCGTTCGTCGTGCTGGCCGCCCTGTTTGCGGCAGCAGACGCTGCGCTGTCTCGGGTGTCACGCTCGCGCGCGGAGGACCTGCTCTCCGACGGTCGACGCGGCGCCAAGGCGCTGTCTGCTCTTGTGAAGGACCCAGCGCTCGGGGTCAACGCGGCGCTGCTCCTGCGCACGTTGTGCGAGACCAGTGCCGTCGTCCTGGTCGCGCTCACGTTCCTGCACCTGTTCGACTCGAACTGGACGGCTGGCGGCTTGGCCGTGGTCGTCATGGTCGTCGTGTCCTACGTCGTGGTCGGAGTGGCGCCGCGCACGCTCGGGCAGCAGCACTCCGAGACGTTCGCGCTGCTGGTGGCTCCAACCGTCCATGGACTCGCGATCGTCTTGACCCCCATCACGCGGCTGCTGATCGTCCTGGGCAACGCGCTCACCCCCGGGCGAGGGTTCCGAGACGGCCCGTTCACCTCCGAAGCAGAGCTGCGCGACCTGGTCGATCTCGCTGAAGAGTCAAAGCTGATCGAGCACGACGAGCGCGACATGATCCACTCGGTGTTCGAGCTCGGGGACACCGTGGTTCGCGAAGTCATGGTTCCGCGCACCGAGATGGTGGTGATCGAGCGCGGCAAGACCCTGCGTCAGGCGACCTCGTTGGCGCTGCGCAGCGGCTTCAGCCGGATTCCAGTGGTGGGCGACAACATCGACGATGTCCTTGGCGTCGCTTACCTCAAGGACGTCACGCGACGGATCTACGAGCACCGGGACGGCGAGTCCAGCGAGCGCATCGAGTCGGTCATGCGGCCGGCGTTCTTCGTCCCCGACTCCAAGGCAGCGGCCGAGCTCCTCCGCGAGATGCAGGCCCAGCGCACCCACGTGGCGATCGTCGTCGACGAGTACGGCGGCACAGCCGGACTGGTGACCATCGAAGACGTCCTCGAGGAGATCGTCGGTGAGATCACCGACGAGTACGACACCGGCGAGCCCGACGTCCAACAGCTCGACGAGGGCCGCACCCGGCTGTCGGCGCGTTACGGCGTTGATGACTTCGCGGACATGTTCGACATCCCCCTGGAGGATGACGACGAGGACGACGTCGACACCGTGGCCGGGCTGCTCGCCAAACGGTTGGGCAAGGTGCCGATCGCAGGCTCGACCGTCGTGGTGGATGGCTGGCGGCTGACTGCTGAGTCGACGGCCGGACGACGCAACCGGATCGTGACGGTCCTGGTGCAGCGCGAGGACCCCCTTCCGCTCGCGGAGGACAGCCAGCAGGAGAATCACGCCGATGCCTGAGTCGGTCCTGGGCGACGAAGACCTCAAGCTCGTGACGTTGGCTCGCGGCGCGCGAGCCCGGTCGGCGGCTGCTGAGGGAGCGGCGGTGCGTGACGAGACCGGGCGTACCTATGTGGCGTGCTCCGTCGCACTGCCCTCGCTGCGGCTGACCGCGTTGCAGGCCGCTGTCGCAGCGGCGGTTTCCAGTGGGGCCGGCGGACTCGAGGCCGCGGTGGTCGTGAGCGAAGCTGCGTCGGTGGACGCCGCCTCCTTGGAGGCCGTAGCGGATCTCGCCGGCTCCGGGACGCGCGTGGTGCTGGCCGGACCGGACGGCTCGCTGCGTGCCGATCTGATGTCGTGAGCGGGGTGCAGCACCGGTCGGGCTTTGCGTGTTTCGTCGGGCGACCCAACGCCGGGAAGTCGACGCTCACCAATGCGCTGGTGGGGGAAAAGGTGGCCATCACCTCGGACCGACCGCAGACGACGCGGCACACGGTCAGGGGCATCGTCAGCCGCCCCGACTCCCAGCTGATCCTGGTCGACACGCCGGGCTTGCATCGGCCGAGAACCCTGTTGGGACAACGTCTCAATGACGTGGTCCGCGAGACACTGACCGAGGTCGACGTGATCGGGTTCTGCGTGCCTGCCGACCAGCCGGTCGGCCCAGGTGACCGGTTCATCGCGGCCGAGATCTCGGCCCTGCGGGCACCGAAGGTCGCCATCGTCACCAAGACGGATCTGGCCGATCGACAGACCGTGGCTGCGCAGCTGCTCGCCATCTCCTCGCTCGCGGACTTCGCGGAGGTCGTCCCGGTCTCCGCCGTCGCGGGCGACCAGGTCGAGCTGCTGGCCGACCTCCTGGTTGGCCTGTTACCTGAAGGTCCCCGGCTCTATCCCGACGGTGATCTCACCGACGAACCCGAGCAGGTCATGGTGGGTGAGCTCATCCGAGAGGCGGCCCTCGAAGGTGTCCGCGATGAGCTGCCGCACTCCCTGGCCGTCGTCGTCGAGGAAATGGTGCCTCGGGAAGGACGTCCCGACGACCGCCCGCTGCTCGACATCAGCGCCATCCTCTATGTCGAGCGGGACAGCCAGAAGGCCATCGTCATCGGCAAGGGCGGCGCACGGCTGCGTTCTGTGGGGACGCAGTCGCGAGCCCACATCGAGGCCCTGCTCGGCACCCCCGTCTACCTCGACCTGCGGGTCAAGGTAGCCAAGGACTGGCAGCGCGACCCCAAGCAGCTCCGCCGTCTGGGCTTCTGACCCGCACCACCGGAGCCTCTGACCGGGTGGGCCGGGAGCGGGTAAGCGAGCGTGGCTGGGCCTGGCAGGAGGCCGCATGACCATGCGGCCGGGTGGGCGAGCGTGCTGCTTCCGGCCCACCCGGTCCGAGGCGGCACATCAAGGCGGCACTCCGCGGGGTGGGGGCAATCTGAGGAGTGGGTCCGCTACGCTGGCGGCATGCGGTTCGACTCGCTCCTTAGTCGCCGCGACGAGGCCTCCTGACGGGTCGGCCCCCTCGTCGCGGTGATCGGTGTGCGCCGGCTCCCCCCGTGACGACCGCAGGAGACTCCATGAACGGCCAGCCACAGCCAACCGATCGACCCGCGACAGCCCGTACGACCCACGGGATCGCGCAGCAGCCGTCGGCCATGCCGATCGGCAAGTACACCCCCTTCGCACCGGTCGGCCTAGCCGACCGCACCTGGCCGTCGGCCCGCATCGAGCGCGCTCCGTTGTGGTGCAGCGTCGACCTGCGGGACGGCAACCAGGCGCTGATCGACCCGATGACCGCGCCGCGCAAGAAGCGGATGTTCGAGCTGCTGGTCGCCATGGGCTACAAGGAGATCGAGGTCGGCTTCCCCTCGGCCAGTCAAACCGACTTCGACTTCGTTCGGCAGCTGATCGAGGACGACCTGGTCCCCGACGATGTGACGATCCAGGTGCTGACCCAGGCGCGGCCGGAGCTGATCGAGCGGACGTATGAGTCCATCGCAGGCGCCGACAAGGCGATCGTGCACCTCTACAACTCCACGTCCACCCTGCAGCGCCGAGTGGTCTTCGGCCTCGACAAGGACGGGATCACGGCCATCGCCGTCGAGGCAGCCAAGCTGTGCCTCAAGCTGACCGACACCGTGCTCTCGACCGACATCCGTTTCGAGTACTCCCCGGAGTCCTACACGGGCACCGAGCTCGACTACGCCGTCGAGGTCTGCAATGCCGTCAACGACGTCTGGAAGCCTTCGCCGGATCACAAGGCGATCGTCAACCTGCCGGCCACTGTCGAGATGGCGACGCCCAACGTCTACGCCGACTCCATCGAATGGATGCACCGAAACCTCGCCTACCGGGACTCCGTCGTGCTTTCCCTGCACCCGCACAATGACAGGGGGACGGCAGTGGCCGCGGCCGAGCTCGGTTACATGGCCGGTGCCGACCGCATCGAAGGGACGCTGTTCGGCAACGGAGAACGCACCGGCAACGTCTGTCTGGTGACCCTCGGTCTCAACTGCTTCAGTCAGGGCGTCGACCCGGAGATCGACTTCTCCGACATCGACGAGATCCGCCGAACCGTCGAGTACTGCAACCAGCTGCCGGTCCACGAGCGGCATCCCTACGGGGGTGACCTGGTCTACACGGCGTTCTCGGGATCGCACCAGGACGCGATCAAGAAGGGCTTCGAGCACCTCGAGCGTGATGCCGCGGCGGCGGGCAAGACGGTCGACGAGATCCCCTGGGCGGTGCCCTATCTGCCGATCGACCCCAAGGACGTCGGTCGCACCTACGAGGCCGTGATCCGCGTCAACAGCCAGTCCGGCAAGGGCGGCGTGGCCTACATCCTCAAGAGCGAGCACTCCCTCGATCTCCCGCGTCGGCTGCAGATCGAGTTCAGCCAGGTGATCCAGACCAAGACCGACTCCGACGGCGGAGAGGTGCTGCCGGAGGAGATCTGGGCAGCCTTCACGGACGAATACCTCCCCGACGCGCGCGCTCCCTGGGGGCGGTTCTCCTTGCGCTCCCTGGAGCAGTCGGCGGCCGTCGACGAGCTTGACTCGCTGAGCGTCGTGCTTGCCGATGGCGGTGCCGAGGTCACGCTGGCGGGGGAGGGCAACGGTCCGATCGCCGCCTTCTGCGCGGCGATGGGTGCGTACGGCGTGGACGTGCGCGTCCTCGACTACCACGAGCACGCACTCTCTGCGGGCGGCGACGCCAAGGCGGCCGCCTATCTCGAGTGCGCCGTCGGCGACCGCGTGCTCTGGGGCGTCGGCATCGATCCCAACATCGTCACGGCGTCCCTCAAGGCGGTCGTCTCAGCAGTGAACCGCGCCGAACGCTGAGCGAGGATTCGCCCAGTCCTGAAAGTCGAACTGTTCCACTTGGGGGGTCCATAAGCCCGGCAAGTCGAACAGTTCGACTTAGGCCCACGAAGCTCGGTCCGGCGGACGTGGTGAGCTAGCCGGTCGGAGGCTCTGCCGAAGCTGCCGTGCCGATGACGTCGAAGCCGACCCGCGCGTAGGTCCGCGCGACCGCGTCGTCGCCAGCAGACAGGAACACGAGGTCTACTCCTGCCGCGCCGGCAGCCTTCACGAGCGCGTCAGTGATTGCGGCCCCCAGGCCACGCCGTCGGTGGGACTCGAGGACGGCGATCCCGACCAGCTCAGTAACGTCGCCGACCGGCTGGTGGGCGCCGCCGCCGACGGCGCGCCCGTCGGAGTCGAAGGCTGCTGCCACGACCTGAAGACCAGCGCTGATCCGAGTGCGGACGTGCAAGATCTCCGCCTCGTCCGGGCCACCCTCGCTCCCGAAACCTCGGTGCACGGCGGTCATGACCTCGAGGAGGGAAGGGTCGTCCCCCGTTAGCAGGCGTACCTCGAAACCGGCCGCCACCGGGGCCTGTGCTGGCGCGGAATCACCAAGCACCATAAGCGGAAACTCGCTCACCGCCAGCCCAGCTTCAGCAGCGGCCCTGCTTAGGCTCGGCGTGGTCGCTGGCACCCATTCGATGGTCTCGGGGACGCTGCGAGACACCTGCAACTGGCGCAGAGCCTCAACGTCATCGCTCGTGATGTCCTGGGTCAGCCCGAGGCGGGGGCGGGCGTAGTAGGGCCAGCCGGCCCGGCTGCGGAACAGAGTGAAAGGGCCGCACTCCTCGACGTCGGCCGCGGTTCTCGGCACTTCGTCGTAGTACTGCTCGACGCGGGCGAGAAGGGCTGGGTCTGTGGACGGCATCCGCGCAGTCTGACCGACCGGGCCGCCAGATCCCACGCAATATCGCCGGACCGGGCTGTTGGTGGCCAGGTCACGGGGGCGCTTGATGAGACGATGCTTCGGTGAGCCTCTATCGGGACGAAGCCGTCGTGCTCCGCACCCAGAAGCTCGGCGAAGCCGACCGGATCATCACGCTGCTCACTCGGGACAACGGCCGGGTCCGGGCCGTGGCGAAGGGCGTCCGCCGCACCTCGTCGAAGTTCGGCGCCCGGCTCGAGCCGTTCAGCCACGTCGACGTGCAGCTCTACACCGGCCGCAGCCTCGACATCGTGACTCAGGTGGAGGCGTTCCACGGCTACGGCTCCGGGCTCGCCGGGGACTATGGGCGCTACACCGCCGGAACGGCGATGCTCGAAACCGCTGAACGGCTGACCGACGAGGAGCACGAGCCTGCCGTCCAGCAGTACCTGCTGCTGGTTGCGGGGCTACGCGCCCTCGCGGCAGGAGAGCACGATGCCGGGCTGATCCTCGACTCCTACCTGCTGCGCTCGCTGGCCGTCGCCGGATGGGCACCGAGCTTCGACGACTGTGCTCGGTGCGGGGCGTCGGGTCCGCACCGAAGCTTTTCGCCGGCCGCGGGGGGCAGTGTGTGCAGCACCTGCCGACCGGCGGGGGCGGCGACGCCCGCCCCCGACACCCTCATCCTGCTCGCGGCGCTGCTGGTCGGTGACTGGCAGGTGGCCGACGCCAGCGAGCAGCGCCATCGCAGCGAGGCCAGCGGTATCGCGGCGGCCTACGTCCAGTGGCACCTCGAACGCGGCCTGCGGTCCCTGCGGCTGGTTGAGCGCACCCCGCCTCGCTGACGGAGCCATCCTCGCGGGCTAGGTTTGGCGCGTGCCCCGACCGCCGACGCCGCATGCCAGCGGGGTCCGACCGCCGGCGATCCCGAAGAACCTCGTCCCCCGGCATGTTGCCGTGGTCATGGACGGCAACGGCCGATGGGCCAAGGACAGGGGCCTGCCTCGCACCGCGGGCCACGAGGCCGGCGAGGCAGCGCTGTTCGACGTCGTGGAGGGCGCGATCGAGCTGGGGGTGGGCTACGTCTCGGCCTATGCCTTCTCCACGGAGAACTGGCGGCGCTCACCCGACGAGGTGCGCTTCCTCATGGGGTTCAACAGGGACGTGATCCGTCGCCGCCGCGACGAGATGCACGCGATGGGCGTTCGGGTGCTCTGGGCCGGGCGCCGGAGGCGGCTGTGGAAGAGCGTGATCGACGAGCTCGAAGAGGCTGAACGGCTCACGGCCGGCAACGACGTACTCACTCTGACGATGTGCGTCAACTACGGTGGCCGCGCCGAGATCGCCGACGCCGCCGCCCAGATAGCTCGGGACGTGATGGCTGGCACGCTTTCCCCTGGCGCCGTCGACGAGGCAGCCGTCGCCGCGCGCCTCGACGAGCCTGATCTTCCCGACGTCGACTTGTTCATCCGATCCTCGGGGGAGCAGCGCACGTCGAACTTCTTGCTGTGGCAGGCGGCCTACGCCGAGCTCGCCTTCCTCGACCAGCGCTGGCCCGACGTCGACCGACGGCACCTGTGGCAGGCCTGCGAGGACTATGCCCGACGGGATCGACGGTACGGCTCGGCCTGAACGACCACGATCGGGCGCCAACCGCGGCTGTTCCGGAACGTCATACTTGCCTCGTGCCTCGAGTCCATCTCATCCGCGCGGTCAACGTCGGCGGCGCCAAGCTACCCATGGCCGAGCTGCGCGACATCGCAGCGGAGCTGGGGGCTAGCGAGATCTCGACGTTCATCGCGTCGGGCAACTTGCTGTGCGATCCGCCGGGGTCGTCCGAAGACTTCGATCGTGCACTGGAGAAGGCCATCACCAAGCGCTACGGCTACGTCCGTGAAGTGATCAGCCGCAGCTCCGCCCAGCTGCGCCGGGCGTTGGACGCCTATCCCTTCGAGATCCTCGATCCGCGCTTCGCCCACATCTACTTCCTGACGGGCAAGCCGGCCAAGGCGGGCGTAGCAGCGCTGGCCGAGCGCGACGTCAGCCCGGATGAGTGGCGCGTGATCGGTCAGGACCTGCACCTTCGCTATCACGGCGGCGTCCACAAGACCAAGCTCACCTCGCCGCTCATCGCGAAGGTTCTCGGCGTGCAGGGGACGGGCCGCAACATCACAACTGTCGGAAAGCTCGCCGACCTCGCTGAAGGCTGATGCCACTCAGTCGTGAGCCGGGTGCTCGTGAGCGGCGTGCGCCGCTGGCTCGAGCTGGAACGTGCAGTGGTCCACGTCGAAATCCGCCTCGAGGCATCGGCCGAGCCGGTCAAGCACGGCGTAGTCGTTGCACGCCTCGGCCAGCACCGCCTGCTCGACGACGACGTGGGCCGACAGGACGGGCATGCCGCTGGTGATCGTCCATGCGTGCAGATCGTGCACGTCGAGGACGCCCGGCAGGTCCGTGATGTGGCGGCGCACCTCGTCGAGGTCCAGGCCAGGTGGTGTGCTCTCCAGCAGGACATGTCCCGTCGACCGCAGCAGCCCGACGGCGCGCGGGACGATGAATGCGGCGATCAGCAGCGACGCAAGGACATCCGCCCGCTGCCACCCGGTGAGCCACACCACCACGCCGGCCACGATGACGAGTCCCGACCCGACCAGGTCGCCGAGCACCTCGAGGTACGCGCCACGAACGTTCAGGCTGTGCGACTGTCCGCCGTGGAGCAGGAGCAGGCTCGCCAGATTGGCGAACAGGCCGAAAACGGCGACGGCCACCATCGGTCCCGCCTCGATGTCGGGCGTGTCGTTCCAGCGCTGGACGGCCTCGACAACGACGAACGTCGCCACGATGAGCAGCAGGACCCCGTTCACGAGAGCCGCCAGGATCTCGACCCGGAAGTTTCCGTACGTGCGATGCGCCGGCGCGGGCCGGTTGGCGTAGGTGACGGCAGCAAGGGCCAGCCCAACCCCAACCACGTCGGTGAGGATGTGTCCGGCGTCGGCCAGCAGCGCGAGGCTGCCGGTGAGCAGACCCCCGACGACCTGGACCACGAGCACGACGACGGCGATCGCGAGGGCTGCGGCCAACCGCCCGCTGTAGGCAGCCCCGGTGCTGGTGCTCGGTTGTCCCGTGTGCTGGTGGGTGGCGCCCATCAGTCGGCGCCGCTCGTTCGCCGCGCAGGCGGAGCAGGTGCCGACGATCTCTACGGTGTGCGCCGCATCGACGAACCCGTGCTCCTGGGCGACTCCCTTGGCCCACGCCTCCACGGCCGGGCCTTCGACCTCGACGGTTCGTCCGCAGATCCGGCAGACCAGGTGGTGGTGATGCGTGTCGCTGCACCGCCGGTAGACGGCCTCACCGTCACCCGTGCGAAGCACGTCGACCTCACCAGCGTCGGCCAACGACTGCAGCGTGCGATAGACGGTCGTCAGACCGACTGACTCGCCGGCGTCGCGAAGCTGGGCGTGGAGGTCCTGCGCGCTACGAAACTCGTCGGTCTCGGCGAGCGCGGAGCGGACGGCCGATCGTTGACGGGTGGATCTGGTGGTTCCCGTGGTTCCTGCTGGCCGCGGAGTCATGCGATCGCCCCGGTCGGAGCGGGCCGGCCTTCGACGGTTGGCTGCTCGGCGACATGGTGGACGGCATCGCGCACGATGTGCGCGATGTGCTCGTCGCGCAGGGAGTAGACGACCTCCCGTCCGCGCCGGCGGCTGGTCACCAGCCCGGCGCCGCGCAGGATCCGCAGGTGCTGGCTGACCAGGGGCTGGGCCACAGCCAGGGCGTCCACCAGGTCGTGCACACATCGCTCCTCACGGCTCAGCTCCACCAGCAGGCCGACGCGCACGGGTGAGGCCAGCGCGCGAAACAGCTCGGCGGCCTCGGTCAGCGAGGAGTCGAAATCCACATAGTGATAGTCGCATATGCGCATCTATGCATGCAACCGCTGATGCAGTTCCGTTCAGGACCTCATCGGCGCCGCCGAAGGAGCGGCCGGATCGACGTCCCGGCGGCGATCGTGGCGAAGACGGCGATGGCCAGCAGCACGATGGTCCCCCCGGACGGCGTGTCCCAGCTGTAGGACGCGGCGACGCCGGCCACCGACACCGTGACGCCGATGAGCACGGCCACTGCCATCGTGGACCGGAAGGACCGGGTGACGAGGATCGCCGTGGCGACCGGGACGACCATCAAGGCGCTGATCAGCAGCAGGCCGATGATCCGCATCGACAAGACGATGGTGGAGGCCGTCAACACGGCCAACATGAGGTTGAGCCGGTTGACGGGAAGGCCGGACGCGCGCGCGAACTCCTCGTCGTCGGCTACGGCGAACAACGGCCGGGCCAGGCTGAGGGTCAGGCCGAGGATCACCACCGACAGCACGGCGAAGACCCGCAGGTCTGCGGCGGTCGTGGTCGTGATCGAGCCGAACAGGTAGGCGTTCAGCGTCGCCGCGCTGCCTCCCGGAGCCTTGCTGATGAGTACGACACCGCCGGCGATCCCCCCGTAGAAGATCAGCGCCAGGGCGACATCACCCGAGGCTCGTCCGCGCAGCCGTACGGCCTCAACGAACACAGCACCGAGGATGGCGGCGGCGAGCGCCACGAGCACCGGAGACCGGCCGGTCAGCAGCCCGATGGCGACTCCGGTCAGTGCGATGTGCCCCATGCCGTCGCCGATGAGGGCCAGGCGCCGTTGCACGATGAAGACACCGACCAGGGGGGCCGCGAGACCCACGAGCAGGGCAGCGACGAGCGCCCGCTGCATGAAGTCGTACTGCAAGAGTTCCATGATTCAGCTCAGCCCGTCAGCCCGAGCGCCTGGCCGCCGGTCGGCGGGCGATCGGGGCCACCGCCTGGATCGTCGTCGTGGTGGTGGTCGTGAGCCCCGAGCTCGTCCTCGTGCAGGTCAGCGAGGACGTCCGCGGTTACGGGACCGTCGTAGACCAGGCGTCCGTCGCGGAGCCGGGCGATGCGAGTGATGAGCTGCCGCATGGGGCCGAGCTCGTGCAGGACCACCACGAGGGTCGTGCCGTCGGTGAGAAGGGCGCGCAGGGTCTCGGCCAGCTGCTCTTGACTGTCGCGGTCGACCCCAGCCAACGGCTCGTCGAGCACGAGCAGCTCGGGTTCCGCGGCAAGCGCGCGGGCGATGAGGACGCGCCTTTGCTGGCCCCCGGAAAGGGTGTCTACGCGAACCCTGGACCGGTCAGCCAGACCCACCCGGTCCAAGGCCTGGCGAACGGCGGCGCGGTCGGTCGCTCGACTCCGGAGCCAGCCGCCGCGCGCGAGCCGGCCGGCAGACACGACTTCGCCGACGGTAGTGGGCACGATGCCTCCGAGTGGGGGCCGCTGGGGCACGTAGCCGATTCGGCCTCGGTCGGCGTGGCTGGCCGGTCCGCGCCCGAACACCGTGAGGGAGCCGGCGGTGATCTCAGCCAGGCCGAGGATGGCCTTGACCAGCGTGGTCTTGCCCGACCCGTTCGGGCCTACGAGGGCCAAGGCCTCACCGGCGTCGACCGAGAGGTCAAGCCCGCTGACGACGGTCTGACCGGCATAGCCGACGGCGGCTCGCTCGAGCTGGATGAGAGTAGACGGGCTCATGTGCATCCCTGTCCTGACACGAGCGTGGCGAGGTCGGAACGCATGATCGAAAAGTAGTCGGCCCCGTTGGATGCGTCCGACAGTCCTTCGATCGGGTCGAGGGCGGCCGCGACGGCTCCGGTCTCAGAGGCGATGGTCTCGGCGATGGCCGGGCTGACCAGAGTCTCGTAGTAGATCGTCGAGACGCGGTGCGCCCGAACGAAGTCCGCTGTGGTCGCGAGGGTTTTGGCCGATGGTTCGGTCTCGGGTGAGAGCCCGCTGATGCCCAGCTGGGTGAAGCCATATCGCGCCGCCAGATAGCCGAAGGCCGTGTGGCTGGTCACGAGGTCCCGGTTGGCGCAGGTGGCTGTCGCCTTCTTCCACTCGTGGTCGAGCGCGTGCAGCTCGCTCACGAGGGCCTGGGCGTTGGCGGAAAACATCGAGGCTTCAGCAGGCTGAAGCGTGCTCAGCCGCTCGGCCAGTGCCTCGGCAACAGCGGCGTAGCGCGTGGGGTCGAGCCAGAAGTGCGGGTCTTTCACCGGCGTGGCGTCGGCTGGCGGGCTGAGCTCCTCGGTGGGTGTGTAGGTCCTGGAGAGATCGGCTGACGGTGATACGTCCCAGCCCGTCGCGGGAGCCTCCGCGGCCACGGCGGTGTCGACCGCTGCCTGGAAGCCGGAGAGGTAGACCACCAGATCGGCATCGAAGATGCGAGCGACGTCCTTGGGTGAGAGCTCGAGGTCGTGCGGCTCCACCCCTGGCGGTGCCAGGTCGGTGACCTCGACCGCCGACCCACCGACCCGCTCCACCAGGTATTCGAGCGGATAGAACGTGGTGACGACCTGCAGTGGCCGGCCATCGGTGGGTGACCCGGCTGCGCGGGTGGGACTGGCGCATCCAGCGAGCGTCATGGTCGTGAGGAGAGCGGCTACCGCCACGAGCGCATGGGCTCGCACCGGCAGTGCACGCCATCGGCCGCTCACGGATCTCAGTCTGAGCTAAATGATAATGATTGTCAATTCGGATAATGCGGTCTCAGAGCCGTCTTGGGGAAGGGTTCAATCTCGGATCCAGCTCGTCGGTGTCCGTTGTTAACGTGTCGACATGAGCGAGCTTCCTGAGGGATTCGAGATCGTTGCGCTCAGCCCCGACACGTGGACCATGTTCGATGACCTGGTTGCCCGCCACAACGGGATCTTCGGTGGCTGCTGGTGCATCTGGTTCCACCCCGACAGCGACGAACGCGGTCAGGGTGCCGAGGCCAATCGAGCGCTCAAGAAGCGCTACGTCGAGCAGTGCGCTGCGCACGCGGCGCTCGTGGTCGACGGGGACGAAGCGGTGGCGTGGGCCGAATACGGAACGCCGGCCGAGCTGCCCAACATCCACCACCGCAAGCAGTACGAAGCTGAGGCCGACCTCGTGCCCGACTACCGGGTGACCTGCATCTTCGTCGACAAGCGCTATCGGCGGCGCGGCCTGGCCGAGGTCGCGCTCCTCGGCGCCGTCGACCTGATCGCCCAGGCCGGTGGTGGGGTCGTCGAGGGCTACCCGCACGTGCCGGGCGAGAAGAAGATGTCCTCCTCGTTCCTCTACAACGGCACCCGCGCGATGTACGAGCGCTGCGGCTTCGACTTCGTTCGAGCCAAGGGCATGAAGAACACCGTCATGCGGCGCACTGTGGCTCCGGCCGGCTGACACCGGGAAGGCTGCGACGAAGCTGGGTCGGGACAGAGCTGGTCGGGACCGCGCTAGAAGGCGCTGATCACCTTGATGCCGGCAAAGAGCAGGACGAACACCGCCGCGCCGACTCGCATGGCCCTCGGCCCCGGCTCGAGGATCGGCCACGCAAGCAGGGCAAGCCACAACATGAACAATCCGATCAACGCGATGAAGAAGGCGCCAGCCACGCCGGGTAGGAACAAGCCCAGCGCCAGGATCGCCATCGTGGCAACCAGCAACGCCGCCCGGGGCATCGCTTGAAGTCTCAACAGGTAGGGCCGGCTGACGTGAGCGAGCTTCTCCGACCATGCTGGGGTCGCTGACGGGTCGGCTGCCATGCGGCCATCGTGCCATGACGGGTCCTCGCTGGTTGGCCCTCGCGACCCGCCTTCCGCCGGCCGCGGCGCGGCATAGAGTCCGGGGGTGCTCGTCATCACCCGCTTCAGAGTCTCCGCCGCTGAGCGTTCGGAGTTCCTGGTGCAGGCCAACAAGGCCCTTGAGGTGCTGGCCCTACGTCCTGGTTGGCGAGCGTCGCGCATCGGTCGGGCGACCGACGATGGCGATCTCTGGGTCCTCACCACGGAATGGGACTCCGTCGGCGCCTACCGGCGAGCACTCGGGGACTTCGACGTGAAGGTCTCAGCTGTGCCGCTGCTGAGTCGCGCGCACGATGAGCCCAGCGCGTTCGAGGTGGTCGCGGCGGACGGTCTCGGTGCCGACGGCATGGAGACGGGCAGCGGGCTGGCCGACGATCCCTGGGACGTACGTCCCTGAACACGCGGGTAGCATCACTGGTTCTCGCTCCTCGATCCGCTACCCGGATCAACTGCCACCCAGATCCACCGACATCCAGCCGGACGGAGAAACCCGCCTGTGGCCGCCGACCTCGTCGACACCATCGTCAGCCTCGCCAAGCGCCGAGGCTTTGTCTTCCCGTCCGGAGAGATCTACGGCGGCACCCGGTCCGCGTGGGACTACGGACCCCTCGGAATCGAGCTGAAGGACAACATTCGACGACAGTGGTGGCGGGCGGTCGTGCAGGGTCGAGATGACGTGGTCGGTCTCGACTCTGCCGTCATCCTTCCCACGGACACCTGGAAGGCGTCCGGGCACATCGACACCTTCACGGACCCGTTGGTGGAGTGCACCTCGTGCCACAAGCGCTACCGGGCGGACCATCTGGAGGAGGCGTTCGAGGCCAAGAAGGGCCGGCCGCCGACCTCGCTGGCCGAAGTGGTCTGCGTCAGCTGCGGCACTCGAGGCGAGTTCACCGAGCCTCGGCAGTTCTCTGGGCTGCTCAAGACCTTTCTCGGCGTCGTGGAGTCTGAAGAGGGTTTGCACTACCTGCGCCCGGAAACGGCTCAGGGCATCTTCTTGAACTTCCTCAACGTGATGAATGCCTCCCGCAAGAAGCCACCCTTCGGGATCGGTCAGGTGGGAAAGTCCTTCCGCAACGAGATCACGCCAGGCAACTTCATCTTCCGCACCCGTGAGTTCGAGCAGATGGAGATGGAGTTCTTCGTCGAGCCAGGCTCGGACGAGGAGTGGTTCGATTACTGGCTGAAGGCACGCTGGGACTGGTGGATCGACCTGGGGATCAACCCGGACAACCTGCGGCTGTTCGAGCACCCGGCGGAGAAGCTGTCGCACTACTCCAAGCGCACCATCGACATCGAGTACCGCTTCCGCTTCGGCGGCCAGGAATTTTCCGAGCTGGAAGGCGTGGCCAACCGCACCGACTTCGACCTGAAGGCGCACGCGGCGGCAAGCGGGGCTGACCTCACCTACTTCGATCAGGACAAGGGCGAGCGCTGGACGCCCTACGTCATCGAGCCGGCGGCCGGTCTGACCCGCGGCGTGCTGGCTTTCTTGCTCGACGCCTATCACGAGGACCAGGCGCCGAATGCGAAGGGCGGCATCGACAAGCGATCCGTCCTTCGCCTGGACCCTCGGTTGTCGCCCGTCAAGGCAGCCGTCTTGCCGTTGTCGCGCAACGCGGATCTCTCGCCGATGGCCAAGGATCTCGCCGCCGAGCTGCGGACTGCCTGGAATGTCGAGTTCGACGATGCCGGGGCCATCGGTCGCCGCTACCGGCGACAGGACGAGATCGGGACGCCGTACTGCGTCACCGTCGACTTCGACACCCTCGAGGATCGGGCCGTCACCGTTCGGTCCCGCGATTCCATGGAACAGGAGCGGATCGCTCTTGACCAGGTGCGGGGCTGGCTGGCCAACCGCCTCCCTGGCTGCTGAGGCAGCAGCCCAGGCTAGGTTCTGGGCATGCAACGAGATCTGAGGCAGACGGCACTCTTCACCGAGATCGAAGCCTTCTACCGGTCCGTCCTCGAACCAGGGCTTGGGAAGCCGACTGCTTTCGGCACGCCGGCTCCTTCGCCGGACGGCGCCTGGGTCGCGGTCACTGGCTCCGTGCGTTCGGCACTGGACGGTGACCCGCAAGGCAGGCTCTTTCTCGTCCCCGCGACCGGCGGGCCAGCGCGGCAGGTCAGCTTTGGCCCCAACGACGACGACGGGCCCCAATGGTCACCGGACGGGACACGGCTCACGTTTCGGTCTGACCGAGGGACTCCCGGGCTGTTCCAGCTTTACGAGTTGGCTTTCGACGAGCTCGGCGAGGGCCGTCCGCTACCGGTGGTGCCAGGCCTGGTGGAGCACCACCGCTGGAGCCCCGACGGGAGACAGATCCTCGTTGTGGCTGCCGGAGAAGGTTCCGAAGAGGCGGACGCCCTGGGCTCGGGGTCTGTCGCGAAGGGCGATACGGAACTCCCCGGGTGGATTCCCGACGTTGAGGCGTCTGACGGCGAGGACGAGTGGCGCTCGCTGTGGGTGATTGATGTCGCGGATGGCTCGGTGCGTCGATGCTCACGTCCAGGTCTCAACATCTGGGAAGCGACCTGGCTCGGTGCCGACCGCGCTGTTGCGATCGCCTCTGACGGTCCCTCCGAGGGCGCTTGGTATGGCTCTGCGCTGGTCGTCCTGGATCTGAGCGCCGAACAGGAGCGGGTGCTCCTGCGCAGTGACGTACAGCTCGGCTACGCCGAAGGAAGCCCCGACGGACGGCACGTCGCCGTCCTGCAGGCCGTGTGCTCCGACCGCTATGTGGTGGCTGGCGACCTGTTGATCGTCGAATCCGACACCGGCTCCGCCATCACGGTCGACACGTCGGGGGTTGACGTCTCCTCGGCCACCTGGCGGACCGATGGCTCGATCCTGGCTGCAGGTGATCGAGGCTTTCAAGCGGTTGTGCTCGGGGTCAGCGCGCAGGGTGAGGCCACCGAGCTGCATGCCACACAGAACAGCCTCGGTCTGTTCCATCCGAGGGTCGAGGCGCTGGGCGACGGCTTCGTCGCAAGTCGGTCCTCCTCGGAGCTGCCTCCGGCCGTGGTCTGCGTGCGGGATGAAGCGGTGGAGGTTTTGATCGACGGCCACCACGCCGGCCACGACACCCTTCGCGCGACGTGGGGCGCGCATCAACTCGTTGCCTGGACCGCGCCCGACGGCCAGCAGATCGAGGGCCGGCTCCTAACCCCCAACGCTCCGCCGCCGTACGCCGTTCTGCTCAACGTGCACGGCGGCCCGGTCGGGCAGTTCCAGGACAGCTGGGTGCTGCTGCACGAACAGCTTCTGCTCTCGCGCGGGTACGCGATCCTCGCTCCGAATCCGCGTGGCTCGAGCGGGCGCGGCCAGGCCTTCGCCGGCGCCGTCGTCGGTGACATGGGAGGCGCCGATGCGCAAGACCTGCTCGCAGGCCTCGATCGACTTGTCGCTGACGGCGTCGCAGACCCCGACCGGATCGGGATCTTCGGCGGCAGCTATGGCGGTTTCATGAGCGCTTGGCTGCCAACGATCGACGAGCGGTTCAAGGCGGCCGTTGCCCTGTCCCCGGTCACCGACTGGTATTCCGAGCATTTCGGCTCCAGCCTCATCGAATGGGTGGCCGACTTCATGGCCGACCGTCCCGAGCGGATCGGAGGTGCCTATCACGAGCGGAGCCCAGTCCTCGCGGGTGAGCGGCTGCGAACACCCACGCTGTTGACGGCGGGGCTCCACGACCGTGCGACCCCGCCCACGCAGGCCGTGGAGTTCTATCGCGCCCTGGTCGCCCAAGGTGTCGAGTCGGAGGTGGTCATCTACCCACAAGAAGGCCATGGCGTACGGCGCCCGCTCGCCCAGGTCGACCTGGCGACCCGGATGGTCACGTGGTTCGAGCGCTTCATGCCCGCGCGCAGATCGTAGAACCGGCTCCCCCTCGTATCCGACGGCCAGCTGGAGTTCTCACGCTGTGGACAAAGAGAGGAAAGTGTCGGTGATGTCTGCTACGGAAATCTGTTGCTATTAAACAGGAATCAGCCTGTGGACGGCCGAGGAACTGTCGGTGCCTTGTTCTAGAGTTCAGGCATGTCATCCACCTCCAGGACAGCCGGCAACACCGCCGCTGTCCTGGGACTGACCCGCCGGCTGGCCGCGTTGGACTTCACCCGCGGTGACGCGGCTGGTGCTTCCGCTGAGCGCGTCGATCAGCTGCGGGCGTTGGAGGAGTTGAAGGCCGCGGTGGCGGCGGCGCAGGTGCGGGTGACCGCGGCGTTGACCGTGTCCGTGCAGCGACGCAGCGATGAGGAGCACGCGGCGCGGGTGCGGGCGGGGTCGGAGGGGTTCGAGGCGTGGCGGGCGCGCCGGGATGCGGAGCGGTCTCGGTCGTCGGTGGGGGCGCAGGTCGGGTTCGCGCGCCGGTTGTCCCCGCATCAGGGCGCCCGGCAGGTCACGATCGCCACCGCGCTGGTCGAGGACCTGCCGGCCACGTTGGCCGCGCTGCAGGCCGGGCTGATCAGTGAGACCAGGGCCGCGATCATCGTGCGGGAGTCCTCCTCCCTCACCCCCACCGACCGCAGGGTCCTGGACGCCGAGCTGTGCACCGATCTGGACCAGCTGTCCTGCTTGGGGGACCGGGAGCTGACCGGCCGGGTCCGGGCGATCGGCTACCGGCTCGACGCCCAGGCCGCCGTGGAGCGGGCCGCGCGGGCGGTGCAGGAGCGTCGGGTCAGCCTGCGCCCCGCTCCCGGACGCGATGAGCCAGCTCGGTGCGTTGTTGCCGGTCGCCGGTGGGGTCGCGGTGATCAGCTCCCTGCAGGAAGCCGCCGCCACAGGCTCGGGCGCCCAGGAGATCCGCGCAACCGGGGGCAGGTGATGGCCGACACCCTGATCGAACGCGTCACCGGCCAAACCGCCGCCGCCGCGGTCCCGGTGGAGGTGCAGGTCGTGATCTCCGACCCACCCTGCTCGGCCAGGACGACGCGCCCGCGCGGATCCCCGGCTACGGACCGGTCCCGGCCGGGACCGCGCGGCACCTGCTCAAGAACGCTGACGAGGACGCGAAGGTGTGGCTGCGCCGGCTCTACACCCACCCCGAGACAGGGGCGCTGACCCAGGTGGAGTCCACGCGCAGGGTCTTCCCCCGCGGGATGCGCCGGTTCATCACCACCCGCGACCAGACGTGTCGCACCCCGTGGTGCGACGCGGCGATCCGGCACCTCGACCACCTCCACGACCACGCCCGAGGCGGCCGGACCAGCCTGTCCAACGGTCAGGGACTGTGCGAACGGTGCAACTACCTCAAACAAACCCCCGGCTGGAGCTCAGAGACCCTGCCGTCTGGATCGGCCCGGCGGCATCGGGTGCGGGTCACCACCCCCACCGGGCACACCTACGACTCCACCGCGCCACCACTCCTCCCCGGACGACGGCCGCCCCCACCAGCGGGACGACTTGAGGTCTACAGCCACCTCGAGGCCCGGATCGAATACCTCCTCAGCGCCTGACCCTGACCGCTCCGTGGGACCATGGGGCAGTGACTGCGCTGCGCCTCGGCACCCTCCGAGTGGACCCGCCGGTGGTCCTCGCGCCGATGGCGGGGATCACCAATGTGGCCTACCGGCGGTTGTGCCGGGAGTACGGTGCCGGGCTCTACGTGTGCGAGATGGTCACCTCACGGGCCTTGGTGGAACGCAACGCCGAGACGTTGCGGATGGCGCGCTTCCACCCCTCGGAGCACCCTCGGTCTCTGCAGCTCTACGGCGTCGACCCGCGGGTGGTTGGCGAGGCGGTGCGCATGATCGTGGCGGAGGATCTGGCCGACCACGTGGATCTCAACTTCGGTTGCCCTGTGCCCAAGGTGACCAAGAAGGGGGGAGGTTCGGCGCTGCCCTACAAGCGTCAGCTCTTCCGCTCAATCGTGCGCGCGGCCGTCGCCAACGCTGACGGTCTGCTGCCGGTCACGGTCAAGCTGCGCAAGGGTATCGACGACGACAACCTCACCTACCTCGACGCCGGTCGCACGGCCCAGCAGGAGGGGGCGACGTGGGTAGCGCTGCATGGGCGTACGGCCGCACAGATGTACGGCGGCGTCGCCGACCGGGCGGCGATGGCGCGGTTGAAGGACAGCCTCGACATCCCAGTGCTCGGCAACGGAGACATCTGGACGGCTCGGGACGCGATCGACTTGATGAGTCAGACCGGATGCGACGGCGTCGTCGTGGGGCGCGGCTGCCTTGGGCGTCCGTGGTTGTTCCGCGACCTGGCCGAAGTCTTCGCCGGGAGACCTGTTCCCACGCCACCGAGCCTGGGCGAGGTTGCGGTCGTGATGCGTCGACATGCTGAACTGCTCGTCGATGCTTTCGATGGTGACGAGGACCGGGCCTGCCGTGACTTCCGCAAGCACGTTTCCTGGTACACCAAGGGTTTCCGGGTGGGCGGGGAGACCAGGGCTGCGTTGGGGATGGTGTCCGACCTGGCCGAGCTCGACGTCTTGCTGGCGCGGTTGGACCCCGCGGAGGCGTACCCCGTTGAGGTTGCGGCCCTGCCGCGCGGACGGAGCACGGGAACGCGAAGGGTCGCTCTGCCAGACGGCTGGCTGACCGACCCCGACGAGGAGGTCGTCCCGTGGGAGGCCGAACTCGCCCACTCGGGTGGCTGAGATGACCGAGGCGATCCCGCGGGCCAGCCAGCGGCCACAGCTGAGTCCAGGCCGGCGCGTGTTCCGGTGGCTGGTTGCCGTCGTCTTGTTGTTGGCCATCGGCATCATGGTCTGGCTGGCGTTGGCGGCCTTCCGAGTCTGGTGGGTGGCGCGAGAGGACGAACGCTCCCGGGCCGACGCGATCGTGGTGCTGGGGGCCAGCCAGTACGACGGGACGCCCTCGCCGGTGCTCGAAGCGCGGCTGGAGCACGCGCTGACGCTGTATCAAGACGGTGTCGCGCCGACGATCATCACAGTCGGTGGGAAGCGACCGGCGGATCGCTTCACTGAGGCGCAGTCCGGGAAGGCCTGGTTGGTCGACAAAGGGGTGAAGGCTTCGGATGTGATCGCGGTGGGGGAGGGTCGGGACACCTGGACGTCGATGGTCGCGGTTGACAAACTGATGGAGGACCAGGGGTGGACCTCCGCCGTGATCGTCACCGACCCCTGGCACTCCTTCCGCTCCCGCGAGATGGCCCGCCATCTCGGGATCCAGGCAACAACGTCGCCGACGCGCATCGGACCAGTGGTCCAGGAGCGCTTCACCGAGGCGCGCTACATCATCCGGGAGACCGGCGCCTACGCGGCCTTTCAGTGGCAGCGTCTGACCGGGACCCTCGCCGGGCAGGGGTAGTGCTGCGACCCGGTCGGGAGGCCTCGCCATAGGCTCGGCCTGTGTCGGTGACGGTCGGGGAGTACTCGTTGGTGGACCGCCAACGCTGGGTCCCCGAGCGGCGCAAGGAACAGCCCGATCAGCGAGCGATGCTGCAGCCGCGTGGCGACTTCGAGCGCGACCGGGCCCGAGTCCTGCACTCCGCGGCGCTGCGACGGCTCGCGGCCAAGACCCAAGTGGTGCTGCCGTACGAGAGTGACTTTCCACGCACCCGCCTGACGCATTCGATGGAAGTCGGTCAGGTGGGCCGTGAGCTCGGCCATGCGCTCGGCTGCGACCCCGACCTGGTCGAAACCGCCTGTCTGGCCCATGACCTCGGACACCCGCCCTTTGGGCACAACGGCGAGATCGCCCTCGCCGAGGTCGCCGCGCCCTGCGGCGGGTTCGAGGGAAATGCGCAGTCGTTGCGCATCCTGACCCGCCTCGAGGCCAAGGCCTTCTCAGCCGCCGGCCGCAGCGTCGGACTCAACCTCACACGGGCATCCCTCGACGCGGCGACGAAGTACCCGTGGGGACCGCGTCCGGGCACGACGAAGTACGGCGTCTACGCCGAGGACCGCGAAGTCTTCGACTGGCTGCGTGAGGGCGCGTCCGGCGAACGTCGGTGTCTGGAGGCTCAGGTCATGGACTGGGCGGACGACGTCGCCTACTCCGTGCACGACCTCGAGGACGCGCTTCATGCGGGACATCTGGTGGTCGGGGCTCTGCGGTCGGGGACCGAGCGAGCGCACCTGCTCACCCTGTGCCGTGACCGCTACGCGAGGCAGGCCGAGACCGGGGCTCTCGAGGCCGCCCTCGACCGACTGCTGGATCAGGACTGGTGGCCAACGACCTACGACGGCACGCAACGTTCCCTGGCCGAGCTGAAGGGCCTGACCTCTTCGTTGATCGGCAGGTTCTGCTCGGCTGCCGAGCAGGCGACACGCGTCCTGCACGGCCCTGAGCCCCTGACCCGCTATCGGGCCGATCTCGAAGTTCCCGAACAGACCCGCCATGAGTGCGCCGTGCTCAAGGCAGTCACCGCTGTTTATGTGATGGAACGCGCTGGCGCTCCGGAGGCCTACGCGGTGCAGCGAGAGCTCGTCCAAGAACTCAGCGCAGCCGTGCTCCTAGGCGCTCCCGCTACCTTGGATCCGGTGTTCGCCCAGCCGTTCCTCGACGCGCCGGACGATCGGGCCAGGCTACGGATCGTCGTCGATCAGATCGCCTCGCTCACCGACCCCTCGGCGATGGCCTGGCACCGGCGGCTGACGTCGTGATCGCGAAGGAACCGCCGTGGAGTGTGGGTCTGGCGACGCACGAAGAAGTGATCGGGTTGCGGATGGCCGTCCTACGACCGGGGCAGCCCTACGATGCGTCGCGCTATGCCGGTGAGCACCAAGGCATCAACGTCGCCGCCCGCTCCGGTGATCGCGTGATCGGTTGCGTCACGATCTTCCCCGCGGACTTCGCCGGGCCGGGCGAGGACGATGCTCCGCTCGATGCGCTCGTGCCAGCCGCCGCGGAGGGTCGGTCCGCATGGCGGTTGCGGGGGATGGCGACGGCGCAGGACCTGCGTTCAAACGGCGTCGGTTCGGCGGTGCTTGCACTTGGACTTCACGCCGCACGGGACCGCGGGGCTGAAGTGGTCTGGTGCAACGCCCGGACCCAGGCCCTGCAGTTCTACGTCCGCCACGGGTTCGCCACGACCGGCTCGGAGTTCCTGTCCGGAGGAGCAGCCAAGATCCCGCACTACCGGGCTTGGATCGGGCTCGCGTGAACGTAGGCCCCACGGCCGCCGTTCTCGCTGCCTTCGGGGTGGCCGGTCCTGCCGTGCCCCTCGAGGGCGGACAGGGTACGAGCTTTCGCGCCGGTGATCTTGTCCTCAAGGCGAGCGACGGCTTGGAGACGGCGTGGATCAGCGAGCTCGTCAGCCGGAGCCGACCCGTGGGCTTCCAGTTCGCGCAGCCCGTACGCGCCGGCAACGGATCCTGGGAAGCCGACGGCTGGAGCGCGACCCAATGGGCACCGGGACAAACCTGGCAATCGGAGACGGAGCCCCGACTTGGCGACATCCTCGAAGTCTGCGATGCGCTGCAGGCATGCCTGAAGGACGTCGAATGTCCCGCCTTCATTGCGGCGCGTAGCCACCGGTGGGCGGTGGCGGATCGAATGGCGTGGGGTGAGTTGCCCGTCCCAACCAAGTTGGCCGACGACGAGCTGGTGGCCGACCTGTGCCGTGCCTTGCGCCAGGTGGACCTCCCCGCGCAGCTGGTTCATGGAGATGTGGCCGGCAACGTGCTCTTCAACGAGGGTGAGCTGCCGACGGTCATCGACCTGTCGCTCTACTGGCGCCCCGCGGCATATGCGCGAGCTGTGGCTGTCGTCGACGGACTGCTCTGGTACGGCGCTACGGACGACGAGGCTCGCGCGGAGGCAGCCATCCACGGCCCACAGGTGCTTGTTCGGGCAACGCTGTTCCGGGTGCTGGCTGGACGGCTGCCGGGTGCGTGCCCCGATGAGGCGGGGTGGCCGAAGAGTTTCCGCGAGGTCGTCGCTCTCGTGCTGGATCTTCAGTGAGCGGCGCGGCGTGCTTCAGGCAGCTGCCGCGACCTCGTTGAGGGCAGCCTTGATCTCCCCGACGCTGGGGAAAGTCAGGTTCACGGCCGTCACTCGCCGCCAGGCGATCCGACCTGCCGCGTCGATGACGAACACCGATCGACGAAGTCCCATAGGCCCGACGATGCCGTAGTCGCGGGCAACCGCCTTCCCGTGGTCGGACAGCAGCGGCATGCTCAACCGCCTGCCATCGGCGAAGGCCCGATGGGAGTCGATGTCCTGCGGAGAGATCCCCCACACGACGGCGTCGAACAGGTGGAGGTCGGCCAGGCTGTCGGAGTAGGCGCACAGCTGGCGGGTGCAGACCAGCCGCTCGTCGCCTGGGTAGAACGCCAAGACCACCGGGTGCCCGTGCTCGCGGGACAGGTGGAACGTCGACTCCGAGCGGTCCGACCAACCGGGCAGGACGAAGTCTGGAGCGGTCGAACCTACGAGCAGCGCCATGTCCTGGTCATCGGCAGATCCGCTGCCGACCTGACCTGAAGGCCACTTACGGTCCAATCAATCGACTCGGCTAGCGTGCCGGGATGGCTGAGGACTGGTCCGGACGCGAGCTCGAAGGGGAGCGCTTTGCCGACGAGGTTTTCGTCGACCAGGACTTCACGGAGATCAGCACGCACGCGAGCGAGTTCGTCGACTGCACCTTCCGGTCCTGCGCCTTCAACTGTTCGACCCACCTGGAGACTGCTTTCACCAACTGTCGCTTCGTGTCGGGCAACTTCTTCGACGCCTCGTTCACTCGGTGCAAGCTGGTCGGGTCGTCCTTCGAGAGGTGCAGCTTCTCGCTGCTCAAGATCATCGGCGGGGACTGGTCGTTCGCGGGGCTCGCCTCGGCCGACCTGAGCGGTCTCAAGGCCGAGGACGTACGGCTTCGCGAAGCCGATCTCACCAAGGCGCGCCTCGCGGGCTCCACGCTTCGCGCGGTGGACCTGTCTGGAGCCTGGTTGACCGGAGCTGATCTGACCGATTGCGACCTGCGTGGCAGCGACCTCTCGACGCTGAACCCGCTCGAGACCCAGATCAAGGGTTCGGTGATCACCTGGGAGCAGGCATCGGTCCTGGCCGGGGCGCTCGGGCTCGACGTCCGCGCCGAATAGCGGCGGCCGTACACAGCAGTGGGTTCCGTGGTGCCGGGCGCGAGCCGGCGTCCGTAGACTCACGAGCTATGGCTGGCCGGATCGTGACCGAGGATGTCGCGCTGGTCCGTGAGCGCTCCCGCATCGAGGACGTCGTCGGGGAGCGGGTCCAGCTCAAGTCCGCAGGGGGTGGAAACCTCAAGGGTCTGTGTCCGTTCCACGACGAGAAGTCGCCGTCGTTCCAGGTCAGCCCGGCCAAGGGCCTCTACTACTGCTTCGGCTGCGGCGAGGGTGGCGACGTCATCGGGTTCTTGCGCGCCGTCGACCATCTGAGCTTCGCCGAGGCCGTCGAGCACCTCGCCGGACGCGTGGGTGTGCAGCTGCGCTACGAGGAGGCCGGCTCCGCCCCGGGGCGCCAGCAGGGACAGCGCACTCGGCTGGTCGCTGCGCACGCGGCGGCGGCCGCGTACTTCCAGGAGCAGCTCGGATCGGCCGAGGCCGCCATCGGCCGGACCTTCCTGACCGACCGCGGGTTCGACCAGGCCGCGGCGGAGCACTTCGGGGTCGGCTATGCGCCGCAGGGGTGGGACAACTTGACCCGGCACCTTCGCGGCAAGGGGTTCGGCGAGGACGAGCTGCTCGCCAGCGGGCTCCTCGTGCAGGGAAATCGTGGGGTTTACGACCGGTTCCGTGGACGCTTGCTCTGGCCGATTCGTGACCTCGCCGGCGACGTGGTCGGTTTCGGAGCCCGGCGGCTGCACGAGACCGACGAAGGCCCCAAATACCTCAACACCCCCGAGACGGCGATCTACAAGAAGAGCCATGTGCTGTACGGCCTCGACCTGGCCAAGCGGGACGTGGCCAAGCAGCAGCAGGCCGTTGTCGTCGAGGGTTACACCGACGTCATGGCCTGCCACCTCGCCGGCGTCACCACCGCGATCGCGACCTGCGGGACGTCGTTCGGGGCCGAGCACATCAAGGTGCTGCGTCGGCTGCTCATGGACGACGACACGTTCCGCGGGGAGGTGGTGTTCACCTTTGATGGCGACGCTGCAGGTCAGAAGGCTGCGCTGCGGGCGTTCGGCGAGGACCAGCGCTTCGTCGCGCGGACGTTCGTCGCCGTGGAGCCGACCGGGCTGGACCCCTGCGACCTGCGTCTGCAGCACGGCGACGAGGCAGTTCGTGCCCTGGTCGAGCGGCGGTTGCCGCTGTTCGAGTTCGCCATCCGGTCGGTGCTCGCCACCCATGACCTCACCACGCCCGAAGGACGGATCGCCGCGCTGAACGAGGCGGCGCCGGTGGTCGCGCAGATCCGTGACCAGTCGCTGCGCCCCGAGTACGCGCGCTCCTTGGGCGGCTGGCTGGGCATGGAGATCGGCCCGGTGGTCGCCGCGGTGCAGCAGGCTGCCCGGGCGGGCAGCCGTACGGCGTCCCGACCTGCGACGTCGAGTCAAGGGACGGAAACGACGACGCAGCCCGCCGCCGGCACCGCCGGACTGCGACGCCCTGACCCGGCCGACCGGGTCGCCGCAGTCGATCGGGAGGCGCTCAAGGTCTGCCTCCAAGTGCCTGGGCTGGTTGACGACGGCTGGGCCGGACTTGGCCCGGAGGCCTTTCCGCACCCGACCTACGCCGCCGTGGCTCGCGCCGTGCATGCTGCCGGCGGGCCGGCGCACGGTGCCGAGACCCCGCAGACCTGGGTCGATGCCGTGCGGGCCGCCTGCGAGGACGACGTCTCGCGGTCGTTGGTCACCGAGCTGGCTGTCGAGCCGCTGCGTGTCGATGGGGCTGTCGACTCGCGGTATGTGGGTGAGCAGGTCGCCCGGATCCGCGAGCGAGTGGTGACCAAGCAGGTCGTCGAGCTGCGTTCCCAGCTTCAGCGAGTCGATCCGAGCGACACCACGGAATACAACCGAGTCTTCGCTGAGCTGCTGAGCCTCGAGCAGGTCCGACGTGATCTGCGCGAGGTCGCCCTCGGGGCGAAGTGAGCGCGTTGCCCGGCTGGTCTCGCAAGTCTTCGGGGGACAAGGTCGAGGTCAACCCGGGTGAGCGGATTCTCGCCTCGGCGGCGACTCCTTCAGGTGCTGGCGTGGCGGTCACCCGTGAGGCGCTCTACCTTCCACAGCGCAACGGCGAGTCACACCGGATCTCCTGGGACCGGGTCGAGAGCGCCACCTGGGACAGCCCCGTTCTGGAGGTGCTCGAGATCGGAGGGAGCACGAGGCACCGAGTCCTGCTCGAAGAGGAGGGACGCGTGCCGGAGGCCGTACGCGAGCGCGTGACCGCATCGATCGTCGTGAGCGAACGAGTCGTCCTGATCGGCGGCGACGAGCCGGTGGGCGCGCGGATCACCGGACGCCGGGTGGTCGACAGCGACCGGCTGCACTGGACCGTGCTGTTCGATGCGGGGATAGACCCGAGCGACCCGACGCTGCGGGCGGCGGCCGACCGAGAACTGGCGCGCATGCGTGGCTGGTATGGCGCGTGAGGCGCGGGATCGTCGCCTCAGGTGTTCAGGGCTCCGGCGGCTGGGCTCGAACCAGCGACATTTCGATTAACAGTCGAACGCTCTGCCAACTGAGCTACGCCGGAAGGTAGTGGTCCATCGTAAGGCACCGGGTCAACGGGCCGTGACGCGCTAGGACTCGGGGATGAAGGACTGGTCGAACACTGTGACCTGCTCCAACGGGTTGTGCTCGACCAGCCAGGTCTGGATGTCCTTGTCGGTCCCGGTCAGCACGAGCAGGCCGACGGCGATGAACAGCACACCGATCGTGCGACGGAACCAGCCGTTCGGGTCGGCAGCCCAGCGCAGGTGCCTGATCAGCCGCTGACCGAGCAAGGAGAGGGCGAGCAGCGTCCCCGACAGCCCGATGACGTAGGCCGCGAGAAGCGCCAAGCCTTGGAGCGCCGAGGCCGGAAGCAGGGTCGCCACCAGGTAGGCGTAGAAGGGGCTGCAGCTGGAGAAGACCGGGCCGAGCGCGGCCCCGGTGAGGATCGGGCCAGTGAGACCACCGGCCGTACGGCCGCGCCCCAAGGCTGCGTTGGACCGGCCCTGCAGGCTCATCGCCCCGGAGAGACGCTCCCACAGCTGGGGAAAGACACTCACCAGACCGAGGGCGATGAGGATCCCACCGGACACCCACGCCCACAGCCACGGCGGGACGCCGAGCAGGGCGGTGCTGGCCCGCAGAGCCAGGGTGAAGATCGCGACGGAGAGGCCGAGCGAGATCGCGATGACGATGGCTCGCTGCCGGTCGGTCAGCTCGGTCCGTCCCGTGTCCTCGGCGTGGGTTGCCCCCCCGGGGGCCTGCTCGACGCCTGGGACGACCGGCCCACGGACGGTTGCGGACAAGACGGTTGGTTGCGCACGCGTGGGCGCCACCGACCCCCCGACGATCACCGGGAGGAGGGGGAGCACGCACGGAGCGAGTGTCGTCAGGATCCCAGCGATCAGGGCGCCTACGACGAGGAGAGGCACGTCAGACGACCTGGCTCTGGATCTCCTCAGGCGTATAGCTGCCGACCCACTTGGCGAGCTCGTTACCGTCGGCATCGACCTGGACGAATGTGTGCTGCACCGTCACGCCGTATTTCTGCCGGAGGTCCGTGGCGCTGTCGTAGTCGACCTTGACCACCGTGAGCCCGGCCGGGAGATCGTCCTGTGCAGCCGTGAGGTTCTTGTCCGCCTCCCGGCAGGTGGGGCACCACGAGGCGGCGAAGAACAGCACGGTCGTCGTGTCGGCGTACTTCGCCTTGGCCGCGGTGTAGGCGTCGAGTCCGATGTAGCTGCCTTGGACAGTTTCTGCGGGTTTCGAGCTCTTGGTCGCGCCACCGCCGGACGCGGTGGGCGAGTCAGCCGGGCTCTGGGTGCGATCGACCGCGGAGACCGTGCTCGAGCTGTCGTTGGGCTCGCCGCAGGCAACCAGAAGCGTGCTGGCGACGGTCAGCGGGAGGACGAGCGCCAGGAGGGCTCGGGGGGCGGGGGTCATCGAGTGGCTCCTGCCGTAGCTGCTGTTCGGGGACGCATCGCCGGGCGGCGACGTACCGCATCTATTTCACCCGAGAAGTCCGACTTGGGCGGCGTCAGACGGGCTACGAATCTCTTACGTCTGCAACAGCAGCCGCTCATGGGCTTGCGTTGAGTGGTTCCAGAAGAGGGACGGCACCGCTGGCGAACTCGGCCACCCAGCGCTCTGGATCGTCGGACTGAGCAGTTACCGACACCAAGTCGATCCCAAGCGCCGCATACGGCTGCATGCGCTCGACGAAGGCCTCAGGCGTTTCGCCGGGCTGGACGGCGCCAAGCAAGGTCTTCTCGATGGTGGAGTAGTCCCGGCCTTCGGCGGCACAGTGCTGCCGCAACACCTCGAGCTTGTGCGCCACGACTGAGGTTTCCATCGCGAACAGGTTGCAGGCATCGGCGTATCGAGCCACGAGGCGCAGCGTCTTCTGCTCGCCGCCGCCGCCGATCATGATGCGCGGCCGGGGCTGCTGGATCGGTGGGGGCGAGCAGATCGTCTCGGCGAGGTCGTAGTGGACGCCGTGGAACGGCCCGTCGTCCTCGCTCCACATCTGCTGGGCGATCTGGAGGGTCTCTTCGAGCCGCTCGAAACGTTCGGCCACCGGCGGGAAAGGGACCCCCAGGGCCAGGTGTTCACGCTCGTACCAGGCCGCACCGAGTCCGAGCATGGCCCGGCCACCGGACACGACGTCCAACGTGGTGACGATCTTCACCAGGAGCCCAGGGTGTCGATACGTCACCCCCGTGACCAGCAGTCCCAAGGTCATCCGTGAGGTGTGGGCCGCCAGGAAGCCGAGGCTGGTGTAGCCCTCGAGCATGGGTTCGCTCGCCAGTCCGCGGGCTTCCATCTGGAACCAGTGGTCCATCAGCGTGAACTGCGAACACCCGGCGGCTTCGGCTTCCCGAGCGGTAGCAGCCAGCGTCGGTCCCAGGGCCGCCGGGCCGCCGGGAAGGGTGAAGTTCGGGTAGTGGATGGCTAGGCGCATGCACGTCAGCCTATGCACGCGGGCTCGGCCACACCTGTTGAGTGAGGCAGGGGCGAGCCTGAAAGGATGAGGGCGGGGCGGTAGCTCAGCTGGTCAGAGCAGCGGACTCATAATCCGTCAGGTCGTGGGTTCGAGCCCCACCCGCCCCACTGGATCTGCTGTTCAGTCGATCGCTATGGCTTGCCGAGAAGCAGATAGCGCTCGTCGTCGATCTCCTTGCCCCACAGAGTGGGGTCCCGCAAAGGCACCACGTCGATGTGGCTCATCAACGGCGAGATGGCCGCACGCAGGGATTCGGCGCGAAGGCCAGCTCCAGTGCTCCAGTAGCCTTCCACCAGTACGAAGCGACCGCCCGGAACCAGCAAGGCCGCCCAACGTTCGAGGGCCGCAACCGGATCCGGCATCGCCCATACGACGTGCCGAGCGAACACCACGTCGAACTCGCCTTCGTCCAGCTCCGGCTGCTCGGCGTTTCCCACGTCGAACCGCACGGAATACCCCGCCAAGCGAGCCTTGGCGCGTGCCAGGTCGATCATCTTGGGCGAGAGGTCGATGCCGGTCACCTCATACCCGTGCTCGGCGAGGAGGACGGACACTGTTCCGGTTCCACAGCCCAGATCTGCCACGCGCGCCGGAGTCGCGGGAAGGACTGCCTCGAGAACCTTCCACCAGGCGGCGCGGGTGTCGGGGGAGAGCATTCCGTGGTCAGCCTCTTGATCGAAACCTGCCGCTTCTGCGTCCCACTCGTCGCGGACGTTCTCCAGATCCATGCGAGTGATAGTGCCGGTTCGTCCTTCGGAAGGCGATGGAGAACGCCGAGGAACAGACTCCCATTATCCCTGGCTGCGAGAAGGGCACTGATGTTGCCCATGAGCGTGAAGTACAGGCTGTCGGCACGCTTGATGGTCTCGAGTACATCCGGATCCCCTCGTGAACCAAGGTACGAAGGACCCGGCAGGTCGACGCTTGCCACTCGGGCAACCCCCCGATGTAGGAATCCACTCCGCGTCAGCGGAGGAGTTCCCGGATCTCGCGGGCTAGGTCGACTGAGGCTTCGATCTCGACCTTGCGGTTCGTCAGGCTCTCGACATTGATGCCGAACGAAAGGCCCAACCGCCGGCAGAAGCCGATCAGCGCTCGGGCGTTGGACAGGCACTGGTCGTAGGACTCTGCCAGCGGGTCGTTCGACCGGCTGAGCTCGGTATGCAGCCAGCGCGGGACGTCGATTCCGAGCCAGGACATGAACTCGAGCGTCTTCATGGAACCGCAGGGCGCCAGCGTAAGGATGACTGGGCGCGGGACTATGTCCTCGTCCCGGCAGAGGTAGACATAGTCGGACAGCAGGTCGCGAGTGTGATCCAGGTCGTAGCAGACCTGGGAGACGAAGAAGTCGCAGACGTTCTGCTGCTTGCGCAACATCCGCTGGTGCTCCTGACCCGTGCTGACATGCCGTTCAGCGATGCAGACGCCACCGATGACGGGTCGGCGGTCCAACCCAGCGGTTAGCCGATATGCGTCGGTGAGCTGGGTCTTCACCACCTGGTGGCGGGAGGCGGCACCGACCAGCACCGTCAGCACTCGGTCAGCATCGGCCTCGCTGAGCCAACGGCTCAGATCCTCCTCGCGGTACTTGCCGACCGCGCGGTAGACGACCACCGGCCTGGTCCAGCCGGACAGGTGCCGGTCCAGGAATTCCGCTGGATCCATCGTCGGCATGAATGGGAAGGGCCGCGCGCCGGGAGAACGATCGGTTTCGGCGTCCACGTCGTAGACGAGCAACCCGTCCAGCACCACCGAGTCAAGGCGTTGCACCGTTGCCTGCGCGATCTCGGCAGCGCGACCAGGAGTCGTCGCCATACTCGGTGGCGTGATCCCGTAGAGGAGCACTCCGTGCTCGGCCCGTTGCAGCAGTTCTTGCGCAGAACCGTGTCCGCTCAACCCCATCGGGACAGCATGCCAAGATGACCGTCCACCCGCACCGACGTGCCGGGAGGCGACTCAGAAGGTGCCGTCCTCAGGCGGCTACCGTAGCGAGTGTGACCTTCGCAAACGTGGCCAAGTTGGGCGCGGTCCCCGGCAGGCGTGACGAGCTGGTGGCGCAACTCACTGCGCGTAACCCCGCGCTTCAACAGGTCGGGTGCCTGGCGTACGAGGTGGGCGTCAGCGACGAGGAACTCGACACCGTCTTCGTCGTGGAGCTCTGGGACAGCGCGGAGGCGCACAGCGCGTCGCTTGCGCTGCCACAGGTCCAGGCGGCCATTGCTGCGGCCCGTCCCCTCTTGTCCGGCAGCTTCGACGGTTTCCGCTTCCAGGTCGTTGGCTCGCCATTCAGGGACTAGAGGGCCTCGACTGGACGGCGCCCGTACCTGAGGTAGACCGCGAACAAGTCCCGAACCCGGGGGCTTCATCGTCATGGTGCTCGTCAAACCAGGTTGCGCCAAGGCGTGACAAGGAGGACCGACCCGACGTACCGATCTGCTCGTTGCCTCGGAGATACCGTCGGCAGATGCGCGACCCGACCGATCTGACGTTGGCAACGTATGAGTCGGGGGTCGCCGATTACATCGACAGGTCCCCGAAGAGCGTCGCGCTCGGCGTCGCCTCCTTGCTCGACATGTTGGTCGAGCGCTGCCCTGCTGGTCGCGTTCTTGAACTGGGCAGCGGGCCGGGCCGGGAAGCGGACTACCTGCAGGGACACGGACTGACCGTCGACAGAACCGACGCCTGCCAGGCATTCGTCGCTCGCCTGCAGCGGGCGGGTCACCCTGCCCGAGTCCTGGACGTTCGTAGCGACCCGCTCGGCGGCCCCTTCGACGCTGTCGTGGCCAACGCTGTCCTCCTGCACCTCGACCGTGACGCCTTCCGGGAGGCCTTGCAGACCTGCTTCGCGGCTACCAGGCCCGGGGGTTTCCTGGCCATCACACTGAAGGAAGGTGATGGCGAGGCTTGGAGCACGCTCAAGCTGGACGCCCCAAGATGGTTCGTGTACTGGCGAATGGAACCTCTGCGTGAAGCACTGATAGCCGCGGGCTGGCTGGTTCTCCAGCTCGAGCACGTGCCCGGACGGCACGAGCCTTGGTTGCACGCGTTCTGTCAACGACCCGACCGCCGATAGGTACCGGTCGTCGGCGGTGCGAGGACTGGTCGCCGCTCCGCCGGACGTACCCGGGTACGTTGGTCTTGGGCGGTCGGGTCGTATGTCCCTGACGGGACACCCCCGCGACGGCGCACACTGGCGTGGAGGAAGACGAGACCTGTTGGTTTGGCATCGGGGGTGCGCAGCCTTCGGGACGTCGAGGATCAGGCACGACACGGTCCTAGAGAGGTCAGTGAGGCTTTGAGATGACTATCAACAGGGGTGGTGTCGCCACCGTTTCGACGCTGGACTCTCGGTCTCGACCGGTCACGCGCCGACTGCGCCGTACCTCCGTGGCTCTTCAAGCCGTGACCCTCGTCGGTGTGGCAGCCGGCATCCAGGGCTTCCTCTCTGGAACGTTCGGCCCGCTCGTCGACCAGCTGACTGAACGTTTGCCGATCACCGGGCCGGTGCTGCCGGCTGTGGGGTTGGGCCTCGTCGTGGGCGTCTCGCAGGGCGTGGCGCTGATGCTCGGAGCCCGAGATCACCCCAGGGCACCAGAGGCGTCACTGGTCGCTGGATCGGTTCTGGTCTTGTGGATCCTCGCTCAGTTGCCGCTGATCGGCTGGACCCAACCGGTCCAATGGGCCGTGCTCGGCATCAGCGTGGCCGAGATTGCTGTCGCCCTCGCCTGGTTGCGGGACTGAGCGCAACCAGGGTCCAGGTTTCGGGTCTGTGACCGTGGACGAGACTGGTGTCATGAGTCATGTTGAGGTGCATCGAGACGACGAAGGCTCTCGCTATCTGGCCTTGGTGGATGGCGAACCTGCCGGCCTGGTCGACTTCCGTGCTCGGGCGGGGGTCGTGAACCTCCTGCATGTCGAGGTTGATGTCGCCTATCGCGGCAGGGGCATCGCGAGCGCCATGGTTCGCTACGCCATGGACGATGTTCGCGCTCGGTCGATGAGCGTGATTCCGACCTGCCCCTACGCCCAGCGATGGCTCGAGAAACATCCCGCCGATGCCGATCTCGTTGCGTCGTAGTCACATCTGCTCTGAAAATACATTCGTGGGTGCCCGCGAACCGATCGTGCGCGTTAGGCGCGCTCATCAAAGGAGACAACGGCTGATGCTTGCGGTTGGGATCGACTGCTGATGGCGGAGTACCCGCGGTTGCTGCATACCGTCCTGGACGCCACGGAGCCCCGGCCGTTGGCTGAGTTCTACCGCCAACTGCTCGGGCTTCGGTACCGACCTGGCGATGAGAAGCCTGCTGACGGGACTCAGGACGACGCGGACTGGCTGGTCCTGGTGGACGAACAAGGGAACCGGAAGCTGGCGATCCAGCAGGTCGACCGATTGCTGCGGACCACGTGGCCGACCGACGAGGTTCCGATGCAGCTGCACGTGGACTTCACGGTTTCGAGTGCGGCAGAGCTGGAACGCCAGAGGAAGCGATGCGAGGACCTCGGGGGAGAGGTTCTTCTCGACCGGACCGACGATCCGGATGAACCGCTGTACGTCTTCGCTGACCTGGCCGGTCACCCCTTTTGCATCTTTGTTGCCTAGAGCGTGCCGGTGACTGCCTGCAGGGCGAGGCTGGAGACGGCGGCGACCAGCCAGAGCAGCCCGCCCAGCGCAAGCGGCCGGGGCCCGGCGCGGCGCAAGCTGCCCAGGTGGGTGGACAACCCGATCGCTGCCAACGCCACCGTGATCAAGAAGACCGAGAGGTCGCTGAGTGCCGGTTGTGCTCCCGCGGGGATGAGTCCGAGACTGTTGATGGCCGCGGCAACGAGGAACCCGACGAGGAACAACGGGACGAGGCGAAGGATTCGGACCTGCGAACGCGGGCCGGTCCGGTCACCGACGGCGGCGCCGGTTGCCTCGGTCTCAGCCGCAGCACGCGCGTCGCGGCGGGCCACCCACGTGGCCAACGCGAGCACGATGGGAATGATCATGAGCGCCCGCGTCAGTTTGACGACAACGGCGACGCTGGTGGCCTGTTGCCCATAGACGGTGGAAGCCGCTACGACGGATGAGGTGTCGTTGATCGCGGTCCCGGCGAACAGGCCAAAGGCCTCCTGGCTCATCCCGAGCAGGTGCCCGATGACGGGGAACACGAACACGGCGCAGATGTTGAAGAGGAAGATCGTCGAGACCGCATAGGCAACATCCGCACCCAAGGCGCCGAGGACCGGAGTGACCGCCGCGATGGCCGAGGCGCCGCAGATGCCGGTACCCACTCCGATGAGGGTGCGAAGATCGCCGATCACCCCTAGCCATCGGCCGATCCAGTAAGCCGCGACCAGGCAGGCGGCCAGGGTTCCGATCATCACGGGGAGGGAATCCCGCCCAACATTGGCGACCTGAGCGAGGGAGAGCTGTGTGCCGAGGACCACGACAGACAGCTGGAGAACCCGGCGCCCAGAGAAGTTGATGCCAGGCGCGAATCGCTCGGCTCCGTGCACCAGCGGGGCGATCGCGATGCCCAGGATGATGGCTGCGACGGGCCCGCCGAGAACCGGCTCTAACTGTCCGAGCGCGGTGGCCAGGGCCGCGATCCCGACGGCGAGCATCAGGCCAGGAAGCACTTCGAGCGACTGGCCCAGCCCGCCCGCCTGACGCGGTGAGGCTACGGTCCCGCCCCGCTCGGGGCGAGGAGTTGGTCGGCGTAGGTGGGGGCGATGTCGCGGGAGCCGTCTCCGGTGGCCCAGACGACGGCGTCGATGTCACCGATGAACTGGTCGGAGAGGTCTCCGCTGGTCAGGCCGCGTCCGGCCACGGTCATTGGTCGGATCGGGATGATGGAGCCGACGTCGATCACCTTGCTGGCTGTCGCGCCGTCTACGGTGACTCCGACCACGGCGCCTTGGCGCCAGCAGGTCACCGAGTGCCACGCGCCGTCGGTGACGTTGATGGTGGGTCCGGTCAACAAGATGGCCGAGCGGTCGCCCTTGAACCGGCACTGCGCTTGGCCCTTGCTCGACTTGGCCAGCTGCATCTTGATCTGCCCGGGATCGTTGTACAGCCCGACCTGCACGACGTTGGGGGAATCCTTGAACGGTTGCGCCTTACGGTTGCGCAAGACCACCGTCACGGCAAACTCCGCGGTGCCCGGCGCAGGCAGGGTGGTGGCGCCAAAGGACTGCGCCGCGAACGCGGCCGCCGGAGCGCCGTGGCTTCCCTCCGAGATCGACCACGATCCACTGAGCTGAAGCGCCGGTGCCCCGTCGATGACAGCTGGGGTCGAACCCCCAGCATCAACCTCCTCGAAACCCCACGCAGCCACCACCTGAGCCGGAGCAGCAGGCTCGGCTGTTCCTCCACCGGGTGGTGAGGGTGGTTCTGGAGTTCCCCCACCAGGTGGTGTCGGCGGTTGCGTTCCCCCGCCGGGGGGCGTTTGCACAGTCGATGCGAGTTGGTCGGCGTAGGTGGGGGCGATGTCGCGGGAGCCGTCTCCGGTGGCCCAGACGACGGCGTCGATGTCACCGATGAACTGGTCGGAGAGGTCTCCGCTGGTCAGGCCGCGTCCGGCCACGGTCATTGGTCGGATCGGGATGATGGAGCCGACGTCGATCACCTTGCTGGCTGTCGCGCCGTCGACGGTGACTCCGACCACGGCGCCTTGGCGCCAGCAGGTCACCGAGTGCCACGCGCCGTCGGTGACGTTGATGGTGGGTCCGGTCAACAAGATGGCCGAGCGGTCGCCCTTGAACCGGCACTGCGCTTGGCCCTTGCTCGACTTGGCCAGCTGCATCTTGATCTGCCCGGGATCGTTGTACAGCCCGACCTGCACGACGTTGGGGGAATCCTTGAACGGTTGCGCCTTACGGTTGCGCAAGACCACCGTCACGGCAAACTCCGCGGTGCCCGGCGCAGGCAGGGTGGTGGCGCCAAAGGACTGCGCCGCGAACGCGGCCGCCGGAGCGCCGTGGCTTCCCTCCGAGATCGACCACGATCCACTGAGCTGAAGCGCCGGTGCCCCGTCGATGACAGCTGGGGTCGAACCCCCAGCATCAACCTCCTCGAAACCCCACGCAGCCACCACCTGAGCCGGAGCAGCAGGCTCGGACGCGCTTGCGGCGTGAGCCGTGAGGAGCGCGGATCCGATCATGGCGGCTGTCAGAACAGAAACGAGACGCCTCATGCCGCGCACTGTAGTCGCATGTCGCGGCCCGCCCGAGAAGGCGAGTCAACGAATCTTGGCAGCCCTAGTCGGCTTCGGCTTCGCGGGAGGGACGGGCTGTCGCAGCGACTCGTTATCGTCCCGCCATGACTCCTGAGAGTGTTGTTCGCATGCTGTGGGACCGCATCCAGGCGCGGGACTGGCCAGCTCTGACATCACTGCTCGACCCCGACCTGGTGGTGCGCTGGCCCGCGACCGGCGAAGTGTTCAGGGGTGCTGGCAACTTCGTGTCCGTGCAGTCCGACTACCCGGAAGGCTGGAGCATCTCGGTGCTCCGGGTGATGGCAGACGGTGATCAGGTCGTGAGCGAGGTAGAGGTTCCCACGATCTCCGGGCCGACCTTCCGGGTGGCCAGTTTCGCGACCGTTCGCGACGATCTCGTGGTCGAGGCGACCGAGTACTGGGTCACCGTGGGTGCCGAGGAACCCCCGAAGTGGCGTGAGCCATACGCCAGCCGGTGCTGAGGCGTCGGGTCCTCAGCCCGGATTCGCGGCCTGGCCTTCAGTGAGGAGCAGCACGACGGTGCTTGCCGAGTGGATGCCCAGGTGTGCTCGGCGGCGGGCAGCCCCGTCGCCGGTCAGGACCGAACGAGCCCCCGCCAGGGACGCCGCTCCGCACGGGCCGATGCCGAGCCCGCTGCGACCGAGGTCGGCGATGGATCGTCGGGCGTCGTCGTCACTGATGCTTGCGGCGCCGTCCAGCCCGTCCCGAAGAAGCGGCCAGGCCAGGGCTGAGGGTGTTCCGCAGTTGAGACCAGCCATGATGGTCTGTCCCGTCTCCACCGAGGAAAGCGAGCCGTTTTCGAGGCTGGCGAGAACGCAGGCCGCAGAGGCCGGCTCGACACTCAGCAAAGCCGTGCTCGACTGCGGTTGGCCGCGATAGTGACTGATTGCTGCCTGGGCCAAGGAGCCAACCCCGACCGGCACTACGACCAGACCGGGCTGGGTCAGTCCCAACCCCGAAAGCTGTTCGTCGAGCTCGAGGAACATGGTCGCGTAGCCCTCGACGATCCAGTTCGGGATCTGCTCGTAGCCGTCCCACGAGGTGTCCTGGATGACGATTCCGTCGAGCTCGACCGCCGCTCGTGCTGCAGCAGCGACGGCCACGTCGTAGGAGCCGTCCACTGCCGTCACCGTGGCGCCCTCGGACCTGATCGCCTCGACCGCAGCCGGGTGTACGCCGACGGGCACCCATATCAGCGCCGCGTGGCCCAGCAGGCGGGCGAACCTCGCGACGGCCCGCCCGTGGTTGCCGTCCGTTGCGGCGAGCAGGGGTGGGCGTCGTTCGCCGGGATCGCGGTGCTGCAGAGCTTGGTGGATGGCCCACGACGCGCCGAGCGCCTTGAAGGCGGGAAGGCCGAACCGCCGCGATTCGTCCTTGGCCAGGACTAGCGCCACACCGAGTTCCGTGGCGAGCTCCGGCAGGTTCACCAGGGGCGTGGGGGCATAGCCGTCGAGCGAACGATGGAACGTGAGCACTGCGGGAGAGGGAGCGCTGTAGGACCAGTTCGTCGACCGTTCGTTGGCGAACCACCTCGAAGTGCCGACGACCGGGCTCATCGCAGCCTCTAGATGAAATAGCTGATGGTGTCGCCCCACCAGGCCTGCAGGCGATTCAACAGCCCTTCGGGTGGAGCGGCCAAGCTCGAGCGAGCCACGTCAGGGACGAACAGCCGTTGGTCGAGCAGTGCAACGGTTGCGGGATCGGTCACCGTCACCGCGATCTCGCTGTTCCGGTACATCGCCCAGGCATCAAGGTTGAGGGTACCGATCGACGCCTGATCGTCGGCGACGATCACCTTGGCGTGCACGACCACACTGGGTTCGAGGTAGATGACGACGCCGGCCGACTGCAGCTGAGCGTAGGAGTGCTCCAAGGCGTGTTGGGTCGTCGGATTGTTGGAGGTTTCCGACACGAACAGTCGGACGTCGACCCCACGCTCGCCGGCCGCCGTGATTGCGGCGATCATCCCGTCGTCGGTCAGGTAGGGGTTGACGATGTCCAGCCGGTCCTGCGCCGTACCGATCAGCTCGCGGGCCTGCTGGGTGGCGTTGACGAAACCACCTTGGATGTTCTGGGTCAGGACAGCCGGGATCGTGCCCGAGGAAGCGGGAGCGGGGAAGTACGGCGCGAGGGAACCCATGCCGGAGGGCAGCGAGCCGCCGTACGCCCAGAAGCTCGACAAGAAGGCAGCCTGCGTCTGCCGCACGATGTCGCCCGTGAGTCTGGTCATGACATCGTGGAAGCGGCCGTCGTAGAAGTGATCCTCGATGCCGGCGCCCCCAGTCCAGGCGATCGAGCCGTCGATGACGTAGAGCTTGCGATGGTCGAACTGGCCCACCTCGTCCTGGCGCCAGTCGAGAGAGCGATCGGTGCCGAGCTCGCCTTCTCGATCCAACGGCATGCTGTCGTTGACGACGATGTGGCAGCCGGCGGCGACCATCCCGTCGAACAGCGCCTTGGATCCCTTGAACACCTGACTGCCGTAGGTGTCGACGATGATCCGGACGTCAACTCCCTCGGCCGCCTTCGCTCGGACCGCGGCACTGAATGCCTGGCCGACGTCTCCGTCCTTCCAGCCGTACATCAGGATGTGGACGGAGCTCTTGGCGTTGCTGATGTCGTCGAGGATCTTGGGGAAGAAGGACGTGCCGTCCACCCACGGCTGCGACGTCGCAGCGGTTGATGGGGCGAAGGCGAAGGCGGCCGCGCTGGGCCGCCGTTCGCCCGTCGTGACGTACGTCTCCGTCGCTGCCTCGGACTCGGCCGAGGTCACCCCGTCGACAGGTGGCCAGGTGGAGGTCTCCTCGGTGCGCAGGATCTGCCACCAGGCCCACGTCGCGGCGATGAGCAGGACTCCGAGAAGCGCGATTCCCCCGATCTTCAACGCCCGACGCACGCAGTCACTGTGCCAGACGCTGCGCCGGGGCAAGGCCGGGTAGTGGCGGGAATGCCAAGGATGCGGCAGAATCACAGCGGTGTGACCCGATGTGGCACACTCAGGACGGATCAGCAGAGCTTTCAATCGCTGTGAATCGATCGAGGTTGGTGGGGAAGCCGGACCTCGGCGAGCAATTCAGCGATTGGGAGGCATGTCGTGACGACTCGTGGCGTGGTCTATGTCCATTCCGCACCACCAGCCTTGGGCCCGCACGTTGAGTGGGCTCTCACGGGCGTGCTCGGCCAGCGGGTCAGCATGGACTGGACCCCCCAGGCGGCTGCACCAGGCACGCTCCGGACCGAACTGTCGTGGCTGGGCGAGCCCGGCACGGCGTCTCGCGTGGCGTCGGCTCTGCGTGGCTGGGTGCATCTGCGCTTCGAGGTGACTGAGGAACCGACCGCCCATACCGAGGGAGTTCGATTCAGCAGCACCCCTTCCCTTGGGCTGTTCCACGCGGTGACGGGGGTCCACGGGGACCTCGTGATCCCGGAGGACCGACTCCGCGCGACCGTCGAACGCGTCGCTCGGGAGAACGGTGACCTGGCCGCGGAGATCGACCGATTGCTGGGTCGGCCGTGGGACGACGAGCTGGAAACATTCCGCTGGGCCGGCGAAGGTGCCCCCGTGCGGTGGCTCCATCAGGTTGGATAGCCCTCGACGAGAGGGGGCGACCTCGATGGCCGCCGAACAGGACATGTCACCGGCGACGCAGACGGCGACACAGACAGCGACACAGACCCGACCGATTCCTTCCCCGCTGCGCTACTGGGGCGCGATGGGTTGGGCGGCCATCGGGGTGGCCGGGGGAGTCGTGGCGCTGTTCTTGGCGTTTCGGCTGCTCAGTGGACTGATCGTCCCGATCGCCATTGCCTTGGTCCTCGCCGTGCTGCTGCTGCCGCTGACCAACTGGCTGGCGGCACGGATGCCCCGGGGCATAGCCGTCACGGTCGTGCTCGTGCTCGCGGCTGCGGTGGTCGCAGCGTTCATCTGGATCTTCATCAAGGGTGTGGCCAACGAGGCGCCGTCCATCTCGGCCTCGTTGCAAGCTGCCGTGGCCAAGCTGCAGAGCTCCCTCGGGGTGACCAGCAGCTCGGTGAGCGGTTCGGTGTCCAGCTCCACCGGATCTGCGACAGAGGTCGTGACCGGCCTCAAGGGGGTGACCGGACTCGTCTTGTCCGGCCTGAGCTCAGCCGTCTCGCTCTTCTTCGGCGCCTTCATCGCCGTCATGGTCTTCTTCTTGGTGCTGCTCGACCCCAAGGAGAGCCAAGGTTGGATCGCGCGTCTGCTCCCGTGGCCACGGGAGCAGGCTGACCGACTGTTCACCACCTTCGGTCAGGTGATTCGTGACTACTACAAGGGTTCGACCATCCTGGCGGGAGTCAACTCGGTTCCCATCTGGATCGTCGCGATCCTGCTGGACGTGCCGGCCGCCGGCTCGGTCTTCGTCGTCTTGTTCGTCACCTCCTACATCCCCTACATCGGGGCCTGGCTGGGTGGCGCCTTCGCCGTCCTGCTCGCTCTTGGCTCCGGCGGCACCACCGACGGTTGGATCATGTTGGCCGCCGTGCTGATCGTCAATCTGGGTCTGCAGAGCGCGGTCCAGCCCTTCGCCTACAGCGCCACCATGAAGGTTTCCGCGCTGGGGGTCTTCCTCTTCACCTTGCTCGGAGGGCTGGTCGCCGGAGTCTTCGGCGCGATGATGGCAGCTCCGATCCTGGCACTCATCAACCGATTCGACCGCGACGTGCGGATGCCCGCGCAGGCGACACCTGTGGCGGTGGCGGGTTCACCGGGCGAGCCGGCACCGGACCCCGGCTGAGCCGTCCGCGGCTCTAGAGCGGGATGTTTCCGTGCTTGCCCCGGACGGCCGGCGAGGCAGATATGGCTCGGGCGACGGCGCTTCGAGTGCGGTCGGGGGCGACGACCTCGTCGACGAACCCGAGCGCGGTGGCCTTGTCGAGCCCGCCGGCAAGCAGCTCGTGCTCCTCGGCGAGCTCGGTCTCGAGCTGCGCTCGCATCTCGTCCGGGACCTCGGCGAGGCGTCGACGGTGCAGGACACGGACAGCAGCGACCGAGCCCATGACCGCGACATGCGCGTCCGGCCATGCGAAAACTCGGGTGGCGCCGAGGGCACGGGAGTTCATCGCGATGTAGGCACCGCCGTAGGCCTTGCGTGTGATGACCGACACCCGTGGCACGACACATTCGGCGAAGGCGTGCAGCAGCTTGGCTCCGCGCCGTACGACGCCGTCCCATTCCTGTCCGACCCCCGGGAGATATCCGGGCACGTCGACCAGAACGATCAGGGGAACGCCGAAGGCATCGCACATCCGCACGAACCGGGCGGCCTTCTCGGCCGAGGACGAATCGAGGCAACCGCCTAGACGGAGGGGGTTGTTGGCGATCAGGCCGACCGTCCGTCCGCCTAGCCGACCGAGGGTCGTCGTGATGTTCGGCGCCCACCGTGGGTGCAGCTCGAGACTGGTGTCCTCGTCGAGCATCCCGGCCACCAAAGGGTGTACGTCGTAGGCGCGCTTGGCAGACTCGGGAAGCAGGTCGGCCAGATCGACGTCGTCGACCTCGCCGAAGCTGCCCTGGTCCCCGAGCAAGGCGCAGATCCGGCGTGCCTCGTCGAGGGCGCCGCGTTCGGTCTCGGCGACGACGTGCACGACCCCGGAGCGACGGCCGTGGGTCTCCGGGCCACCGAGGCGAAGCATGTCGACGTCCTCGCCCGTCACGGAGCGAACGACGTCAGGTCCGGTGACGAAGACTCGACCCTCGGGGCCGAGGATGACGATGTCGGTGAGCGCAGGGCCGTACGCCGCTCCACCCGCTGCCGCGCCGAGCACGACGGAGATCTGCGGGATGACTCCTGAGGCGCGAGTCATGATGGAGAAGATCTCCCCGACCGCGTGCAGCGACGCAACACCCTCGCGAAGCCGAGCTCCTCCGGAGTGCCAGATGCCCACGATGGGAACGTCATCGGCCAAGGCGCGGGCGTAGGCCGCGAGAACGACCTTGCACCCTGCCGTGCCCATGGCGCCGCCCTGGACCGTGGGGTCGGAGCAGAACGCCGTGACCACAGCACCGTCGATGCGTCCGGTGCCCGCGAGCATCCCGCTGTCGTCCTCGGCGGTGATCGAGGTGAAGGAACCGGGGTCGAACAATGCCTCCATGCGCACGCGCGGGTGGCGAGGGTCGAGCTCGATCCCCGGACGGCTCTCGAGCACGGTCATCATGCGCTCCTGAACACCAGGGCCACGTTGTGGCCACCGAAACCGAAGGAATTGTTCAGCGCCACCAGGTCTCCAGCCGGCAGGCTCCGAGGCTGGGCGCCCACCACGTCAAGATCGATGTCGTCGTCCGGGTCGTCGAGGTTTGCAGTGGGCGGCGCCTGCCGGTGATGCAGCGCCAGGACCGTGGCGATGGACTCAACGGCACCGGCGGCTCCCAGGAGGTGACCGGTCATCGACTTGGTCGCTGATACGGCGACCCCGTCGGCGGCCGCCCCCAGCGCGCCCCGGATGGCGGCGGCTTCGGCGGTGTCGCCTTGGGGAGTGGAGGTGGCATGGGCGTTGAGGTGGGCGAGATCGCTCGGTTGGACGTCGGCGTCCGCCAGTGCGGCCACCATCGCGCGGGAGGCGCCAGCCCCTACCGGGTCAGGTTGGGCGATGTGATGAGCGTCTGAGCTCAATCCAGCCCCTGCCACCTCCGCATAGACCCGTGCGCCGCGGGCCGCGGCGTGCTCGGCGGACTCGAGGACCAAGACGCCGGCCCCCTCGCCGAAAACGAATCCGTCCCGGCCCTTGTCGTAGGGGCGTGAGGCCCGGCTCGGCTCGTCGTGCCGTTTGGACAGGGCCATCATGGCCGCGAAGGCCGCTAGGGGGAGCGGGTGGATGCAGGCCTCGGTTCCGCCAACGACGACGACGTCAGCGCGGCCGTTGCGGATCATCTCGGCGCCGTACGCCACCGCTTCAGCGCCGGAGGCGCAGGCGGAAACCGGGGTGTGGACTCCGGCCTGGGCGCCGAGCTCGAGACCGACGTAGGCGGCAGGGCCGTTCGGCATCAGCATCGGGATCGTGTGCGGTGACACTCGGCGTGGTCCCTTCTCTCGAAGGTTGTCCCACTGACTGATCAAGGTCACGGCGCCGCCGATGCCGGTGGCGATCGCGACCCCGAGGCGCAGACTGTCGACGTCGGGTGATCCCGCGTCCGCCCAGGCCTCGCGGGCCGCGATCAGCGCCACCTGCTCGGTGCGGTCGAGCTTGCGCGCCTCGACCCGGTCCATGACCTCGCTGGGATCGACGGCCAGCGTGGCGGCGATGCGCACAGGCAGGTCTTCGGCCCAGGGCTCGTCCAGCAGCCGCGTGCCGGAACGTCCGGCCAGCAGCCCCTCCCACGTCGACGCGACGTCTCCGCCGACTGGCGTGGTTGCGCCGAGACCGGTGACGACGACCCTACGGCGAGCGTGGGAGCTCACGGACATGTCAGGCGCCTGCCTTTGCGATGTAGCTGACTGCGTCACCGACCGTGCTGAGATCCTTCACGTCGTCATCGGGGATCTTGACATCGAACTTTTCCTCGGCGGCGACAACAACCTCGACCATCGACAACGAATCGATGTCCAGGTCGTCGATGAAGGACTTGTCGGGCTGGACGTCGGCGGTAGGAACGCCGGCGACCTCGTTGACGATCTCGGCGAGGCCGGACAGGATCTCCTGCTCGGTGGCCATGTGTGGTTCTCCTTTGGTGGGTGCTCGCCTGCCGGGGCCCCGGCAGGCGGGTTCGTGGCACCGACAACGTCGGTGGGTGCTGTCTAGGGCAGCGTGACGACCTGTGCGGCGAAGGACAAGCCCGCGCCGTAGCCGATCAGCAGCGCCGTGTCGCCGCTTCGCGCTTCACCGCTCTCGAGCATGGCCGCCATCGCCAGGGGGATGGACGCAGCCGAGGTGTTGCCCGTGTGGATGATGTCCTTGGCCACCTTCACGTGGTCGGGCAGGCCCAGCTTCTTCACCATCGCGTCGATGATCCGCAGGTTTGCCTGATGGGGGATGAAGACGTCCAGATCGTCTACGGACACGCCGGCCGCCTGCAGTGCCTGCTCGCACACCGGCGCCATCTGGAAGACCGCCCAGCGGAACACCTGCTGGCCGTTCATCGACAATGACGGGAAGGGCTGGTCCGGGTTGTTTCGGAGCGTGTCCCAGCTCACGTCCTGGGTGATCGCGTCGCCTTGCGAACCGTCGGCGCCCCAGATCACTGGGCCGATCCCGTTGGTCTCCGACGGACCGATCACCACCGCGCCGGCGCCGTCACCGAAGATGAACGCCGTGCTCCGATCGTAGGCGTCGACCATCTCGGTGAGCTTCTCGCAGCCAATGACCAGGACGTAGTCGGCGCTGCCCCCGCGCACCATGTCATTGGCTAGGGCAACGCCGTGGCAGAAGCCCGCGCAGGCAGCGGAGATGTCCAGCGCGGCAGCGTTCCTGGCTCCGATCCGGTCGCCTACCAGGGCGGCCGCCGAGGGTGTCTGCAGGAGGTGGGTCACCGTGGCAACCAGCACCATCCCGATGGCGTCCGCTGAAAGCCCGGCTGAGGCCAGGGCTTTCTCGGCTGCCGCCGAGCTCATGTCGACGACAGTCTCGTCATGAGACGCGGCGCGGCGTTCGACGATGCCGGACCGCTCTCGGATCCACTCGTCGCTGGAGTCGATGCGCTCGATCACCTCAGCGTTGGAGACGATGCGCGCAGGTCGGTACTGCCCGACGCCGAGGATCTGGGCGTGCCGCGTGCTGCGGGTGTCGCGGATGGTCGTGCTCATGCGGGGACCTCCACGGGGTGCAGTCGGACGACCGGCTGTCCAGGCGACACTGGATCGCCCTCTTCCACGAGCCACTCGATGATCGTCCCGCCGTGGGGCGCGACCACAGGCGTTGCGTCGCGCAGCCCTTCGACCGTCCCGACCGGCGCCCCTGGCTCCACGTCGTCCCCAAGCCCGCCGATGCCGTCGGCATAGCGGAAGACGCCCTTGGACGGTGCCACGAGCATGCGCCATGACGGCGTGTCCGAGATGGGGCTGGCTGTGGCATGTCTGGCGACCAGGTCGAGTGCAGCTGGGATGTCCTCCGGGGTCTTCAGGGCCAGGGTCTCTATTCCGGGCAAGGCCCGTTTGGCCAACGCGGTCAAGGTCCCGGCGGGGGGGAGTTCGATCAGCGCGGTCACGCCGAGGTCGGCCATGGTCCGCATGCAGAGGTCCCAGCGGACGGGGTTGGCGACCTGATCAACGATGCGCGTGAGCGCCTCGCGTCCGTTGTGGACGACCGCACCATCCTTGTTCGACAACAACCGCAGCCGCGGGTCGTGGGTCGTGATGGCACGGGACAGCCCGCGCAGCACCTCGACGGCCGGCTCCATGTGGTGAGTGTGGAAAGCTCCGGCAACCTGCAGGGGCCGCAAGCGGGCGCCCTCCGGCGGGTCGGCCTGGAAGGCGGCCAGCTGCTCGAGCGTGCCGGCCGCGACGATCTGGCCGGTGGCGTTGGCGTTGGCAGGGGTGAGCCCGTGCTCGGCGATTGCGGCGAGGACGATCTCGGGGTCACCGCCGAGCACCGCGGTCATGCCCGTGGGCGTCGAGGCGGAGGCCTTGGCCATCGCGCGACCACGCTCGCGCACGAAGATCATGGCTTGTTCGGCGGTCATCACGCCGGCTGCCGTAGCCGCTGTGATCTCCCCGACCGAGTGACCGGCCCCCGCCGCTACCTTGCCGTAGGCATCGGAGGGGTGGGGAAACAGTGAGAGCAGGCTCACCAGGCCGGCGGCAACGAGGAGCGGTTGCGCCACGGCCGTGTCGGTGATCTCCTCGGCCGTGCCCTCGGTACCGAGGCCGACGAGGTCCAGCCCCGAGCACAAGCCCAGCCAGCTGAATCGCTCCTTGAACCCCGGTTGTTCGAGCCACGGAGTGATGAAGCCGGGGGTCTGAGCACCCTGTCCGGGCGCGACGATGACAAGCACCCGTCCACCGTGTCGGATGGAGGCGGGTTGGGCTGGTAGCGCCGCGAACGAACGTGGGGAGAAAAAATTAGAGGGTTCCCACAAATCCGCTCCCGGGAGTCCGGCGCTAGATCTCGGCCAACCGGCCCAAGGTGAGGGCCACTCGCAAGGTGAAGGCTCCCCTCGGGTCGGCCGGGCTCACCCCGGTGACGTCGCTGACCCGCCGGAGTCGGTAGCGCACGGTGTTGGGGTGGACGAACAGCAAACGAGCCGCCCCCTCGATGGAACCCGACTGCTCCAGGTAGGCGCGTACGGTCTCCAGGAGCTCCCGCCCGGCCTGCACGAGAGGTGTGTAGATCTCGGCCAGGAGATGAGCGCGGGCGTCCGGATCTCCGTCGAGGGTTCGCTCAGGGAGCAGGTCGTCGGCATGGACTGGTCGCGGTGCCTCGCTCCACGCGGCAGCTGCACGCAGTCCCGAGAGCGCGGCCGCGGCCGAGGCGGGGCTCGACGCCAGGTCTTGCTGGATCGGCCCCACGACGACCGGGCCGATCCCGAACTGGCTCAGCAGCGCCCGGGCGGCCGTGACTGGATCGGTGACGCGGCCAAGCACCACGATCAGCCGGTGCCCCTGCACCCCGACGATGGCGTCGAGACCTTCGTGACGTGCCGTTCGCTGGATGGCCTCCGCAGCGGCATCCGGGCTCAGATCCGGCGTGGAACCCATGACGACGCATACCTTTGAGCCGCTTGGCCAGCCAAGGGCGGCGGCGCGTGACAGCACGTCGTCGTCGATCTCACCGCGCAACAACGCGTCGACGATGAGGGCTTCGATGCGGGCATCCCAAGCACCTCGTGCCTCGGCCGCCTGGGCATAGACCTGCGCGGCCGCAAAGGCGATCTCGCGGCTGTAGCGCAAGACGGCCTCGCGCAGCATCGCCTCTTCCCCGGGGGAGGCGATCTGGTCCACCCGCTCCTCGACGACGTCGATCGTCACTCGGACCAGGTCCACGGTCCGCCGCAGGCTGATGACTCGGATGAGTTCCCTCGGAGCCGTACCGAACACGTCTGCAGTGATGGTCAGGCCGGCGTCCGGATCGCGAAACCACTCTACGAATCTGGCCAGCCCGGCCGAGGCGACCAGCCCGACCCAGGAGCGGTCGTCGGGGGGAAGGTTGCGATACCAGGGCAGCGATTCCATCCGCTGGATGGCCGCGGTCGACAACGTGCCCATCGCGGACTCGAGGCGCCGGGCGGTCGCGGCGCGCTGGTTGGACACCTGGTGATCGTACGACGACGGGGCAGCAGACATTGTGGGACACCGACAAGTTCACGTCGCGTCGGCAACCGCTACGGTGCCCGAGTGGCGCAACCGGGTCGGTCGGCGGGTCGGTGGGCGGTACGGCTGCTGCTGTTGGTTTTCTGGCTGGCCGTTCTCGTGGGGGGCCGGGGGAATCCGGGCTACTCGCACCTGCAGGATCACGTCAGCAACCTCGCATCCTTCGGTGCCCACCGTGCCTGGCTGGGGATCCTCGCGATCGCGGCGTTCGGAGCAGCCGATGTGGTTGCCGGGTGGGTCGTGGGCACGGCGTCCCGGTTCGCTGCCGGAGCCCTCGTGGTCGCGGGCGCGGCAGGACTGGCGATCGCTGGCTTTCGGATCCACTGTCTGGGCGGTGCCGCTGGTTGCCGCCAGGTGGGGGTCGACGATGGCTGGACCGACACGGCCCACTCTGGTGCCGTCGCTGTCAACGCGCTCGCGTTCGCCGTAGCCATGGTGGTTCTGGGGGTCACACGCTGGCGGGACGGAGATCAGCGTGGAGGGGCTCTCATGGTGGCGCTGGTCGTTGTCTCGATCGGCTGCCTGCTCGGGTCCTTGCACGGGGAGTGGGTAGGCGGCTGGCAGCGCGCCTGGCTGCTCATCAATACCGGGTTGCTGCTGTGGGTGACGGCCTCACGGCGGCTGCCTCCGGCGTGAGAGCCTGCCCCTGTGGACCCCGTCGAGGCCCTGCGCCGGATCGCGTTCCTGCTCGAGCGTGCCCAGGAGCCGACGTACCGCGTGCGTGCATTCCGCCGAGCCGCGGCGGTTGTCGCCGAGCTGTCACCGAGCGAGATCGAGGACCGGGCAGTCGCTGGCACTCTGACCGAGCTTTCCGGGGTGGGCGACTCGACCGCCCGGGTCGTCACCGAGTCGTTGGCCGGCCAGGTGCCCGGCTACCTCTCGCGGCTGGAACCAGGGGCCGTGGCACCGGTCGTGGCCGGTGGCGAGGCCTTGCGCGCTGCGCTTCGTGGGGACTGCCACGTGCATTCGGACTGGTCCGATGGCGGCTCTCCTATCCGCGAGATGGCCGAGACGGCGAGAGACCTCGGGCACGAATGGATGGTGCTCACCGACCACTCGCCTCGGCTGACGGTTGCCAACGGGCTGTCCCCCGAGCGGCTCCGCGATCAGCTGGCGCTGGTCGAAGAGCTCAATGGAGAGCTCGCCCCTTTTCGGATCCTGTCCGGGATCGAGGTCGACATTCTCGATGATGGCTCGTTGGATCAGGAGCCGGAACTGCTGGAGCGCCTCGACCTCGTGGTCGCCTCCGTGCACTCCAAGTTGCGGATGGACGCAGCGTCCATGACCCGGCGAATGGTGACGGCCGTCGCCAACCCGCACACCGACGTGCTGGGTCACTGCACAGGTCGCATGGTGACGGGTAGCCGCAACCGGCCCGAGTCGACGTTCGATGCAGAGCTGGTGTTCGAGGCCTGCCGCCACTTCGATGTGGCGGTGGAGATCAACTCGCGGCCCGAGCGGCTCGACCCCCCACGGCGCCTGCTTCGACAGGCCGTCGAGGCGGGCTGCGTGTTCACGATCGACACGGATGCGCACGCTCCCGGCCAGCTCGATTGGCTGCCGTACGGGTGCTCCCGTGCCGAGGAGTGCGATGTCCCCGTCGACCGGATCCGAAACACCGGATCCGCCGAGGACGTGCTCGCCTGGACGGCAGGCTGAGCCTGGCAGATCAGTCGCGAAGCGTTGCTGCGAAGTCCGGCACGTATCGGTTGGTGTCTCGAGGGGGTCGCTCGTATCCGCGGGAGGCCGGTCGGTCGGGGAGGCTGAGTTCGGGGTCAGGCATCCGCCGATAGGGGATCGACTCGAGCAGGTGATGGATCATGTTGAGTCGTGCTGCTCGCTTGTCGTCGGCCTCGACGACGTTCCACGGCGCCTCGGGGATGTCGGTGTGGACGAACATCTCGTCCTTGGCCCGCGAGTAGTCCTCCCAGCGGGTGATCGACTCCAGGTCGATGGGGGAGAGCTTCCATCGCCGCATGGGATCTTCGAGGCGGGAGCGGAACCGGGACTCCTGCTCAGGGTCGCTGACGGAGAACCAGTACTTGCGCAGCAAGATGCCGTCCTCGATCAGCAGCCGCTCGAAGATCGGAGCCTGATGCAAGAAGGTTCGGTATTCGTCCGAGGTGCAAAACCCCATGACCTTCTCCACACCGGCCCGGTTGTACCAGGATCGGTCGAACAGGCGGATCTCTCCGGCCGCGGGCAGCTCGGCGGTGTAGCGCTGGAAGTACCACTGGCCGCGCTCCCGCTCGGTCGGCGCAGGCAACGCCACGATCTGCGCGACCCTTGGGCTCAGGTATTCAGCGACCCGCTTGATGGCCGACCCCTTGCCTGCCGCGTCCCGGCCCTCGAAGACGACGACGACTCGGTGGCCCTCGGTGCGCACCCACTCCTGCAGGTCGACGAGCTGGGTCTGCAGCGACCTCAGGGCAGCCTCGTAGGCCTTCTTGGGCAATCGGCTCGAACCGGTCACGCGTCGCCCATGCCCACTCCGGGGTCTGCTGCTGTCACGTCGTGCAGCTGGTAGCGCTCGAAGGCCTGTCGCGGCAGGTCGGGGTCGATCTCACCCCGTCGGGCCAGGGTCTCGAGGGTCCGCAGCGTGATCGACTCGGCGTCGACCTTGAAGTGCCGTCGCAGCGCCCCCCGCGTGTCTGACATCCCGAAGCCGTCCGTGCCGAGCGTGGCGAAGTCCTGAGGGACCCACTCCCGGATCTGGTCCTGGACGGCGCGCATGTAGTCGGACACGGCGACGACCGGGCCGGGTCGCCCCTCGAGACGCTCGGTGACATAAGCCCTGCGGTGCTGTTCACCCGGGTGGTGGAAGTTCCACGAATCCACCTCGAGGCCGTCGCGGCGCAGCTCGTTCCAGGACGTGACCGACCAGACGTCGGCGTGCACTCCCCAGTCGTCCCGCAACAGCTGCTGGGCACGCTCCGCCCACTGAACCGCCACGCCGGAGGCCAGGATCTGGGCGCGAGGGCCGTTGTCGCCCTCCGTTGCTGGTCGCCACAGGTGCAGCCCTCGGAGGATGCCCTCGGCGTCGACGTCGGCCGGTTCCTCCGGCTGCACGTACGGCTCGTTGTAGACCGTCAGGTAGTAGTAGATGTCCTCGGGATCGTCGCCGTACATGCGGCGCAGGCCGTCACGAACGATGTGCCCGATCTCGAACCCGAAGGCCGGGTCGTAGGCGACGACAGCGGGATTGGTCGACGCGAGCAGTGGCGAGTGCCCGTCCTCGTGCTGCAGCCCCTCGCCGTTGAGGGTGGTGCGCCCGGCGGTGGCGCCCAGCACGAAACCGCGAGCCATCTGATCGGAGGCGGCCCACAACCCGTCGCCCGTCCGCTGGAATCCGAACATCGAGTAGAAGATGTAGATGGGGATCATCGGCTCGCCGTGCGTGGCGTATGAGGTGCCGACCGCGGTGAACGACGCGACCGAGCCGGCTTCGTTGATGCCTTCGTGCAGGATGACCCCGGTCTCGGACTCCTTGTAGGACAAGATCAGCTCGCGGTCGACCGCGAGATAGGTCTGGCCGTGCGGGTTGTAGACCTTGAGGGTCGGGAAGAGGCTGTCCAGGCCGAAGGTGCGTGCCTCGTCGGGGATGATCGGCACCAGCCGGGCACCGATGCCCTCCTCCTTGACCAGGTCCTTGAGCAACCGGACGAACGCCATCGTCGTGGCCACCTGCTGCTTGCCCGAGCCGCGCTTGACGACGTCGTAGACCTGGTCGCCGGGAAGGACGAGCGGCTTGGACGACGTGGGGCGCCGCTCCGGTATCGGGCCACCGAGAAGGCGGCGGCGTTCCATCAGATAGGAGTAGACGTCGCTGTCCTTGCCCGGATGGATGTACGGAGGCATCTTCGCGTCGAGGTGCTCGTCGTCGACGGGCATCTGCAGCCGGTCGCGGAAGGTCCGTAGATCCTCGATGGACAACTTCTTCATCTGGTGAGTCGCGTTGCGAGCCTCGAAGTGGCTGCCCAGCGTCCACCCCTTGATCGTCTTGGCCAGGATCACGGTCGGCTGCCCAGTGTGCTCGGTGGCCGCCGCGTAGGCCGCGTACATCTTGCGGTAGTCGTGGCCGCCCCGCTGCAGCGCCCAGATGTCCTCGTCGCTCCAGTCCTCGACGAGCTTGCGGGCGCGGGGGTCCCGGCCGAAGAAGTGCTCGCGGATGAAGGCGCCGTCCTCGGCCTTGAAGGTCTGGTAGTCACCGTCGGGCGTGGTGTTCATGATGTTGACCAGGGCCCCGTCGGCGTCGCGAGCCAGCAGCTCGTCCCAGGCCCGTCCCCACACCACCTTGATGACGTTCCAGCCGGCGCCGCGGAAGAATGACTCCAGCTGCTGGATGATCTTGCCGTTGCCGCGAACCGGACCGTCGAGGCGCTGCAGGTTGCAGTTGACGACGAACGTGAGGTTGTCGAGCTCCTCCCGAGCTGCCAGACCGATGGCGCCCAGCGACTCGGGCTCATCCATCTCGCCGTCGCCGAGGAACGCCCACACGTGCTGGTCGCTGGTGTCCTTGATCCCGCGGTTGTGCAGGTAGCGGTTGAACCGCGCCTGATAGATGGCATTCAGCGGGCCGAGGCCCATCGACACGGTGGGGAACTCCCAGAACTCAGGCATCAGCCGCGGGTGCGGATAGGACGGGAGGCCGCCGCCCGGATGGGAGAGCTCCTGGCGGAAGCCGTCCAGCTGGTTCTCGGTCAGCCGGCCCTCGAGGTAGGCGCGTGCGTACATCCCAGGGGAGGCGTGACCTTGGAAGTAGATCTGGTCCCCGCCACCAGGATGATCCTTGCCGCGGAAGAAGTGGTTGAAGCCGACCTCGTACAGCGTTGCTGACGATGCGTAGGTCGAGATGTGCCCGCCGACGCCCACGCCGGGACGCTGGGCGCGGTGGACCATGATTGCCGCATTCCAGCGGATGTAGGCCCGAATGCGTCGCTCGACCCACTCGTCACCCGGGAACCAAGGCTCGCGCTCCGGCGGGATGGAGTTGATGTAGTCGGTCGAGTTGAGCGGTGCGACGCCGACGTTGCGTTCCCGCGCACGTTGCATCAAGGACAACATCAGGAATCTCGCGCGGTACGGCCCCGCGGAGTCGATGACCTGATCGAGAGACTCCCGCCACTCGGCGGTCTCGTCCGGATCAACGTCGACGAGCTGGGTGGGCAGGCCGTCGTTCAGCAGGGGAGCGCGGTCGCGTCCGGTTGGCACTGTGTCTTCCACTCCTCGGGGAGGTGGGGGGTGCGGGTGTCGCCCGTCCCCCCATCCTCCACCGCTACGACCGAGGCGTCGACCTACCCCTGAGTACGGCGCACGCGGCGCCGCCATACCCAGGGTTGTCGGGCCTCAGGCGGCCGGGCTCAGTGCGAGTCGCCCAGCCAGCCCCAGGCGTCGCCAGCCTCCTTGGCACCGGTTGCTGGCCCCTTGCCCTGGGCCAGCTTGTAGGAGCCGGTGCCGCTGGGCAGCCCGTTCTTCTTCGGCAGCACGGTGAGCCAGCCGGAGTTGTTGTCCTCGCCGGGGGAGGAGACCGTCAGGAGCTGATCGGCGGCGTTGCCCAGATCGAGAAATCTGACGAAGGAGCCGAAACCGTCGCCCTTTTCGCTGCTCCCCGGCACGCCTGGCTTGTCCTGGGAGAGGGCGATCGACCCTTGGCCGGTCGAACCGGCCAGAACCCGGATCGAATTCTCGTTGGTGCCCACAGCCAGCAGGGCTTTTCCGGTCGGCTGGCGCCCCGCGGCAAGACTGGCACCGAAGAAGTCGCCCCGTCCGGCCTTCCCGGCGATGCCCTTGGACTCCTGCGTCAGGATCTTGTCAGCGCCGGAGAGGCCAACACCGTGCTTGCCGAACAGCACGTACACCCGACCGGCGTCCTGGTAGGTCTTGTTGTTGCTGGAGCGCTTGACCGGGGCGCCAACGGCGCTGATGGCGACGTCGTCCACTCCGTTGCCGTTGAAGTCACCGGTCGCCAGGGTGCGGCCGAACGAGTCGGGCTGGTCGCTTCCATAGGTGAACTGGTGCGGCTTCCCCTTGATGCCCTTCGAGTCGGGGCTCCAACGCTGGGCCGCGCCGAAGTCGAGGACGCTCGCACTGCTGCCTGGCACCACGACGACGGCGCCGGAGCTGTAGCCACGGTCGTCGTAGTCGTAGGGGATCCCTACGACCAGGTCGGCCAGGCCGTCATCGTCGAAGTCGCCCATCGCCAGCGACTCGCCGAACAGCTCGTTGCGCTGCTTCTTCCCGGGGATACCCGTCTTGCCCTCCCCGAAGCTCTTCGCTGACGAGAACGGCACGTCGCCACCCTTGTAGACGCGGACCACGTTCTGGCCTGGCGCTCCGACGGCCAGCTCGTCGTAGCCGTCACCGTTCATGTCGCCGCTGGCGAGTCCGTCCCCGTAGTAGGTGTAGCCCTTCGTCTTGCCGTGCGAGGTGTACTTCAGGACCTGCGCACCGTCAGTGGTGAGCCCGGCGTTGGACCCGAACAGCACGATCACGTTGCCCGCGTCGGTCGCGGCCTTGCCGATGTCCTCGCCGGGGGAAGCGATCGCCAAGTCGGCGAAACCGTCGTTGTTGTAGTCCCCGCTCGTCATGGCGTAGCCGAACTGATCGCCGATCCGTGATCCGTGCTTGGGCTTCTCCGACTTGCCAGGGACCCCGTCAGACCCTTGCTTGAGCACGGTCGAGGCGGTGGAGTAGGCGCCGGCCGAGTCGGCGGTGAAGACGCTGACGCTCCCCGCATCGGTCTTGTCGCCGACATCCTCGCCGGGTGCGCCGACGGCCAGGTCGGCTTTGCCGTCCCCATTGAAGTCCCACGCGACGGTGGGACCGAAGGGCTCGACACCGGCCTCGGAGCTCGTGGCGGCGAGCAGCGGCAGGCCGGTCGCGACGAGCGCCAAGGCGGCGGCCGCGGCAAAGGGGCGAACGGACGACATGAGATGTTCTCCAACGTGGTCGGCGGATGTACGGCCGAGCGGACAGCCCAGCGGGGAGTTCTTCGAGGGTACGTGGGGTGCGTCTGGGCGCCGAATCGTCGGGCGTGTCGATCGAGAACGGTCGAGCAGTCTGGCGGCAGTCGGCGCGTTCCGCTTGCGTTCGGCGCCTCTGGACCGGTGGACTGTGCCTGCGTCCCCGTCGGGGGGACCGGAAGTGGGGAGGAAGTCGTGAGCGCCACCGCGGACGCGGCCGAGGGCGAGCGTCAGCTGGCAGGCAAGCTTGGCATCGCGGCGGGTCACGTCGTGCAGGAGCTCGGCTACGACACCGACTGCGACGAGGGCCTTCGTACCTCGGTCGCCGCCGTGTCCGGCTCGGCTTTGGTCGATGAGACGTACGACGACGTGGTCGACGTGGTGTTGCTGTGGTGGCGCGACGATGACGGGGACCTCGTCGACGCCCTCGTTGATGCGCAGATCTCCCTCGACGACGGCGGGGTCATCTGGCTGTTGACGCCCAAGGCTGGACGCCCCGGCAACGTCGAGCCTGCCGACATCGGCGAGGCCGCTCCGACGGCCGGACTCAACTCGACCTCTTCCATCGCTGCGGCCCGGGACTGGTCTGGCACCAGACTGGCGGCTCGTGGCGCCGCACGGCGCTGACGGGCATGGCTGTTGGCATCGGCTCGGTGGCCCCCGACTTCACCCTTCGCGACCAGTCGGGGGCGGAGATCACGCTGTCGTCGTTTCGCGGTTTGAAAAACGTCGTGCTCACGTTCTACCCGTGGTCGTTCACACGGACGTGCACCAGCGAGCTGGGCGTTCTGCGAGATCGTCTCCCAGAGTTCGAGAACAACGACACGGTGACCCTGGCCGTCTCGTGCGACTCGATGTACGTGCAACGAGTGTTTGCCGAGCAGGAGGGCTACACGTTCTCGGTCTTGGCCGACGCGTGGCCGCACGGTGCGGTCGCGTCGGCGTACGGCGTGTTCGTGGAAGAAAAGGGCGCGGCGGAGCGGGGGACCTTCATCATCGACAAGGCCGGGATCGTGCGTTGGTCGGTGATCCACGGGATCGGCGAGGCACGTGACGCCGACGAGTACGCCGCGGCGCTCGCCGCGCTTTGACGTTCGCAGGCGCGCGGGCAACGTTCTGGCACGGGTAGCCTCCTCGGGCCGGGCGCATAGCTCAGTTGGTTAGAGCACCTGCCTTACAAGCAGGGGGTCAGGGGTTCGAGTCCCTTTGCGCCCACCCGATCGTCGCCCGACTCACACGCGCGGAACGGCTGGCACCCGTCCCCATCAGTTGAACTGTTCGAGGTGACTCGACGAGTGGCAATGAACGGGTCGATCTCGCTCCCAGCATTGCCCCGTTCATTGCCATTCGTCCCAGACCTCTCACGCCACGTTCGGCTCACAGAGCTACGCGGGGGCGGGGAGGTCGGTGCGTTCCAGCCGACGCACGGAGGGTACGGCGATCGTGGCAGCGGTGACCGTGGCGATGACGCCAGCAGCCACCAGCAGCGTCGTCTCCGTTCCAACCGCGGCCACCAACGGCCCGGCCGCGATCTGCCCGATCGGAATGAACATGAGCGAGCCGAGCATGTCGTAGGAGTACACGCGGCTCAGGATCTGCTGCGGGATGTGCTGCTGCATGGACAGATCCCAGTAGATGCCGAACGTTTCGACGCCCAACCCAGACACGACGGCGGCGACGATCAGCAGAGGCGTCGTCGGGTGAACCGCCAGGATCACCAGGAACGGCAGCATCGCAGCGATGCCGAGCATCCCCACGAGCAGGGTGCGCCGCGGACGTACCCGCAGGGCCGTCAAAGCACCCAGCACCATCCCGATCGCTTCGGCCGACAGGACGAACCCCCAGGCAGCTCGTCCGATCGTCTCGTCGGCTACCAACGGCCCGACCACGCCGAGCGATCCGCTCTCGGCGGCATTGATCAAGGAGAACGCCAGGACCACGGTCCACAGCCAGCTGCGGGTGATGAACTCCCTCCAACCCGCACGCAGCTCGGCCAGGATGCTGGTTTGAACCGGTGCGACGTCCAGCTGCTCGGGATGGCTCGGCGTCGCCTCCTGCCTGGCGATCGGCTCGTGTTGTTGCAGTCGAATCCGGCTGACGCAAGCCGCAGCGATCGCAAAGCTGAGCGCGTCGATGGAGACCGCCCAGCCAGGGCCGACCGACGCGACCAGGAGCCCACCGATGGCAGCGCCCCCGATCAGCGACGCGTTGATGACCAGCCGCAAGGACGCGTTCGCCTGTTGCAGGACGGCGTTTGGGACGGTCTGCGGAGTCAGTCCGGCACCGGCCGGGAAGGCGAACGCCGACACCGAACCGTTGAACGCCTGGATGAGCACGAGCTGCCAGATCGTGGCGTGCCCGTTGATCAGCAAGACGGCGGCAAGTGCTTGGCTGATCGCGGCGAGCGAGTTCGAGACGACGATCACCTTGGTGCGCGGAAATCGGTCGGCGATCACTCCGCCGAACAGGACCAGGAGCACTTGCGGGATGGTTCGGCTGGCGACGACCAACCCGAGGTCGGTTGCTGAGCCGGTGATGTCGAGCACAGCGAACGCCAACGCGATCGGAGCGATGGCGTTGCCCAAAAAGGTGGCCCCGCGGCTGAGGAACAGCAGCCGAAACGCCTGATAGCTGAACGGTCCACGAGGTTTTGCGAGGTCAGGGCTGATCGTGTTTTCCCCCGTACCTTCCGCTCGACATCGTGGGCCGAGTATGCCCGACGCGCCTCGGAGCCAGGGCATCCGACACCTGGCTCGAGCGAGGCGATCGCGCCTTGACCGATAGCCTCCGGGCGTGCCGGTGCTGCGTGAGGTTGTCGAGGTCCTCGAGGCGCTGTACGTCCCCGAGACTGCCGAGCCGTGGGACGCCGTCGGGCTCGTTTGCGGTGACCCCGACGCGCACGTGCGGCGGGTGCTTTTCGCTGTCGATCCCGTGGACAGCACGGTCAGCGAGGCTCTGGACGCGGGCGCCGATCTGCTGGTCGTCCACCACCCCTTGCTGCTTCGCCCGGTCCATGGGGTGCCGGCGACCACCGCGAAGGGCCGCCTGGTCCACCGGTTGGTCACGGGAGGGTGCGCGTTGCACGTGGCCCACACCAATGCAGACAAAGCTTCTCCCGGTGTCTCGGATGCGCTGGCTTCGGCAGTCGGGCTGCCTCTCGGTCAGCTCGAGCCACTGTCAGAGGGCGGTATCGGGCGAGTGGGCGAGCTCGCGGATGCCGTGACGCTTCGCGACTTCGTGGCGAGGGCCGCAGCGGCCCTTCCGGTCGGCGCCGGCGGAGTGCGAGCGACCGGCGACCCGGAACGGCTCATCCGGCGGGTCGCCGTGGCTGGGGGCGCCGGCGACGATCTGTTCGACGCCGTACGAGCCTCTCGGGCTGACGTCTACGTCACGGCCGACCTCAGACATCACCCGGCCTCGGAGGCCATGGAAAGTGGTGGCCCGGCGTTGGTGGACGTCGGGCACTTCGCCTCGGAGTGGCCGTGGCTCGGCGATGCGAGGTCAAGGCTGCTGGCCAGGCTCCCGCCGGATAGCGTGGAGGCTGTTGTGTCCGAGATCAACACCGACCCGTGGACCTTCCACGAAGGAGGCACCCGCTGAACGCCGCTGCCGACGACCAGCTGCGACTGCTCGACCTCGCCGAGCAGGACGCACGACTGGCCCAGCTGGAGCATCGTCGCCGGTCTCTGCCAGAGATAGCACAGATCGAGGCGCTCAGTGTCGAGCAGGACGGGCTGCGAGACCGCATCGTTGCCGCCGAGACCGAGGCCAGTGACGTGGCACGTGAGGTGGCCAAGGCCGAGACCGACGTCGAGCAGGTACGCGCCCGCGCCGGACGTGACCAGGAACGCCTCGACTCGGGCGCCATCACCTCGGCCAAGGAGCTCGAGAGCCTGCAACACGAGATCGGCTCGCTCGCCAAGCGGCAGGCCGACCTCGAGGACGTCGAGCTGGAGATTCTCGAGCGGCTGGAAGACGTACAGCGTCTGCTCACCGAGCTCGGACGGCGCGGTGCAGAGCTCGAGGGCGAACTTGTCGCCGCAACCCAGCGCCGTGACGAGGCCTTCACCGAGATCGACAAGGACAGCCAGTTCGCCACCGAGGGCCGGGCTTCACTGGCCGCGAGCACGCCCGCCGACCTGCTCGCCCTCTATGAGAAGGTGCGCGCGAAGAACGGCGTCGGCGCAGCTGCGTTGTCCCGGGGCCGCTGTGGAGGATGTCGGATGGAGCTCAACAGCACCGAGCTGGGCGCCGCACGGCAGGCGGCCCCCGATGCGGTGCTGCGGCACGAGGACTGCGGGGTGATCCTCGTTCGTACCGCGGAGTCAGGTCTGTGACCGCTCGGTTCGTCGTGGAGGCCGACGGCGGGTCTCGCGGCAATCCAGGGCAAGCCGCCTATGGCGCGCTGGTTCGTGACGGCGAGACCGGCGAGGTATTGGTCGAGCGCGGGGAGCGTATCGGGGTCGCCTCCAACAACGTCGCCGAATACCGCGGGCTCATCGCTGGTCTCGAGGCGGTGGCCGAGCTCGATCCCGACGCCCGGGTGGACGTCCGCATGGACTCCAAGCTCGTCGTCGAGCAGATGTCCGGGCGATGGCAGGTCAAGCACCCCGACATGAAGGTTCTGGCAAAGCGGGCCTTCGCGGCTTTCCCGCACGACCGAGTCACTTATCAATGGATCCCGCGCGAGAAGAACAAGGCAGCCGACCGGCTGGTCAATGCCGCCCTTGACGGGCAATCCATCGACTCGTTGCCGGTTCTCGACGCGAACGAGGATCCCGGTCGTACGGCTGACGCTGGCGGGGCTGTCGCCGAATCGGGAGCGACCGGCACGCCGCGGCGGTTGGTTGGGTGGGGCCCAGACGTGGGACCACCTCTGGCGACGGTGCTCGTCCGCCACGGGGAGACCGAGCTCACCCGCGACAGGCTCTTCAGCGGCTCAGGAGGCGCCGACCCGGGTCTGACCGAGCTCGGGCAGCAGCAATCCGTGGCGGCCGCTTCGCTGCTGGCCGCCCACGGGGTCGACGTCGCTGCCGTGGTCAGCTCGCCGCTGCGCCGAACCCGCGAGACCGCATCGGCGGTCGCTGAGGTCCTTGGGATCTCCGACGTCGAGGTGGACGAGGACTTCAGGGAGGCGGCGTTCGGTGACTGGGACGGCTACTCCTACGCCGAGATCGCCCAACGTTGGCCCAGGGAGCTCGCTGCCTGGCTGGCCTCGACGGCGGTGGCCCCACCCTTCGGCGAGTCCTTCGACGCCGTCAACCGCAGGGTCGCGGCCGCGCGAGCTCGCCTCGCGGAGGCGTACGACGGGCGCACCGTCGTCGTCGTGACCCACGTGAGCCCGATCAAGGCCCTCGTCCGCCAAGCGCTGCAGGCGCCGCCGGACGCGCTGTTCCGGATGGAGCTCAGCCCGGCCTCGGCGACGACGATCCACTGGTGGACCGATGGCGGGGCGAGTCTGCGCTCCTTCAACGCGCTCCCCCCTCCGCCCTGACCCGCCTCACCCAGCACCCCCTAACCCGCTTCACCCAGCAGGGGTGCCCTTCTTGGCAGGACGATCCACCCCAAACCGGACAAATGCCTAGCCCTCAGGGGCGCTCCGCTGGGTGAAGCGGGTCAGTGGCCGAGGATTCGGTTGATCAAGTCGGCTCGTCGGGAGGGGCGGCCGGTGCGGTGCTCGACGTCGTCGGCCGAGCTCATCACCCGCAGTCCTGCGTTGACGCCGAGGAAGCGGAACGGCTCCGGCTCCCAACGCCGGGCCCGGTGGTTGACCCAGGGCAACCGGGTCAGCGAGCTGTCGTTTCCCACGACCAGGTCGGCGAGCGTACGTCCCGCGAGGTTGGCGGTGCCTACCCCATCACCGACGTAGCCGCCGGCCCATCCCAGTCCGGTGGTGGAGTCCAGGGTGCAGGACGCGTACCAGTCGCGCGTGAGTCCCAGCGGGCCACCCCACGTGTGGGTGATGGCCGCGTCACGAACGCTCGGGAACAGCTCGATGAGCACCCGGTGCAGCTCGTCGAAGACGGCGGGCTTCCGGTCGTGCGCAGGGTCGATCGTCGAGCCGAAGTGATAGGGCGCGCCGCGTCCGCCGAAGGCGAACCGGCCGTCCGCTGTGCGCTGGCCATAGATGATCAGGTGCCGGTAGTCGTTGAACGTCGGTCGCTCGGCGAGCCCGACCTCGTCCCAGAAAGCCTGGGGGAGTGGCTCGGTCGCCAGCATGAGGGAGTAGACCGGCACGATGTCACGCTTGTGCCCGGCGAGCTGGGCGGTGTATCCCTCGGTCGCCCGCAGGCAGTAGCGAGCGCGGACGTCGCCCAGCGAGGTACGCACGACACCTGGCTCGATCGCTGTCACCTCGGTGTGCTCATGGATGGTGACCCCCAGCCGCTCGACGACCTGCGCCAAGCTGCGGACCAGCCGCGCCGGATGGATGGCCGCCGTATGTGGGGTGTAGGTCGCGCCGAGCACATCGGTTGCCCCGACCGAGGCCGCGGCTTCGCCGGGCTCCAACCACCGATAGTCGTCCTCAGAGAATCCCCACGCGCGAGCGTCGGCTATTTCGGCCTTGGCCCGTTCGAGCTGCACCGGGGTGCGGGCCAGCGACGTCGTTCCCCCTTTGGCCCAGTGCACGTCGAGACCCTCAGCAGCCACGACGGAGCCGACCTCGTCGACCGTGTCGAACATCGCGCGCTGCATGGCCATGGCAGCATCGCGTCCCGACCCCTTCGCGATCTTGGCCCAGGAGGCTGGGAAGAGCGCCGAGCACCAGCCGCCGTTTCGCCCGGATGCGCCGAATCCGGCTACCTCACGTTCGAGCACGACGATGCGCAGCGAAGGATCGGCCTTGGCCAGGTAGTAGGCCGTCCACAGCCCCGTGTAGCCCGCTCCGACGATCGTCACGTCGGCCTCCGAGCTACCAGCCAGCGCGGGTCTTACCGGACCGGCCAGGTCGTCGGGCAACGTTGACCACCAAAGGCTCAACGCACGATGCGTCGTCATCTGGTCACCGTGACCAGGTCGTGACGTAGGTCGGCACGGCGATGCCAGGCGCCAGGTCGTCCGCCGGCGCCGGCTTGCCGAAGTGCTCGACCAGCGGGAGCGTGCCTGCCCATGCCGATCCCGCGACATCGTCGTCAGGGTCCTCGGGCTGACCGGCGCTGACCTTCACCGAGGTCTCGTCCAGCGGCAGCCGCAGGACGGTCGTGGCTGCGAGCTCCTTGGCGTGCGGGGGACGAATGTCCGCCCAGCGTCCGGGCATCAGGTGCTCGGTGATGATCCGCAGTGCTTCGGTCTTCTCCGTGCCCTGGACGACGGTCGAGCTGCCCAGCACCATCACGCTCCGGTAGTGCATCGAGGACTCGAATGCCGAGCGGGCAACCACCAGACCATCGAGCAAGGTGACGGTTAGGCAGGTCGGCGCTCCGGCAGCCAGGCCCATGAACAGGCGCGACGCCGTCGACCCGTGGAACAGCACGGTGTCCCCGTCGCGCGCGTAGGCCACTGGCACGACGTAGGGCTGCGCACGCCCCTCAGACGTGCCAGGGCTGGGGCTGCTCGCCCGGGTCCTGGTGTTCATCGCTGCAACGTGCGCCACCAGCCCGGCATCCAAGATCGCGTGCAGGACGTCGCGATCGCGGACAGCCTTCTCCGGGATCCGTCGAACCTCGGTGCGGGGTGTCGAGCCGGGGAGCGGTTTGGAGTCGGCGGCGGTCAGAGGATCGACCATGCCTCGGTGAGGACCCCGCGCAGGGTCTGCTCGATCTCGTCGAACTCCGGCTGGCCGATGATCAGCGGCGGCGACAGCTGGATGACCGGATCACCTCGGTCATCTGCGCGGCAGTAGAGGCCGGAGTCGAACAGGGCCTTGGACAAGAAGCCACGCAGCAGTCGCTCCGCCTCGTCGTCGTCGAAGGTCTCCTTGGTCGCCTTGTCCTTGACCAGCTCTATCCCGTAGAAGTAACCGGCACCACGAACGTCTCCGACGATCGGCAGATCGAGCAGCTTTTCCAAGGTCGATCGGAAGGCGCCCTCGTTGGCCTGCACGTGCGCATTGAGCCCCTCGCGCTCGAAGATGTCGAGGTTGGCCATGGCTACGGCAGCCGAAACCGGGTGCCCGCCGAAGGTGTAGCCGTGAGCGAAATAGTTCTGGCCGGTCGCGAAGGGTTCGAAGATCCGGTCGCTGACGATCATCGCCCCGAGCGGGGCGTAGCCGGAGGTGATGCCCTTCGCGCAGGTGATGATGTCCGGCGTCACTCCGAAGCGGTTCATCGCGAACATGTCTCCGATGCGGCCGAACGCGCAGATCGTCTCGTCCGCGACAAAGAGCACGTCGTGGCGATCGCAGATCTCGCGTACTCGAGCGAGGTAGCCGGGGGGTGGGGGGAAACAGCCGCCGGAGTTCTGGACGGGCTCGAGGAAGACTGCCGCCACGGTGTCCGGGCCCTCGAACTCGATGGCCTCCTCGATGCGGTCAGCAGCCCAGCGACCGAACGCCTCGATGTCGTCGTCGTGTGCGGGAGCCCGATAGAAGTTGGTGTTGGGCACCTTGTGGCCGCCTGGGACGAGCGGCTCGAAGAACATCTTCGCTTCCGGGATGCCCGTGATGGACAGCGCGCCCTGGGGTGTGCCGTGGTAGGCGACATTGCGGCTGATCACCTTGTGCTTCATGGGTTTTCCGGTGAGCTTGAAGTACTGCTTCGCACACTTCCAGGCACTCTCCACGGCTTCGCCGCCGCCGCTCGTGAAGAAGACACGGTTCAGGTCACCCGGGGCGTAGCCCGCCAACCGTTCTGCCAGCTCGATGGCCTGCGGGTGCGCGTAGGACCAGAGCGGGAAGAACGCCAGCTCCGCGGACTGCTTGGCCGCCGCTTCGGCCAGCTCTGTGCGACCGTGTCCGACCTGGACGGTGAACAGACCGGCCAGCCCGTCCAGATAGCGCTTGCCTTGGTCGTCCCAGACATACGCACCGTCCCCGCGCACGATGACCGGCACGTGCCCGCCACCTTCGCTGTAGGTGGAGTGGCGCGTGAAGTGCATCCAGAGGTGTCGACTCGCGCGTTCGGCGAGGTCGTCGTCGCCGGGTTCGGCGAAGTTCTGCGGAGAGATGCTCATCTGGTACCCCATGCGTAGATCTGCTTGCGGAGCTTCAGATAGACGAAGCTCTCGGTGTTCACGACTCCCGGGATCGCCCGGATTCGCTTGTTGATGATTTCCAGCAGGTGCTCGTCGTCTTCGCACACGACCTCGACGAGGATGTCGAACGAGCCGGCAGTGAGGACCAGGTAGTCGATCTCGGAGAAGGACTCGAGCTTGTCAGCGACGACCTCGCTGTCGCCCTCCACGCGGATGCCGATCATCGCGGCGCGGGGAAACCCGACCACCAGCGGATCGGTGACCGCGACGATCTGCATCACCCCGGAATCGGTGAGTCGTTGGACGCGCTGTCGTACCGCCGCCTCGGACAACCCGACCGCCTTGCCGATGGTTGCGTAGGGTCGCCGCCCGTCCTGCTGGAGCTGCTCGATGATGGCCTTCGAGACCTGGTCGAGGGGCACGGCGGCTGAGCGCTCGCGACTGGCCATGGAAGGCATTCTGGCGAGGAGGCCCCGGCGAGCGCAAGTGAATCCGCAGTGACGCCTACCGATTCTTGCGAATTTCGCAGCAATGAGGTCCTGGGCCTGTCGGATCCGGCAGCGGCGAGGCTAGGCTCGCTGTAGTCCTGACATCCAGCCGCGAATCAAGGCGAGAAGGAGCCTGGCGTGAGCGACAAGCGCGAGTTGATGAACGTCGTCGGTGGAGCATCGGTCTCCGCGACCGACGGCCGAAGCACCGACCTCGTCAATCCATCGACCGGAGAGGTCTACGGCTCCGCCCCGCTTTCCTCCGCAGCCGACGTCGCGGCGGCGTACGGCGCCGCCGCGGAGGGCTTCGAGATCTGGCGGGACAGCACTCCGTCGGAGCGGCAAAAGGCCATGCTCGACATGGCCGATCTGTTCGAGGAGCACGCCGATGAGCTGGTGGCGCTGGAGTCGGAGAACACGGGCAAGCCCCTGGGGCTGACCGCCTCGGAAGAGATCCCCCCGATGATCGACCAGATTCGGTTCTTCGCCGGTGCCGCCCGACTGCTCGAGGGTCGCGCGACGGCCGAGTACATGGCGGGTCACACGTCGATGATCCGGCGTGAGCCGATCGGCGTCATCGGCCAGGTGACGCCGTGGAACTACCCCATGATGATGGCGGTCTGGAAGTTTGCTCCGGCGATCGCCGCTGGCAACGCCGTCGTTCTCAAGCCGTCCGACACCACGCCGGTCACCAGTGTTCGGATGGCCCAGCTGGTCAACGAGGCAGGCATCCTGCCGCCCGGCGTGTTCAATGTCGTCTGCGGTGACCGCGACACCGGTCGCGCACTGGTGGAGAACCCGATCCCCCAGATGGTCGCGATCACCGGATCAGTACGCGCCGGCATGGAGGTTGCGAAATCTGCCTCCAACGATGTGAAGCGCGTCCACCTCGAGCTGGGCGGGAAGGCGCCCGTGGTCGTGTTCGACGACGCCGATCTCGAGGCAGCCATCGAGGGCATCTCGGTTGCCGGCTACTTCAACGCAGGACAGGACTGCACCGCAGCGACCCGGGTCCTTGCCGGTCCGGGCATCCACGACGACTTCGTCGCCGCATTGGCCGAGGCGGCGAAGGCTACGGCGACGACGTACGAGAATGGTCCTGGCGATGAGGACGCGATGGTGCCGCCGGTCAACAACGCCAACCAGCTCGAGCGGGTCGCCTCCTTCTTCGACGACGTACCGGCGCACGCATCGGTGGATGCCGGCGGGAAGCGGCAAGGGGACCGTGGGTTCTACTTCGAGCCGTCGGTGGTCTCCGGTCTCAAGCAGGGCGACAACATGATCCAGAACGAGATCTTCGGACCGGTCATCACCGTGCAGAAGTTCAGCGACGAGGCCGAGGCACTGGCCTGGGCCAACGGAGTGCAGTACGGCCTGGCTTCCTCGGTCTGGACCAAGGACTTCGGGCGGGCCATGCGGATGTCCAAGCGGCTTGACTTCGGTTGCGTCTGGATCAACACCCACATCCCGTTGGTCGCCGAGATGCCGCACGGTGGGTTCAAGCACAGCGGCTACGGCAAGGACCTCTCGATGTACGGCTTCGAGGACTACACACGCATCAAGCACGTCATGGCCAACATCGACAGTTGACCCAGAGCTGAGGCTCAGGTGAGCGGGATGGCCAAGATGGGGGGAGTCGTCGGTTGAGCGGAGCCTCCACTGGGCTCCAGCGTCATGCCGACGGCGGCCACGTTGGTGCCGGCCGGGGTCAAAGCCACTGCGGCCCCACCGTCTGCGCCGGGTTCGAAGGTGCCCGCAGACGTGGCCGAACCGTCTGGGGAGATCAGCCAGAGCTGGTAGGTCTGGTTGGTCGGCGGGCCGGCGAGGTCGTCGGCCACAAAGACGGCCGCCCCCAGGCTCGGTGACACGACCACTGCGCCGCGGCTCGGCTGACCCTCGACAGCCCCGCTGACCGTGCGGGCGTCCGGGGCTGTGAGGACCCGCGTGATGTCGGCGCCTGCCTGGGTAAGTGCGGAGTTGTCGCTGCGCAGGCCGATGACGCTGACGCCGAGCACCAACGTCAGGACACCGAGGATGACCGCCGCGGCGGACAACACGGTGACGGCGATCCGTGACCGGCGGCGAGCGGCCAGGTCTGCCACCGCACCGGCTGAGGGCTCTTCCCCAGCACTGCCAGCTACGCGGGTACGGCCGTCCGGCAGGAGCTGTCGCGTGCGGTCTACCTCAGCCATCACCTTGTTCCGCAGCTCTGCAGGGGGGTTCTCGGCGAGCGCTTCGCCGAGCCGCGCGGCAGTAGCCTGCAGCCCACGAACCTCGTCGGACAGATCGGGATCGCGGGACAGAGCCTGCTCGAAAACGGCCCGTTCCTCAGGTGACATCGCGTCGGTGGCGTACACGCCCGAATCCAACGGCGACGCTGGTGCCGACTCCTCCGACTCCTTCATGCGGTCACCCCCAGGTTGTCGCGCAACCGGATCAGGCCGTCGCGTATTCGCGTCTTCACGGTGCCGAGGGGGACCTCCAACAGCTCCGCTACCTGCAGGTGCGTGTAGCCGCCGTAGAAGGCTAGCCCGACCGCCTCGCGCTGGAGGTCCGTCAGCTCTTTCATCGCTCGACCGACCTGCTCCTGCTCGAGACGGCGTTCGACGGTCTCGGCCACGACGTCGTAGGCGGGTTGGTGATCGCGCACCGCAACGAGGGTGTCCCGGTTCGTGGCAGCCTGCGCTGAGCGCACGCGATCGACGGCTCGACGGTGAGCCAGTGTCATGACCCAGGTCGCCGCAGAGCCACGGGTGGAATCGAAGGACGGCGCGGTGCGCCAGATGTCGACCAACACTTCCTGAGTCACCTCCTCCGATTGCGCAGGGTCTCGAAGGACCCGCTTGACCAAGCCGAAGACCGCGCCGGCGAAGCGGTCGTAGAGGCGGTCGAACGCCACCCTGTCGCCCCTGGCCACCCGCGCGAGCAGCTCCTCCGGCGTGAGAGGTGAGAGGTCCCGGCTCGACGCTTCACCGGCGGGACGGATCATGCTCACATCGGCGAGCCTGCCATCTTCGGTCGTCATCGTCTGGTTTTCGGAGCCGCCCGGACTTCGGATTGGTCTGGTCGCGACCCGGTCGTCGCCTGATGCGGGTCAGGTGCGGATGGCGTCCAGGCCGATGATCGCGACGTGCAACGACACCGTCGACTCCACCCCTTCGGCGTCTGAGTCGAGGGAAACCGACAAGACGCGCTCGATGCGGTGCAGTCGTTCGTAGAACGCGGGCCGAGAAAGGCCAGCCTGCTGGGCTGCGGCGCTCTTGTTGCCCCCGGTGGCCACGTAGGCGCGCAGAGCGCTCAGCAGATCTGTGCCGTGAGCGGCGTCGTAGGTCAGCAACGGCCCGAGCTCACGTTCGACGTAGGTCTGCAGCCGGGCATCGTCTCGCAGCAGATGCACGAGGCCACGCAGGCGCACGTCGGGGAGCCGGTAGAACGGGCGAGTGGGCTGGTGGGCCGCCGCGTCTGCCACCTGGGCCGCCTCGAGAAAGGAGCGCCGAACGTCCCTGAGATCGTCGACGACCGAACCGACCGCGACCACTCGCTCGCCTGGCGACTGGGCGAGGGCGGCGACCACCTGGTCGATCGCCGCGTCCGCCTTGGCTGTGTCACCGGCGGAGACCAGGATCCCCACGCTCGAGTCGTCAACCGCCCCGACCAGAGCGAGCAGGCGTGCCCGCCGAACGGCTCCGGCTGCCGTCTCCCCGAGATCGCGCAACGCTTGTTCGGACTCCAGCAGCGCCGTTGTCTCGGTGGAACGCATGCGAACGACCACGCCTACGAGCCGACGGTTCTCCAGCGGGACTCCCAAAGCCTTGCTGCGCAAGGCGATCTCGGCGACGGGTGCGCCATGTACGAGCAGCGCGCCGAGCAGCGTCCGGTGGGTCTGCCTCTCGAGGCTCTCGCGGTCGCGCTCGACCAGTCGGTTCAACGCCAGCGCCGAAGCGGCCCGCTCGAGCAGCATCGGATCCCGCGGGTTCGGTTGATCCGTGACCATCACCAGCCGTCCCCAGTTTGTCCCGCGCGCACCGACCGCCGTGACGAGCCAGCCCACGCCGGCTTCGTGGGCCGTCCGACCGGTGAGCTGCACGGCCCGTGAACGCTCCTCCCACGACTCGAGGACCGCGTCGGGACGCTCGCCCGCCACGTCGTAGGCCAGCACCTGATGATTGAGGTTCTCCAGCACCACCGGGCGACTCGACAATCGGGCAGCCTGCCTGACGACCTCCGCCGCGTCGGCACCCTCCACGGACAGCTCGGTGAAGGTCTCGTGCACCTCCTGAGACGCGCGAAGCTCGGCCAACTGGACGGCAGCAACGAGGGAGTGGACGGCTTCGGTGATCGCGACGAATCGAGTCTCGCGTCGCAAGGTGATCAGCGGTACCCCACGACCCTCGGCGGCCCGCACCAGGGCCGCCGGCAGGGATTGCTGGAAGCGTCGGCCCAGCTCGACCACCAGGCCAGCGGCACCAGCAGCATCGAGGTCGGCGACGTAGGCCGCCAGCCCTGCGTCGTCCTCGGGAAGGGCAACCCCGGTCGTCAGGAGTAGCTCTCCCCCCCGCAGCAACCCGGCGATGTCGGCGAGCTCGGACACGTGGGCCCAACGCACGGGCCGATCCAGGTTGTCCAACCCAGCAACGACCTCCGGGTGTCCGCGGCGGACAGCCTCCAGCGCAAGCACGTCGGCGACGGTGGGGGCTTGGCTCATGGGCGACAGTCTGTCGCCGAATGGCCATGGATGTTGACGGTCTGCTGGATGTGCTGGGGGTTCAACCGAGCGGCCGCCTTCCGCGCTTCGGCGCGGGACGCGTCGCGACAGGTCACCAGGAGGTATCGATTCCGTCGTGAAAATGAGCCAGGACGACGGAATCCCCCTCAAGTGCGGATGTGCGTGCCAGGATGTCGCCGTGCCGGAAGAGGAGTCCGTGTGACCGGGCCGTTTCAACCTGCGGGGTCCTGCCATGTCGGCGGGCGCTTCGTTGACGGGACCTCTGGCGAGACGCATGCCCTGCTGGACCCCTCCGACGAGTCGGTGCTCGCGCAGCTCGCTCTCGCCGGCGAGCACGACGCCGATGTCGCGGTTCGAGCAGCTCGGGACGCGTTTGCGGAGTGGGCCGGCGCCACACCCGCAGAACGCAGCGCGGCGCTGACCAGGCTCGCAGCGATCCTCGACGACCGAGCCATCGAGCTGGCCGAGGCCGAGAGCCGGCAGGCCGGCAAACCGATCCGGCTCGCCACCGAGTTCGACGTGCCTGGTTCCATCGACAACACCGCCTTCTTTGCGGGTGCGGCACGAAATCTCGAAGGCAAAGCGGCTGGTGAGTACTCAGCCGACCACACGTCGATGATCCGTCGAGAACCGATCGGCGTCGTGGCGTCGATCGCGCCGTGGAACTACCCCCTGCAGATGGCCGCCTGGAAGGTCCTCCCCGCGATCGCGGCCGGCAACACCATCGTGCTCAAGCCGGCCGAGATCACCCCGCTCACCTCCCTCATGCTCGCCCAGGCGTGCGTCGATGCCGGGATCCCGTCGGGTGTGGTCAACGTGCTGACCGGGAGAGGCGCGGTGGTCGGCCAAGCGTTGGTTGGTCACCCAGATGTGGCCATGGTGTCCTTCACCGGTTCTACGCCCGTCGGCACCCAGGTGATGCAGACGGCTGCGAAGACCGCGAAGCGCATGCACATGGAGCTCGGCGGCAAGGCGCCGTTTGTCGTGCACGACGACGCGGACCTCGAGGCCGCGATTCACGGGGCCGTGGCTGGATCCCTCATCAACTCCGGGCAGGACTGCACGGCCGCGACCCGCGCCTATGTGCAGCGTCCGATCTACGACGCTTTCGTCTCCGGGGTCGCCGATGTCATGTCGGGGGTAAGACTCGGCCCGACGATGGACCCGGCGACCGACCAAGGGCCGCTGATCTCCAGACGCCAGCAGGACAGCGTGGCGGGCTTCGTCGATCGCGCCCGGGCCGACGGTGCCAAGGTGATTCGCGGAGGAGTGATCCCTGGCGGCGCGCTGGCGGCCGGCTCGTACTACGAACCAACTCTCGTGGTCGGCGCGGCACAGGAGTCCGAGATCGTTCAGCAAGAGCTCTTCGGTCCGGTGCTCGTCGTACTCCCATTCGACGAGGACGCCGAAGGCCTGCGGCTGGCCAACGACACGCCTTACGGTTTGGCTGCCTCGGTCTGGACCCGGGACGTGTTTCGGGCGTTGACTGCCACCCGGGTGATTCGGGCCGGCTGCGTCTGGGTCAACGATCACATCCCGATCATCAGCGAGATGCCGCATGGTGGATATCGCGCCAGCGGGTTCGGCAAGGACATGTCCACCTACGCGTTCGACGAATACACGAACGTGAAGCACGTGATGTACGACGGCACGGCAGCGGCTCACAAGTCATGGCACCGCACGATTTTCGGCAACGACCAGGAGGAACCACCCCGATGACTTCCACAAACGACCCGATGTTCCAGCAGCTCGTCGCGATGGCGTCGAGTCCGCGCGCGGGGCTGTCTCGACGGGGCTTCCTCCGAGGGGTCGGCGCCGGTGGCGCGGCAGTGGCCGGAGCCGGCCTGTTGTCCGCCTGCGGCACGCCCGCTGCGACACCCAACACCGGTACCAGCGACGACACGCCCGACCTGTCAGACACCGACAAGACGCTGAACATCTCGAACTGGCAGCTGTACATCGATGTCGACGACAAGGACAAGAACCTCCGCCCGACACTGGATGGCTACGAGAAGCAGACCGGCGTCAAGGTGACCTACCAGGAGGACATCAACGACAACTCGTCCTTCTACGCCAAGATCGCCCCGCAGCTGCGAAACGGCTCGGACTGCGGCCGTGACCTGTTCATGCTGACCGACTGGATGGCCGCCCGGATGATCCGGGAGGGGCTGCTTCAGACCTACGACCCGTCGAGCATGACGAATTTCCCGACCAACTTGAGCCCAGCCCTGCAGAGCCCTTCCTGGGACCCGACGCGGCAGTACTCGGCCCCATGGCAGTCCGGGCTCACGGGGATCGGCTACAACGGCAAGGTCACCGATCCGGTCAACACCATCACTGAGCTCCTCACGCGCCCAGACCTGAAGGGCAAGGTCACGGTGCTCACCGAGATGCGCGACACCATGGGCCTGATCCTGCTCGACCAGGGCAAGGATCCCGCCAACTTCACCAGCGAGGACTACGACGCGGCGCTCGCGGTGCTTCAGGCAGCGACCGACTCGGGGCACATCCGGCAGTTCACGGGGAACGAGTACTCAGGTGGGCTCGCGAGCGGTGACATCGCGGCCTGTATCGCCTGGTCCGGCGACGTGATCCAGCTGCAGTTCGACGACCCCAAGATCCAGCTCGTTATCCCCGAGGCCGGCGCGATGCTCTGGTCGGACAACATGCTGATCCCGATCAAGGCCCAGCACAAGAAGAACGCCGAGATGTGGATCGACTACTACTACCAGCCGGAGATCGCGGCGGAACTGGTGGCCTGGGTCAACTACATCTGTCCGGTAGTTGGCGCCAAGGAGGCCATGATGAGCATCGACAAGGATCTCGCCAGCAACCAGCTGATCTTCCCCGACGATGCCACGCTGGCCGCGACCAGCGTCTTCATGGCGCTCGACGAGGCGACCGAGATCGACTACCAAGGCAAGTTCGACGCGGTCGCGGGGGCCTGAGATGGCCGCCGAGGAGCAGGACGGCGGCGCTGGCGCCGACGTCCAGATCATCAACGTCACCAAGTCCTTCGGAGATTTCACCGCAGTCGACGACCTGACCCTGACGATCCCGGCTGGGTCCTTCTTCGCGCTGCTCGGTCCGTCGGGCTGCGGCAAGACGACGACGCTACGGATGATCGCTGGCCTCGAGCAGCCCACGCAGGGCACGGTCCTGCTCGGCGACGAGGACATCACCTGGCGCAAGCCCTACCAGCGTCCGGTCAACACGGTCTTCCAGAGCTACGCGTTGTTCCCGCACCTCGACATCTTCGAGAACGTCGCCTTCGGCCTGCGGCGTACCAAGACGCCGCAGGTCAAGGAAAAGGTCGAGGCCATGCTGGAGCTCGTGGAGCTCACCGGAATGGCGCGACGCAAGCCATCCCAGCTGTCCGGAGGGCAGCAGCAACGCGTCGCTGTGGCGCGGGCGCTGATCAACAAGCCGAGCGTCCTGCTGCTCGACGAACCGCTGGGTGCCTTGGACCTGAAGCTGCGGCGGCAGATGCAGCTAGAGCTCAAGGGGATCCAGGAGGAGGTCGGCATCACGTTCGTGCACGTCACGCATGACCAGGAAGAGGCCATGACCATGGCCGACACGATCGCGGTGATGAACGCCGGCCGGGTCGAGCAGATGGGTGGCCCAACCGACCTCTACGAGAACCCTGCTACCACTTTCGTGGCCAACTTCCTCGGTCGCTCCAATCTGATCGCGGGCACAGTGACGGGACGTTCCGGCAGCGACGCCACCGTTGACGTGCACGGCAGGAGAGTCGCATTGCCGGTGACCCGGGTGCACGCCGATGGGGACGCCGTCCACGTAGGGGTGCGACCGGAAAAGATCCATCTGGCAATGAACGGTGAGGGGGACACCAGCGGGGAGCGCAACGCTCTCGAAGGCGTCATCACCGACGCGTCGTTCATCGGTGTCAGCACCGAGTACCTCGTGAAGATGCCTTGGGGTCAGGAACTAGCGGTCTTCGCCCAGAACATGGGTCGAGACGACCGGCTGGTGCCGGGAGCTTCGGTGAGTCTGACCTGGGATCCGGCTCACACCTTCGCCCTAGATGCCACTCAGGCGGCCGACGCTGGGGTGGATCGCTCCGACGACATGGCCTCTGTGTCATGAGTGCGGGCGCGGCCCTGGCCGACTCCGATCGTGGTCACGACCGGCCGGAACCTGCGAAGAGCCGACGTTCTTGGGTGCCCTACCTGCTCTTGGCGCCGGGTCTGTTGTGGTTGGCGATCTTCTTCGTTGTGCCGACGTTCAGCTTGGTCAACACCTCCTTGCAGACCGGGACTGTCTCCACCGGGTTCGAGCAGACCTTCTCTTTCTCCAACTACAGCGACGCGATCTGGACCTACCGCGAGCAGTTCCTGCGCTCCTTCACGTATGCGGCGATCGCGACTGCTCTCACCCTGCTGATCGCCTACCCCCTGGCCTACACGATCGCGTTCAAGTCCGGGAAGTGGAAGAACATCCTGCTGGTCTTGGTGATCGCTCCCTTCTTCACCAGCTTTCTCATCCGCACCCTTGCGTGGAAGACGATCCTCTCGGACAACGGGGTCGTGACCCAGACCCTCAACACGCTGCACATCACCGACCTCCTCGAGCTGTTGCACCTCACCTCTGACGATCGGCTGCTTGCGACTCCCTTTGCCGTCATCATGGGATTGACCTACAACTTTCTCCCGTTCATGACGTTGCCCCTGTTCGCCAGTCTGGATCGACTGGACCCACGTCTGATCGAGGCGGCTGGTGACTTGTATTGCTCACCCTTCACCGGCTTCCGCAAGGTCACCTTCCCGCTGTCGTTGCCGGGTGTGGTCGCTGGGACCCTGCTGACCTTCATCCCCGCCGCAGGTGACTACATCAACGCGACGTTGTTGGGCACACCGAGACAGTCGATGATCGGCAACGTCATCGAGAGCCAGTTCTTCCGAGTGTCCGACTATCCGACTGCCGCCGCGCTGTCCTTCACGCTCATGGTGACCATCGTCGTGCTCGTCGCCTTGTACGTCTGGCGCGCCGGAACTGAGGAGCTCGTCTGATGGCCACGACGACATCGGCACCAAGCCCAACCCCGACCCGACCCGTCAGGCAGGCCAAGAGGCCGGGCGGGCCGATCGCCTGGTTGCGCGCTCACATCATCCAGATCGCTGCTGGCGCGGCGTTGATCTACATGTTCATCCCAGTGGTCGTCGTCGTGGTGTTCTCGTTCAACGACCCGGTCGGACGCTACAACTACGAGTGGAACACGTTCTCTGCCGAGGCCTGGACGAACTTCTGTGGCGTCGCCGGGATGTGTGACTCGTTGGTGCTCTCCTTCAAGATCGGCTTCATAGCGACGGCCGCGGCCGTCGCGCTGGGAACCCTGGTCGCCTTCGCGCTTGGTCGATACCGCTTCCGAGGGCGCGCCGTGACGAACCTGCTGATCTTCATGCCGATGGCCACGCCCGAGGTGGTCATGGGTTCGTCCCTGCTGACTCTGTTCATCAACATCGCGGTGATCCCGCTGGGTTTCTGGACCATCCTGATCGCGCACATCATGTTCTTGATCAGCTTCGTGGTCGTGACCGTCAAGGCCAGGGTCGCTGGGCTGGATCCGCGCCTCGAAGAGGCGGCGATGGACCTCTATGCGAACGAGTCGACGACCTTCTGGCGCATCACGTTCCCGTTGGTGCTTCCGGGCATCGTTGCTGCTGCTTTGTTGGCGTTCGCCTTGTCCTTCGACGACTTCATCATCACCAACTTCAACTCCACCGGCGCCACGGTCACCTTCCCGATGTTCGTGTGGGGGGCCGCGCAACGTGGGGTGCCACCTCAGGTCAACGTGGTCGGTTCGGCGATGTTCTTCATCGCCCTCATCCTGGTCGTCACAGGACAAGTCATTCGAAGTCGGCGAGCCCGCGCGTGACTTCAGGCTCCTCCGGAGATCTCGCACAGACCCAACGCTTCATCCTCGAGTCGATCGCGGACGCCGAGCCGGTTTCGTTCTGGACGGCGGATGCGGCGCGCCCCTCACCCCTGCCCAGCCTGGTGGGGCAGGAGGCGGCCGACCTGGCGGTGGTCGGTGGTGGTTACACCGGACTGTGGACGGCCATCCTGGCCAAGGAGGACGACCCCGACCGCGACGTTGTCGTGCTCGAGGCGGAAGAAGTCGGTTGGGCTGCGTCCGGCCGCAACGGGGGCTTTTGTGAGTCCTCGCTGACCCATGGTTTCGGCAACGGGCTCTCCCGGTTCGAGCCCGAGCTTGCCCGGCTGATCCAGCTCGGTCGCGAGAATCTCGACGGCATCGAGGCAACGCTGCAGCGCTACGGCATCGATGCTGAGTTCGAGCGCACCGGTGAGCTGTCAGTGGCGACCGCGCCATGGCAGGTCGCGGATCTGCGGGAGGCACCGGAGGCAGAGGCTGCCTACGGCGGGAAGGTCGAGTATCTCGACCGCGAGCAGGTGCAGGCCGAAGTGCATTCACCCGTCTTCGAGGCTGGGCTGCTCGACCGCGAGGGGTGTGCCCTCGTGCACCCGGCGAAGCTCGCTTGGGGTTTGAAGGCGGCGGCCCAGCAGCTCGGCGTCCGGTTCTACGAGCACACCAAGGTGACCGGGATGTCGTCCACCGGATCGGGCGTGGCCCTGACCACTCCGTACGGCGCCGTCAGCGCGCGCCGGGTGGCCTTGGCGACCAACGCCTTTCCGTCGCTCGTGCGTCGCGTTCGTCCATACATCGTGCCGGTCTGGGACTACGTGCTGATGAGCGAACCGCTCACGTCCGAGCAGCGAGCCAGCATCGGCTGGGTCAACCGGCAGGGCATCGGCGACTCCGGAAACCAGTTCCACTACTTCCGGCAGACCGCCGATCACCGCATCCTGTTCGGCGGCTATGACGCCATCTACTACTTCGGCAATGGAATGAAAGCGGAGCACGAGCACCGTCCGGAGTCCTACGCCACCTTGGCGAGGCACTTCTTCGAGATGTTCCCGCAGCTGGAAGGCTTGCGATTCACCCATCGATGGGGTGGCGCCATCGACACGTGCACCCGATTCACTGCGTTCTGGGGCACGGCGCACAAGGGCAAGGTTGGCTATGTCCTCGGCTACACCGGCCTCGGGGTAGCGGCCACCCGCTTCGGTGCGCGGGTCATGCTGGACCTGATCGACGGCCAGGACACCGAGCGCACCCAGCTGAAGATGGTGCGCACCAAGCCGCTGCCCTTCCCGCCTGAGCCGGCCAAGGCCGCGGCGATCAACCTCACCAGGTGGGCCATCGACCGGGCGGACCACAACGACGGCCGGCGCAATCTGTGGCTACGCACGCTGGACCGGATGGGTTTCGGCTTCGACTCCTGAGCTGCTGCAGCGGCTTGTCCGGCCTAGGCGTTCAGGGTTTCGAGCACCTCGTCGTGCAGGCGGGCGTTCGCGCTCGCCACGACCACGCGGGCGCCGTCCATCGGTCGTCGTACCGTCCAGATCGCTGACTCGACCACCGGCCCGCTCGACGATCGGGATCAGCGGAACGATGTCGTACGGCTTGAGCATGCCGTCCACGACGACATCGATCGTGCCCCCGGCGAGCAGCGCGAAGGAGTAGCAGTCCCCGCCCCACCTCTGCAGTCGGCAGCGGTCGGCGAGGGCCAGGAAGCGGGGTAGTGCTCCGGCTTCCTCGAGAGGATGAGGATGGGTGCTGAAGACGATGGCGTCGCTGAGCGTCGCGGTCGAGCGCGTGGCCAGTGAAGAGGAGTGGCCGCGGTGGAGCAGCCGTGAGCCGTTCGTGGGATCGGAGATGTAGGTCTCCTCGGTGAAGGGCTGATGCATGATGCCGGCCACCGGCTCGCCGTCGATGACGAGGCCGAGCAGGATGCCCCAGGTCGGCATCCCGCTGATGAACGATCGGGTTCCGTCGATCGGATCGATGATCCAGGTGACGTCGGGACGGCGGCCATCCTCGGTGGGGCGGTTCGTGGTGCCGTGCTCCTCACCGACGACCCGGTGGTCGGGAAACCGGGCGAGCAGTGCCCGGGTGATCGACTGCTCGGTGCGCCGGTCGGCCTCGGTCACCGGGTCGAAACGGGCGTCGCCGCTCGGATCGGCGAGCGACTTGTCCTCGACGTCCAAGGTCGAGCGAAAGTAGTCGAGGCAGATCGGTCCAGCGGCCAGCACGGCGGACAAGCCGGCCTCGACGAGGGTGGCGACGTCCACAGCGGGGATTGCGCTCTCGGCCTGCGACACGCGAGCAAGGCTAGGCGTTTACAGGATGTCATGCGCTCCCTGCCGCACCGGACAGCTTGCGGCTTGAGGAGCCGGCCGCGCCGGGCCAAGATGGTGGCCGCTGGGCATCGAGGCGTCCAGAACCACCGTCGACACCCGAGGAGCCGTCGTGACTGCCGCACACATCACCCACTGGATCGGCGGCAAGCCCTACGGAGGCGTGGCCGAACGGCATGGCGACGTCTACGACCCAGCCACCGGGCAGGTCAGCGGGCACGTGGACTTTGCGACGGCGGCAGACGTGGACGAGGCGGTTTCCGTCGCCGCTGAGGCATTCCAGGAGTGGCGCCATTCCTCGTTGACCAAGCGGACGCAGGTCCTGTTCGCCTTCCGTGAGCTGTTGAACGCCAAGAAGGAGGACGTCGCAGCCCTGATCACCGCGGAGCACGGAAAGGTGCTGTCCGACGCCCTGGGCGAGGTGACCAGAGGCCTCGAGGTCGTCGAGTTCGCGTGCGGCATCCCGCACCTGCTCAAGGGCGGATTCTCGGAGGGGGTCTCGACCAAGGTCGACGTCTACTCCATCAGGCAGCCGCTCGGCGTGGTCGGCATCATCTCGCCGTTCAATTTCCCGGCGATGGTCCCGATGTGGTTCTTCCCCATCGCGATCGCGACCGGCAACACGGTCATCGTCAAGCCGTCCGAGAAGGACCCGTCGGCGGTCAACCTCGTGGCCGAGCTGTGGGCAGAAGCCGGACTGCCGGCTGGTGTGTTCAACGTGGTTCACGGGGACAAGGTCGCCGTCGATCGACTCCTTGAACATCCCGAGGTCAAGAGCATCTCCTTCGTCGGGTCGACCCCCATCGCCAGGTACGTCTACGAGACAGGCACCGCCCATGGCAAGCGGGTGCAGGCCCTCGGTGGCGCGAAGAACCACATGGTCGTCCTCCCCGACGCTGACCTCGACCTGGCCGCGGATGCTGCCGTCAACGCCGGTTTCGGTTCGGCCGGCGAGCGCTGCATGGCCATCTCGGCTCTGGTTGCCGTTGAGCCGGTGGCTGATGAGCTCATCGCCAAGATCACCGAGCGGATGGCCACGTTGACCACCGGCGACGGCCGGGAGGCCTCCGACATGGGGCCCCTGGTGACCGCAGCTCATCGGGACAAGGTGACTTCCTATCTGGATGCCGGAGTCGAACAGGGCGCGGAGCTGGTCGTCGATGGCCGCGACGTCGAGATCGCTGGCGCGGCCGAGGGTTTCTGGCTGGGGCCGACGCTGTTCGACAAGGTCACCCCAGACATGTCGCTCTACACCGACGAGATCTTCGGGCCGGTGCTGTCGGTGCTCCGCGTCGAGTCCTACGACGAGGCGCTCGCGCTGGTCAACGACAACGCCTACGGCAATGGCACCGCCATCTTCACCAACGACGGCGGCGCCGCGCGGCGCTACCAGAACGAGGTGGAAGTGGGGATGGTCGGGATCAACGTCCCGATCCCGGTCCCGATGGCGTACTTCTCCTTCGGGGGGTGGAAGAACTCACTGTTCGGCGACACCCATGCTCACGGCACCGAAGGTGTGCACTTCTTCACGCGCGGCAAGGTAGTCACCTCCCGCTGGCTCGACCCGAGCCACGGCGGGCTCAACCTGGGGTTCCCGCAGAACACCTGAGCCGACTTGCCCGACCAGGGCCATCCGTCCGGTCGGGAGCCCTAGGTTGGACCCATGGCGCGCTATGGCGGACAGTACGGCCCCGACATCACCTTCCTGGGCGTTGACCCGTGCGACCTCGATGACCCGGAGACGTACGCGGCTGCGGATGTCGTGATCCTGGGAGCGCCGTTCGACGGCGGAACCTCCTATCGGTCCGGTGCCCGCTTCGGACCGCAGGCGATCCGGATGACCGACTACCTCGGCCACGACGGATCGCGACCGAGCCTCGCTCTGCGGACAGACGGGCTGCAGGATCTGAAGGTCGTCGACGCCGGTGACGTGATGATGTATTCGGGCGATGCCGAGAAGTCCTGTGCGTCGCTGGAGATCGAGGTCGAGAAGGTCGTCAAGGCTGGCGCCATCCCTGTGATCCTCGGCGGCGACCACACAGTCACGTGGCCGGATGTCACCGGAGTCGCTCGCGGGGTCGGCTGGGGTCGCGTCAGTGTCTTGCATTTTGACGCCCATGCCGACACCGGCGACAACGAGTTCGGTTCCCTCATCGGCCATGGGCAGCCGATGCGCCGGCTTATCGAGTCGGGCGCGGCGCGGGGGGATCGCTTCCTGCAGATCGGCCTGCGCGGCTACTGGCCGCCGCCGGACATCCTGGACTGGATGGCCCAGCAGGGGATGCGGTCGTATGAGATGACCGAGATCGTCCATCGCGGTCTCACCGACTGCCTGACCGAGGCGTTCACGATCGCCACGGACGACTGCGACGGAGTGTTCTTGTCCGTTGACATCGACGTGTGCGACCCCGGTCATGCGCCCGGCACCGGTACGCCCGAGCCAGGTGGGCTCTCGGCTCGTGAGCTGCTGGACGCGGTTCGACGGATCTGCCTCGAGCTGCCCGTGGTGGGTGTTGATGTCGTCGAGGTCAGTCCGCCCTATGACCACGCCGACATCACCGCTGCGCTGGGCAACCGGGTCGTTCTGGAGTCGTTGTGCGCCATCGCTCGCCGGCGCCAAGATGACCGTGACGGCACCCGGTGGGATCCCAGCCAGCCGCTGCTCGACGGTCGGATCCCCGGGGAGTAATCCGCCCAGGAAATTTGCAAAGAAGTCTTTGCAAAGAAGTCTTTGCGGTTGTACGGTGTCCGCATGCCTACCGACGAAGCCCCTCCCGGCACCGCAGTCGACGCCGAGTTCGTCCTGCTCGACCGCGCCCGGCTTCGTGCCCTGGCCCATCCGCTGCGGGTCCGGCTGCTCGCCCTGCTCCGCACGCATGGTCCGGCCACGGCCACCACGCTGGCCCGGCGGGTCGGCCAGTCCAGCGGGGTCACCAGCTATCACCTGCGCCAGCTCGAGGCGTCCGGGTTCATCGTCGAAGACCTCGAACGCGGCAACCGGCGCGAGCGGTGGTGGAGGTCCGAGCATCGGGGGACCAGCTTCGACCCGGCCGACGACGCAGCCGATCCCGAGGTGCGCGAGCTCGGGGAGACCTACATGCGCGCGGTGGCCGGGTGGTACGTCGAGCGCATGTGGACCTTCCTCGACGGCAGCACCACCCTGCGCGAGGAGATGGGCCCGGCCTGGGACGACGCATGGACCATGAGCGACAACCAGCTCGCCCTGACCCCCGAGGAGTGCAAGGAGCTGCTGAGCGAGATCAGCGCGCTGGTCGCTCGCTATCGCGACGCTGAACCAGGTCCGGTCGCGGCAGGTACCGCTCGGGTCGCGGTCCAGTGGCAAGTGCTCCCGCAGATCCCCGAGCCGATCGATATCGAGGACGAGAGTGGCGATCGATCGTGAGTGACCACATCGCCGATCATGCAGGCCCGCCGCGCAGCCGGACGGCGATCACGGCCCTGTTCACGGCCGACGGCGTCTCGATCTTCGGGACCCGGATGTCTGCGCTGGCTCTTCCGTGGTTCGTGCTGGTCACCACCGGCAGCGCGGCGCTGACCGGGCTGGTCGCCTTCGCCGAGATGCTGCCCTTCGTGCTGGTGACCGGCCTGGGGGGCCCGGTGATCGACCGCTTGGGGGCGCGCCGGGTCACCATCGTCACCAACCTCGCTTCGGTGCTCTTCGTGGGTCTGATCCCGGTCCTGCACGCTCTGGGCGCCTTGCACTTCGGCGTCTTGCTCGCGATCGTCGCGGTTGTCGGAGCCCTGCGCGGCGCTGGCGTCGCTGCCTATGTGCTCGTCCCCGGGGTCGCGGAGATCTCGGGTACCCCTATCGAGCGGGCCACTGGCGTACATGACGGCATCAGTCGTGCCGCCGGGATGCTTGGCGCACCGCTGGCCGGGGTCTTGCTGGCAGTCTTCTCTCCCAGTGTGGTGCTCCTGATCGATGCTGCAACGTTCCTGTTCGCCGCGGTCGTCGTTGCTGCCTTCGTACCGGTTGCGGCCGAGCCTCCGCGCAGCATCCCGGCCGGGTCCGACGGCCAGGAGCGGGCCACCTCGGCGGTTGGCGCCTACCTCGCCCAGATCCGCGAGGGCCTGTCGTTCCTCAGGTCCGACCGGACACTGATGGCCATCGCCGCCATGGTCTGCCTGACCAACTTCCTCGACCAGGGCATGGGCTCGGTCCTGATGCCGGTCTGGGTCCGTGACAACCTCGGCAGCCCGCTCGGCCTGGGACTGATCGCCGGCCTGTTCGGGGTTGGGGCGGTCACGGGAAGTGCGATGTACGCCTGGCTGGGACCCCGCCTCCCACGTCGGCAGGCCTACGCCTGGGGTTTCCTCGTTGGTGGCGCGCCGCGCTTCCTGGCGATGGCGCTGGCGTCGACGCTGCCGCCCGTCCTGATCGTCATGCTGGTTGCCGGCCTGGGGGTGGGGGCCATCAACCCCATTCTCGGAGCGGTGGAGTACGAGCGGGTCCCTCGCCACCTGCAGGCGCGGGTGCTCGGAGCCGTCGGGGCCATCGCCTTCCTCGGCATCCCCTTCGGTGGCCTGGCGGCCGGGTTCGCGGTTCAGGCCTGGGGATTGTCGACGACCCTCCTGGCGTTCGGCGCGGCCTATGCCCTGGCCACCGTCGCTCCGTTCGTGCTGCCGGCCTGGCGTGGGCTCGACCGGGTCGTGCCCGCCGAACACGGCGCGCCCGCGGGGGCGCAGTGAGACCAGCCAGCCTCGGTAGGCGGCTGCCACGTTCGCCAGTTCGATACCGGTGGCGCGTAGACGCTCTATGTTGATCGGAGGAGATCAAGGCGGCGGAGGAGTGAGGGCAGCGGCATGCGAGTAGTCATGATCGGGGCAGGCGGGGTCGGGAGCGCCTCGACCCTCATCGCCCGACGCCACGAGTTCTTCGAGCACTGGGTCGTGGCCGACTACGACCTCGCCAAAGCTGAAGCGACCGTGGCCGCACTGGGCGACCCACGGTTCGTGCCGGCGCAGATCGACGCGTCCTCGCAGGATGCCGTCGAGGCGCTGGCCCGCGAGCACCGGGCCACTCACGTGTTCAACGCGGTGGACCCGATCTTCAACATGCCCATCTTCGACGGTGCCTTCGCTGCGGGCGCGGACTACCTCGACATGGCGATGTCGTTGTCACAACGGCATCCGGACAAGCCGTTCGAGCTCACGGGGGTCAAGCTCGGTGATGAGCAGTTCGCGAAGTCCGAGTCGTGGGCGGCGGCCGGGCGGTTGTGCCTCGCGGGGATCGGGATCGAGCCAGGGCTCGCCGACGTCTTCGCCCGCTATGCGGCCGACGAGCACTTCAGCGAGATCGATGAGGCCGGCGTGCGAGACGGGGCCAACCTCGAGGTGGCCGGCTATGACTTTGCGCCGTCGTTCTCGATGTGGACCACGATCGAGGAGTGCCTGAATCCTCCGGTGATCTATGAGAAGGACCGTGGCTGGTTCACGACCGAGCCGTTCTCCGAGCCGGAGATCTTCGACTTCCCCGAGGGGATTGGTCCGGTCGAGTGCGTCAATGTCGAGCATGAAGAAGTGTTGCTGATCCCGAGATGGGTCGAGGCGAAGCGGGTCACGTTCAAGTACGGCCTCGGCGATGAGTTCATCGGCATGCTCAAGACCCTGAACAAGCTCGGTCTCGATCGGACCGAGCCCGTGACTGTCAAGGGAATGCAGGTGTCACCGCGCGACGTGGTAGCCGCCTGCCTGCCCGACCCGGCGACCCTCGGCGACAAGATGACCGGCAAGACCTGCGCGGGTCTGTGGGTGCGGGGGACCGGCAAGGACGGCACGCCGCGCTCGACGTACTACTACCACGTCGTCGACAACGCCTGGTCGATGCAGGAGTACGGCGCGCAGGCGGTCGTGTGGCAGACCGCCATCAACCCGGTCATCGCGTTGGACCTGCTGGCCTCAGGTACGTGGTCAGGAGCGGGTGTCCTTGGCCCGGAGGCGTTCCCGCCCAAGCCGTTCCTGGACAAGCTGGTGGAGTACGGCTCGCCGTGGGGTCAGCGCGAACAACAGCCTGCCGCGGCTACCTGAGCCCTGCGGTCACGGGGCCGGGACGGCTGGTCCCGGCCCGGAGAAGAACACGCCGCACGACCAATCGATGCCGTCCACCGCTGGACCGCTGACCACGGTTCCTGCAGCCGAGACGCTGCGGCCATTGAGGTCGTGACGCGTCAGGCTGCCATCAGCGTCGGCGACGTACAGCGACGCGCCGTGGACGAACAAACCCGTCGTGGTCAGTGGCATGACCACCCCCCGCACGGTGTCTGCGGTGTCCTGGACGATGCCGCTCTCGGCGTTGAACCAGCGGACGAAGAGCGCCGTGCTCCCGGCCTTGGTCGAGAACAACCGCCCGTCGGCATAGGTGAGGGCGGTCGTGGATGCGAGGTTTGACGAGAGAGTGCTCGCCTTCCCCAGGTAGGTCTGGTCGCCCCTCGACCCGGTCTGCACGTTCTTCCACAGCGGATCGGCCCAAGGTTCGGACACGGAGGGCGTCCCGAGCGAGGACCCGTCAAAGCTCTGGCTGAACAGGTCACCATCCGATGACGCTGTCCACAGCTGGTCGCCGATCGTGAACGCGCCGCGCACCGTGGTCCAGTCGATCGAGGTGGACAACGCTGGTGTCCACTCGTAGTCGACCCCCGACGAACCCAGGTGAACCCGCGTCACGTCACCAGGGGCGAGCTCGTCGGTGCCCGCACGATAGACATCCACGGGGCCAGCGGTCGACGTGTCTGGGAGCGACGTGCCCGAATCCAGCGGCAGGAGCGCTATGCGGGGGCGGAAGTATTCCTTGTCGCCCATGTAGTCGGTGTCTCCACCGACGAACAAGCCCTGGTCGGTCAGCTGGAGAACGGAGACGCCCAACCCCCGTGGGTGTCGTCCTGGGTTCCACGAGAACGGCAGCCCGGTGAGCGGATCGAGGGCGGCGATCGAGGGTCGGGGGACAGCCCCCGCTCCTGCGGTGCCCCTGCCATACGCGTTGTTCATCCATCGCAGGTGGCCCCCGACGTAGACGGCACTGTCGCTGATGGCGACTGACAGGAGTGTGTCGCCTCCGGTTCGCGCCACCCAGGTGGGCTGAACGGCGCGAGAGCGGGTGCGGATCGGCAGGCGGGCCGCACTGTCACACAGCCCGTAGTGGGAGCCCCCGGACGAAACGACGACCGCGTAGGTGCCGTCCGGCGAGATGGCGACGTCACGGACCCAGGTGTCGTACGACGTCGCCTTGCAGCGGTCGGAGAAGGCCGCCGTCGCCCAGTTTGGTGAGACGCGCGCACGCTTGCGGTTCAGGTCGATCCGGACGACCTGGTCCCGGTCCAGCGAGTCGACGGAGGTGAAGTTGCCGATGGCGATCAGCCGAGTGCCGCTGGGGTCGACCGCCATGGCGGAGATCCCGACCGGAGCCTTGGCGAACGACCCGTGTTGGGACTCCCAGTTGTGGTGCCCGGAGAAGGTGATGTTGACGAACTTCTTCAGCGATCCTGACCTGGCGGAGAGAGCGACCAGCGCCGTACGGTTCCTGCCCTCGACCGTGGAGAACCTTCCGCCGACCAGGAGCTTCTTCCCCACGAGGGCGAGGTCGGTGACCCGGTTGTTGAACGCGGGCCCCTCGAAGGTCTTCTGGACTCGCGCGCTGTTGACGTCGAGAAGGGCGAGATTGCTGACCTTGGTGCCCGCGACTTTGGTGAAGGTGCCGCCGAGGAAGACCGTCCCCGGGGTGGGACCGGGCAGCAGCGTCACGACCTCCCCGTTCACACGGGGTAGGGCGGTGATGCTGCCGGTGGCCGAGTCGTAGATCACCAGGTTCTTGGCAGTCTGGGCAGGTCCTCCCACATCCGAGACGTGGTCGAAGGTGCCGCCGACGACGACGTGCGAACCGACGGTCGCCACGGCCAGCACCTGGGCGGCACCGTAGGGACTGTCCAGGATCTGGGGGGTTTTCGCGGACGGCACGACAGCCACCAGGTCGGGGTCAGTGGCCGCCTGACTCTGCGGCGTCCCCGCCAAGACGGTGGCTGACAGCACGAGCAGGCTCAGTCCGACGGCGAGCGCGGCTCGCCCTGGTCGGGCCATGCGCATCACTGCTGTCCCCTCCGAGTCTGCCGTGCCGGAATCTGTCGATCGACCGGTGGACGCTCGCCGCCCTCCATGATGACGGTCTCCGGGCTGCTCATTGTTGCCTGCCGACCGATGCGAACCGAACGGTGGGCCCTGTTCGACCGAGCGGACGATGGCTGGGCGGCGACGGTGCGTCAAGCGTGGGCGGCGAAGGCCTTATCCAGCACGCCCAGGGCCTCGACGAGCAGGTGCTCGGGCATCACCAAGGGGGGCAGGAAGCGTAGGACGTTGCCGTACGTCCCTGCCGTCAGGACCAGCACCCCTTCGGCGTGGCAGGCCGCGGCAACCGCGGACGTGGTGGCCGGATCGGGCGTCTTTGTTCCCGGCTCGACGATCTCGACCGCGATCATGGCGCCGCGCCCACGGACGTCGCCGATGCACGGATAGCGGTCGGCCAGCTCGCGAAGGGCCGGGAGCATGACCTCGCCGATGCGGTTGGCGGCCCCGACAAGGTTCTCCTCCTCGATGGTCGCGATCGCGCCGAGCGCGGCGGCGCAGGCCACCGGGTTCCCGCCGTAGGTGCCACCCAGGCCGCCGACGTGGGCGGCATCCATGATCTCGGCTCGCCCGGTCACGCCGGCCAGTGGAAGTCCGCCGGCGATTCCCTTGGCTGTTGTGATCAGGTCGGGCACGACCGATTCGTCCTCGCAGGCGAACATCGCCCCGGTGCGGGCGAACCCCGTCTGCACCTCGTCGGCCACGAAGACGATCCCGTGCTGCTCGGCGTAGTCGGCCAGACCTGGGAGGAATCCAGGCGACGGCACGATGAAGCCACCCTCGCCGGCGATTGGCTCGATGACGATCGCCGCCACGTTGTGGGCGCCGACCTCCTTGTCGATCTTGCTGATCACATCGGCGAGCGCCTCAGCGCCCGCGTTCTCCGGGCCGCTGGGCCAACGGAACGGGTAGGGGAGTGGCATCCGGTAGATCTCGCCGGCGAACGGTCCGAAGCTGTCCTTGTAGGGCATGTTCTTGGCGGTCATGGCCATGGTGAGGTTCGTACGGCCGTGGTAGCCGTGCTCGAAGACCACAACCGCGTCGCGCTTGGTGTGCGCCCGAGCGATCTTGACGGCGTTCTCCAAGGCCTCGGCGCCGGAGTTGAACAGCGCCGACTTCTTCGGATGGTCCCCGGGCGTGAGTCGGTTGAGGGCCTCGCACACTTCGACGTAGCCCGCGTAGGGCGTGACCATGAAACAGGTGTGGGTGAACGCGGAAACCTGCTGGGAGACGTTGGCCGCGACCCGCTCGGCCGCGTTGCCCACCGAGACCACTGCGATGCCTGATCCGAGGTCGATGAGGGAGTTGCCGTCCACGTCGATGAGGACACCGCCGCCCGCGCGCTCCACGAAGACCGGAAGCACCGTACCCAGACCGCGTGCGACCGCCGCGTTGCGACGCTCGAACAGCGCCTGCGAGCGTGGGCCGGGGATCGCGGTGACGATCCGCCGTTCCTGGGGGAGGGTGGGACCGCCGGTGGCGGCCGGGGTGCGCGTGTCGCTCATCCGTCGAGCCTATGAGGACCAAGGGCGAGCCGGCCCTGTCGCCGTGGCCTAATCCCTTGCTAGCGTTGGACCATTCGTACAAAGAAGTGATCAGGCGCTCGGGTGCCTTCGGCCCGCACGACGGAGGGAGCCCAAGTTCGTGCCCGCTCTGCCTCAGCCCAGTGTGCGCAGCATCGTCGAACGCGCGGGTCTCGGCCTGCGGCTGCGTTCCGGAGATGCCCGCACCCCGGAGGGGACCGATCGGGCGATCCGGTGGGTGGCGGTCAGTGAGCTGGAGGACCCGCGACCGTTCCTCGAGGGCGGCGAGCTGGTCCTGTCGACCGGGATGCGACTGGCCGCGGACGATCGGTCGGCCTGGCGCGGCTACGTGGACCGGTTGCTCGAGGCTGAGGTGAGCGCCTTCGGCCTGGGGGTAGGGCTGAGCCATGATTCGGTGCCGCCGGCGCTGCTCGACGCGGCCGCGGCGCGCGGGCTGGTCATTCTCGAGGTGCCGCCGGAGACGCCCTTCATCGCCGTGACGAAGGCGGTCTCGGCGATGGTCGCTGCGCAGGAGTACGAGTCCACCACTCGAGCCTTCGAGATCCAGCGGGACCTCACCCGGGCTGCGCTGGGTCGTGATGCGCTCGAACGCGTGGCGGGGCGACTCGCCCGTGGCTTGGCGGCGTGGGTGCTGGTGCTGGATCCCTCAGCAGGCGTTCTGGCGGCGAGTCCCGACGCGGGAATGGCTCAGGACGCTGGCCTCGCGGCCGAAGTGGAAGCACTACGCGCGCGGGGGCCGCTGTCCTCGGCGGCCATCGATCGCGGCGCCGAGCGTGTCGTGCTGCATCCGCTGGGGGCAGGAGGGACGGTTCGTGGTTTCCTCGCGGTCGGCCGTGGCAGCCCGTTCGACCCGACCGATCTGGCCATGATCGCCGTGGCGGTGTCCCTGTTGTCCCTGGTCGTGGAACGCAGGGAGGGCGAGACGGGTGCAGGCGACAAGGTTCGCAGTGCCGTGCTGACCCTTCTGCTGTCCGGGGCCGACGCCGAGCTGCTGCCCCTCGAGCAGCTGGGGTGGGGATGGCTTGCGGGGACCGCCGTACGGGTGCTTCGCGTCGGGCCGGAGCTCGGGACAGAGCCAGCGATCCAAGCTCTTGAGATCACTTCCGCGGATCGAGCAGTCGGTGTGATGGGAAACCAAGTGGTCGCCCTTGTCCCTGATCGGCCCAGCGACCGTGCGGCCGTCGCTGGGCTGCTCCAGCGGTTTGCGGCAGGAGGCTCCGCCCCCGCCAGCCTCGACACCCTGCCCAGCGCGTTCGAGCAAGCCGGCCGCGCGCTTGAGATGGCTCGGGATCACGAGCTGGTGTGGCACGACGAGGTGGCAGCAACCGGTCTTCGAACGGTGGTGGAGCCGAAAGCTGCGCGCGTGTTCGTGGACTCGTTGCTTGCACCGCTGGACGCCACCGGAGGCAAGGCCGATCTGCTCCGCTCGCTGCGCGTGTGGCTGGCGCACAACGGGCAGTGGGACATGGCCTCGCGTGAGTTGGGGGTGCACCGCCATACCTTGCGCTACCGCATCCGCCGGGCCGAGGAACTGCTTGGCCGCAGTCTGGATGATCCAGCCCTGCGCGCCGAGCTGTGGTTCGCCCTCGACCTACGCGGCGACCAGACCGAGTGACGGTCCCTAGGGCTGGGGGTCAGCTCCGAGGCCTAGGCGCTCGAGCAGGGCGACGAGCTCGAAGTCGAACAGCGGTTCGGCGTCGGCCAAGGCGAAGGAGATGTGTCCGAAGACTTCCATCGTCACAGCGCCGTACAGCTTGATCCAGCAGCTGAGGAAGACCGCGATCGCCTCGGGCGGGAGGCTGATACCGACGTGCGCGGCATAGTCGAGCAAGGCGGCGTCCATCTGGGGGTCGATGGCCGTGGGGACTGGGAACGGCTGGTGTTCCCACAGCTCGGTGAACAGCCGGCCGAAGGCCTGGCCGAAGCGTCGCCCGTGGACGTGGGCCGGTGAGTCTTCGGCCGTCTCGACGCCTGGGATGGGGCTGCCGAACAGCAAGGTGAACTCCGCGGGATGCGTGACCGACCAACCGCGAAAGGCGCGTGCCGCGCCCTGGAGCCGGTCGCGCAGCTCACCCTGCTCGGGGGCTGCTGCCCGCTCCACCACGTCAGCAAGCTCGGCGTAGAGGTCACCGACCAGGTCGGTGAGCAGGGCCTCGTGACTGTCGAAGTACCGGTACAGGGCCGGCGCGGTCATCCCCAGGTCACGGGCGATCGCTCGCAGCTGGACGCCGTGGACCCCGTGTTCGACCAGGTGCGCGCGGGCGACGGTCTTGATCTCGGCGGCCGTCTGGGCTCGCACCCGCTCACGACGGGAGAGCACGCGATCGGTCCGTGACCCTGACTCGGCGTGAGCTGACTCGGCGTGAGCTGACTCGGTGGGACCGGCGGCCGGTTGGGCTGACGCCACGTCGCCCCTCTCTCCAGTGAGTGAACCTACTTGACAAAAGTTTACACCGTCAGCAGAGTAAACACTGCAAACGTAAACATCGTTCACTTGACGGCCTCAAGGGTACGCCCCGGCCGCTGCGCACCAGGAGGACCATCATGTTGTTCGAAGGACTCGGCCGGCTCGTCTACCGCCGGCGCAAGGTCGTCCTGGCCATCACCGCTGTGCTGGTCGCCTTTGCTGGCGTCTGGGGCACGGCAGTGTTCGCAGCCCTCGACGGCGGCGGGTTCGACGATCCGGCCAGTGAGTCCTCCCGTGCCGTCGTCGCGCTCGAAGACGCGCTGGGCCGTCAGGCGACCGACGTCGTCGTCGTCTACCAGGCGCCGAGCGGGAGCGGCCTCACCGTCGACGATCCAGCATTTGAGTCGGCCGTCACCGGGACGTTGGCCGCCCTGCCGCCCAGCGACGTCGCAGCCGTGACGTCGTACTGGTCAACGGGCGACGCTGCCGACTTCGTCTCCAACGATCGCCGCGCCACCTACGTCGCGCTCCAGCTGGCTGGGCCCGACGAACAGGCGCGCGAAGACGCCTACGACCGGATCGCCGGGGATCTGCTGGCCCCGGGGCTGACGACCCTGCGCGGTGGTCAGGTGCCGGTCTTCGTCGACGTCAACACGCAGGTGAGCGAGGACATCGCCAAGGCCGAGTCGCTCTCGATCCCGCTGCTCATCGTCTTGCTCATCTTGGTGTTCGGCTCGCTTGCTGCGGCGTCCATGCCGCTGGCGGTGGGGCTGGTTGCCATCCTCGGCGCGTTCACTGCCCTCCGTGGGCTCTCGCTGTTCGGTGACGTGTCCATCTTCTCGGTCAACATCGTCACGATGCTGGGGCTCGGTCTGGCCATCGACTACTCCTTGTTCATCGTGTCCCGGTTCCGCGAGGAACTGAATCGTGGGCGCTCGATCGAGGACTCGGTGGTGCGCACGGTTGCGACGGCCGGCCGCACCGTTGCCTTCTCCGGGCTCACCGTCGCGGTGGCGTTGTCGTCGCTGCTGTTGTTCCCCCAGAACTTCCTCCGCTCGATGGGGGCGGGCGGCATCTCTGCGGTCCTTGTCGCGATGGCCGCCGCGCTGACCATGCTGCCCGCCTTGCTCGCGGTCCTCGGGCACCGCATCAACGCCTGGCAGGTACCCCTGCCGTGGAACAGGCGCCGGCTCGACGCGGCGGCCGACCCTGACACCGGCGCCTGGGCGCGGCTGGCGCGCTTCGTCATGAGGCGCCCCGCACCCGTGGCGGTGGCGGTCGTCGCTTTGCTGCTCGTGCTCGGAGCCCCCTTCCTCCGGGTGGCTTTCGGTGGAGTCGACTCACGCGTGCTCCCCACCGGCACCGAGAGCCGGGTCGCCGCGGAGGCGCTCGCAGCCGATTTCGGCGCATCCGCCGCGAGCAGCCCCCTTGACGTCGTGGTGCTTCACGCATCCGATCCGTCGTCGTTGGCGCCGTACGCCGCCGAGCTGGCGGCCGTCCCTGACGTCTCGTCAGCGACCATCGTCGCGGCCGACGGAGGGTCCGCGCACGTCGTGGTCGCCTACCCAGGGCAGCCGCAGGACGAAGCCTCGCTCGAGCTGGTCGAGGCGGTGCGCGCCGTACCGGTCCCGACCGGCTCCGAGGTGCTCGTCGGGGGAGCTTCGGCGGCTCAGGTCGACCTGCTCGACGGGCTCGGTGCCCGGTTGCCCTGGGTTGCGCTGTATCTGGGGCTGACGATGTTCCTCCTGCTGTTCCTGGCGTTTGGGTCGGTGGTCTTGCCGATCAAGGCCATGGTCATGAACGTGCTGTCGCTGTCTGCGACCTTCGGGGTGCTGGTCTGGGGATTCCAGGACGGGCACCTCGCTGGGGCGCTCGGCTTCACACCAACCGGGTTCCTGGAGGCCACCCAGCCGATCTTGATCTTTGCCATGGCGTTCGGACTGTCCATGGACTACGAGGTGTTCCTGCTCTCGCGCATCCGCGAGGAGTGGGACGCAACCGGCGACAACACGCTGGCCGTCGCCCGTGGCCTGCAGCGCACGGGCGGGATCATCACGAGCGCTGCACTGTTGTTCGTGGTCGTGGTCGGAGCGTTCGCGACCTCCGGGATCGTGTTCATCGCCATGATCGGGGTGGGTCTAACCGTGGCCGTGGTCGTTGACGCGACTCTCGTACGGGCCTTGCTGGTGCCGGCCACGATGCGCATGCTCGGGCGCTGGAACTGGTGGGCGCCAGCACCGGTCGCGCGCTGGTGGGAGCGGTATGGCCTGCGCGAGGGCGAGCGCGTCGTTGCGCTCCCGGACGAGTTGGCCGAGCCTCGCCCTGAGGAGGAGCTCGTAGGTTCCTGAGGGCGCCGAAGTCGCTGGGCGATGTGCGGTGGCCGGGCAGCCGGCCCGGATAGGCGACAATGAACAGGTGCGCGATGTCGTGATCCTGGGGTCCACGGGTTCCATCGGGACCCAGGCGTTGGACGTCATCCGCGGTGCGCCCGGGCTGTTCCGGGCGGTTGGTCTGGCTGCCGGGGGCTCACGCGTCGAACTGCTCGCCGAGCAGGCGGCTCAGGTTGGCGCGGATGTCGTCGCACTCGCCGATCCGGAGCGCGAGTCGAGCCTGCGGGCTGCGTTGGCGACGCATGGGGCGTCACCGAAGGTCGTGGTCGGTGAGAGCGCGGCCAGCGAGGTCGCGGCCTGGCCCTGCGACGTCGTCCTCAACGGGATGACCGGTTCGATCGGCCTGCGCCCGACCCTCGCCGCGCTCGACGCGGGTCGGCTGCTCGCGCTGGCCAACAAGGAGTCGCTCATCGTCGGCGGGCCGCTGGTCAAGGCGGCGGCGGCGCCTGACCAGATCGTCCCTGTCGACTCAGAGCATTCGGCGTTGGCGCAGGCGCTCCGCAGCGGTAGCCCAGCAGAGATAGCCCGGCTGGTCGTCACGGCCAGCGGGGGACCGTTTCGCGGCCGTACCCGTGAGTCCCTGGCCACGGTCACGCCCGCCGAGGCGATGGCGCACCCGACGTGGGACATGGGTCCGGTGATCACCATCAACTCCGCCACCTTGGTCAACAAAGGGCTCGAGGTGATCGAGGCTCACCTGCTCTTCGACGTGCCCTTCGACCGGATCCAGGTGGTGGTGCACCCGCAATCGGTCGTGCACTCCATGGTGGAGTTCGTCGACGGATCCACTGTCTTGCAGGCCAGCCCGCCGGACATGCGCCTGCCCATCGCCTGGGGCCTCGGCTGGCCAGATCGCGTCGCCGGGGCTGCGAACGCCTGCGACTGGTCGGCGGCGGCCACCTGGACGTTCGAGCCGCTGGACGAGGATGCCTTCCCGGCCGTCCGGTTGGCACGGGCAGCCGGCTCGCGCGGTGGCATCGCGCCCGCAGTGTTCAACGCCGCCAACGAGGAGGCCGTCGAGGCCTTCCGAGTCGGCCGCCTGCCGTTCCTCGGCATCCTCGACGTCGTTGCAGCCGTGCTCGAGGAGCTGGCCGCCGAACGGGTGACGTCTGACGATGGGCGGCGCGGCCTCAGGAACCGCCTGACGCTGGCCGACGTCCTTGTTGCGGAGCAAGCCGCGCGCACGAGCGCCCAGGCGCTCATCGAGAAGGAGCCAGCGTGACCCTCGTCGCCATCGTGGCGTTCATCGTTTTGATGCTCGTATCGATCATGATTCACGAGTGGGGCCACTTTGCCTCCGCGCGCAGGTTTGGCATGAAGGCCACGGACTTCTTCGTCGGCTTCGGTACGACCTTGTGGTCGACCAAGCGAGGCGAGACCGAGTACGGGATCAAAGCCATCCCGGCCGGCGGTTTCGTGAAGATCGTCGGGATGACCGAGCTCGAGGAGATCTCCCCGGAGGACGAACCCCGGGCGTTCTACAAGCAGCCTGCTCGTCGGCGTGCCGTCGTCTTGGCGGCGGGATCGTTCATGCACTTCGTGATCGCGGCTGTCCTGTTGCTCGTGATCCCCTTGACGCTCGCGGCGGGCATCGATCTGACGCCCAGCGTGGCCACGATCTCCAGCTGCGCACCTGACCAGGTCGACGGCAGCTGCACGACCCCTGACGTGCCCTCTCCGGCAGCAGCGGCGGGCCTCCAGCCCGGTGACGAGATCGTCGCCATCAATGGTTCCGCTGTCACCACCTGGGACCAGGCCCAAGCGGCCATCCGTGACGCCGGCCCGGGTCCGGCGTCGCTGACCTATGTTCGTGACGGGGAAGAGACCACGGTCACCGTCGATCTGGTCGAGGGCCAGCGGGTCTCACCCGACGATCCGGCCACCACGATCACGGTCGGAGTGCTGGGCATGAGTCCGGCGGTCAAGGCCTACCGGGTTGGTCCCGTTGGAGCGGTCAAGTACGCCGTGTCCACCTACGGTCAGATCATCGGAGGTACGGCGGCAGCGCTGGTCGAGATCCCGTCGAAGCTACCCGCCCTGTGGGACTCCGTGGTCAATGACGCTCCCCGTGACCCCACTGGGCTCGTCGGGGTGGTCGGTGCGGCCGACGCCAGCGGTCAGATCCTCGGTTCGCACAGTGATCCGTGGCCCCTGCGCATCGCGGGTTTCCTGCTCGTGATCGCCGGGCTGAACATCTTCATCGGCATCTTCAACTTGCTTCCCATCCTGCCGCTGGACGGCGGCCACCTCGCCGTCCTCGGCTACGAGCAGGCGCGGAGCGCGATCGCGCGGTGGCGGGGGAAGCCAGATCCGGGCAGGGTGGACATGAACAAGCTGCTCCCTGTCGCCTACGTGTTCTTGTTCGTCTTGATCTCGTTGTCGGTGCTGCTCCTGGTGGCCGACATCATCAATCCGATCGATCTTGGCCTCTAAGGACTCCGGCCGTGTTCCCCCAAAGGAGCTGACCTCCACGTCATGACTGATACCAGTATCTCGCTGGGGATGCCGGTCGCGCCGCCCAAGCCGCTGGCCACGCGCCGGGTCTCCCGTCAGATCAAGGTGGGGAGCGTCCTTGTCGGTGGTGGAGCTCCGGTCTCGGTGCAGTCGATGACCACGACCCTCACCGCCGACGTCAACGCGACCCTCCAGCAGATCGCCGAACTGACGGCGGCTGGTTGTCAGATCGTTCGGGTCGCCTGCCCCAGTCAGGATGACGCGGAGGCGCTGCCGGCCATCGCCAAGAAGTCGCAGATCCCGGTCATCGCGGACATCCACTTCCAGCCCAAGTACGTCTTCGCCGCCATAGACGCCGGGTGCGCTGCCGTACGCGTCAATCCCGGCAACATCAAGGCCTTCGACGACAAGGTCGCAGAGATCGCCAAGGCTGCGGGTGCCGCGGGGGTTCCGATCCGGATCGGTGTCAACGCCGGTTCGCTCGACAAGCGCTTGCTCGCGAAGTACGGCAAAGCAACCCCCGAGGCGCTGGTCGAGTCGGCGTTGTGGGAGTGCTCGTTGTTCGAGGAGCACGGTTTCCGGGACATCAAGATCTCGGTGAAGCACAACGATCCGGTCGTCATGGTCCACGCCTACCGGCAACTTGCTGCCGCCTGCGACTACCCACTGCATCTCGGCGTCACCGAGGCGGGTCCGGCCTTCCAGGGCACCATCAAGTCTGCGGTGGCCTTTGGCGCGTTGCTGGCCGAGGGTATCGGCGACACGATCCGAGTGTCGCTGTCTGCTCCACCCGTGGAGGAGGTCAAGGTCGGCAACCAGATCCTTGAGTCGCTCGGCCTTCGCGAGCGGGGCCTGGAGATCGTGTCCTGTCCCTCGTGTGGTCGTGCCCAGGTCGACGTCTACACCCTGGCCGAGCAGGTGACGGCAGGTTTGGAAGGCCTCACTGTCCCGCTGCGCGTGGCCGTGATGGGCTGTGTGGTCAACGGACCCGGCGAGGCGCGGGAGGCCGACCTAGGCGTCGCCTCGGGAAACGGCAAGGGCCAGATCTTCGTCCGCGGCGAGGTCATCAAGACCGTGCCTGAGTCCCAGATCGTCGAGACCTTGATCGAGGAGGCACTTCGCCTGGCGGCGGCCATGGAGCAGGCAGGTGAGCCGAGCGGTGAGCCGGTCGTGGCGGTCGGGGCGCCAAGCTGAACCTCCGGTTCGCCACCGGCCGGTTGAGTCTCGCCTCACCCGTACGGCCCGCCAACGGTGAATGCCACCAAACCGGTGGGCTCCGGCCCTAGGCTCTCAGTCGTGTTGAGCACGGCGTCGTTGCGGGTGATGGATGACATCGACCTCGATGCCGTCACTGCGCTCATCGCACAGGACCCCCTCGTCAATGTCTTCGTCGGCTCGCGGGTCGCCCATGGTCTCGAGCCCTGGCGGCTAGGGGGTGAGCTGTGGGGCTGGGCGGTCGGTGGCGAGCTGGAGTCCTTGTGCTTCAGCGGCGCGAACCTCGTCCCGGTTGCCGCCGGCCCCGAGGCGTTGGCCGCCTTCGCCGGCCGGGCTCGCAGGCAGGGTCGTCGCTGCTCGTCGATCGTTGGTCCGCAGCCCATGGTGGAGACCTTGTGGAACCTGCTCCAGCCGTCCTGGGGAGCCGCGCGCGCGATCAGAGACGTACAGCCGTTCATGGCGCTGCAGGCTGAACCCGCGATCACCCCGGACCCGCTGGTCCGACGCGTCGAGGTTCGCGAGCTGGACATCCTGCTCCCCGCGGCCGTGGCGATGTTCACCGAAGAGGTCGGTGTGTCGCCGCTCGGCCACGACGCGGCCGCATACCGCGCCCGGGTGCATGACCTGGTGGCTGCCGGGCGAGCCTACGCCCGGATCGAGAACGGTCGGGTGGTCTTCAAGGCGGAGATCGGGGCAGTGACGCCGACGGCCTGCCAGCTGCAGGGCGTGTGGGTGGCTCCGGATCGCCGAGGAGAGGGCCTGGCAGCACCGGCGACGGCCGCGGTCGCGGGGTTGGCGCAGCGCGATCACGCCGCGGTCGTCACCCTCTATGTGAACGACTTCAATCGGGTCGCGCGACGGGTGTACGCGAAAGTTGGGTTCACCGAGATCGCTGCCTTCGCGACAGTCCTCTTCTAGCCTCAGGTGCTCGCGCCGGCCGGGTCAGACCGTGGGGCGTAGTCGATGTGGGTGAACGGCCAGGCGTCGGCCAGCCAGGTCGACACAGCACGCCAGAGCTGGACATCGAGGAGGATGGCGCCCGCCGGGTCCTGCGGATCTGCCCGCACCCATGACCTCGCGCGCACGGAGTAGCCGTCGGCGGCCGAGTCCACCGAGACTGTCTCGGTCGGGGGACCGTCGGCGGCAGGATCGGGCGGATAGAGGTAGACGCAACCGATGACGTCGGTCTCTGACCGGTCCAGCACGGTGTAGGTGAAGCCGACACGAGCAGCGAAATCCTCGTCGTGCCTCGTCAGGTCGGCGAGGTTCTCCTCCAAAGCCATCGGGTGCGGCCAGCGCCGACTGGCAAAGCCTGGTGTCGCACGGATGTGATCCATGCTCGACGACCAGGCCTCGTAGTCGCGTTCGTTGTGCTCGGCGCCGAGCGGGACGAGGACGAAATCGGCGGTCTCCAGGCGGAGCGGGATCTTGAACCAGTCGGGAACGAACGACGCATGGGGAACGGGCGAGTCGGCGGCGGGCACGCCCCGAACGGTACCGATTCAGCAGCCGGTCACCTCAGCACGGGGCACCTCAGCGCGGGCACGTCAGCACGGATCACCTCAGCACGGATCACCTCAGCGGCAGGCCACCCGATAGCTGCCGAGGTTGAGCTTCTTCTTGAGCCAGTTGAAGTTGGCTGCGTTGGCCTTGGGGCAGAAAGTGCCGGTCTTGCCGGAGTACTCCACCCCGAGGACGGGTTTCCCGGCGGCGACGAACTGGTCGTAGCCAGATCGTCCCGTCTGCTTCGTCGTGCACTCTGAGTACTGCCAGCACTGCTCGTTGAGAGCTGCGTCGAAGTACGGGAGGAGTCGGGAGATCTGGGGCACGTCGTTCTTCAGGATCGCGGCCAGCCCGTGCGCGTGCGCCTTGTTGGCCAGCCACGTGTTGAAGCGCAGCTGGTGCTTGGCGGTCAGCGGGAAGCCGGTGTTGTTGCTGTACCCCTCGACGTTGTCGAACTCCACGGCGTCGAAGCCCTTCGCGGCGCACATGGTGATGCGTGCCTTCAAAGCCGCGGCGACCTTGTTGCCACTGCGGCGGATGTGACGAATGTCGATCCAGCGCTCGTCCCAGCCGGACATCTTCCAACCGATGACGCCGTGCGTCGTGCGTTTGGGGGTGTCGCGGTCGACGCGGCCGGAGCCGGGGAAGTCGGAGGCGTCGGGGCGCCAGGCTTCGTAGGATCCGGCAGAGATGTAGCAGGCCACGCGGCTGCGCGGTTGGAGGGCCGCCACCGTGGACTTGCGAGCCTCGAAACCGTCGATGTCCCACAAGTCATATCGGTTGGCAGCGATCTCCGCGGCGGTCGGCAGCTCGCTCAGCTTCCATTGCCAGCTGAGCTTCAGTGGCGGTTGCCAGCAGGCTGGGTCGCAGCTCCTGGGGCCAGGAAGGACCGCCGACGAGATCAGCGGGGTGGCCGCGGTGGCATGGGCCGCGGTCGGTATCCCGAGCGTTGCGGCCGTTGCCAGGGCTAGCAGTGCGGCAAGCTTCACCGAGGTCTCCTCTCCGCGTGACGACACCAGCCATGTCGACGAACCGTCATGTTCACCATCGGTTCCTGCTGCCGTGCGATCAAGGTGGCCGCGCGAGCAATATCCCCTCGGCTGGTCCAGCCGCTCCCGGTAGCCTCGGCTCTCCCAGCCGAACCGAGGAGAACCCCTTGATCCTGCGAATGTCGACGTTGTTCCTCCGCACGCTGCGCGAGGACCCGGCTGACGCAGAGCTGCCGAGTCACCGGCTGCTGGTACGCGCCGGCTACGTACGGCGCGCGGCTCCCGGCATCTATTCCTGGCTGCCCCTGGGGTATCTCGTGTTCCGAAACGTGGAACGGATCGTTCGCGAGGAGATGGACGCAGCCGGTTTCCAGGAGGTGCACTTTCCCGCTCTGCTGCCGCGCGAGCCGTACGAGCTGACCAACCGCTGGACCGAGTACGGCGACCTCCTGTTCCGGCTGAAGGATCGACGAGACAACGACTACCTGCTCGGTCCCACCCACGAAGAGATGTTCACCTTGTTGGTGAAGGACCTCTACAACTCCTACAAGGATCTTCCGCTCTCCATCTACCAGATCCAGACGAAGTATCGCGACGAGGCGCGACCCCGAGCCGGGATCTTGCGTGGGCGCGAGTTCGTCATGAAGGACTCCTACTCCTTCGACGTGGACGACGAAGGTTTGCAGGCTTCCTACGACCGACATCGCAAGGCCTACATCAAGACCTTCGACCGCCTCGGGCTGCCCTACGTGATCGTGGCGGCCATGTCAGGGGCGATGGGGGGTTCTGCCAGTGAGGAGTTCCTGGCACCCTGCGACGTCGGTGAGGACACGTACGTCCGCAGTCCAGGGGGCTACGCCGCCAACGTCGAGGCCGTGACGACGGTCGCGCCTCCTGCGACCTCATGGGAGGGAGCGCCTTCGGCCCACGTCGAAGACACCCCTGACACCCCCACGATCGAGACCCTGGTCGCAGTCGCGCGCGAACGCTTTCCCGATCGTGAGTGGTCGGCCGCCGACACGCTCAAGAACGTCGCGGTGATGCTTCGTCACCCCGACGGTGCGCGCGAGCCTCTGGTGATCGGGTTGCCTGGAGACCGCGAGGTCGACCTCAAGCGGCTGGCGGCGGTCGTCGAGCCGGCCGAGGTCGAGGCGTTCACCGAGGCAGATTTTGCCGCCCACCCGAGCCTGGTGAAGGGCTACATCGGTCCTGGCGTGTTGGGCGAGAAGAAGGAGAGCGGCATCCGTTACCTGCTGGACCCGCGCGTCGTCGACGGCACTCGCTGGGTGACTGGTGCGGACCAATCCGGTAAGCACGTCTTCGACCTGGTCAAGGGTCGTGACTTCGACGGCGACGGCACCATCGAGGCCGCCGAGGTGCGCGCGGGCGACCCTGCCCCGGACGGCTCTGGTCCCCTCGAGCTGGCCCGCGGCATCGAGATCGGTCACATCTTCCAACTGGGTCGCAAGTACGCGGAGGCTCTGGACCTGAAGGTGCTTGACCAGAACGGCAAACAGGTCGTCGTGACCATGGGGTCGTACGGGATCGGAGTCTCCCGTGCGGTGGCTGCCGTGGCCGAGACGACCCTCGACGAGCTTGGTCTGTGCTGGCCGCGGGAGGTCGCTCCGGCGGACGTACACATCGTGGCCGCGGGCAAGGACGACGCGATCTACGAGGCCGCGGATCGGCTCGCGAATGACTTGGAGTCCCGCGGCGTCCGCGTGCTGCTCGACGACCGCCGCGGGGTTTCCCCGGGCGTGAAGTTCAAGGATTCCGAGCTCATCGGCGTGCCCACCATCGTCGTCGTCGGAAGGGGACTAGCCGACGGTGACATCGAGATCAAGGACCGGCGGTCGGGCGAGCGGTTGCAGGTGCCCGTCGCCGAGGCGGCGGAGCACCTCGCGGGGCTCGTCCGGGGCTGACCTCCAGGCTCGGCTCGCTGGGCCGGCCCCAGGATCGCGTGCTCGGTCCGTAGGCTCGGGCGTCATGACGATCGAGGCGGTCATCTTCGACTGGGGTGGCACGCTGACCCCCTGGCACGTCATCGACCTACGGGAGCAGTGGCTGGCCTACACGGCGGTGTACGACCCGCTTCGCGCTGATGAGCTCGCGGGACAGCTCCAGCTGGCCGAGGCAGCCTCGTGGGCGGCCGCCCGTGAGGAGCACCGGTCCTCAACCATGGACGAGCTCCTGCGCTCGGCCGGGATCGAGGCGGACGGGCCGCGGCACGAGGAGGCGTTGGCGGCCTTTCAGGCCTTCTGGGATCCGCACACCTGGACCGACCCCGACGTCATTCCCTGCTTCGAGGGCCTCCGCGACCGGGGCATCTTGGTCGGTGTGCTGTCGAACACGTTGTGGACCCGCGAATACCACGAGGCGGTCTTTGCCCGAGACGGGATCGCGCACCTCGTCGATGGGGCGGTCTTCACCAGCGAGATCCCGTGGACGAAGCCGCATCCGGAGGCGTTTCGCGCCGCGATGGAGGTTCTCGACATCGACGATCCAGCCGTTTGTGTGTATGTCGGTGACCGGCCCTTCGAGGACATTCACGGCGCGAAACAAGTGGGGATGCGCGCGGTGCTGGTGCCGCACTCGGACATCCCGCGGGTTCAACGGGGCAGGATCGAAGGTGATCCGGACGGGGTGATCGCCACCTTGACCGATCTGCTCCCGCTGGTCGACTCCTGGCGTTGATGGAGCGCCCGGGCCGGACAGGTGTCCCGACGGTGCCGCGACGTTGTGGTCAGGAGCCGGCGGGCGCTCTAATGTGCGGGCGCTGAGTCACGCCCGCTCGGCGAGGCCAGGGAACGCCGTCGGTGCGCCACCCCAGCCGATGGACCGGGTGGCTGACAGAGCGCACCAGGATGCGGCAGTCGTCCGCAGGTCCTCCTCGGACTGACCCACCAGGTCGGCGTACGGCCCGATCAGGGCAGCCTCGACCCGCGCCGCGAGGGCACGCGCCTGCCTCGGTGTCCGAACCGGCCCGCCCAGGTCGTAGCCAGCCGCCGTGGGCACTGGTGTGGCGCCTGACTCCACCAGCAGTGCAGTCACCCGGTCGCGGCGGGCCCGATGCAGGTCATAGTCGGCCCGGGCCGCCGGCTGGTCGGACTGGCTGTGCAGCACTCCTCCGACCACGCCATAGGCGTACACGGCCGCATGCTCCCCGGCGAGCACCGCCTGCAGAGCCTCCTCGCGCGTCATCGAGCCACCACCTCGTCTCGGAGCGCCTGACCGAACCCAGCGTCTGAGGCGGCGATGGAGGCGAGCAGGCGAGCCAGCGCGCCACTGACCCCGCTGGGGGCGAGCGCTCGCTGGTGGTCACGGCTCGCCGCCAGCTCGGCTGCCGCCAGGGCCCGCGCCGCCGCGGCTGGCGTCGCGAGGACCGCTGGTGCCGACCGCTCAGCGGACGGAGAGGGGCTGCCGGACGCCGACCGGACGGATGGCAACGTCTCGCGCAACGCCTCTGCGTGGGTGGTGTGCGCCTGCGCGGCCGTGGCCGCCAGGGCGATGCTGGGGTGTGCTGAGGCCGTCCGCTGGGCCAGCGCCGCCAGTCGGTCCTCCTGGTCAGCCGCGCGTGCGGCTGCGAGGGAGTCGGCCGACGGAGATGGGGGAGGTGACACGTCGGGCGTCGAGCCCTGGCAGGCTGCCGCACCGAGCGCCAGCACACCGAGCCCGGCCGCGCGCAGAACGACCCGCCGACCAAGCGGTCGGGCTGCCATCTCAAGGCTCGGATCTGGCGGGAGGTCGGGCATCGTGGTGATGGTTTCACGTCGACCCGGCAGGTCGTGCACCGACTAGACTGTGTCGGCGAACAGTGCGTCACGACAACAGAAGAGGGGTCCGATGAGCGCCGCGACAGCCGATCGGCTCCGGCCCCTCGTGACTCCGGTCGTCTCCGCGGTCGGTCTCGACCTCGAAGGTGTCGAGGTCATCCCCGCCGGTCGCCGTCGGCTGGTACGGATCGCCGTCGACAAAGACGGGGGTGTCTCGCTCGACGACGTCGCCCTGGTCTCGCGGGCGCTGTCTGACCTCCTCGACCAGGCCGACGTCATGGGAGCGCAGCCCTACGTCCTCGAGGTCGGTTCCCCCGGCGTCGATCGCCCCTTGACACAGGCGCGGCACTGGCGCCGGGCGACCGGCCGGCTCGTCGATGTCGAGCTGGTTACGGGTGGACGGTTGACCGGGCGGATCGAGGCAACCGACGCCGAGGGTGTCGATCTGGACGTCGACGGTCACGATCGTCGGGTCGAGTACTCCGGAGTGCGTACGGCGAGGGTCCAGGTGGAGTTCACCCACCGCGAAGGACCGTCGGATCGGGTCGACGACACCACGACAGGCGACGAGGAGGGCTGAGATGGACATCGACATGAGTGCTCTGCGCGGCATGGTGCGCGAGAAGGACGTGTCTTTCGACCTGCTCGTCGGAGCCATCGAAGCGGCCTTGCTCGTGGCCTACCACCACACCGAGGGTGCCCGCGCGCATGCCCGCGTCGAGCTCGACCGAAGCAGCGGCCACGTCACGGTCTGGGCTCGGGAGGACGAGGCAGAGCCCTCGGACGCCGACACGGACAGCACGGAGGGGGATGACCGGGAGGGCGCCGATCCTGACCGTGACACGTCGGTCGCCAAGGCAGCGGCTGCGCCGCCACCGGAGTTCGACGACACCCCTGAAGGTTTCGGCCGGATCGCTGCGACGACGGCCAAGCAGGTCATCCTGCAGCGGCTACGGGACGCGGAGGACGAGCTCACCTTCGGCGAGTACGCCGGACGGGAGGGCGACATCGTCGCGGGGGTGATCCAGCAGGGGAGCAATCCCCGAGACGTCCTCGTCGACCTCGGCAAGGTCGAGGGCCTCCTTCCCGTCCAGGAGCAGGTGCCTGGAGAGCGCTATGAGCACGGGCTGCGTCTGAAGTGCTACGTCGTCGCCGTGCGCAAGGGTGTACGAGGGCCTCAGGTCGGGTTGTCCCGCACGCATCCCAACCTCGTGCGCAAGTTGTTCGCCCAAGAGGTGCCGGAGATCGCCGACGGCACCGTAGAGATCGTCGCGATGGCCCGCGAGGCAGGCCACCGGACCAAGATGGCGGTCACCTCCCGCCGGACGACCGTCAACGCCAAAGGGGCCTGCATCGGCCCCATGGGCGCCCGCGCCCGCGCGGTCATGACCGAGCTGCACGGCGAGAAGATCGACATCGTCGACTGGTCGGCCGACCCGGCGGAGTTCATCGCCGAGGCGCTCCAGCCGGCCAAGGTGGTCCGCGTCGAGATCGTCGACGCCGCTGCTCGGGCCGCGCGAGTGATCGTCCCCGACTATCAGTTGTCGCTGGCCATCGGCAAGGAGGGCCAGAATGCGCGGCTGGCCGCACGGCTGACCGGGTGGCGCATCGACATCCGCTCTGACGCCGCCCCGGTGGACGCCGCGAACGACGCTGCGAACGATGCTCGGACCGATGGAGGCGTGGAAGCCTGAGCGGACAGGCTAGACTGCACTCTGCCGGACCGCCGGCGGTTTCTGCTCGTCCCCTGCGCACATGTGTGGGGTGCCGCGTTAGGACCGCCAAGGCCGACCTGCTGCGCTTGGTGGACGTCGACGGAGTTCTGCTCCCCGACCCGCTGGCTCGGCAGCCCGGTCGAGGGGCGTACCTCCACCCCACGACCACCTGTCTCGATCTCGCCCTGCGTCGTCGGGCGTTCGTCCGAGCCTTGCGCTCGGCCGGGCCGCTCGTGGACTCCGCAGTGCGGGCGTACGTCCAGCCGACCGTCTAGAGAGCGGGTTCCACCGATGAGCGCTCGATGAGCACCCAGCGATGAGTACGTCCCCGTAAGTCCGGTCCGGCACGCTCGGACCGAAACCCAGAGGAGAACTGTGGCCAAGGTCCGTGTCTACGAGCTCGCCAAGGAGCTCGGTATCGAAAGCAAGGTCCTGGTGACCAAGCTCCAGGACATGGGGGAGTTCGTCCGTTCGGCGTCCTCTACCGTCGAGGCGCCTGTCGTCCGGAAGCTGCGCGAGGCCTTCCCAGCCCCCGCCGCCGGCGAGGCGCCTTCTGCACCGGCCAAGAAGGCCGCCAAGAAGACCCCCGCGGCCACGAAGACGGCGGCTCCCGCTGAGGTTCCCAGCTCCGTTCCGGAGGTGAGCACGCCTGCGGCACCCACGGTGCCCACCGAGCCAGATGCCTCCGCGGAGCCGCAAGCACCAGCCGCCTCGGCGGCCCCGACACCCGCACCACCGAAGCCAACTCCTGCGCCACGCCCCGCCCCACGTCCGGCTGGCGCCCCGAGGCCGGGCAACAATCCCTTCAGCTCGCAGGCTTCTGGCATGGGCAAGGCCCCTGCGCCGCGTCCGGCGGCGGCCGACGGGTCCGACGGGGTCGACACCGCCGGCGGGTCGCGCCCGCAAGGGGGCATTCCGGGCGCACCGCGACCCGGCGGACCGCGCCCCAACCCCGGCATGATGCCGACGCGCCCCCAGCCCGGCGGCCCCTCCGCCCGTCCCGGCCCCGGTGGCCGTCCTGGCCCCGGCGGAGCCAGCCGACCCGGAGGTGGTGGCGGCAGCGGCCGACCCGGTTACGCCGGACGCCCTGCTGGGCCAGGTGGCGGGGGTGCCCCAGGCGGTGGCGGTTACGCCGGTCGACCAGGTGGCTTCTCCGGTCGCCCTGGCGGCGGCGGGAATCGCGGCCGCGGTGGCGGAACGGCCGGAGCATTCGGACGGCCTGGTGGGCGTCCGACTCGCGGTCGCAAGAGCAAGAAGCAGCGTCGTCAAGAGTTCGACAACATGCAGGCGCCGTCCATCGGAGGCGTCATTGCGCCGCGTGGAAACGGTGAAGTCGTCCGGATGCCGCGCGGTGCTTCGCTGAGCGACTTCGCCGACAAGATCAATGCTGAGCCGGCCTCGTTGGTCCAGATCCTGTTCAACCTGGGCGAGATGGTCACGGCCACGCAGTCGGTCAACGACGAGACGCTGCAGCTGCTGGGTGCAGAGCTGAACTTCGACGTCCAGGTGGTTTCCCCAGAAGACGAGGACCGCGAGCTGCTGCAGTCCTTCGACCTCGAGTTCGGTGAGGATGAGGGCGACGAGAGCAACCTGGTCGTCCGTCCACCGGTGGTCACGGTCATGGGTCACGTCGACCATGGAAAGACCCGCCTGTTGGACGCCATCCGCGACGCCGACGTGGTCAAGGCCGAAGCGGGCGGGATCACCCAGCACATCGGGGCCTACCAGGTCACGGCGCAGCATGACGGGGTGGACCGAAGGATCACCTTCCTGGACACTCCGGGTCACGAGGCCTTCACGGCCATGCGTGCGCGCGGTGCGCAGGTCACCGACATCGCGATCCTCGTGGTGGCTGCTGACGACGGGGTCAAGCCGCAGACCATCGAGGCACTCAACCACGCCCAGGCCGCAGAGGTCCCGATCGTGGTGGCGGTCAACAAGATCGACAAGGAGGGCGCCGACGCGTCCAAGGTCCGTGGCCAGTTGACCGAGTACGGCCTGGTTGCCGAGGAGTACGGCGGCGACACCATGTTCGTCGACGTCTCCGCTCGCGAGAATCTCAACATCGAGGCCCTGCTCGAAGCGGTGCTGCTGACCGCAGATGCCTCCCTGGATCTGCGAGCCAATCCAGTTCAGGACGCCCAGGGTGTGGCGATCGAGGCACACCTCGACCGCGGCCGCGGCCCGGTCGCCACCGTGCTGGTTCAGCGCGGCACCTTGCGGCCAGGTGACTCGATCGTCGCAGGCGACGCCTTCGGTCGCGTGCGTGCGATGCTCGACGAGCACGGCAACACCGTGGAAGAGGCTGGTCCGGCAGCACCGGTCCTGGTGCTGGGGCTCACCTCGGTCCCGGACGCCGGTGACAGCTTCCTCGTGGTTCCCGAAGACCGGGTCGCTCGCCAGATCGCCGAGCGGCGCTCGGCGCGGGAACGCAATGCGGCACTTGCTCAGCGGCGTGGTCGGGTCTCGCTCGAAGACCTGTTCAAGTCCTTGGAAGAGGGCAAGACCGAAACCCTCAACCTCATCCTCAAGGGCGACGTCTCCGGCTCCGTCGAGGCACTCGAGGATGCGCTGCTCAACATCGCCGTGGGCGATGAGGTGTCCTTGCGAGTCATCGATCGCGGCGTCGGTGCGATCACCCAGAACGACGTCAACTTGGCGGTTGCATCGAGTGCGGTGATCCTCGGGTTCAACGTCCGACCCGCCGAGCGCGTGGGCGAGCTGATCGATCGTGAAGGCGTCGATGTCCGCTACTACTCGGTCATCTACGCCGCGATCGATGATATCGAGGCGGCGCTCAAGGGGATGCTCAAGCCGGAGTTCGAGGAAGCTCAGCTCGGCACGGCGGAGGTCCGCGAAGTCTTCCGATCCTCCAAGTTCGGCAACATCGCCGGATCGCTGGTCCGCACCGGGACGATCGTCCGCAACTCAAAGGCCAGGCTCATCCGCGACGGTGCTGTCGTCGCCGAGAACCTGACCATCGACTCGCTCAAGCGGTTCAAGGACGACGCCACCGAGGTCCGTGAGGGCTTCGAGTGCGGCATCGGCCTCGGATCCTTCAACGATGTCAAGGTCGATGACGTGATCGAGACCTACGAGATGCGGGAGAAGGTACGGGCTTAGGCCTAGCAGGGCGGCCCGAGGCGCCGCACCTACGAGTTTCTGCTTCACCGCGGCTTCGCCGCGAGTTCTCAACGAAACTCTTCGGTGCGGCACCACGGTCCTTCCACTGCACGGCAGGGACTCGCGGGGAAGAGAGAGGGCGCTGATGTTCACCGGGACGCTGGCTCTTGATCTGCTTCTGGGGGACGTGCACTCGTTGAAGGAGAAGCGATCAGTCGTACGGCCGCTGGTCGCTGAGCTTCGCCGCCGCTTCCAGGTCTCGGCGGCCGAGGCCGGTCATCTCGATCTGCACCGGCGAGCGCTTGTCGGGGTCGCGGTGGTCGCCCCCGACCGAGCGCACTGCGTCGAGGTGCTCGATCAGTGTGAGCGGTTGGTCGTCGCTCGCCCAGAGCTCGAGTTGCTGTCTGCTCGTCAGAGGTTCCATTCCGAGGAGGACGAATGACCACCCATGAGGCGCGCGCCCGCAAGCTGGCCGACCGGATCAAGGTGATTGTCGCTGAGACCCTCGAGAGCAAGGTGAAGGACCCGCGGCTCGGCTTCGTGACGGTCACTGACACGCGCATCACGAATGACCTTCGTGAGGCGACTGTCTTCTACACGGTCTACGGCTCAGACGAGGAGCGGGTCGCCACAGCGGCCGCACTGGAAAGCGCCAAGGGGGTCCTGCGCTCAGAGGTCGGGCGCCAGACCGGGGTGCGACACACGCCCTCCCTGGCCTTTGTCGCTGACGGGATCCCGGAGAACGCCAAGGTCATCGAGGACCTGTTGCGCCAAGCGCACACCGCGGATGAGCAGGTGCACGCGGCGGCGGTGGGCGCCACCTTCGCTGGCGACGCCGATCCCTACCGGGTGCAGCACTCCGACGACGTCGAGGTCGATCTCGACAGTCGTGACTGATCGGCCGGGGCGGGCACCGGCCCGGCCGGCCAAGGAGCGGCGCCTGCTTCCGGCTCCTGGGCTGGTGATCGTCGACAAGCCTGCGGGGCTCACCTCTCACGACGTGGTGGCACGAGTGCGAAGGATCGCCGGCACTCGAAGAGTCGGGCACGCCGGGACGCTCGACCCGATGGCCACCGGTGTGCTGGTCCTCGGCGTAGAACGGGCGACGAAGCTGCTCGGGCACCTGGCGCTCACCGACAAGGCCTACAGGGCGACGATTCGGCTGGGCCAGTCGACGGTGACCGACGATGCAGAAGGTGAGACCGTCACCTCCGCTCCGCCAGAGGTGCTTGCCGCCGTCGACGATGCGGCGATCACAGCCGCCGCGCTCGGCCTGACCGGCGCTATCGATCAGGTGCCCTCCAGTGTGAGCGCGATCAAGGTGGACGGCCGTCGGTCGTACGCGCGGGTTCGGGCGGGGGAGGCGGTGGAGCTCGCCGCGCGAAAAGTCGTCGTGAGTCGCTTCGACGTCGTATCAACCCGGCGTTCACCGGCCGGGATCGATCTGGATGTGCAGGTCGAGTGCTCGACCGGCACCTATGTCCGGGCGTTGGCGCGTGATCTGGGGGACGCCCTCGGTGTCGGGGGACATCTGACCGCCCTGCGGCGTACCCGCGTGGGCTCCTTCGCCCTCGACCGAGCACGGACCCTCGAGCAGCTGGAGGCGCAGTGGAGCCAGCTCTCGCTCGCCCAGGCACTGGCCGACCAGTTTCCGACGCGAGAACTGACCGAGGAGGAAACCCGCATCGTGAGCCACGGCGGTGCGTTGCCGGTCACCGACGAGACCGGCGCGACCGGGGTCTTCGATGCCGAAGGGACCGCCCTCGCCTTGATGGCGCCTCGCGGAGGGTTGCTTCGGCCGCTCGTCGTGTTCGCTCCGGCCTGATGCGCCGAGCCAGGCCGCACGGTCCGAGGATGGAGCCACGCCGAGTGGTCCGGCGCTGCCCATCCCCGGCTTTGACAAGTCTCGGCGATCCGGCGAGCTGTCGAGCGGGTAGCCGTGACAGGGTTCTCGGATGACCGGCAATCCCAGGGCTCCCGCGCTTTGGCGTGGGGTCGACGAGGTCCCTCCCGATCTCGGACCGACGGTGGTGACCATCGGTGTCTTCGACGGCGTCCACCAAGGCCACCGCGCCATCCTGAAGATCGCCATGTCCGCTGCCGGCCGAGCTGCGGCGCCCCAGACCAACCCCCTGCCGGTCGTGGTTGTCACCTTTGACCCGCATCCCTCGGAGGTCGTCCGTGCCGGCAGCCACCCGGCGATGCTCTCGACCATCGATCATCGCGCGCGGCTGCTCCGCGCGGCCGGAGCCGACGGAGTGCTCGTCCTGCACTTCTCTCCGTCGCTGGCACGCCTCACTCCTGAGGAGTTCGTCCGGCAGGTGCTGGTGGACGTCCTGCACGCCAAGGTCGTCGTGGTCGGTGCCAACTTCCGCTTCGGCCACCGGGCAGTCGGCACCGTCGAGACTCTGGCCACTCTCGGCAGCAGCTACGGATTTTCGACGGAGGGTGTCCCCTTGATCGCCGGCGACGAGGTGACATGGTCCTCGACGTACGTCCGGCAGTGCGTGGCCGAAGGCGACGTCGAGGCGGCGGCAGCGGCCCTGGGCAGGCCGCACCGGATCGAAGGGGTCGTGGTCCACGGGGACCACCGCGGACGCGAGCTCGGATATCCGACCGCCAACCTGGCCCTGACCCGGCATGCTGCGGTCCCGGCGGATGGTGTGTATGCGGGGCATCTCGTGCGCAAGGACGGTGGGCGGCTCCCCGCGGCCATCAGCATCGGGACCAACCCGACCTTCGAGGGCTCCGAGCGGCGTGTCGAAGCCTTCGTCCTCGACGTCGTCCAGCTCGACGTTTACGGCGAGCACGTCGCCCTGGATCTGTCCTACCGCCTCCGAGACACTGTGCGCTTCGACTCGGTCGAGGAGCTGCTGACTCAGATGGCCGAGGACGTCAGCCGCACCCGGGAACTCGTCGGTTAGGGCGCCCTGGCCTGCGCTGATACCCTTGGCGCGCCGTGCAACGGCCGCGGATCACGAGAGAGCCCGGGTGGACCTGCCCCGGCGCGCCGCGCAACGACCGAAGAGGAGCCTTGATGTCGTTCGACACCAAGACCAAGCAAGAGATCATGGCCGAATACGCCACGGTCGAGGGTGACACCGGCTCGCCGGAGGTCCAGGTGGCCTTGCTCACCACCCGCATTCTCGAGCTCACCGAGCACCTGAAGATGCACAAGCACGATCACCACAGCCGTCGCGGGCTGCTGCTCCTCGTGGGCCAGCGCCGTCGGCTGCTGAAATACCTCCAGGCCAAGGACATCAACCGCTACCGCGCGCTCATCGAGCGGCTCGGTCTGCGTCGCTGACCCTGGTCCTCTGAACTTCTTGGCTCATCAGCACAGTTGCTCCACGTGTTCCATCGAATGAACAGCACCACCCCACCCGGGGCGGTCGCGTAGGCCGGATGCACACCGGTGGCGGTCGGTCCTCGGTAGTGGCCCTCGGGACGATCGCCAATGTGCGCCCCGAGAGCCTCGATCGAAGACCGGCACACCAGCAGATCCGACGTACGTCGCAGGACCGCCCCCAGACGCACGAAGGAGGGCACCCGTGTCGGGTCCCGAAGAGAACATCGCAAGCGCAGACGCCGTCATCGACAACGGTCGGTTCGGCACCCGCACCATCAGCTTCGAGACCGGCCGGCTCGCCCGGCAGGCTGCTGGCTCCACGTACGTGACTCTTGATGGCGAGACGGCGCTGCTGTCAGCCACCACCGCCTCGAAGAACCCGAAGGACCAGCTCGACTTCTTCCCGTTGACCGTCGATGTCGAAGAGCGGATGTATGCCGCAGGTCGCATCCCTGGCTCGTTCTTCCGGCGTGAGGGACGTCCCGGCGAAGACGCGATCCTCACCTGCCGGCTCATCGACAGGCCGCTGCGGCCATCGTTCACGAAGGGCCTGCGCAACGAGATCCAGGTCGTCGTGACGGTGATGGCCCTGGACCCGAACGACCTCTACGACGTCGTCGCGATCAACGCGGCGTCGATGTCGACGCAGCTCGCTGGTCTGCCGTTCAGCGGTCCGATCGGTGCTGTCCGAGTGGCGCTCATCGAAGGTCAGTGGGTCGCATTCCCCACGCACGAGCAGCTCGAGTCGGCGGTGTTCGACATGGTGGTGGCCGGCCGCGTGGTCGAGGACGATGTCGCGATCATGATGGTCGAGGCGGAGGCCACCACATCGACGGTCAACCTCGTCTCCGAGGGCGCTGTCGCTCCGACCGAGGAGATCGTCGCCCAGGGTCTCGAGGCGGCCAAGCCGTTCATCGCCACGCTGTGCGCCGCTCAGCAGTCGGTGGCCGACGCGGCCGCCAAGGCGACGCGCGACTTCCCGCTCTACCTCGACTACCAAGACGATGTACTCGCTGCCGTGACAGCGGCCGTCTCTGACCAGCTCGCCGCCGCGTTGACCATCGCCGGGAAGCAGGAGCGCGAGTCCGAGCTGGACGCCGTAAAGGCCAAGGCCGTGGAGATCGTGGCGCCTCAGTTCGAGGGCCGGGAGAAGGAGATCTCCGCTGCCTACCGATCCCTGACCAAGACCCTCGTTCGGCAGCGCGTCCTGCGCGACAAGGTGCGCATCGACGGTCGTGGCCTCACCGACATCCGGACGCTGTCCGCGGAGGTCGAGGTCCTGCCGCGAGTGCATGGCTCGGCACTGTTCGAGCGTGGCGAGACGCAGATCCTCGGGGTGACCACTCTGAACATGCTGCGCATGGAACAGATGCTGGACACTCTCGCGCCCGAGACGCGCAAGCGCTACATGCACAACTACAACTTCCCGCCCTACTCCACCGGTGAGACCGGTCGGGTCGGTTCCCCGAAGCGCCGCGAGATCGGCCATGGGGCCTTGGCCGAGCGGGCGCTGCTTCCCGTGCTTCCCGCACGTGAGGAGTTCCCCTACGCCATTCGGCAGGTCTCCGAGGCGCTGGGGTCCAACGGGTCGACCTCCATGGGTTCGGTCTGTGCCTCGACGATGTCGCTGCTCAACGCAGGAGTCCCGCTGAAAGCACCAGTTGCGGGTATCGCGATGGGGCTGATCTCGGACACCGTCGATGGGAAGACCGAATATGTGGCGCTGACCGACATCCTCGGCGCGGAGGACGCATTCGGTGACATGGACTTCAAGGTCGCCGGGACCAAGGACTTCGTGACTGCGCTCCAGTTGGACACCAAGCTCGACGGCATCCCGGCCTCGGTGCTCGCCGGCGCGCTCACGCAGGCCAAGGACGCACGGCTGGCGATCCTGGACGTGATGGGTGAGGCGATCGACGCTCCGGACGAGATGTCACCCCACGCGCCACGCATCATCACGGTGAAGGTCCCGGTGGATCAGATCGGTGCAGTCATCGGGCCCAAGGGCAAGATGATCAACCAGATCCAGGACGAGTCGGGCGCCGAGATCTCGATCGAGGACGACGGGACCATCTACATCGGGGCCACCGACGGGCCCAAGGCCGAGGCGGCGCGGAACATGATCAACGCGATCGCCAACCCGCAGATGCCAGAGGTCGGCGAGCGCTACCTGGGCACCGTCGTCAAGACCACGGCCTTCGGGGCCTTCGTCTCCTTGATGCCCGGCCGCGATGGTCTCCTGCACATCAGCCAGCTCCGCAAGATGGCGGGCGGCAAGCGCGTGGAGAACGTCGAGGACGTCGTCAACGTCGGTGACAAGGTCCAGGTGGAGATCGCTGAGATCGACAGCCGCGGAAAGCTCTCGCTGCACCCGGTCATCGACGGTGACGAGGCTTCCTCGACCTCGCAGCCGGCGACCACCTCCGAGGCCTGAGCCGCTCGGTGGCTGCCTTGCAGGCGGCCGACCAGCCGGTCGGCTCAACGCGCACGCTCGTCCGGGAGGCCGAAGGCGGACTTGTCCGCCGAACGGTCCTCCCGGGCGGCCTGCGGGTCCTCACCGAGCACGTTCCCGGCGTTCGGTCGGTGTCCTTCGGAATCTGGGTGGGCGTCGGCAGCCGCGATGAGAGCCGGCGTCAGCAAGGTTGTTCGCACTATCTCGAGCATCTGCTGTTCAAAGGCACGACCCGTCGCTCCGCACTGGACATCTCCTCGGCGCTGGATGCCGTCGGCGGAGAGATGAATGCCTTCACCGCGAAGGAATACACCTGCTTCTACGCTCGTGTTCTGGACGACGACCTGCCGATCGCCGTCGACGTCATCTGCGACGTGGTCAGTTCCGCGCTGGTCACTGTCGAGGACGTCGACAGCGAACGCGGGGTCATCCTCGAAGAGATCGCCATGAACGACGACGATCCTGCAGATTCGGTGCACGACATGTTCGCCCAGGCGGTTTTCGGCGACACGCCGCTGGGCCGACCCATCCTCGGCACCGAAGACTCGATCAAGGCGTTGAGTCGGACGACCATCAACGGCTACTACCGGCGCAACTACACCCTCGACAACCTCGTTGTCGCGGTTACCGGTCACGTGGACCACTCCGCCGTGGTCCGACTCGTCAAGAAGAGCCTGGCTGGTCTGTTGGACGCAGCAGACAGCGACGTCGCACCCATCAGCTCTCGTCACACCCGTGCCCAGCTGAGGGCCCGGCCGGGAGTGCACCTGACCACACGTCACACGGAGCAGGCCAACATCGTCCTAGGTGTGCCCGGCCTGTCCCGCCGCGACGATCGCCGCTACGCGCTCGGCGTCCTCAACGCTGCGCTCGGAGGCGGTATGTCCTCGCGGTTGTTCCAGGAGGTCCGGGAGAAGAGGGGACTGGCCTACTCGGTCTACTCCTACGCGTCCCAGTACACAGGTGCTGGACTCTGGGCGGTCTACGCCGGCTGCGCGCCCGGCAAGGTCGACCAGGTTCTAGACCTGTGCCGCACCGAGCTCCAGAGCGTCGCCGACCATGGGATCACACCTGAAGAGCTGGCTCGAGCAAACGGCCAGCTGCGCGGTTCGATGGTGCTGGGCATGGAGGACACCGGTTCGCGGATGGTGCGGCTGGGCAAGGGAGAGCTCGTACACGGTGAGATCCTCAGCCTGAACGAGTCACTGGCGCGGATCGCGCGCGTCACGTTGGACGACGTCCGCGAGGTCGCCGCTGACCTCCTGGAGGCGCGACCGACCTTGGCCGTTGTGGGTCCCTTCGAACCCGACAGGGACTTCTCCGCCGCTGTGGCTTGATGCCGGCCCGTTGCGACGCGCGCGCCTGACACACTGCACCGTATGGCCGTGATCAAGGTTGGCGTGGTCGGCGCGCAGGGACGAATGGGCCAAGAGGTCTGTCTAGCGGTCGACACCGCGTCCGACCTGCAACGCGTCGCGGCGGTGGACCTCGCAGACCCGCTCGATGAGCTGACGACCGCAGGGGTCGAGGTCGCCGTGGACTTCACCCATCCGGACGCGACGATGGAAACCCTCAAGTGGCTGATCGACGCGGGGATCCATGCCGTGGTGGGCACGACTGGATTCGACGAAGACCGGCTGGCCACGGTGCGCAGCTGGCTGACGCAACAGCCGTCGGTCGGCGTCGTGATCGCACCGAACTTCGGGATCGGAGCCGTCCTCCTCATGCGCTTCGCCGCGCTGGCGGCACCGCACTTCGAGTCCGTCGAGGTCATCGAGCTGCACCACCCGGACAAGGTCGATGCTCCTTCCGGCACAGCACAGCACACAGCTCGCGGCATCGCTGCCGCACGCCTTGCTACCCGAAGCCCTGCGATGCCGGACGCCACCTCCCATGGTCTTCCTGGCGCACGCGGAGCGTCGGTCGACGGAATCCCGGTGCACTCGGTGCGGCTGCGCGGCCTGGTCGCTCATGAGGAGGTTCTGCTCGGCGGGCCAGGCGAGACCCTGACGCTTCGACATGACTCCCTCAACCGCGGCTCGTTCATGCCCGGGGTCCTGCTTGCGGTGCGAGAGGTCGTTTCCCGCCCCGGCTTGACGGTAGGTATCGAAGCCCTTCTCGGGTTGTGACCACGTGTCCAGCGATCCCTGACGACTGCCTCAACCGCCGCTGGAACGGGTCTCCTCGAACCATCGTTCGACCGCCCCGGCGGCCATGTCGTAGGCCTCGTGCCGGCCAAAAAAATCAGGTCCGCGACTGGCGACGGGTGTCTCCCGGTCAGAACCGTCCAACAAGACGATCCATACCGTGTTTCCGGAGCTGCGCAACGGGCTGCCGAGCAACCGCGCGCCGCCGCTCACGCGACGGACGTCAGCGATCGCCGACCAGGGGATCCGCTCGGTGCGCACCAGTCCGTAGATCCGCACCCCGAAGTCGTTGACCCATACCCCGGTCGCCATGAGCCGCGAGCCGAGCAGCGCCAGCGAACCCGCGATGACCACGGTGATCACCGCGGCGATCAGCCGCCCCAGACCCGTGGGGGTGGTCAAGACCGCGATGACCCCGGCGAAGGTGGCATAGACCGTGACAGCGAAGACGAGCAGTGCCATGGCCACGCGGAACGGGCCAGGCCGGTAGGGCCGCACCCAGTTCTTCTGGACGAACGCGTCGTCGACGGGTCCCGGCGGCTTTTCCGGCCAGAATTTCCAACCGCTCGCCATGTCAGCCGATCCCCAGCGCGCGCAGGGCCGCCGCGACGGCCGCCGCGACGATGATGACGAGCAGAAAGGGAGCCCGCATCAGCAGGGCGACAGCGGCTGCGGCGACCCCAGCTGCCCGAGCGTCCAGGACCAGCCCGTTCCCGTCGGAGAAGGTCTGGACCGCTGTGAGCCCGGCGAGCAGGGCCACGGGGAGCAGCACGGCGATGGCGCGGACGCGCGCATTGTCGAGAACCGCTTCGGGGATCGAGACGCCAGCCAGCTTGAGCGCGTAGCAGCCGATCGCCATCGAGAGCAGGGCCGCCCAGGTGGCGCTCATGGGGCGGGTCGATCGATCGCCTGCGGTCGCGTCTGCAGCAGACCCGCCACCACGGCGACAAGGCCCGCGGCGAGCACCGGAATGCCAGGCGTCACGAGCGGCGTGAGCACGAGGGCCACTGCCGCCCCGCCCAGGGCCACCAGACGCGGGAGCGAGGAGCTCAGTCGTGGCCAGAGCAGAGCCAGGAACGCAGCCGGGACGGCGGCATCCAGTCCCCAGTCGGTGGGGTCCCCGACCGCGGAGACGCTGACTGCACCGACCAGGGTGGCGAGATTCCAGCAGGTGAAGACGGCCAGTCCCGTGGTCCAGAAGGCCAGGCGTCCAGGCCGGGGATCGGCGTCGTCCTCATGGGAGACCGCCATCGCTGTCGTCTCGTCGATCACCAGCTGTGCGCCGACGAGGCGCTGCCGGCCGCCCCTCAGCCCGAGCAGAGCGCTCAGACGGAGCCCGTACAGCGTGTTCCGAACACCGAGCAGGAGGCCGGTGGCCGCTCCCGACCACGGCGAGCCGCCTGAGCCGAGGATCCCGATGAAGGCGAACTGCGAGCCGCCCGTGAAGGCGAGTACGGACAGCGCGCACGTCGCAAGAATGCTCAACCCGGACGTGACGGCCAGCGCGCCGTAGGAGATGCCGTAGGCGCCCACTGCCACACCGAGGCCGACAGAGTCGCGTACGACGACGCGCCTGGTGTGCTCCCACGGGATGGCGGCGGTCGGCGGGCTCATCAGTCGGGCTCGCGCGGATCGGATCCGGGCCCGACGTGGTCGGCCAGCCACTCGACCACTGGCCTGAGGGCGCGCCAGTCCTTGCGCACGCGCGTGACCGCCTCGCGCGTGGCCATCCAGTCTGCCGGGGGGAAGCTCCGCGACAAGGTCAAGCGCCGGAGCCGGAGGAGCTCGATCCTCGGATGGTCCGGTGGCCAACCTCGCGGAAAGGTCTTGAGAGCGTTGCCGTCGAGGGAGTACGGCGACCGCTTCCCCGTGACTTTGGCCAGCGCCCGCTCGAGCTCGCCACCGGCGGGTCCGTCGACGGCGGCTCGGTAGCGGTCGATCTGGCGACCCTGCGGGGAGTACCACCCGGCGGCCACCATCAGCCCTGTGGCGGACACCTGAAGGTAGTACCCCATGGCGTCTTCGACGCCGACGAAGGCGCCTTGGTGATCCTTGTACGGTGTCTTGTCCTTGGCGAACCGCACATCGCGGTAGGGCCGGAAGACGTGCCCGGCCCCGAACTCGTCCTGGAGCTCGGCGAGCATGCCGATCACGGGAGCCCGGACCTCGGACTCGTAGGCCGGCTTGTGCGCCATCCACCAGGAGCGTGTGTTGTCGGCAGCCAACTCGTCATAGAAGTCGAAGGCGGCAGCGGGGATCCCGGTGGAGCTCATCGCCTCATCCTGGCATCAGCCCCCTCCTTAGGCTGGAGTGGTGTCGTCTCCCGAGCGCCAGGTCACCCCTGGCGGTTCGGCTGCGCGGCGGGGCCTCGTTCTCGCACTGGCCGCCGTCGTCATGTTCTCGTTCACGCTGCCTTTCACGAAGATCGCGCTGCGCGGCTATGACCCGGCTGTCATCTCCATGGGGAGGGCCGCAATCGCCGGCGCAGTAGCCGTTGTGGTGATCCGTTTGGCCGGGGTTGGCTGGCCGGGGCGATACGCGCTCCGGCCACTGATCGGCATCGGGCTGGGCGTTGTGATCGGCTTTCCAGTCCTCACCACGGTGGCGCTCCAGTCGACCACTTCGGCGCACGCGGCCGTGGTCATCGCCGGGCTGCCGATCGCAACAGCTGTGCTCGGGGTCGCTCGAACCGGTGAAAACCCGTCGAAGGCATTTTGGTCGGCGGCCGTGTGTGGCACGGCGGCGTTGGCCGCTTTCGCGTTGTCGCGCGGTGGTGCGAGCGGCGGTGACCTGGTCGCCGACGTGCTGCTCCTCGGCGCCGTGCTGGCGGCGGCGTACGGGTACGTCGAGGGTGCCGTCCTCGCCCGGCGGATGGCGGGATGGCAGGTCATCTCGTGGGTACTCGTCGTCATGTTGCCGGTGACCGTCGCGGCCTCGATCGTGTCATGGGTGGCGTCGGACCCAGATCGGGCACCGACCGCCGAGTCGACGGCCGCGTTGCTCTACCTCGCGCTGGTCTCGATGTATATCGGCTTCTTCGCGTGGTACGCCGGTCTTCATGGTGCCGGGGTCGCTCGAGCCTCGCAGGTCCAGCTCCTTCAGCCGTTGTTGACCCTCACGTGGTCGGTTCTCCTGCTGGGAGAATCCGTGGGGTGGCTCACGGTGATTGCCGCGGCTGTGGTCCTGGCGTGCGTGGTGTGGACACAGCGCGCGCGAGCCGCCACGGCCCCTGGACACCTCGCGCTCAACGAGCCGTAGCGGTGACCAATCGCCCGTGGGCACGCCCCATCACGTGGGCGGGGATCGCGATCCGGGCGCAGGCCAAGGAGCGTGGGTCTCAGGTGAGGGAGGTGTGGAGCCGCACCTCGGTGAGGGTCACCTCTCCGGTGCCGTCGAGGTCAAGGGTGCGGTGGGCGCCGTCGGGAGCCCAGCCGCTCGACACCAGGAAGGCACGCCCCGCGTCGTCGTGCGACTCCACCCAGGTGTACGCAGCCGTGAAGGACGCGGCTACCAAGGTGTCGGCCGCCGCCTGAAGCAGGCGCGATCCGTGGCCCCGCCGGCGGAAGTCCGGGTGGACGGCCAAGGCGATGAGGTCGCCGTCGGCGCTGGGGTCCCGGTCAGGATCGGCGGCCGGTCCGGTCGCCGCGACGCCCACGACCACGTCCCCTTCCGCGGATCCCTCGACCGCGACCAGCACTCGATGACGCACAGACGGAGGCCGTACGGCTGCCGCACTCCACTGGTCGGCCAGGGCGTCCCGGTCCAGCCCGTCCAGGACCCGTCCGGGCAGCTCACGGTCCGCGCGCCAAGCGGCGAGCTGCGCCGCAGCGGCGCCTTCGGCGTCGGTTGCTCTAGCTGGTCGCACGCTCATGTCCGCCACGTCCTCGATCCTGCCTCATCTACTCCTTCCAGGTGCCCGGCGCTCGGATGACAGGTCGGGCTCGCTGGCGCGTGTTCTGTCGACGAGGAGACAGGACGGGTAGCGTGACGGTCGTGACGCAGACGACAGAGAGCTCCGTGACCGTGACCACCGAAGCGCCCACCGAGACCGAAGCAGCCCTCGAGATGGAGTTCCGTAGCGACGTGACCGTCGAGCTCGTGAAGTCCGCGGCCGCCGACGCCGATGTGGTCTTCGCGGCACGCGTGTCGACGCTCGGGGAACAGACCCTTGCCGAGGTGGACGCGGACGCGTCGGGATCGGCGGGGCTGATCCGCTTCCTCATGCGCGAGCGCCACGGATCGCCGTTCGAGCACTCGACGATGACGTTCTACGTGCAGGCACCAATCTTCGTGTGGCGTGAGCACATGCGACACCGAGTCATGTCCTACAACGAGGAGAGCGGGAGATATCGGGTCCTGCGACCGGTGTTCTACGTGCCCGGCGCGGACCGGCGGCTGGTCCAGATCGGCAAGGCCGGCGCCTACGAGTTCGTCGAGGGTACGGCTGAACAGTCCGACGTGGTCGATCGTGAGATGAAGACCTCGATGCGGCAGTCGTACGACGCCTACCTGACGATGCTCGACGCGGGGGTGGCTCGTGAAGTCGCGCGGATGGTGTTGCCCGTGTCGATCTACTCCTCGGCCTACGTCACCTTGAACGCTCGGAGCTTGATGAACTTCCTGTCGCTGCGTCGCGCGGCCGAGGACTCACACTTTCCCTCATACCCGCAGCGCGAGATCGAGATGGTTGCCGAGCGGTACGAAGAGGAGTGGGCGCGGTTGATGCCTATCACCCATGCCGCCTTCGTGGCCAACGGCCGCGTGGCCCCTTAACCGAACGGACGAGGGACGTCTTGGCATGGGGCTGCTCGTCTACTCCGCAATCACCTCGTTGGACGGCTACGTCGCTGACGCGGCCGGATCCTTCGACTGGGCAGCGCCCGACGAAGAGGTTCATTCGTTCGTCAACGACCTCGAGCGACAGGCGGGCACCTATCTCTTGGGACGCCGGATGTATGAGGTCATGCGGGTCTGGGAGACGATGCGCACGGAGGGCGAGCCGGCGGCGATCTCCGACTATGCAGCGATCTGGCGGTCGGTGGACAAGGTCGTCTTCTCCACCACGTTGGAGGAGGTCTCGACCGCGCGCACCACGATAGAGCGCACCTTTGACCCCGAAGCCGTACGTTCGCTGGTGTCCTCAGCAAGCCGTGACGTCGGCATCGGGGGACCCACGTTGGCTGCGCACGCCCTGCGCGCAGGCCTCGTGGACCAGCTTCACCTGTTCCAGAATCCGGTGGTCGTTGGAGGAGGGACTCCCGCTTTGCCGGATGGGTTGCGCTGGGATCTCGAGCTCGTCGACGAACGTCGCTTCGCCAGCGGCGTCGTCTATCTGCACTACCGTTCGCGCTGACCGGAGGTTGTCAGAACGAGGTGACGACGGACAATCCCTTCTGCTGGAAGGTGGTCATCGCCTCGAGCTCTGCTGGGACGGCGTCGAGACTGATTCTCGCGCCGATCAGCCGCACGGGGTTCAGCCGGCCAGCGGCGACCTCCTCGAGCAGCGCTGGGTAGTGCTTCACCGCCATTCCGTGAACGCCGAACAGCTGGAGCTCGTGGGAGATCACTCGCGCCATCGGCATCGGCGCGAACCTGTCTGCTTCGAGCATCAGGCCAGCCTGCACGTGGCGCCCGTGCTTGCCCAGGGACAGCACCGAGTCAGCAGCTGTACGTGCGCTGCCGACCGCATCGAGGGAAACCTGTGCACCCCCAGCGGTGGCTTCCACGACGGCACCTGTCGGGCCGTCTCCCGCCAGAACGCACACCTCGGCGCCCACCGAACGAGCCAGCTCGAGACGCTCGCCGTCCAGGTCCACTGCAACGACCCGGGCCCCAAGGGAGCTCGCGATCATCACGGCCGCCAGCCCGAGGCCACCGCAGCCGTACACCGACAACCACTCACCGGGCTGCAGCTGCGCGTGCACCCGTAGGGCCGCCCAAGCGGTCATGAAGCGGCATCCCAGCGAGGCCATGGCCATCGGATCGCTTCCGGCGGGCAGGCTGATCACGTTGAGATCGGCGGCGGGCAGAGCGACGTACTCGGCGAACGAGCCCCATCGCGTGAAGCCGGGCTGGATGTCTTGGTCGCAGATCTGGGTGTGCCCGCGTCGACACTGCGCGCATCCGCCGCACCCGCAGCAGAACGGCACCGTCACCAGGTCTCCGACCTGATGCCGAGTCACCTCGGGTCCTAGCGCGGCGACGCGGCCGGTCATCTCGTGCCCCGGCACGTGCGGCAGAGCGATCGTCGGGTCGTGGCCCTGCCAGCCGTGCCAGTCACTACGGCAGACGCCGCTGGCGAGCACCTCCAGCACCACTCCATCGGCGGGCACACCGGGGTCGGGGACCTCGGTGACCTGGAGGGGCTCCCGGAAGGCGGTCATGAGGGCGGCGCGCATGTCAGGCAGTCTGCCGCAGCCTCACCCGGGCCGTCGGACGGTAGCCTCGTGCCCATGGCGGACACATACACGGGGGTGGCGATGGCCCCCGAGCGCACGCTTCCCTTCCGCCCCTTCGGTCGGGTGCTGACGGCGATGATCACGCCCTTCCGACCCGATCGGTCGCTCGATCTCGACGGGGCAGCCCGGCTGGCCGGGCACCTCGTTGACAACGGGTGCGACGGACTGGTCCTCAACGGGACCACCGGGGAATCACCTACGACGACCGACGCTGAGAAGGAGCAGCTCGTCCGCGCCGTTGTCGAGGCTGTGGGCGCTCGTGCGCGGGTCATCGCCGGCGTCGGCACGGCTGACACGGCGCACTCTGTCGAGCTGGCCCGGCAGGCCGAAAAGGCCGGCGCCGACGGACTGCTGGCGGTGACGCCGTACTACAACAAGCCGCCGCAGAGCGGCCTCATCGCCCACTTCGAAGCGATCGCCGACGCCACCGACCTTGACGTCATGCTCTACGACATCCCCGGCCGGACGAGCTGCGCCATCGAGACCGACACGCTGGTCCGGCTGGCCCAACATCCGCGGATCGTCGCTAACAAGGACGCCAAGGGCGACCTCGGGGCAGCGTCCAAGGTGATGGCTCGCTGCGACCTGGCCTTCTACTCCGGAGAAGACCTCCTCAACTTGCCGTTGCTCTCGGTCGGCGCGGTCGGTGTGGTCAGCGTCACCGGTCACGTGTGCGCCAGCCGGATCGACATGATGTTGGCCTGCTACGAGGCCGGCGAGGTTGCCTCGGCCCTCACCCTGCACCGCCAGATGCTGCCGATCGTCGAGGGCATCTTCCGTACCCAAGGAGTCATCACGGTGAAAGCCGCGCTCAACCAGCTCGGGCTGCCAGCTGGACCCGTCCGGCCCCCTCTCGTGGATGCCACTGAGGTGGAGCTGGCCCAACTCGTGCTCGATCTAGCCGACGGCGGCGTCCCCGGGTTCGCCGCGTGAGCCATCCAGAGCTTGGCCTGCCGCCTGCCCTGGCGCCGGGAGGGCTTCGAGTCGTCGCCCTGGGCGGCTTGGGGGAGATCGGTCGCAACATGACCGTGTTCGAGTACGGCGGGCGGCTGCTGATCGTGGACTGCGGGGTCCTCTTTCCGGAGGACCATCAGCCTGGCGTCGACCTCATCCTCCCGGACTTCGACTGGATCAGGAATCGGCTGGACCAGGTCGAGGCCATCGTGCTCACCCACGGCCATGAGGACCATATCGGCGCTGTTCCCTACCTGTTGCGGGAGAAGGCAGACCTGCCGATTCTCGGATCGCGGTTGACGCTGGCCTTCGTCGAGGCCAAGTTGCGCGAGCACCGGATCAAGCCTTACACCCTCGAGGTGAAGGAGGGCCAGATCGAGCAGCTCGGGCCCTTCGGGTGCGAGTTCGTCGCGGTCAACCATTCCATCCCCGATGCCTTGGCCGTCGCCATCCGGACGCCGAGCGGGCAGCTCCTGCTGCACACCGGTGACTTCAAGATGGACCAGCTGCCGCTCGACGGTCGGATCACCGATCTGCGCGCCTTCGCCCGGCTCGGGGAGGAGGGTGTCGATCTCTTCCTGGTCGACTCGACCAACGCCGAGGTCCCGGGCTTCGTCCGCACCGAGCGCGACATCGAGCCGACCATCGACAGGGTGTTCGGCCAGGCCAAGAAGCGGATCATCGTCGCCTCGTTCGCCTCCCACGTGCACCGCATCCAGCAGGTACTCGACATCGCCCACGCTCACGGGCGGCACGCGGCTTTCGTCGGGCGCTCGATGGTGCGCAACATGGGGGTGGCGCGCGACCTCGGCTACCTCAAGATCCCCGACGGCCTCATCGTGTCTCTGGACGCGATCAAGGACCTGCCCGACGACAAGGTGGTGCTCGTGTCGACAGGGTCACAGGGCGAGCCGATGGCGGCCCTGTCCCGGATGGCGAGCAACGATCACCAGATCCGCATCTCCGAAGGTGACACCGTGCTGCTCGCCTCCTCGCTGATCCCCGGAAACGAGAACGCGGTCTTCCGGGTGATCAACGGGCTTTCCAAGCTCGGCGCCAACGTCATCCACAAAGGCAACGCCCTGGTTCACGTGAGTGGGCATGCCGCGGCGGGCGAGCTGACCTACTGCTACAACATCGTGCGGCCGAAGAACGTGATGCCGGTTCACGGGGAGTGGCGACACCTTCGAGCCAACGCCGACCTGGCGATCGCCACCGGCGTCGCGCCGGAGCGCGTGCTGCTCAGCGAGGACGGCCTCGTCGTGGACCTGGTCGACGGTGTCGCGTCGATCACTGGGGCGGTGCCTGCGGGGTACGTCTATGTCGATGGGTCATCGGTCGGTGACCTCACCGAGTCCTCGCTCAAGGACAGGCGGATCTTGGGCTCCGAGGGCTTCATCTCGGCGTTGGTCGTCGTAGACCTCGGCACCGGGAAGGTCGTGGCCGGACCGGAGATCCACGCACGCGGCTTCGGGCTCGACGATGCGGTGTTCGACGAGGTGATGCCCAACCTGACCGCTGCCCTCGAGGACGCGCTGCGCGAAGGTGCCACCGATACCCACCAGCTGCAGCAGGTGGTCCGTCGCACGGTCGGCTCATGGGTCGGTGGCAAGCACAAGCGCCGGCCGATGATCATTCCGGTCGTCGTCGAGGTCTAGGCGCCTTCGGCCAACGGTGCGGCGCGTGGGGCGGCTGAGATCCCTGGGATAGGTGGGGTCAGCGGCTAGCCTGCTGGGATGGCCACTTCCCCCGGCCGGACCCGTGCGTCCGCTGCGTCTACCACGTCGTCCGGTACCTCGCGCAAGGCTGGGAGCACGTCGAGCAGCTCCACGCGGTCGACCGGACGCTCGACCAGCTCCTCAGCTCGGGGCCGGACGGCCGCCCGGTCGGCCAACCGCCCGCCGACCAAGCCCCGCAGCGCGTCGGCCAGCAAGGCGGCCGCGGCCAGGCGCGGCCCCGGCCCGGTGGCCCGTCTCATCGGCCTGCTCGGGCGGGCGCTGCGAGGAATCTGGCTGGGCGTGGCGCACGTGCTGGGAGCGGCAGTCCGCCGGGTCGGGCGCGGCGCCCATGATCTCGACCCGGCGCTGCGCCGTGACGGCATCGGGCTGCTGGCGATCGCCGGCGCCCTGCTCGCCGCGTCAGCCGTCTGGTGGCACCTCGATGGCCCGGTTGCCTCACTGGTGGACAGCATCGTTGTCGGACTCATGGGTCGTCTCGCCTGGGTGGCACCCCTGCTTCTGGTGGCCGCTGCCTGGCGCATTCTTCGCCACCCCGAGCACAACGCCCCTGCTGGTCGCAACGCCATCGGGTGGGCCGCGCTTCTTCTGGGCTCGTGCGGCGCGATCCACGTGATCTCCGGTACCCCGCTGGCCAGCGACGGGTCCGCTGCTCTTCGCTCCGGCGGTGGGTGGTTGGGCTTCCTCGCGGCCGCACCTCTGGTGGCCGGCGTGACCGGCTTCCTCGCGCTTCCGCTGCTTGTGCTGCTGGCCGGCTTCGGTGTGGTGGTCCTCACGGGCACGCCCATCCACCAGGTGCCGGCGCGCACGAGGGCCGCGCTGGATCGGCTGCTCCGGCGGCCGGCCCCTGTCGACGAGGACGTCATAGACCTCACCGGGCCTACCGCCGAGCCGCTCAAGCGCGGACGTCCTCGACGACGGGTCGGTGCCCTGCGTGACGCCGACCCCGAGCAGCCCTTCGACTCTCCGGTGCTGGCCGGGGGAACGGGACGTCGTACCCCCGTCAAGGCGCCGGCCGGTGAGGAATCGACGGACACAGACGTGGTCGTCACCGGTTCCGGGACCGCACCCAAGACGATCGAGCCGATCCCGGCGCGGGTCGAGCAACTCGCCTTGTCGGGCGACATCACCTATCACCTGCCTGCCCCCGATCTGCTCCGACCAGGTAGCGCGCACAAGGCGCGAACCCAGGCCAACGACACGGTGGTCGAAGCCCTGACGAGGGTCCTCGACCAGTTCGAGATCGACGCCCAGGTCACCGGGTTCTCCCGCGGCCCGACAGTGACCCGCTACGAGGTCGAACTAGGACCAGCGGTCAAGGTCGAGCGAGTGACCGCGCTGAGCAAGAACATCGCCTACGCGGTGGCCAGTGCGGATGTTCGGATCCTCAGCCCGATCCCCGGCAAGTCAGCCATCGGGATCGAGATCCCCAATGCCGATCGCGAGAACGTCAGTCTGGGTGACGTCTTGCGTTCCAGCGTCGCGCGCGGCGACCACCACCCGATGCTCGTCGGCCTCGGTAAGGACGTCGAGGGGCACTTCGTGTGCGCCAACCTGGCCAAGATGCCGCACGTGCTCGTTGCGGGCGCCACTGGTTCCGGCAAGTCCTCCTGCATCAATACCTTGATCACGTCGGTCCTGCTGCGCTCGACGCCGGACGAGGTCCGGATGGTCCTGGTCGACCCCAAGCGGGTCGAGCTCACGATCTACGAAGGCATCCCGCACCTGATCACTCCGATCATCACCAACCCACGCAAGGCTGCCGAGGCGCTGCAGTGGGTCGTGCGTGAGATGGACATGCGCTACGACGACCTGTCCGCGTTCGGCTTCCGGCACCTGGACGACTTCAACAAGGCGGTCCGGTCGGGCAAGCTCAAGGCGCCCGAGGGCAGCGAGCGGGTCCTGAAGCCCTACCCCTACCTGCTGGTGATCGTCGACGAGCTCGCGGACTTGATGATGGTGGCACCTCGCGATGTCGAAGACTCGATCGTACGAATCACCCAGCTCGCCCGGGCGGCCGGGATCCACCTCGTGCTCGCAACCCAGCGACCGAGCGTCGACGTGGTCACCGGCCTGATCAAGGCCAACGTGCCCTCGCGACTGGCCTTCGCCACGTCCAGCCTGGCCGACAGTCGAGTCATCCTCGATCAGCCGGGAGCCGAGAAGCTCGTGGGGCAAGGCGACGGACTGTTCTTGCCGATGGGCGCGAGCAAGGCGATGCGGATCCAAGGCGCGTGGGTGACCGAGGCCGAGGTCCACAGCGTGGTCGAACATTGCAAGGCCCAGCTGCAGCCGACCTATCGCGAGGACGTCACCGGTGGAGCCACCGCGAGCAAGCGAGAGGTCGACGAAGAGGTCGGGGACGATCTCGAGGTCCTTTGCCAGGCCGTCGAGCTGGTCGTGACCACGCAGTTCGGGTCGACCTCCATGCTCCAACGCAAGCTCCGCGTCGGCTTTGCCAAGGCGGGTCGGCTGATGGACCTGATGGAGACCCGCGGTGTTGTCGGACCCTCTGAAGGCTCCAAGGCACGTGAGGTGCTCGTGACCGCCGACGAGCTGGACGGCGTCTTGGAGACGCTGCGCGGCGGCTGAGAAAGACGTCTCGATCCGGTATGAACCGGCTCTGCCGGGGCAGACTCTCCCCTTACGCAGAGTGAAGATCGCTTCACTCTTTGTCGACATAGAGGCTCAGCGTACGATGGGATCGTGCGCTGGCTGACCGTGCGGCCGCGTGGCGAGCGAGCGAGGAGGAGTGTAGGTGAGCATCGGCGAGGCCCTGGCTTCCGCGCGCGCAGAAGCGGGTCTGACGACCGCCGACGTCGCCGAGCGGACCCGGATCCGCCGCACCCTCGTGGAAGCCATCGAGTCCGACGACTACCGCCTGTGCGGCGGGGACATCTACGCTCGGGGGCACATCGGCACCATCGCGCGCACCGTCGGGCTCGATCCGGCGCCGCTGCTGGCTGAGTTCGACAGCACCCACCTGGAAACCGCTCCCAGCCCGTCACGAATCTTCGAGTCCGAGACGCAGGCCCGCCCTGAACGGCGAGGTCCCAACTGGGTGGCCGCCATGGCGGTCGCCCTCGTCGTGCTCGTCGGGTTCGGGATCTGGCAGGTGGCCACCGGGTCGGACACCCCTCGAGAGACGGTGACCGGGGTCGTTCCAGACGTCACGACCAGTCCTCCCGTCGAGAGCACGCCGGCGGAGCAGAGCCCGAGCCCGACACCGACGAACACCGACATCGCCGAAGCCCCAGCGGACGGCGTGCTGGTCGTCGTCAAGGCTCAGGGCGGTCGCAGCTGGATCGCCGCGACTGAAGGCAGCCGTCAGGTCTTCAGCGGCACGCTCGAGGACGGCAAGACCATGACCTTCAAGAACCGCAACACCGTCAAGCTGGTCCTGGGCAATGCCGGGGCGATCAGGCTCACCGTCAACGGCACAGACCTCGGCTCGCCCGGTGGTGTCGGAGAGGTCGCCCGCCTCACCTTCGGTCCCGGGGATCCGACCGCGGCCGGCTGATCCCCGTACGCTGACGGGGTGCCCGAAGCCCGTCTCGCTACCGAGCCCGCGCGAACGGTGGCTCTCGTCACCTTGGGCTGTGCGCGCAACGAGGTCGACAGCGAGGAGCTCGCTGGTCGCCTCGAGGCGGATGGCTGGACGCTCGTGGCCGAGCCCGCGGACGCCGAAGCTGTCCTCGTCAACACCTGTGGTTTCGTCGAGGCGGCAAAGAAGGACTCCGTCGACACCTTGCTGGCCGCCGCTGATCTCAAGGCCGGCGGCGCGACCAGGGCGGTCGTCGCCGTGGGATGCCTGGCCGAGAGGTACGGCGCGGAATTGGCCGACTCTTTGCCTGAGGCGGATGCGGTGTTCGGCTTCGACGACTACGTGGATGTCGGAGCCAGGCTGGAATCCTTGCTTGCAGGCACCCCGCATGTCGCACACGCGCCGAGAGATCGGCGCAAGCTCCTCCCCATCACCCCGACCGCCCGCCCGGCCGGACTCGGCGCGGTCGCCGTACCCGGCCATGGCGACCCGATCGCCGACCTCCCGCCGGGCACGGCTCCGGCCTCCGGGCCTCGTGCGGTTCGGCGCCGGCTCGAGGGCGGCCCGAGCGCACCTCTCAAGCTCGCGTCCGGATGCGACCGGCGCTGCAGCTTTTGTGCCATCCCGTCCTTTCGAGGCGCCTTCGTGTCGCGTCGACCGACCGAGGTCCTCGACGAGGCTCGATGGCTGGCCGACCAGGGCGTCCGCGAGGTCTTCCTGGTCAGCGAGAACTCGACCTCCTACGGCAAGGACCTTGGTGACCTCCGGCTGCTCGAGACCCTGTTGCCCGAGCTGGCGAACGTCCCTGGCATCGACTGGGTGCGAGTGTCCTACCTCCAGCCTGCCGAGATGCGACCAACCCTTGTCGAGGCTCTGACCGCGACCCCGGGCGTCCTGCCGTACTTCGATCTGTCCTTTCAGCATGCTTCGGGGCCGCTGCTGCGGCGGATGCGTCGTTTCGGAGACACGGATTCGTTCTTGGAGCTCCTGGCGGCGGCACGGGCGAAAGCGCCATCCGCGGGCGTGCGATCCAACGTGATCGTCGGCTTCCCGGGTGAGACCGAGGCAGATGTCGCCGAGCTCGAGCATTTTCTGGTCGAAGCGCGCCTCGATGTGATCGGCGTCTTCGGCTATTCCGACGAGGACGGCACCGAGGCGGCCGATCTGGACGGCAAGCTTCCAGCTCAGATCGTGGCGGAACGGGTCACGAGGATCTCTCAGCTCGCGGAGGAGCTCACGGCGCAGCGCGCGGAGGAGCGCATCGGTGAGGCGGTGCGAGTACTCGTGGAGTCCATCCGGCCGGGCGGAGCGGCTGGGACGTCCGGCGCGCGGGTCATCGAGGGCAGGGCCGAGCATCAAGGGCCCGAGGTCGACGGCACCACAATCGTCCTGGATGCGCGAGGCGCCCAGGTCGGCGACATCATCCAAGCGATGGTCATCGGCACCGAGGGGGTCGACCTGGCAGCGCGGGCTTCGGGGAGCCAGCGGTGAAGCCACTCCCTCCCGACCCGATTGCAACACCGGCCGACGAGTCGTCGCTCTGGAACGTGCCCAACGCCCTGACCATCCTCCGGCTATTGCTGGTGCCGCTGTTCGCCTGGTTGCTGCTTCGCGACGGCGGGACGGATTCGACCTCGAGGATCGCCGCCTTCATCGTCTTCGCTGTGGCGACAGCAACCGACTACCTGGACGGCGCCATCGCCCGCCGGCAGGGACTCGTGACCAGCTTCGGCAAGGTGGCCGATCCCATCGCCGACAAGGCCTTGATGGGGGTGGCCCTCATCGGGCTGTCCTTGCTCGACGAGCTGCCCTGGTGGGTCACCGGGGTGATCTTGGTTCGCGAGGTCGGGGTGACCCTCCTGCGCTTCTGGGTGATTCGGCACGGCGTGATCGCCGCCGGTCGTGGGGGGAAGCTCAAGACCGCACTCCAAGCTGGCGCTGTCTCGCTGTACCTGCTGCCGCTCACGGGTTTCCTGGCGACGTTTCGCGCGTGGGTCATGGCAGCCGCCTTGGTGGTCACCGTCGTCACTGGCGCGCACTACGTCGTCAAAGGCTTTGAGCTGCGGCAGACCTCGGAACGAGCGCTCATGAAGCGGGCTCGACGTCAGGACGCCAGGTGACCACGGTGAGCCCCGAACACGAGCAGATCGATCGGCTGTGCGCGCGGCTCGTGGCGGAACTGACCCGCCGCGGGGAGACGCTGGCGGTCGCAGAGTCGCTCACAGGCGGACAGCTCACTGGCTCCCTCGTCGACGTGCCAGGGGCCTCTGCCGTGCTGCGGGGCGGGATCGTCGCCTATGCCACCGATCTCAAGGCCTCGTTGCTCGGTGTCGACCGTCACCTGCTGGCCGAGGTCGGGGCAGTGGACGCGCGGGTGGCTGCGGGCATGGCGGTCGGGGTGCGGGCACGGTTGGTGGCGACGTACGGACTGGCCACGACGGGCGTGGCAGGGCCGGCCGAGCAGGATGGGCACCCCCCCGGCACCGTGCACGTCGCGCTGGCAGGTCCCACGGGGGAGCGGGGGGCCGTGCTGGCTGTTGCGGGCGATCGAGCGCGGGTGCGCGCCGCAGCTGTCCTGGCAGCACTGGAGCTGCTCGAGGGCGTACTCGGCAACGGCTGAGCGAACCGACCGGGCACAACAGCGGCCCGCGGAAATGTGCTGGGCTCGGACGGCGTTGCACCGATAGCGTGGCTGGCTCGCATGCAGCTGCGGGCCGGACGGGTGAACGTGGCAGCGCTCCCGGCATACTTGAAGGGCTCTGAACCCCCCAGGGGGGGTGGAGCGGGTACGGTGAGATGAGACGGGCGCACACTGGGTGCCCCGATCAGACCGAGGAGGGCGTCATGGAACTGCTTCGACGCGTACTCGGTCACGAGCTCCGCGCCCGCCGGTTGCGGCAGGGCCGCACGCTTCGCGAGGTCTCTTCGTCGGCTCGCGTGTCCCTGGGATACCTGTCCGAGGTCGAGCGCGGCCAGAAGGAAGCGAGCAGCGAGCTGCTGGCGTCCATCTGCACGGCGTTGGACGTGCCCCTTTCTGAGGTGCTCAGCTCGGTCAGTGATGAGTTCGCGCTCGTGGAGCTTGCGGATGCCGCAGCCACCGCTCCGGTCGCATCCGCGGCCTGAGCGCGAGCGTCTGAACACACAGATGAATGCCGGCGTCGGCCACCAGTTCGAGGCACGTCCGGTGGCTCGAGCCGGATCGCGATCGCGGGCCGGCAATGCGATGGGTCGAGCCCGGTCAGGGGTGCTCGATGGTGCGCTGAAGAGCGTCGTCGCGCGGGGGACCCGGGCGACGAGCATGAGCGGCATCGCGGCGGCCGGAGGAGTGGCCAAGGCCACGGTCTACAACCACTTCCGCACCAAGGACGACGTGCTGCGAGCGCTGTTGGACCGTGAGGTGGACGGTGCGGGTGGCCTGGCGCTGGGCGGCTCAACCCTGCGCGAGGGGTTGGCGGCGGCCGCCGACCGAGTGGCGGAGCATCCCGCCGGCCGCACGCTAGCAGTCCGCGAGCCGGAAGTGCTGGCCGCACTTGTCTCGGCGGCTCCGAACGACACCCGAGCCCGGCGGCTCGTCGCAGACGTGCTGGAACGCCACGCCATCGCACCAACGCCCCCGCGAGTGGAGATGGTCCTTCGTACCCTGGCGAGCTTTCTGGCTTGTCCGGGCCAGCGGGAGGGGCGTGCGGCCGTCGTCGCTGTTCTTGCCTCGGCCCTCGTCTCCCCTGCCGACGAGCCGGCCATCGTGACCGGGGAAGAGCCGTGATGGTGTTCTCGTCTCGCGCGCGGCGACCACGTACGGGGCGGGCGGGTCTGGTGGCCGCCATCGCGCTGCCCCTCGCGCTCGTGGCGGGTGCCTGCGGGTCTCCCGAACCACCACCGGCCCCTGCGGGCGCTTCCGTGCAGGCGATTGACTCCGCGACCCTCTTGCTCGCCGGGGACCTCGGTGACTGCGCCCCCCGCGGCGATCGCGGTCAGGCGAGCGCCACGCTGGCGGCCAAACGCCAGGGTTCCATCCAGTTGTTGGGCGACATCGCCTACCCGGACGGGACACAGGCCAACTACGACGACTGCTTCTGGCCCGCCTGGGGAGACTTGCGCAGCCGTACCCGCGCAGCAATCGGCAACCATGATGACGGCCACCGTTCGGTGTTCTATGCCAACTGGCCGAACTCCGGGACGAGCACGACACCCTGGTACTCCTACCGGCTCGGTGCGTGGCGGGTCCTGGTCGTCGACTCGAACTGCACGACGGTCAGGTGCGGGAAGCACTCCGAGCAGGTGGCGTGGCTCAAGAGCACGTTGGACAGCGACAAGGACCGCTGCACGTTGCTCGCCTTGCACCATCCTCGGTTCAGCTCGGACAACGAGCATGGTGACTCCGTCCAGGTCGACGCGCTGTGGCGCGCTGCTCATCACCGAGGTATCGACCTGGTCGTCGCTGGCCATGCGCACGACTACGAGCGGATCGGCCCCGTGGGAGTAGATGGGAAGCGGCGCCAGGCCGGACCCGTCCTGTTCGTCGTGGGCACAGGAGGCGGCCATCGACGCGGCTTCGCCGCGATCACGCCGGCCAGCCGGGTGCGCATCAACGACACGTTCGGGCTGCTCCGGCTAGGGCTGAAGAACGACAGCTGGCACGCGAAGTTCCTGGCCGCGCCGAGCGGAAAGGTGCGCGACCGGGCGTCGGGCCACTGCCAGTAAGCCCCCGGCCATCCTCCTCACCCGCGCTGCATGAACATCCAGCGGTGACCCTCGAGATCCTCAGTGCGATACAGGCGCCCCGGGCCGCCGCTCTCGATCTCGGACAAGGTTGGCGCGTCAGCAGCCACTGCCCTGGCGTAGTGGGCGTCGATGTCATCGACGTAGACCAGCACACCGTCGACGACGTACGGCGAACTCAGCCAGGCGTCGGCTGGGCCGCAGTGCTGCCGATGGGCGCTGGGACCCTCGTACGCCGTGTTGGTCGAGGCGACCATGACGAGTCCATCGCCCGTGCGGAGCTCGCCATGGTCGACTCGCCCCTCGTCATCGAGCCAGCGCGTCTGCTCCTCGAAGCCGAACACTTCGACGAGCCAGTCCATGGCGGCGGGACCGTCTGCGTAGGTGAGCATGGGCACGACGTCATTCATACGAAGACTCCTGGACGTGAGGCGGTGGCGTGGTGTTCGAAGCGAACCAGCCGAGGACGTTCGGCCAGAACAAGAAGGCGCGCAAGGCACCGGGAAGTGCTCGCTGGTGGACGTGAACCCTGGTGCCGTTCTCGATCGCGCTGAACGTCACGACCGTCTCGGTGTCGTCGACCACTCCCCGGTATACAACGCGGGAGCCTGGGTCCCACACCGTAATCGTGGCAATCACCAGAGGCGGCTCGTCGCCGTACAGCTCAAGAACCCGACCACCGACGCTCGGCTCGACGACCATGCCAGTGGCCCGCGCGGCATCGAAGAAGTTGATCGGGCCGGGGACCCACCACGATCCGATCTCCTCGGTGAAGACGTGGAAGGCCTGCTGTGGAGTGACCCCCACCTCGACGGAGGCTTCCGCCGATCGCTCAGCGTTCATCGCGCCGGCCACGCTCGACGTGCTCGGCGTAGGACACAAGCGTGCGCTCCCAATGAGCTTGCACGCTGCGCCACCAATTGGTTGTCTCGTCAAAGCCTTCTGGTCGAATCCGGAACATCCGGACGCGTGCGTCGTCCGGGGAACGCTCGTCGTCGACCAGTCCCGCTTCGCGCAGCACCCGCAGGTGCCGGCTCATGGCGGATTTCGTCAGGCCGGCCAGGGCTGCCAGCTCGCCGGCGGAACGCGGCGACTGCGCGAGGTGCTCGACCACCAGACAACGGCTCGGATCGCCCAGTGCGGTGAACGTCCGAACGGCCTGCCCCATGTACAGATGATACATGCCTTGCGCAATAGTTTCCACTATGCGCAACTATCTGGTACCAGCCTCACTGGGGACACTCACGCGTTGCCTGGTTGGCAGGAGGGGCACCAGTACGTCAGCCGCTGGCGGGGTGGCTGTCCTTGCTCGGCTGACCGGATCGGGCTGCCGCAACGCCGGCATGGCTGGCCCGAGCGCTCGAACACCCAGTGCTGCCGACCGCGCCGGGCATCGCCCGTGGTGACCTGCCCGGCCGTCTCCCGGTTGGCCCGCAACATCCTGCGTCCCAGCGAGACGACACCCTGGAGGCTCTGGTCATCCAGGTTGCTCACCGGCGTCCAAGGACTTATCCCACGAAGGAAGCACACCTCGTTGGTGTAGAGGTTTCCAAGGCCGGCGACCACGGACTGGTCGAGCAGGGCGAGTCGGATCTCGCTGTCCGGACGTGCGCGCAGCCGACGGAGGCCGTCGGCCAGGTGACCCGACCCCCACGCATCGTCGAGCAGGTCAGGGCCTAGGTGGCCGATGGCGGAGTCCTCATCGCGGGTATCCAGCAGCTCGACCACGGGGAGGCGGTAGCCGACGGCGAACCAATCGGGGACCTCGAGCACGACTCGAACCTCGTGCGCTGGACCACCTCGCCACGTCTCGCCCGGCCGGTAGAGGTGCCAGCTACCGTCCATCCGGAAGTGCGTGTGCAACGTACGACCGCCAGCGAACCGGGTCAGGAGGTGCTTTCCTCGCGCGAGGACTTCCTCGACGCGCCGGCCGGACAGGTCGGTGTCGGCGAGGCGGGGAACTCTGAAGTCGGAACGACGGAGCTCCTGGTCGGCCAGGGCCGAGTGCAGGCGTTTGGCGGCCAACCAGACGGTGTCACCCTCAGGCATGGGCGTACCTCACCTGGACAAACGCGCAGAACCGACGTAGCGCACCTCGTCGACAGCGCACCCCTGCGGGTTGCGAAGTCGCTCGAGTTTTCTACTGGCGCCATCGGGGGTCCAGCCCTTGCGGGCATAGAAGGCCCGGGCTCGATGATTCTCGGTGAGCACCCAAAGGACCGCGGTGGTGCGGCCCGCCGCCGTCAGATCTTCGACCGCTCGATCGAGCAAGGCGCCACCCGCGCCTCGCCCGGCGTGCTCTGGATGGACGTAGATGGCGTAGATCTCGCCTAGGTCGGGTCGGGGCTCATCCCGGTCGGGGCCGTAGATGCAGTAGCCGACAACCTTCGCCGGGCCGAGCTCCGCAACCAGGGTGTGCCGCTCGGCGACGGCGTGCATCCGCTCGGCGAATCGCTTGGTCTCGGCCGTGACGTCGAGCCCGTCAAGCACCTCCTGCGCGACGAGCCCGGAGTACGCCGCCCGCCATGAGGCGATCCGGATGTCTGCCAGGTTCGCGGCGTCGGACGGCTCCGCACGGCGGACGACCGGCATCACGGCAACCGGCTTCACGAGCGCAAGCGCAGGCCCCGCGGCGTCGGGTGAAAACCGGCGCGCTCCAGGGCTGCGCCCAACGCGGAGTCGAGGATCCCGGCGCCGTCGGCGCGCTCGACGGCGAGCTTGCCGAGCTGGCCGTCACGGATGGCCAGAGCCAGGGCATCGACGGCGGGCTGGATGATTGCTGGGTCGTCGGACCAGGTGAGCAGGGACTTGCCGCCGCGCTCGACATACAGAACGAGCACTCCATCGTGCTGGACGACCAAAGCCCCAGCCTTGCGGCCTGGCTTGTGCCCGGTGGCGGTCTCGTCCGGTCTGGCCGGCCAGGGCAGGGCGGCGCCGTAGGCGTTGGCCGGGTCGGTCGCTGCGAGCACGAGGGCTGGCCCTGGCTCGCGGCGATCAGCGGCGTAGGTGCGCAGGCGGTCGACAGCTCCGGGGGAGAAGAACTGTGCGGCGCCGAGGCCCTCAACGGCATAGCCTCGGCGCGCACGGCCCACGTCCTCGAAGGCGGCCAGCACGCGGTAGGCGGCGGCAAACCCGCCGGGGACGCGCTCGGCGACCACGGCGCCTCGGGTGACGATCCCGTGCCGGTCGAGCAGGCCGTCGGCGAGCGCATGCGCGCGCAGCGTGGGATCGCTCGTCGGTTCGGGCAGCAGCGACCAGCGGCCGGACATGCTCGGTGGGGATGACCGCGCCGACCGCACCGGCATGCCGGATCGCCCTGGTCGGCCATAGCGGGCCCGCGGGGTGCGACGACGAGCCCGGTGGGCTGCGCGCCCCGTCCCGACGAGGGAGCGAACAGGCCCGAGCGTGTCGTTGGTGACCAGCCCCGACCAGACGAGATCCCAGACGGCCGAGCTGAGCGCCTCGTCGTCGGTGGACGCGACACGGTCGGCGAGAGCGCGGAAGAACAGCGCCGTACCGCCGTCGAGAGCCTCGAGAACGGCAGCATGCAGGGCGGTCGCCGGTGGCTCTTCGGGGGCGAGCGGCAAGCTCAGCGGCGCCGAGTCGGCGAGGTGCAACGACACCCAACCGTCGTCGCCGGGAAGGGAGCCGTGGCCGGCCCAGAGCACCTCGCCGGCCGCCGTCAGCTCGTCCAGCATCCCGGGCTCGTAGCCCGCGACCCGGGAGGGGAGGACCAGCTGCTCGAGGGCGGAGGCGGGGACCTGCGTGCCCTGGAGCTGCTCCACGACCCGGATCACCCCGTCGACCCCACGCAGCGGACCCCCGATCCCCTGCCAGGCCGGCAGGAAGCGGGCCAGGGCCTCGGGGGCTACCGGCTCGGCCTCCTGACGCAGGATCGCCAACGAACGCCGGCGCAGCAGTCGAAGCACCTCGGCGTCGCACCACTCCGACCCAGCGCCGCCCGGCCGGAATTCCCCCTCAGCCACCCGACCGGTGGCCGCAAGCCGGCGCAGTGTTCCAGTGACGACGGCGGACCCGATGGCGAAGCGCTGCGCCACCTCGGCTGAGGTGAACGGTGCGTGGGTACGCGCAAAGCGCGCCACCAGGTCGCCCAGCGGGTCGGGAGCCGGCTCGAGGAAGGCTTCGGGGACGCCGACCGGCAAGGCCACGGCCAGGGCATCGCGCAGCCGGCCAGCATCTTCGATGGCGGCCCAGCGCTCCTCCGACGCGATGCGCACGCGGATCACCCGCCGGGCACCTTCGAGGTCGACCAGCCAGCTGGGCTGTGCACCGCGCTCGACGGCCTCCGCGGTCGTGAGGGGTCCGAGCAGACGCAGCAGATCGGCTGCACCTTCGGCGTCACGAGCTCGTCGGTCGTCGCTGAGCCGTTGCAGGTCGAGCTCGACCTGGGCCAACGCCCCAGCATCGATCAGCTCGCGCAGCTCGGCCTGCCCCAGGAGCTCGGCCAGCAAGGTGGAGTCGAGGGACAGCGCGGCGGCACGCCGTTCGGCGAGCGGGCTGTCCCCTTCATAGATGAAGGCACCCACGTAGCCGAACAGCAAGCTGCGGGCGAACGGCGAGGGCTCGGTGGTCTCGACCTCCAGGATCCGGACTGCGCTTGACTCGATGTCGCGCATCAGCCTGACGAGTCCGGGTACGTCGAAGACGTCTTGCAGGCATTCGCGCATCGTCTCCAGGACGATCGGGAATGAGCCGTACTCGCTGGCGACAGACAGCAGCTGCGCGGAGCGCTGGCGCTGCTGCCACAGGGGTGTGCGCCTGTCCGGTCGACGTCGAGGGAGCAGCAGCGCGCGGCCCGCGCACTCCCGGAAGCGGCTGGCGAACAGGGCCGAGCCGCCCACCTCGGTAGTCACCAGCGCCTCGACCTCGTCGGGAGCAAGGACGGCGATCCCGCCCAGCGCCTCAGCGACCTGACCGCTGTCGTCGAGGTCGGTCTCCGGGAGACGTAGGACGATCCCGTCGTCGGCATGCATGGCCTGCACGTCCATGCCGTGGCGTTCGCGCAGCCGGGCAGCCAGCGCCAGTGCCCAAGGCGCATGCACCTGACCGCCATACGGGCTGTGCACGACCAGCCGCCAGTCGCCGAGCTCGTCGCGGAATCGCTCGACCACGATCGTGCGGTCGTCGGGCACGTGGCCGGTTGCGGCACGCTGCTCGGCGAGATAGCTCAACAGGTTGTCGGCGGCCCAGTCGTCGAGTCCGGCAGCCAGCACCCGTGCCCGGGCAGCCGCTGGATCCAGCGCTCCGAGCTCACGGACGAAGCCTCCCACTGCACGGCCGAGCTCGGCCGGACGGCCCTGCGCGTCCCCCTTCCAGAACGGCAACCGTCCGGGCTGGCCGGGCGCGGGGGAGACGAGGACCCGGTCGTGGGTGATGTCCTCGATCCGCCACGAGGTCGAGCCGAGGGCGAAGACGTCACCGACACGAGACTCGTAGACCATCTCCTCATCGAGCTCGCCGACGCGCGACTGCTTCTCACCGACCAAGAACACCCCGAACAGCCCGCGGTCGGGGATGGTGCCTCCGCTCGTGACGGCCAGGCGCTGGGCACCGGGGCGACCGGTCAGCTCGCCGGTGACCCGGTCCCAGACGATGCGCGGCCGGAGCTCGGCGAAGGCGTCAGACGGATAGCGTCCGGCAAGCATGTCGAGGACCGCGTCATAGGCGCTTTGCGGGAGCGAGGCGAACGGCGCCGCACGGCGCACCAGGGCGAGCAGGTCGTCGACCTGCCAGGCGTCGACCGCGAGCATGGCCACGACCTGCTGAGCGAGAACGTCCAGGGGGTTCTTGGGGACGGCGAGCGCCTCGATCTGACCGGCCCGCATGCGTTCGGCGACCACGGCGGTCTGCACCAGGTCGCCACGGAACTTGGGGAAGATGACTCCCTTGCTGACCGCTCCAACCTGGTGGCCGGCTCGTCCGACGCGCTGCAGCCCGCTGGCCACCGACGGCGGCGACTCGACCTGGATCACCAGGTCGACCGCTCCCATGTCGATGCCCAGCTCGAGGCTCGACGTGGCCACAACGGCCGGAAGCCGTCCTGACTTGAGCTCCTCCTCGATGAGCATCCGCTGCTCGCGGCTGACGCTGCCGTGATGGGCGCGGGCGAGAACAGGTGGCGCTCCGTCGCTCGCTCCGCTCTGCGCCATGATCTGGGCCGGGGGCGGCCCTGAGCTGACCGACGCTTGTCCGGTGATCCGCTCGTCGTGAATCTCGTTGAGCCGGGCACACAGCTTCTCGGCCAGCCGGCGGCTGTTTGAGAACACGATCGTCGACCGGTGAGCCTCGACCAGGTCGGTGATGCGTTCTTCGACGTGCGGCCAGATGGAGCTGCGCCTCGGGTCGCCCGCGGCCGAGCCGGTGACGTCGTCACTTGCTGTGCCCATCTCGGACAGATCCTGCACGGGCACCACGACCTCGAGCTCGACGGTCTTGGCAGTGGGTGGTTGCACGACGATCACCTCGCGGGTGCCGCCGAGGAAGCGAGCGACCTCCTCCACCGGTCGGACCGTTGCTGACAGTCCAATCCTTCGGGCAGGACGTTCGAGCAGTGCGTCGAGGCGCTCCAGGGACAAGGCCAGATGGGCGCCGCGCTTGGTGCCCGCGACGGCATGGACCTCGTCGACGATGACCGTCTCGACGCCGCGCATGGCGTCTCGGGACTGCGCGGTGAGCAGCAGGAACAACGACTCGGGCGTCGTGATGAGGACGTCGGGCGGCTTCTTGGCGAACCGACGTCGCTCGTCGGCGGGCGTGTCGCCGGTGCGGATCGCCACGGCGACCTCAGGTTCGGGCAGCCCGAGGCGCTGGGCAGCCTGCCGGATGCCGGTGAGCGGGGCTCGCAGGTTGCGCTCGACGTCGACGGCCAGCGCCTTGAGCGGTGAGACGTAGAGGATCCGGCAGCGCAGCAGCGGATCGTCGGGGGTGGGCATGGTGGCGATGCGGTCCAACGACCAGAGGAAGGCGGCGAGCGTCTTTCCGGAGCCGGTCGGGGCGACGACGAGGGCGTCCTGACCGGCATCGGCTGCTCGCCACGCACCCTCCTGCGCCGCGGTGGGTGCCTCGAACGCGCCCTCGAACCACGCTCGGGTCGGCTCCGAGAGCAGCCCCAGCGCAGGAGGCAACTCGTTCGCGGACATGACCCCCATCCTGGCCCACGTCGCCGACACCCGCCGCCTGCGCTGGCGAGACGGCTTGGGCGGTAGCGTCACGTCGTGCGATTGACGGAGTTCTGGCGGCGGATGCGCCACCATCTGGGAGAGGGGTACGCCGAGTCGTGGGCCCACGACACGGTCATCGCCGAGCTCGGCAACCGCACCGTCGACCAGGCCCTGGCTGCCGGCGAGCACGCCAAGGACGTCTGGCGAGCCGTCGTGGTCGCGCTCGAGCTCCCGGCGTCGGAGCGCTGAGCGCATGACCGTCCACGATCCGGGGCTCCCGGACCCGAGCAGTGCGACCGAGCCGGTGCCCGACGTCGTCCCGCTCACGCCACCAGGCGCGTTCGACGACGTCAGGACCCACCACGTGCAGCGCCGTACGGTCGGAGTCCTCGCCGGAGCGCAGGTCCTCGGTGGTGTCGGGGTCGGCGCAGCGGTTGCGGTTGGCGGCCTGCTGGCAGCCGGTGTCACCGGCAAGGAGGGCGTCGCCGGCCTGGCCCAGACCTGCGGGGTTGTCGGCGCTGCGTTGGCCGCGCTGCCGTTGGTCCGGCTGACCGACCGCTGGGGTCGTCGGGTCGGACTTTCGACGGGGCTCGGGCTCGCGGCGCTGGGCGCCTTTCTCGTGATCTGGGGAGCCGACCAGCGATCGATCCCCTTGCTGTTCATCGGTTTCGTGCTGACCGGCTCGGCCACGGCGGCCGGCCTCCAGGCTCGCTACGCCGCCACCGATCTGGCGACCGACGCGCACCGTGCGCGCGACCTGTCGACCGTTGTGTGGGCGACGACGGTCGGGGCGGTGGCCGGCCCCAACCTGGCTGATCCTGCTGGTCGCATCGCTACGGCCCTCGGCCTGCCGCAGCTGACGGGCGGTTACCTCATCGCGCTGGTTGCCCTTGTCCTGGGTGGAACCCTGGTCGCGCTCTCGCTGCGTCCGGACCCGCTTCTGGTTGCCCGAGAGCGTGCAGCCGACGCCGGCATGCACCACGCGCAGCGACCGCGTCTCAAGCACTCGCTGATCGTCATCCGGGCTCACCAAGGCGCATTGCTCGGGCTCGGCGCGATCGCGGTCGCGCACACAGCGATGGTCTCGGTCATGGTCATGACGCCCATCCACATGGCCCACGTGGATGTGTCGCTCACGATCATCGGGCTGGTGCTCAGTGTCCACATCCTCGGCATGTACGCCTTCTCCCCGCTCGTCGGGCTCGCCTCCGACCGGTGGGGCCGCCGGCCGATCCTGCTGACCGGCACTGTTTTGCTGCTGGCGGCTTGTGTGACGGCGGGTACGGCGCCCGCCGACAGCGCGATCCAGCTGGGCATCGGGTTGTTCCTGCTCGGCCTCGGCTGGTCGTGCGGGTTGGTCGCGGGATCGACCTTGCTCACCGAGTCGGTGCCTGAGGCCGAGCGGCCGGGAGCTCAGGGTGCCTCCGACCTGGTGATGAACGTGTGCGCGGCCGTCGGTGGCGCACTGGCTGGGCTGATCGTTGCCTTCGCGTCCTATGGGTGGTTGACGCTGCTGGCGGCCGTACCGGTGGTGCTGCTGCTGGCCTGGATCCTCAGCGCTGGCGCCACCGATCGATCAGCTCAGCCTCCTGCTCGCGGGTGACGCGGTTCTTCATCTCGGGCAACCCGCGGGCGCGGTCCCAAGCCAGCGCGTCGCGCGCGGTCTCCTCGACGGGACGCAGCACCAGGCCGGCGTCGATCGACGGTTGCGGGTCGCGGGCAAAGGCGTAGGCGTCGGAAGCGTCGTCGAGCAGGGGGAGGTGCTCTCCGGCGACGACCCCTTGCTCGGCCAGCCAGTCTCGGTCGACGCCATGGACGAAGTTCTCGACGCTTCCACCGGCCTTCGAGCAGGCCATGAACATGTCAGCGACGGTGAAATCCAAGGAGGGACCGACACTGTCGTACGGCCCCGAGGAGCGGTTCTCGAGCAGTGTCACCATGAACGCCCCCTGGTCGCGGGCGTCGATGAGCTGCATCGGCGCATCCGCCGGGTCGGCCGCCAGGATGTCGCCGCCCTCCGCGAATCGCCTGACCCAGTAGCCGAACCGGTCGGTGTAGTCGTCCGGCCCGATGACGTAGGTCGGCCGGATGATCGCAGCGTCCGGGAACGCTTCGACGAACTCCTGCTCGCACGCCACCTTCAGCGGGCCGTAGCTCTCGCCGGTGATCTCCTCGCTGGCTCCCTCTTCTCGCAGGTCGCCGACCGGCCACAGCGGAGCGTGGGCCGCGTCGGTGGGATCGCCTTCTGCTGGGGGCGCGTAGGCCGAGACGCTCGAGACGAACGCGGCGTGTCCCACCGAACCGGACAGTGCGCGGCAGGAGTCACGTACGACGCGCGGCACGTAGCCGCACACGTCGAGCAGCCCGTCGAACGATCGTCCCGCCAGCGGGGCCAGGGCATCGGGACCAGTGGTGCGGTCGAGCAGCACGTGCTCGGCCGCGGGGAACAGGTCAGTGGGAGAACGGTGCACCAGCGTCACCTGATGACCTCGGGAGAGCGCGGCCTCGACCGCGGCCTTGCCGACGAAACGGGTGCCACCGAGCACGAGAAGGTCCATGTCTCGGACCCTAGCCACACGGGGTCGGCTCGGTCTCTGCTCAAGGCGCTCGGGTCGGTGAATTTCGCTCACGGCGCACGTCCGAGAACAGTCGCGGCGTGTCGGAATTGATCGAACACGCGTTCGACGTAGGGTGTCCGGAGAACGTCGTCGGCGGGCTTGTCCCCAGCCTCGCGAGCGCTTCTCGCGCAGTGTCGGTGCTGGGTTCTAGCGTCTTCGACGTACGTCTTCCGCACTGCACTCACCGACCCCGAAAGGGTGCCCCTCATGGCAGCAGACGCCCGCGACAAGTCCCTCGAAGCGGCGCTCGCGCAGATCGACCGACAGTTCGGCAAGGGCTCGGTCATGCGCCTCGGCGACGAGGTCCGGGCGCCGATCGAGGTCATCCCGACCGGCTCGATCGCCCTCGACGTCGCGCTCGGCATCGGCGGTCTCCCGCGCGGTCGCGTCGTGGAGATCTACGGACCGGAGAGCAGCGGGAAGTGCCTGACCGCCGATGCTCTGGTGCCGACCAACTGGGGGCTGCTCACCGTCGAGGAGATCTTCGAGCGTTGTGGTCAGCCGGCCAGCTGCACGAGTCGGGTCAGCGACATCGCTCATCTCGGGCTGCAGGTGATCAACGAGCACGGTGAGCTCGAGCCGGTCGCTGCGCTCACGCACAACAACCGCAAGCTGGTGTTTCGCGTGACGACCTCGACGGGCAAGTCGGTGCGGGTGACCGCAAACCACCCCATGCGTGTCCTCAACGGGCGCGGGTTCGTCGTGTGGCGTCAGGCCGCCGATCTCGAGATCGACGACGTTCTTGTTGGTGTGCTCGGCTCGGATCCCGACGTCAAGGACCAGCTCACCGAGCGCGAGGCCGTGCTGCTGGGTTACCTCGTGGGTGATGGTCACTACACCCAGCCCTATGCGGTGATGTTCTCCCAGGTGGATGAGCAGGTCCGCGCCGAGTTCATCGACCTGATGGCCGAGTTCGATCCGTCTGCAGCCCCGGTGTCCTACCCCGACCGCCCAGGCGACGTGTGGTTCCGGGGCAAGGCGATGCGCGACGCACTTGCCGAGCGGTACGCGCTCACCCCCGCCAACGCTGCGCAGAAGTCGGTACCGCCTGGGGTCCGCGCGTCTGGACCGGTCGTTCACCGGGCCTTCCTGTCTGCCCTGTTCGAGTGCGACGGTGGTGTCGAAGACGACGCGATCACCTTGTCGACCGCCAGTCATCGGTTGGCCACCGAGGTTCAAGCGATGCTGGCCGGGCTTGGCCTGGTTTCCTCGGTGCGAGCCAAGAAGGTCGCTGCCTATCCGGACAACACCTACTGGACCGTGGCCCTCGGCAACGCCAGCAGTGTTCGCTTCGTCGAGGAGGTCGGGTTCCGATCCGCGCGACGAGCGGTTCAGGTGACCTCCATGCGCCCGGGCACCCGCGACGGCGCCACCCACATCCCGCACCTCGCGGAGATCCTGATGGACCTTCGTGACTCCGTGGGCGGTGACCGAGCCTTCGATCGCATCGCCGGCGACGTGTTCCGTGACTTCGGGGCCGGACACCTCGACCTCGCCGTCACCCCACAGCGGCTCGCGCGAGTCCTTGGGTGGGCCGAAGAGCGCGGCGTCAGCGGTCATCCCCTCGTGACGCATCTGCGTGAGCTCGCCGGCCGACCGGCGACCTACGAGCGCGTCGTTGGGGTCGACCCGGTCGGCGACGAGCCCACCTTCGACCTGGTCGTTCCGGGCACTCACAGCTTCGTGGCCAACGGGCTGGCCGTGCACAACACGACGGTCGCGCTGCATGCGGTGGCCAATGCCCAGCGGGCAGGTGGCATCGCCGCCTTCATCGACGCCGAGCACGCGCTCGATCCCGACTACGCCGCCAAGCTCGGAGTCGACACCGACGCGTTGCTCGTCAGCCAGCCAGACACCGGCGAGCAGGCGCTGGAGATCATGGACATGCTCATCCGGTCCGGGGCGCTCGACATCGTCGTCATCGACTCGGTCGCGGCGCTCGTGCCGCGCGCCGAGATCGAGGGCGAGATGGGCGACTCCCACGTCGGTCTCCAAGCTCGGTTGATGTCCCAAGCTCTACGCAAGATCACCGGCGCTCTGAGCCAGTCAGGCACGACCGCGATCTTCATCAACCAGCTCCGCGAGAAGATCGGAGTGATGTTCGGATCTCCCGAGACCACCTCGGGTGGGCGGGCGCTGAAGTTCTACTCCTCGGTGCGCCTCGACGTACGCCGCATCGAGACCCTCAAGGACGGCACGGACGCGGTGGGCAACCGCACCCGCGTCAAGGTGGTCAAGAACAAGGTAGCGCCGCCGTTCAAGCAGGCAGAGTTCGACATCATCTACGGCCATGGCATCTCCCGGGAGGGTGGCCTGATCGACATGGGTGTCGACCAGGGCTTCGTCCGCAAGAGCGGCGCCTGGTACACCTACGAGGGCGACCAGCTCGGGCAAGGCAAGGAGAATGCACGGGCGTTCCTGCGCGACAACCCCGACCTCGCCAATGAGATCGAGAAGAAGTGCAAGGAGAAGCTCGGAGTCGGTCCGCGGGTGGACGCTCCGGATGTCGACTTGTCCGACATCAAGGCGTCTGACGGCGAGGTCTCGGGCAAGGAGCCGTTGCCCGCGCCGGTCGACTTCTGAACGGTCGGTCTGCTTTGTCCGGCTCGCCCGCCCGCCATGGGGAAGCTCATGGCGGCTCCAGCCGCGATGAACTTCCCCAGTCCGAGGCGGAGGCCAACCCGGAGTCGGTAGCCCGCACGATCTGTCTGCGTCAGCTCGAACGGGGGCCGAGGACGCGGGCCCAGCTCGCCACCACGCTGGCCAAGCGCAACGTGCCGCCCGCAGCCGCGGCCGTGGTGCTGGAACGTTTCACCGAGGTGGGGCTGATCGACGACGCCTCCTTCGCGGCGGCATGGGTCGAGTCCAGGCAGGCTGGGAAGGGCCTGTCCCGGCGCGCGCTGGCTCACGAGCTGCGCAACAAGGGGGTCGCCGACGAGACCATCGCCCAGGCGCTGGAGAGCGTGAACGCTCAGGACGAACGCGCGGCGGCGGAGGCCCTGGTTGCTCGCAAGCTCGCGGCGACCCGATCCTTGACGACGCAAGCTCGGGTTCGGCGACTGACCGGGATGCTGGCCCGCAAGGGGTACTCGCCGGGGCTGGCGTTCGCCGTCGTACGCGAGGCCGTCGAGGGGGAGGGCTGGACGCCAAGCGACGACTGACCATCGATGGCCCTGGCCCGGCAGAGGCGACGCGTCAGCGATAGCCCGCGAGCCCTCGGTCGACGGCTTCGGGATCGCCGTCATCCAGTCCCCACAGTGCCTCCTGCATCGCGAAGGTGCCGGCGTAGGCCCGCGCCCGACTGGCTAGCGCCCGAGTCTGCCGGTCGTACGCGAGCAAGGCGTCCCGCAGCCACGGCTCGGCATGAGCGAGCATCGCGGCCAGGTCGACCGCCGGGTCGCCGGGTCCGGCCTCATCCCAGTCGAGGATGCCGACGACGGCGCCGCTGCGCGGATCCACGTGCAGGTTCTCGCCACCCAGGTCTGCATGGATGACCCCGACCTCCGCGCAGCTAGCCGCCGCCGCTGCTGCATCGGCCAGTTCGTGCTCGGCCCGAGCACGCTGATCGACGTCGGTGATCAGCGGAAGGACGTCGGATGCGAGGCGCTCGGTGAGAGCCAGCCAACGCTGCGACCAGCTCAGCGGTTCACCCGGCCAGCCGTCGGTCGGGGCAGCCGCCAGCCGCGCGAGCGTCCCGGCCAAATCGCTGACCAGTCGTCGACGAGCGGTGGTCGACAGCCGACTCGTGACGGCTGGGCTCAGGCCCACTCCCGCCACCAGCCGACTTCCCATCCGAGCGACCCCGAGGTGGCCGAGGACCACGTCGACGGTTTGTGGGGCGCCGAGGCCGAGCTGGTGGGCGCGCGACGCCTGACCGGCACAGCGGGGCAGCGCTTCCAGCGCGAGGGCGGTACGCGGGAACCGCCAAGCCAGCTGACTGGTCGCGTCGAGGACCACGTCGTGGCGTTGCCCGCAAGCCAACGTGAGCCTCGAGGCGTCCAGGCCCAGGACGTCGGCGTAGTTGACCAGCGGCACCGGGCCAGCGTGCCAGCCGGGCACAGCCGTCCTCGAGGGTGGTCTCGCCACGTGCGGGCAGGGGCAAGGCTCGCGCACACCTATCCTGGACGGCATGGACGGCACCACAGCAGTCGAGCCCCGCACGTATTCCGTGCGAACCTACGGCTGCCAGATGAACGTCCATGACTCCGAGCGTCTCGCCGGCGTCCTGGAGGCCGCTGGTTATGCCAAGGCGCCCGACGCAGAGGATGCCGACGTCGTCGTCTTCAACACCTGCGCGGTCAGGGAGAACGCCGACAACAAGCTCTACGGCAACCTCGGCCACCTCGCGCCGGTGAAGGCGACCCGCCCGGGGATGCAGATCGCCGTGGGCGGGTGCCTGGCGCAGAAGGACCGCGGCGAGGTCGTTCGACGCGCACCGTGGGTGGACGTCGTGTTCGGGACGCACAACATCGGGTCGCTGCCGGTCCTGCTCGAGCGCGCCCGCCACAACGACGAGGCGCAGGTGGAGATCCTGGAGGCCCTCGAGATCTTCCCGTCGGCGCTGCCGACGCGCCGTGACAGCACGTACTCCGGCTGGGTGTCGATCTCTGTGGGGTGCAACAACACCTGCACGTTCTGCATCGTCCCCAGCCTGCGCGGCGTAGAGAAGGACCGACGCCCCGGCGACGTGCTCGCCGAGGTCGAGGCCTTGGTCGCTGAAGGTGTTCTCGAGGTCACCTTGCTCGGGCAGAACGTCAACTCCTACGGCGTGGAGTTCGGCGACCGGCGGGCCTTCGGCAAGTTGCTGCGCGCCTGCGGAGGAGTCGCGGGTCTGGAGCGCGTGCGGTTCACCAGCCCACATCCGCGGGACTTCACCCTCGACGTCATCGAGGCCATGGCCGAGACGCCCAACGTCATGCCGAGCCTGCACATGCCCCTGCAGTCCGGCTCCGACTCCGTGCTCAAGGCCATGCGGCGCAGCTACCGCCAGGAGCGCTACCTGTCGATCATCGACGACGTGCGCGCGCAGCTGCCCGACGCGGCCATCACCACCGACATCATCGTGGGCTTCCCAGGGGAGACCGAGGCCGACTTCCAGGCCACCCTCGATGTGGTGCGGACCGCGCGCTTCGCCAGTGCCTTTACGTTTCAGTACTCACCGCGCCCGGGCACCCCCGCTGCGTCCATGGCCGATCCGGTGCCTAAGCCGGTCGTCCAGGAACGCTATGAGCGGCTGATCGCCCTGCAGGACCAGATCTCGTGGGAGGAGAATCTCGCCCAGGTGGGAAGCAGCGTGGAGGTGCTCGTCGCTGACGGCGAAGGCCGCAAGGACAGCGCTACGCACCGATTGTCCGGAAGGGCCAAGGACAACCGCCTGGTGCATTTCCTCCCGGACGTCTCGAAGGGCCAGCCGCCGCGGCCCGGTGACGTCGTCGAGGTCACGATCACTTCGGCGGCTCCGCACCACCTCGTGGCCGACGGACCCGTGCGCTCGTTGCGTCGTACGGCCGCTGGGGACGCGTGGGCCATCCGTGTCGACGCCGAGGCGAGCGTCCGGTCAGGTGTCCTGCTCGGGCTCCCGCGGGTCGGCGTGCCCGCTCCGAGCTGACCACGGTGTCGGTGCTCGGGGCCGCGTTCTGCCCGGCCGCCCCCGTTCTCGTCCCAGACCTCGCCGGTGGCGCCGCGGCCGACGTGCGTGAGGTCCTTGGCGCCTGCGACGGGGTTGTCGAGGAGCTGTGCTCGATCGCCGAGCATCACGACGTGCGGCCGACCGTCGTCGTCCTCGGGTCTGGGTCCGATCAGACGCACGCTGGTGACACGACCGGCAGCTTTCGCGCGTGGGGGGTGGATGTACCCGTCGGAGCGGGTGCTGGACCGGTGCAACAACTCCCGCTGGGCCTGCTCATCGGTGCCTGGCTGCTGGACCGGATGGAGCTGCCCGCCGGCCGCCGCCGCTATCAACAGGCGCCCGGGCGACCAACCGCGACCGCCATGGCGCCCCCGGGAGACATCCTGCTTCTCGTCGTCGGCGACGGGGCATCGACCCGTACCGCGAAGGCTCCTCGCGGCTATCACCCTGGCGCTGAGAGTTACGACGAGTCCGTCGTCGCCGCCATCTCCGGTGGTGATCCGCGCGCTCTCGCCGCCCTGGACAGCTCTACTGCTGCGGCCGTCGGCGCCGACGGGGGCCCAGCCTGGCGAGTGGCGGCCAGCTGGTGGGGTGAGGCGCCGGCCGGGAACGCGCGCGTCGACAGCGCGCTAGCGCCGTATGGCGTCGGCTACGTCGTCGGCCTCTGGACCCGATGACGCGGCTACTCCGCGAGCTTGTCGGTGCCGCTGTCGACGGCTCGGTCGATCTGCTCGGTGATCGAGGCTGACTTTCCGCCGGTCAGGTCGTCGACCTTGTCGGTCAGCGAGTCGACGGCCGAGTCGATCTCGTCGCCGTGATCGGTCACCAGGTCCTTGATCTTCTCGGAATTGTCGCTCAGCAGGTCCTTGGCCTGGTCGAACATGCTCATGGGTGCTCCGTTCGTCTGGGGTTCCCCGCCGTCGGGCAGGCTGTCGCCCAACCTAGGACAGGATGGACGTCATGTCCTCCGCTCCGGAGTCGCCCTCCGTCTGGGGTAACGCCGCAACGCCGCCAGTCGTGGCTGTCGTCGGCGCCACGGCCACGGGCAAGTCCGACCTCGCGGTGTCCTTGGCCACGTCGATCGGGGCTGAGGTCGTCAACGCCGATTCGATGCAGCTGTACGAGGGCATGGACATCGGCACGGCGAAGCTGACCCTCGAGCAGCGAAGAGGCATCCCGCACCACCTGCTGGACGTGTGGCCGGTGACCCGACCCGCGAGCGTGGTCGCCTACCGCGACCTGGCCAGGGGGCAGGTCGACGCGCTGCTCGGGCGGGGCTGTGCGGTGGTGGTTGTGGGGGGATCCGGGCTCTACGTTCGCGCGCTGCTCGACGACCTCGACTTCCCGGCGACCGACGCTGCGGTACGTGCTTCGCTCGAAGCCGAGCTCGAGGACGTCGGACCAGCAGTGCTGCACGATCGACTGACCGCCCTCGATCCGCCCGCCGCAAGCTCGATCGACGCAGCGAACGGACGCCGGATCGTCCGCGCGTTGGAGGTGGTCGAGCTCGAAGGCTCCTACTCGGCGAAGCTTCCCGAGCCGCGACAGCACTATCCGTTCGTCGTTCAGCTCGGCCTGACTCGCCCGCGCCCTGATCTGGCAAGCAGGATCGAGGCCCGCATCGACGCGATGTTCGCGGCAGGCCTGGTCGACGAGGTCCGTCATCTTGCCGAGCAGCACGGCCTGCGGAAGGGCAAGACGGCCAGTCAAGCGCTGGGCTACGCCCAGGTGCTGGGGTTCCTCAACGGCGACACCGATCTCGATGCCGCGCGCCGGCAGACAGTGACGTCGACACGTCGATTCGCCCGACGTCAGGAGTCTTGGTTTCGACGCGACTCTCGGATCCGCTGGCTGGCGGCCGACAGTCCTCGATTGGCCGACGATGCGCGCGCCGCGGTCCAGGGCGCTCGCGCCGGCGTCTCTTGAGGCTTCTCCCCGCGCCCGTGCGAGCATTGCGTCTGTGACGCATGGGATCCGGTTCGTCAAAGGTCACGGAACCGCCAACGACTTCGTCCTGCTCCCAGATCCCGACGGCAGCCTGGTCCTTGATGCCGCCCTGGTCTCCGCGATCTGTGACAGGCGTTCCGGACTCGGGGGCGATGGCGTGCTGCGGGTCATGCGCACGGCCAGCAGCGCGGAGCCGGCTGTCCGCGAGCAGGCGGACTCGACCGATTGGTTCATGGACTATCGCAACGCCGATGGGTCGGTGGCCGAGATGTGCGGCAACGGCATCCGGGTGTTCGTGCGCTACCTGCTGGAAGAGCGCCTTGCGAACGGACCGGTGGTCAACGTGGCGACGCGCTCCGGCGTCACGCCCGTGCAGGTGATGGACGACGGGAGTCTCAGCGCCCGGCTCGGGCCGCTCGGGTTCCCGAACGGGACGGAAGGGTCCGGTCAGCCGTACGTCTGCGTCGGTGACCGGCGGTGGCCGGCCATGGCCGTGACCATGCCCAACCCGCACGCGGTCGTGTTCGTCGAGGCGCTGACCGAGGCTGGCGCTCTCCATGAGGCGCCTGGACTCGGCCCAGCGGGCGCCCTGAAGGAGGGAGCGAATATCGAGTTCGTCCAGCTCATCGTGCCGGGCCACCTGGCAATGCGCGTTCACGAGCGGGGGGTGGGGGAGACCCGGTCCTGCGGCACGGGTGCCTGCGCCGCGGTGGCCGCCGCGCGCCGCCACTTGGCCGGTGACGGTGTCGCGGCCCCCGAGACGTGGCGGGTCGACGTTCCAGGCGGCCAGTTGCTGGTGACCGAGCGCGAGGACGCAACCATGGACCTACGAGGGCCGGCCGTCCTCGTGGCCTCCGGAACCCTCTCCCTTCCCTGAGGTCACTGGCGGCGCACGGTTGACCCGCGCTGCGCGCTATAGAGTCGCCAGCGTGTCAGATCCCAGTGCGAGTCCCAGTCTCAGTCTTGGCGTGGCCGCGCCGGATCGGGTCGCCGTCGCCCCGAGGGTGGCCGCGATGATCGGTTCCCTCGGTGGCGGTTTCATGATTTCTCGGCAGGCCAAGGCGGCAGCTGAGGCCAACGGGCTGGCCAATCCTTGGGCGGCCTACTTCACCGGGCGGTGCGGGGTGCTCGGTGACGTCGACGCCGATGTCGTCGTCGCGGCCCTGGTGTTCTTCAACCCGGAGACTGTCCGACGTGGCTGGGCCGAGCGTCGCGCTGCCGGTATCTCCCCCGAAGTCGGCGCTGAGCGGTTCCGGCAGGCGTGTTTTGCCTGGGGCCGAGCTCGCCTCGATGGTTTCGCCGACGCCGCGCGCCTGGCCGACCTGCTGGAGCCCCTCGCCGCCCAGGCAGATCCCGTGTGTGCCCCGATCTTCGCCGGCTGGCGTGCCCTCGACCGGCCCGAGGTGGGAGATGATCTTGCCCGGGTCGCCTTTGCCGCCCATCTGCTGCGTGAGCATCGGATGGCGGTGCATGCCGTGGCGGTCCGCGCGATGCGGATGCGCCCGCTCGACGCGGTGCTCGCTGGACCAGGCGGTGAGGGCAACGCGGCCTTCTTCGGCTGGCCGGCGCCCTATCCGCAGGTCAGTGACCTGGCGGGGGCCCGTACGGCGGTCGAGGACCTCACCGACGCGCTGGCGGAGCCGGTATTCGCCTCGTTGTTGGAAGCGGAGGCCGACGAGCTCGTTGGGCTGCTCACGACGGCGAACGAATGCGCCCACCCCAGGACCCTGTCTCCCAGTTGAGGTCACTGTCAGCCGCAGGCGGTGGTTGAAAAGGATTGGGGCTCGTGGCTTCGCCGTGCGACCCTGGATGCACGATGACTGAACCGTTGAGTGAACCGATGTGGACCGAAGGGGCCGGGGAGGTCGACGACGAGTTCGGCGCGGACGGGCTGCAGCTGGACCTCGAAGAGCGGCAGGCCCTGCGCCGGGTCGCCGGCTTGTCGACCGAGCTTGCCGACGTCACCGAGGTCGAATACCGGCAGGTGCGCCTTGAGCGGGTCGTGCTGGTCGGCGTATGGACCGAGGGCACGGCTGCCGACGCGGAGAACAGCCTGCACGAGCTGGCCGCGCTTGCCGAGACGGCCGGCTCTGAGGTGCTGGAGGGGCTGATGCAACGCCGGGCGCGCCCCGATGCCGCCACCTACATCGGTTCGGGCAAGGCTCGCGAGCTACGGGACGTGGTCATCGCGACGGGCGCCGACACCGTCATCTGCGACGGCGAGCTGACCCCAGGTCAGCTCAATCACCTCGAGGACATCGTCAAGGTGAAGGTCGTCGACCGCACCTGGCTGATTCTCGACATCTTCGCCCAGCACGCGTCCTCCAAGGAGGGGAAGGCCCAGGTCTCCCTCGCCCAGATGCAGTACATGCTCCCTCGGCTGCGCGGCTGGGGTCAGTCGTTGTCCCGTCAGGCCGGCGGCCGAGTCGCCGGTGGCGCCGGCATCGGCACCCGTGGGCCGGGGGAGACCAAGATCGAGACCGACCGGCGGCGGATCGGCAAGTCGATCGCCAAGCTGCGGCGCGAGCTCAAGGAGATGGCGACAGTCCGGGCGACCCAGCGCGGCGAACGCAGACGCAACTCGGTCCCGAGCGTCGCCATCACCGGCTACACCAACGCCGGGAAGTCCTCCCTCCTCAACCGGCTGACCGGGGCGGGAGTGCTCGTGGAGGATGCCCTGTTCGCCACGCTCGACCCGACGATCCGCCGGGCAACGACCCCCGACGGTCGAACGTTCACCCTGACCGACACCGTCGGGTTCGTGCGGCACCTGCCTCACCAGCTGGTCGAGGCCTTCCGCTCGACCCTGGAAGAGGTCGCCGATGCCGACCTGATCCTGCACGTCGTCGATGCCTCTGACGCTGACCCGGAGGGGCAGCTGGCCGCCGTCCGGGAGGTGCTGGCCGAGATCGGTGCCAGCCACGTGCCGGAGATCGTCGTCCTGAACAAGCTCGACGCGGCGAGTCCCGACGTCGTCGAGCGACTGCATCGGCGGGAACCGCACTCCGTCGCAGTCTCGGCTCGCACCGGCGAGGGGCTGGACGCCCTCGTCGACGCGCTCGCGCAGGATCTGCCACGTCCTGAGGTCGAGGTCGATGTCCTGTTGCCCTACACCGCCGGCAGCCTGGTGGCGCGCGTGCACGATGACGGAGAGGTCATCGCGACCGAGCACACCGAGGACGGCACCCGCCTGCATGCCAGAGTCGGTGCGTCGCTGGCTGCGGAGCTGCACGCTGCGGCTCGCTGACAGCCTCGACGCGCTGCACCACGCGTTCCGCCGTGGCTGACGCGTCCACAGCAGATGCCGGGCACCGAAGCGTCACCCGCCGTCGGCCGTACGGTGTGCAGGTGAGCGAAGTGTCCGACGAAGCGAGCGTCTCCGACAGCCCGGACGGAGCCGACACAGCTGCCGACTCCGACGTTCTCACCGGTCTCGCGGCCGCCGTCGAATCGATCGGGGGGAGTCCTCGAACGGGTCAGGGCACGATGGCTACGGCTGTTGCCCACGCTGTCGGGGGCGGCGAACATCTGCTCGTCCAGGCGGGTACAGGGACCGGAAAGTCGTTGGCCTATCTCGTTCCTGCGGCGCAGCACGCGGTGACCCAGGACTCTGCGGTGGTCATTGCCACTGCAACGATCGCCTTGCAGCGACAGCTCGTCGAACGTGACCTGCCGGTTGTCGCAGATGCCCTGGAACCCCTCCTGGATCGTCGGCCCACATTTGCGATCCTCAAGGGTCGCCACCACTACCTGTGCGCCCACCGGCTGGCCGAGGGCTCGCCGGCCGACGAAGGTGACACGTTGTTCGAGCCCGCACCAACCACACCCTTGGGTCGCGACGTCCAGCGCATCCGGGCCTGGGCTGACGAGACCGAGACGGGCGATCGAGACGAGCTGGTCCCTGCTCCCGCGGATCGTGCCTGGCGATCGTTGTCGGTCACGGCCTCGGAGTGCCTCGGGCCCAGCCGCTGCCCCTACGTCGCCGACTGCTTCTCCGAGGCAGCACGCGAAGCCGCCCGGCGGGCTGATGTCGTCGTCACCAACCACGCGATGCTCGCCATCGATGCCATGAGTGGGATCCCCCTGCTGCCAGAGCATGATGTCGTCATCGTCGACGAGGGCCATGAGCTGGTCGACCGGGCCACCCAGGCGATCACCGACGAGCTGACCGCCGGCATGGTCGAGCGGGCCGCGCGACGCGCGCGCAAGCACGTAGACGCCCAGACCCACGACGCGTTGATCGTTGCTGCGGGATTCCTCGAGGACGCCCTGGCGGCGGCGGAACCGGGCCGGGTGGAAGCGCTCAAGGGTGAGCTGTTCGACGCGCTGGTCGCCGTACGCGACGCTGGCCATCTCGCAGTCAGCGGGTTCTCCGGTGGCCGTGGCGGCAAGGAGGGGGTCGACAGCGAGTCGGCCGGGGCTGATGGGGGAGACCAGGCAGCTCGGGTTCAGGCCAAGGCGGCGGTAGAGGAAGTGTGGGAGATCGCCGGCCGGGTGGTGGCGGCCGGGGAACATGACGTCGTCTGGACCACCGTTTCTGAGCGTCGCCCCCCGACTTTGTGGAGGGCTCCGCTGTCGGTAGCAGGACTGCTGAAGGACAAGTTGTTCGGGGACCGGAAAGCGATCCTCACCAGCGCGACATTGACGCTGGGGGGATCTTTCGATCCGGTTGCCGGCAAGCTTGGGCTGCTCGGAGACGACGCTCCTGACTGGACCGGGTTGGACGTCGGCTCGCCGTTCTCCTATGCCACGCAGGGGATTCTCTACGTGGCTCGTCACCTCCCCCCGCCCGGCCGTAACGGCTTGGCCGAAGAGACCCTCGACGAGCTCGCCGAACTGATCGAGTCCTCCGGGGGTGGCGCGCTGGGGTTGTTCTCCTCGATGCGGGCTGCCGAACAAGCCAGCGAGCAGATGCGGGTGCGGCTGGCGACACCGGTCCTGTGCCAGGGGGAGGATGCCACTGCCGAGCTGGTCCGATCATTTGCGGACGACCGCGACGCTTCCTTGTTCGGGACCCTGTCGCTGTGGCAGGGAGTCGATGTGCCGGGAGAGTCGTGCAGGTTGGTCGTCATCGACCGGATCCCCTTCCCACGTCCTGACGATCCGCTCGCCGTGGCCAGGGCCCGTGCGGTGGCCAAGGTCGGTGGCAACGGTTTCATGGCCGTGTCTGCCACGACGGCGGCGCTGCTCTTGGCTCAGGGCAGCGGTCGGCTGATCCGGACCGTCACGGATCGGGGTGTGGTGGCGGTGCTCGACTCGAGGCTCGCCACGGCGCGGTACGCGACGTTCCTGGTCTCTTCGATGCCACCGTTTTGGCGAACCGAGAATCCCGAGGTGGCACGCGGAGCCCTCCAGCGCCTTGCCGCCGCCGAAGACACGGGCGTTGGACTACCGTCCCGATAGATCACCTTGTCGTCCAGCATTGGTCGGGTTGCATGGATTACCGCCATCACCTCCGCGCCGTCGTGGCGGCCAGCGCGGCGCCATACGGCTACACGCTGACCCTCTGGACGGCTGGAGCTGTGACCACTCATGCAGCCGGCTTGCCGACCGCACTTGATGCAGTCCTGCTCCTCGCTGGGGCGGTGCTCGGGTTCGGAGCAGTGGGAGCTTTCGCGTTCGGGAGCATCAACGGCGTGCTGGCGCCGGGTGCGCGCGGCGACATCCGGGTATGGGGCGGCGTGCATTTTCCGTCCGTCGGCTTGAGCATCCTGCTGACCTGGTTGCTCACCAGGCTGGTGCACGGTCCTGTCGTGTGGCCGTTGGTGGGTTTCACCGCGACGGTGACCTACCTGCTGATGATCGGGCTCCAGTTCTGGATGGCCACTCACCGTCGGGTCGTGCCAGAACCAGGAGATGAGGACGGGGCTCCCTGAAGGCTGCCGGGAGCACCTTGTCGTGCGGGTCAGTCCGCGGTGGCCGCGGTGAGGTCGTCCAGGAAGCCGGGGTAGCTGGTGGCCACGCAGTTCCACCCGTCGATGGTCACCGCCTCCCCGCGGGAAAGCCCGCACGCGGCGACCGCCGCCGCCATGGCGATGCGGTGATCGCCGTGTGAATAGACGGTTCCGCCATGCAGAGGGGCGCCGCCGTGCACCACCAACCGATCTGACCAGGTCTCAACGGTTCCTCCGAGCTCGTGCAGCATGGCGGCCGTGGTGTCGATCCGGTCACTCTCCTTGGTCCGCAGCTCGGCTGCGCCCCGAACGTCCAACGATCCTTCGACAGCCAACGCTGCCGCAACCGCCAAGGCGGGGATCTCGTCAACGAGATCTGACACCTCGACGGGTTCGATGATGGTGCCCCGAAGCTCTGCTCCCGCAACGTGGACCGTCCCCGTGCTCTCCTGGACCTCCAGGTCTGCGCCCATCCGGAGCAGCACTCCCAGGAAGGCGCTGCGCTGCTTGGACAGGTAGAGCCCTTCGATGCTCAGGTCGCTGCCGGGCAGGGCTGCCGCAGCACAGATCCAGAAGGCGGCCTGAGAGGGATCACCCGGCACGTTGATCCTTCCTGGAGACAGCGGCCCGGGTTCCAGCGTGATGATGTCGCCCCCTGTCCCGTCAGGGACGGTGATCACGCTGACGCCGCGTTCTCGCAACATCTCCTCCGTGTGCCGGCGGGTGGGTACCGGTTCTCGAACAACGGTCTGTCCAGCAGCGTGGACTCCGGCCAACAGCACGGCAGACTTCACCTGGGCGCTGGCCATGGGGGGCGTGAAGTCGATTCCGCGCAGAGCGCCCCCGGAGATGGTCAAGGGGGCCAACCGACCGTCCTCGCGGCCGTCGATTCGCGCCCCCATGAGCCTGAGCGGGATAGTGATCCGTTCCATCGGGCGAGCCCGCACCGAGCTGTCCCCGGTGAGCGTGCAGGTCATGGCCAGCCCAGACACGAGCCCCGCGAGCAGCCGGATCCCGGTGCCCGAGTTGCCGACGTCGAGCACGGTCGTCGGCTCGTGCAGCTCACCGCCGGTCACGACCAGCGCGTCACCGTCCTGAGCCGTTGCTGCTCCAAGCGCCTCGATGATGGTCCTGGTGTGCACCACGTCGAGGCCCGAGCTCAGACCATGAACTGTTGATCGACCTTTCGCGAGGGCGGCGAGCAGCAGCGCGCGGTGCGACACCGACTTGTCACCAGGGACCCTCAGCGAGCCGTGCAGCCGATGACCTCCCGGGACAGAGACCGTTGACGGTCGGTCATTCACCGGATGGCGCCTGGCTCGAGCCGGGTCTCGATGACCGCCCCGTCGGCGAGCTCCACGCGGTAGGCCGCCTTGCCCGAGTCGGCAGTGTCCTCGACGACGGCGACGGGCTCGGTTCCCTCATACAGAACGCCCGTGCCGTCGTCGGTGGCGTAGGACACAGGGAGGGTGCCCTCGGCGACCAGGCGCTGCAGAAGCGGCCGACGCTGCTCCTCGGAGTCGTAGTGGACGCCGTTGCCGTAGGGCAGCAGAGCTAGCCCGTTCGTGACCGGCACGAGATCGGGTCCGAAGGAGTCGGTCGGACCGCCGACGTGCCAGCAGATCGACCCCGCGCTCACGCCGCTGAGAATGACTCCCGCCTCCCAGGCCTCTCGCATGACCTCATCAACCCCATGCAGCCGCCACAGGGCGAGCAGGTTGGCCACGGATCCACCACCGACCCAGACCACGTCCGCGCCGAGGATCAGCTCTCGTGGCTCCGCGTTGGGCATCATCGTCAGGCGCAGATGGGACACGTCAACCGACCAGCCGCGAAAGGCGTCGAAGGTGGATAGCAGGTAGCCGGCATCGTCGCTGCTGGCAGTCATCACCAAGCAGACCTTCGGGCGCTCGGCCCCAGACAACCGCAAGGCCTCGGCCACCAAGCCGCCCGGGCGCATCGTGCGGTAGGCATCGCCGGCCAGGAAACCGCCACTGGTGGCGAGGATACGAGGGGTAGGCGTCATTGCCCTGAGTCTGCCAGGCGGCGTCCAGCTCCCTGACCGGCCTAGGGAGGCTGCCTGTGGATGACCCGCTCGCGGGTGGTGCAACAAGGGCCAGGCTGGACCGATGGCTTCCCAGATCCCTCCAACCCTGCCCGGGATGAGCATCACCAGACCTCTTGGGCGAGGACCGAACCCGCCGTGGGTGGCAAGGGCCGACGACGGAACCTGGGTTGTGGTTCGGTTCGGAAGCCGCCCACCTACGCTGCCCGAGCACGAGGGGATGCTGGCTGTCCTGGGCTCCGTCACGGACCGTGGGGGAGCGCGGTGGACGGTCATGCCGTACATCTCCGGCAGCGGCCTCGACCGTCGACTCGAACGTCTCGGTGGCGTCCCCGTCGACGAGGCGGCGTCCTGGCTGGGCCGGGTTGCGTCGGCTGTTGGCGCACTGCATGCCGATGGCCTCGTGCACGGCGACCTGCGCGCCGCTCGCATCCTCCTCGGCCCAGGAGACACGGTGCTGCTCGACGCGACCTGCGCCCGAGGGGGTCCGGAGGCAGAGCGGACGCGAGACGTCGCCGCGCTCGGCGAGCTGGCCCTGGCGATCGTTGGCGAGGATCTTGGCGGCAGCTACGCGCGGGTCGCCGGCCAGGCGCGCGACGGCAAGCTCGATGCGGCATCGCTGGCAACAGCCATGGTGGGCGAGGCGACCCGCCTCGCTCCCAGTCGGCGAGGGCGGAAGGGGCGTCGGGTGCACCGCGTCGGTGTCCTCGTCCTGGCCGGCTGCGCAGCGGTCTTCGCTGCCTCGACGCTGGGCGCCCACCTGGTCTCACCCCAACCGGCCCCCGCCGTGCTCTCGCCCGGGGCCTCGCGTCCTCCCCTGCCACCTTGGGACGAGGCGTCCGCGCGCTCCCCAGAGGTCCCGTTGGAGGAGACTTCGACGCCGGTACCTACTCCCACCCCCACTCCCACTCCGACTCCTACTCCGACGCCAACTTCGACTCCCGCGGCGCAGCACTGGACGGCCGTGCTGGCCGGCCTGGACGCCGCCCGCGGTCGAGCGCTGGCGGCACCTCAGCCGGATCGGGCAGCCAACTTCGATGCGCCCGGCAGCTCGGCCTACCGCCGCGACCGTGCATTGCTGGGCGCACTCAACACGGCCGACATCGTGGTGCGAGGCTGGCATACCGAGCTGGTTTCAGTGCGGCCCCGCTCGGTCACTGACAAGCGGGTCGAGCTTCTCGTCGTCGACCGTCTCCGCCCGCACACTCTGCGATCGAGTGACGGCACTGTGGTCGAACGTCGCCCTGCTCGTGCCTCGAGGCGCTGGGTGATCCGGCTCGAAGCCAGCGCTGACGGCTGGCGGATCGCCAAGGTGACTGCAACCAGCCGTTGACCGGCCGACCCTTGACAGGCCAACCACTGTGTCAGAGCACGCTGGCGAAGGCTTCAGGAAACGTCGGGTGGCTGAACCTGAACCCGGAGTGAACGAGCTTGCCGGGGCTCACCTTGGTGCTGCGCAGCACCTCGGAGGAAAAACCGCCGAGAGCCGTCCGCAAGGCAAACGCCGGCACCACGAAAACCGTCGGTCGGTGCAGCAGGTGCCCCATCGCCTTGGTCATGTCCACGTTGCGGATCGACTCCGGTGCGGTGAGGTTCACTGGCCCGCTCAGCCCCGGGTTGCTCACCAACCAGGTCAGCGCGGCCACCTGGTCGGCAAGAGAGATCGTTGACCACCACTGCTGGCCCGACCCGAGGCGACCACCGAGCCCGAGCTTGAACAACGGGATCATCCGTGCCCAGGCTCCGCCGCCGGCGGCGACCACAAGTCCCGATCGGGCTGAGACGACCCTGATCCCGGCGTCACGAGCAGGCTGCGCCGCCTGCTCGGCCGCCGCGACGACGTCGGAGGCAAACCCCTCGCCCTTGGGGCCGTCCTCGTCGACCTCGAGGTCTCCGGTGTCGCCGTAGTAGCCGATGGCGTTGCCACCCACGAACACCGACGGGGCCGGATGGAGGTCAGCCATAGCGCGCGTCAACGTCTTGGTGCCCAGGACACGGCTGTCGAGAATCTCGCGTCGATAGGTGTCGGTCCATCGGTGGTCGCCGATGCCGGCGCCGGCGAGGTTGATCACCGCGTCGGTGCCGACGAGGCCCGCCGCATCGATCTCCTCACGCATGGGATCCCAGAAGATCTCGTCGGCGGCGGCCGCGCGGCGCCGCACCAGCCTCGATACCTCGTGACCGTCCTTGCGCAGGGACGGGACCAACGCGGACCCCATCAGGCCGGACGCTCCGCTCACGACGATCTTCACCCGTCGATGGTGCCCTGCTCCGAGCCTTGTCGCGACTCGAGATCTACCCCTTGGGTCTGGGCCGCCAGGGGTCCTGCCAGCCGCCGTACCCGCTGATCAGCTTGTCTGCGGACGCAGGACCCCAGGTACCCGGTTGGTATGCCGTCACCGGAGGTCGGTCATCGATCAGGGGCTGCATGACCCGCCAGGTCTCTTCGACGCCGTCTTGGCGGGTGAACCTGGTGCTGTCGCCGTTCATGGCCGCAAGGAGGAGCACTTCGTACGGCGTCTCGCTCTCTCCTCCCTCGTCGGCGAACGTCATGTCGAGATGGACTGGTGCGGCATCGACGGAGTCGTGACGCTGTGCGTCCACGGCGATCCGCACTCCCGCCTCGGGATCGACCCGGATGACGATCTGGTTGGGGTCCATCCGTCGGTCCCAAACCTCGAACCCGAGCTTCGGAGGGTGCTTGAAGATGAGCCTGACCTCGGTCTGCTTGACCGGCAGCCGCTTGCCGGTGCGGATGAAGAACGGCACACCCTCCCAGCGCCAGTTCTCGATGTTCAGGCGTACGGCGGCGTAGGTCTCCGTGCCGGATCCGTCGGCGACCCCGTCGATGTCCTGATACCCGGTGTACTGGCCGCGCACGTAGTGGGCGGGATCGGCTGCGTGCATCGCATGGAACACGGCGACCTTGGCGTTCTTGATCGTTCGCGGATCTCCTGCGGAGGGAGCCTCCATGGCGACCGATGCCGCCAGCTGCATGAGGTGGTTGACCACGACGTCGCGAAGCGCCCCGACCGGATCGTAGAAGTGGCCTCGGTCCTCCACGCCGACCGTCTCGGCCATGGTGATCTGGACTGACCGGACGTAGTTCCGGTTCCAGATCGGCTCGAGCAGGGTGTTGGCGAAGCGCAGGTGCAGGATCTCGGTCAGCCCGGTCTTCCCCAGGAAGTGGTCGATCCGGTAGAGCTGCTCCTCGTCGATGTACTGATGCAGCTCCGCGGCGAGGGCGCGAGCTGACTCGGCGTCGTGTCCGAAGGGCTTCTCGACGACGACGCGAGCGGTGGACGTGAGTCCCGCCTGGTGCAGACCCGCCGTCACCCGACCGAACAACGATGGCGGGATCTCGAGGTAGAACACGGGGTGTGAGCCCGCGGGCAGGGCCTTGGCTACCTTCTCGTACGTCGCTGGGTCGCCGAAGTCTCCGCAGATGTAGGACAGCCGGGCGGCGAAACGCGCGAAGACCTCCTCGTCGAGATCCTCACCGGCCCCGACGATCGACTCGCGAGCGCGTCCGCGGAGTTGGTCGACATCCCAGTCATCGAAGGCAACCCCGAGGACCGGGACCGTGAGCAGACCACGCGCCTCGAGGCGATACAGCGAACGGAAGGTCATCACCCTCGCCAGGTCGCCGGTGATCCCGAAGATCACGAGTGCGTCGGCCGGTGCATCGTAGAGGTGCGGCGCCATGTCAGTCCTGCTCTCTTAAGCCCCAGGAGGCCGAGGTGGTCGAGCCGGGGGCCAGTCGAATCACGTCCTCGCCGGTCCGGAAGGCATTGGGCGGGCACGTCATCGGTTCCACGCCGAGCCCCCGGCGGCGTCGGTCATCGGGCAGTGGATCGCCGGTGAAGAGCATCAGGTGGTCATAGCCCTCATCCATCCAGAGCTCGAGGACGCGACCGGTGCTGGGATCGGCGAGCTTGACGCAGGCTGTGGCGTCTTCGTCACGAACCAGGTCAGTGAACGCGTGGTCGAGCGCGGTGTCCTCGATGGCCCTGCCGGAGCGGAAGTCATAGGCCGTCCCGGCCACCGACGTGCGGGACTGCGGAATCCCTCGCTGGTCATGCACGAGCACTGTCTCGGCGGGACTCGTCAGCTCCATGGCGTCGATCAGTCGCCCGCCGCCGGTGAGATAGGGATGCGCCCCCATCCCGAATGGGCAGTCCGAGTCGCCCTCGTTGGTGGCGGACACGGTGACGGTCAGGCCGCCAGCGTCCAGGACGTAGTCGACTCGCAAGCTCAGCGTGAACGGATAGCCCGGCTGTGCGTGCAGCACACAGCCCAGCGACACCGTGTTCGCCCGCGCGACCAAGGTTGACCAGCTCGCCCAGCGGGTCAGGCCGTGGATGGCGTTGTGTCGACCGGGTTCGGTCAGGCTGAGCTGGTGCTCTGCGTCGGCCCACGCATACCTGCCGTCCTCGATCCTGTTCGGCCATGGTGTGAGCAGTTGACCGCGCCCGGCGTCGGCCATGTCCTCGACCGGATATCCCTCGAGGACGTCGCCCCGAGCCGTCGAGTAGGACCGCAGCCCACCCCCGACCTCCACGACGACGGCGCGCTGGTCTTCGAAAGCGAGGGCGTGTTGGAAGCCCGAGGGTTGGATCACCAGTGGCCGCTCAGAGGCCGAGATCGGACTCGAACGCGCCTTCTTCGAGTCGGGCCTTGAGCGCGGTCAGGAAGCGGGCGGCATCGGCACCGTCGACCAAACGGTGGTCGTAGGTGAGCGCAAGATAAACCATCGAACGTACGGCGATCACGTCACCGCCGGTCTCGTCGGTCACGACCACGGGCCGTCGGACAACGGCTCCGGTGCCGAGGATCCCCACCTGGGGTTGGTTGATGATGGGAGTGTCGAACAGAGCTCCGCGGCTCCCGGTGTTGGTCAAAGTGAACGTCCCGCCCGACAACTCGTCTGGCGTGATCTTGTTGTTGCGCGTCCGGTCGGCGAGATCGTTGATCTTACGGGCGAGACCTGCGATGTTCAGGTCGCCGGCATCACGGATGACGGGGACCAGGAGGCCACGGTCGGTGTCGACCGCGACGCCCAAGTGTTCGGCCTCGTGATAGGAGACCGTGCCCGCCTCGGGGTCGATGCTCGCGTTCAGCTGCGGGAAACTACGAAGGGCCTCGATGGTGGCCTTGGCGAAGAACGGCAGGAAGGACAGCTTGACGCCCTCGCGGGCCTCGAAATCCGCCTTGGCGCGCTGGCGGAGGCTCGCAATCCGGCTGACGTCGACCTCCACCACGCTGGTCAGCTGGGCTGAGGTCTGCAGCGAGGAGACCATGCGCTCGGCGATGACCTTGCGCAGCCGGGACATCGGTTCGGTCCGTCCACGCAAGGCTGACGCCGCTGTCTCTGGTGCGGTCGTCTTGGCCCGTGGGGCCGGCTCTCCCGCGTTGGCCGCTGGGGGAGGGGGCGTCGAGGCGACCGTGGCAGTACGCGCATTCGCCGCAGCTTCGAGCACGTCCTGCTTGCGGATGCGCCCGCCGACGCCGGTCCCGGTCACGGTGGACAGGTCGACTGAGTGCTCCGCGGCCAGCTTGCGGACGAGGGGAGTGACATACGTCCCCTCGGCAGCGCTGTCGGATGCACCCGAACCGTCGGAGCCGGCGGGACTCGAGGCTTCGGCTTGTGGTTGGGCCGGTTCGGCTGGCTCGGCTGGCTCGGGTTGCTCGGCCGGCTGGGCTGGCTGGGCTGGCTGGGTCGGTTGGGGGGACTGCACCGGGGGGGACACAAGAGACGGCCCAGGACGGAACGGGGAGCCCGAGGACGCTGACGACTCTTGTGCCGATTCTTGTGCCTGCGCCTGGGTGGTGTCTTGCGCTGCGGGACTCGAGGATGGCTCGGAAGCCGGCGTCGCGGCGACCCCAGCACTTCCGATGCGCCCGAGGACGGCGCCCACCTGGACGGTCTCATCTTCGTCGACATCGATGGACAGCAGCGTGCCCGCCGCGGGAGAGGGAATCTCGGTGTCGACCTTGTCGGTGGAGACTTCGAGCAACGCTTCGTCGGCAGCCACCTCGTCGCCGACGGCCTTGAGCCAACGAGTGACGGTGCCCTCCGTCACGCTCTCACCGAGTGCTGGGAGTACGACCGCCGTGCCCTCGCCACTGGCGCCGGAGTCAGCCGCCGCGGCGGGTTGGGACTGTTCGGGCTGGGGCTCTTCGGGCTGGGGCTCTTCGGGTTGGGACTGTTCGGGTTGGGACTGTTCAGGCTGGGACTGTTCGGGCTGGGGCTGTTCAGGCTGGGGCTGTTCAGGCTGCGCGGACGCCGCACTGGCCTCCTGGCCGTCCGCGGACTTGTCGCCACCGTCGTTGCCGCTCGCGGCGTCTCCTATGACAGCCAGCTCCCCCCCGACCTGAACCACGGCATCCTCGCCGGCCACGATGCGCGTGAGCACGCCCGAAGCCGGACTGGGGATCTCGGTGTCGACCTTGTCGGTCGAGACCTCCAGCAACGGTTCGTCCGCTTCGACCGTGTCACCTTCTGCCTTCAGCCACCGCGTCACGGTGCCTTCGGTGACACTCTCGCCGAGCTGGGGCATCGTCACGGAGACCGGCATCGGGTTGACTCCTCGGATCGGGGGAGGGTGGTCAGAGGTCAGTGGTCAGTGGTCAATGGACAGTGATCAATGAGCAGTACTGCTAGCCGTGCGCGTGCAAGGGCTTGCCCGCCAGCACGAGGTGCGCTTCACCCATCGCCTCCGACATCGTCGGGTGCGGGTGGATGAGGTTGGCGACATCGTCGGCATAGGCCTCCCAGTTGTAGATGAGTTGGCCCTCGGCGAGCAGCTCACCGACCCGGCTGCCGACAAGGTGCAAGCCGACGACTGGGCCATCGACGAGAGCGACCAGTTTGACCGCACCTGCCGTCTTCAGGATCTGGCTCTTGCCGTTGCCCGCAAGGTCGTAGGTCACGGTGCGGACCTTGTCGGGTCCGTACCGTTCCTGCGCCTGGGCCTCCGTGATGCCCACCGAGGCCACTTCAGGCTCGCAGTAGGCGATGCGGGGCACGCCGTCGTAGTCGATCGGACGCGGGTTCAGTCCAGCGACGTGCTCGGCAACGAGGATGCCTTCGGCGAATCCGACGTGTGCCAGCTGCAGGGTGGGGATCAGGTCTCCGACCGCGTAGACCCCTGGCACGTTGGTGCGGCACAGGTCGTCGGCCAAGACGAAGCCGCGCTCCATGGCGACCCCCGCCTCCTCATAGCCGAGCCCGGCAGAGGTGGGGCCGCGTCCTACGGCGACGAGGAGCAGATCGGCCTCGATCTGCTCGCCGCCCTCGAGGGACACCATGACGCCAGTGGCCGTGTGCTCGACACCCGCGAATCTCGCGCCGAGGTGGGTCTTGATGCCACGCTTGCGATACGCGCGTTCGAGCAGCTTGGAGCTCGACTCGTCCTCGAGTGGCACGAGATGAGGGAGTGCCTCGACGATGGTGACCTCGGCGCCGAACGACTTCCACACCGAGGCGAACTCCACACCGATCACTCCGCCACCCAAGACGACGACCGAGCGCGGAACGTAGTCGAGGTTCAGGGCCTGATCGCTGGTCATCACCCGTGCGCCATCGATGTCGAGACCGGGGAGAGACCGGGCGTAGGACCCGGTGGCGAGCACGACGTTGCGGCCGGTGTAGGTCGTGTCGCCGACCGAAACCGTTGTCGGCGAGGAAAGTCGGCCCTCTCCCTCGACGTAGGTGATGCTGCGGCTCTTCACGAGACCTTGCAGCCCCTTGTAGAGGCGGCTCGTGACGCCGTCCTTGTAGGAGTTGACCCCTGCCATGTCGATGCCGTCCAGCGTGGCCCGTACACCGAACTGCTCGCTCTCCCGAGCACCGTCGGCGATTTCACCGGCGTGCAGGAGGGCCTTGGTGGGTATGCATCCGCGGTGCAGGCAGGTGCCACCCACCTTGTCGCGCTCGACCAGGACCACGGAAAGCCCGAGCTCGGCGCCACGCAGCGCGCACGCGTAGCCGCCACTGCCGCCTCCGAGGATGACGAGGTCGTACGTCGTCTCGTCGCTCACCGTCGTTGCTCCCGTCGGGTCGTCGTGGCTACCGCGCCGCCCATCCTCGCACCTTTGCCGTCGGCTTCTCCAATGGGTGGGGCACACTCCGCGCTCCCGCTTCGCCGAATGTGGTGGGCGCGTTCTGTAGCCTCCGCACGTGGGACTGTTCAAGCGCAAGAAGCGCCCTGGCACGCTGCGAACAGCCGTCAGCGAGGACCGGAAGCATCTGGAGGCCTTCGCGGCTGCTCATCCGGGGACCGAGGCGTTCGTCGAACCCAGGACCACCGTCACCGAGACGACTGTCGTGCTGGTGGCGGTGGACGGTGAGTGGACGCGCCGACGGGTGCCTTCGCCAGAAGTGGCCCAGGCGTGGGCGCAAGGCCTGTCGATGCCCATCTACGACGCGGCCATCGTCGGCTACCCGCAGCGCATGCGCGACTGGACCAGTCGGCGTGCCGCCGAGCAGAAGGCCCGGCGCCGTACCGACCCTCCACCGACCTGACCGCGCGCCATCACCCGAACGTCTCTAGGCCGACAGATCCTCCGCGAGCTGGACCAGGGTCCTTACGGCAAAGCCGGTGCCTCCCTTGGGCGTGTAGCCCCAGGGGGATCCGTGCTCGAACGCCGGTCCGGCGATGTCGAGATGCGCCCACGCGTAGCCTTCGACGAACTCCTTGAGGAAGGTGCCTGCCGACAACATCCCCCCATATCGGGAGTTGTCCAGGTTGGCGATGTCCGCGACCTGCGACTCCAGGCCCTTGCGAAGCTCGGGCGGCAACGGCATCGGCCACATCGATTCGCCGGCCGTCTCGGAGGCGCGGTGGACCGCGGACCGGAAGTCGTCGTCGTTGGACATGATTCCTGCGACCCTGCTGCCAAGGGCGACCAGCTGTGCACCGGTCAACGTCGCCACGTCGACGATGAAATCGGGGTTGTCCTCGGTCGCTCGCACGAGGGCATCGCACATCACCAGGCGCCCTTCGGCGTCGGTGTTGAGCACCTCGACCGTCCGGCCGCCGTAGGCGGTGAACACGTCAGAAGGTCTCTGGGCCGTGCCGGACGGCATGTTCTCGGCCATCGCTGCATACGTCGTCACGTTGACGGGCAGGCCCAGGCGAGCAACCGCCAGCGTCGCGCAGATGACCGCAGCGGCACCGCCCATGTCACTTTTCATCCACTCCATGCCCAGGGCGGGTTTGATCGAGATACCACCAGTGTCGAAGGTGATGCCCTTGCCGATCAGTGCGAGGTGCTTGGTGGCCGCCGGGTGCCGGTAAGAGAGCCTGAGCAGGCGTGGCGGAGCGTCCGAACCGAGCCCGACCGCAAGGATGCCTCCGTAGCCGCCGGCTTTCAGGGCCGTCTCATCGAGAATCTCGACCTCGAGCCCGACCTCGGTCGCCGCGTCCGCAGCCCGAGACGCGAAACTTGGTGGACGCAGGTCGTTGGGCGGTGTGTTGACGTAGTCGCGGGCCAGCTGGACCGACTCGGCGACCGCCTGTGCACGACGCACCGCTGCGCGGGCCGACTTGTCGGCAGGGGCGAACCCAGCGATGACGGCACTGCCGAGCAGTGACTTCTGGTCGCTCTTGCTGACTCCGCGGAAGGTGTTGAACGCGTAGGCGCCAAGGAGGGCGCCGGTCGCGATGGCCTCGATGTCGGCCGGGCCATCGGCCGGGAGGGCGAGCACGGCACGACGTACTCCGGCCAGGCTGCGCGTAGCCGCGCCCGCCGTACGGCGCAGGGTCTCGGCCGAGAACGACTGCTCGTTCTTGCCCATTCCCACCGCGACGACAACCGTGGCGGCGACTCCGCGTGGCGCCGGCACTTTGACGACCTCGTCGGCGGCGCCGGTCGCGCCGAGGGAAGACAAGGTCGCGGAAAGATCGCCCAGCTTCTTGAGCGTCTTCTTGTCCGCGACGAGCACCAGGGACTTGCGCGACTTCCCGGTGGTTGCGGTGCCGATGATGATCGCGTCGGCCTTGACGGTGGCGGCATCGTTGCCGTTCAGCGAGAGTGAGGTCACGCCGAGAGCCTAGCCACACGCGTTAGGGTCCGCCCGTGACATCTCCCCAAGACCTCCGACGCTCGCCGTTGGACTCCAGACATCGCGCGCTCGGCGCCAAGATGGCTGACTTCGGCGGGTGGGACATGCCCATCGAGTACGCCGCTGGGGGAGTTCTGAAGGAACATGCCGCCGTGCGCGAGACGGTCGGAGTGTTCGACGTGAGTCATCTCGGGAAGGCTCGGGTCACTGGTCCGGGCGCAGCGGACTTCGTCGATGCCTGCCTCACCAACTCGCTGGCCCGGATCCAGCCCGGGCAGGCGCAGTACACCCTGTGCTGTGACGAGTCCGGGGGGGTCGTGGACGACCTCATCCTCTACCTCGAATCGTCGTCGGAGGTGTTCCTGGTTCCCAACGCGGCCAACACCGCCCACGTGGTGGCTCGACTCGCGTCCGCGGCGCCAGCCGGCGTGGAGGTGACCGATGAGCACGAGGCCTACGGCGTCATCGCGGTGCAAGGCCCGCGGTCTGCCGAGGTGTTGTCGTCGATTGGGCTGCCAGCCGGCCACGACTACATGAGCTGGGTCACCGCGGAGTGGGCTGGGGAACCGGTCGTGGTCTGCAGGACTGGTTACACCGGAGAGCACGGATATGAGGTGCTGCCTGCATGGTCGTCCACCCCGCCGATGTGGGACGCCCTGCTTGCCGCGTGTGCCGCCGTCGGTGGGCGACCCGCCGGGCTAGGCGCACGAGACACCCTGCGTACGGAGATGGGCTATCCGCTGCACGGGCAGGATCTCAGTGTGCAGGTCACCCCCGTGCAGGCCCGTACTGGCTGGGCCGTCGGGTGGGACAAGGCGGCCTTCTGGGGGCGAGCGGCTCTGTTGGCCGAACGTGCGGCGGGGCCGGAGCGGGTGCTTCGCGGTCTCGTGGCTGTCGACCGGGGAATCCCACGGCCGCAGATGGACGTGACCAGGGACGGCGCGGCGGTGGGGCACGTCACGTCGGGGACTTTCTCGCCCACGCGCCGCCTCGGGATCGGGCTCGCCCTGCTGGTTCCTGACGTCAAGGAGGGTGACCAGGTCGAGATCGACGTACGCGGGCGGTCAAGTCGCTTCACCGTGGTGCGGCCGCCGTTCGTTGACGCAGACCCCAAGCGCTAGCCAACCGACGAGGCAGTCAGCTGGCCAGGGTCAGCAGCACACCCAACGTCGAGAGCTCGACGATCGCTCCGAGGAGGTCACCTGTCACCCCACCGAGGCGTCGCACTCCTCGCCACAGCACAACGCCTCCGAAGCAGAGACCAACCCCGACGGCCGTGAGGGCGAGCAGTGCTTCGGCAAAGCCGGCGTCGTCGTCCACCAGACCCCCAGCCAACCCGGCCAGGGCGAGCACGGCGACGGTGAGCAACGCAGCGGCCGTACGGCTCACGCTGCCCGCGACCGCGGCCCCGAGCCCGTCACCTCGGGCCGCTGGGATGCCTCGGACGCAGGCACAGGTCGCGGCGAGCCGACCCACCACGCACGCGGTCACCACTGCCACGGTTCCGAACCCGGCCAGTACTGCCGACCCAAGAGCCAGCACCTGAAGCATCAGCACAAGGACGACGGTGATGGCCCCGAAGGCACCGATGCCTGGCTGGCGCATCGCCTCCAGTGCCGCCTCGCGCCCGCGAACAGCCGCGCCGAAGCCGTCGGCGCTGTCGGCCAGTCCGTCCAGATGCAGACCGCGGGTCAGCAGCGCGATCCAGGCGATGGTCAGCCCGGCTGCGAGTCGAGGCTCGGCGAAGACCTCTCGGCTGCTGATCAGCACGACTCCGGCCGACAGGCCGATCAGGAGTCCGACGACTGGTGCGAGAAGCATGCTGCGGGCGGCCACGTGGCGATCGACACGACGCGGCGGCGTCGTCGCGACGATGGTGAAGGTGCCAACGGCGAGCCGTACGGCGTCGGCCCAGGCAGTCCAGCGGCTGGCTCTCGGCGCCGTCACCGTTCTGTGTCGACGGCTTGTGCCACGTCGGCCTGCTCGAAAGTCGACATCTCGGCGAGGGTCGCCTGTGCCGCTCGCAGGACCGGCAGCGCCAGCAGCGCGCCGGTGCCCTCGCCGAGCCGTAGCGAGAAGTCGACGACCGGGGTGAGCCGGAGTCGTTCGAGAGCGGCCGTCTGCGCCGGCTCGGGGGAGCGGTGGCCGGCGAGCCACCACAGGCGAGTGCGGTGAGCGATCCGCTGTGCCACCAGTGCAGCAGCGCACGAGACGACGCCGTCGAGCAGGACCGGCGTCCTGCGTACTGCGGCCTGGACCAGGAAGCCAGCCATGCCAGCGATGTCCGCGCCGCCGCAGACAGCCAGGAGCTCGATCATGTTTCCGGTGACCAGCCGCCCGCGGCGTGCTGAGTCGCGCACGGCGGCGCACTTGGTCATCCAGGTGGCGTCGTCGATGCCGGTGCCGCGGCCGACGACCGACGCGACGTCTGATCCCGTGAGGACCGCAGTCAGCGCCGCCGCGGCGGTCGTGTTGCCGATGCCCATGTCCCCTGGAATCAGCAAGTCGGCGCCCGCGTCGACCTCCTGATCGGCGATCCGCTGGCCCGCGATGAAGGCTGCGGCGGCTTCCTCCGGGGTCAGTGCGGGACCGATCGCGAGGTCGGCTGAGGATCGACGAATCTTGTGCTCGGTCACCGAAGCCGGGACAGCGACGTCGGCGGCGTCCCAGTCGACGTCCACGGCGAGGTCGATGACCCTCACCCGCACGTCGTTGAGCCGCGCGAGCGCATTCACCGCGGCCCCTCCCGTCAAGAAGTTGCGGACCATCTGGGCGGTGACTTCAGGGGGGTAGGCGCTGACCCCCGACTGTGCTACCCCGTGGTCGCCGGCGAAGATGACCACGGTCACCCGGTCCAGCGGCCGCGGAGGGCAGCTGTCCTGCACCGACGAGAGCCAGATGGACAGCTCCTCCAAGCGGCCAAGGGCGCCGGCGGGTTTGGTCAGCGTGGCCTGTCGCTCCTGGGCGGCGTGTGCGGCGTCTGCCGAGGGGGAGCCGACGGCCGCATCCAGGGCCGGGAGGTCGATCGCGTGACTCATGTCGCGAGCCTCATGAGGCGGGAGCCTGATCCCTCGAGCTGACGGCTTGGATCGGCGCCGACCCCTTGAGCCGGATGGGCTGACCCGCAACCATCAGCACGACGGAGTCGACGGCCGCGGCCACTGCGGTGTTGAGGGCCCCGAGGGCGTCCCGAAACTCTCGCCCCGACGTGGTGGCGGGCACCACCCCCTGACCGACCTCGTTGGACACGAGGACCACGGTCGCACGCGTCGTGCGCAGCGCGAGCAGGAACCGGTCGATCTCGCCGCGTAGCCGTTCGGCTGAGATGTCGCTCGACGAGTCCCAGCACCCCGCTGCGTCCATGCGCTCGGTCAACCAGAGGGTCAGGCAGTCGACCAGCAACGCCTCGTCGGCAGTGGCTCGCGCGAGGACAGGCTCGAGGTCGGTGGTCTCCACCGTCTCCCACGCCGGCGGTCTGCGGCGTCGATGGGCTTCGATGCGACGCTGCCACTCCAGGTCGTCGTGACCGCGACCGCCGGTCGCGACGTAGGTGACGTGCTCGTGGTCAGCCAGCAGCCGCTCGGCGGCCTGGGACTTGCCCGATCGCGCGCCACCGAGGATCAGCAGCTGGCTGTTCAGGGATGGAGCCGGGTGGGTGCTGGGCGTACTGATTCTGGGCGTACTGGCTCTAGGCGTACTGATTCCGGGCGTACTGATTCCGGGCGTACTGATCTTGGGTGCATGGATCACGTCGCCGTCGCGGCCGGCGCTGGCCGCGAGCGCTGCCAGCCGGGCGTCCAGCACGTCCGGAGGCGGGTTGCTGTGGCCCAGGTGGACGGCGACCACCTGCGTGCTCGTACTGATCGTCCCCGCTTCGCGCATCTTCGCGACCAGAGAGGCGAAGCTCGCCAAGTTCAGGTGGTCGTCGGCAAGGTCTGAACGGTCGCCGAAGGTCTCCTCGACGAACACCACGTCGTAGGGCGGCGCCTGGGTCAGCCACCTCAACGTCTCCGCCGGCGGCCAACCGGTGTCGGTAGCCCACAGCAATCGTCGTCCATCGCCGTCCGTCACATCCCAGAGGACCGCAGGGTCGGCTGGTGGATCTCCGTGGTTTGCGGCCAAGGCACGCACGGTGTGGTGGGCGGTGCGCCAGACGTTCCCGGCCTCGATCGGGTGGAAGGTGACTGGGTCACTGCGGCCGACCCAGTCTCGGCAGAGGTCGAGCGCTGGTGCCGGCCCGTGCACGGTGAGCGGAGTCTCGACGCCCGCCCACCGGCGCCACAGCAATGCCTCGGGAGAGGTGTGATCAGGATGGGAGTGCGTCAGGAGCAGGTCGGTCACCCCCGCCAGGCTCCGACCGGCGCGGAGGGCGCCGCGCGGGGCTTCAGGCCCGCAGTCCAACAGGAGCACGTCGTCCACCATGGCCGCCGTCGGCCCGCGCAGCACACCTGCTGCCGCCGCCGCTCGACAAGACGGGCAGCCGCAGAACGGGTTGGGCCAACCATCAGCGCTGCCCGAACCGAGGAGGACGATCTCCATCAGCCTGCCACCGGTTCCCGGGCGTCGCGGGGCGGCTCGAAAGCGATGGGTGCCTCGAAGGCGGCCCGCCGCGCCGCGCGGCGCAAGGTGCGCAACAGCGGGCCACCGAGGGCGATCACCAGGATGAAGGTACCCAGTGCTCGGAGCAGGTCGAAGCCCAGTGACGTGGCCAGGCAGAAGGCAAGGAAACGCGCCAAGTTCTCGGTCAGCGGATCGCCGGGCACGAACGCGAGGCCGGACGCCAAGCCGCCCGTGAATGGCCAGAACCACAAGTTCAGCAGGAAGCCGTACGCGATTCCTGCGACGGCGCCGTACGTCGCGACGAGCAGAAGCTCCCTGCGTCCGCGCGCTGGCGGCAGGCAGCCCGCGCCGAAACCGACCCATGCCGCACCGAGCATCTGGAACGGCAACCACGGTCCGACCCCCCCGGTGAGCAGGCCGGAGGCAAACATCGTGACCGCGCCGAGCAGGAAACCGAAGCCGCGCCCGAGGACCCGCCCGCCGAGGATGATGAGCAGGAAGACCGGAGAGAATCCTGTGATGCCACCGCCGAGCGGTCGAAGAGCCGCGCCGACGGCGGCCAGAACGCCGAGCAAGGCGACGGCCTTGGCGTCCAGCCCGCCCTCGGAGATCTCGGCCACCAGGACGCCGAGCAGCAGCGGAAGGATGAGCGCGAAGACGAGAGGAGCATCCCCCGCATGGGCCAGGTCGGAGCCCGGGTCGGCCAACAACGGCCAGCCAAAGGCGATGACGCCGACCGTCGACACCAGCGCCAACGCGGTCGCGGAACGGGGACGCAGGCGAAGGGCCCGGCCGGACTGGAGGGTCATCCCGCCTCCGGGAGGGCGGAAGCGACGTCGGCAACGGTGAGCCACGCCTGCGGAGCGAGGATCTTGGCTACCTGCGGCGAAAAGGCGGGGGAGGAGACCACGATGTCGGCCGTGGCGCCGTCAGCAACCACCTCCCCGTCAGCGAGCACGACGACCCGGTCGGCCGCCTCGGCCACGAGCTCGACATCGTGGGTGGCCACGACCACAGCGGTACCGGTCGCTGCCCGCGCGCGCAGGACCGCGACCAGTCGTCGCTTGGTTGGGTAGTCGAGGCCTCGAGTCGGTTCATCCAGGAGCAGTACCGCGGGGTCGGCTGCGAGAACGACCGCGAGCACCAACCCCAGGCGCTGTCCCTCAGAAAGATCGCGGGGGTGAGTAGCCGGGTCGATGCCGGGAGCGAAGGACTCGAACAGTGCGGCCGTCGTGCCAGGGATCGAGCCGGAGTCGTGATCTGCCGCAGCGCACTCGCCCGCCACGGTCTCGGCGAACAGCAAGTCGGCCGCCTCTTGCGGCACCAGACCGGCCCGCTTCAGCAGCTGCTTTGGGCTGACGTCTGCGGGGTTGTCATCGCCAACCTGCACGCTTCCGCGGTTGGGTCTTCGCAGACCCACCAAGGTGTTGAGCAGCGTGGATTTCCCGGCGCCGTTGCGGCCCATCACGGCCACGATCTCGCCGGCAGCCAGCGTGAGGTCGACGTCGAGCAACGCGGTGGTCGACCCGTGCATGACCGTCACGCCCCGCACCGCGGCGCGCATCTCGCGGGTCGAAGCGGCGAGGGCCAGCGGGGCGGTCCCCGGCGCCAGAAGTCCGAGCCGCTCTCGTAGGGGCCCGGCTTGTCGCCGAGCATCTCGTACCGACAGCGGGAGCGGGCTCCACCCCGCCAGCCGGCCGAGCTCGACAACCGGTGGCACCACAGGAGATGCCGCGAGGATCGTCGCGGGGTCTCCGCTGACCACCCCACCGTCACCGGTCAGGCGCACCACCCGGTCGGCATATTGCACCACCCGCTCCAGGCGGTGCTCCGCGACCAGGACGGTGAGCCCGAGATCGTGCACCAGTCGCTGGAGGGCAGCAAGCACGTCCTCGGCAGCTCCCGGGTCCAAGGCCGATGTGGGTTCGTCGAGCACCAGGATGCGCGGCTGGCTGGTCAGGACCGACCCGATGGCGACGCGCTGACGCTCACCTCCGGACAACGTTCGCAGCGGGCGCTGGCGCAGCCGCGCCAGCCCGAGGAGGTCCAGGGTCTCCTCAACGCGCTTGCGCATGACGTTGGTGGGGATCCCCAACGACTCCATGCCGTAGGCCAGCTCGTCCTCCACCACATCGGTGACGAACCCCGCTAGCGGATCCTGTCCCACCACACCCACGACGTCGGCGAGGTCTCGTGGTCGATGGATCCGGGTGTCGCGGCCGTCGACGGTGACCCGCCCGGACAGGGTGCCTCCCGTGAAGTGGGGGACGTGCCCGTTCACAGCACCCAGCAGCGTCGACTTGCCCGCACCTGTTCGCCCCACCACGAGGCAGAGCTCGCCTTCGGGCACGTGTAGGTCGACGTTGCGCAGCACCGGATCCGTGGCGTCGGGGTAGGTGACGCTGACCGACTCGAAGACGATCATGCGGCCAGTTCCCGTTCGAGGTCGTGGTCTGAACGCCCTGGAGTGGCCGTGCCGGTGGCCGGCTGCGCTTCTTGAGGCGGGGTGGCCCAGGCGGGCAGCACCGCGACCAGGATCGCGAGAGCTGGGAGCACGGGCACCACCGGCCAGGACAGCGGGCCGGCGGGGATGAGCAGGCCCGGCTCATCCGCGGCGCGGGACAGGACGAGCACGAGGGCGGGTACGGCGCCCGATGCGAGCGTGAGCCACTCCGGACCGAGCCATGGGTCTGGGCGGTAGCGCGTGCGGATGCTGCGACGACTGGCCAGCCCGAAGCCGACTGCGGCCAGGACCCCCCCGGCGAGCACCACGGCCAGGCCCAGGCTGGTCGGGCTGGCCGCATCCAGCAGCCCGTACAGCCCGATGACCACCCCCATGAGCCCTCCGAGGACGAGGGTGGCGGTGACCCGCCTCGAACGGGGCGATACCTCGGCCCGTCGGCCGTACCCGCGTGCGTCCATCGACGCCGCAAGCCGCAGGGAGCGCTGCAGCGCACCTTCGAGAGCGGGTAGTGCGACCGACCCGAGTGCTGTCAGTCCTTTGTCGGGGCGACCACGAAGGCGTCGTGCCTGCCTGAGTCGCTGCACATCCTCCACGGCCTGCGGTGCCAGGGTCAGCGCTACGACCACGGAGACGCCGACCTCATAGAGCGCGCCAGGCACAGCCTTCAGCAGGCGGCTCGGGTTGGCCAACGCGTTGGCTGCGCCGACGCAGGCGATCATTGCCGCGATCTGGCACCCGTCGCGGAAGGCTGCAGCCAGTCCTTCCAAGGACACCGGCCCGCCCAGATCGACCCCGGCGGCCCACCCCGGGAGCGGGATCTGGGGCAGATCGACCAGCACCGTCCGGCCCGCGTCGGTGCCGAAAACCACCTCGAAGACCATGCGGATGGCGATCACGACCCCGCCCAGCACCAACGCCGCTCGGAAGGCGCGGGCCCACGGAGCGCTGGTACGCCGGGCCGCCACCACGTACGCCGCCACGACCACCAGCAGCGCGAGCAGGACGAGGTTGTTGGTGGTGCTGGCGGCAGCGGCCAGGCCGAGTGCCCACAGCCACCAGGCCCCAGGATGCAAAGGTCGAGGGCGCGCAGGTGTGGTCACGAGGCGTCCCTCGGGGAGCCCAGGCGCGCGCGCCACAGGGCGGCTCCGCCGACGAAGAGCACCAGAACGCCTCCCAGGACCACACCGAGCGGCGTCCCAGAGGGCGACCCACCAGCAGGTGGTGGGGCAGCTCCGACGGCCAGCGCCGGACCGCTGGAATCCGGGCCGTCGGCGGTCGTCGCTGGGACATCGCTGGCCGCCCCGGAGGGTCGTTGCTCCGAGTCTGTTGCAGGCGTGCTCTCGGCCGGCGAGGCCGCCGAGGTTTTCTTGCTCGAGGAAGACTCCGGGCTCGCGGACTTTGTTGGCGTTGGCTTCGTTGGCGCGGACTTTGTTGGCGTTGGCTTCGTTGGCGCGGACTTCGTTGGTGACGGCTTCGGAGTCGGGCTGGATGCCTTGACGACGACACCGCACTCGTGTGCGGGATAGCCGGACAACCCGCACACCAGGCCGCCCCCCATGCGGGGCTGGTAGCCCGCGATGCTCAGGGCTGCCAGGCCCCTGCTGCCGTCTGGCACCACCGCGCAGGTGCCTCGCACACCCGCCGGTGGGGATTCTCCTGGCGGGGAGTCCGACGCTGTGCCGAAGTCGACGACGACCGCGACGCGATCCTTGCCCGGTGGGCGTGCCGTCCCCCCGCAGATGGTCTTGAACGCCTTCGCGGCCGTCACCCTCGGCTGGGGAGCCTGGGGATTCGGAGCGGCAACGACGAAGCGCCATCCTTCGACGCTTCCGTCATCCACGGGGTGACCGACCGGTCCGACGGGCCCGTAGGTCCAAGCCGATTCGCCCGGGTTTGCATACCAATAGCTCCAGTAGCGATATCCGGATGCCGCCTCCGCAGGTGCCGCGGCCATCACGATGCCGGCTACGACGACCAGGGAAGCAAGGATCGCGGCGACGGCCGCCCGAGGATTCATGTCTCGGACGCATCCGCGCGTCGACGCCGACGGCTGACCCAGATGAGCGCCGATCCAGCCGCGATCAGCGCCACTCCGCCGAGGATGAGCGACGGATCGGCGGCCCCGGTGTTCGGTAGGCCGGGATCATCGGACTCGCCTCCTGACGTCCTGGACGGCGTGGGAGTTGGTCGGGGTGACGGCTCGGCGAGCGGTGCGGTCATGGTGGCCGCGATGCGTCCTGAGAACTCGGCCACGTTCTCGCCCAGGGTCGCTCCGGCAACAGCTGTGAGACCGAGGGCGGCTGGGCTCTCCGGGCTCTGTGCGGCCAGCGGGGCCATGGCTGAGGATTTCTTGGACGTCTTCTGCTTCGCGGGTGCCGGACCAACATCGCTGACCATCGCGGCATACAGCGACTCCGCTGCGTCGTGGCCTGTCCGCGTCGAGGCAAGGCTCAGCACGGCCCAGCCCAGGTTGCCGCCGGTCACAGAGCCCGCTGTGACTTGGCCATCGATCCACGCAGAGCCCCAACCGGCGACGGTGTCCGCCGTCGAGTTGTCGACCGGGCAGGGGAAGTCCGGGACACCGTCGGTCCACGGTTGGTCAGAAGCCGGCCCACTGAGCAGACCGAGGCCGGCCGTACCCGGGACGACCTGGACGGTGGCCAGCAGGTCGGGCGCCCCACCGGAGAACGGTGAGGCAATACCGCCCCGATCGCTGGCGGGCTGGCCGCAGCCGACTTGCAGGTGCGCGACGTAGTCCACCGCAGCTTGGTCGACGGCAGTTCCGTGGCTGCTGCGAGCCATCAGCACGAGACCTGTCGAGTTGGGGTCGGAGTCCCCGCCAGGGATGTAGGGCCAGCCGCCATCCTTGTTGCGGGCATCGGCGAGGAACGCGAGCGCCGCGTCTGCCTGGGTGGTACGGCCGAGACCGGCCAGCGCCTCGGCCGCCAGCGCCGAGCTGTTGGTGTCCTCGCCGGTGAAGTTCGCCGGATCCGCCGCCAGGCACGCGGCGCTGGGGGCTGGGTTGAAAGACATGAAGCCGCCATCGGCGCACTGCTGGTCGAGCAGCCACTGGACCGCTTCGTCGGCTGGACTACCTCCCGCGGCCAGAATGCCGAGAATGCCCAGCGACTGCCGGAACACTCCGTCGTAGGTCGGGTCGGCAGAGCCGTACAGGCCCACGAGAACAGGATCAGCTTTCGGTGCCGCCGCCGCGCTGGCGGCGAACAGTGGCAAGACGGTCAGGGCTGCCGCGAGGGCAGCCAGCAGAGCCGCCGTACGGCTTGGGCGTCGGCTGTGGGCCGCGGAACGGGAAATGCGCTGGTTGAGCTCAGACACAGGGTGTGCCTTTCAAGAGCGGTCCAAGGCCTCGCCCCGGGGACCCCCACTCGTGACAGCGCCCCTGGCCTCGCCGACCAAGGGCCGGACGGTGGACAAGGGCGCGGACTCGGGTCTGGGTGACCCGGGCTCCGCCCCGTAGACCTCGACGGATGAGGGAGCCGCTCGCGCCTGCTCAGGTATCCCGGCTCGTCGACGCCCAGAGGGCGACGACCTACGGTTGCGGGTCAGCGCCGGAATTCGACCGGACTTCCCCTGAGCGTGCACGTGTTCAGTTGTGGGCTGACCGTCTCACCTGTGGAGCAGGTGTGTCAAAGAACGCCTCGGGAGGCCGAAACTCACCCACGGCTAGGTTGAGCCACATGTGGTGGGAGACCGTGGCGTGACAAGTGACGCGTTGGCGATGGCACCAGCCACGGAGCTGGTGAAGCACTATCGCGCAGGTACCGCGTCCCCTGTTGAGGTCGTCGAGCAGCTGCTCGCAGAATGTCCGTCGCTCAACGCTCAGCTGAACGCTCTCGTCCTGGTCGACCCGGAGCTTGCCCTGGAACAAGCGCGTGCAGCCGAGGCGCGGTACCTGCGCGGGGATCCGTTAGGCCCGCTCGACGGCGTGCCGGTGTCGATCAAGGACGTCATCTTGACGGCGCACTGGCCGACGCGGCGAGGGTCGGCCAGCCTTCCTCCTGCGGCTCCCGCGCTGGTGGATGCTCCGTCGACCGCCCGCCTGCTCGAAGGCGGTGCTGTGACCTTCGCGAAGACCTCCACGCCGGAGCTCGGCTGGAAGGCTGTCACCGATGGGCCTGCCGGACCGCCTAGTCGCAATCCGTGGAATCTCGAGCTCACCACCGGTGGCTCGAGCGGTGGGGCAGCTGCCTGCGTGGCTGCCGGTCTTGGACCGATCGCGATGGGCTCCGATGGTGGCGGCTCGATCCGGATTCCGGCAGCCTTCTGCGGGGTGGCCGGACTGAAAGCCTCGTATGGCCGGATTCCGGTGTGGCCTCCGAGCCTGTTCGGCGATGTCTCGCACGTGGGCCCCCTCGCGCGGACGGTGGAAGACCTCGTCGTGGCCCTGCACGTGCTCGAGGCTCCGGACGCGCGTGATCAGACCTTCCCCGCCCATCGCCACCCGGCCGTGTCAATCGACCAGCCCTCTCGAAGTCTGCGAGGAGTGCGGGTCGGGGTCCTGAATCCGCTCCCGTCCATCACCGATCCGCAGGTGGCAGTCGCCTTCAGCGAGAGTGTCGCCATTCTTCGAGACGCCGGTTGCGCGGTGTCAGACGTCCGGCTGCCGGTCGATGGCGTGGGCGAGGCTTTCCAGACCTTGTGGTTCAGCGCCTTGGCAGCGTTCGTGGACGAGCTGTCGGCAGAAATCGTGGGCGGCATGGACCCGCAGTTGGTTGAGGGCGCGCTCGCGGGTCGTCGGGTGTCGGCCGCCGAGCGCCGGGCCGCTCGGGAGCGCCGGACCACGCTTCGGCAAGCCGCAGGTGCCGTCTTCGACGAGATCGATGCCCTGGTGATGCCCACGGTTCCCGTCTGCGCTTTCGAGGCGGGGCGCAACGTTCCAGACGGCTCGGGCATGCAATGGTGGTCGGAGTGGACCCCGCTCACGATTCCGTTCAACCTCACCGGTCAACCCGCGGTCTCGGTCCCAGCCGGGTTCGACGACTCGGGCCGGCCAGTGGGACTGCAACTCGTTGGGGCATACGGCAACGACGCCGATCTGCTGGCGATCGCCCGCTCCTATGAGCTGGCCCGCGGCGCCCTACCGGCACCACCGGTCCGTAGGCTCGGCTCATGACGTGGACATGGCGGTTTGAATCAGCTGATGGCGCAGGGCTGCCCCCCACCGACGAGCGCCCCGAGCCCCCAAGCTTTCCGACTCAGGCCGACGCCGAGAGTTGGATCGGTGAGTCCTGGCGGGAGCTGCTGGACAGTGGCGTCGACCAGGTGACACTGCTCCAAGAGGCGACCGTGGTTTACGGGCCGATGAGCCTGCATCCGTCCTGAACCGACGACGCAGATCGCCGTTGGTCGGTTGTCAGGGTCGGTCGCTCGGGCTCTGCGTCTTGGCTGGATCACGCTCCACGACCGGTCCCACGACCTCGTCGATCGCCTTGAGCAGGTCATCGTCCAGCGTGACGCCTGCAGCCTTGACGTTCTCAGCGACCTGCTCGGGTCGCGAAGCCCCCATGATGGCGGCGGCGACGTTGGGATTCTGGAGCACCCAGGCAACTCCGAGTTGAGCCATCGTCAGCCCGGCCTGCTCGGCCAAGGGTCGCAGCTGTTGAACCCGAGTGAGGACTTCATCGGTGCGGTAGTCGTCGAGATAGTCGGCCGTCCCGGGCGCGGCCGCTCGCGACGTCTCGGGGGGCGGCTGACCGGGCAGGTACTTTCCGGTGAGGACCCCTTGGGCCAACGGGCTCCATACGATCTGGGACAGCCCCAGCTCCTCGCAGGTCGGCACGACCTCGGCCTCGATGACCCGCCAGAGCATGGAGTACTCCGGCTGGTTGCTGACCAGGGGAACGTGGAGTTCCCGAGCCAGCTCGGCCGCTGCGCGTATCTCCTCGGAGCGCCACTCCGACACCCCGATGTAGTGCGCCTTCCCGGCCCGCACGATGTCAGCGAAAGCGACCATGGTCTCCTCGAGCGGCGTGCGGTAGTCGTAGCGATGCGCCTGATACAGATCGACGTGGTCGGTCTGGAGTCGCTCGAGGGAATGGTCGATCGAAGCAAGGATGTGCTTGCGGGACAGGCCCCGGTCGTTGAGGCCGTCGTTCATCGGCCAGAAGACCTTGGTGAAGATCTCCAGGCCCTCGCGGCGTTCGCCGGCCAGGGCCTTGCCGAGCACGGTCTCAGCGCGACCCGCGGCATAGACGTCGGCTGTGTCGAACGTGGTGATCCCGGCGTCGAGCGCCGCTCTGACACAGGCGATGGCCGCGTCGTCGTCGATCTGGGACCCGTGAGTGACCCAGTTGCCGTAGGCGATCTCGCTGATCTGTAGGCCGGACCGGCCGAGGTATCGATGCTCCATGTGCTCAGCCTAGGCAGGCGAGCGCAGCGCCGTGCGGCGGGCCGTCAGTCGTCGAGGGGAGTACCGATAGCCACCCTGGGCTTAGGAATGCGCAACCTGCGCAGTTGAAGGCTCCGCATCACCGCGTAGAACGTGTGCCCACCGGATGTGTCATCGGGGAACCGCTTGCTCAGCTCGCGCTTGAGCTGGAAACGAATCACGACCGCGTCGACGATCACGGCGAGGATCAACGCGTAGAAGCCCAGGTAGGTGAAGGCGGCCAGTCCTGGGACGAAACCCAGGACCACCACGAGCAAGGCGCCGGGGAGGACCAGCTCGCCAACCCGCCGACGCCGGTCGACAAAGTCTCGGGCGAAGCCACGCAGCGGGCCTTGGTCGCGCGCAGGGAGGTAGCGCTCGTCACCGGCCATGAGGCCCGCGCGCCGGACACTGCGAGCCTGGGACTGGGCAGCGCGGGCCTGCGCCTTGGCCTGCTTGGAGTCGCGCGGCAGCTTGACCCGGGCCTGTCGGGCAGCCTCAGCTTCCTTGCGGCTGGGCGTCGGCCGTCCCTTTGTGCCGGTTGCTGACGCGTCGGTCGAGGCGTCGGTGGGGTCCGGAGCTGAGCGACGCTTGAACACCCGCCAAGGATACGGGGAACCGCACCCTGCCGACGCCCGAGTGTCAATCCCTGGCCGTTGCCCCGGGAAGAGCGAGCATCCGGTCAAGAGCGATCTTGGCCCACCGACTGGTCTCGGCGTCGACCTGGATCGCGTTGACGACGCGACCGTCCACGAGGTTCTCCAACGCCCAGACCAGGTGGGGCAGGTCGATGCGGTTCATCGTCGAGCAATAGCACACGGTGCGGTCGAGATAGGTCACGGAAAGCTGCGGGTGCGCGGCAGCGAGTCGACGCACCAGGTTCAGCTCGGTGCCCAGCGCCCAGGCGGTCCCGGGTGGCGCCGCATCCAGAGTCTGGACGATGAACTCGGTCGACCCGACAAGATCTGCTGCACGAACGACCTCGTGCCGGCATTCGGGATGCACCAAGACACTGATTCCGGGAACCCGCTCACGAATCTCGGTGACGCTGTCCAACGTGAACCGACCGTGAACCGAGCAGTGTCCACGCCACAGCACGATCTTGGCGTCGCGTAGGTCATTCGCACTGACTCCACCCCCTGGCTTGTGCGGGTCGAACACGACGCAGTCACCCAGATCGAGTCCGAGCTCCAGCACGGCGGTGTTCCGGCCCAGGTGCTGGTCGGGCAGGAACAGCACCCGCTCACCTTGCTCGAAGGCCCAGCGCAGCGCGCGCTCGGCATTGGAGGACGTGCAGACCGTTCCTCCATGGCGGCCCGTGAAGGCCTTGATCGCCGCAGAGGAATTCATGTACGTCACTGGGACGGTGGTCGCGTCCAGTCCGGCATCGGCCAGGACGTCCCAGCAGTCCTCGACCTGGCTGATCGCTGCCATGTCGGCCATGGAGCACCCGGCGGCCAGGTCGGGAAGGATGACCTGTTGGTCGTCGCTGGTCAGGACGTCAGCGGACTCGGCCATGAAGTGGACGCCGCAAAAGACGATGAAAGGAGCGTCCGGCCGCGCCGCCGCCTCGCGCGCCAGCTTGAAGGAGTCGCCGGTCACGTCGGCGAAGGCGATGACCTCGTCGCGCTGGTAGTGGTGACCGAGGACGAAGACCCGATCCCCGAGCGCCTGCTTGGCCCGGCGCGCGCGATCGATGAGGGCCGGGTCGGAGGCCGCCGGCAGCTCACCGGGACAGTCAACTCCCCGTTCGCTGATCGTGTCGGCGTCCCTGCCCAGCAGGAACAGGTCGACTGCCGTGCTCATGGTCGCCACCTCGGAACGAACGATCAGGTCGATGACGCATCAACCTGTCCATCGTGTCACAGCCAAGTAGGCGAGGATCGGCGCGTGCACCTCGTCATCGCACCAGACAAGTTCGCCGGAACATTGACCGCGATCGAGGCGGCCTCGGCCGTCGAAAGGGGCTGGCTGCGCGCAGATCCGCAAGCGACCTGCGTCGTCGTGCCGCTGTCCGACGGTGGGCCCGGCTTCGTGGCGGTGTTGCACGCCGCCCTGGGCGGCAAGCAGGTCAAAGCGATGGTCGCCGGGCCGTTGAGCGAGCGGGTTCAAGCGCAGATCCTGCTCATTCGGGACCGGCCGCCCACGGGCCGGCGCCTGACGGCCTACGTCGAGTCCGCTCAGGCCTGCGGGCTGCACCTGTTGGCCGGTGACGGCGGACCCGACGACACCACGGCCTTGACAGCATCAAGCACCGGCGTGGGCGAGTTGCTCGGGCGGGCGAGTGAGCTCGGGGTCGACCGGGTCGTCGTAGGCGTTGGAGGGACGGCGTCAACCGACGGTGGCCGGGGCTGCCTTGAGGCGCTCGCCTCGACCTGGCCGACCGGGATCGAGCTTCTGATCGCGACCGATGTGACGGGGCCGCTCCTTGGACGGCGCGGCGCCGCGTCGACGTACGGTCCGCAGAAGGGCGCCGGCTCGAGGGCCGTGCGGCTCCTGGAACGTCGACTGCAGGCGTGGGTCGCGCAGACAGGCGGAGACCCTGATGCCCCCCGGATGGGAGCCGGTGGTGGCCTGGCCTACGGCTTGAGCCTGCTCGGGGGCCGGCCCGTCTCCGGACTCGAGACCGTGATGGAGGCCGTTGGTCTGCGGCGGGCGATAGCCGACGCGGAGCTGGTGATCACCGGTGAAGGGCGCCTCGACGAGTCGTCTGTCCTCGGCAAGGTGCCCGGTGGGGTTGCCGCCCTCGCGGCTGTGCTTCAGCGGCCGTGTGTGGTGCTGGCCGGAGATCGGGCGATCAGCGACGAGGCACTGCGAGGGACGGGAATCTCCGAGGTGAGAACGCTCGTGGAGGCCTTCGGCGCGCAGGCGGCGATGGCTGACCCGGTCGATCGGCTCGCCGAACTTGCCGAACGGGTCGCGCGGGCTCGCGGGAGTCGGTGAAAGCGGTCGAGTGTGTCACCATGGAACAGATCCGTCCGCTGGCAGGTTGACGTGATCGGACACCGCTAGCCGAGCCCGTAGGAGTAGATCGTGACCATCCAGGACGAGACCACTACCGACAGCGCCGCTCCCGCGACGCCGGAGGCCCCGCCCACGGGGATCATCGTCACGGAGACGGCCTCGGCCAAGGTGCGCGCCCTGCTCGATCAGGAGGGTCGCGACGACCTAGCCCTGCGCGTGGCGGTTCAGCCGGGAGGCTGCTCGGGACTTCGCTACCAGCTGTTCTTCGACGAGCGGCACCTTGACGGTGACGTCGTTCAAGACTTCAGTGGCGTCGATGTCGTCGTTGACCGGATGAGTGTTCCCTACCTCGGCGGCGCGGTGATCGACTTCGTCGACACGATCGAGAAGCAGGGATTCACCATCGACAATCCCAACGCGACCGGCTCGTGCGCCTGCGGCGACTCCTTCAGCTGATCACGGGCAGCTGATCACGGGCTGATCAGCAGCCGTAGGGCGACAATCCGTCGATCAGGTCGACAGCCTCGACCGGCACCACGACGAGGGCGGCTGCCTGCCGGGCGCCGGGCGTTGCAGGTGCCTTGCGCGTGGTGAGATCGAGCACGACACGGACCCCGATCGCGCGGCCGTCCGCGACGAGTCGGTCCAGGGAGCCCGCCTGCGACGATCCGGACGCAGCGACGGTCAAGGTCATGGCCCCACGGTAGGCACCGGATCCGTGCCGAACCAGGTCTACCCGTGGGTAGTCTTTCGTGTCGTCGGGATCAACCCGACCTGATCATGAGACCGCGAGCACCCGACCCGAGGGCGAGCAGACCGCCATGCAGATCGCTGTCACCGGTTCCATCGCGACCGACCACTTGATGACGTTCCCGGGTCGCTTCTCAGACTCGCTGATGGCCGACAAGCTCGACAAGGTCTCGTTGTCCTTCTTGGTGGAGGAGCTGGAGATCCGCCGGGGCGGGGTCGCGGCGAACATCGCTTTCGGGATGGGCTGCCTGGGACATCGTCCCTTGCTCGTCGGCGCTGTCGGCCCGGACTTCGCCGACTACCGTTCATGGCTCGAGCGACACGGCGTCGACACCGGATCCGTGCACGTCAGCGACGTACGCCACACGGCACGCTTCATCTGCACCACCGATAGCGACCAGAACCAGATCGCCTCCTTCTATGCAGGAGCCATGAGCGAGGCTCGTGGGATCGAGCTCAAACCGGTCGCCGATCGGGTGGGCGGGCTCGACCTAGTCGTCATCGGGGCCAACGACCCTGAGGGGATGCTGCGCCACACCCAGGAATGTCAGCAGCGCGACTACCCGTTCGCCGCCGACCCGTCGCAGCAGCTGGCGCGGATGGACGGTCCGGAGATCCGGCAACTCGTCGACGGCGCTGCCTACCTGTTCACCAACGAATACGAGGCTGCGCTGACCGAGTCCAAGACCGGCTGGTCCTCCGACGAGGTCCTCAAGCGGGTGGACGTGCGCGTCACCACGCTCGGTGCGGCCGGCGCCAAAGTCGAGCGGGCAGGCGAACCGCCCGTGACCGTCACCTGTCCGGCCGAGATTCGCAAGGCCGACCCGACAGGCGTCGGGGATGCCTTTCGGGCGGGCTTCCTGTGCGGGGTCGCGTGGGGCCTGGACCACGAGCGCTCCGCGCAGGTGGGCGCGCTGCTCGCGACCCACGTCATCGAGACCGTGGGAACCCAGGAGTACGACCTCACCCAGCATGGATTTCTGGAGCGCATGGAGCAGGCGTACGGCCCCGCGGCCGCCAGCGACGTCGGGGCACATCTGGCTTGCCCACGGCTCTGAACGGCACAGCGCCGGAGGTTGCCGTGATCGACTTGGTCCCCGGCGTCGACCATGTTGGTCGGGGCCTCGACCTCGCTCCGGAGACCCTCGTGTGGGCCTACCGTCACGGGCTGTTCCCCATGCCTGGAGGTCGGCACATCGACTGGTTCTCACCCGATCCCCGTGGCGTCTTGCCGCTGGGCTCCCTACGGGTCAGCCGCTCTCTTCGGCGATCCTGCGCCCGCATGGCGATCACGGTGGATCAGGATTTCGACCAGGTGGTGGCGGGCTGCGCAGACCCTAACCGGCCAGGTGGCTGGATCAATGCGGACTTCCGCCGGGCGTACTCAGCACTGCACACCTTGGGCATCGCCCACTCCGTAGAGGTGCGCGACGACTCCGGCGCGCTGATCGGTGGGCTGTACGGCGTCTCGCTCGGGGGTCTGTTCGCGGGGGAGTCGATGTTCCACGTCGTGACCGACGCGTCCAAGGTGGCGCTCGTCGCCCTGGTCGGTCTCCTGCGTGCGGCGGGAGGAGCCGACCGGCTGTTGGACGTGCAGTGGTGGAGTCCGCATCTGGGCTCCCTGGGAGTGGTCGCGATCCCGCGGGATGGCTACCTGTCGCGACTGTCCGTGGCGCTGGCGCTGCCCGCTCCAGACTGGGCAGCTCTGCGCACCGAATAGGCACGCGCCCGCGAGCTGTCTCGAAGAGCGCTCTTTGCTGAGTCACGCACGACAGGCTCGCTGCCGAGGAACTCGTGCCCGCGCATCGAGCACCACGCGGGTACGTCAACAGCGGCCGCCGGGTCGTCGGCGAGCAGGACCACCACGGCACCGACATCAACGAGCTGGATCTGCCGGGCCAGCTCGATGATGGGCAGCGGGCAGGCCACGCCGAGCTGATCCACGACCCGGTCGGGCGGGGGTGTCTGGCTCACAACTGGTCCGCGCCAAGCACGGATCGGACCCGGGCGACGGCACCAGGGAGGACTTCGAGAAAGCGGTCGACGTCTTGTTCGCTGACACCGCGCGGGAGCGAGACGCGGATATTGCCGTGCGACAGCACTCCCATGGCCACCAGGACGTGTGAGGGCTCGAGGCTGCTGGAGGTGCACGAAGACCCGGACGAGACGGCGAATCCCGAGTGGTCCAGCTCGTCCAGCACGGCCTCGCCGTCGACGTACAGGCAGGAAAACGTCACGACGTGGGGGAGTCGCCCCTGCGCCGGTCCCAGCACGACCGCGTCCGGGACCCGGGCGGGCACGGTGAGACGGATGTGATCGACGAGCGCGCGCAGACGTACGTCCTCCTCGGCCGCTTGTCTGGTGGATGCCTCCAGGGCTGCACCGGCGGCGAGGATCAACGCGACCGCGGGGAATCCGGGGATTCGTCGGCCCTCCCGTTCATCGGTTGGCCCTGCTGCACGCCACCGCGCAGTCGGTCGAACTGCGAGCACCCCGACACCCGCTGGTCCGCCCCACTTGTGGGCGGAGCCGGAGAGCACCGACCACTCCGCCTCGGTGGGGGTCGAGCGGCCCAGTGTCTGCGCAGCGTCGACGAGCAAGGGCACTCCTGAGCGAGCGCATGCCGCTGCCGCCGCAGCCAGTGGTTGCAGGGTTCCGACCTCGTGGTTGGCCGACTGCAGACAGGCCATGGCTACGCCGTTAGCGGCGACCGCGGCCGTCCACGCATCGAGGTCCAACCGCCCGTGTTCGTCGACCGTGACCAGGTCAACCTCTCCGCCTCGCGCACGATGGTCGTCCACGGCAGTGAGCACCGCGGAGTGCTCAACCGCTGAAGTGACGCATCGGTGGCCGACCCGGCGGCGGCCCTCCAGGAGGCCACGGATCCCCACGTGCAGACTCTGCGTTCCAGAAGCGCAGAACGACACCTCGTCTGCGCGGCAGGACAACTGCGTGGCGAAGGCCTCACGAGCCTGGTCGAGGGCGATCCGGACTCGCCGTGCGGAGCCGTACCGCCTGTCCGGGTCGGCCCACAGGACCGGATCCGCGGTCTCGGCGAGGTCTCCGAGCAGCTCGGAAAGCACGCGCGCAGCCGCCGGGTGGAGCGTCTCGCCGGAAGCCGCGTCGAGGAAGCCTGCCGGTGGAGACGGGGTCGCTTCCCGCCCCCTGGGGGCAGGCTCTCCCGAGGTCACCGAACCAGCCTAGGTCGTACGGCGCGCGCACCCCTCCCGCCGCTTCCACGAGACCCCTTCTGCGCTACGGTGTGCCTCAGGTTCGGTCCCGTTGAATCAGCGTCTCAATGTTTCCGTCACTCCACCGGGGAGCGCCAGTCCGTGAGCCTCACCAGCACCGTCGGCCGTGCGGGTCCGCGCCGGCGTCTGCGCACCGTTGCGCTCGGCTCGGCTGGGGCTCTGACCCTGCTTCTCACCGGTTGCTCCTCTGACGAGATGCCACGTCTGGGACTACCAGAGCCGGTCACCGAACAGGGCAAGATCACGCTCTCGTTGTGGCAAGGATCCTGGTTCGCCGCGTTCGCGGTCGGAGCCCTGGTCTGGGGCTTGATCATCTGGAGCATCATCGTCTACCGGCGACGTTCGGAAGCGGACATCCCCGTCCAGACCCGTTACAACGTGCCGATCGAGGTTCTTTACACCGTCGTTCCCCTGATGATGGTGCTCGTCCTGTTCTTCTACACCGCCCGCGACGAAGCCGACCTGACGTCGTTGAAGGACCAGCCGGACCAGGTCGTCCACGTGGTCGCCTACAAGTGGTCCTGGACGTTCAACTACATCGACGAACAGACGTATGACATCGGCAACAATGCCGACCTGCCTGTGCTGTACCTACCGGTCGGGGAGACGGTTCGTTTCGACCTCACCTCACCGGACGTCATCCACTCCTTCTGGGTGATCCCGTTCCTGATGAAGATGGACGTCATACCGGGGCGGACCAATGCCTTCGAGGTCACGCCCAACCAGCTCGGCACCTTCAGGGGTAAGTGCGCCGAATTGTGCGGAGTCAACCACTCGAGGATGCTCTTTGAGGTGCGAGTCGTCACGCCCGAAGAGTTCGCGCAGCACATGATCGACCTAAGGGCGCAAGGTCAGGTCGGCGAGCTGCAGGACGGGCGCACCAGCGACCAGGCCTCGTCTGGACAGGGCCGCACGACGATCGGAGGCAACGGGTGACTCTTCTGGAAGAGCCTGGCGCTCCCACCACGACTCTCGCGCCACCGCGAAGGGTGCGCGAACCGCGCGGCAAGATCATCGTCCGTTGGGTCACAACGACCGACCACAAGACGATCGGTTATCTCTATCTGATCACCTCCTTCGTCTTCTTCCTGTTCGCCGGCGCGATGGCCATGGTCATGCGGGCCGAGCTCGCCGTCCCGGGGCTGCAGTTCGTGAGCAAGGAGCAGTACAACCAGCTCTTCACGATGCACGGTTCGATCATGCTGCTGCTGTTCGCGACGCCTCTGTTCGTCGGCTTCGCCAACGTGATCATGCCCTTGCAGATCGGCTCCCCAGACGTCGCGTTCCCCCGCCTGAACATGTTCAGCTACTGGCTGTTCTTGTTCGGCGGGCTCATCGTCGTTTCGGGGTTCTTCACCCCGGGCGGCGCCGCGGCCTTCGGTTGGTTCGCCTACGCCCCACTCAACGACATCGTCAACTCTCCCGGTGTCGGCGCAGATCTGTGGATCATGGGTTTCGTCCTGAGCGGGCTTGGCACCATCCTCGGAGGTGTCAACTTCATCACCACGATCTTCTGCATGCGGGCGCCTGGGATGACCATGTTCCGGATGCCGATCTTCACGTGGAACATCTTGGTGACGTCGATCCTCGTCCTGATGGCCTTCCCGGTGCTCGCTGCCGCACTTCTCGTGCTCGAAGCGGACCGCATCTTCGGGTCCCAGGTGTTCGAGGCGGCCAACGGCGGCCCCATCCTGTGGCAGCACCTGTTCTGGTTCTTCGGTCACCCTGAGGTCTACATCATCGCCTTGCCGTTCTTCGGCATCGTCAGCGAGATCCTCCCCGTCTTCAGCCGTAAGCCCTTGTTCGGCTACAAGACTCTGGTCTTGGCCACGCTCTCGATCGGTGCTCTGTCGGTCGCGGTCTGGGCGCACCACATGTACGTCACGGGTGCCGTGCTTTTGCCGTTCTTCGCCTTCATGACCATGCTCATCGCAGTCCCGACCGGGGTGAAGTTCTTCAACTGGATCGGCACGATGTGGCGCGGATCGTTGAGCTTTGACACCCCGATGCTGTGGTCGATCGGCTTCCTCGTGACCTTCCTGTTCGGGGGTCTGACCGGGATCATCTTGTCCTCCCCACCCTTGGACTTCCCGATCTCCGACAGCTATTTCGTGGTGGCCCACTTCCACTATGTCGTGTTCGGCACCGTGGTCTTCTCGATGTTCGCGGGCTTCTACTTCTGGTGGCCGAAGATGACCGGCCGGATGCTCGACGAGCGGCTGGGCAAGATCCACTTCTGGCTGCTGTTCGTCGGTTTCCAGGGCACCTTCCTCGTGCAGCACTGGCTGGGCGCTGAGGGCATGCCGCGTCGATACGCCGACTACCTGCCGGGTGACGGTTTCACCTTCCTCAACTCGTTCTCGACGATCTTCGCCTTCGTGCTCGGCGCGTCCACCTTCCCCTTCCTGTGGAACGTCTACCGAACGGCCAAGACCGCTCCTCTCGTCGAGACCGACGATCCCTGGGGCTGGGGCCGCTCGCTGGAGTGGGCGACGTCCTGCCCGCCGCCTCGGCACAACTTCGTCAGCCTCCCGCGGATCCGTTCTGAGTCGCCGGCGTTCGATCTGCACTACCCCGAGATCGCGGCCGGCGGTGGACCAGATCTGGTGGCGCTGGCCGCGGGTACCGGATCAAGCTCAGACTCACAGCGAGGATCGGAGGCCTAGCCGTGAAGGTCGAAGGTCGCATCTTCATCGGATTCTTGTGCTTCATGGGCGTCTCGACGATCGCCTACTGGTTCCTCTCCCACGAGGTGGCTGGCACTACCGCCCTCGCGTTCACGACGTTCATGACGTTTCTCGTCGGCTACTACCTGTTGTTCACCGCCCGGCGGATCGACGAACGACCCGAGGACAACCCCGCGGCCGACATCAGTGACGGCGCGGGAGACCTGGGGGTCTTTGCCCCCTACAGCTGGATGCCCCTCGCCGTGGCGGCGAGCGCTTCCGTGACAGCTCTTGGTACCGTGTTTGGTTGGTGGCTGGCTATCGCGGGCATGTTCTTCTTGCTCCTGTCCGTGACTGGATTCGTCTTCGAGTTCTACCGCGGGGACCACGCTCACTGAGCGCGGTCTAGCGGATTACGCGCAGACTGAATTTGGCGCATACTGATAGACGAACACCTGATCCTGCGCAAGGTGGACCCTTCGCGCCCAACACTGACGTATTGAGGCTCTTGACGTGCTCACGTTCGGCTCCCACCGGACCGATGCTTCCCCTGTGAAGCGCCTTCCGGCCCTGCTCGTCGTCGTCGCTTTGGCGGTGACTGCCTGTCAGGCGGCCGACGCCACGACGGCGTCGAACGCAGGAGGGCCGTCGGCTGCCGCGGCGGGGTACTCGCAGGCCTCGATCAAGGTCAGTCCCAGACTGGGCAAGAAGAAGGTCGACCCGAGCAAGCTGATCGTGGTCAGGGCTAAGGACGGGACCCTCAGCTCCGTTCGGGTCACCGGCGCGCACCACAAGGTCAAGGGGTCTATCGAGCCGGACGGGGTGTGGCGCTCGGCTGGCTCCTCCCTGCGTTTCGCCACCACCTACACGGTCGTCGCCCGTGCGGTGGACGCGACCGGCCACAGCTCGGTTGCGGTGTCCACCTTCAAGACCGTGAAGCCCAAGGCCGAGCTGACCACCAGCATCTCGCCGATCGCCGGCCAGACCGTAGGTGTCGGAATGCCGATCATCGTGCGGCTGAGTGCTCCGGTCACCGACCGGGCGGCTGTTCAGCGGGGGCTGTCGGTCACCACCTCACGAGAGGTGCTCGGCTCCTGGAGCTGGATCTCCGACCATGAGCTGCACTGGCGGCCGAAGACGTACTGGCCGGCTGACACGCAGGTCAGCGTCGGGGTTCACCTCGAGGGCGTCCAGGCCGGAGGCGGGGTGTGGGGAGCCGAGGACCGGACGATTCCGTTCACGATCGGCAGCGCCACGGTGAGCACCGTCGACATCGAGAAGCACACGATGACGGTCACCGAGGGCGGCAAGGAAGTTCGGGTCATCCCGATCACGACGGGTAAGGACGGGTTCATCACCCGGGAGGGCATCAAGGTCATCACCAGCAAGGAGCGCTACCGGGTGATGGACGCCGCGACGATCGACATCCCGAAGGACTCTCCGGACTACTACCGCCTCAAGGTCGAGTACGCCATGCGGCTGACCTGGTCGGGGGAGTTCCTCCACGCGGCTCCGTGGTCCGTGGCGAACCAGGGCCACACCAACGTCTCGCACGGCTGTACGGGAATGTCCCTGGAAGATGCGAAGTGGATGTTCGAGCAGTCCAAGATCGGCGATCCGGTCGAATTCACCGGCTCGGACCGGCAGTTGGAGTCGGGGAACGGGTGGACCGACTGGAACGTCAGCTGGTCGCAGTGGACGGCCGGTAGCGCGCTCTAGGCGCTGGTCTGCGTAGGTCACCGGCAACCGGGCCAGGAGGTCCGGGTCTGCGAGTTTCTGCTTCACCGCGGCTGCGCCGCGTGTTCTCAACGAAACTCTTCGACCCGAACCTCCCGGCCAGATCGGGTGCTCAGGCGGGGGCTGGGGCCGGCGGGTTCGGGTCTGCGAGTTTCTGCTTCACCGCGGCTGCGCCGCGTGTTCTCAACGAAACTCTTCGACCCGGACCTCCCGGCCAGGATCGGGTGGTCAGGCGGTGGCGGGGCTGGTGGTTCGGGTCTGCGAGTTTCTGCTTCACCGCGGCTGCGCCGCGTGTTCTCAACGAAACTCTTCGACCCGACCCTGCAGCGGATCGGTAGCTGCGGGTCCGTTCGGGCGCGTGTTGGTCAGTGCGGGTCGGCGTCGAGCTGGCGCTGCTGCTCCTCGGCAAGCTCTTGGGCGTGGTGTGCCGCGTCGTGGAGCTCCTGTGGGGAGGGATCGTGCACGTTCTCCCCGAAGTACCAGCGAGACAGCCGTGAGCGAGTACGTGCTACGGCGCCGTTCGGGGCGGGGACACCGTTCTCGTCGATCGTCTCGGGGGGCGGCAGCGCGAGTTCACGCTTCGAGCCCGCCTGCAGGAGCGTCACGCGTTCCTCGTCGCTGATGGGAGCGTGCACCTCGATGAACTCACCCGACGGGAGGCGGCGGATGACGCCGGTCTCTCGACCGTGCAGGAGGCGTTCGCGATCCTTGCGCTGCAGACCGATGCAGGTGCGCTTGGTGATCAGGTAGGCGATCGGGGGTAGCACGAAGACACCGATGCGGACGAACCAGATCATCGCGTTGATCGAGACATCGAAGTGCGTGGCAATGATGTCGTTGGCGCCGGCAATCCAGAGCAGAATGTAGAAGGTGATCGCCATCACGCCGAGCCCAGTGCGGGTCGGCTGGTTGCGAGGACGGTCCAGCAGGTGGTGCTCGCGTTTGTCGCCCGTGACCCAGGCCTCGATGAAGGGGTAGAGCGCCAAGGCGGTGAACATGATCCCCGGCAGCACTACCGCCGGGATGAAGATGTTCCAGCTGATCGTGTGTCCGAAGGCGGTCGTCTCCCAGTTGGGGAAGATGCGCAGCATGCCGTCGAGGAAACCGATGTACCAGTCCGGCTGAGAGCCAGCGGTGATCTGCGAGGGGTTGTACGGGCCGAACAACCAAACCGGGTTGATCGTGGCTATGGCCGAGAGCAGCACGCAGATCCCGAACACGATGAAGAAGAAGCCGCCCGCCTTGGCGACGTAGACCGGCAGCAGGGGATAGCCGACGACGTTCTTCTCCGTGCGACCAGGTCCGGGGTATTGCGTGTGCTTGTGGAAGACGACCATGAGCAGGTGCACGCTGATCAGCGCGAGGATCGCGCCCGGGATCAGCAGGATGTGGACGGAATACAGGCGCGGGATGAAGTCGTCGCCCGGGAACTCACCACCGAAGACGAACATGGCCAGGTAGGTGCCGACGACGGGGATCGCCTGAACGATGCCCTCGGCGATGCGAAGCCCGGTGCCGGACAGCAGGTCGTCGGGGAGCGAGTAGCCGGCGAAGCCCTCGAGAATCCCCATCGTGAGCAGTCCGACACCGATGAGCCAGTTGAACTCGCGTGGCTTGCGGAATGCCCCGGTGAAGAAGATCCGGAACACGTGCACGGAGATGGCCGCGACGAAGATCAGGGCGGACCAGTGGTGCACCTGCCGCATGAGCAGGCCGCCACGGATATCGAAGGAGATGTCGAGCGTGGAGGAGTAGGCCTCCGACATCTTCACACCGTTGAGCGGCACGTAGGACCCGTGATAGATGACCTCGACCATCGACGGCTTGAAGAACAATGTCAGATAGGTGCCGGTCAGCAGCAGGATGATGAACGTGTAGAGCGCGATCTCGCCGAGCATGAACGACCAGTGGTCAGGGAAGACCTTGCGCATGTTCTTGCGCAGCAGGGTCGCGCCGGCTGTGCGGTCATCGAGGTAGACGCCCACCTTGCCGATCGGAGTGGCTGGGCTGCTCATCCGCGCTCCCAGAAACTCGGGCCGACGGGCTGCGTGAAGTCGTCGCGGGCAACGATGTAGCCCTCGGAGTCGACGTCGATCGCGAGCTGGGGAAGCGACCGGGCCGCCGGACCGAAGATCACCTGACCAGCATCAGCGAGATCGAACGTCGACTGGTGGCACGGGCAGAGCATGTGGTGGGAGCGCTGTTCGTACAGCCCCAACGGGCAGCCGACGTGGGTGCAGACCTTGGAGAAGCACAAGATCCCAGCCACGTCCCAGTCGTCCCCCTGCTGGGCCACGATCTCTTCGGGCCGCAGCCTGATCAGCATGAGGGTGGCCTTGGCGCGAGCGTTCAGCGTGCCCTCTTCCTCCTCGACCTCTGGAAGGTTGGCTGGTATCGCGTTGACCAGACCACCGATCGGGATGTCCTCGGGGCGCAGGGGGAGGGGAGCCGGGCCGTCAGTGACGATACGAACGCCGGGGTAGATGATCGTTTCGCGGAGCTTGGTCCTCGGCAGCGGGCCGAGGTCGCGGAGCATGACGAGCGCTGGAAGCGGCAGCAGCAGCATCGCGCCGAGCAAGGTGCGTCGGATCAGTGACCGCTGACGGATGCCGCTCTCGTCGACGCCTTCGATGAGGATCTCTTCGAACGCCTCTCGATCCTCGGGTGGAGAGTCGACGCGGTGGCGTTCTTCGACGATCTCCTCGTCGACCATCAACTTCTTCGCCCAGTGGATGGCGCCGATGCCGATGAGCAAGATGGCCATTCCGAGCGACAGGCCGAGGAAGAAGTTGGACGCCGAGGGTTCGAGCAAACCAGGGATGATGACGATGGTCTCGTCGGCGCGGGGGAAGGCGACGAAGGCGACGATGAAGCCGAGGGTGGCCAGGGCAGAGAGGCCGAAGGCGAGGGCGACCTGGCGCTCGTTGCGACGGGCTGCCCGTGGGTCGAGATCGGACATCCGTGGCTGGTGGGCGGGCAGCCCAGGGGCAAGCCGCTCCACCGACAGCGAAGGGTCCGGCGCGCCGTCGGCGGCGTTGGTGGCTGGAAGCTCCGGCTGCTGAGCCACTCCGTCAGCCGACCCGGTCGTCAGATCGCTCATGAGACCTTCGCCCCGATCCAGACGGCGGCGGCGCCGAGCAGGATGATGCCTACGATCCAGATGAAGATGCCCTCAGACACAGGCCCGAGCCGACCAAGGGCAAGGCCACCCGGGTTCGGGAGAACATCCACGGTTCGGATGTACTTGATGATTTGTCGCTTCTCGTCGGGCGTCAGCGTCTTGTCGCCGAAGACCGGCATCGACTGCGGACCGGTGATCATCGCCTCCCAGATCTTGCTGGGGTCAGCCTCGGTGAGCCGGGGAGCATGCTTGCCGCGCGTCAGCGCGCCGCCCGATCCGGCAAAGTTGTGGCAAGAGGCGCAGTTGGTCCGGAACAGGATCCCGCCGGCTGCCAGATCGGCATCTGTGTAGTCCAGCTCCTCGGCCGACGGGATGGTCGGGCCAGGCGACAGCGAGGCGACATATCCGGCCAGCGCGGCGATCTGCTCGTCTGAATAGCTTGCCGGCCCGCCACCCGCTTGCGGGCCCGGGGCGGCCAGCGGCATCCGGCCAGTGCCAACCTGGAAGTCGACGGCCGCGGCTCCCACGCCAATGAGGGTCGGACCGTTCGAGGTGCCCTGGGCGTTGAGGCCATGACAGCTGGAGCAGCCGGCGACGTACAGCTGCCGCCCTTCGGTCACTTGCTGGCTCGTCGCGGTCACAGCCGCCGCGCCAGCATCCGTGCTACGCGCGGCAGCGTAGAGCGAGCCCACGAGAACCAAGCCAAGCCCGAGCACGACCGCCTTGGCCAGCGGGTGTCGTCGGCGTGCCGACAGTGAGGTCACAGCGCTCCCCGTCACTGGATGAGATAGATGGTCGCGAACAGGCCGATCCAGACAACGTCGACGAAGTGCCAGTAGTAGGAGACGACGATCGCGCTGGTGGCCTGGTCGTGCGTGAAGCGCCGCGCCGCGTAGGTGCGACCCAAGATGAACAGGAACGCGATGAGTCCGCCCGTGACGTGCAGGCCGTGGAACCCGGTGGGCAGGTAGAAGACCGAGCCGTAGGCCGAGCTCGACAACGTCAAGCCTTCCTTGACCAGTTCGGTGTATTCGAAGACCTGACCGCCGATGAAGATCGCTCCCATGACGAAGGTGATCACGAACCAGCGTCGAAGGCCGACCACGTCGCCACGTTCGGCCGCGAAGACTCCGAGCTGACAGGTCACCGACGAGAGCACGAGGATCGTGGTGTTGACCGTGGCGAACGGGACGTTGAGCAGGTCAGTGCCCTGAGCCCAGACTTCGGGGCCGTTCACAGCGCGCAAAGTGAAGTACATCGCGAACAGCGCGGCGAAGAACATCAGCTCCGAACTGAGCCACACGATGGTCCCGACGGACACCATGTTGGGTCGGTTGGCCGCCGAATGCGGATGCGCGGGCCGAGGGGTCACCGCCGAAGCTGTCGCCACGGTCGACATCATGGCAGGACATGGCCCGCTGTCCACCCCCGACCCCCGGGTCGAGGGCGCCTATCCTGAACTTTGTGGGTTCGACCTCAGCGTTCGTGATGGGGATCGGATCCTGGCCTGCCCACGACGGAGGTTCGGGGGTCCTGCCCGAGCTCACCTGGCACCAGGCGTTGACGGCTTGGTCTTTCGCTTGGATCCCGGCGGTCTTCGTCGTGATCGCCGGCACGTTGTACGTCGCGGGGACCCTGCAGCTGAGAAACAGAGGCGATCACTGGTCGCCGTGGCGCACGTTCGCCTTCGTCGGCGCCGGCCTGGGAACCGTGGTGATCGCCACGCAGAGCGGTCTCGCGACCTATGACACGACCTTGCTCTGGGTGCACATGCTCCAGCACATGCTGCTCGCGATGTTTGCACCGGTGTTCTTGGCCCTCGGGGCGCCCATCACCTTGGCGCTACGCACGTTGCCGTCGCGACCCAGGAGGGGCTTGCTCGCGGTCATCCACTCCTGGCCCGCCAAGGTCCTCACGTTTCCCGTCGTTGCCGGCCTGTTGTTCATCGCCACGCCGTTCGCGCTCTACTTCACGGGCCTGTACGAGCTGACGCTGCGCAACAACCTCATTCACGAGCTCAATCACATGCACTTTCTGCTGGTGGGCTGCCTCTGGTACTGGCCGCTGCTTGGGCTGGACCCGATGCCGAACCGGCTCTCCTACGGCTTTCGGATGCTGGCCTCCTTCATGGTGCTGCCCTTCCACGCCTGGCTGGGGATCTCGATCATGTCCGCGTCCACGGTGCTGGGAGGCGATTGGTACTACGCGCTGGGTCGCACCTGGGGACCCGCGCCCATTGACGATCAACAGATTGCAGGCGGCCTGCTCTGGTCCAGCGGGGATGTCCTGGCGCTGCTCGTGGTCGTGATCATCTTCTTCCAGTGGGTCAAGGCCTCGGAGCGCGAAGCCCGGCGAGAAGACCGCCGCTTGGACGCGCTGGACGCCGCCGAAGCCCGCGAAGCGGCCTTGGGTGGGGAGCCATCAGCGCGAGGCTTGTAGCATCGGGCCGTGACCAGCGAAGACACTGCACCCGACGCCGCGCCCGTGCAGTCTCGCGTCCTCGTCTACAGCGACGACGCCACCGTCCGCGCTTCGGTCCGTCGAGCGCTCGGTCGGCGGCCCGCGGCCGACCTGCCCGTGCTCGATCTGCTCGACGTGGCCACCGAACCTGCTGTCATCGCGGAGATGGATCGCGGTGGCTTCGACCTGGTGATCCTCGACGGTGAAGCCGTGCCGGCCGGCGGCATGGGCATCTGCCGCCAGCTGAAGGACGAGATCTACCGCTGCCCCCCGGTTCTGGTGCTGACCGGACGCGTGGATGACGCCTGGCTGGCCACGTGGTCACGAGCCGATGCGGCCGTACCGCACCCGCTGGACCCGCGGGCGCTGGCTGCTGCCGCGGCCGCGTTGCTGCGTGAGCGGCTGGCGCACCAGCCGGTCGCCTGACGCGCCTCGTGACCGAACTCAGGTGGCCGGGCTTGCTCGGTTCGCTCCTCGCCGCCGGGGACCTCTCGGTCGATGAAGCCGCTTGGGCGATGGACGAGGTCATGTCCGGCCGGGCGACCTCGGCGCAGCTGGCGGCCTTCTTGGTCGCCCTGCGGGCCAAGGGGGAGACGGTCGACGAGCTCGATGGGCTCTCGAAGGCGATGCTCGGGCACAGTCGACGCATCGACGTCGCCGGGCCGGCTGTCGACGTCGTCGGTACCGGTGGCGACCTTGCATGGACGGTCAACATCTCCACGATGGCCGCCCTGATCGCGGCAGGTGCGGGTGCCCGGGTGGTGAAGCACGGCAACCGGGCCGCGTCGTCTCCCTGTGGCACCGCGGACGTGCTGGAGGAGCTCGGCCTCGACCTCAGTCTCGAGCCCGAACAGGTGGTCGAAGTCTTCGACGAGGTCGGGATCACGTTCTGCTTCGCCCCAGTTCACCACCCGTCGATGCGGCATGCCGGACCAACCAGGCGCGAGCTCGGGATCGCAACGGTGTTCAACGTTCTTGGCCCACTGACCAACCCCGCCCAGCCCGCAGCCCAGGTGGTTGGCTGCTCCGATCCGAGGCTCGCGGCGCTGATGGCCGAGGTGTACGCGCGTCGCGGCGCACACGCCCTGGTCTTCCGCGGCGACGACGGGCTGGACGAGCTCACCATCACGACCACCTCGCGTGTGTGGGTCGTCAGCGGCGGCTCGGTGAACGAGGTGAGTCTCGATCCGCGCGAGCTGGGATTCGACGTGGCTACCCTCGAAGATCTGCGTGGCGGTGACCGTGTCGTCAACGCCGGGGCGATACGCAGTCTGTTGGCCGGGAAGACCGGCCCCGTGCGAGACGCGGCGATCCTCAATGCTGCCGCCGCGCTGGTCGTGAATGACGCCGCAGTCTCAGCGACCGAGCTTGGTGATGGAGCGGCCCTTGCCGGCCAGCTCGGCGCGGCGTGCACCAGGGCCGTCGAATCGGTGGACTCCGGTGCCGCGTCGGACGTGCTGGAGCGCTGGCTGGCCGCGAGCCAGGAGAGGGGTGCGCGGAGCACCGACGCCTGAACGCCGAGTGTGCGGCTGGCAGCAGGGACCGGCGATGAGCCGGTGCCGTCAGAGGACGGTGGCCCGCGTAGGCCGGCCGAGGGCTCGGCCACTGCCGTCCCCCCCGGATACGTCCCAGCCGGTCATGGCCCCGTGTTCTGCCCACGCTCCAGCCCCGCGAACCGGGGAAGCCCAGGTGCCGTCCACCGCGACCAGCCGAGTCGCTGAGTTGTCGAGCCACCGCAGAACACATTCGGTCTCCTCGGCGGAGGCAGCGGGTATGGCCCCGCCCTGGACCTGCTCCCCGGCGGCCACCAGGGCTCCAACGGTCGGCCATGGGTCGTGCCCGCGAGCAACCGTCGCCGTACCCGCCAACCGGGCATGTCGAATCAGTGCGATCTCCCAGCCGAGATCTGCCGTGCGACGAGCGGCCACCAACTCCGGGCAAGCGGCCAGGCCAGTGATGCGTTGGGACCGGGCTGCGATTCGGACGAAGGTGGCCATGCGGTCGCGGTGGGCGGCAGCCTCCTCGTAGCGCTGCGTCTCGGACAATCGGGTGATGCGGCGGGTGACGGCCGCAACCAGAGCACCGGGGTCGCCCGTGACGGCTGCGCGGGCAGCCTCAACGTGCTGGGCGTAGTCCTCGGGGCTCTCGCGGCCCTCACACGGGGCTCCGCAGCGGCCCATCTCATACAACGCGCACGCGGCGCCGGTGGTTCGAGGAGACAGGCGGGTCTTGCACTGCCTGAGCGGGAAGGCCTCGTGCAGAGCGGCGACCGCCTGCTCGGCGACGCGGCGTCCGCCGAACGGACCGAGATAGGTGGCGCCGTCGTCACGGACCTCGCGCACCACGGACAGGCGCGGGAACGCCTCAACTGTCAGCTTGACCCACAGGGCGCGCTCGGGGAATCGGGACCGGCGGTTGTAACGCGGCTTGAGCTCGGCGATCAGCCGGAGCTCACGCACCTCGGCCTCCAGGCCCGTGGGACAGGGGATGTGCCGGACTGATTCGGCGAGCCCGACCATCTCACCCATGCGTGTGCGGGTCTCGCTGGCCGTGAAGTAGGAACGGACTCGAGCCCGGACGTCGAACGACTTGCCTACGTAGAGCGGGCGTCCAGCCGCGTCCTGAAAGACGTAGACACCTGGCGCGTGGGGCAGCGCTTCGGCCAGGTGACGCTTGCGCCGCTGCGTGCTGGAAACCCGCGACGAGTACGTCACAAGTTCTTCGAAGGACTGGACACCCTCGGTGCCGACCCGCTCGATCAATCCGTGGAGGACGTCGACCGTGGCTCGAGCGTCGGCGAGTGCACGGTGGGTCGGCATCGTCGTGGCCCGGAAGTGGCGCGCGAGGGTAGCCAGCTTGCAATCGCGAACCTCCTCGCGGCGAAGGACACGGCGGGCCAGCTTGGCCGTGTCGAGGACCGCCAGCGAGGGCCAGTTGCGTCCGCATTGGGCTGCCGCCGCGCGCAGGAATCCCACGTCGAAGGGCGCGTTGTGGGCCACGAGCACGGCGTCGCCCGTGAACCCGAGGAATTCCGGCAGCGCGGTCTCGATCGGAGGGGCCGAAGCCACCATCGAGTCGGTGATGCCGGTCAGCACGCTGATGAACGGTGGAATCGAGGACAGAGGCCGCACCAAGGTCTGGAACTCGCCGAGGACCTCACCGGCGCGCACCTTGACCGCCCCGATCTCGGTGATCGCGCAGTCTCGTGGGGAGCCGCCCGTCGTCTCGAGGTCGACGACCACGAACGTCACCTCGCGCAGTGGCTGGCCCAGCTCGTCGAAGGACGACTGTCGGTTGGGCACGGAGGTGGAGGTCGTCGACATGGCGTTTTGACGGTACGAGCCGGGTCCGACATTGGCCGGCAAGGCACACCGAAGCACACCGACGCGGCTAGCCACTTCTGGGCACGCACGCCGTCGCCCGCCCGGGCAGCCGGCCGCGTAGGCTCGGGCCGTGCCCGATTCGCCATCGCCGATCAGCGCGCTCCCACGCGAGGGGAGCAGGTGGCGCTGTTCCCGATGCGGGAATCTGACCAGATTCGATGTCACTCGTTCCAGCCGGGTGCGAGAGTTCGTGCACCTGAATCTGTCCGGCGAGGGGCAGGTGGAGGAAGTCGAGGTGCTCGCGGAGTCGATCGAGTCGGTGCGCTGCCGGTGGTGCAACACCGACGGCACGGTCGAGGTGGTGCCCACGGCTGCCTCAGACATCCAAGCCGCGCAGATCGCCCACGCTGGCCAGGGCTCGGCGGCGACCCAGGACACAGCCGCGGGCGCGTGAGCTCTCCGCTCGCGGGGGTGCGCGTGCTCGACCTCACGCGGCTGTTGCCGGGTGGCTACGCCACGTTGTTGCTGGCCGACCTCGGTGCCGACGTGCTCAAGATCGAGCAACCGGGGGTAGGGGACGGGTTGCGCGCTGCGGCGCCGTACGGCTCCGATGGCGTCAGCGCGGCACATGCGTGGCTCAACCGCGGCAAGCGCTCCATGACTCTCGACCTCAAGACGGCCGAGGGTGCGCAGATCCTGCATGAGCTGCTCGCGGCCAGCGACGTTCTGATCGACTCCTTCCGACCTGGGGTCCTCGAACGGCTCGGCCTCGAGCCGGGCACTGTTTCGCGACTGAACCCCCGACTGGTGCAGGTCTCCATCACCTTTCGGGGCCGACGGGGTCTGCCTGCCGCGGTAGCTACCCGAGCGGGTCACGACATCAACGCCCAGGCGCTGGCGGGCTTGCTGGCACGGGCCGAGACCGGTCCGGTGGCTGACGGCGGCCAGCAGTCCCGCGAGGCGCCTGCTGTGCAGGCTGCCGACCACGTGGTCGGGCTGCACGCGGCGCTGGCGGTCTTGTCGATGCTGCGGGTCAGCGAGCGCACCGGCCGGGGCGCGTTCTGCGATCTCGCCATGACCGACGCCGCTTACTCGATGTTGGGGCTTTCGGCCGCCGGACGGCTGTATGCCGACGCGGCACCGGGTGAGCACCAGATGCTCACCGGCGGGTTGGCCTGCTACGGGCTCTACACCTGTGCCGATGGCCGACAGCTGGCCGTCGGCGCGCTCGAACCCGTGTTCTTCCAGCGCCTGCTGCACGCGCTCGGACTTGACGAGGGCCGCGCCCAGGAACAGTACGTCCCCGAGGCTCAGCCGGGGCTGAGGGCCGAGCTGGCCGCGCGCCTGCTCAGCCGCGACCGGGACGACTGGGTCGATGCGCTGGCAGAGGTCGACTGCTGCGTGACTCCCGTGCGCGACGTGGCTGAGGCCCTGGCAGATCCAGTGGCGCTGACGCGGGGGGTTGTCGAGTCTGCCGGCCCGCTCGGGCGGTTGGGTCCCGTGTTTCGGTGGCTGGGGGACCCGGCGGACGCCTCCGCGGTCGCGGGCGGTCGGGCGCCGGACTTGGGCGAGCACACCGACAGCGTGCTCGCCGAGCTGGGCCGCTCCTTGGGTGACGTCGCTGCCCTGCGGGAGCGAGGTGTGGTGTGAACGACCTGCCTGAGGTGGTCCTCCCGGGTCCGGTTCGCGATCGCGTCGTCGCCATCGCCTCGGACGCGCTGGCGGCCATGGATCCGCTGGAGATCCCCACGAGGCTGCGCTCGATCGCGAAATTCGCACCAGCGAAAAGGGCGCGACTGGCTTCGGGACCGCTCTCGACGGTCCTCGACAGCGATCCCGCTTTCGCAGCCCGGGTGGGCGAGCTTGCCCGTGCCCTCGAGCCCGACCTGGCGCGCGAGCTCACAGCTGGAAGGGTTCCCCCGGCGGCGGACCCGGTCGAGGCAGCCGCGCTGGCGTACTTGTTGAGGGTGCCAACATGGCCAGACCGGGTGGCTGCGGCTTCGGCGGAGCTGGACTCACGGGTCGCGCAGGACCAGGTGTCGGGTGCCGAGCTGTCCCGTCTCCGCGAGCAGCTTGAAGCTGTTCGAGCTCAGGGACGGGCGGCGCTCGAGGTAGCGCGAACGGAGAACGAGGCGCTCCGCAAGGAGCTGGCCGGCATGCGCCGCAGTGTCGCCGATGCCCGGCGCGCCGTTGCCGCAGCCGAGCGCAGCGCCCAAGAGGCCCGCGAGGCCGAGGCGTTTGGGCGAGCCGAGGCCGACCGCCGCCTGGCCACCGCCGACGCGCAGGAGCGGCGAACCCGAGAGCGGCTTGCCGAGCTCGAGGGCATGGTCGAGACGGCCAAGCGGAGCGCCAAGCAGGGCCGCTCCGTCGAAGACGTACGTCTCCGTCTGTTGATCGACACGTTGCTGGGCGCGGCGGCCGGCCTGCGCCGTGAGCTCGCTTTGCCGCCGGTTGGTCTCGGCGAACTCCCAGCGGACGCGGTGGCCGGTGAGCTCGGTGCGCCCGCGGGAACATCGGGCGTCGAAGGGACTCGGGCGCGTGGGCTCGCCCAGGACGATCCGGCCGTGCTGGACCAGCTGCTCGCCCTGCCCCAAGCGCACCTCGTCGTGGACGGCTACAACGTGACCAAGACGGGATTCGGCGGCCTCGCCCTCGATGCCCAGCGGGCCCGTTTGCTCACGGGGTTGACGGCGGTGGCGGCCCAGACTGCAGCAGAAGTCACCTGTGTGTTCGACGGGGCGGAGCTGGATCGCCAGACACCCACCGGCTCGACCCGTTCGGTCAGGGTCATGTTCTCACCGCCCGGCGTCACGGCCGACTCGGTGATTCGTCGGCTGGTTCGGGAGGAGCCCCCGGGGCGGCCGGTGATCGTGGTCTCGAGCGACCGAGAGGTGATCGACGGAGTGGTGGCGGCCGGCGCCCGGGCGGTCTCTTCGAAGGCCCTGGTTCGCCGCCTCGACCGAGGCTGATCAGGAATCGCCTCGACCGAGGCTGATCAGGAATCGCCTCGACGAGTGGCTCCTAACGGGGCGATGGCATACCGCAGATCGCCCCGTTCGTTGCCATTCGGCCCGGATCCGGCAGCCCTGCCCCGAGAAACTGTCGGTGCCGCTGCCTAGCGTCTGTGCCGAAGGAGAGGTGGTCGTGATGCTCATCGACTGTGGCACGTGCGAGATGCGAGACCTGGCGTGCGACGACTGCGTCGTGACGGTCCTGCTGGGCCCGACCCGCCTGGAGTCCGGTCAGCCGGCCTACGCGCCGACGCTGGATGCGCAGGAACGCGACGCCCTGGCGGTCCTGGCCGCCTCCGGTCTGGTGCCGCCACTGAGGCTGTCAACGATCGACCCGCCCGACGACGACACAGAGCGACACATCGACCACGCAATGTGAGATCCGCCACGCAGGTCGCGGCCGAAACGACGGCGGCCAGCGCGGAATCGTCGCTCTCTCGGGTGACGACGGTGTGGCAGGTTTGATTCCCACCCCCGTGGTGGCTACTGTGCTCGCCGGATGTCGGTTCGACGCTTCTCACCCGAGGGGCTCCGGCGTCTCCGCTCAATCCGAGGGTCACGAGCTCAACTTTCCTAGGCTCCATCTCCTAGGTTGGTGAAGCCCGAGGCCAGCGGAACCGGGGAACCATGTTCCTGGGGTGAATCACCGGCGACTCGTCGTCGGAGTAGGGCGACTTCCCCGCCCGAACCCGTCAGCTCACCCGGTCGGCGGTCGAGGAAGAGGAGAGCCGCCTTCGTGGCGACCCGCCATCGCGCAGCCGTACGGCGTTCCCTTGCCGCATTTGCTGCCGTCGTCTGTGCCCTGACCCTGGCCCCCGCGATCAGCCAGGCCGACCCCAAGCCGACCGTCTCCGAGGTCGAGCGACGGGTGGCGGCGCTGCAGGACGATGCCGAGGCCGCGACCGAGGCCTATCTGGCCGCCAAGCTCGATGCCGACAAGGCGCAGCAGCAGCTGGACAAGGTCAATGCCAAGGTGAGCCGCTCGGAGGCCCAGCTGGCCGCACTCCAAAAGACCGTGGGCGGCTTCGCGGCCGCCGCCTACCGCTCCGGCGGACTCGACCAGAGCTTCGCGCTGCTGCTGGCCGACGACCCCGGTAGCTTCCTCGAGCAGGCCAGCGACCTCGACGGCATCGCGCGTCGGCAGTCCGACGTCATGCACAAGGTCACCGTGGCCACCCAACAGCTCGCCGCTGACAAGCTGATCGCCAAGCAACAGGCTGCGACCCTCGAGTCGATCCGCGCCGACATGGCCACCAAGAAGGCCGCGATCGACGCCAAGGTGGCCGAGGCTCAGCGTCTCCTGGCCACCCTGAAGGCCGAGGAACGCCGCAAGCTCGAGGCCCGGCAGGCCGCTGCTCGAGCGGCCAGCGCCGCCGAGGCCCAGCGGGCGGCTGAGGCAGCGCGTGCTTCGCGAGACACGCGTGGCACGAGCAGCAGCGGCGGGGGCTCGCCAAGTTATGGCTCGTCCACGCCCGCGTCGGGACGGGCGGCAGGGGCCGTGCGCTTCGCGTTGGCCCAGGTCGGCAAGAGCTACGTCTACGCGGGCACCGGGCCAAACTCCTACGACTGCTCAGGGCTGACCATGGCCGCCTACCGCTCGGTGGGGGTCTACCTCCCGCATCAGTCCAGCGCGCAGTACAACTCTGGTCCGCACATCGCAGCTAGCCAGCTGCAGCCGGGCGACCTGGTGTTCTACTACTCGCCGATTCACCACGTGGGCATGTACATCGGCGGTGGCCGGATCGTGCACGCAGCGAACCCGTCCTCGGGCGTGACTATCGCCCCGCTGTACTCGATGCCCTATGTCGGAGCCGTTCGACCCTGACGGCTGCTCGTCGGGCCGGTGTGACCTCCCGCTCCCGCCGATGGCTGGCGGCCGGTTGTTCGATCGCCGTGCTGTGCGTCGCTGGCTGTGCTGACCAGCACGCCGTCCAGAATCGACCGACGTCGGTCGATGTTGCCGTCGGCACGGGGGTCGAAGGCGTAACCCGCGGCCAAGGGCACGCCGTCGCGGCACCAGGAGCGATCGTGGACGCCGAAGAGCTGGCGGCGGTGGCCAGAGCCGTCGACGAGGGCGCTCGTGCGGTCCACGCCGTCTGGGGCAACAGCTGGGCCGACGGCGACGGCCAGCTCGTCACGGTGGTGGTCGGCGACGCCCACACGCTCCGGGCGGCCCTGCACACCCGTTGCGAAGATCGGGGCTGTTCGAAACGACATCCGGTGCGGGTCGGCGCCGTTACCGTCCCGACCTGGGGTTCGGGCGGTCCTACCGTGCTCGTCGACGGCGGCGTGTGGACCAGCCTCTCGACGACCGGAAGATCTGTGCTCGTCACCCACGAGCTCGTGCATCTCGCGACCGGATCCGTGCGGTCTGCAGCGCCGCGGTGGCTGGACGAAGGCCTGGCGGACTGGGTTGCCTGGGATCAGGGCGACCTACCAGTGAGCATCGTGGCCAAAGAGGCGATCCAAGAAGTCCAGCGAAACGGAGTGCCTGGCCGGTTGCCGACAGACGGCGCGTTCGCGGCAGGAGCGAGAAGCTCACCGGTGGCCTACGGGCAGGCCTACCTGGCGGTGCGGCTGATCGCGGAGACGTACGGCCAAGGGGTTCTGGTCGGTCTCGTGCGCGAGGTCGACTCTGGTGGCGAGGTCGACTCTGCCCTGCGCTCGCTCACCGGGCACGGGCTGGCGGACCTGACGTCGGACTGGCAGGACGACCTCGCGAAGCGGGCCGCGACTCAGGCCACCGAGCCCTGAGCGGCCGACCCTTGCGCATGACCTGCCCCGTAGGGTCAGGGCGTGCCTCGCACCCTGGTCGTGACCAACGACTTCCCGCCCCGCCCTGGAGGCATCCAGACGTTCGTGGCCGAGCTGTTGGCCCGGCAGCCGGAGGACAGCTTGGTGGTCTATGCCTCCACCTGGCGGGGAAGTGAGGCGTACGACCGCGCGTTGCCGTACCCGGTCGTGCGCTATCCGCACCGCGTCATGCTGCCAATCCCCCCGGTGGCTTCGCAGGCCGTGCGACTGCTGAGCCAGTACGGCGCTACGTCGGTCCTCTTCGGTGCCGCAGCGCCTCTCGGCCTGCTGGCCGGCCGCCTCCGGTCGGCAGGCGCCCAGCGCCTCGTCGCCCTCACGCACGGCCACGAAGCCGGGTGGGCGGGGGTGCCGGGTGCTGCTGGGATGCTTCGCCGGTCGGTCGAGGGGCTCGATGCGACGACGTACCTCGGTTCCTACACCCGAGACCGGATCGCCCGCGCGGTCAGCCCGGCGGCGGCAGCCAAGCTGGTGCGCCTCGCGCCGGGAGTCGACAGCGACACCTTCCGGCCGGACGTGGACGGATCAGCAATACGCGAGCGGTACGGCCTCACTGGACGGCCGGTCGTCGTCTGCGTGTCCCGACTGATGCCGCGCAAGGGGCAAGACACGCTGATCTCCGCCTGGCCATCGATCCTCGCTGCGGTGCCGGGTGCCGCACTCCTGCTGGTCGGTGGGGGGCCGTCCCGGCAGTCGCTGGAAAGGGCCGTGGCTGGGGCTGGACTGGCCGGTGACGTGGTCTTCACCGGATCCGTGCCGTCCGCAGAGCTTCCCGCCCACTACGCGGCTGCAGATGTCTTCGCGATGCCCTGTCGGACGCGCAACCGCGGCTTGGACGTCGAGGGCCTCGGGATCGTCTATCTCGAGGCGTCGGCGACCGGACTTCCCGTGGTCGCCGGTGACTCCGGCGGTGCGCCGGACGCCGTCCTCGAGGGCGAGACCGGCTACGTCGTACCCGGTGGTGACCCCGAGGCCGTTGCCGCGCGTCTGGTCGAACTGCTCGACGACCCTGACCTACGACAGCGCCTGGGAGAGCGCGGCCGGGCGTGGGTCGTGGCGGACTGGGGCTGGGATACAGCGGCCTCACGGCTGGGGGAGCTGCTCAACCCCTGACCCGGCTAGGCGTCGATGGGGACCGGGATCCGCGCGCCTCTGGGTAGGAGAGCGAACGCGGCCAGGTAGAGCAGCCCGGCGATGCCGAGCAGCGCGGGATAGCCGACGATCAATGCGGTGTACTCAAGGCAGCCGCCGACCATGGCGCCCAGCAAGTTCGCCCCGAACGCGGTCGTAGCGTCGGCCGTGTCGGCGAACCGTTTGGCGAACACGACGTTCGCGCAGAAGATCGGCAGGAAGGCCAAGGTCGTGGCGGCGATCAGCCGAGGCACGAGCGGCAGGCCGAGCAGCTTGTCGTTCGGGACGACGTACGCCAAGGCCAACGAGGCTGCGAGCAGGGCGTACATCACCGGCAGTGACGGCGTCCGTACTCTTCGTGTCGTCTCCACGGCGGCCAGCACCGCCAGCAGTACTCCCATGAAGACGATCGCGTTGACCACCCAGGTGGTGCCGAACAGCAGCGCGAAGCCGGTGACCGACTTGGTCTCGAGGAGCAGGAACGCCGCGCCGAGGAAGAACAGGTCGGCGTAGGGCCGCATCCGGCGGAACGGCCCGCCGACGACGCGCACGGCGAGCAGGCTGACGAACAGCACCATGCCGAGGGCGTAGAGGTAGATGGCGGGGATCCCGTGGTCCTTCAGGTAGAGGAAGGGACGGTCGTCTGTGGCTGGCGCCGGTCCGCCGAGCGAGGCGAGCGCGACCGATTCTGATCCGGTGCCGCACGTCTGATCCTCCGGCGTCTTGCCAACCACGATGACCGCCCGCACGGAGCTCAGCAGGTCGATGCACGGGTCGTGCCCAAAGGCGGCCGCGGCGGTGTTTCCGAGCCTGCCGACCAGCCAGTCCTCGCGGTAGTAGTTGTACATCGCGAAGGCGCCGCCGGGCTTGAGGTGCTCCTGAGCGGCCTTGAGAGACTCCTCGGTGAACAAGTAGCTCTCGAGCCGCAGCTGGGACGCGCCGGCGACCAGGGTGAGCGAGTCGGGCAGCGCGAAGATGATCAGGTCGTACTGCTTGTCGGTCTGCTCAAGGAATGCGCGACCGTCGTTGATGTGCAGATCCACCCGCGGGTCGCTGTAGGGGTGGTCGGGGTTCTTCTGCTCGCCGATCTGGGCGATACGCGGGTCGATCTCGACAGCGTCGATGTGTTTCGCGCCGTGATCGAGGGCGAGCTGCACGTCGGTGCCCGATCCGGCGCCGACGATGAGTACCTCGTCGAGCGGGTTGTCGCCGATGCGCTCGTAGGGCACCAGGTACTGGGGGTCGGCCTTGGCCTTGTCGACCGCCTTCTCGAAGTCCTGGTGCGGAACCCCGTTGACGTCGATGCGGGTGATCGGGCCGACCGTCGAGGTCTCGACCTTGTAGTAGGGCGACCAGGAGATGCCGGCACCGGCCGACTCGAACACCAGCGCGCCGACCATCGCCACGGCGGCCACGGATACCCAGAGGCTCGGCTTCGGCGCGAACAGGACGAGGATCAGGATCGCGGCGAGAGTGCCCCAGACGAACGACGGTGCGCGCAGGAAGCTCAGCAGGGTGAAGGACGTGATGCCGATCAGGCTGCCGATGATGTCCCAGCGGTAGGCCTCGAGCCGCGGCAGCTGGGCGAAGCAGCCGGCGACCAGCTCGCCCGGACCGGCCAGGATCAGAGCGACCATGCAGAAGATCACTGGGAGGGCGACCCAGGCGGGCGGGCCGCTTGTGGTCAGGCTGGTGAAGAAGACGACGCTGTCGCCTGTGCGGTTGACGCTGACGGGGAACGCGAGCACGAGCAGGACCAGAGCTGCTAGCGCGACGGGGAAGTAGTACGGCTTCGCACGCTCGGGTTTCCAGCGCAAGAACCCCAGTCCGACGCCAAGAAAGGACCCCAGCAGCACGAAGTTGCTGAAGTACCCCAGGTGGATGACGTTGCCGGTCAACCAGCGGATCAAGGCCAGCTCGAGGAACAGCATGAGCGCGCTGGCGAGCACCAGGCGAAGACGTACGTTCACAGGGCTGGTTCCTTCGGGTCGGAGTCCCGAGGAATCTACCTGCCTAGGGACATAACCCCGACCAAGGGCGCGATGGCTAGGGCCCGCAGTCGTACCCCGGCGCAGCCGTGCCACCGATCGTCGTGCAGTTGTCGTGATTCACGTTGCGCACGAGACCGCCGAACGCGAAGACGACCAGGACGATCAGAGCGGCGACGCCGCTAACAGCAGCGCGTACTCGACAGCGCTCGCACCGTCGTCGCTATGGCGCTCGGGTGTTCCGAATCAACGCGCTATTCGAGTGCCGCATGAAATCCTGCCTTCGTCGACGTGGACGTGGAGTCGGAGCGGCGAGCCGACCGCCGCCGCCCCGACATGTTGCTTCGGATCGGTCAGACGCACTCAGCGGGCGTCGCGGACGTCGACTCTGTCGCCGATGTCGTTGCAGGTGTCGGTGAAGATGCTCTTGACCAGGCCACCGAATGCGAACACGACGATGACGATCAGAGCGGCGATGGCCGCGACGAGCAGTGCGTACTCAACGGCCGACGCGCCCTCTTCGGACTTTGCGGCCTGCATGGTGCGGATACGAGCGAGCATGTTGTTTCCTCCGGCTACCGGTTGCTGAACCCCCCTCGGACCCAGCGTTGCTTCCATGGTGCGGGATCGGGGTCGCTCGGCCGCATCGCCGTGACGTTCAGGGTTCGCGTAGTCCGAACGGACGATCCTGATCTTGGGTTCAGGAGGCCGCGAAGAGCGGCTATGAACAGGCCTGCGGCGCGCCGGCGATGCTGTTGGTGCCGATGTCCTCGCAGTTGGAGTCGTACACCGCCCCGGCCACGGCAAAGGTCGCGAAGACGATGCCTATGCAGACGGCGACGATGCCGGCGACCAGCAGGGCGTACTCGACAGCGGTCGCGCCCTGGTCGCGGGTCGCGAAGAGGTGGCGCAGTCGGGTCATGCCCGCCATGGTCCCCGATGGGAATCGCCGTCGGAACCCTCCAAACGGCTGAGACTCAACGTATCCCTCCGGCCGGTCCGTCCTGCGTGATGAGGCCTAGACGGAGGGCCGACATGAGTGCTTGAGCTCGGTTGGCGGCCCCGAGCTTCTCGTAGAGCTTGGAGATGTGGGTCTTGGTCGTGGACTCACTGATGTAGAGCTGCTTGGAGATCTGGGCTACGCCCAGGCCGTCGGCGAGCAGCTGCAACACCTCTTTCTCACGGGGCGAGAGCTGCGGTCCGCTCGGAGCCAACCGGCGTTTCATCGCCTCCGCCAGGTCATTGGCGGTGAACGCCTTGGGGGAGGCGGCTGCATGCCGGGCGGCAGCGAGCACGTCATCCGTGGGCGCGTCCTTGGGCACGAAGGCGCTCGCGCCCGCATCTAGGGCACCGAAAAGCTGCTCGTCTCCGGCATACATGGTGAGAACGACCAGGCCGATGTCAGCTCGCTCCTTGCGGATCGCTCGCACCAGGTCGAGACCGCTGCCGTCGGGCAGCCGTACGTCGATCACCATCACATCGGGTCGCATGCCGGCATGCTTGCGCAGCGCTTCGTCGATCGACCCCGCTTCGCCGAGGACGTCGAAGTCCTCGCTGCGCTCGAACGCACGGCGCAGGCCCTGGCGAATCAGCTCGTGGTCGTCAACGAGCAGCACCGTCGTAGGCACCGGCTCTCCCTTCGTTGGTCCCCTCAATGGAAGGACGCGGTGGCGGCCCTCCGATGACGACGTCCACGACGGTTCCACCGTCGTCGCGCGCCTCCACGCTCAACGTCGCGCCGATCCTTGCTGCTCGTTCCCGCATGATCTCAAGACCGTAGCTGTCCGAGCGTCCCGCACCGAGGCCCTCTCCGTCGTCCTCGACACGCAGGAGCGCGGTAGGTGGAGCGATTCGGCAGGTTACCCACAGGTTCTTGGCTCGAGCGTGCTTGCGCACGTTCGTGATGGCCTCTTGGGCGATGCGCAGCATCTCGGCCTCGGTGTCGGCGCGCAGCCGGCTTGGCGACTCATCCAACACGAGGTGGACGGTGAGAGGCGAGGTGGCACCGATGCCGCGGGCGTAGTCGGACAGCGCCGCTCCCAAGCCCATGGTCGGTTGGACCTCGCTACGGAGGTCGAAGATGGACAGCCGCAGCTCGCTGATGATGCGGGTCAGCTCGTGACGGAGTTCTTGGAGCTGCTGGCGTTGCTCGTCGTTGTCTGCGCGATAGGAGAGGTCGTCGACCGCGTAGCCCAGCGAGGCTAGCTCTTGTGCGATCCCGTCGTGGATCTCCCGAGCGAGACGCCGCCGTTCCTCGGCCGTGGCGATCGACCTGACCTCGGAGAAGAGCAGTGCGGTCTCCAGCCGCAAGGCACCATCGGCGACCGCGGCAGCCCCTTCGCTGAGTTGCTCTTCGGTGAAGGCTGCTTCGGTGCGCTCGATACCCACGAGACCGATCGTCCGCACGCCGACCCGGAGGGGGAGGACGGCTGAGTAGCCACCCGATCCGGCCGTGAAAGTGCCATGACGCCGCTGAGGGTGTCCCGTGGTCCAGGCATCGGCCCAGGCGGAGTCGTCATCGAGCGCAGGCGTCCAGTCGGCGCGGTCGACCCCGGCGAACGCCATCGGCACCAGACGCCCGCCTTCGGAGCGCACGTAGACCGCGGCGCGGGAGAAGAACACCCCCGAACGCAGGCTCTGCAGCATGCCTTGGGACAACGACACCGGGTCAAGTCCGCCGGACAGCTGCCGCGAGACCACCCGGAGCTGCGACAGGAGTCGATAGGCGGCTGTGTAGGAGGACTGGCTGGCTTCGATCTGTTGGTCGCGGACCCGGCGGACCCAGGCGGCGAGCAGACCCAGGGCGAGCGCCAGGACGATCCACTGGGAGACGTAGGTGATGTAGTTGCGGACGTCCTCAGGAGGCTCGTTGGCCACGCCCGCGACGACGAAGACTGCGGACGACAAGCCGGTGACCAGGATCACCGCACTGACGCCTCCGACCAAGCCGGCTTCCAAGGCTGGAGCGGCCAGGTAGGGCAGTAGGGCTGAGGACAGGTCGCCGTTTCCCGCGATCAGCCAGGTGGCCGCAACCGCCTCGATCACCGGTCGCCACCAGGTGACCACCTTGCTGCGCACCGGAATCGAGGCGAGCACCGCGATGAGCAAGAGCCCCAACAGGGCTTGTGGTTTCTCGTCGGCCGTACCGTCGATGATGGCCAGCCCCAGGCACAGGCCGTAGACGACGGCACGTCCGACCACCGCCACCAGCGGCAGGTCGGACAGCGACCTCGGGTGTCCCTCCACCCTCCAAGGGTCGCAGACGGATGCTGAATCGCCCACGCGCACGCCCGCCGAACGGGTGAGCGGCAGGTCGGCCGTGCGGCGTGTCTTCGAGCATTCGGCCCCGGCAGGCGGCTCGGTTCGCCAGACTGATCAGGTGGAGCAACTGCGCGCACTCAGCGAGGTCTTGAGCACGTCCGATGTGCAGCTCAGCGCTGGACAGTCGGCAGCGGCGCGCGTGTGGGCGACTGGCTTCGAGCCTCTTGATGCCTATCTCAACGGCGGTCTGAGGTCCGGCGAACTCACGCTGGTCGGCGGTCCCCAGGGCCTGGGTAAGACGACGTGGGTGCTCCAGTTGATCCGCAACGTCGTCGCGGCGGGCCAGCCGGCGCTCTACTTCTCCTACGAGCACGACGCCCCCCTCATTCTGGAGCGCGTCCTCGCGGTAGAAGCCGGCCTGCAGCTTGGGGTCGAGGCTTTGCCGCTCAAGCGCATCCGCGAGGCCATGGAGGCCGGAGACGGCCGCAGTGGCACCCTCGCCGAGCGGCTCAGAGAAACCCAGGGCGGCGCGGAAGCCGTGCGCGCCGTCCAGGCCTGGGGTGACCGGCTGTTCGTTCACCGATCCAGCGGCACGACCACCAGCATCGAGGTCATCCGAGAGGCCGTTGAGCAGGTGCGTACGTCTTCGGGGGCGCAGCCCCTCGTGGTGGTCGACTACCTGCAGAAAGTAGCCATGCCTGGCGGCCCGGAGTTCGAGGACGAGCGCGTCACCTCCACCGTTGAGGCGCTGAAGGACCTGTCGCTGGACGCTGACGTCCCTGTCGTGGCCATCGTGGCTGCCGACCGGGAGGGCATTGCCTCGGGCCGCCGACTGCGCACGCATCACCTGCGTGGCTCTTCGGCCCTGGCCTACGAGGCGGACGTGGTGCTGTTGTTCAACGACAAGTACGACGTCGTGGCGCGCCATCACCTCATCTACGACGTCAGCAACGCCGAGCGGTTCCGAAACTTCGCGGTGATGTCGATCGAGAAGAACCGCAACGGTCTTGACCGTATCGACCTGGAGTTTCGCAAGCGCTTCGAACAGGGGCGTTTCGAGCCAGACGGTCGCGTCGTTTCCGAGCAGCTCGTCGACGAGCGCGTCTACGTCGAGTAACTGGTCCTTGAGGACCAGCAGTACGGCGGCGACCGCGGACGGCATAGCTGTGCCACGACCACGTGCCGCCTACCAGTCGCAAGAGGTAGGCGGAGTCGGGACGGTGCCGTCAGAGGCCGTAGTCGATGCGCTCGGCAGCGGCGCGATCGTCTTGGTCGCGCAGGTCGCCCAGAACTCGAGAGAGCTGTCGTGCATCCAACGCCGCCGCGAGGATGTCAGCGGACGCTTCGGCCAAGCGGGCCAGACTCAGTAGGTCGCGCTCGGCGAACGGCGGGTCGTCGTCGCGGGCGATGAGCAAGATTCCCCCGACAGCGCGCACGGGAGCCGCCACGAGATGCTTGTGCGACGCCAGGGGAGCGCCCGCCAAAGGCAGCCGCGCCACATCGGTCCGGTCGATGATGACTCCCTTGTGCCGGCTCGCGATGGTCGTCACCAGCCAGGCATCGCCCTGCAGCACGAAGCGATGCTCCAGGCGTCGCAGACCCTCACCGGCAGCCACCCGCCAGACGTCTCCGTCCGGTAGCAGGAGGGCTCCAGCCGCAGCGTTGGTTCGGGCCAGCGCATCGCTGACGACAAGGGAGCCCGCCTCGAGGACGCCGTAAACCTCATGACTGCGTCCTAGCAGGGCACGGACAAGGGCTGGAGTGGATCGTGGGTCGTCCGGCATCGAGTCTCGAAGGTCAACAACCGAAACCGACGTCGGGACCGGGCTCGGGCCAGAGGCATCGAAATGGGTCATGGGGACCGTGGGCGGATCCAGTTCGGGTACTACCGGAGGCACCGAGCTGGGAGCTTCCTGCCAGTTCTGCAACGGTGCCGAGGGTTGTCCGCCCGGCTCCTTGAACACCTGGCTGAGGTCCACCGTCGGGGTGTCTGTCAGGTCACTCGACGCCAACGAGTTGCCGGCGGTCGTCGAAACTGCGTCAGCCACGCCGTTCGAGCCGACGTCTTCGGACAACAGGTCGACAGAAGCGAACCGCAGCGATGCCATTTCGGCGTAGACACCCGCGCGTTGGCCCTCTGGCGCTGGGGCTTCCGGTCGCTCTGTGTCTGTCCTCTCCGCTTCGAGGACATACCTCGCTGCCGGGGCGACCACCACGATGGGCTCGGTGTCACGTGGTTCCCATGACGAGGGAGCGGGCTCGTCGAGCGCTTGCTCTGGCGGCTCACTCGTCAGCCTCGACATTGGCTCCGAGGCTGGCTCCGAGGTTGACTCCGATGTTGACTCGGTTGCCAGCTCCTTTGCCGGCTCCGACGACGACTCAGGTGTCGGTCGAGCTGAGGCGGGTTTTGCCTTGGCGGTCACGGCCCGCGTTCGTTTGCGTTTGGCCGGTGCGAGCACCGGAGCAACCACCTGTGCTCCTTCGGTGCCGACAGCCTCCGCTGCGGTCGATTCGGCGGGGCCCAGCTCGGCGTGCGTCGCCGTGGCGTACGGCTCATCCGCGGGTTCGAGGTCCGTCACGGTATCGGGAATCGCGGCGAGGAGCTCGGCTTCGAGGCGGGCTTGTTCGGCGGCGCGTTCTTCTTCGGCGGCGCGTTCGGCTTCGAGGCGGGCTTGTTCGGCGGCGCGTTCTTCTTCGGCGGCGCGTTCGGCTTCGAGGCGGGCTTGTTCGGCGGCGCGTTCTTCTTCGGCGGCGCGTTCGGCTTCGAGGCGGGCTTGTTCGGCGGCGCGTTCTTCTTCGGCGGCGCGTTCGGCTTCGAGGCGGGCTTGTTCGGCGGCGCGTTCTTCTTCGGCGGCGCGTTCGGCTTCGAGGCGGGCTTGTTCGGCGGCGCGTTCTTCTTCGGCGGCGCGTTCGGCTTCGAGGCGGGCTTGTTCGGCGGCGCGTTCTTCTTCGGCGGCGCGTTCGGCTTCGAGGCGGGCTTGTTCGGCGGCGCGTTCTTCTTCGGCGGCGCGTTCGGCTTCGAGGCGGGCTTGTTCGGCGGCGCGTTCTTCTTCGGCGGCGCGTTCGGCTTCGAGGCGGGCTTGTTCGGCGGCGCGTTCTTCTTCGGCGGCGCGTTCGGCTTCGAGGCGGGCTTGTTCGGCGGCGCGTTCTTCTTCGGCGGCGCGTTCGGCTTCGAGGCGGGCTTGTTCGGCGAGGCGCTCCTTCTCGGCAACTCTCGCCTCCTCCGCTAGCCGCGCCACTTCGATCAGCCGGGCTTCTTCGGCGAGGCGGGCTTCTTCGGCGAGCCGGTCCTGCTCGGTTGCACCACTTTCGGCAGCGCCACCGTCGGATGTCTTGCCCTCCCCAGCCGAGTCGGTTGCGGTGACCGGTTGAGCCTTCGCGCGGCGGCCGAATCGGCGTCCCTTGGTGGCTGGCTTGGCAGAGGCCTTGGACTTCCCAGAGGCCTTGGACTTCGACTTGGCCGCATGGCTGACGGTGGACGGCCGTGGCTCGACGACCGCCTCTTCCGGCACGGCCGGTGCTGCCGCCAAGACCGGTGATTCGATCCGCAGTGAGCTGGCGGCGGCGGCGCCACCGGCTTCGGGGGAGCCAGCGTCGCTCCCGACCCGAGGCAGCGACCGGGCGGTGCCGACGGAGGTTCCAAGGCGGTCTTGGGTGATCGGGGGGTCGAGCACCGCGACCGACGGTCGACTTGTTGGGTCGAAGTCCTCCCACTCGCTGTGCTTGGACGCCACCAGCAGCGCGGGAGCGGTGAGGCCCTTCTCCCGCAGCATGTCCAGCGTTGCCAGCGCGTCGGCGGGGAGCTCCTGCTCGATGACGATCACGTCGGCCATCCCCGGCGTGATCTCCAGCTTCCCGATCAGCGCGGGGCGTACCTCGATGATGTCGTCCGCAGCCGAGCTGAGTCCGAACGACAACGACGGGTTTCGCGCGACGAGGAGCAGGCTGGTCATCCACTCACCCGATCGCGAAGAGATTCTGCAAGATGTTGATTGCTGCCGGCCCGAGGATAACCACGAACAGGGACGGCAGGATGCAGAAAATCAGCGGGAACAGGATCTTCACGGGCACTTTCTGGGCGGCTTCCTCAGCCCGCTGCGAGCGCTTGATCCGCATCTCCTTGGCTTGGATCCGCAGGACGTTGGCGATCGGGATGCCGAACGCGTCCGCCTGAACCATTGCCGTGGCGAACTGCCGTAAGTCAGGCAGGTTGGTCCGCTCGCCCATGGCGCGAATGGCTTCGGTCCGTCCCACGCCGATCTGCATCTCCTGCAGAACCCGGAAGAACTCGGCGGCGAGCGGGCCTTCGCTGTTCTTGGCGACCTGCGCCAGCGCGCCGTCGAAGGACATGCCCGCTTCGACGGAGATCGTCAGCAGATCCAGCGCGTCCGGGAGCTCGCGGCGCATCCGCTCGGTGCGCTCGTAGGCCATCTGGTAGAGGATCACGTTCGGAGCGAAGAATCCGCCGACGGCGCCGAGCGCGATCACGCCGAGCGTGACGGCGAAGCTCCAGCCGAACAGCAGCGAGAACGCGATCGCGATCAGTGATCCGGCGATGAGCCCGAGCATCTTGAAGGCCAATACACGTTCCACGTCCCAGCCCTCGGGGCTGCCGGCGAGGTCGAGCTGACGTCGGATGCCGGTCTTCTGGCCCTCGGCGGTCAGCCTTCCGCCGCCCTTGGTGAGGCGCTCGAACAGGGGGCCGAACACTCGATCGGCGAACGATCGATCGAGCTCGGCGCGCACCATCGACTGCGGTGCGTTGTTGATCGCCTCGACCGCAGCCAAGGATCTCCCCACGCCGGTGCGCCCGGTGCTGACGACCCCGAAGGCCAGCAGCAGCAGGACTACCCCGAGGAAGATCCCCCCGAGACCGAGGACTGAGCTGCAGTGTCGAATCCATCTCAGACCTCCACCTGGACGACGCGCCGGAGCCAGAAGATGCCGACGACCAGCATGAAGGCGCCGAAGCCGAGCAGCAGCAACCCGAGCGCCGTGGTGTAGAGCGGCTCGAGGTAGGTCGGCCGGACTAGGACCAAGAAGACGGCGAACAGAATGGGGATCAGGGCGATGATCACGGCGGACAGCCGTCCCTCGGCCGACAGCACCTGCACCTGGCGACGGAGCCGTTCCCGCTCTCGCAATGTCGCTGCGACGGTGGTCAGCACTTCGGCCAGGTTGCCGCCGACCTCGCGTTGCACCCTGATGGCCAGGACGACCCAGTGGAAGTCCTGGGAGTTCATCCGGTCGGCGATGTTGTCGAGGGCCTCCTCGATGGGTACGCCGAGCCGGGCCTCGACCAAGGCCCGGTTGAACTCCACCGACATCGGCTCGTTGCCCTCGCGCACGATCGTGTCGACAGCCTGCGGGAGCGAATAGCCCGCGGACAGGGATCCGGAGAGAAGTTGGAGGGTGTCTGGGAGCTGGGCGTAGAAGGCCGCCTGCCGCCGCGACTCCTTCACCTTGAGGTAGGTCCACGGAAGGATGACCCCGAGGGTCAGACCGACCAATCCGGCGATCAGGCGGCCACTGGTCAGCAGCAGCAGGAGCAGCCCGCCGCCGATCGCGATTCCGACGTGCACCAACGCCCATTCGCCTGGCTTCAGGGGAAGCCCAGCAGCGTCCAGGCGCCGTTCCAGCAACTCCTCGACATCCCGGCTTCGCACCGCCTTGTCGGCCAGCTCGACCGCCGACCGAGCGACCTGGGTGTCACCCAGCGCAGTGCTGGTGGTCTCGGCCTCCTTGCGCATGGTTCGTCCACCGAGGGTGTAGATCGACATCCGGCCGCGCACGGTGTTGGTGCGCTTGCGTCCGGCTCGGATGAAGGCCACCGCCAGCATCACGGCCACGCCGATGAAGATTGCGGCCAGGCCGAGCCAAAGCCACGTCTCGTCGACCCGGTCGTAGAACGCCGGTGACGACACGGGGATTGGGCCAGACCCTTCGGCCACGGGGTTGTCCCCCGAACCCTGCGGTGCCCCGGGCAGCGGGACGAACGCCGTGTCCGTGATCGTTGCCCCGCCGGCTACGGCGGAGACCGACACTGTGCTCCCAGAGCTGGCGAGCTCCGGCGGAACGGTGACCGTGACCCGCAACTGGTTGTCGAGGGCGCGCGCGCTGGCGGCGAACGATGCTGCCAGCTCGGCCGCTCCGCTGGCCTCGACCACCTTGCCGCCCGTGGCAGTGGCCATCTCGGTGAGGACTTTCACCTGCTCCTCACTCGTGGCCAGCCCGACGGCATCGAGCGTGACCCCTGAAGAGGAAACGTCGTCCGTGGCCTCGGCGAGCGTGGCCCGGCTTCGTGTGTCCGAGCCGTCGCTGAGCAACAAGATGCTGCGGACGCCGGTTGGCCCGGCGGCCTCGGCGGACTTGATGACCGCGTCGTAGAGAACCGTCCCGTTCTTGGCCTCGAGCTCGCCGATCGCTTGTGTCACCGCCGCATGGTCAAGAGTCGGGGCTACGACCACGGTGACCTTGTCATTGAACGAGACGAGGCCGACCTTCACGTCCTTGGGTGCGGTGGCCACGTAGGCTTCGGCGGCGTCCTTGGCGGCGGCGATGCGCTCGCCCTTCATGGACGTGGAGGCGTCGATCGTCAGGATCGCCGTACGGTCGACCGGGGTGAGGCCGCCGATCAGGGCGGCGCTGGACTCGACAGGCGTGCCGTCGATGCTGACCTGGACCGATGCCGGGTCGAGGGTGGCGCCCTCAGGCAGGTCGGAGGCCGAGAAGACCAAGGAAACCGTGCCGTCGTCCCCGGGCTTGACCTCGCTGATTCGACCGACGGGATCGGCGACGGCCGGACCGGCGACGACGACGGACAGGGCCAGAGCGGCCAGCACCGAGGCGAGGCGTCCCCCACGCGTGCGCAGGCTGGTCATGGTCAGCGTCCGAACTTCTCGAAGGCGAAGATCTCCGGGTCGACCTGCACTCCGTTGGCTGCGAGCTTGTCGAGGAACTTGGCTCGCAGACCTGTCGACTTGAGATAGCCGAGCGAGCGGTCGGCCTCATCGAAGCCGAGCCCGTGATCGAAGAGGAACAGGTCCTGCAAGGTGATGATGTCGCCCTCCATGCCGACGACCTCCGTCACGTGGGTGATGTGCCGCGTGCCGTCCTTGAACCTGGTCTGGTGAACGATCAGGTCGATCGCGCTGGCGACCTGCTCGCGGATGGCCCGGACCGGAAGGTCGACACCGGCCATCAACACCATCGTCTCGACCCGAGCGAGTACGTCGCGCGGAGCGTTGGCGTGCACCGTGCAGATGGAACCGTCGTGACCGGTGTTCATGGCTTGGAGCATGTCGAGCGCGGCGGCGTCTCGGATCTCACCGACGACGATGCGGTCGGGGCGCATGCGCAGCGCGTTGCGGACAAGATCGCGGATCTTGACCTCGCCCTTGCCCTCGATGTTGGGCGGACGGCTCTCCAGCCGCAGCACGTGCTCCTGGTGCAGCTGGAGCTCGGCGGCGTCCTCGATCGTCACGACCCGCTCGTCTTCTGGGATGTAGGAGGACAAGACGTTCAACGTGGTGGTCTTGCCCGCACCCGTCCCCCCCGAGACCAGGATGTTCAGCTTGCCGCGTACGCACTTCTCGAGAAAATCTGCCGTGACCCGGCTCATGGTGCCGAAGCCGATCAGGTCGTCCACCTGATAGGGGTCTGCGGAGAACTTCCGGATCGTCAGCAACGATCCGTCGAGAGCCAGTGGCGGGATCACGGCGTTGACCCGGCTGCCGTCGGGAAGCCGGGCATCGACCATCGGGCTGGACTCATCGACTCGGCGGCCGACTCGGCCGACGATCTTGTCGACGGTACGGCGCAGGTGGGCTTCGTCGTTGAACTGGCCCTCGACCTGGAAGATCCGACCGCTGCGCTCGACGTAGATCGAGTCGGGTCCGTTGACCATGACTTCGGTGATGTCGGGGTCGCGGAGGAACGGCTCGAGCGGTCCGTAGCCCAAGATGTCGTCGGCGACCTCCTGGGCGATCCGGGCCCGGTCCTGCACCGTGAGGGGCGTCTCCTCCTGGGCGAGGACCTCCTGGAGGGTGAGACGGACCTTTTGCTCGAGCTCGGACTGGGTCAGGCGGGCGTCGTAGAGCTGCGGGCCAAGGTTTTCGAGCAAGGTCTGGTGCACGGTCTGCTTGAGCTCGGCGAACGGGTCAGTCGTCCGGCGGTGCTTCGAGCGGTTGACCAGAGCATCGCTCTGCGGCTCCATGCTGGAGTCGACGCCGCGAGCGCGGCGGGCCTCGGCAAGGCGGTCGGAGAGACTCATCAGGTCCTCGTCTTTCTGCGCAGCAGCCCGCGCCGGTCGGTGCGGAGCTCGTACGGGACGGACTGGTCGACTGAGGGCGCGGTCAGCACGAAGTTGTCGGCGAAGGAACGGATCGCCAGGCTCACCGGGTGTTTCGGCTGATCGAGCACGATCGGAACCCCACGGTTCGTGGCCTTCGGCACCTCGGCGGAAGACGGGATCTGGGTCACGATCGGCGTCCGGAGCGTCTTCTCCACCTCGGTGACGACCAGCCCGACCTTGGCGTCGGCCCGGTTCATGACGACCTGGTAGCGGTCGCGGGAGTAGTTCAGGAGCTCCATCGTCTCCAGCGTCAGCTTGAGGTTCTTGATCGCTGGGATGTCCATGGTCGCGAGCAGCGCAATCACGTCGCTTCGGTCGAACGCGGCGAGGACCTGATCGTCGAACGCCGGCGGTGTATCAACCACCACGTAGTCGAACTGGTCGCGCAAGATGTCGAGGATCCGCCCGACGAGCTCGGCCGGGATCGTGGAGGCGGCGCCAGGCTCGACGGGCGCTACCAGGGCGGAGAGCCCGGGGGAGTGAGGGGTCAGCAGCGCGGCGACCCCTTGAGCATCCAGGGTCTCGCCGAGCGGGATCGCGTCAGCGATGGTGTGCGAGGGGAAGAGCTGAAGAGCAATGGCAACGTCGCCGAAAGCCAGGTCGAGGTCGACGAGACACACGTCGCGCTTGCCCCGGTCGGCGAGCACCGCCGCGAGGTTGGTGGACATCGTGGTCTTTCCGCAGCCACCTTTCGCGGAGAACACCGTGACGATCCGACCGCGAGACGATCCGTCGTCCCCAGCGTCTTTGGCGTCAACCTGGTCGCGCATCGCCCGCGCGAGGGCACGTGTACGGCGGACCGCGGAGCTGAGGCCGGCGATGTCGCGTTCCTCCACCACCTCCCGAACGCCCGCACGCAGCGCTTCCGCGAGAACCGAGGTGTCGATGCGTCGTCGAACAAGGACGAAACCGAGGCTCGGTCGAGTCACTCGCATCGATTCCGCGAGGGCCAGCGCCGTGCCCTGGTCGACCGAGGGTCCGACCACCACGCAGTCCTCACCGAGCTGTACCTCGAGATGGCGGCGCAGGTCCTCCACGCTCGACAGCACCTGGGCCTCGCCCCCGAGCGCGGCGTTGAGCGTGTCCGCGCCCGCGGGGTCAAGATCAACGATGACGGCCATTGCGGTGTCCTCAGCCCTTTGCGTGGGTCACTTGGTGACGTTTGCGCCGTTGGTCGGCGGTACGTTTCCGACCTTGGAGTCCGTGGTGAGCAAGGTGAACCACAAGGTGCCCTTCTGGGATGCATAGATGAGCTGTTGAGCCTGCTTCTGGCTGACCGCCAGCGTGACGATGGCCCTCGGGATCTCCTCGGTGTTCTGAGTCCCGTCACTGGTGGTGGTCGTCGTCTGAACAGGCTGGACGTTCCCGACCGTGATCACCGTGAGTCGGTCGACCAGCAGCTGGGTGGACTCGGCAGTCGCCTCGTTGTCCTGGGCGGCCGGGCTGGGGTTGCGCAGCGTCGCGAACACCGCGACCTCGGAGCCGGCGCTGAGGAAGCCCGCCACTCGCTCCGGATCACCGAGCTGGAGCGATACCGCCATCTTGTCCCCCGGGATCGGGATGGACGAGACACCTTGGAGGCTGCCGAAGGCGGCGCTCACGATCTGCTGACCAGGAAAGATGGTGGTGAGAGCAACCTGGCCCGAGATCTGGTCGATGTTGCTGAGCGCGCCTTCGGCTACGGAGTTGGCGGCCACCTGGCGCAGCTCCATCGAGCCGTTGGAGCTCGCCGTGGCAGCGCTCTGTCCGACGGGGATCTCCTGCGTGGCGAACAGCACCTCGACCTGCGCTTGATCGCCCATCGCGCGGTCGTCGGCCGACCTGACGTAGGCGAAGACCAGCGCGGTCCCGAGTGCGGCCACGACGAGCGCGGCGATGAGAAGGATCGTTCGTCGTCCCATGGGTCCCTCTTACGGTGCGGGCCGGTGCGTGGCGGGCCAGGACGGGGGCCGACGGCGCGCGAACGGACGAGACACCGCTGGGTGCTCGCTCGCCTTGTGCATGTCTTGAACCCCCCCGCTCCGCCTCCCGACCTCGGTCGGTGCGGCAGAGCCGGTCGAAGTCCCCCGGTGGGCCCTCGACGAAGAAGACGTTACTCAGCGTGAGCGAAAAGGGGAGGGTTCGTGGCTCATTTGGGCCGATCGAACCGCCAATATCCGCCGAAAGGACGAGCCCCGACGAGCCCGTGATCAGCCCGCAGCGACGGTTGCGGCGATCCGCGCACGAACCGGCGGATCGGCGTACGTCCTCGCGGCGACCAGCAGTCGTCGAGCCGCAAGCAAACCCAAAGCAACGAAAAGCATAAGGGGTAGCAGGGGATTCTCGGCATAGACGGTCAACGAGAAGCCGATCCCCGTGAACGTGGTGAGGGTAGCCAGGCGCACGCTGTACGCCGCCATCGTGGCTGGGGGAGCGGGGGTGTCTCGGGACCCTTGCAGGTCGGCCCGGTGCGGCGACCGCACGGACAGGCCCATGCAGGAGGCGGTCACAGAAAGACAGCAAGCGGCCGCTGCGCTGAACGCGGTCGTCACTTCGGTGAGGCTCGCCGTACCAGCCCGCAGCCCGCCGGCCAACAAGGCGACCAGAACGGCCCCGCCGCAGACCTCGAGGAGCACCCGCGTCTTGGACCAGAAGGCCAGCGTCGCTTCATGGGGTAGGGACGACAGCCACAGGGCTCCAGAGCTGTCGAGACAGAACGCGTTCACTCCGAACAACAGGCCAGCACCCGCGGCGACCAGGCCCGGCAGCAGGATGAGGGAGGTCCAGTCGAGGCCGACGGCGGCTGCGACGACTCCCGGGAGCAACGCCAGAACCAGGATTCCGCGGCGCAGCGCAGTTGATCGCCAGACGCTGGCCCGGTCGATGCGCAGGAGCTGACCGAACGCGGTGTGGGCGGTAGGTCGGCGCACCACCGGGCGAGCGCTGCGCTGGATGGACGCATCAGGGCTGCGGCGCAGCGCCCAGGCGCAGGCGCGAGCGCCGAGCACGAACGCGATGAGGGCGACGACCAGCATGCCGATGGCCCCAGGGAGCCAGGCAAGCCATTCGCCGGCTGAGGCTTGCAGAGCGAGGATGAGAATGCCGCGCAGCGGGTTCTGGTCGAGCAGGCCCCCCAGCCGCCCAGACCACACGGCAGCCACGACCGCAAGGGACAGCGTCGCGGCGATGGTCCAGGTCACCCAGCGTCCGGTGCGCGTCTGGCGGACCCCGACCACGGTCCACGCCACTGCCTGAGCCACCACCGTGACAACGGCGATGAACCCCAGCATGGTCACCAAGGCAGGCACGATCCGAAACGAGGTGTCGATGAAGACGTAGGACGTGAAGCCGACCATCGCGAGCACCTGGACCACCCAGGCGAGGTTGAGCGGTGCCAGGAGGATCGAGATCAGGAACTGCGTCCGGGGACGGATCGGGTAGGCCACCAGCTGATCGGCGGGGTAGAGCTCGTTCCCCCCGCCCGCCGCGATCGGCGCGGCGAAGGCGAGGATGACGAAACCGGTCATCACCGTCGGCGTGATGAGCAAGATGCCTACCTGATCGGAACGCGGCAGCAGTCGAGCGACCACGGCGCCGAGCACGAGGAGCGCAGGTACCCCGGCGAGCAAGGTCACGAGAGCGACTCGCTTCGAGCGCTGCCGAACCATGGACCAGCGCAGCCGGAGCAGTGGCCGGACCTGCGCTCGAGGAACGTCGGTCACGAAAGGAGCCGACGGTATCGCTGAGCCCCAGACTCGCCCCTCAGCTCCGAAGCGGGAGACGCGGCAACGACCGCCCCGCGCTGCAGCACGACCGCTTCCTCACAGGCTTCGACGGCCAAGTCGATGAGGTGCGTGGACACGACCACGGCCGATCCCTTGAGCCGAAGCTCGCGGACGACCTCCAGGGTTGCCTCGACCCCGAGGGGGTCGACGCCGTCGAAGGGTTCGTCCAGGAGCAGGACGGCTGGTTCGTGGAAGGCGGCGAGCACAACCGACATCCGTCTCCCCATGCCGTGCGAGAAGCCGGCGGTGACCCGGTCGGCGGCACCGGTGAGATCGAAACGGTCGAGCAGGGTCCTCGCGCGTTCCTGCCAGCCCTCGTCGGGCAAGCCACGAAGTCGCGCCGCGAGCTGCAGGTGCTCCCAGGCGGTCGCGCGGGGGATCAGCCCGCCGACGTCGGGGCAGTACCCGACCTCGGCACGGGCGAGCGCCGGGCTCGCGACGGCGTCGACCCCGGCGACCCGTACTTCTCCGCTCGTCGGCGGAAGTACTCCGGCGAGCACACGAAGTGTCGTCGACTTTCCCGCACCGTTGCGTCCCACCAGGGCGACCGAAGCGGCCGACGCCACCGTCAGGTCCAGCGAGTCGACTGCCGTCACTTCCCCGTAGGCGACTCGCAGACCTCGGACCTCGACGGCGGCGCTCATGATCTACAGACTCGGCAGGTCTGGCTCAGCGGTAGAGCGCTTCGACGTCGGCTTCGAAATCCTTCATGACCACGTTGCGCTTGAGCTTGAGCGTCGGAGTCAGTTGGCCGCCGTCCTCGCTGAAGTCGATCGGCAGGATCGTGAACTTCTTGATCGCCTCAGCCTTGCTGACAGCCTTGTTGGCCTCGTCCACCGCGTGCTGGACCGCCTCGCGTACGCCTGGGTCGTCCACGAGGTCATGGACGGGCGTCTCCTCCCGTCCGGCCGCTCTCAGCCACGCTGGGAGTGCTTCGGAGTCGAGGGTCACCAGGGCCGCGATGAACGGCTTGTTGTCACCGACGACCACGCACTGGCTGACCAGTGGATGCGCGCGGAGTCGGTCCTCAAGGACGGCTGGGGCGACGTTCTTCCCGGCTGCGGTGACGATGAGCTCCTTCTTGCGTCCGGTGATGGTGAGGAAGCCTTCGCCGTCGATCTGCCCCACGTCGCCGCTGTGGAACCAGCCTTCGGAGTCCTTGGCCTCGCTCGTGGCGGCCGGGTTGTTCCAGTACCCCCGAAACACCACGGGTCCTTTGATCAGAACCTCGCCATCGGCGGCGATTCGCAAGGACGTTCCCGCGACAGGTCTCCCGACGCTGCCGATGTGCAAGCCGTCCGGACGGTTGAGCGTTGCTCCCGCCGTGGTCTCCGTCAGGCCGTACCCCTCGAGGATCGTCACCCCTATCCCGCGGTAGAAGTGACCAAGTCGGGCCCCCAGGGGGGCGCCACCGGAGACGGCCCAGACCACGCGACCGCCCAGCGCGGACCGCAGCTTGGCGTAGACCAGTCGGTCGAAGACCGAGTGCTGCAACCGGAGGGCCAGGCTCGGGTTGCCCTCATCGAGCGCTTCTGAGTAGGCGATGGCGACGTCGGCAGCCCGACGGAAGGCCCTGCCCTTGCCAGCGGCCTCGGCCGATGCGGCCGCTGAGTTGTAGACCTTCTCGAAGACTCGGGGGACGGACAGGATGAAGGTCGGCTGGAACACGGCGAGGTCGGCCACCAGGTTTTGCACGTCCGCCGTGTGGCCGAGCCGTACGCCCGCGTAGACCGCGCCGAGCTCGATCGCCCGGGCGAAGACGTGGGCCAGCGGGAGGAACAGCAGCGTCGAACCCTGCTCGTTGAACATCTCCTGCGCGGCATCGACGACCACCTGCACCTCGGCCAGGAAGTTGCCGTGGGTGAGCTCGCAACCCTTCGGGCGGCCCGTCGTGCCCGAGGTGTAGATGATCGTGGCCAAGGTCTCGGGGGACAGGGTGGCTCGCCGCGCCTCGATCTCCTCGTCTCCGACCCCCGATCCGGCCTCGGCGAGCTGTTCGATCCCGCCATCGGCCAACGTCCAGACGTGGGCCAGATCCGGCAGGTCGGCCCGCATCGATGCCACGACCGCTGCGTGGCCGGACGTCTCGACGACGATGGCTACCGCTGCGGAGTCGCTCAGGATCCACTGGACCTGCTCAGCGGAGCTGGTTTCGTAGATCGGCACGGGTACGGCGCCGGCGAGCCAGGCGGCGAAGTCGACAAGCGTCCACTCATAGCGGGTGCGTGACATCAGGCCCACCCGGTCACCGACGCCGACCCCGGCGGCGACCAAGCCCTTCGCGACCCTGGTGGCCTCGGCAAGGAAGTCGCGGTAGGTGATGTCCTCCCACCGGTCGCCGGCGCGCCTGCTGAAGCCCACCGCATGCGGGCGTCGAATGGCTTGACCCACGATCAGCTCGGTCAGATTGACCGCGTCAATCGCCTCAGGCAGGGCTGGGGTCGTGTACTCGCGCATCACTGCTCCAGGTGGAGTTTGCGAACGGCTGTCGGTCCTGCTCCGGCCAACTGGGCGGGCGAGAGCGAGGTGTCGTGGCTCCGATCATGCCTGGCCGTGGCGTGACGTGGGGACGAACCGAACCCTCGATCGGATGAGATCCTGTGCCCGTGCCCGCGCTGGAGCTGGTGGATGAGACGTTCGTCGTTGCCCGCCCAGTGGAGCTTGGGCGACTCGTGCACGACCCACGTCGGTGGCGGGAATGGTGGCCCGATCTGGTGCTCACCACCTTCATGGATCGCGGAGACCTGGGGATCCGATGGTCTGCCGCGGGTGCCAGGTGGACGGGCAGCGTCGAGATCTGGCTAGAAGCCGTGGCGGGTGGCGTGCTGCTCCACCACTATCAACGGTTGGACCCGACGCGGGCGACGGTGCTGACCGCGCGCGAACTCCGTCGGGCGCGAGCCGATCGCGCCCGGAGCTGGAAAACGCACGCCTTCGCCGTGAAAGACGCCTTGGAGGGTGACCGCCGCCCTGGCGACGCCGCTACGGCCTGGGACAGCGACGGGGTCAAGCCGGCGAACTGATCTGCCGAGGTTCTGGAGGTGACGGACGTTCTCGCCACCGCGCGATGCCCTCGATGCGCGGCACTCGTGCGCGACGGTCAGCCGTGGTGCACGCTTTGCCATGCCGACCTGCGCCCGGCCGACCTGCCGCCCGCGCCCACCGCCGTCCCCGACCCGGTGGCCTCAGGTGGCCACGGACGCCATGCGACCGTCACCGACGGCCAGCTGGCGGAGCCGCTGAGACCTGCCAGTGACCCGTTGAACGATCCGCTGGACGTCTTGTTGGCCAGCGCTGAGGGCGGCGAACTGGCTGCAGGAGCCGAGGGAGAGGATGGGGCGAGCCGACGACCTTCGGACCAGCAGATCGAGGCCATGTTGTCTCAGCTCGCTCTGGAGACGACCGACCCGCTGGTAGGGGCGTCCGGACGCTTTGGCTCCCGCCCGGCCAAAGTGATGCTTGCCCTGGGTGTCGGGGTGGGGTTCACCGCCTTGCTGCTCCTCGGGGCCGCGGTAGCCGTAGCCATCTTCGGCTGACCGTCCACGGGCTGCATGAGGGGCGTTCTCGCCTAGCGTGTGGGTGGTGAGAGTTCAGGTCGTCAGCGACGTACACGCCCGCAACGACGCGCTGGCACGAACGCTCGACGATGCCGACGCGCTGATCTGTCTCGGTGACCTTGTTCTGTTCCTCGACTACGCCGACCCTGCCCTGGGGATCTTTGCCGAGCTGTTCGGGGCGGAGAACGCGAATGAGTTCGTGCAGCTGCGGACTGCGGGGCGACTCGACGAGGCACGAGAGCTCTCGGCCCAGCTGTGGGCCGGACACGGGGGAGACCGAACGACCGAGGTGCTCGGCGCAGTGAAGCGGCAGTACGCGGCGACGTTTGCGGCCATGCCCTCCCCAGCCTTCCTCACGTACGGAAACGTCGACGTCCCCCACCTGTGGCCGGAGTTTCTGCGGCCCGGGCAGCGCGTCTTCGATGGCGAGGTCGTGGAGATCGGGGATCGCACCGTGGGATTCGTGGGCGGCGGGCTGGTCACCCGCTATCGGACGCCGTACGAGATCTCCGACGAGGCGTTCGCCGAGAAGGTCGCCGCCGTCGCGGGCGCGGACATCCTGTGCACCCACATCCCACCAGCGATGCCAGACCTCACCTATGACGTGGTCGCCCGACGGTTCGAGCGGGGGAGCGTCGCTCTGCGTGAGGCGATCGTGCGGACTCAGCCGCTGATGTCGCTGTTCGGGCATGTGCACCAGCCACTGGTATCGCGGACCCGCATCGGGCGCACCGAATGCGTCAACGTCGGCCACTTCCGCGGACGCGGCAGCGGGCTGACCTTCGACCTCTGACCCGATCGGGTCGCTGGTCACCTAGGCTGCGCGAGAGCACATCCCCGCGTCGAAAGGTCCAGGCGATGGCCGACCGTACCGAGTCCAGCATCGTGATCGACGCAGCCCCGGGTCCGATCATGGAGGTCATCGCCGACCTGGAGACCTATCCGGAATGGACCAGCGGCCTGCGGGAGGTCGAGGTCTTGACCGTCTATGAGGACACGAACCGGCCCGCCGAGGCGCGGTTCGTGATCGATTCCGGGGGAATCAAGGACGAATACACCCTCGAGTACGAGTGGGACGGGGACGACTCGGTTTCTTGGACGCTTGGCGAGGCGAGCATGCTCAAGGCGATGGACGGAGCGTACGGCCTCGAGGATCTGGGCGACGGCCGCACGAAAGTGGTCTACCAGCTCGCTGTCGACGTGAAGATCCCGATGCTCGGGATGATCAAACGCAAGGCCGAGAAGGTCATCGTCGACACGGCGCTGAAGGGCCTCAAGGCGCGCGTCGAGGGCTGACGGGTCGTGCTGGGGGTTCGGGGAGCACCCGTCGGAGAGCCGCGCGTATAGCCTCTCGACTGTGCGTGTTCTGCTGTTCACCGGGAAGGGCGGCGTCGGAAAGACGACAGTCGCTGCGGGTACCGCTGCCCTTGCGGCCGCGCGCGGGCTCAAGACGCTGGTGCTCTCGACTGACTCTGCTCACTCACTGGGCGACGCCCTCGGCGCGGGGCATCATGACGTAGTCCGCCTCGGCCCGGAACCGATCGAGATCAGCCCAGGTCTGTTCGCCCAGCAGGTCGATCCGCGCCGCCGCTTCGAGCGCTCATGGAGCGAGATCCAGACCTACCTGCTCGACGTGCTCGACACGGTGGGAGTCGATCGCGTCGAGGCCGAGGAGCTCACCGTCCTGCCCGGTGCCGAAGAGGTACTGGCGCTGCTCGAGGTGCGCGACCAGGTGCGTTCCGATCTCTGGGACCTCGTCGTCGTGGACTGCGCTCCGACGGCGGAGACGTTGCGGCTGCTGGCCCTTCCGGAGGCGCTGGGTTGGTACATGGACCGGATCTTCCCCATGGAGCGCCGCGTGATGCGCTCGCTTCGCCCGGTACTCGGCAAGGTCGCGGGGGTTCCCATGCCTCAGGACCGGGTTTTCGACGCCGTCGAGCGGTTGCACGCAGAACTGGCGGAGGTGCGCGAGGTCCTCACTGCCGAGCACACCTCGGTGCGCTTGGTGCTGACCCCTGAGCAGGTGGTGGTGGCCGAGGCTCGGCGCACCTACACGTCGCTTTCGCTGTATGGCTATCGGGTGGATGCGGTTGTTGCGAACCGGGTCTTCCCGGGTGACGGAGCCGATCCCTGGCGGGCTGGCTGGGTCGCCTCCCAGTCCGAGCAGCTGGCCGAGGTGGGAGCGTCCTTCGCGCCGCTCCCGCTGCACGTGGCCGCCTACCAGGCGCATGAGCCGGTGGGCGTCGACGCGTTGGCCGAGTTCGCGGAGCAGACGTACTCACCGCATTCCGACCCGTTCGCGGTCGCGACGGTCGACGATCCGTTGACCGTGGAACGTTCCGGTCACGAGTTCGTCCTCTCCCTGGCGCTGCCACTGGCCGAGCGGGGCGAGATGGATCTCGCCCGCAGTGGGGACGACTTGGTGCTCACGGTGGGCAGCGCGCGACGCATCTTGGCTCTGCCCAGTGCTCTGCGACGCTGCACCGTGGCGGGCGCCGTGCTGCGCGACGGTCGGCTGCGGGTGCGCTTCGAGCCGGATCCTGCCCTGTGGGGGTCGTTGTGAGCGGCGCGCAGTCGGCCGGCTCCGGCGAGACGGCAGGAGGTGGTTGGCGAACCGGAGAGAGTGCGGCGGAAGCCCTTCGCCTATTTGAGGCGGTTCAGGACTGGGCGCGCCGCAGTTCCTTGGGAGACCTGGGGGCGCACCTGGTGCCCGGCGACACGGAGGGCGGATTCGCCACCGGCGCCCCGGAGTGCAGCCTGTGCCCGATCTGCCAGGTGGTGGGCGCCGTCCGCGAGCATCACCCGGAGGTCGCCGAGCACCTGACCGACGCGGTGACCTCGCTGGCGGCAGCCGTACGAAGCGTGCTGGCCGGATCTGAGCAGGCGGGCGCGAGGGAGCCAACGGATGCGGCGTCGCCCGTACAGCACATCGACATCGGGTGACCGAGCTTCACAGCGTGGTTTGACAGGTGGTCTTGGACGGCGGAATCGCGGCTGAAGGTCACGCCGCATCACGCTGAGTTGACTCATCGTGACGGGGGGTCGTCCGTTCGGTCGGTCCCTGTTCATTCATCCGTCCGTGTCACTGCCTGAGTACTTACTTCCATGATCACCTCCGCCTAGTCTGAGCGCGGGTGAGCCGCAGGTGGCTCCCCTGGGGAGGGCTCATGATGCGGACATTCAGGCGGCGCCCGAAGGGCGATAGGGGCGCGGTGGCGGTCGAGGCTGCCCTCGTCACGCCGCTGATCCTGCTCATCGTGTTCGGCATCATCGAGTTCACCCTCTTGCTCAAGGACAACGTCGCAGTCTCCTCGGCCGTCCGGGCCGGAGCACGGACGGCTTCAGCCGAGCCACGCAGTACGACCTTCCTCACCGACACCGCTGCCCAGATGGACCGCGCCGTCGCCTCGCTCAGCGATGACGGCCTGTCCGCCGCAGGAGCGGAGCTGTGGATCTACCAGGCCAACGCCAACGGCTACCCGTCCGGCAACGCGATCACGGCTGGTAGCTGCGGCGCCGCCGCGCATTGCGTGCGGTTCACGTACAACACGGGATCGCAGTCGTTCACCGCGACCGCCGGCGAACTCTCGAAATGGCCACCCACGTCGATCAACGCCTGTCCCAAGGACCCGGCGTTGAACCCCAGTGGCCCGGACTCCGTCGGTGTGTACCTGTCCTACGAGCACTCATTCATCACCGGGATGTTCGGCACCAAACTCACCCTTGCCGATCACTCGGTGCTCAACTTCGAGCCGGTGCCCCCCACGTTGGGCTGCAAGTGACCGCTCAGCCGCTCGAGAGTGCCGTCGCCGACCGGCAGCGGCGCTGGAGGTTGTCCGACGAGAGCGGCTACGTCGCGATCTTCGTGGCGTTGTGCCTTCCGCTGCTCGTCGGCATGTGCGCCCTGGCCGTCGACGTCGCCACCTGGCAGGTCACCGGCACCAAGGTCCAGAAAGCCGCTGATGCAGCTGCGTTGGGTGGGTCGGTCTACCTGCCCGACGATCAGCCCACGGCGTACGCCGTCGCCGTCGACCTCGCGGCCAAGAACGGATATTCGGCCGCGAACGGTGACACGATCACCACCCAGCGCACGACCAGGCCGGGGCAGCTTCGGGTGACGATCACCACGACCGTCAACAACGCCTTCGGGGTGATCTTCGGTCAGCAGCAGACCAAGATCACTCGGACGTCGGTCGCCGACTATGCCGGTCCGGTCCCGATGGGCAGCCCGTGCAACGTCTTTGGCAACGAGCCTCCGCCGCAGCCGGGGCAGAGCAACAAGGCGTCCAGCGTGTGCACGACCAACGAGCTCTGGCTGAACATCGCCGGTCCCACGTCCAGCAAGGTTTCGGGCGACCGGCATCAAGCCAACCTTTGCCCGAACTCCATCTACGGATGCTCGGGTGGCCACAACGACGAGTACTCGACGGCGGGCTACTTCTACATCGTGAAGGTCCGGCAGGCCGGCCAGGTGGCGGTCGAGGCGTTCGATCCGGCCTTCGTCAGCGTCAATGACCACTGTGACTCAGCGAATCTCAACGGAGCCACGGGCATCCCGGCGGGAAAGACGGCTGTTGGCGACCCCGCAACTCGGTATGCGAAGGGCGATGGCGTCTACTGCACCGGCGACATGCTCTTTACCGGCGACGCCGAGCCGGCGCTGCCTCCGACGACCTCCTTCATCGTGCGTGGGCCGTACGACGGCGCAGACCCCCAGGCGAGTCCTGCCCTCAGTGGGTGCACGAAGCAGTTCAAGGGCTTTGGCACCGAGGGCCAGTCACTGACGCTGAGCAACCTGCTCAACACGGACAACGGCAGCGCGGACGCCCGGCTGCTGCAGGCGGAGTTCCGGCGCTGGGTGAATCTCTGCACGTTCAATGCGCCGGGTCCTGGTGACTACGTGATCCAGATCCTGACCAACGTGCCGCTCGGCGCTGATCCGACCAATCCGGCCAGCCGAAACCCGAACCTCGGAGGCAGCGGACACAACCGGATGGCGCTGCGCGCGTCCTACACCTCCGGCGCGAACAACGCTCCGATCTCAGTGTCCGGGCTGCAGTCCATGTCGGTCTATGCGAATGCGACGAACTTCAACACGAACTTCTTCCTGGCCCGGGTGAACTCCGGTGGTGAGGACCACATCCTGACCGTCATCCTCTACGACATCGGTGACGCGAGTAACGCCGGGACTCTTCAGGTACTCCCGCCTGTCGAGGCCACGGTGAATGGCTCGCCGCTCAGTACGTTCGCCGGGTGTCAGCTCACCGCGGGTTCGTCCACCACCAAGACCAACCTGACGAGCTGTCTCGAGTCCGTGGCGGTCCAGGAGTACAACGGCACGATCGCGAAGATCACCGTCCCCATCCCGGACGGCTACCGCTGCGACGATGCTGACCCGGCTGGCTGCTGGGTCCGCATCAAGTACGCCTTCCCCGGCGGCATCCAGGACACGACCACCTGGACGGCGTCCTTGGATGGCGACCCGGTCCGGATCGTGGAGTAGAGAACTCCTTCGACAGCGTCAAAAGACCCCGAGGGCCGGATGGCGCTCGAGGTCTTTTCGACGGTCGTTTGTCTGGGCTCACCCTGGCGAGGGTCAGCGCGTTCAGCTGGTGCGGCGCAACCGTGAACGCAGGGTCCGACGCGGCTTGTTGCTACGCGGACGCCAAGTCATCTCGGGGGACATGAGCAGGCCAGCGGCGATCATGCTAGCCGTGCTGTGCGGGCGGGACACGGTGGACCAACTTTCTTGTGGTGGCGGGCTGCGTGGATCGCAGGGGATTTCCGCTTCACCCAGTATGACGCCCAGAGGTCCCAAACCCATCCCAAAACTGTCGTGATTTGGATCACATCCAGATTGAGAAGTTCTTGGGAAGTAACGCAGAGTGGCGTTAAACAACCGCTCCGTGATCGGGGTCATCGTCGTCAGGGCGTTCGCCGAGCGTGGCGAACAGGGTGCCCAGGCCGGTCAGGAAGGCCAGCACCACGATCAGCCCGGTCCAGCCCGCGAGGCGATAGTCGAACAGCGTGCACAGCGCCACGACCACGGGCGCGCCGAGAACCGCAGCCCAGGCGAAGCGACGCAACGGGGTCCCGCGTGGAACCGGTGGGGGTGGCGGGGGCACGAATCGCTCGTCTGGGTCGTCCAGATCCGCCGGTTCGGCAGCCGGGATCGTTGGTTCGTCGGCCAGCAGGTCGTCCCAGCCGATGTGCGCCGAACGCCGACGGTCGGCCAGGTCGCCGCGTTCTGGACCCACGTCGTCGTCGACTTCGGTACTTGCCGCACGGTCGTGGCCCACGCTTTCGCCGTGGCGATCGGTGGAACGCTCGCTCGAGGGCGCAAGGTCGAGCCGCGAGACGATCTCGGCAAACGCCGCGTCGACGTCTGGGTCGCCGTTTTGGCCGCCGTTTTGGCCAGCCGCTGGGTCGTTGGGCGGATCTTGCAGGCGCTCTTCGCGAGCCGCGGCCTGCACACCGCTGAGCACTTCGAATGCGCGCTCGCGTGCCCTCACGTCGACGAACAGTCGATCGATCGGGCGATCCGGCAGCTGCACATCGAGGTACGGGCCGGCGCGTCCCGGATGCGGAACGGCGTAGGCGGCGACCCCGGCATCGCGTAGCGCCTCGAGGGCGACTTGGGCCAACCAGGGATCTACATCGGCCAGGTGAGCCCACGACTGGGCAGGGAGGCCGTTGTCGCGCATGCGCCCAGCGATCAAGACTTGGCGGCGGTCGTGTGGCGTTGGACGAACTCCAGCGAGCCGTCGAAGATCGCCTGGGCGTCGTGATCGAGGGTGGCTACGTGGAAGCTGTCGGGCAGCAGCCGCTCCTCGGTCTGGGCCGAGCCGACGTGCTCGAGGACGTACGCCGCGTTGGAGGGCTCGACGACGTGATCCTGCGGGCTGCGGAACAGCAGCACCGGGCAGCCGATCTTGTCGAGGTCGGCCTTGGTGAGCGACCAGAGCTTGGTGAGCGAGTGCAGTGCCTTGAGGGGCACCCGGTCGTAGGCGATCTCATCTTGCCCCGGCTTGGCGATGTCGTTCGAGACCCCGCCCAGTGAGGGGACGACATGGCGAAGTACGGGCAGCGCGAACAGCGCTTTGTTCTCGCTGTGCACCGACGGGTTCACCAGCACGATCCCCTGCACAAGATCGGGATGCCGCTCGGCGAGCCGCAGAGTGAGGGTCCCGCCCATGGACAGGCCCATGACGAAGACCTGCTGGCAGCGCTCCGCGAGCTTCAGCAGGGCGCGCTCGACCTCGGCGTACCAGTCTTCCCAGGTGGTGAGCTGCATCTCCTGCCAGGTCGTGCCGTGTCCGGGCAACCGCGGGATCGTGACCGAACAACCAGCCGCAGCGAGGTGCTCACCCCATGGACGCATGGACGCGGGTGAGCCAGTGAACCCGTGACACAGCAGCACGCCGACCGGTCCGCCGTGGTGGATGTAGGGCTCGGCTCCGGATTTCACTGGCACGGCGGTCCTCTCATCGGGCAACGTCGCGCTACGGTGGGCTCAGAACGCGTTGAGTGTCCGTTTGAATCTCAGATTTCGATCTCAGATCTTGATCCCGAGTTCTGATGGTAATCAGGAGAATCGTCGCACGAGGAGGGGCCGGTTGTTCTACTGGATCCTCAAGACCATCATCCTCGGTCCCATTCTGCGGCTGTTCTTCCGGCCGTGGGTCGAGGGGCTCGAACACGTGCCGGAAGAGGGTGGCGCAGTTCTGGCGTCCAACCACCTGTCCTTCAGCGACTCCATCTTCTTGCCCCTGGTCGTCCCGAGAAGGGTGACCTTCCTCGCGAAGTCCGACTACTTCGACGGTCGCGGCGTCAAGGGACGGCTGACCGCCGGGTTCTTCAAGAGCGCCGGCCAGCTGCCGGTGGACCGTTCCGGTGGTAAGGCGTCCGAGGCGGCGCTCAGCACGGGTCTGAAGGTGCTCAACGAGGGGCACCTGCTCGGCATCTACCCCGAAGGGACCCGTTCTCCGGACGGCAGGTTGTATCGGGGCAAGACCGGTGTGGCCCGGATGGCTCTCGAGGCAGGCGTGCCCGTGCTGCCGGTGGCGATGATCGACACGGAGAAGATCCAGCCGATCGGCAAGAAGATCCCCCGAATCATGCGCGTCGGTATCAAGATCGGCCCGCCGCTCGACTTCTCCCGCTACGAAGGCATGGAGGGTGATCGGTTCGTGCTGCGTTCGATCACCGACGAGATCATGTACGAACTCATGGACCTCTCCTCCCAGGAATACGTCGACGTCTACGCCGCCAAGGCGAAGGCCGACCTCGCCGCCGGCGTAAATCCGTTGTCGCAGCCGGACACGATCGATGTCTCCGAGGTCGACGACCGGCCGGTAGGGGCCGGCCAGCCGGCAGCCTGAGTACGCCCAGCACGCTGAGGGCCGGTTAGCGGACGACCCAACCCTTGGACCGCTCAACCGCGGACCGCCACCGCTCGTAGGCGGCCTCGTCCGGCTCCGCCGAAGGTTCGAAGCGCCGGTCCAGCGCCCAGGTCGCCCGAAGCTCGTCGGTGGAGGCCCACAGCCCGGTTCCCAGCCCGGCCAGGAAGGCCGCGCCCAGGCCGGTGGTCTCGAGCACCTTAGGTCGTTCAACGGGTACGCCGAGCTGGGTTGCTTGCAGCTCGCACAGCAGATCGTTGGCGGCGGCACCACCGTCGACCGCAAGGCGCGGAAGCCGGACACCCGCCTCGCCTGTCATGACGTCGACGACATCGCGGATCTCGTAGGCGATCGCCTCGACGGTCGCCCGGACGAGGTGGGCGCGGGTGGTCCCGCGGGTGATCCCGATGATCAGACCTCGAGCGTCCGGATCCCAGTCCGGGGCGCCAAGCCCGGTCAGCGCAGGGACGAACACCACACCAGCGGTGTCGGGCACGGTCCGGGCGAGCGCCTCGGTCTCAGCGGCCGTGCCGACGATCTGCAGGCCGTCCCGCAGCCACTGCACCGCTGCCCCCGTCACGAACACTGCACCCTCAAGCGCGTAGGTCAGGCCACCGTCCGGTGCGCCCCAGGCCACGGTTGTCAGCAGCCCCGATCGGGACCGGACGGGAGCCGCACCCGTGTTCGTGAGGATGAACGACCCCGTCCCGTAGGTGCACTTGGAGGATCCTTCGTCAAAGCACGTCTGACCGAACAGAGCCGCCTGCTGGTCGCCGGCAACCCCGGCGATCGGGACGTTGAGGCCGAGGAATGCGCTGGGGTCGGTGAGTCCGATCTCGCCGTAAGACGGAACGACAGTCGGCAGGGCCCCCAAGGGCACGCCGAACAGTGAGCACATCCTCGCCGACCATGCGCCGGCCTCGAGGTCGAAGAGCAGGGTTCGGGAGGCGTTGGAAGGATCGGTCACATGCCGAAGGCCGCGGGTCATCCGGGCGATCACGTAGGAGTCGACCGTCCCGACGGCTACGCGTCCGCTGACGACCAGTTCCCAGAGCCGAGGCTCGTTGGTGGCGATCCAGGTCAGCTTGGTGGCTGTGAAGTAGGGATCGAGGCGCAATCCAGTGATCTGGGACACCTCGGCCTCGTGGCCATCGCGGCGCAGCTGCTCGCAGAGCGCGGCCGTTCGCCGGTCCTGCCAGACGATGGCCCGTCGGGCCGAGCCGAGGGTCTCGCGGTCCCAGAGAACGGCGGTCTCGCGTTGGTTGGTGACACCCACGGCCGTCGGCTGGTCCTCGGACTGCGCCAGGGCCGTGCGAGTCGCGGCGAGGACGGCCTGCCAGATCTCCTCCGGCTCGTGCTCGACCCACCCCTCGTGCGGGAAGTGCTGGGTGAACTCCTGGTAACCCCGCGACAAGACGCTGCCGTCACGGCCGACGAGAAGTGACGTGACCCCGGTCGTGCCGACGTCGACGGCGAGGACGCTCACGCCACCGTGGGGGTCAGCGCCCGCAGGTGCTCCAAGACCACGGGGTCGATCACGCCGTCGTGCAGCCGCTCCTCGAGATTCTCCACACCGGCCCACGATGCGAGCCCAGCGGCGAGGGTCTCGCGGGAGTGTCCTGCTGCCGCCAACCTGCGAGCGATCTCCACGGCCAGCGCGCCGTCCATCGGCAAGCACTCCTCCAGTGGTGTGGCGCCGAACAACATCGAGTGCACGGCAAGGATCCGTTGCAGCTCGGGCACCGGGTCGTGATGGTCGTCGACTCGCAGGTCCACCAGCACGTCGCTCCCACCGCCGTAGCCACCCCCGGGAGTCACGACGAGGACGGCTGCCGACTGCCGGCCCCTGCTGTCTCCTCCTGCGCGATCGCCCGCCAGCAGGGCGGCAAGCAGGCGCTCGGCGAAGGATCCGCCGTGCGATCCAGCCAGCCAGCTGAGCTCCACGGCCTCGACCACTTCCGGTCCCGTGAGGATGTTGCCTTGGATGGCATACCCCTCACCGGTACGTCCGCCGGCCCACGGCATGCAGCCCGCTCCGGTGTAGGTCGCCGATCTGCCGGACGCATCGACCACGCCAGCCTGGCGCTCGTCGCGCCCGTCGTCGGCGCTCACCAGGGCATGGAGGGTTGCCTCCGCGCTCTGCCCCGCCCGGAGCAGGGCCATCCCGTCCGGCCGGTAGGCGAGGTTGGCCCAGGCCTGGGTCGCAAGGGCTCCGACCCCGGCCGCCGCAGCTGGGACCACGGCGCCCACCGCGACGAACTTGGAGGCAACAGCGACGCCGAGGTGGGTGCCGTCCGGACTGCGGGCAACGATCGAGAAGGTCACCCCCCTGACACTAGGGTTTGCTGGTGTCTGGTGCGAGGGTGCGCCCCGCAAGGACCGGACGTGCCACTTACTTCTTCACAAGGAGACGCAGCTCATGCGCATCGGTGTTTTGACAGGCGGCGGCGACTGCCCAGGACTCAACGCAGTCATCCGCGCGGTCGTGCGCAAGGGCGTGTCGGAGTACGGCCATGAGTTCGTGGGGTTCCGCGATGGCTGGCGGGGTCCCCTCGAGCGCCTGACCATGCCCCTGGACGTGGCGGCGGTCCGCGGAATCCTTCCTCGGGGAGGAACGATTCTCGGAACCTCGAGGACCAACCCGGTGAAGATCGACGGTGGCATCGACCGGATCGAAGCCAACCTCAAGGACATGGGTGTCGATGCCTTGGTGGCCATCGGAGGCGAGGACACCCTCGGTGTGGCCACGACGCTCTACGAGCATGGCGGGCACGTCGTCGGAGTCCCCAAGACGATCGACAACGACCTCAATGCGACCGACTACACGTTCGGCTTCGACACCGCGGTCAACGTCGCGACCGACGCGATCGACCGACTGCACACCACGGCGGAGTCTCACCACCGAGCCCTGATCGTCGAGGTCATGGGTCGCCATGCCGGGTGGATCGCCTTGCACGCTGGGATCGCCGGTGGTGCCAATGTGATCCTGATCCCCGAGGAGCGCTTCGACATCGTCGAGGTGTGTGGATGGGTCGAGTCCCGCTTCCGCACCAATTACGCGCCCATCGTGTGCGTGGCCGAAGGAGCGATCCCCCTCGACGGCCAGATGATGACCAAGGACGCCGAGCTCGACTCGTTCGGGCACCCGAAGCTGGCTGGGATCGGGGAGTGGTTGGCCGAGCAGATCGAGCAGCGCACGGGCAAGGAAGCGCGAACGGTGGTCATCGGGCACGTGCAGCGGGGGGGCACGCCAACCGCGAGAGACCGCTGGCTCGCCACGCGATTCGGGCTGCAGGCCATCGACGCGGTGCACGAGGGGGACTGGGGGAAGATGGTGGCGCTGCACGGGGTCGACATCGTGCGCGTCCCCCTCGAATCGGCCACCTCGGTGCTGAAGACCGTGCCACCGGAGACCTACGCCGAGGTCAAGGGTCTGTTCGGCTGAGTCCGCCGCTTGATGCTGGGCGGCTCGCGACGGCCGAGCTGACCCATCCTCCGCCGCTGTGCGGGGCGTGGCCTTAGGCTGATCACGTGGTGGACCTGCTGAGCTGGCCCGACCTGCCGGCGGCTCAGCAGCCGGACTGGTGGAGCGGAGCCGTACCCGAATCCGAGGACCTGCTGAGGCAGGGTCGCGCCGATGCGGCTCGGGGACGTAGCGAAGACCAGGCAGCCGCCTTGGCCGCCGCCGCCGCGACCCTACGCAGCCTCCCCCCACTCGTCTTCGCGGGCGAGTGTGACCTCCTGAAGGCGCAGCTGGCCGAGGCTTCGGCCGGCCGCGCCTTCGTGCTGCAGGGGGGCGACTGTGCCGAGACCTTCGACGGCGTGGATGCCGACACCATTCGGGGCAAGCTGCGCACGATCCTGCAGATGGCCATCGTCTTGACCTACGGCGCGTCCGTGCCTGTCGTGAAGATCGGCCGGATCGCCGGTCAGTACGCCAAACCACGGTCCGCGGATCTGGAAACCCGCGACGGCGTGAGCCTTCCGTCCTACCGGGGTGACATGGTCAACGGGCTCGCCTTCGAGGAGTCGGTACGGCGCCACGATCCCGCCCGACTCGTCGAGGCCTATCACCGCGCCTCGGCCACGCTCAATCTGACCAGGGCGTTCACCCAGGGCGGCTACGCCGACCTCAGGCAGGTCCATGCCTGGAATCAGGACTTCGTCCGGGAGACTTCCGCCGGCGAGCGCTATGAGCGCATGGCTGGCGACATCGACCGCGCGCTTGCCTTCATGCAGGCGGCAGGGGTCGACCCGGAAGCGTTTCATCGCGTTGATCTCTACGCGGGCCACGAGGCCCTCGTCCTCGACTACGAGCGTGCTCTGACCCGGATCGACTCTCGCAGTGGGCGCCCCTACGACGTCTCCGGACACTTCGTCTGGGTGGGTGAACGAACCCGTGCACTGGACGGCGCCCACGTCGACTTCGCGGCGACAGTGGCAAATCCGATCGGGGTGAAGATCGGGCCGACGGCGACTCCCGACGAGCTGCTCGCGCTGGTTGATCGACTCGACCCCGACCACGAGCCAGGTCGCCTGACCCTCATCAGCCGGCTGGGCGCATCAACGGTGCGCGACCTGCTCCCCGGATTGGTCAGCAAGGTGGAAGCCAGCGGGCATCCGGTGCTTTGGGTCTGCGACCCTATGCACGGCAACACTTTCGAGTCCGCCACGGGGGTGAAGACGCGTTCGTTCGACGACGTGGCCGACGAGGTGCGTGGATTCTTCGAGGTGCATCGCGAGCTGGGCAGCCATCCCGGGGGAATTCATATCGAGCTCACCGGCGACGACGTCACCGAATGCGTCGGCGGAGCGGATGGTCTGGCAGAGGACGGTCTCGGTGGCCGCTATGAAACCGCCTGCGACCCTCGTCTCAACCGACGCCAGGCCCTCGAGCTTGCCTTCCTGGTGGCGCAGATGCTCGCGCGATGATCGACACGCTCGCCATTGACTGCGGGGGTTCGGGCATCAAGGGTTCGGTTCTCGATCCCGAAGGCGCCATGCGTGTCCCGCGGGTGCGGATCGCCACCCCGTACCCGCTGCCGCCAGACCGCTTTGTGGAGGCGCTGCGTACGGTCGCCGAGGTCCTCCCGGACTTCTCCAGGGTGACGGTCGGGATGCCGGGGATGCTCAGGCATGGGGTCGTCATCGAGACGCCGCACTACGTGACCAGAAGGGGTCCGCGGTCGCGGCCGCACCCAGAGCTACTAGCCGCATGGAGTCGATTCGACGCGGCAACCGCCGTAGGCAACGCGTTCGACCGACCCGCGCTGGTGCTCAACGACGCGGCGGTGCACGGAGCAGGTTGCGTATCCGGCGATGGCCTGGAGGTGATGCTGACGCTGGGTACGGGGCTCGGGTGCGCGATGTTCGACAGGGGTCAGCTGGCGCCCCACCTGGAGATGTCCCATGCTCCCGTGCGTCGATCTGCCACCTTCGACACCTACGTCGGCGACGCCGAGCGTCGGCGGTTGGGGGACGCCCGCTGGTCAAGACGGGTGGTGAAGGCGGTCGAGGCCCTTCGCCCGGTCTTCGTCTGGGACCGGCTTTATCTGGGGGGCGGTAACGCCAAGCGGATCACGCCGACGGATCGGGATCGACTGGGCGACCGCGTCGAGATCGTCCCCAACTCGGTCGGGATCCTCGGTGGCGTCCGGGCGTGGTCCCTGGAGATGCGCTAGCCCCATCGGCGCCGAGGTCAGACCACGCCAGGACCAGCGAAGTCAAGGCGACATCTGAGAAACCGAGCCCGCCAGCTCTGGACGGCACGGGGGGGCTCGGCACTAGCGTGCTCAGTCACCGCCAACGAGGAGGACGCATGTCGATGTCTCGTCGAACGGGCTGGGTTGCAGCCGCCGCCGTGGGTGCTGCCCTGCTGGCCGCGCCGGGAGTGGCTTCGGCTGCTCCGTTGAGTGCCGCCTCGGGCCACGACCAGCATCCCGGTCGCTACTGGCACCACCCCAAGGCCGTTCCGGTTCAGATCCTGAGCTTCAACGACTTCCACGGCTACTTGGAGGACCCAGCGGGTGGGGACGCCACGTTGGGTGAGCAGCTCGATCCGTCCGGCACCGTGGTTGGCGGGGCTCGATACCTCGCCACCGAGCTGTCCGAGCTTCGAGCCTCCACGAAGGCGCCGAGCCTGACCGTTGCTGCAGGTGACCTCATCGGCGGTAGCCCCTTCCTCTCAGGGGCCTTTCACGACGAACCAAGCGTCGAGTCCCTCGATGCTTTGGGCTTGGATGTCTCGAGCGTCGGAAACCACGAGTTCGACGAGGGCGTTCCCGAGCTGCTGCGGATGCAGTACGGCGGCTGCCACCCAGTCGACGGCTGCTATGACCCGAAGCACCCCTACGCGGGCGCAGACTTCAGCTGGCTGGCGGCCAACGTGGTCTACAAGAAAGGCACCCCCAAGGCTGGCAAGTCGATCCTTCCTCCCACCTGGGTGAAGAAGGTCAAGGGAGTCAAGGTCGGATTCATCGGCATGACCCTGCATGACACCCCGTATCTCGTGTCCCAGGACGGCATCAAGGACGTCGACTTCAAAGACGAGGTCAAGACCGCCAACAGTGCGGCCCGCCACCTTCGCCACCACGGGGTGCGCGCGATCGTGGTCCTGATTCACGAGGGCGGCATCCAGGCAGGTACCTACGACGGTTGCGTCGGCATCTCGGGGCCGATCACGACCATTGCCGAGAACCTGCACCCCGACATCGACCTGGTCGTGACTGGGCACACCCACCAGCCCTACGTCTGCAACATTCCCGACAAGTTCGGTCGGTCTCGGATGGTCACGTCGGCGTCTTCGTACGGCCGAGTGGTCACCGAGACGATGCTGCCCATCAACAAGCGCACGGGTCAGGTGCAGAGATGGCGGGTCACCTCGTCGAACCACCTCGTCTCCCACGATCTGGCGATCGACCCGGTGCAGCAGATGATCCTCGACAAGTGGCGGGTGCTCGAGGCCCCGATCGGTGACCGGGTGCTCGGCTCGACGACCGAAGCCGTCACGAAGAGCCCTAACCGGGACACCGAGTCCGCTCTGGCGAACCTGATCGCTGACGCACAGTTGGCCGCGACGTCGGCGCCGGACCTGGGTGGCGCCCAGATCGCCTTGATGAATCCAGGAGGCGTGCGGGCTGACCTGACCTGCTCCGACGCAGGCGGCACCTGCTCCTATCCGTCTGACGTCACGTTCCGGCAGGCGTTCACGATCCAGCCCTTCAGCAACACCCTGATCACCAAGACCTACACCGGTGCTCAGCTGAAGGACCTCCTGGAGGAGCAGTACATCCCTGACCGGCCAGGAGGTCGACCGGTATTGATCTTGGGTGTCAGCCAGGGTCTCACCTTCGACTACTCCCTGTCGGGCGCTGCGGGGTCGCGAATCAGCAACATCGAACTGAATGGGACTCCGATCGATCCGAACGCCGACTACCGCATCGCACACAACTCGTTCCTGACCACGGGCGGAGACGGATTCAGCACCTTCACCCTTGGCACCGACCCGGTCGGTGGAGCCGTCGACCTCGACGCATTCATCGACTACATCGCGGCCAACAGCCCGCTCACGTCCCCAGGGACCGACCGGATCAACGAAGTTCCCTGACCCACCACCTCAACCCCGCTGAGGGTGCCAACACTCAGCGGGGTGGGGTCGGTGGATGCCGGAGTGGAATGTCTGTTTTCCGCTAGGACGTTGTCGGTGGCCGACGCCATGATGGTCGGGTGACGCCGACGCAGACCATGGCCCAGCTCCCGTCCAGGACGGATGCACCGACCGGCCCTCCCGGAGTGGACGCCGAGGAGCTGCACCGCGCTGTCGACAGCCGGGATGCTCGCTTCGATGGCCGGATCTATCTCGCCGTGACCAGCACCGGCATCTACTGCCGACCCAGCTGTCCGGCTCGACGCCCACTTCGCGCCAACCGGCGCTTCTTCGCATCCTCGGCGGCCGCCGTCGCTGCGGGGTTCCGGGCCTGCCGCATGTGCCGGCCGGAAGCGACTCCAGGATCGCGCGAATGGGACCACCGCGGTGATCTGGCCGCTCGCGCGCTTCAGCAGATAGCGGCGGGCTACGTCGACGAGCATGGAGTTGCCGGGCTGGCGAGCGGCCTGCACGTCAGTGAACGCCACCTGAACCGGGTACTGATGGGCGAGGTCGGAGCCGGAGCAGCTCGACTGGCACGCAGCCGACGCGCCCAAACCGCTCGCCTGCTCATCGATCAGACGTCGCTCTCCCTGACCGACGTCGCTTTCGCGGCCGGTTTTGCCAGCGTTCGACAGTTCAACGACGTGATGCGCGAAGAGTTCGGCGTGGTCCCGTCAGCACTTCGGCGAACCCACCCCGATGACGATCGTTCGTCGAACGACGGCTCGCTGGTGCTGCGGCTGCGGCTGCGGGAGCCGTACGCGGGTGCCAGCCTGGCACGCTGGTTCGCGGCACACGCGGTTCCGGGCACCGAGCAAGGAGCCGACGGGGAGTTCGCGCAGGTGATCCGGACCGCTCACGGACCGTCTATCGTTCGGGCGCGCCCCGAGCACGGCCACCTCGCGGTGCGGTTGTCCCTCAGCAGTCTGGCCGACCTGTCCACCACCGTGGCGGGGCTGCGGCGCACCTGGGACCTCGACACCGATCCGGCCGCTGTCGACCAAGCCTTGTCGGCCGACCCCTTGCTTGCCCCGATGGTGGCGCAGCGGCCCGGGCTGCGAGTCCCGGGGGCCTTCGACGGTTTCGAGGTCGCGGTTCGCACGATCCTGGGCCAGCAGGTTTCGGTCGCTGCGGCCAAGACCTTTGCCGCGCGACTGGTGCAGCGCCTTGGCGAGCCGCTGACCAATCCGGTAGGCGAGCTCACCCACGCGTTCCCGACCCCGGAGGCATTGGTGGAGGCGGACCTCAGCGACCTGGGATTCGTCCGGACCAGGGCCGAAGCAGTTCGGGCAGTGGCCGCTGCACGGGCCGGAGGGCTCAGGCTCGAACCCGGGGTAGACCGCGACGAGACTCGCAGAAGGCTGCTGGCGCTGCCGGGGATCGGGCCATGGACCGCCGACTACATAGCCCTGCGGGCACTGGCTGACCCCGACGCATGGATGCCTACCGATCTGATCGTTCGTCGCGCAGTCGCCAGCCGCAACGCCGACCCCGAGCGGTGGCGCCCCTGGCGCGCCTACGCCGCCTTGCACCTTTGGACCAACGACGCCTTGGAGACCGCATGATCACCACCAGAAACCAGCCGGCACCTGCTAGCTCTACCGACCTCGACCGCCTCGATGTCGCCGTCCTTTCAACCCCGGTCGGTCCTCTGGTGGTGTTCGGGCACGGGGGAGTGGTGGTCACGTCCGGGTTCGGAACCGTGGAGGACGTACGTCGGATGCTGCCCGGTGATCTAGCCAATCTCGACGTTCGAGAGGGCGACGGCCTCACCGATGCTTCCGAGGCCGTGGCGGCCTACTGCGCAGGACATCTTGACGCGCTCACGGACGTCGCCGTCACCCAGCCGGGCGGCCCGTTCCTCACCGAGGTGTGGGCGGTCATGCGAGAGATCCCAGCCGGTCAGACCTGGTCCTACGCCGAGTTGGCCACCAAGGCCGGACGTCCCGCCGCCGTTCGCGCAGCCGGCCAGGGCTGCGCGACCAACCGGGTCGCACCCTTCGTTCCATGCCACCGCGTCGTGCGCTCGGATGGCAGCCTCGGTGGCTACGCCTACGGTCTTGCCACCAAACAGGGCCTCTTGGACTACGAGCGTGGCTTTGGCGATCAGGGCCTGTTCGGGCTGAATGCCAGCTGAGCTCAGCCCTCGGGCTGCTCGACCAGCTGCGCGACGTAGAGCGGCTCCCCGAGTCGGTCGAGCAGCTCGACCTGGGTCTCCAGGTAGTCGATGTGGGTCTCTTCATCGGCCAGGATCTCCTCGAAGATGCGCGCCGAGGTGATGTCGCTGACCGAGCGCATGTATTCCGAGCCCTCGATCAGCCGATTACGCGCCTCGTGCTCGACGGCAAGGTCGGAGGAGAAGATCTCGGCCAGGTTCTGTCCGATCCGCAGCGGGAAGAGCCGCTGGAAGTTCGGCAGACCCTCGAGGAAGAGGATGCGGTCGGTGAGGATCTCAGCGTGCTTCATCTCGTCGATCGACTCGGCCCTGGTGTAGGCGGCCAACTTCGTGAAGCCCCAGTTCTCCTGCATCTTGGCGTGCAGGAAGTACTGGTTGATCGCCGTCAGCTCACCCGACAGCTGTTCGTTGAGGAACTCGATGACCCGCGTGTCTCCCTGCATGCAGCGAGCCTATCGGGCAGACCCGTCCACACGCGGCGAGCACGCCCTCGATGCGGTCGTGGCAGCTGCCGCAACCGGTGCCTGCGCCGGTGTCCTCGCCGACGGCCACCACGGTCTGCGCGCCGCGCTCGAGCACGGCCGTGACCACCTCGCGCTCAGTTACCGCGTGGCACAGGCAGACGTACAACGGACCGCTCCTCGAAAAGTTAGGTGTGCCTAACCATACTCCGAGCGCTCTGCCGCGCGTCAAGCCGAGGGCAGCCCGAACAGCGCGAGGCAGCCCTCAACGCCTTCGACAGTGATGCCTTCGGACAGGCGGGATTCGGTCCAGTCCTCTCGAGGCAGCCGCAAGTGGATCATGGTGTCGCGCCCAGCTGCCCGCCGGTGGAATCGCTCGCCGTTGGGCCGGTAGCCGATGGCTCGAGAGACTCCTAGCGAGGCGGTGTTGTCCGCCCACGCAGACGTTGTGGCGACCTCGGCATCGAGGTGATCGAAAGCCACCGTCAGCACCGCGCGTCGCATCTGCTTCCCCCAGCCCCGGCCTCGGACCTCCGGGGTCAGGAAGGAGAAGCTGTCGACGGTCCGCAGGACGAAGAAGTCGTTGGCCTCGAGGTCTTGCTCCCCGACCAGGTTCCCCTCTGCCCACACTCCGAAGGGGATCCGCCAAGCGTCGGGCCTCCACTCGGCGTAGGCCTGCCAGACCGACTGGTGCCAGACGATGCCGCGCTCGGTGCGGGGGCTGGCCAGCGGGTACCGCGTCGCCGCTGGGTTGAGCTCGAGGTCGGGGGGAATGAGGTCGGCGAGCAGGCTGGTGTCGGCCTCGGTGAGAGGCCGAAGCTCGAGGTCAGGGGTCGAGAGTCGAAGGTCGAAGATTGGCCAATACCTATGCAGGACGCGCCGAGTCACCGGGTGAGTCTAAGAAGAAAAGTACGTCGCGGGGGATCCAGGAGTGCCGTGGATAGGCCAGACTGGGCAGGTGAGCACTCGCAGACCGCTGCCCCACAGTCCCTTCAACGTCGCGCCGCCCCCGCCGCTTGTGCAGAACTTCGCCCTCGACGACCTGGTCCAACATGATCAGTACGGTCTAGGTCGCGTCGTGTCTGTCGAGCCTGAGATCGCGGTGACCGTCGACTTCCACTCGACCGTTCGTCGGTTCACGATCCCGGACAAGAAGGTCTCGCTGCTGTAAAACTCCTGCGTGTCAGGTGGGCTAGCGGGGCAGATCCCCAGCCGGCCGTCGGCCCACCATCGGGGGAAGTTGGCGCACCGCGGTCGCGAGCGCTCGTAGATCCCCGTTCACCAGCGCCTGCGGTCCATCGCAGCGAGCGGTGTCGGGGCTGGGGTGCACATCGACGATGATGCCGTCGGCGCCTACGGCGATCGCAGCTTTGGACAGCGGCACCACGAGCTCACGACGGCCGCCGCTGTGTGACGGGTCGACGACGACAGGCAGATGTCCCAGTTCATGCGCGATAGGCACCGCGGCGATGTCGAGGGTGTTGCGGGTCGCGGTCTCGAAGGTACGGATGCCGCGCTCGCACAAGACGATGTCGAGGTTGCCGCGCTGAGCCACGTACTCAGCAGCCATGAGCCACTCCTCGATGGTCGAGCTCATCCCGCGCTTGAGCATGACCGGCTTGCCAGCCTCCCCGACCGCTTGCAAGAGCCCGAAGTTCTGCGCGTTGCGCGTTCCGACCTGCAGCATGTCGGCGTACGAGGCGACCAGGTCTACGTCGTGCGCGTCCACCACTTCGGTGACGACCGGTAAGCCGGTCTCGGCACGGACGTCGGCGAGGATGCGCAGACCAGCTTCACCGAGCCCCTGGAAGGCGTAGGGGCTGGTGCGTGGCTTGTAGGCGCCACCGCGGAGCAAAGTCGCACCGGCAGCCGCGGCCATCTGGGCGGCCTCGAGCGTCTGCTCGGGCGTCTCGACCGCGCACGGTCCGGCGATGAGCGTGAACGTGTCCGGCCCGATGGGTACTCGGTGTCGTTCGGACCCGACCCAGACGGTGGTCATGTCCGGGTGGTGCTGGCGGGACACCAGCTTGTACGGCACCGACACGCGCATGACGTCGCTGACACCGGGAAGACCTCGTAGCTCAAGGGTGGAGAACCGGTCGATGTCGCCGACGAGACCGATGATCGTGCGGGTCACACCTCGGCTGACGAAAGCCTCGCCACCGACTTCGGTGACCCTGCTCACGACGCCGTCGATGTCGTCGGGGGTGGCCTCGGGGGCCATGACCACAACCATCTCGATCGCTCCTGCTCGGTGGGGGGTGGACCCCGGGGCAAAGAAAAGAGCCCCGGGGTCCCGGGGCTCTTCGGTGCGGTGCGGCGCGTGTCAGGCCGCCCGCCGGGGGAGCCCCGGTGGGTAGGCGTAAAACCACGACTGCTGCTGCACGAGGTCGAGGGTAGGGGCAGTGTCCGCATGCTGTCTGCTGGGGTCCACATCGTGGACATGCAGCGAGGTCGCAGTTTCGCTCCGGAACGGGCTCTCAGACGATCCGGATGGTGACGACCGTGCCCTTGGGCACCATGCTGCCCTTGCCTGGGCTCTGAGATCGCACGGTGTTGAATGCGCCGCCGAAGATCTTGAAGACCTTCACCTTGAACCCGGCCTTCTCAAGAATCTTGGTCGCGTTGCTCGTGCTCTCGCCAAAGACGTCGGGCACGGGGAAGAGCTTCGGCCCATTGGACACCACCAGCTCCACGACACTGCCCTTGGGCAGCTGGCCGCCGTTGGGTGTCTGCGTCACGACCGAACCCTTGGGGACCTTTGAGCTGAACGCGTCTCCGGTGACCTTGGGCTTGAGCCCGATCGCCAGCAGGCTCTGCTCCGCTGCCGTGACCTCTTGACCCTCGAGGTTGGGCACGGTCACGGGTCGGACCCCACGGCTGACGACCAGCCGGACGGCCGTGTCTGCCCGCAGGGACGCGCCGGGCTTGGGATCGGTGCGGATCACGTCGCCCTTGGGGACGGTGTCGGAGTACTCCTGGCTGACCTTGCCGACGGCGAGCCCAGCTGACTTGATGGACTTTTCGGCGACCGCCTGGGGCTTCCCGACCACCTTGGGCACGTCGAAGCGTTCCGGGCCCTTGGACAACGTGATGGTGACCGTGCCGCCCTCCTGGATGCGCGCGCTCGGCTCCGGGTCGGTGCGGTAGACCTCACCGGCCTTGACGGTTTCGCTGAAGACCGGCTCGGCCGTGGCGACCTGCAGGCCGGCCTCGGTCAGCTTTGCGGTGGCTTGCTGCTCGGTGAGGCCGAGCACCGCGGGAGTCGTCGTCCAACGACCCTCGCCGTACCACCACGAAGCCCAGCCGGCGCCGACAGCGAGGGCAAGCAGGAGCACCAGGGCGATCGCGATCTTCCATCCCCTGGAGCGCCGTGCGCTCTTCGGCGGGCCAGGCGACGGCGGTCCCACGGCCCCCGGCCCGCTGCGTGGTCCCTGGGGCACCTGAGCCGCTTCGGCGACCGGGAGCGCCACGACCAGCGTGTCGTTGCTGGTGTCTTGGATCGGCGCCGCGATGGAGCTCGAGAGCTCATCGGCGGGAACCCGACGGCGTACCTCGCTCATGGCGACAAGCAAGCGCTTGGCGTCCGCCGGCCGTTCGTCGGGGTCACGACGGGTCGCCTTGGTGACCAGGGCATCCACGGCCGGGTGGAGACCGGGGCGCACGGCGGACGGTGGGGGGACGTCGTCATGGACGTGGCGATAGGCAACAGCCATCGGAGACTCGCCGGTGAACGGTGGCGATCCCGTGAGCAGCTCGTACAGCACGATCCCAGCGCTGTAGACATCGGATCGGGCGTCGGCGACACCCCGCTCGACCTGCTCCGGTGACAGGTAGGCCACCGTCCCGATGAGCACGCCTTGGGTGGCCTGGCTCGAGCCTGCGGCCGAGGCCGCCCTGGCCAGGCCGAAGTCAGCGACCTTGACCCGACCGTCGTCGGCGAGCAGGACGTTCTCTGGCTTGATGTCGCGGTGGACGATGCCAGCCTCGTGAGCCGCGCCAAGAGCAGCCAGCACCGGCTCCATGACATCGAAGGCCTCGCTCGCGGTGAGTGGTCCATGCTCGCGGAGGAGGTCGCGCAGGGTACGGCCCTCGATGTATTCCATGACCAGGAAGACCGTGCCGTCGTCCTCGCCCTGGTCGAAGACCGAGACCACGTTGGGGTGCGACAGTCGGGCCGCGGAGCGCGCCTCCCGCGCGAACCGCGCGACGAACTCCTGGTCGTCGGCGTAGCCGGGGTGCATGACCTTCAGCGCGACGGGGCGGTCGAGGCGAGTGTCGAGGCCCTGGTAGACCGTGGCCATGCCCCCACGGGCGATGCGTTCGCCCACGCGGTATCGGCCGTCGAGCAACCGCCCGACGACCGCGTCGCTGACCTGCGTCGTCATCGTCATCGAGTGTACGTTCGGCCGACGGAAAGAGCGGGGAGGCAAGCCGTGGCGCAGACCGTGCTGGCAGGCTTGGGGGATGAGTGACATGCGTGAACAGGTCAGCGTCGACGACTGGTTGACGGTGCCCGAGGTGGCCGAGCTGTGGGGGAGCGATGTGCTGCGGGTGCGGCAGGCCCTGAAGGACCGGCACCTGCTGGCCAGTCGCACCGAGGGAGTTCTCCGGGTGCCTCGCCTGTTCTTGGCCGACGACGGGCCGGTCAAGGGGTTGCCCGGTGTCCTGACCTTGCTCTCCGACGGCGGCTTCTCCGACGAGGAGGCACTGCGATGGCTGCTGACGCCCGATGATTCCATCCCGGGCAGCCCGGCTCAGGCGCTGGCCGAAAACCGGGGCACCGAGATCAAGCGTCGAGCCCAAGCGCTCGCCTAGCCCCCGCGCCGGATCGCGGTTCGTTCAGCTGGTTGCTGGATCGAGTGGGCCGTGGGTGACCGGCACCCCACGACCCTTGTCGAAGCGCCAGGCGAGGTAGCAGAAGGCGCCGACCACGATCGGCAGAAGGTAGGTGAAGCCGCGGAAGATCAGCACACCGGCCGTCACCTGATCCTGCATGGCTGGCGAGGTCACCGCGACGAAGGCTGCGGTATAGGCCACCTCGACCACGCCGACCCCTCCGGGAGTCACCTGGATCACCGTGGACAGCCGACCCACGGTGTAGGTGGTCAGCGCCACACCCCAGGGCAGGACCGAGCTGTCGATCCCGACGAGCCGTAGACACAGGATCAGCAAGATGCCGGTCAACCAGTAGTTGGCGAGGGTGAGAACGGTCAACCGCAGGCCACGCGCTTTGAGAACCGTCACCGTGTTGTGCCGCAACGTCACTGCTGAGGCTTCCCAGCCGTCGACCTCGGGTTTGCGCAGCAGTCGGAGGCAGAAGTTGGACAGTCGCTGACCGAATCGCCCGAGCCACTTGGCGAACCCGATGCTGCGCAGCACGGCGATCACCGTCAAGATCAAGGCGATGGCGACGCCGATGGCCAGGAGTGCCCAGCCGGTCAGGCTGTCGCCTTCGTCGCTGGAGTCGAAGATCGTGAACAGGAGAACGGCGACTCCGGGCATGGACAACATGCAGACGTTGTTCCAGATGCTCACGGCCACCATGCCGCGGCTGAAGTCCTCGACATCGACGCCGTAGGACCGCAGCATGATGAAGCGCATCCCGGTCCCCGACGGTCCCGGGATCGTGTTGCTGATCGCCTGCGACCCCTGCTGGGTGATGAAGGCGCGGCCAGCCCCGATGCCGCGAATCGGCAGCACCATCATGGCCGTGGACAGGCCCATGATGACGAATCCGATGGCGAGCAACCCCAGCTGCTCCCAACGGGGGGCGGCGCGGGCCTCCTCCCAGATGTTCTCGTAGCTGGCGAGGCCTGGGATGATCTTGACGAAGATCAGGACGAACAGAGCCCCGCTCAGCGTCCCGATCAGTACTTTGCGGAACATCGACGAACGTGAGGCAGGCTCACCCTTTGCTTCTGGGATCACCACGTCGCTGATGGGGCGCTTCGGCTCCTCAGCCATGTCTCACCTCGCGCTTGAAGCTGCGCAGGCGACGACGTCGGTTCATGCAGGTCACCCTAGGGTGAACCGGTGACCCAGGGATGCAGCCCGGCCCGGCAGGGAGCGGCATGAGCCATCTCAGCTATCTCGGGGTGATGCTGTTCGTGGTCGCGGGATCCGGCTGGCTCGAGGTTGCCCTGAGGACGCGGGTCTACCGTCGATGGCGTCGCCTGCTCGCCTCTCTCGCCCCTGTTGTCATCGTGTTCTACGTATGGGATGCCTATGCCGTCTCGCGCAGGCATTGGACGTTCGACCCGGACCGAGTCACGGGGGTCACCTTGCCCGGCGGTGTTCCCTTGGAAGAGCTCGTCTTCTTCGTCGTCGTACCCATCGCCGCCATCCTGACGCTCGAGGCCGTGCGCTCGGTCCGGGGATGGGATCCGGGTGAGGACGCGTGACCTACACCCAGCTCGCCTTGACCGGGGTAGTGCTCGCCTTGCTCGTCGACGGGGTCATCCTGCGCACACGGCTGATCGCTCGTCGGGTGTTCTGGGTGTCCTACTCGATCGTGCTCGGCTTCCAGCTCCTCACGAACGGGATCCTCACCGGCTTGGAGATCGTGCGCTACGACGACGCATTCATCGTCGGAGGCGCTGCCCCGGTGTTTCTCGGCGACGGCCGGATCGCATGGGCTCCGTTCGAGGACCTGCTCTTCGGCTTTTCGCTCGTGCTTCAAACGCTGGCCTGGTGGGTGTTCTGGGGTCGTCGTGGTCTGCAGCGCGAACCACGCTCCGGACCCCCACGGGGACGGTCGACTCAGATTCGCGGGTCCTAGGCTGCCGTTCGCCGGGCGCGTACGGCTCCGCTCCAGGCGCGACCGGCGACGCTGAGCCTGCGGTGCAGCGGTACCTTCGCGCGTTGGTCGAAGACCGCGAAATCGTTGGCCTCGACCTCATCGACGATGCCGCAGTAGAGCACTCGGGCCGCCTCTATGCACGGCCGGCTCGTCGGATGCAGGAGGTCGATGCCCGGTCGGGCGGCAGACTCGAGTCGACGCACTCGGGCAATTTCGAACCGCAGCAGCGAACGCACCCGATCATCGACGACTCGCCGTTCGAGATCGGCTCGGGTCAGCCCGAACCGGTCCAGATCCTCGCCTGGCAGGTAGACCCGCCCCCGATCGAGGTCCTCCCCGACATCGCGGATGAAATTGGCCAGCTGGAAGGCCACCCCGAGGTCTTTGGCCGCGACGAAGGCGCCGGCGTCCAACGGCTCCAGGATCGGCACCATCTGCAGTCCGATCACCGCAGCCGACCCGTAGACATAGGTGTAGAGGTCGTCGTAGGTCTGGTAGTCGGTGATCGTCAGGTCCATGGCCATCGAGGCAAGAAACGCCTCGAAATGCTCCGTCGGGATGTCCCATCGGCGTGCGGTGTCAACGACTGCGCGACAAACTGGGTCGTCGCTGCTTCCGCGCTGCAGGTCGGTGAGGAAGGCATCACCCCAGCGTTTGAGGTGCTCTGCGGCCGCGAGGTCATCGCGTCCGGGGACATCCACGATCTCGTCGGCGTAGCGGGCGAACCCGTACAGGGCGTGCACGAACGGGCGCTTCGCGGGGGGCAGCAGAAGGGTGGCCAGGTAGTAGGTCTTGCCGTGTTCGGCGTTCAACCGCCGGCAACGTTCATAGGACCGACGCAGGTCCTCGTCACGGATCCCGGCGGCGGTCAGGTCGCGTCGACTCACGGGTCCTCCCCGGTCAGCCGACGTTCGCGAGGGGGCGGGCATCCGGTTCGGTGTCCTCCCAGACCACTGCTCTAGCGCGTCTGGACGCCGCGAGTAGCAGGCCGACGATCACGGCGGACAGCAGCGCGGCCAGGCCGCTGTTGAGTCCGAACTGCCAGTGACGCTCGTCGGTCGAGCCTGAGCTGGCCACCGTGTAGACAACCATCCCGATCGTGAGCAGGACCGCCGCGCGGGTCTCCCCGCGATTGAGGCCGGCAGCCAGGAGAATCAGCAGCGGCCACAGCAGATACCAGGGTTGAACCGTCGGTCCCAGGACCACGACGGCTAGGAGCGCCAGGCCCAAGGCGCGCACGGTGGTGCGGCGGTTGGCCGCGAAAGCGAGCAGGGCCACGATCCCCAGGGCGAGGACGTTGCCGGCCGCGCGCATCACGGTGACGGAGCCGTCGTCGAAGTTCGGGTGCCCCGCCGCACCCCCGATCAGGCCACCCAGCATGCCGAGTGAGGTCGTGGGCGAGAGCCAGCTGCGCACCGCTCCGGGCGTAGCCAGCGCCGACAACCAGCCGAAGTCGAGGTCCAGCGCCAGATTGAGCCCGAGGAAGGTCACGGCAGCGATCACGGAGACCTTGACCCAGGCCCCGATTCTGCGCAGGAGGGAATCGGTTGCGCCTGGCCAGGCGAGCGCGACGAACGGAAGGCCCAACAGGGCAGGCGCCTTGATGGCGCCGGCCATCACCACGAGAACTGTCCCGACGAAGTATCGACCCTCCAAGGCAAGAGTCATCCCGGCGACGAGCAGCCCCAGCATGAGCGCGTCGTTGTGACCGGCCGAGAAGAAGTGCATGAGAACCAAGGGGTTGAGCAGCCCGAGCCAGATGACCTTGGCTGCGTCTACCCCGCAGACCCTCGCCAACCGCGGCAGGTAGACGCACAGCAGGACCACGCCGAGCAGCGCTAGCAGCCGAAAGGCGATCAGGGCAGGGATGGCCGCGGCCCCGGTGATGTGGAACACGCCCGTTGAAGCTCCGACCCACAGGGGGCCGTACGGCGAAGGCGATCCGACCCAGAAGGTGTCGGCGCCGTCGTTGAACCAGTACTGCACCAGCGCGCCGGTGCCGTTGGTGTAAGGGTCCAGACCGGACGGGAGCATCCGGCTCGCGGCGATGTAGCTGAAGATGTCTCGGCTGAACAGCACCGGTGCGAGCAACAGCGGCACGCCCCACAGCCAGAGCAGCCGAACCAGCTCACGCGGCTGCACCACCGACGACGTCCGGATGTGATGGCCCAGTCGCAACCAGGCCTGCAGCAGGACGGCTACGCCGACGATGACGAGGATGCGACCGCCGACGGCGAAGAACGTCGTGCCCGGGTTGATCCCGCGCAGCGTTTCGATGACAGGAGCGGTGGCCAGGTTCGAGGCGGGTGCCAGGAAACCGACAGACACCGCACCCGCGGCCATGAGCAGTGTGCCGAGCAAACCGGTGACGGCAAACTCCGCCACGAGGGACGAGCCGGACTCGACTGGTCGTCCGTCGTCTCGTGGCGTGATCTCGGAGGTCGCGTCCTGCGTTCTCAGCGCAGCACCGACACGATCGGTGATCGCCATGGTCGATCGAGCATAGGCGATTCTTTCAGCGGACGAAGGGCTCGTTCCCGATCAGCGCGATGCCCTGGACGAGTAGCTGTCGTCCTTGCCCACGATTCGCTCGGCCGCGAGTCGTCCGCTGATCAGCACCATGGGCACGCCTACACCTGGCACCGTGCCGGATCCGGCGAAGACGACGTTCTCTCCCCAGATATTGCTGGGTCGGAACGGACCCGTCTGGCTGAAGCTGTGGGAAGCGGCAAACGGTGCCCCGCGCTCCATTCCACGGTTGGCCCAGTCGAGGGGAGTGGTGGTGCGTTCGACCTCGATGGCCCCTTCGAAGCCGGTGTACCCGCGTTGCTCGAGAACCTTCACCACCTGGTCTCGATAGCGCGGCCCTTCTTCGTCCCAATTGATGCCCGCATCAAGGTTCGGGGTTGGGAACAAGACGTAGTAGATCTGCTTCCCCTCGGGCGCCAACCCCGGGTCGCCGAGCGTCGGGTTGGTCACGAGGAGCGAGGGATCACTCATCAATCGACCCTGATCGATGAGCTCGGCGAAGTTGTCTTTCCAGGAGCGACCGAAATGGATGTTGTGATGGGCCGTCTTGGAGTACGTCGCTGTGGAGCCGGCCAGCAGGAGGAAGCACGACGGTGAATATCGCAGCCGGCGGACCGACCAGGGCCTTCGTCCTAGCAGGTCTCGGTAGGCAACGGGCAGGTCGGGATTGAGAACGACTGCGTCGCAGGCAATGCGCTGCCCATCGGCGGTGAGGACGGCCACCGCTCGTGAGCCGCGTGTCTCCACCTTGGTCACCTCGGTGTCGTAGCGCAGTTCCACCCCATGCTTCTCCGCAGCCCCCGCGAGCGCCCTCGGGACCGCGTGCATTCCACCCTTGGGGAAGTAGACGCCTGCGACGGAGTCCATATAGGCAATGACGGCGTAGAGCGCGAGAGCGTCATACGGTGACAGCCCGGCATACATGGACTGGAAGGAGAAGACTCGTTCGGTGCGTGGGTCCTTGAGGAACTGGTGGACCTTGGGCGCAAGTCGGCGAAAGCCTCCGATTGCCGTCAACCGGGCCAGGTCTGGAGTGAGCAGATCAAGGGGCGAGTCGATGTTCCGGTCGATGAAGCTGCGCATCTCGTAGCGGTAGAGCGAAGAGACGAAATCGACGTACCGCCGATATCCGGCTGCCTCTGCGGGACCGCAGACGCGCCTTACCTCTTCGGTCATCTCGTCGGCGTCGCTGTGCACGTCGAGCGTCGAGCCGTCGGGGTAGAACGCGCGATACAGCGGAGCGACCGGGTGGAGCTCGAGCCAGTCCTCGAGCGGCTCCCCGACACAGTCCAGCGCGTCGGCGATGAGGTCGGGCATGGTCAGCACGCTCGGCCCGGTGTCGAACCTGAATCCGTCGACTTCGAGCAGGCCCGCACGTCCCCCGGGTAGGGACTCGCGTTCCAGGACGGTCACCTGTCGCCCGGAGCCCACCAGTCGTAAGGCCGCCGAGAGCCCGCCCAGACCCGCACCCACGACCACCACGTGATCGGTGGGGCCCTTGACTCGGCGCACGGTCAGACGGTTCGGGAGGTGGCGGCAATCGCGAGCGCGGCCAACGGCTCACGCGCCGGTGGGGGCACGTCTTGGAGCGCGTCCAATGCCGTGCTCGTCAGGCTCGAGATCAGCGCCTCCACCTCCTCGAGGGCGCCGGTGTCCCGAATGGTCGCCCGCAGGTCTTCGACGCCGTCCTCGGACAAACCTGGGTCGCCGAGGTGGCGCCGGAGGAGGGCAGTCTGGGCAGGGGACGCTCGTTCCACCGCCAGCGCGACCAGAACGGTCCGTTTGCCTTCGCGTATGTCGTCCCCCGCTGGTTTGCCCGTGGTGGCTGGGTCACCGAACACGCCTAGGACGTCGTCGCGGAGCTGAAACGCTTCACCAAGCGGCAGCCCGTACCTGCTGTAGACAGCCAGCAGGCGCTGGTCGGCGCCAGCGAGCGTGCCGCCCAGGTGGAGAGGCCGCTCGACGGTGTACTTCGCCGCTTTGTAGCGGACCACGCGCATGGCGCGAGGAACCGACCCTCCACCGCGCACCTGCTCAAGGAGATCGAGATATTGCCCGGACATCAATTCAGTGCGCATCACGTCGAAGATCGGCTTGGCGCGCAGCAATGGCTCGCTCTCGAGACCGGAGGTGAAGAACAGCTCATCCGACCACGCCAGACACAGGTCGCCAAGCAGGACCGCGGCACCGACACCGAACTCATCGGGTGATCCCAACCACGACGACCCTCGGTGGAGCGCCGCAAACCTGCGGTGCGCCGTTGGTTGTCCGCGACGGGTCTCCGAGCGGTCCATCACGTCGTCGTGGATCAACGCGCAGGCCTGCAGGAGCTCGAGGGAGGACGCGGCCCGCACGACTTCTTCGCAGTCGTCGCGCCCCGCCCCTCGCCAGCCCCAGTAGCAGAAGGCGGCGCGCAGCCGCTTGCCCTTGGACAACAGTGAGCTGATGGCGTCGATCAACGGGGAGAGGTCGTCGCTGATGTCGTCGAGTTGCGGGGTTTGCTGTTCGATGAAATCGACCAGGTTCTTGTGCACGCGGTCTCGGAGGCTTTCGAGGTCAAGGACCGCTCCGGTGTTGCCTACGTCATCGCCAGCTACGTCAGTCCGTGCCACGCAAGTGACAGTACGGCGAGTCTGCGTCCTCCGCATGTCCGGCATCTGGTCGGTGAACGCTCGCGTCGCGACCCGTCTCTACCCTTGACCCATGGCGCGCGGTGTTGCATCCACAATGCCGGGTGGCGCGACGACGATCCGTGACCGGCTGGCTGATGGTCGCCGTTCGTGGTCCTTCGAGTTCTTTCCGCCTGCGACCGACGAGGGCGAGCGCCTGCTCTGGACGGCGATCCGCGAGTTGGAGCCGCTCGAACCGAGTTTCGTGTCGGTGACGTACGGCGCCGGCGGCACGACGCGCGACCGCACGGTACGGGTCACTGAGCGCATCGGCACCGAGACGACTCTCACCGCCGTCGGTCACTTGACCTGCGTGGGCTCGAGCCGGCCCCAGCTGAGACAGATCGTTGGCCAGTACGCGTCTGCAGGCGTGCGTAATGTGCTGGCTCTGCGCGGGGATCCACCGGCCGGAGTCGGAGCGAAGTGGGAGCAGCATCCAGACGGCCTCCGACACGCCGATGAGCTCGTCGGGATGGTGAAGGGCCTCGGTGACTTCTGCGTGGGGGTCGCAGCCTTCCCAGAGGGCCACCCCGAGGCCCCCGACCTGGACGCCGACGCCCGGGTCCTGGTGGCCAAGGCCGATGCGGGAGCAGACTTCGCGATCACTCAGTTCTTCTTCGCGGCCGAGACGTACTTCCGCCTCGTGGACCGAGTCAGGGCGCTCGGGTGTGCGATCCCCATCATCCCCGGCCTGATGCCGGTCACGAATGTTTCCCAGATCGAACGCTTCGCGCAGCTCTCCGGAGCGTCGTTTCCGGTGGCACTCGCCGAACGACTGCACCGGGTCGAGGACGACGCCAAGGCGGTTCGGGAGATCGGGGTCGAGGTGGCGAGCGCGCTGGCGGAGGAACTGCTTGCCGGCGGGGCGCCCGGGCTGCACTTCTATACGCTGAACCGCTCAACTGCCACGCGTGTGGTCTATGGCAACCTCGGGCTGGCCGATCGAAGATGAGGGGTCGAGCCCGACGGGGTTGAGGGACGGGACCCCGCCGTCTGCCAGGATCGACGCATGATCGGCAGGCTGGCCACCGTGCCGACGCGAGCGGTCTACCTGGATCGCTGGGCGCAGCTGCATGCAGGCTACGACCCGCGGCGCAGTCGGTTGGTCCACGGCTGGCTGACGGTGGTCTACAGCTGCTCGCGCCCGCTCGCCGTCATCCGTACTCCGCCGGACTTGATCACGATCCTCGGCCTCGCCCTGGCTGGGGCGGTGGTGTGGCTGGCTGGTCTGGGCGGTCGCTGGGTTCTCGGGGCGGTGCTGCTCGTGGTGCTGTCAGGGCTGGTGGACAGTCTCGACGGGGCGGTAGCAGTCCTCACGGAGCGGACGAGCGCATGGGGATACGTGCTCGACTCCGTGGTCGACCGCTGCGCCGACGTGCTCTACCTGCTGGCCTTGTGGCTGGTGGGTGCCCCTGTCGGCGTCTGCGTTGCTGGTGGGGCGGCGATGTTTCTCCTCGAGTACACACGTGCCCGGGCCGGCGCGGGTGGGATGAATGAACTCGGCGTCGTCACAGTTGCGGAGCGTCCTACGAGGGTGATCATCACGTCGGCTTTTCTGCTCGGTGCTGGCGTGTACGTCGCGGCCGCAGCCGAGTGGGCTGGTGCAGGCGCGTGGGCGTGGCTGGTCGTGTCCGTGGTGGGACTTGCCCAGCTGCTCCGCGTGGTTCGGCAGCGGCTTCGCGGTGGACGAGCGGACTGATCGGTGAGCGAGCACCTGGAGCTGGCCTTGTTGCTCGGCTCCGTCGTCGTCATCGTCGGCGTGCTGGCAGTGCGGGTCAGCACCCGCCTTGGCCTACCGGGTCTGCTGCTCTACCTGCTGCTCGGACTCCTGCTCGGAGACGCCGGCCTCGGGATCCGCTTCGACGATGCGGCACTGGCACGAGACCTTGGCCTCATCGCGTTGGTGGTCATCTTGGCGGAGGGTGGTCTCACCACGAGGCTGTCCACTCTGCGGCCCGTCCTCGGTCTGTCGATCAGCCTGGCGACCGTCGGTGTGGCCGTGAGCGTGTTCGCGGTCGCCCTGGTCGTTCACCTGTCCTTGGGACGGTCGGTCACGACTTCGGTCCTGACTGGAGCGGTCCTGTCGTCGACCGATGCGGCGGCGGTCTTCTCGGTCCTTCGCCGGCTGCGGATCAAGACCCGGGTGGGAGCGACGCTGGAGGCTGAATCCGGTCTCAACGACGCACCGGTCATCGTGCTGGTGACCCTGATAGCTGCCGGTGAGTGGGGCGCCCATCCATGGTGGGCGGAGCTCGGGGTGATCGGCTACGAACTGCTCGCCGGAGCGGTGGTCGGGATCGCGGTGGGCCTGTTCGGCCGTTGGCTGCTCACTCGTCTCGCGCTCCCAGCAGTCGGCCTCTACCCGCTCGCATCACTGGCGATCATCTTTGGTGGCTACGCCTTGGCCGGGATCGTGCATGCCAGTGGTTTTCTGGCGGTCTACGCCTGCGCGGTCCTGCTCGGCTCGTCCCGGCTCCCGCACCGAAGGGCAGTCTTGGGTTTCAGCGAGGGTCTCGCCTGGCTAGCCCAGATCGGGCTGTTCGTCCTGTTGGGTCTGCTGGCGTCGCCGGGTCGGTTGTGGGATGCCGCACCCTTGGCTGCGGTCGCCGGACTGACGCTGTTGCTGGTAGCCAGGCCGTTGGCTGTTCTCGTGTCAGCCACACCCTTTCGGGTTCCGTGGCGCGAGCAGGCCTTCCTCACGGTCGCCGGTCTTCGCGGAGCCGTACCCATCGTCTTGGCAACCATCGCGCTTGCCGCTGGCACCGCCGGCTCGGTGGAGGTCTTCGACGCCACGTTCCTGCTCGTGCTCGTGTTGACCGCCCTCCAGGCCCCGCCGCTGCCGTGGCTGGCCCGGCGCTTCGGTGTGGCGACTCACGGTGAGACCGGCGAGCTGACCGTTGAGTCGGCCCCGTTGGACGAGATGAACGCAGCTCTGCTCGAGATCGATGTCCCGCCCGAGTCTCAGCTGGTCGGGTTGTACGTCTCCTCGGACCTGCGGTTGCCCGCGGGCGCCTCGGTCGCGCTTGTCGTGCGGGAAGGGTCGACGTTGGTGCCGGATCGGGTGACCCGGATTCGCTCGGGCGACCGGCTGCTGGTGGTGAGTACTGCTGCAGCGCGAAGCGACGCGGAACGACGGCTGCGGGCGGTGAGCAGGGGCGGTCCGGTCGCCGGCTGGTTCGGCGAGCGGGGCAACCCGGACTGACTAGGCCCGGACGGGTGGCAGTGTGGCCGTGCGTCCGCGGTGACCCCAGTCGTAGATCACCGACGTGCGCAGGACGACGTCCTGTACGGACCGGTTGGAGCTGCTGATCAGCACCCAGAACAGGCCTACGGCGAACGCGACACAGAATGCGGCACGCAGAGCGCCCCCGGCCCAGTGCATCCGCTCGCCCTGCCAGTTGACGACCCGCAACCCCATCAGGTGGTCGCCGTAGGTCCGGCCGGAGGTGGCCCAGGAGATCCAGAAGTACAGCCAGAGCAGGAAGCCACCCACGATCACCGCTAGCCCTAGGGGCGGCGACGGAAAGGTGAAGCTCGTCGGGTTCCAGAGGAAGAGTACGGCTGTGTAGCCGGCGAAGAGGGAGACCAAGACGAAGACGATGAGGGCGAAGTCGATGGAATTTGCAATCACTCGGCTCACGAGCCCGGCCCGTTGGCCCTGGAAGGCCAACGCCTCGACCGGGATGCCCTCGACCCGCGCAGCCCTGCGGGCTGGTTGGGGCAGACCGACTGGGTTGTCGGTCACGGTCCAGGCTCGCCCTCGTCGAGCACCGACTCCGGTTCTCCGGGCGCGTCGACCCGCCGCGCTCGTCCACCGCGGAGGGTAAACCGGTCGACGAGCCGCGAGAGCGTCTGGTCGGCATCGACGGCCTGGAACCGAACGCTCCGAACCGTCTCCGAGGCGATCGAACCGGTCGACTCGCGGACGATGCCGGGAAGGTCGATGGCCTCGACGATGTAGTCCGCGAGACCGACGAGGTCGACACGTTCCATCACCAGCGCGGTGAGGTCCAGGTCGTCAAGGGCGCTGGTGACCACGTCGCCGAGGTCCACTCGGTCGGTGACCAGAGTCGTGAGGTCGACCTCAGTGAGGACCTGAGCGATGACCGCGGCCAGATCCAGCTGGTCGATGACATCGGTGACGATGGGTTGGAGGTCGACCCGCTTGATCGCTTCGGTCAGGATCGGCGAGAGATCGAGCTCGTCGATGGCCTGCGCTGCGGCCTCGTCGAGATCGACACGCGCCAGCACGTGCTGCACGAGTCGATCCAGGTCGAGCCGGTCGACGACGGAGGCGAGGATGAGATCAAGGTCCAGCGTGGTGGCGAGACTGTCCACCACCGCTGGGGTCGCGTTGCGGGAGAGCCGGATGGCCTCCAGGGTGAGCTCACTGCGGTCCGCCCGCCAGCGGGTGGCCACCACGTCGAACGTGCTCGACGGTCGAAGCGCGCTCGGCACGAAGGGCGGGTCCATGGCCACGTTCACGAGCGGACGCGCCACCCGAGCCGTGAGCCCCGCGACGCGTCCGGTCAACCGGGCCGCACCCCAGCCGGCGCCGAGCACCACGTCGATCGGAGGGGGGCGCAAAGGTCCGGCGTCACTGTGATCGTTGGGCCTGGTCATGACGCGAAGGAGCAGCTCGGTGAGGATCGCCGCCGCTCCGAAGCCCACGCGCACGCTCTGCTCGACGACCGATCGTGACGTCTCGGGCACAATCGGGTGCGTCACGAGTGACACAGACGCAGGGTCGGCTGCACCACTGTCAGCACCGGTCACACGGGCATTATGACGGGGAATTGGATGTGTCAGGAGGATTGCTGTGCCGACCGCCTCACACCGCCTGTCGATCGCCGCCGCTCGTGATCGCCGGTTGCGCAGTCTCCTGCTCGACAGCGACTCCTCGGTGTCGCCGCCTTCGGACGTCGCAGGCGTCGTCGAGTGGTTCGGGGCGATGCAGGCGCAGGAGCTGAACAGCGGCCTGTGGTCGTTGGGCTCGCGACTGCCCGATCTAACCCGCACCGATGTCGAGGCTGCGCTCGAACGCCGCGAGGCGCTGCGTACCTGGCCGATGCGGGGAACTGTGCATTTTGTGCCCCCGGTCGACGCCCGTTGGATGCTGAGGCTGATGGGCGCGCGTGCCCTGCAGGGAGCGACGAGGCGCCGTGAATACCTAGGGCTGTCGCAGAAGGTCGCCGATCAGGCGGCGGATGTCCTCGGAGAGGCCCTTTCCGGTGGCGGACGGCTGACCCGTCAGGAGTGCCTGAGCACCCTTGAGGCCGCCGGGATAGAGGTGACCGGACAGCGCGCTTATCACCTGCTCTGGTACGTCAGCCAGCGGGGAGTCACGTGCATCGGTCCAAGCATCGGGAGTGAGCAGACCTTCGTCCTGCTCGATGAGTGGGCGCCGAATCCCCGATCTCCGGACCGCGATGAGGCCCTCGGCATCATGGCCATCCGCTACTTCCGCAGTCACGGACCCGCGAGCCGCAAGGATTTTGCCGGGTGGACAGGTCTGCTCATGGCCGATGTCGACACTGCCCTAGCCGTCGCCGGCCCACGGCTGGAGCTGGTATCGGTGGACGGGATCGACATGTACGTCGCTGCGTGCGCGGCAGCGCAGCAGCCCAACCGCCGAAGAAGCTCTGTGCAGGCGTTGGCCGGTTTCGACGAGTACCTGCTGGGCTACAAAGATCGTTCGCTGATGCTGGCCGAGGAGCACAAGCAGGCGATCATCCCTGGCGGCAATGGCATGTTCGCGTGGACGATCGTCTGCGGAGGCAAGGTGATCGCCACCTGGCGGCGCACCCGGCGCACCAACGAGACCGTCGTCGAGGTGTCTCCTCTGGTGGACGTTAAACCCGTCGTCCGGCGTCGTGTCGAGGTGGCGCTGGAGCAGTACGGCCGCTTCGTCGAGCGGCCGATCAGCCTCCGCTGGGCTCGCCGCTAGGCCCGGCCGATCAGGTCGGCGACGAGCTCGGCGGACAGGCCGACCAGCGGGAGGCCGCCACCGGGATGAGCGGACCCGCCGACCAGGAATAGGCCAGGCACCGGGGATTTGTTGGTCGCACGCAGGAAGGCCGATCGCGCACCGTTGGACGATGTGCCGTAGATCGACCCACCGGGCGCGCGGGTGTCGCGCTCGAGATCGGCGGGCGTTCGGACCTCCCGCCAGCGAAGGCGATCTCGTACGTCGACCCCACGCCTGGCCATGACGTCGAGCACCTGGTCGGCGTACGTCTTCGCCAGCCCCGGTGCCAGCCAGTCCACCCCCTTGCCCGACGCAGCGGCGTCGGGGTCATGGCGCGGGGCGTTGACCAGGACGAACCAGGCTTCTGAGTCTTGGTCTGGGCGTAGCGCGGGATCATCGGGTGCGGCGATGTAGACGGTTGGATCTGTCACCGGGTGCGGGTTGCGACCGAAGATCGCGTCGAACTCGGCGGAGTAGTCGTGCGGGAACAGCACCGTGTGGTGACGCTGCCCGGGTGTGCGTCCATCAAGCGCGAGCAGCATGACGAAGCCGGCCAGGGACGGAGTGGCCTTTCGCAGCCGATCCCGTCCTCGGTCGGCGAGCGGCCCGGGGACCAGCCGCCCGTAGACCTCGGCTGCATCCGCATTGCAGACGATGACATCGGCTTCGAGGTGCTCGCCGTTGGACAAGCGCACCCCGCTGGCTCGTCCGGATGTCACGGTCACGTCGCTCACGTCGGCCGAGAAACGGAACTCGACCCCGCGCTCTAGGCAGCGTTCGTACAAGGCCTCACCGAGGCGCCGCATCCCGCCTTTGATGTACCAGGCACCGAAGGTCTGCTCGACGTAGGGAACGACGGAGAGGGCGGCGGGCGTCCGTCGGGGATCGGAGCCGGTGTAGGTGGCGTAGCGCCACAGGAACTGTCGGAGCCTCGGGTCGCGCAGATAGCGGCGTCCCATCGCGTCCAGGCTGCGCCAGGGAGCGATCGTGTGCAGATCGCGGATGCGAGTCGACTGGCGCAGCAGGTCACGAGGACCTTCCAGAGGCGTCGTCAGGAACGGGCCGCGCGTCGCCTGCCAGATACGTCCGGCATGGGCCAGGAAGCGCAACCAGTCATCCCCGGCACCCTCTCCGAGTGCCTCATCGAGAACGCGACCGACAGCTCGACGGTCGACGTCGGGGATGTCCATCGTGGTGCCATCCGCGAATCGGTAGTGGCAGACCGGGTCGACTCCTACCAGCTCGACGCACTCCTCCAGCGCTTTGCCAGTCTTGAGGAAGGTGTCTCGGTAGACGGCCGGCAAAGTGAGGAGCGACGGGCCGGTGTCGAAGGAGAACCCGTCGCGTGAGTACCAGCCGAGCTTCCCGCCCCACGTGTCTGCTTGTTCGACGACGAGCACGTCGTGACGTTTGACCGCGAGACGCGCGGCACACGCGAGACCGGCCATGCCGGCGCCGACCACGACGACTCGGCTCACAGCGCTCGGCCCTTCCAGCTCAGTTTTCCAGACCGGCGGCGCCGTATCGAGTCTGCTGTCATGGCGACCAGCACGGTGATCGAGAGGGGATGGCCGACGGAGTCTGGCCAGACTCGGGAGCCCACGCGGCGGGCGACGACGGCCCGACCGGTGAGGCCGGCCACGAGGCCGATGATCCCGGCCCGGCGAGTGGCTCCCCGGCCGAAGAGTGCGCCGAGCGGCGGAACGACGTAGAGCCAGCCGAGAAACGCGCTGGCAGCGACGGCGCCTGCCGGAGAGCCGAAGGCGGACCACAGGGACTTGGCATAGCCCTCACGCAGCTCCCGCGCAGAGCCGTACATCCTGCAGACGGCGACGTCGGTGCCGTCGGCCATGGCGATCCGCAGACCGTGGTTCTTGAAGGCCTTAGCCAGCTCGATGTCCTCCAGCACGGCGTCGCGGACGGCCGCGTGCCCCCCAGCCAGCTCGTACGCCGCAGCGTGACACGCCAGCAGCTGGCCGTTCGCGGCGACCAGTGAGGTGCGTCGCGACGACTCGGCGATCCGGAGGGGGAGGAAGGTGAGCCAGGACCACTGCAGAAGTGGCTGGACAAGCCGCTCGAGCGCCGTCTCGGCGAGCTGACGCGGGTAGGGGCACACCAGATCGAGATCGTGTTCGCGCAGGAGCGCGACGGTGGCCGCGACCGCGTTGGGCGCGAGCACGACGTCTGCGTCGACGAAGACGAGTATCGATCCCGAGGCCGCCTGGGCAAGCTGTGCACAGGCGTGCGGCTTGCCCAACCAACCAGGGGGCAGCGGCTCACCGGAGAGCAGCCGCAGTCGGGGGTCGTCGTCCGCCGCCGCGCGCACAACCTCCGCCGTGCGGTCTGTCGAGCCGTCGTCGAGGACGAGGATCTCGAGCTCGGAGACGCCTTGCTGAGCTGACAACGCGGCCAGGCACGGCGCTACTCGGTGAGCCTCGTCGCGGACGGGGAGCAACAAGCTGACCCGGAGCTGGGCAGCCGGTGGGTCAGGCAACGGAACCCGCAGGAGCCTGAGGTTGACCATGGTGTGGGCGGTGGCGAGAAGCGCTCCGGCTGCCGCCGTACGGACGATCATGCGCGCCGCGCGACGGGCCATCCTCGCCCGACTTAGTCCCGCCCGACCCACAGCACCCACGCGTAGGGAATGGCAACCGCACCCATGGCGATCCCGCCGTAGAGCGCATCCCAGGGTCGGTCGAAGAACACCAGGGCAGCGAGCAAGGACGAGACGTAGGTCCACAGATAGAGCAGTGCCGGCTGACCCTCAGGTGCGGGGGAGCGGGGGAGCCGGTCGAGGATCAGCATCATGACGAAGGCGACGAGATACCAGCCTGCAAAGTTCGCCAGCGGTACGCCAGGCAGGTTCGGCAGCGTGGTGGCCGCGGGATCGGTGAACTGCCAGTAGCCCTCTGCGGTCATCATCGGGTCGAGGAACAAGTCCCATGCGGCCAGCCCGAGCGCGCCGACGAGGGGGGTGGCCAACGACCCACGGCATAGGCGTCGGGCGGCGAGTAGCGCGGGGTAGGCCATCATCGACCAGGCGAGAGGGATCACCCACGGGATGCCGAAGACGGTCGGTGCGAGATTTCCGTACTCGTAGTCTCCGAATGGCCAGCCCGTCCTCAGGCCGACGGCCTCTGCGAGCAGACCACCGCCTACCGTGACGACCAGGAAGCCGGCGGTCCACAGCACGCCACGCCAGACGAGGGCATGAGTGGCTGATGCCAGGAAGAACAACGCAACCGTCACGACGGTGAGGGTGCGCCGGCTCTCGCCCTCGACCAGGGGGTAGGCGATCTGCGTGCCGATGGTCGCGAGGGCGAACAGCCAGGTGAGCCCGCGCAGCAATGCTGAAGGGCCGCGACGCCGGTCGGCGTGCGGCCCGGAATAGACACGGACGCTCACGGCGTCGAAGCCTAGTTGCCCGGGAGCTCGAGGCTGGCTCCCTGGTAGGTGCCCCGCACATCAATCACCTCAAATCGAGCGAACAGCTCCTCCGCATACCACCCAAGTTCACGCGTACGGCGGATCACCGCCGCATGCTCCGGCTCGCGGTAGGCGAAGTCTCGCAAGGCGCCGTGGTCCTGCCAGATGCTGAACGTGCCCTGGAGGCCGACGGGAGCCTCGCCGATCCCGATCCTCATGGCGAGGCCCAGGCTTGTGTTCAGGCTTGCCGACACCGGTGGCACGCTGCGCCAGAACGTGCGCCAGAGGTGCGGCTTGATCCTCGCGCGGGTCACGGCGGCCACCGGACCGGTCGTCGCGCTGGGAATCGGGTCGCCGAAGGGCAGCGTCCCTGACCAACGTCCCTTGCTCGACAAGGGCCGCAGGTCGACCGTGAGCCGCTCGTCGGCTCGTCGATCCCATCGACGGATCAACGGTGAGCTCTCGAACCTCTGCGCGCTCCGACCGTCACTCCACGCGGCCAGGACGGCCCAGTGTCTGGGGTCGGCATCGCCGGGCGAGAAGGACTCGCCGGATCCGGTTCCCAGCAGCTTGGCGAACCGCAGGCCGGGTGTGCGCTCGAGCGGGCGACGATCGCGAGCCATCGCCAGCGCCGCGGACGGGATCTGTCTGGTCGGAACGCCCCACAGGTGAAACGTCACCAGGTCCGGGATGCTCGCCGCCGACGTCCGGGTCGAGGTCACCGCCTCAGCCTAGGTCGGGCCTCGGAATTTGCTCTGGTCCAGTCCTAGGGTGGCTGCATGAGCGATCGGTGGGCAGGGACCAGCTGGCGGATCGTCGCCGTGGGGGATCTGACTCTCACCGGGGGCGCCGCTCTCAGTTTTGACGACCAGCACCGGGTGAGCGGCACCGGCGGCGTGAACCGGCTCGCGGGGACGTACACCTCGAACGGAGCCGTGCTCAGTGTCGGCCCGCTGGCCGTGACCCGGATGATGGGCCCGCAGCCGTTGATGGCGGAGGAGCAGGCCGTGCTGTCGGCGTTGTCGGAACCGCTGACCCTGCTGGACAGTCCGGTGCTCGAACCGACTGAGCTCACGCCCGCGGAGGAACGCCTCGAGAGCGAGGGTGGGCTGGTGCTGGACGACGCGCTCGTCCTGGAAGGGTTGACGACCGTGCTGCTGGCCCCGTTGCGCTGACCACACTTCCACCCCCAAAGACCTCGCGCTTCACCCACCGGAATGCCCCTGGAGGCGAGCGAAAAGCGTGGTATGTCCTGGTTTGTCGGTCAGCAAAAGGGCGCTCCGATGGGTGAAGCGCGATTGGCGGGTCGGAGTTTGGTGAGTCAGGCGACTTCGGCAGGTGTGCCGCCGGTGATGCGCACCAGTTCGTCGAACGTGGTCGGAAACACGGTGTGCGGGTGACCGGCAGCGGCCCAGACGACCGGATAGTTCTGGAGGGCTACATCGACCAGAGTGCGTACGGCGCTGAGGTGACCCACCGGGGCGACCCCGCCGATCGTCATCCCTGTGCGGGCCTTCACCATCTCCGCGTCCGCTCTTCCGACCTTGGCCGCGCCGATCAAGCTGGCGACCTTGGAGGTGTCCACCCGATGACCACCGGAGGTCAGGACGAGCAGCGGCTCGCCGTCTGCGGCAAAGATCAGTGAGTTGGCGATCGCAGCGACGTCGCAGCCCAGCTGCGCGGCAGCCGCTGCCGCGGTCGGCGCAGCGTCGGCCAGGACCACCGGCTGGCTGTCGACTCCGACCTGTGTCAGCGCCGCCCTGACCCTTAGGACAGCCGGGTGATCGAGGATCGTGTTCTCGGACGGGTCGCTCACGTGGACTCCTCGATGGCTCGGTCCGGATCAAGGCTGGCGAGGCGGATCAGTATCCACAACAGCCCGATCATGGCGACCGCCAGCACGAGGCAGGTGAGCAGAACAGATCCGTACCCCTTGTCGCGAACATCGAGGAACGGATAGGGGTACCAGTCCGCGAACGGGCCGCGAACGAGGCTGTAGACCACCCAGGTGATGGGGTACAGCAGAACCAGAAGCGCCCGCCGAAACGTGACCATCGGGTCTGGCCGGTCGACCAGCCAGTCTGCGAACAACACGATCGGCATCACGTAGTGCAGCACGGTGTTGATCCACGGTACGGGGGTCTGCAGGCTCTCTTCGAGTCCGCGGAGCAGCACCACGTAGACGATGCCCGTTGTCACCATCGCCAAGGTGGCAAGAACTCTCAGGAGTACGGCCCCGGAATCGCGACCTTGCAGGGCGGCCACGCCCGTGAAAGCAAGGGCGACGACCGCGATCAGGTTGCTCTGGATCGTGAAGAAGCTGAAGAAGTTGACGACCGAGAACCCACTGCGGTCCAGACCCTTGATGAGCTGGGCCGTGACAGCGGTCAGGCCGAGGCCGGCGAAACCGAGGCGTGCGACACCCAACGCCCGCCTGTTCGCCATGGCCCGGAACCTATCCGTTCGGGGCAGCGGCGGCTCGTCGGCGTTCGCCTCCAAGAGTTGCGCGGCCCCAAGTGCGCGGCCCAGTCGGTGCAACCTTTTCGCCGCAGTTTGCGTCTTGGTAGCGCCTAGGCACGTGACCTGACCGCCAACGCGGAAGGATCGGAGCACACGATGGACGTCGTAGCGGGGCCGTACGTCCCGACCGAAGCAACGATCTCGAACGGAGGGACGATGGCGCTGCGTCGGGCGGCGGGAAGCGGTCGAGATGCCGAGTTCGCGGAGTACATGGGGGCTCGACAACCCAGCCTTCTGCGGACCGCCTACGTCCTTACCGGGGATCGACACACCGCCGAGGATCTTGTGCAGACGGCGCTCGCCAAGCTCTATCTGTCCTGGGACAAGGTCCAGCGTCGGGAGAGCATCGACGGCTACGTCCGCCGGATCTTGGTGAACGAGCACAACTCGCTGTGGCGGCGGCCGTGGAAGCGGCGGGAGACGACCGTCTCCGAGCTGCCCACGGAGGTTGCAGCCGAGCCGGACCCCGGTCGGGACAGGGAGCTGTGGGACTTCGTGCAGACCTTGCCGCGCAAGCAGCGAGTCGTGATCGTCTTGCGCTACTACGAGGAGCTCAGTGAGGCAGAAACCGCTGCCGCCCTTGGTGTCTCAGTCGGCACGGTGAAGTCCCAGAGCAGCCGGGCGCTTGCCTCGATGCGCGCACGCGTCGGCGAGCTCGCCCCCTCTGACGAAGACCACCGGCCGAACGAGCATGACGAGTCCGAGGAGGACCGATGAACGACACCAACGAGCTCGGGCAGGCGCTGCGTCGTCAGGCTCAGGACATCGATGGCAGCGGGCACGTGGTCACGCTCGATGACGTGCAGGCTCGGGCGCGGGGCATTCGCAGGCGCCGTACGGCCCTGACGGGGGCCGTGGCCGTCGTCGCGGTAGCCCTGGCAATCCCTGCTGGGATCGCTGTCAACGACCGAATCAACGACTCCGTGCCGCGACCGGTACCCGCGACAACACCAAACCCGGCTCCGACGCCGGATGCATCGTTGGCCCCTGACGAGGTCACGTTGGACGCTGCCGTGACGGCGACGAGCGGGCCGATCTCTGTTCCGGTGCTGTACGAGCGCGAGATCCACCTTCCCGGCGGCGGCACGGTTGCGGTGCCCCACGACTACCAGCAGTTCGCTGCCTTCGGCGACGGCTGGGTCGGCCTGCGCGACGGTACTGACCAGACGGCTCTGATCGACTTCCTCGACGCAGCCGGCCAAGTCACTCGGTCCGAGTCGTCGACGTACTCCTTCGCCGTCACTCGTGATCACAGCATCGTCAGCTATGTCACCAAGTCCGGGAAGATCATGGTCGTCGCCGATGGCAACGACCCGATCGAACTCGACAAGCTCCCTGGCGGGCAGGGATATCACGCCGTCGCGATGTACGGCTCCGGGCGGTGCCTCGAGACCGAAGGTGACGGATGCGTCGTCTACGTCAACCCGGACGGCGGCGACCAGGCGATGTTTGGCTCTTCGCACGGGATCACCGACACAGCCTTCGGCCTGATGACCGTTGATGGGCTCGCACCCGACTATCGCGTCGCCGGGAAGGTATCCGGCACCCGAGACGGGTCGTGCTCGGCGGTGTTCGCAGCGAGTGGGGTCGAGGCGATGCGGACGTGCGACTTCACCCTTGGTGAGTTCAGTCCAGATGGCACGCAGATCATCGGCCACGAGGCATTCAACTTCGGCGGTCCAGGATTCTTGAACATCCTTGACGCGAACGATGGGAAGCCGTCCACGACCTTCCTCAACAGCGATCAGGCGATCCTGTTGTTCAGCACGTGGGATTCCGACGGAACGGTGATCGGGCTGCTCTACCAGGGCGACTCGTTCTTCGTGATGCGGATGACGGCCGACGGACAGGTCTCTCATGCCTCCATCGACGGGGTCGGGGAGTTCCCGGCCGCGCCGGGCGTCGACTCACCGATCTTCGCCACCCAGGGATGAACTGACTCTGGAAACCCTTGACGTCGACTGGCGAGTGGGGTTTAGTGGAAGTCGAACAAACGTTCGAACTGCCTCCTTCGTCAGCTCGACCAAGGCTCGACCAAGAACTGTCGGAGGTCTGGGGCAGGCTCGGACCCGTTCGATCCTCTGGCCGGTCTCGCGGTCGGATCAGAGGTTCCCGCCCGAGGGGTCGTGCGACTCGACCCCGGACGGCCCCTCCGGGCGGGTCGTAGGTCTCGGACCTGGCGTGGGGAAGCGCCGGTCCGGGGACCTCCGATCCGTTCGCCTGCGCCTACGTCGGCCGATGGCTGCTGCCTTGAGGAGGATCCATGCGTCGCTACGACGATCTCGTCGCCGTTGATGCTTCTGGAGGCGATGCTTCACGAGGTGATGCTTCAGCAGGTGACCTTGCTGCTCGCACTGCCGTAGAGCCGCATCGCTTCATCTGGCGTGGGCGGCCCTATGTCATCGGCTCGATCCTGGCGCACTGGGTGGAGGTGGGCGCCTGGTGGCGGCAGCGCGACGCCGAGGGGTTGCCGGTCGATGCAGCCGGTGCAGCCGCGGGCCGACTGGTCTGGCGAGTCGAGGCGCGCACCGGTGTCCACCGTGGCGTCGGTGTCTTCGACCTGACGTGCGATCAGTCCACTGTTCCTTCGACCTGGAGGTTGGCCCGTGTCCTCGATTGAGCAGTTCTCGACCGACCGGCGGCACCCGCCGATTCCGCAGGCCACCTTCGACCTGCTCCACCTGGCGGCTCGCGGGCTGGCCGCTGGCGTCGTCGCCCTGACCGCGGAGGAACGCTACGTCGAGGCGCATCTGGCCTCGTTGCGGGCTGCCTCTGCTGTGCTTGCGGCTCGGGCCCGACCGGCCAGGGTTCGCCGCGGACCCTCCAGCGTCTGGGAGCTCCTGCCCGAGGTGGCACCTGAGTTAGGGGAGTGGGCGGGATTTTTCGCCGCAGGGGCAAGCAAGCGGGCAGCCGCGGAAGCGGGACTGCCGGTGGTCAGCACCCGAGAAGCTGACGACCTGCTGCGCGACTCCACGAGCTTTCTCGCCCTGGTCGAGACCACGCTCGGTCTCGACCACCAGGTCGCCCTCCCACTCACCGGCTGATCAGCCCGACCCGCTCGCGGACCACTGATGCCCCTCGATCCCTTCGTCCATCTCCATGTTGCGTCGGGCTATTCGCTGCGACACGGCGCCTCTCATCCGCAGGTGCTGGTCGCCCGGGCTGCCGAGCTCGGCATGGGGGCACTCGCGCTGACCGACCGCGACGGTGTACGGGGCGCGGTGAAGTTCGCCAAGGCCGGTCTCACCCACGGGGTGGCCACGATCCTCGGCACCAACCTGGCCATCAGCCCGCCGCTCACAGGTGAGCACGCGCAGCCAGCCGGTGCGGCGCCCGTTCGGACGCCGGCCAGAGGTGGTGCCGAGGTCGACCCACGCCATCCGCGGGTGGTCGTGCTGGCCCGCGCCGGTCGGCCAACGCCTGCGCTGCCCGGCCGCACACAGACCGGAGCCGGCTGGGCAGCCCTCAACCGGCTGGTCTCCTCATGTCATCTCGGCACCGCGGAACGGACAGGCGAGCGCGGCCGACCCGTGGCCAGTCATGCTCTCATCGCCCGCCACGCGGCAGGGGGCGAGCTGATCGTGCTCCTCGGTCCCGATTCCGAGGTGGGACGGGCGCTGGCCCGACGTCGTCCCGACCTTGCGCTGGCCGCTCTCGACCGCTGGCGAGATGTCATAGATCCGGCGTTGCTGCGGATCGAGGTGGTGTCCCACCGCGGTCCCGGTGACGGTGCGGGCTCCAGTACGTTGGCCGCCCGGCTGCTCGGCTTTGCTCGTGAGCACGGTCTCGGAGCCGTACTCACCAACACCGTCCGCTACGCCGAGCCCACGGGTGCAGCTACGGCCGACCTGCTCGACTCGGCTCGCCGGTTGGTCGCCCTCGACGAGCGACATGTCGACCGGGTCAACGCCGAGGGCTATCTGAAGTCCGGGCCGCAGATGACCGACGTGGCAGCCGAGATCGCCCGGCTGGCGGGGGGAGCCGGTGACACCGAGGCGGGATGCGTACGGCGGCTGCTCGACGCGACCGCCCAGGTGGCCACCGACTGCATCCTCGACCCCGCCCGCGACCTCGGGCTCGGGGCGATCCACCTGCCGGAGCTGTCGGTCGTGGACGACACCGGTCGGCCGGCCGCGGCCGTGCTGCGTGAGCGTTGCGAGGCCGGGCTGGCTCGGCGCTATCCGTCCGGCGAGCGTCGGACGGCCACCGAACGCCTCGACTCCGAGCTCGCAGTGATCGGGGCCCTCGGCTACGAGACCTACTTCCTCACCGTTGCCGAGGTCACCGATCTGACCCGTGCGATGGGCGTTCGGGTGGCGGCCCGTGGCTCGGGAGCAGGCAGCCTGGTCCTGCACGTCCTCGGGGTCTCCGGTGTCGAGCCGCTTCGCTACGGCCTGCTCATGGAGCGTTTCCTCACCCCGCTGCGCCAGGCGCTGCCCGACGTCGACGTCGACGTGGAGTCGGCTCGACGAGGTGAGGTCTATGAAGCGATCCTCGAACGCTTCGGCGGTGATCGGTGTGTGTGCGTGTCGATGATGGACACCTATCGCGTACGGCATGCCGTACGCGACGTCGGCGCGGCCCTCGGCCTGCCACCGGGTGAGATCGATGCCATCGCCAAGGCCTTCCCGCACATCCGAGCCCGGGACGCCCGAGCCGCGCTCAACGACCTGCCCGAGCTTCGGGCCAGCCGGATCGGTGGCAGCGGTGGGCTCGACACCTTCTTCTCCCTCGTCGAGAGCCTCGATGGCCTGCCGCGCCACGTCGCGCTGCACCCCTGTGGCGTTCTGCTGTCCGATGGTGGACTGCTCGATCGCACTCCGGTGGAGGCGAGCTATCTCGGCTATCCGATGAGCCAGTTCGACAAGGACGACGTCGAGGACCTCGGCCTGCTCAAGCTCGATGTCCTCGGCATCCGGATGCAGTCGGCGATGGCGCACGCCGTCCTCGAGGTAGCTCGGGTCGACGGACCGCAAGCCCACGGCGCCGGCCCGGACGGGCTGATCGCCTTGGACGATCCGGCTTCGGTGCCGCTCGATGACGAGGCCACTTTCGAGCTGATCCGCTCGACCCACACCCTCGGCTGCTTCCAGATCGAGTCACCTGGTCAGCGCGAGCTGATCGGCAAGTTCGGCCCGGAGACCTTTGACGATCTCATCATCGACATCTCGCTGTTTCGCCCAGGCCCGGTGAAGTCCGACATGGTCACGCCCTTCCTCAAGGCGCGTCAGGGCTGGTTGGCGGCCGCCTACCTCCACGACGACCTCCGTCCGGCGCTGGAGGAGACGTGCGGGGTCGTGGTCTTCCACGAGCAGGTCATTCGCATCGTGGACGTCTTCACCGGCTGCGGCCTGGCCGAGGCCGACGAGATCCGCCGAACTCTCGGCTCACCGGACGGGCAGGCGCAGGTGCGCGAGTGGTTCTACCCGCAGGCGATGAGCCGGGGCTATTCCCTCGAGGTCGTCGAGCAGGTCTGGGAGGTGCTGAAAGCCTTTGCCTCCTTCGGATTCTGCAAGGCGCACGCGGCCGCCTTCGCCTTGCCGACCTACCAGTCGGCCTGGCTCAAGGCCCACCACCCGGCGGCCTTCCTCTCCGGCGTACTCACCCACGATCCGGGGATGTATCCCAAGCGGCTGATCCTCGACGACGCCCGCAACCTCGGCATCGCGATCCTCGGCCTCGACGTCAACGCTTCCGACACGGTCTTTCGGGTCGAGAAGGTCGCTCCCTGGGACGCTCCACCGCCGGGAATTCTCGGCGCCTTGCCGAGGGAGGCGTCGCCGGTCCCCGGATTGCCCGACGCCCGCTCCTACGGCATCCGGTTGTCGCTGGCCGAGGTCAAGGGCATCTCGGCCGCTGAGGTCGAGCGGGTCGTGGCCGGCCGGCCGTACGCCTCGCTCGCCGACTTCTGGCACCGCACCCGGGTCTCCCGGCCGGTCGTGGAGCGGCTCGTGGTGGCCGGCGCCTTCGACAGCCTCTATGGCATCGGGCTCTACGGCACGGGGGCGCCGGTCCGTCGCCGGGGGCAGGTCACCCGGCGTGACCTGCTGCTCCAGGTGGCCGAGCTCGATCGGTGGACCAGGGCGGTCGATCGTGGGGGACGAAAGGCGGCCGCCGGTGGCTCCAGACGTCGAGGGCGTGCTCCGTCGCCCGCTCCGCATTCCGATGACGTACGGACCCTTGCCGCGCGGCAGAGCCAGGCGACGGCAGCCGTACGTCCGTCGGACGTGCAGCTGACCCTCGACCTCGGCGATGCCCCTGAGCAGGTCGGAGACTCCGGTCTGCCGGAGATGACTGGAGCCGAACGGGTCCGTGCTGAGCTCGACGTCCTTGGTCTCGACGTGAGCCGGCACGTGCTGGACTTCTACGCTCCGATGCTCGACGCGCTCGGAGTCACTCGTGCACGTGACCTGCTGCGACAGCGCAGCCAGGCCGACGTCTTGGTGGCCGGTGTCAAGGTGGCGACCCAGACACCACCGGTGCGGTCCGGTCGGCGGGTCGTGTTCCTCACCCTCGATGACGCCACCGGCCCAGTCGATGCAACCTTCTTCGAAGACGTCCAAGGGCCATACGCAGCAACAGTTTTCCACTCCTGGCTGCTTGTCGTGCGAGGGCATGTTCGACGCACAGGCCCACGGGGGCTCTCCTTGCGCGCGACGGGCGCGTGGGAGCTGTCCAGCCTCTTCGCCACGTGGGAGACCGAGGGTGTTGCGGCCGTGCACGCCGTGCTGGCCGACGTGCCGGGCGGGTGGGAGGAGAGCGCTCCTGCGCTGATCGAAGGCGCTGTCGAGGGCGCTGCGGGTAGCCGTTCGTCCCGACCGGTCGTCGTACGTCCGCCGGGTCAGTCCAACCCGTCGGGGTCACCCGGCGACGGCCACGAGCCGGGAACTGCTGGAGGCATGGGCCAGCGCCGGGTGCTCGTGCATGCCAGCGGGTTCAAGCAGTCCCCCTACGCCGACGTGAAGCCACCTGGAGGAGACGTCAAAAAGGGGACTCCGGCGGGAGACACCGAACAACCACGCCCGTCGCCGAAGGCCCCCCGAAAGCTGTGGCACTCCAGTCCGGGAAGCTCAGGCGGTTGATCCTTGCTTTGCGTCCGACGAAGTGAGGGCAATTGCGCACCATCGGTCGGACGCAACGTCAGTACGGCGTGGGACGCTGGCCGTGATGAGTAGGAAGCAGCAGCTCGATCGGCCTGGGGCCCCCGACGGTCCGCCAGCCGACGACACCGGGTGCACGATCTTGCACGTCGACATGGATGCCTTCTACGCCTCGGTGTCGCTGCTCGACCATCCCGAGCTCGTGGGATCACCGGTCATCGTGGGCGGCGGGGGAACCCGCGGCGTGGTCCTCTCCGCCACCTACGAGGCGCGCCGCGCCGGCGTCCACTCCGCCATGCCGATGACACGAGCGCGCCGGATGTGTCCCCAAGCCACGATCCTCGACCCACAGCCCGAGCGCTACGCGGCGGTGTCAGCTGCCGTGATGGAGCTCTTTCGTGAAGTCACCCCCTACGTCGAGCCGCTCTCCCTCGACGAGGCCTTTCTCGACGTGTCGGGCGCGGTACGTCGGCTGGGTCGACCGTCTCTGATCGGCGAGACCATCCGCGCCAGAGTCGCCGACGAGCAGGGGGTCACCTGCTCGGTCGGCGTCGCCAGCACGAAATTCGTCGCCAAGCTCGCCACCACCCGGGCCAAGCCCGACGGCTTGCTCGTGGTGCCACGCGACGAAGTCGTCTCCTTCCTGCATCCACTGCCGGTCTCCGCCTTGTGGGGCGTGGGCGAAAAGACCGAGGAGGCCCTGACCCGGCTCGGCCTCCGGACGGTGGGCGACCTGGCCCGCACCCCGCAAAGCACTCTCGAACGAGCGCTTGGCGTCGCCGCCGGTTCTCATCTCGCCGCTCTCGCCTGGGGCCGCGACGACCGTCGAGTCGTTGCGCACGAGCCCGACAAGAGCATCGGCGCGGAGGAGACCTTCGCCACCGACGTCGATGACCCGGCGGTCATCCTCCGTGAGCTGCTCCGGCTCTCCGAGCGGGTTGCCGCTCGGCTACGTGCTGCCGGCTACGCCGGTCGAACGGTTGCGCTCAAGGTCAGGTTTGCCGACTTCACGACCATCACTCGTTCCCGCACCCTGCGCGAAGCCACCGACGTGGGGCAGGAGGTCTACGCCACGGCTCGGATGCTCTACGAGGCTCTCGGTCTGCAGCGTGCCCGCATCCGTCTGGTCGGTGTCCGGGTTGACGGCCTCATCGACGCCGGCACCCGGACCCAGCAGCTCCTCCTCGATGCGCCTGAACGCGGCTGGCGGGAGGCCGAGCTGGCCGTCGACTCCGCCGCCCGACGCTTCGGCGCCGGAGCCGTACGACCCGGCTCGCTGGTTGCCGGTCACACCGATCCCCGCGGGAGTGGCGACCCCGCGCGACCCCGGCCGTCGTGACTCAGCCGACCGGCCGCCCTTGTGCTCACGACCTGGTGAACAATCCTCAGGTCGGCTTTCGCGTCGGCCGATGCCTGCCTATGCTGTAACTACCGGAACCACCCTGGGGGAGGTCCGGGTGAGTGAAGGAGGATCGGTGCCGCTCTCCGAGCACGAACAGCGCCTGCTCGAGCAGATGGAGCGCGCCCTCTATGCCGAGGACCCGAAGCTGGCATCGACGCTTCGGGGGTCGGATCTTCGTCACCATCAACGACGCCGCATCGCGCTCGGCACCCTGGGTGTCGTGGCTGGCCTCGCGCTCCTGCTTGCTGGTGTCACCCTCGGTTGGGGAGTCGGCCTGGCCGGCTTCTTGCTCATGCTCGTTTCCGCCTGGTGGATCATGGGCGCTTGGCGCTCAGGACCAAAAGCCTCGTCCACCGCGGGCCAAGGGTCAGGTGCGCCCGCTGAGCAGCTGCAGGCCAAGCGCGCCAAGGCACCCCGGGCCGGAATGATGGACCGCTTCGAGGAGCGCTGGCGTCGGCGCCGTGAGGGTGACCAGCGCTAGGTCAGCGCACGTCGGTGCAGCCAGTGCACCCAGGGTCAGTGCACCCAGGGTCAGTGCACCCAGGTTCCGTGCACCCAGGGTCAGTGCACCCAGGTTCAGTGCCGGCTGGCCGGACTGCGCGTGCTCGAGGACTTCGGGCTGCTCGAGCGGCGCCGTCGCGGCCGCAACGCCCGACCCATCCTGCTGCCCAGCCGGCGCGGAGCCGTGTCCACCCAGTCCAGCACGTCGGCGGTGCGTGAACCCGCCCGCGACATCAGCGAGCGCGGGAGGAATCGCGCTCGCAGCCGCATCGGCCGGGAAGCTGATGCTCGCAGGCCGCTGATCCCCAAGAGCAGGTCATCCGCCAGGCCGTCCATGGAGGTTGGTGTGCGCGCATACCGGGCGGACTCAACCGATCGCGCGGTTCGATTCAAGGCCTCGCCCTCAGAGGTACCACTGAGGTTGGCCGCCTCGACCAGACCTGCGGCCACCTGTCGTGGAGTGCGTGAGGCCGGCCAGCCCTGGTCCAGGTCGGCACACGTGGCGGCCAGCTCGCTCCACGCCGCGGATGCGGCAACTCTGGGCTCGGCGATCCGCGCGCGACGCAGCCGCCGGCGATGTTGGGAGATCCGGATGGCCCAGGGAAGGAGAAGCACGATCACTGCCAGGACGACGCCCGATACCCACTTCCATGGGAACGGGGTCGTGACGGCGCCAGCACCCGCCGCGTCTGCAGTCAACGGGTCGGTCTTCGGCGGGAGGGCATTCCCCCTGTTGACGTTCGGCTGCCGGTTGCGGTTGTCGTCAGGCCGAGAATTCTTCGGCCCGTTGTCTCCCGGGTCGAGCGCCGCGACCGTGTAGCCGGGGACATCGATGCCGGCATTGTCGTCGCGAGGAGTCGGTTCGAACCGGGTCCAGCCAACCCCCTGGAAATAGACCTCGGGCCAGGCATGGGCGTCATGCCAGGTCACCGACCACGAACCGTCGTCCTGCTTCTCGCCGGGCACGAAGCCCACCACAACTCGAGTGGGAAGGCCCAGCTCGCGCGCCATCACCGCGAAGGTACCGGCGAACTGTTGGCAGAAGCCGCGCTTGCTGTTGAGGAACACGGTCAGTGGGTCGTCGGTCGCTGTTGGTGTCCCGGCGTCGTAGAGGAAACCGCCGTTTTGGAAGTAATCCTGCAAGGCCACGGCTTGGGCGAAGTCCCCGACCGCTCCCTTGGTGGCCTCCTTGGCGTCCTCCGCGACGATCTCGGGCACATCCTTGGGAAGCTGGAGATAGCGTTCGAGGAATGCCGGCTCGACGGGTCCGGCGTTACGCAGCTCGCTTTGCGTGGGGGACACCGACAAGCTGTTGACCGTCCAACTCGTATTGGCGGTGTCGGACTTCGGTGACCAGATGACCCGGTTCTCCTGGTCCCAGACCCAGTCATCCTTGGTCGGTCCGATCACGGAGACGTCAACGACCGGATAGGGGACCGGCAGCCAGGTGCTCCCGGTCAGCTCGGTCGACGTGAACTCCGAGCGCTCCGTGCTGACAGTGACATCGTCGGCCAGCCCAGACGGTGGTGGGAGGGGATCGGTGGCGAGCCGGCCTGAGGTCTTGAGGCTGGATGGGATCCAGATCTTGCCGTCAAAGGTGTCCGAGGTGACGAGGGTCAGGTACTCCGGATGCGCGGCGGTCGTCGTGTAGTGCAGCACTTCGGTGTCTTCTTGGCGGTTGAGCTCGCTGCCCAAGGAGACGAACGGATTGACCGTGGTGACGGTGTTGCCGTGTCCGCCTTGCCCACCGAGACCTCGGTTGAAGACGGCGTCACTCAGCCCCGGAAGGATCGCGGGCACGAGCACGGCGATCGCCACCGAGGTCGCACCGATGCGGCGCCCGACCGCACCCAACGGCTCAGGCGGTGCATGGACGTGGCTGTCCAGCGGGTCCCCGGCGTAGACGCGGGTGCCCAGACGACGTCCCCAGCCACCCACCCGCTCGCGACTGTCGGCCATGAGCAGGGCGAGCCACCCGGTCGCGGCCAGCCCGAAATACACCCAGGAGACGCCGTTGGCGACGACGGCTACTGGTACGGCATACAGAACGAGCAGGGGGATGCCGGACAGGGCGGGGGAGCGGAAGGTGACCGCGATGGTGTCCACCAGGATCGCGACGAGCGCGATCGAGGTGGAGATCAGCAGGACGAGGCCCGGGGTGACCGGAGCGGGCGGCGCAGCTGTCGAGATGGTTGTGGCGGCTGTGTCCAGCAGGTCAAGGAGGAGGGCTCGTGCGTCTCGTCCCGGAAACACTCCCCACGTGGCTTGCGCGAACGCAAACCGTTGGACTACGGCGAAGGCCAGGACGGCCAGCTGCAGCACCGGGATCGCCAGGCGAGGGACACCGAACCTGCGGGCGAGATAGCCCGTCGCCGCCACGAGAGCGACGAAGATGACGGTTGTCGGCAGCCAGGTAGCGTCTTGGAGCAGCGGTTGAAGGCTGAGGCCGGTCAAGACGACCGCGACCGCCGCCGTCAGGGTCAGCCGAGCGGTCCCAGATACCCCGGTCATGCCGCGCCTCCCGCGACCCGGTCCAACTGATTCCCCCGAGCGGCCGCCGGCCAGAGATCGGGCAGGTTGTCACCGTTGCGCGCCGTGATCACACGCCAGCCTGCCGCGCGCAGGATCGATACGGAACCCTCGAGGTCTGGGTCGAGAACGGCCCGCGCCGTCTTGGCCGACCTCCACGTCGTCACGTCCAGCAGGACGGCCACCGATGAGCCGCTTCCGTGATGGGTACGCGCCAACTCCGCCGCCTCGTCCACGCTCAGGCCTCCCAGCACTGCGACCAGCAGGCCGTCGACGACGCCAAGGCGAATCTGATCTGCCGAGCGGAGCGAGCCGTACTCCTGCTCGACGGCGGCGAGGCCGTCGAGGAGCCCTGCTTCCTGCAGTCCGGCATGGTCAGCTCCTGAGCCACCCAGACGGGCACCCGAGGTCGTCACGAGGTCCACGGTGTAGCCGGCGCGGCCGGCATGGGCGCCGATGGAGGCAGCGGCGGACACGGCCCACTCGAAGGAGGACGCCGGCCCTTCGCCGCGGTGGGCCTCGGCGCGGGTGTCGAGCAGCAGGGCGCAGTGGGACTCCCAGGGCTGCTCTTCGCGTCGCACCATCAGCTCGCCGTAGCGAGCGGTGGAGCGCCAGTGCACGCGCCGGAGGTCGTCGCCGTGCCGATACTCGCGAGTGGCTACGTCGTCTTCGCCGGCAGCGGCGACCGACCGCGACCGACTGTCACCGGAGCCAGCCCAGTCACCACCGAGCGGGACCGCGGGTAGGCGCTGGACCACTGGTGTGACGACGAGGGTGTCGCGTGCAGTGAACGAGCGGCTGAGCTCACACATCCCGAACGGGTCGGAGATGCGAATGGTCAGCGGGCCGACGGTGTAGCGGCCGCGGACCTCTGGACGGATGGGGTAATCGACAGTCCTGGTGCCGCGGGGTTCGACGCGGTCGAGGGTGAAGCGAGGGCGCGACCCCAAGACATAGGGAAGCTGGTCCTCGAGCCGCAAGAGACCGCTCGGAAGGCGGGAGACGTTCTCGAAGCGGAGAACCACCCGAGACTCGTCCCCGGCGGCTACCCGCCCGGGATCCACCCGCCTGGTGCAGGCGAGGCGATAGCGCGTCCGAGTCACCACCGCAGCGCTCACGAGCGGCAGCGCAGTGAGCAAGATGGCCACCCGCAAGAGGTCGCCTTGGCCCAGGACGAGCGACGTCAGGCTCGCCGCGATGCCCGCGGCAAGGAAACATCGCCCGCGAGTGGTGAGCCCGCTCAGCGCCTCGCGCATCGAGCGTCAGCTCCTCATCTCATCAGGCACCGGAACCTGGTGTACGAGGTCCCTGACGACTGTCTCGCTGCTTCGTCGCGCGATCTGGGCCTCGGCTGTCATCAACAACCGGTGGGCAAGGACCGGGACTGCGAGGGTTTGGATGTCGTCGGGTGTCACGAAGTCGCGATCGTCGAGGGCAGCAGCAGCGCGGGCGGCGCGAACCAGGTGCAGCGCGGCGCGCGGCGATGCCCCAAGCCTGAGGTCGGGGGATCTGCGGGTCGCCGTGACGAGGTCGATGATGTAGCGGCGGACCCCGTCCGAGACGTGGACGCTGCGGACTGCTTCGACGAGCCGAGCGATCTCGTGGGCATCGGTGACCGCCGTGACCGAGCGGAGTGCCGTGTCGCCAGCGTGCAGGTCGAGCATGGCGAGCTCGGCGGTGACGTCGGGGTAGCCCATCGAGACCCGGGCCATGAAGCGGTCTCGCTGCGCTTCGGGCAGCGGGTAGGTGCCTTCCATCTCGATCGGGTTCTGAGTGGCCATGATCATGAACGGTGCGGCCATCTCATAGGTCGTCCCGTCGACGGTGACCTGGCGCTCCTCCATGCACTCCAGCAGCGCGCTCTGAGTCTTTGGCGAAGCCCGGTTGATCTCGTCCCCGACCACGATGTTGGCGAAGACGGCGCCGGGCTTGAACTCGAAGTCCCGCGTCTCCTGGTTGAAGACGCTGACACCCGTGACGTCCGAGGGCAGCAGGTCAGGGGTGAACTGGATGCGCCGGACCGAGCAGTCGATGGACCGCGCAAGGGCCTTGGCGAGCATCGTCTTGCCGACGCCCGGAACGTCCTCGATCAGCAGGTGGCCCTCGGCCAGCAGGACGGTCAACGTCGTGCGGACGATCTCCGGCTTGCCTTCGATCACTCCTTCGACGGACTTGGCGATCCGGCTGGCACTGCCACGGACGTCATCGAGGGTGGCGATCGGGGTCTCCGTCATCGCTCTATTGTCACCCAAGCTCGTCGGTTGCGTGATCAGACCCTTGGACACGATCTTGTGACGGTGTTGGGTCGACCACACAGCGGAACACGGTTTCACTTTGCAGCTCCGGGAGGACCACCCGCCAGGATGGCTCGCTGCCGCTCGAGGTGAGCCGCCTGCTGGTGGACCAGCAGCCGGCTTGGCAACCCGCAGATCTAGAGACCTCTAGGCTCGACGCTCGAGCCCCGACGAGAACGGTTGAGACCATGACGGTGCACGAGGCGCAGCTGGGCCGGTTCCTCGAGGACTTCGCCGAGGGCGACGTCTTCCAGCATCCGTTCGGGCGCACGATCAGCGAGGCGGACTGCACCTGGTTCACCCAGCTCACGTGCAACACCAACCAGAACCATTTCAACGCTCACCTGGCGCAACAAAACCCCATCACCGGTGGACGGATCATCGTCAACTCCGGGCTCACGATCGCCCTCGTGCTGGGGTTGTCCGTGATCGACATGAGCCAGAACGCAGTCGCCAACCTCGGCATCGACGAGCTTCGGCTGACGCACCCGGTCTACGTGGGCGACACCATCTACGCGGAGTCGATCGTGCTCACGATCCGTCGCTCAGAGAGCCGCCCGAACGTCGGCATCCTCACGATGCGCACCAGGGGCCTCAACCAGGACGGCGAGCAGGTCATGTCGTGGATCAGGTCGGTGATGGTCCCTACGCGAGATTCCGGGATAGGTCAGGGCTACTTCCCTCAGGCGAAGGACGGTCCGCTCACCGGGTCAGCCGACGACGCGTCGGCCGGCGCCTGAGCCAGGCCGATGACCGCCAGGCTGACGTACGGCCCCAGGGGGGAGATCGTTCGGCGCCGGCTCGACTGCGCCCCTGTGTCCCCGGCTGACAAGGGTGTGCCGGCTGCCACAGTCGGCTCGTCCCCTTCCGCCGCGATCTGCCGCCCTGAGGGTGCTTGACCCCGTGGCGACACAAGGGGTGGCCATCGTCGGAGTGGCCGAGTGCGACTTGGGCCAGACCGGCCGCACGGTCTATGAGCTTCAGACGCAGGCAGTCACCCGCGCCCTACGCGACGCCGGGCTGACTCTGGCTGATGTCGACGGACTCGCCACCACAGCATTGTCCCGGTTCAGCGTCACGGGGCTCGCCGATCACCTCGGGCTGCGCCCACGGTGGTCGGACTCCTCGGCGGCGGGCGGCAGCACGTTCGAGATGTTCGTCGCGCGTGCTGCCCAGGCGATCGAAGCGGGTCAGGCCGACACCATCGTCATCTCCTTCGCCAGCAACCAGCGCTCGGCACGCAGTCGCCGCCTCGGTGGGGTGATCGAGGAGCACACGCCCGAGGCGCAGTTCGAGACCCCCTACCATCCGCTGTGGCCGCTGTCCTACTACGCGATGGCCGGGCAGCGCTACCTGCACGACCATCGAGCCACGCACGCCGACCTCGCCGAGGTAGCGGTCGCAGCGCGCGAGTGGGCACTGCTCAACCCGGTTGCCTACCGGCATGATGCCGGTCCGCTGACGGTCGACGAGGTACTCGCGGCGGCGCCGATCTCGACTCCGCTGACTGCACTGGACTGCTGCTTGGTCACCGACGGCGGGGGAGCGGTGGTCCTCACCTCGCTCGAACGCGCTCGCGACCGGCGTGCGGACCCCGTGGTCGTCCTCGGCTACGGCGAGTCGACAACCCATCAGTCGATGACCGCCGACCCGGTGATCACCCGAACCGGGGCGTACGACTCCGCCCGTGCAGCGTTTCGGCGAGCGGGGCTGTCGGTGCGCGACGTTGACGTGGCGCAGGTCTATGACTCCTTCACGATCACGGTGCTGTTGTCTTTGGAGGCGCTGGGGTTCTGTGCCCCCGGGGAAGCGGCGGCGCTGGCCCGATCCGGGGCCCTGCGTCCGGGAGGAGCTCTTCCGCTGAACACCTCGGGTGGTGGGCTGTCGTACTGCCATCCGGGTCAGTTCGGTGTCCTGCTGCTGGTCGAAGCCGTTCGCCAGCTCAGGGGTGAGTGCGGACTGCGACAGGTGCCTGATGCCGAGGTCGCGCTTGCCCACGGCACCGGCGGCATCCTGTCGACCCACGCAACGGTCCTGCTGGGAGTCGACAGGTGACCGAGCAGACTCCCGCCTGGCAGGACGTGGTCGTCCCCGCACAAGACACCACCACCAGGCCGTGGTGGGACGCGACCCGTGACAGGCGGCTGCTGCTGCAGACCTGCACGAGCTGCCGGTCCGTACAGCATCCGCCGCGCTCGGTCTGCCTGTCCTGCATGTCAGAGGACCTTGCCTGGACGGAGGCATCTGGTGTCGGCACGGTTGATTCCTTCACCGTGGTTCATCGAGCGCCTCGCGAAGACGTCGTAGTGCCCTACGTGCTGGCTCGGGTACGCCTTCCCGAGGGCCCGATCCTGCTGACGCGCTTGGAGGGACCGGTCGACGCAGCAGGCGATCCCTCAGCATGTGATCGGCCAGTCACCCTCGACTGGGCCCCCCTGGCCGACGGCCGCGCGCTGCCGGTCTTCACCTCGAGCACAACCGATCGGGACGGCTGAACCGGATGGACTACGCCTTCACGAAGGAGCGGCGGACGTCTCCGGACGCTCTTAGAGCCTTTGGAGACAAGGGATTGCCCCGGTCGCTTGAGAGTGGGAGCGCCGTGGTGGCTCTCCGGCCGAGATCGTCGACGGCATGAAGCTTGGTTCGTAGCCGACGTGCCGGTTGGCCGAGGTTCACCTGGCCTAGGTTGACCTCATGAGCACCCGGGTTCCAGGGATCGACGGAGTTCTCCTGTCCAAACCGCCCCAGTTCGATGTCGTTGAGGCCGTGGAGATCGGCCGCCAGCTGTACGGCATCGCGTCGTCCGACGCGCGCAATCTCGGCAGCGAGCGGGATCAGACCTTCATGCTGCTCGACGATGGTGGAAACGGCTGCGCCGTTCTCAAGGTGTCCAATCCGGCGGAAGATCCGGACACGCTCGACATGGAGGCGCTCGCGGCCTTCCACGTGCAGACGGTGGCTCCTGAGCTCAACGTGGCTCAGCCCCGCTCCGCGGCCCCAGGCGATTCGCCGACGGATCGAACTGCTCAGTCCTGCAGGGCCCCGTGGAGGGTTGGCGGCCAGACGTACTGGGTGCGGGCCTATGACGTCCTTCCGGGTCGAGCACGGCTGGACCCGCGAACCCTGGATGACGCGGCCCTCATCGCGTGGGGATCGACGACGGCCAGGCTCGGGTTGGCGCTGCGTGCGTTCATCCACCCTCGCGCTCTGCGGACCATGCCTTGGGACGTTCAGCACGCTGCGACCGTGCGTCCGATGGTGCCAGCCGTCGACGACCCGGCGGCGCGTGCATTGGTCGAACGCGTCCTCGACCGCTTCGACGACGCGGTCCAGCCGCGATGGGCCTGGCTGCGCAGTCAGGTCATTCACAGCGACCTGACCGCCGACAACGTCCTGGCCGACGATGCTGGTCGGATCACCGGCATCATCGACTTCGGAGACCTGAGCCACTCCGCCTTGGTGGTCGATCTGGCCTCGGTACTCGACTCGATGACCTTGGGCCGCGAGGGCGAGGAGATGTTTCGGGTGGCGCGGCTGGTGCTGGACGGCTACGAACGGGTTGCTCCGTTGGAGCCTCTCGAGCGGCAGCTGATGGGTGAGTTGTGGGCCACCCGAGCCGCAGTGGGTGTCGCTATCGGATCCTGGCGGGCGCGGCAGGGCCTGGAGGAGAAGGACTTTGCTGAGCGTCTGAACGACTCTGCCGTGGCGATGTTGGACCACGTGGTCACCGCCGGTTGGGACGAGACGGCCCGCCGGCTGGGCGCCGACCCAGTGCGTTCGACACAGGAGCTCGGCCCCTCGACAGACCTCCCGCTCGTTCGACGCCGCAGCGCCGTGTTCGGCTCGGTCATGGAACCGCTCAGTTACGCCGAGCCCATCGAGATGGCCTCGGCCAGCGGGGTCTGGATGACCGCCACGGATGGCCGTCGTTATCTGGACGCCTACAACAACGTTGTCTGCTTGGGCCATGCGCATCCACGAGTGACCAGTGCCGTGCGCCGCCAGTGGCGTGTCCTGAACACCAACATGCGCTACCTGCACCCGGCGGCTGTGGAGCTGGCCGAGCGGTTGGTGGCCACGTGCCCACCGGGTCTCGACACTGTGTTGTTCGTCAACTCAGGCTCCGAGGCCAACGACATCGCCTGGCGGATTGCGCGCTCGGTCACCGGCGAGGCAGGCGGGCTGTGCACGGAGTTCGCTTACCACGGCATCACCGAGTCAAGCGCGGCTTTCTCCCCGGAGTCGATGCTGCGCGGGCGTCCTCCGCATGTCGAGTCCTGGCGACCCCCGGATTCATACCGAGGGCTCCGACTCGGCACGGAAGGCTTCCGAGCAGCTCTCGGGCGACTGAGCGAACGTGGCCTGGGCCTGGCTGCGACGATCCTCGACGGGGTGCTGCAGAGCGAGGGTGTCCTCGACCTCGATCCGCTGTACGTGCAGGAGCTGGTGCGCCTGACGCGGGAGGCTGGCGGTCTGTGGATCGCCGACGAGGTGCAAGGCGGGCATGGGCGCACCGGGGAGGACCTGTGGTCCTTCAACAGGTTCGGGATCGTGCCCGACCTGATCACGCTCGGCAAGCCGATGGGGAACGGGCAGCCCGTGGGCGCGGTGATCGCTCGCGGCGAGCTGCTGGAGGGGTGGGCTGACGAGACGGTCTTCTTCTCGACCTTCGGTGGTAACCAGGTGTCGATGGCAGCGGCGCACGCGGTTCTGGACGTGCTGGCCGACGAGCGTGTCCTCCAGCGGGTGATGACAACAGGCCAGTTGCTCCGCGCCGAGGTTGCCCGCGTCGCGGCCGGTCACGACCGGGTGGGCGACGTCCGTGGAATGGGACTGGCCAACGGCATCGAATTGGTCACTGACCGCGCATCCAAGGTCCCCGATGCGAGGGCAGCCAAGAAGGTCAAGGAGGGCCTGCGAAGCCGAGGCGTGCTGGTCGGCACCACGGGCGCATCCGACAACGTGTTGAAAGTACGGCCGCCCCTCGCCTTTCTGCCCGAACATGTGGCGGTCTTCACCAGCGCCTGGCAGGAGGCGCTGGCCGACCTGGGGTGAGGGACGCGGCCGGCTAGCCGCCGCGTCGGGGAGAGTGGGATTCCCCGCCAGGCATGGGGTGCGGACTTCAGCCTGAGGTCCGGTAGCCCTTGAGCTAGCCCGGCCCCTGCGGTCGTCGAGCGCGGCATAGGCGCGCCGGGCCGGCAGCTTCCGAACCACCTTCCATGGCTGGCCTCAGCCAGCCACGAGGCTGGAAGGCACGTTTTGCAACTTCTTCCCCACGTTTCACCACCCCTTTGAACTGGGCAAATAGTAAAGATCTCCGTCATACGTACCGAAGATCTATTGAAAGTGGGGGAGAGTGGAGTACGGTGGCGCGCACGGGAGCCGCAGGGGGTCCCAGCAACCAGCCAGCGACCAGCAGTGGAGGAGGTGGGGGCGATGTTCCTCGGCACCCACCAACCGCGGCTGGACGACAAGGGCCGGCTGTTCCTGCCGGCAAAGTTCCGCGACGACCTCGCCGGTGGGGTCGTGGTCACCCGCGGCCAGGAGCGCTGTCTGTACGTGTTCACCCGGGCCGGATTCGACGTCATGGCCGCTGAGATGTCGACGGCGTCGTTCACGAACAAGCCTGCGCGTGAGCTGGCTCGGGTGTTCTTCGCCGGGGCGTCGGCCGAGACGCCGGACAAGCAGGGCCGGATCACGGTGCCAGCCGCGCTACGTGCCTATGCCGGTCTGACCAAGGACTGCGTCGTTCTCGGCACCAACGACCGTCTGGAGATCTGGGACAAGGACGCGTGGGAGTCCTACCTGTCCGACCAGGAGGACGCATTCGCGAACCTGAGCTCGGAGGTGGTGCCGGGCACCGCCTGAGGTGCTGCCGCTTCCAGAGTCGAATCAGTCGAACAGTCGAAGAGTCGTACGCGTGGTGCGCGGTCTCCCCCCGCTCCTGCTCCAGCCTCCCGGCGCACCTTCCCCGGTGCCGGGGGAGCCAGCCGAGCGGGCGGGGACCGGGCCTCACGACCCGACAGCTTCAGCAACGACACCGAGTCAACGACACCAAGTCAGCGAATGGCCAGTCACCAGTCGAGAGCACCGGCGGTCCGCGAGCCGCCACGAAGGGTCGAGATGAGCGTGCCGACACAGGGCCTGATGGCGCATCACGGGCCACTGGGTGGATCCGCGGCCGCTGTGCACGATGCTGTCGGTGCGGTCTCGGGCGAGCCGGCCGGCGTCGGGTCGCCTGGCATCCCGGGCGACTCGGTCGAGCGCTCGGTGCTCCTCGGGGTCGGCTTCGCGGCGGCGGCGACGGTTGCGGTCGTCGTCCTCGTGCACGTGGCTCTGCTCGTCCTCGTCGGACCGGCGGCCTGATCCGATGCTGCCTAACCTTCCACCGCAGCCGGACTCGGGGGTGCCGGCTGAGCGCGCCGACGAGCCTTCCACGAACGCCGCGGCCGAAGCTCCCGCGAGCTCGACGGCGCACGTCCCGGTGCTGCTCGAGCGGACCCTTGCACTGCTCGCTCCGGCCCTTCGCGGGCCGGAAGCTGTCGTGGTGGACGCGACCCTCGGGCTCGGCGGACATAGTGCAGCGTTGCTTGACCAGCACCCCGCGCTGAGACTGGTGGGTCTCGACCGCGATGGTGAAGCACTCGATCGGTCGCGGGCGCGGCTCGCGCCGTACGCCGATCGGACCGTGCTCGTCCATGCGATCTACGACGAGCTGCCCACCGTGCTCGGCGACCTCGGTCTCCGGCGGGTGAACGGAGTCTTGTTCGACCTCGGTGTCTCGTCGCTGCAGCTCGATGAGCGAGAGCGCGGATTCTCCTACTCCCAGGACGCTCCGCTCGACATGCGCATGGATCCACGCCAGGGCCAGACGGCGGCCGACGTCCTCAACACCTACTCAGCCGCCGCACTGGCCCGCGTGCTGGCGACGTACGGCGAGGAGCGTTTTGCTCGCCGCATCGCCGAACGGATCGTGGCCGCTCGGGAGGTAGAGCCCTTCACCACGTCAGCCCGGCTGGCCGAGCTGGTTCGCGAGGCGATTCCTGCCGCCACCCGGCGCACCGGCGGTCACCCGAGCAAACGCACGTTCCAGGCGTTGCGCATCGAGGTGAACGGGGAGCTGGAGACCCTCGCGCGTGCAATGCCGGCAGCGCTGCACGCCTTGACCGTCGGTGGACGCGCCGTGGTGATGTCCTACCACTCCCTCGAGGATCGTTTGGTCAAGAGGGCCATGGCAGAAGGCGCGACCAGTACGGCGCCGCGAGACCTTCCTGTCGTCCCTGCGGGGCTCCAGCCGTGGCTGCGGCTGCTGACCCGCGGGGCAGAACGAGCCGGCGACGACGAGGTCGCGGCTAACCCGCGAGCGGCGTCGGTCCGTCTTCGGGCCGCAGAGTGCCTTCGGGTCGTGGCATGAGCGCGACAGTCCGGTCCGCGGCGGTTGGGCAACCGTCGACTGCGCGCGCGCGCACGCCAGACGTCGCCCGGGCGGGACGGTCTTCCCGGGCTCCGCTGGTCGTCGTGTCACCGGCTGCCCCGCGACACGGTCGTTCTGCTTTCGTCGCGCTGATGGCGGGGGTGTTGGCCCTCGGACTTGCGGCGCTGCTCGGGCTCAACACCGTGCTGGCCCAGGACGCGTTCACGCTGCACTCGCTCCAGCAGCAGCAAGGTTCCCTGCAGGTCACCGAGCAGTCGCTCGCCGCTGAGCTCGCCAAGCAAGAAGATCCCGCCAGACTGGCTATCCGGGCCAGGGCCATGGGGATGCGGCATGGCGGGACGCCGTTGTTCCTGCGACTCCCCGATGGCGCCGTGCTGGGTGCACGCCCCGAGGGGGGAACCGGATGACGCCACCGCGCGCGCCCTCAGCGACGAGCCGACCAGCGGCCGGTGGCAGAGGTGCCACGCGCAGAACCACCCCCACGCGGGCGGCCGCCACGCGTTCCACCTCGCGCAGGGGACCCCACCAGGGCGCCGTTCGGCACAGCGAACGTCAGCGCTCGGTGGCTCGAGCACGCCCGAGCGGCGCGGCGGGAGGCCGCCTGAATGCTCCCTCCCGCACCCGTCTCGGACGTCCGGCCATCCGGCTTCGCATCGGACTGGTTCTGCTGGCGGTGGTGCTGTCGGTGTATGCGGTCCGCCTCTTCGAGCTACAGGCCATTGACGCACCCGTCTATGCAGCGGACGCCAGCGACGCACGAACCGTTTCGCGGGAGCTCCCAGCCCTGCGCGGAGAGATCACTGATCGCAGCGGTGTGGTGCTGGCCCAAAGCGTCGACGCCCGCGACATCACGGCTGACCCGTCCTTCATCAAGGACCCGTCGGCGACGGTGGCGGCCCTGACGCCCGTCCTTGGCCTGACAGAGAACGAGCAGATCGAATTGACCGCCAGGTTGAGCGCTGGCAATCGTTTTGCCTACGTCGCGCGGGCCGTCACTCCCGCGAAGTGGAGCGAGGTCCAAGCCCTGGACCTGGCCGGGATCTATGGAGTGGACACCACGGACCGTACCTACCCGGCGGGCAAGGTGGGGGCCAACGTTCTCGGCTTCGTCGATGGCGAGGGTGACGGGTCGGGTGGCGTCGAACTCGGCTACGACAGCGCTCTCGCGGGGGTCGCGGGTTCGACGACCTATCAGCGAGACGCTCAGGGTCGAGAGATCACGACAGCGGACAGCACGGTCGTCGCCCCGCAGCCCGGTTCCACGGTGCAGCTGACCATCGATCGCGATCTTCAGTGGTACGCCCAGCGAGCGCTCACCAAGGCAGTGCGGACCTCGGGAGCGGCCAGCGGCACTGTGGTTGTCATGACCCCGCAAGGCGAAATCCTCGCCCTTGCGGCCGCGCCGACGTTCAACCCCAACGATCCGGGTGCGGCCGCCAACGAAGACCGCGGCGACCGGGCTGTCTCCGACATCTACGAACCGGGTTCGACCAGCAAGGTCATGACCGCCTCGGCCGTGATCGAGGAGGGCGGCCTGACACCTCGCTCGCACGTGGTGGTGCCCCCGGTGCTTCACCGCGTCGGGCGTGAGTTCCACGATCACAGCCCGCACGGCACCTGGAATCTCACGCTCGCCGGCGTGGTGGCCAAGTCGAGCAACATCGGAACCATCGAGGCTGCTGAGACGATCGGCAAGCGCAAGCTCTACGAGTACCTCAAGAAGTTCGGGATCGGCGATCCTTCGGGTGCCGGTTTACCAGGTGAGAGCCGCGGCATCTTGCCCAGACCAGAGGCATGGTCGTCCTCGCAGTTCTACACGATCGCCTTCGGGCAGGGCTTGTCGCTGAATGCGGTTCAGGCAGCCTCGGTATACGCGACGATCGCGAACGGGGGCGTCCGCGTGCAGCCCTCCGTCGTTTCCGGGATGCGCGCGCCGGACGGAACGTTCACGCCCGAACCGGCACCGACCCAGACCCGCGTCGTGAGTGAGAAGACGGCGTCGAAGGTGTCGCGGATGCTCGAGTCGGTCGTCTCCGAGGAGGGGACTGCTCCCATGGCGGAGATCCCGGGCTACCGCGTCGCCGGCAAGACGGGAACCGCCAATCGAGTCGATGACAGCTGTGGCTGCTACCGCGGCTACACGGCGTCGTTCATCGGGTATGCCCCTGCGGACGACCCTGCTCTTGTCGTCGCGGTCACCTTGCAGGATCCGAAGAACGGTCACTACGGCGGAATGTTGGGCGGCCCGGTGTTCACCAAGGTGATGTCGTTCGGGCTGTCCAGTCTGCACGTGCCGCCAACCGGTACCCGGGTCAAGCACTACCCGTTGACCTTCGGCTGAGCGCGTAGCCTGAACTCCCGTGCCCATCGAGCCGTCATCACGGCAAGCATCCGGCTGCCGCTTGAGCGACCTTGCGGATCTCGTGGCCTCGCTTGGGTTCGCCGGTCAGCTGACGGGGCCGGGAGCCCAACTCGTCGTAGGGATCTCGTCAGACTCCCGGACTGTTCAACCCGGCGATTTGTACGCGGCGCTCCCCGGAGCCAACCACCATGGTGGCGACTTCGTTCCTCAGGCGGTTTCTCGGGGCGCGGTGGCGATCCTGACTGATCTCGCCGGGGCTGACCAGGCCCGTCGCGCGGGCCTCGCGACTTTGGTGACCACAGATCCTCGCGGCGTCCTGGGTGAGGTGTCGGCTGCCGTGTACGGCCACCCTGCGCGCGCGCTGCACTCCCTCGCCGTCACCGGTACGAACGGAAAGACCACGGTGACCTATCTCGCCGACGCTGCCTTGCGTGCATCTGGACACACGACCGGTCTGATCGGCACCGTCGAGACCCGGGTCGGCGCCGAGGTGATGCCCAGCGTGCGCACGACGCCCGAGGCCACCGACGTGCAGCGAACGCTGGCCAGGATGGTCGACCAGGACTGCACGGCTGTCTCGATGGAGGTGAGCAGCCACGCCTTGGCTCTTGGTCGTGTCAACGGCATCACCTTCGATGTTGCGCTGTTCACCAATCTCAGCCAGGACCACCTCGACTTCCACCACTCGCTCGAAGAGTATTTTCTCGCCAAGGCCGAACTGTTCACGCCGGAGCGCGCCCGGCACGCGGTGATCGGCGTCGACGACGAGTGGGGAGCGCGACTCCTACGCCGCACCAGCCTGCCTGCGACGACCTTCTCGACGAGTGGCCGCCCGGCCGACTGGGGAATCTCTGATCTGCTGCTCGACGCCCAGGGTTCGACGTTCACAGCGGTAGGACCGGCAGGCGAACGAGTGGACGTCCGGGTCGCCATGCCGGGGACGTTCAACGTTTCCAATGCCCTGGGCGCCCTTGTCTCAACCATGGCCTTGGGGTGTACGGCGACCGCTGCGGCCCGGGGGATCGCAGGTCTTGCTGGTGTTCCCGGTCGGATGGAGCGCATCGATGTCGGGCAGAACTTCCTGGCACTCGTGGACTATGCCCACACGCCGGATGCCGTGGCGAACGTCTTGGAGTCGGTCCGCGCGGCCGTGAGCGGGCCGGTCGTCGTCGTGCTCGGGTGCGGCGGAGACAGGGATCCACACAAGCGACCCGCCATGGGTGCTGCCGCAGTCCAGGGCTCGGATCTGGCGATCCTGACGAGCGACAACCCGCGCTCGGAGGATCCGGATGCGATCATCGCCGCCATGCGGCACGGCGCAGATCGGGTCGCGACCGAGCGTAACCAGATCCTCGTGGAGCCGGATCGGGCCGAAGCCATCCGCGAGGCCGTCCGGCGGTCACGCGGCGGTGGGGCGGTCGTGGTGGCGGGCAAGGGGCACGAGACCGGGCAAGAGGTCGCTGGCGTGATTCTCCCCTTTGACGACCGCGACGTTCTTCGTGCCGCGCTGCTGCGAGAGACCGGTCAGGTGAGCTCGTGATTGCGCTCCGGTTCGACGAGGTGGCCCAGATCGTGGGCGGCCGGCTGGTCGACGCACCAGATCCGGCGCAGGTCCTTGACGGGCAACCGTCCGCAGATTCGCGGGAGGTCACCCCCGGGGCGTTGTTCGCGTGCATCGTTGGCGCTCGAGTCGACGGGCACGACTTCGTCGAGCAAGCGGTCCGGCGCGGTGCAGTTCTGATGCTGTCCAGTCGAGCAGTCGGCGCGCCCGCGATCGTCGTTCCAGATGTCGTCGAGGCGCTCGGCGTCCTGGCCCGCCATGTTTTGACCCAGCTGTCGGAGCTGCGCGTTGTCGCCGTGACTGGGTCGTCGGGCAAGACATCGACCAAGGACCTCATCGCACAGGTGGCAGCCGCAGTCGGGCCGACCATTGCTCCGGTGGGATCGCTGAACACGGAGGTCGGGCTGCCGCTCACGGTCCTGCGTGCCGATCGAGACTCTCGAGTGCTCGTCTTGGAGATGGGCGCTCGCGGCGTAGGCCACATCGCCTATCTGTGCGGGATCGCCAGGCCTGACGTCGGGGTCGTCCTGAATGTCGGATCGGCCCACGTCGGCGAGTTCGGGTCGGTGGAAGCCATCGCCGCGAGCAAGGGTGAGCTGGTGGAATCGTTGCCGGGCGACGGGATCGCGGTCCTCAACGGCGACGACCGATTGGTCTCCGCGATGGCCTCGCGCACGTCGGCATCGGTCGTCCGGTACGGGCTCGCGGATGACGCGGACGTGCAGGCGGTGGATGTCGTGCAGACGAGGGGTAGGCGCCGGTTCGAGCTGAGAACACCTGAGGGGTCAGCACCGGTGGCGCTTCACCTGGTTGGCGCCTTTCAGGTGAGCAATGCGTTGGCGGCGGCCGCCGTCGGTCGTGCCCTGGGGTTGCCAGTCACCACGATTGCCGACGCGTTGTCCAGGGCGGAGCCGGTCAGCCGGTGGCGGATGGAGATCGACGAGCGCTGGGACGGCACAACGATCATCAACGACGCCTACAACGCCAATCCTGAGTCGGTCCGCGCCGCACTGGAGTCACTTGTCGAGGTGGCGGGAGATCGTCCCACCTGGGCGGTTCTCGGCGAGATGAAGGAGCTTGGTCCTGGCGCGGTGCTGGCCCATGAGTTGATCGGCCGCCGGTTCGCTGAGCTGGGGATCTCCAGGCTGGTGGTGGTGGGAGAGGCCGCGCGTCCCATCATGGACGGGGCACAGATGGAAGGATTGCCCCTCGAACGCGTCCGGTTCGTGGACAACGCCGCCGCGGCGGTGCGTTTGTTGGAACGCGAAGTTTCCGCAGGGGACGTGGTTCTGGTCAAAGCCTCCCGCGCCCTCGGCCTTGAGTCCGTGGCGCAGACCTTGTTGGAACGATCCCCCGAAGGAGGTGCCGCACCGTGAGGCTGATCCTGGTCGGTTCCTTCGTCGGCCTTCTCGTCGGGCTGTTCGGCACTCCCTTGCTGATTCGGTTTCTGCGTGGGCACGGCTTCGCGCAGGCGATTCGTGACGAAGCAGACGGCCACTATCCCGATCACGGCGCAAAGCGGGGGACCCCGTCGATGGGCGGCCTGGTGCTCGTCGCCGGCACGGTTCTCGGCTATGCGGCGGCCCACCTCTACACGTGGCGCAGCCCGACCGCGTCCGGTGCTGTGCTCCTCTTTCTCATGGTGGGCCTGGCGACGGTCGGTTTCGCCGATGACTACATCAAGATCTTTCGCCAGCGCAGCAGCGGCTTGCGCGCAAGTGTCAAAGTTGGCGGCCAGGCGGTTGTCGCCATCTTGTTCGCGGTGCTCGTCTCCCAGTTCCCGGGCAGCGACGGGCTGACTCCCGCGTCACGGGCGATCTCGTTCGTTCGCGACACGGCGTGGGTGCTGCCGAGCGCCCTGTTCGTGCTGCTGGTGTTCGTGATGGTTCTGGCGACGTCCAACGGCGTCAATCTGGCCGACGGGCTCGACGGGCTCGCGACGGGCGCGTCCGCCATGGTGCTCGGCGCGTATGTCGTCATCGGGATCTGGCAGTTCGGCTACTCGTGTTCGACCGAGCTGGTGTCGAAGTGCTACGACGTGCGCGACCCGCTCGATCTTGCCGTCGTGGCCGCTGCCGCAGTAGGAGTCTGCTTCGGCTTCCTGTGGTGGAACGCCCCGCCAGCGCAGATCTTCATGGGGGACACCGGATCGCTGTCGCTCGGCGGCTTGCTTGCCGGGCTGGCGATCTTGTCCAAGACCGAGCTGCTGCTGATCATCCTCGGCGGGCTGTTCGTCGTGATCACGATGTCTGTGATCATCCAGGTCGGCTCGTTCAAGCTCACCAGGCGACGAGTCTTCCTGATGGCACCGCTGCAGCATCATTTCGAGATGAAGGGCTGGGGCGAGGTGACCATCGTCATCCGCTTCTGGATCATCGCTGGTCTGTGCGCGGGGTTCGCCCTTGGCCTGTTCTACGCCGAGTGGTACGCGGGGGGAATCCTCAATTGACCTCGCCGGGCTGGCTCGAGACGGCGAGCCGAAATTCGCCCTGGGACCAGCTCGAGGTGCTCGTCGCCGGGGCCAGAGTCGCGGGTTTTGCTGCCGCTGATGCGCTTTTGAGGCTCGGCGCGTCGGTGACCGTCGTCGACGACTCCGCCGACGACCGGACTCGCGAGCGGGCAGCCATCCTCGAGGTTCTGGGTGCCGACGTACGACTCGGAGAGGGTGCATCGCAGTCCGTAGGGCAGGCCTCGGATCTGGTGGTCACCTCGCCTGGCTGGGCGCCGACGGCGACGCTCCTGCGGGCCGCCCTGGCTGCTGACATCCCGGTCTGGGGGGACGTCGAGCTCGCCTGGCGGCTGCGTGCTGCCGAGAACCCGGCTCCCTGGCTGTGCCTGACCGGCACCAACGGCAAGACGACCACCGTTCGCATGCTCGAGTCGATCCTGCTCGCGTCGGGAGCGCGCGCGACCGCAGCCGGCAACGTCGGGCTGCCCCTCGTCGACGCCGTGCTCGCCAGTGACGAGGCGGCAGCACCGTACGACGTGCTGGCCGTGGAGCTGTCCAGCTTTCACCTGCACTGGATCCACACCGTGCGCCCCTTCGCGTCTGCGGTGCTGAACGTCGCGGAGGACCACGTCGACTGGCACGGATCCATGGCCGCCTATACCGCGGACAAGGGCCGGATATTTCGCGACACTCAAGCTGCCTGCGTCTACAACGTGGACGATCCCGTCACCGAGGACCTGGTCAGGGCAGCCGATGTCGAGGAAGGCTGTCGGGCCGTGGGATTCACCTTGGGGGCGCCAGCGGTGGGGATGCTGGGGATCGTCGACGACCTGCTGGTGGATCGGGCGTTCATCGCCGAACGCGCCACGTCAGCGGCCGAGCTCGCCTCGGTGGCTGACGTACGTCCAGCGGGCTCGCACAACGTGGCGAACGCGCTGGCTGCGGCGGCCCTTGCGCGCGCCTACGGTGTGTCAGCTGGTTCGGTGAAGGCCGGCCTCCGGTCCTTTGAACCCGACGGTCACCGCATCGAGCAGGTTGCAGTGATCGACGGCGTGGCCTATGTCGATGACAGCAAGGCCACCAATCCGCACGCTGCTGCGGCTTCGCTTCGAGCGTTCGACTCGGTGGTCTGGCTGGCCGGCGGCTTGGCGAAGGGAGCCAGCTTCGACGGATTGATCCCGCAGGTGGCGGACCGGCTGCGGGCTGTCATCGCCTACGGGACCGATGGGCCTCTCGTTGCTGCAGCGGTCAGGCGACACGCGCCGGATGTCCCCGTTGTCGAGGTGGCCACCGTTGAGACTGGACTCGTGGGAGTCGAGGCGATGAGTGCGGTCCTCAAGGCTGCACGCAGCAAGGCCCAACGCGGCGACACGGTTCTGCTCGCACCGGCTTGTGCCTCGATGGATCAGTTCCGTGACTATGCCGAACGAGGGTCGGTCTTCTCCGAACTCGCTCGTGGGCGGTCGGTGGGATGAGTCAGACCCGCTCGTCAGGCACCCGAAGCGGGATCACCGTCGGCTCGAGTGCACGCCCCGCACGGCTGCTCGATCGTCCCCTCACCTCCTACCTGCTCGTCCTGGGGAGCGCCTTCGGTCTGCTGGGCCTGGGTCTACCGATGGTGCTGTCGGCGAGCAGCGTCACCTCCTATGCCATCACCGGATCGAGCTTCACGCTGTTCGAACGGCAGCTGCTGTGGGCGGCCATCGGAGTTCCGGCCTTGCTGGTGGCCGCGCGACTGCCGGTTCGCGCATGGCGCCGGCTTGCCTGGCCGGCCATGCTCCTGGCCCTCGTCCTCCTGTTCTTGGTCCTCGTTCCGGGCATCGGTGTCGAGGTCAATGGCAACCGGAACTGGATCGATGTGGGTGGGCCGTTCCGCCTTCAGCCGGGGGAGGCGGCCAAGCTTGCTCTGGTGCTGTGGGGAGCCGAGGTCTTGGTGCGCAAGCGCGACCGGCTCGATCAGTGGCGCGAGCTCCTCGTCCCGCTGCTGCCGGTGAGTGCGCTCGTTCTCGCTCTCGTGCTGGTGGGCGGCGATCTGGGTACAGCTGTGGTGATCATGTCCATCACGGCCGCGTTGTTGTTCGTCGCGGGTGCGCCGCTTCGGTTGTTCGGCATGCTCGGCCTTGCCGCGGCCGGACTGATCACCTATCTGTCCTTGACTGCCTCGCACCGTCTGGACCGGTTTGATACCTGGCTCCATCCCGGCTTGGCTGACCCGCTCGGCAACGGCCTGCAATACCGCCATGGCCTCTACGCGCTCGGCAGTGGGGGCTGGTGGGGTCTCGGGTTGGGAGCCAGCCGGGAGAAGTGGGGACAACTTCCGGAGGCGCACACCGATTTCATCTACGCGGTCATCGGGGAGGAACTCGGCCTCGCCGGTACCTTGGCAGTCCTGGTCTTGTTCGGAGTTCTGGTCTTCGCCGGGATACGGATCGCACTACGCACCACCGAACCCTTTGTTCGGCTGGCGTCGGCTGCAGCTACCGCGTGGATCGCTGTTCAGGCGCTCGTCAACATCGGGGCAGTCCTCGGCCTGCTCCCGATCGCGGGGCTTCCGCTTCCGCTCGTCTCCTACGGCGGAGCGGCCCTGCTGATCACCTTGGTTGCCGTCGGCATGCTTCTCGCGTTCGCACGATCGGAGCCGGGGGCCACGGAAGCACTCGACGCGCGTCGCGCGCTCCGGCGCCAGCGTCGTCGTCGCTGGCTCGCGGCCGTGGGCAGCGCGCGACCGGGACGGTGAGCTGCGTGCACGTCGTGCTCGCCGGGGGCGGCACGGCCGGACACGTTGAGCCGGCCCTCGCCGTAGCGGATGCCCTGCGAGCCATGGACGCCTCGGTCGGAATCACTGCGCTTGGAACCGCACGCGGTCTAGAGACCACTTTGGTGCCGGCGCGCGGCTACGACCTGGAATTGATCACTCCCGTGCCGGTTCCGCGGCGGCCGAGTGTGGATCTGCTCGCCGTCCCGGGACGGTTGAGAGACGCGGTTCACGATGTCTCAGCGGTTCTGCGGCGCACCAACGCCTCCGTTGTTGTCGGGTTCGGCGGGTACGTCGCAGGTCCGGCCTATCTCGCTGCTCGTCGACTGCGCGTGCCGATCGTCGTTCACGAGGCGAATGCCCGGGCTGGCTGGGCGAATCGGATGGGGGCACGGCTGACGCACTTCGTGGCGGAGGCGGTGCCTGGCAGCCTTTCCGGTGCCACTTATGTCGGTGTGCCCCTACGTCCCGCGATCGCCACCCTGGACAGGTCGGTTCGTCGCCTCGAGGCCAGAGAACGTCTCGGCCTCGACCCCGGGCGACCGACGTTGTTGGTGTCGGGTGGATCCCAGGGCTCGCGCCGTCTCAACGAGGCAGTCGTTGGGGCCGCTGCGGCACTGGCTGCTGCCGGGGTGCAGGTGCTGCACGCGTCGGGCGCGATGCATCAGCTTGCGGTGCCGCGCCGCGAGAACGAACCGCCGTACGTGATCGTGCCCTATCTCGAGCGGATGGACCTGGCCTATGCCGCCGCTGATCTCATGCTCTGTCGCGCAGGCGCCATCACGTGCGCCGAGTTGGCGGCAGTGGGTCTGCCTGCCATCTACGTGCCGCTTCCGATCGGCAATGGCGAACAGCGGCTGAATGCCCGCCCGGTGGTTGACGCCGGCGGTGGCATTCTCATCGACGACACGGAATGCACACCCGAATACGTCTCGACCGAGGTTGCAGCCTTGGCTTTGGACACCGCACGGCTGAGGCAGATGTCCGAAGCTGCTGCTGGCTTTGGTCGCAGGGATGCCGATCGGGTGCTGGCCGAGATGGTTCTGCAAGCCGCCGCCGACCGGAGGGTGGCGTGAACGCTGACACGCTTGGTCGGGTCCACTTCGTCGGCATCGGTGGAGCGGGGATGTCGGGGATTGCTCGCATCATGCTGGCGCGGGGGGTGCCGGTCACCGGCAGCGATGTTCGGGATTCCCGAGACCTGGTGGCTCTCCGCGCCCTAGGTGCCGTCGTCTTCGTGGGGCACGCGGCCGAACAAGTGGGCGAGGCGGACACGGTCGTAGCCACGAGTGCGGTGAAGCCGAGCAACGTCGAGATCGTGGAAGCGCAGCGTCGACAGCTTCCGATCCTGCATCGAGCCCAAGCACTGGCCGCCTTGATGTCTGGTAGCACGGTCGCAGCAATTGCCGGGACTCATGGGAAGACGACGACGACCTCGATGCTGACGGTGGCGCTCCAGCACTGCGGCGTAGACCCGTCCTTCGCCATCGGTGGCCACTTGAGCGAGTCCGGCGCCAACGCCCACCACGGGTCAGGTGACATCTTCGTGGCGGAGGCCGACGAGAGTGATGGCTCGTTGATCTACTACGAGCCTTTCGTGGCCGTGGTCACCAACGTCGATCCTGATCACCTAGACCACTACGGAGACGAAGCGACGTACCGCGCGGTCTTCACCGACCTGGCGCGCCGGGTCGTGCCTGGTGGCTGCTTGGTCACCTGTGCAGACGACGAGGGCGCGATGGAGCTCGCACGCGCGGCGAGCACGTCTGCAGTGACGGTTCAGACCTACGGCGAGTCCAGTTCGGCTGACCTGCGTATCGATGGACTCGAGCTGACCCCTGCTGGCTGTCGCTACACGGCCTTCCACCACGGCCGAAGGCTTGGGTCCGTGACGCTGGCGGTCCCTGGTCGGCACAACGCCTTGAACTCCGCGGCTGCCTTGCTCGCGGGCCTCGTTCTGGATCTCCCTGACGAGCGGCTTCGGGACGGTCTCGCGCGCTACAGCGGAACGCGTCGCCGCCTCGAGCTCAAAGGGCACGCCGGCGGCATTCGTGTCATCGACAGCTACGCCCATCATCCGACCGAGCTCTTGGCGGACTTGGCGGCCGCGAGGCAGATGGTGGGGGAGGGCAGGTTGGTGGTCGCTTTCCAACCGCATCTGTACAGCCGCACGAGCATGTTCGCTGACCGATTCGGACAGGCCCTCGGGCGGGCGGACGAGGTCGTCGTCATGGAGATCTATCCGGCACGTGAGGAACCCCAACCCGGGGTGTCGGGGGCCATGGTCGCGGCCGCTGTCCCCCTCGCGGCCGGACACGTCGTCTTCGAGCCATCCTGGTCGGCAGTTGCCGCCCGACTGGTGTCCGTTGCTGCGCCTGGCGATCTGATCATGACCCTTGGGGCCGGCGATGTGACGATGATTGGACCTGAGGTGTTGTCCCTGCTCGCGGCGCGTGGCTCCGGGGGGATCGGATGAGCACGCCAACCAGGGCAGGGGCGCGCGGTTCGGCCCGTCCGAGGGTGGTCATCGACGCACCGGATCGCTTCGCCGAGGGGCCGCGCACCGCTCGACGTCGTCGTTGGCTGCGCGCCCTTCTCGTCCTGCTGTGCTTGGCGGCTTTCGCCGGGGTCGCCTGGCTGCTGGGCTGGTCGACTCTGCTCGACGTTCGCACCGTCGAGGTCGTCGGGGCGCAGCGCTCCTCGGATTCGCTGATCGCTCTGACCGCGGATGTGCCTCCTGGGACGCCGCTGGCCAGAGTCGATACCGGAGGCGTGAAGGACCGAGTGGGTCAGCTTCCGGTGGTGCACGACGTCCAGGTCCAACGGGTGTGGCCGCATACCCTGCGCATCGTCATCACCGAGCGCACGCCGGTCGCGGTGGTGATGTCCGGCGATGCTCTGCGTCTGGTCGACGCCGACGGCGTGGCGTTCGCATCGGTGTCCGCGGCTCCTCGCAACGTTCCCCTGCTGGAGCTAGACCTTGACCATGTGCCGCCAGCAGATCTTGCGGCCGGCCTGGCGGTCATCGATGCGCTGCCCCCGACATTGGCACGCAAGGTCGCCGCGGTCACCGTGCAGAGCCCGGACGACGTGCAGCTGAACCTGCGCTCCGGCGCGGTCATCGTCTGGGGCGATGCCAGTCGTCCGGTCGAGAAGGCGGCGGTGGTGAAGGCCCTGCTGGGTCAGCATGCCGAGCGGTACGACGTCTCGGCACCGGACGCGCCGACGACGCTGGGCGGCGACTGACTTCTGCGGATCGGCTTGCCTCGACAGGGTTGCGTCACCTACGGTCTGCCCCAACCTTTACTTGACATAACTATAAACCTCAACCTGACCCTGATGGTTGGGCCGAGGGTCAGCCATCGACCGGCACAGAGTTGGCTTGACCAGACACCCAGAGGTTGACCAGACACCCAGAGGTCGACCGGACACAGAGAGGGCGGACGCCGTGGCGGCACCGCAGAACTACATCGCGATCATCAAGGTCGTCGGGATCGGCGGCGGCGGGGTCAACGCCGTCAACCGGATGATCGACGTCGGGCTCAAGGGCGTGGAGTTCATCGCCATCAACACCGACGCGCAGGCGCTGCTCATGAGTGACGCCGACGTCAAGCTCGACGTCGGCCGCGAGCTCACCCGGGGGCTGGGCGCTGGGGCCGACCCCGAGGTCGGTCGGACGGCTGCCGACGACCACGCGGACGAGATCGAAGAAGTGCTCAAAGGCGCGGACATGGTCTTCGTCACGGCAGGTGAAGGCGGCGGCACCGGTACAGGTGGGGCGCCGGTCGTGGCGCGTATCGCGCGTTCTCTCGGTGCGCTGACCGTGGGGGTGGTGACGCGCCCCTTCTCCTTCGAAGGCAAGCGACGCTCGGTTCAGGCCGAGACCGGAATCGATGAGTTGCGCGCCGAGGTGGACACCCTCATCGTCATCCCGAACGACCGTTTGTTGTCGATCAGCGATCGCAACGTGAGCGCGCTCGACGCCTTTCGCTCCGCTGACCAGGTGCTGCTGTCCGGGGTGCAGGGCATCACTGACCTGATCACGACGGCCGGTCTGATCAACCTCGACTTCGCCGACGTGAAGTCGGTCATGCACGGCGCGGGATCTGCCTTGATGGGCATCGGGTCCGCGCGCGGGGAGGATCGCGCCGTCGCCGCAGCCGAGATGGCCGTCTCGAGCCCGCTGCTGGAGGCCTCTATCGAAGGAGCCCGTGGGGTCCTGTTGTCCGTGTCCGGCGGGTCCGATCTCGGCCTGTTCGAGATCAACGAGGCGGCCCGACTCGTGCAGGAAGCCGCACACCCGGACGCGAACATCATCTTTGGCGCAGTCATCGACGATGCCCTCGGCGACGAGGTGCGTGTCACGGTGATCGCGGCCGGTTTCGACGGTGGAGAGCCCAAACCCCGGACCCAACCGCTACGTGGGACCGAGCAGCTACCGGAGACCGCCGCTGCGGTCACTCCCGTGAGCGAGGACCGGGACAGCGAAGCCGCCAGCGAGGACGAGCGCGAGATCACCTTGCCCGCGGATCCGGCGCGCGTGCGACGGCCCATCATCTTTGACGACACGCTTGCTGGCGACGACCTGGACGTCCCCGACTTCCTCAAGTAGCGGCAAGACTCTCCCGCGAGCCGAACCGTGATGTCCGACAACATCAGGTGGCGGTTCACTGATCGGTCGGGCGGCGTCAGCCAGCCGCCCTACGACCGGCTGAACCTCGGCAGCCACGTCGGGGACGATCCAGCGGCCGTAGCGAGGAATCGCTTGACCCTGGGCGCGGCTGTCTGGATGAACCAGGTCCATGGCGACAACGTCGTGGTCATCGACCGGGCGCCGGATGTCACTCCCACCTGCGACGGAGTCGTCACCGCGAAGCCCGGCGTCACCTTGGCCGTCCTCGTCGCCGACTGCATTCCGGTGCTGATGGCCGATCCGGCGGCGGGTGTGGTCGCCGCGGTGCACGCGGGTCGAGCGGGTGTTCGCAACGGTGTCGTCTTTCGTGCGCTCGATGCCATGGTGGAGCTCGGTGCAGCACCGGGCAGGGTCGAAGCCTGGCTAGGACCATCGATCTGCGGCTCTTGCTACGAGGTCCCTGAGGAGATGCAAGCGGATGTGGCAACGGTCGCGCCGGCAGCGGCTGTTCCGACAAGGTGGGGGACTCCAGGGCTCGACCTTCGTCGGGGACTCGTCGCGCTGCTAGCGGAGACGGTGCGCAGCGTTGAACGTGTGGGGCCTTGCACCTTCGAGTCGAGCGACCACTTCTCCTATCGACGCGACGGCGTGACCGGCCGTACCGCCGGGGTCATAGCGTGGGAAGCGTGATCGATCCGCGAGCCGAGGAGCTGGCAACCAACCTGGCTGCGGTTCGACGCCGCGTGGCCGCCGCGTGCGTTGCAGCTGGACGGACGACCGACTCAGTGACCATCGTTGCTGTCACGAAGACCTGGCCGGCGGCAGATGTCCGTCGGTTGGCTTCCCTGGGCGTGCTCGATGTGGCCGAGAACCGGGACCAGGAGGCGGCGCCCAAAGCGAGGTCGTGCCAAGACCTCGCTTTGACCTGGCACTTCGTTGGCCAGCTGCAGACCAACAAGGCCGCTTCGGTCGCCGGCTACGCCGCAGTGGTCCATGCCGTCGATCGTGAGCGACTCGTCGCTGCCCTCGACAAGGCCGCCGGGCGAGCCGCTCGTCGACTTCGCCTGTTGGTGCAGGTGTCGCTGGATGCGCAACCCCCGGCTGACGCCGGCGGTCGTGGTGGGATTCCCCCAGCTGACCTCGAGCGGTTGGCAGACGTCGTGGCGCGCGCGGAGCATCTGGAGCTCGGCGGCATCATGGTCGTGGCGCCGCGCGATGTTCCACCTGAGCGCGCCTTTGCCCCGTTGGTGGCGCTGTCCGCCCGGGTGCAGAGTGTGTCGCCCGGCGCGGACTGGGTGTCAGCAGGGATGAGTGGAGACTTCGAGGCGGCCATCGCCTGCGGCGCGACACACGTGCGGCTCGGCTCGGTGATGCTGGGGAAGCGCCCTCCGCTCCGGTAGCCTCGGCGTGCGGCGGGTCGTCCGGCCCGTTGGTCCCGCCCCGGAGGGAACTGAAGGCATGGCCGGCTCGATGCGCAAGATGGCGGTCTACCTCGGGCTCGTCGAGGACGAGACCGACCTGTACGAATACGGCCAGGACGAGTACGGCTACGCGCAGGACGAGACCGCGCGGCCAGACGTGCGTCCCGAACCTCGCGCCTCGACCCGCTCGCTGCAGCCCGTACGTGATGAGCGGGCCGTGTCGAGTCCGCGACCGGCGCCGGTGGCGATCGAACCGGATCTCGAGTCCTACCGGATCACGACTCTGCACCCACGCACCTACAACGATGCCCGCACGGTGGGGGAGTACTTCCGTGACGGCACGCCGGTGATCATGAATCTGACGGACATGGAGGATTCCGACGCCAAGCGACTTGTGGATTTTGCCGCAGGGCTGGTCTTCGCCGTCCACGGCACCATCGAACGGGTCACGGCGAAGGTGTTTCTTCTGTCACCCGCGAACGTTGTCGTGACGGCCGAGGAGAAGGCTCGCCTCGCCGAAGGCGGATTCTTCAACCAGTCCTGAGCCTCGTCGCTGACTCCGCGCTCTACCGAAGCCTCGCGCCGTGAATCTCCTGGCCACCATCGTTGCCGATGTCGGCTTCTTGTTCGTCTTGCTCCTGCTGGCGCGCCTGGTGCTCGACTACGTCTTCATGTTCGCCCGCGACTACACCCCCCACGGGTTCGTCCTCATCCTGGCCGAGATCGTCTTCACGTTGACCGATCCGCCGCTGAAGTTCGTTCGGCGCTTCATCCCACCGCTGCGGATCGGGGGAGTCAGCTTGGACCTCGCCTGGCTGGTCCTCTTCTTGTTCGCCCAGATCGTGATCGTGGGGATCTTGCCCAACGTCATCCGCTCGTTCGCGTAGCCTCTCACCAGCACACCTAGCAACGCAGCGCAACGATCGACAGACTGACAGCAACATGTGACACCAGCAGCGCAACGACCGCACGTGCCAGACTCGGCCGAAACCACCGGCCGACCCGTCCTTCTCTTGGAGTTCCCATGCCGCTGACCGCCTCGGACGTGGCCAACAAGCAGTTCACGACCGTCAAGCTCCGTGAGGGCTACAACATGGAGGAGGTCGACGGCTTCCTCGACGAGGTCGAGGCCGAGCTGGGCCGCCTTCACCGAGAGATTGACGACCTCACGGCTCGAGCAACAGCGGCGGCAGCTGCTCCGGCCGCGCCCGCTCCTCCGTCCGCCGTGCCAGCGGCCGCGGCCGCTCCCGCGACCGCAGCGGCGGCCGCGCCGTCTGACTCTGCGGTGCGGATGCTCGAGCTCGCGCAAAAGACCGCCGACGAGCACGTCGCCGGAGCGAAGGCGGAGGCGGATCGGATCCTCGCCGACGCCCGCGCGGCCCACGCGCGGACGATGGGGGACCTGGAGTCCGAGCGCTCGACCATGCAAGCCAAGGTCGAGGAGCTGCGTGCGTTCGAGAAGGAGTACCGAACCCGGCTGCGTTCCTACCTCGAGGGTCAGTTGCGCGACTTGGAGGCCAAGGGTCCTCAGGTTGCCCCAGCCGGGCCGAGCGGCTCCTCGGCGCCCTCCGCCGCGCCGTCGGCAGGCTCACCCGCAGCTGCCAGCGCCCCGCCGGTCGCTGCGCCGGCCCAGCCCTCCGGGCAGGGCCAGGCTCCTGGGCAGGGGCCGACCCAAGGCACCGGGCAGCCCTCGCCACAGCAGGGTCGGCCCTTCGCTCCGGCTCCTGCACCAGACGCCCCGAGCGGGCCGCCGGTTCAGGCCGACTGAGGTTCGGGTCGACTGAGGTTCGGGTCGACGCAGGTTCGGGTCGACGCAGGTTCAGACGGGCCGGCGGAAGGGGTCGCGAGCCGGCGGGGCCGGCATGGTGACCCGGTCGCCATCGACGGGGATGCCGGTGAGTCCGAGCACCGCGGTGAGGACTGACAGGGTGCTCGCCCCAGCGGCGACGCCTTCGGAGGTCACCATCGCCCGGTAGATGGTCACGTAGTGCTTCACGGGGCTGTCATAGCTCCAGTCCACCGAACCCAGCTGGACGGCCTCCCCGGAGTCATCGGCAGACAGCCACGGGCGATCCCAGATCTGGATGCCGATGGGAGAGGAGCAGTAGACGCCGCCCTTGGACACGTCATGGGTGCGCGCAGCCTCCAGGAGTGCCCTGCTCTCCTTCTCGGCGAGGACCAGCGCGGGCCGGACATGGCTGGACAGGGCCGGGACGGCTACCGCGTTGGGGCGCAGGCGCAACCCGGTGAGGGCGGGTCCCCCCAGGGGGACGGTGTGGAGCGTCATTCGGTCCTCCGGTCTGCGGCCGGCCACCAGGGGGCGTCCGAGGGGGTATGGCCTCATCACTCCTATCGGCCCCGCGAAGGGCGACCCTTAGCCCCGAGTCAGACGCGTTCCAGCCCGATGCTCAGCCCGAGGTCGTGGTCGGCAAACGCCTCCGGTCCGAGCTCAGCCGCCGCGACCCGGTGCACGTCGATGGCGAGGACCTCCGAAGCCAGCAGGTCGGCATGCTCCTGCAGCGCGTCGGCGACATCGCCGGTGGCCGCCCATCGCACCGTGATGCGGTCGGACACGTCGAAACCACTGCTCTTGCGAGCCTCCTGGACCATGCGGACCGCTTCGCGGGCAAGTCCCGCCCGGATCAGCTCGGGAGTGAGGTGGAGATCGAGGGCCACCGTCTCGCCCAGGCGAGCCACAGCCCAGCCCTCTCGCGGGGTCTCGGTGATGATCACGTCCTCGGGATCCACGCTGACCTCCCCCAGCCCGGTGACGGCGACGGTTGCCGCACCGTTTCGCAGAGCCGTCGCAAGAGTGCGGGCATCCGTCGAAGCGATGGCTTCGGCCACGCGTGGGGTGTCCTTCCCGAATCGCCGACCCAGCGAGCGGAAGTTCGCCTTGGCGCTGTGATCGACCAGGTCGCCGGCGGCCTCGCCCAGGGAAGCGACCTCGAGCACATTGAGCTCGTCAGCGACATGCGCACGAAGGTCGGGGGACAGCCCCTCCCAACCGGGTGCTCCCACGAGGGCGCGCTGGAGCGGCTGCCGGGTCCGGGCCTTGGCATCGGCCCGGGCGGCCCGGCCCAGCTCGACCAGTCGACGGACCAACCCCACGTCCTCGGCGAGCTGCCCATCGATGAGGGAGCTGTCCGCGACCGGCCAGCGGGCCAGATGGACCGAGTCCGGCGCGTCGTCGACCGATGTGGCGAACAGGTCGCGCCAGACGCGGTCGGTCACGAATGGCACGAGCGGAGCCATCACCAGCGTCGTGAGCCGAAGACACTCGTGCAGGGTCGTGAGGGCGGCGGCGTCACCGTCCCAGAAACGCCTCCGCGATCGGCGGACGTACCAGTTGGACAGATCGTCGAGGTAGGCCGCGATGGCCCGGCCCGCCCGCGGGGTGTCGAAGTCGGAGAGTGCGTCGTCGACGGTCTGGACCAGCTGGTGCGCTTCTGACAGCGCCCAGCGGTCGAGTACCGGGCGGTCAGCGACCTGGGGTGCCGGCGTGGAGGCCGGGTCGAATCCCGCCGCGCGGCCGTACAGTGATTGAAAGGAAGCGGTGTTCCAGTAGGTGAGCAGGACCTTGCGCACCACCTCCTGGAGCCCAGCATGACCGACCTTGCGAGGTTGCCACGGCGACCCGCTGGCCAGCATGAACCACCGCAAGGCGTCGGCGCCGTGCTCGTCCATGAGCGGGATCGGTTCCAGGATGTTGCCGAGGTGCTTGCTCATCCGGCGGCCGTCCTCGGCCAGGATCAAGCCTAGGCACAGGACGTTCTCGTAGGAGCTGGCGTCGAAGACCATGGTGCCCACGGCCATCAACGAGTAGAACCACCCGCGCGTCTGGTCCAGCGCCTCACAGATGTACTGCGCCGGATAGGTTCCCTCGAACTGCTCCTGTGATCCTGCGGCGTGCGGGTAGCCCCACTGAGCGAACGGCATCGCGCCGGAGTCGTACCAGACGTCGATGACCTCGGGCACCCGCCGATAGACCCCCTCCACGCCCTCGCGTGTGAAGGTCACGTCGTCGACGTAGGGCCGGTGAGGGTCGAGAGTGGACAGATCAGTGCCGGTGAGCTCGGACAGCTCGGCCAGAGACCCTACGCAGACCAGGTCCGAGGCATCGGCGTCATTGACCCAGATGGGAAGGGGCGTGCCCCAGAACCGGCTCCGGGAAAGCGCCCAGTCGACGTTGTTGCGCAGCCAGTCTCCGTACCGGCCCCATTTGACGTTGTCGGGGTACCAGTTGGTGGCTTCGTTCTCCCTCAGCAATGCGTCCTTGATCGCGGTGGTGCGGACGTACCACGACGGCTGCGCGTAGTAGATGAGTGGGGTGTGACAGCGCCAGCAGTGCGGATATGCGTGCTCATAGGGCACGTGCAAGTACATGAGACCGCGAGCCTCGAGGTCGCGCACGAGATCGGCGTCGGCGTGCTTGAAGAACTGCCCGCCGATGAGGGGCACATCGGGGTCGAAGGTCCCGTCGGGTCGCACCGGGTTGACGACCGGCAGGCCGTACGCCTTGCAGACCCGCAAGTCGTCAGCGCCAAAGGCGGGCGACTGGTGGACCAACCCGGTGCCGTCCTCGGTGGTCACATAGGTGTCGTTGACCACGTAGTGGGCGTCCGGGATCTCGACCAGGTCGAACGGCCTTTTATAGCTCCACCGCTCCATCTCCTGGCCGCGAAAGCGTCGTTCGATGGTTCCTTCCTCAAGGCCGGGAATCTGACCCAGCAACTCCTCGGCAACCACGACAGGGTCGCCCTCGACCGTCCGCACGAGGACATAGGTCACGTCGGGGTGTGCTGCGACCGCGGTGTTGGACACCAACGTCCACGGGGTCGTCGTCCAGACCAGAAGGTCGGCCGCACCGGCAAGTGGGCCACCGGTCAAGGGGAATCGCACATAGACGGAGGGGTCGGCCACGGTCTCGTAGCCCTGTGCCAGCTCATGGTCGGACAGCCCGGTGCCGCAGCGAGGGCAATAGGGCGTTACCCGGTGGTCCTGCACGAGCAGTCCCTTGTCCCAGATCTGCTTGAGCGACCACCACACCGACTCGACGTAGCTGGGGTTCATGGACCAATAGGCCTGGCTCATGTCGACCCAGTAGCCCATCCGTTCCGTCATCTCCTCGAAGGCTCCGACGTGCCGCTTGACCGAGCTGCGGCAGCGTGCGTTGAACTCGGCCACGCCGTACGCCTCGATGTCTCCCTTGCCGGAGAAGCCGAGCTCCTTCTCGACGGCGATCTCCACCGGCAGTCCATGGCAGTCCCACCCAGCCTTGCGCGGGACGTGATAGCCCTTCATGGTGCGATAGCGGGGAAAGACGTCCTTGAAGGCGCGAGCCTCGACATGGTGCGTGCCGGGCAGCCCGTTGGCTGTCGGTGGGCCTTCGTAGAAGACCCAGGACGGCCCACCTTCGGTGGCGGCGAGGCTGCGCGAGAAGACGTCATCTGCGCGCCAGGTCGCGAGCAGGTCGCGTTCGAGGGCCGGGAGGTCGACCTGCGCCGGAACTGGTCGGTAAGTCCCCATCGGGAGGGCTCCTTCGCTGCGCGTTCGGCGAAGGGACGAGAGCGACGACTGCCGCACTCCCGCGGTACCACCCTCCTTGGCAGGTGCCGGTGAAGGACCTGCCCTCTCGAGGTGACCAGCGGCCGGCTCTAGCCGCCGAATGGCTTTCGACGGTTCTTCCGACGACTCGGAGGTGATGTCCGTCAGGTGCACGCCCCTGGGCTCACACCATCCCCAGGTCGCTCGCGGCTGCGGTCGAGACGTTGCGTCCTCGTCAGCGTCTTGCTGGTCGCCCTCATCGTAGGGGACGGGGGTCGGGCAACCGAACGAGATTTGCTACGCGTGTCTTGCCAGGTGCCGGCCAGGATCAGGATCCGGCCGACGCAAACCAGCGGCGGAGCCGATCGCTCTCGAACTGAGACTTGTCCGTAACCAGGCTGGTAGCCGGACCTTCGAGGTCCCCGGTGGGTCGCTGCCCAGGCGCGAACGTGACGTCGACCTTGGCCACCGTGCCGCCTCCGAACTCGAGGTAGCAGATGCCTCGACCGTCGTAGGTTGCGGTGGCCGGCACGCCTTCGATGGTCGAGATGATTCGGGCGGCCGCAACAGCCGCCTGGCCTTCGGAGAACACGCCGGCCTTGGGGGTGCCGACACTGGTGACGTCTCCCACCGCATAAACACCCGGGTAGGCGGTCTCCAGCGTCGTGGGATCCACCGGGATCCACCCCTCCTGAGTCATGCCCGAGTCGAGCACGACCTGGGGTGCTCGGTGCACGGGGACGCCGAGGAACAGGTCGTACGGCTTCGTCGTGCCGTCGCTCAGCAGCAGCGTTCGTTGCTGAGGGTCGAGAGCTGTGACCAGGACGCCGGGACACCAGTCGATGCCTCGCTCCGCGAAGGCTTCGAGCACGGCTGCCGAGGCTTGTGGGGAGGGCGGGATGGGGCTGCCGAAGGGCATGACCAAAGAGATCTCCGAGGCGCCGCGCACTCCACGCCCCGTCAGGTACTCATGCATCAGCAAGGCGCACTCACTCGGCGCGGGCGGGCACTTGAAGGGAGTCGATGTGACGCCGACCACAACGCGTCCGCCCGGGAAGTCCCGGATCACCTCGCGGAGGGCGAAGGCGCCGGACACGGTGTAGAACTCGTGGCCGCCTTCCACCAGGCCAGGCGTGGCGGCGGGGTCGAGGTCCGCGCCGAGGGCGACGACGAGGACATCGCCTTCGAAGGTGCCGACGGACGTCTCTACGCGGCGTTCACCGGGGTCGATCGCGCTCACGGAGCCTGCCACGAAAGTGATCCCCAGGTCACTGAGACCGGAATAGGAGTGGACGCTCTCGGCGGCCGTGTGCCGCCCAAACATGACATCCAGCTTGCTGAAGCCGAAGACGAACCCGGCGGCGTGGTCGATGAGGGTGACGCGCGCCGAATCGGGGCACGCGGCGGCCACTGTGGTGGCCACCTCGAGACCACCGAAACCTGCGCCGAGGACGAGCACGCGCGTGGGCACGACGCGATGCTAGCCAGTCGGGAGGGCACGGTCGGAACGCTAGATAGCTCCATGGCCTGCGGCGCGCCTGTTTGATGACGCGTCGCGCGGCACCTATCCTCCGTGGACCGCGGGACCTACGTACGGATCGGGGTCAGAGCATGGCTAAGCGTCGCAGCGCCGCCGTCCAGGAGACGGTGGGAGCTGGTTCGTCAGTGGTGAGTGCGACGTCCCGAACCGCGAAGAAGGTGGCGAGCGCGCCAGTCACGACGGCGAAGAAGGCTCCCGCGAAGAAGGCCCCTGCGAAGAAGGCTCCCGCGAAGAAGGCCCCTGCGAAGAAGGCCCCGCGAAGAAGGCTCCCGCGAAGAAGGCCCCTGCGAAGAAGGCTCCTGCGAAGAAGGCTCCTGCGAAGAAGGCTCCCGCGAAGAAGGCTCCCGCGAAGAAGGCTCCCGCGAAGAAGGCTCCCGCGAAGAAGGCTCCCGCGAAGAAGGCTCCCGCGAAGAAGGCTCCCGCGAAGAAGGCTCCCGCGAAGAAGGCTCCCGCGAAGAAGGCTCCCGCGAAGAAGGCTCCCGCGAAGAAGGCTCCCGCGAAGAAGGCTCCCGCGAAGAAGGCTCCCGCGAAGAAGGCTCCCGCGAAGAAGGCCGCACGGCTCGTTGTTCGTGCCGATGAGAGCCCGTGGACTGCCAAGGAGCTGCGCGGCGTCCGTGCCGAGCTCGAGGCTGACCTCGAGCGCCTCCGGGGTGAGATCGCCTCGGCCGAGGAGGGTCTGGCCGATCTGTTGCGCGACTCCGGCGACGGGGCGGGCGACGATCAGGCCGACGCGGGGACCAAGACCTTTGAGCGTGAGCACGAGATGTCTTTGGCGAACAACGCTCGAGACATGATCGAGCAGACCGAACGAGCGCTGCGGCGCCTCGACGACGGCACGTATGGTGTCTGCGAGTCTTGCGGCAATCCGATAGGCAAGGCTCGGCTTCAGGTGTTCCCGCGTGCGACCCTGTGCCTGCCGTGCAAGCAGAAGGAGGAGCGTCGCTGAGCGACGCCGAGCCCAACAGCTCCACCCGCCGGACCACGGCCCTACTTCTCGGCGTGGCCGTCACCGTGGTCCTGCTCGACGCTGTCACCAAGTCGATCATCGTCGCCGTGATGCCTGGACACGCCCCCATCGAGTTGCTCGGCGGCCTGGTGACGATCACCTACACCCGAAATCCCGGGGCAGCCTTCAGCATCGGGACCGGGGCCACCTGGATCTTCACGGGTGTGGCAGCCGTCGTCACGATCGTCATCTTGCGCACCGCCCGCCGGCTGAGGTCCGTGCCCTGGGCCATCTGCCTCGGTGGTCTGCTGGGCGGAGCCATCGGAAACCTGATCGATCGGATCTTTCGGGCTCCGGGGTTCTTCCGCGGGCACGTGGTCGACTGGATCGAGTGGCCCCAGTGGCCAGTGTTCAACCTCGCGGATGCCGCCATCGTCGGGTCGGTGACGGGCATAGTCGTGCTCTCGGTGCTTGGGTTCGAGCTCGATGGACGCCGTCAGGGATGGGCTGCCCGACACGATGCCGCAGAGTCCAGGGGTCGTTACGACGGTGAGGACTCTGCTTCGTCGGCCGACCGCGATGGGTGAGTCTCGGGGCCTGTCGGTCCCCGAAGGCCTAGAAGGAGAGCGTGTCGACTCGGCGCTGGCTCGGCTTTTCGGTGTGTCGCGTACCCAGGCCGCAGACCTGGCCTCGTCAGGCAAGGTGTCGATCGACGGGACACCGGCGCGCAAGAGCGACCGTGTTGTCTCCGGCTCCTGGCTCGAAGTCGAGCTGCCTTCGGCGCCGCGAGCATCCTCGGAGATAGCGGAAGAGCCCGTGCCGGGTCTGCTCGTGGTCCACGACGACGATGACATCGTCGTCGTGGACAAACCACCAGGCGTGGCCGCCCACCCCAGCCCGGGATGGTCTGGCCTAACGGTGGTTGGCGGGCTGGCAGCCGCAGGCTATCGCGTCTCGACGTCGGGGGCCGCCGAACGTCAGGGCATCGTGCACCGCCTCGACGTCGGGACCAGCGGCCTCATGGTCGTCGCAAAGTCCGAGCTCGCCTACACGGTGCTGAAGCGTGCGTTCAAGCAACGAGCCGTCGAGAAGGTCTATCACGCCTTGGCTCAAGGGCATCTCGATCCGTTGCGCGGAACCGTGGAGGCACCGATCGCCCGGCACCCGACCCATGACTGGCGTTGGGCCGTCGTGGCAGGTGGAAAACCCAGCATCACGCACTACGAGACCCTCGAGGCATTTCGCTCAGCATCGCTGTTGGAAGTCCGCCTCGAGACCGGCCGTACGCATCAGATCCGAGTACATCTGAGCGCCTTGCGTCACCCGTGTGTGGGTGATCTGACGTACGGGGCAGACCCGAGCCTGGCGGCCAAGCTCGGCCTGTCCCGGCAGTGGCTGCACGCGCATCGGTTGTCCTTCGACCATCCCAGCACGGGCCAACGCATGGCCTTCGTCTCTGACTACCCCATCGACCTCAGTTCGGCGCTGACCCTCGTCTCCGACGCCGAATGATGTCGTCCGTCTCACGGTGACCGCGCGGTGACGCAGCCCGCCGAGGTCGAGCTGCAGGTGCTTCAGGAAGCCCAAGCGCCAGCCCTGGTGGCGGCGGCGTACTTCGTGAGACACCAGGTCTTCGTGGTGGAGCAGCGCGTACCTGTGGAGCTCGAGCGCGATGAGCACGATCGGGTCGCCGATCATGCCGTGGCGCGTATGGGGGAGCTGGTCATCGGCACCGGCAGGCTGCTCGTGGAGGCGGCCGGGTTCGCCGGGCTCGACCCTGATCTCGGACCTGTCGGTCATCTGGGGAGGCTGGCCGTCCTGCGTTCCGACCGTGGTGGTGGTCTGGGGACCAGGCTCGTGCGCGCGCTGGAACAGCGGGCCGCGCTGGTCGGCGTGTCCTGCGTCTATCTCGCGGCGCAGACACCTGCGGTGCCGTTCTACGAGGTCCTTGGCTACGAGGCGTACGGCGCCGAGTTCGACGACGCTGGGCTGCCCCACCGGCACATGTGGCACCAGCTGCCCTAGCCGGACCGTGGCCGCGGGCGACCAGGCTGGCTCCCCGGGCCAGTGAATGCCCTCGGCCAGGGCGTGCTTGACTCAGTTGGTGACTGGTGCATCGAGCAACTCCTCGCCCATGGCGGCCGCTAGCGGCACCTTCTTGCTAGGTGACCTCCCGGTGACCCGGCTGGGCTTTGGGGCGATGCGGATCACCGGGCCGGGCATCTGGGGCCCCCCTGCCGACCCGGCGACCGCCGTCAGCGTCCTTCGGCGTGCCGTAGAGCTGGGGGTGAACTTCATCGATACCGCCGACTCCTACGGTCCGTTCGTCTCCGAAGACCTGATTCGCGAGGCGCTGCACCCCTACGCGGGACTCGTGATCGCCACCAAGGGTGGCTTTACGCGTCAAGGTCCCGACGCGTGGAAGGAGGTCGGCCGCCCGGAGTATCTGCGGCAATGCGTTGAGATGTCGTTGCGTCGGTTGGACGTCGAGCGAATCGACCTCTATCAGCTTCACCGCATCGACCCGCAGGTTCCCCTCGCCGACCAGGTGGGTGAGCTGAAGGCCATGCAGGACGAGGGAAAGATTGCTCACCTCGGGCTCTCTGAGGTGAGCGTGGCCGAGCTCGAGGCCGCTTCGGCTCTTGCCCCGATCGTGAGCGTGCAGAACCTCTACAACGTCGGGAATCGCCAAAGCGAGACTCTGCTGGAGCACAGCGAGCGGACCGGAGTCGGTTTCATCCCATGGTTCCCCATCGCCAGCGGACGGGTCGCGCGGCCAGGCGGCCCGCTGGACGAGCTGGCGAGCCGCACCGGCCACTCACCGGCCCAGCTCGCACTCGCCTGGTTGCTGAGGCGTTCCCCGGCGCTCCTGCCGATCCCCGGCACCGGTTCGGTGGCCCACCTCGAGGAGAACGTCGCCGCCGCAGAGGTTGAGCTGTCCGACGAGGTCTACGCCGAACTCAGCGCCCTGGCTTCGCCCTGATCGCCGTTGCGAGCACGACGCGACGGGGCGGTGCGGACGCGACGCGCCGATGCCACGCCGGGCGATGCGGGACCGTCCCCGCACCCGGCTAGTCTCGACCGGGTCGGCCGACTTCCCCCGGTCAGGCACCCACCGGGAGGCGCTCGCCTGCTGCGGTGAGCGGTGTCGTGGGCGAGGAGGGTGAGGCAGGTGTCGGGCGTAGCGCAGCACGACGGCTTCGTCCACCTTCACGTCCACACCGAGTACTCCATGCTCGACGGTGCCGCGCGAGTGAAAGACCTGATGGCCGAGGCGGCGCGCCTGGAGATGCCTTCGCTGGCGATGACCGACCACGGCAACGTGTTCGGTTCCTACGACTTCTACAAACAGGCCAAAGCAGCCGGAATCAATCCGATCATTGGCATGGAGGGCTACTACGTCCCCTTGGGGAGTCGCTTCGATCGGCAGCCTTTCACCTTCGGCGACGGCGTGGGGCAAGACGTCGGCGACGAGGGGATGACCAAGGGCAAGGTCAACTACACGCACATGACGTTGTTGGCACAGGACAATGTCGGCCTGCACAATCTCTTCCGCCTCTCGAGCCTGGCCAGCCTCGAGGGTCAGTACCGCAAGTTCCCGCGCTTCGATCGTGAGTTGCTGGAGACCTACTCGAAGGGGCTCATCGGAACGACCGGATGCGCGTCAGGTGAGGTCAACCGGTGGTTGCAGGCGGGCAACTACGACCGTGCCCTGCGAGCCGCAGCGGACTACCGCGACATCTTCGGACCGGGGAACTTCTTCTGCGAGGTCATGGACCACGGCCTGGAGATCGAGCGACGGACCCATGAAGACCTGCTGCGCATCGCCCGTAATCTCGAGATCCCGCTGCTCGCCACGAACGACCTGCACTACACCCACGCCGCCGACGCTCAGGCCCACGAAGTGCTCTTGTGCGTCCAGACCGGCAAGACGCTCGCCGACCCCAACCGATTCCGCTTCGACGCGCAGGACTTCTACCTCAAGAGCGCCGCGCAGATGCGCGAGGTCTGGCGCGAGCTCCCCGAGGCGTGCGACAACACCCTCCTGGTAGCCGAACGCTGCTCCATCTCGTTCAACGAGGGAGCCAACCTGATGCCACGCTTCCCCGTGCCGGAGGGCGAGTCGGAAGAGTCGTGGTTGGTCAAGGAGGTCGAGGTCGGGCTGCGCCGGCGATTCCCGCTCGGGGTCCCCGACGCACACCAGGCCCAAGCAGCCTACGAGCTGGGTGTCATCTCCCAGATGGGCTTCCCGGGCTACTTCCTGGTCGTGGCGGACCTGGTGCGGTATGCCCACGAAAACCGAATCCGGGTGGGTCCGGGGCGCGGCTCGGCCGCCGGATCCGTCATCTCCTACGCCCTCGGCATCACCGAGCTCGATCCCATCAAGCATGGTCTGCTCTTCGAGCGGTTTCTCAACCCCGAACGAATCTCGATGCCAGACATCGACATGGATTTCGACGAGCGTCGGCGGGGCGACATGATCCGATACGCGACAGAGCTGTACGGCGAGGAGCGCGTCGCCCAGATCATCACCTACAGCAACATCAAGGCCAAGGCCGCGATCAAGGACGCCGCCCGGGTGCTCGGCTACCCCTACGCCATGGGTGATCGGCTGACCAAGGCCATGCCGCCATCCCTCATGGGCAAGGACGTCTCGTTGGCGGGGATGTTCGACCCCAAGGACGAGCGCTACAAGGAGGCCGGCGAGTTCCGCGGCCTCTACGAAGCTGAGCCGGACGTGGCCAAGGTGGTGGACACCGCCCGCGGGCTGGAGGGGCTGAAGCGTCAGTGGGGCGTTCACGCAGCCGGAGTGATCTTGTGCAGCGAGCCGTTGCTCGACGTCATCCCGATCCAGCGCCGCGACGCAGACGGGGCGATCATCACTCAGCTCGACATGGGCGCCTGTGAGTCCCTCGGCTTGCTCAAGATGGATTTTCTCGGGCTCCGCAACCTGTCTGTCCTTGACGACTGCCTCGAGCACATCAGCAACAATCGCAGTGAGACAGTGGTCCTGGAGGACCTAGACCTCGACGCCGACCAGGCGACCTACGAGTTGCTGGGTCGAGGCGACACCCTGGGCGTGTTCCAGCTCGAGGGTGCCGGCATGCGGGCGCTGTTGCGACTGATGCAGCCGACGTCCTTCGCTGATATCGCGGCAGTCAGCGCGCTGTATCGCCCCGGCCCGATGGGGGCCAACGCGCACAACGACTACGCCGACCGCAAGAACAAGCGCAAGCCGATCGTGCCGATCCATCCGGAGCTGGCTGAGCCCCTGGCCGAGATCCTCGATGAGACGCACGGCTTGCTCGTCTATCAGGAGCAGGTGCTGGCCATCGCCCAGAAGGTCGCCGGCTACTCGCTCGGGCAGGCCGACCTGCTGCGCAAGGCGATGGGCAAGAAGAAGAAGGAGATCCTCGACAAGGAGTATGACTCCTTTGCGGCTGGAATGACCCAGCGTGGCTACAGCCCGGCGGCCGTACGCGCCCTCTGGGACACCCTGGTTCCGTTCTCCGACTACGGATTCAACAAGGCACACAGCGCCGGTTACGGGGTGGTCTCCTTCTGGACCGCCTATCTCAAGGCCAACTATCCCGCCGAGTACATGGCGGCGTTGCTCACCTCTGTTCGCGACGACAAGGACAAGTCCGCGCTCTATCTCAACGAGTGCCGCCGGATGGGGCTCAAGGTCCTTCCTCCCGACGTGAACGACTCCGACGCGAACTTCACCCCCCGTGGCACCGATATCCGGTTCGGTCTCACTGCGGTCCGCAATGTCGGAGCCAATGTCGTCGACTCGATCGTGGCCACGCGGCAGGCAAAGGGCAGGTTCACGAGCTTCACCGACTTCCTCGCGAAGGTCGACGCCGTCGTCTGCAACAAGCGAACCGTCGAGTCCCTGATCAAGGCCGGGGCCTTCGACTCCTTGGGCCACACCAGACGTGGCTTGACCGTCATACACGCGGAAGCGATCGATGCGGTGCTGGAGACCAAGCGGGCCGAGGCCGTCGGCCAGTTCGACCTGTTCGGTGGTGGCGAGGAGGGAGCGCCCGCGCTCGGCTTCGAGCTCGACATCCCCGTTGGTGAGTGGGACAAGACGGTGCTGCTCCAGGCCGAACGGGACATGCTCGGCCTGTACGTCTCCGACCATCCACTCACCGGGGTCGAACACGTCCTGAGCCAGTCCTCAGACGTGTCCATCGCGAACCTCCTGCTTGACGAGGGTCGTGGCGACGGTGCCGTGGTCACGATCGCTGGACTGGTGTCGGGCCTGCAGCGCAAGATGACCAAGCAAGGAAATCCGTGGGCGATCGCGACGATCGAGGACCTCGAAGGCGCCATCGATGTCATGTTCTTCCCCGCGTCCTACACGGCGGTGGCCACTCAGCTCGTCGAGGACGCCGTCGTCGTGGTGAGGGGGCGGCTGGACAAGCGCGAAGACACCCCTCGCCTCGTGGCCTTGGAGATGACCCTGCCGGACCTCTCGGTCGGGGAGCGAGGGCCGATCGTCATTTCCTTGCCTGTGGCCAAGTGCATCCCTCCCGTCGTCGAGCAGCTCAAGGGCGTGCTCGCGAGCCATCCAGGCGTCGTGGCGGTGCATCTGCAGCTTCAGTCATCGGGACGCACCACCGTGCTCCAGCTTGACGACCGACTCCGCGTGTCGGCCTCCGCGGCCTTGTTCGGCGATCTGAAGGCGCTGCTGGGCTCGGGATCGGTCGTCTAGCCGCTTCACCGAACGCGTTCAAGGGCCGATACTGGTCCTTGGACCGGACCGGCGCTGCGCGCCGCTGAGGGGGAAACGAACGTGAACGAGGACGTCACCATGCCGGAGGGCTCACCCACTGAGGTCTTGGCCAGCGGACCCGCTTCAGCCGCAACCACCGTCGTCGGCCAGCCGGCCTCGAACGGGAGCAAGCGCGGTCGGGCATTCGTCGTCGGCGGCGCTGCCGCTCTCGTCCTGGCCGCTGGCGCTGGCGCCTTCGCGGTGGGGGCGGCCCTCTCGGGCGGAGGCACCCAACCGGAGGACCTGGTTCCTCAGGCCGCCGTGGCCTATGCCGAACTCGATCTGGACCCGTCCGCCGGGCAGAAGATGCAAGCCTTCGCCTTCTTGCGCAAGTTCCCGCAGCTCCAGGACACGCTTTCGGCCGACGGGAACCTGGGCCCGATTCTGAGCAAGATGTTCAAGGGCAGTGAGATCGACTACGCCAAGGACATCCAGCCGTGGCTGGGCGACCGCTATGCGGTCGCGGTCCTCCCCGGCGCCAAGGGTGCGCCAGTAGTCGAACTGGTTCTTCAGACGACCGACGAGGCCGCCGCGGGTTCCAGCCTCACCCGGCTGCTCGCCGCCGCCGGGTCCGGGTCGCAGGCCAGCGTCTCCGCCAGGGACGGCTATGTCGTCGTCGCGGCATCGCTCTCACCGCTGGGCGCGAGCGGCGGGGCTGATCTGGCTCAGCAGCTCGCGGATGACAGCGCCACGGCCAACCTGACGGACAACGAGACCTACGCCTCAGACGTTGCGGCGTTCCCCTCGGGAATTGCGACCGTCTGGGTCGACAACGCTGGGGTCGCGACGCTGACGAAGGGCCTCGGGCCTGCTCTGGGCGGAGGTTTTGCAACCTCCGGCCTCACCGAGGCGAAGGGATCCTCGGTGGCGGTCTTGCGCTTCGATGACGGGGCACTCACCGTGCAAGGGCGGGGCGAGGTGGCCCAGGCGCTCGGATCGGCCGGGGTTTCCGCGGTGGCGGATCTGCCGGACTCGACCGTGGCCGCCATTGGCGGCTCAGACGTGGGCAGCGCGCTGAAGGAGTCTTTCGCCTCCTCGATGAAACAGCTGGGACGCGCGGGGTTGCCACCAGGGATGCTCGGAGGTTCTGGTCTCGATGACAGCCTTGGGAAGTGGAGCGACCCTGACAGCTGGCCGACGCTGTTCGGTGAGCAGACTGTGCTCGCGGTGAATGCCCCGACCGACGGGCAGCCCGACGTTGGTCTGCACGTGGTCGGTGGCCCGGACACGGTCAAGGCGGTGACCCAGCTCGTCGATGCCGGGGTCGGTCGGGGGAAGAGCGTGATGTCGGGTCGAGTGACGACGGTCCCCACCTCGGATGGCGTCGTGGTGGCGTCGAGTCCAGCCTGGGCGGCGGCCATCGCTGAGGGCGGTCGGCTCGGAGACTCTGCGTTGTTCCGTGCCACGGTCCAGAACGCCGGTTCAGCAGGTGTCGTTGCCTTCGTCGACTTTGACGCGCTGCAGGCCGCACTTGCGTCCGGCGGGCCGGAAACAGCGATGCTCGCCCCGCTCAAGGCGCTCGGCTTCTCGGTGACCTACGAGGGGTCTGTCGGAACCTTCTCGCTGCGGATCACCACCGACTGAGCCGGCCAGAGACCGCCCGGTAGCGTGGATCTGGCGGGTCGAACGCGGTCTCGGGCCTCAGTAGGGTCGGGTGGTGGACCTGATCGAGTTGCGTGGCCTCGTCTGGGGCGGAAGCCGAGCGGCCACTGGTCCCGGGGTAGTGCGGGTTGCTCCAGGCGGCAGGATCACCGAGGTCGATCGATCTGCGGCTCCCGTCGCGGGTCCGCCCGAACGGCGGGTGATCCACGGAGCCTGGATCGGTCCGGCGGTAGTGGACACCCACGTCCATTGCGCCTTCGGTGCGCCGGCAGCCGCCCTGACGGCCGGAGTCGGTGCGGTTCGTGACCTGGGGGCTCCACTCGAGCGGGCCAAACGGTGGCGGGCGAGCGTCGACCCGCTCGTGGCAGTCGCCGGCGAGATCATCACCGCACCGGGCGGCTACCCCACGCAAAGCTGGGGGGCTGACGGCTTCGGACTTGGGGTCTCCGGCCCGGACGCCGCTCGAGCGGCCGTGCGCCGCCTGGCCCGCGCCGGTGTGGACGTGGTCAAGCTCGCTCTCGAACCGGCCGGGCAGGCGCCCGTCCCCGATCCTTCGACCTGTCAATCGGTCGTGGCCTCGGCCCATGAGCACGGTCTTGCGGTCACCTGCCATGCGCTCACGGTGGAGATGGTGGAGCGCGCCCTGGACGCGGGAGTCGATGAGTTCGCGCACACGCCAACGCAGCGACTGGGTGCGTCGCTCGTCGAGCGGATGGTTGCCGCCGGGGTCACCGTCTGCTCCACCCTGCACACGCTGACCGTCGGGGGCTCCGGGCGGGATTGTCTGGGCAACGCGAGTGATCTCATCGCGGCGGGGGTGCCGCTCGTCTACGGCACCGATCTCGGGAATGCGGGAACGGCACCGGGTGTCAGCGTCGACGAGCTCGAAGCGCTGGCGAGGTGCGGTCTCGGGCGCGAAGGGGCCTTCGTCTCGGCCACCCGCCACGCTAGCTCGGTGGCCGGCCTCGCTGGCCGGGTCGACGTCGAGGTGCGAGCGGGTGCACGTACCGTGATCGTCGTGCTTTCCGCCGACCCGCTCGACGATCCGGGTGCGTGGCGCGAACCGATCGCCGTGGTGGCCGGCGGGCGACTTGTCGGATCGTCAAGGCAGTGAGCTTCCCCCGAGCATCGCTGCGAACCTCGGCCGCCGTCGTCTTGGCTCTCGGGCTCGTTGGCGCAGTCGCGGGCATTGTCTGGTGGTGGATCGCCCCCCAGCCGGGTTATCGGATCGAGACCGACGGCCTGTACTTCTTGTCGGCTCAACCTCAGCAGTACATCGCTGCGGACGGGTGGTTTGCGGTGCTCACGGTGATCATCGGGCTCGCCGCGGGAGTCGCCGTCTGGGTCCGTTGCTCCCGCCAGCCCTTGGCGGGACTGCTCGGTCTGATGGTTGGGGGCTTGGCGGGGGCAGTCACCACGGCAGCGGTGGGCATGATCTTGGGGCGCTCCGATCCCTACGACGGCCCGGTTGGAGCGTTGAGTCAGGGGCCGCTGGAGATCCGCGCATGGTCGGTGCTGCTCCTTGAGGCCGGCGTCGCGGTGGCGATCTGGCTGATCTTCGATGTGCTGGTGCTGCGAACCGATCAGCTGACGCCGGAGTTGGCTTCCCCCGCCGATGGTCCTGGCTTGGGCCCTGCCTTTGATCCGCCCTCGGACTCGCCGGCGGCAGCCGGCTCCAGTCCCCGACCACCCGACGTCGACGATGTTGGCTACGGTGCTGCGCGTGACCTATGACCTGAAGCGGATCCGTGCCGACTACCCAGCCCTGTCCGGACCGTTTGCCTTTCTCGATGGCGCCGCGGGGACGCAGTCACCGCATGAGGTCATCGAGGCGATCGCTGCGGCGTATCGAGCAGGCACGAGCAACGCCGGGGGAGCGTTTGGGGCCAGCCGACGAGCCGATGACCTCACCTGGTCGGCGCGTGAGGCCGTCGCCGACCTGGTCAACGGTGACCCACGAGGTGTGGTGCTGGGTCCGAACATGACGACCCTCACCTACCGCTTCGCCCGTACGTTCGCCGACGGCTGGGCCTCCGGCGACAACATCGTTGTCTCCAGGCTGGACCATGACGCCAACGTACGACCGTGGGTGCAGATCGCGGCCCGTTGCGGCGTCGATGTTCGTTGGGCTGAGGTCGACGTCGAGACCGGGGAGCTGCCGGTCGAGCAGTATGACCGGCTCGTCGACGAGCGCACCAGACTGGTCGCGGTGTCGGCGGGGAGCAATGTGCTGGGAACCCGCCCGGACGTGCGTGCGATCACGGACATCGCTCGCAGCCGAGGGGCATCGTCGTACGTGGACGGAGTGCACTCGACGGCGCACGGCGTCACCGACATCCAGGCGTACGGCTGCGACTACTACGTCACCAGCGCTTACAAATGGGTCGGACCGCATGTTGGCTGCCTCATCGCGGCTCCGGACCTGCTCGAGGAACTGCACCCCGACAAGCTCGCCTCGTCGTCGAATGCGATTCCCGAGCGCTTCGAATGGGGGACTCCCTCGTTCCACAATTTTGCAGGCGTGCGCGCGGCGGTGGATCACCTGTCGGGGTTGGACGACGAGGCGAGCGGCTCTCGACGCGAGCGCCTGGTGGCCTCGCTTGCTGCGGCCGAGCAGCACGAGCAGGAACTGCTGAGCACGACGCTGGCGGCGCTCGATGCGGATGCGCGGATCACGGTGTACGGCCGGGCCGCGCACCGCACGTCGACGGTCTACCTCACCGTCGACGGGTACAGCCCCGACCAGGTCGCCGAGGCTCTGGCCAAGCAGGAGGTCAATGTCTGGTCCGGCCACAACTACGCGTGGGAGGTCACGGCAGCACTGGGTATCCGCGAGTCAGGCAGCGCCGTCCGCGCCAGCATCGAGCACTACACCTCGACCGAGGACGTCAACCGGCTTCTGCTGGCACTCACGAACCTCTGAGTTCACGAACCTCTGAGTTCACGAAGCTCGGACCCCAACGACCTCTATCCGAATCACCCCCGTCGGCGGATCGGCGCGACTGTCGCGTCTGTGACTGCGACAAGGTCAGCCGGGGCCAGCTCGACGTCGAAGCCGCGGCGACCACCCGAGACGTACACCGTGGCGAAGCCGAGCGCGGAGTCGTCGACAACCGTCGGCAGGACCTTGCGCTGACCGATCGGGCTGATGCCTCCCAGGACGTAGCCACTGCTCCTCTCCGCGGCGCTCGGCTCGGCCAGTTCGGCGCGTTTCGCCCCGCAGGCGGAGGCCAGCGCCTTGAGGTCGAGCTGACCATCGACCGGAACGACCGCGACGGTGAGTCGCCGATCGACCGCCGCCACGAGTGTCTTGAAGACGCGCGAAGGCTCGACGCCCAACGCGCTCGCCGCCTCCAACCCGTAGGACTCGGTCGTGTCCTGGTGCACGTAGACGTGCGGGACGAAGGCAAGTCCGGCGGCAGTCAGGGCCTGGGTCGCCGGTGTTCCGCCCGAGCGATGTGGCTTGGCCGGCATCTGGGGGTGTCCTCGTCAGTTGGACGAGTAGGGCTGGCGCGGGTAGCCGACGCCCGGCAGCGACGGTAGGGCTCGTAGTACTGCATCCTCGCGGCGCAGCAAGGTGAGCTCTTCACGGAGTCGGTCAGCCGTCGTCGGCGCGGCCAGAACGGCCTGCTTGTCGGGTAGGTCCAACACCATGGCTGCGCCGATCAGGTAGGACAGCACGAGTGGGTCGTCGGGGAGTCCTCCGCCGTCATCTTGTTGTCCCTGGGTGGCGAGAAGCGCCGATCGGTAGGACAGGAACGCGGCCCCGGCCGAGCGAGCGACGAAGCTCACGTCTTCGCCCGGAGGCTCGTCGAGCCACTCCACGTCAGCTTGAAGGTAAGGGAGGGAGTCCTCCAAGCCGAGGACCCGGAACCGGTGGACACCGGTGGTGACGACGTCGAATCGGCCGTCGGGATGGCGCTCCACGCCTCGCAGTTCCGCCGTGCACCCGATGTCGTACAGCGCGTGGACGCCTTCGGCGCCGACCTCGCGTCCCTCCCGGATGGCGACGACGCCGAAGAACTTGTTCTCCGCTTCGGGCTGTGCAAGCAGGGTGGCAATCAACGTGCGGTATCGCTCTTCGAAGATGTGGAGGGGGAGCAGGAGCCCCGGAAAGAGCACGGTGCCGAGCGGGAACAGCGGAATCCGATCGGTCACGCCCGCAGCCTAGACTTCTGTGGTGATCCGGCGAATCGACCTCCGCGGAGCTGACCTCGACGTCCTCGACCTTCGCTCCACCGTGCCTCGGGCCATCCTCGACGTCGAGGCGGCCCTGGACGTCGTCCGGCCGATCTGCGCAGATGTGCGTGATCGCGGCGAGGAGGCAGTGCTGGACCACGGTGAACGTTTCGATGGCGTACGGCCGCCGAGGCTTCGCGTTCCCGAGTCCACCATGGCCACTGCCCTGGGCGGTCTAGACACTCAGGTGCGCTTCGCCCTGGAGCAGGCCATCGATCGGACCCGGTCGGTCCACGCCGACCAGCGGCGGGTCGACACGACGACGCAGGTCGTTGCGGGCGGAGAGGTCACGGAGCGTTGGGTTCCGGTTGAGCGAGTCGGGCTCTACGTCCCCGGCGGGGTGGCGGTCTACCCCAGCAGCGTGGTCATGAACGTCGTCCCGGCACAGGCGGCTGGTGTCGGCTCGCTGGCGGTGGCCTCGCCGCCGCAGCGCGATCACGCCGGCCTCCCGCACCCCACGATCCTGGCCGCCTGCGCACTGTTGGGGATCGACGAGGTCTATGCCGCCGGCGGAGCGCAAGCCATCGCCATGTTCGCCTACGGCGCCGGTTCGTGTCGCCCGACCGCCATGGTCACGGGGCCGGGCAATGTGTATGTCGCGGCCGCGAAACGCCACCTCAAGGGCCGTATCGGGATCGACGCCGAGGCCGGCCCGACCGAGATCGCGATCCTCGCCGACCGCAGCGCCGATCCGGTTCACGTGGCAGCCGACCTGATCAGTCAGGCCGAGCATGACGTGCTGGCTGCTGCGGTGCTCGTCACCGACAGCGACGACCTGATGTCGGCTGTCGAAGCCGAGCTGGCGCGCCAGGTGGCGACGACCAAGCATGTCGAGCGGATCGCCGCTGCTCTGAGCGGGCAGCAGTCCGCGGTGGTGCTGGTTGATGACATCGATGCCGGCCTTCGGGTGGTGAACGCCTACGCCGCGGAGCATCTCGAGATCCAGACCCTTGACGCGGTGTCGGTCGCCGCGCGAGTGATCAACGCTGGAGCGGTCTTCGTCGGACCCTGGTCGCCGGTTTCCCTGGGGGACTACCTGGCCGGCTCCAACCACGTGTTACCTACGGGCGGCTGTGCCTGTCATAGCAGCGGACTGTCGGTGCAGACCTTCCTGCGGGGCATCCATGTGGTGTCCTACGACCAGGCGGCGCTGCAGGAGGCCCATGACCAAGTCGTGGCGCTGGCCAACGCCGAGGATCTGCCCGCGCACGGAGCCGCAGTCACCGCTCGCTTCCGGACGGCAAGGCAGGTGAGCCTCGGTGAGTCGTGAGGTCCAGGTCACCTTTGATGCCCACGACCCTCGGGCGCTGTCGTCGTTCTGGCGCGACGCTTTGGGCTATGTCCATCCGGCGCCCCCTGGAGTTGAGCTTCCGGCGGACGCTGATCCACTGGCCGCCTGGGACGAGTTCCTCGACAGGGTCGGCGTCGCGCAGGAGGAGCGGAACTCTGGGTCAGCCGTCGAGGACCCCGAAGGTCATGGACCGCGGCTTTTCTTCCAGCAGGTGCCCGAGGACAAGATGGTCAAGAACCGGGTTCACCTGGACATTCGGGCTGCGCCGGGTCTTCAGGGAGAGGAGCGAATGTTGGCACTGGAGGCGGAGTGCGATCGGTTGGTCGCGCTTGGGGCCACGCGGGTGCGTCGACACGAGCCGGCCCCTCCGATGAGTGCCGGGTTCATCGTGCTGACCGATCCGGAAGGCAACGAGTTCTGCCTGGACTGAGCAGCCGAACGACCTGACAAGATGCCGTGGTGTCTGAAGAGCCTGAAGGCGCCGGCCAGCAAAGCGCGGTCCTGGTTCGGCTGCCTGAGGCGGAAGCCATCGTTGGACCCCATCGTTCAAGGTTCGACCCTGCGCACTCGTGGGGGGTGCCAGCGCACGTCACCGTGCTGTTCCCCTTCATACCCCCAGCCGCGTTGACTGAGGGCGTCCTCCAGCGGCTGGCCGAAGCGGTGGCCACCGTCGAGGCCTTCCAGGGAAGCCTGGCGAGGACGGCGTGGTTCGGGGAGGACGTTCTGTGGCTGGCCCCGACTCCGGACGAGCCGTTCCGGCTGCTCACCCATGCGGTCTGCGCGGCATTCCCGGGCCACCTGCCCTACGGCGGCGCGCACGACGAGGTGATCCCGCACCTGACGGTCGGCGAGCGTCGGCAGGCGACCTGGCAGGCCCTGCGCGTCGCTGAACGCGAGCTGGCGCCGCTCCTGCCGATCACCTATCGCGTCCGGGAAGTCACCGTGATGGCTGGTGACCGTTCGGCCGACTCATGGCGGGTCGTGCAGTCGATCGCCTTGTGACTCCCGTCGCAACCTTGCGACGTCCGGACTGCGGACGCGACTGAGCTCCTCCGAGGACACGCCCCTACCCTTGACCGGTGAGCGCCGCTTCCGCCATGAATCCTGCAGCGCCTCCTGGTGCCGCTCAGAACGTGGCCGCTCCCGTCCGTGAGGACCTGGTCGGCAAGCAGCCCTACGGCGCCCCGCAGCTGCACGTCCCGGTCCAGCTCAACACGAACGAGAACCCCTACCCGCCCAGCGCTCGACTGGCCGCTGAGCTCGGTGCGGCGGTGGCGGACATCGCCCGTGGACTGAACCGCTATCCCGACCGGGAGGCCATGAGCTTGCGCGCCGCGCTGGCTAGCTACCTGGACAGACGCGAGGGCTGCGCGGTCGAGGCGAGCCAGGTGTGGGCGGCCAACGGCTCCAACGAGGTGATGCTGCAACTGATGCAGGCCTTCGGAGGACCGAGTCGCACGGCGCTGGGATTCAGCCCGACCTACTCGATGTATGCCACGTACTGCCGAGACACCTTCACCCGTTGGGTGACCGTGTCGCGTGCGGACGACTTCGCCTTGAGCCCAGAGGCGGCGGTCGCGGCCGTACGGGACGTCCAGCCTGCCCTTGTCGTCCTCGCCTCGCCGAACAACCCCACGGGAACTGCCCTGCCGCTGGATGTCGTGAAGGCGATCTGCTCGGTCGCACCCGGCCTGGTCGTCGTGGACGAGGCCTACGCCGAGTTCCGGCGTCCGGGGGTTCCGAGTGCCCTATCTCTACTCTCAGCGCATCCCCAGCTGGTGGTGACGCGGACCATGAGCAAGGCCTTCGCGCTGGCCGGTGCGCGGGTTGGCTATCTGGCGGCAGCGCCCGCCATCGTCGACGCACTCCGTCTGGTGCGGCTGCCCTATCACCTGTCGTCAGTGACGCAGGCGGTTGCGATCACGGCGTTGAGCCACGCCGATGACCTGCAGGACCAGCTGGCGACGATCCGCGGTGAACGCGACGCTCTGGTCTCGTGGTTTCGTCAGCGCGGCACTCCGGTGGCGGACAGTGATGCCAACTTCGTGCTGTTCGGTGGCCTCGCGGACGCACATGCGGTGTGGGACGGCCTGCTCGCACGGGGGGTTCTGGTGCGGGAGCTGGGCCCGGCTGGCTGGCTCCGCGTCACGATCGGCACCCCGCAGGAGATGGCTTCTTTCCGAGCAGCACTGGACGATGTGAGTCCCAGCCCTACAGAGGAGCACTCGTGAGCCGTACGGCCTCGATCGCCAGGAACACCAAGGAGTCCGACGTCTCGGTCGAGCTCGACCTCGATGGCACGGGTGTCACCGACATCGAGACGGGCGTGCCGTTCTTCGACCACATGCTGGCTCAGCTCGGCAAGCACAGCGGCTTCGACCTGACGGTCCGCACAAAAGGCGATCTCCAGGTGGACGCGCACCACACCGTCGAAGACACCTCACTTGCCTTCGGCCAAGCGCTGCGCGAGGCCCTGGGCGACAAGACTGGGATCCGGCGTTTCGGGGACGCGCTCGTGCCCTTGGACGAGACCCTGTGCCAAGCGGCCGTCGACTTGTCCGGTCGACCCTACGTCGTGCACGAGGAGCCTGATCTGGTGGAGCTGATCGGCTCCTACGACACCAGCTTGACGCGTCACATCTGGGAGTCGATCAGCGCCTCGGCGCAGATCTGTCTCCACGTGCGCGTCGTCTCAGGCCGCAACGCCCACCACATCGTCGAGGCACAGTTCAAGTCGGTCGCGCGGGCCTTGCGAGATGCCGTGGCGCTGGACGCGCGAGTCGTCGGGGTGCCGTCGACCAAGGGCACTTTGACGTCGTGAGCCGGCCCAGCGTCGTCGTCCTCGACTACGGCTCCGGCAATCTCCGGTCGGCCGAACGAGCGCTGACGAGGGCCGGGGCGTCGGTCGAGGTCACCGCGGATTCCACCCGAGCCTCCGACTGCGACGGGCTGGTCGTCCCGGGGGTGGGAGCCTTTGCTGCTTGCATGAAGGGGCTGCGGGCCGTGGATGGACCGCGGTTGATCGGCCGACGGCTGGCGGGCGGTCGACCGGTCTTCGGCATCTGCGTGGGGATGCAAGTGCTGTTCGAGACTGGTGTCGAGCACGGGGTCACCACCGCGGGCTGCGGCGAGTGGCCAGGGGTCGTCGAGCGGCTGGACGCGCCAGTGCTCCCGCACATCGGCTGGAACACCGTCGACGTCGACGACGGGTCGCAACTGTTTGCAGGCGTGGCGGGCGAGCGCTTCTACTTCGTCCACAGCTACGGTGTTCGCCGCTGGGAACTGACCGACACGGGACCGATGACTCGACCTGTGGTGACCTGGGCCGACCATCACGGACGTTTCGTCGCCGCAGTGGAGAATGGGCCGCTGACGGCAACTCAGTTCCATCCCGAAAAGTCCGGAGACGCCGGTGGACACGTGCTGGCGACGTGGGTGAGGAGCCTGGCATGACCCGCAAGACCGCCGCTCAACGTCGGCGAGCCCGCAACCTGCGCATCGGCGCGTGGATCATCCTCATCGCGGCCGCCGCCTTCGCGATCGTGCGCTTCCTGGCGCTACCGGGATGGGGCCAGGCCGCGATCGTCGTCGGTCTCGTCTTGCTGGCGTTGTTGTGGTTCGTCATCAGTCGGCGTCGGGAGATCGCCGAGGAGATGGACCGACGCAGGAACGAGTCCTGAGCCAAAGACCATGAGCAAAGAACGCGCCGCGCGCAGGGCGGTGCGGCAGGCCGAGCAGGCAGCCGCCGCGGAAAGCCGTCGACGTCGGTCTGAGCGCAAGCGGCGGCGCAGCGCGTTGGCCCGGGCTGGAACCGCCCCGCTGCGTCGGGTCGCGCATCGGTGGATGCGGTTTCGTCGCTGGTGGGGTCGCAGGAGTCGCGTCCAGCGGGCGCTGTGCCTGATCGTCGCGGTGGCGGTGGTGGGTGGGCTCGTCCTGGCGCCGACCTGGGGCGCTCGGTTGTTCGTGGTGGGATTCTCGGTGCTGCTGTTCCCCGTGGCGTGGACGCTGGCCTCCGGGCGGCGATGAACGACCTAGGATGCCCGCCGTGAAGTCCCACCTCGAGCTGCTGCCCGCCGTTGACGTTGCCGACGGCCAAGCGGTCCGGCTGGTTCAGGGCGAGGCGGGCAGCGAGACGTTGTACGGCGATCCCCTCGCTGCCGCGTTGGCCTGGCAGGAGGCCGGCGCAGAGTGGGTCCACCTGGTGGACCTCGATGCGGCCTTCGGAAGGGGCTCCAACGCTCCATTGCTGGCTGAGGTGGTAGGGCGCCTGGATGTGTCCGTCGAGCTCTCCGGAGGGATCCGTGACGACGGCTCGCTGGCGCGCGCCTTGGCCACTGGTTGTCGGAGGGTCAATCTCGGCACTGCCGCTCTCGAGGATCCTGAGTGGTGTCGATCGGTGATTTCCGAGCATGGGGACCGGATTGCCGTGGGGCTCGATGTCCGGGGCACCACCTTGGCGGCCCGTGGGTGGACTCAGGAAGGCGGAGATCTCTGGGAGGTGCTCGAGCGTCTAGAGCGCGACGGCTGCGAGCGCTATGTCGTGACCGACGTAGCGAGGGATGGCACACTTGCCGGCCCCAACCTGGCGCTGCTCGAGGACGTGTGCGCCCGCACCGATCGACCTGTGGTCGCGTCGGGCGGCGTGGCCTCGATCGCGGATCTGGAGGCGCTGTCCGAGCTGGTTCCGCTCGGCATCGAGGGCGCCATCGTTGGAAAGGCGCTCTACGCAGGTGCGTTCACGCTCACCGAGGCCCTGGACGCGACCCGTGGCTGAGATCGAGCGCCTGGGTTCCGGCAGTCCCTGGGAGGAGGTGATCGGGTACTCCCGGGTGGTCCGAGTGGGTGACACGGCTTGGACTGCCGGCTGTACGGCCACGGTGGACGGTGTCGTTCAGCACCCGGGTGAGCCGTACGCCCAGGCTGTGGTCGCCTTTGAGGTTGCCCTGTTCGCACTGGCGCGCGTGGGCTTCGATCGTGAGGACGTGGTCCAGACGCGGATGTACGTGCTGCGCCCGACCGACGTCGATCCGGTGGGGCGCGCCCACGCCGACATCTTCGGCTCCGTGCGGCCCGCGGCCTCGCTGGTCGTCGTGGCCGGTTTCGTCGACCCGGCCATGGTGGTCGAGGTGGAAGTGGTCGCCTCCCGGCCAGCGCCCGGGGCGACGGGATGACTCCGACCGCGGGAGCGGTGCGGTCGAGGATCAGCGGCTGAGGGAGGCCTCTTCCAGGTCCAGGTCACGAAAGATCTGGCGGAGGACGCGGTCACTGAGCCGTCCAGAGTCGCGATAGGTCAGGAACACGTGGCGCTCTGCCTCCAGCATCGCGAGTCGAAGTCTGCGGTAGGTGTCGCTCGGGGTCTCGGTATCACCACCGAGCCGTTCCCATGCCCCGTTCGCCCGACGTTCGGCCGAGGCTCGCAGGGTGTCGACGACTTGTTCCGACGGTCGCGTGAGAGATGGGTCGGTCGACTCTTGCGCCAGCAGCTCGTCCAGAGCCGTGAGGCCGGCGCGCGCCGCATGGTGCTGCGCCTCGGCCTCGGCCAGGATGTCTGCCGATTGATCGGTGGCTCGGACTCCCAGGGCGCGGATGAGCGGCCCCAACGTCAATCCTTGGATGATCAGGGTCAACAAGACGACGACACCTGTCACAAGCAGCAGCAGGTCGCGATAGGGGAACGGTGCGCCGCCGTCCACGGTGAGCGGGATGCCCAGCGCCGCCAGCAACGACACCGGGCCTCGGATCCCCGCCCAGGCGACGACCGCCACTCCCCGCCAGCTCGGCGCGGGGTCGGCTTCCCGGACCCGGGCGGACAAGCGCCGTGGTAGATACGTCGCTGGGAACACCCAGATGATCCGGCTCAGCACCACCGTCGCGAAGACAGCGACGATCACACCCACGACGGGTATGCCGGTCGGGGCATCCAGCACGGCTCTGGTCAGCACCGGAAGCTCCAGGCCCAGGATCAAGAAGGCAGCCGCCTCGAGCACGAACGAGAAGACCGACCACAGCGACCGGCTCTGCAAGCGGGTGGCGAACCCCTGCTCGGCCGCCGAGGTGTGGCTGATCATCAGGCCGCACACCACGACGGCCAGGAAGCCGCTGGCGCCAAGAGCCTCCGACCCGAGAAAGACAGCGAACGGCGTCACGAGGATGGCGGTGGTCTCGAGCAACGAGTCGTGGAGGTGTCGGATCAGCCACCGCACGGCCACACCTGCGGCTAATCCGAACCCGATGCCACCGACGACGGCCAGGAGCAGGATCGCCGTAGCTCGGCCGGCGGTCATCGAGCCAGCCAGGGCCGCGGCGACGGCCACCCGGAAGATGGTCAACGCCGTACCGTCGTTGACGAGGCTCTCGCCTTCGAGGATCGTCATCAGCCGCGGCGGAAGTCCTAGCTTGCCCCCGATGGCCGATGCGGCCACGGCGTCCGGAGGGCCAAGGACCGCCCCAAGAACCAGGGCGACAGCCCACGGCATATCGGGGACGACCAGGTGGATCGCCGCGGCGACGGCCAGCGCGGTGAAGGCGACCAGACCGACCGACAGGAGCAGGATCGGGCGCAGGTTGGCTCGGATCCCGACGTAGGACGACTCCAGGGCCATACCGAACAGCAGAGGAGGAAGCGCCAGCGTCAGGACGAGCCGTGGCTCAGCGGCGAAATTCTCCGCCACGGGCAGCAGGCCCAGCAGGAGACCGAAGACGACCACAGGCAATGGAGCGGGCAGATCTCGGCTCCGGCACCAGCCGGCGACCGCGAGCGCGAGGCTCAGCGCTACGACTACCTCGAGCTCGTGCACGTGCCCATCCTGCCGACCGGTTGGCGCGGGAGGGCCATTACGTCGAGGATCAGGTCATGGCCTGCTCTCATCTTGGCGATCTTCCCGACTCCGTCGACCCGGTCCCCGCCGAGGGGTGCGGCGTGTGCTTGGCCGAGGGGACCACGTGGGTTCACCTGCGGATGTGCCTGACCTGCGGCAACGTCGGCTGCTGCGACTCCTCGGTGGGTCGACACGCGACGGCCCATTTCGAGGACACGTCGCACCCCGTGATGCAATCCCGGGAACCGGGGGAGTCCTGGCGATGGTGCTACGTGGACCAGGCTGTCGTCTGATCCACGGCGACCTAGGCTGATGGGGTGTCGGTTGCCGTACGGGTCATCCCGTGCCTCGACGTCGACGGCGGTCGAGTCGTCAAAGGCATCAACTTCGCCGATCTGCGCGACGCCGGCGATCCGGTCGAGATGGCGCGGACCTACGACGCCGAAGGCGCGGACGAACTCGTGTTCCTCGACATCTCCGCGACCAGCTCCGATCGGGAGACGACCTACGAGGTCGTTTCACGAACCGCCGAGCAGGTGTTCATCCCGCTGACCGTTGGCGGCGGGGTCCGCACCGTGAGCGACGTCGATCGACTGCTGCGCGCCGGGGCCGACAAGGTGGGGGTCAATACGGCGGCAGTCCACAGACCCGAGCTCATCGACGAGATCGCTGATCATTTCGGTGCACAGGTCTTGGTCCTCTCCTTGGATGCGCGCCGCTGCTCGGGCGATACCGAGACAGCGTCGGGCTTCGAGGTGACAACCCACGGGGGTCGGCGAGGAACTGGCAAAGACGCACTCGAGTGGGCGGTTGACGCGGCCACCCGCGGTGCGGGCGAGCTGCTCGTCAACTCCATGGACAAGGATGGCACCCGGGACGGCTTCGACCTGCCGCTCATCGAGGCGGTCCGTGCCGCTGTGCACGTGCCGGTCATCGCCAGCGGCGGAGCGGGCAGGGCAGAGGACTTCGCGCCCGCCGTAGGGGCCGGAGCTGATGCGGTGCTCGCGGCCAGCATCTTCCACTTCGGGGTCGTTTCGATCGGTGCGGTCAAACAGCAGCTCGCGGCTTCGGGCTACCCGGTCCGATCACTCACACGTTGAACGACGCGCCCGTGAAGGCCGCGATCGCGGCGTCGTCGCCGAGGATCTCGACGTCGGCGTGTTCAGAGCGTCCGAATCCCTCCAGCACCAGCTCGACGGGATCGCCCACGACGGTGACCATCGGTTCGCCGCCACGAGCGACCGTGGTCTGTCCACCTGGCCTCAGCAAGGTCACGCCCGTGGGTGAGCGGCGAAAAACGACCTTGCCGGCCTTCGTCAACCGGCGCCAGACGCCGTCTTCGGCTTCCGCGGGGAGTTTGCGCGGCTGCCAGTCCGGCTGTGCCCGGCGGACGTCCTCGTGATGAACGAGAAATTCGAAGCCATTCGCATTGGCATCCACACCAGGCAGGCTGAAGGCCGAGAGCATCGGTGGGCCGGTCCGCACCTTGTCGACGAGCGCGCTGTAGTCGCCGGTGGCTGCACGGTCCTGAACGTGCCGCGTCCAGCCGCTCATCGGTGGGATGACAAGTCCGAGGCCTGCGTCGGGGCGGCCTTCGCGTACGACGAGGTGCGCTGCAAGGTCTCTCGTGGTCCAGCCTTCGCAAAGCGTTGGCGCGTCGGGGCCGAGCTCGTCGAGCAGGTCGGCAAGGGCAGCGCGCTCATGCTGGGCCAGATTCATGACCCCAGCCTATGAACCCTTCGCCCGCCGTGCGCTTCGGCCCGGTGCGGCCGCCGAACCGGGCCGGCTGGTCGGACTGGACTCGAGGCGCCTGCGAGACTGATCCACATGCCCGACTCCTCCAGCCTGTCCGGCACGTCGGAGACCGGCAGCGCCTCGAAGCTCGCGTCTGACCTGCGCGCCCGGTTGAAGCGCGGGCCGGACGGTCTCGTGGTCGCCGTGGCCCAGGCCTGGGACACCCGCGAGGTGCTCATGGTCGGCTGGATGGACGAGGAGGCGCTGCACCGGACGATGACGAGCGGCCGTGTCACGTATTGGAGTCGTAGCCGTCAGGAGTACTGGCGCAAGGGTGACAGCTCGGGGAACCATCAGCTGGTGCGTGAGGTCCGGTTGGACTGCGACGGGGATGCGATCCTGGTCCTCGTCGACCAGGTCGGCGCCGCATGTCACACCGGCGCGCGGAGCTGTTTCGACGCCGACGTCCTGTATTCCGCCGACACTGTCGGCCAGGCGTCGGGCGGGGAGTGAATCCGTGACTCCAGCTCAAGTCCCGACACCAGCGGCCGTCGCTCCGTCGGTGGCTGGTGCGGCTCGTCCGGACGGCGTCGCCGTTCCCGATCTGGAGACGTTTCGCGACCTCGCCAGCGACCGCCGGGTGATCCCTGTGGTCCGACGGCTGCTCGCGGACGGCGATACGCCGGTGGCTCTCTACCTCAAGCTGGCGCAGCAGCGGCCGGGCACCTTCTTGCTGGAGTCAGCCGAGCACGGCCGCGCCTGGTCCCGGTATTCCTTCATCGGGGTGCGCTCGGCCGCGACGTTGACCGAGCGCGACGGGGCTGCGTTTTGGCAGGGAACACCGCCCGAGGGGGTGCCCACCGGTGGGGACCCCCTGTCGGCACTGCGAGACACGGTCCAGCTGCTGCACACGCAGCGACTGCCAGACCTGCCCCCACTGACCGGTGGGATGGTCGGATTCGTCGCCTACGACGCGGTTCGGCGTCTAGAGCGCCTTCCCGACCAGTCAGTGGACGACCTCCAGCTGCCGGATCTCTCGATGATGTTCACAACCGACCTTGCCGTTCTCGATCATGACGACGGGACTGTCGTGCTCATCGCCAACGCCGTGAACTACGACGACACCGATGAACGCGTCGACGAGGCCTGGGCAGATGCAGTCAGGCGGCTCGACGCGATGACAGCCGACCTCGCCCGGCCGACGCCGACCCTCACAGCCGGGTACGACCCCGACGCCGAAGCGCCCTACGAGAGCAACCGGTCTCGCGAGGACTTCCTGGCTGCAGTCGAGACGGCGAAGGAGCAGATCCGAGCAGGAGAGGCATTTCAGGTGGTGGTCTCTCAGCGCTTCGCCATGCCCACCGCTGCGTCGGCTCTGGACGTCTACCGGGTGCTGCGGCGCTCCAACCCCAGCCCGTACATGTACCTCCTCCGGTTCGACGATTTCGACATCGTCGGCTCCAGCCCAGAAGCTCTTGTGAAGGTCAACGACGGGCACGCCCTCCTGCATCCGATCGCCGGAACTCGGTGGCGGGGGGCGACCCCTGAGGAGGACGCCCGGCTGGCTGTTGAGCTGCTGGCGGACGACAAGGAACGAGCCGAGCACCTCATGCTCGTCGACCTCGGGCGCAATGACCTCGGGCGGGTGTGCGAACCCGGCAGCGTTGAGGTGATCGAGTTCATGACCGTGGAGCGATACAGCCACGTGATGCACATCGTGTCCACGGTTGTCGGTCGGCTGGGCGCGGATCGCAGCGCCTATGACGTCCTCGCGGCGTGCTTTCCCGCGGGGACGCTTTCAGGTGCCCCCAAGCCTCGGGCGATGGAACTGATCGACGAGCTCGAACCCACGCGCCGCGGGCTGTATGGAGGCGCCGTGGGCTACCTGGATTTTGCCGGAGACCTCGACCTGGCCATCGCCATCCGGACAGCGTTGCTGCGGGACGGGGTGGCCTACGTCCAGGCCGGGGGAGGGATCGTCGCGGACTCCGATGCGACCGCCGAGGAGACCGAGACGAGAAACAAGGCGGCAGCCGTCCTGCGCGCTGTCGCCGTGGCGGGCACGATGACTCCTGTTGGCCGATGAGTGAACGTCCGTGGGCGTCCCGGAGGACGGCGCTAGCCGTTGGGACGCTGGGCAGCGCGGCCGTTCTGGTGTTCAGTCGGCGCGCAGACGACCCGGCGGCCTTCGCCCTGGCCCTGGCGTCGCTGGCGGCCCTCGGCTTGCTGCTCATCGTCGGCCACCGGGTGCGTCCAGTCCTTGGTGTGGCGCTCGTCCTGCTTGGCGCCGGCCTGACGACCGCCGGGGTGAGGAGCGCTTCGCCGCTTCCCGTCGTTGCTGGCGTGCTGATCGTGGCAGCCGGCACCGGGACGCTCGTCGGGGGGAGATCATGGCGGGACACTGGAGCCAGGTACAACGGACAGCAGCCCGCTCCTGGACGGATCGGCACGACGCCGGGTGATGCGTGGAGAGCGTTGGATGCAGGAATCGACCCGACGCTGGACGAGCCGCCTGACGCGCCACCGCACACCTGACAGAATCTGGCTGACAGAATCTGAAACCGGCAGGTGCGCAGTGGCGACGGCTGAGGAGAGCGCGATGAGCGACGAACATGACAACCATGGCTCGACCCCGGCGGCCTGGACCTTGGTGATCATCGTGATGATCGGCTTTCTGGTCTCGTCGATCGCCTTCGTCGCGGCATCGGAGACGATGGTCTTCGTCGGCGTTGGAATCATCGTGCTCGGATGCATCGTCGGCAAGGTGATGCAGATGATGGCCAGCGGGGAGAGCGGGGACAAGGAGTCTCCGGGCGTCGATCGGGTCGATCGATCGACCAGCCCCTCCTGACTGGCTCGTCACCGCGTGACGCAGTTGTGTCGCAGGCTGCGTGTTTGCCCCACGACGCGACCCTTCGGCACTAGGCTCCTCGACTGACCAACAGGCTGCGGCCTGGGCTCACGAGGAGGACTCATGTCAGACGTACAGCCGCCGAAGCCCCCCGAGGAACCAGAACCGCAACAACCGGCCGCGGCGCCACCACCCCCACCGCCCGCAACAGCTCCTGGTGCGAGCTACCCGCCTCCGCCTCCGGGCGGTACTCCACCCCCGCCACCTGGTGGTACGCCATCGCCGTCGGGCGGTTCGGTGGACGTCGGGAAGGCCTTCAGCTGGAGCTGGGAGAAGTTCAGCGCCAACGCCTCCCCGCTCGTGCTCGGCCTGCTGGCCTACGTAGGCATCGTGATCGTCGTCTTCTTCCTCTGGTTCCTGATCCAGGGCGCCATTCTCAACACGACGGTCAATGCCAACGGCACCGTGTCCAGCCCCGGGTTCTTCATGACGATCTTCGTCGGAGCCCTAGGAGTCTTGATCTTCGCCTTCATGGGCTACCTGATCCAGGCGGGCATGTCCCGCGTGGGGCTGGACATCGCCGCAGGTCAGAAGGCCGAGATCAGTCGGATCTACAGCACCGACCGGCTGGTCAAGGTGATCGTGGCAGGGGTGATCGTGGCCGTGGCCACCTTCATCGGCACCTTGCTCTGCTACCTGCCCGGGCTGATCGTCGGCTTCCTCTGTCAATACTTCGTGCTGTTCATCCTCGACAAGGACCTTGAGCCGATCGACTCGATCAAGGCGTCGGTCTCCTTCGTCATCGCCAATTTCTTGCCGTTGCTGCTCGTCTACATCGTCTGCGGCGTCATCGTCTTCGTCGGAGCGATCCTTTGCGGCGTCGGTCTGCTGGTGGCCATTCCGCTGGCCGTACTCATCCAGGTCTACGCCTACAAGACGCTGCAGAACGAGCCAGTCGTCGCCTGACGCCTGGCTTCTCCCTTCGCAGAGGACGCGATGTCCAACGAGTTCCCGCCCCCGCCGCCACCTGGTGGTGGTGGTTACCCGCCGCCACCGGGTGGTGGTTACCCGCCGCCCGGTGGTTATCCGCCAGGCGGGGGTGGGGGCTACGGGGCTCCCGGCCCGATGCCCCAGAACTACCTCGTCTGGGCAATCCTGACGACGCTGTTCTGCTGCCTGCCTGCGGGCATCGTCAGCATCGTCTACGCCTCGCAGGTGAGTGGCAAGTACCACTCCGGGGACTATGCCGGAGCCGCACAGTCCTCGGAGAACGCGAAGAAGTGGGCTATCTACTCTGCGATCGCAGCGGCAGTCGTCGTCGTGCTCTACGTCGTGCTCGCGGGCGCGCTGGTGGCAAACAACTGATCACATGTCGCTGACCGCCGCTCCGCACGTCGCGCCGTCCGAGCCAGTTCCGCGGCGGGGGTTGCGCGCCGGGGCGCAGCCGCTCGCGGCTGCCGGCCTAGCAGTCTCCGCCGTCACGATGCTGGCGCTGATCAACCCCTCCGAGCCCGGCCACTACCCATTGTGCCCATTCCGGTCGATGACCGGGTTGGACTGTCCTGGGTGCGGGAGTCTTCGGGCCCTGCACGATCTGGCCACCGGGCACCCGATCAGCGCGATGGACCACAACACGTTGACCGTGCTGGCGGTTCCTTTCATGGTCTTTGCCTGGGCCGCCTGGCTGCGGAGGTGCATCCTCGGCCTTCCCCGTCCGGCACCGCGGCCCCGATGGGTGGTTTTGGCGCTGCTCGCGCTCGTGATCATCTGGTGGATCGTGCGAAACCTGCCGGGGGTGCCGTTCCTGGGTTCTGGCATCGGCTGAGCGTCGCGGTCGGTGCGCTGTCTGCTCCATGAGCGACGCCGACTACCCTGGGGGCCTCTCACAAGCGACCGCGTGAGCCAGCGAGGCGAGGAGTCCGCCATGACCGTGCTCGACGACATCCTCGTCGGCGTACGGGAGGACTTGGCTGAGCGGCAGGCGGCGCTTCCGCTCGAGGAGCTCAAGGAACGGGCCCAGGGGCGGGCGAACCCACCGCTTGATGCGGCGTGCGCCTTGCGCGGCGAGGGGGTCGCCGTGATCGCCGAGGTGAAACGTTCGAGCCCGAGCAAAGGGCCGCTCGCCGACATCGTCGATCCAGCGGCGCTGGCGGAGGAGTACGAGGCCGGTGGAGCAGCCGTCATCAGCGTGCTCACCGAAGGTCGTCGTTTCGGCGGCAGTCTCGACGACCTCGTGAGCGTCCGAGCTGCCGTCGAGGTCCCCGTCCTTCGCAAAGACTTCATCGTGACCAGCTATCAGCTGTGGGAGGCGCACGCTGCCGGCGCCGACCTGGTTCTGCTGATCGTTGCTGCTCTGGAGCAGCCTGCGCTGGTGAGTCTCGTCGAACGGGCGGAGTCGCTGGGCCTCACCCCGCTGGTCGAGGTCCACGACGCGGACGAGGTCGAGCGGGCGGTGGACGCAGGAGCCCGGGTCATCGGGGTCAACGCCCGCAACCTCATGACCCTTGAAGTCGATCGGGACACTTTTGCCCGGGTCCGTCCGCACATTCCGACGGGCATCGTCACTGTGGCCGAGTCCGGCGTGCGCGGCCCTCGTGACGTCATCGACTACGCGCGGGCAGGAGCGGATGCAGTCCTCGTCGGCGAGTCACTCGTGACCGGGGAAGACCCGCGGGTGGCAGTGGCGGATCTGGTCGCCGCTGGCACGCATCCGGCACTCGGCCACGTCAAGGGCGAGCGGTGAGCCATTCCTCGTTTGCCCCGGATACGCGACCGGACGCTCTGCCGAACGAGGGGGGACACTTCGGCGAGTACGGCGGCAGGTTCGTCCCCGAGGCTCTCGTGGCGGCTCTCGACGAGCTCGCCGCCGCCTACGCAGCCGCGCGGGTCGACCCGGCCTACGTCGCCGAGCTCGAGCGCCTCCAGCGCACCTACACCGGCCGCCCCAGCCCCCTCACTGTGGCGGACCGGTTCGGCGAGGAGGCTGGTGGTGCCACGGTCCTGCTCAAGCGCGAAGACCTGAACCACACCGGGTCGCACAAGATCAACAACGTGCTCGGGCAGGCGCTCCTCACCAAGCGGATGGGCAAACCCCGAGTCATCGCCGAGACCGGAGCCGGGCAGCACGGAGTTGCCGCGGCCACGGCCTGCGCCCTACTCGGGCTCGAGTGCGTCGTCTACATGGGCGAGGAGGACACCAGGCGGCAGGCGTTGAACGTCGCCCGGATGCGGCTGCTCGGTGCCGAGGTGGTGTCCGTGACGAGTGGCAGCAGAACCCTCAAGGACGCGATCAACGAGGCGATGCGCGACTGGGTCACTCACGTGGACACGACGCACTATCTGCTCGGTACCGTCGCAGGCGCGCACCCGTTCCCGCAGATGGTCCGAGACTTTCATCGCGTCATCGGCGTTGAGGCGAGGGCTCAGACCTTGGAGCTCACCGGCCGCCTTCCCGACGCGATCGCGGCCTGCGTTGGGGGCGGGTCGAATGCCATAGGGATCTTCCATCCCTTCCTGGACGACCCATCGGTGGCCCTGTACGGCTTCGAAGCGGCGGGCGACGGTGTCGAGACCGGTCGCCACGCGGCAAGCATCACCGGCGGTTCGCCGGGAGTTCTGCACGGAGCAAGGTCCTATCTGCTTCAGGACGAGATGGGCCAGACGATCGAGTCGCACTCGATCTCCGCTGGGTTGGACTACCCCGGTGTCGGCCCTGAGCACGCCTGGCTGGCCGACACCGGCCGAGCCACCTACCGTCCGATCACGGACGCCCAGGCGATGGACGCCTTCGCCCTGCTGTGCAGGACGGAGGGGATCATCCCGGCCATCGAGAGTGCGCACGCCCTCGCTGGGGCGATCGAGCTGGGCCGAGAGCTCGGTCCGGACGCGATCGTGCTGGTGAACCTGTCCGGTCGGGGGGACAAGGATGTCGACACCGCCGCTGCCTGGTTCGGGCTCACGGAGCGCGCACCGCGATGACCTCCCTGTCGTCGGTGTTCGACCGGACTCGGGCCGAGGGGCGTGCCGCGCTCGTGGGCTATCTCCCGGCAGGCTTCCCCACGGTCCCCGGCTGCATCGCCGCGTTGCGGGCGATGGTCGAGAACGGTGTCGATGTGGTCGAGGTGGGATTCCCCTACAGCGATCCATTGATGGACGGGGCCACGATCCAGGCTGCGGCTCAGCAGTCGTTGGCTCAAGGCACGACCGCGGCCGACGTCTTGCGCACGGTCTCAGCAGTCGCCGAGACCGGCGCCCCCGCGCTGGTGATGACGTACTGGAACCCCGTTGAGAGGTACGGCCCCCAGCGATTCGCGGCTGACCTAGCAGCGGCCGGGGGCTGCGCGGTGATCACTCCCGACCTCATTCCCGACGAGGCCGGTGACTGGCTGCGGACGACCGAGGCGGCGGGGGTCGAGCCCGTTTTCCTCGTGGCACCGTCGTCGACGGCGGAACGGATCGCGGTGGTCTCAGCGGTGTCGAAGGGATTCGTCTATGCCGCCTCGACCATGGGCGTCACCGGCGCGCGGGTGTCGGTCGACGGGGTCGCGCCGCGCCTGGTGGAACGGGTTCGGGCGGCCACGGAGGGGCCGGTGTGCGTGGGTCTGGGCGTCAGCACGCAGGCCCAGGCGGCCGAAGTGGCTGCCTACGCGGACGGGGTCATCGTCGGCTCTGCCTTTGTCCGAGTCCTCCTCGACGCGGACTCCGCTGCAGCCGGCGTCGCGGCCGTGTCGCGGCTCGCCGCCGAGCTAGCGCAGGGCGTGCGTGGCCAGCTCTGACGGGCATCGGCAACCGGTGGGCGCAGGTAGGTCGGGAACTTTCGCCGGCCTCCGGACGCTCAACCTGGCGTGACCCGACTTCTGGGCGCCGGGGGCGCCCACCGTCGACGCTGGGCCTTGGCGGCTTCATTGACCGTACTGGCGTTGACCCTCGCGTCCTGCGCGGGAAGTGACACGACCGGGGCCGCGGGCACCGTGGTGAATCTCAATGACGATCACGGCTTCGACGGCTCCTTCGTCGATCCGGCCTACCCGTGGCCAACCAGCTCCTTCACCGACACCGCCGGTGCTCCATGGACGTTCCAGGACGGGGCGACTCGCCCGGTCACTCTGGTCTTCTTCGGATACACATCTTGTCCGGATGTGTGCAGTGCCCAACTCGCTGACCTGGTGGCCGCCCTGCGTCGGGTCGACCCCGGTGTCCGCAGCCGTACGCAGGTGGTGTGGATCACCGTCGATCCAGACCGGGACTCGCCGCAGGTCATCCGCAGCTACCTCGATCGCTTCGACCCGACGATCGTTGGTCTCACCGCAGACCTGCCGACGATCGAAGCCGCCGCAGCGCAGATGGGTGTCGCCCTGACCGGTACCACCGACGTCAAAGCCGGCTACGAGGTCGGGCATGGGGCCCAGATCATCGGTTTCGGGCCGCACGGCGCATGTGTGGTCTGGGTCCCCGGAACGCCTGTCGCTGCCATGCGGGCGGATGTGTCCCGGTTAGCCTCGAGCGCATGACGACCCAGTCTGCGATCGAGCAGGGCTTTACCGGCGGCCTGGCCCAACGGGTTCTCTCGCTGGTCGCGCGGGTCGCCCTTGGGCTGGTACTCATCTCGGCGGGCGCGCTCAAGGTCGCCGACCCCAATGCGGCGATCACCGCGGTGAGCGCGTATCAGATCCTCCCCGAAGGCCTCGCGACGATCGTCGGCTACGGCCTTCCATTCTTTGAGATCATGCTCGGACTGCTCCTGGTGATCGGTCTCGCAACGCGCGCATCGGCAGCGACCGCCGGTGTCTTGATGGTGGTTTTCATCGCAGCTGTTTCCTCGGCGTGGGCGCGCGGGCTGAGCATCGACTGCGGTTGTTTCGGCGGCGGGGGAGCGACCGAGGACCCTGCCTACTTGCCTGAGATCTTGCGAGACCTGCTCTTTTTGGGGCTGGCCTGTTGGCTGGTCGTCTTCCCTGCCAGCCTTTGGGCCGTCGATCGGCTCGGTTGGTTCGGCACCGCCTCGCACGGCCTCATCGACGAGTTGATCGAGGATGCGGACGACGCGGACGACGCGGACGACATGGACGACGTGGACGACGTGGACGACGTGGACGATCCGGGTGAGCGACGGAGTGCTTCGCCTGAGAGCATGGACATCCACTCCAGACTGACCGACTGACTCGACCCTCACCCACCGACCCCAACCCGACGACCCGATCGACAACGGAGCGAGCCGCTGATGGGTAAGAACAACCCGGCCAAGGACACCAAGACGGCACGGCGCGAAAAGCTGGCGGCCGACCGGGCGGCCCAGGCCGCCAAGGACGCACGTCAGCGGCGCATCGTGACCGTCGTCGGGATCGTCGTCGTTCTGGGTGTCGTCGTGGCGACCGGGATCGCGATTCAGTCCAGCCGCAACGACACCACCGATGCAGCGCTGCCGGCCACCGTGACCGAAGCCGGAGGACCCATCGTCCGCAACCCGGACACCACGGGGGTACCGGTGCTCGACTACTGGGAGGACTTCCAGTGCCCGGCGTGCAAGGCCGTGGAGGACGCAACCGGGAGCACGGTGGCGGGGTTGGCCTCGGCCAACGAGGTGATCGTCAACTATCACATGCTGTCGTTCCTTGACGGCAATCTGCGCAACGACTCCTCCTCGCGCGCCGCGAACGCTTTCGCGTGCTCCGCGGACGCCGGCGTCCAAGGCGCCTATCACGACACGGTCTACGCGAATCAACCCGCTGAAGAGGGCACGGGCTACACCGACGAACAGCTCATCCAGTTCGGGACCGATGCGGGAGTTTCGGCCGAGGCCATGCCGACCTTCGAGTCCTGCGTGAACGACACGACCTACCGGGACTACGTGTCCTCGGTGGCCAAGGCTGGTGCGACCGCCGGAATCTCCAGCACTCCCACGGTGCTTCTCAACGGCAACCCGGTGCCAGCAGATGTGCTGAAGGATCCACAGGCCCTCACCGCCGCCATCACCTCTGCGGCGGGTGGCTGAGTCGGCCTCGGATGCACCTGCTGTCCATCCCGAGCCCGGACCAAGGGGTCTGGCACCTGGGACCGGTCCCCCTTCGCGCCTACGCCTTGTGCATCATCCTCGGCATCCTCGTCGCGGTCTGGCTGACTGACCGGCGCTGGCAGGCTCGCGGCGGTGCGGCGGGCACGGTGGGCGATGTGGCGATCTGGGCGGTTCCTTTCGGGATCGTCGGCGGTCGGCTCTATCACGTGATCACCAGCCCGCAGGCGTACTTCGGCGAGGGCGGCAACCCCGTGGATGCGCTCAAGATCTGGAACGGCGGGCTGGGCATCTGGGGTGCGGTGACCCTGGGTGCGCTAGGCGCCTGGATCGGCTGTCGGAGGCGAGGGATCCCGCTGCCGCCCTTCGGCGATGCATTGGCGCCAGGTCTGGCGCTTGCACAGGCGATCGGTCGCTGGGGCAACTGGTTCAACCAGGAGCTGTTCGGCCGCCCCACCGATCTGCCTTGGGGCCTCGAGATCGACGTTGAGCATCGACCTGCGGGCTATGCGAACTTCGCGACGTTCCATCCGACCTTCCTGTATGAGTCGTTGTGGCTGATCTTCGTCGCTGCGCTCGTGATCTGGGCCGATCGGCGCTTCCGAATGGGCCATGGACGCGTGTTCGCTCTGTACGTCATGCTCTACACGGTCGGTCGGGGTGTCATCGAGACTGTGCGTATCGACACAGCGAACACGCTGGGTGGCGTGCGGATCAACGTGTGGGTCAGCGCGGTGGTCTTCCTCGGCGCGCTGACCTACCTGATCGTCTCTTCGCGGCTCAGACCAGGACGAGAGACTGAGGTCGAGCCAGCGCGGGAGAAGCCATCCGTCGTCGATGTCGAGGCAGGGGATCCGTGAGCGAACCATCCGCTGAGGTCCACCACGACCACCAAGACGTCAGCGGCGGCTGGCTGCGCGCCTCGGTCTTCGGAGCCATGGACGGACTGGTCTCCAACTTCGCCTTGATCTCCGGCATGGCAGGCGGGTCGGCTGCGGCCTCAACGGTGGCATTGGCTGGTGTGGCTGGGCTCGCTGCCGGGGCATTCTCGATGGCTGCCGGTGAGTACGTCTCGGTCAAGTCGCAGAACGAGCTCACCGAACGCGAGGTGGACGTCGAGCGGGCTGAGATCGCCCGGCGCCCCGAAGCCGAGCTCGACGAGCTGGCCCAGACCTACGTCGATCGCGGGGTCGATCCGGAGCTTGCCGCGCTAGTCGCGGAGCAGATCTCGGTGGACCCAGAACGCGCCGTGCGGGTGCACGCCATGCTCGAGCTCGGCGTTGATCCCGGACAGCTGGCCAGTCCCTTTGTCGCAGCGGGTTCCTCGTTCGTCGCATTCTCGATCGGGGCGTTGATCCCTCTTCTGCCCTATCTGCTGGGAGCAACCACCTTGTGGCCCGCTCTCGTCCTCGCATCCGTGGGCTTGTTCGGGGCCGGCGCGCTCGTGTCCCGGGTCACCGCTCGTTCGTGGTGGTTCTCTGGATTGCGGCAGCTCGCGTTCGGACTGGCTGCCGCCGGTCTCACCTATCTGGTTGGCGACCTGGTGGGTGTCGCCGTGTGATCTTCCGACGCAATGACTTGGGCCTCTGTTAGTCTCCCGAGTCCCAGGGCCAACGTCGTCCCTCCCGCGCAGCGAGCGTTCCGCTGGCTGCGCAGCAAGAACACCGTGATCGTGGCGAGACGACGAGGAGCACTGATGACCTGGGCTCTGCCATCGGCCGTTCCCGAGCAACGCGGGCTCTATCGCCCCGCTGACGAGCACGACGCATGCGGTGTCGCGTTTGTCGCCACCCTCACCGGGGCCGCCTCTCGGACGATCGTCGAGCAAGCACTCACGGCATTGCGCAACCTCGAGCACCGAGGTGCCGCCGGTTCCGACCCCGCCAGCGGCGACGGTGCCGGGATCTTGGTGCAGGTCCCCGATGCCTTCTTGCGTGCGGTCGTGGACTTCGAGCTGCCCGGACCCGGCACTTACGCCGTGGGCATCGCCTTTCTCCCTCCCGGTGATCCCGATGCTGCCACCTCCGAGATCGAGGCGCTGGCCGAGGACGAAAGGCTCACGGTTCTGGGTTGGCGCGATCTTCCGGTTGACACGACAAGCGTCGGGCGCAGCGCGTTGGACACGATGCCGGTCCTGCGTCAGCTGTTCGTCGCCACCACCGGCGGTCGGGCGGTGGGGATGGCGCTGGAACGCAGCGCCTACCGCCTCCGCCGGCGCGCGGAGTCGGAGCTGGGCGTCTACTTCGCCTCGCTGTCGGCCAGGACCCTGGTCTACAAGGGGATGCTGACCACTGAGCAGCTCAGTGAGTTCTTCCGCGACCTGGAGGACGAGCGCTTCGCCAGTGCACTTGCGTTGGTGCACTCGAGGTTCTCTACCAACACGTTCCCGTCCTGGCCGCTGGCGCATCCCTATCGCTACGTCGCCCACAACGGCGAGATCAACACTGTTCGTGGAAATCGCAACTGGATGCGGGCTCGCGAGTCGCAGCTGGTGAGCGACCTGATTCCTGGCGACCTGGAACATCTCTTCCCGGTGTGCACCCCTGAGCTGAGCGATTCGGCGTCCTTCGACGAGGCACTCGAGCTGCTGCACCTCGGCGGCCGATCCCTTCCGCACGCCGTGTTGATGATGATCCCGGAGGCGTGGGAGAACCACGCAACGATGGACCCGGCCCGACGCGCGTTCTACCAGTTCCACGCCACGCTGATGGAGCCCTGGGATGGCCCGGCCTGCATCACCTTCACCGATGGCACCTTGATCGGTGCGGTGCTCGATCGCAACGGGCTGCGCCCCGGGCGGTTCTGGGTCACCGACGACGGGCTCGTCGTCTTGGCATCGGAGGTGGGGGTCCTCGATCTCGACCCCGCCACCGTGGTGCGCAAGGGACGGTTGCAGCCGGGCAGGATGTTCCTCGTCGACACCGAGGCCGGGCGCATCGTCGAGGACGACGAGATCAAGGCCGACCTAGCCGCTGAGCACCCCTACGACGAGTGGTTGCACGCCGGCCTGATCCACCTCGAGGACCTTCCCGAGCGCGAGCACGTGGTCCACACTCACGCCAGCGTCGTGCGGCGTCAGCAGGCCTTTGGTTACACCGAGGAGGAGCTGCGCGTCCTGCTCGGGCCAATGGCGAGGACTGCGGTCGAGCCGATCGGGTCCATGGGCACGGACACCCCGATCGCGGTCCTGTCGCACCGACCACGGCTGCTGTTCGACTACTTCAGCCAGCTGTTCGCTCAGGTGACCAACCCGCCGTTGGACGCGATCCGCGAGGAGCTCGTCACCTCGCTCGGCACCCTGATCGGGCCAGAAGGAAACATCCTGGCCCCTGGTCCGGCATCGTGCCGCCAGGTGGTCTTGCCGTTCCCGGTCATCGACAACGACGAGCTCGCCAAGATCATCCATATCAACGCTGACGGTGACCTGCCCGGATTCGCCAGCCTCCGGGTCTCCGGCCTCTACCCCGTAGCCGGGTCCGGAGTAGGCCTCGAGAGCCGCCTTGATGCGATCTGTGCCGAGGTGTCAGCTGCGATCGAATCGGGGACCAGGTTCCTCGTCTTGTCCGACCGTGACTCTGGGCCGGACATGGCCCCGATCCCGTCGTTGCTCCTGACGTCCGCAGTGCACCATCACCTCACCCGAACCAAGCAGCGCAGTCACGTGTCCCTGCTGGTGGAGGCCGGAGACGTACGCGAGGTGCATCATGTGGCACTGCTGATCGGGTACGGCGCTGCCGCGGTCAATCCTTACCTGGCCATGGAAAGCGCCGAAGACCTGGCCAGAAGCGGCGCTCTTGGCGATGTCACGCCGGAGCAGGCGATCCGCAATCTGATCAAGGCGCTAGGCAAGGGCGTGCTGAAGGTCATGTCCAAGATGGGCATCTCGACGGTGGCGTCCTATCGAGGAGCTCAGGTCTTCCAGGCGGTTGGCCTGTCCCACGAGCTGGTGGACCGTTGGTTCACCGGGACGAGCTCGGCGTTGGGCGGTGTCGGGATCGATGTGCTGGCAGCCGAGGTGACACGCCGGCACGCAGACGCCTACCCGACCAGTGGGATTCACCCCGCGCACCGTCGGTTGGAGGTAGGTGGCGAATATCAATGGCGTCGTGAGGGGGAGCCGCACCTGTTCGACCCCGAGACGGTGTTCCGCCTGCAGCACGCAACTCGGGCCAAACGCTACGACGTATTTCGTGACTACACCCGCCGGGTGGATGAGCAGGCCGAGCGACTGATGACGTTGCGAGGGATGTTCCAGCTGCGCACCGGTGTCCGGCCCACCGTCCCCATCGAGGAGGTCGAGCCCGTCGAATCAATCGTCGCTCGGTTCTCGACGGGTGCGATGTCTTACGGCTCGATCAGCCAAGAGGCGCACGAGACCTTGGCCATCGCCATGAACCGGCTGGGGGGAAAGTCCAACACGGGCGAGGGCGGTGAGGATCCCGAGCGCTTCGACCCCATGCCCAACGGCGACTCCAAGCGTTCGGCCGTCAAGCAGGTCGCCAGCGGCCGCTTCGGTGTCACCAGCGAATACCTGGTCAACGCTGACGATCTGCAGATCAAGATGGCTCAGGGCGCCAAGCCCGGGGAAGGGGGGCAGCTTCCGGGCTCCAAGGTCTACCCGTGGGTGGCGCGTACCCGGCACTCGACCCCTGGGGTGGGACTGATCTCGCCCCCGCCGCACCACGACATCTACTCCATCGAGGATCTAGCCCAGCTGATCCACGACCTGAAGAACGCCAACCCAGAGGCCCGGGTACACGTCAAGCTGGTCTCAGAGGTCGGCGTGGGAACGGTGGCTGCTGGAGTGGCCAAGGCGCATGCCGACGTCGTCCTGATCTCTGGGCACGACGGCGGTACTGGTGCCGCGCCGATGACGTCGCTCAAGCACGCTGGGGCGCCGTGGGAGCTGGGCCTGGCAGAGGCGCAGCAGACCTTGCTCCTCAACGGTCTACGAGACCGGATCGTGGTCCAGGCCGACGGTCAGCTGAAGACGGGTCGAGACGTCGTGATCGCAGCACTGCTGGGGGCTGAGGAGTACGGCTTCGCGACCGCACCCCTTGTGGTCAGCGGCTGCGTGATGATGCGGGTCTGCCACCTCGACACCTGCCCGGTCGGAGTCGCCACCCAGAATCCGGACCTGCGCGCGCGGTTCACCGGTCGCCCCGAGTTCGTCGAGACCTTCTTCACCTTCCTGGCCGAGGAGGTGCGTGAGCACCTTGCTGCCCTTGGACTGCGCTCCCTCGAGGAGGCGATCGGTCAGGTGGAGCTGATCGACGCAGTCCGGGCGGTCGACCACTGGAAGGCGAGCGGGCTGGACCTGGCTCCCATCCTGCATGTGCCGGATCTCGCACCAGATACCCCACGGCGTCGGATCCGAACGCAGGATCACGGACTGGATCAGGCCCTCGATCACGAGCTCATTGCGTTGGCCGAGCCGGCTCTCGAGCGGGGCGAGCCGGTACGCGCGCAGCTTCCGGTGCGCAACGTCAACCGGACGGTCGGCACGATGTTGGGCCACGCGGTGACAAGCAGGTATGGCGGAAAGGGACTGCCGGACTCGACGATCGACCTCACCTTCCTCGGATCGGCAGGTCAGTCGTTCGGAGCGTTCCTGCCGTCCGGGATCACGTTGCGCCTGGAGGGTGACGCCAACGACTATGTAGGGAAGGGCTTGTCCGGCGGCCGCATCGTGGTGCGCCCATCCCGTGCGGCACCGTTCGTCCCCGAGGAGCAGGTGATCGCGGGGAACGTCTTGCTCTACGGCGCTACGTCAGGCGAGTTCTTCGCGCGCGGCGTCGTCGGGGAGCGGTTCTGCGTGCGCAACTCGGGAGCTACCGCTGTTGTTGAAGGGGTCGGTGACCACGCCTGCGAGTACATGACGGGTGGGCGGGCCATCATCCTTGGTCCCACCGGACGCAACCTGGCAGCGGGCATGAGCGGCGGGATCGCCTATGTGCTCGATCTCGATCGGCGAATGGTCAACCGGGAGATGGTCGACCTCGACCCGCTCGACGATGAGGGCCGCGCTTTGCTGAGCGATCTCCTCGTCCGGCACATCGACGAGACCGGCTCGACGGTGGCGCAGGAGCTGGCGGCGGCCGGGATCCCTGGCTTGGAACGTTTCACCAAGATCATGCCCAAGGACTACAAGCGGGTTCTGGCCGTGCGCAGGCAAGCGCAGCGCGCCGGTGTCGATGTCGATGTCGCCGTGATGGAGGCCGTCCATGGCTGACCCCACAGGGTTCCTCAAGACGCCGAGGAGAGACTTCAGCCGCCGGCCGGTCGATGTCCGCATCCAGGACTGGCATGAGGTCTATGAGGCCATGCCTGAAGAATCCGTCCGAGAGCAGGCGGCACGATGCATGGACTGCGGCATTCCCTTCTGCCATCAAGGCTGCCCTCTGGGCAATCTCATCCCCGAGTGGAACGACCTCGCCCGACGAGGGAACTGGCGAGAGGCCTCGGAGCGACTCCACGCGACCAACAACTTTCCCGAGTTCACCGGGCGTCTGTGCCCGGCCCCTTGTGAGAGCGCCTGCGTCGTGGGGATCACCTCGGAAGCAAGTCACGGCGAACCCGTCACCATCAAGGCCGTCGAGGTGTCGATCGTGGATCGCGCATGGGCGAAGGGCTGGTTGCCTCCTCAGCCGCCGAGCCGCCTTTCCGGGCGGACGATCGCAGTGGTCGGCTCCGGACCTGCTGGCCTGGCTGCCGCCCAACAGCTGACTCGCGCCGGCCACACCGTCGCCGTGTACGAGCGGGCCGACCGGCTCGGGGGGCTGCTGCGGTACGGCATCCCTGAGTTCAAGATGGAGAAGAGCCACCTCGACCGCCGACTTGAGCAGATGGAAGCCGAGGGGACCCGCTTTCGCCCAGGCGTCAACGTCGGCGTTGATGTGACAGGTCCGGATCTGCGTCGCCGCTACGACGCGGTTGTCGTCGCGACCGGTTCGACCGTCGGTCGTGACCTCGACGTCGACGGTCGTGGGTTGTGGGGGATCCATCAGGCGATGGAATACCTACCCTGGGCGAATCGGGTCCAGCAAGGCGACCTCGACCTTGCGCCGATCAGCGCTGCCGGCAAACACGTGGTGATCCTGGGTGGCGGCGACACGGGAGCCGACTGCCTCGGCACGGCGCACCGCCAAGGCGCTGCATCCGTGACGCAGCTGGAGATCATGCCCAGACCGCCTGAGCATCGTCTGGCTGCTCAGCCTTGGCCGACCCATCCCATGATCTGGCGCACCTCGAGTGCCCATGAGGAAGGTGGCGAACGGGTGTTCGCAGTTTCGACCAAGGCCTTCGTCGGTATCGAGGGGCGCGTGGCGGCCCTTCGACTTGTCGAGGTGAGCATGGATGGAGGGAGCATGACCGAGGTTCCCGGGACCGAGCGAGAACTCCCAGCCGACCTGGTTCTGCTCGCCATGGGTTTCGTGGGGCCGGAGCGTCAGGGGTTGCTCGAACAGCTCGATGTGTCCTTGGACCAACGAGGCAATGTCGCCCGCGACGAACACTTCACGACGAACGTGCCCGGCGTGTTCGTGGCCGGGGACGCCGGGCGCGGTCAGTCGCTGATCGTCTGGGCCATCGCCGAAGGCCGATCGTGCGCCGCCGAGGTCGACCGCTTCTTGTCTGGTGCGTCGAAGCCGCAGGATCTCGTTCTTCCGGCGCCGATCGTCCCAAGTGACCGGCCGTTGGCTGTCTGAGGTCGCTGATGGTCCGCTGACCAGAGCACCGAGATCTCGCGTCCCCCGCCCACGAACCCCTCCTCGATAGGATTTATCAATGCGCCGAGCCAAGATCGTCTGCACTCTCGGACCGGCTACGTCGTCGTTGGACCAGGTGCGCGCCCTGGTTGCCGCGGGGATGGATGTGGCTCGACTCAACCTCAGCCATGGGTCCTACGAGGATCAGGAATCGGTCTACCGGCACGTCCGTCAGGCATCGGACGAGGCCGGCCGTGGTGTGGGGATCCTGGTGGACCTGCAGGGACCGAAGATCCGGCTTGGGTCGTTCGCTGGCGGCCCGGTTCGGCTGGTGAACGGCGAGACGTTCACCATCACCACCGAGGAGGTGGCAGGCGACCAGGCGCTGTGCTCGACGACCTACGACGGCCTGCCGGGCGATGTCCGGGTGGGTGATCAGATCCTCATCGACGACGGCAAGGTCGCGCTGGCGGTCACCGAGGTCGCTGGCCCGCGGGTCATCACTCGCGTCGTCGAGGGCGGGATGGTCTCTGATCACAAGGGGATCAACCTGCCGGGCGTCGCGGTTTCGGTGCCGGCCATGTCGGACAAGGACGTCGAGGATCTGCGCTGGGCACTGAGCTTGCGCGCCGACCTGATCGCGTTGTCGTTCGTCCGCGCCGCGTCTGACATCGACTCGGTGCATGCAGTCATGGACGAGATGGGCGTACGGCTGCCAGTGCTGGCCAAGATCGAGAAGCCGCAGGCGGTCGAGAACATCGACTCCATCCTCGACGCCTTCGACGGTGTGATGGTGGCGCGGGGCGATCTCGGTGTGGAACTGCCCCTCGAGCAGGTGCCCCTCGTTCAGAAGGAAACCGTGGCTGCTGCCCGCGAGAAGGCCAAGCCGGTGATCGTGGCCACCCAGATGCTCGAGTCGATGATCGGCGCGTCTCGACCCACTCGGGCTGAGGCCTCAGACGTGGCCAATGCCGTCCTCGACGGGGCAGACGCCCTCATGCTGTCCGGCGAGACCTCGGTCGGTCACCACCCCATCGAGGCGGTGGAGACCATGAGTCGGATCATCTCGACCGTCGAGGAGAAGGCTCTGGCGCACCTGCCCCCTATGCGCGGCCGACCCGTCACGACGCCAGGCGCCATCTGCGAGTCCGCCGCAAGGGTGGGAGAGATCGTCGGGGCGAAGTTCCTGGTCGCCTTCACCGAGACTGGCTCGTCGGCTCATCGCTTGGCTCGGCATCGCTCCCCGATCCCGTTGCTCGCGTTCACTCCCGATCAGGCGGTCCGCAGTCAACTCGCGGTGGCCTGGGGAGTCGAGACGTTCTTGGTCGCACCTGTTCGACACACCGACGAGATGGTCAAGCAGGTCGACGCCGCACTCTTGGACTTCGGTCGGGTGGAGAAGGGCGAGCCGGTCGTCATCGTCGCCGGATCGCCGCCCGGTATCCCAGGATCGACCAACGCCATGCGCGTGCATCGCATGGGAGATGCGGTCGGGCTCTATGCCCCGGCCTACGAGTCCTAGCCGGGAGCACGGACGACGGTTGGCATGCGCCTCTATCTCTCCTCCTACCAGCTGGGCGACCATCCAGAGCTGTTCTCGGACCTCGTTCGAGGAGAACGGCGGGGCTGGGTCGTGATGAACGCACTCGATGGCCTTGACGACCACCGCCGCCGCCGTGACTTGACCGGGCAGATCGAGAATCTGGCCTCTATCGGATTGGTGGCCGAGAACTTCGATGTGCGCGACTTCGGCCCCGATGACATCGAGGTGGCGTTCGGCCAGCCCGACTTCGTCTGGGTCAGAGGTGGCAACGTGTTCACCCTGCGGATGGCGATGGCTCGCTCGGGTCTCGACCAGGTCATCGTCCGCGGGCTCGCAGACGACGCCTTCGTCTACGCCGGATTCAGCGCGGGGTCATGCGTGCTTGCTCCCAGCCTGGCCGGGTTGGAGCTCTGCGACCCGATCGAGGACTGCCGCGCCGTGTACGACGACGTCCGCTTCGATGGATTGGCGGTGCTCGATCGTCCGCTCGTCCCGCACATGGACTCGCCAGCTCACCCCGAGACCGGAGCAGTCGCAGTCGTGGCCGCTGGCTATGACGCCGCGGGGCAGGCCTACTGGCCCCTGCGCGACGGACAGGCTCTGGTCATCGACGGTGACGAGACTCGCATCCACGACGGGTTGACGTGAGGCGAAGGAGTCCTTCGATCACTCGGACACGGCGCGTCGCGCGTCCGGGTTGAGCACACCCCAGGCGATGAACTGCTCGACGAGCACGCTGGGTGACTGGTCGTAGATCACTCCGAGAGTGCGCAGGTCGTCGGAGCGAACGGAGAGCACGCGGCCGTTGTAGTCACCGCGCTGACTTTGAATGGTCGAGCAGTAGCGGGCCAGCGGACCAGCCTTCTCCGCAGGGACGCGGCCGAGTCGCTCGAGGTCGATGACCAGTCGCGGCGGCGGCTCGCTGGCCGTCGAACCGGCTCCGCCGGGCAGCAGCTCACCCACCGGTACGGCGTAGAAATCAGCCAGCTCGGCCAAGCGCTGCACGGTGACGGCACGGTCGCCACGTTCGTAGGAGCCGACCACGACAGCCTTCCATCGGCCGCCGGACTTCTCCTCGACCCCGTGCAGCGAGAGTCCTTGCTGGGTCCGGATGGCACGCAGCCGCGTACCGAGCGCTCGCGCATAGTCCGTCGTCATCGGATGACGGCACCCCCCTCAGGGCCGATTCGTGACCGGCCGTCGAGCTCGATCACACACCGTGACGTTACGGAGGGTGACCGCCCCGGGCAAGCCCGATGGCTGCGAAAGGGCCGTTCGGACGATCCACGACCCCCTGGTAGCGTGAGGTCCGTTCGACGTCCTTTAACGACCCGTCCAGAGAGGCGGGGAAGGAGGTCCCGACGATGAACATCGTCCCGGAACCCGCACGAGTCCAGTCAGACCAGTCCGCGCAGCAGCCGCTCGCCCCCGATCGCGGCGGCGACCCCACGGCCGGGCGGACCGTCCTCGAAGCCGCTGAGATCAACCGCGCGCTCACCCGCATCGCTCACGAGATCCTTGAGCGCAACAAGGGTCTGGGTGACCTCGTGCTGCTCGGCATCCCCAGCAGGGGCGTCCCCCTGGCGCAGCGGCTGGCCCAACGGATCGGCTCGGTCGAAGGCTCCGCTCCGCCGGTGGGCAGCCTCGACGTCACCATGTACCGCGACGACCTGCGGCTGCGACCGGCGCGCGCGCTGGAACGCACCGACATCCCGCCGACGGGCGTGGATGGTCGAGTCGTCGTGCTCGTCGACGACGTGCTTTTCTCCGGCCGCACGGTACGCAGCGCCATGACGGCCCTGGACGATGTCGGACGGCCCAGCGCGGTCCAGCTGGCGGTGCTCGTCGACCGGGGCCACCGCGAGCTCCCCATCCGGGCGGACTTCGTCGGCAAGAACCTGCCCACCTCGCACCGCGAGATCGTGAAGGTGCACCTCGAGGAGTACGACGGTCGCGACGAGGTCCTCATCTGCGATCGATCAGCTGCGAGGGAGGATTCCTGATGGACAAGCACCTCGTCTCGGCCGGTGACCTCTCTCGCGACGACGCGATCCTGGTTCTCGATACGGCAGAAGAGCTCGCCAGGCTCGCCGACCGCCCCATCCGCAAGCTGCCGACCCTGCGGGGCCGTACGGTCGTCAACTTGTTCTTCGAAGATTCCACCCGCACGCGCATCTCCTTCGAGGCCGCGGCGAAACGGTTGAGCGCTGACGTCATCAACTTCTCCGCGAAAGGCTCGAGCGTCTCCAAGGGGGAAAGCCTCAAAGACACGGCGTTGACGTTGGAGGCCATGGGCGCCGACGCGGTGGTGGTCCGCCACGGGGCTAGCGGGGCGCCCCACCGACTGGCTCACAGCGGGTGGATCGGCGGTTCGGTCGTCAACGCTGGGGACGGCACCCACGAGCATCCGACGCAGGCGCTGCTCGACGCGTTCACCATGCGCCGGCATCTCGCCGATGGGAAGGGCGACCTGGAGGGAAGGCGCGTCACCATCGTCGGCGACGTCCTGCACAGCCGGGTGGCGAGATCGAACGTCTTGCTGCTGCACACTCTCGGCGCGGAGGTCACCCTCGTCGCGCCTCCGACCTTGCTACCCGTGGGAGTCGACACTTGGCCGTGCGTCGTGTCCTACGACCTCGACGCCCCCTTGCCGAAAAGCGACGTCGTCATGATGCTTCGCGTCCAGCGCGAGCGAATGGGCGCGTCCTTCTTCCCCAGCAGCGCCGAGTACAGCCGCCGCTACGGTCTCGATGTCGACCGCGCCGCGACCCTGCCCGACCACGCGATCGTCATGCATCCCGGACCGATGAACCGCGGAATGGAGATTGCCGCCGACGTCGCCGATGGGTCGCGCTCGACCATCGTCGAGCAGGTCAAGAACGGGGTCTCGGTCCGGATGGCTGTGCTCTACCTCCTGCTTGGCGGTTCGGAGCCGGCTGGGGATCCGGGCGACGTCGACGTCCGAGAACCGGCGGCGGCGGCCAGCGAGGGGGTGGCTCAGTGAGCGCCTACGTCATTCGCGGAGCCCGGATCCTCGGGGGCGAGGCGACCGACCTGGTGGTGGTCGATGGGCAGATCGAGTCCATCGATCCAGGGGCCTCGCGGGCGGGTGCTGGCGTCGTCGACGCCGCCGGCCTCGTCGCCCTGCCCGGGCTTGTCGACCTCCACACCCACCTTCGCGAACCCGGGCGCGAGGACGCTGAGACCGTCGCCACCGGTTCGAGTGCGGCCGCTCTGGGCGGTTTCACCGCCGTTCACGCGATGGCCAACACCGATCCGGTGGCAGACACCGCCGGGGTCGTCGAGCAGGTCTGGCGGCTTGGACGGGCCGCTGGCCACTGCGACGTCCAACCCGTCGGCGCCGTCACCTTGGGCCTGGCTGGTCGCCAGCTGGCAGAGCTCGGCGCCATGGCTGATTCCGCGGCGGGGGTCAGGGTGTTCTCCGACGACGGGCACTGCGTGGACGACGCGTTGTTGATGCGCCGGGCCTTGGAGTACGTCAAGGCCTTCGACGGGGTCGTCGCCCAGCATGCCCAGGAGCCGCGGCTCACCGAGGGCGCTCAGATGAACGAGGGCGTGCTGTCAGGTGTCCTGGGGCTGGCCGGCTGGCCGGCGGTGGCTGAGGAGGCGATCGTCGCGCGTGATGTGCTGCTGGCCGAGCACGTCGGCTCACGCCTGCACATCTGCCACGTGTCGACGGCCGGGACTGTCGAGATCCTGCGACAGGCCAAGGCGCGCGGTGTCGCGGTCACCGCTGAGGTCACGCCACACCATCTCCTGCTCACCGACGACTGCGTCACCACCTACGACCCGGTCTTCAAGGTCAACCCACCGCTGCGCGGCAAGGCGGATGTTGAGGCGGTCCGAGAGGCCCTCGCGGATGGCACCATCGACGCGGTGGCGACCGATCACGCGCCGCACGCGGTCGAGGACAAGGACTGCGAGTGGGCGGCGGCTGCCTTCGGCATGCTGGGGCTCGAGCATGCTCTGTCAGTCGTGCTGAAGACGATGGTCCAACCCGGCCTGCTCGGCTGGGCCGACGTAGCCGACCGGATGTCGGCGCGGCCGGCCCGGATCGGCCGGCTGGCCGGGCACGGCCACCGGCTCGAGGTGGGGGCTCCAGCCAACCTCACGCTGGTCGATCCGGCGGCGATGACCACGGTTGAACCCAAGCGGTTGGCTAGCAAGAGCCGCAACACGCCATACGCGGGGATGGAGCTGCCTGGTCGGGTCGTCGCGACCTTCCTGCGAGGGCGCCCCACGGTGCTCGACGGGAGCCTGGCGTGACCCTTGGCGTGTCGTTGCCCTCAGCGGCCGCCACCACCCTGTCCACCTCGGGGTCCGCTTCGGGGTCCACCTCGGGCTGGCCGGAGGGCGTGGCGCTCGCCGGGGCAGGCCTCCTGGTCCTCGTGGCGGTCGGTTGGGTGTGCTGGCGCGGCTGGCGTGCAGGCCACCCTGCCGAGGATGCCCTCCGGCCCCTGCCCCCGAGCCCGGAGGATCTTGGCGACGTACTGGCGGGACCGTACAAGGGCCGCTATCTGGCGACGACGGACTGTGCTGATGTCAGTCTCGTGGTGTCATCCCTCGGGCTCGCCGGCCCGTCGGCTGCGTCCGTCGCGGTTACTCACCGTGGGGTGTTCGTCGAGCGCGAAGGGTCGGAGCTGCTCTACATCCCCGCCGAATCATTGACCGGCGCTCACGTCGAGACGGCGACCGGGGGGACCCCCTTCGGCCTCGGCGCCTTGTTGGTCATCGGGTGGAAGCACGGCAGAAGGCGCTGGCAGAGCGGCTTCCGGGCGATCTCGGTGCGCCGGCATGCGGAGTTGGCCACCGCGATCGAGGCTCTCCGTGCAGGTACGCCAGTGGCACGACCCACCGGCAACCCGGTGGCAATTCCGGAGGTCCCGCTGTGACGGACGCGATTTTGGTGCTCGAAGACGGCCGCAGCTTTGCCGGCCAGGCGTACGGCGCCGTGGGGGAGACCTTCGGCGAGGCCGTGTTCTGCACCGCCATGAGCGGCTACCAGGAGACATTGACCGATCCCAGCTATCACGGTCAGGTCGTCGTGATGACCGCACCGCACATCGGCAATACCGGCGTCAATGACGACGATCCCGAGTCCGAACGCATCTGGGTGAGCGGCTTCGTCGTGCGCGATCCCTCGCGGCGACCTTCGAGCTGGCGGTCGCGACGCAGCCTGGATGCCGAGCTCCAAGGACAGGGAGTGGTCGGTATCAGCGGAATCGACACCCGCGCACTGACCCGGCACCTGCGCGACCGCGGAGCGATGCGCGTGGGGATCTCCAGCACCGGCAGCGATGCGCAAGCACTGTTGGCGAAGGTGCTCGCAAGTCCGTCGATGACCGGCGCCGACCTCGTCGGTGAGGTGACGACCCGTGGACCGTACGTCATCCCGGCCGAGGGCGTGCGGCGGCACCGCGTTGCAGCGATCGATCTCGGCATCAAGGCGATGACACCCCGCCGGATGGCCGAGCGCGGCATGGAGGTCCACGTGCTGCCGGCGACAACGTCGGTCGACGAACTGGTGGCCATGGGAGCCGACGGGGTCTTCTTCAGCAACGGCCCGGGTGATCCCGTCACGGCCGGCCACGCCGTAGCCCTGGTGACTGCAGCCCTGGAGCGGCGCCTCCCCGTCTTTGGCATCTGTTTCGGCCACCAGGTCCTGGGCCGTGCCCTGGGCTTTGGCACCTACAAGCTGGGGTTCGGTCACCGGGGGGTCAACCAACCGGTGCTCGACCGTGCCACGGGGAAGGTCGAGATCACAGCGCACAACCACGGTTTTGCCGTCGACGCCCCGGTTGGCTCAGTGTCGGACACCCCGCACGGTCGGGCGGAGGTGAGCCACGTCGGGCTGAACGACGGCGTCGTGGAAGGGCTGCGCTGCCTCGACGTGCCAGCTTTCTCCGTGCAATACCACCCGGAGGCGGCGGCCGGTCCCCACGACTCTGCCTACCTGTTCGACCGGTTCGCTCAGCTGATGGGCGCAGATCCGATGGTCCAGGTGAGCGCCTGATGCCACGCCGAAGCGATCTGGAGTCGGTGCTCGTCATCGGTTCGGGACCCATCGTCATCGGTCAAGCGTGCGAGTTCGACTACTCGGGCACGCAGGCCTGCAGAGTGCTGCGCGCTGAGGGTCTCCGGGTCATCTTGGTGAACAGCAACCCGGCGACGATCATGACCGATCCGGAGCTGGCCGATGCCACCTACGTCGAGCCGATCACTCCAGAGGTCATCGAGAAGATCATCGAACGCGAGCGGCCCGATGCGCTGTTGGCGACCCTGGGTGGGCAGACGGCCCTCAACGCGGCCGTGGCGCTGCACGAGCGGGGCGTCCTCGCCAAGCACGACGTCGAGCTGATCGGCGCCAGCTTCGAGGCGATCCAGCGGGGGGAGGACCGCGAGCGGTTCAAGCAGATCGTCGCCGAGCTCGGTGCAGAGTCTGCGCGTTCGGTCATCTGCCACAGCATGGACGAGTGCGAGGCCGGCGCGCTCGAGCTCGGCTATCCGGTGGTCGTACGCCCCTCCTTCACGATGGGCGGGGCCGGTTCGGGGATTGCCTTCGACGAGACCGACCTGCATCGAATTGCCGGTGGCGGCCTGCAGGCGAGCCCTACGGCGGAGGTTCTGCTCGAGGAGTCCATCATCGGGTGGAAGGAGTACGAGCTGGAGCTGATGCGCGACCGCAGCGACAACGTGGTCGTGATCTGCTCGATCGAGAACGTGGACCCGATGGGGGTGCACACCGGGGACTCGATCACCGTCGCCCCGGCCATGACCCTGACCGACCGCGAGTTCCAGCACATGCGGGATGTCGCCATCGACGTGATCCGGGCGGTCGGAGTCGACACGGGTGGCTGCAACATCCAGTTCGCGATCGATCCGGCAACCGGTCGGATGATCGTCATCGAGATGAACCCTCGCGTATCGCGGTCCTCGGCTCTCGCGTCAAAGGCCACTGGCTTCCCGATCGCGAAGATCGCCGCGAAGCTCGCCGTCGGCTACAGCCTTGACGAGATCCCCAACGACATCACAGGTGTCACGCCGGCGTCGTTCGAGCCAGCACTCGACTACGTGGTCGTGAAGGCGCCGCGCTTCGCCTTCGAGAAGTTCCCGCAAGCTGATCCCGGTCTCACCACAACGATGAAGTCGGTGGGGGAGGCGATGGCGATCGGGCGTTCCTTCACCGAGGCATTGCAGAAGGCGCTGCGCTCGCTCGAGCGTCCGGACTCGGTGTTCGGCTGGACCGACGGCGAGCTCGACAAGGAGGCGCTGCTGGCCGAGGCTGCGCTGCCTCGAGACGCTCGCCTGCGCGTCGTCCAGCAGGCGCTGGTCGCCGGCGCCTCGGTCGACGAGGTCTATGCCGCGACTGGGATCGACCCTTGGTTCCTGGACCAGATCGCCTTGCTCAACGAGGTCGCTGAAGAGGTGGCCAGCGCGGCTGAGCTCGGGCCGGAGCTGTTGCGTCGGGCCAAGCGGCACGGATTCTCCGATCGGCAGCTCGCGGACCTCCGCGGGACCACCGAGACGGTGCTACGAGGTGTGCGACAGGCGCTCGGCATCCGACCCGTCTACAAGACCGTCGACACCTGCGCGGCCGAGTTCGCGGCGCGGACGCCCTACCACTACTCCTCCTATGACGAGGAGACCGAGGTCGCCTCCCGCACCCGACCTGCAGTGCTGATCCTCGGCAGCGGGCCGAACCGGATCGGTCAGGGCATCGAGTTCGACTACTCATGCGTGCACGCCGCCATGACCCTGCGGGAGGCGGGCTATGAGACCGTCATGGTCAACTGCAATCCAGAGACCGTCTCCACCGACTACGACACCAGCGACCGGCTCTACTTCGAGCCGCTGACCCTCGAGGACGTTCTCGAGGTGTTCGCTGCGGAGTCCGCCGCCGGGCCGGTGGTCGGCGCGATCGTGCAGCTCGGGGGGCAGACCCCGCTGGCGCTCGCGCAGGCGCTCAAGGACGCGGGTGTGCCCATCGTGGGGACGACTCCCGAGGCGATCCACCTCGCCGAGGAGCGCGGCGCGTTCGGTCGGGTGCTCGCCGAGGCGGGCTTGCCCGCTCCCAAGCACGGCACGGCCAAGTCCTTCGAGCAGGCCAAGGAGATCGCCGACGAGATCGGCTACCCCGTTCTGGTTAGGCCGTCCTACGTGCTCGGTGGTCGCGGGATGGAGATCGTTTACGACGAGGCCATGCTGGCCGACTACATCGCGCGCGCCACCCAGATCAGTCCCGAGCACCCGGTGCTCGTCGACCGATTCCTCGACGATGCCGTCGAGATCGACGTGGATGCCCTCTTCGACGGTGACCAGCTCTACCTCGGCGGCGTGATGGAGCACATCGAGGAGGCCGGAATACATTCCGGGGACTCCGCCTGTGCGCTGCCTCCGATCACTTTGGGCCGCGCCGAGATCGCCCGGATCCGCCGCTCGACCGAGGCGATCGCGCGCGGTGTCGGCGTCCATGGTCTGCTCAACGTCCAGTACGCGCTGGCCGGTGACGTGCTCTACGTCCTCGAGGCCAACCCGCGCGCGTCACGCACGGTGCCGTTCGTGTCGAAGGCGACATCGGTGCCCCTGGCCAAAGCGGCGGCTCGGGTGATGCTCGGCACGTCCATCGCCACCCTGCGTGCTGAGGGTCTGCTGCCCGCCTCGCTGGACGGCGGATCGCTGCCGGCTGACGTGGCCACCTCGGTCAAGGAGGCGGTGCTCCCGTTCGGGCGCTTTCACGGCGTTGACACCGTCCTCGGCCCGGAGATGAAGTCGACCGGGGAAGTCATGGGCATCGACGCGCTGTTCGGAACGGCCTACGCCAAGAGCCAGCTCGCCGCCTACGCCGGAGGACTACCGACCAAAGGCCGCGCGTTCGTCTCGGTGGCCAACAGGGACAAGCGCTCGATGGTCTTCCCGGTCAAGCGGCTCGCGGACCTGGGCTTCGAGATCCTGGCGACCGAGGGCACGGCCGAGGTCCTTCGTCGCAGCGGTGTCGTGGCGACCGTGGTCCGCAAGCATTTCGAACCCGATGACGGCACCTTCGACGCCGTCCAGGAGATCACGGCTGGCCGCATCGACATCGTGGTGAACACGCCCTATGGCGTCGGTGCCCGCGTGGACGGCTATGAAATCCGGACGGCCTCGGTACGCCGTGGCGTGCCCTGCATCACCACCGTCCAAGGGTTGGCTGCCGCCGTCCAGGGCATCGAAGCCTTGCTAGCGGGCGAGGTCGGGGTCCGACCGCTGCAGGAGTACGGTCGAGAACTCCAAGCGTGGCGGGAGGAGAGCACCTGATGGCCCCGGTACAGGTGAAGGGCGAAGTGCTGTCGATGCGACGCATCGGCGACTACTTCGCGCTCACACTCGTCGCTGCGGGGGTGGCCGAGCAGGCACGCCCGGGGCACTTCGTCGCGCTCGCAGTCGGTGGGCCAGGGGGTTCGACGCTGCTCCGTAGGGCTTTCTCGATCTACAAGATCCAAGAACGCGGGGTCTACGGCGGAACGGTCGAGATCATCTTCTCTCCGCACGGCGCCGGCACGACCTGGATGTCGAAACTTCGACCGCACGATCCCGTCGATGTCGTCGGGCCGGTGGGTCGACCCTTCGCGCTGCCCAAGGAGCCGGTGGGTTGCACGCTCGTCGGTGGTGGGTACGGCTCCGCTCCGCTGTTCTCACTCGCCGAGCAGCTGCGAGCCCGGGGCTGCCGCGTCGATTTCGTCATCGGCGCTGCGACAGAGTCGAAGCTGTTCGGGGCTCTTGAGGCGAAGCGGATGTCTCAGTCGGTTGCCATCACCACCGAGGACGGGTCGGCTGGGGATCGTGGCCGAGTGTCCGACGTACTGCCGAACCTGTTGCAGCGTAACGAGTCCGATGTGGTCTACGCCTGCGGGCCGATGCCGATGCTTCGTGTTGTGACCGAGATTGCACGAGCCTATGGAGCGCACAGTCAGGTGGCTGTCGAGGAAGCGATGGCCTGCGGAATCGGCGTGTGCATGACCTGCGTCCTGCCCGTGGTCGGCGAGGACGGTGTCACCCGAATGGCCCGGTCGTGCGTCGATGGGCCAGTCTTCAACGGCGACGCCATCCGTTGGGATGCGTTGGGCACGGTGCCTGCTGACGCCCTCGGGGCACCGTCGGCGGTGAGCTGACATGACCAGGATGCGCATCACCACTGCCCCAGAGGCGACCCGGACGCTTCCGGCCGTCGACATGAGCACCGCGTTGGGTTCCTTGGTGCTGCCGGACCCGGTGCTGACAGCGTCTGGTTGCGCTGCGGCTGGGCGAGAACTCGAACCGTTCGTTGACCTGAGCGCCATCGGTGCGGTGGTCACCAAGTCGATCATGCTGAAGCCCCGGTCGGGACGCGCTACGCCACGGATGGCGGAGACACCGAGCGGGATGCTGAACTCGATCGGTCTGCAAGGGCCGGGGATCGACGCGTTCCTGGACAAGGACCTGGCCTGGCTGCGCGCCCGTGGTGCGCGCGCAGTGGTGTCCATCGCCGGCGGCTCGGTCGATGAGTACGTCCGGCTAGCGACGCGGCTGCGTGCCGTCGACGGGATCTCGGCGATCGAGGTGAACATCTCCTGTCCCAACGTCGAGGATCGCGGTCAGGTGTTCGCGTGCGACCCCGCAGCGGCGGCTGCTGTCATTGGCGGGGTGCGGCGGGCCACGCAGTCGGGCGTGCCCGTGCTGGCCAAGCTGTCGCCGGATGTCACCGACATCGTCGAGGTGGCCGAGTCGGTCGTCGATGCTGGGGCCGATGGGCTTTCACTGATCAACACCGCGCTCGGCATGGTCATCAACACCGAGACCATGCGACCCGCTCTGGCTGGGGTTACCGGTGGGCTTTCCGGACCCGCCATCCGGCCGATCGCGGTGCGCTGCGTGTGGCAGGTGCACGCAGCACTTCCGGAGGTTCCGATCCTCGGGATGGGCGGCATCCGAACCGGTCTGGATGCGCTCGAGTTCATCCTGGCCGGGGCGTCGGCCGTCTCCGTCGGCACCGTCGTGTTCAACGATCCGTCGGCCGTCAGCCGGGTTTCTCGCGAGCTCGACCTTGCCTTGGCCGAGCGCGGCTTCGCCCGACTGGCGGACGCGATCGGCTTCGCTCACCGCGACACCTCGAGCGGCTCCCCGAACGGTCCCGCTTCGGCTGCCGACGCTGCGCTGAGCTCCTCACCGATCAGCTCTGTCACCGCGGCAGGTGATGAAGAACAAGAAGATCTCGTCCAGGAGGACGCATGATCCACCCTGCACCAATCGCTCTCGCTCTCGACACCGACGACCTGGCAACCGCGCTGGAGTGGGCGAGGTCGAGCGGCTCCTCGGTGTCGACGATGAAGGTCGGCCTCGAGCTGTTTCTCGCTCACGGAGCCGTGGCGGTCGAGGGCACCCGTGAGGCCAGCGGGGGGTGCGACATCTTCTTGGACCTCAAGCTGCACGACATTCCCAACACCGTGGCCGGGGCTGCTCGCGCGGTCGCCGGGTTGCAGCCGACGTACCTCACCGTGCATGCCTCCGGGGGAGCGGCCATGATCTCCGCAGCAGTGCGTGAGCTGCCCCAGACTCGGGTGGCTGCGGTGACCGTCCTCACGTCGCTGGGCGCCGACGACCTCGCGGCGGTCGGCCTCCGGGGACCTGCACTGGAGGCGGCCCGACGACTGTCAGTGCTTGCGGTGACCGCCGGTGCCAGGGCGATCGTCTGCTCGCCTCATGAGGTTTCTGCGGTTCGTGCCGAAGTCGGACCTGAGGTGACTCTGATCGTGCCAGGCGTACGGCCGGTCGGCTCGGCCGCTGGCGACCAGGCTCGGGTCGCCACGCCCGACCAGGCACTCGCCGACGGCGCTGACCTGCTGGTCATCGGGCGACCCATCACCGGGGCCAAGGACCCGGGCGCGTGCCGCAGCCGAGCTCGCCCGCTCCCTGGCCCTCCCCGTCGCAACGGGGTAGTTCGTTGCGGCTATAGCCGTAACAAAGTTCCCCGTTCCGAGATCTCTTCCACCTGTCGGGATGAGATCTGGACCTGCCATGCTTCCGCGGATGCGGTACGTCGGCCGGTGCGCGTTGCTCGTCGTCCTGCTCGGCATTCTCGGTGTGGGCAGCGCCCACGCCGGCGGTCGCGAGCTGCGCGGGTGAGTTCGGTCAGACACCGGTCGATCAGGAGACTTCCACTGTGTTCGTAGGCACGGTCATCGAGGCCAACGAGGACTGGGCAAGGCTTGATGTGGCCGAGGTCTGGCGCGGCGACGAGTTGGCGCCGCAGGTGCGCGTGATCACTGGCACGCTCGATCCCAATGCCGGGTCGTCCAGCGACATCCAGCTCGAGGTAGGTGCCACCTATCTGATCGGTGCCGCAAATTTTGTCGCATCTTCCTGTTCTGTGGCGGTCCTCGATGGCCCGGCAGCGGCCGCTGGATTGCCCTCGAGACCTGAGCTGGTACGCGCGCCTGTCACGGGTGGTTCGGGCGGCGCCGTACTCCCGGTGGACTACCGCCTGCGCTCGCACCTGCCCGCCGTCCTGGTGGTGGCCCTCATCGCGATCGTGGCCGTGGTCAGTTGGCAAGGCGTACGTCGCCGTCGCCGCCGGATCACTCCCGCAACGGGGTAATTGGGCGTCGCTCCAGCAGCAACAACCTTCCCCAATCCGACGGAGGCGCTGCTTGACGTCCAAGCATTGGTAACTATAGAGTTACCAATGCCATGAACGCCGCTCCCGCTTCCGCGACCGCACTTGATGCTCTCGGAGACCCCACGCGTCGTCGCATCCTCGAGCTGCTGCGCAAAGGTCCGTCGCCAGTCGGCGTGCTGGCCGCCCAACTCCCGGTGAGCCGCCCGGCCGTCTCCAAGCACCTGAAGGTCCTGGGTGCCTCCGGCCTGGTGACCCATGTGCGTTCAGGCACCAGCAGCCTCTATCGCATCGACACGGTGGGGCTGGAAGCCGTACGCCGTTATGTCGACGGCCTCTGGACCGATGTCCTCGACGCCTTTGCCGATCACCTCGCCGAGACGAGTCAGCCCCAACCTCATGCACCCACTAACACCCCCCAGGAGCACTGATGTCTGCCATCCAGATCCCCCCGATCGTCAAGGAGGTCTCGGTGCCCGTCGCGCCCGAGGCCGCATTCGCCGCATTCACCACCAACGTCGCGCGCTGGTGGCCGCTCGAGAGCCATTCGGTCGGTGGCACCGACGGTCTCGGCCTGGTCCTCGACGAGGGCGGCTTCGTGGAGACCTTGGCCGACGGTACGGCCTGCTGGTGGGGCTCGGTCCTCGCCTGGGAGCCGCCGGACAGGTTGGCGATGACCTGGCACCCCGGCCAAGATCCCGAACCACACACGGTCGTCGAGGTCACCTTCACCGCCGCGAGCGACGGCACGTTGGTGCGCCTCGTCCACACCGGGTGGGAGAACGTGCCGTTGCCGGCGTCCGGCGACCGTAGCGAGCTCGTGGGCAACTACACCGAGGGATGGGACCTCGTACTCGGCGCCTACGTCGTCAGCGAAGCCGCAGTCGGTGCCGCGTGACGGTGCTGCAGCTGATCGCGCATTCGCCCGGTCCCGCTTGGGTTTCCGGCGCTTCGTTCCGCGAGCAGCCGGGGGTCGACCATCATCTGGCCACGATGAAGGGCTGGCTCGACGCTGGTCAGCTGGTCATGGGTGGCCCGTTCCTGGACGGCGACGGGGGAGGGGTAGCGATCGTCCGCTTCGAGTCCGTCGAGGAGGCCGACGCAGCAGCTCAGGCCGACCGGGCCGTGCGTGAGGGTCTGCTGACCGCACGGACCCGACCGTGGCTGGCCGGCCTGAGCTCGATCGACATGGATCCTTCCGTCGAGCCGGTCCACACCGAGGAGTAAGCCACACGCAGGACCACCGAAACGCTGGAGACTCATCTATTCGCTGGCCGTCCTCACGGTCCACGCCCACCGAAGGTCACCGGCCCCGCAGCCAGGGTTCCCACGGCGTCCACCAGGGCATGCGTCACGAGACGGCTCAGGTCGTTGCTGCTCCACGTCCCTCGGCACTGGCCGGATCCGTCTACCCACACGTGACCCCCGTCCAGAGAGAGCCACCACCCGTTGCCCGGCCCTGAGGAATCATCTCGAGCACAGTCGATCACCGCCATGTCTGGGGCCGCGCCTAGTAGGTCGTCCACCTGTGCGACTTCCTGGGTGGTGAGGACCTCCGCCCCGACCAGCCAGCCGTCGCGGTAGCCGCAGACCCCGCCTGGTCTGGCGCCGAGCTGGAAGTCGACCAACGTGCTGTCCTTCGTGGGCGGCACCGGCGCAGGTTGCACGGGGCAGCCCTGCACCCGGTCGACTACGAGCACGCCGCTCATCAGCTCCCGCGCCCGATCCGCGTCGGGAGATGTCACCGACAGCCAGACGTCGCCCTGAGGGATGGCAGAGGCGATGCGGGTACGGCCGTCCGGGAGCAAGGTTTCCCCAGCGACGCGATCGCCGGCCTCAACGGTCGAGACCGGTTGCAGCACGACTTCGGTGATCACTTCTGGGTGAGGAGGAGTGGCATCGCACAGCAACGTAGGCACAGACGGGTCGATCACGTAGGCAGCGTCAGCTATGGCGGTCCCGCACCTTGTGGTGCCGGGCTCCAGCCACTTTGCCGGTACGGGTACCTCTACCCCTCGGAACATGAGCATCGCCTCGCCCGGCACGAGCGGCGCCGCGGACGCGCTGGTACTGGGTGACTGGCCAGCAGGTGGGGCCGAGGAGTCGGTTTGGCCCAGTTGCTGGACGACGGCCGCCCCGCAGACGAGCACCAAGACCGACAGGGCCGCGGTGACAGCAGCCGTACGCCGTCGGTGTTGCTGGGCCGCCCGTACAGCACCGCCGGCCAGATCTCCTGGCAACGGCGCGTGCGCGGCCTCGTCGACGAGCAGTGTCCTCAGGTAACCCTCGAGCTCGGCGTCCGGCACATCATTGCGCGTCCTCATGGCTGCTCCTGCTCCGTCGCATCGGTCGGGCCGGGTCGAGTGGTGGTCACGGCTGCTGCGGCACGCCGTGCGTCGTCGCCGAGCGGGTACGTCTGCCGCAGGCTGGCCAAGGCCCGCGAGGCCGTGGCTCGCACGGTGCTCTCGGTGATACCGAGAGCCTGGGCGATGGCTGCGTCGTCCAGGTCGGCGTAGTAGCGCAGCACGAGTACGGCTCGAGCGCGCGGGGGCAGTCCGTCGAGTACCGCCCGGGTCTCGTCGCGGTCAGCAACCGCGTCGGCGATGTCAGAGGTCGACGCGTCGTGTGCGTTTCCTTCACTCTCGGGAGCGCTGCCCGACGGTCGCTCCCCCCACCAACGGCGACGGCGGCTCGACAAGTGCCGGTTGACGATGATGCGGTGGACGTAGGCGTCGGGGTGGTCGGCTCTCGCGACGCGGCGCCAGTGCCGGTAGGCGTCGGCGAGAGCTGACTGCACAAGATCCTCGGCCATGTCGGAGTCGGCGGTCAGGACGTAGGCGAAGCGCAGCAGTGCGGCGCCGCGCGCGGCGACGTACTCCTCGAACTCCACGTCGCCTCCCATCGCCGCTGCTGATCAAGCCCCTGTGTCCTAGACGTCCCAGGGTGGCCGATTCGCTGCGTCCTCAGCGAACTTCTTGTGGTGTCTCGGCAGACAGTGAACAAGGCCGAGGTCGGGGTGCGTTGCCGCAGGTCACCCGGCCCGACTAGGTTCCGGGGATCGGCTCGACAGTCCGGCACGTATCCGACTCCAGGAGAGGCCCGAACCGGTGGCACTTCCGCCCCTCACGCCCGAGCAACGCGCCGCCGCGCTCGCCAAGGCAGCCGCAGCCCGTCGCGAGCGCGCCGAGGTCAAGAACCGGCTCAAGCACAGCGGGGCGTCCCTCACGGAGGTCATCGCGGCGGGGGAGACCAACGATGTCATCGCGAAGATGCGCGTGTCGGCGCTGCTCGAGGCACTGCCCGGCGTCGGAAAGATTCGCGCGCGCCAGATCATGGAACGTCTGCAGATCGCCGACACGCGTCGCGTCCGTGGACTCGGGGTGAATCAGGTAGCTGCCCTCGAGCGAGAGTTTCCTGCTGCTGGGACCGAGTGACGGTGGAGACATCCGCGCAGGAGCAGGCGCAGGAGCGGGTGCCAGATGATCACGGGCCGGTCAAGCGAGCGCGACTGACGGTCTTGTCGGGGCCTTCGGGAGTGGGCAAGAGCACCGTCGTGGCGCGGCTGCGAGCCGAGCACCCCCAGGTGTGGCTGTCGGTGTCGGTCACCACCAGAGCGCCGCGTCCAGGCGAGGTCGACGGCGAGCACTACTCCTTCGTCAGCGCCGAGCAGTTCGCGGCGATGGTCGAGAGTCATCAGCTGCTGGAGTGGGCGTCGTTCGCCGGCTACTCCTACGGCACCCCGCGGGCAGCCGTCGAGGAGCACCTTGCCGCAGGCGTCCCGGTCGTGCTGGAGATCGAGCTCAACGGCGCGCGGCAGGTGCGGCTGGCCATGCCCGACGCCTTGTTCGTCTTTCTCAAGCCGCCCTCGTGGGATGACCTCGTCGAGCGACTCGTCGAGCGAGGCACCGAGGAACCCGAGGTCATCGCCCGACGCCTGGATGTGGCCCGCGTGGAGCTGGCCGCCGAGAGCGAGTTCGACGTGGCGCTGGTCAATGCTGAGGTCGGTGAGGTGTGTGACCGGCTGGTAACCTTGATGGGAATCTCCCCCTGACTTCGTCCGAAAGGACCCGCGTGTCCGGCACCGTCGCGCAACCCGAAGGCATCACCAACCCCCCGATCGACGAACTGCTCGGCACCGTCGACAACAAGTACGGGCTGGTGCTCTACGCCGCCAAGCGCGCGCGCCAGATCAACGCCTACTACAGCCAGCTCAGTGAGGGTCTGCTCGAGTACGTCGGCCCGCTCGTCGACACCCACGTCCAGGAGAAGCCACTCGCGGTGGCCCTGCGGGAGATCAACGGCGGCCTGCTGACCCTCGAGCACGTCGAGACCCCGACCGAAGACTGACCCAGCGCGGCTAGGTACGCCCGCGGCCGCGGCCCGTTCCAACTAGTCTCGAGGCATGCCCAGCCGTGTCGTCCTCGGCGTCAGTGGGGGCATCGCGGCCTACAAGGCCTGCGAGGTGCTGCGCGGCCTGACCGAGTCCGGCCACGAGGTCACGGTGGTGCCCACCACCTCTGCCTTGGAGTTCGTGGGTCGTGCGACCTGGGAGGCGCTCTCCGGCCGCCCGGTTGCCGCTGATCTGTGGAGTGATGTTCCGTCCGTGCCCCACGTGCGCCTCGGGCAGGAGGCCGACCTGGTGCTGGTCGTGCCGGCCACCGCAGACCTGATGGCGCGAGCGGTGCACGGCCGCGCCGACGATCTGCTGGCTGCGACCTTGTTGACGGCGAGGTGTCCCGTGGTGCTTGCGCCTGCGATGCACACCGAGATGTGGGAGCACGCGGCGACGCGGGCGAACGTCGAGGCGCTGCGTGCTCGAGGAGTCGTCGTGCTCGACCCCGCCGTCGGACGGCTGACCGGAGCGGACTCCGGTCCTGGGAGGTTGCCGGACCCCGCCGAAATCGTCGAGGTGGCGTTGCGAGTCCTGGCGCGTGGGGCTGCCGGTGCCACCGCCGCTGACCTGCTGGGCCGGCAGGTCGTGGTTTCTGCAGGCGGTACGCGCGAGCCGATCGATCCGGTGCGGTTCCTGGGCAACCGCAGCAGCGGCCGGCAGGGATGGGCGCTGGCGCGGACGGCGGCCGCCCGGGGAGCCAAGGTCACACTGATCGCAGCCAACGTGGCGATGGAGGATCCGGCCGGATCGAACGTCGTGCGCGTGGGGACAGCAGCTGAGCTCAGGGACGCTGTGCTGGCTTCCTCCGACGCGGCCGACGTGGTGGTCATGGCTGCCGCGGTCGCTGACTTCCGACCAGCATCGGTGAGCGCATCGAAGGTCAAGAAGGACGATTTTGGGGGAGTCCCGGAGCCGATTGCTCTTGAACGCACCGCGGACGTGCTGGCCGAGCTCGTGCAACGCCGTCCGGAGGGCCAAGTCGTGGTCGGCTTCGCGGCCGAGACTGGTGACGCCGGCGGCGACGTACTCGCTCACGGGCGTGCCAAGCTCGCCCGCAAGGGCTGCGACCTGCTCGTGGTCAACGAGGTCGGCGAGGGACGGGGGTTCGAGGTGCCGCACAACGCGGCGGTGATCATCGGTGCCGACGGAAGCGAGACACCGGTTCGTGATGGACCGAAGGCAGACCTCGCGGACGCGGTGTGGGACCGCGCACTCAAACTTCTCGAACTTCACCGATCCCGTGGTGCCGACTGAGACGCACGCAGCCCTGCAGGGGACGTACCCCTGCCGCGGCTAGACTGCCGTCACCCCGGCTGAGCGCCGCTGCGCAGCCCGTACCCCTGTCCTCTCGCACGCAGGAGCCTCCTTTGTCGCGTCGCCTGTTCACCTCGGAGTCGGTCACCGAAGGACATCCCGACAAGATCGCCGACCAGATCAGCGACTCGATTCTCGACGCGCTGCTGAAGGAAGACCCGGCCAGCCGGGTCGCCGTCGAGACGCTCATCACCACCGGGATGGTGCACGTCGCCGGTGAAGTGACGACCTCGGGATGGGCAGACATCCCGCAGATCGTGCGCGACACGATTCTGGACATCGGCTACGACTCGTCCAAGAAGGGCTTCGACGGCCTGTCGTGCGGGGTCTCGGTGTCCATTGGTTCGCAGTCACCAGACATTGCGCAGGGCGTCGACACCGCCTACGAGACGCGGTCAGGCGAAGGCACGGTCTCCGAAGACCCGCTGGAGCGGCAGGGCGCCGGCGACCAGGGCCTGATGTTCGGCTATGCCTGCGATGACACCCCGGAGCTGATGCCGCTCCCGATCGCGCTCGCGCACCGGTTGTCCCGGCGACTCTCGGAGGTCCGCAAGTCGGGTGTGATCCCCTACCTCCGGCCCGACGGCAAGACCCAGGTGACGATCGAGTACGACGCCGATCGGGCCGTACGCCTCGACACGGTCGTCGTCTCCTCCCAGCACGCCGGTGACATCGACCTGGCGACGCTGCTCGCGCCGGACGTCGCCGAGTTCGTCGTCGAGCCGGAGCTCGGCTCCCTTGGCCTGGACACCGAGGGCTATCGGCTGCTCGTCAACCCGACCGGACGCTTCGAGATCGGCGGCCCGATGGGCGACGCCGGCCTCACCGGCCGCAAGATCATCGTCGACACCTACGGCGGGATGGCCCGCCACGGCGGTGGCGCCTTCTCGGGCAAGGACCCGTCGAAGGTCGACCGATCCGCGGCCTACGCGATGAGGTGGGTGGCCAAGCACGTGGTGGCGGCCGGCCTGGCTCGTCGCTGCGAGGTCCAGGTGGCTTATGCGATCGGCAAGGCGCGCCCGGTCGGATCTGTTCGTCGAGACCTTCGGCACCGGAGTGGTCGACGACGGCGAGATCCAGCGGGCGATCACCGAGGTGTTCGACCTCCGTCCGGCCGCGATCATCCGCGACCTCGACCTGCTGCGGCCGATCTACGCCCAGACGGCGGCCTACGGCCACTTCGGGCGCGAGCTGCCGGACTTCACCTGGGAGCGTACCGATCGGGTGGACGCCCTCAAGGCCGCCGCCGGCAGCTGAGGTTCCGCTTCGCTCGCTCGACCGGTTCGCTCCCTCGACCAGGAAGTTCGCAGACGAGGGCGGGGTCGGTGGGACCTGAGACGATCCACGGGTGGACGATCCTCGGGTGAGTGAGCGGACCGAGGGCGGCGAGCCTCCGGCGACCCAGCTCGAGCTCGTGCAGCAAGCGCGCGCGCGGGTGCGGACGGCGAAGCCGAAGGCCGTCGAGCCCCTTGCGGCCTCGGCTCCGGTGGCGCGGGTCGCGGTCGACATCTCCCTGGCCCACCTCGACCGGTTCTTCGACTATGCGGTCCCGGCGTCCATGGCCGACAGCGCCGTGCCGGGCTGCCGGGTGCGCGTGCGCTTTGCGGGTCGGCTGGTCAACGGCTACGTCGTTCAGCGCGCCGAGCACACCGACCACAGCGAGAGCCCGGCCAAGCTGGCCCGTCTTCAACGCGTCGTGTCCGCCGAGGTCGTCTTGTCCTCGCAGCTGCTCGCCGTGACACGGAGGGTCGCTGATCACTACGCAGGCGTCCTGGCTGACGTCTTGAGACTGGCCATCCCGCCGAGGCATGCCGGCGCAGAGAGTAAGGCATCCATGACTGCTCGGACGCCTCCGCCGACGCCTGAAGGCTCCGGGAATGGTCCCTGGGGTGACTACACCGCCGGACCTGCCTTCCTCCGCGCGCTCACCGACGGGAAGGCACCGCACGCGGTGTGGACCGCAGTTCCCGGCCCCAGCTGGCCGCGCGCGATCGCCGCCGCCGCGGGCGCGACCCTGGCGTCAGGGCGCGGCGCCTTGATCGTCGTGGCCGACGCCAGAGACGTCCAACGCGTGTCGGCAGCCCTGACCGACGCATTGGGTGACGGCCGGCACGTGGAGCTCACCGCTGACCTTGGCCCCGCCGAGCGCTACAAGCGGTTCCTTGCCATCAGCAGGGGCGTCGCACGCTGCGTCGTGGGCACGCGCGCCGCCCAGTTCGCCCCCGTCCACGACCTGGGCCTCGCCATCGTCTGGGACGACGGCGACGACCTGCACGCCGAGCAGCACGCTCCCTATCCCCATGTCCGTGAGGTCCTGGCGATCCGGGCCGCGACCGAGAACGCCGGCCTGCTGATCGGCGGCTTCTCGATGACCGCCGAGGGTCGCCTGCTGATCGACAACGGTCAGGCCCACGCCCTTGGTGCACCACGTGCGACAGTACGAGCGCTCGCGCCAACCGTCCGGCCGGCCGGGGATGACGCCGAGCTCGCCCGGGATGCCGCGGCGGCGAGCGCGCGGCTGCCGCACCTGGCCTGGCGTACCGCGCGCGAGGCGCTGGAGCACGGACCGGTCCTCGTTCAGGTGCCCAGGCGGGGCTACCTCCCCTCGCTGGCCTGCATCCGCTGCCGCACCCCGGCGCGATGCGTCCAGTGCTCCGGGCCGCTGGCGCTCACCTCGGGTCACGCCGTCCCCTATTGCCGGTGGTGCGGTCGTCCCGCCGGGCGATTCAGCTGCCGTGAGTGTGGCGCCACCAAGCTCCGGGCGAGCGTCACCGGCGCCGCCCGGACGGCCGAGGAGCTGGGCCGCGCCTTCCCGGGCGTGCCGGTCCACACCTCGGGTCGCGACGCGGTCTTGGCCACCATCGGATCAGGGTCGGCCCTGGTCGTGGCAACCCCCGGTGCGGAACCTGTGGCCGAGGGAGGTTATGCGGCTGCCCTTCTGCTCGACGGCTGGGCCCTGCTGGACCGGCCAGACCTGCGCGCCGGCGAGGAGGCGCTGCGGCGCTGGGTCGCCGCGGCAGCGCTCGTCCGCACGTCGGGGGAGGGTGGTCGAGTCGTGATCATGGCCGACGCCGCGCATCGCGCCGTACAAGCGCTCGTCCGATGGGATCCGGCCTGGTCCGCGGCCCGTGAGCTCGCTGACCGGGACGCGCTCGGTTTTCCACCGGCAGCCTCGCTGGCCGAGCTGCGCGGCGAGCTGGGCGCGGTCGAGGAGGTGCTCTCAGCACTCGACCTGCCCGCCGGGGCCGAGGTCATCGGTGTCCAGCCCGTGGTCAACGGTGATCGCGGACGCCGCGAACCGGTGGGCTCCGAGCCCGAGCTGGTGCGCGCCCTGGTTCGCTCGGCCAAGGACCATGCCGCTGCGTTGGCTCTGGCGCTGAGCGCGGCCCAGGCCGGCCGTTCGGCGCGCAAGGCACCCGTCCCGGTCCGAGTCCGGATCGACCCGGTCGACGTCGGCTGACAGCGTCGGCGCTCGCCGATCAGTTGTCTGGAGAGGAGTTCGGCACAGCTGGCCCTGCGAGGTCCTGCTGGGTCGCCCTGGTGCGGCGACCTGGCCAGCCACGATCTGGTGATGTGCGTTCGCGCTGGCCAAATAGAATGAGCACCCAGCGTCGCACCGCCCAAGGGAGCCTGACTGTGGCCGTACAGCCGATCCGCCTGTTTGGCGACCCGGTTCTGCGGACCCCCGCACTGCCCGTCGTCGACTTCGACAAGGAGTTGCGCACCCTCGTCCAAGATCTCACCGACACCATGCAGGACGCGCCAGGCGTAGGTCTGGCAGCACCCCAGCTCGGGATCGGACTGCGGGTCTTCACCTACGACGTCGACGACGTAGTCGGTCACCTGATCAACCCTGATCTCACTCTCACCGAGGAGGAGCAGGACGGCGACGAGGGCTGCTTGTCGATCCCCGGGCTGGCCTATCCCTGCGTGCGGGCCTTCGGGGTGGTGGCCAAGGGTTTCAACATGTACGGCGATCCCGTGACGATCGAAGGCACCGAGCTGCTGGCCAGGTGCATCCAGCACGAGACCGACCACCTCGACGGGATCTTGTTCGTCGACCGCCTCGACCGTGAGCAGCGCAAGCTCGCCATGAAGGAGATCCGCGAAGCCGAGTGGTGGGGCATGACCACGCCGACGGTCAAGGTCAGCCCGCACGCCACCGGCGGACTCGCCCTGTGACCCTCGCTAACGTCACCCTCAGCGGGGTGGCTGGCCCTGGCGCGGGGTACGGATGAGGCTCGTGTTTGCGGGGACTCCCGTCGCGGCCCTTCCGGCGCTGCGTGCGTTGGTCGAATCCACGCACGACGTGGCCGCGGTGGTTACCCGGCCCGACGCGAGAGCAGGGCGCGGTCGCGCCCTGACCCCCTCTCCGGTCGCGGAGCTTGCCGGTGAGCTCGGGATCGACGTGCTCAAGCCGACCCATCCTCGCGACCCAGACTTCCTCGTCACGCTGAAGGCGCTGGCCCCCGGCGCGTGTCCGGTGGTGGCGTACGGCGCGCTGGTTCCACGCGCCGCACTCGACATCCCAGCCCTCGGGTGGGTCAACCTGCACTTCTCCTTGCTCCCTGCCTGGCGCGGGGCCGCGCCGGTGCAGCACGCGATCCGCGCGGGCGACGAGGTGACCGGCGCCACGACCTTTCTCCTCGAAGAGGGACTCGACACCGGCCCGGTCCTCGGCGTGACCACCGAGACCATCCACCCGCACGACACCGCCGGCGCTCTGCTCGATCGGCTGGCTGTCAGCGGGGCGCAGCTGCTCGTCGCTTCGCTCGACGGCCTCGAGAACGGCAGCGTCTCGCCGCAGCCGCAGCCCAGCGAGGGTGTCACGCTGGCTCCCAAGCTGACCGTGGAGGACGCGCGGATCGACTGGGCGGCCCCGGCGCTGCACATCGACCGGCTGATCCGCTCGTGCACGCCCGATCCTGGAGCATGGACGACGGTGGCCGGGGGGCGGCTTCGGCTCGGCCCAGTCACACGTGTGGCCGAGGACGGCTCGCTCGCCCCGGGCGAGCTGGCGGTCGACAAGGCGGGCGTGCGCGTCGGCACCGGATCTCATGCCGTGCACCTGGGTGAGGTCGGTCCGGCGGGCAAACGCGTGATGGCAGCGGCCGACTGGGCAAGAGGCGTACGGCTCGCGCCCGGCGAGCGGCTCGGATCGTGAGCCATCCGAGACGTCCCGGCGCCAAGGCGACGAGAGGCTACAAGCGGCCGACACCGGACGCGCCGCGGCGGGCCGCCTACGACACCTTGCAGAAGGTTCGGGTCGATGATGCCTACGCCAACCTCGTGCTGCCCGGCCTGCTTCGCGACCGCCGCATCGAGGGCCGGGACGCGGCTTTCGCGACTGAGCTCGCCTACGGCACGTTGCGGGCATCAGGCTCCTACGACCTGATGCTGGCGGCGTGCGTCGACCGGCCGCTCGACCAGGTCGACGGCCCCGTGCTCGATGTGCTGCGTCTCGGCGCCCATCAGCTCCTGGCCATGCGGGTCCCTCATCACGCCGCGACGGGGGAGACCGTTGAGCTCGCGCGCGCTGTCCTTGGTGATGGGCGAGCCAAATTCGTCAACGCGGTCCTCCGCAAGGTCGGCGCCAAGGACCTCGCGACCTGGCTCGCCGAGCTTGCCCCCGGCATGGAGAAGGACCCCGTGGGGCACCTCGCGGTGATGCATGCCCATCCGCGCTGGATCGTCGAGGAGTTCGCAGACGCTCTGGGTGTCGACCTCGCCCCCGGCGAAGGTCTCGAGGAACGCTGCGCTGACCTCGTTGACCTGCTCGTCGCCGACAACGCCGCACCAACGGTCACCCTGGTGGCGCGACCCGACCGTGCTACCGCTGCTGACCTGGCCGCCATGGGTGCCGAGCCCGGCCGGTGGTCCCCCTACGCCGGTCGGCTGCCCTCGGGCGACCCTGGTGGCTTCGCCTTGGTCCGCTCCGGCGCGGTCGGGGTTCAGGATGAGGGCAGCCAGCTCGTCGCGCTCGCCACGGCCGCCGCGTCGGTCGAGCCCGCAGAGCTCGACGAACGGTGGCTGGATCTGTGCGCCGGCCCCGGCGGGAAGGCGGCCCTGCTGGCTGGGCTCGCCGGGGCTCGTGGGATACGGCTGACCGCCAACGAGCTCCAGCCGCACCGCGCCGAGCTCGTCCAACGCGCCATCTCGCACAGTGGTGCGCACGTCGACGTCGTGGTCGGTGACGGTCGAGCTGGACCATGGGCCGACGCGACCTTCGACCGAGTCCTGGTCGATGCCCCGTGCACCGGGCTGGGTGCGCTGCGGCGCCGGCCCGAGGCGCGGTGGCGGCGTCAGCGCGCGGACGTCGCTCGCCTCGTGCCGCTGCAGCGCGCTCTGCTGGGTGCCGCTGCGGACGCCGTACGCCCCGGCGGGATCATTGCCTACGTGACGTGCTCGCCGGTCCTTGCGGAGACTCGCGGGGTGGTCGACTCGGTACTTGCTGGACGTCCCGAGCTCGAGCACTGCGACGCCCGCTCGGCTGTGCACTCCATCGTCCGGCAGGAGCTACCGGACCTCGGAGACGGGCCGGACGTCCAGCTCTGGCCACATCGGCACGGCACCGACGCGATGTACCTGGCGCTACTTCGCCGCCGGGCGTGAGCCAACTCCGACCATTTGGGGGAGGACACACCCTGCTCGGCTGGCGTACCGTCCGCGCATGCTGACTCGTCGATCAGTGCTCGTAGCGTGCGTCGTCCTCACCGCGGGCACCGCGATGGCGCTCCCGCAACAGGCGACGGCCAGCGCGCCGGCGGCAGACGTCGTGGCGCCGCTCACCCTGTCCGCAGCGACCGCTGCAGCCAGCGTCTCCGGTTTGCCGAGCAAGTCCGGCTCCGTGAGCGCGCGTCAGCAGAAGACTCCTAAAGTCCACTGGGACTCCTGCTTCAAGTATGTCCCCAAGCGCGCCAAGTGCGGTCACATCATGACACTGGCTGACCCCCTGCGACCCGCGCTGGGCAAGCAACGCGTCGGCTTCGAGTTCTACCCGCGCAAGGACAAGACCAGTTCTTCACTCGGCACTCTGGTCGCGAACGAAGGCGGTCCGGGTTATCCGTCGACAGAGTCTCGCGACTACTACCTGGCGATGTTCGGCCCGCTCATGCAGCGGCGCGCGGTCCTGCTGGTCGATGAGCGAGGAACCGGAGCCTCCGACGCGCTCAAGTGCAAGCCGCTCCAGCGCGGGACGATGCGGTACGAGCAAGCCGTTGGCGTCTGCGGCGAGCGGCTGGGAGGTCGAGCCGACACCTTCGGGACGGCGTATGCCGCCGATGACATGGCCGTAGTTCTCGACGCCCTGGGCATCGATCAGATCGATCTGTACGGCGACTCGTACGGCACGTTCTTCGCCCAGACGATGGCGTTGCGTCACCCGGATCGTCTTCGCACGCTGACTCTCGACGCTTCCTACCCCGTCTCCGGGCAAGACCCGTGGTGGGCCGACACCAACCGAGCGATCTCTGACGCTGTGACCCGGGTCTGCGACCGCGACCCGGTCTGCGCGAGTCACCCAGGCGATGCCCTGACACGCTTGCGCGACCTGGCGGCCGAGCTGCACGCACACCCGATCAAGGGCGTCGCGCGGGACTCGGAGGGGACCAGGAAGAAGGTGACCGTCAACGGCGTCAACCTCGCACTCGTCGCTGCCTACGCGACGTATGGCACGACGATCTACAAGGAGCTCGACGCCGCGCTGCGCGCCTGGGAGCGCGGAATGCGCAAGCCGCTGAAGCGACTGGTGGCGGAGAACATCACCGACGACCCCGACAACGGCTCGCCGTACTACTACAGCGCGACTGAGTACATCGCCGTCATCTGCAACGACTACCCATCTCTTTGGGACGTGGCTCTTCCTCCTGGGCCACAGCGTGAGGCTCAGTACCGCGCAGCGCGCAAAGCCCTGGCATCGAACGATCCTGATGCATTCGACCCGTTCCGTATGGATGACTGGATCAAGTCCGGCTGGGCGGAGGCACGCACCTGTCTGCGTTGGCCAGCCCCGACCAATCTCGTCTTGCCGGAAGAGCCCGGCGTGGACTACCCGGACCTGCCGACGTTGGTGCTGTCGGGGGATCTCGACTCGGTCACCTCACCAGAAGGCGGCCAGGACGTGGCAAGCCGGTTCCCAGACGCCACCTTCGTCTCGGTGCCCAACGTGGGCCACGTCACGGCGCTCGGTGACCGACAAGGCTGCGCCGAAGGGATCGTGCGACGGTTCCTCAAGAGCGGTGGGACAGTGTCGGGGACCGACTGCGTCGACACGGCCTACGCACCCGTTCGGACTGTGCCGGTGTTCAGCCGGACGATGGCTCATCTGCAGCCGGCGAAGCAGGGCTCCAGCGTCAAGTCCTCCAGCAACGACCGGCGCCTGGTGACCGCCGCGCTCGCCGTGGCGGGGGATCTCGTGCCCCGTTGGTGGAACAACTACACCGGGGACGGCGTCGGGCTGTTCGGGGGCACGTACTCCTACACCGGCGACGACGTGCTGCGCTTCCGCGTCAAGAAGTACGGCTTCGTGCGCGACGTCAAGGCGACGGGCACCGTGGTCTGGAACCGCGACACGGGCGTCTACACCGTTGACCTCGACGTGTTCGGTCCGGGTCGGCGTGACGGCCGGATCAAGGCGACGTGGAACGACTACGACAACGACGCCGTGGCGAAGGTGCGAGGGAAGATCCACGACCGCCCGGTAAAGCTGACCACCCGGGCACCCTGACTCCGCCAGGCACCGTTGGCTTGGCGAACAGTTCGACTTCCGGGGTCTATGAGCCACGAAAGTCGAACAGTTCGACGCCTCGGATAGCGTGAGCACTGTGGGAGTCCGGATCGCGCCGAGCATCCTCGCCGCCGACTTCGCCCGCTTGGCCGAGGAGGCCGCCCGTGTCGAGGGTGCCGCGGACTGGCTGCACGTCGACGTCATGGACAACCACTTCGTCCCCAACCTCACCATCGGCCTGCCAGTGGTGGAGGCCCTGCTCCGAGACGCCAGGACGCCGGTCGACTGCCACCTGATGATCGAGGACCCTGACCGGTGGGCACCCGCCTACGCCGAGGCCGGGGCCGGGTCGGTGACCTTCCATGTCGAGGCCGCCGCCGAGCCTGTACGGCTCGCGCGGAACCTGAGGTCGGCGGGAGCGCGCGCCGGCATGGGCGTGAAGCCCAAGACCGCCATCGACGAGTATGTCGACCTGATCCGTGAGGTGGACATGGTGCTGATCATGACCGTCGAGCCTGGCTTCGGCGGCCAGGCCTTCATGGCCGACATGCTGCCCAAGGTGCGGCGGGCCAAGGAGCTGATCGCTGCCACCGGGGGCGAGGTCTGGTTGCAGGTCGATGGAGGAGTCGGAGAGGACACCATTGCTGCCTGCTCCGACGCGGGTGCCGACACGTTCGTGGCCGGATCTGCCGTCTACGGCGCGCAGGACGCGGCCGAAGCCTGCCTCCGGCTGCGGCGCCTTGCCGTGGAGGCCGCGAAGACCCGCTGATCCTCGCGTCGTAGGGGTCATGGATCCCGCCCCGACCTTTGCCGGATGCGCAAACCTCTCGGATTGCGGCTGGTAGATGTGGCTCAACCGGGTTCGTGGCAAGATGGGGCCGTACACAGTTAACTCGTGCGTCCCGGGGTCGGTGCAATTCCGAACCGGCGGTGACAGTCCGCGACCCGACCGAAGCCATCGGCCGGTGGACCAGGTGGAACTCCTGGACCGACGGTGAAAGTCCGGATGGGAGGCGACGCGCGGGCTCGTCTGTGCCGCGGCGCTCGTCGTCCGGGGGCACGGATCGGCTTGCGGGCACCTTTCTCGTACGGCTCCGGGCCGACGCGACCGACGCGAGCCGAGGCGCCTGATGGCCACCGACACCGAGATCGCTGCCATGCGGCGGGCCCTCGAGCTCGCGCGCACCGCCGACTTCACGCCCAACCCCAACCCGCGCGTGGCCTGCGTGCTGCTCAACGCCGAGGGCGCCACCGTTGCCGAAGCCGCTCATCATGGGGCAGGCACCGACCACGCAGAGGTCGCGGCCCTCAAGCGCGTTCCGGCAGGGGAGAAGGTCGCCACCGCGGTCGTGACGCTGGAGCCGTGCAACGGGGACGACCGCCCGGGGCGTTGCGTCCAGCAGCTGATCGCCTCCGGTGTCGAAAGGGTCGTCTTCGGCCAGACCGATCCCAATCCGGCGGTGTCCGGTGGTGCCCAACAGCTGCGCGCCGCGGGCGTTGATGTCGAGGGCGGCGTCCTCGCCGAGGAGTCGGCCGCCCTGAACGCCTTCTGGGCGTTGAGCATGCGACTGGGGCGGCCGGTGGTGACGTGGAAGACCGCTATGTCGGCGGACGGCCGAGTCGCTGCCGGCGATGGCACCAGTCGTTGGATCACCGGGCTGGACGCGCGCCGCGACGTCCACCGACTGCGCGGCGAGTGTGATGCGGTGCTCGTCGGCACCGGCACCGCCCTGGCCGACGACCCGCAGCTGACCGTCCGCGACCACGACGACGTGGCGCACCCCGCCACTCGGCAGCCGCTGCGCGTGGTGATGGGAATGCGGGAACTGCCCGCGGAGGCTCGGCTTCGCGATGACGCCGCTCGAACCTTGCAGCTGCTGACCCACGACCCGGCAGTGGCGCTGCGGGCACTGCGAGACGAACGGATCCGGCACGTGTGGCTCGAGGGTGGCCCGACCGTCGCAGGCGCCTTCGTCGCCGCGGGGCTCGTCGACGAGGTCATCGTCTATGTCGCCCCGCTGCTTCTTGGTTCTGGCCGCCCAGCCCTGGGAGAGGCCGGAATCGGCACGCTGGCCGATGGGTTGCGTCTACGCCTGGTCGACGCCACGCAGGTCGGCGACGACGTACGGATCACGATGTTCAGGAAGGACTGAGGTGTTCACCGGAATCGTGGAAGAGCTCGGCGAGGTGCTCGACGTCGAGGAGCAAACCGATGCGGTACGGCTGACCGTGCGCGGACCACTCGTCACCGCCGACGCAACCCATGGCGCGTCGATCGCGGTCAACGGGGTGTGCCTGACCGTCGTGGCGGTTGCCGACGGAGCGTTCACGGCCGACGTGATGCTGGAGACGCTCGACCGGTCCAGCCTCGGAGCACTGACGGTCGGGAGCCCGGTCAACCTTGAACGCCCGGTGACCTTGGCCGACCGACTGGGCGGCCACCTGGTCCAGGGCCACGTCGACGGCACCGGGGCGCTGCTGGATCGCACGCCGGGGGAGCACTGGGAGGTCGTGCGCATCTCGTTGCCGAACGACCTGGAGCGTTATGTCGTGGAGAAGGGATCCGTGACCGTGGACGGGGTCTCCCTGACCGTCGTCGAGGTCGGCGGCGACTGGTTCACGGTCAGCCTGATCCCGACGACGCTGGAACTGACCACGTTGGGCCGCAAGAGGGCGGGGGACCACGTCAACCTCGAGGTGGACGTCATCGCCAAGTACGTCGAAAAGCTGATGGGGGCACAGAGTTCATGGGCACAGAGTTCATGGGAGCAGTCATGACCGACACCCAGGAGACCTACCCGGGGATCAGTCTGGACCCGGTCGAGGACGCCGTTGCCGCCATCGCTCGCGGGGAGGCCGTCGTCGTGGTCGACGACGAGGACCGCGAGAACGAGGGCGACCTCATCTTCGCGGCTGGGAAAGCCACGCCGACGTTGGTCGGGTTCATGATCCGGCACACCAGCGGTTACCTCTGCGTGCCCATGGAAGGCCCCGACCTCGACCGCCTCGGGCTCCCTCCGATGACCATGGTCAACGAGGACCGCAAGGGCACCGCATTTGCCGTCACTGTCGATGCCCGCGACGTGAAGACCACTGGCATCTCGGCTGAGGACCGGGCGCGCACGATTCGAGTCCTCAGCGACTCAGCGACCGAGGCGCACGACCTGACCCGTCCCGGTCACGTGGTGCCGCTTCGGGCGATGGCCGGTGGCGTGCTGCGCCGTCCCGGGCATACCGAAGCCGCCGTAGACCTGGCGAGGATGGCCGGCCTGAACCCGGCCGGCGCGTTGTGCGAGCTGGTGAACGACGACGGTTCGATGATGCGCGCCCCTCAGTGCCGTACGTTCGCTGACGAGCACGGCTTGGTCATGATCTCGATCGCCGACCTGATCGCCTACCGCCGACGCACCGAGTCCCTTGTCGAGCGGGCGGCGGACACGCCTTTGCCCACGGTCCACGGCACGTTCCGAGCCATCGGCTACCGGAGTCGGCTGGACGCGTCCGAGCACGTCGCGTTGGTCTGCGGCGACATCGGCGAAGGTGAGGACGTCCTCGTTCGCGTGCACTCCGAGTGTTTGACCGGCGACGTCTTCGGTTCCTTGCGCTGTGACTGCGGTCCGCAGCTGGACGCGGCACTCGTTGGTGTGGCCGCAGAGGGTCGGGGAGTCATCTTGTACATGCGAGGTCATGAGGGTCGCGGCATCGGACTCCTGCACAAGCTGCAGGCCTATCAGCTGCAAGACGGCGGTCGCGACACGGTGGACGCCAACCTCGACCTGGGGCTGCCGGCGGACGCTCGGGACTACGGGATCGGCGCTCAGATCCTGGTTGAGCTTGGAGTGCGGTCGATGCGCCTGCTGACCAACAATCCGACGAAGCGCGCCGGTCTCGAGGGCTATGGGCTGGCGATCAACGGCCGCGTTCCGCTACCGGTGGTGGCGACTGAGCACAACCGCTTCTACCTGGAGACCAAGCGCGACCGGATGGGTCACGAGCTGCCGGACCTCGAAGACGGAGCCGGCTTGGCTGGGGGTCGCGGGTGAGCGGCGCAGGCGCACCGGGCCTGGAGCTGGCCGGAGCCGACCAATTGACCGTGGCGGTGGTTGCCGCGTCCTGGCATGACGAGGTCATGGCCGGACTCGTTGCTGGTGCGACCCGAACCCTCGACGAGCTGGGCGTCCGGCGCAGTCTGATCCGAGTCCCCGGCGCCTTCGAGCTTCCCGTGGTCGCCCTTGCGCTCGCGCGCACCTCAGTCGACGCGGTCGTCGCGCTCGGGGTCGTGATCCGAGGTGGCACACCGCACTTCGACTACGTCTGCCGAGCCGCCACCGAGGGGCTGACCCGGGTCGCGCTCGACACAGGGGTTCCGGTGGGGTTCGGCCTGCTCACCTGTGACGACGAGGCCCAGGCTCTCGCGCGAGCCGGTGGACCAGGATCTTCGGAGGACAAGGGACGCGAGGCCGTGGAAGCGGCCCTGGCCACCGCCCTGACCCTGCGATCTCTGCCACGCCCGTAGGCTTGCCGATCATGAAGACCTTCGAACAGCTTTACGGTGAGCTAGTCGAGATCAAGGCCCGTCGCCCCGCCGGATCGGGCACGGTTCGGCTGCTCGACGGAGGCGTACACGCGGTCGGCAAGAAGATCGTGGAAGAGGCGGCGGAGGTATGGATGGCCGCCGAGCACGAGGCTGCGGAGCGGGCAGCCGAGGAGATCGCGCAGCTGCTCTATCACGCGCAGGTGATGATGATCGCTCTCGATCTCACCCTCGACGATGTCTACTCCAGCCTGTGAGCATCGACGCAGGCGCGCCCTTGCTCAGGGTTGCCGTCCCGAACAAGGGCTCACTCGCCGAGCCGGCGAGTCAGATGCTCCGGGAGGCTGGCTATCGGCAGCGCGCCAGCCAGCGCGAGCTCGCGTTGCGAGATCCGGAGAATGCCACCGAGTTCTTCTTCCTGCGACCACGCGACATCGCCGTCTACGTCGGGTCAGGCCGGCTGGATGTCGGGTTCACCGGTCGCGACCTGCTGCTCGACAGCGGCGCGGATGCCGAAGAGATCCTGCCGCTCGGCTTCGCGGCGTCAACCCTCCGGTTTGCGGCCCGGGCGGGCACAGACATGACCGTGGCCGACCTCGACGGGCAGCGCATCGCCACGGCCTACCCTGGGCTGGTCGAACGTCATCTTGCCGACCTGGGCGTGGCGGCCGAAGTGATCACGCTCGACGGTGCCGTCGAGACCTCGGTGCGGCTCGGGGTTGCCGATGTCATCGCCGACGTCGTCGAGACGGGCAGCACTCTGAAGGAAGCCGGCCTGGAGGTGTTTGGCGAGCCCATCCTGCACTCCGAGGCGGTCCTCGTGCGGCGCACCGGTTTGGCCGTCACCCCTGCGGTTCTGCAGCTCGAACGCCGCTTGCAGGGCGTGATGGTGGCCAGGGCCTTCGTGATGATGGACTACGACTGCCCGGCGGATCTGGTCGACGCCGCGTGCGCGCTCACGCCCGGCACGGAGTCGCCGACGGTCTCACCCCTGCAACGGGAAGGCTGGGTTGCTGTGCGCGCTCTGGTGGAACGACGCGACACGAACCGGGTGATGGACGCCCTCTACGACCTCGGCGCGCGCAGCATCCTGACCACCGACATCCATGCCTGCCGGCTGTGAATGACTGGGGCGCCCAGAGGTGAGCGACGCCCCGCAGCTGCCGACGGTGTGGCGCCCGCGACGTGGCCGGATCGTGCCCTACCTCCTCGCCGTCGTCGTCCTCATCGGCTTCGTCGTGGTGGCCGTTGCGCTGACCAGCAAGGGGCGCTCGGGCGCCACGCCTCTCGACCGCGGTCTGCTCATCGGTTCCGGTCTCTTGATCGCGTGGGTCCTGCACCGCTACGCAGCGGTCCGAGTCGTGGCCGATGAGCGAGGCATCACCGTGGTCAACCTCTTTCGCCGTCGCCGGCTGGAGTGGGCGGAGATCGTGGCCGTACGCCTGGCGCCGGGAGACCCCTGGGTCCAGCTCGACCTGTCCGACGGCACGACGCTCCCGGTGATGGGTATCCAGGCGACCGACGGCGAGCACGGCCGTAGGTGCGCGAACGGCTTGGGCGCAGCCGTGGCCGAGCACGGCGGCTAGCGCGTCCGGCTCGCTCTTGGGTCCTGGGTCGGCCGAAGTCTTGTTCGATGGGCTGAGCACCTCGATACTTCAGGCATGCGCGAGGTCACCCCGTTGCCGACCCAAGGTGCGGTGTTCTTCGACGCCCGAGAGCACGGGCGCTCGCTGCGCGTGGCGTTCCATCCGGGCGAAGCCGTCTACGTCCTGAGCCTGTGGCGCTATGACACCTGCCTGCAGACCTTCCGCCTTCCGGCCGAGTCGGCTCCGGAGCTGGTGCAGGCGATCGTCGAGGCGTTGGCGAAGGAGTACGTCTCCGAGCGACCCGCGACCGACGCGGGCTGAGCTCAGGACCCGAGCCGTTCGCGAGCCAGGAACTTCGGCACGACCATGCGCCACGCGTCGATGACCAGCTCGTGCATCTCGTCAGGGTCGAGCTCGGACAACCGCGCGCGGACCCAGTTGAACCGTTCGTCAGACGGCGCCGGCATCAGGAACTTGTGCGGTTCGCCGGCCACCAGCGCTGTCCGCGCATGTTTGGGATAGCCGAATCCCATGATCGTCTCGTCTCGGGAGAACGCGACGTAGACCAGACCGCGCACCCGGAACTTGACCCGGTCGTGGACGAGTGCTTCCTCGGTCCGCGGAAGGGTCAGAGCCAGCCGCCGTACGTCTTCGACCTCGACCACGCCGGTCAGTCTGCTCGGACCCGCCGACGATGTTCGCTTGTTCGGCCCCTGGGACCCGGATGCGCTCAATGGACCAGCCGTCCCGGCCGCAGCGCAGGCACCAGCAGCAGCTGGGTGACCCCGACCACGAGGAGCAGCACCTCCATGGCGCCGAAGCCATCGGTGCTGTCGCGCAGGACTCCTGAGATCAGTGGTCCAAGGGCAGCCACGAGGTAGGACACCAAGAACGCGAGAGCAGACAACCTGGCCGAAGCGGCCGGATCAGGCGCGTAGTCCACCAGCAGGACCAGCCCCAGGGTGAAGCCGGCCCCCAGCCCGAAGCCGAGCAGGCCGACCAGGACGAACGAACCGAAGTCAGGGGCCAACGCCAGCCACGCCAGCCCCACGGCTGTCGCTGCGACCACCACGCCGAACACGGGTCGCCGATCGGCGCGCAGGTCGGCGATCGCGGGAACCGTGAGGGCAGCGGCCAGTTGGACCAGGTTGAGCGTCGCCAGCAGCAGCCCGGCTTCGGTGGCCGAGACGCCGCGGTCCTCGAACAGCGGCGCCAGCCACGCGAGGAGGCTGTAGAACACGAAGGAATTCAGGCTCAGATAGGCCGCGACGATCCACGCGGTCCGATCGCGCCACGGGAGCCGTACGTGGCTGGGCGACGCCTTGTGCTCCGGCACCCGGCGTTGGACATTGATCCACACCGCGAGCCCGATCGTGGCGAGCACCGACCACGACGCCAGCGACTTCTCCCAGGAGCCGAAGGCATCGGCCAGGGGGACGGCGAGGGCGGCGGCGATCGTGGCTCCGAGCATCATCGAGGCCATGTAGACCCCGGTCATGGTGCCGGCTCGCGCTGCGAAGAACTCCTTGACGATGCCGGGCAGGACCGTGCCGCCGATGGCTATCCCGGCGCCGGCGATGATCACGCTGAGGTAGAGAAGCGGGATCACCGAGCCGGCCAGCCGCAGCAGCAGCCCCACCAGGATGCAACCCAGTGCCACCGTGATCGCGGTCTCTCGACCGATCCGGGCGGCCAATCGGCCAGCTGGTGGTGCGAACACGCCCATGCACACCAGCGGGAGAGTGGTCAGCGCGCCAGCCGCCGCCCCTGACAGGCCGAGGTCGTCTTGGATGGTGGCGATGAGCGCCGGCACCGACGTGATGGGCGCCCGCAGGTTCACGGCGACTGCGACCACCCCGGCCACGAGCAACGCTGTGGAGGGGCCGTTCGCCGGGACTCGTAACCCGGAGTCTGGTGGCTTGGTGAGTGGTTGTTCGCCCGGCTCGTCACTCACCTGGCGAGACTAGCCTGCGAGCGAGCCCGGTTAGCCTTGCGAGCATGGCCGTTGAGTCCGGGACGTTCGAGGGCCGCACCTTGTCTGCGCCTGCATTTCCCACCGATCCGGGTACGACCCCGCCGGAGCTGGCTGTGGCCCTGTCCGCCGGTGATTCGCACGGCATCGTGGAGGCGCTGCTGGGATGCCGGGTTTTCGCAGCGGTGGTTGCGGTGCTCGACGGGTCGGGCGGCGGAGACCAGCCCACGGCGACCGCGGGTGACAAGGAAGCGGACATGGCCGTCGTGACGGTGCGCGCGCCGAGCGGGCGCCTTGCGCTCCCCGTGTTTTCGTCCGTCGCAGCGTTGGCTGCGTGGTCCACCGATGCCCGGCCGGTACCAGTCAAGGGGGTGCTGGCGGCTCGGGCGGCTTTTGACGAGGGCGCTGAAGCCTTGCTGATCGACCCCGCTGGCCCATGTCGCGCCGTCATCGAGGGACCGGACCTGCTGGCGCTCGCGGAATCTCGGCCCGCCGACCGACCCGCAAGCGACCGAGAGCTACGACGAGCTCTTGACCGCGCTGCTGCCGCGGCCGGCCTTGAGCCGCACCATGTCGAGGTCGCCGAAGCTCCCCGGTCCCCTTCTCCTGAGGGCACCGGGGTTGATCTGGTGGTCCGGTTGAGGATCGAGGACTCCTTCGACGATGCCGCGGCAGGTGAGGCGGGCCGGACGTTCAGCAAGGTGCTGTGCGCAGATCCGGTCATGCGTGGCCGGCTGGGTCGCGGCATCGACGTCGTGGTGGAGCGATCTGGCTGACTTCGTTCGAGGATGGCCGCGGGGTTGCAGCGGGTGGACCCGGCGCGACACGCCGTAGGTCTGTTGAGGTCGCGGGAGCGCTGCTGACTCGTCATCATGTCCACGGCGAATCCCTCGCCGGAGGATACAGTTGCAGCGGAGGACGACATGTCCATGCGATCGAGACTTGGCGCAGAGTTCCTCGGGACCTTCGTCCTGGTGTTCGGCGGCACCGGTGCGGCCGTGCTCGCCGCGCAGTACGTCGACCCGGTGAGCTCGGAGGCCACGGGCCTGGGCATCGGCTTCCTCGGGGTGTCTTTCGCCTTCGGATTGACCGTCGTCGCGGGTGCGTACGCCCTCGGTCCGATCTCCGGCGGTCACTTCAACCCGGCGATCACCATCGGGCTTGCGTCGGCGAAGCGGTTCGCCTGGAAGGACGTTCTTCCCTACATCGTGGTGCAGGTGGTGGCGGCCATCGCCGCCTCCGCCACGTTGTGGCTGGTGGCGATCAACCGAGAAGGGACCACACAAGACACGCTAACCGCGGGTGGATTCGCGGCGAACGGTTTCGGCGATCATTCACCAGGACACTTCGCGTTGATCGCCTGCCTGATCGTCGAGGTGATCCTGACCGCGGTCTTCTTGATCGTCATCATGGGAGTCACCGAGAAGCTCGCTGCCCCCGGCTTCGCGGCGCTGGCCATCGGGCTCACCCTGACCCTCATCCACCTGATCAGCATCCCGGTGACCAACACGTCGGTGAACCCGGCGCGGTCGACGGGGCCGGCCTTGGCGCTGGCGGTCGGCGGTGACGGTTGGGCGCTGGCCCAGCTGTGGCTGTTCTGGCTGGCGCCGATCCTCGGCGGGATCATCGGCGCGATCATCTACACCTTCGTCGGAAAAGATCTCGGGGCTGACGAGGAAACGGTCGAGGAGGCCATGGGCGCCTGACCCGTGGCGGTTTGATCGCCGTTGCTCACTGCCGTACGCTGGCCGATGACCGACTCGGTCTTGTTCGCGCAGGACCGGGTCTGCAAGTGGAGGCCAACTCCCACCCGCCAGCCGCACGCTCAATCCAAGGTTGTCGGGTCCGGTCCGGTCATCACCTCCGGGTGTTGATGGTGTGACGCTCGAGTGCTTGGCACTCGAGTCGAGCAACCGGTCGAGTGGGCCCCCGCGAGCGCCAGGAACGGGGGCCTTTCCCGTGCCTGGGGGTCGAGCCCACGCACCACGACCGAGGAGGCCCCATCAGCGTCGAACCCCGTATCAACGACCGAATCCGCGTGCCTGACGTGCGGCTGGTCGGTCCGAACGGCGAACAGGTCGGCATCGTCCGCATCGAGGATGCCCTCAGGCTGGCGCAGGAGAGTGACCTCGACCTCGTCGAGGTGGCTCCCATGGAGCGCCCGCCGGTCTGCAAGCTCATGGACTACGGCAAGTTCAAGTACGAGAACGCGCAGAAGGCCCGAGAGTCGCGCAAGAACCAGGTCAACACCGTCATCAAGGAGATGAAGCTCCGGCCCAAGATCGACCCGCACGACTACGAGACCAAGAAGGGTCACGTCGTGCGATTCCTCAAGGCAGGGGACAAGGTCAAGATCACGATCATGTTCCGTGGTCGTGAGCAGAGCCGTCCCGAGCTGGGCTTCCGGTTGCTGCAGCGACTAGCAGAAGACGTTCAAGAGCTCGGGTTCGTCGAGTTCGCACCAAAGCAGGACGGCCGCAACATGATCATGGTGCTGGGGCCATACAAGAAGAAGGCGGAGGCGATGGCTGAAGCCAAAGCCGAGAAGGCAGCGCGCCGCAGCGCCGCCGTACCGCCAACCAGCGAGAACGACCGTTCGAGCCAGACCCAGCCGACAGGCCAACCAACAGACCAGGCAGCAGACAACGAGGCCAGCGACGGCTCAGCCGTCCAGGCCTGACCGGAAGGACGATCAGGCGCCATGCCGAAGAACAAGACCCACAGCGGGTCCAAGAAGCGCTTCCGGGTGACCGGATCGGGCAAGCTCAAGCGCGAGCAGACCAACGCTCGGCACTACCTTGAGCACAAGTCCAGCCGCCGCACTCGCCGCCTCGCCGCGGACGTCGATGTTTCACCGGCCGACGCCAAGCGCATCAAGCGCCTTCTCGGCATCTGACCCTCGTCCCCCTTCTTCCTCCAGGAGTTTTGTCATGGCACGCGTCAAGCGGGCGGTCAACGCCCACAAGAAGCGCAGGGTCGTCCTCGAGCGGGCCAGCGGCTACCGCGGTCAGCGCTCACGGCTGTATCGCAAGGCCAAGGAGCAGGTCACCCATTCCCTCGTCTACTCCTACGGCGACCGCAAGAAGCGCAAGGGTGACTTCCGCCAGCTCTGGATCCAGCGGATCAACGCCGCGTCCCGCGCGAACGGCCTCACCTACAACCGACTGATCCAGGGCCTCAAAGCCGCCGATGTGGAGGTCGACCGCCGGATGCTGGCCGAGCTCGCGGTCAATGACCCGGCCGCCTTCACCGCGTTGGTCGAGGTGGCCAAGGCCGCCCTCCCGGCTGACCGCAACGCTCCGGCTGCCTGACCCGACTCAGGCAGCCCAGACCGCCGAGGCGCCAGTGAGCGTCCAGAGCAGGCACCACTCATGACCGACGGGCCGCTGTCCCCGCGCAACAAGCGGGTGACGGCGGCCCGCCGGTTGTTGAAGCGCTCCTTCCGCAGCCAAGACCGCGCGTTCCTCGTCGAGGGCCCGCAGGCGGTTCGTGAGGCGGTGGCTGCCGCTGGCGACCATCCCGGGCTCGTGCACCGGATCTACGTGACCGGTGACGCCGGTTCGCGCCACCCGGAACTCCTGGCCGCCGCGCGGGCGGTGGGGCTCAACGTCGACCTGATCGGCGCGGAGGTGCTCGCTGAGCTGACCCAGACGGTCACACCGCAAGGTGTTGTGGCCGTCTGCGGCTTCCTCGACGTAACCCTCGAGGAGCTGCTGGCCTCGAACGGCGACCAGGGGAGACGTACGGCCTCGCTGGTGGCGTTCCTGGCCCACGTGCGCGACCCCGGCAATGCCGGCACCGTGGTGCGGGTGGCGGATGCGGCTGGGGCCGATGGCGTGGTTCTCAGCGAAGCATCGGTGGATCCCTACAACGGCAAGTGCGTCCGGGCCAGCGCGGGGTCGCTGTTCCACCTGCCGCTTGCCGTCGGGGTGCCGATCGAGGAAGGGATCGGCGGACTGCGAGCGGCCGGGCTGCGGGTCATCGCTGCCGATGGCGCGGGCGATCGTGACCTCGATGCGGAGATCGACGGCGGCGCGTTGGCCGTGCCAACCGCCTGGGTCTTCGGGAACGAGGCGTGGGGCCTGCCCGACTCGACCTTGGCCCTGTGCGACGCGGTCGTGCGAGTCCCCATCTACGGCCGTGCCGAGTCGCTGAATCTGGCCACCGCCGCGGCGGTCTGTCTCTACGCGTCCGCCCGAGCCCTCCGATAGGCCGGTGCCTACGGACCTACCCGCGCGTCCGGTTTGGCGCGGCGGCGGCGTCGCGGCACCATTGAGCGAAGCCGTACACCCGAGGAGGAACCCCGTGGGCTACACCAAGCTGGAGCAGTTCGAGGAGACCGGCTACGTCGTCCTTGACCCCTACGACCAGAGCCAGGATCCGGCCGAGTGGAACGATCTCCACTTCGTGGACTGGAAGTCCTCCGGCGACACACGTTTCGCACCGTTGGCCAGCGCCTACGGGGACATGGAGTGCAACGGCTTCTGGCACCACGACCCGCCCAAGACCGACAAGGACGGCGTCTGGGTCGAGGAGAACGTCGCAAAGGCTCCCCGGTTGAAAGCCCGCGCGCAGGAGCCTGGCGCCAACATCGGTCGCTGCCGGGTCATCGAGCTGCAGCCCAACACCTATGCCGAGACGGTCACGCGCAACTTGCACATCGACGACAACAACCGTCTCAACCCGGACGGCACCGGATGGATCGTGCGCGGCTTCTTCAACCTGACCGACGACCCGGACTCGGTGATGGTGCTGCGCGAGGTCAAGGATGATCCGTCCACCGAATCGAGGATCCCCCTGGCGGCGGGTGCGCAGCTCATCGTCGACACCCAGCGGCTCTACCACGCCGTCTACCACCCGGGTACGACGCCGCGCTACTGCCTCATCACGTCCTGGGAGTCCGGACCGGAGCTGGAGAAATACATCACGGCTCACAACGGCGTCTCGCGAGTGGAGAGTCCTCCGGTGCCCCAGCACGAGCTCGACGAGGTGGAGCGCATCCTTGCCGAGCGGGCGGCTGCCGACCTCGGACCCGCCGCGCCGGAGGTCATGTCCGAGGCATGAGCCGCGGCGGCCGGTGCTGCAGGCCGGGGGGCTCGACCGCCTCCATTCGGGGCATGTGCCGTCGCGGCGAGAAACCGGGTCGGAGAATGCCAGGGACTCTCAGTAGAGTTCGCAGTTGTGTCCGCTCCCAACAGCAGTTTCGACCCGGTTGAGGTCACCCCGCTGCACCCTGACGAGGTGGCTCGCGCCCGGGACGAGGGGCTCGCGGCGATTGCGAGTGCTGTCGACCTCGAGCAGCTCAAGGCTGCCCGGTTGGCGCACGCCGGCGACCGCAGCCCGCTCGCGCTGGCCAACCGGGAGATCGGCGCGCTGCCCCCACAGGCCAAGGCCGAGGCCGGAAGACGGGTGGGCGAGGCCCGGCAGGCCCTACGGGCGGCGCTCGAAGCCCGCCAGTCGGCCCTGGAGGAAGAGCGTGACGCGCGCGTTCTCGTTCAAGAAGCGGTCGACGTCACGCTGCCCTATGACCGCCGGCCCCAGGGCGCCCGGCATCCCCTCACCACCTTGATGGAGCGCATCGGTGAGGTCTTCGTGGCCATGGGCTACGAGATCGCAGACGGTCCCGAGGTGGAAGCCGAGTGGTTCAACTTCGACGCACTCAACATGCCGCCCGACCACCCGGCCCGCAGCATGCAGGACACCTTCTTCATCGACCCACCCGAGAATGGTCTGGTCCTGCGCACCCAGACCTCCCCAGTGCAGATCCGCACGATGCTGGCCCAGGACCCACCGATCTACGTGGTTTGCCCGGGCCGGGTCTATCGCACCGACGAGCTCGATGCCACGCACACGCCGGTTTTCGGTCAGGTGGAAGGTCTCGTGGTCGACGAAGGCATCACGCTGGCCGATCTCAAGGGCACCCTCGACCACTTCGCCGGGGCCATGTTCGGCGACAACATCCGGACGCGCCTCCGTCCCTCGTACTTCCCGTTCACCGAGCCGAGCGCCGAGGTCGACCTGCAGTGCTTCGTCTGCCGAGGGGAGTCGGTGGGCGATCCGGACAATCCGTGCCGTACCTGCTCCAGCGAGGGCTGGATCGAGTGGGGTGGCTGCGGCGTCGTGAACCCCCGGGTGCTCATCGCCTGCGGCATCGACCCTGAGCGTTACAGCGGCTTCGCCTTCGGTATGGGCATCGAGCGAACCCTGATGTTCCGCAACGATGTCCGCGACATGCGCGACATGGTCGAGGGTGACATCCGGTTCACCCAGGCTTTCGGCATGGAGGTCTGATGCGCGTCCCCTTGCGGTGGCTGCGATCACTTGTCGACATCCCCGCCACTGAGACACCGCGCGCCATCGCCGACCGACTGACGCGGGTAGGACTCGAAGTCGAGATGGTCGAGGAGTACGTCGTCTCCGGGCCGCTTGTCGTGGGCAGGGTGCTCGATTTTGTGGAGGAGCCCCAGAAGAACGGGAAGACCATCCGCTGGTGCCAGGTCGATGTCGGGGCTCACAACCCCGTGGACGATTCGGGCCGAGGGATCGTGTGCGGTGCGCCAAACTTCGCGGTCGGCGACCTCGTCGTGGTCATCCTGGCCGGTGGGGTGCTGCCCGGAGGTTTCGAGGTCTCTGCGCGCAAGACCTACGGCCACCTCAGCGACGGGATGATCTGCTCGGTTCGTGAACTAGGTGTGGGCGACGACCACGAAGGCATCTACGTGATCCCGCCCGACGTCGCCGCGACCGTGTCGCCCGGCGACGACGCAGCCGAGCTGATGGGCCTGCCAGACGCCGTGCTCGACATCGCCGTCACTCCCGACCGCGGCTACTGCCTGTCGATGCGTGGCGTGGCCAGGGAGGCAGCCACGGCGTACGGCGTCGCGTTCCACGACCCTGCCGACGTCGAACTTCCCGGCGACACCGGAACACCCGGCCATCCGGTCTCCATCGCTGACCCGACTGGCGCAGACCGGATCGTCCTGCGGCGGGTCAGCGGTTTCGACCCGAACGCACGCAGTCCGCTGTGGCTGCAGACCCGACTGCACCTAGCTGGGATGCGACCGATCAGTCTGGCCGTCGACGTCACCAACTACGTCATGCTTGAGCTCGGGCAGCCGCTGCACGCCTTCGACGAGAAGCGGCTGCAGGGCGAGCTGGTCGTCCGCCGAGCGGCTGTCGGCGAGCACCTGACCACCCTGGACGGCCAGACCCGCCAACTCGACCCCGACGATCTGTTGATCACCGACAGCTCCGGCCCGATCGCCATTGCCGGCACGATGGGCGGCGCCACGACCGAGATCGATGGGTCGAGCACCGAGCTGGTCATCGAGGCCGCGCATTTCATGCCGGTCACAGCGGCCCGGCAGTCCAAGCGCCACAAGCTGTCCACCGAGGCTTCGCGGCGCTTCGAGCGTGGGGTCGATCCGCAGCTGCCGCCGGTCGCAAGCGCCCGCGCCTGCGCTTTGCTCATCGAGCTCGGCACAGCGACCTACGTCGGCGTCAGCGAGGTGGATGACCGCGCCGACCAGATCACCGTCCGCACCTCCCTGGCGCACTCCGGCCAGGTCGCGGGCGTCGATTACGCACCAGAGGTCGTACGGCGCCGTCTCGTGGACGTCGGGTGCGCGGTCAGCGAAGCTTCCGAGGGTCTGGTCGAGGTCACGCCGCCCTCGTGGCGGCCGGACCTCACCGACCCCAACGACCTGGCCGAAGAGGTCATTCGTCTCGAGGGCTACGACCGCGTGCCGTCCGTGCTTCGCCCTACGCCACCTGGGCGAGGTGTGGGCACCGGCAAGCGCCACGCGCTCATGGTGGCGCGTACCTTCGCTGGAGCAGGGTTGACCGAGGTGCGCTGCTACCCGTTCGTCGGCGAGCAGACCCTCGATGCCCTCGGCATACCCGACGATGACGAGCGGCGCCGGCTCGTCAGGCTCGCGAACCCGCTGTCCGACGAGGAGCCCTACCTGCGCTCCGGGTTGATGCAGGCCCTGGTTCCGGTGGCGCAGCGCAACGTCCGCCGTGGCTTCACCGATCTGGCGATCTACGAGATCGGTCGGACATTCCGCGCCAGACCGGGCGCTGGCCCAGCTCCCCGCCCTCCCGTCGATCGCCGTCCGACGCCTCAGGAGATCGAAGCGCTCGACGCTGCACTGCCCGACCAGCCCATCCACGTTGCTGCCGTCCTGACGGGGCAGCTCGAGGCGACCGGGTGGTGGGGCGAGGGTCGGTCTGCCACCTGGGCCGACGCTGTCGAGCTGGCTCGCCAGGCAGCGTCATCGATCGACGCACCACTGGTCGTGCGCGGCGCCCAACGGCCGCCATGGCATCCCGGCCGCTGCGCCGAGCTGCTCGTTGACATCTCGGGTGACGGGACCGAGCCGTTGCACGTGGGCTACGCAGGCGAGCTGGCACCCAAGGTGTGCGAGGCGTTCGGTCTGCCCGATCGCAGTGTCGGACTCGAGGTCGATCTGACGACGCTGGCCGCCTACGCCGAGGACCTGGACACCGGACCGTCCCTGTCCACCTTCCCGATCGCCAAGGAGGACGTCGCCCTGGTTGTCGCCGAGGAGGTGACCGCGGCAGATCTCGAGGGGGCGCTGCGCGCGGGAGCGGGCGGCTTGCTGGAATCGTTGCGGCTCTTCGACGTCTACCGGGACGAGCGGCTTGGCGACGGGCGCAAGTCGATGGCCTACGCGCTTCGCTTCCGCGCCCCGGACCGCACGCTGACCGTCGAGGAGGCATCGGCAGCCAAGGACGCCGCCGTGGCCGAAGCGCAGCGGCTGGTCGGTGCCGTCCTTCGATCCTGACCCTCGGGCGGTCGCAAGGTTATGCATGAAATTGCAGACTCATGTATACATGTGCCATGGGTCTGCGGGTGTCGGTGGCTGGAGCGAGCGGGTATGCGGGTGGTGAGCTGCTGCGGCTCGTCCTGGCGCACCCAGACCTGGAGCTCGGTGCGGTGTGCGCCGCCGCAAGCGTCGGTCGGCCAGTCCTCGAGGTTCATCCGCACCTGAGCGAGCTCGCCGACCTGACTTTCGATCCCACCGAGGCGATGGTGCTTGCGGACGCCGACCTTGTGCTGCTCGCCATGCCGCACGGAGAGTCCGCTCACCTGGTGGCGCAGCTGCCCAGTAGTCAGCGTGTCGTCGACCTCGGCGCCGACTTCAGACTGGCCGATGCTGCCGCTTGGGTCGACTACTACGGCGGTGAGCATGCGGGGCAGTGGACGTACGGGCTGCCAGAGCTGCCCGGACAGCGCCTCCGGATCGCCGACAGCACGCGCGTCGCCAATCCGGGCTGCTACGCGACTGCTGTGGCGTTGGCTCTCGCCCCCCTCGTCGACCAAGGCGTCGTCTGTCCCGAGGACGTGGTCGTGGTGGCCGCAAGCGGCACCTCAGGCGCTGGCCGCGCAGCCAAGCCGCATCTGCTCGCCGCCGAGGTCGCCGGTGGACTGAGCGCCTACAAGGTCGGCGCCCATCAGCACGTTCCCGAGATCAAGCAGGCCACCGGTGCCACCTCGATGTCACTCACGCCGGTGCTCGCCCCGATGCCGCGCGGAATCCTCGCCACGGTAACGGCCCGTCCAACCAACCCGCTGACGACCGCGGAGGACGCTCGCCGGGTGCTGACGGAGGCCTATGCCCACGAGCCGTTCGTCAGCGTGCTCGAAGAGCATCGCCAACCCCGCACGGCAAGCACGCTCGGCTCCAACGCGGCCCACCTTCAGGCCGCGGTCGATGTCGACAGTGGCCGGGTGATCGTCACCTGCGCCATCGACAACCTGGGGAAGGGTGCTGCCGGGCAGGCCATCCAGAACGTCAACCTGATGCTTGGGCTGCCCGAGGCAGCAGGTCTCTCGGCGAACGGCACTGCGCCATGAGCACAGGCGTGACGGCGCCTCGCGGGTTCCGGGCTGCCGGCGTCGCCGCCGGCTTGAAGTCGGACGCTCGCCGCGACGTGGCGCTCGTGGTGAATGACGGTCCCGGTGCAGCCGCTGCCGGGGTGTTTACGACCAACCGGTTCAAGGCCGCGCCAGTGCTGTGGTCGCAGCAGGTCCTGCGCTCCGGCGAGCTCAAGGCGGTGATCTTGAACTCAGGCGGTGCGAACGCGTGCACCGGACCGTCGGGCTTCGCCGACGTCCATGCCACAGCCGAGCACGTCGCTGACCTGATCGGTTGCGGCGCGGGTGAGGTGGGGGTCTGCTCAACCGGCCTGATCGGTGTTCGGCTACCCATGCACGACCTGCTCCCCGGGGTCACTGCCGCGGTGCACGCTCTGTCGCCCGAGGGCGGTCAGTTCGCTGCCGAGGCCATCATGACTACCGACACCACTCCCAAGCAGTCCGCCGGCGACAGGGACTCAGCAGAGGGTTTCGTGGTCGGGGGAATGGCGAAGGGGGCGGGGATGCTCGCGCCCGGGCTGGCGACGATGCTCGTGGTGCTGACCACCGATGCGGTGGCCGACGCAGCGACGCTCGACCACGCCCTCCGCCGGGCCGTTCGCACGAGTTTCGAGCGGATCGACTCTGACGGCTGCATGTCGACCAACGACACAGTCCTCCTGCTCGCATCCGGAGCCTCAGGGGTCGAGCCGGGGGTCGAGGTGTTGGCGGAGGCTGTCGGTCGGGTGTGCACCGACCTCGCCCAGCAGCTCATCCGCGACGCTGAAGGGTCGAGCAAGGACATCCGCATCGAGGTCGTCGGCGCCGCGAGCGAGGACGAGGCGGTGGAGGCCGGCCGCGCTGTTGCTCGAAGCAACTTGTTCAAGTGCGCCGTCCACGGCGAGGATCCCAACTGGGGTCGCGTGCTTTCGGCGATCGGGACGACGCATGCCGACTTCGAGCCGGACCGGGTTTCGGTGGCGATCAACGGCGTCAAGGTCTGTGTCGGTGGCGCCGCGGGGGAGGACCGCGCCCTCGTCGACCTGACGGGCAGGGACGTACACGTGGCCATCGATCTCGACGCGGGTGACGCATCGGCGTCGGTGTGGACGAACGACCTGACCGCCGACTATGTCCACGAGAACTCGGCGTATTCGTCATGAGCGACCCGAGATGAGTCGACACGCTGACGCCCTCGCCAAGGCGGAGATACTGGTCGAGGCCCTGCCGTGGATCGAGCGGTTTCGAGGCCGGACGGTTGTGGTGAAGCTCGGCGGCAACGCTATGACCGACGACGGGCTCAAGCGCTCTTTCGCCCAGGACGTCGTGTTCCTCCGGTACTGCGGGGTCCGCGTGGTCGTCGTGCACGGTGGTGGTCCTCAGATCACCGCGATGCTCGACCGGCTGGGGATCCCGGGCGAGTTTCGCGGTGGCTACCGCGTGACAACCCCGGAGGCCATGGACGTCGTCCGCATGGTCCTGGTGGGCCAGGTTCAGCGAGAGGTCGTGGGGCTGATCAACGCGCACGGACCGCACGCCGTGGGCCTGTCCGGCGAAGACGCCCACGTGTTCACCGCGAAGCGCAAAGGGTTGGTCTTCGACGGTGAGGAGCTCGACATCGGTCTGGTCGGCGACATGGTCGAGGTCCAACCAACCTTCGTGTCCAATCTCCTCGACGACGGGCTGATTCCGGTGGTGAGCAGTGTCGCTCGCGGCGAGGGCGGTGGGGGCAGGGACGTCTACAACGTGAACGCTGATGGGGCGGCGGCCGCCTTGGCCGTGGCCTTGGACGCCGAGAAGCTGGTGATCCTCACTGACGTCGAGGGTTTGTACGCCGACTGGCCGGCCAGCGACGAGGTGATCAGCAGCCTCACCGCAGCCGAGCTCGCCCAGCTGATTCCCGGCCTGTCGACCGGGATGGTGCCAAAGATGACGGCCTGTCTGGAGGCTGTCGAAGGGGGCGTGTCCCGTGCCCATGTGATCGACGGGCGGGTCCCGCACGCCCTGCTCCTCGAGGTCTTCACCGCTGCCGGCGTCGGAACCATGGTGCTGCCATGACAGCCCGGTCACTTGCGTCCGAGCAAGTGGGGGCTATAGCGCACCCTGCCTCGGACGCAACGGCATACCAGGGGCTGGCTCGGCGCTGGGACTCGGTGATGATGCCCAACTACGGGACGCCGTCGGTGGCACTGGTCAGGGGGTCCGGCTGCACCGTGTGGGATGCGGACGGGAGGGCCTACCTCGATCTGGTCGGTGGCATTGCGGTCTCCGCACTCGGCCACGCGCACCCGGCGATGGTGGACGCGGTGAGTCAACAGGTCGCGACGCTCGCCCACACGAGCAATCTGGCGATCCACGAACCAGGCGTACGGCTGGCCGAACGCCTCGTTGCCTTGCTACAACGCGAGGCCCGCGGCGCTGAGGCGCGCGTCTTCTTCTGTCAGGACGGGGCGAGCGCCAACGAAGCTGCGCTCAAACTGGTGCGCAAGCACGGCTGGGCCAGCGACCCGACCGGCGCGAAGCTGCGGATCGTCGCCGCCGAGGGTGGCTTCCACGGGCGCAGCCTGGGCGCCCTGTCGGTGACCGGGATCCCGGCCAAACGAGAGCCCTTCGAGCCGCTGCCCGGCCCGGTGACTTTCGTGCCCTACGGCGACGCGGAGGCTCTCTCCGCCGCGATCGACGAGACCGTGGCCGGCGTGATTCTCGAGCCGATCCAGGGAGAAGGTGGGGTCATCGTCCCACCCGATGGGTATCTCGCTGCGGCTCGAGCGGCCTGCGACAGAGTCGGAGCACTCCTGGTCGCCGACGAGGTCCAGAGCGGGATCGGTCGCACCGGCAACTGGTTTGCCTCTACCGCGCAGGGTGTTCTGCCCGACGTCATCACTTTGGCCAAAGGACTTGGTGGCGGTTTGCCCATTGGCGCTTGCCTCGGGATCGGTGCGGCCGGCGAGCTGTTCGTCGCCGGCGACCATGGCTCGACGTTCGGGGGCAACCCAGTGACGTGCGCTGCCGCGTTGGCCGTCATCGACACGATCGAGCGCCAGGGTCTGCTCGCCCACGTGAACGGTGTCGGCGACCGGCTGGCGGACGCCCTGGCAGCGCTGGTCCATCCGCTCGTCGCGGGACACCGCGGCAGCGGACTGTGGCGTGCGCTGCTGCTCAGCCAGCCCGTGGCTGCTGTCGTCGAGTCGGCCGCCCGCGACGAGGGTTACCTGGTCAACGCCGTACGCGCCGATGTCATCCGGCTGGCGCCTCCACTGGTCATCACCGGTGCCGAGGTCGACAGATTCACCGCCGCGCTGCCCCGGATCTTGGACGCGGCCACCGTTGCCGACGTCACGGTGCGGTCATGACGATCCTGCCGACCAAGGCAGCCCGCCACCAGCGGATCATCGACTTGCTGGAGCGCGAACCGGTGCGATCACAGGGTGACCTGGTTGAGCTGTTGGCCAAGGACGGCCTCAAGGTGACGCAAGCCACCCTGTCACGCGATCTCGACGAGCTTGGTGCGGTGAAGGTCCGCGCCGAGGACGGTTCGCTGGTCTACGCGGTGCAGGGCGAGGGCGGAGACCCGACGGCGCGCGCGGCGGTCCTCGAGGCGTCGGCCGTCGAACGGTTGCGCAGGCGCTGTGAGGACGTGTTGGTCAGCGTCGACTCCAGCGCCAACATGGTCGTGCTCCGAACCCCACCGGGGGCAGCGCAGTTCCTCGCATCCGCCATCGATCACACCGTGGTCCCCGACGTGATAGGCACCGTCGCCGGCGACGACACGATCTTCATGGTCACCCGAGACCCGTCCGGCGGGGCCACCGTGGCCCAGCAGCTGCTCGACCTGGTCGGAGCACCGCCTCCCGACCGACCCGGCGCAAGCCGTCATGCAGATTCCGCAGAAGGAGATACCCCGTGAAAGAGCGCGTTGTTCTTGCCTATTCAGGTGGCCTGGACACCTCGGTGGGCATCGGTTGGATCGCCGAGGCCACCGGCGCCGAGGTCATCGCGGTGGCCGCTGACGTCGGTCAAGGCGGCGAGGATCTCGAGGTCATCCGCGAACGCGCACTCGCCTGCGGGGCGGTGGAGGCTGAGGTGGCCGACGCACGCGACGAGTTCGCCGAGGGCTACTGCCTGCCGGCTCTGAAGGCCAACGCGCTCTACATGGATCGCTATCCGCTGGTCTCGGCCATCTCCCGTCCAGTCATCGTCAAGCATCTGGTTGCCGCCGCCCGCAAGCATGGCGCCTCCGTCGTCGCTCATGGCTGCACGGGCAAGGGCAATGACCAAGTGCGCTTCGAGGTCGGAATCGGCGCCTTGGCGCCGGACCTGCGGTGCCTGGCGCCCGTCCGTGACCTCGCCCTCACCCGCGACAAGGCCATCGACTACGCGGAGGCCAACAGCCTCCCGATAGAGACCACCAAGAAGAACCCGTTCTCCATCGATCAAAACGTCTGGGGACGGGCCGTCGAGACCGGTTTCCTCGAAGACATCTGGAACGCGCCAACCGAGGAGGTCTACACCTACACAGCCGACCCGGCGGTGCCTCGCGAGCCTGACGAGGTGGTGATCACCTTTGACCGCGGGATGCCGGTGGCCCTCGACGGCCGCAAGCTGTCGATGCTCGACGTGATCGTGGAGCTCAACGCCCGCGCAGGGGCTCAGGGGGTGGGTCGCATCGATCTGGTCGAGGACCGACTCGTCGGTATCAAGAGCCGTGAGGTCTACGAGGCGCCTGCGGCGTTGGCCCTGATCGCCGCTCACGCCGAGCTCGAGAACGTCACGGTGGAACGTGACCTGGCCCGGTTCAAGCGCCAGGTGGAGCAGCGTTGGAGCGAACTGGTCTACGACGGGCTGTGGTTCAGCCCGCTCAAGCGGGCGCTCGACCATTTCATCGACGAAGTGAACGAGCACGTGTCGGGGGAGGTGCGACTGACGCTGCAGGGAGGTCGGGCCGTGGTTTCCGGACGGCGAAGCGCGGCGGCCCTGTACGACTTCAACTTGGCCACCTACGACGAGGGGGACAGTTTCGACCAGTCCCTGTCCAAGGGCTTCGTCGAGCTGTGGGGGTTGCCATCGAAGATGGCGGCCCGCCGCGATCTCGGCGAGGTCACAGGTGCCTGAGCACCCCCCTGCATCCGGCGAGGTCGAGACCAAGCGGTTGTGGGGTGGCCGGTTTGCAGCCGGCCCGTCTGATGCCTTGTCCGCGTTGTCGGTGTCCGTGCACTTCGACTGGGTGCTTGCTCCCTATGACCTGACCGCGTCTCGTGCCCATGCGCGGGTCCTGCATCGGGCGGGACTGCTCGACGAGGCGGAGCTCGACCAGCTGCTCGAGGCGCTCACGTCGTTGGAAGTGGCAGTCCTCGACGGCAGCTTCACACCGACAGTTGCCGACGAGGACGTCCATACGGCGCTCGAGCGGGGCCTCGTGGAGAGGCTGGGGGCGCTGGGCGGCAAGCTCCGCGCGGGGCGAAGCCGCAACGACCAGGTGGCCACCGACTTACGCCTCTATCTGCGTGAGCACGCTCAGCAGATCAGCGAAGAAGTACGGGAGCTGCAACACGCCTTGCTTGACCAGGCCGACGCGCACGTCGAGACGGCGGCGCCTGGCTTCACCCACCTGCAACATGCCCAACCGGTGAGCTTTGCGCACGAGCTGGCCAAGCACATCCATGCATTTCAGCGCGACGTCGATCGGCTGGCGGACTGGGGCCGGCGCACGGACCTGTCGCCTCTCGGGGCAGGTGCTCTTGCCGGGTCATCCTTGCCGCTCGACCCGAAGGCGACGGCGCTGGAGCTCGGCTTCAGCGATGCCGTCCCCAACTCCATCGATGCCGTGAGCGACCGCGACTTCGTGGCCGAGTTCTTGTTCTGCGCCGCGATGATCGGCGTTCATCTGTCACGGCTCGGCGAGGAGATCTGCCTGTGGACCTCGCGAGAGTTCGGCTGGGCGAGATTGGACGACGCATATTCGACCGGCAGCTCGATCATGCCGCAGAAGAAGAATCCGGACGTCGCCGAGCTCGCTCGCGGCAAGGCCGGACGCCTCATCGGCAACCTGACGGGTCTGCTGGTCGCTCTGAAGGGAATGCCGTTCGCCTACAACCGCGACCTGCAAGAGGACAAAGAGCCGGTGTTCGACTCCGTCGCAACGCTGCTGTTGGTGCTGCCGGCGCTCACCGGGTGTGTGGCGACGCTGAGCTTCGACACGGAGGTCATGGCCGCAGCCGCGCCGCAGGGCTATGCCCTGGCAACTGACGCCGCAGAGTGGTTGGTGCGGCAAGGGGTTCCGTTCAGCGAGGCACACGAGATCGCTGGTGCATTCGTCCAAGCGGCTGAGGCTCGCGACGTCGATCTCCAAGAGCTCAGCGACGATGAGCTCGCGGCCGTCTCGGCGCACCTAACGCCGGAGGTGCGCTCGGTTCTCACCGTAGAGGGATCATTGGCATCGCGGTCGGCATTCGGTGGTACGGCCCCGAACCGGGTTCGGGAGCAGCTGGCGGTGCTGAGGGCTTCCCTGGGTCAGACCCCAGGCGCGTGAGCACTGGGATCAGCCGCGCGTGGGGCTCGCGGGCTTCTGCGGTAGCTGCTCACCGTCGGGTCGTCGGGGACGAAGAACCGCCATGGGACATCGGCGGCGACCGACACCCCAACCCGGGGACCGCGTCCCTTTCGCGGTCGTAGCCGAGAAGCCACCAGCTGGAGCCGTGCGACTGTTTGGCGTCCCTCCTCGGGGACGGCTGCGTGGATCCAGATCGGCGCGCCGTCGTCCGCACCCGTGATGCCCAACGCCTTTGTGAGGTTGCCGGGTCCGCTGGCCAGCCGGACGTCTGTCACTCCAGGACGGCGACCCCTCGCCAGCTCGACGCCTCCGACGACCTCGCCCGAGCGCAGCAGCACCGCCATCGGGTCACCCGTGGCGCCCACGGTGATGTTGCAGCACCAGTGCAAGCCGTGCGAGCGGTAGACGTAGAGCCGACCTGGGGGACCGAACATGGTCTCGTTGCGTCTGGTCGGCCCACGAAAGGCGTGTGATGCTGGATCTCCGGCGCCGCCGTACGCCTCCGTCTCGGTGATCCGCAGCATGCAGGTACCCACATCGGCTGCAACGATCAGGTGAGCCCCGAGCAGCCTGTTCGCGACGACCTCAGGACGGCCGGCGAGATCGAGCACGATGACAGGTTGCCATGCCGTCGCATGCGTCCCGCCATGGATGTCGGGCAAGAGTAGGGAAGGATGCTGCGCGTGACCCAAGCCCGGCCCGATGCGCCCGAGTTCGCTGATCTCTTCGATGAGCTTCAGTGGCGAGGCTTGCTCGCCCTGTCGACCGATGAGACCGAGCTGCGCGCGGCGCTTGCGGCCGGGCCGGTGACGTTCTACGTCGGCTTCGACCCCTCGGCCCCGAGCCTGCATCACGGACATCTGGTCCAGGTCATCACGGCAAGAAGGCTGCAGCGGGCCGGCCATCGTCCACTCGCACTGGTGGGCGGCTCGACCGGGCTGATCGGCGACCCGAGACCGACCGCGGAGCGCGTCCTCAACGCACCGGAGGTCGTGGCTGGGTGGGTCGAGCGGATCAAGGCCCAGATAGCGCCTTTCCTGAGTTTTTCGGGCGACAACGCCGCAGAGCTGGTGAACAACCTCGATTGGACCGCGCCGCTTTCGGCGATCGAGTTCCTTCGCGACATCGGCAAGCACTTCCGGGTCAACAAGATGATCACGAAGGACGCGGTCGCGGCTCGTCTCGCGTCAGAGCAAGGCATCTCCTACACGGAGTTCAGCTATCAGATCCTGCAAGGCCTCGACTTCCTCGAGCTGTACCGCAGGCACGGCTGCACGCTGCAGTTCGGTGGCAGTGACCAGTGGGGAAACCTCACGGCCGGCCTTGACCTCATCCATCGCGTCGAGGGCGTGTCGGTCCATTCCTTCGCCACCCCGCTGCTGACCCGCGCCGATGGGACGAAGTTCGGCAAGACCGAGGGCGGCGCCTTGTGGCTCGACCCCACGATGACATCGCCGTATGCCTTTCACCAGTACTGGCTCAACAGCGACGACCGGGACATCGGGTCGTACCTGAGGATCCTGTCGTTCCGCTCCAAGGCAGAGGTCGAGGCCCTGGAGGCCGCCACTGCCGAGCGACCGGCTGCCCGCGAGGCGCAACGTGCGCTGGCCGACGAGCTGACGACACTGGTGCACGGCGAGGTGGCCTGCGCCCAGGCCGTAGCGGCCGGCCGAGCGTTGTTCGGTCAAGGCGATCTAGCCGATCTTGGGCCGGAGACGCTGGAAGCGGCGCTTCGCGAGGCTCCGCACGTCGAAGTCAGCCCGGCGACCTCGCCCACAGTCATCGATCTGCTGACCGACAGCGGCCTGGTGGTGTCCCGCTCCGCGGCCCGTCGGGCGATCGAGGACGGCGGGGCCTATCTGAACAACGCACGGATCACGGACATCGATGCTGCGCTGACCGACGGGGACTGGCTGCACGGGCGTTACGCCGTGCTGCGACGGGGCAAGAAGACGATGGGCGGGGCGATCCGCGGCTGACCATCGGCCCGGGGTCGCCTCGGTCGGCCGGGTCGCTTGGATCGTCCGGATCGCCCAGTGACCTGCGAAAACACTCCGGTGGAAGACCCGATTTGCTCCCCGGTCCACGCGTCACGTACTGTTCCACCTGCCCGCGAGGGAGTCGGAGGCCGAGACGGCAGCTGATCCCGCGGACCACTCTTCGAGGACCCGTCCTCCACCGGCTCGCCCCGGGGGAGGACATCAGTCGCGTGGGGTGAGGATGCCGTCACGGATCGGATTTGACCGGTTCGTACGGCTCCGCTAGATTTGAGCAGTTGCCCCGAGAACCGGACCGATTGGTCGCGGTCTTGGTGCGCGCCCGCTCCTTGAGAACTCAACAGCGTGCCGAAAGTCAATGCCAAACAACCCTGTCCCCGCAGGGAGGCGGCGCAACATTCGTTGTGTGCGCATCTTCGGGACAGAATTCCTTTTGGTTTGACAGACGAATACGATCAGCTCGTCTGCTCAGGCCAGTATCACTTTTCCGTGTCTTGTGCCGGTTCTGCCGACACACCCAAAGACATTTACGGAGAGTTTGATCCTGGCTCAGGACGAACGCTGGCGGCGTGCTTAACACATGCAAGTCGAACGGTGAAAGGGAGCTTGCTCCCTGGATCAGTGGCGAACGGGTGAGTAACACGTGGGCAACCTGCCCCTGACTCTGGGATAACTCCGGGAAACCGGGGCTAATACCGGATATGACGCGACTCGGCATCTTGTCGCGTGGAAAGTTTTTCGGTCAGGGATGGGCCCGCGGCCTATCAGCTAGTTGGTGAGGTAACGGCCCACCAAGGCGACGACGGGTAGCCGGCCTGAGAGGGCGACCGGCCACACTGGGACTGAGACACGGCCCAGACTCCTACGGGAGGCAGCAGTGGGGAATATTGCGCAATGGGCGAAAGCCTGACGCAGCGACGCCGCGTGAGGGATGAAGGCCTTCGGGTTGTAAACCTCTTTCAGCAGGGACGAAGCCGCAAGGTGACTGTACCTGCAAAAGAAGCACCGGCTAACTACGTGCCAGCAGCCGCGGTAATACGTAGGGTGCAAGCGTTGTCCGGAATTATTGGGCGTAAAGAGCTCGTAGGCGGTCTGTCGCGTCGGATGTGAAAACTCGGGGCTCAACTCCGAGCCTGCATTCGATACGGGCAGACTAGAGTTCGGTAGGGGAGACTGGAATTCCTGGTGTAGCGGTGAAATGCGCAGATATCAGGAGGAACACCGGTGGCGAAGGCGGGTCTCTGGGCCGATACTGACGCTGAGGAGCGAAAGCGTGGGGAGCGAACAGGATTAGATACCCTGGTAGTCCACGCCGTAAACGGTGGGCGCTAGGTGTGGGGGACTTTCCACGTCCTCTGTGCCGCAGCTAACGCATTAAGCGCCCCGCCTGGGGAGTACGGCCGCAAGGCTAAAACTCAAAGGAATTGACGGGGGCCCGCACAAGCGGCGGAGCATGTGGCTTAATTCGACGCAACGCGAAGAACCTTACCAAGGCTTGACATGCAGGGAAATCTCATAGAGATATGGGGTCCGCAAGGGCTCTGCACAGGTGGTGCATGGTTGTCGTCAGCTCGTGTCGTGAGATGTTGGGTTAAGTCCCGCAACGAGCGCAACCCTCGTCCTATGTTGCCAGCGAGTAATGTCGGGGACTCATAGGAGACTGCCGGGGTCAACTCGGAGGAAGGTGGGGATGACGTCAAATCATCATGCCCCTTATGTCTTGGGCTGCACACATGCTACAATGGTCGGTACAAAGGGCTGCGAGACCGCAAGGTGGAGCGAATCCCAAAAAGCCGGCCTCAGTTCGGATTAGGGTCTGCAACTCGACCCTATGAAGTCGGAGTCGCTAGTAATCGCAGATCAGCAACGCTGCGGTGAATACGTTCCCGGGCCTTGTACACACCGCCCGTCACGTCACGAAAGTCGGTAACACCCGAAGCCAGTGGCCCAACCGCAAGGAGGGAGCTGTCGAAGGTGGGATCGGCGATTGGGACGAAGTCGTAACAAGGTAGCCGTACCGGAAGGTGCGGCTGGATCACCTCCTTTCTAAGGAGCATTTGGCCGGTCAGCCTCGCGCTGGTCGGTCCAAAACCATGCTCAGGGCGTTCGTCCCTGAGATGGTGCTCAAGGGTGGAACATTGACCAGTAGGCCGTCGCACCCGCGACCACACCTAGTACACCTGCCTTTGGCGGGAGGAACAGTGCGGAAGTGAGTGAGGCGGCCCAGGCACGCTGTTGGGTCCTGAGGGAACGGGCCAGGTCCTGGACATCCAGGCTTTGCTCACCTTCTGCGGGACCGACCCCCACCGGACGACTCGAGACTTCGAGTACGCGGTGGTTCGGGGCCGGCTCTCCGCCCGTACCTTGAGAACTACACAGTGGACGCGAGCATCTTTGTGGCCAAGTTATTAAGGGCGCACGGTGGATGCCTTGGCATTAGGAGCCGAAGAAGGACGTAGGAGGCTGCGATAAGCCTCGGGGAGCTGTCAACCGAGCTGTGATCCGAGGATTTCCGAATGGGGAAACCCGGCAGGAGTCATGTCCTGTCACCCACACCTGAACACATAGGGTGTGCGGAGGGAACGTGGGGAAGTGAAACATCTCAGTACCCACAGGAAGAGAAAACAACAGTGATTCCGTCAGTAGTGGCGAGCGAACGCGGAACAGGCCAAACCAGATACGTGTGATAGCTGTCAGGCGTTGCGTATGTGGGGTTGTGGGACAACTCAGTCGGAGCTGACACCCGACAGGGAGTAAGAAATCATCGATGTAGTCGAAGGGCATGCGAAAGGCCCGGCATAGAGGGTAATACCCCCGTAGACGAAACATCAGTGACTCCCGAGTTGTATCCCAAGTAGCACGGGGCCCGAGAAATCCCGTGTGAATCTGGCGGGACCACCCGCTAAGCCTAAATACTCCCTAATGACCGATAGCGGACTAGTACCGTGAGGGAAAGGTGAAAAGTACCCCGGGAGGGGAGTGAAATAGTACCTGAAACCGTGTGCCTACAAGCCGTTGGAGCGTCGTCGGAGCTTGCTCCGGCCGTGACAGCGTGCCTTTTGAAGAATGAGCCTGCGAGTTTGCGATATGTGGCGAGGTTAACCCGTGTGGGGCAGCCGTAGCGAAAGCGAGTCTGAACAGGGCGTTCAGTCGCATGTCCAAGACCCGAAGCGAAGTGATCTACCCATGGGCAGGTTGAAGCGACGGTAAGACGTCGTGGAGGACCGAACCCACCAGGGTTGAAAACCTGGGGGATGACCTGTGGGTAGGGGTGAAAGGCCAATCAAACTTCGTGATAGCTGGTTCTCCCCGAAATGCATTTAGGTGCAGCGTCACGTGTTTCTTGCCGGAGGTAGAGCACTGGATGGTCTAGGGGGCCAACAAGCTTACTGAAATCAGCCAAACTCCGAATGCCGGCAAGTGAGAGCGTGGCAGTGAGACTGCGGGGGATAAGCTCCGTAGTCGAGAGGGAAACAGCCCAGACCACCGGCTAAGGTCCCTAAGCGTGTGCTAAGTGGGAAAGGATGTGGAGTCGCAGAGACAACCAGGAGGTTGGCTTAGAAGCAGCCACCCTTGAAAGAGTGCGTAATAGCTCACTGGTCAAGTGATTCCGCGCCGACAATGTAGCGGGGCTCAAGCACACCACCGAAGCCGTGGCATTCACACTGATAGCCCGGCCTCTCTTGAGAGGTCCAGGCGTGTGGATGGGTAGGGGAGCGTCGTGTGGCGAGTGAAGCGGCGGGGTGACCCAGTCGTGGACGCCACACGAGTGAGAATGCAGGCATGAGTAGCGAAAGAGGGGTGAGAAACCCCTCCGCCGAATGACCAAGGGTTCCAGGGTCAAGCTAATCTGCCCTGGGTAAGTCGGGACCTAAGGCGAGGCCGACAGGCGTAGTCGATGGACAACGGGTTGATATTCCCGTACCGGCGAAAGTCCGCCCATGCTGAACCCAGTAATGCTAAGTGCCGCGACGCTGGCGACCCTTCGGGGAAGTCGGCCGAGTCGCGCGAACCAAGCTGGTAGTAGGCAAGCGATGGGGTGACGCAGGAAGGTAGTCCAACCGCGGCGATGGTAGACCGCGGGTAAGGGTGTAGGACGAGATGTAGGCAAATCCGCATCTCATGTGTCTGAGACCCGATACCGAGCCGAAACAGGTGAAGTGGATGATCCTATGCTGCCGAGAAAAGCCTCTAGCGAGGACTGAGCCGCCCGTACCCCAAACCGACTCAGGTGGTCAGGTAGAGAATACCAAGGCGATCGGGCTAACTATGGTTAAGGAACTCGGCAAAATGCCCCCGTAACTTCGGGAGAAGGGGGGCCGCGTAGCGTGTAGAGGCTTGCCCTCGAAGCGTTGTACGGCCGCAGAGACCAGGGAGAAGCGACTGTTTACTAAAAACACAGGTCCGTGCGAAGTCGCAAGACGCAGTATACGGACTGACGCCTGCCCGGTGCTGGAACGTTAAGGGGACCGGTTAGTGCCTTCGGGCGCGAAGCTGAGAACTTAAGCGCCAGTAAACGGCGGTGGTAACTATAACCATCCTAAGGTAGCGAAATTCCTTGTCGGGTAAGTTCCGACCTGCACGAATGGCGTAACGACTTCTCCGCTGTCTCAACCATAGACCCGGCGAAATTGCACTACGAGTAAAGATGCTCGTTTCGCGCAGCAGGACGGAAAGACCCCGGGACCTTTACTATAGCTTGATATTGGTGTTCGGTACGGCTTGTGTAGGATAGGTGGGAGACTTTGAAGCGAGCACGCCAGTGTTTGTGGAGTCATCGTTGAAATACCACTCTGGTCGTTCTGGATGTCTAACCTCGGTCCGTGATCCGGATCAGGGACAGTGTCTGGTGGGTAGTTTAACTGGGGCGGTTGCCTCCAAAAGAGTAACGGAGGCGCCCAAAGGTTCCCTCAGCCTGGTTGGCAATCAGGTGTTGAGTGCAAGTGCACAAGGGAGCTTGACTGTGAGACAGACATGTCGAGCAGGGACGAAAGTCGGGACTAGTGATCCGGCGGTGGCTTGTGGAAGCGCCGTCGCTCAACGGATAAAAGGTACCCCGGGGATAACAGGCTGATCTTCCCCAAGAGTCCATATCGACGGGATGGTTTGGCACCTCGATGTCGGCTCGTCGCATCCTGGGGCTGGAGTAGGTCCCAAGGGTTGGGCTGTTCGCCCATTAAAGCGGCACGCGAGCTGGGTTTAGAACGTCGTGAGACAGTTCGGTCCCTATCCGCTGTGCGCGCAGGAGACTTGAGAAGGGCTGTCCCTAGTACGAGAGGACCGGGACGGACGAACCTCTGGTGTGTCAGTTGTTCCGCCAGGAGCACGGCTGATTAGCTACGTTCGGGATGGATAACCGCTGAAAGCATCTAAGCGGGAAGCCGGCTTCAAGATGAGGTCTCCCACAGGGTTAACCTGGTAAGGCCCCCAGCTAGACGACTGGGTTGATAGGCCGGAGGTGGAAGAGCGGTAACGCTTGTAGCCGACCGGTACTAATAGGCCGAGGACTTGACCACTTTTCCCAACCTTTAAGGTTGGGGATGCTACGCGTCCACTGTGTGGTTCCCGAGATACGGTCGGGAATCGGCTGACATCTCAATAGAGTTTCGGCGGTCATGGCGAAGGGGAAACGCCCGGCTCCATTCCGAACCCGGAAGCTAAGCCCTTCAGCGCCGATGGTACTGCCCTGGTTACGGGGTGGGAGAGTAGGACGCCGCCGGACATTCTTTCGAAGAGGGTCATCCCGTCAGGGGTGGCCCTCTTCGCTTTTCTGGCTAGCTCGTCGAGGCGATAGTTGACCGACCAGCGAGAGTTTCACCAGATCAGCAAGGCTGGGTCCCCGGGGCCACCGGGCCACTGAGACGCACAGGTCTCCAAGACAGATAGGCAGGACATGGCTCACGACGACAAGCCTGGGAGCAGCAACCCAGGCAAGCGATCGGGCTCTGGTCCGGCTCGTCCGGCCGGCGGCAAACCCGGCGGCGGCAAACCCGGGAGGGGTGGATCGGACCGAGGTGGATCGGACCGAGGTGGATCGACGAGAGGCGGGCGAGGAGGTTCTTCGCCCAACGCGACCGGCCGAACGGGGGCGGCCTGGCGCGCCGAGCGCAGCGATGACGGACGGCCGCGCAAGCAGGTGCCGTACGCCCCCGAGCCAAGCCCCGACGTCACCCCAGAAATGCTCGATCGAGAGGCACGCGCCGAGCTGCGCACCCTCCCGGCAACGCTGGCCGACGACGTGGCCAAGCATCTGGTGATGGCGGGTCGGTTGCTCGACGAGGATCCGGACACCGCCTACCAGCACGCGGCGAAGGCCCAGGCGCTGGCCTCGCGGGTGGCTGTGGCCCGGGAGGCCCTGGGCATGGCCGCCTATGCCACCGGACGTTGGGCCCAGGCCTTGTCCGAGCTTCGGGCGGCTCGTCGGATGAGTGGCTCGGACGTGCACCTGCCGTTGATGGCCGACTGTGAGCGGGGGCTCGGTCGCCCCGAGCGGGCCTTGGCCCTCGCCGGCACCCCCGAGGCGGCCCGACTCGACCCCGCCGGCCGCATCGAGATGCGCATCGTCGCTTCGGGCGCCCGCCGCGACCTTGGTCAGCTCGACGCTGCTGTCGTCACGCTCCAGGTCGCCGAGCTGAAGTCTCCGACCGTTCAGCCGTGGACTGGGCGGCTGCGCTATGCCTACGCCGACGCGCTGCTTGCTGCTGGCCGAGAGGATGAAGCGAGGGAGTGGTTCGCGCGGGCCGTGGCCGCCGATCCGGAGGCGACCACCGACGCGGTGGAGCGACTCGAGGAGCTCGACGGGACCGTCTATGAGGACCTGCTCGCCGAGGAGCAGTCCGAGGAAGTTGAGCCGGCCAGGGGAGCAGCGGCGGCGAGCGACGTCACGGACCAGTCCCAGGCTCCTCGACACGGTCCAACCAGCGCATGATCCCCACGAGGTTTGAGTAGTCAGCGTTGAGGTGCTCATACCGCGCGACGCGGGCGGGGTCGGCCAGGAACGCCTGGTAGCGCTCGGCCGTGCGTTCCCTGACCCGGGTCAACGCATGATCGAGATCGAGCCCGTCGAGGCGGGCCTCGCGGGCGAGCTCCACCCATAGCCGCAGCTCCTCCTCGGAGCGATCAAGGGTCGACTGGACCTCCGTGACCGGGCCGAAGTGGCTGAACAACAACCGAGCCGGCTGGACCGCACGGAAGTGGTCAAGGGAGTCGCAGGCGAGGTCGAGATCGAAGTCCGGTGGCGGGGTCGAGGGGCGGACATCGGCGGTTTCCGGGACATAGATGCCGGCGGCGTCCCCGACATACAGATCACCGGTCTCGGAATCGACCATGCCCAGGTGGTGCGAGGCATGACCTGGGGCGTGGAAGGCATCCAGCCGGCGCCCCCCGCCCAGGTCGATGGTCCCGCTGGTGCCCAGCGACCTGATTCGCTGCGCGTCGGTCGGTGCCAGAAGTCCGAAGACGTCGTCGAGCACCGAGCCGAAGACCCTGCGGGCACTCGACAGCAATCGGTCGGGGTCGACCAGATGTCTCGCGCCCGCCTCGTGGACGACGACCTCTGCGTCCGGGAACATCTGCGCGACGTCACCGACGCCGCCTGCATGATCCAGGTGGATGTGTGTGACGACGATGGTCGCCAGGTCACCTGGCCCCACTCCTAGGGACGCGAGAGCCCGGCGGACAGTTTCGGCCGAGTTCGCTGTGCCCGTCTCGACCAGGCACGGCCGTTCGCTGAGGATCGCATAGGCGCTGGTGATCCCGTCGTAGCCCGACATGCGGGTATCGATCGAGTGCACGTCTGCCCCAAGGTCGATCACGTCGCCGTCCACAAGGCCTCCTCGTCCACAGCTCGGCTCACCAGGTCGTCGTCGTGGTCACCAGGCTGCCACGGTCGGTGGCGACCGCGCGTCCCCGACACTTTGGAGGAATCCGATGGCTGCATCCCCAGCCGCTTCGCTGCCTGCCGGCCCGCTCAACGAGGTGCAGCTGCGCGGCCGACTCTCCGGCGCCCCACAGCAACGACAGCTGCCCAGTGGCGACTGCGTCGTGATGCTGCGAGTCGTCGTTCCTCGCAGCAGAAGGTCACGGCCGCAGGCCGCATCGGCAGCCAGGGCCGCGGATGGCCGGACCCGCTCACCAGGGGTCGACACGTTGGACTGTGCCGTCTGGCGTGCCGATCTCCGCCGCCGGATCGCGGCCTGGAGCGATGGTGACCAGGTCGAGCTCAAAGGTGCGTTGCACCGTCGCTTCTGGCGAGTCGGTGCCGGCGTCGCCAGTCGCTGCGAGATCGAGGTCAGTGCCGTACGCCGGCTGGTCCGCGCCGTCTAGGAAGCGGTCCGTCGTCTGGCACGATGGGCAGATGACCGAGCGGCTGGCCGAGATCGCCCCCGGCGTCTGGGTCGCAACCTCACGGCGCTACGCCACCACGTCGACGGTCCTCCTGGACGGGCAAGGGGGCGCCCTGGTCGTCGACCCCGCCTGGGACGCCGATGAGCTAGCTGCCATTCCGGCCGATCTCCGCGCGCTGGGCGTCGGGTGCGTCGCTGGGCTCGCCACGCACATCCACTACGACCATGTGCTCTGGCACCCCGCCCTCGGGGGAGTGCCCCGCTGGGCGACGAGTGGCACGGCTGAGCACGCGGCGGCCCACCGGGACGAAGTGGTGGCCCCCCTCGTCGGAGACATCCCCGACGAGCTGGTGGCCATTGCGGGATTCCTCGATGCCCTGCCGGGCGACACGATCCCATGGGATGGGCCGACCGCACGGGTTTGGACCCATGACGCGCACGCGCCAGCGCATCTGGCTCTGGAGCTCGAGGCAGCGGGCGTGCTCCTCGCCGGCGACATGTTGAGCGACGTCGAGCTGCCGATGCCCGACAGTTCGGCCCCGGATCTGGCGTCCTATCTGGCGGGGCTCGACACGCTTGCGCCAGTCGTACGCCGATCCCGCCTGCTGATCCCCGGACATGGCTCGCCCACCGAGCAGCCGATGCGCCGTCTCGACGCGGATCGGGCCTATCTCGACGCGATCCTCAACGGTCGGGCCGTGGACGACCCACGGATGGCCTACGAGGGGATGGCCGAGCTGCACGCGGCGAACCTCGTCCAGGCGGCGCGCACGACAGTCGGCTGAACCCTGGTGCCGCACGACTGAGCACGACCGCTAGGCCCACAGCTATCAGGCGGCGCCGGGTCTACCGAGGTAGGCCACGCCAAGTCTGAAGACTGCCCACAGAACGCCGGTCACCGCTGCCGCGACCAAACCAAGCCCAAGATCGGGCGAGAACACCCAGATCGTCGTCAGTGGCGCGCCGACCAGGTTCGGGACCAGGAAGAGAAAGGCCCAGGCCGCAACCGCAGTCGTCAGTACCGGGAAGAACAGGCTGAAACGACCGAAGCCGTTCGACGCCTTGGCCCGAATCGCGCCCCGATGAAGCCAAGCCCAGATCATGCTGAGGAGGTAGACGAAGGGGAGTAGCACCAAGGCGATGAACAGAGCTTTCTGGGGCAGTCGAGAGTCGTCGCCGCCGTACGGGAGGCCCAACGCAGTAGCGACGAGGTGCTCCCGGAGCTGAGCCGTCTCACCGAATCCGAGCCCACTTCCAGCATTGACCAGCACGACTGCACCACTGTGCTGTGCGGGGATCATCGTGGCGAGCGTCTCGAAGCCAGGGCTTGCCCCCGAATGCGAAACAGTCCCGTCTGAGCGCACGAACCAGCCAAAGCCGTAGTCCAGGGATGTTGCGTTGGCTGGACGCATCATCAGCGCCTTCCCTTCGGCGCTCAGCACATCGTCCTCGCCGTTCATCATCATCTGCAGGTACAGCGCGAGGTCGTTGGCGCTCGCGACGATCCCACCTTGTGGTGCCGTGCCACGGTCGGTCGCGTTCTCGGCGAGAGGTCGCTTCGTGCCGAACCACGGCGTGTGCCCGGAAGCCATCGATTCATGGACCTCGCCGTCGGCCACGAAGCTGTTCTTCATGCCGACCGGATCCAGGATGTAGGCGGTCACATAGGTCTGGTAGTCCTGCCCGCTCATCACTTCGACCACTCGGCCGAGAATCTGGTAGTTGGCGTTCGAGTACTCCCAGCGCGTCGCTGGCTGATGGGCCGGTCCCTCCTGGGCAAGCCGTGCAACGCCGGCCGCAAGCTCGTTCTCCTCACGGGCGACATCCGGCTGCGCGGCGTTGCCTTGGCGAGTCGAGAAACCGCTCGTGTGACTGAGCAATTGCCGGATCGTGATGGCACCGGCCGGTTGGCCCGAGAAGACGTCCAGATATCGGGAGACTTCAGCATCCAGGTCGATCTTGCCCGCCTCGACAAGTTGCATCACGGCCAATGCCGTGAAGCTCTTGGAGATCGAACCGATGACGAAGGGCGTGTCCGGCGTGACCTGGCTGTCACTTCCCATCTTCGCGACGCCCCGCGCACCCGCCGATGTGATCTCGCCGTCGGACACCACTGCGTAGGCCATCCCGGGCACTCCGGACGCGGGCATCTCGCTGTCGATGACCTCGGAGATCGAGACGTCGGGTGTGGCTCCGGGCACAGCAGCGCTGAGCGCAAGAGCGAGAATCGAAACAAGCCTCCGCACGCCCTTCAGCTCCCTACCGCGCTAGACCACGCTCGGGCGGATGACGATGACGGCTTTGCCGGAGACCCGTCCGGCGTCGAGGTCCCTGATGGCATCGCCGACACCGGCCAACGGGTATCGCCCTCCGAGGAGAGGGACGATCGCACCCGTGGACAAGAGATCGGACAGCCGATCGATGAGCTCGTGATGTTCACGGCTGATGAACGACGTGAGGCGCTGACGGGAGAATGCTGAGAACACTGCGGCCCGCAGGTTGCGCCCGATGCCGCCGGTCAGTGCGCCGCCACCTTCGCCGCCGACGATGACGAGGGTGCCGGTCGAGGTCAGAGCTCGCTTCAGCCGCCGCACCGGGTTGAGCCCACCGACGTCGATGATCAAGTCGTAGCGGGTGCCGCCGTCCAGGTAGTCGCCGTCGGCATAGTCGAGGACCTGCTCGGCCCCGAGCTTTGTCACACTCGCCGCCTTGGCCGCGCTGCACACTCCGGTGACGTGTGCGCCGAGCGACACCGCGATCTGCACGGCATAGCTGCCGACTCCGCCGGATGCGCCGATGACGAGGACCGACTGGCCGGCTTCGACCTGGCCCACGTCGGTGAGTGCTTGCAGGGCCGTTCCCCCGGAGATCGCGACGACGGCGGCTGACTCGAAGCTGACCGAGCCCGGCTTGTGGCTGAGCTTGCGCTCGGCGGCCACCGCGTACTCGGCGAAGGTTGCGCGACCGATCCCGAACACCTCGTCCCCCACCTCGAAGCGGCGCACCGCGCTGCCTACAGCGACAACGACGCCGGCGAGGTCGAGTCCGGGGACTGGCTGCTTGGGTCGGGTCAGCCCGAAGCCGAGCACCCGGATGAGATAGGGCATGCCGGTCATCAGGTGCACCGTGCCGCGGTCGACACCGGCGGCATGTACCTGGACGAGCACGTCATCATCGGCGATCTCCGGGAGCGGGATGCGCGCCTCCGAGATCACGTCTGGGCCTCCGTATCGGGCGGCGATGACCGCGCGCATGTGCGTGGGCTGCGCCGTCTGGTCGGTCGGCTGGGTGTTGGGTGATGAGTGGCTGGTGGAAGGCATAGATTCCTCTTCGGCTCAGGATCGTACTTAGTACGACAGTGCGCTACCCTATCCGTACTTAGTACGATGGGTCAAGTCGCGAGGAAGGGGTTCGATGTCCAGTCCTGCTGCCAACCCTGGTGTCAATGTCCGCCTCACACCGGAACGTGTCCTCGATGGGGCTGTCGCCCTCGCCGATCGCATCGGAGTGGCGGCTCTGACCATTCGTCGGCTGGCCGACGAGCTCGGTGTGAAGCCGATGACCATCTACCACCACCTGCCGTCCAAGGACGCGATCGTGGGCGGGATGGTCGAGCGGGTGTTCGCCGAGATCGACCTACCCCCCGAAAGCCAGCCGTGGACAGAGGCGATGCGAGTTCGTTGCCTGTCCGCCCGAACGGTTCTCAATCGGCACCCATGGGCGGCACCGCTGATGGAGTCGCGTAGGTCGCCCGGCCCAGAGAACTTGCGCCACCATGAGGCTGTGCTTGCCTGCCTGCGCAGGGGCGGCTTGTCCTGGCAGATGACGGCCCACGCTTATGCGATCTTGGACAGTTACATCTTTGGTTTCGCCTTTGAGGAGGCCATGCTTCCCTCCATGGCGGACGACACGTTCGTCAAGGTCACGCAGGAGATCGCCGCCACGTTCGACCCGGACTTGTACCCGTTGCTCACCCACTTCGCTGCCGAGCATGTCCTGGTGCCGGGCTATGCCTTCGGCGATTCGTTCGAGTTCGGGTTGGACCTCATCCTCAGCGGGCTCGAGCGCGCTGCTCTCGACTGACTCGAAGGATCCGCGGTGGCCCTAGAGGTTGGGGTGGCTCCAGGATGGGTACGTGTCCGAGCGGCGGCCGGTGATGGCTTCCTGAATCGTCATCCGGTCCGGCAGCGACGCCCGGGCGTTGCTGGTCGTAGGAGATCGTGTCTTTGCAGCCGGCTGCCTCGATCAGACCTGGACCGGCCGGTGCCCAACAGACCTGCCGTCGTGGTGAACATCGCAGCCCGCTGAGGCGTGGCGAACTCGCAGGCTCTCGCCCTAGGCGGGCTTGACGACGGATCGAGCGCCCCGCAGGCGGCCTGCTCGGGCGCGACGACCAGGGACGGCTCGTCACCTCGAACGCCGCCATCGGCGTTGTAGACGCCAACCAGGCGTCGGACCATACGCCGGAGATCAGCATCCGGCGCCACTCCATGGGTATGTCGTCGCTGATCGTCCGGTGCCGAGTCGGATCAGCTCGAGGTCTTGGTCCAAGTGCCCTGGTAGACGGCAGCCCTGTCACCGCACGGATCCTTGCCGACTGGGGTGAGTTTCATCGTCTTCCCGTCGTTGGTCAGCGTGTAGGACCAGGCCCACTGCGGGTCTGGATCCTCACAGAAGGAACCGTTGGTCGAATTGGGGAAGGGAGGCACCTCAATCGTCGGTCGCAGGGTCATTCGCCCCGCAGCGCGGTAGGCCACATCATCCCTTAGCCCGTAGCCCTGGGGATCCTCCGGGAGCCATCCGACCTTGTTGATCGTCAGCCCCCAGCGTCCTGTGGGAGGTTGACCTGAGGTCGCTTTGGAAACGTCAGCGGAGGAGACCGCGCGCGCCCAGTGCCCGGCGATCGAAGCGGGCGGCGGGGTCGGCTTGCCCACCATCGCGGAGACCGTGTCGGTGACCGTCTGCCCGTCCAGAGTGACCAGTCGTGTTTGGAAAGTGTGTTGTCCTGGCTTGAGGAAGGAGGTGACAAGCCAGTTGCCGTCGTCGCCGTAGAAATACGGAGGGTTCCTCTCCGTCCAGCCCAGCTCCGAGTCGATCAGGAAATCGACCTCGGAGACAGCCGCGTCGATCGACGGTGTGACCTCCCAGTGGATGCGGTGTGGCAACACCGTCACACCGTCGATGGTCGACGTGATCGCCGCAGCATCGATGGGTGGAGCCGGGGACGGCGACGAGTCCCCCCGGTCGGTGTTGGACCACTCGTGCTCGAGCAGGCCCCCAGGGCCACGATGAGGAACGCACCCGCGAGGGGGAGCCCCGATCGGCTTGGCCGCGCTGACCGATGGGGGGATTTCATGGCCTGAGCCCACGACGCGCCGTCAGCATCTGCAGGATCGTGTTGCGTTCCAGGTCACGGTGCGCTGCCCTTCCTGCCTGCATCGGTGACTGGACACCGAGGTGCTGCAGGGTCGAAGCCGTACCGGTCGCCATGGTGCAGCCGGAGCACTGGTCGGGCCGGTTGTGGCGCACGATGCTGGAGTGGAAGGTGATCGGGTCGCGGGTGTAGATCCCGCCCCCGGCCAGGGTCAGCGCCGGTGATCCGCCGACGGAATTGCCGGTCACCCGCACGTGGTCAAGGGTGAGCTCGCTGTTCATGTCATCGAGGAACGGGAAGGCACCGTTCCAGATCCCGCCGCCCTTGACCTCCCCGCCGGTCCCGAAGCCGAGCCCGCGGTTGCCGGTGACCGCGACGTGGCGCATGGTCAACCGCGAGTTGACGTACATCCCGGCGCCCCAGACGTATACGTCGCCGTGTGGCGCGCGCGCGGTGGTGGTGTTGTCGCTGATCACAGAGTTGCTCATCGTGAACCTCTTGGAGTTCCCGCACTCTCGCGCGAAGTTCTGGACCGCAGGCATCGCCACGGCGAGGCCATGCCGCGCGGTGATGACGGTGGAGTTGCCGGTCACGGACAACCCGCGGATCGCGCCGTGCGCGCACCACCCCGTGGCGCCACCCGCTGGCCAGTCGACGGTCTCCTTGACCAGCGACCGCTGACGGTTGTTGTTGACGGTGCTGTTGACGAGCCTCAGGCGGCTGTAGCCCAACTGCATGCCGGACATCTGGACCCCGGCACTGCCTTGGGGGTTGTGTACGACTGCGACGTTTCGGTCGATGTGGGATGAGCGAATCGTGACGGTGCTTTCGTCGCCTTCGTCGCTGACGTGGATCCCACCGGAGTTGACCAGCATATCGGTGGACGACCCGTCTGGGTTGGTGACCGGGTTGCTGCTGGTCAGGCTGGCCTTGTTGGCGCTGACCGAGCTGTGGCGCATGGTCAGAGTCGTGCCGGACTGCATGAAGAGGCCGCCGCCTTCGGCGTACCTGCCGTGCGGCGCCACTGCGGACGCGGTGTTGCCGGTGACCGTCGAGTGGTCCAGGGTCAACGCGTTCCAGCTGACGATGCCCCCGCCGTCGGCGTCGGAGGTCAATGGCCCACCAGCCCGGTTGTTCGACACCGTCGTGCGAACCAAGGTGAGGTCACCCCAGTTGTCGACCCCACCGCCGAAGGCGCCGGCGAAGGTGCAGAACCCATCCGGGCAGCGCGGCCAGTACTCCTCCTGGTCGGCTGAGGGCAACTTGCTCTCGGTCGGGGAGACCCGGTTGTTGCGGATGAGGCTGTCGGACACGGTCACTGTGGCGCCCGGACCGAAGTCCTGGCCGGGCATGATGAGCAATCCCGCACCGGAAGCGATCGCTCCATCCAGCCCGGCGAACGGGACAGACTCCGGTCCGGAGTGCGCACGGCCCCCGGTCAACGTCAGCCCCGAGACGTGCACGGTCGGCTGCCAGGGCGCGTCGAACGTCCCCACCGTCAACACATGCGCCCCGCCGACCAGGGCGGTGCGGCCCGCCCCGGCGCCAGCGAGGGTGATGCTCTTGGTGACCACCACCCCGCCAGCGAACCGGCCCGCGGGGATGCGCACGGTGTCCCCGTGGTGCGCCGCGTTCACCGCCGCCTGCACAGTCGGGTAGCACGCGCCGCGCACCCGCACGCACGGCGACCCCCCCGAAGCGTCCGCCGCGCCGGCCGGGACGACCACGAGCCCACCGGCGACTGCCACCGCCGCGAACGCGATACCCGCTGCCCGCCTCATCGCAGCGCTCCAAAGAGATAGCCGCAGGCAGGCGCGAAACCCATGGCCCGCAGCGGACACGCCGAAGAGACAGACACCTCAACCATGCTGGTAGTCACAGAGAACTCCTCGAAAAGGTCGGGTCTTGACGGACAACGCTCGTGGAGGATGGCGCTTCGCCTGTCACACGCACCAGGGGCCGGAGTCCTGGGTACCCGGGAATATCTCCCGAAACTAGGAGGCAGCTCGGAGCCTCTACATCAGTGCCAGCACCACAAGAAATCCCAGCGCTAGCACCTGCCCGGTCGAGACCAGAACACGAGGACCGAGCTCGGCGCATCTGAATCTCCTAGAGTTGTTCACTAGTGTTCAGCACTAGTGGATGAGACGGATACTGTTCCTCTGGATGGCACCTGTCAAGAGGGACGCTGGGACCCCAATCACTGGGCACCCATTGCCGCGCGCAGAGCGAGCGGCGGCAACGAGGCGGCGGATCGTCGAAGCTGCCAGTCGGCTATTGGTCGAACGTGGTTGGCGCAGCACGACCATGGCCGCGGTCGCCGACGCGTCGGGGGTGGCCGTCCAAACGGTGTATTTCGTTTTCCACACCAAGCAGAAACTGCTCGCTGACGTCTACGACTACGCCGTCCTTGGCGACGTTGGCGCGCCTCCGCCCGACGCACAGCTGTGGTTCACGGCCGTGCTCGAAGATCCCGACCCTCGCCACGGCCTGCAGCTGTTCGTGGAAGGAAACGCCAGGATCCTCGTGCGCGTCGGCCCGTTGGTCCACGTCCTGCTGGCCAGCGGTGAGCCGGACGTCCGCGCCCTGTTCGACAGCCGAGAACAACTCCGTCACCAGGCGTTCGCCGCGTACGTCGAGAGCCTGCGCAGCCGGGGTCACCTACGAGGAGGCCTCGACTCCTCCCGAGCCACCGACATCCTGCACGTGCTGCTCGGCCCCCAGCTCTTCGCCTCGGTCGCCGATCTCGGGTGGACCGCCGAGGAATGGACAACCTGGATCACCTCGACCACCGCCCAACAGATCCTCGAGCAACCCTGAGGTCGTGCCCAATGCCCGGCGCTGGGACTTACCTAGGTGAGTATGACCTCGCTGATCGGCCGGCGTGGGGCAGCAGGCGCTGGGAACGCCATGCAGCAGCACGTGCCCACCACGCCACGCCGTCACTGTAGGCGGCCCAAGCCGGAGCTGCGTCCGGCGTGCGGCGTATCGGCGACGTACTGCACCCGCAGTAGCCCCGAGTCCCGGGCGAGTGTGACCGACCAATACCCCATGGGGTATATTGGGGTCATCAAATCTACGTCAGGAGGTCTTCTGTGTGCAGTCCCGCGCTTTGTCCCCGCTGCCGCAAGGTCACGTACTCCGGCTGTGGCGCACATGTCGAGCAGGTTCTGGCCAGCGTTCCACCCGCCAACCGCTGCAGCTGCCGCTGACGCGTAGCCAGTCTGGGACGCCATGCCGGCCAAGTCCTCGAGACGATCACGAGCAATAGAGGGAAAGACGATGGGATTCATGGACATGTTCGCCAAAGTTCCGTCCGTAGACGCGGGCACAGCACAAGACCTCGTGCGCGACGGCGCCGTCTTGCTCGATGTCCGTGAGACCAGCGAATGGAACGCCGGGCACGCTCCGCAGGCCGCCCATCTGCCGCTCGGTCGGATCAGCGAGGCGTCGAAGAAGGTGCGGGATGGCAAACGGGTCGTTGTCGTTTGTCGCAGTGGCCATCGTTCCCGGTCGGCCACCAAGGCGCTGATCTCGATGGGCTACGACGCGACGAACCTCACCGGGGGGATGAGCGCCTGGGCGGCGGTAGGCGGTCAGGTCGTGGATCGTTCGGGCCGCGTCGGCTCGATCTGAGCTCTGCCTTGTCCGATCCGCTGATCCTCATCGCCGTTGGTGCGCTACTGGGCCTTGTACTCGGCCTGCTCGGCGGTGGTGGCGGGATCCTCGCCGTCCCGGCGCTGGTGGCTCTGGGTGAGCCGGTGTTGGCTGCCTCGACCATGTCGCTGGTGATCGTCGGGACCGGCGCGGCGGCTGCGATCGTTCCACATCACCGAGCTGGCCGCATCGACTGGAAGGTAGGGATCACCTTCGGCGTGCTGGGATCGTTTGGAGCGGTGATCGGCGCCTTGGCGGCTCAGTCTGCGAGCGAAGCGGTGCTTCTGGTCGGGCTCACATTGATGCTGCTCGTGGGCTCCTACACGATGCTCCGGGCGGCCTACGCCGCGCGACAGGCCGCCATAGAGGCCGAGGCCGCTCCCGCCGTGCTGGTCATGGCCAGCGGTGCGGCCGCCCCTTCGGTGCGCCCAGCGAGCCAGACACCCCCGAAGATCCGACCTCCTGCCAAGCCGGCATGGATCCTCGCGCTGGCCACTGCCGTGGGGCTGGTGACCGGCTTCTTCGGCGTCGGGGCAGGTTTCGTCGTCGTCCCGGCCTTGGTTGCAGCCATGCGGATACCCATCAAGCGCGCAACCGCAACCGCCCTCGTCGTCATCGTCATCAACTCCGCTGTCGCTCTGCTCGTACGCCATGGCAACCTAGGCCCGCCCTCGCAGACCGTGGCGCTCGCCGTCGCGGCTGCCGTGTTCGCCGTGATCGGCGCCCTCGTTTCTCACCGCATCCCTGGCTGGCTGCTGTCGGCCGCCTTCGGAATGCTGATGGTGCTGGTCGCGGGATTCACCGTGACGAGCGCGGTGGCATCGACATGATCGACGGATGTAGGTCTTCCCGCCTCTGGAGGCCGGCTAGCCGCGACGCTATTTGGCTCGAATCGATACCCCATGGGGTATAATCGAGAGTCAATTGACCAGGGAGGGCTCATGGAGCTCGAGACCGACGACATCGCCCCGATCCTCAATCGGTTGCGGCGAGCCGAGGGTCAGCTCGGCGGCGTCATCCGCATGCTCGAGGACGGCAGGGACTGCCAGGACGTCGTGACGCTGCTTGCAGCGGTGTCCAAGGCCCTCGACAAGGCTGGCTTCGCCATCGTTGCGAGCGGTCTGCGCCAATGCGTCGCCGCGCAGGACGCGGACGGCGCCCCGGACATCGCGGCACTGGAGAAGCTCTTTCTCTCCCTGGCGTGACCACAGCCGTGCCTGCGCCGCTCGCAGCGCCCTCGCCCAGAGATCGGCGCACCGCTCGGCTGCTGGTGGCGGGCCAGTTCGTCCTGCTGGCAGTGATCGTGCTGCTGCCCGGCGCGGACGCCTGGACGCTTCCGTCGGCGCCGACAAGGGCCGCTCGGCTGGCCGAGGTGGTGGGGCTCCTGATTGTCGCGGTCGGAGCGATGGCCCTTGGGCGTGGCCTCACCGCAGCACCCTTGCCGAATGCTCGCGCTGAGCTTCGAACGGGCGGGCTCTACCGCTTCGTCCGGCATCCGATCTACACCGGACTGCTTCTGTTCGCGCTCGCCCGCACCCTCATGTCCGACAACTGGTTGACGGTGGCGGCGTGCGCGGCACTCATGGTGCTGATCAATGGCAAAGCCCGGTGGGAGGAACGGCACCTGGCCGCGCGGTTCCCTGGGTACTCCGACTATGCGGCCACCACCCCGCGCTTCGTCCCGGGCTGGCCGACCAAGCGGTAACCCAACCACCGCGGGCAGCGGCCCGGCCCTCGCGGCTCAGGCTGAGACCGTTGCCCCTACGGCCTCCCAGGCAGCGAAGCCGCCGGCGAGGTCCGACACGTCGCGGTAACCACGGCTGCGGAGGAAGCTCGCTGCGACACTTGAGCGCCACCCGCCTGCGCAGTAGGCGACGATCGGGCGATCGGACGGGATTTCAGACACTCGTCGACCCAGCTCAGCCAGCGGGATGTGCGTAGCCGACGGAATCGAACCCAATGCATACTCGCCGACATTCCGGACGTCCACGACCCACGGCGCGTCCGGGTCCGACAAGTGGCGGTCGAGCTGATCCGGCGTCAGGCGGCTGGACTGGTTCACCTCGTCCGCCAGCGCCAGGAAGGTCGCTTCAGCATCGGGCACAAACCCGATCGTGTGGTCGAACCCGATTCGAGACAGCCGGGTGGCCACCTCTTGCTCGCCGCCGGCAGCGGCGATGACGATGACCTCGTCGGCCGGCTGCAGGACCATGCCGGCAGTCTCCGCGAATCGCCCGTCCGCAGGGATGTTGATCGATCCGGCCAGATGGCCCGCCGCGAAGGCCTGGTCGTCGCGGGTGTCGATGACGGTCGCGCCGGCGGCGCGCGCCGAGGACAAGGCGGCTGCGTCAAGGGGGGGCGCCTCACGATCGGCCACCAGCACCTCCCGGTCCTGTCTGTTGAGGATCGCGTTGTAGACGAAGTACTCCGGGGCGGTGGGTTGTCCCGCCGTGACGATGGCAACGAACTGATCCGCGTCCATGGGTTGGCAGGCGTAGTTGAATCGGCGCTGATCCCCGATCGTGGACTGCAGCTCGGTGGAGAGGTTCTTGCCGCACGCTGAACCGGCTCCATGAGCGGGGAAGACCCGCACCTGGTCGGGGAGTCCCATGAGCTTGTGCTGGATCGAGTCAAAGAGTTGATGGCCGAGCTCGTCAGCCGTGAAGCCGACCGACGCGAGCAGGTCCGGACGTCCGACGTCGCCGATGAACAACGCATCACCCGTCAGCACGCCGTAAGGGATCTCGTCGGCTGAAGTTTCGTAGACAAGGATCGAGATCGACTCCGGCGTGTGGCCCGGCGTCGCCATGATCTCCAGCGTGACCTCGCCGAGCTCGATCCGCTCGCCATCCTCCAGCGCGCGGCTCGGGTATTCGGTGCTCGCTGCGCGGCCATAGCCGATCCAGGCTCCGGTCGCGGCGGCGATCTCGAGATGCCCGGCGAGGAAGTCTGCGTGGAAGTGGGTGTTGATCACCCCCACGATCGTCAGCCCGTGCTCCTTGGCATCGGTCAAATATTCGTCCACGTCGCGCCGTGGGTCGACGACCACCGCCCGCCCGGTCTTCTCGTCACCGATGAGGTACGACGCCTGCGACAGACATTCGAGGTAGTGCTGAGCGAAATACACGTGGACTCCTTGGTGGACGACGACTTCCACTATACCCCAGGGGGTATGCCAGCGAGCACGGCGCAGCGGTGGGATCAGTCTGTGGCGATGGAGCGCAGGACGAAGCCGCTGCGAGGTTTCGGCCCGAACGACGTCGACTTGCGGGGCATCCGTTCACCGAGGGCGGCTAGGGCGAGCACGTCCGCGACGTCTACGGGTGCCATGAGGACCGCGAGACCGCCGCTGCGGGCTGCGGATCGTACGGCGTGCGCGGCCTCATGGTGATAGGTCACGGCATCCTCGCCAACCCCCCAGGCGGGCAACAGCACATCGTGCAGAAAGGCGGTATCGAGCCGTTGCCAGACATCGGAGTGTCCCTGGTCCGTGCCTCCTGTGAAGGCTGCGCGGCGGGCACCTTCGGTCGGCAGGGCCAACACGCCCACCGCGCCATCAGCATCAACGAGCAGCAGGTTTCCCGTTGTCAGGGTGGCGAGGACCTCGCTCCAGCCCGTCGAAGGATCGCCCACGACGAGCTCGGTTCCGCGCAGGTCGTCGGCGATGGCTGCCAAGCTGAGGCCGGCGACCACCCGGTGGATGGCGCCGACTCGTGGCGCATGAGTGTGCAGGTCCACGAGCAGAGCCAGACCCGCATCCCAAGGGCCTGACCCGCGCCCTTGCGCGTGCCGAGCCTGCTGCACGTCGCGGTAGGCCGCGTACCGGTGGTGACCGTCGGCGATGAGGGCCTGCCGATCCGCGAGATCGTCAGCCACCGTCTGCAGCGCTTCGGGATTCGCGACGGTCCACAGGCGGTGTCGCACGCCATCGGCAGTCGTGGCCTCCGACATCGGGGCAGCGGACGTCACCTCGCCCACCACCTGTGACGCTGGCCCACCCCCGTCGTAGACGAGCCAGATCGGCTCGACGTGGGCCTCCAAGGCATTCTGCAGGGACGCGCGATCCGCTACCGGCCAGGGCATGACGTCCTCGTGCGGGAGAACCACCCGATCCGCAGGATCAAGCAGGGCAAGCGCACCGATGATCCCCAGCAGAATCACCTGACCGCGCACCGCCTGTTCGTAGATGTACAGGGCCGGTACGTCGTCCCGCAGCAAGGTGCCGTCCGCGAGCCAGTCATCCAGCGTCTGCCTGGCCATGGCGTCGCGGCTGGCCCGGTTGGCTGCGTCGGGAAGCACCAGACGGACCACGTTGTGGGGGTCGCTGTCGGACAGGCTGGCGGCCGACTCGCGATCCAGCACGTCGTAGGGCGGCGCGGTCACCGAGGCCAACTCGACCTCCGGTGCATACCTGATGGCGCGGAAGGGGTCGAGGCGAAGCATGGGTCTGGGCGCTGGTGACACCGCCGCATCGTACGGTGAGCGTGTGCATCGCCGTGGGTCGACCGACAGCGACCAGAGCCTGGTCGGAGGTCTAGGAAGCAGCACGGAACCGTTGATCGACCGCTATTCGGCCCTTCTGGTCGACCTCGACGGCACGGTCCAGCGCGGGCGGGAGCCGGTCGCTGGTGCGGCTGACGCCATGGTCATGGCCCGGGCTCGGGGTAGCCGGGTGGTGTTCGTCACCAACAACGCCAGCGTCACTCCTGATCGCGTGGTCGGCGGACTGGCGCAGGTCGGGATCGACGCCGAGTCCGCCGAGGTCCTCACCTCCGCGCAAGCCGGCGCCCGTGAGATCGCAGCCCGGGTTGCGGCGGGGAGCAGTGTGCTGGTGGTTGGCGGGGAGGGCTTGGTGTCGGCCGTCGCGGCGGAGGGGTTGTGCCCCGTGTCGGAATCCGCGGCCGACCCGAGCGGCGTCGTTCAAGGGTGGTTCCCCGGACTGGCCTGGCCCCTCCTGGCCGAGGCCGCGTACACCTTGGTGCGGCCGGTGCCGTGGGTGGTCACCAACCGGGATCTGACATTGCCGACAGCCGGGGGAGTGGCGCCGGGAAACGGGGCCTTCGTCGAGCTGCTCGCCACCGTTGTGGGGCGGCAACCGGACGCCTCGCCGGGGAAGCCGCAGCCGACCATGCTCGTGGCAGCAGCGGGCGAAGATCGCGAGAACGCCCTGGTGATCGGAGACCGGCTCGACACCGATATCGCCGGCGCTGTCGCCGCTGGCCTGGACAGCCTGTTGGTGCTCACCGGCGTCACTGATCTTGCGGGGCTGCTGCACGCCGAGCCTCACGAGCGACCGACATACGTCGGCGACGACCTGGCCGCGCTTCACGCTCCGCAACCGCCGGTCGAGCGCGATGGAGACTTCTGGATCTGTGGCTCGGCCCGGGTGTCCGCGACCGACCCGCCCCAGCCCGGCGGCGACGGGCGTCCCGAGACTGAACACCTTCGGGCGCTGTGCCAGGCCTGGTGGGCACGCGCGGATGCGACCCACTCCACGCTATGAGCTAGAGCAGGGAGCGCAGGCGGAACAGGTCTCGAAGACTCGCGTCTATCCGCACCCGGCCGTGACCGAACGCCTGCGGGAAGCTCAGCCTGCCGTCGACGAGGTCGACGAGGTCATCGGAGGCCACGGTCAACCGGATCTGCGCCTCAGGCCGCTCCTCGGTGGTGAGCTCGGTGATGGAGCCCTCGGACAACGTTGCCGAGAAGACCACGTCGAGATCCGGGACCAAGCAGCTGACTGTCCGATCGTCTGCATGAGCACGTACTGAGTCGTCTGCACCGTGAAGCAAAGTGACCAGCCGTTGCAGCGCGGCTTCGCACTCCTCGACGGTGGCCATAGGTCGCGACGCTAGCGCAGCGGACAGGTAGGTTTGTGGCATGGTCACCGACGCCCTCAAGGGCTACCTCCAGATCGCCAACGGTCTTGTCGACGTCAGCAAGGAACGGGCCACGTCGGCAGTCAAGGCCGCAGCTGCGCAAAGCCCCGACCTGCTGGCTCCCGCCGCGAATGTCACAGCGTCGGCAACGGCAACGGCGTTGTCCCTGGCCGCCCAGGTGCAAGCTGCGGCGGAGGAGCTCATGGTCACCTCCCGCGACAATCGAGCACTCCTGGTTGGGCTGATCCGGACCGAGGTGGAGCGGGCCGTGGCGGCGCTCGGGTTTGCCAAGGAAGCAGACGTGCAGGCGGTTCGGCACAAGGTCGACCTGCTGGAGGATGCGCTGGACGAGGCTGAAGCAGGGTTCGCCGAAGAAGAGCAGCCCTCCTTGCGGGTAGCACTGGCCCCAGCGAAGAAGGTGCCTGCCAAGAAGGCAGCCAAGAAGGTGCCCGCGAAGAAGACGGCCAAGAAGACGGCCAAGAAGGTGCCCGCGAAGAAGACGGCCAAGAAGACGGCCAAGAAGGTGCCCGCGAAGAAGTCGGCCAAGAAGACGCCTGCCAACAAGACAGCCAAGAAGGGTCCCGCGGAGATGACGGCCAAGGCGATCGAGCCGGTGGAGGCGATCGAGGCGATCGAGGCGATGGAGACCGGGCTGCCCGCGGAGACGGTGGCTCCGTCTGCGGCCAATCCGCCCCCCGACCTGGGGATCCCGGAGTGAGCGACCCAGCCGGCGACGACCACCTGGATGGTCAGGGTGCGCTCGACCAGGCCAGCGGGGCGACATCGGTTCCCGAACAGCTCAGCGTGCTCCCCGTCACCCGCCCGGGGCCTTCCGGGGTTGTGGAGGTGGACGCCGCGCTCGCTGCACTGTCGGAGGTGGCCGACCGGGACTTCGGCCGCGAGGGGGGCCCAGGCGCGGACGTCGAGGCCTACGAGCAAGCCCACGCGCACCTGCAGCGAGCGCTGACCGGCGGCGTGGAGGCGCAGGCCGACGCAGATCGATGACGCCTCGGCGGGCCAGGCTCGACGCCGAGCTGGTTCGACGCGGTTTGGCCTCCTCGCGCGAGCAGGCACAGCGGCTCATCGCGACGGGTCGAGTCACGGTGCGGGGCACCGTCGCCACCAAAGCTGCCACCCAGGTGGAGCAGTCGGTCTCGATCGTGGTGTCGACCGACGTGCACGATCCTGGATATGCCTCACGCGGAGCCCACAAGCTGGCCGGTGCCCTTGACGCGTTCGGATCGTCCGGGCCAGCCGTCGAGGGGCGACGCGCGTTGGACGCTGGCGCGAGCACCGGAGGTTTCACAGACGTGCTCCTGCGGCGGGGAGCTGCGCACGTCGTGGCGGTCGACGTCGGCTACGGCCAGCTGGTCTGGCGGCTTCGGACCGATCCACGGGTGCACGTGGTCGACCGTACGAACATTCGTGCGCTGAGCTTGGACACCGTTCAGGGAGAACCGGTTGATCTGGTCGTCGCCGACCTTTCGTTCATCTCGCTGGGACTGGTCATCGAGCCCTTGCTGCGCGTGTGCCATCCCGCTTCCGATCTCCTCCTCATGGTGAAACCCCAGTTCGAGGTGGGTCGAGAACGTCTCGGAGCCGGAGGAGTGGTGCGTGATCCGAACCTTCGGTCGGGATCGGTGCGTACGATCGCCGAGCAGGCCTGGCTCCTGGGACTTGGTACCGCAGGCGTGACAGCAAGCCCGCTGCCCGGTCCGGCTGGAAACGTCGAGTACTTCCTCTGGCTGACCGCAGCAGCCGGCCAACCAGATCCAGAGATGATCGAGACCGCAGTCGTGGAGGGTCCGCAGTGACGCCAGGTGCAGTGACACACGGTGCGCAGCCCGAACGGGCGGCCGAGCCGGCGCTCACAGCGCCCAGCCCGGCCCGACGGGTGCTCCTGGTGACCCACACCGGGCGTTCGGCCGCCCGGGACAGCGCCGTGGCGGCCTCGGCTCAGCTGCTCGCTGCCGGCGTGGAGGTTGCCTTGTGCGATCCGGAAGCGAGTGAACTCGCGATCCCGGGCACCGTGTTGGCAGACCGAACCGATCCGGGAGCCGGCTGTGACCTCGTCATGGTGCTCGGGGGGGACGGCACCCTCTTGCGTGGCGCCGAGATCGCCCGGGAACGCCGGCTGCCCGTCCTCGGCGTCAATCTCGGCCATGTCGGCTTTCTCGCCGAGGCCGAGCAGGACGACCTCGCTGCCGTGGTCGACCGGGTGGTTGAGGGCGACTACGTCGTCGAAGAGCGGCTGACGGTTGCGCTGTCGATCACCCGTGACGGCGTTGTCAGGGACACCGGCTGGGCCGTCAATGAGGTCTCTATCGAGAAGGCCGCCCGTGACCGAATGCTCGAGGTGGTGGCGGAGGTCGACGGTCGACCGCTGTCTCGGTGGGGTTGCGACGGCGTCGTCTGCGCGACCCCAACGGGATCCACCGCCTACGCCTTCAGCGCCGGGGGTCCCGTGGTCTGGCCCGGCGTGGAGGCTTTGCTGATGGTTCCCATCAGTGCACACGCGTTGTTCGCGCGCCCGCTGGTCGTCGCGCCCGCGTCGGTCCTGGCTATCGAGCTGGTGGCCGGTCATGCGGGAGTGGTGTGGTGCGACGGGCGACGGCTGTTCGACGTGGCCCTGGGGGACCGCGTCGAGGTGACCCGCAGCGCTGTGCCCCTTCGACTGGCCCGGCTGCACCAGGCTCCCTTCACGGATCGACTCGTCGCGAAGTTCGCCCTGCCGGTCGAGGGGTGGCGCGGGCGGTGATCGAAGAGCTACGCATCCGGGGTCTTGGTGTGATCGACGATGCGCTGCTCGAACTCGGACCCGGTCTGACCGTCGTCACCGGGGAGACCGGCGCCGGCAAGACCATGGTGGTGACTGCCTTGGGATTGCTCCTCGGCGGTCGCGCTGACTCCGGTGTCGTACGGACCGGATCTGAGCGGGCCTTGGTGGAGGGACGTCTCCAGGTTCGCCCCGACAGCCCGGTCGTTGAGCGCTCCATCGAAGCGGGTGCGGAATTGGAGGAAGGCGTATTGCTGTTGGCGCGTACGGTCTCCGCGGAGGGACGTAGTCGCGCCCACGTCGGTGGACGCTCGGTCCCCGTCGGCCTGCTGGGCACACTCGGCGACGATCTGGTTGCCGTTCACGGCCAGTCCGACCAGCAGCACCTGTTGCGTCCGAGCGCGCAGCGGGCTGCTCTCGACCAGCTCGCCGGGGAAGCAGTCGCGAAACCGCTTGTCCGCTACCGGGCCGCCTATGAGCGCAGGCTCGAGGCACAGGACGAGCTTGCCACCATCCAGGCGCAGGCGAGGGAGCGGGCGCAGGAGGCCGACCTGCTCCGCTATGGGTTGGCCGAGATCGCGGCCGTCGCTCCAGAGTCGGGCGAGGACGTCATTTTGATGGCCGAGTCCGAGCGCCTCGGCCACGCGGAGGATCTCAGAGGCGCCGCCGAGGGCGCCCATCGTGCCCTGCTCGGCGACAGCGAGGCCGGCACCGACGACCTAGACGCCGCCGGGATGGTCGGCACCGCGCGGCAGGCCCTGGGTGCGGTCAGCCAACACGACCCCGAGCTCGGTGCGCTCGCCGATCGACTCGCAGAGGTGTCCTACCTACTGGCCGATGTCGGCGCTGACCTGGCCTCCTACGCCGCCAGCGTCGATGCGGACCCCGCCCGGTTGTCGGTGGTCGAGGATCGACGAGCGGCGCTGGGTGGTCTCACCCGCAAGTACGGCTCCACGGTCGACGAGGTCTTGGCTTGGGCGAGGACGTCCAGCGAGCGGTTGTCAGTGCTCACGTCCGACACCGCCCGTTCGGATGAGCTGACGGCGGAGATCTCTGAGCTGACAGAGGCGCTCACACAAGCGGCTGGTGATCTCACCCGTGCCCGCAAGAAGGCCGGTCGCAAGCTGGGCGCTGAGGTGACCACGGAGCTCGCCGCACTCGCGATGCCCGACGCCGAGGTCTCGGTCAGCATCACCTCGACCGATCCAGGGCCGTACGGCTGCGATGGGATCGAGTTCGTCTTGACTCCGCACGCAGGTGCGCCCGCGCGCGCGATCGCGCGGGGTGCGTCCGGGGGCGAGCTGAGCCGCGTGATGTTGGCTCTCGAGGTGGTGCTGGCCGGCAGCGACCCGGTGCCGACGTTCGTCTTCGACGAGGTCGATGCTGGGGTTGGCGGCAGAGCAGCGGTCGAGGTCGGGGCCAGGCTGGCCCGGTTGGCCCGCACGGCTCAGGTGCTGGTGGTGACACACCTGCCCCAGGTGGCCGCCTACGCCGATCGTCACCTGCTGGTGGAGAAGTCCTCTGACGGCTCGGTGACGAGCAGCGGCGTCATCACCTTGGACGAGGGCGGCCGGGTACGTGAGCTGACCCGCATGCTTGCGGGGCTGGCCGACTCGGTGTCTGGCGCCGAGCACGCACGAGAGCTCCTTGACGCTGCTGCTGCCACCAAGTCCGGTTGAGCACTCGCCTGGGGGCCGGGCGCCTGCTAGAGAGTCCGGGCCGTTGTTGCGACCTTGATCCCGAGGCCCAGCAGGATCGTTGCGCTGACCGCATCGATGCCAGCACGCACGGATGGGCGGTTCACGAGTCGACGTGCGCGGCCCACGCCAAAGGCGAGGGCGCAGTAGAGCGCGGTCTCGACGGTGATCTGGATCGTCGCCAGGACCAGGGTCGTGGGGAGCACCGGATAGCCGGGCGGGATGAACTGCGGGAAGAACGCCACCATGAACACAGCCGCCTTGGGGTTGGCCAGGTTGGTGACCAGCCCTTCAGCGAACGCCCGCCGAGCGGTCAGACCCGGCGCGCCTGCGGCCCGCTCAGCTGCCGGCGGCTCGTCGTGGGGGAGCCGCGTCGTGGCGTGGGTCGCGGACCCGCGGCTGGCCTGCCAAGCGGCACGCAGCGCGAGAACCCCGAGCACGACGAGGACACCGGCGCCGAGCACGCGGAGCGCGGTAAAGGCTGCCTCGGAGACGGCGACCAGCGCGGCGAGGCCTAGGGCGGCTGCGAACGCCCAGGCGAACAGGGCAGCCTCGAGGCCGAGAACCAATGGCACTGTCGGCCGGCCGCCGTAGACCGCTGAGCGTCGCAGGATCAGGGCCATGGCCGGTCCGGGGACTGCTGAGATCGCGAGCACGGCCAGCAGGAATGCGGGTAGCACACGCAGGAGATCCACGCTGATGATCGTGGCAGAGATCAGCCACCTCGCGCTGTTGAAATTCGGCTCCCCCCGCGCGGCCTCCCCATGGGGAAGGGGTCGCGATGGCACGATGAACAGGCCATGCATCACCATGATTCTTGCTGCCCCGCCAGCCATCCCCTCGGGCCGTCATGAGGTTTCCGCTCGTCCACCGCGAACCTCCAGCACAGTTGCCCGGGATCATCGGTCAGGTGCGACTTGGGCCGAGCACGCGTGAGGTTCTGCATCGACTGAACCCGGGAGACATCGCTGTTCTGGACGCAGTCGACCTTGACCTCGTGACGGCTGATGCCGTGGTCACGGCTGGGGCCGCTGCGGTCGTCAACCTCGCGCAGAGCATCAGTGGGAGATATCCCGCGCTGGGCGCCAACCGGCTGATGGAGGCCGGGTTGCCCCTGCTCGACAACGTGGGTCGCGACGTGGTCGGGCGGGTCAACGACGGCGACGTCGTACGGCTCAACGGGCCGGAGCTTCTGGTGGGATCGAGGGTCGTGGCCGAGGGCCAGGTGCAGACGGCGGAGTCCGTCGAGCAGGCGTACGTCCAGGCCCAGGCCGGTCTCTCCGCTCAGTTGGAGGCGTTTGCGGGCGGTGTACGCGCGTTCCTCGACTCCGAGGGGGACCTCGTACTCGACGGGGACGGTGTACCCGCGCTCGACACAGAGTTCGCCGACCGTCCGGTGCTCGTCGTCAGCCGTGGTCCTCGCGATGACCAGGACCTGAAGGATCTGTCCTTGTGGATCCGCGAGCAACGTCCGGTCCTCATGGGCGTCGGGGCCGGGGCAGACGTGCTGCTGCGCGCCGGATATCGACCAGACGTCGTCATCGGTGACATGGAAGATGTGTCGGACGAGGCGTTGGACTCCGGCGCGGAACTGGTGGTGCACGGCTACCGAGACGGACGTTTTCTGGGGCTGGAACGCGCGAGACAGCACCACATCGCCCCCACGGTCTTCGCCTCGGCGGCCACGAGCGAAGGCCTCGCGCTGCTGCTGTGCATCCACCGTGGCGCGTCTTTGGTGGTCACGGCTGGGACGGCCGACGACCTGGTCGAGATGCTCGACCGCGATCGGAGCGGGCTGGCTGCTTCCTTCCTGACGAGGCTGCGCGTGGGGGGGATCCTGGTCGACGCGCGCGGGGTGGCGGCGCTGTATCGCAGCGGCATCTCCTCTTGGCAGATCGCCGGTCTGCTCGTTGCTGGCCTCGCTGCTTTGGTGGCTGCGGTGTTGTTCACGCCCGTGGGCCAGGACTGGCTCAGCGGGTTGGGGCTGGGATGATCACCTTTCGCTATCACATCGTCTCGCTGACCGCTGTCCTGCTCGCCCTGGCTGCGGGTGTCGTCCTGGGAGCCGGCCCCCTTGATGGCCAGCTCGGGACCGGCGGCGTCACCTCTGAGGAGCAGCAGGCCGAGATCGACACCCTCGATACGCAGGTCCAGTCCTTGCAGGGTCGGGTGTCCTACGACGACGCCGCTGCTGCCGCGCTGGCCCCAGCCGTTCTGCCGAGGAAGCTCAAGAAACTCAGTGTTGTCGTTGTGGTGACCCCAGGCGTCGAACCCGGTCAGGTCACGGCGCTCACCGACGCGGTACGCGCCTCTGGTGCGGCGGTGACGGGAGTGGTGGACGTCCTTCCGGCGTGGCTGGATCCAGATCAAGGGACGGTGCTGGGCAGTCTCGCTGCGCAGCTGGTGCCGGCCGATGCCGAGCTGCCGTCCGGCGGCGTCTACGCCAAGGCGGGCGCCGCCCTGGCGACCGCCCTCGTGACCAACGCGGCCGTCCCGCCCAGCCAGCCGGATGAGACCTCGGTTGCCCTGCTCACGGGTTTCGAGGAGGGCGGCTTCATCGACACGACAGGCGATCCGGCCGTGCAGGCTCAGCTGGCGCTCGTGGTCAGCCCGTCCCCGGCCAAGGACCTGACGCCGGAGGCAGCCAGCGCGACCAACGACGCGCTGCTCCCGCTGGTGGCCGCACTTGATGCCGGACAAGGTTCGGTGCTCGCGGGCGCAGAGGGGTCGGCTGACCCGGGCGGTCTGGTGGCGGCGCTTCGGGAGAGCGGTCCGGTGCGGCGAACGGTCTCCTCGGTGGACGTGGCCGACGTCCCGAGCGGCATCATCGCCTCGGTGCTGGCACTCGCGCAGCAGTCGGCCGGGGTGAGCGGTCAATACGGCATCGGCCCTGGCGCCGATGCTGCGATGCCCCCGTTGCAACCGGGTCGTTAGCGGTCCATAGCCGGCGTCTGGTTCGAAGACTCGAGGCCAACCACGGAGTCGTGCGGCTTCGATGGTCGCTCTCGCTGATACGCTGGTCTCCCGTGGACGGACGGGTCTTCCCGTCGCACTCGAGTCTCACGGGAGCCCGCGTGGCCGCGCCTCAGACGACAAGGCATCTGTTCGTCACCGGAGGCGTCGCCTCCTCACTCGGCAAGGGCTTGACCGCCTCGTCGCTGGGCAGCCTGCTGAAGTCGCGCGGCTTGCGGGTCACGATGCAGAAGCTCGATCCCTATCTCAATGTGGATCCAGGCACGATGAACCCCTTCCAGCACGGCGAGGTGTTCGTTACCGAGGACGGCGCCGAGACCGACCTCGACATCGGTCACTACGAGCGCTTCCTCGACACGGACCTGCACGGGTCGGCCAACGTCACCACCGGTCAGGTCTACTCAGAGGTGATTGCCAAGGAGCGCCGAGGCGAATACCTGGGTGACACGGTGCAGGTCATCCCGCACATCACCAACGAGATCAAGTCACGGATCAGGCGGATGGCCGAGCCCGGCGTCGACATCGTGATCACCGAGGTCGGTGGAACGGTCGGAGACATCGAGTCGCTTCCCTTCCTCGAAGCCGTACGCCAGGTTCGTCATGAGGTGGGTCGCGACAACGTGTTCTTCCTGCACGTGTCGTTGCTGCCCTACATCGGGCCGTCGGGTGAGTTGAAGACCAAGCCGACGCAACACTCGGTGGCTGCCTTGCGCAGCATCGGTATCCAGCCCGACGCCATCGTGCTCAGGGCCGATCGGCCGGTGCCGACCAACATCAAGAAGAAGATCTCGCTGATGTGCGACGTCGACGAGGAGGCCGTGGTCGCGGCAGTGGACGCGCCCTCCATCTACGACATCCCCAAGGTTCTCCATTCCGAGGGCCTCGACGCCTACGTGGTCCGGCGGCTCGGTCTTCCGTTCCGTGACGTCGACTGGACCGCCTGGGACGAGCTGCTGCGCCGCGTTCATCATCCGGCCGATGAGGTCACCGTGGCGCTGGTGGGGAAATACACCGATCTCCCGGACGCGTATCTGTCTGTGACCGAGGCGCTGCGGGCGGGCGGGTTCGCGAACGACGCACGAGTACGGCTGCGCTGGGTGACTTCAGACGACTGCGCCCAGCCGGAGAGCGCAGCTCGCGAGCTTGGTGACGTCGACGCAGTGTGCGTCCCCGGCGGTTTCGGTGTGCGCGGGATCGAAGGCAAGCTCGGGGCTCTGACCTATGCGCGCACCCACGAGATACCTACCCTGGGGCTCTGCCTCGGCCTGCAGTGCATGGTCATCGAGTACGCCCGCTCGGTCGCTGGGCTCGCCGATGCTGGTTCGGCCGAGTTCGACGAGAGCACCCCACATCCGGTGATTGCCACGATGAACTCCCAGCTCGACGTTGTCGCCGGGGATCGCGACATGGGGGGGACGATGCGCCTCGGCCGCTATCCCGCAGACCTTGCCGATGGTTCCCTCGTACGGGAGACCTATGGTCTGGCCCGCGTCGAGGAAAGGCACCGACACCGCTATGAGGTCAACAATGCCTACCGGGACCAACTCGCGGCGGCGGGCCTTCGGTTCTCCGGGCTCTCACCGGACGGGTCGCTCGTCGAGTACGTCGAGCTGCCTCGTGATGTGCACCCCTACTACGTGGGCACGCAGGCGCACCCGGAGCTTCGGTCGCGTCCGACGCGACCGCACCCCCTGTTCGTCGGCCTGATCGCCGCGGCAATACGCCGTCAAGCCGAGACCCGGCTCGAGCTGCCGGTGGAGCACCCCGTCGTGTCGCTGCCGTCTTGACCGACGATGCGCAGGTGACCGTTCCCTCGGCGCTGCTGCGCGACGAGCCTTCCTTCCCGGACGTCGTTGACCAGTCGGTTGCCTTCCATGGTGGCGTGTGGGATGTCCGTACAGAGACTGTCGACCTCGGTGCCGCCGGCGTTGTCAGGCGGGACTTCATCGCTCACCCGGGAGCTGTAGGGGTGCTCGCGCTCGACGGTGACCGAGTGCTGTTGGTGCGGCAGTACCGCCATCCCGTGCGCTCACTCCTCTGGGAGATCCCGGCGGGGCTGTGCGACGTGCACGGCGAGGCGATGGAAGAAACAGCACGGCGCGAGCTGTGGGAGGAGACCGGCCACGAGGTCGATGACCTCGAGCCGCTGCTCGACACGTTCCTCTCTCCGGGCAGCTCTTCGGAACGGTTGGTGTTGTTCTTGGCCAGGGGCGCGCGACCAGCTGCGCGCCAGCGCCCGCTCGGGTCCGGTGAGGAACGGGACATGCAGGTGGCTTGGTGGCCGCGCTCGCAGGTGTTGGCCGCTGTCCTCGCGGGACGCCTGCGCAATCCGTCGTTGGTCTTGGGAATCCTGGCTCTGACAGCGCGTGAGGTGACCTGACCGAGTACCCCTGCGATCGGCCACCTCAGGGCCGTAGAGTGCCAGGCAACCCCCGAGGGGGAGCGGCTTGCTGCCGACAATGGCGTCGGCACCGCTTCGAGGTTCGAGGACGTGCGTGTCGTGAAGGTCGGCATTCCCCGCGAGGTCAAGAACCACGAATACCGTGTGGCCATCACCCCGGCAGGGGTGCACGAGCTCGTGCGTCACGGCCATGACGTGTTCGTCGAGCAAGATGCTGGTGTCGGCTCGTCGATCACGGACGAGGAGTACGTCGCTTCAGGTGCGACGATCCTTCCCGACGCCGATTCGGTGTGGGAGACCGGTGACCTCATCCTCAAGGTCAAGGAGCCGGTGGCATCGGAGTACGAGCGCATGCGAGAAGGCCAGACGCTGTTCACTTACTTGCATCTGGCCGCCGACAAGCCGCTGACCGAAGAACTCGTTGCGCGCAAGGTCACCGGAATCGCCTACGAAACGGTCGAACTGGCCGATCGGTCTCTCCCGTTGTTGGCCCCGATGTCCGAGGTGGCCGGTCGGATGGCCCCTCAGGTCGGCGCCGCGACCCTCCAGCGAGCCAACGGGGGACGCGGAGTGCTCATGGGTGGAGTATCCGGCGTCTATGCAGCCAAGGTCGTCGTACTCGGCGCAGGTGTCTCGGGCATGAACGCAGCGGCAATCGCCCTCGGCATGCAGGCCGAGGTGCTGCTGCTGGATCTCAACATCGCTCGGCTGCGCCAAGCCGACGCGATCTACCAGGGCCACATGCAGACGATTGCATCGAACTCCTTCGAGATCGAGCGAGCCGTGCTGGACGCCGACCTGGTCATCGGCGCGGTTCTGGTGCCCGGGGCGAAGGCCCCGACCCTGATCTCCAACGAGTTGGTGTCACGGATGAAGAAGGGGGCCGTGTTGGTCGACATCTCCATCGATCAGGGCGGATGCTTCGAGGACTCCCACGCCACGACCCATGCCGACCCGACCTATCCGGTCCACGACACGGTGTTCTACTGCGTGGCCAACATGCCCGGCGCCGTACCGCACACTTCTACCTATGCGTTGACCAACGTCACGTTGCCCTACGTCGTCGAGTTGGCCGACCGCGGCTGGCGGGAGGCCCTACGGTCTGACCACGCCCTCGCGCTTGGACTTAACACCCACGATGGTGCGGTCACCTACGGCCCGGTGGCGCAGGCGCACGGCATGGCGGCGACCACGTTGCAGGATGTTCTCAGTTGAGGCTGTTCTTCACCTGATCCGAGGGTGCCGCGAGGTAGCCTCGCTGCGTTATGTCAGTCTCAGCCGTTCAGCAGCGGTCAACCGTGCAAGGCGCCATTTCGGCCTACCTCGACCACCTGACGGTCGAGCGCGGTCTGGCGCTGAACACCGTGGTGTCCTATCGGCGCGATCTGGCGCGCTATGCCGCCTTCGTCGAGAGTCGCGCCGTTGCCGCCCCTGGCCAGGTGACCGATCAGTTGGTTCGAGACTTCTTGACCGGCCTGCGCGTCGGTGATGCCGACCACAAGCCTCTTGCCGCAGGATCTGCGGCGAGGACCCTGGCGGCCGTTCGGGGGTTCCACCGCTTCTGTTTGCGCGAGGGACTCAGCGACGGCGATCCAGCCCATGAAGTCACGCCGGCGGCGCCCCGCCGACGACTGCCCAAGGCGATCCCCGTTGCCGACGTGGAAGCGATCGTGGAGGCCGCTGGGATTGACCAGACATCGAAGGCGCTGCGCGATCGTGCCTTGTTGGAGGTGCTCTACGGCGCGGGAGCCAGAATTTCGGAGGCTGTCGGGCTCGACGTCGACGATCTCGACTTGGATCTGGGGGCCGTCCGCCTGCACGGAAAGGGTGGCCGGCAGCGTCTGGTGCCCTTGGGATCGTTCGCCTGCACAGCAGTCCACGCCTACCTCGTGCGGGCACGGCCAGAGCTGGTCGCCAAGGGGCGCGGCACCTCCGCGCTGTTCCTGAACCTGCGTGGCGGGCGCCTGTCCCGACAAAGCGCATGGGTCGTTCTACGCCAGGCGGCGGAGCGGGCAGGCGTGTCCACCGAGTCGCTGTCCCCCCACACCTTGCGGCATTCCTTCGCCACCCACCTGCTCGATGGGGGCGCAGATGTGCGGGTGGTGCAGGAGCTGTTGGGCCACGCCTCGGTGACGACGACCCAGATCTACACCCTGGTGACGGTCGACCGGCTCAGAGAGGTCTACGCGGCCTCCCATCCGCGTGCGCTGGGGTAGCAGCGGGACAGCCGCCCGCCGCGCCAGCTAGCCGCCTGGCGGCTCCGGCCTTGCCGGATCGCCGCTCCGGAGCCTAGAGTTCGCGATCGTTGGTGGACTGCATGGCGATGTGTCATGAAGTACGCAGATCGGTAGAGAGGCAACACGATACATGTCTATGTCGACAAATGATGGGGCGCCAGGCGGGCCAGTGCCTGTCCCTGAGATCGTGTACGGGCCGACTGGCCGGCCATTTCCGAGCTTGGTCGAGCCTCCACCGCTGACGTCTCATGGTCCGGCGCGCGTCATCGCCATGTGCAATCAGAAAGGTGGTGTCGGTAAGACCACCTCGACCATCAACCTGGGTGCCGCCCTTGCCGAGCTCGGGCGCCGGGTGCTCCTGGTGGACTTCGACCCCCAGGGGGCACTGTCGGTCGGTTTGGGCGTCAATCCCCACGAGCTCGATCTGACGACCTACAACATGCTCGTGGACCGCTCGGTCGTGGTCGACGATGTCCTGCTCAAGACGAACATCTCAGGGTTGGACCTGCTGCCCAGCAACATCGATTTGTCCGCGGCGGAGGTTCAGCTGGTCAACGAGGTAGCACGCGAGCACACGCTTGCCCGCGTCCTCACGCCTGTGCTGCCCGACTACGACATCGTCCTGATCGACTGCCAACCGTCCTTGGGCCTGCTGACGGTCAACGCACTCACGGCCGCGGACGGCGTGATCATCCCCCTGGAGTGCGAGTTCTTTGCCCTGCGAGGGGTGGCCCTGCTCATGGACATCATCCACAAAGTACAAGATCGGCTTAACCCTCGACTTGAGGTTGATGGCATTCTGGCCACGATGTACGACGCCCGCACTGTGCACGGACGAGAAGTGTTGACCCGTGTCGTCGAAGCGTTCGGCGACAAGGTCTTCCACACCGTGATCTCCCGGACGGTGAAGTTTCCCGAGACCACCGTCGTCGGGGAGCCGATCACGAGCTATGCATCCAGCTCTCCCGGGGCTGCGGCGTATCGCTCGTTGGCCAGGGAGGTGCTGGCCCGATGAGCAGACGTGCGAGCTTGCCCGGGGCAGCTGAGCTGTTTCGCGGGACCGGTCCTGGAGACGCCCTCGAGGACGCAACCAGCGAGCCCAGCGCTGGTGCTTCGGTGCGCGCGGTGCCGGACCTGCCAGGGGATCCAGCAGCTGCCACCGCCGCATCGGAACCCGCGCCTGCACCGGCGCGCACCGGCAGCGGCGTTCGGCAGACCGCACCTCGTCGGGGGCACACGGCCGATCGGAGGCCGTCCGGGCGCGAGAGACATGACGAGAAGTTCACCGTCTACGTCTCTGCCGACGAGCTGTTCGACCTCGAGCAGGCTCGACTCGTCCTGCGTGGGTCCTACGGTCTGGCTGTCGATCGTGGTCGCATCGTGCGGGAGGCCGTCTCCCTCGTGATCGCCGACCTGGAGCTCAAGGGAGAGTCGAGCATTCTGGTCCGGAGACTCCGCGAGGGGTGAGCGCATGGCGCGGTAGGCCATGGGGGCTCGGCTCGGTTACCGTGATCGATCGTGACCCCGTCCTCGAGAGTCCCCGTTGCTTCCCGCGAAGTCGCGGCCGGCAGCGGCGCACCAGAGGCCAAAGGATTTCACGTACATCTCGAGGTGTTCGAGGGACCATTCGACCTTCTCCTCGGCCTGATAGCCAAGCATCAGCTCGATGTCACCGAGGTCGCGCTGTCCGAGGTGACCGATGAGTTCCTCGGCTACCTCAATGTGCGCGCCCGGGCCTGGGACCTTGGTCAGGCGACCGAGTTCTTGGTGGTTGCTGCGACGCTTGTTGACCTGAAGGCAGCCCGGTTGCTGCCCTCCGCCGAGGTCGAGGACGAGGAAGACCTGGCGCTGTTGGAGGCACGAGACCTCCTGTTTGCGCGGCTTTTGCAATACCGGGCCTACAAGCAAGCTGCCGGGATGATCGCCGCCCGCATGGCCAGCGAATCGAAACGCCATCCACGAGCGGTGGGCATGGAGGAACGCTTCACAGGTCTCCTCCCGGAGGTCCTTCTCGGATTGGGGCCGGTCGAGTTCGCCGCCTTGGCCCAACGGGTGCTCACACCACGCGCCGCTCCTGTTGTCTTCGTGGACCATCTGCATGCTCCACGGGTGAGTGTGCGCGAGCAGGCGGCGGTCCTGGTCAGTCGCCTTCGCCGGGTCAGGCTCACGACCTTTCGTGCTCTGACGGCGGATTCACCGGACACGTTGACCGTCGTCGCGCGCTTTCTGGCGCTGCTCGAGCTGTACAGGGACAACGCAGTCACTTTTGACCAGCTCGATCCGCTGGGTGAGCTTCAGGTTCGCTGGACCGGCCCTGAGTCGGGCGAAGTCACGGTTGACGATGAGTTCGAGGACTTCTCAGCTGGCATTGCTGGCGCCGATCCTGCTGCCGACGCGGATTCGGACGACGCTGAGATCGACGACGCTGAGATGACTGTTTCAAGCAGGGCACAAGAAGGGACAAGCTCGTGACGGAGCGCGAGACGGGCGAAGGGACCGATGCCGAGGTCGGCGACCTGGGCGGCACGCCTACTGCGCCGTTCCCGCCCTCGGAAGCGGTCGTGGACGTGCGTGACCTGCCGAGCGGTGCAGGAGGTGACCATGGTCAGGCGCAGCAAGACATAACTGAGGTCGTCGATACTGAGGTCGTCGATACTGAGGCAGTCGACACAGAGGCAGTCGACACAGAGCTCGTCGATCTGGGGGAGACAGCGGAGTGGTCCGCCACGCCAGAGCTAGGGGCGCCGAGTGTTTCCGCAGGCATTGAAGCGATCTTGCTCGTGGTTGATGAACCGGTCAGCGCCGTGACGCTCGCTCAGGTGCTGGAGCGGCCGACCGGGGACATCGAAGCCGCATTGGCTGCCCTGGTTCACGACTATGACGACGCGCAGCGTGGTTTCGAGTTGCGGGAAGTAGCCGGCGGGTGGCGGCTCTACACCCGAGCGGACTGCGCCGCAGTGGTCGAGCGTTTCGTGGTGGACGGCCAGCAGGCGCGGTTGACCCAGGCGGCGCTCGAGACGCTCGCGGTGGTTGCCTACCGCCAGCCGGTCAGCCGGGCGCGCATCTCTGCTGTGCGCGGAGTAAACGTCGATGGCGTCATTCGGACCCTGCTCTCGCGTGGTCTAGTCGAGGAGTCAGGCACCGAGAGTGACAGCGGGGCGATCCTCTACCGGACGACGAGCGTCTTCCTGGAGAGGCTGGGATTGCGTTCGGTCGACGAGTTGCCGGAGCTCGCCCCGCTGCTCCCTGACATTGAGTCAATAGATGATCCGATTGGCTTAAGATGAAGTTGAGGGTTAATCTATGACAGCGTCCGGCGAACCAGCGGGTGAGCGCCTGCAAAAAGTTCTGGCCAGGGCGGGCCTCGGAAGCCGCCGTGCCTGCGAAAAGCTGATCGACGAGGGTCGGGTCGAAGTCGACGGGCGGGTCATCCGCGAGCAGGGTGTGCGGGTAGACGTGAGCAACGCCGTTATCCGTGTGGACGGGGCTCGGATCGCTGCTGCGCCCGATCTGGTCCACCTGGCCATGAACAAGCCACGCGGCGTGGTCAGCACCATGAGCGACCCGCAGGGCAGGCCTTGCCTGGGAGACTACGTCGAGGGTCGACCGCAACGGCTGTTTCACGTCGGGCGACTGGACGTGGACACGGAGGGGCTCATCCTGCTCACGAACGACGGTGAGCTCGGCCATCGGCTGATGCATCCATCCCACGAGGTGCCCAAGACCTACCTGGCAGATGTTCCAGCGCCCGTCCCGAGAGATTTGGGTCGTCGGTTGCGCGACGGCATCGAGCTCGAGGACGGGCCGGCGAGAGTGGATGCGTTCAAGGTCGTTTCTTCCGCAGCAGGCCGGGCGCTGGTTGAGATCGTGCTGCACGAAGGACGCAATCACATCGTCCGACGGCTGCTCATGGCCGTCGATCATCCGGTCGAACGGCTGGTCCGTACCGCCATCGGCCCGGTTGTGCTGGGGGACCTGCGCCCGGGCAAAGTTCGTCCCTTGAACCGTCCAGAAGTAGGGGGCCTCTACCAGGCTGTGGATCTCTAGGGATCAAAGCACGTTAAGTCGACATACCGCTCTGGCGTGAATGGCCAGGTGACGAGCGGGAGACTCGAAAGTCGACAAGGGCGCTGTCGCTTCTCCGTCCCCAGCGGGTGGACGGCGACGTGGTATCGATGAGTCGACATTGGCACCGTGACTCCAGCCGGCCCAATTGTCGTTATAACGATAAAGCTGTAGATCAGGCATAACCTGAAACCAATTCATCAATGGGGTGGTTCCAAGGATCGCGTGGCTCACTCAGATAGGCTTCCGGAGGTTCGTCCGGGCGGTCCGAGACCGACACCTATGGAGGAAGTGCTGTGCCGATCCGAGGCATTCGGGGGGCCACCCAGCTTGAGCACGACGATCGCGAAGAGATGTCCGAGGCGGTGGTTGAGCTGCTGAGAGCCCTCGTGGACCGCAACGGACTTCAGCTCGATGAGTTGGTCTCTGTGCTGTTCACTGCGACCCCGGATCTGCGTTGCGACTTTCCGGCGTCCGCCGCTCGTGGGCTTGATCTTGATGGCGTGCCATTGATCTGTGCGCAGGAGCTCGATGTCGTAGGCGCACTGCCCCGCGTGATCCGGATCCTGATCCATGCCGAGATGGCCGCGCCGCGCGACCAAGTCGTTCACGTCTACCTTCGTGGGACCGAGATCCTGCGCAGAGATTTGGGACGGTGACCGCGCCAACAGCGCCGGCGGCGCTTGCTAGGGGCGTGCTGATCATCGGTTCCGGGCTGATGGGAACTTCGGTCGCCCTGGCCCTTCGAGCGTGTGGCGTCACGGTGTTTCTTGAAGATCAGTCGAGCGAAGCGGTACGCATGGCCCGAGACCTCGGGGCTGGCTTGGCAGATCCACCCGGGATTGACCCCGACGTCGTGGTCGTCGGAGTGCCCCCGCAGCGCGTAGCGGAAGTCGTTGTAGCCGCACAGCGTCGTTTCCTCACCTCGAGCGTTATGGATCTTGCCTCAGTCAAGTCTCATGTTCATGTTGATATCGAGCTCTTGGGCGGAGAGGGCGCCCGATTCGTCGGTGGCCATCCGATGGCCGGCCGGGAGCGCTCAGGGCCGGCGCAGGCGCGCGCTGACCTCCTTGAAGGGCGGATTTGGGTGCTCTGTCCCACTGAGACGACATCCGCCGCGGCGTTGACTCGCGCAGCGGCGGTTGTCGAGGCGTGCGGAGCTGACCCGATCGTGGTGGCGGCCGAGCGGCACGACGCGGGTGTTGCCCTGGTATCGCACCTCCCGCAGGTGCTGGCGAGCGCCATGGCGGCCAGGTTGGCCGATGCGCCCGCCGACGTGGTGTCCTTGGCGGGCCCGGGCGTTCGCGACCTGACGAGGATCGCCGCCGGCGATGCGGAGCTGTGGACAGAGATCTTGTCGGCCAACGCGTCGAGCGTGCGGCGAGAGCTCGATGCTCTCTTGAGTGATCTCGACGCCGTACGCCGCGCGCTCAATCAGCTCAGCGCCCCGGAGCGGAGCGGTGACGTTGCCGCTCGGACGGTTGTGCACGACTTGATCCAGCGCGGCGGGCGAGGAAGGGCTCGACTGCCTGGGAAGCACGGCGGGCGTCCAGCGACCTACGCACGGGTGTCGGTTGTGGTCACCGATGAGCCCGGGCAGCTCGCCGGTCTGTTCAATGAGGCAGAACGCGCCGGGGTCAACGTCGAAGACGTCATGATCGAACACGCGGCCGGCCACCCCGTCGGCGTCGTCGAGCTGTATGTGCAATCGGCCGCTGTTCACGCACTATCGGCTGCCCTCGTCGCAGCTGGATGGAACGTGCACGCGTGAGTGGAGATTCTGCACCGGGCCGTCCGAGCCCCTAACGCCCACTACTGTGGTTCGACCCGAGAGGACCATCCGATCGAGTCCAACTGTCACGATCAGGTGAACGGTGCCCGGCCAGCTCAGGAGACGATGTGCCCTTGCCCAGTAGCGCTACCTCGACGGTGATCGCCGTCGACGGCCCGTCGGGCGCGGGAAAGTCGAGTGTGTCGCGCGGCGTAGCGATGCGGTTGGGGCTGCGTTATCTGGATACGGGAGCGATGTACCGGGCAGTGACCTGGTGGATGCTCGAGCGAGGCGTCGACGTCGATGACCCGCAGGCGGTCGGCTCGGCCGCCGGTCAGCTCCACCTGGTCCCTGGGGATGATCCAGCCAACCCGTCCATCACGCTCGACGGGGTTGAGGTGTCGGAGGCGATCCGCGATCCGCGGGTGACCTCGGCCGTGAGCGCGGTCAGCGCCGTCGCTGAGATCCGGGCCGAGCTGGCCAGGCTCCAGCGGGCTGCGATCCGCGATGGGGGCATCGTCGTCGAAGGACGGGATATCGGTACGGTCGTCTGTCCAGACGCGACGCTCAAGATCTTCTTGACGGCTTCGGCGCAAGCGCGGGCGGAACGCCGGAGCCAAGAGCTGAACGGAGCAGGCCACGTTGGGGCGCAACCCGAATCGACGTTGCTCGACCTGCGCCGTCGGGACGCGGCAGACACCGGCCGAGACATCTCCCCCCTGACGATGGCCGACGATGCGGTTCTGGTCGATGCGACCAACCTGACTTTGGACGAGGTCATCGACAAGGTTGTCGAGTTGGCTGAGGCGCGCATCGTGGCTGGCCCAGGATGAGCCAAGGACTCGATGATCTGGACCTCCCCGAAGACTCAGAACCGCAGCCCGTCTTGGCGGTAGTGGGCCGACCCAACGTTGGTAAGTCGACCCTCGTCAACCGAATTCTGGGTAGGCGTGAGGCGGTGGTCGAAGATGTGCCGGGCGTCACGCGTGACCGCGTCGCCTACGACGCCTTGTGGAACGGTCGTCGCTTCGTCGTGGTCGACACCGGTGGCTGGGCGGCGGACGCCGAGGGGATGGCTGCCCGGGTGGCGGCCCAGGCCGAGGTCGCCGTCTCAGCGGCCGACGCTGTGCTGCTCGTCGTGGACGCCACTGTTGGGATCACTGATCCAGACGAGGCCATTGTTCGAGTACTGCGGCGATCGGGAAAACCGATAGTGCTCGCAGCCAACAAGGTCGATGACCAGCGCACCGAGTCTGAAGCAGCGGCGCTGTGGAACCTTGGGCTCGGACAGCCGTACTCCGTGTCCGCACTGCATGGTCGGGGTAGTGGCGACCTGCTCGACGCGATTCTCGAAGCCCTGCCAGAAGCGCCTCAGGATAGGTTTGCCGAGCAGGACGGCCCTCGCCGCGTTGCGTTGCTTGGCAAGCCGAACGTCGGTAAGTCGAGCCTGCTGAACCAGTTGGCAGGAGAGGACCGCGTGGTCGTCGACTCGGTTGCTGGGACCACCGTGGATCCGGTGGATGAGCTCATCGAGCTTGGTGGCACGACGTGGCGCTTTGTGGACACGGCGGGGATCCGGCGCCGTGCTCACGAGGCCTCCGGCCATGAGTACTACGCCGTTCTGCGCACCCAAGCCGCGTTGGAGAAGGCCGAGGTCGCCGTCGTCCTGGTTGATGCCAGTGAGCCTCTGACCGAGCAGGACACCCGCATCATCTCCATGGTGGCCGAGGCGGGCCGGGCTCTGGTGCTCGCCTACAACAAGTGGGACCTGCTCGATGACGAACGCCGCTATTACCTCGAGGGAGAGATCGAGCGAGAGCTGGTCCGCGTGCCCTGGGCGATGCGAGTCAACGTCTCGGCTCGTACTGGACGACACATGGACCGGTTGGTGCCCGCGCTGCAGACGGCGCTGCAGAGCTGGGACTCGCGGGTGTCGACAGGGCGGCTGAACGGGTTCCTCGGGGAGCTGGTTGCGGCAACCCCGCCGCCGGTCCGGGGCGGCAAGCAGCCGAAGATCCTGTTCGCCACGCAGGCGGCCACCAGGCCGCCGAAGTTCGTCGTCTTCGCCAGTGGATTCCTGGAAGCCGGCTACCGCCGATTCATCGAGCGCCGGCTTCGTGAGGAGTTCGGTTTTGAGGGAACGCCGATCGAGGTCAATGTGCGGGTGCGGGAGAAGCGCGGGAGGAATACCTAACCCTCGGCAAGATGAGTGGCTCCTGGACGGGCACGCTCGGAGTACTTCCGGTCTGCTGGGCTCGGGTAGAGTTGCGCCGCCCGAGAGGGTGTACGGGCTGTAGCGCAGCTTGGTAGCGCACTTGACTGGGGGTCAAGGGGTCGCAGGTTCAAATCCTGTCAGCCCGACTCGGTGAAACCGTCTCTGACCAGCGGAAACGCGGCCAGGGCCGGTTCTGCGCCGGACAGGCACGTACAGGCGCCAGGAAAGGTCAGGACGGGGCCTGTGGTGTCCGGATGCCGCGTATCAACAGGTAGCCGATCATCCAGAACTCCGCAATCGTTGCTGGGAACGCGAGGGCGCCGACCAGCGCGGCCGGTGGGTTGACGAACGCGTAGTCGACGATGCTGCTGAGGATGTAGCCGACGCCACCCACGATCAGGATCCAACCAAGCACCTGGGGGAAGCGTCCCGTTGTTACGGCGGCCCATCCCATCGGGATCAGCCAGAGACCGAAGAACAAGGCCCCGACGCCCCACGCGTTGGCACTGAGTTCGTAGAGCATCCCTACGCTCGCCGCAGCGTCACCGGTAGGAGCAAGTGACGCGTCTTCGGCTACCGCGACGGCGGTGGCGACGAACACCGTGCTGGCCATGATGGCGACGGCGTTGACGAGCCCGAACGCTGCGACCGAGACGCCAGCCACATTGCGCACGTCGCGCAGCAACTTGTAGAACCAGATCGCCGCAAGCGCCTGGGTCAAGACGATCGCCATTTCGAGAACGATGCTGAGATGGGCCAATCCCGGTTTGTCCTGGAGATTCGCCAGCGTTGCTGGGCTGTCTGACTCGACGTACAGCGCAGGCCGGACCAGCAAGAACCCGACGACCCCAGTCACAGCCAACCCGAGGTACCAGAGGCCGGTGGTTCGAGCGGTGGTCACATTGTCGGTCATGTCACTCCTACGAGATCATTGGCTTCTTCGACACTCCCAACGTATCGGGATGATCTGCTGACGAGGCTTGATCACCTCGAGCCTTCGACGTGGGCCAGGTTGTGCTCAGCCCTGCGCTGCAGGATCACTCGTTCGCCCTCGTTCAAGCTGCGTGAGGCCGCTTCGGCAAACGCCTCGCCCGCTGGTCGGTTTCGCCCAGCTCTTTCCAGCAGGTCCCCCCGCACACTCGGCACGAGCGGTGAGTCGCTGAGCAGGTCGGGATCCAGAGCATCCAGCACGGCCAGTCCCGCGTCAGGGCCGAAAGCCCGTCCATGGGCGACCGCGCGGTTCACTTCGACCACGGGTCCAGGTGCGGCGTTGGCCAGGACGTCGTAGAGGGAGGCAATTCGGTGCCAGCTTGTGTCCTCGGCGCGCGAGGCCTTGGCGTGCTCGGCGGCGATCAGGGCTTGGAGGAAGTACTTGCCGACGGGTCTGCCACCAGCGGCGAGACGTTCGGCCTCGCGCAGTGCGCCAAGACCGCGCCGGATCAACAACGGATCCCAGCGACTTCGGTCCTGCGCCTCAAGCAGCACAGGTGCGCCGTGCTCATCGAGGCGCGCTGTGAGCCGTGATCCCTGGATCTCCAGAAGAGCTTGCAACCCGAGCACCTCGGGTTCGTTGGGAGCAAGCGCGGCCAGCATCCGCGCAAGCCGCATCCCTTCTCGTGCCAGGTCAGGGCGCATCCAGTCCTTGCCGGCCGTCGCCGAGTAGCCCTCATTGAAGATCAGATAGATCACGGCCATGACGTCATCGAGACGTCCGATGCGCTCTCGTTCGGTCGGCAGCTCGAACTGCGCGTGAGCCTCGGACAGGGTCTTCTTCGCCCGTGAGATGCGCTGACCCATCGTCGATTCGGTGGTCAAGAACCCGCGGGCGATCTCGGCCGTGGTGAGCCCGCCGACCAGGCGCAGTGTGAGCGCGGCTCGAGAGTCAGCCGTAAGACTCGGATGGCAGCACAAGAAGATGAGCCGCAGCACATCGTCCTCGATGTAGTCCACCTGGCGGTCGAGATCGAGCATGTCCGCTCCCTCCTCGCCAAGGGCGTTCCGGAGTTCCGCGACCTTGCCACGGAGGTTGTCCGCGCGACGGAAGTGATCGAGGCCCCGGCGTTTGGCAATGGTCATGAGCCACGCACCCGGATTGCTCGGGACCCCTTCCCTCGGCCACTGCTCGAGTGCGGCCACGAGGGCATCCTGCGCCAGGTCCTCGGCGAGCTCGAGATCGCGCGTCATCCGGGTAAGAGCACCGACGAGGCGAGCCGATTCGGCCCGCCACGCGGCGACGATCACCTCCCGCGGGTCACTCGCACTGATCTCCGCCGGCACGACCCCCAGAGTAGTGAGCCCCGGTTAGTCGCCAGGCTCCTCGGGGCCGGTGGAGATCTGACGCAGAGTCGCGATCACGGTTACCTCGGGCCAGTACTTGGCGTGCAGGGCGGCGAATTCCTCCTGGTCGGCCACGGCCTGCTCAACGGAGTCGTATTGCATGATCGCCCAGCCCCCGACAACCTCTTTCGCCTCTGCGTACGGTCCGTCGACTCTCGTGACCTCGCCTTCGCGCACCACGAAGTTCACGGCATCCTCGGTCCCGTACAGGCCTCCGCCGTCGAGAAATATCCCCTTGGCGGCCCGTTCGCCGATGTGTGCGTCCATCGCGTCGAACAGCGCCTTTGGCGGCGTTCCCACGCCCTCTTCCATCCTGACGAATCCCATGAAACGCGGCACCTTGATCACTCCTGTTGGTTGTCGGGACTGGCTTGTCACTGATACGTCGAACCGCAGGATGGCCCTTCGACATCGATTCTGGAAAATCTTTGGCCACCGACTCTGCGGGGCAGCCGTGGGATGAATAGGTAATCACCGCCCGGGACTCGTTGTGTGCCAGGCACCGCACTGGGGAGGACCCCGCAGACGGTGACTCCTTCCTTGAGGCGCTGGTTGGTCCGGCGGCTGTTCGTGGCCGGAAGCCGGTTGGGAGAGCAGGCATCCAGCCCAGGCGACGTAGGCTGACGGTGGCATCGCATCCACTGAGGGGAGCCGACGAGTGAGCGTGCAGGAGACGGCGGTACAGACCGACCGGATCCTGACCATTCCAAACGCCTTGAGCGTCCTGCGGTTGCTCGGGGTCCCCCTCTTCTTGTGGCTGGTCCTCGTGCCGGAAGCGGACGGCTGGGCGGTGGTGGTCCTCTTCGTGAGCGGTGTCACCGACTATCTGGACGGGATGCTCGCCAGGCGCTGGCACCAGATCTCCCGCGTCGGTCAGCTGTTGGATCCCGTTGCCGACCGCTTGTACGTCGTTGCCGCCCTCGTCGCCTTCGGCATCCGCGACATCGTGCCCTGGTGGCTTGTCGCGCTCCTGCTGCTGCGGGACCTGGTCCTGCTCACGACCTTGCCCACCCTGCGGCGTCTCGGCTACACCGGTCTTCCCGTTCACTTTCTCGGAAAGGCTGCCACGGCAAACCTTCTCGCCGCCTTTCCTTGGCTGCTGCTCGGCACTGGAACCGGCACCTTTGCCGAATGGGCGCACGCGTTCGGCTGGGCGTTCCTGATCTGGGGGACCGGCCTGTATTGGTGGGCGGCAATCGGCTATCTCTGGCAGGTGCGAGAACTCCGCCATGACCCGCTGGCCGGGAGAACCTCAGCGTCGGCTGCACGGCCGGGGGAGGCGTCGGCATGAAGGCGGTGGTCATGGCTGGAGGCGAAGGCACCAGGCTTCGGCCGACCACCTCGAGCATGCCCAAACCGCTGCTGCCGATCGCCAACAAACCATTGATGAGCCATGTCCTCACGTTGCTCAAGCAGCATGGATTCTCCGAAACGGTGGTCACCGTTCAGTTCCTGGCCACCCTGGTGCGCAACTACTTCGGTGACGGCGATGAGTTCGGGGTTCACCTGTCCTACGCAGCAGAGGAGCAACCTCTTGGGACTGCGGGGAGTGTCAAGAACGCCGAGGAGGCATTGCGAGACGATCCGTTCCTGGTGATCAGTGGGGACGCCCTCACGGATTTCGATCTCACCGCTCTGATCGATCACCACCGTGAGCGGGGGGCCCTTGTCACGGTCTGTCTCACCCGCGTGGCCGACCCTCTCGAGTTCGGGATCACCACCTTGGACGGCGACGGTCGGGTGCAACGAATCCTGGAGAAGCCGTCCTGGGGTCAGGTGTTCACCGACACCGTCAACACCGGCATCTACGTGATGGAGCCCGAAGTGCTGGACTTCGTCGAGCGCGGGGCCTCGGTCGACTGGTCTGCGGATGTCTTCCCAGCGATGCTCGCCAAGGGGCTTCCGATCGAGGGGTACGTCGCCGAGGGCTACTGGGCTGACGTCGGAACGCATTCGGCCTACCTGAGGGCGCAGGCCGACGTCCTGGAGCATCGAGTCAGCGTGGAGATCCCTGGCTTCGAAGTGGCAGCGGGCGTTTGGCTGGGCGAGGGAGCTGAAGTCCACGAGGAGGCTGTGCTCAAGGGTCCGCTGCTCATCGGCGACTACGCGAAGGTGGAGGCCAAGGCCGAACTTCGTGAGTACACAGTCTTGGGCAGCAACGTTGTCGTGCGGCCGCGGGCGTTCCTCCACCGGGCGGTTGTTCACGACAACGCCTTCGTCGGCGCACGCGCCAACCTACGGGGCTGCGTCATCGGCAAGAACACCGAGCTGAAGCGCGCGGCGCGTATCGAAGAGGGGGCGGTCATCGGCGACGAGTGCGTCGTCGAAGAGGAGGTCATTGTCTCGGCGGGCGTCAAGGTCTACCCGTTCAAGTCCATCGAAGCGGGAACGGTTCTCCACGAGAGCGTGATCTGGGAGAGCCGCGGCCATCGAAGCCTGTTCGGACCACGCGGCATCTCGGGAATCGTCAATGTCGAGATAACCCCGGAACTAGTGGTTCGCCTGGCATCGGCCTTCGCCACGACCCTTCAGAAGGGGGCTGTAGTCACCACGAGTCGTGACCACAGCCGCTCGGCCGGGGCCTTGAAGCGCGCGGCGATCGCGGCGTTGACGGCTTCCGCCATCGATGTGCGCGATCTCGAGGTTGCTGCACCCGCCGTGACCCGCCTGGAGGCTGGGCGCGCGGGAGGCGCCGGAGGATTGATGATCCGCACGACCCCGGGAGTGCCAGACAGCGTTGACATCACTTTTCTCGATGCGCAGGGCCTCGACCTTTCCCATGCTGCTTCGCGAGCGCTGGAACGGGTTCTCCAACGCGAAGAGTTTCGGCGCGCTTTCCCCGGCGAGATCGGGGATCTGTCGTTCCCGTCGCGGTCGACCGAGACCTACGTCCACGAGCTGTTACGCGCCCTAGACATGCGAGGCGTGGACGCGGCTGGTCTGAAGGTGGTGGTCGATTGCGCCGACGGCGTGGCAGCACTGTTGCTCCCGCATCTGCTCAGTCGCGTGGGCGTCGAGGTGCTGATCGTCAACGGGCGGCTGGACGAGACCACGCCGACCGAGTCTTCGGCGTCGCGGCGAGCGGGTCTGCGGCGCCTGGGCAAACTGGTCGCTTCCTCCGGGGCGGCCTTCGGGGTGCGCTACGACCCGGTCGGCGAGCGCATTCGCCTTGTCGATGACACCGGTGCTGTCATGGGAGATCAGCGGGCGTTGCTTGTCTTCTTGGATCTCGTCGCCGCTGAGCGCCGAGCGGCGAAGGTGGCCCTGCCAGTCACGACGACGCGGGTGGCCGAGCGGGTTTGCAGTTTTCACGGGGCGGAGGTCCGCTGGGTTGGGACAACCCCTGATCATCTTGTCCGCAGCGCCCTGACCGAGCGATTGGCCTTCGGGGGTGACGGCCGCGGCGGCTATCTCATCCCGGCAGCGGGGCCGGTGATCGACGGCAACGCCGCGTTCCTGACCTTGCTGGGTCTGGTTGCGCGCACCCGCCTGACCTTGTCGCAGATCGACGCTCGCATTCCCGCAGCACATGTGGTGCGACGAAAGGTGGAGACGCCTTGGGCAACGAGGGGGGGCGTGATGCGCAGTGTTCAAGAGGCTGCCGGGGATCGTCTAACCGACACAACCGATGGCATCCGCGTGGTCGAGACCGATGGTCGCTGGGCTCTCGTCCTCCCAGATCCGACCGACGCCATTACCAGGGTTTGGGCCGAAGGAAGCTCGCAGGACGAGGCTGAGGACCTGCTCGAGGAATGGGTGGCCCTGCTCAGACGGGGCGGCCGATGACTTCCGAGGAGCCGGGAGCCAACCCCCCCAATCGTGACGCCGCGATCGGTCTGTTGGATCGCTTGGTCAGGGATGCGTTGGATCAGGGATATCTGGATGCCGCCCAGCGACGCGCGAACGTGCATGAGGAGCCGGATCGTAGTCGGCCTCGGTGGATCGGCGTCGGCCTCGCCCTGGCGGGATTGTTGCTGGCAGTGGGTGCCACTGCACACTTGTCGGCTGGGCCAGAGTCCGCCCAGCGCAAGCAGGAGCTGGCGAAGGCGGTCGACGAGGGTGACGCTCGCGTCCAAGCACTCGAGCAGCGCATCGACGCGACCACGGCCGACGTCGCGGGGATGCAGCGTTCGATTCTCACAACCGGCTCGATCGGTGGTGGATTGCGTGCGAGAGCTGATGCTCTGGGTGCCGCCGCCGGCACGATCCCGGTAAGTGGCCCAGGTGTTCAAGTCACCATCGATGACGCCCCGGTCGATACGGAGGCCCTGGCCGCTGGCCAACCCGACCTTGGCCGGGTGCTCGACCGTGACCTGCAGGGCGCGGTGAACGGACTTTGGGCGTCCGGCGCCGAGGCCATCGACATCAACGGACAGCGCCTCACAACGCTGACGGCGATCCGGGGCGCAGGCGCAGCAATCCTCGTCAACTACCGCCCGCTGGTCCGGCCCTACGTGATCTCCGCGGTTGGTGATCCGGAGCTGCTGGGAACAACCTTCGCCCGCGGCCCTGCGGGCCAGGCGCTCGAGGGCCTACGACAGACGTACGGTATCCGCTACGACCTCGAGACCCGGGATCGCCTTGACCTCCCGGGGGAGACCGGGGTCACCCTTCGCTACGCCAAGGAGGCGAGCCCTTGATCGCCGCGCTGGGGTTGGTGTTAGGGATCGTCCTCGGCATCCTGCTGCAGCCGGTTGTCCCTTACTGGCTTCAGCCGTATCTTCCGATCGCCGTCGTCGCTGCTCTGGACGCGGTGTTCGGCGCGGCCAGAGCTCTGCTCGAAGGCGTCTTCGACGACAAGGTCTTCGTCGTCTCCTTCCTGGCCAATGTGCTGGTAGCCGGTTTGATCGTCTTCTTGGGAGACCAATTGGGTGTAGGCGCCCAGCTGTCCACGGGGATCATCGTGGTGTTCTCGGTGCGGATCTTTGCCAACGCCGCGGCGATCCGACGGAAGCTGTTCAAGGCGTGAGCGACCCAGCTCCGAACACCCCAGAGCCGAACGGGCGGGTCGAGTCGTCCCCCGGGGCGGGGCCATCGGGCCAGCGCTCTCCTGCGCCGTCGTTGCGCCGCGCGCTTGCACTGCGCCGTACTCGGACTCAGCTCCTCGTCGGCGGCCTGTTTTGTCTCCTGGGATTCGTGGCGGCGGTGCAGGTTGGTGCGAATCGAGGCGGCGTCGACTTGGGACAGACCAACACCACGGACCTCGTTCGCATCCTCGACGATGTCAATCAGCGGGAAAGCCGACTGCAAGACCAGCTCAGGGAGCTCGAGATCCTCCGTGATCGGCTTGCCTCGGGAACCGATGCCGACAGGGTGGCTCTTGAAGAGACCAGGGCCAGGATCTCGGAACTGTCGATCCTCACCGGGGTCGTCCCCGTCGAAGGACCTGGCGTCGTCATTCGGTTGGTAGATCCGCAGGCCGCGGTCGACGCCACCCTCATGCTCGACACCATCCAAGAACTGCGGGACGCCGGAGCCGAAGCGATCCAGATCGGCGACCAGCGTGTGGTGGCGTCAACCTGGTTCTCTGCGCCGCCCGACGGCGCACCCGGTGTCGCAGTCGACGGCACCGTCGTGCCAGCGCCTGTGGAGATCGTCGCAATCGGTGATCCGCGGACCCTGAGTGCGGCGATGCGGATTCCCGGTGGTGCAGTGGACAGCCTTAGGACGCTTGGCGGCGACATGCTCATCACCGAGCGCGACCAAGTGACGATTTCGGCGTTGCACCCTCTCCCAAGCCCTCAGTACGCTCAGCCCGCCTCATCCTGAGGCGCCGACCGCATCGCCAAACGCTTCAATTCCCTCAGGAAGGATCCGGATGGCCGCCATCCCGTCCGATGTGCGCTACACCGCCGAGCACGAGTGGATTCGTTCGACTGAACGTCCCGGCGTCGTCCGCATCGGGATCACCGACTTCGCCCAAGAGCAGCTCGGCGATGTGGTCTACGTTGACCTCCCGGCTTTGGGGACTGCAGTGACTGCCGGTGAGACCTGCGGGGAGATCGAGTCCACGAAGAGCGTCAGTGAACTCTTCGCTCCCTTGGACGGAGTAGTCGTGGCGCGCAACGACGCGCTGGATACGGCTCCCGACGACGTCAACGCGGAACCGTACGGATCCGGGTGGCTGCTTGAGATCGAGACGGCAGACCCAGAGTCGGTGAACTCACTGCTCTCCGCCTCCGACTACCAGGCGCTGACCGAAGGCTGACCACAACCCTTGACCTGAGGGTGAGCTCTCCACGCCTCGGGGGGTCGATCCGCGGCTACGGTTGACCGCAGGGCTGGACCGTGCTGAGGTGTGTCTCGAGCCTTGGTCGAGGGTTCGCGCATCGGGGTACAACCTCGGCGAACACCCTTTGCTGCAAGCTCCGCCCTGGCGCAAGTTCCGTGCTGGCACGAGATTCCTATTGGCGCACCATCCGCGAGACCATGAGGACCCCATGACAAGTGAGGCGACGGACCCCCACGAGGAGGGCGCCGATCAGACTGAGTCGCCCCCGTCGGAGACGACCTCGACGCTTTCCTTGGGCGGACTCAGCGGTGCACCGAGTGAGGAGGGAGCAGAGCACCCGCCACCCGGCGACGACGCCGGCGTCGACGCTCTTGCGCCAGGCACGGCTCTGCTCGTGGTCCAGCGTGGCCCCAACGCCGGCAGCCGCTATCTGCTTGAGGCCGACGTGACGACGGCTGGTCGCCACCCCGATGCCATCGTGTTCCTCGATGACGTCACCGTGTCCAGACGCCACGCGATGTTTGTCCGCGACGCCGAAGGCTTCCGCGTTGTTGACGTGGGCAGCCTGAATGGCACCTACGTCAACCGTCGGCGCATCGATGACACGTTGTTGTCCGGGGGAGACGAGGTCCAAATCGGGAAGTACCGCTTGCTCTACTTCCCTGCCGCGCCACGCTCGGGAGGTGCCGGGTGAGTGTCCCGGCCCGCGCCTACATGAACATCGGGGAAGTTCTCGGACTGCTGCGGCCGGACTTTCCCGACGTGACGATCAGCAAGATCAGATTCTTGGAGGCGGAGGGTCTCGTCGAGCCCCAGCGCACTGCCTCGGGCTATCGGAAGTTCGACCACGATGACGTGCAGCGGTTGCGATACGTGCTGGCATCGCAACGCGATCACTACCTCCCCCTCAAGGTGATCAAGGACCACCTCGAGGCGATAGACCGTGGACTTGAGCCGCCGGTCCAGGCCGGCTCACCTCCTCGGGTGCCCATGTCGGTTGTGGACAGCGACGGCATGCCTGGGCCGGAAGCCTTTGCCCGTCACGCAGGCGAGTTGCGGCTGTCGAAGTCCGAACTTCTCGAGGCAGCCGGCTTGTCCGCCGAACAGCTCAACCAGATCGAGGGATATGGGCTGGTCGTTGCGCACGGCAACCACTACGACGGTGACGCGCTACTCGTGGCCAAGACCGTGGCTGAGCTCGCAGCCTTCGGTTTGGAAGCCCGTCACCTCCGGGCCTTCAAGGCGGCTGCGGACCGCGAGGTCGGTCTCGTTGAGCAGGTAGTCGCTCCTCAACGAAATCAACGCGGGGCCGAAGCGAAGGCTCGGGCTGAGGAGATGGTTCGGGAGTTGGCGGCGCTGTCGGTACGGCTGCATGCCGCGCTCGTGAAGTCGGGACTCGGTCCCCAGGCGTAGGGTCGAGGTGTGAACCAGCTAGACGTCGTAGGCGTCCGCGTGGAAATGCCGTCCAGTCAGCCCATCGTGTTGTTGCGAGAGGTCGGGGGCGAGCGTTACCTGCCGATCTGGATCGGGGCCGTTGAGGCGACGGCCATCGCCTTCGCCCAACAAGGAGTCGTCCCGGTCCGCCCCCTGACCCATGATCTGATGCGTGATCTGCTCGAGGCGTTCGGCGAGCAGCTCACCGAGGTCCGCATCACCGATGTCAAGGACGGCGTCTTCTACGCCGTCCTTGCATTCAGCTCGGGCACCGAAGTCAGTGCACGGCCCTCGGATGCCATCGCGCTCGCCTTGCGCACGGGCACGCCGATCTTCGGTGACGAGCAGGTTCTGGATGAAGTGGGCATCGAGATCCCTGATGAGCAAGAGGACGAGGTGGAGCGATTTCGGGAGTTCTTGGACCAGATCACTCCCGAGGACTTTGAGGATCTCGGCAGCGAGTCCGACCCACCCTCAAGTTCAGATTGAGAGTTTAGAGTCTCGAGTCATCCTTGAGACTTCCGCTCGGCGTGTCGCAGGCCGCAACGTTGACCGCGAGCCGTCGCCTCCCTAACGTTCGGGTGTTGCACTGCCGAAGGTTGCACGGTCGAAGTTTCAGCAGTGTCGTTCACAGCTCAGAGTCGTTGGTTCAGGTTCAGTTCATCCCTGTCAGCCCCGGAGGCCGGCGTGACGCGAAAAACTCCCACCATCCCTGCTGGTGCTGAGCCCGAGGCGCAGCAGGCGGCCAGGCGGCGTGCGGGCGAGCAGGGCCTGCTGTTCGACGCTGCGGTGAGCACGTTGCCCGACGACGTCGGCTACCGCGGTCCGACCGCGTGTGCGGCCGCGGGAATCACCTACCGCCAGTTGGACTACTGGGCGCGCACCGGCCTCGTCGAACCGACTGTTCGCCCCGCGCATGGCTCCGGGACCCAGCGGCTGTACTCCTTCCGCGACATCCTGGTCCTCAAGATCGTGAAGCGGCTTCTCGACACTGGCGTCTCTCTCCAGCAGATCCGCATTGCCGTCGAACATCTGCGAGATCGCGGTGTAGGTGACCTGGCGCAGATCACCTTGATGAGCGACGGCGCGAGCGTCTACGAATGCACCTCGGCCGACGAGGTCGTCGACCTCGTCCAGGGCGGACAGGGAGTCTTTGGGATCGCGGTCGGTCGGGTGTGGCGCGAGGTCGAGGGGACTCTCTCTGAGCTGCCGGGTGAGCGTCCGGAGGCCGACGTGTTGCCGGTGCACCCAAACGATGAGCTCGCACGCAGGCGGCGTAGCCGCGCGACTGGGTGAGGGCGGGGCCTGCAGACGTAGGGCTGGGCTCACGGAGGTAAGGGGCACGGAGGTAGGGGGCGCAGAGGTAAGGGGCGCAGAGGTTCGGTCCCCAGAGTTCGGCCGATGACGGGCTAGACTCCGACTCGCTGACGACCCCGCACGGGAGAGTCCTACCGCAGCCAGCGGCAGGCGCCGAAGGAGCAATCCTCCCCGAAACCTCTCAGGCGACAGGACCGTGTGGACGAAGCGCCTCTGGAAAGCGGACGTTCGCGGGCCACTGCTGGCGAACGTCCCACCGACGGTGAAAAGCGCCCGATGGGCTCTGGCCCTTCGAGAGCTGAAACTCTCAGGTGCCGATGACAGAGGGGGAGGCCGCTCGGACCGCAACCGCGCCCGAGAACGCGCCTGTTCCGGAGGCTCTCGTGCCCCTCACCTCCCCACGACGGACCCTTGCCGAACTCGAGGCGAGCGACCCCTTCTCCGACCGCCACATCGGCCCCGACGAGCACGCGCAGGCGAAGATGCTCGCTGCGTTGGGGCGTACGCACCTGGCTTCGCTGCTCGATGAGGCAGTCCCGGCCGGCATCCGCCAGGTTGCCCCGCTCGACCTGCCGCAGGCACTGACCGAGGCCGAGGTCATCGCGGAGCTTCGTGAATTGGCGTCGCACAACACGGTTCGGCGTCCGATGATCGGCTTGGGATACCACGACACCCATACTCCGTCGGTCATCCTCCGCAACGTGCTGGAGAACCCCGCTTGGTACACGGCATACACCCCCTACCAGGCCGAGATCAGCCAGGGCAGGCTCGAGGCCTTGCTGAACTTCCAGACGGTGATCGCTGATCTGACCGGGCTGGCTACGGCGAACGCGAGCATGCTCGATGAGCCGACGGCCGCTGCAGAGGCGATGACGTTGCTCCGTCGCGTGGCGGCCTCGCCGAGCACCCGATTCGTCGTCGATCTGGATGCACACCCACAGACGCGGGCCGTCATGGCAACGCGCGCTGAACCCCTCGGCATCGAGCTGGTTGAGGCCGACCTGTCCAACGGCCTGCCGGCGGGCGACTTCTTCGGCGTTCTTGCGCAGTACCCCGGCTCGTCCGGAGTTGTGCGTGATTTGGGACCGTTGGCAGCCGCAGCCAAGGAGCGAGGCATCGGCCTCGCGGTCGCCGCGGACCTCCTTGCCCTCACCCTCCTTGTTCCGCCCGGTGAGATCGGCGCCGACGTCGTCGTCGGGAGCGCGCAGCGGTTCGGCGTACCCCTGGGCTTCGGTGGCCCGCACGCGGGTTACCTCGCAGTGCGGGCCGGTCTTGAGCGTTCGCTGCCTGGCCGGCTGGTCGGCGTGAGCGTCGACGCCGCAGGGCGTCCCGCCTACCGGCTTGCTTTGCAGACTCGCGAACAGCACATCCGCCGGGAGAAGGCGACGTCCAACATCTGCACGGCGCAAGTCTTGTTGGCCGTCATGGCTGGGATGTATGCGGTTTGGCACGGTCCGGACGGGTTACGTCGTATCGCCGAGCGGACGCACCGATTCGCGCTAGTTCTGGCCGAAGGGTTACGGGATGGTGGGTTCGAGACTGTCAGTCCGTACGTCTTCGACACGGTGCAGGTGCGTGTGCCGGGTCTGGCTGAGACCTATGTCCGGGCAGCGGCCGAGCTAGGCGTCGCGCTTCGACTCGTCGATGCCGACACCATTGGCATCGCCTGTGACGAGACGACCACGAGGGCGGACGTGCAGGCGGTCTGGAGAGCCTTCGACGTCGTAGAAGACTTGGACGCTGTTGACGCTGCCACGACTGACCCGCTCGACGAGCTGGGGATCTGGCGAAACTCGCCGTACCTCACGCACGCTGTGTTCCGTGCGGACCACAGCGAGACCGAGATGATGCGTTACCTGCGCCGGCTGGCTGACGCCGATCTGGCACTGGACCGCACGATGATCCCCCTGGGGTCTTGCACCATGAAGCTCAACGCGGCAACCGAGATGGAGTCGATCACCTGGCCCGAGTTCGCCGGTCTGCACCCGTTTGCGCCTCTGGAGGACTCCGCAGGAACTCGGGAGCTGATCGGTCAGCTCGAGAGGTTTCTCGTGGAGATCACTGGCTATGCCGCAGTGTCGTTGCAGCCAAACGCCGGCAGTCAGGGCGAGCTGACGGGGTTGCTGGCGATCCGTGCCTTCCACCGGTCGAACGGGCACGAGGAGCGCACCGTGTGCCTGATCCCCAGCAGCGCGCACGGCACCAACGCAGCTTCGGCCGTGATGGCTGGGCTCCGGGTGGTCGTTGTCGCCTGTGACGCCCTTGGGAACGTGGATGTCGACGACCTCAAAGCGAAGATCGCGGTCCACGCCGAGTCGTTGGCCGCCTTGATGATTACCTATCCGTCCACGCACGGGGTCTTCGAGGAATCCGTTTCGGAGATCTGCGGTCTTGTGCACGACGCCGGCGGCCAGGTGTACGTCGACGGGGCGAACTTGAACGCCTTGGTCGGGCTGGCCCAACCGGGGCGATTCGGCGCCGACGTCAGCCACCTCAACCTGCACAAGACCTTCTGCATCCCACATGGGGGCGGTGGCCCTGGAGTAGGTCCGGTTGGAGTCCGCCAGCACCTTGCGCCGTACCTGCCCAATCATCCGCTGGTGCCCGAGGCCGGGCCGGAGACGGGCATCGGCCCAGTCTCGGGAGCGCCCTGGGGGAGTGCGGGCATCTTGCCCATCTCCTGGGCCTACATCCGACTGATGGGTGCCGAGGGGCTGACCCGTGCGACAGAGGTGGCGATCCTGAGCGCCAACTACCTGGCGCATCGGCTGGCGCCGCACTACCCGGTGCTCTACACCGGGCGAGGTGGCTTGGTCGCCCACGAGTGCATCGTCGACCTTCGTGGCATCACCAAGGCCACGGGCGTCACCGCGGAGGATGTGGCCAAACGGCTGATCGACTACGGATTTCACGCACCCACGCTGTCGTTCCCGGTCGCTGGCACGTTGATGATCGAACCTACCGAGTCCGAAGGGCTCGTCGAGCTGGACAGGTTCTGCGAGGCGATGATCTCCATCAGATCGGAGATCGATCGAGTAGCGGCCGGGGAGTGGACCCACGACCTCTCCCCACTGGCACAAGCCCCGCACACCGCCGAACAGCTCGTCGGGGAGTGGACGCGTCCCTACACGCGCGATGAGGCTGTCTACCCGGTCCCGTCCCTGCGCCACAACAAGTTCTGGCCCCCCGTTCGTCGCGTCGACGGTGCGTATGGCGATCGAAACCTGATGTGTGAATGTCCTCCGGTGGAGGCCTTCGCTGACTAGAAGGCCGGCAGTGCCAGCATTGCGCGATGGTCGACGCTACGTGTCACCTATCGTCGTGCCCGACCACAGACGGGGAAGCTCGCGGAACGGAAGGGCACACTGATGTTGTACGAAGTGGTTCACGCCACGGTTCCGCCTGCGGCGAAGTTCATCTGGCGGCCACGGGTCGAGGGGCTGGAGAACATCCCAAGCACCGGTCCCGTCATCTTGGCCAGCAACCACCTGTCGTTCGCGGACAGCATCGTCATCCCGTTCGTCGTGCGCCGGCGCGTAGCGATCTTGGCGAAGCGGGACTACTTCACCGGTACAGGGGTGAGGGGGGCACTGGTCAGGGGCTGGTTCGAAGGCATCGGCATGGTTCCTGTGGATCGAGACGACATCAAGTCGGGTCTCGACTCGCTCAACATCGCCCTCGACCTGCTCGCTGCGGGTCAGGCCTTTGCCGTCTATCCCGAAGGAGCGCGGTCGCGAGACGGTCGCCTCTACCGCGGTCGTACGGGCGTGGCGCACCTTGCGCTTACTTCGGGAGCACCCGTCGTTCCTGTCGGCCTGATCGGCACCGAGAAGCTCCAGCCAGTCGGAGCGACCTGGCCACGTCTGGTCAGGGTGACGGCGCGGTTCGGCCCGGCGATGGACTTCACCGGCCGGCTCGATGGTGTGCCACCGGGGCGGGCCAGACGGGAAGTCACCGACGAGATCATGGCCGCGATCCTTGCGCTCTCCGGTCAGGAACCCGCTGGCGAGTACAACGAACGGAAGTTGTAGCGAGTCGTGCGACGATGGCTCGGTGACAGTCATCGCTTCGGTTGGTACGGCTTTGGGCGACCACGCCTACGAGCAGGCCGCCATCACGGAGGTTTTCGGCCGCCACGTGGTCGGTGAGGATCCGTCGGCCCTCGCTGTCGTCCGGCGATTGCATAGCAATACCGGTGTCGCGACCAGGCATCTAGCCCTTCCGTTGGATACCTACCCCACGCTGGAGGGGTTCACTGCCGCGAACGACGCATGGATCCGGATCGCGTTGGAGCTCGCCGAAGCAGCGGTGGGCCGAGCGCTGCTAGGCGCAGGGCTCAGCGCTTCCGATGTAGACCTCATCGTCACGACAACCGTCACAGGTGTTGCGGCGCCCTCGCTCGATGCCCGCCTCGTGCAGCCCTTGGGTCTGAGACCGGATGTCAAGAGGGTTCCGATGTTCGGCCTCGGTTGCGTTGCAGGTGCCGCGGGTGTTGCGCGCGTGCACGACTACCTCGCGGGTGATCCCGACGGGGTGGCGGTGCTGCTGGCGGCCGAGCTCTGCTCTCTCACCGTGCAGCGCGATGACGCATCGATCGCCAACCAGGTCGCCTCCGGTCTTTTCGGGGACGGTGTGGGTGCGGTGGTGATGGTCGGGGATCGACGGGCCGCTCAGCTCGGGCTGGTCGGTCCTCAGGTCAGTTCCACGAGGTCGCGTTTCTACGACGACACCGAACGTGTCATGGGATGGGACATCGGCTCTTCGGGCCTGCGCATCGTGCTCGCCGCGTCGGTGGCCGACGTCGTACGGGGAAATCTCGGCTCCGATGTGAAGGACTTCCTGGCTGATCACGAACTTGATGTCGCCGACATTCGGCACTGGATCGCGCACCCTGGCGGCCCCAAGGTGATCGAGGCAGTCACGGAGACGCTGGGTCTGCCTGCCGATGCACTGGACGCGACACGCAGATCGCTGTCCGCCGTCGGCAACTTGTCGTCGGCGTCTGTCCTGCATGTGCTCGCCGACGTCATGGCGAGGAATTCGTCCGGTACGGGCGAGCCGGCCATGATGCTGGCGATGGGGCCGGGATTCTGCTCAGAGATGGTCCTGCTGCGGTGGTGAGGTCTGCGCCGTGACTTCGGTCACGTGGTATCTCGTCCTGGTCGGGCTAGTGGCTGTTGAGCGCCTTGTTGAGCTCGTGATCTCCACCCGCAACGCCCGCTGGGCGCTCAGCCACGGCGGGGTGGAGTCCGGTCGAGGCCACTATCCCTTCATGGTCGTGCTCCACGTGGGGCTGCTGTTCGGTTGCGCAGCGGAGGTGGTTATCGGCGGAGCACCGTTCCTGCCCTGGTTGGGCTGGCCGATGCTCGTTCTTGTCGCGTTGTCGCAGGCGCTGCGCTGGTGGTGCATCCGCACGCTGGGTCGACAGTGGAACACACGGGTGATCGTGGTCCCGGGACTGTCGCTGAAGACCAGCGGTCCTTACCGGTTCTTCCGCCATCCCAACTACGTCGCTGTCGTCGTCGAAGGGGCGGCGCTTCCGCTGGTTCACACAGCTTGGATCACGGCGGTGGTCTTCACGGTGCTCAATATCCCGCTGCTGGCCGTACGGCTTCGTTGCGAAGAGGCCGCACTCACGGCGGCCCAGCCTTCGAGGAACCGGTGATTTCCCCCAGAGGGTATGACCTGCTGGTGGTTGGCGGGGGACCGGTCGGGCTGCTCACAGCGCTCGAGGCGCGGCGCGAGGGGTTGACGGTCGCCCTGGTCGAGCGTCGACGTGGCCCGGTGGACAAGGCGTGCGGAGAGGGCATCATGCCCAGCGCGCTCGCCCGGATCCAAGAACTCGGTGTCCAGCCCAGCGGCTGCCCGTTCCGGGGCATTACCTACGTGGGGGAGCAGGGGCATCGGGTCTGCGCCGAGTTCAGGCACGGAACAGGCTTGGGCGTGCGCCGGACGGTCCTGCACGACGCGCTCAGTGAGGCTGCCGACGCGGCTGGCGTCCAACGCATGCTCGGGGACGCCCGTCTCGGTGCCGTACGTCCCTCCCATGTCGAGGTGGACGTTGCGGGGCAGTTGCTTCGGGGCGCCTACCTGGCTGCTGCCGATGGGTTGCACTCACACATCCGAACGCAGCTCGGGATGGCGCGACCGAGCCGAAGACCCGCAAGGTTTGGGCTGCGCAGGCACTGGACGCTGCCCCCGTGGTCGGACCACGTGGAGGTCCACTGGTCGTCTCGGGCTGAGCTGTACGTCACCCCTGTGGGCAATCACACGGTCGGGGTGGCTGTCCTGACCGCGGTTCGCGGGCGCTCGTACGACGAGTGGCTCCTGGAGTTTCCGGACGTGGCCAAGCGACTGGCCAGCGCAACGCCTGCGTCAGAGGTCCGTGGTGCCGGCCCCCTTTTTCAGGGGACGCGCAGCCGTTCGGCTGGCCGCGTGCTCCTTGTCGGGGACGCCGCAGGATACGTCGATGCGCTCACAGGTGAAGGCCTGGTCGTGGGGAGTCGGCAGGCTCGTGCCGCCGTCTACGCGATCCGCCACGATGACCCCGCGAGCTATGCGGACGCCTGGCGGAGGGCAACTCGCGCGTCAAGTGCGATGACTCAGGGCCTGCTTCGCGCTTCTGCTTCACAGCCGATGCGGCGCCGGCTGGTGCCGATGGCGCAGCGATTCCCCAGGGTGTTCGAGACGGCGGTGGCGCTGCTCGAGTGAGCTGGCACGTTCAAGTTGCTCCGTCGATCTCCTGGGCGTCGAACAATGCTGGCTGCTCGGTCATCCAATCGGCATGGAGCACGAGGAAACCCGCAGCGCGCGCGGCGCGTACGACTTGGGGGTCGTCATCCACCAGGACCCCGATGGGAGCCTGTTCCGCGAGTCGCGCAAGGATGCCAAGCTTGACGACACGGGCCGGCCGACGGTCGCGGTCGCCTCGCATGTGGACGTGTCCGGGTGGAAGGTTCGCAGCCTTCAGCCAGCCCTGGGTGTCGTGTCGCCAGCGCTCGGGGCGGCCCGTGACGTAGGTGATGCGATGGTCGGTCTGGAGGCGCTCGGCGACGGCTCGCCCCTCCGGCAGCACTGGATCCGCGACTGCCTCTTCGAAGAAGGCCTCCCAGTTCTTCGGCGTCCGGCTGAGATGGTGCAGCCGGTGGCGGGTATCGGCCAGGACGCCGTCCAGATCGAGCACCGCCCACGGAGGCGGCGCCCCGGTTTCTCGTGGGGTCGGGTCAGCCATTCCGGAAAGTTACCAGCCGGTAGCATCCGGCTCATGATGGATGTCTTCGCCGGTCTTCAGGCCTCTGTTCCGTTCGTCCGAACTCTCGGCCTCGAAGAAGTCGATGTCACCCCGGAGCGTGCAGTGCTACGGCTCCCCGATGTCGAGGAGCACCGCAACCATGTCGGCGGGCCACACGCCGGCGCCATGTTCACCTTGGGGGAGTCGGCGAGTGGAGCGGTGGTTCTCACGCATTTCCTGGCAACGTTGGATCGGGCGATGCCCCTGCCGGTCAGTGCGTCTATCCAGTTCCACAAGGTCGCCCTCGGGCCGCTGACTGCCACGGCGGTGCTGCTCCGCCCGACCGAAGCCATTCTCGCGGAGCTGGACGCGGGGGAGCGCCCAGAGTTCGAGGTCGCCGTCGAGATCGTCAACGGCGACGGAGTTGTTACGGCGCAGATGACCGTGCTCTGGACTCTGCGTCCCAACCGCCCCACCTGATTGTCGGATCGGTTCGGCTGTCGCCACGGCCGCTTTCGAGGCGCGACGCGAAGGACAGGATGAACTGGCGCATTGACAGATGGTTGTCAAACGCCATTAGGTTGACGTATGGTTGACGGATGGCGAGAACAAGCCTCGTGGCCCTGTCACCTGAGAAGGCTGCAGGTCTGCTCGCGCGGGATGCCGATTCGGCATGGGCGGCGGCTTTCCTGCGTCAGTTCCAGCGTGAGCTGCATGAGACAGAGGCAGCGAACGACCTTGAGCGGTTCATGGACGTGTGGGGAGTCTCGGCGTCTGGCGTCGCGCGCGTGTTCGCGGTGAGCCGCCAAGCGATAGCGAAATGGAGGCGCGACGGGGTGCCGGCGGAGCGTTCTCCCGGGGTCGCGGATCTCGGCGCTGCGACTGACGTTCTCGCCCGCTACGTGCAGATCGGTCGCATACCCGCCGTAGTCAGGCGGCCCGCCGACATGCTGGACGGTATGTCCTTGCTGGAGCTGGCCGAGACAGGGGATACCGCGTCGGTACGGCGACAGGTGGCCGCGATGTTCGATCTTCGGCGCGTAGCGCCGTAGGCAAGGCTCCCGAGATGCCGGATCCGCACAGAACGACTTTGCCGGAGGGCCATGGCTGGCTGAGGGTGGCCGACGCCAGCTGGACCGACCCGCTCGACCCGTCGTTCGCCGACGAGATGGGAGGCCGGTGGAACTCTCCCGGAGATGGACCAACGCTCTACCTGTGTGAGGACATCGAGGTCGCCCGTGCGCAGATCCGCCGGCTGCTGGCACCGACACCGGTGGACCCAGCCGATCTGGCCGCGGACGCTCCCTACGTGCTCGTCACCGCTGTTCTGCCGAGCCGCCAACGAGTTGCCGACGCCTTCTCCGAGACCGGTCTACGGGCACTGGGTCTTCCGACGACGTACCCGAGGCGGCGATCAGGTGGTCGGGTCGCGTGGAGCGACTGTCGTCGAGCCGCGAAACGTGTGCGCGAGGCAAGTCTGCGTGGAGTCTTGGCTCGTTCGGCCTGGCCCGTACCTGGCGGCGGTCGTGAGCTGGCGTGGTTTCCTGCGCCGCGCGCCCACGCCCGTCCCGTGGCGGCTGCCCGCTCCTTCTCGGCCTGGTACTAGGCGCGGTCAGCACCCACGACCAGACGTACGTCCACGGTGTCGCCCACGGTCAGCTGCTCAGCCCGCCTGGCCGCGTCTTTCACGGGAAGGACGTACGCCGCATGGCCCTTCTGCGGGAACAGCGATGTCGACCACTCAGTGGCGCCGATCTTCACGCGGGCCGGGATCATGCCCCAGCCATACGTCAACTCTGCGGCAACCTCCCGGATGATCTCGCTCAACTCATCCGGGACTGTGACGAAGTGGTAGGGCGACGGCCCGCGCCAGTACCAGATCTCGCCAGTCAGCTCGAACTCCACGTGTCACACCGTCTCTCGCGGCCGCGCAATTCCATACACGAGATTATCCAACGGCGCGTGACGGCGCGCTCCTCCCACTGCGCCGACCAAGCCGTGTGGGCGCCGTGCCCGATGTTGGCCCGAGGCGGCAGAGCCAGCGCGTTGCGTCAGGCTGGCTTGTTCCAGACCGAGATGTGACTCTCGCTGTCGTTGGTGAAAGGGCTGCCGTGCCAGTCCGCCATCCGGCGATCGAGGCTGAGTCCAGCGAGTTGGGCCATCAGGTCGCATTCTGCGGGCCAGATGTACCGAAAATTGCTGGCTGCGTACGTGATCGTTCCGTCGGTTTCGTGCCGGTAGTGGTGAGACGTCCCCTGCTGCGTCGTCAGGTCGTAGGTGTCGAAACCTACGTGGGCGCTTCCGACGTGAAACGGCACAGCCGACTGCCCAGGTGGAAACCGGCGGATGCCCGGGACCCACAGCTCGATCACAAAGCGACCGCCGGGCTCAAGATGGCGTGCCGCGTTACGGAAACAGGCGACCTGCTCGGCTTGGGTGCGAAGGTTCCCGATGCTGTTCCAGACCACGTAGACGAGCGAGTAGGTGCCTGGCGCCGTGCTCGTGGCCATATCGCCGACTATCACGGGGACATCTGGCCGCTTCTTGAGCAGCTGGTCGACCATCGGCTGGGAGAGTTCGATTCCGGTCACGCGGACGCCGCGATCGATCAGCGGGATGGCGACCCGACCCGTGCCGATTGCGAACTCGAGGGCCGGCCCCGAGCCCGCGAGATCCTGCAGAAGATCCACAGCCGGGTCAAGAACGGCGGGCTCAAACATGAAGGCCGAGGTTTCGTCGTAACGCTCGGCGATCGCCGTCCCCCAATAGTCGCTGCTTGTCACGGCTGCTGACCGATGCCTGAGAACTTCTAGTAAAGCAAGCGACCGACGCGGCCGTCTCCACCAGCCGCCCAGCAAGTCCGGTCAGGCGTGCAGTCCAAGGTGTGAAAGCCGACACCGCTGATCAGCTGCCAGGTGCGTCCGCCGTTGCGGCTGAGCTGGCTGCCGGCCGTATCACCCGACTCGCCGGTGGCGATCAGGGTTCTCCCGGCGCCGGAAAGCCAGGCCACATCTTCGGCCAGGAGCCCCAGATTGCCACCGTTGTGCCAGCTGCGTCCGTTGCGCGTGATGGCCGAGGCGTCCTGACCGGACTCAGGGTCCGCAAAGTCACCGCCGACCGCGACGCCGTGGTGCGGGTTCTTGAAGGCAAGGCCAAAGACCCCCGCCGATTCACCTGCGGGGATGGTCGAGTCGGTGGCCTTCCAGGTGTAGCCGTGGTCTCGAGAGTGGAAGATCCTGGCGGCAGAACCACCGGAGCCGAACCAGGCCTGGTTGCCGCGGATCACGAGGCAGTCGCCGCTGGCGGCGAAGTTGTACTCGCCCTCGGAGTCCGGCATGCCGGCATCGGGGAGCACCTTCCAGGAGTTGCCCCAGTCGTTTGTGGCGATGATCCGGAACTTGCCGTCGACGGAGTCGCTCACGGCGAGCCCGCGGCGACCGCCTGGGTAGAAGTCCATGCAGTTGTAGAACGCTGCCTCGTCGGTGTTGCGGAACGTCTCGACCCACGACCTGCCGCCGTTCGTGGTCTTGTAGATCCGCGACGACTCGCCCGGACCGATGGCGAGCACCACCGCCCGCTTGGCGCTGCGCGCCTCCACGTCGCGGTACTGCAGCCCAGTGCTGCCCGCCGGGCTCACGTCCTGCCACGAGCGACCGCCGTCGGTTGTCCTCCACACACTGCCGGCGCCGCCGTCGGTGAGGCTTCCGCCGGAGATCCAGGCGGTACGACGACTCACCGCGTCGAGGCCGCGGAAACTCTGATTCGCGTCGACCACCCACTGTCGAAAGTGCAGTTTGTGCCGCAGGTGGTTGTCGTGTCCCGCGTGGGTCTTCGCGGACGTGGCGGTTATCGGGGTCGCGGCGGCGGGTGTAGCGGCTAACAGCGCGGCGGCGACGCCGAGGGCTAGGAATCCACGGGACTTAGGCATCCGCCCAATCTGCGTCACTATCGAGCTTCTGTCTAGAGGTCAGGGTCTGAGACGCAGGCCCTGCATGCAGAGTCCCATACTCTTCGAACCATGCGTGGTGGGTCCTGATGCGTCTCCGGCCCGACGGGGGGCTGAAAGGGAGGCGACGGTTGGACCTGCGCGTGGCGCTCGCCACGGTCGTGGGTGTCGGTCTTTTGTTGCCCGCCTGTGGCATGGGGGCGGACGGAGGGCGGGCAGACTTGGGTAGCTCTCGGTCCCCGGTGATCAATTCGGCCTCGCCGACGGCATCCACACCTGAAGACGGTGACCGGGGGAGCGCGCCACCTGCGAGGAAGCGGCGCGCGGTGCGTATCGCGTTCGCCGGAGACGTACATTTCGCCGGCTTGCTCGCCGATCGTCTGGATCACCCCGCCACGGCGATCGGGCCGATGTCCCGGGTTCTGTCGAGGGCAGATCTGGCGATCGTCAACCTCGAGACCGCCGTGACCACCAGTGGGTCGCCAGAACCCAAGGAGTTCACTTTCCGCGCACCCCCAGCAGCGTTCACCGCGTTGAGGGCGGCGGGCATCGACGTGGTGACGATGGCGAACAACCATGCCCTGGACTACGGGCCCGTGAGCGTGCCGGACGCGCTGGCGGCTGCCCGAGCGGCCGATATGCCGGTCGTCGGCATCGGCCTGAACGCGAAGCAGGCGTACGCGCCGTGGATCACGACGGTCAAGGGGAGAAGGATCGCCCTCTTCGGGGCCAGCGCAGTCATCGACGCTTCGCTGGTCACCTCATGGTCTGCCGGACCCCATCAGCCAGGGGTGGCCACCGCGCTGGATGGCAACAACGACGCCCTAGTCGCTGCGGTCGAACGAGTGCGGCCACGAGTCGACACGGTCATCGTCGACCTGCACTACGGCGCAGATCTGACACCATGTCCGACTCAGATTCAGCGCACGCTTGCCGAGGACCTAGCGCAAGCCGGCGCAGACGTCGTCGTCGGTCAGCACGCCCACATCTTGTTGGGCGGGGGATACCTCGGCTCCACCTACGTCGACTACGGCTTGGGCAACTTCGACTTCTACGTCTCCGGAAAAGGCCCCACCGCAGAGACGGGCGTTCTGCTGCTCACGGCGAAAGGACGTCACATCAGCAGTCCACGCTGGGTTCCGGGGCGCATCGTCAACGGCGTCGCCAACCGACTCACGGGCATCGCCGCGAGTGAAGGCATCGATCGAAAAGATCGGCTGCGGTTGTGCGCGGGGCTTGCCCAAGGTCCGAGCCGGTGAAGAAGTACGTCCTTTTCGATCATGACGGCGTCTTGGTGGATACCGAGTACTGGTACTACAAGGCGGGCGCCCGAGCCCTGGCCGAACTCGGACTGACGTTGGATCGAGACGAATACGTTCGCGGCATGGGCCATGGCCTGGGCACCTGGGCGCAGGCCCGGGCTGCGGGTGTCGATGAGGAGATCATCAGCCGGCAACGAGTGGTTCGCGACGGCTACTACCGGGACTACCTCAGAACCGAAGCTATCGAGATCGAAGGGGTTGTCGACACACTGGCCGATCTTGCCAAGTACGTCCGGATGGCCATCGTGACGACAGCCAAGCGCGCAGATTTTGACTTGATCCACGAACATCGCCAGATCACCCGGTTCATGGACTTTGTCCTTGTCCGCGAGGACTACACCCTCGCCAAGCCACACCCACAGCCGTACCTGATCGGTTTGAGGAAGTTTGGGGCCACCAAGAAAGAGACCTTGGTCGTAGAAGATTCATCCAGAGGGCTGCGCTCAGCGGTTGCGGCCGGAATCGATTGCGCCATCGTTCACAACAACTTCGTCCGCGGCCAGGACTTTGCTGCGGCCCGCTATCGGATCGACTCGTTGAGCGGCGTGAAAGACATCATCCTTGCTTCGAGCGCGAGATAGGGGGGATCCACGCCTGGCTAGAATGACATAATGTTGATTATCGGCACTTGACCTACGTGTCGCCCGTGAATTCGCCCACGTAGACGGACAGATGCTGGCCGGTCAGCGTGGAGGGGTCGGCGACCAATTCCGCGGGGGTTCCCTGGAACACGACCCTGCCGCCATCGTGGCCGGCTCCCGGGCCGAGGTCGATGATCCAGTCGGCGTGTGCCATGACCGCCTGATGGTGCTCGATGACGATCACGGACTTGCCTGAGTCGACGAGGCGGTCGAGCAGCCCGAGCAAGTTCTGCACGTCGGCCAGGTGGAGACCGGTGGTGGGCTCGTCGAGCACGTAGATCCCACCCTTCTCGCCCAGGTGCGTCGCCAGCTTGATGCGTTGCCGCTCGCCACCGGACAGGGTGGTGAGTGGTTGTCCCAGGGTGAGGTATCCGAGCCCGACGTCCGCGAGTCGTTCGAGAATCCGGTGAGCCGCCGGCAGCGCCGCGTCACCGCTGGCGAAGAAGGTCAGGGCTTGGGCCACGGACATCGCGAGCACGTCGCTGATGTCTCTGCCGGCGAGGGTGTACTCCAGGACCTCGGCCATGAACCGCTTGCCCTCGCAGACGTCGCAGAGGACAGCAACTCCGGCCATCATGGCCAGATCCGTGTAGATGACGCCGGCGCCGTTGCAGTGCGGGCAAGCCCCCTCGGAGTTGGCGCTGAACAGGGCGGGTTTGACGCCGTTCTCCTTGGCGAACGCCTTGCGGATCGGGTCGAGCAGTCCGGTGTACGTCGCGGGATTGCTCCGTCGGGAGCCGCGGATCGAGCCTTGATCGACGGTCACCACTCCCTCCCGGCCAGACACCGACCCGTCTATCAGGGAGCTCTTCCCGGAGCCGGCGACGCCCGTGAGCACGACGAGCGTGCCCAACGGGATGTCGACGTCCACGTCCTGCAGGTTGTTTCGGTTCGCCCCACGGATCTCCAGCACGTCGTGCCAGGTCCGCGGGTCGGGTTTGAGGCCGGCTCGGTCGTCGAGGTGGCGCCCGGTGATGGTGTCACTCCCCCGCAGGGCCTCGACCGTTCCCTCGAACGTCACCCGGCCACCGTCTGCTCCGGCGCCCGGTCCCAGATCCACGACGTGGTCGGCGATGGAGATGGTCTCGGGCTTGTGCTCCACGACCAGCACTGTGTTGCCCTTGTCGCGCAGCTGCAGCAGGAGCTCGTTCATCCGGTCGATGTCGTGGGGGTGCAGTCCGATCGTTGGCTCGTCGAAGACGTACGTGACATCGGTCAGGGACGAGCCGAGATGGCGGATCATCTTCGTGCGTTGGGCTTCGCCGCCGGAGAGCGTGCCTGCCGGCCGCTCGAGGCTGAGGTAGCCCAGACCGATGTCGACGAAGGAGCCAAGGGTCTCGCTGAGCGCCTCAAGCAGCGGAGCGACGGATGGCTCCTTGAGCTCTCGCAGCCAGGCGGACAGATCGCTGATCTGCATGGCACACGCGTCAGCGATGTTGATCCCGCTGATCTTTGACGATCGTGCTTGCGGGCTGAGGCGGGTCCCCTCGCACTCCGGACAGGTCTGGAAGGTCACCGCGCGCTCGACGAAGGCCCGTATGTGCGGTTGCATCGAGTCGACATCCTTGGACAACATCGACTTCTGGATCTTCGGGATCAGTCCCTCGTAGGTGAGATTGATGCCCTCGACCTTGATCTTTGTCGGCGCCTTGTAGAGGAGATCGTCGAGCTGGCGCTTGGTGAATGACCGGATGGGCCGGTCCGGGTCGAAGAAGCCGCAGCCGGAGAAGATTCGGCCGTACCAGCCGTCCATGCTGTAGCCGGGGATCTTCAAAGCACCGTCGTTCAGCGACAGGCTGTCGTCATACAGCTCGGTGAGGTCGATGTCGTTGACGGCGCCGCGCCCCTCGCAGCGCGAGCACATGCCACCGAGGATGTTGAAGCTTCGCTTCTCCTTGGACGTGCGGCCTCCCCGCTCCACGGTAACGGCGCCGGCGCCGCTGATGGAAGCGACGTTGAAGGAGAATGCCTGAGGGGGGCCGATGTGTGGTTTCCCGATGCGGCTGAACAGGATCCGCAGCATCGCGTGAACGTCCGTGGCCGTGCCGACCGTGGAGCGTGGGTCGCCGCCCATGCGCTCTTGGTCGACGATGATCGCCGTCGTGAGGCCGTCGAGCACATCGACGTCGGGTCGTGCCAACGTCGGCATGAATCCCTGGACGAACGTGCTGTAGGTCTCGTTGATGAGCCGCTGCGACTCGGCGGCGATGGTCCCGAAGATCAGTGAGCTCTTGCCGGACCCTGAGATGCCGGTGAAGACGGTGAGGCGTCGTTTGGGAATGTCGATGCTCACGTCCTTGAGGTTGTTGACGCGAGCGCCCTGTACCCGAATCAAGCCATGGCGGTCAGCCGGATGGCTTCCACTCACGGTCGCGTCCTTGGGGGCTTTGCTCAAGGCAACTCCTGGACGCGGATCAAGTTGCCCGCGGGATCACGCACCGCGCAGTCGCGGACGCCGTACGGCTGCTCGGTGGGCTCCTGGACGATCTCGGCGGCACTCGACTGCAGACGATCGAAGGTGCTGTCTAGGTTCTTGGTCGCAAGCAGCAGCATCGCGTAGGTGCCCTTGGCCATCATCTCGGCGATCATGCGGCGCTCGTCGTCGGTGATGCCAGGGTTGGCGGCAGGCGGCGCGAGCACAATAGATGTGTCTGGCTGATCCGGCGGCCCGACGGTGATCCACCTCATCTGACCCTTGCCGACGTCGCCACGAACCTCGAAGCCGAGGACGTCGCGATAGAACGCCAACGCGGCGTCCGCGTCGTCGTGCGGAAGAAAGCTCGAGTGAATGGTGAGGCTCATGTCGCTCACGCTAGCTGCCGAGCCCTTGGCGCTGCTTCTCGATTCCTGACCGGTCTGGTCACCTGCTTCGCGACACAGGCAGGCATACCTGTCGACCTGTCGGTTTGCTGGTTCCTCTCCCGTCGTCGGTACGCCTGGGGAGACACGCCAACCAGCTCGGTGAATCGAGTGCTGAACGTCCCTAGCGACGAACAACCGACTGCGAAGCACACCTCTGTGACGCTCTGCTCACCTCGCCTGAGTAGGGACATCGCTCGCTCGATGCGCCGGGTCATCAGATAGGAGTACGGCGGTTCTCCGTAGGCAAGCTTGAACTGCCGGCTCAGATGTCCGGCAGACATGTTCACGTCTCTGGCTAGCGCCTCGACGTCGAGCGGCTGGGCGTATTCTCGATCGATCCGGTCGCGGACGGCGCGCAACCGTACGAGCTGCCGCAACCTCTCCTCTTCGGGTGGTCTGCCGGACACGTCGGCCATCGTGCCAGGCTCTGCGGCCGTCGCAGCAAGGCACGGGTCCGCAGCCACGGTCGACACACGCAAATGTGTTGCGTCGAAGCCGGCGAGCGGCCATGTTCCTCGGGTGCCCAGCACTCTTCATGCGGACGAGATCGACATCACGCACGCCCTCGTCAGAAGCTTGGTCGACGAACAGTTCCCTGAGTACCGCGACTTGCGGCTGGAACCGCTCGGCGCTACCGGATCGACCAACGCCTTGTTCCGGCTGGGTGCGGAGCACCTGGTGCGTCTTCCACGACAGCCGGGAGGTAGCCAGACCATCGAAAAGGAGGCGCGCTGGGTTGCGCGCGTCGCGGCTGCTGTTCCCATCGCCGTCCCGGACGTCGTCGCAGTGGGCGAACCCAGCCTTGGCTACCCCGAGAAGTGGTCTGTGGTGCGCTGGCTGCAGGGGTACGTCCCCGGTGGTGGGTCGCCGACCCTGAGCCACCAGGAAGAGCGCGTGTTCGCCGGGGACCTTGGCCACGTGGTCGCCGGTCTGCGGAGCATCCGGATCGACGATGAGGCCAGAGGCGACAGCGCGCTGCGTTGGTATCGCGGTGACCCGTTGGCGGGCCTGGACGCAACTACCCAGGCCAACTTCAAGGCGTGCGCCGCGATCTCGGGACTCGACCTGGATCTCGATGCGGCGCGCCGTATCTGGGCGGACGCCCTGCAGCTACCCGGAGCTCGGTCATCCGTGCAGTTCAGCTGGTATCACGGCGACCTGGTGGCTGAGAACGTCTTGATCCGGTCAGGTCGGCTCAGCGCCTTGCTCGACCTCGGCGGTCTGGGCGTCGGTGATCCCACCGTGGATCTGATCGCCGCATGGGACATGCTCTCCCCCACCTCGCGCGAGATCTTTCGTTCCGTCGTGATGATCGAGGAGGAAGAGTGGCTGCTCGGGCGAGCCTGGGCGCTCGCCCTGGCGGTCATGACTTTCCCCTACTACTGGGGCACGATGCCTGCGCGGTGCTCGAGCCGGCTCGATGTCGCCCACGCCGTTATCGAGGACGCACGAGGCGACTAGACCTGCGAGGCCCACGTCCTCACTAGGGTGCCAGCGTGCCTGTTCCTGATTTCGTTCTCCGACTACGAGCAAGCATCGGCCACGATCTGCTCTGGCTGCCCGGGGTAACTGCGGTAGTTCTCAGGCAGAACGAGGTATTGCTCGTTCTGCGTTCGGACAACCGATGTTGGACGCCTGTCACAGGCATCGTTGACCCGGGCGAGCACCCGGCGGATGCGGCCACTAGGGAGGTGTTGGAAGAAACCGGTGTCCGGTGCACGGTCGAAGAGCTGGTATGGGTGCACGTGGGAGCAGAAACGGTTCATGCCAACGGCGACCGGGCGCAGTACCTGGACCACACCTTCCGCTGTGCGTTCGTCTCCGGCGACCCGTACCCGGCCGACGATGAGTCTTTGGAAGCGCGATGGTTTCCCTTGGATGACCTGCCAGAAATGAACCCAAATCACAGGGAGCGGATTGTGACTGCCGCGAACCACATCGGGTCAACCAGACTCCGCTAGGACAGCCGGCTCAGGCGCTGAGGTGGTATTCGATCCGGGCCTCGAGGTGGCTGTAGATCTCGGGTTGTCCGGCTGGTGGGGGTGGGCGTCGTCCTGGGAGGAGCGGTGGGGCGGTGGAGTGGTAGGTGTGCCCGGTGGGGGTGGTGACCCGGACCCGATGGGGGCGCCCACGTCCGGACGGGTCGGTTTCGGTGGTCCAGCCGGGGGTTTGTTTGAGGTAGTTGCAGCCTTCGCACAACCCTTGACCGTTGGACAGGCTGGTCGAGCCGCCTCGGGTGTGGTCGCGGAGGTGGTCGAGGTGCCGGATCGCCGCGTCACACCACGGGGTGCGACACGTCTGGTCGCGGGTGGTGATGAACCGGCGCATCCCGCGGGGAAAGACCCGCCGCGTGGACTCCACCTGCGTCAACGCCCCGCTTTGGGGGTGGGTGTAGAGCCGGCGCAGCCACACCTTCGCCTCATCATCGGCGGAGCTCTTGAGCTCGCGGGCGATCCCGGCCGGGACCGGACCGTAGCCGGGGATCCGCGCAGGCGCGTCATCGACCCTCGAGCAGGGTCTGGTCGGAGATCACGACCTGCACCTCCACCGGCACCGCGGTCGCGGTGGCCTGGCCGGTGACCCGTTCGACCAGGGTGTCGGCCATCAGCTGCCCCCGCCCCCGCAGATCGCCCTGCGCCCGCGCAGTCGCCGCGGCCTGCTCCAAGGAGGTGATCACCGCAACCCCAGCCGGCACCGGCAACAGGGCGCCTAGCTGACTCATGGCGTCCGGGGCCGGTCGCAGACTCACCCGCCGATCCTGAGCCGCCTTCGCGGCCCGCTCGACCGCGGCTTGGGCGTCGAGGCGGTAGGCGATCGCCCGAACCCGGCCGGTGAGTTCCTTGTCCCCCCACGACGCGAGCCGGTCGGGGTCGGTAGCCAGCTCCGCGTCCAGCAGCCTGCGGTCGGGTCGGGTCAGCGAGGAGGACTCCCGCGCGATGATCGCGGCCCTGGTCTCACTGATCAGCCCGGCCCGCAGGGCGGCCAACGTGGCCGGCAGGTCCTCGACCAGCGCGGTGGCGATCGCGACCTGCCGGGCGCCCTGATGGGGGGACATCCGGCGCGCTAGCCCGACCTGCGCCCCCACCGACGACCGCGACCGCTCCGCATCCCGGCGCGCCCGCCACGCCTCGAACCCCTCCGACCCCACCCGCACCCGCGCCGCGTGCTCCTCATCGCTGCTTCGCTGCACGGATACGGTCAACGCCGCGGTCACCCGCACCTGCGCCGCCGCCACCGCGGCCTTCAACTCCTCCAGGGCACGCAGCTGATCGACGCGCTCGGTAGCGAGCGCCGACCTCTCGGCATCGGCAAAGTCCAAGGCGGCCAGCCGCCGGGTCAACCCAAGGACAGCGGCGGTGTTGCCGGCTGTCCTAGAGGTGGATGACATACCTGAACTCTAGAACAAGGCACCGACACTTTCAGGGCCGTCCACAGGCGGATTCCTGTTTAATAGCAACAGATTCCCATAGCAGACAGCACCGACAGCTTCCCGTGGTTGTCCACAGATCTCGCCAAGCGTCAGCCGTTGCGAAGGGCGTCCTTCAGGCGCACCCGAGCACCCGACCTGACCACCGCGTTTCGGTAGATCCGCGCCGTGACGGCGATCATCAGGGGGATCGTCACGATGATGAGGCCAAGTGCGAGTGTGGACTGCCAGACCGGGACCCCTCCGATCGCCAGCCGGATCGGCATCAGTGTGGGGCTGAAGACGGGAAGCATCGACATGACCGCCACGAACGTGTTGGACGGGTCGCTGGGGAGAACGCTGACGCCGATCACGTAGCCGACGACGAGGAGCATCGTCACAGGGGTCACTACTCCCCCGATGTCCTCCTGCCGGGATACGAGCGCTCCGAGCGACGCGAAGATGAACGAGAAGAGCGCATAGCCCAGGAGGAACCACACGAGCAGCCACCCCAGGATCCCAGCGGCCTGCGCGCCGGGGAGATCGAGCGCACCGGTGGCGAGGCCTGCGACCAGCCCGCTGAGCCCGATGATGAGGACCTGGACCAGGCCGATCAAGCCCAGACCCAGCACCTTTCCGGTCATCAGCTGCCATGGTCGAACCGCAGCCAGCAGCAACTCAACGACTCGGCTGGTCTTCTCCTCAACCACTCCCTGGGCCACGATCTGGCCGGCGAACATGAGCGCGAGGTAGATCAGCACCCCGGCGATGAAGCCGATGACGAGTCGTTGAGGGTCATAGCTGCGGGGAGGAGTGAGGGGCTCGACCGTGACCTGGCCGGCGGCAAGCAGGGTGGGAACGCCGGCCGGATCCCCACCCAGCTGTTGGATCTCCCCCGCAATCGCCCGCTCGACGGCTACGCGCTCCAGAATCGTGGCCAACTCGGGCTTCAGGTCCTCGTCGACGACGACATGCAGGCCAGCGCCACTCGACGCAGCGATCGCGGCGTCAGCCGAGCCGTCAGCCACGGCAGCAGCCCCAGCAGCGGCGTCGGGCACGGTGATGAGCGTGAGATCGACGTCCTGGGCGTCCGCTGCGGCAATCAAGGAAGACCCGAGCTGTGCGTTCTGCTCAGCCGTCAGCGCCATGCTCGCCTCGGTCCCTCCGGAGTTGATGATCGCGAGCGTGATGGCGAATCCGGCCAGCGCCGCGGCTGTGAGCAGCGTGATCAGCCAGTAGGCCCGTGACCGCATGCGAAGACGAATTTCTCGCGCCGCGACCAAGCTGATGGTCCCCCAGGTGGTGCTGGCGACGCTCTGCGTAGTCATCGCTGCTCCGCACTGGCGACCTGGCGGGTTTCATGGGTCGAGCCGTGCTCGCGAGCCCCGCTGTCGGATACGACTGTGCGGAACCGCTCGGCGAGGCTCGGGCGGGTTCGAACGAACTCGAGCACCGGACCGCTGCTCAACGCGGTCCGCAGCACCAGCTGATCATCAACGGCAGCACCGTCTTGTGAGAGGTCCAGCACCGTCGTGCTGCCTTCGCGCCTGCTGCCGGTCACACCAGGAATCGAGTCCGCCCAGCCGTCGGGCGCTGACGGGGCATTGACGACGAGCTTCTCCCCGCCCCCTCGTCGAAGCTCGTCAACCGAACCGACCGCGACCATGCGCCCATCGGCAACGATCCCCACGCGATGGCAGAGTCGTTGGACCAGGTCCAGCTGGTGGCTGGAGAACACGATCGGGACACCCTCAGCGGCCTTGTCCGCGAGAACGCCGCTCATCACGTCCACAGCAACCGGGTCGAGGCCGGAGAAGGGTTCGTCCAGCACCAGGACGTCCGGATCGTGGACGAGGGCGGCCGCGAGCTGCACCCGCTGCTGGTTGCCGAGGCTGAGCTTTTGGATCTCGTCATCTACGCGCTTCGCTATCCCCAGCCGGTCGGTCCAACGCCGGACCGCCTCCGCTGCCTGCTCGGCCGAGAGGTTGTGCAGCCGGCCTAGGTAGGTCAGCTGCTCCCCTACCCGCATGCGGGGGTAGAGGCCCCGCTCTTCGGGCATGTAGCCGATGCGTCGCCGTGTCTCGAACGTCACCGGAACGCCGCCGAAACGCACGGCGCCAGCATCCGCGGCCAGCACCCCCAGGACGATTCGCATGGCGGTGGTCTTTCCGGCCCCGTTGCTGCCGACAAAACCGAATATCTCCCCGGGCCGTACCTCAAAGCTCAACTCGTCCAATGCGACGGTCTCGCCATACCTCTTGGAGAGGCCATCCAAGTCAAGAGTGTGGTCCGACATGCCTGCCTTCCGCGTCGGGAGCTGGTCCAACTGGAAGGCTAGCCCGGTGGCCGACGTGACAAACCATCCCTTCCTGCAGGCTCCAGGACCGGTGGCCTTCGTGCACCGCGGTGGTGCCGGTGAGGCGATCGAGAACTCCATCGCCGCCTTCGAGCGGGCTTGGACCCTCGGGTTCGCCTACTTCGAAACCGACGTCCATGCCACCAGCGACGGCGTGCTGATGGCGCTGCACGACGCCACCCTGGACCGTGTCACCGACCGCGTCGGCCGGATCGAGGATCTCCCCTGGGCCGATGTCTCGCGCGCCCGCCTGGCGGATGGCACCACTCCACCCCGTCTGGTCGAGCTGCTCGCCGCAGTCCCCGAAGGGCGGGTGAACATAGACATCAAAGCCGATGAGGCGGTCGGCCCGCTGGTGAGCCTCCTGGAGGCGCAACCCAGCCTGCTGGAGCGGGTCTGCATCGCAAGTTTCTCCGACGCCCGGCTGGCCGCCGTGCGCCGCGCATTCGGGCACCGCGTGTGCACGTCTACTGGCCCCGCGGGAGTCCTGGCCCACCGGCTGGCCGTGGCCTTCGCTCGACCAACTCCGACCCGCTTCTTGGGAAACTGCTTCCAGGTCCCGCCAGGGCCACGCAGGCTTCCGCTGGTCACCGAGGCCTTCGTGCGCAGTGCGCATGAGCAAGGACGCCCCGTCCACGTGTGGACCATCGACGAGCCAGCGCAGATGCAACGACTCCTGGACCTGCACGTCGACGGGATCATGACCGACCGTCCTGAGGTGCTTCGCGACGTTCTCATCGCCCGGCGCGCCTGGCACCCCGGCCGCTGACCAGCCTCGATGATGCGTAGGTGACCGCGCAGCCGCTTGACCCTGCGCAGCTCCCCGCTGCCGCTCGAGCGCGCGAGCAGCGCGGGTGGTTCTTCTACGACTGGGCGGCTTCTGCCTTCTCGACCACCGTTGTCACAGTCTTTCTGGGGCCGTATCTGACGTCCGTCACCGAGGACGCGGCCAACGCCGACGGCTTCGTGTCAGTGCTCGGCGTGGGTGTGCGGGACAGCGCGTTCTTCCCGGCCATGATCACCACATCGGTGCTCCTGCAAGTGCTCCTGCTCCCGATCGTGGGGGCAATCGCCGATCGCGCCCAGAGCAAACGGATGCTGTTGGCGCTGTTCGCCGGCATCGGCTCGGTCGCCACGATGGCGATGTACTTCGTGCGCGACGGCCGGTTCGAGCTCGGCGGTGTCCTTCTTGTCACAGCCAACGTGGCCTTCGGCGCGTCCATCGTTGTCTACAACGCGTTTCTCCCCGAGATCTCCACAGCGGACGAACGCGATCAGGTCAGTGCGCGCGGATGGGCGCTCGGCTACTTCGGCGGGTTCATCCTGCTGCTGCTCAACCTCATCCTGTTCACGCTGCACGACTCGTTTGGGCTCACCGAGGGCGAGGCCGTCCGTATCTGCTTGCTGTCCGCCGGAGTGTGGTGGGCACTTTTCGCGACGATCCCGCTGCGCCGACTGCGCGACCGACCGCCGGTGGGCGTCGTCGACGCGTCCACTGATGGAGCGGGCTCAGATCATGTGGTCGTCGGGGCCTTCCGTCAGCTAGCACGCACCATCGGCGGTCTGCGGCAGTACCCGCAGACTCTGTGGTTCCTGCTGGCCTACCTGTGTTTCAACGACGGCATCCAGGCGGCGATCGCCTTCTCCGCAACCTACGGCAGCGAGGAACTCGACCTGGCGGACGAAACCCTCATCCAGGCGATCCTGCTCGTGCAGCTGGTGGCCTTCTTCGGCGCCCTCCTGCTCGGGCGGATCGCCCGTACGAGGGGCGCCAAGAACACGATCCTCGGATCCCTGGTGGTGTGGACCGTCGTCGTGTTCTACGCCGTTGTCATCCCCGCCGGGGCAGTCGTCGCCTTCTTTGCATTGGCTGCGGCGATCGGCCTGGTGCTCGGCGGAAGCCAGGCTCTGGCGAGGTCGCTGTTCAGCCAGTTCATCCCCGTCGGGCGCGAGGCGGAGTACTTCGGGCTCTACGAGATCAGCGACCGCGCCACGTCGTTCGTCGGGTCCTTGATGATCACCGTGACCCTGCAGGTGACGGGGTCCTACCGGCTGGCCATTCTGGGTCTCGTGGTGTTCTTCATCATCGGGTTCATCCTGCTCACCAGGGTCGACGTGCCACGCGGCATCCGCGAGGCCGGCAACGAGGTGCCCGCGGTCGTCTGAACCGTTTTCTCATGAATCTCTTAGGTTCAGCAGGCTCGATCCTGGGGAACATCGAAGCGATGGGGGACGTTCCTCCCACAGGTCCTCTTTTCCCCTGAGGATCGGCGACGACAGGAACAGGTGAGAATGACATGGGTGAGGCGCTTCGGGGCACCAAGCTCGGTGCAGTCAGCTACGAGAACGACCGGGACATCGAGCTTGCGCCCAGGTCAGCAACGTCATTTCTGTGCCCGACCGGTCATCTGACCGAGGTTCCCTTCAGCGTCGAGGCCGACATCCCCGCGCTGTGGGAGTGCCGGACCTGCGGCGAGACGGCGTTGCGCGTAGACGCCGAGCGCCCCGATCCCGTTGCTGGACGCAAGCAGCGCACTCCCTGGGACATGCTCATCGAGCGCCGCTCAGTCGATGACCTCGAAGACCTCCTGGAGGAGCGGTTGAGCCTGCTCCGCGTGGCCGGTGGCGCGTCCAGGGTCGTTCACGCCGAATACCACAAGGCGGCGCAGCCCAAGCCACGCAGGCGTACGGCGCCCGCCCCTGCCCGCAAGTCGGCCTAGCACTCGGTCCCGTCCCGGAGCCCGACCCCCCCTCGGGGCTCCGCGGCGGGGCCGGCCCATGTCTGGGGACGAACAGGCCACGGTCAGCGGGGCGCAGCCTCCCCGTCTTCGGGCGGAAGCACCTCACCTCGGATCACGCCTCCGCCGCCCCCGTCGCGAGGTGGCGTCTCGTCAACTCGTTCCACCCGCACTGTGCTGCTGGGCGACCGCCGGAGGCGCCACAGGGTCGCGCCGCCGGGACCCGTGATCGCCACGAACCGGCGGACGAACCACCCGGCCACTCCCACGCGGACCAACGCCCGGGTCGCCGGGATAACGAGCAGCAGGCCGATCACGTCTCCGATGAAACCCGGGATGGCTAGCAGCAGGCCGGCCAGAAACAGCAGGCCGCGGTCAGCCGCCAGGGCGCCGTCGGGCAACCTGGCCGGCGTCGACACCCCCTGCGCGTCGGGCCTGCCGACGGAGGCCTGCAGAGCGGTCCACCACGATCGACCGGCGTGCCGCATGACCAACAGTCCAATAACGGCCGTGACGATGATCAGCGCAAAAGTCGCCGCCCCGCCGATCCACGATGTCATGGCGATGATCGACACGATCTCCAGGACGGGGAGAACGACGAGCAGCAGGAACCACGGTGAAGGCATAGCCGATCAGCCGTTGAGGCCCGAAGCGTTCCGACGCTTGGCGGTGAGTTGAGCCCAACGGGCCTGGGCGCCCCAAACAGTCACCCGCCACAGGGCCTCCCCGACGATGCCGCCGTTCATCTTGCTGACTCCGGCTTCCCGCTCGACGAAAGTGATGGGCACCTCCACCACCCGCAACCCCGCTGCTACGGCTCGTCGCGCCAGGTCGACCTGGAAGCAGTATCCCTGCGACTCGACCCCTTGCAGGTCGAGCGCCTTGAGACTGGCTGCGGTGAACGCGCGGTAGCCGCCCGTTGCGTCGTGCAGGGGCACGCCGAGGGCCAGCCGCGCATAGGTGTTGCCGCCGCGACTGAGGACCTCACGGCGTCGGGGCCAGTTCACGACCCTCCCGCCGGCCACCCAGCGGGAGCCCAGGACGAGGTCCGCGCCGCTGTCGATCTCTGCCAGCAGGCTCGGCAGCTGCTCCGGACGATGCGATCCATCGGCGTCCATCTCGACGATGACGTCGTAGCCGCGGTCCAGGGCCCACGCGAAAGCATCCAGATAGGCCGCACCGAGCCCTTGTTTGCCCGGGCGATGGAGCACGTGCACGTGATCGTCTTCGGCCGCGAGTTCGTCGGCGAGCTGACCGGTGCCGTCTGGGCTGTTGTCGTCGGCCACCAGGATGTGTGCGTCCGGCACGGCTGCTCGGACGCGGCCGACGATCCGGGCGATGTTGGCGGCCTCGTCGTAGGTGGGTATGCAGACGAGCACGAGCGATTCGGTCACAGCTGCACAGCCTCGTCGGTCGGTGGAACGGCTTCGTCGTCTCGTGAAGCCGTGTCGTCGGGCGAGGGCCGACGGCGCGCTTCGACGGTACCCGACCAAACCACGGCACCGAAACCGATCAGCACGATGATCAGCTCGGGAAGGAGGCCGAGCCGGTCGGCGGGGGTCAACGCATCAGACAGCCGCAGCTCCTGGACGAGCTGCGCGGTGGTGAAGATCTCCGCCCGTTGAACGACGTCTCCATTCGGTGCGATCGTGGCCGAGACCCCGGACGTGGCAGCAACGAGCACCCAGCGGCCGTGCTCGACCGCGCGCAGGCGGCTCATGGCCAGCTGTTGCTCGGTCTGCGGTGTTCGGCCAAAGGTGGCGTTGTTGGTCTGAACGGCCAGCACCTGGGCGCCGTCCTTGACCGTTGTCCTGACGAGCCCGTCGTAGGCCACCTCGAAGCAGATGACGTCACCGACCTTTGCGGGTCCGACCTGCAGGAGACCTGGCTGGTCGCCCGCGGCGAAGTCGCGCGACACCCGATCGACCTGGCTGGAGATGCGCCGGGCGATGGACCGGAAGGGGATGTACTCCGCGAAGGGCACCGGGTGCTGTTTGGCGTAGGTCTCCCCCGGCCCTCCCGGCCCGTCGGGTGTGGTCGGTTGCCAGACGATCCCCACGTTGAGCAAGGTCTGCGGGTTGTTCGGATTCTCGATCACCGCCCCGACCAGGACTGGAACCGCGATGGCGTCGACCGCGCCCTGGATCAGCTGGGCGGCGTCGGCGTCCCGAAAGGGGTCGACGTCTGATGCGTTCTCCGGCCAGATCACCAGGTCCGGCTGCTCCGCCCGACCAGCCGCCACCTCGGCGGCCAGCTGTTCGGTCCCAGCCACGTGATTGCGGAGGACGGCCTCCCGCTGGGCGTTGAAGTCGAGCCCGAGCTGGGGGACGTTTCCCTGGATCACGGCTGCGACCACATCCGGCCCGTTGGGGGTGGCCGCCGGAATCAGCGCTCCGAAGGCCATGGCGCCAGCCGCGGCAGCGAGACTCGCTCCAGCCAGCCGGCCTGGACCGCGTTCAGCCGCCACCACGACATAGGCAAGGAGTCCGCCCGCGAGTGCGACAGCGAAGGTCATCAGCGGCGCTCCGCCCCACTTCGCCAGACCGAGGACCGGCCCGTCGACCTGGCTGAACGCGATGCGGCCCCAGGTGAAACCACCGAACGGCCAACGCCCTCGGATCGCCTCCTCGGCGACGAACAGAGCGGCAGTCCACAGCGGCCAGCCCGGGAGTCGTTGAACCAGGGTCAGTCCTAGCGCCAGCGGGACGACGTACAACGCCTCGAACCCGGCGAGGATCAGCCAGGGCACCGGCCCGACGTAGATGCCGGCCCAGTGGAGCAGCGGCACGAACAACCCCGCACCTGCCGCGAGGCCGACGCCCGCGGAGACGCGCATCGAAGCGTTGCGCACCGCAAGGATCAGCAACGCGACCGAGAACGGTGCTAACGCCCAGAGGTTGTAGGGCTCGAAGGCGAACATCAGCAGGACCCCTGAAGCGAGGCCGCCCAAGATCCGCCCGTACGGGCTCCGCAGCCACCTCACCCGGCGAGCCTACGTGGGGTTCAAGGGACGACCACGGTGCCAGTCGCGGTCGTGCACACCAGTGGCGGATCCAAGACGTCGGCCGCCGAGGTCGATCGTGCCGGAGCGCCACGGCAGATGATCCGTGCCTCGAATCCGATTCCTCGAGAGCGTCTGCCCACCCGTTGAACGGTCGCGGTCACCTCGATCACATCGCCGCCCTGAACGGCCTCGAGAAAGCGCACTGCCTCATAGCCCGCGAACAGGCCCTCGTCGCCGTCGGTGCGGATGCAGACCTCGGTGGCTACATCGCCGAAGAGTGCCAGGACGTAGGCGCCGTCCACGAGGTTGCCGCCGTAGTGGGCGTGCGAGTAAGGCACATAGCGCCGATGTGTGACGGTCAGGCCCAGTCGTGCGTCGGCGGCCGGTCCGGGATCAGCGTTCGCTGTCATGACTTCTCCTGGCTCGAGGCCCTCGATCGAGTGGCCGCGCGTGCCTTTCCGGTCTCACGGCCATGCCACGCGCGTCGCCGCCGCTTGGCGCTGTGGCCGGCACCGGGGTCAACGGGGACGTCTGACTGGTGACCGACCGGTTCGGTCAGTGCGTGCACGAGATAAGAGGCCACCTCACCGGGAGTGGTCCCCTTGCCGAAGACCCGATCGACACCGAGCTCCGCCGCCGACCCTTCAGCGAAACGCGGGCCACCGACGATCAGAACCGGGTGCTGCCCGGCCGGGTAGGCCTCCCGGAAGGCTGCCGCCATTTCTCGGGTGTTGTGCAGGTGCGCGTCCTTTTGAGTGACCACCTGAGACACCAGAACGGCGTCGGCTCCCATGGCCTGGGTGCGCTCCACCAGGTCCGGCACCAGCACCTGCGCTCCGAGGTTGTGCACCTGCATCTCGGAGTAGTACTCCAAGCCCTTCTCCCCAGCGAACCCCTTGATGTTGAGAATCGCGTCGATACCGACGGTGTGTGCGTCGGTTCCGATGCACGCGCCGACCACGACCAGGGGTCGGCGCAGGTTCTTCTTGATCGCAGCGTTGACCTCCTTGGCCGTGAGAAGCGGAAACTCGCGCTCGACCACGGTGACCTTGTGCGGCTCGACAAGGTGCGCCACCGGTCCGTAGACCACGAAGAACGTGAAGTCCGGGCCCATGGCCTTTGCATGGACCAGCAAGGCCGGGTCGATTCCCATCTTGTTGGCGAGCTGGACAGCCGCACCTTCTGACCGCTTGTCATGCGGCATGGGCAAGGTGAAGGACACCTGCACCATCCCGTCACCGGTGGTGTCGCCGTACGGGCGCAGCACCCGCTTGTCGCTCATGACCGGTTGTCCTCGAGGAGGTCGATGCCAGGGTGGTAGTAGTCCGACGCCCGTAGGGCGACGCCCTCTAGGCCCTTGCCCGCATTCGCTGGGCGTTTCATCAGGCCGAACGTCCCATCTCCGATGGCCTCGAGCAGGGGAGCCTTCCCGGGTTCAGCGACGATCTGCTCGAGCAGCTCCACGGCTTCGGAAAGCACCTGGCGCGCCCTGGTCTGGATGAAGCCGTCGACCGGCGGTCGGAAGTCTTCGGTGAGGCCCCCAGCGGCGTTCATGACATAGCGGACGTTCTGCAGGGCGAGGTCACGGTCGGACAGCCACGGTGTGACCACCGCCTCGGTCATCATTCCCACCAGCAGGATGCCTTGCCCCGTCAGCGCCCCGACAAGGTTGAAGAACCCGTCCAGCAGGTAGCCCTTGAAGATGTCGCCGGTCATGTGCTTGGTCGGGGGCATCCACTTCAGAGGTGCTTTGGGGAAGAGGGTCCGCGCCAGCAGGGCGTGGGCGAGCTCGAGGCGGAACGACTCGGGCAGGTCGGGGTTGATCTCGAAGGCGTGCCCGAGCCCGATCTGCGCGTCCGGGAGTCCGGCCTCCTTGGCGAAGAACTCGTTGAGCAGCTGGCTGACGGTCACCGTGTGGGCGGCTTCGACCGCGTCGGCAGTCGTGAGGTAGTTGTCCTCGCCGGTGTTGATGATGATGCCCGCGCGAGCGTGCACCTGGCGCGAATACCTTTGGTCCACAAAGGTTCTGACTGGATTGATGTCGCGAAACAGAATGCCGTACATCGAGTCGTTGAGCATCATGTCGAGCCGCTCGAGCCCGGCCAGCGTGGCGATCTCCGGCATGCAGAGCCCGGAGGCGTAGTTCGTGAGTCGGACGTAGCGGCCGAGCTCCTTGCTCACGTCGTCGAGGGCGCCTCGCATGATCTTGAAGTTTTCCTGGGTGGCGTAGGTGCCGGCGTAGCCTTCGCGGGTGGCGCCTTCGGGCACGTAATCGAGCAAGGACTGCCCCGTCGAGCGGATGACCGCGATGACGTCCGCTCCCTCACGGGCCGCAGCCTGGGCCTGCGGCACGTCCTCGTAGATGTCGCCGGTCGCCACGATGAGATAGATCCAGGGCCGCCGCGGGGCATCACCGACTCGGCTGATCAACCGCTGACGGGTGGCGCGCGCCCGATCGATTCGGGCCAGACCCTTGGCGGCCGCGGCACGGGCCGACCGACGAGCGCGATCAGCCTCACGCCCTGTTGGCACGGTGAACGAGACCGAGCCGCTCGCAGCCTTCTGCGCCAGCGTCAGCAGATCCCCGGTACTGCTCTGCCGCAGCGCATGCCACACCGGCAGGGACACACCGTGCTCGATACCCACGTCTGCTGCGACTGCATCCACCAGGCGATTGACCCAGGGGATCCCCTCGACGTCGGCGCCTGCCAGACCGGCAAGGCGCAAACCGGCCCGCTCCACCGACACCGTCGTGTGCGTGCGCGCCATCCGGACGACCGGCCGGCCGGCCTGCTTGGCGAGCTGGCGGGCCCGTCGTACGACTGCGGGGTCCAGGGTCAGGAGGTCGCCTGCGGGCCTGGTGCGGGCGGGACTCATGCGGCCGCTTCCCTGGTGTAGACGACCTGTCCTCGCACCACCGTCTGCAGGCACGTGGGGTCCGGCGAGTCCTGGCTGAGGTCGGGCAGCCCGGATGGGGTCCGGTCGACACCTTCGGTCGACCAGACCGCGTAGGACGCCACGGCATCGGGTGCGAGAACCCCTGCGTCGTCGATGCCGGCTGCTTGCCACCCTCCGACGGTGTGGGCGTGGAAGGCATCGGTGATCGTGAGCCGGTGAGCAGGCACGTGGTGGTGCAAGGTGCCACGGATGGCACCCCACGGATCGATTGGAGTCACGGGGCTGTCGCTGCCGAGAGCGAGCGTGACCCCCGCAGCATGCAGGTCACCGAAAGGATTCAGCGTGAGCGCACGGTCAACGCCGAGGCGCTGGGCGTACATGCCGGAGTCGCCTCCCCACAGCGGATCGAACGCCGGCTGCACCGAGGCATAGAGCCCAAGGTGGGCCATCAGCCCGATGAGCTCAGCGTCGAGCATCTCGACGTGCTCGAGGCGGTGCCGCGCCGCTCGGAACGCATCGATCCCGACTTCTCCTGCCGACGCGCGGCAACCCTCGATGACCGTGTGAGTGGCACCATCACCGATGGCATGGAAACCGGCTTGGAGCCCGGCTCGGGTGCAGGCTGTGACGTGGTCGCGTACCTGTTCGACGGTGAGGTAGGCACTGCCGACGGTGTCGGCATCGGCGTACGGCGTCCGCAGGCAGGCGGTATGAGAGCCGATCGCCCCGTCGGCGAACAGGTCACCGGCTGCTCCGAGTGCGCCCAGCGCCTTTGCCTGGTCTACTCCCCCGAGCTCGCCCCAGTAGCCGACGACCTCGGGCCCGGGCTCGGCCTTGGCGAGCGCAAGCATCTGCGTGAAGTCGTCCGGACTCGAGATCTCGGGACCGCCCAGCTCGTGGAAAGCGCCAACGCCGAGCGCGGCACAGTGCGCACGGGTGGCGCGCTGCGCAGCCGTACGTGCCGCGGGAGTCACCGAGTCGAGCGCAACTGCCCGGGCATGGTGGTGCGCGTCCCTGGACAGCAGCCCGGAGGGGTCATAGCCATCCATGTCCTCGATGCCGGGCAGCATGGCCAACATCGCCGAGGAAGCCAGAGCCGAATGCACGTCGATGCGCGTGAGGTAGAGCCGCGCGCCGTAGGAAGCCCGGTCGATCTCCGCCTGGGTCGGTGGGCGGCCTTCCGGCCAGCGGGTCTCGTCCCAGCCAGTGCCAAGAACAACACCTGCTGATCCCGTCGCCCGGCAGTAGCGCTCCACGCGGTCGAGAGCCTCGGTCAACGAGGTGGTGTCCACGAGGTCGAGGCCGGTCAGGAGGAGTCCGGTGGACGTGGCGTGGATGTGTGCGTCGACGAACGCCGGCGTCACGAGGGCTCCCTCGACGTTGACGACCTCGTCAGCGCCATCGCGATGGGTCGCCGCATCCCCGTCGGACCCCAGCCACGCGATGCGTCCCCCCACGATCAGCATGGAAGTGGCGTTCGGACGGGCCGGCGAATAGATATGGCCACCCATCAAGAGAGTGCGTCGGTCCGGCTCTGGCGTGGAGGTCTGGGGCATGGACGTCAGTCTGCCGCGATCCGGTCTTCGAAGAGTGCCCGGGCTGCCGGTTCCTCTCGCATCAGCGTGAACGCCAGCTCGGCATGCCCCGGGGTGAAGCCGTTCCCGATCAACATCGTCACGTCTGCGGCCAGGCCTTCGGCTCCGAGCGCAGCTGCCGTGAACGAGGTCGCCATCGAGAAGAAGATGACCGTGCCCCCCTCCGGGTTCGTCGACAAGATCGCCCCGTGCTCGCAACCAGGGACGTCCACGCACACGACGGTGATGTCGGCCGGAGCGCCCAGGGCCTCAGCAACAGCACTCGACAGCGCCACGGGGTCACGAGCATCCGCCAACGCCGTCGTGTCCGACAACCCCGACGCCTTCAGCCGCACTTCTTCCGACGCAACGGGAACGACGCCGACGGTTCGCGCTGCGCCGGCGCGGCGAGCGGCCACGAGTGACAGTGATCCCGACTTGCCCGCGCCGCCGATGACGGCCACGGTCGGCGCGATGCCACGAGCGACGTAGGTCTCGACCACCCGTTGGGTCAGTGCTGGCGCCCCGGCGACGTCCATCACCGCCATGGCGAGCTCACTCGGCAGGTCGTCCGGCAGGACGGCTGCGATCGACCGACCGAAGAGGATGGCTGTTCCGTCGCAGGGGATCTGCTCGCTGCGACCGTCCCAACGGGCGAGGCCGTCCTCGATGACCAGCGGCGTGAGGGACAGTGAGACCAGCGTCGCCACCCGGTCGCCGACGGCCAGCCCGAGCGAAGCCTCTGGCCCGACCTCCTCGACTGTGCCCACGAGCATTCCCCCGGAGCCGGTGACCGGGTTCTGCATCTTGCCCCTTGTAGCGACGATGTCGAGTACCTCGTCCCGGACCGCGTCCCCGTCTCCCCCGTGCTTGTCCGTGAGCTGGCGGAAGCTGGCGGCGTCGAGATTCAGTCGCTCCACGCGGATCCGGGTCTCATCCGCGCGCACGAGCGGGCTGGCATCCAGCCGGACGGCGGCTTGGGGCAACACCCCGGACGGCTCCAGGACACGATGGAGCCCGACGGGCGAGATCTCGATCATCGCGGGATCCTCTCACGATTCTTGCTGGACACGCCGCAGATCTTGTTGTTTCGAGTTGGCTATGCCGCAAGGTTTGCGCGTACTCTCGATCCTATGACTGATCAGCTGGTAGCTCCGGCGCCCTCCACGCAGGCCGTGCCGCAGCCCTACGCCTACCGCGCGCGCACCCTCGTGGAGCCCGACTGGACCCGCTTCGTCGGCTGGTCAGACGTCAGCGAGGAGCAGTGGCGCGACGCGCAGTGGCAGCGCTCGCACTGCGTCAAGAACATCAAGCAGCTGCGCGAGCTCGTCGGCGACCTGCTGGAGGACCGGTTCTACGCCGACCTGGAGCGCGACCAAGCCGAGCGGGCCACCATGTCGATGCTGGTCCCGCCCCAGATGATGAACACGATGGTCGGCGGCTCGCACGACGCCGGCGCCCCTTCGCCGGCAGAGTTCACCGAAGCGTTCTACGCCGACCCGGTACGCCGCTACATGCTGCCCGTCTTCAGTGACCGGCGCACGGACTGGCCGACCCATCCCCACGCGACGCGTGACTCGTTGCACGAGCACGACATGTGGGTGGCCGAAGGCCTCACCCACCGCTACCCGACCAAGGTGCTCGCCGAGCTGCTCCCCACCTGCCCGCAGTACTGCGGGCACTGCACCCGGATGGATCTGGTCGGGAACTCGACCCCGCAGGTTGCCAAGCTGAAGTTCGACCTGAAGCCGGTGGATCGTCAAGATCAGATGATCGACTACCTCCGACGTACTCCCGGTGTCCGCGATGTCGTCGTCAGTGGCGGTGACGTAGCGAACCTGCCTTGGAAGAGCCTGGAGAGCTTTGTTTCTCGACTGCTCGAGGTCGAGAACATCCGCGACATCCGGTTGGCCACCAAGGCGCTCATGGGCCTCCCCCAGCACTGGCTCCAGGACGACGTCGTTGCCGGCATGACGCGCCTAGGCGCCACCGCCCGCGAGCGCGGCGTTTCCCTCGCGATCCACACTCACGTCAATGCGGCGCAGTCGGTCACCCCGCTGGTCGCCGAGGCGACACGCGCGATGCTGGACGCGGGAGTACGCGACGTGCGTAACCAGGGTGTGCTCATGCGTGGGGTTAACGCCACCGTGGAGCAGCTGCTCGACTTGTGCTTCTCGCTGCTCGACGGCGCCGGGATCATGCCCTACTACTTCTACATGTGCGACATGATCCCGTTCAGCGAGCACTGGCGGGTCAGCGTCAAGCAGGCCCAGGCGCTGCAGCACGGGATGATGGGCTACCTGCCCGGCTTCGCGACCCCGCGGATCGTGTGCGACGTGCCCTTCGTCGGCAAGCGTTGGGTGCATCAGCTGGACTCCTACGACGAGGTCCACGGCGTGTCCTACTGGACCAAGAACTACCGCACCTCGATCGAGGCGGCCGATCCCGATGCGACGGCGCGGACGTACGAGTACTACGACCCGATCGACACGTTGCCGACCGAGGGTCAGGCGTGGTGGTTGGAGCACGGCATGGAGTCGGTTGAGCGGACGCTTGCCGACGCCTCCCAGGCCGCGGCCGCGTCCAGGCAAGCCTCGACCCGCTGACCCCGGTCTTCCGGCGCAGGTGAGCCCGCGCCCTCAGGCGGTCGGCCGAACGGGTACGTCGCTGGGCGGGCGACCCTCGTAGGGCGTGGACAGCACGATCGTGGTGCGCGTGCGGACGTTGGCGGTCGCGCGGATCTGTGCCAACAACAGCTCCAACGCGACCGGCGAGGCGACTCGAACCTTCAGGATGTAGGACTCGTCTCCAGCGACCGAGTGGCACGCCTCGATGGCGCCGATGGGCGCTAGCCGCTCGGGTGCGTCGTCTGCTTGGGAGGGGTCCAACGGCGTGATGGAGACGAAGGCGGTGACGGGTAGCCCGATCGCCGCGTGGTCGACGACCGCCGCGTAGCCGACGAGAACACCGCGCTCCTCGAGGCGACGTACCCGTTGATGAACCGCGGAGGTCGACAGACCGGTGGCCTTGCCGAGATCGGTGTACGACATCCGGCCATCCACGCCGAGCAGCCGGATGATCTCGGCGTCGATGTCCTCCACGCCGCAGAATCTACCGCCGACGCCGCCCTCAGGCGGCCCGATCGGCTCGCTAGCCCTTGGTGAGGGCCCGACCGATGACCATCCGCTGGATCTGGTTGGTCCCTTCGACGATCTGCAGCACCTTGGCCTCGCGCATGTAGCGCTCGACCGGGAAGTCCTCCACGTAGCCGTAGCCTCCCAGCACCTGCACGCAGTCGGTGGTGACCTGCATCGCCATGTCCGTGGCAAACAGCTTCGCCATAGCGGCCTGTGTCCCGAACGGCTGCCCTCGGTCCTTGCGCCGCGCGGCAGCCAGGTAGAGCTCACGGGCCGCCGTGATCTGGGTCGCGCAGTCGGCCAGCAAGAACTGCATTCCCTGGAAGTCCGCGATCGGTCGACCGAACTGCCTGCGCTCCTTGGCATAGCCGACGGCAAAGTCGAGTGCGGTCTGGGCGAGCCCCACGGCGCAGGCCGCAATCCCGAGCCGTCCGCTGTCCAGGGCGGCGAGCGCGATCTCGAAGCCCTGCCCCTCGGCGCCGATGCGTCGATCGGCGGGTACTCGCGCGCCGTCCAGCAGGACCTGCGCGGTGTGGCTGGCGTTCGCAGCCATCTTGCGCTCCGGTGGGGCGGCCGAGAGCCCCTCGGTGTCTGCGTCCACCAGGAGGCAGGTGATGCCGCGCGGACCTTCGTCGGAGGTGCGCGTCATGACGGCGTAGAAGTCGGCCACTCCCCCATGGCTGATCCAGGCCTTGGTCCCTGTGACCACGTAGTCGTCACCGTCAAGGACGGCGCTGGTCTGCAGGGCCGCAGCGTCCGACCCGGACTGTGGCTCGGACAGGCAGTAGGCGCCGAGCAGCTCGCCGCCCAACAGCTCCGGCAGCCACCTTTGCTGCTGATCAGCCGTGCCGTACACCGCGAGCGGATGACAGGCGAGGGTGTGAACGCTGACCCCGATGCCCACGGACAACCAGGCGGCGGCCAGCTCCTCGAGAACCTGCAGATAGACGGCGTACGGCTGACCGCCGCCCCCGTGCTCTTCGGGGTAGGCGAGACCGAGAAGGCCGGACTTTCCCAACGTGCGGAACGTCTCGCGGGGAAAGCGCTTCTCCGCCTCGTAGGTCGCCGCGTGGGGGGCGAGCTCCGCATCAGCGATCTCCCGCGTCAAGGCGATCAGCTCGCGCGCCTCCTCCGTGGGAAGCTCTCGATCAACGGTCAGGGCCACGGCATTCGTCCTCTCGGGTGGTCACACGTCCAGCACAACAAGCTCACGCGGGCGCAGATTGAGTCTCCGGGCTCCCTCGTCGGTGCACACCACGATGTCCTCGATGCGAGCACCGAACAAGCCGGGGTGGTAGATGCCCGGTTCGATCGAGAAGGCCATGCCAGGCTCCACGGTCAAGGTGTTGCCCGCGACGATGTACGGCTCCTCGTGGGTGGACAACCCGATGCCGTGCCCGGTGCGGTGGATGAAGAGTTCGCCGAAACCAGCGGCCTCGATCACCTCTCTCGCGGCGGCGTCGATGGACTCCGCGCTCACGCCCGGACGCGCCCAGCGGCAGGCGGCATCCTGAGCGGCCTGGAGCACCTCGTAGGAGGCAAGGAACTCAGCCGGCGGTGCACCGACCGCGTAGGTGCGCGTCTCGTCGGAGCAGTAGCCCTCCGGAGTGGTGCCGCCGATGTCGACCACGACCGGGTCACCGGCTTGGATGACCCGATCGGACAGCTCATGGTGCGGACTGGCCCCGTTCGGTCCGGAACCGACGATGACGAAGTCGACCGTGGAATGTCCGGCCGCGAGGATCGCGTCTGCGATGTCCGCACCGACCTCCCGCTCGGTGCGTCCCGGCTTGAGCCACTGGTGCACCTCGGCATGCACGGCGTCGATGGCCGCCCCTGCCACCGCCAAGGCCGCGACCTCCGCCGGTGACTTTCGCATGCGGAGCTCACGCAGGACACTGCCCGCGAGAACCTGCTCGGCGTGCGGCATGGCTGCCCGAAGGGCCAACACCTTCTCGGCCCACATGTGATCGTCGATGGCGACCTGACCCGCGCCCGGCACGAGGTCGGCCACGAGCGCGTACGGGTCGTCGGTCTCAGCCCAGCCGCGGATCTCGACGCCGGCCCGCCCCAGGGGCGACGCGGCCGCGGCCGGGACCTCGAGAGTCGGTACCACGACGACCGGGTCGGCCTCAGGGCGCAGGACGAGACAGGTCAGCCGCTCCAGCGGAATGGCGTCGTACCCGCACAGGTAGCGCAGGTCTGGGCCGGGTGAGATCAGCATGGCGTCGAGACCGGCCCGGCCGGTCAGGGCGGCCGCGCGGCCGAGGCGATCGAGGTCGACGAGGAGGCTGCTCACATCGCCAGCCTACGCACTGGGCTGGCATGCTGCCCTCGTGACCGACCGCCCGGACAAGCTGCTGCTGCTCGACACGGCCTCCCTGTACTTCCGGGCGTTTTTCGGGGTACCCGACTCGGTGCGTTCACCAGACGGCCAGCCGGTCAACGCCGTACGCGGCCTGCTCGACTTCATCGCACGACTCGTGAGCGATCACCGGCCGAGCCATCTGGTGGCCTGCATGGATGCCGACTGGCGTCCGCAGTTTCGGGTGGATGCGATCGCGACGTACAAGGCGCACCGGGTCGCCCACCCTGGCTCGATCGAGGAGGAGGTCCCCGACGACCTGTCTCCCCAGGTCCCGATCATCGAAGAGGTTCTCGACGCACTCGGCATCGCCCGGGTCGGTGTCGCGGGCTATGAGGCTGACGACGTCATCGGCACCTACGTCCACATCACTGCTGGGGCGGTCGACGTCGTGACCGGCGATCGTGACCTCTTCCAGCTGGTCGACGATTCGCGGCCGGTACGAATCCTCTACACGGCCCGCGGCGTGGGTCGACTCGAGATCATCGACGAGGCGACCGTGACGAAGAAGTATGCGATCCCCGGGCGTGCCTACGCCGACTTCGCCACTCTCCGCGGCGACCCCTCGGACGGACTGCCGGGCGTCAAGGGCGTCGGCGACAAGACCGCGGCGTCACTGATCACCCAGTTCGGTTCGCTCGCTGCGCTGATGAAGGCACTGGACGACCCGGCGTCCGACTTCGGCGGGAAGGCCAAGCTCGAGGCGGCTCGTGACTACCTGGCCGTCGCTCCAACGGTGGTGCAGGTGGCCCAGGACGTTCCGGTGCCGAGCGGCCTGGACACCACGCTCCCAGCTCACCCGCTCGAGCCGGAACGACTCCTGGACCTCGCCGATCGCTGGAACCTTGAGTCTCCGGTCAACCGAGTGCTCAACGCATTTCAGTCGGTCGGCGGGTCCGGCTGAGGCATCGACGCCGAAGCATCGAGTTGGGATCGACTCAGGCCTTGGCGGCGGCGCGCGCCTCTCGGGCTGCCTTGCGTTCCTCGAAGCGCACCGCGGCGGTCTCGAGCTGGGCGAGGAAGTCGTCGAGCTCCTCGCGGGCCGATTCACCTTCGGCGTTCAGTCCTTCGATGTCCCACACCTTCCACTGCCGAAGCACCGGCGCCAGCACCTGGTCCTTGTGCTGCCGCACGTCGTAGATGCCTGCGTTGGCGATGACCGCTGACTTCCGCAAGAAGCCGTCGATCGAGTGGCCAGGCATCTGGAAGGTCTTCACCACGTCGGTGATGGCCCGCATGGTGTTGTTGGGGTCCAGCTCGAGTGTGGCGCCGAGGACGTTGCGGTAGAAGATCATGTGCAGGTTCTCGTCGGTCGCGATGCGCGACATCAGGGCCTCGCACACGGGGTCGCCGGACGCGGCGCCGGTGTTGCGGTGCGAGACACGGGTGGCGAGCTCCTGGAACGAGACGTAGGCGAGCCCATGCACCATTGAGTCGCCGTAGTCACTCTCAAAACCGGTTTCCATGTGCACCATCCGCGCCCGCTCCAGCTCGACGGGATCCACCGCCCGAGTCACGGTCAGGTAGTCGCGGATCGCGGCACCGTGGCGCCCCTCCTCCGCGGTCCACCGATGGACCCACGTGCCCCAGGCGCCGTCTCGGCCGAAGATCTCCGCGATCTGGGCGTGATAGCTCGGGAGGTTGTCCTCGGTCAGCAGGTTGACGAACAGTGAGACCCGCGCGGCTTCGCTCAGCGAGGACTGGTCCGGGGACCAGGCCTTCCCCTCCAGTGGACCGTCGAAGTCGGTGCCCAGCGACCACGGGACGTAGGCGTGCGGGAACCATTCCTTCGCGATGCCGAAGTGCCGATCGACCTCGCCGGCCACGAACGGCTCGAGCTCACGCAGCAGGTCGGTCGTGGAGTACGACGAGGTCATGGTCACAGTGGCTCTCTCTCCGAAGGTCGAGGTTTCCTACGGGAGCGTAACCTACGCAAACGTAGGTTGCCAGCCGCGATCCACGACCGCTAGCCCATCGAGCCGTAGGCCACCACGCCGCGACGCAGCGAGACGCTCGCTTGGTTGGCTGCGGTCCTGAGTCTGCCGTCCGAGGCTGATGACACCTGATCGAGCAGGTCGAGCACCTGCTTGATCCACCGAACGAAGTCACCCGCCGTCAGGGCGCTGTCCCGAAGGACGGTGTCGAGCGGCAGCCCGGAGGCCCACTGCCAGGTGGCCCAGGCGAACCCGGTGTCGATCTCGCGGAGGAAATCGAGGTGATGATCGTCCTCGAGCTGATCCAGGCGTCCCCAGGTGTGCACCATCTGACCTAAGACCTCCCGACTGGGTCCGTGCGGGAGCCTCGGTGGCGCGGCGTCGTCGGGCTGTCGGGACTCGAAGACCAACGCGGACACGCACGCGGCCAGCTCCGCCGGGGCGAGATCGTCCCACAGACCGTCGCGCAGGCACTCCGCCGCCACCAGGTCGAGCTCGGTGTAGAGGCGCGCCAGCCGAGTGCCCTCCGCGGTCACCGTGTCTCCCACGAGATATCCGAGTGACTCCAAGACGTCGCACACGCGGTCGAACTGCCTGGCGATGCTGTTGGTCCGGCTGTCCACCCGGCGCCGAAGCTGATCGTTGTCCTTGCGGAGCCGCCAGTATCGCTCGGCCCAGCGGGCGTGGTCCTCGCGCTCGGGGCACGCGTGGCAGGGGTGCGCCCGGATGGCCGCTCGAAGTCGTGCGATCTCTGGATCGTCCGCGGCCTCGGAGCGCTGGCGTTGCCGCCGACGGGCACCATCGTCGTGGACCTTGGCGCGCATGGACGACGCCAGGTCACGTCGAGACTTGGCGTCCTTGGCGTTGAAGTTCTTGGGGATCCGCAGCCGCTCCAACGGTTCCACCGGGGACGGGAAGTCGACCAACGACAGCCGCCGGGCCTGACGCTCGACGGTCAAGACGTACGGCCGCGGGCCGTCGCCGGATCCCAGCTGCAGGCCCGGCTCGAGCACCACCGCGAGCCCGGCATTTCGCCCGGAAGGTATCCGGATGATGTCACCGGGACGCAGGGTCTCCAGGGACTGCACCGCGGCGGCTCGGCGCTGGGCGGATCCGGCACGAGCCAGCGCAGCCTCGCGGTCCTTGAGCGATCGGCGGAGCTCGGCGTACTCCTCGAAGTCGCCCAGGTCGCAGGTCATGGCCTCCCGATAGCCGTCGAGGCCCTCGTCGTTGCTGGTGACCTGACGCGCCATGCCGACCACCGCACGGTCTGCTTGGAACTGAGCGAAGGACGACTCGAGGATCGCCCGCGCGCGCTCGCGCCCGAGCTGCCCCACCAGGTTGACCGCCATGTTGTAGGAGGGCCGAAACGACGAACGCAGCGGGTAGGTGCGCGTGGAGGCGAGCCCGGCCACCGAGCGTGGCTCCAGACCCGGCTGCCAGATCACCACGGCATGACCCTCGACGTCGATGCCCCGACGTCCAGCCCGCCCGGTCAGCTGCGTGTATTCCCCTGGCGTGACGTCGGCATGGGTCTCACCGTTCCACTTGACCAGCTTCTCCAGGACCACGGACCTGGCTGGCATGTTGATGCCGAGGGCCAGTGTCTCGGTGGCGAAGACCGCGCGTACGAGCCCCCGGACGAACAGCTCCTCGACGACCTCCTTGAAGGTTGGCAGCATGCCCGCGTGGTGGGCAGCCACTCCGCGGGTGAGTCCCTCGCGCCACTCGAAGTAGCCGAGGACGTCCAGGTCCTCGTCGGGGATTCCCGCACAACGCTGGTCGACGTACGCCCGGATCTCGGCGTTCTCGTCGGACGAGGTGAGCCTCAGCCCGCTGCGCAGGCACTGTTGAACAGCTGCATCACACCCGACCCGGCTGAAGATGAAGGTGATCGCCGGCAGCAAGCCCTCGTGATCGAGTCGCTCGATCACGTCCGTACGACTAGGCGTGTTGTGATGGCGGCCCCGACGACCACCTCGTTGCGGGCGCCGATCCCCGACCTTCGCGAAGCGCTGCTCGTCCCTCGCCTGCCGCACCAGCTCGGGATTCACCTGCCCACGATCGGTGAACAGGTCGTACAAGCGGTTGCGGACCATGACGTGCTGCCACAGCGGCACCGGTCTGTGCTCCTCGACGATCACCGTCGTGTCCCCCCGGACGGTCGCGAGCCAGTCGCCGAACTCTTCGGCATTGCTCACGGTCGCAGACAGGGACACCAAGGTCACGGACTCCGCGAGGTGGATGATCACCTCCTCCCAGACCGCGCCACGGAACCGGTCGGCCAAGTAGTGGACCTCATCCATCACTACGTAGCCCAGCTCCCCCAGTGTCGGTGAGCCTGCGTAGAGCATGTTGCGCAGCACTTCGGTCGTCATGACGACGATCGGCGCCTCACCGTTGATCGAGTGGTCGCCCGTCAGCAACCCCACGTGTTCGGCCCCGTGCTGGCGCACGAGATCGGCGAACTTCTGGTTCGAGAGCGCCTTGATGGGGGTCGTGTAGAAGCACTTCCGCCCCTCGGCCAGCGCCAGGTGGACGGCGAACTCGCCCACGACGGTCTTGCCGGACCCGGTCGGTGCAGCAACGAGCACTCCGTGGCCGTCCTCGAGCGCTTGACAGGCCCGTAGCTGGAACGCATCGAGAGGGAACTCATACGTCGAGGCGAAGCGAGTGACTTCGCTGCCGATCGCGTCCCTTCGCCGCCGCGCCGCGGCATAGCGCTCCGCAGGTGAGGGCATGGCCTCAGGCTAGGTGATGGGTCGTCCGAGGGAGCTGTCGGCAGGCACCAGCATCTGCAGCGCGGCGGGAACGCACGTGACGGTCACCGGGAGGGCGCCGAGACGCTCGCCGTCGGCGTAGGCAACGGCCCCCTCGGCCTGGAGTGAGATCTCCCGGCCGCTGACGACCTCCACGGCCCGATGCGTGACGTGCGTCCCCTTGTAGACCTTCGGAAAGACTCGAAGGAACTCCGGCTTGCTCAGCTGTCCGAGGATGGTGACGTGGAGCAAACCGTCGTCCACGAGAGCGCCGGGACAGACCTTCATGCCGCCGCCGTACGACGTCCCGTTCCCCACGGCGACCAGCATGGCCTCTCGGTCGATGGCAGTTCCGTCCACCGAGATCCGAAATCTCAGCGGCGAGAACACGCCGAGCTCGGCGAGGATCGCCACGTTGTAGCGAGAGCGCCCGCGCGGCCAGCGCATGCGATTGGCGCGCTCGTTGACGGCCGAGTCGAAGCCGGAAGAAAGGACCCCGGCAAACCATCTGCCCTCCCCCGACCAGGTGACCCGGGCCGCGTCGAGCGAGCGCACTGCACCGTCGGCGATCACGTCGGCGGCCGCCACTGGGTCGTGAGAGGCCAGGCCCACGTGAGTCGCGAAGTCGTTGCCTGTGCCGGCCGGGACCACCCCGAGCGGCGTACTCGTCCCCGCCACGCACTGCAACGCAAGATTGAGCATGCCGTCGCCTCCGACTGCGACCAGCGCGTCCAATCCGTGGGCGACCGCGCGACGCCCCAGCTGGAGGGCATCGGCCGCGTCCAGTCCCACCAGGCGCTGGACACCGATCCCCGCAGCGGTGAGGCGATCAGCGGCAGTCTTGGCCTCCGCTTCGCCACGTCCCTTGCCCGCCGTGGGATTGACCAGCAGCGCCACGGTCCGCGTCATGCCTGGAGACTAGGTCGTCACCCCCCGGACCTTCCCGCTTCACCCATCGGAGTGTCCCTGGTGGAGCCGACAAACAAGACATACGGGATGTATTGCCCCTGTCGAGGGCACTTCTGGTGGGTGAAGCGCGTTGGGGCTCGGGGCTAGGTGGCGCGGGGGCTACGGGGCGCGGGGGCTAGGTGGCTGAGTCGTTCAGGTCGTTCAGGTCGTTGATGTCAGTGGGGGTGGTGTCGAGCGGGGAGACCTCGTCGTCATCCCATTCCTCGTAGTCGGCCCGGCCTCGGCGGCGCCGCCGGTCGTTCAGTGACGCGATGCCCATGGCGACGAAGATCAAGGTCATGATCGGAACCGCCAGCAGGCTGAGATTGAAGATGTCACCGGTCGGGGTGGCCACAGCCGCAAAGATCCAGGTTGCGAGCACGACTTCGCGCCACCGACCCCACAACGTCTTCCCGGACACCAGGCCGGCCGCGTTCAGCAAGATGAGCAGGACAGGCAGCAAGAAGCCCAGGCCGAAGAACAGGCACATCCGGAGGACGAACGTCAGGTAGTCGTCGAGCGGCACCAGGTTGTCAGTCTTGTCCGGGGTGAAGCCGAGCAGCACCCCGAGTCCCTTGGGCAGGGCCCAGTAGGCGAACGCGATGCCTAGCAGGAACAACGGGAACGACACCGCGAGAAAACCGAACGCCCACCGGCGTTCGTGCCGACGAAGACCCGGCGTGACGAACCGCCACAACTGGTAGAGCCAGACGGGTGAGGCCAGAACAAGGCCGACGTAGGCGGAGAGCTTCAGCTGCAAGGCCGAAGGCTGAACCGACTCCCCCGATGACGCTGATGCCGACGTTCTGCCCCTGGGCCTGCAATTCGGCCACCGCCACGTCGGCGGGGTGCCGAAGCCAGCTGAAGATCGGCTCGTAGAAGATCCACCCGACAACGGCACCTACGGCGACGGCAACCGCGGAGATGACCATCCTTCGACGGAGCTCGCGCAGATGCTCGGTGAGCGTCATCCGCCCCTCAGGGTCGCGAGGGGCCGAGCCGCGCCTGAGTCGAGGAATGGTCGCCAAGGGGCCCGCCGGAGGAGGGGGTGGTGGTTCGGTCAGTGCTCCGAGGTCGGACCGGACTCGCCGCTACCCCGGGCCGAGCTCGGCTGCGCCTCTGCCTGTGGTGCCGGTGCCGAAGCGGGCGGGACCTGCGGTCCCGGCTCGGCGGGCGGGATGCTCGCTGGAGGCAACTGCTGCACCGTGGTCGTGGACGTCTCAGCCGAGTCATCCTCGCGCAGACCCTTGGTCTCCGCCTTGAAGATCCGCAGCGAACGGCCGAGCCCCCGAGCGGCGTCCGGAAGGCGCTTGGCGCCGAAAAGAACGACGATGAGCAGAATCAGGACGACCCATTCGAAGCCGCGCAGGTTGGGCATGGCACTCCCTCTCGACTGGAACTTTCAGAGTACCCCAGCCGGCTGGGGGCGACCGCGGCCCAAACCAGACTCAGCTGGAATGGATGAGCGGAGCGACCGCAGGGACCACCACGTCGTGGCTGTGCAGCCACAGCGCGAAGTCCAGCAGATCGTCGTAGTCCAGCCGAGGCCCGGCGTGCTCCTCGAGCGCCTCCGCAGGGATGTGCCACTGCTGGGCGCGCACCCCGCCGGAGACGAGCAGCGCGACGATCTCCTCGTCGGCCGGCTTCTTGACCTCGTCGGTGCAGGCCGGGCAGTCGAAGGCGTACGTCGACCAGTCCGTTCGGCTGCAGACGACCAGGCGTAGGTCAGCCGGCTTGAGGTCTACGTCCCCACACATGGGGCACGAGGCCTTGATAGTGGTCATGACAGGTCCTCCCCATGAGGACCGCAAATGAATGTCGAGCAAGAATGACAAGAAGTATGACGAGCAAAGAGCGGTACTACGGTTGGTCCTCATCCAGGGCTTCGGCACCCGGTGAGCCGATCTTGACTTTCCGCTCGGACTTCTCCATCTCGTAGACCGCCAACGCATCGACAGCGGCACTGCGGACAGCCTCGCCCAGCTCTGGCGGTGATACGACGCTGGCTCCGCCGGCGAGCCTGAGCACGAGCCTGCGCGCCCAGGCAAGCTCGGGAGTTCGGAGGGTGACGCGCAACACCCCGTCCTGCAGCTCCTCGGCACTTTCCACCGGGTGGTAGTCGACCACCCAGCGCACCTGGGGCTGCAGGTCTAGGACGACGGTCTGGTCCCCCGGCCCCCCGGCCCAGGCGGCTCCAGGTGCAGCCACGTCGGTGAGCTCGGCCGCCGGTGGGGGCTTCGCGGGCTCCTCGAGGACCTCGACGGACAGGATCCGGTCGAGCCGGAAGGTCCGTACCGCTTCCGCGGTGTGACACCACCCCTGCAGGTAGGCATCCGTGCCCAGGCTCACCAGGCGCATCGGATCGACGTCCCGCTCGGAGACCTCGTCCCGAGCCGGGGTCCAGTACGCCAGGTGAAGCCGCCGCCCACGGGCAAGTCCGTCCCGTACGGCTGCCGCGGCCTGCACCTCCTCAGCGCTCTCGCTCGACGTCCCGAGGACCGCACCGGCCGAACCGCCGATGGCCCCCTCCACCTTGGCCAGGGCTCGGTCCACGACCTCACGGTCGGCCAGCCCGCGCACCGCGGCGAGTGCCCGCAGACCCACCAGCAGGGTCACGGCCTCGTCGACGCGCAACTGCAGCGGCCGATCGACGGTCTGGGCGTCGATGACGGTGATCTCGTCGTCCCAGTAGTCGATGTCGAGACTGGCCAGCGTGTCGCGACCGACCTCGGCGCACGCGGCCAGCTCGAGGTCGACATCGAGCTGGGCCGTGCTGATCCCGAAGGTCCGAGCGGCCTCGGCCTTGCTCACTCCGGGGTGGGCGACCAGCCACGGGATCAGGGTCAGCAACCGCGTCAGCTGGTCAGAGGCAGACGCCATCAACGATCACCCGCCATCTCACGGAGCGCGGCGACAACGAGGTCGCGCACCGAAACCGGCTGCTCGACGACGACGTGGTCGCCGTAGGACAAAGCCTCTCGGACGAGTCGTTCTTCGTCGGTGATCCACACGGTCAGCCGGTCCCAGAGGTCGTCCAGCCGCTCAACGGCCTCGGCCCGTCGGCGCAGGGAGTGCCCGGATCCGTGGTGCACGCGGAGCACGGCCCGCGATGGCTTTCCTTGGGTGGGATCGGAGACCAGGGCCGCCACGTCGATGTCGTCGGGGACCTCGAAGGCGCCGGTGGGGCCGATCGTGGAGATCTCACCGACCAGCCGGTCCAGGCGGAAGGCTCGTGGTGCCGCACGATCGACGTCCAGACCCACGACATACCAGCGTCCTCGCCGGCTGAGCACGCCCCACGGCTGCAGGCGCCGGCTGGTCACCGTGGTCGCCCCGCTTGCCCTGTGGTCGAAGGACACCATCTGTCGACGCGAGATGGCCTCAGCCAGCGGCGCGAAGGCCTGTTCCCCGCCCGCCAGCCGCGGTTCGACGAGGGCGAGGGCACCGGGATCGACGGCGACACCGACGGCCTCCAGCTTCCGCAGCGCCCGGTCGGCCGCCGGCGCGCCGTCGGCGTGCCAGACCCTCCTGGCCAACCCGAGCAGGGCTGCCTCGGCGGGCGTGAAGGTGATAGGCGGCAAAGTGTGGGAGTCCAGATCGACTCGATACCCCTCTCCATCGCCGTCGGTCACCGTCTCCAAGGGGACGCCGAGATCGCGCAGCTCGGCCTTGTCGCGCTCGAAGGTCTTCTCGAACGCCTCCTCGCTGACCGCGTTGGCGTAGTCCTCGATCGCGTCCCTGAGCTGATGCTTGGTGACTGGGCGCCGCGCTTGGGACAGACAGAGGAACACCTCGAGGAGGCGTTCGGTCTTGTTCGCGGCCACGGACAGGGTCAGCGGACGTCGAGCAGGTCGATGACGAAGATGAGAGTCTGCCCACTCAGCCGATGACCGCTTCCTTCGGCGCCGTAGGCGAGGTGCGGTGGCACGACGAGCTGGCGGCGCCCGCCGACGCGCATGCCAGGGATCCCGTCCTGCCAGCCTTGAATCAGGCCTTTGAGCGGGAACTCGATGGCCTCCCCACGGTCCCAGGACGCGTCGAACTGCTCGCCAGTCTCGAAGTCGACGCCGACATAGTGCACGAGGACCTGGGCGCCGGGACGAGCTTCAGCGCCGTCACCGGCTACCAGATCGGTGATGGTCAGCTCCGTCGGGGGCTCTCCGCCCGGGAAGTCGATCTCAGGCTTTTCGTTCAGGTCCGGCACGTGGGCTCCTTCAGCTGGCAGGTGGAATGGCGTCGATGATGTCAACGACCACCGCGACGCTGTCCGTCGCCGGGTCGCCGACCCCGTCGGCGGGGACGATGAGCAACACCCTGCTTCCCACAGACTGCCCGATCAAGGCGTCGAACGGGGTGGGAGGCAGAGAACCGACCGACAGGCCAGCAAGTTGACCCTGCTCCCACGTTGAGCCGACCGACGCGCCCGACCAGTCGACTGCCTCGTACTGGACGATGACGAACGAGCCGGACTGCAGAGCGGGACCTTCTCCCTGGGCCAGCACCACAGCCTTCGCCTTCGTGGGAGGGGTGGTGCCTGCTGGCACGGTGAGCGTGGGTTGTGCGCCAAGATCGCCGGAAACCGTCGGGAGGCCGGACAGGTCCACGCCGGTGTCCTTCGCGGAAGCTGCTGGGGCACTCCCGGGTGGGTAGGCGCCGAGGATGTCGACGACGAACACGAGCGTGTCGTCGGCCGCGATGCCGGCCGAGGGCTGGCCGTCGGCGCCGTACCCGAGGTCGGGTGGGATCGCCATGACTACGCGACTGCCCACGGTCTGACCCACCAGGGCTGCGTCCCAGCCGGGGATCACTCGACCGACACCGATGCCGAACGCTGTCGGTGCCGATCTGCTGAACGACTCATCGAAGACCTTGCCGTCGTCCCAGGTCTCGCCGACGTAGTTGACCACGAGCAGGTCACCAGCATTCACGGTGGCGCCCTTGCCCGTGACGAGCGTCTTGGTCACCAGGGCGTCGGCCGGGCTCTGCTCAGGAATGGTGATCTTCGGGGGCTCTCCGAAACCGCCGGTGACTTCCGGAATGGGGCCACTCGCCGTGGCCACGGGGGCGGGGGTGGTGGCGGCGGGGTCGGAGGTGGCACCGGTCGACGTCTGGCCGCCCGAGGAGCTGCACGCCGCCAGCGTGGCGCACACAGCGACGGCAACGAGGGTCGAGCGGGCAATTGAGCGACGACGCGGGGAGGGCACGGGGGAACTCGTCTCGTTCGAAGGCGGACCTCAAACCCTAACCCGGGCAAGGAGGGGCTTCGGACGTCGCAGGTGTGCTTGTGTGCCAGGTCACAGGCGCCCGATCGCTGCTACGTTCGAGGGGCGGGGGCCCGCCTCTCGAACCAGGAGTTCGGACCGTGATGAGGGACATTCGAGCCTTTGCTGCCGTAGCTGTCGTCGTCGGGGGCCTGGGGATGGCCGGCTGCGGAGGAGACGACGCGTCGCTCACCGATTCGTCGAGCGTCACGCAGACCGGCCCCACGGCTGCGGATGGCGATGGTTCAGATGGAGACGGTACGGGAGATGGCACCGATCCTGGGGCTGGGGCGTCCTCTGCACAGGTCGTGGTCGGCGATCAGACCTACGCGTTCACCCAGGGCGGATGCACCCTCGCCAACGGGGCGATCATCTCCCAGTTCTTTGGGGATGGCGGCGATGCGCTCAACTTGACCGTCGACCCTGAGGGCAACGTGCTGCTCCGGATGACCATCGACGGTGAGGTATGGAACGGCTCGACCGATGCACCTGTCGTCTCCGGCAACCAGGTCTCGTGGTCCGGACAGATGGGCGTGACCGACTCAGGGACCCGTGAGGATGCCCAGCTCACGATGAGTTGCTGAGGATCGGGCAGGTTGGTGTCTACATGGAGGCGATGAGCCGTTCGACGCGCTCGTCCACCGAGCGGAACGGGTCCTTGCAGAGCACGGTCCGCTGAGCCTGGTCGTTCAGCTTCAGGTGGACCCAGTCGACGGTGAAATCGCGCCGTCGCTCCTGGGCGGTCCTGATGAAGTCGCCGCGCAGCTTGGCTCGGGTCGTCTGGGGCGGGACGGACTTGGCTTCGAAGACGTCGAGGTCGCGCGTGACCCGATCCACGAGACCCCGCCTCTCCAGCAGGGCGTAGAGCCCGCGGCGACGATCGATGTCGTGGTAGGCGAGGTCGAGCTGAGCAATTCGCGGCGAGGACATGCTCAGGTCGTGCTTGACCATGTAGCGCTCGATCAACCGCAGCTTGATGACCCAGTCGATCTCCCGCTCCACTGCGGTGAAGTCTTGGGTCTCGACCGAGGTCAGCGTCCGTTCCCAGAGGTCGAGAACACGCTTGGTCACCCCTTCGTCGAACCCACGTCGGGCAGCGAAGTCCCGCGCCCTGGTGAGGTACTCGCCCTGGATGTCGAGCGCTGAGACGTCCCGGCCGTTCATCAACCGGATCGTGCGCCGTCCCGTGGTGTCGTGGCTGATCTCGCGGATCGCCCGGATCGGGTTCTCCATGGTCAGGTCGCGCATCACGACCCCGGCCTCGATCATCCGAAGGACCAGCTCGGCCGAGCCCACTTTGAGCAAGGTGGTCGGCTCGGCCATCGTCGAGTCGCCCACGATCACGTGGAGGCGGCGGTATCGCTCGGCGTCGGCGTGCGGCTCGTCCCGGGTGTTGATGATCGGGCGGGACCGAGTGGTGGCCGATGAGACTCCTTCCCAGATGTGCTCAGCTCGCTGACTCACGCAGTAGACGGCCCCCCGCGGTGTCTGCAGCACCTTGCCGGCTCCACAGATGATCTGCCGAGACACCAAGAAGGGGATGAGTACGTCGGCCAGCCGGCCGAAGTCGCCGGTCCGGCCCACGAGGTAGTTCTCGTGGCACCCGTAGGAGTTTCCTGCGGAGTCGGTGTTGTTCTTGAACAGGTAGACGTCTCCCGGGATCCCCTCCTCGTGCAGGCGCCGCTCGGCGTCGACCTGCAGACCCTCGAGAATTCGCTCCCCTGCCTTGTCGTGCGTGATCAGGTCCACGAGCGAGTCACACTCTGGGGTGGCGTACTCCGGGTGACTTCCCACGTCGAGGTAGAGCCTGGCCCCGTTGCGCAGGAACACGTTGGACGATCGACCCCAGGACACGACCCGACGGAACAGATAGCGGGCCACCTCGTCCGGGGAGAGCCGTCGTTGGCCTTTGAACGTGCACGTAACGCCGTACTCGTTCTCCAGGCCGAAGATGCGACGGTCCATGACGTCGTCAGCCGCTGAGCAGGTCGCTCAGGCGTGAGTTGGTGATCCGACGGAACTTCCTCGGCGCCTCCCGGGTGCGGTCGAGGACGGCGACCTCCAGCTGGGCTGCCTCGAGGCTTCGGCTCTCAGCGGCGCCGTGCTCTCCCAGCAGCCGGACGGCCAGTGGCAGCACAGCCTCCAGCGTCATCCCGTCGGAGTAATCCGCGCCCATGGCCTCGGCGATCGCCTCGGACTGGCCACCCATGCAGACGAACCCGTGCTCGTCGCCGACGGAGCCGTCGAACGTCAGCCGGTAGAGCTGGTCGTCCTCGGCGGTCTCGCCGACCTCCGCGACGACGATCTCGACCTCGTAGGGCTTGTTCGTCTCGGTGAAGATGGTGCCCAACGTCTGCGCATAGGCGTTGGCCAGTCCTCGCCCGGTGACATCTCGTCGGTCGTAGGAGTAGCCGCGCATATCAGCCAGCCGTACGCCAGCGACTCGAAGATTCTCGAACTCGTTGTACTTGCCGACGGCCGCGAAGGCGATCCGGTCGTAGATCTCACTGACCTTGTGCAGCGCCCGGGAGGTGTTCTCCGCGACGAAGAGGATTCCGTCGTCGTACTGGACGACGACGACGCTGCGACCCCGTGCGATCCCTTTGCGCGCGTAGTCGGCCTTGTCCTTGATGACTTGCTCGGGCGAGACATAGAACGGCATCGACATCGGGTCCTCCTCTCCTCGGATGGCTCGAGTGGCTCGGATGGTTGGGCTAGCTGAGCGGCGCCAGTGGGCCGTCTGGTCTGTCGTCCCTGGCGGCGACGACCTGCCGCACGAGAGCACCCACCGTCTCATCGGAATAGCGGTCGTAGCCGTCGGCGCTGACGACCGCGACCACCGGGAAGATGCCGCGGGTCAGGTCGGGACCGCCCGTGGCCGAGTCGTCGTCGGCGGCGTCGTACAGCGCCTGGATGCAGGCGGTCACGGCGCCCTCCTGGCTCAGATCGTCTCGATAGAGCTTCTTGAGAGAGCCGCGGGCAAACATCGACCCTGACCCGACGGCGTGGAAGGAGTGCTCTTCGTAGCGCCCACCCGTGACGTCGAAGGACACGATCCGTCCCTCACCCGACTCCGGGTCGTAGCCGGCGAACAGCGGGACCACGGCGAGTCCCTGCATGGCCATCGCGAGGTTGCCGCGGATCATGCCCGCTAGTCGGTTGGCTTTCCCGTCCAGCGACAGCGTGGTTCCTTCGATCTTCTCGTAGTGCTGCAGCTCGACCTGAAAGAGCCGGACCACCTCGACGGCGATGCCGGCCGTCCCGGCGATGCCGACGCAGGAGAACTCGTCCGCCGGGAAGACCTTCTCGATGTCTCGCTGAGCGATGACGTTGCCCATCGTCGCTCGACGGTCGCCGGCCATGACCACGCCCCCGGGGTAGGTGGCCGCAACGATCGTCGTGCCGTGCGGCGCCTCGAACCCTCGCCCTGCGGGAAGGACGGCGGAGCCCGGTAGCAGGGCTGGTGAATGCTCGGCCAGGAAGTCGCTGAACGAGGACGTTCCCACCGTGAGAAAGGCGGCCGGGAGTCGCCCCCCTTGCGCCGCACCCGCAGTCACTCTCCGCCCTTCTGGACGAAGCCGCGGACGAACTCTTCGGAGTTGGTCTCGAGAACCTCGTCGATCTCGTCAAGGATCGCGTCGACGTCCTCGTCGAGGACGGCCTTGCGCTCGGCCGTCTCGGCCGCTGTCTCCACGTCGCTCGTTGCTTCGGTTTCGACCTCGGCCTCGGCCGTCCGGTCGTCCCGCCGGCTCGCGTGCTCCTGGCCACCTCTGTTCGCCATGGCCACCTCCCGATCGCTGTACCGCAGCCTGAGAACCCGGATGAACTCTCCTATCTGACCCTACTCATCGGCACGTCGAACCACTTCCTCACCACGCGAGCGACCTTGAGTTCGCCGTCTGCACAGCCGATGTCCTCACCGTGAGCCCCCCAGCGCCCCGCCACGCCCGAGCGCGCTCGGCCGCAGGCCCAGCCTCGGCTGAGGCACGTCGAGCGCGTGGGTGGCGGCTGGTGAACGGCGGTACGGCTGCCGTGGTCGCCGCTGCCGCCGCGGGCACGGCGTGGGGCACGGCCGCGCTGGCCGCCGGAGCCACCGATCAGACCAGCGCCGTGCCGTCGGTCAAGGTCAAGTCCGACGAGGGCAAGGCGGGCAAAAAGGACACGTCCGCGAAAGCGGACAAGCCGGGTCTCAAGCCGCCCAAGCACAAGCCGACCCGGGCGGCCAAGCCGACGGCCTCGAAGAAGGGAAGCCAGCCGGCCACCGACAAGACTTCGCGCGAATCCACGGCCGCTCAGGGGACCGCGAAGCCCACGCACCGGGCCAAGGCGAGCTCTGCAGCCGAGACCAAGCCGGACCGGCCGGAGCCGAAGCCGACGTCGAAGAGCGCCAAGCCCAAGGACACCAAGACCGTTCGACCAACTCCTCCGCCACCTGAACAGCCTCCGGAGCCTGGCCCTACAAGAAGTGCTGGATCATGACCTGGCCCGGCCGCACTGAGGACACCGCGTTGGCAGCCAGCTGGCCGATCTGGTCCACGACCGCACGGCTCGTCGTTCGCGAGCCCGCAGCGCTAGCCGCCGCCCGCAACGCCGTCGAGTCCGAGCTGGCTGGAATGCAGGCAGCGGCGAGCCGGTTCGACCCCACCAGCGAGGTCAGCCGCCTCGCCATGGCGGACGGCGCGCCGACCCAGATCTCTCCCCTCCTGGCCCGCACCATTCGCGCTGCCCTGCGCGTCGCGGAGCTCACCGACGGCGCCGTCGACCCCACGCTCGGCCGCGCGCTGATCGACGCCGGCTACGACGAGGACATCTCGGTGGTGACCAACCGTCCACGGCGGTTGTGGGCAGGCTCTCGGGTGTCGACGGTCAGGCGGACGACGTGGCGAGATGTCCGGTTGGTCGGCGACGTCGTCCAGGTGCCTGCGGGTGTGCTGCTCGATCTCGGTGCCACAGGGAAGGCGCTCGCCGTAGACCGAGCGGCGACGCGTGCGAGCATCGCGGCCGACGGGCCGGTGCTCGTCGCCGTCGGTGGCGATCTACGGGCTGTGACGACCGAGCGCGAGCCGCCCTGGTTGATCGAGATTGCCGAAACTCCCGAGGGCGCCGGCCAGGCGTGGGTGCACGTCGTCGACGGTGGTGTAGCCACTTCGTCGACCACGTCGCGCAGGTGGCGGCAAGGTTGGCACTGGAGCCACCACGTCCTGGACCCGACAACCGGCCGATCTGCCACCGAGCACTGGCGCACGGCGACCGTGGCCGCACAGACCTGTGTCGACGCCAATGCCGCGTCGACCGCCGTACTGGTGAAGGGGTCCCAGGCGGCGAGCTGGCTCGAGGAGCAGCAACTCCCCGCGCGACTGGTCCACCGGGGCGGAGGCGTACGGCTGATCGCCGGCTGGCCGGCTCAGGAGGCCGCGTGAAGGTCCTCGCGGACCCGTCGATCCTCTGGTACGTGAACCGGGCCGCTGGCGTCGTTCTGCTCGTCCTGCTGACCGCGGCCACCGTGATGGGCGTTCAGGCCATCGACCGTCGCACTCGACCGCGGGTCGGCTCCCCAGGAGTCCGACGGACGCGTCCGATCGGCCGCTTTCCCGGTTTCGTGCTGCCCGAGCTGCATCGTCGGGTCTCCCTCATTGCGGTCGCCCTCGCAGCGGTTCACATAGTTCCCGCCATTCTCGACGACTACGTTCCGCTCGGCTGGCTGGATGTGGTGATCCCTTTTGCCTCGGCCTATCAGGCGCTGTGGCTCGGGTTGGGCACCCTGGCCTTCGACATCCTCGGGGTCGTGGTCATCACGGCGCTGTTCCGGCTCCGGCTGGGTCCGGCTTCCTGGAAGGTGGTGCACAAGGCCGTGTACGTCGCGTGGCCGTTGGCTGTGGCGCACTCGGTAGGCATCGGTACGGACAGCGACGGATTCGCGGCAGTGATCACGCTCATGTGCATCCTGGTGGTCATCGCGACCCTCGCTGCGCGCCTGCGGGGGCTCTGGGTGGCCGACCACGCCAGGCCGGCCAGGGTCCCCCGCTGAGCTACCCGAGCGCGCGCAGCAGGTCGGCGGCTGTAGGGCTGCGGTCGAGCAGCTCCTCCACGTGCGCCCGCGTGCCGCGCAGGGGTTCCAAGGTGGGCACTCGTTGAAGGGCCGGCTGGCCAGGCACATCGAAGATCACCGAGTCCCACGACGCCGCGGCGACGTGCTCGGGATAGCGTCGCAGGCACTCCCCTCGGAAGTAGGCGCGAGTGTCCTCCGGAGGGTTGGCGACGGCAGCGACCACCAGCGAGTCGTCGAGCAGCCGGTCGAGTCGCCCGGCTGCCACCAGGCGGTGGTAGAGACCCTTGTCCGGGCGGACATCGCTGTACTGCAGGTCAATGGCGTGCAGCTTGGGTGCGTCCCATCCCAGGCCATCGCGGTCTCGATACCCCTGCAGGAGCTTGAGTTTGGCCACCCAGTCGAGCTCGCTGGCCAGACGCAACGGGTCGTCAGCCAAGCGGTCGAGCACTGACTCCCATCGGGACAAGACATCCAGCGTCTGCGGGTCCGCGTCCGCGCCGAACCTGTCCTCCACGAACTTTCGTGCCTGCTCCGCGTACTCGATCTGCAGCTGCACAGCCGTGAGCCGGCGACCTGAGGTCAAGCTGATCTGATGGCGCAGGCTCGGGTCGTGCGAGACCTCGTGGAGCTCGGTCACCGGCCGAACCACACTGAGGTCGTCGTCGAGGAAGCCCGCCTCGATCATCGCTAGCACCAACGAGGTGGTGCCGAGCTTGAGGTAGGTGGAGATCTCACTGAGGTTCGCGTCACCGATGATGACGTGCAACCGACGGTACTTCTGCGGGTCGGCGTGTGGTTCGTCGCGCGTGTTGATGATCGGCCGCTTCAGCGTGGTCTCGAGGCCGACCTCCACCTCGAAGTAGTCGGCTCGCTGGCTGATCTGGAAGCCATCATCGCTACCGTCCTGCCCGATCCCGACCCGGCCGCTGCCGGCAACGACCTGCCGGCTGACGAAGAACGGCGTCAGGTGCCTGACGATGTCCCCAAAGGCGGTGGCGCGGCTCATCAGGTAGTTCTCGTGGGTGCCGTAGGACGCGCCCTTGTTGTCGGTGTTGTTCTTGTAGAGGGTGATCAGCGGGCCACCGACGGCCTCCTGAGCCCTCCGAGAAGCCTCCGCCATGATGCGCTCGCCAGCCTTGTCGAAGCGCACCGCGTCCAGGGGATTCGTCACCTCGGGGGCCGAGTACTCCGGGTGGGCGTGATCGACGTACAACCGAGCGCCGTTGGTCAAGATCACGTTGGCGAGACCCATGTCCTCGTCGGTGAGCTGGCTGTCATCGGCGAGATCCCGGGCGAGATCAAAACCGCGAGCGTCGCGCAGCGGGTTCTCCTCGTCGAAGTCCCAGCGGGGGCGCCGCCCGCGCAGAGCGACTCCGGCATAGGCGTTGACGATCTGGCTCGAGGCGAGCATGGCGTTGGCCGTCGGCTGACCGACAACGGAGATGCCGTACTCCGTCTCGATCCCCATCACGCGCAGCACGCTCATGACCCGAGCGTACGACTCCGAACGCCCGCCGGCCTGCTCCTAGGCCTCGAGCGCTACCGAACGCAGGGATCAGAGATATTGACCCGTGTTGGCCACCGTGTCGATCGAGCGACCTGCCTCGGTGCCCTGCTTGCCCTGGATCAGGGTCCGGATGAACACGATCCGCTCGCCCTTCTTGCCCGAGATGCGTGCCCAGTCGTCGGGGTTGGTCGTGTTGGGGAGGTCCTCGTTCTCCTTGAACTCATCCACACACGCGGCCAGCAGATGCTGCACCCGAATGCCGCGCTGCTGGTGCTCGAGGAAGTCCTTGATGGCCATCTTCTTGGCTCGGCTCACGATGTTCTCGATCATGGCGCCGGAGTTGAAGTCCTTGAAGTACAGGACTTCCTTGTCCCCGCCGGCGTAGGTGACCTCGAGGAAGCGGTTCTCCTCAAGCTCGGTGTACATCCGCTCCACGGCCATCTGGATCATCGCGGCCGTGGTCGCGGAGGGAGAACCGTCGTGCTCGGCCAGGTCGTCGGCGTGCAGCGGGAGCTCTGGCACGAGGTACTTGCTGAAGATGTCCCGGGCTCCCTCTGCGTCCGGACGCTCGATCTTGATCTTCACGTCGAGCCGCCCCGGCCGCAGGATCGCCGGGTCGATCATGTCTTCTCGGTTGGACGCGCCGATGACGATGACGTTCTCAAGGCCTTCGACGCCATCGATCTCGCTGAGCAGCTGGGGAACGATGGTGTTCTCGACGTCGGAGCTGACCCCTGAACCGCGCGTACGGAACAACGAGTCCATCTCGTCGAAGAAAACGATCACGGGGACGCCCTCGGAGGCCTTCTCCCGCGCCCGCTGGAACACGAGCCGGATGTGTCGCTCCGTCTCGCCTACGTACTTGTTCAGCAGCTCAGGTCCCTTGATGTTGAGGAAGTAGGACTTGCCCTCCGGCTTGCCCGTCACCTGGGCCACCTTCTTGGCCAGGGAGTTGGCGACCGCCTTGGCGATCAGCGTCTTGCCACATCCGGGCGGCCCGTAGAGCAGCACACCCTTGGGCGGCCTGAGCTGGTGGTCCTTGAACAGATCAGCGTGCAGGTAGGGAAGCTCGACGGCGTCGCGAATCTGTTCGATCTGGCCGGCCAGGCCACCGATCGATTCGTAATCGATGTCGGGAACCTCCTCGAGGACGAGCTCCTCGACCTCGGACTTGGGGATGCGCTCGTAGACGTGATGCGACCGGGGCTCGAGCAGCAGCGAGTCGCCCGCACGCAGCGGCTGGTCGACCAGGCTTCCCGCGAGCGCCACCACCTGCTCCTCGTCGGTGTGGCTGAGGACCAGCGCGCGCATGCCGTCCTCGAGGACTTCTTTGAGCATCACGACTTCGCCGACGGTCTCGAACTCCAACGCGCGAATGACGACCGTGGCTTCGTTGAGCATGAGCTCCTGGCCGCGCTGGACCTCGTCGAGGTCGACTTCCGGACTGACCGACACGCGAAGCTTGCGACCACCCGTGAAGATGTCCGCGGTGCCGTCGTCATGGGCTTCGAGAAAGACGCCGAACCCCGAGGGAGGTTGCGCAAGGCGGTCGACTTCCTCCTTGAGCGCAACGATCTGATCCCTGGCCTCGCGCAAGGTGCCGGTCAACCGCTGGTTCTGTGCGGCAGCCGCCCCGAGCTCGGCCTGCGCTACCGCCAGCCGTTCTTCCAGGGACTTCGCTCGCTCGTCGGCGCGCGCACCCGCGCGACGACCCTCGTCTTCGATACCCGACACGGTGCTCACCTCCAGGCCCACCGTGGCCCGCCTTTAGCGATGCCGACGGTTTCGACTCTATAGGCGCAAGGCTTGAGCGCTAGTCGGCCGCGAAGTTGCTCAGTTCGGTGTGTCGGGGTCCTTCACGCAATCGTGACCCTCCTGGCTGGCTGCCTTGGCGGGCCGGCGGCGGCGTACCGGTGGAGAGACTCCGTCGGCGAGGCGCCGGGCGGTCACGAGGAACCCGGTGTGCCCGATCATCCGGTGGTCCGGACGCACGGCGAGCCCCTCGACGTGCCAGGTGCGCACCAGGGACTCCCACGACGCGGGTTCGGTGAACGTCCCGTGTCCGCGGAAGGTCTCAACCGTGCGAGACAGCTGCGTGGTCGTCGCCACGTAGCAGCACACGACGCCGCCGGGTACGAGGGCGTCCGAGACAGCATCGGCGCACTCCCACGGCGCGAGCATGTCGAGGACCACCCGGTCGGCTGAAGCCCGGTCGACCGGGCCAAGGCTGTCTTGGAGGTCCCCCACTGTCACGGTCCACGCTGGGTGTTCGCCCCCGAAGAATCGTTCGACGTTGGTCCTCGCGATGGCGGCGAAGTCGGGCCGCCGCTCGAAGGATCGGACGTGGCCCTGGTCGCCGACCGCACGGAGGAGGGAGCAACTGAGCGCACCTGAACCGACACCCGCCTCGAGCACCCGGGCGCCCGGGAAGATGTCGGCCATGGCGACGATCTGACCCGCGTCCTTCGGGTAGACGACCGCCGCTCCACGGGGCATGGACAGCACGTAGTCGGCGAGCAGGGGTCGCAGGGCGAGGTAGTCCGTGCCCCCCGTGCTGGTGACGACGACGCCTTCGGGACGGCCGATCAATGCGTCGTGCTCAAGGGCCCCCCGGTGGGTGTGGAACTGCTTGCCGACCTCGAGCACAACCGTGTGGTGACGCCCCTTGGGGTCGGTCAGCTGGACCTGATCACCCTCGCGGAGGGGGCCACGTCGGCGTTCGGCGCCAGTCGTCATGACGGGTGAGGCTAGACGGCACCCTCAACTCTTAGCGAATGCGGCGTTGACGTCGCTGGTCGACAGCACACCGAAGACTCGGCGTTGGTCGTCTACCACGAGATATTCCTCGGCCGGGACGTCGCGCATGGCGGCGAGCAAACCCGGACCGTCCAGGTTCATCTCGAGGAACAATCCGGGTTCCAGGCGTCGCGACACGACACCGACGTTCACCCAGGGGCGTCGTTCGACCGGTGTGGCGGCGACCGCCGTACCGTTCACCAGCGCGACCGGGCGGTCGTCGCGGTCGACGACCACGAGGGCGGCAGCCCCTGATTCGCCGAGCCGCCGAAGCGCTTCGGCCAGCGGGGTGTCCGCCAGCACGGGCAGGGCCGGTCTGGTGAGTGCTCGAACCGACAGGCCACGCAACTTGCCCTGAACCTGCTCGGCCCGCAAAGCACCGGTCGCACCGCTCCAGACAAAGGCCCCGATCAGAGCCGTCCAGATGACGAAGACCAAGTCGGGCTGTTCGCCACGCGAGCTGGTCCACACCAGGGGCCCGAGCACAAGGGAAACCGCGAGGACACGGCCTACCCAGGCAGCTGCCACCGTGCCTGTCCTCGGGCTCCCCGTCGCCTTCCACAACGCGGCCCGCATGAGCTGGCCGCCGTCGAGCGGGAGCCCGGGCAGCAGGTTGAAGACTCCGACCAGGAGGTTGGCGATACCGAGCTGGATCGCCAACAGGTGCAGGACCGTTCCCACGGGCAAGATCTGCGCCAGGGCCAGCCCAAGGGCGCCGAGCGCCAGGGAAAGCAGGGGCCCGACACCGGCGATCACGAACTGCCGCCCTGGCGTGACGTCGGACCGACTGATCTCGGTGACGCCACCGAGCATGTGCAACGTGATGCGGTGAACCGGCAAGCCGTACCCACGGGCCGCCATGGCATGACCGAGCTCGTGCACCAGGACGCTCGCGTACAGCAGGACGGCGAAAACGCCCGCGACCACCCAGGACCAGGCACCGAGATTGGCCACCCAGCGCTCAACGACCGGCTGGAAGATCACGGTGACCAGCGCGGCGACCAGGAACCAGGTCGGTGCGACGAACACCGGCACCCCACGGACCCGGCCGAGGAGGACTTCGCTGCCCCGCCGCGGCTCTTCGCGCTCGGCGTCGTCCTGGCTCATCCCCTGATGCTAGGTGGTCGTCGACTACATCCCGTTCCGAGCGCGCGTGGGGTCGGCGCTGTCGGTCGAGCCCGCTAGCGTCGCGTTCATGAGCCTGACCGAGGTGCCTGTCCCGACTGTTACTCCTCGGACGTCGCTGTCCCCTTCTCGGGCGAGTGACTTCCAGAGCTGCCCCTTGAAATATCGGTTCCGCGTGATCGACCGACTTCCCGAGCCGCCGTCCGAAGCGGCGACCCGCGGCACCGTGATCCATGCCGTGCTGGAGCGCTTGTTCGACCTGCCGGCTCCCGAGCGCACCCTCGCCGCCGCGGCGGAGCTGATCGGCCCGGAGTGGACCCGCCTGCTCGAGCTCGAGCCGGAGCTCGCCGCACTGGTCGACTCTCAGGCTGCGACAGGGGACGAGCTGCCAGGCTTCCTGGCCCCCTCCACCGGACTTCTCGAGCGCTACTTCACCCTCGAGGACCCGACGCGGCTCGAGCCGGCCGAGCGTGAGCTGCACGTCACGACGACCCTCGACTCCGGCCTCACCCTGCGCGGATATGTCGATCGGCTGGACCAGACCGAGTCCGGAGACATGCGAGTCGTCGACTACAAGAGCGGCCGCGCCCCGGGAGCGGGGTTCGAGGCGTCGGCGATGTTCCAGATGCGCTTCTACGCCTTGGTCTTGTGGAAGCTCCACGGCCGGGTGCCCAAGGTGCTCCAGCTGCTCTACCTCGGCAGCGGTGAAGTTCTCCGCTACGAACCCGATGAGGCCGACCTGGTGGCGACCGAACGCAAGCTGGAGGCGCTGTGGGCAGCGATCCAGCGGGCCACCGAGCAGGGCGACTGGCGGCCGCGCACGTCCAGGTTGTGTGACTGGTGCTCCTATCGTGAAGCCCTGTGCCCTGCCTGGGGCGGGACCCCGCCACCGTTGCCTGCTGATCCCCCTCCTGAGCCGGCTGGCGAGGACCCCGAAGCACCCTCCCCCAGAGGTTTTGGCGATGAGGTGGGCTAGATCCGTCAGGACGCGTCCCAGGGCCAGGGCACTCTCGGGGACGGGTCCGGGGAAACCCGGGCGACGGCTCTGGCGTTGAGTGCCTAGGCTGACCGACGACCCAGCGCAACGAGGAGACCCCGTGACCACCGCCCCTTCCGCCACTGCATCAGGCCCAGCCGCCACGGCGTTCGAGCTCACCAAGGTGTACGGCGCCGACGACACCGAAGTCCGAGCGCTCGACGGCGTTTCCGTGGAGTTCGCGCGCGGGCAGTTCACCGCGATCATGGGTCCCTCCGGGTCGGGCAAGTCGACCTTGATGCACTGCGTCGCGGGACTCGACACCGCGACCTCCGGAACTGTGAGCATCGGTGACACGGACCTGAGTGCCCTGAACGACAAGAAGCTCACCCAGATGCGACGCGACCGGATCGGCTTCGTGTTTCAGGCCTTCAACCTCGTCCCGACCCTCTCGGCGCTGGAGAACATCACCCTCCCGATGGACATCGCCGGGCGAAAGCCCGACCAGGAGTGGCTCGACACGGTCATCGACACGATCGGCCTTCGCGACCGCCTCCGCAACCGCCCGAGCCAGCTGTCCGGCGGTCAGCAGCAACGGGTCGCCTGCGCCCGCGCGTTGGCCAACCGACCGGAGATCGTGTTCGCCGATGAACCCACCGGAAACCTCGACTCGCGGGCCGGAGCGGAGGTCCTGGGATTTCTCCGGCGCAGCGTCGACGACTTCGACCAGACCGTCGTCATGGTGACCCACGACCCGGGGTCGGCCGGCTATGCCGACCGAGTCCTGTTTCTGGCCGACGGCAAGATCGTCGATGAGATGACGGCGCCGACGTCTGACCGGGTGCTCGAACGCATGAAGGCGTTCGACGGCGCCGGCCGGAGGTCCTGACCACTCATGGGCAAGGCTTCACTGCGCAATCTGCTCGCCCACAAGGGCCGGCTCGTCCTCTCGCTGCTCGCGGTGGTGCTGTCGGCCGGCTTCGTCGCGGGAACTCTTGTGTTCACTGACACCCTGCAGAAGTCGTTCGAAGACCTGTTCGCGCAGACGGCGAGCGACGTCGTGGTGTCCCCTCCTGACTCCGACGGCCCCACCTCCGACGGTTCCGACGGTTCCGCCGTACAGGCTCCGACTGTCCCGGCGTCGATCCTCCAGACGGTGCAGTCCACTGAGGGGATCGCGGCAGCGGCCGGAGATGTCTTCGTCATCGGCGCGACAATCGTCGGCTCGGATGGCGAACCGGTCACGTCAGCGGGCGGCCCGACCTTCGGACTGAACTGGATCGATGACGAACGGTTGTCTGCTCTCACCATGGTTGAGGGATCTCCTCCCGTGGGTGAGTCGCAGATGGCCATCGACTCGACCTCCGCCGACAAGGGCGAGCTCAACGTCGGAGACCGGACCACGGTGGTGACTCCGCAGGGGGTCAAGGACGTGACAGTCTCCGGGATCTTCAAGTTCGGCGTGTCCGGGAGCCTGAACGGAGCCACCCTTGCCGCGTTCGAGACGCCGGTGGCTCAGCAGTGGATGCTCGACGGATCACCCAACTACACCTCCATCTCCGCGGCCGCTGCCGACGGATTCACCCAGGATCAGGCCGCGGCCAATGTCAAAGCCGCGATCGGTCCGAATTTCAAGGTGCAGACGGGGCAGGAGAACGCCGACGAGACGGCGCAAGACCTGAAGAGTCAGCTGTCGTTCATCAACTATGTGCTGCTCGCCTTCGCCTTCGTCTCAGTAGTCGTCGGGTTGTTCCTGATCTTCAACACCTTCGCGATGCTGGTGGCCCAGCGGACCCGCGAGCTCGCCCTGTTCCGGGCACTCGGGGCGTCCAAGGGACAGGTGCGCCGGAGTGTCCTTCTCGAGGCCTCGGTCGTCGGCGTGATCGGCGCCGCGCTGGGGATCCTCGCGGGGATGGCGCTGGCCGCCGGCCTCCGGGCCCTTTTCGGCCTGGCTGGCCTCGATTTCTCGGGATCACTCGTCGTGGCACCGCGAACGATCATCGTGGCTGTGGCGGTCGGTCTGGGTGCCACCTTGGCAGCCTCCGTGATCCCGGCGATCCGCGCTGCGAAGGCTCCACCCGTGGCCGCGCTGCGAGACGACCTCGTCCCATCGCATCGCTCGCTGCGGATCCGAACGATCGTCGGTGTCGTGGCGTTCGCGCTCACTGCACTTGTGCTCGTGGCCGGCTTGTTGGCCGACAAGGTTTCCGCCGGGATCTCACTGGTCGGCCTTTCCTTCGTCCTCGCGATCGGCGCTGCCATCGTCCTCGCGCCGGCGATCACCGGTCCCGCCGTGCGCCTGCTCGGTTGGCCGTTCCGCTCGACGATCGGCCGCATCGCTGTTGGCAACGTGCAGCGCAACCGACGCCGGACCGCGTTGACTGCCGCGGCGCTGATGATCGGTCTCGCCCTCGTCGGGGCCTTCAGCACGCTGGCGGTGTCCTTCGGCGACTCGATCGACTCCGCGATCGACGAGTCGGTCAAGGCAGATTTTGTGATCTCCAACTCCAGCTTCCTGCCCATGCCGGCCCAGGTCGGGGAAGCCGTTGAGGCGGTCCCGGGTGTCGAAACCGTGGCTCGGATCCGTTTTGCCCCGGTGGCCAGCTTTGGGAACAACGGCAACGTCACGGGCGTCGATGCGGCGACGATCAACGAGGTCACTACGTTGCCGATGGAGTCAGGTGAGCCCGATCTCACGGCTCCCGACTCGGTGCTGATCGACACCACCATCGCGACCGATCAGGGCCTGGTGGTTGGGGACTCGGTGGCTTTGACCTTTGCCAACGGAGACACCAAGGACTTTGTCGTCACAGGTATCTACAAGCCCGAGGGCTTCTTCAGCGGCCTGGTCGTCAGCAACGACGCCCTCACCGCGGTGGGCACGCCTGCCCTGGACACCTTCCTCTACGTGCGGACCGCCCCTGGCGCCGACGCGGATGCGATCCGGCCAGCGGTGGACGCTGCCGTGGCCAACAACCCGACCGTCACGGTGCAGGACCTCACCGAGCTCAAGGACAGCATCCGGACCCAGATCAACGGCCTGCTGATCGGCATCTACGCCCTGCTCGCGCTCGTCCTTCTCATCGCGGTGCTCGGCATCGTCAACACTCTCGCGCTGAGCGTCGTCGAACGGACCCGAGAGATCGGCTTGCTGCGCGCCGTAGGGACTTCGCGCCGCCAGATGAGGCGGATGATCCGGGTCGAGTCCCTGATCACCAGCGTCTTCGGCGCCATCATCGGGATGCTCATCGGCATCTTCTTCGGACAGATGCTCGTCCGCGCTCTCAACGATGTGGGCCTGACATCCGTGTCGACCCCCTGGACCAGTCTGGTCGTCTTCATGGTGCTGGCAGCGGTCGTCGGCATCCTCGCCGCAGCCTGGCCGGCTCGACGGGCGGCCAAGATGGACGTCCTCCAAGCCATCGCCACCGAATAACCCAATCCCGCTTCACCCACTGGAGTGTCCCTGAAGGACGCCGCAAAGCGGACATACCTGGCAAAACGGCGCGCCCTTAGGGCTCTCTGATGGGTGAAGCGAGGGGGTGGGCGGCGGCGAGGAGGGCGTCGAGGCGCTGCGTGGAGAGCTCGGTCAGCGACGTGACGATGGTACGTCCGGGGGCGGCGTCCAGCGCGGCCGCAAAAGGTATGCCGACGACCAAGCAGCCGGCCGCCTCCCCCGCCATCACGCCGGTGGGACTGTCCTCGAGGACGACGCAGGTGGTCGGATCCACGTCCAACCGTCGCATCGCCTCCAGGTAGGGATCGGGGAAGGGCTTGGTCCGCGTCACCTCGTCTCCGGCGATGGTGAATCGAAATCGATCGCCGCCGACGGAGTCCAGGACGGCATCGACCAGGACTCGGGGTGAGGAACTGACCAGAGCGCACTCGACACCGTCGCGGACCAGCTCTTCGAGCAGGTCGTCGGCCCCGGGACGGTGGTCTGCCCCTGCTTCCAACAGGCCGGCCATCGTGTCCACCAGCTGTTGACCCACTCTTGCTGGATCCCCGTGGCCGACCTTGTCGACCATGTAGCGGGCCGCCTTCTCCAGCGGGCCGCCAACCATGGCCTCAGCATCAGCGTCGCTCCAGCGGCCGCCGAGGTCGGCCATCACCTGCCGCTCTGCCTCAAACCAAGCATGCTCGGTGTCGACGAAAAGTCCGTCCATGTCGAACAAGACGGCCCTCAACCGCTGCACGGTCATCGGGCGTTGAAGTATTTCGCCTCAGGGTGATGAACGACCAATGCCGAGGTCGACTGCTCAGGGTGGAGCTGGAACTCCTCGGAGAGCTCCACCCCGATCCGTTGGGGTTCCAGCAGCTCCACCACCTGCACCTGGTCGGCCAGGTCTGGGCAGGCTGGGTAGCCGAAGGAATAGCGCGAGCCTCGGTACGCCTGCCGAAAGATCTCGTCCATCCCGGCGGCGTCCTCGTTCGCGAAGCCAAGCTCGGAGCGCACCCGTGCATGCCAGTACTCGGCCAGAGCCTCGGTGAGCTGGACGGACAGCCCGTGCAGCTCGAGATAGTCCCGATAGGCGTCCTTGGCGAAGAGTTCGGCGGTCGCCTCGCTCACCCGGTTGCCCATGGTGACGACGTGAAAGGCGACGACATCGACCTGCCCCGAGTCACGTGAGCGGAAGAAGTCCGAAAGGCACAGGTGACGGTCGCGGCGTTGGCGCGGGAAGGTGAATCGACAGCGCTCGGTCTGGCGATCGTCCTCGAGGATGACCAGGTCATCGCCTTCGCTCCAGCAGGGGAAGTAGCCGTAGACGACCGCAGCCTCCAAGAGACTCTCGGTCTTGATCCGGTCGAGCCAGGCGCGCAGCCGTGGCCGTCCTTCTGCTTCGACCAGGTCTTCGTAGCTCGCTCCGCCCTCGCCACGGCCGGGCTTGAGCCCCCACTGGCCCAGGAACAGAGCTCGTTCGTCCAGCCAAGGCGCATAGTCGCCCAGCGAGATGCCCTTGACGACGCGACTCCCCCAGAACGGGGCGGTCGGCACTGGGTTGTCGGCAGCTACGTCGGAGCGCGAGGGCATGTCCTCGGGGCTGGTCTCCGTCGGCCTGGCGGCGCTGGTGACTCGACGCGGACGCAGAGGGGGAAGGACCGCATCCCCCGAGCCGCGACGATGCGCGACGAGCGCATCCATCAGCCGGAGACCTTCGAATGCATCGCGGGCGTAGCGCACCTCCCCTGCATACATCTCGGCAAGGTCCTGCTCCACATAGCTGCGCGTCAACGCGGCCCCCCCGAGCAGAATCGGCCAGCGCGTGGCCATCCCGCGCTGCGAGAGCTCCTCGAGGTTCTCCTTCATCACGACAGTCGACTTCACGAGCAGACCCGACATCCCGATGACATCAGCATCGTGCTCATCCGCGGCCTCCACGATGGCGCTGATGGGCTGCTTGATGCCTAGGTTGACGACGGTGAAACCGTTGTTGCTCAAGATGATGTCCACGAGGTTCTTGCCGATGTCGTGCACATCGCCCTTGACGGTCGCCAGCACGATCGTCCCCTTGCCCGAGTCGTCGACGCGGTCCATGTGCGGCTCGAGGTAGGCGACAGCGGCCTTCATGACCTCTGCACTTTGCAGCACGAACGGCAGCTGCATCTGCCCCGAGCCGAACAGCTCCCCCACGACCTTCATGCCGGCCAGCAGGGTGTCGTTGACGATCTCCAGTGCCGGTCGGGTCAGCATGGCTTCATCGAGATCGGCCTCGAGGCCCTGCCGCTCGCCATCGACGATCCGCCGCTCCAAGCGCTCGAACAACGGGAGGCCGGCCAGCTCCTCAGCCCGGCTCTTGGCCGCGGCAACCGCGTCGACGCCCTCGAAGAGCTCCAAGAACCGCTGCAGGGGGTCGTATCCTTCCCGGCGTCGGTCGTGCACCAGGTCGAGAGCCACTTGCCGCTGTTCGTCCGGGATCCGGGACATCGGCAGGATCTTCGATGCGTGGACGATCGCCGAGTCGAGGCCCGCCTTGACAGCTTCGGCGAGGAACACCGAGTTGAGAACCTGCCGCGCCGCCGGGTTGAGCCCGAAGGAGACGTTCGACAGACCCAGGGTCGTCTGGACGTCGGGGAATCGTCGCTTCAGCTCGCTGATCGCATTGATCGTCTCGAGCGCGTCGCGCCGTGTCTCCTCCTGCCCCGTGGCGATGGGAAACGTCAGACAGTCGATGAGGATGTCGGCTGTCCGCATACCCCAATGGGTCGTGAGGTCGTTGATCAGTCGTTCGGCGACCCGTACCTTCCACTCGGCAGTCCGGGCCTGACCCTCCTCGTCGATGGTGAGTGCGACGACCGCCGAGCCGTGCTCCTTCACCACCGGCATGATTCGGGCATAGCGCGAGCCGGGACCGTCCCCGTCCTCGAAGTTCACGCTGTTGATCACTGCTCGCCCGCCGAGGAGCTCGAGGGCCGCCTCGATGACGGGGGGTTCTGTCGAGTCGAGGACCAACGGCAAGGTGCTCGCCGTAGCCAGCCGACTGACGATCTGTTTCATGTCCGCGACCCCGTCGCGCCCGACGTAGTCGATGCACACGTCGAGCAGGTGCGCGCCGTCGCGAGTTTGCTCTCGGGCGATCTCGACGCAGGTGTCCCACCGCTCGGCCAGCATGGCTTCCTTGAAGGCCCGTGATCCGTTGGCGTTGGTGCGCTCACCGATAGACAGATAGCTGGTGTCTTGACGGAAGGGAACAGAGACGTACAGAGAGGATGCGGCGGCTTCAGGTGTCGGGCGCCGCGGCGGGATGTCCCGCCCTTGGACTCGGTCGACCACAGCGGCGAGATGGTCCGGGGTCGTGCCGCAGCATCCGCCCACCAGCGCCAATCCGTACTCGCGGGTGAAGGTGTCGTGCGCATCAGCGAGCTCGGCAGCACTCAGGGGGTAGTGCGCGCCGTTCGTCCCGAGGACGGGAAGACCGGCATTGGGCATGCACGACAGGCCGACCCGGGCGTGCCGGGACAGGTGCCGAAGATGCTCACTCATCTCGGTCGGCCCGGTCGCGCAGTTCAGCCCGATGAGGTCGATCCCCATCGGTTCGATGGCTGTCAGCGCGGCACCGATCTCCGACCCGAGAAGCATCGTGCCGGTGGTCTCCACGGTGACGTTCACGATCAACGGGAGATCAGCTGCGCGGTTCTGGAGCCCTCTCTTGGCGCCGATGATGGCCGCTTTGGCCTGCAGGAGGTCCTGGGCGGTCTCCACCAGGAGGGCATCGACCCCGCCATCCACCATCGCTTCGGTCTGTGCCTGGTAGGCGTCCCGCAACGTCGCGAACGGGGCATGGCCGAGGCTCGGGAGCTTGGTCCCTGGTCCGATCGAGCCAAGCACCCAGCGGGGATGCTCGTTGGTGGAGAAGTCGTCGGCTACCTCGCGGGCCAGCCGGGCACCGGCTTCGGCCAGCTCACGGATCCGGGACACGGCGTCGTACTCGCCGAGATTTGCCCAGTTTGCGCCGAATGTGTTCGTCTCCACGCAGTCGACACCTACCTCGAAGTAGGCCCGGTGGACCGCGCGCACGATGTCGGGGCGCGTCACGTTGAGAACCTCGTTGCAGCCCTCCAACCCTTCGAAATCGTCGAGGCTGGGATCTGCGGCCTGCAGCATGGTTCCCATGGCTCCGTCGGCCACCACGACCCGGCGGCTGAGCGCCAGTCGCAGATCGCGAACGCGAGACACGGCATCCATGGTGGAGCCAGCGTATCGAGGCTGGGTCTGTCTCCTTGAGGCCGTAGGCTTCGACTGTCCGAACCAGAAGCGTGGGTGACCGAGGAGGGTCGTTGATCGAGCTGGACGGGGTGCCGGAGCTCATGGATCCGCTCCTCATTGTTGCCTTCGAAGGCTGGAACGACGCCGGTGACGCGGCGACCCAGGCTGTGGAGCACCTCGAGGACACCTGGGAGGCCGACCAGCTGGCCGAATTCGACCCCGAGGACTACTACGACTTCCAGGTCAACCGGCCCTACGTGAGTCTCGACCAGGCCGGGATGCGCGAGATCACCTGGCCACAGACCCGGATTTCGCTGGCCCGCCCGCCGGGGCAGGGACGCGACGTCGTGCTCGTTCGGGGAGTTGAGCCGAGCATGCGGTGGCGGCGCTTCTGCGGTGAGCTGCTGGGCGTTGCCGTCGAGCTGGGGGTCGAGAAGGTGGTCACGCTCGGTGCGCTGCTCGCTGACACCCCGCACACCAGACCCGTGCCGGTCACGGGAACGTCGAGCGACGAGGCAGTCGCGCGAGCGCTCGGACTGGAGCCTTCGCGCTACGAAGGGCCGACGGGAATCGTCGGCATCCTGCAGGACTCCTGCCAGCGCATCGGCATCCCCGCCGTGTCGGTCTGGGCCGCCGTGCCCCACTACGTCGCACAGCCGCCGTGCCCGAAGGCCGCACTGGCGCTGCTTCGTCGCGTCGAGGATCTGCTGGACATCGCCATCCCGCTGGGCGATCTACCCGAGGAGGCCCGCGCCTGGGAGCGCGGTGTCGATGAGCTCGCCGGTGAGGACGAGGAGATCGGTGAGTACGTCCGCGCGTTGGAGGAGACCCGCGACACCGCGGAGCTGCCCGAAGCCAGCGGCGAGGCCATCGCCTTGGAGTTCGAACGCTACCTACGCCGCCGTGGAGACGATCCCGACACTCGCGCGCGCTAGGGGCTGCGCGGGGCTGGCGGTCACAGGGCCACGCCGAGCAGGGCATCGACGGTCCGAGAGATCAGTCCGGGACCACCCTCTTGATCTCCGCCTCTCAGCCGCTGCTCCTCGCACCAGCGATCCACGGCGGCAAGCGCATGGGGGCTTTGCAGATCATCGCTGAGGAGCCTGCGCACGTCGGCAAGCGTCGAATCTCCGGGCGGACCCGTGGGTACTGAGACGGCTGTTCGCCACTTGGCAAGTCGCACCTCGGCGGACTTGAGGTCGGCATCGGTCCACTCCCAGTCGCTTCGGTAGTGGTGCGCGAGCAGGGCCAGCCGAATCGCCATGGCGTCGACGCCCTGTTCCAGCAGGCGGGAGACGAACACCAGATTGCCTCGGGACTTAGACATCTTCGCGCCGTCGTAGCCCACCATCCCTGCGTGGGCGTAGACCCGGGCGTACGGCCAGCTCCCGGTCACGACGTGCCCCTCGGAGGCGCCCATCTCGTGGTGCGGGAAGACGAGGTCGGAGCCTCCCCCCTGAAGGTCGAAGCCCATGCCTAGGTGGCCAAGTGCTACCGCTGTGCATTCGATGTGCCATCCGGGGCGCCCCTCACCGAACGGGGACTCCCAGGAAGGTTCCCCCGGACGTGCTGCCTGCCACAGCAGGCAGTCGAGGGCATCACGCTTCCCGGCCCGATCGGGGTCGCCACCTCGTTCGCCGAACGCCTCCAGCATCGAAGGCCGATCCAGCCCGCTGATCGCACCGAATCGAGGATCGCTGCCGACGGCGAAATACCAGTCGTCGTCCACCTGGTAGGCAGCGCCGAGATCGCGCAACCGCTCGATCAACGCGACCACCGCGGGAATCGACTCGACTGCCCCGACGTAGGCCTTGGGTGGGAGCACCCGCAGAGCCGTCATGTCTTCGTGGAAGAGCCGAGTCTCACGCTCTGCGAGAACTTGCCAGTCCTCCCCGGTCGCTGTGGCGCGCTCGAGCAGCGGGTCGTCGACGTCGGTCACGTTCTGCACATAAGCGACGTTGTGTCCGGCGTCGAGCCAGGCTCGGTGCACGAGATCGAAAGCCACGTAGGTACTGGCATGTCCGAGGTGGGTCGCGTCGTAGGGGGTGATCCCGCAGACGTACATCCGCGCGGTCGCCCCTGGCGCGGTCGGCACGACTACGCCAGCAGCCGAGTCGTGCAGCCGCAAGGGCAGGCCCCTCCCCGGGAGCATCGGACGAGAGACCCCAGGCCACGGCAGCACGACGGGGAGCCTAGCCGGGAAGGTTCAGAACGGTGGCCAAGGGACCGGCGGCCAGTCTCCGCTCGGCATCGGGTATTCGCCATGGCGCAGCAGCCTCCGCACCCGAGTGCGCGTCTTGGCGACCTCGCGCGCGGTGAGCAGTGCGCCGAGCTGGCCACCCAAGCACCCCGGCGCTCGATCGTCGAGCGCGTCTTCCAGGCGAACCAGTACCTCAAGGACTTCGCTGGGAAGGGGTTGTCCCCGCCATTGCCACAACAAGGTCCGCAGCTTGTCGTCGGTCGAGAACGTCACTCCATGGTCAATCCCCTGCACCCGGCCGTCTGGGCGGGCCAGCAAGTGCCCACCCTTGCGATCGGCGTTGTTGACCACCGCGTCCAGGACGACCATGCGCGCGAGGTCGGGATGGTCGCTACGCGCGAGCAGGGCGAGATCGACGTCTTCGTCGATGTCAACCCACAGCTGGCACATGCCGGGTCCGAAGGGGCCGTCTCTGAGCACGGTCGGGGGAACCAGATCCCAGCCGGTGGCCTGCGAGACGACGTACGTCGCGACCTCACGAGCGGCCAGCGTGCCGTCGGGAAAGTCCCACAGCGGACGCTCGCCGGCAATCGGCTTGTGAACGCACACGAGGGTACGTCCGGCGAGGGTGGCCTCGCAGTACAGCGTGGCGTTGCTTGCGTCGACCAACCGGCCGAGGACGCTCAGTTCTCCTTCAGCCAGCACCGTCTCGATCTCTGCCCTCGAGAGGTGCGCACCAGAAGCCACCTCGGGATGGCCAGACCCGGTCACGGGTTCTGGAACTGACGGGCCCATGTCAGCAGTCTGCCCCGCCTGGGTGGATCAAGCGCGACGACGGTAGCCGTTTTGGCGCGGGCAGATGTGGCCCTCCGGGTCCAGCGGAAGCTCGCAGAACGGGCACGGCGGTCGACCCGCCGACACAACTGACAGGGCACGTTTGGCAAACGCCCGAGCTGCGGCGCCGGTGAGAACGACCCGGAGCAGATCGGGCCCGTCCTCGTCGTCGTCCAGATCCACGTCCTCTTCACCTGTCACCGCTCCGGCCTCGATCACGACGCGCTCACGCTCACCGTCCCAGGACAGCGCCATGGCCCCGACCCGGAACTCTTCGGCGACGGGGCTGTCCAACGGGTCCAGGTCGTCGAGCTCAGCGGGGGCGACCGCCGGAACCGGCGCCGTACCAGCGCTTCGTCTCAGCACTTCGTCGAGCAACTCCTCGACCCGTTCGGCCAGGGTCAACACCTGCTGCTTCTCCAGTGAGACAGAGGTACTGGCGCCGTGCGCGCGAGCCTGAAGGTAGAAGGTTCGCTGCCCAGGCTCACCAACGGTGCCCACGACAAAGCGTTCCGGAAGATCGTAGGAGAAGACCTGACGCGCCATGTCCAGAGCCTACGAGATCAAGGATCGCGAGGATCAAGCCCCGGCGCCTCCTCCAACGGGAGCATCGCTGGTCGCAGACCGCCGTCGGCGTCTTCCCTTCGCCGGACGAAGCCCGTCCACGCTTCCGCCTGTGTCGTTCAAACGCTCGACGAACGGTCGCAGGTCGGTGTAACGGATGACGGACAAGCTGCAAGGATCCACCTGGATCCGCTGGAAATGATCCAGGTGCATGCCCAACGCGTCGGCGAGCACCGCCTTGATCACGTCTGCGTGCGATACCAGGAGCCAGGTCGCATCACGGCCGAGCTGGGCGTTCCAGTCCCGGACCGCATCGACGGCTCGAGACTGCATGCCACGCAACGACTCGCCCCCCGGGAAGGTCACTGAGCTCGGATGGCTCTGAACCGCCTTCCAGAGCGGCTCCTTGGCCAGACTCTTGAGATCGCGGCCAGTCCACTCGCCGTAGCGGCACTCTCCTAACCGCTCATCGACGTGCGTGTGCGGGACTACCGAAGACGCCGCAGAACGGGCTGTCACGAGCGCGGCCGCCGTCTGCTGGCAGCGCTCCAACGGGCTGGTCACGACGGCGCTGATCGGCGTCAAAGGTTTGGCGCTCAGGCGAGCCCCCAAGGCTGCTGCCTGGGCCTCACCCTGCTCGTCCAGGGCAACCCCCGGGGTCCACCCAGCCAGCGTGCCTGCGGCGTTCGCAGCTGTTCGGCCATGGCGTACGAGCAGCACGGTGGTCACGTCGGCGAGAGTAACCGCCCGGCCGGCTCGACCTGACGACACCCGCAGCGGCTCGAGCGCGAGCGTCCTAGTCTGTGCGGGTGATCGTCGACTGCGCCCTCTACCGGGACGGTCGTCGCGTCGACGAGACCCGCAACCTGGTCAAGCTGGCTGCCGTCGCTCGCCAGGATCCGAAGGCCTTCCTGTGGCTGGGCATGTTGGACCCCACGGAGACCGACCTGGTCGGCGCTTCGAGGGTCTTCGGCCTGCACCAACTCGCCGTGGAGGATGCCGTCCGGGCGCATCAACGCCCCAAGCTGGACACCTATGGCGACCACCTTTTCGCGGTCCTGCGCACGCTTTCCTACGACGACGCCACCTCCCAGGTCGAAACCGGCGAGATCGCCGTCTTCGCCGGACCGGACTTCGTCCTCACCGCAAGGCACGGCTCGGGGCAGGAGCTGGCGTCTGTTCGGCACTGGCTCGAGGAGCGGCCGGACGTCCTCGCCCATGGACCAACGGCCGTCCTCTACGCCGTGGCTGACGCCGTCGTCGATACCTACTTGAGCGTGGCGGCCCAGCTGCAGATCGACGTTGACGAGATCGAGACGAGTGTCTTCGGGGACGAGGTGAGTGACGACTCCTCACGCATCTACAACCTCAAGCGCGAGACCTTGGAGTTTCGCCGAGCGGTGCTGCCGCTGATCGCTGTCTTGACCCGGTTGTATGACGGGTCGGTGGCTCAGGTTCCGGATGGCGCAAGACCCTTCTTCCGAGATGTAGGCGATCACTTGCTCCGCGTCGCCGAGCAGCTGGAGTCGATGGACCTGCTGCTCGGCAACATCCTGCAGGCGCATGTCGCTCAGGTGGGCCTGCGTCAAAACGAGGACATGCGCAAGATCACCGCGTGGGCCGCCATCTTTGCGGTGCAGACGGTCATCGTCGGCGTCTATGGGATGAACTTCAAGCACATGCCCGAGCTCGGTTGGCGGTACGGCTATCCGTTCGTTCTGGTGTTCATGCTCCTCATCGCCATCGCGATGTATCGGGTCTTCCGTCGAAGCGGATGGTTGTGACCCACTCCGGGTCAGGCCGTCGCTGACCACACCCCGGTAGCAAGCAGGACCAGGATGACGACTCCGAGGGTGACTCGGTAGATGACGAACGGCATGAATGAGTGGCTCGAGACGTAGCGCAACAACCAGGCGATCACCGCATATCCCACGACGAACGCGATGACTGTCGCTAGGAGCGTCGGGCCCCAGTCGACCGTCGCACCGGCTCCTCCGATCTTCTTCGCCTCGTACACGCCAGACAGCAGCACGGCCGGAATGGACAGCAGGAAGGAATAGCGGGTAGCCGCCTCGCGGGTGTAGCCGAGGAAGAGACCGGCAGAGATTGTGGCTCCGGACCGGGAAACGCCGGGGATCAGCGCGCACGCCTGCGCGAGGCCGTACAAGACTCCGTCACGCATGTTGAGATCGGAGATGGTGCGAGCCCTGGCCCCCGCTCGGTCGGCCACGGCCAGGATGAGACCGAGGACGATCAGCATGGTCGCGACCAACCAGAGATTTCGTGCGGCAGTCTCGATCTGGTGCGAGAACGCAACCCCCAAGATCACGATCGGAATCGTGCCGACGATGACGTACCAGCCCTCGCGGGCCGAGAGGTCACCCCGCAGTTCAGGACGGAACAGCGAACGAAACCACGCCGACAAGATGCGAACGATGTCTCGCCAGAAATAGAGGACCACGGCTGCGACGGTTCCGAGCTGCGTCACGGCGGTGAAGGCCGCCCCAGGGTCCTCCCAGCCGAACGCCTTGCTGACGACCAGCAGGTGACCACTGGACGAGATCGGCAGGAACTCCGTCAGACCCTGCACAAGCCCTAGGACGATGGCCTCGATCCAGCTGATCACCCGGCAAGCCCAGCCAGCTCGACGGCATCGACCATGCTGCGCAACGCGGCCAGACGTTCGTCCATCGTTGCTCCGAAGGGCGACACCGACACCGTGGTCACACCCGCTTCCTGGTAGGCGGCAAGTCTCTCGCTCACGCGTTGGACGGGTCCGATGAGCGAGGTCTCATCGATGAACTGATGGGGCACGGCAGCACCTGCGGCCGCGTAGTCCTTGGCCAAGAAGCGGTCTTGGATCTCCGCCGCAGCCTCCTGATAGCCCATGCGCACCGCCAGGGCGTTGTAGAAGTTTCGCTCGCGACTGCCCATTCCACCGATGTACAGCGCTGCGTATCCGCGAATCGGGTCGGCGCAACGGTCGAGATCCTCTCCGATCACCAGCGGCACAGTGGGCACGAGATCGAAGTCGGCCATGGTCCTTCCCGCCTGTGCGCGACCGTCGCGCACGTGCCGCAGCGTCTCCTCCGCATGCTCGGGAGAGAAGAAGATCGCAAGCAGGCCGTCGGCGATCTCACCGGCGAGAGCCAGGTTCTTGGGTCCCACCGCAGCCAGGTAGATCGGCAGGTCGTCGCGGACCGGGTGAACCGTGAGCCGCAGCGCCTTGCCCGGTCCGTCGGGCAACGGCAGCTGCCAGTAGGTCCCGTCGAAGCGGACGGTGCGCCTGCTCAGAGCCATCCGGACGATCTCTACGTACTCGCGGGTGCGTCCCAAGGGATGGTCGAAGCGGACCCCGTGCCAGCCTTCGGAAACCTGGGGGCCGGAGACGCCGAGGCCGAGCCGGAACCGCCCATTCGACAGCGAGTCGAGCGTCGCAGCCGTCATCGCCGTCATCGCCGGGCTGCGGGCAGGGATCTGGAAGATGGCCGAGCCCACGTCGATGGTCTCCGTCTGTGCTGCCACCCAGGACAAGACGGTGGCGGCATCGGAGCCGTACGCCTCTGCGGCCCAAGCCACTGAATAGCCGAGGCGGTCGGCCTCGCGCGCCAACACCAGGTTGTCCGCGTCGTTTCCGGCGCCCCAGTAACCGAGGTTGAGGCCGAGCTTCATGCACTCTCCCGGTCAGTGGCAACGTGTGGCAGCGAGACTACCTCGCACCGGCTCGGTAGCCTCGGTGGCATGCAGCAGCGCGTGGTCGGTATCAGCGGGCTACGTGTCTCGCGCCTCGGGCTCGGCACCATGACGTGGGGCCGAGACACCGACGAACATGAGGCTGCCGAGCAGCTCTCCCAGTTCGTCGACGCCGGCGGCAACCTGATCGACACGGCGGCGGCCTACGGCGCCGGCGCCAGCGAGGAAGTTCTCGGGCGGTTGATCGGTGCTGCGGTTCCGCGCGAAGAGTTGGTCCTCGCCACCAAGGCGGGTGTCTCACGGGCAGCTGACGGTCGACGATCCGTCGACACCTCGCGAGGTGCACTCCTCGACGCGCTCGACGCGTCGCTCCGTCGGCTGGATGTGGACCATGTCGACCTGTGGCAACTGCACACGTGGAGCGACGAATCTCCGCTGGAGGAGACGTTGGCCGCGTTGGATTCAGCAGTAGCGTCCGGGCGGACCCGTTATGTCGGCGTGTCCAACTACTCCGGTTGGCAAACGGCACGAGCGGCGACGTGGCAGGCGGCGTGGCCAGGTCGGGCGCCCATCGTGAGCACCCAGATGGAGTACTCGCTCCTGCAGCGAGGAGTCGAGCGCGAAGTCGTCCCTGCCTGTCTAGCGCTCGGACTAGGCCTTTTCCCGTGGTCACCTCTTGGCCGAGGCGTGCTGACGGGAAAGTATCGCGGGGGCACCCCGGCCGACAGCCGGGCCGCGTCGCCGCACTTCGCCTCGTTCGTCCAGCCGTTCCTGGACAACGAGCACAACCATGTCGTGTCAGCTGTCGCGACTGCCGCCGAAGGGCTCGGGCTCTCGCCCCTGGAGGTTGCGCTCGCGTGGGTGCGGGACCGGCCCGGTGTTACGGCTCCCATCGTGGGAGCGCGGACCGCGGGACAGCTCACTGGCGTCCTCCCCGTCGAAGAGCTGGAACTGCCGGCAGAGATCAGAACAGCACTGGACGACGTCTCCGCCCCCGCCACCGGATATCCGGACGACAGAGTGCGACCTGCGGACAGCGGGACAGGGCGGGCGTAACCGGCGATGGCGTTGGCTTCGGAGTTCGAGACCCTCGAGATCCGCATGCCTCGAGGCACCACCCGCGAAGAGTCACGGCGAGCGTTGACCGAGCGCGCCGAGTACGGCTCCTGGGAGCTGGCCCGTCTTCGGCTGTACCCGGACGGTAGCCGCAGAGTCTGGCTTCGCAGACGCATCATCCGGCGGGCGCGACCGCTTTGACCTGTCGCCGTCAGCCTAAGCGCTCGACGCTGCGCTGCGTGGACGAGACGGCGCGCTCAGGAGCCGCGCGATGAGCGGGAAGATCACTCAGCCGGCCGACGTCATGGCCCTGCCCGCCGAGTCACTGCTCCTTCACATCGGCATCCACAAGACCGGAACGACCGCCATCCAGTCCACACTCCGGCAACAGCGCGGGCTCTTGAGGGCCAACGGGATCACCTACCCGAAGACGACCGACACCGCGGCCGTCGCTGTGCGGTCCCTCCTCGGTCGGGAGGGCGGCTCGGGGTCAACACTCCCCCGCAAGCAACGCATGGCCACCTGGCAGCGTTTCGTCGAAGAGGTTCGTCCGCTTACCGGCCGCGTGGTCATCAGCGCTGAAGGGTTCTGCGCCGCCGGGGACACCGAGGCTGCCGCAGTCGTGAGTCAACTTGGGGCTGAGCGCCTCCATATCGTGATCGGCGTGCGCGCGTTCGGCGGCTTGTTGCCTTCGTCGTGGCAGCAGTACGTGAAGACCGGACAAAGCATCCCCTTCGCCGAGTGGCTGCGGGAGGTCCTGGCCGACCCGCCACGCCGCTTGCACACGCCGACATTCTGGGAGCGCAACGACATCCGAGGGCTGCTCCAGCGCTGGGAGGGGTTGGTGGGGGCCGAGCGGCTGACCATTGTCGTTACCGACCCGGCGCACAGGGAGATCATTCCCGCGACGTTCGAAAGGCTTCTCGGGCTTGCGAAGGGGGTCCTGACGCGACCGGCGGTGCAGGCGAGAAGCAACCGGTCGTTGTCCGCAGCGGAGGTCGAGCTGGTGCGTCGCGTCAATGAAGTGACTCGGGAGCAGATGAGCTCGGACGACTACGCACGGCTCGTACGAGCCGGCGGCACGCGCCACCTGGTCGATTCGCGGGCCCCGAGCGTCGACGAGCCACGGATCGGGCTTCCGAGTTGGACGCTTCCCCGGGTCGCCGAGATCTCTACCCTTCAGGTGGCCGCGATCGACGCTGTCCACGTCAGGGGCGCCACCGTCGTCGGCGATGCTCACGACCTCTTGAAGGCACCGGCGACCGACGACTCCGGCCAGCCGGGCACGGTTCCGATCGACGCCGCCGCTGCACTGACGTTGGGGGTCGCGCTCGGCGCAGCAGCCGACGAAGCGCGTCCCGCAGTCGTAGGTCGTCGGCAGTCGGGCCTCCGGCGTCGGGCCGGTTTGCTGCTACCCGCGGGGGTCCGTACCCGCCTCCGTCGATTCCGGGCTTGACGCTGGGATGACCAGGACCTCAGGCGAGGTCGAGGAATCGGTCCAGAACCCGGGTCCCGAAGTGCAGGGCGTCCACGGGCACCCGCTCGTCGACGCCGTGGAACATACCTGCAAAGTCAAGGTCCGGTGGAAGCTGGAGCGGGGAGAAACCAAAACCACGAATCCCTAGGCGCGACAACGCCTTGGCATCGGTTCCTCCTGACAGCGTATAGGGCACCGCGCGGGCTGCGGGGTCTTCAGCCTGCAGGGACGTACACATGGCGTCGACCAGGGCACCTTCGAAGTCGGTCTCCAGCGCGATGTCGTGGATCAAGGACTCCCGGCTGATCCGCTCGCCAAGGACTTCGTCGACCTCCGCGAAGAACTCGTCCTCGAATCCGGGCAGGAAGCGGCCATCCACGAAGGCATGCGCCTCGCCCGGGATGACGTTGTGCTTGTAACCGGCTTCGAGCATCGTCGGGCTGACCGTGTTGCGCAGGGTCGCTCCGATGATGGTTGCCAGCGAACCGAGGCGCGCGACCGTGGCCTCCATGTCGTCGGGGTCGAGCTCGAGGCCGAGAGCCTCGCTGACCTCGCCGAGGAAGGTGCGAACCGTCTTCGTCACACGAATCGGGAACTGGTGCCGGCCAAGTCGGGCGACTGCCTCGCAGAGCTCTGTCACAGCGTTGTCGTTGTTGATCATCGAGCCGTGGCCCGCTCTTCCGGTGGCCGTGAGCTTCATCCACGCGATGCCCTTTTCGGCCGTCTCGATGAGATAGAGCCGCAGGTCGTCGGACACCGTGAGCGAGAAGCCGCCCACCTCGCCGATGGCCTCGGTAGCCCCGTCGAACACCTCTGGGTGGTGGTCCACCAGCCAGTGGGCGCCAAAGCGTCCTCCGGCCTCCTCGTCGGCGAAGAAGGCCAGGACGACGTCTCTAGCGGGCGGCCGCTCGTTGCGCATCCGGTCACGGACGACGGCAAGCATCATCGCGTCCATGTCTTTCATGTCCACGGCGCCACGACCCCAGACGCACCCGTCGGCGATCTCCCCCGAGAAGGGGTCGACCTTCCACTGCTCCGCCATAGCCGGCACGACGTCGAGGTGCCCGTGCACCACCAACGCCGGTCGGCTGCGGTCGAGCCCCGGGATCCGGGCGATGACGCTCGCCCGTCCAGGCTCGGACTCGAACAGCTGACCGGTCACACCCACGTCATCGAGCTGTCCGATGACGTACTCCGCGGCGGCGCGCTCCCCCGGCCCGGACCCGTCGCCGTGATTGACACTGGGGATGCGGATCAGGTCGCGACAGATGTCGACGACCTCTGACTCAGAGGTAGTGGTCATGGAGCCATCCTGCCCCTGGTGCGTCGTCGGGTCACCTCAACCCCCGGTATAGTTGCGGGTCACTCGTCCGGGTGGCGGAATTGGCAGACGCGCTAGCTTGAGGTGCTAGTGCCCTTTACCGGGCATGGGGGTTCAAGTCCCCCCTCGGACACCGTGGAAGCACGTAGTCGGTCACACGTGGATCAACCACACGTGGATCGGTCACACGTGGATCAGCCACCCGTGATCAGTCGGCCGGAGTTACTTCCTGCCGAATCCAGTGACCCACGGATCGCATCCACTTCGTCACCGCTGCCAGGTTCGACTCGGAATGGTCGTCCCAGCTGGCCAGGACCGCGTAGTCCGCACCTCCAGATCGCCACCGTACGGATCCGACATCGACGCGTACGCCGGCGTCCGTCCCCGTCTTGTTGAACAGCTCGGGCGTTGCTCCCACGTGCGCCAGGGGGTCCAGGTCGAAGGCCGCCGCGACGAGAGACAGGTCGGTGTTGATCGAAAGCCAGCCGCGGACTCGGGCGCAGGTCGCCCCGTTGATCGCCTGTCCGGTTCGGACGGCTTGGACGAGCTGCCCCAGCTCGGTCGCGGTCCCTGACGCGAGGGTCGGCGGGACGGTACCGGACCTGTCATCCCTCACCAGGTCGTGAAGCGCGGTGTCCTGCAGTCCCAAGAGCTCCCTAAGTTCGTTCACGGCTGGCAGCCCGACTCGCTGGATCAAGATGTTGGTCGCCAGATTGTCACTAACCGCGCCCACGAGAGCTGCCGCGTCCCCCACGCTCAACTGGCCCATCGACAGGTGCTGCCAGATGCCTGAGTCGCCGACAGGTGAGACCGATCGTCTGTCCAGAAGTTCCGACTCGTCCAGGCTTCCCTGGTCGATCCGGCGGGCGGTCTCGAGAAGAAGCAGGATCTTGCCGACGCTGGCGATGGATTGAACCCTCGTCGGTTCGAGGCAGTGAGCATCACCCGTGAGGTTCCCGTGGGCGTCGAACGTGCTGACCCAGGCCGATCCCAGCATCGTTTCGCTGCTGGGGGGTAGCGGAAGGCGAGGAGGAACGGATGTGGGCACCCGAGGACCGTACGGCCTGGCGGATCGCTCGGCCTAGGCCGGCTGTCGCCCCGATCGAAGCTCCTCACGGGCCAAGGCCCGACCGAGCGCCTCCGGATATCCGTCGTCGCCCATGCACGCGAGATCCATGAGCAAGGTCAACGGGATCCCCGAGGTGAGCCACGATGGCAGCTGACCGGTCGCCTCATCCGTCACGGCGACACCGCTGCACCGCTGCGAGGTCGACAACACGCGTCCCCTTCCGTCCCATAGCCCCACCCGATGGTCAATAGAGTGATCGACTCAGCGCCGATCGGACCTGCTCACCCTCTCGGGTGATGATCAATCTTTCACCCACCCGCAGCGACACGTGTGCTTGCCTCCCGACGACGGCGTCCCTCGTGTGGCACCGTGCTGGCGTGGCCGCCCCGGACCGTCCTGTTAGCGCACTGCCTCCGCCTCGTCTGCTCATCTGGAGCATCGTGCGCGTGATCATCGCCATCTGTGTCGTGTTCGGCCTCTATGTCGTCGCTCCGGTCAGCCGTGAGGAGGACAACCTCAACTGGGTGTTCGCCGTACTGGCCCTGGCCGCATTCGTCCTGGTCGTTCTGTGGCAGCTTCGAGGGGTGTCCCGGTCTGCCGAACCAGTGGTCCGTGGGGTCGAGGCCCTCGTCATCGTCGTTCTGCTGTTCTTGACGATGTTCGCCGTTGAATACCTCACACAATCTGTCCGCGGGAGCGATTCGTTCTCGGAATCGCTCGACAAGTTCTCGGCCCTCTACTACACCGTGACGGTGTTCTCGACGGTTGGCTTCGGCGATATCACCCCCACCAACGTGGCCGCGCGATCCATCACGATGGTGCAGATGCTTGGAAACCTGATCCTGCTCGGTGCCGTGGTGCGCGTGGTTGCAGGAGCCGCGCGCCAGGGACTGGAACGCAAACGACGCGAAAGTGCCCTGGGTCATTAGACCTCCGGCCGACGGGGAGGCTGTAGGTGCGACCGCTTGCATCGCGTGGCAGGCGCCGAGCAGCTGGAGCTCTCGCAGGACGTGCTGCGGCCTCAGTTCTGGTTCAGTACCGCCCGCCTCGAGGCACGAGGATTCTGGTAGACACCGTCAGGCAGATTCGCTGGTCGGCTCCGTCGCCACGGGGGGATGCACGCCGTCGCTGGGGGGCGCGCCGAGCCGACCAGCCACGGCCAAGGTCGTGATGTAGGCGACGGCAACCCCAACCACGAGCAGAGGCACCGTTCCGGCGCCGGAAGCGCCTGTTAGGAACGTAGCCAGCACGACAGCGGTCCAAGGCAGCCGCAGAATCGCCACCGTCGCCGCGCCGATGGCCACGGCCACCGCGGGTGTCAGAGAGAATCCAGGCAGATGCGAGGCCATCAGTCCGACAGCGGCTCCCAGGTAGAGGGCGGGAAACGTGGGGCCACCCCGGAAGCTCCCGAGTGAAATCATGTAAGCAGTGCCCTTGCAGAGCAGGAGCAGAGTCAGGGCGCCGAGTGTCCAAGTGTCGGCGCTGGAAATGAGTCCGGGCAGCTGGTCCTGGCCGTCGAAGAGCACCTGGTCGATCCCCTTGCCGGTGACCTGGTTGAAGACGATCGCGAGCGAGGCGACCATCAGACCGACGATCGGCAGGACCACGAAGGGTCGCGGCAAGGCGACTCGCTCGGTCCGCAGACCGCCGTGGAGGAGAAGTTGGCCCCCAGCGGCGATCACGGCCGCGACCGCGATGCTCCAGCCGAAGTCGGCCAGACCTGGGCGGGGAAATGGTGGAAGCGAGAGAGCGGAGATCGCGTAGGCGCTCGTGCTGAGACCGGACCACGATCCGTACCCCAGGGTGACCAGCATCCCCACTCCAGCGCCGAGGAGCCCAGGCAGCAGAACAAGCCGCAGCTGTGGTCCACCGATCGCTGTGACTTCGATGATGATGATCGCCGCAATTGCCGGCGAGCCGAACAGCGCCGTCATCGCCGCGAACGCCCCGACCGCTGCCATCAACGTGGGTACCTGTGGCGGCAGCTCGCGCCGCGACAGGCGCAGCGCAAGCAGGGCCAGGCCACCACCCAGGGCCAGCAGCGGAGCTTCTGGTCCGAGGACCAGGCCCAGCCCGATCGTCGCCACGGCCGCTAGCAACACACCCGGCAGGTCCCTACCCGCAGGCGGCACGCCAGATGCGAGTCCGTGGGCTGCGACGTGTCCGCCCCGTCCGGGGAGCCGAGCGATCGCGGAGGCCGCGATCAGACCGGCGATGAACAGGATCGGCAGAGGCCACCAGACCGGTGCGCCACTACTGAAGCCCAGACCTGTGGGAGCGTCGACGAACACCCACTGCTGCAGCTGCGTGGTGAGCTCCAGGAACGCCCACGACGCTAAGGAGACCAGCAGACCGACGAGGGCCGCAACGGCAAGCAGCACGACGAACGACTTGCTCTCGACAAGCCCGTCGACCTGGTCCTGGGTCAACCCCTGGTTTGCCAAATCCGGTATCTCCTCACATGACCACTGTGGACCTCCCCGAACATAGCCCCGAATGGCTGAGTATGGCGTTGTCAAACCGCCGTTGCAGTGGGATGGCGGCGAAAGCCTAACGCCGGGGCGACCGCTCGTTTTCATCTCGTTTGGCGAGAGCGTCGCATCTTGCTCTGCGCCGCTCTCCGGCTAGCTTGCGGGCGCCACCCGCCAGTGGCTGGAACGAAACCGCTGAGGACGTACAGGGTGCAGTAGAACCATCAGGCGAGACCGCGATCCCGCGGCGCGACCATCGCCTCCTCCGAGGGACCAGTCTGCCCTTCCGACTAGTCTTCGTGTCCGCATGCACGACCAGTTGCCAGGGAGGACGAGATGACGACCGCGCACCCCTTACAGCTCGGCATGATCGGCCTTGGCCGGATGGGCGCCAATCTCAGCCGTCGGCTGATGCGCGACGGCCACGAGGTCGTCGTCTATGACGTCAATCCCGAGGCCGTCTTGGCGCTCGTTTCCGAGGGTGCCACCGGATCGTCCACCTTGGCCGAGTTTGTCGAGGCCCTCCGTCCCCCGCGGGCGGCCTGGGTCATGGTCCCGGCCGGTGAGATCACCGAGCAGACCGTCAGGGACGTGGCGGCCCTGATGAGTGCGGATGACGCCATCATCGACGGTGGCAACAGCTACTACCGAGATGACATCCGTCGGGCCGCCGAGCTCAGGACACGTGGTATCCACTTCCTGGACGTCGGCACCAGCGGGGGGGTCTTCGGGCTCGAGCGAGGTTTCTGTTTGATGATCGGGGCCGAGCAGGAGATCTTTGAGAGGCTGGAGCCGATCTTCGCGACGATCGCCTCAGGGGTCGACGCAGCGGAACGCACTCCCGGCCGCACGGGAACGCCGAGCATGGCCGAACAGGGCTACCTGCACTGCGGCCCCAACGGGGCCGGCCACTTCGTAAAGATGGTGCACAACGGCATCGAGTACGGCGTCATGGCGGCGTACGCAGAGGGTCTCAATGTGCTCAAGAGCGCCAACGCGGGCACGGTGACCCGGGAGAAGGATGCCGAAACCGCACCGCTGGACCACCCCGAGTTCTACCAGTACGACATCGACATCCCGGCGGTGGCCGAGGTGTGGCGTCGTGGAAGCGTCGTCGGCTCTTGGCTGCTCGATCTCACCGCCGCAGCGCTGCAGGAATCCCCCGACCTCGCTGAGTACGCCGGCCGCGTCTCCGACTCCGGGGAGGGGCGGTGGACGGCCATCGCCGCCATCGACGAAGGGGTTCCCACACCGGTCCTGACGACCGCGCTCTACTCCCGCTTCGCGTCGCGCAACCTCGACGACTACGCGAACAAGGTGCTGTCGGCGATGCGCAAGCAATTCGGTGGGCACGACGAGAAGAAGGACTAAGTCGCAGATGACCGAGGTGGCGGTCAGGGCTGTTGTCTTCGACATCGACGGCACCTTGATCACCACCGGAGGGGCAGGTGCCCACGCCTGGGCGTCGGCGTTCCTGGACCGATACTCCGTGACTGGTGACATCGCCGACTTCACCGAGGACGGGATGCCCGACCACGACGTGTGCAGGGCCACGTTCGTCGGGCTGCTCGGACGGGCGCCGACCGAGGCAGAGATTGCCGCTCTGATCACCGCCTACCTGGGGCACCTCGACGACGCAGTCGCTGCGTCTACGGGCTATCGCGTACTCCCTGGTCTGCCGGAGGCACTCGAGACTCTGAGCAACGCCGGAATTCTGCTTGGTATCACGTCGGGCAACGTGGAAGCCGCCGCCCACATCAAGCTCGCACGTGGCCAGCTCAACCGATGGTTCGCGTTCGGTGGCTATGGTTCCGACTCTGCTGATCGAGGTGAGTTGACCCGAATCGCGATCCGACGCGGCAGTCGGGTGCTCGGTACCCAGCTGGACCCCGGGGCGGTCTTGGTTGTCGGCGACACTCCTCGCGACGTCGAGGCGGCCCATGCCGCCGGAGCGGTGTCGGTCGGTGTCGCGACCGGCCATTTCAGTGCGGCCGACCTCTCGGCCGCTGGGGCTGCCCACGTCCTGGCCAGTCTCCAGGACCCACTCCCCTGTTGAATCAGAGAGGACCGACCCACCATGACCAGTCCCCCCAACACAGAGTCCTGGCGCCGCCTCGAAGAGCACTTCTCCACGGTCGCAGCAAAGCACCTGCGCGACCTCTTCGCCGAAGATCCAGGACGAGCCGAGCGGCTCAGCCTCGAGGCTGTCGGAATCTACGCCGACTACTCCAAGCACCGGATCACGGACGAAACCCTTCGACTCCTCATAGCTCTTGCGCGCGAGTCCGACCTGCCGGATCAGATCCAGGCGATGTTCCGCGGCGAGAAGATCAATGTGACCGAGGACAGGGCGGTCCTGCACGTAGCCCTGCGCACACCGCGTGACGAGAGCATCGTCGTTGACGGCATCGATGTGGTCCCCGGCGTGCACGAGGTGCTCGATCGAATGAGCCGCTTCGCCGACGCGGTTCGCTCAGGCACGTGGACCGGCCACACCGGTCGACGGATCACCACAGTGGTGAACGTGGGCATCGGCGGCTCAGACCTCGGCCCCGTGATGGCCTACGAGGCACTGCGGTTCTACAGCCGGCGTGACCTTGCCTTCAGATTCGTGTCGAACGTCGACGGCACCGACTTTGCGGAGGCCACCCGCGATCTTGATCCGGCCGAAACGCTGTTCATCATCTGCTCGAAGACGTTCACCACGCTGGAGACGATGACCAATGCGCGAACGGCGCGCGCATGGCTCCTGGCCGGACTTGGCGAGGAGGCGGCGGTCGCCAGCCACTTCGTGGCCGTCTCCACCAACGCAGAGGCCGTCGCGGCATTCGGCATCGACACCGACAACATGTTCGGCTTCTGGGACTGGGTCGGTGGACGGTACTCCATGGACTCAGCGGTCGGGCTGTCCACGATGATCGCCATCGGGCCAGAGAACTTCCGTCAGATGCTCGATGGGTTTCACGCGATGGACGAACACTTCAGGACTGCGCCGTTCGAACGAAACCTTCCGGTCATCATGGGCTTGCTTGCCGTCTGGTATTCCGACTTCTTCGGGGCTCAGACCGTAGCGGTGCTCCCGTACGACCAATACCTCAAGCGCTTTCCTGCCTACCTGCAGCAGCTGACCATGGAGTCCAATGGCAAGCACGTCCATCTCGACGGGTCAGCCGTGAGCGTCCAAACCGGTCCGATCTATTGGGGCGAGCCCGGCACGAACGGCCAACACTCGTTTTACCAGCTGATTCACCAAGGGACACATCTGATCCCTTGTGATTTCATCGCTTTCACCGAGCCCCTCAACCCGCTTGGCAAGCACCACGACCTGCTGACGGCGAACGTGCTTGCCCAGGCCGAGGCGCTGGCGTTCGGTAAGACGGTCGAGGAGGTACGGGCCGAAGGAACGCCACCGCAGCTGGTGCCACACAAGGTCTTCGAGGGAAACCGTCCCTCGACGACCTTGGTTGCCGAGCGGTTGACGCCCTTCGCCCTCGGTTCCCTGGTCGCCTTGTACGAGCACAGCGTCTTCACCCAGGGCGTCGTCTGGGGCATCGACTCCTTCGACCAGTGGGGTGTCGAGCTCGGGAAGGTTCTGGCCACGCGAATCATCGAAGAGCTCGAGGCATCTGACGATGAGGACCTGAACCATGACGCATCGACGAATGCCCTGATCCGGCGATTCTTCTCACGTCACTCGGACGATTGACCGCTGATGTAGCCCAAGAGGGGCCGCCGGCAGCGCCGGCGACCCCTCAAGGCCTAATTGGTCGTCAGGGAACGTCGATCTTGACGATCGAGCCGTTGCCGAACACATCTGTGGAGACATAGAGCTTGCCGTGGGAGTACTCCACGCCGGCCGGGGATGGAAGATCGGCGACCTTCGAGATGACACCATTGCGCAGCACGGAGATCCGGTTGCCGAAGAGCTCGGCGACATAGATCCGCCCGCCCTTTCCAATGGCCACATTGGTCGCCCCGAGGAAACCGGTCGCGAGGTTGGAGAACTCACCGTCCCCGGCGATCCGGATGACGCCGCCACGCGCTCCAAGGCTGGCGTCCTCTGGTCCACCGGGCAGCATGCTGACGATGAGAGACCCGTTCGGCAAGACCTCGACGTCGGTCGGAACCGGCTCAAACGCATAGGTCTTGCCGATCGTGCAGTCCGGCAGGCCCTGACCGGCTGCAGCGGCAGCGCTTACCACGACCTTCTGCGGCCGCAGGACGAAGGCCACCGAGATGTGGCCGTGCGGCGAGACTTTGAGGATGTCATTGCCAGCCGCGTCGGCGACGTACCAGCCCCCGCCAGGTGCGTTGGCCAGGGCATAGGGATGTGAGTCGATGAGTCCCGTGTAGGTGGGTGGCCCGATCTCGTCGGCGAGCGGCGCCAACGCATCGGTGCACTTCTTCGACAAGTGACGGAAACCGTAGACACTGCTTGCATCGGGATTGTGCCTGGCCTCGAACTTGAACAGGTCGGCCAGGATACGAACATGCCCGTTCGGGCGTCGGACCTTGAGGTACGCCGCCGTGGTGGGCGTGTCCTCTCCGCCATTGGTCGTGGTGAAGGCCACGGTGTAACCCCGCGAAGCCACCCCGGCGACCTCATTGGGCTCTGACACCAGGGTCTTGGTGGTCCCGTTCCTGCGGATCTTTGTCAGCGTCCCGATGAAGTCCTGAGCAGCGTAAACCTGACCGTGGGACCCGACGTCGAGCTGAAGTGGACCGACCAGACCCTGCGCGATGGGATCGGACGGTGCAGACGCAGCTGTGGCGGAGCTGGGCAGAGCTAGGAGGACCGCGCCAACGGCGGCAAAGGTGACGGCGGTTGTCCTGAACCCGGTTGACCTCAACCTCATGTGTGTAACCCCCATGAAGACGTGATGGTGGGAGGGAAGGCTGCGACGATCTGCAGCCGACCACGACGACCTAACGGCCGCATCGTGCCACTCCGTCGAAAGACCAAACATCACCTTTGTGGACTAGTTCAATGACTAGTTCTTTGACTATTTCGTTGACTCATGGCTCAGCTTCCACCTTCGGACCTGAAGCGGAGTTTGGCTGCATCTGTCGCTCGCAAGGACCTCGGCAATTGACTGTTGACCGAGATCTTTGGCTACCGTCCACACGTGACCGCTCGGCATCTGCGCGACCTCGTCGCACCGGACTGGGCTCAAGCGCTCGAGCCGGTGGCCGACGACATTGCCGGTCTCGGGTCATTCCTTCGTTCTGAGGTCACGGCCGGCCGGGGGTACCTTCCGCCGGGGAACGCCGTTCTTCGTGCCTTCGTTCGTCCCATGGCCGACGTCCGCGTCCTCATCGTCGGTCAGGACCCCTATCCGACCCCGGGTCACGCGGTGGGGCTGTCCTTCTCTGTCGCGCCCGACGTGCGGCCGCTTCCCGGCAGCCTGCAGAACATCCATCGTGAGCTGATGAGCGATCTCGGGCTTCGCCGGCCCCGCGACGGGGACCTCACCCCCTGGGCCGACCAGGGTGTCCTGCTGCTCAACCGCGTCCTGACGGTCTCGCCAGGTCTCGCCGGCAGCCATCGAGGGCGCGGCTGGGAGCGAGTGACCGACTGTGCCATCCGGGCGTTGGCAGCACGTCAACGGCCACTCGTCGCGGTCCTGTGGGGGCGCGACGCCCAGACCGCAGCTCCGCTTCTCGGTGCTTGGCCCCGAGTCGAGAGCGCGCATCCAAGCCCGCTGTCGGCCCACCGTGGATTCTTCGGGTCCCGGCCATTCAGCCGGATCAATACTTACCTGACCGAACTGGGTGGGGATCCTGTCGACTGGGAGCTGCCTTGACGATGCTTGGCGCGCTAGCCCTAGGTGTACGTAACGATCCCGAGGCACATCTCGTCCGAGGTCCCATCACCCCAGACGACGTAGCGCGGTGGCAAGCCCCGAAGCTCAGGGAGCAATCGCCGCAGGCCCGGATCGTGGGTGCAGGTCACACGGAGCCGATCGCCGATGTGCGCCGTGACCGGCTCGGCGAGCTGAGTCGCTCGCTGATCGTCGAAGTTGAACGACGGCACGTCCAGCAACCTCGAGGTGGACCCATCGCCGCGTAGCAGGTCGATGCGAATCGAGCGACCGAGCAGATGCATGTGCCCTGCTACTGCTTGGATCCGCAGCCGCTCGTTCACCGGACGGGTGCAGGTCTGGGTGACGGAGGCCTTCGGCGACGTCAACGATCCTCCACACAAGACCTGGAGCCCGGCGATCGTGCGACCGGCGCCTGGCCCGAAGCGGTCGATCACGTCGAAGACGGCTGCCTCCCTGTCGCACAGAGGCCCGCTTTCCCCCGCGGCGCACGCCAGCTCAACCGGGGCAGGTAGGAGCATGGTGTGCAGCGGCGCCAGGCCGGCTCCAGGAGGGGCCACCCGCAGGCTGATCGTGCTGTTGTCGCTGCCTCCTCGACTGGACAGCAGGTTGTAGTGGAGCTGGAGAACCAGCCGCGAACCAGCGGCAAGCTCCATGCCGGTGCCCGCTCGAAAACGCTGCTCCCCGCCGTTGGTCGCGAAGGCAGCCACCCAAGGCGCCTGATTCAACCCGCCCAGCTGGCCCGTGGGATCGGGGAGGTTCGGACCGCCGAAGCACGACCATCCCTCATCGGGATCGGCAGCGTCGCTCGCCTCCGCCGCCTTCACCTGCCCAGGATCGACTCGGTACAGGATCGCGTGATGAACGAGATCAGCGTTCCCCGGCTGGAGGACGACGCCCGAGACGACGATGTCCGACCGCAGGCCCGGGTCCAGGAGCAGGCAGCGGTAGTCGTCCGTGCCTCGCCCCTCAGCGTGGGGGGTATAGCTGCCGCCCGGCATGCCCAGTTCGATCCATGACTCACCCTGCTCCAGTCCAGCGACCTGAACCCGTGGTGCGGCCGATGGCGCGCGAGGATGGAGCTCAACCCCCTGAGCCCAGTCATCGTGGCCATCCGCGGCGTGCGGCTGACCCGCGGCTGCACATCCAGTCAGGGCCGAGATCGAGACGGCCAGGGCCACTGCAGGCGCCACGATCGACCGGTGCCCGATTCGTCTCATGCGTCCATGGTGCCTGAACTGCCGTCGAGTCGGTGACCTTCGGATCCTGACCGCGCGCGTTCGACCGCCCAGCAGGCCAAAGCTGCGGCCGTCGCCACGTTCAACGAGTCGACACCCTGGTGCATCCCGATGGCTACCCGCACGTCGGCCAGCCGCAGCGCGCCAGCCGAGAGCCCGGTCCCCTCCGTACCAAGGAGGATCGCCACCTTTTCGTCGGCCCTGACGCGTAGCTCGGCTAGATCGCAGTCGGCCGCATGTGGCGTCAGCGCGAGAACGGTGAACCCGAGGTCGGCAAGGGTGTTGAGCCCACCCGGCCAAGAGCCGCTTCGAGCGTATGGCACGGAGAAGACGGCACCCATGGACGTCCGGATGGCCCGACGGTAGAGGGGGTCAGCGCAGCGTGGGTCGAGGACCAGCCCATCGACCCCGAGCGCCGCGGCGGAGCGAATGATGGCCCCGACATTGGTGTGGTCAACAATGCCCTCGAGGACAGCCAAGGTCCTGGCCGATCGAGCGACCTCACTCAGAACCAGGCGGGGCGGACGCGCGAAGGACACCATCACACCGCGGTGAACGTCGAACCCGGCGTGCCGCCGGAGATCGGCGGACTGGACCTGATGCACGAATCCCCCCGCAGCCCGCACACCGTCCGCGAGGGCGCGTACGTCTTCGCGGTCGGCCCGCTCCGGGATGACGACCATCGTCCTGGGCTCGAAGCCGCAGGCCAGAGCGCGCAGGGCTACCTGGGTCCCCTCGGCGATGAACAGCCCGTGCGCCGGCTCCAACCGACGGCGCAAGGCTACGTCGGTCAGCCCGACGAAATCGTCGAGCACGTCGGCTTGGCGCATCCCTCAACGGTAGGTGACATTCAGTGCCAGACCTCCCAGCCGATCAAGACCCTCATTGTCCGGACCGATGACCAGCAGGTGATGTGTCGCGGCGTGGCCCGACGAGTCGCGGCCGTCTCAGCCACGACTTGTCTTCTCCTCGTCACGCCTGGCATCGCCGTCGCCCAGTCCGCCGACGACGCTCGAGCCAAGGCCCGTGCCGCTGCGGACGTGGTGCGCGGCCTGCAACCTCGTGTGGACGCAGCCTTGGCCGCCTATGAGGGCTCCCTCAACGGCCTGGCCCACGACGTCAGCGCTGGGATCAGCGCAGCCCAGGAGGCGGACGCGGCTACGGAGCTGCATGATGACGCCACGCGGGCGGCAGCCCAGCGGATCAGGGCGCTCTACATGGGTGGCGGACAGACGGGCCTTCTGGCCAGCGTGCTCGACGCCTCCTCGCCCAGTGACCTGGCTCAGCGCATCGGGACGCTTCGCCGCGTCGTGGACAGCGACCGCCAGATCACGAGCAGCACCGAGCTGGTCGCCCAGTCGGCTCAGGCCGTGGCCAAGCAGCGCGCGGCGACGGCAGATCGAACGACCGCCACCGCCGGGCAGGCGGAGGCCAGGTTGGCCGAGCTCACCGCGCTGCTCGACCAGGCGCAGGCCGCGCTGGACTCCTTGGACGCGACCGCGAAACGTCTCGAGGAAGCCGAGCAGGCGGCCGCTGCCATCGCAGCGGCGCGAGCCGAGGCGAGCGCTGCTCAATGGGGTGCGGTGAACACTGCCACCGCCCGCGGAATCCCAGTGCCGTTCCTCGCTTGGTATCGCGGCGCGGCGGCGACCTGCGAGGGACTTCCTTGGCCAGCGCTGGCAGCCATCGGTCAGGTCGAGAGTGGTCACGGCACCAACCCCAATGACAGCCCCGCCGGAGCTCAAGGACCGATGCAGTTTCTTCCGTCCACCTTCGCCGCCTACGCGGTCGATGGGGACGGGGACGGAGCAGCCGACATCCGCAACCCAGCTGACGCGATCTATTCGGCAGCGCGCTATCTGTGCGCCAATGGTGGCGGAAAGGGCGACGTCGGGCTCATGCGAGCGATCTACCGCTACAACCATGCCAACTGGTACGTGGCCCTGGTTATCCGGATCGGCGCTCAGATCGCCGAGCGCTTCGGCGAACCGCCTCTCCCGGTCTACTCACCGGTCGCTGGCTGACCTTCGGAGGATTGTGGCGGGTTGTCGAAGACCGTCTTTGGTCCGCTCAACCCGGAGAAGGCGGCGCCTACTGCCCCCATGGCCTGCGACAGCTCAGCCGGCAGCACCCAGATCTTGCTGGCCTGCCCCTGCGCGATCTCCGGCAGGGACTGGATGTATTGGTAGGCGAGCAGCTTCGGGTCGGGGTCGCCCTCGTGGATCGCGGTGAACACCGTGTGGATGGCCGTGGCCTCACCCTCGGCTCGAATGACAGCCGACTGTGCCTCACCCTCGGCTCGAAGGATCGCGGACTGCCGCTCACCTTCTGCTGTGAGGATCTGGCTCTGCTTGAAACCTTCCGCCGTGAGGATGGTGGCGCGCTTCTCGCGCTCTGCGCGCATCTGCTTCTCCATCGACTCCTGAACCGACGGCGGGGGGTCGATGGCCTTGATCTCCACCCGGTTGACGCGGACCCCCCATTTGCCGGTCGCCTCGTCCAGAACCCCGCGCAGGACGTTGTTGATCGAATCGCGGGACGTCAATGCCTCCTCGAGGTCCATCCCACCAACGACGTTTCGGAGCGTGGTCACGGTCAGCTGCTCGATCGCCTGGATGTAGTTGGCGATCTCGTACGTCGCCGCCTTCGGGTCGGTGACCTGGAAGAAGATCACCGAGTCGATGGACACCACAAGGTTGTCCTCGGTGATGACCGGCTGGGGAGGAAAGCTCACGACCTGCTCGCGAAGGTCGATGAGCGGTTTGAGGTTGTCGATGAACGGGACCAGGATCGACAAGCCTGCGTTGAGCGTGCGGTGGTAGCGCCCGAGCCGCTCGACGATGCCCGCGCGAGCTTGGGGCACGATGCGAACAGTCTTGGCCAGTGTGACCAGGACGATGAGAAGTACGAGGGCCGCGACGAGCGCGGAGATCACCTGTCCGTTGCTCACTGCGGCTCCGATTCATTGCTTGTCTCAGGAATTGGCGGCGCGGCCGGCGGCGCCTGGACGACTGCCGTGGCACCCTCGATGCGGACCACGTCGACGCGGTCACCAGGGGCGAAAGAACCTTGCGTGTCCAGCGCTCGAGCCGACCAGATCTCACCCGCGAGTCGGACTCGGCCGTTGCGCCCGTCGGTGTATTCGAGCACCTCGCCCTGCGATCCGATCAGCGCGGCCGTGCCGGTGCGGATCTCCCGAGCCGGGTGCAAGTGCCGGATGGCGATAGGTCGCACCACCAGGATCAGGAGCAGAGCGCAGATCCCACCCACCAGAGCCTGGACGACCAACGGCGCTCCGAGGGCCGAGGCGCCTGCCGCAGCCAGCGACCCGATGGCGATCATCAAGAAGATCAGGTCGAGCGAGACCATCTCCACGCCGAACAGCACGATGGCCGCAACCACCCACCACACCCAGTCCACGCCACGATCATAGGCGCGTCGGCCGTGCCACCGAGGCCAGGTGAGCTGTCAGAGGGCGTGAGCCGTCCAACGGCCCGAACGGCGAGTGAGCGCCAGCTCAAGGCCGAAGGTCGCGGAAAGCCCCGCAGAGGTGAGGGTGCGCTCCATCGGGCCGGCACTGACGACTCGACCATTGCGGAGCAGCATCGCATGGGTGAAGCCGCTAGGAATCTCCTCGACGTGGTGCGTCACGAGAACCATCGCCGGTGCACGATCGTCTTGGGCCAGGGTGCTCAGCCGCGCGACGAGGTCTTCCCTTCCCCCGAGATCCAGACCGGCTGCTGGCTCGTCGAGCAGCAGCAGTTCCGGATCGGCCATGAGCGCCCGCGCGATCTGCACTCTCTTGCGTTCCCCTTCGGACAGGGTGCCGAAGGTTCGGTGCATCAACTCATCGACTCCGACCTGGTGAAGGAGCCGCTGCGCGCGGTGGTCGTCACTCTCGTCGTACCGCTCCCGCCAACGACCGGTCATGGCCCACGCTCCGGTACGCACCACATCGAGGACCAGCTCGTCGACCGGGAGCCGTTCGGCCAGGGCCGCCGAAGCTAGCCCGATGCGCGGTCGGATCTCGAAGACGTCAACCAGGCCTAGCCGTTCCCCCAGGACGTCCACCGAGCCTCGGCTGGGAAACAGATAGGTAGAGGCCAGCTGGATCAAGGTCGTCTTGCCCGCGCCGTTGGGACCCAGGATGACCCAACGGTCACCCTCATTCACGCACCAGTCCACGTCGTCGAGCAGGCGAGCCCCCCCGCGTACGACTGAGACGGAAGACAGTCGCAGCACCTCGTCGTCCACGATGACGAACCTAGTCGCTGCGGGTCGTAACCTGCGAAGGTGGCGTTCCAAGGCCCCTATCCCGTGCGCGCGCTGCTCCTCGTCGTGTGGGGCAACTGCTACCTCACTCAAGGCTGCAGTCTCGACGACGCCGCGCAAGCAGCCAACGGCAGCGACCTGCCGCACCGCGTCGATGGGGCGCCCTGGGGTGACGACGTTGCGCTCAGCTGTGACCTTCGGCCGACTTGCGGACCTGGGAGTGCGCGGTCTCCGGCTCGCGCTGCCCGTCCCAGGGGACCTTTCGGGCCTTGGCGGCCCGCCCGAGTTCAACCTGGCTGCCGTCGCGGCAGGGGAAGCAGTGCTGTTGTACGGCGTCGCGGCGGGTCTGGTTCCTCAGGTCTCGCAGCCGTCGGGCGAACCGGCAGCGGTGCGCTGGACGTGGCAGCAGACCGCCGACGAGCGACTCGACCACCTTTCCGGCCCCGAGGCCGCGCGTCAGTTCCGCGCAACGATGCGCGCGGCAACCGAGGCGATGACCCGCCTCGCGGTAGCCGGGATGTCGGCTGAGACCGAGACGGCTCTCGCTGAGCTGCGCAGTGCCGGTCCAGCGCGCCTCCCGCTGCCACGGACTTTTCCGGCGGCCGAACGATCTCTCCTGGAACAGGCGTGGTGGCTAGCCGCGGTGCTCGATCTGGCCAACCGTGATGATGGCTCGGCGCAGTCCGCCAGCGAGCTCGAGCGTCGCGCTGATGCGCTGCGCGAGGTGACGTCCACCACCCGACAGGCGGTTGTCGCGGCAGTCAACACCACGGCGCCACGCGGCGCATGATCGCAGGAACAGGCCGGGTAGCGTGACGCTCACGATGAGCGCAGCCACGACGACCACGCTGATCACCCTCACGGGGCGGGATCGACCAGGGGTCACCACGCGCCTGTTCGAGGCGATCGCCAAGCACCCCGCCCCGATCCTTGACATCGAACAGATCGTGATCCGGGGTCGCCTCATCCTCGGGGTGCTCCTCGCCACCTCCGAGGCTGAAGCGGTTGCTGCGCTGCTGGCTCCCTTGGCCGATGAGCTGGGCATGCAGGTGGAGGTCGCTGGTGGTCCCGAGGAGGGATCGGGCGCACGCCCTGGGCGCGCTCACGTGATCGTGCTCGGCCATCCGCTTTCGGCTCAAGCCGTGTCCGGTGTCGCCGGCCAGATCGCCTCGCTCGGGGGGAACATCGACCGGATCGTGCGCTTGGCCCCCTACCCGGTCACCGCGATCGAGCTGGAGGTGTCGGGGGCCGATGTCTCTGTCCTTCGGTCCACCCTGGCCGAGGAGGCCGTGCGTCAGCAGATCGACATCGCGGTCGAACGCTCCGGCCTGCAACGGCGGGCGAAGCGCCTCGTGGTGATGGATGTGGACTCGACCCTGGTCCAAGGGGAGGTCATCGAGCTGTTGGCCGAAGAAGCAGGCTGCCTGGGTGACGTTCAGCGGATAACTGAGCAGGCGATGCGGGGGGAGGTGGACTTCACCGAATCGCTGGAGACCAGGGTCGCCCTGCTCGCGGGCCTACCGGAGGAGGCCCTCGACGCGGTCCGCTCCAAGGTCCTGCTCGCCCCTGGGGCGCGGACTCTGGTCCGGACGCTGCGCCGACTGGGCTATCAGTTCGCGATCGTGAGCGGCGGGTTCAGCCAAGTCACCGACCAGCTGGTCGAGGAACTGGGGATCGACTACTCCGCGGCCAACACGCTGGAGATCATCGACGGGCACCTCACCGGACGCCTGGTCGGACCTGTGGTGGATCGACGCGGCAAGGCCGCCGCCCTCGAGCGCTTCGCCGAGGCGGCCGGGGTCGCGATGAGCCAGACGGTAGCGATCGGCGACGGGGCCAACGATCTGGACATGCTGGCCCTCGCCGGGCTGGGGGTGGCGTTCAACGCCAAACCGGTCGTTCGTGAGGTGGCAGACACCTCGGTCAACGTCCCCTACCTCGACGCGATCTTGTATCTGCTCGGCATCAGTCGAGAAGACATCGAGAACGCCGATGCAGACGAGGGGGCGCCGACCCCGGCCCCACCAGTCCCGCTCCCGCAGCACTGAGCGGGGCAGGGCACCGGCTCCTAGGCCCGCGTCAGCCGCCGCGGGGCACGACGAACTGCTCCATGCGAGCCTGCCCGGGAGTGAGGTCCGACCATGAGCCGGGGACGGCCAGCACGGCCAAACCCGTGGTGGGGAACTTGGCGGAGACCAGCGCCGCGCTTGCGCTGTCGCCCGGACGAGCCAGGCTGAGCACCAGTTGCTGCACACCAGGGTTGTGACCGACGAGCATCGTTGTCCGGGCACTGTTCGGCACGCCGCGCAGAACCTCGATGAGGTCGGCGACCTCCGCCTCATAGATCTGGGTGGCGGCCTGCATGTCGACCTGCTGCGGTTGATCACCACTGAACGCGTCCAGCGCCAACTGGCAGGTCTCGGTCGACCTTCGCGCACCGGAATGAAGAGCAAGATCCAAGCTCTCGATGTGCTCAGTCAGCCAACGACCGGCCGCAGCAGCATCCTTACGGCCTCTGGTGGCCAACGGTCTGTCCCGGTCGACGACACCCACGGGCCAATCCGCCTTCGCATGCCTGAGCACGATCAGACGCCCCATGCCCTCTTCGCCCAGCGCAGCCACCGCAACATCATGCCGCGCCCTCGTCTAGGGCGAAGCAGGCGCGCCCGCCCACCAGCCGAGAACGAGGTGCATCGCCGGATACGCTTCCGCCGTGCCATCCAGCCTCAGCCTCGTCTCTCGCGGACCGCTCGTCGTCATCGGCGGCGCGGAGGACAAGCTCGGCCGGCTGCGCGTGCTCTCTCGGTTCGTCGAGCTGGCGGGCGGCGAGAAGGCCCGCATTGCCGTGTGTGCGACGGCCAGCTCACTGGGCGACGCGGCGGAGTTTCTCTACGAGGACGTCTTTCTCGGCCTCGGTGCGGAATCGGTCATCTCGGCGTCGCCGAAGACGCGGGTCGCGGCCAACGACCCCCGTTGGACGGACCGACTGTCGAGTGTGACCGGACTCTTCTTCACAGGCGGCAATCAACTCATCTTGTCCCAGGTCGCTGCTGGGACAGAGTTCGGAAGCGCGGTTCGGGCATTCCACCACTCGGGTCGCGTCATCGGGGGTACCTCGGCGGGGGCGAGTGTGATGAGCGAGCACATGGTCGCCTTCGGCACCGGGGGCGCGACCCCCAAGAACCGAATTGCGCAGATGTCGCGGGGGCTGGGCCTTCTCCCGGATCTGGTCATCGACCAGCACTTCGACCAGCGCAACCGCTACGGTCGACTGCTGTCCTTGATAGCGCAGTCACCTTCGCTGCTGGGTCTCGGCATCGATGAGGACACGGCGGCGGTCATTGCGGACGGGCAGCTGCTGGAGGTGATCGGGCGCGGCTCGGTGTTCATCGTCGATGGCGCCAATGTCGTGACCAACTCCGCGACCGCTAGCCGCACCCAGCCCCTACTCGTGTCCGGCGCCGTGCTGCACGTCCTGCCCGCGGACAACCATTTCGACCTGCGTGAGCGGCAGCTCATGGACCCGCGGCCGGCCGTGCACCCGGGCGAGGTGGCCGACCTTGCCGCGACGGTCTCGGATGCGAGACAGCGCGCCAGCCGTCGCATCGACCGACGAAGCGATTGACCGAAGGAGTCAGGCAGATGACCGACCGGACCTCAGCCCCGCCGCGTCCCGATCTCGAGATCGTCGAGACGCGCATCTACCGAGGTCCGAACATCTGGTCCTACGACCCATCGATCCACCTGGTCGTCGACCTGGGCTCGCTGGAAGACCACCCCACGGATCGACTACCAGACTTCGTCGACGGGCTGCTCGAGGTACTGCCGGGAATCTCTGAGCACTCATGCTCTCGAGGGCGGCGTGGTGGCTTCGTCGAGCGTCTCCGGGAGGGAACCTGGGTGGGTCACGTCGCTGAGCACGTCGCCTTGCAGCTGCAGCAGGAGGCGGGATTCGACGTACGCCGTGGCAAGACTCGGGGAGTGCCCGGGCATGTGGGCCGCTACAACATCATCTACGCCTACGGCGACGAACACGTAGGGACGACCGCGGGCCGTCTTGCCGTACGTCTCGTCAACCATCTGGTCCAGGCGGACCCGGAGTTCGACTTCGCTGCGGAGATGGAGCGCTTCCTGCTAGCGGCCGAACGTACGGCCTTCGGGCCTTCGACCCAGGCCATCCTGGACGAAGCCATGGCCAGGGACATCCCCTGGTTGCGGCTCAACAAGTACTCCTTGGTGCAGCTCGGGCAGGGCGTCCACGCGCAGCGCATCCGCGCGACGATGACGTCCCGGACGTCCGCGCTCGCCGTTGACGTCGCCGGTGACAAGGACCTAACCACCCGGCTGCTCTCGGCGGCTGGTCTCCCGGTTCCCGGGTCGGCATCGGTGCGCACTGCCGATGGAGCTGTCGACGCTGCTGCGCGGATCGGCTACCCGGTGGTCTGCAAGCCACTGGACGGCAACCATGGCCGCGGCGTCTGCCTCGACCTGGCCAACGAGGAAGAGCTCCGCGCCGCTTTTCCTGTCGCTGTCGAACAGTCCCGCCGCGGTTGGGTCGTCATCGAGAGCTTCATCACCGGCCGGGACTACCGCGTCCTGGTCGTAGGCGGCCGGATGGTGGCGCTGGCGGAGCGGGTGCCGGCGCACGTGATCGGGGACGGGACACGCACCGTTCGAGAGCTTGTGGACGACGCGAACGCCGACCCCCGACGCGGGGTCGGTCACGAGAAGGTGTTGACCCGCATCACCGTCGACGAGAAGGCGGAGGCGCTCGTAGCAACGCAGGGCTTGGGGATGGACGACATCCCACCTGAGGGCACCATGGTCAAGCTCACTCTCACCGGGAACATGTCCACCGGTGGTATCTCGATCGATCGGACGTTCGAGGCCCACCCCGACAACGTGGAGATCGCCGAGGAAGCCGCCCGCGTCGTCGGGCTTGACGTGGCAGGCATTGACTTCATCTCTCCGGACATCGCTGAGCCGGTCCGAGAAACTGGTGGCGCGATCTGCGAGGTCAATGCCGCACCGGGGTTCCGCATGCATACGCACCCGACGGTAGGCGAGCCCCAGTACGTCGCGAAGCCAGTCGTGGACCTCCTGTTCCCACCCGGCGCCCCGAGCCGCATCCCGATCGTTGCCGTGACAGGGACGAACGGCAAGACGACGACGTCTCGAATGATCGCCCACATATTCAAGGGGATCGGCCGCAAGGTGGGAATGACGTCGACCGACGGCATCGTCATCGATGAGCGGTTAGTGATCCGCGCGGATGCCTCCGGGCCGAAGTCGGCACGCATGGTTCTGCAGAACCCGCGCGTGGATTTTGCCGTCTTCGAAGTGGCTCGAGGGGGAATCTTGCGCGAGGGACTGGGATACCAGCGCAACGACGTCGCCGTCGTCCTCAATGTCGCCGCCGATCACCTGGGGCTACGCGGAGTCGACACGCTCGAGCAGCTTGCCGAAGTGAAGTCGGTCGTCGTGGAAGCCATCCCTCGCGACGGGTTCGCGGTCCTGAACGCAGACGATGCACTTGTTCAGGCGATGCGCCGCAAGGCACCGTCCGGACGAGTCGTCTGGTTCACGATGTCGGTGCCCGGCAGCGAGACCATGCAGATGGTCGACGACTACTGTCGCCGCGGCGGCCGAGCAGTTGTCCTCGAACGCTCCGATCTCGGCGAACGCATCGTCATCCGGCATGGCCGCAGAAGCATGCCCTTGGCCTGGACCCACCTGCTGCCCTCCACGTTCGGCGGCAAGGCCCGCTTCAACGTGGCGAACGCCATGGCAGCTGCCGGGGCGGCGTTTGCAGCCGGGGCGCCGTTGCACGACATACGACAGGGGCTGCGCACGTTCACCACGTCGTACTACCAGTCCCCCGGACGGCTGAACGAGCTGGACGTCAACGGCGTGACCGTCTTCATCGACTACTGCCACAACGCGCATGGCATGCGTGCGCTCGGAGACTTTGTCGACCGGCTGGCCGAGGATCGTGACGCCGGCCCTGAGCTGGAGCGGCATCGCTGCATCGGAGTCGTCGCCGCGGCCGGCGATCGGCGCGACGATGACATCCGCGAGCTGGGCGCCGTGGCGGCGCAGCACTTCGACACGATCGTCGTCCGCGAGGACACCGCGCTCCGTGGGCGAAGCGCCGGGCAGTCTGCAGCACTGGTGCTGGAGGGAATCAACGCCGCCGTCGAGGACGGGGCGCGCTGCCGATCCGCCGAGGTCGTCCTCAACGAGCTTGACTCCGTCGGGCATGCCCTGGAGCTGGCCAATCCCGGGGACATCGTGGTCATCTGCGTGGACAAGCACGCCGACGTCGTGGAAGAGCTCGAGCGACGCTCGCACGTCGCCCAACCCGGAGGTCAGGGCTGAGGGCCTCGCCTGGTCGCGAGATGAGCGAGCAGCGCCTCATGATCCATGGGTCGTGCCTCTCGGGAGGTGAGCCACTCGATCACTTGTGTGCGCTCGGCATGGGCCATGACGGCGACGACATCCCCGGGCATGGCTCTTTCCATCAGCGCAGCCAGCGCTAGCACCTCTCCCCCGGCATCGGCGAACTCCCCCCGACCGACGTGTGCTGCTCCCTCGGCGAAGAGGTCCTGCATCTCCTGGGGTGTACGACCACGCAAGTAGCGTTCGACGCGCACAGCCACGACATCGTCCGCGCGCTGAGCGGCCAGCTCACCCAGCCGCATGATGTCTTCGTCTCGACGGTCCCCGGCAGCCGACAGGGCCAGCCGTACGGCGCTGCCGGGCGTCCTCAGCCCGTTCGCCACGCCCAACAAGGCAGCTAGACCTTCTGGATTGTGCGCGAAGTCCACAACGATGAGGACACCGCCGAGGTCGAAGAGGTTCATCCGACCTGGGTTGTGCTCGACATCTGGAACGAAGGTACGTAGCCCTTCGACGATCGAACTGCTTTCCAGCCCCAAGGCCGCGGCTGCTGCAGCCGCCGCCAGCACGTTGGCCGTGTTGTGCGGGGAAAGCCCGGCCAATGTGACCGGGATGTCTTGGACGGCCAGCAGATGCTCAGGATCCGAGCGAGCGTCCCAAAGCACGACGATGTCTCCATCCAGCACAGTGACCGCCCGCCCGCCTTCGTTCAGGGCCGCCCGGATGGCCGGACTGTCCGGCGAGAGCGCGTAGACCCACGGTCGCGCCCGGGTGCCCGTCCGCATGGCAAAGACGCGCGGATCCTCGCCGTTGAGGACCGCCCATCCTGTTGGCCTCGTCACCTTGGTCACCACCGCCTTGACCTCGGCCAACTGGTCCACGGTGTTGATCCCCTGGAGCCCCAGGTGGTCGGCTGACACGTTGGTGACTACGGAGACGTCATTCGCCGAGACGCCCATCCCCCGCAGCAACAGACCGCCCCGCGCCGTCTCGAGGACGGCGACGTCCACGGCTGCCGCCAGGGCGAGGCGCGCCCCGCCGGGACCGGACCAGTCTCCAGCTTCGATGAGCTCCCCGTCGACGTAGACCCCGTCGCTGCTGGTCCAGCTGGTCCGTAGCCCGGCCGTCATGCACAGGTGGGCCAGAATCCTCGTCGTCGTGGTCTTGCCGTTGGTCCCGGTGACTGAGACCACCGGGATCCTCGGGGCAGGCAGATCAGGGGGGTCCCCGGCGGGGGCCGTCGCAACGGTTTCGGCGGCCGCGGCGATCAGCTCCTCGACACCCTCGTGCTCGAGCCCGTCCAAGACGGCCACCAAGGCGTGTCCCAGCGCTTCGGCCCGCCCCCTGCGTCGCCAGGGGAAAGCCACCACCAGCTGATCGCCTTGCGAACCTGGACGCGCCCGGACCGCCAGCCGGGTCGTGCCTGAACGAGCGGCGATGCTCCGGGTGAGCTTGGCCATGAGGCGCAGCAAGAAGCGCTGCCGTTGGTCGGATCCCGGTGCGCCCGGCTTCGACCCCTTCAGCCCGGCAGAGCTCGCCACGGCCAGCACGTCGCCCTCGCTCAGCTCAGCCAGGAATCGAGCGTCGACGGTGACCTTGACCGCTGGTCGAGGCACGTACAGGTTGGGACCGTCGAGGATCCGAAGCTCCACCAACGAAGTCACAACGCGCAGCCTAGAACCGCGGGTCAGGCGCCGATGGCGTGGACTCCGCCATCGACGTGCACGATCTCCGCCGTCGTCTTGGGGAACCAGTCGGAGAGCAGCGCCACGCACGCTCGGGCAGTCGGCTCAGGATCGGAGAGATCCCAGCCGATGGGAGCCCGAGACCCCCAGACGTCCTCGAAAGCGTCGAAACCGGGGATCGAACGGGCAGCCATGGTCTTGATCGGCCCCGCCGCGACCAGGTTGACCCGAATGCCCTGTGGGCCGACGTCGCGGGCCAGGTAGCGCGCAGTCGACTCGAAGGCGGACTTGGCCACGCCCATCCAGTCGTAGGTGGGCCAGGCGACGGAGGCGTCAAACGTCAGTCCGACCACGGCTCCGCCGGGAGACATCAGGGGAAGGCAGGCCACCGTCAGCGACTTCAGCGAATAGGCGGAGACCTGCACAGCGGTGGCGACGTCTTCCCACGACGTATTGAGGAAGTTCCCTCCCATCGCCGAGGCTGGGGCGAAGCCGATGGAGTGCAGGACGCCGTCGAGCCCATCGACATGCTCGCGGACCCGATCCGCCAGCGCGCTCAGATCCTCCTCGCTGGTCACGTCGAGGTCGATGACTGGAGGGGCCTTGGGCAGCCGCTCGGCTATCCGCTTGACGAGGCTCACCCGGCCGAAACCGGTCAGGATCACCTCGGCTCCCTGCTCCTGCGCCAACCGGGCCACGTGGAAGGCGATCGAAGCGTCAGTGATCACCCCAGTGACGAGGATGCGCTTGCCTGCGAGCAGGGACATAGGTCCTCCTTGGTCGTTCTCGGTCGCTCTCGATCGTCCGCGGGCAGCCGACGCTACCGGTCCGCCAGCCTGGCCACCGGTCAGTGACCCATTCCGAGTCCCCCATCCACGGGGACGACGGCACCGGTGACGTACCCGGCGGCATCAGAGGCAAGGAAGGCCACGACTCCCGCGACCTCGTCGACCGATGCATAGCGCCCCAAGGGCACCTGACCCAGGATGGTGGCGCGCTGCGCCTCGGTGAGGGCCGCGGTCATGTCCGTGTCGACGAAGCCTGGTGCCACCACGTTGGACGTGATCCCCCGGCTGCCCAGCTCCCGGGCGAGCGACCGGGCCAGGCCGACCAGCCCGGCCTTGGAGGCGGCGTAGTTGACCTGGCCGGCCGAGCCCAGAAGCCCCACGACGGAGGACAGATAGATCAGCCGCCCCCAGCGGGCACGGAGCATGGTCCTCGCCGCGCGCTTGGATACCCGGAAGGCCCCTGTGAGATTGGTGTCGAGCGTGGCTTGAAAGTCTTCCTCAGACATGCGCAACATCAACGCGTCACGCGTCACCCCGGCGTTGGCGATCAGGATCTCGACGGGGCCGTGCTCCGCCTCGATGTGGTCGAAGGCCGCGTCCACAGAGGCTTGATCGGTCACGTCGCAGGTCACCGCGAGAAGACCTGCGGGCGCGTCACCCGTGCGGTTGGTGACCACGACCGTGTGGCCGTCGGACTGCAGGCGCCGCGCGATCGCTAGACCGATCCCACGGTTTCCGCCCGTCACCAGAGCGACCCGACCCATTGCTGCCTCCACGATTTGCCGCAGCCCGCGCTGCATCGCCTCGACGGTAGCGCCTGCACCCGGAGGTTAGTGTCGGGGGATGCGAGCGATTCAGATCACGCGCTTCGGTGGCCCGGAGGTGTTGGAACTGGTCGATCTTCCAGAACCCGAGGTCCCGCCTGGTGCCCAGCTGCTGCACGTCTCCGCAGCCGGCGTGAACTTCGCGGACACTCATCAGACGGAAGACAGCTATCTGGCCCGACAGACGCTTCCACTGGTTCCAGGCGCCGAAGTGGTAGGGCGTACGGCCGAGGGTCGACGGCGGGTCGCGCTGGTGAGTCATGGCGGCTACGCAGAGCGGGTCGCCATCCACCCCGGTACGAGCTTCGATGTGCCCGACGAGGTGAGCGATGAAGCGGCGCTTGCCCTGATCCTGCAGGGAGCAACCGCTTGGCACCTCCTGAGGACATCGGCGCATCTTGCTGCCGGTGAGAGTGTTGTGGTCCACGCGGCCGCCGGTGGGGTGGGCTCGCTGGCTGTCCAGCTCGCCAAGGCCTGGGGGGCCGGTCGCGTCATCGCCACGGCTTCGACCGAAGACAAGCGCAACCTCGCACTGGACCTCGGCGCCGATGTCGCCGTGTCGGGAGAGAGCGTCGGGTTGCGTGAGCGGCTCCTGGAGGCCAACGGGGGAGCATCGTGTCGACGTGGTTCTTGAGATGACTGGTGGCCCCGTCTTCGACGAGAGCTTGGCGGCACTCGCCCCGTTCGGCCGACTGGTCACCTTTGGGATGGCTTCGCGACGCCCGCCGACGCCGTTGAGCAGCGCCTCGCTGATGGCAAAGTCGCGCGCGGTGGTTGGATTCTGGTTGATGCACTGCACATCTCGCCCCCCGATGATGGCCCAGGCGATCGGCGACCTGCTGGCCCGAGCGGCCGACGGTGAGCTTCGTACCATCATCGGTGGCACCTATCGGCTCGGCGACGCCCGCCGCGCCCACGAAGACCTTCTCGCACGCCGTACGGTAGGCAAGCTGGTGCTCGACCCCACCACCCGCGCGGATGGAGTGTGAAAACCATGCCCGACCAACCGGGCTCTCAGGCACGCGCAGTCGACCGTGACTTCGCTGAGCTTCCACTCGATCGATGGGCTGACGCCGCGCTGGATCGTGCCCGCGGTCTCGGCGTCGAACACGCGGATGTTCGGGTCCAGCGGCTGCACAGCGAGCTCATCAGGACCCGGGACGGGCACCTCGAAGGCGCCAACGACGACGAAGACCTCGGCGTCGGCGTTCGTGTCGTGTTCGACGGTGCCTGGGGCTTTGCTGCCACGGGGCATCTCACGCCGGAGAGCGCTGCGCAGGCCGCTGAGGACGCAGTGGCGCTGGCCCGGATCAGCCGCCCCTTGTCCGACGACCGGGTAGAGCTGGCGGCAGAGCCGCAGCACGAAGGCACGCACGTCTCGTCCTACGCCATCGATCCTTTCGACCGCCCCGAGAGCGAAAAGGCCGAGCTCCTCATCTCGTGGAACGAGCGCCTGCTGGGGGCTCCCGGTGTCAGCCACGCGACCGCGATGCTCTACTCCGTCAAGGAGCAGTCCTACTACGCCGATCTGGGCGGAACTCGCACCGTGCAGCAACGCGTCCGTGTGTTTCCGGAGGCCACGGCCATCGCCATTGCGGACTCAGGTGCCTTCGAGACGATGGGTACGGTCGCCCCGCCGGCCGGCCGCGGCTGGGAATACCTGCAAGGCGACGGCTGGGACTGGGACGCCGAGCTGTCGGAGCTACCCACCATGCTCGTGGAGAAGCTGGCGGCACCGTCGATCGAAGCGGGCGACTACGACCTGGTCATCGACCCCAGCAACCTGTGGCTGACCATCCACGAGTCGATCGGTCATGCCACTGAGCTGGACCGGGCCCTTGGCTACGAGGCGAACTACGCCGGAACCTCGTTTGCGACCTACGACCAGCTCGGGACTCTCAAGTACGGCTCCGACATCATGCACGTCACCGGCGACCGGCTCGTCGAGCACGGGCTTTCAACGGTCGGCTGGGACGACGAGGGGGTCGCCGCGCAGGGCTGGGATCTGGTCCGTGACGGGGTCCTCGTCGGCTACCAGCTCGATCGGTCGATGGCCGCGCTCAAGGGCTACGACCGGTCCAACGGCTGCGCCTATGCCGACTCGGCACAGCACGTGCAGATCCAACGCATGGCCAACGTCTCGCTCCAGCCCGCTGCTGAGGGACCAAGCACGGCGAGCCTGATCGCTGGGGTCGAGCACGGGCTCTACATCGTGGGCGACAAGTCCTGGTCGATCGACATGCAGCGATACAACTTCCAGTTCACCGGGCAGCGCTTCTTCCGCATCGAAGGCGGGCGGTTGGCCGGTCAGGTCAAAGACGTCGCCTACCAAGCCACCACGACCGACTTCTGGGGATCGATGGTGGCCGTGGGTGGGCCTCAGACCTACCAGCTGGGCGGTGCCTTCAACTGTGGAAAGGCGCAGCCCGGGCAGGTGGCGGCAGTGAGCCACGGCTGCCCCACCGCGGTATTCACCGGCGTGCGAATCCTCAACACCGCAGAGGAGGGCTCGCGATGAGTGCGCCCCTGAGTGCCCAAGATGTCGTCGAGCGCGCGCTGGCCGCCCGAACCGGCGACGGTCTGCTGGTGATCGTCAAGGAGTGCTCAGCAGCCAATCTGCGGTGGGCGGCCAACGCCCTGACCACGAACGGGCACACCCGGTCACGTTCGCTCACCGTGGTCGCAACGGTGGATGGCAAGGAAGGGACATCGTCGGGAGTCTTCTCGACCAGCCACGAGAGTATTGCCGCGATCCCCGATTTCGTCGGCTTCGCCGAGGCGGCGGCTAGGGCTGCCCAGCCGGCCGAGGACGCACAACCACTCGTGCCCAGCACCGAGACGGACCCGGCGTGGTCCGACCCCTCAGCAGAGACGACGCCAAGTGTTTTCACGGCTTTCGCCCCAGAGCTGGGCCAGGTGCTTGCTGGCGCGAGAGCTGCCAACCGGGAGCTGTTTGGCTTTGCCGAACACAGCACGGAGACGACCTATCTGGGCACGTCCACAGGTGTCCGTCTGCGACACGAACAACCCACCGGAAAGATCGAGGTCACCGGTAAGTCCCACCAGCGGAGCCGTTCGGCCTGGGTTGGCGAAGCAGTACCCGACTTCTCGGCGGTCGACATCGCTGCCATGGACGCTGAGATCAGCCGTCGGCTTCAGTGGTCGGCTCGGACCATCGATCTGCCCGCGGGCCGATACGAAACCATCCTGCCGCCCGGAGCGGTTTCCGACTTGCTCGTCTATGCGTACTGGTCGATGGCAGCACGAGATGCGCACGAAGGACGTTCGGTCTTCAGCCGACCTGGCGGGGGCACCCGAGTGGGTGAACGGCTGACCGACCGGGGCCTCACTTTGCGCTCCGATCCTCACTACCGTGGCCTCGAGTGCAGCGACTTCGTCGCCGATCGGGCCTCGTCGGCGACGTCTTCTGTCTTCGACAGCGGGCTGCCACTCAGCTCCACCGAATGGATCCGGGAAGGGGAGCTTGCGGCGCTGCTGCAGACCCGCCACACCGCGGAGCTGACCGGACTTCCGCTGACCCCCGGCATCGACAATCTGATCCTCGAGGACTCAGCCGCAGCCGGGACGCAGGCCGATCTCATCGCCTCGACCGACTACGGACTGCTGTTGACCTGTCTGTGGTATATCCGCGAGGTCGATCCGCAGACGTTGTTGTTGACCGGCTTGACCCGAGACGGAGTCCACCTTGTGGAGGGTGGCGAGGTGGTCGGAACCGTGAACAACTTCCGGTTCAACGAGAGTCCGATCGACCTGCTCGGTCGGGTGTCCGCGTCATCGGTGTCGCAGCCGTGCCTGCCCCGCGAATGGGGAGACTACTTCACTCGTGCGTCCATGCCTGCCCTGCGGGTTGACGGCTTCAACATGTCTTCGGTCAGCAAGGCTTCGTGAGCCACCCGCCGTCGGGTACCCGCGTCGTTACTCGGCATCCTCGAGCCGGAAACCGATCTTCATACCGACCTGAAAGTGTTGGACCTCCCCGTCAGTGACCTGGCCGCGGATCTCGGTCACCTCGAACCAGTCGAGATGTCGCAGAGTTCCGGCAGCCCGTCGGACGCCGTTGCGGATGGCGTCGTCCACAGACTCAGTTGACGTACCGACGAGCTCTGACACGCGATAGGTGCGATTGGCCATGCTGTCGATCATGCCCTAGCGAAGCCTCGTCGTCGCGTTCGGGACCGAACAGACGTACGGTGAAGGGGTGGCCGCCGCTGAGCATGGTTCGCAGGCGCCTGGTGATCCCGTCTATCGGATCACAGGGGTCGGGCGCGGGCTCGCCGAAGATCAAGCCGTACGGACACGTCGCTACCTGATCTCGATGGGCATCAGGACGGCCTGCTTTCTCGGAGCCGTTCTCGCTGCCGGCTGGTTGCGCTGGTCTCTGGTAGCCGCGGCGCTCGTCTTGCCCTACCTGGCTGTCGTGCTGGCCAACGCCGGTCGAGAGCGCACCGGGCCAGCCCCGACCGAGGTGTTCTTGCGCCCGGACAGGCGCCAACTCCACGCGGGTGATCCAACCCCCGATTCGGGCATCCGCTCGGGATCGCCGCCGGAAGAGGCATTCGAGGCGAACCTCGACCAGGACCTTGGATCATGACATGACCTCGTGACATACTCCCAGCGTCGCGACCACGTGCTGCGACCCTAGACGCGATGCCGGATAGCTCCCCCCGTGGCTGTCCGGCATCGCTCACGTCTGGGGCGGCTTCAACCGCCGATCGCGCTCATCGGACGAGCGGGCTGCTCGAAATCGGGCTCCCCGATCCCATGACCGGCATGCTTGCCCCAGACAGTCGCCCGGAACACCTCGGCGAGGTCCGCGTCGGTGCCTCCGCCTCGCAGCACCCCACGCAAGTCGGTCTCGGAACGAGCGAACAAGCAATTGCGGACCTGCCCGTCCGCGGTCAGCCGTACTCGATCGCACGCCGCACAGAACGGGCGGGTCACCGAGCCGATCACTCCCACGGTTCCCGGACCACCGTCGACCACCCAGCGTTCGGCGGGGGCGCTCCCCCGCTCGTGAGCCGAGACCGGCTCCAGCTCGAAGTGTTCTGTCAGCTCGGCGAGGATCTCCGCAGCCGTGACCATGGTCGTGCGGTCCCAGCCGTGCTGGGCATCCAGGGGCATCTGCTCGATGAAGCGAAGCTCGTAACCGCGCGCGAGGCACCACCGCAGCAACGCGGGAGCCTCGTCGTCGTTGAGCCCACGCATCAGGACTGCATTGACCTTGACCGGAACCAGTCCGGCGGCGGCTGCACCCTCGAGGCCGGCCACGACATCGGCATGGCGATCCCGCCGGGTCAGCGTGGCAAAGCGCGCAGGGTCAAGGGTGTCCATCGAGACGTTGACCCGGTCCAGGCCGGCTTGCTTGAGGGCGTCGGCACGTGCGGAGAGACCAATTCCGTTGGTGGTCAACGAGATGGACGGACGCGGCTCGAGGGCGGATACCTCAGAGATGATGCGCTCCAGACCCGGTCGGATCAACGGCTCACCACCGGTGAACCGCACCTCCGTGATGCCAAGGCCTACCGCGACCGACACGAGCCGGATCACCTCGTCGTCCGTGAGCATCTCCGCGCCGGGCAGCCAGGGCAGGCCTTCGGCCGGCATGCAGTAGGAGCAGCGCAAGTTGCAGCGATCGGTCAGCGAGACTCGCAGATCGGTAGCCGTCCGGCCAAAGGTGTCGAGGAGCACAAGCACCACACTACGCACCCGGATGGCCGGCTGCTGCTCGCTCCAAGGAGCGGTGCAGCGGCAGGTACCGTCAATACGTGTTCGACCACCTGCGCATGGCGGCTCGCCCGCGGTGGATGGCGTTCGGTGCGTTCGTCCTCGTGCTGATCGTGGTCTTCTTGTCCCTCGGCCGATGGCAGCTGGATCGGGCCGCCAGCCAGAGCGACAGCGACAAGCTGCGAGACGCTGCTTTGGCCAGTCCGGTCGTGGACGTCTCAGACCTCCTCACCCTCGGGGAGGTTCCACCGCCCTCATCGCAATGGCGGTTGATCAGCGCCACGGGCACCTACGACTCCGAGCATCAGCTGCTCGTTCGCAACCGAACCCTGGACGGCGCGAACGGCTACTACGTCCTCGTCCCGCTGCGGACCGACGGCGGCACCGTGTTGCCGGTGGTTCGCGGCTGGGTCGCTTCCGGCGACACTGCCGACGCGCCGGCCAACGTTCCGCTCGTCCCAACGGGACCGATCACGGTGGTCGGGCGCGTGCGGCTTCCCGAGCCCGGCGGTTCCTCACGCAGTCTTCCCGCAGGACAAGTCGCTCGGATCATCCCCGCAGAGCTGGCGGAGATGACGGGCGAGCCGACGTACGGCGCCTGGATCGTCGCCGACTCCGAAGTCCCCCAACCTACGGGCGCATCCGAGGTTGCTCGTGTCCCCGATGAGTCCGGCGGCGGCTTCCGATGGCCGATCTCACACACCGTCTACGCATGGCAATGGTTCATCTTCGCCGGCATCGCGCTGATCGGCGCTGCGATTCTGCTACGCCGCGATGTCCGGGTGGACCGGACCCCCACGCAGGTGTCGAGGGAGTGAGCCGCGTCGCGGAGTCGAGCGAAGTGGTTCAGGCGGAGGGAACCGCTTCTTGGCTCGCGAACTGGGTTCGGTAGAGCACGGCGTAAGACCCTCCGGCTTGCAGGAGCTCATCGTGGCGGCCCCGCTCGACGACTCGACCGCCCTCGATGACCAGGATGACGTCGGCGTCTCGAACGGTGGAGAGCCGGTGCGCGATGACCAGCGACGTACGGCCGCTAAGGGCCTGGGCGAGCGCCTTCTGCACGGCGACCTCGGACTCGGAGTCGAGGTGAGCGGTCGCCTCGTCCAGCACCACGACCGAGGGGGCCTTCAGAAGGAGACGGGCGATGGCCATCCGCTGCTTCTCACCCCCGGACAGTCGGTAGCCGCGATCTCCCACGACCGTGTCGAGTCCGTCCGGCAACGACGAGACGAGGTCCCAGATCTGCGCGTCACGGCACGCCGCGATCAGGTCCGCCTCACTCGCCCCGGGCGCCGCAAAGAGGAGGTTGCTCCGGATGCTCTCGTGGAACATGTGGGCGTCCTGAGTGACCACGCCGATCGTGTCGTGAAGCGATGCCAACGTCACATCGCGTACGTCATGGCCGCCGATGCTGATGCTGCCGCCAGTGACGTCATAGAGGCGCGCGGCAAGCGAGGTGATGGTGGTCTTGCCGGCTCCGGAGGGCCCGACCAAGGCGACCATCTGGCCGGCTTCGACATGAAACGACACATCCCGCAGAACCTGCTGGCTTGGTGCCGAGTCGAGAACGGCCACCGACTCGAGGGATGCCAGCGAAACCTCGTCCGCCGAGGGATAGCGAAAGGACACGCGGTCGAACACGACACTGGCGGGGCCGGGGGGCAGGACCACGGCGTCGGGCTTGTCCTGGATCATCGCCGGCAGATCGAGCACCTCGAAGACACGCTCGAAGGAGACCAGAGCGGTCATGACATCGACCCGCACGTTGGACAAGGCTGTGAGCGGTCCGTACAGGCGACCGAGCAGTCCCGCCAACGCGACCAGGGTCCCGATCGTGAGGGTTCCCTGGACGGCCAGGGTTCCGCCGACGCCATAGACCAACGCGGTCGCCAAGGAGGCAACGAGCGTCAGCGCCGTGAAGAACACCCGGTTGGACATGGCGATCCTGATGCCCATGTCGCGGACCCGACCCGCCTTGGCGGTGAACGCCGCGTCCTCCTCCTCGGGCCGACCGAACAGCTTCGCGAGTAGGGCACCGGAGACATTGAACCGCTCGGTCATCATCGTCGACATCTCGGCGTTGATCTGCATGGATTGCCGAGTCAGGCCCTGGAGCTGGCGTCCCACATACTTCGCCGGAATCAAGAACAGCGGAAGCATCAGCAGCGACGCCACCGTGATCGGCCAGGACAGAGACAACATCGCGATGGTCACCAGGACCAGCGTGATCGAGTTGGACACGACCCCCGAGAGCGTCGACGTGAAGGCCTGCTGCGCACCGATGACGTCGTTGTTGAGCCGAGAGATCAACGCGCCGGTCTGGGTACGGGTGAAGAAAGCGACCGGCATCCTTTGGACGTGGGCGAACACCTCGGACCGCAGGTCGTAGATCAGACCCTCGCCGATCCGGGCGGAGAAATACCGCTGGACCAGGCCGATGAGAGCGCTCACGATCGCGATCAGGGCCACGAGGAGGGACAGGCGGACCACCACGGTCGAATTGCCAGCGCTGACACCGTCGTCGATGATCCGCGCGAAAATCAGCGGGATCGCAACGACCAGGACCGCATCAACGACCACCAGGACGAGGAACCAGCTGATCTGGCGCCAGTAGGGGCGGGCGAAGGAAACCACTCGACGCACGGTCCCGGGCTTCAGCCTCTGCTGCTTGACCGAGCTGTCCTGGCGGAAGGAGTGCATCACCGCCCACGGACTGTTGCCCATGCTCACGCTGGTGTGCTCCTTGACGTTGTGGCTTCCTCACTTCGGCGAGGCATGCGCGGGGCGGCGTTCCGGTGCCCTACGCGTCAACCCTGAGGTCACCAGCCTTGTTCCCGTGGCTGTTCAGTGATTCCCGCCAGCTCGCGCAACCGTCTCCCCTGCGCTGCTCGCTCAGCGGCCCGCTGGTCTGCTGGAGTGCGCCTCGCTGCGTCGACCAGGAGCTGCTTGGTCTCGACAGCTGCGTGCACGGGTGCGGCGATCATGGCCTCGAGCAACCCTCGCGATCGCGACGCCAGGTCCGCCTCCGGGACACACTCGAGAGCCAAGCCCAACCTGACGGCCTCGTCAGCGCCGACCCACCGCCCGGTGAGGCAGATCTCCAGCGCCCGCGCGTAGCCCACGGCAGCCACCAGCGGTGCCGTACCCCCGAGGTCCGGGACCAGCCCGAGTGAGGTCTCTCGCATGCTGAAGGCCGCTGAGGGACTCACCACGCAGACGTCGCAGGCCAGAGCGAGCTGGAAGCCCGCACCCACCGCGTGTCCCTGCACAGCGACGACACTGACGAGGTCGGGGCGACGCCACCAGGTGAAAGCAGCCTGGAACTCCTCGATCCGCTCGTCGAGAATGCCGGGGACCAGCCCCGCCAGCTCGGCGAAGCCGGTCTCCCCCGGGATCCCGGACGGAGTGAGCATGGCGCGATCGAGCCCGGCCGAGAAGGACGGCCCTTCAGCGCACAGGAGGACACCGCGAACACCTGAGGGCACGGAACGTCCAACAGCCGCGAGGGCACGCCACAGGGCCGGATCTTGGGCGTTGCGACGATCGGCGTTGCCTAGCGTGACCGTCAGGATCGACCCGTCGCAGTCGAGGCGCAGCCGACGGTCGGGGCTGTCTATGCCGAGCCCTTGGCAGCCGTACGGCTCGATCCGCCGCGTCCTCGCATGGCCGCGCCAGCGTCCACCAGCACGCCGTGGACGAAGCCGTACGACCGGCCGGTCTGTTCGGCGAGCGCGCGAATGCTGGCGCCGGCCTCGTACTGCTTGCGTAGGTCTTCTGAGATCGAGTCACGCTCGGGGCCGGTGATACGCCGACCCTTTTTCAACTCAGTCACGATGTCACCTCGGATCCACTCAGGCAGGTAGTCCCCTGCCGTTCGATGATCGTCATGTGACTCCACATGATCAGGCCATGTGCGATGCGTCAAGCCAGGGCTACCAGATCGGCGTAGTCGGGGCTCCAATGGTCTTCCACACCATCGGGGAGAAGAACCACGCGCTCGGGTTGCAATGCCTCGACCGCGCCCTCGTCATGCGTCACCAGCACGACAGCGCCGGCATAGCCGTGCAGAGCCTGGAGCACCTCGGCCCGGCTGGCTGGATCCAAGTTGTTGGTCGGCTCGTCCAGCAACAAGACATTGGCACCTGACACGACGAGCGTTGCGAGGGCGAGCCGGGTCTTCTCACCACCGGACAGGACTCCCGCAGGCTTGTCGACGTCATCTCCGCTGAACAGAAAGGATCCGAGGACCGAGCGGACGGCGGTGTCCGTGAGCTCAGGAGCTGCCGTACGAAGGTTCTCCAGAACGCTCCGACCCGTGTCGAGGGTCTCGTGCTCCTGGGCGTAGTACCCGAGCCGCAGGCCATGGCCGGGCTCGACTTCCCCGGTGTCCATGGGTTCGACCCCCGCCAGCAGCCGCAGCAACGTGGTCTTGCCCGCCCCGTTCAGACCGAGGACGACGACCCTCGACCCGCGATCGATGGCCAGGTCGACATCGGTGAAGACCTCGAGCGATCCGTAGGACTTGGACAGCCCGGTGGCGCGAAGCGGGGTACGTCCGCAGGCAACCGGCTCCGGGAACCGGAGCTTGGCCACCCGGTCGGTTCGGCGGGTCGCGGCCAGCCCTGACAGCAGCCGCTCGGCGCGTCGATCCATGTTCTGCGCGGCCTTGGCCTTGGTCGCCTTGGCCCGCATCTTGTCGGCCTGCGACTTCAGCGCGGAGGCCTGCTTCTCGGCGTTGGCCCGCTCCCGCTTCCGACGCCGTTCGTCGGCCTCGCGTTGTTGGAGATAGGCAGTCCAACCCACGTTGTAGACATCGAGGACGGCGCGGTTGGCATCAAGAACGAACACCTTGTTGACCACTTGCTCGAGCAGTCCGACATCGTGGCTGATGACCACCAGACCACCCTTGTGCGACCGCAGGAAGTCCCTGAGCCAGACGATCGAGTCGGCATCAAGGTGGTTCGTCGGCTCGTCGAGCAACAGGGTCTCAGCGCCGGAGAACAGGATCCTCGCGAGCTCTACGCGGCGGCGCTGACCACCTGACAGCGTTCCGAGCGTTTGCTCGAGGACACGCTCGGGCAGCCCCACGCTGGATGCGATGGCTGCTGCCTCAGACTCAGCGGCGTACCCACCCCGAGCAGTGAACTCCTCTTGTAGCCGGGCGTAGCCCGCCAATGCGGCCTCCGCCGTCTCCGTATCCGCCGAGGCCATCCGGCCCTCGGTCTCACGGATGCGCGTCATGATGACGTCGAGCCCACGGGCCCCCAGGATGCGGTCACGGGCCAAGACGTCGAGATCGCCGGTTCGCGGGTCCTGGGGCAGATACCCCACGTCACCCGAGCGGGTCGCCTGGCCGGCTGCGGGAAGTGCCTCCCCGGCGAGGATGCGGGTCAAGGTGGTCTTGCCCGCGCCGTTGCGCCCGACGAGCCCGATGCGGTCTCCCGAGGCGATCCGGAACGTGGTGGGCTCGATCAGGACCCGGGCACCCGCACGGACCTCGAGTGCGGTGGCCGAGATCATGACAGGGTCCAGGTTACCGGCCCGTTCCGCGTGGAATGACCGTCGGTGACCTGATCGGAGAGTGCAGTGGAGTTCGACGATGACCGGGTGGACGTCTCTGGCGTCAAGGATCTCCGCGGATCCGGGCGCGGCGGAGGACTAGGGCGTGGAGCAACCATCGGTGGTGGCGGCGGAATCGTCGGCCTCATCGTGGTGGCCCTGTTCGTGCTGCTCGGTGGTGGGCTGCCAGAGGGTGGGATCGACGTCGGGCAGATGACATCTGGCGCTCTGGGCGACGGTTCCCGTGGAGAGTCCGCCTCAGACCTGCAGTCGCGCTGCGCCCAGGAGGGCGCGGTAGACACCTATCTCGACTGCCGGATGGTCAAGGTCTACAACGTCGTCAACACCACATGGGATGCCGAGTTCGCCCGGCGCGGCCAGGACTATCAAAGCCCCGGCCTGGCCTTCTTCTCCGGCGGCGTCCGGACCGGTTGTGGTACGGCCAGCTCACAGGTTGGCCCCTTCTACTGTCCCCCCGACCAGACGATGTACTTCGACCTTGACTTCCTCCAACAGCTCCAACGGCAGTACGGCGCACCCGGTCAGTTCGCGCAGGCCTACATCCTCGCCCACGAGGCTGGTCACCACCTGCAGACCCTCCTCGGCATTGAGGCGCAGGTGCGTCAGGAGCAGCAGCGCCGTCCCGACCAGGTCAACGAGCTGTCCGTCAGCCTCGAGCTGCAGGCTGACTGCTTTGCCGGGGTCTGGGCCATACAGGCTGATCAGCTGCCCGGCGAGGGGATCGTCCTGACGCCAGCTGACATCGACCAAGCCATGACGGCAGCGGCGGCGGTCGGCGACGACCGCATCCAGGAGGCAGCAGGCCAGCGCGTTAACCCTGAGCGTTGGACCCACGGCTCGTCGTCACAACGCAGGGACTGGTTCGACCGCGGCTACGAGTCCGGTGACCTGAATGCCTGCGACCCCTTCAACAACTGACAGTTCCAACCGGATCAACCACCTGGGCGCCGCTTCCTCAGGTCAGTTGTCCTCCCACGCCCAGCTGGGATTCCGTGATGCCTTTACACACATCCCCCTACGTGGGGTCGTTACTGTCGGAGGCAGCCGCTAATATCCGATACATGTCCGTATCAGGGGGGCTGCCGGTGGATCTGGCTCCGGAGTTGGGGTCCGCGGATCTGGCTGGGCTGGCGTGGGAGGACTCCGCGGACTACACCAGTACCTTGGGACTGACCGACGGCAGCAGCGACCTGAGCGCCGAGGACCTCGCGCAGCTGGACGCCGAGGTGGAGGCGCTGCTCACCGCGGAGCGCCGCGCAGCGGACCCGACGACGTCAGCGTTGGGGTCGTGGAGCGATGAGGCGATCGTGGCCGAGGCCGCGCGGTTGGAGCGGGTGGGGCGGTTCGCGGCCGGGAGGGGCCTGGAACTGGTCCACGAGCTCGCGCAGCGTCGACCCGAGGTCTCCGGTGCGCCGGGTGAGGCCGGGCTGTCGGGGTATGCGGTGGAGGAGATCTCGCTGGCCGCTGGGATCACCCGCTACGCGGCCTGCCACCGGGTCGCCGAGGCCGACACGTTGCACACCCGGTTCCCGCGGCTGCTGGCCGCTACCAAGGCCGGGCTGGTCACCGGCTACGCGCTGAGCGCGGTCCTGGAAGCCACCGTCGAACTCAGCCCCGAACTGTGCACCGAGCTGGAGACCCGGCTGCTGAGCCGCGCCGGCCGAGGCGTCGTCGATGACCTCGCCGCGCTGAGGCCTGAGCAGCTGGCCGCGTTGTCCGACGAGGCAGTGATGGCGGTGTCGGTGAAAGCCTCACGGTCCTGGATGGCGCGGGTCGCGCGGGACCTGACCAACCGTTTGGATCCGACCGCCGCGGCCCGGAAACGTCAGACCGCTCGCAAGGGGCGCCGGATCAGTGTCGAACACGGCCCAGACGCGATGTCCTGGCTGAGCGTCTACGGACCCACCGCGCGAATCCAGGCTGCCTACGACCACATCGACGACCTCGCCCGCCACGAACCCGACCCCACCGACGGCCGCACCCTGGACGCCAAACGCGCCGACGTCGCGATCGACCTGCTCCACGGCGCCGGGACCACCACCGACGGCGAGCCGATCCCACCGGTGCCTGTCAACTTGCATCTCACCATCGACCACACCACCAACCACGACGGCTCGACGCAGCCCGGCGAGGCCAGTGCTGAACTCGGCGGGGTCGGCCCGATCGACACCGACACCCGGCACGACCTGTTCGACCTCGCGAGGGAGACCGCCGGCGTGGTCGACGGGACCTACGCCACCGACCAGCCGTGTCCCGGCCCCGACGTCCACGACAGTGAGGGTCCCGGCCCGTACGTCCCGAACGAGAAGCTCAAGGCCTACCTGCGGGTCAAGCACCGGGTGTGTATCTTCCCTGGCTGCCAGCGGGCCGCCCGGCGTTGCCATCTCGACCACACCCGGCGCTACCCCGAAGGACCCACTTGTTCGTGCAATTTGGCGCCGCTGTGTGTTCGCCATCATCTGCTCAAGCACCACGCCCCCGGCTGGCAGCTCACCAACCACGGCCACGGCCACCTCACCTGGACCACCCCCACCGGCCAACACCTCCACACCGTCCCAGACCACCACGACGGCGATGACGACGTCGGGCAAGACGACGACCCAGCACCTCCATCAGGGTCACCACCCGACGACGACCCGCCCTCCTGAGTCTCAACCAGCAAGCAACGCCCTGGCCCAGCTCCGCCGCGCCGTTTCCGAGCGTGCACCTGCTCAAGACTCAGTCGGTGGGGCCGGGGGGGTGGGTGGGCGAGCGTGCCACTCCCGGCCCCACCGACGGAACCAGAGGTACAACACGTCTGGATCGGCGAACCAGCAGCCTGAATGCGCCGAAAGTTGCCCGCTTCAGCGACGCCAGCGCCTCCCTTTCGGCGCCTTTTGCTCGAGCCGGCAGAACGACTGGAGCGGGTAGGCCAACGCCATTCCTGACCCCACTGACAAGCCAGGAGGTGGAGGACTTTGGCGAGTGGCGACTGCGCCGCCCCTGCCGTCACTGGCCGCCGAGCGACGCGCCCGATCAGCGCTCAGACGTTGAATCCGAGCGCTCTCAGTTGGTCACGGCCGTCGTCGGTGATCTTGTCCGGCCCCCACGGGGGCATCCACACCCAGTTGATCCGAACATCGGAGACGAGGTCCTTGAGCGCGGAGTGCGTCTGGTCCTCGATCACGTCCGTGAGGGGGCACGCGGCCGAGGTCAGAGTCATGTCGATCGTCGCGACGTCGGAGTCGTCCACGGAGATGCCGTAGACCAGCCCAAGGTCGACGACGTTGATCCCGAGCTCGGGGTCTACGACGTCCTTCATGGCCTCGGTGAGGTCCTCCTCGGACGTCGAAGTGTCAGCCATCGTGGTCATGAGCGTGCCTCCGTTGCTGCGGCTTGCACTGCCGCATCCTTGAATGCCATCCAACCCAGCAGGGCGCACTTCACCCTGGCCGGGAACTGTGCGACGCCCGCAAAGGCGACCGCGTCCTCGAGCACATCCTCGTTCGGTTCGACCGTTCCCCTGCTCTGGACCAGGGCTAGAAACTCTTCCTGGACCGCCAAGGCGGCGTCCAGCCGTCGTCCGATGACCAGATCGGTCATCACCGAGGCGCTCGCCTGACTGATCGAGCAACCCTGCCCGTCGTAGGACACGTCTTTGACCTCGCCACCGTCGAGCAGCACGCGAACCGTCAACTCGTCACCGCACGTGGGATTGACGTGGTGGACCTCGGCGTCGAACGGCTCGCGCAGGCCACGATGATGCGGGTTCTTGTAGTGGTCGAGGATGATCTCTTGATACATCTGGTCGAGTCTCATCGAGCAACCCCCCAGAAGTTCTGGGCTGTCCGTACGGCGGCGACGAGGGCATCGATGTCCGCTTCGGTCGTGTAGAGGTAGAACGTGGCGCGTGTCGTGGCCGGAACCTCGAACCGTCGCATCAGCGGCCATGCGCAGTGATGGCCAACGCGTACGGCCACCCCCTCGTCGTCGAGGACCTGACCCACGTCATGCGGGTGAATGCCATCGACGACGAACGACACCGCGCCGCCGCGGGCGATCGTGTCCGCCGGGCCGATCACCCGCACCCCTGCAAGGGAACTCAAGGCGTCAAGCGCCAGCCCCGTGATCCGGTGCTCATGCTCAGCGACCGCAGGCATGCCGACGGCAGTGAGGTAGTCGACCGCTGCGCCGAGCCCGACCGCTTGTGCCGTCATCGGAACGCCGGCCTCGAAGCGCTGCGGTGGCGGGGCGAAGGTTGACCGTTCCATGGTGACCGTCTCGATCATCGACCCGCCCGTGAGGAACGGCGGCATCGACGCCAGCAACTCGGACCTGCCCCACAGCACACCGATGCCGGTTGGGCCGAGCATCTTGTGTCCGGAGAAGACAACGAAGTCCGCACCGGTCGCCCGCACGTCCACAGGCATGTGCGGGACCGACTGGCAGGCATCGAGAACGACCAGGGCCCCGACCTCGCGCGCCCGTGCGGTGATCTCGCCAAGGGGGTTCACCGTGCCGAGCACGTTGGACTGGTGCGTCAGCGCTACGACCTTCGTTCGAGGGGTGATCCACGCATCGAGGTCAGCGACATCAAGGCGCCCCTCGTCGGTGACTCCCAGCCAACGGAGGGTGGCCCCTGTGCGCAGGCACAGCTGCTGCCAGGGAATCAGATTGGCGTGGTGCTCCATCTCGGTGACGAGCACCTCGTCACCGGGCCCGACCCGAAATCGAGCCGCCTCCGGTCCTGCCGTCGCGGCGTTGCTCATCGCGTAGGCGACGAGATTGATCCCCTCGGTGGCGTTCTTGGTGAACACCACTTCCTCGGGACCAGCGCCGACGAATGCTGCTATCCGGGCCCGAGCAGACTCATAAGCTTCCGTGGCTTCCTCGGCGAGCTGGTGGGCCCCTCGGTGGGGGGCGGCGTTGTGCTGCTCGTAGAACTCTCGCTCGGCGTCGAGAACCGCGAAAGGCTTCTGCGAGGTGGCTCCGGAGTCAAGGTAGACAAGGCGCTTTCCCTCGCGAACCGTCCGGTTCAGGATGGGAAAGTCTGCCCGCAGGCGCGCAGCATCCAGCGCACCGCCCGTGACTACTGCCGTGGAGCTCACACCGACGCGGCACCTGCGCCGGACGCGAACCGCTCGTAGCCCTCGGCTTCGAGACGGTCGGCCAGCTCGGGACCGCCCTCCTCGACGATGCGACCGTCGACGAACACATGAACGAAGTCCGGCTGGATGTAGCGCAGGATCCTGGTGTAGTGCGTGATGAGCAGGACGCCTGTCTCACCGCCAGCGCGTACCCGGTTGACCCCTTCGGAGACGACGCGCAGGGCGTCGACATCCAGTCCCGAGTCGGTCTCGTCAAGGATCGCCATCGCAGGTCTCAGCAGCTCCAGTTGGAGAATCTCGTGCCGCTTCTTCTCCCCGCCTGAGAACCCTTCGTTGACGTTCCGCTCGGCAAAGGCGGGGTCCATGGCTAGGCCCTCCATGGCCGCCTTGACCTCCTTGACCCAAAGTCGCAACTTTGGAGCCTCGCCGCGAGTGGCCGTAGCTGCCGTACGGAGGAAGTTGGACACCGAGACACCCGGCACCTCAACGGGATACTGCATGGCCAGGAACAGGCCGGCGCGGGCGCGTTCGTCAACGCTCATGCTCAGCACGTCTGCACCGTCGAGGGTGACGCTGCCACTAGTGACGGTGTATTTCGGGTGACCCGCCACCGAATACGCCAAGGTCGACTTTCCGGAGCCGTTGGGTCCCATGATCGCGTGGGTCTCGCCCGCACGCACGGTGAGGTCGACCCCGCGAAGGATCTCTCGGGCTTCGCCGTCGGCCTCCACGGTGACGTGCAGGTCGCGGATCTCGAGCGTGGCCATGATCAGGTGCTCCAAGCATTGGTTGTGGATGTCTGGGCCGTTGGGGATTCCATGGCCGAAGCCGGCGACGTCGAGCCGGAGTCGTCGATGACGACGTCGTCTCCCTCGATGATGATGTCGAAAACTGGCACCGGTTCGGTGGCCGGCAACCCCGTGGGGCGCCCGGTCAGCAGGTCGAAGCGCGAGCCATGCAACCAGCACTCGATCGTCGTGCCTTCGACCTCGCCCTCGGAGAGCGACACTTCTGCGTGGCTGCACGTGTCACTGACGGCATGAACGCCCTCGGCTGTGCGCACCACACAGACCGGGTTGCCGCCGACCTCGACGAGGCGAGGCGTCTCCAGCGCCAGCTCGGACAGGCGTGCGACGACGTGGCGCGTCATGCCGCAGTCCCTTCAGAGCGAACCAGCTCGGCCTCGATCGCCCGCGTCAGACGCTCACGCACGGACTCGACCCCCATGCGCCCGACGATGTCGGCGAAGAAGCCGCGCACCACCAGACGACGGGCCTCGGACTCAGAGATCCCGCGGGACTGCAGGTAGAAGAGCTGCTCGTCATCGAACCGCCCGGTTGCGCTGGCGTGGCCAGCGCCGACGATCTCGCCTGTCTCGATCTCCAGGTTCGGAATCGAGTCGGCTCGGGCGCCATCGGTGAGCAGCAGGTTGCGGTTGATCTCGTAGGTGTCCGTGCCGACGGCGGCTGCCCGGATGAGAACGTCGCCCACCCAGATGCTGCGGGCCCGCTCGCCCTGGAGCGCTCCCTTGTAGGCCACGCTGCTTCGACAGTTCGGCGCCTCGTGATCGATGAAGAGGCGATGCTCGAGGTGTTGGCCGGCATCGGCGAAGAACACTCCCAGCAGCTCGGCGTCGCCCCCGGGTCCCGCGTAGGTCACCGAGGAGTAGATCCGGACCAGGTCTCCGCCAAGAGTTGCGTTGAAAGCGGTCAACCGGGCGTCGCGTCCCACCAGGAAGCGTTGCCGTCCGACGTGAATCGCCTCGTCGTCCCAGTCGTGGATCGAGACAAGACTGAGCCGGGCGCCGTCTCCGACGACCACTTCCAGCATCGTGCCGTGGGTCCCCGCGCCGACGTGATCGAGCACGACCACTGCCTCGGCGAACGATCCGACGTCCAGCACGATGCGCGAGTAGCTGGCGCCATCCACAGCGCTGCCGCGCAGAGACACCTGGATGGGTTCGCCGCCGACCGACTCGCGTGCCACCGAGATGAGGAGCACGTCATCGGCCGCGGCCACGACCTGCGCCTCGACCCGATCGTCAGGTGCACCGACGCGGCCGAGCCGCGGGTCGGTGGGCGGAACTCGTTCGATCGTGACGTCCTCGGCCGATTCGACGGTGAGCTCGACTCCAGCAGCTGCCGCAGCCGCCGTACCGTCGTGCAAACCGCCCAGGCGACGGAGCGGAGTGAACCGCCACGCCTCCTCACGGCCGTTCGGAATCGGATGGTCATCGAGGTCGTACGACGCCACGAGGGCGCCACGATCCACGACAGCGGTGTCGATGCCCATGCTCAGCCCACGGCCCCTTCCATCTGCAGCTCGATGAGGCGGTTGAGCTCGAGGGCGTACTCCATCGGCAGCTCGCGGGCGATCGGCTCGATGAAGCCGCGGACGATCATGGCCATGGCTTCTTCCTCGCTCATGCCACGGCTCATCAGGTAGAAGAGCTGGTCCTCACTGACCTTGGACACGCTCGCCTCGTGACCCATGGCCACGTCGTCCTCGCGGATGTCGGCGTAGGGATAGGTGTCGGACCGGGAGATGTCATCGACCAGAAGCGCGTCGCAGCGAACTGTCGACTTAGAGCCGGTCGCGCCCTTCTGGACCTGCACAAGACCTCGGTAGGACGTACGGCCGCCGCCGCGCGCCACCGACTTGGACACGATCGACGAGGAGGTGTTCGGCGCACAGTGCACCATCTTCGACCCCGCGTCTTGGTGCTGCCCTTCACCGGCGAACGCCACGGACAAGGTCTCCCCCTTGGCATGCGGCCCCATGAGGAACACCGCGGGGTATTTCATCGTGACCTTGGACCCGAGGTTTCCGTCGATCCACTCCATGGTCGCGCCCTCACCAGCCGTGGCGCGCTTGGTCACCAGGTTGTAGACGTTGTTGGACCAGTTCTGGATCGTCGTGTAGCGAACCCGGGCACCCTTCTTGACCACGATCTCGACGACCGCGGAGTGCAGCGAGTCCGACGAGTAGATGGGTGCGGTGCACCCCTCGACGTAGTGCACGTAGGAGTCCTCGTCGGCGATGATCAGCGTCCGCTCGAACTGGCCCATGTTCTCGGTGTTGATCCGGAAGTAGGCCTGCAGCGGGATCTCGACGTGGACACCCTTCGGGACGTAGATGAACGACCCACCCGACCACACAGCGGTGTTGAGCGCGGAGAACTTGTTGTCGCCGGCGGGGATCACCGAGGCGAAGTACTCCCGAAACAGGTCCTCGTGCTCACGCAGACCACTGTCCGTATCGAGGAAGAGGACTCCCTGCTCCTCCAGGTCTTCGCGAATCTGGTGGTAGACGACTTCGCTCTCGTACTGGGCGGCCACTCCCGCGACGAGACGCTGCTTCTCCGCCTCAGGGATACCGAGGCGGTCATAGGTGTTCTTGATGTCGGCCGGAAGGTCCTCCCACGACTGGGCCTGCTTCTCGGTGGACCGCACGAAGTACTTGATCGTGTCGAAATGGATCCCGGACAGGTCCGAACCCCAGGTGGGCATCGGCTTCTTCTCGAACAGCCGCAGGCCCTTGAGCCGCATCTCCAGCATCCACTCGGGTTCGTTCTTCAGCGCCGAGATGTCGCGCACGACGTCCTCGGACAGCCCGCGCCGAGCATTGGTCCCCGCAACGTCGGAGTCGGCCCAGCCGTAGTCGTAGCGTCCGAGACCGTCGAGTTCGGGATGCGAACCCACGACCTCTGGGGTCACCGGGCGGGCGGTATCTGGTGTCGAGGTCATCGACCTGTCCCTTCATCGAGGTGGGGGACGTACGTGGTGCAGACGTGGTCGCCGTGACCAATCGTGGCCAGGCGTTGGACATGGGTGCCGAGCAGCTCGGCGAAGACCGCCGTCTCGGCCTCGCACAACTGCGGGAACTCGGCGGCGACGTGCGCAACCGGGCAGTGGTGCTGACACAGCTGGTCACCGCCGCCGTGCGGTGCCGGCTCGACCGACGCGGCGAAACCGTCCTCGGACAAGGCCCGGGCGAGCACCTCAGCGCGCTGCTCGGGAGCTGTCGAGAGGACCGCGTCACGGTGGGGTTCGACCATGGCCTCGACCCGCAGGCGGGCGAACTCGGCGACTGCCTGCGGACCGAGCTCGGCTTCGAGGTGACGAAGTGCGGCCGTGGCAAGGGTGTCGTAGGACTGCCGGAACTGAGCCCGCCCAGACTCGGTGAGCGAGAAGACCTTGGCCGGACGCCCGCGGCGTGGCTGACCGACGGGGCCGTACGGCGGCCGATCCGAGGAGTCGACCATGCCGGACTCGACCAACGCATCCAGGTGGCGCCGCACGGCGGCAGACGTGAGCCCCAGTCGTTCAGCGAGCGCGTGGGCCGTTGCCGGACCGTGCTCCAGGAGCAGCCCGACCAGGCGGTCCCGCGTTGCGGGGACCACCTCGGTGCTGGGTGCAGCGCTCGGAGCGAATTTCACAAGACCATTGTGCCCTAATCCCCCGCCAGGGGCGATCCGGGGAGAGCCTGCCCAACTCATGTCGCTCTGAGCGACTGATGGCTACTGTGAGTGATCGCTTCGACGCAGCCGCATTCCATCGCACAGGGCGCATCCAACCGACCCCGCGGAGCCGAATCATGGGTGATGGATGGGACACAGGCAGCGCTGCGGTCGCCCGACCAGTGGCGCGCGGTTACCGTTTCCCTCGTGGAGGTGCTGACCGACGTCGATGTGGCTCGGCGCTTCGGCGTCGGCGACGAGGACGCCCTCCGCGAGGCCTATGACCGCTGGGGCGGGCTGGTCCACCGCGTCGCCCTGCGCGGTCTGGGCTCCCGTGAGGACGCCGACGACGTGACCCAGCAGGTCTTTGTCGCGGCCTGGCAGGGTCGCGAACGCTACGACCCGTCTGCCGGATCGCTCGCGGCCTACCTGCTGGGGATCACCCGCTACAAGATCGCCGACCGATGGGCTGCCCGCGAGCGTGAACGCCGAGCCAGCGAGGCGGCGGCGAGGACGCACCCGGACAACGGCACGCCGGCGGCTGATCAGCCCGGGATGGCCGATACCGTGGCCGACCGGGTGCTCATAGCCGACGAGCTCGCTCGCCTCGGCGAACCACAGCGCCGCATCATGGAGCTCGCGTTCTTCCAGGACCTGACGCACGCCCAGATCTCGAGTCTCCTGAGCCTGCCGCTCGGAACCGTGAAGAGCCACATCAGGCGCTCCCTCGAGCGTCTGCGCAACCGGTTGGAGGTGGACGGTGCAGCACTGTGATCCCGAGGCCCTGTCCCTCCTGGCTCTCGGCGAGACGGCAGCGGCGTCGGCTGCCGACGATCGGCACCTCGAGACGTGCGCGCGCTGCCAGAGCGAGCTGGATCAGCTGCGCGCAGTGGTCGCGACGGCTCGCTCGGTCACTGAGGAAGACGCTCCAGCTGCACCCGGCCCGGAAGTGTGGAGCCGGATCTCGGAAGAGCTGGAGCTCGGGGCGGTTCATCCTGCGGGCCAGGACGCTTCGGCGGAGGTGGCGGCGCGCGCCCCCACCCAGAGCGACTCCGCCTCGGGCACCGAACCGGCCACTGTCAGCGTGATGCCATTCCGACGCCGCACGGCGCCTTGGCTGATTGCCGCAGCTGCCGCCGTCCTGGGGGTCCTGGCCGGTGCGCTCGTCGTCTCGGCCGCCAATCGGACGGCTCCTCCCACAGTGCTGGCCAGCGCTGTGCTGGACCCGCTGAACGTCCCCGACGCCGAAGGGACCGCCGAGTTGACCGGAGCGGGCGGAGATCGGACTCTGACCGTCGACGTGACCGGCCTCCCCGCGACCGATGGCTTCTACGAGGTGTGGCTGCTGAACAGCTCCGCAGACAAGTTGATCTCCTTGGGGACCCTGGGCGCTGACGACGTTGGGTCCTTCCCCGTCCCTGGTGACCTCGACGTGGCTGACTTCCCGGTGGTCGACGTGTCGCGCGAGCCGTTCGACGGTGATCCTTCGCACTCGACCGACAGCGTGGTTCGGGGCACCCTCAGCACGTGAGCGTGCTCCGCCTACCCTGATCGCGTGGTGGAGCACGCCGTAGGCGCCTGGGCACGACGGACGTTCGTGGCCACCGTGCTCGTGCAGTGCGGAATCGTCGTCACGGGTGGGCTTGTCCGGCTGACCGGCTCGGGCCTGGGCTGCCCGACCTGGCCGCAGTGTGCCCCTGGATCCATCGTGCCGATAGCCGGGCAGTCGGAGGGTTTCCACAAGTTCATCGAGTTCGGCAACCGGTTGCTGACGTTCGTCGTGCTTCTCGTCGTCGTGACCAGCATCGTTGCTGCGTGGCGCCAGGTTCCACGCCGTCGTTCGTTGGTGACGCTGGCCTCGCTGGGGCTGCTCGGGGTGGTCGGCCAGGCGGTGCTCGGCGGGCTTACGGTTCTGACCGGCCTCAATCCAGCACTCGTGGCCGGGCACTTTCTGCTTTCCACCGTCCTGATCGCGGCCGCCGTGGCGCTGCACCAGCGAGGAGGCGACGACGGCGACGGGCCTCCGGTCCCCCTCGTTCGCCCGGAAATCAGGAATTTGACGCGGGTCGTGGTCGGTCTGGGCGGCCTGGTGCTGATTCTGGGCACGATCGTGACCGGGACCGGACCGCACGGCGGTGATGTCGACACCCCACGATTCGGGTTCCAGCCGACGATGGTGGCGCAAGCACATGCCGATGCCGTCATCTTGTTCATCGCACTGACCGTCGCCCTCTGGCTCGCTCTGCGGCTCACCGACAGTCCCGACGCGACCAGACGGCGAGTCCTCGTGCTCCTCCTGCTGTCCCTGGCCCAAGGGTTGATCGGCTACGTGCAGTACTTCACCGGGGTCCCCTGGGTGCTGGTCGCCTTTCACCTTGCAGGGGCGTGCGCGGTCTGGGTCGCCGCGCTGCGGCTGCCGTACGCCATGCGCGAACGGCCTGCACGAACCATTCCGAGCGGAACCGGTCAGAACGGGAGCAGCGGATCCACGGCGACTGCTAGGAACACCACCGTCAGATAGGTGATCGAGCCGTGGAACAGGCGCATCGCGCGCACGTCTTCCCGGCCCGCTCGAACTCGACTCTGCAGGGCATGGGCCTCGTACAAGAAGCTGGCTCCCGCCAGGAGGGCCACAGCCCCGTAGACCCACGTCATCGGGGCGACAGCCCACAGCGCCAGCGTGGCCGCGACCATCAGCCACGAGTAGGCCACGATCTGGCGAGCGACGACGGCCTGTTCAGCCACCACGGGCAGCATGGGCACACCCGCGTTGGCGTAGTCCTCGCGAAAGCGCAACGACAGCGGCCAGTAGTGCGGCGGCGTCCAGAAGAAGATGACAGCGAACAACACCGCGGGGGTCCACGACAAGGAGTCGGTCACCGCAGCCCAGCCGATCAGCACCGGCATACAGCCGGCGGCGCCTCCCCAGACGATGTTCTGAGCCGTCCTCCGCTTGAGAACCATCGTGTAGACCAGGACATAGAACGCGATGGCGACAAGGGCGAGAAACCCAGACAGGACGTTCACGGCCACCGCGAGCCAGCCGACCGCCAACGCGCCCAGGGTCAAACCGAACACGGTCGCCGCCCGCGACGAGATGGCCCCGGTAACCAGCGGGCGGTTCCTGGTGCGGTGCATGACCTGGTCGATGTCTCGGTCGTAGACGCAGTTGAGTGTGTTGGCGCTGGCGGCCGCCAGCGTGCCGCCGATCAAGGTGGCGAAGACGAGCCAGAGCGCAGGCAGGCCGTCCGCGGCGAGGATCATGGTGGGAACGGTCGTGACCAGCAGCAACTCGATGATTCGAGGCTTGGTCAAGGCGAGGTAGTCCCCGAACGTCCCGACAGCACCCCGGACGACAACCGTTGGACGCGCGGTCCGCGGATCAACGGTCGTCACGCGCACCTCATCCCCATGCTCACTGGGCCGCCGACCGACGGCGGCGCAAGCCTATCGTTAGGCTCAAGATTGTCCGGCCACCCATGGGAGAGCAGGTAGCGCGTGACCACCAAAGCTGCGTCCGCACCGCTGCAATGGACCGACCTCGACCGACGCACCGTCGACACCGTCCGAGTCCTGGCGATGGATGCCGTCCAAAAGGTGGGCAACGGGCATCCGGGGACCGCCATGAGTCTGGCTCCAGCTGCGACGTTGCTCTGGCAGCGGTTCCTTCGGCACGACCCGAGCGATCCGGACTGGTTGGGCAGGGACCGCTTCGTGCTGTCCCTGGGTCATTCCAGCCTCACGCTCTACATCCAGTTGTTCTTGTCCGGTTATGACCTCACCCTCGACGACCTCAAGGCGTTCCGGACCTACGGCAGCCGCACGCCGGGCCACCCGGAGCACGGACACACCCAGGGAGTCGAGACCACCACAGGTCCCTTGGGTCAGGGTGTGGGCAATGCGGTGGGCATGGCGATGGCGGCGAGGTACGAGCGTCAGCTCCTCGATCCGGAGGCGCCGCCCGGGCAGAGCGTCTTCGATCACACGATCTGGTGCTTTGCCTCCGACGGCGACATGGAGGAGGGCATCAGCTCCGAAGCCTCCTCGCTGGCCGGTACCCAACAGCTCGGCAATCTGGTCCTCGTCTGGGACGACAATCACATCTCGATCGAGGGCGACACTGCGGTCGCCTTCACCGAGGACACAGTGGCCCGGTACGCGGCGTACGGCTGGCACGTCCAGTTCGTCGACCGCTCCCCCGACGGAGACGTCGACGTGTCCGCCCTGGCAGCTGCCCTCGAAGCCGCCCGCGCCGACACATCGCGCCCGTCGTTCATCGGGTTGCGGACGACCATCGCTTGGCCGGCTCCGACAGCGCAGAACACGGGCAAGGCGCACGGGTCGGCGCTCGGTGCGGAGGAAGTCGCAGCCACCAAGGGCATCCTGGGCTTCGACCCCAACGAAGACTTCTTCGTCGCCCCCGAGGTGCTGAGTCACGCGCGCGAGGTAGGCGACCGGGCCAAGGTTCTTCGGGCTGACTGGGACGAGCGCTACGCCGCGTGGCGGGGGGCCAACCCGAGTCGAGCCGCGCTGCTGGACCGACTCGTCGCCCGCGAACTTCCGGAAGGCTGGGAGGAAGCCCTTCCCGAGTTCGAACCCTCCAGCAAGGGCCAGGCGACCCGAGCCTCGTCCGGTGACGTGCTCAGCGCCTTGGGACCCGTTCTTCCAGAGCTGTTCGGTGGGTCGGCTGACCTGGCGGGGTCGAACAACACCACCATTTCGGGGTCGACGTCCTTCCTCCCTGACATAGCCGATGGGCGCCAGATCCACTTCGGCATCCGAGAGCACGCCATGGGGTCGGCGATGAACGGCATGGTGCTGCACGGGAAGCTGCGGCCCTACGGCGGTACGTTCCTCGTCTTCAGCGACTACATGCGTCCGGCCGTACGGCTCGCCGCGCTCATGGGCCTGCCAGTCACCTACGTGTGGACGCATGACTCCATCGGTCTGGGCGAGGATGGCCCGACTCATCAGCCCGTTGAGCACCTGACGGCGCTGCGAGCAATTCCTGGACTGGACGTCGTTCGACCCGCAGACGCCAACGAGACGGCACAGGCATGGGCAGCGATCTTGCGTCACACCGACCGCCCCGCCGGGCTGTGTCTCAGCCGCCAGAACACTCCCGTGCTCGACCGATCCGAGCTCGGCTCGGCGAAGGAGACGGCCCGCGGCGCCTACGTCCTGGCCGAGGCCAACGGCGGTCGCCCCGACGTCATCGTTCTCGCGTCTGGCACCGAGGTGCAGATCGCCCTCGGGGCCAGGGAGAGCCTGGAGGCCGCGGATGTCCGCACGCGTGTCGTCTCGGTGCCGTGCATGGAGTGGTTCGCCGAGCAGTCGGCGGACTACCGCGAGTCGGTGCTCCCCTCGGACATCGCGGCCCGAGTGTCCATCGAGGCAGGCATCGCGGCATCGTGGCGAGATCTGGTGGGCGACCGTGGGTGCTCGGTGAGCCTTGAGCACTTCGGCGCCTCGGGAGCTGCGGAGACGCTCTATCAGGAGTTCGGGCTCACGGCGGAGGCAGTTGTCGCCGCCGCTCACATCACGTTGTCCAAGTCGGCAATCACGTCAGGAGGCACGTCATGACCAGTCCCCTGCAGTCGCTCGCACGAGCTGGGGTCGCCGTTTGGCTCGACGATCTCAGTCGCACTCGGCTCGCCGAGGGCAGCCTCGCCGACATGGTGGCCACCGGCGACGTGGTCGGTGTCACCACCAACCCATCGATCTTTGAGAAGGCCCTGGCCCACGGTGAGGCCTACGCCGACCAGATCCGTGACCTCGCCCAGCGTCGGTTGACGGTGGAGGAGGCGGTGCGCTCGCTCACCACGTACGACGTCCGCTGGGCCTGTGACGTGCTGCGACCCGCCTACGAGGTGAGCGGCACCGTTGACGGCCGAGTGTCCATCGAGGTCGATCCCCGACTGGCCCATGACACCGCCACGACAGTGGCCGAGGCTCGGGGCCTCTGGTGGCTCGTCGACCGCCCGAACCTCCTGATCAAGATTCCGGCAACCATGGAGGGTCTACCCGCGATCACCGAAGTGATGGCGGCCGGTATCAGCGTGAACGTCACCTTGATCTTCGGTATCGACCGCTACCGAGCCGTGATGGATGCCTTCCTGTCCGGGCTGGAACAGGCCAAGCAGAACGGCCACGACCTGGCGACGATCGCGTCAGTCGCCTCGTTCTTCGTCTCGCGCGTGGACAGCGAGGTAGACCATCGCCTGGACAAGATCGGCACGGACCAGGCGACCGAACTGCGTGGGAAGGCTGCCATCGCGAATGCGCGGCTGGCGTACGCCGCCTACGAGGAAGTGTTCCGCACCGAGCGGTGGCAGGCTCTTGCGGCGGCCGGCGCCCGACCTCAACGTCCGCTGTGGGCGTCCACCGGCGTCAAGGATCCCGCCTACGACGACACCCGATACGTGGTCGACCTCGTGGCGCCGGGCACGGTCAACACCATGCCCGAGGCAACGATGAAGGCGGTCGCTGATCACGGCCGCGTCGAGGGAGATGCCATCGCTGGTACGGCAGCGGCCGCCCAACAGACTTTTGACGACCTCGAAGCCGTGGGGGTCGACATGAGCGACGTCGTGGCGGTGCTGGAGTCCGAGGGCGTTTCGAAGTTCGAGGACTCCTGGAACTCCCTGTTGGCAACCGTGGCGGATCAGCTAGCCGCTGCCCCAGGGGGCCGAGCCTGACGTGGGCCAAGCCCTCGAGGTCACCAACCCCCTGCGAGATCCCCGTGATCGCAGGCTCCCCCGCATCGCCGGCCCGTGCGGCCTGGTCATCTTCGGCGTCACTGGCGACCTCTCGCGCAAGAAGTTGATGCCTGCTGTCTACGACCTTGCCAATCGGGGGCTGCTGCCCCCTGGATTCAGCCTCGTGGGCTTTGCCAGGCGGGACTGGGCGGATCAGGACTTCGCGGAGATCGTCCACCAGTCCGTGAAAGAGCATGCACGGACGCCGTACCGCGAGGAGGTGTGGACACATCTGTGCGAGGGCATCCGGTTTGTCGCAGGCGATTTCGCCGACGATGACGCCTTCAAGACCCTGCGGGAGACGATCAGTGCGCTGGACGAGGAACGGGGCACCGGAGGAAACCATGCGTTCTATCTCTCGGTGCCCCCCAAGTTCTTTCCCACGGCCATCCAGCAGCTGAAGCGTCACGGTCTGGCCGATGGCCCAACCGATTCCTGGCGACGCGTCGTGGTGGAGAAGCCGTTCGGCCACGACCTGGCGAGTGCTCAGGAGCTCAACCGCACCGTCGGGGAGGTCTTCGAACCGGGGTCGGTCTTCAGGATCGATCACTATCTCGGCAAGGAGACGGTGCAGAACATCATGGCGCTGCGCTTCGCCAACACCTTGTTCGAACCGATCTGGAACGCGAACTATGTCGACCACGTACAGATCACGATGGCCGAGGATGGTGGGGTCGGTGGACGTGCCGGTTACTACGACGGCATCGGGGCAGCCCGAGACGTGATCCAGAACCACCTGCTCCAGCTCCTCGCCCTGACGACGATGGAAGAACCGGTTTCCTTCGAGGCTGCCCATGTCCGGCACGAGAAGGAGAAGCTGCTCTCGGCGATCCGCCTGCCGACCGATCTGGCCAAGCACACTGCGCGGGGTCAGTACGCCCCTGGTTGGCAAGGTGGCGAGAAGGTCGTCGGCTATCTCGAGGAAGAAGGCATCCCAGAAGGCTCGACCACGGAGACCTACGCAGCCATCCGGCTGGACATCGACACCCGTCGGTGGGCAGGAGTCCCCTTCTACCTGCGGACGGGCAAGCGACTAGGACGCCGCGTCACCGAGATCGCCGTGGTCTTCAAACCCGCGCCGCACCTGCCCTTCGAGGCGACCGCGACCTCCGAGCTCGGCCACAATGCGCTGGTGATCCGCGTCCAGCCAGACGAGGGTACGTCGCTGCGCTTCGGCTCCAAGGTCCCAGGAACCTCGATGGAGGTCCGCGACGTGACGATGGACTTCTCCTACGGTGAGTCGTTCCTCGAATCCAGCCCCGAGGCTTACGAACGGCTCATCCTCGACGTGCTGATCGGGGAGGCCCCGCTGTTCCCGCGCCATGAAGAGGTGGAGCTCTCCTGGAAGATCCTCGATCCCGTCGAGGACTTCTGGGCCGCACACGGCGCACCGGAGTCGTACCCCTCGGGGACCTGGGGTCCGGCGAACGCTGACGCGATGCTGGCGGCGGACGGCCGAGCCTGGCGGCGCCCGTGATCGCCGACCTTGCAGACACCACAGCTGCGCAGGTGGCCGCTGCCATCATGCTCGCGCGGCACAGCGCCGGCGTCCCTGCGGTCGGGATGGTGGCAACGCTGGTCATCGTCACCGACGAGCAGTCCCACTACGACTCCCTTCGCGCCGCCCAGGAGATGTCCCGCGAACATCCGGCTCGGATTCTGGTCGCGATCCCCCGTCCCGGGCGGGAGTCACCACGACTTGACGCAGAGGTCAGGTTTCTCGGGGACTCCGGGCCTGGAGAGACGGTGTTGCTGCGCCTCTACGGAGAGTTGGCCGAGCACACAGAGTCGGTTCTGCTGCCCTTGCTTCTCCCGGATGCACCAGTCGTGGTCTGGTGGCCCGCGCAGGCGCCGTCGGTGCCGGCTGACGACCCGGTCGGGCGGCTGGCCCAGCGCCGAGTGACCGATGCAGCAGGCGGTGCTGACCCTACTCACGCCCTGCAGGCCCGGGCGGCGAGCTATCAGCCTGGCGACACGGACCTTGCCTGGACTCGGATCACAGCATGGCGCGCTCTCCTGGCTGCAGCCTTGGACCAGCCGCACGAGGAGGTCCTCAGTGGCGAGGTGGCCTGTGAGCCAGGAAGCCCGAGCTCGGAGCTGCTGGCCCGCTGGTTGGAGTCACGCTTGCTCGTCCCGATCGTCCGCCGAAGCAGCGCCGGCCCGGGGATCACCGAGGTCCGCCTGCGGTCAGCCTCCGGTGATCTTGCGATCTCGCGACCCGACGGCCGCGTGGCCGAGCTGACCCGCCCTGACCGACCGATGAGAGAGGTGTCCTTGGTGGCGAGGCAGACCGTCGAAATCATCGCCGAGGAGATGCGCCGGCTCGACCCGGACGAGATCTACGGCGAAGTCATTCAGTGGTCCGGGCTCGAGGCCGTGGGCACATGACCACCCGCGAGGTCGTCATCCACCGAGACGCGGATTTGCTCGCGCAAGCCGTTGCCGCACGGTTCATCACCCGCGTCGTGGACGCCCAGACTGCTCAGGGGCATGCGCACATCTGCCTGACCGGTGGTCGCACCGGGACCGCGGTCCTGGCGGCGGTTGCGAGCTCAGCGGCTAGGGACGCCATCGACTGGCGGCACCTGGACGTGTGGTGGAGCGATGAGCGATTCCTGCCGACGGGCGACCCGGAGCGCAACGAGACCGGCGCCCGAGCGGCGCTGCTGGACCAGGTGCCCTTGGAGCCGGAGCGCATTCACGCGATGCCTGGCCCGGACGGTCCGGACGGAACCGATGTCGCAGCAGCGGCCGAACGCTACGCGCAGGAGCTCGCGGCCGCAGCCCACCCAGAGGACCGACTGAGAGTCCCGTCCTTCGACGTATCGCTGCTCGGCGTCGGTGAGGATGGCCACGTCGCGTCGCTGTTTCCAGGGCACCCAGGCATGCACGAGACCGAGCGGACAGTGATTGCCGTCCACGGCTCTCCCAAGCCCCCACCCACCCGGACGAGCTTTTCGATGCCTGCTGTGTGCGCGGCCCGTGAGGTGTGGCTCGTGGCCGCTGGGGCGGGCAAGGCGGCGGCCCTGCGGCTCGCGCTGGACGAGCATGCCGGCCCTCTCCAAGTTCCGGCAGCGGCGGCCCGTGGAACGCGGCGCACGCTTGTCGTGCTCGACGCAGAGGCGGCGTCCCGGCTGCCCCGGGGGCTGGACCGGATCGCTAGTCCATAGCCGACTGGCCAGTCCCCTGGCCTGTGCCTGCGCTATGCCTGCTCAGTGCCTGCTCAGTCTCCGCGGAGCTTGGCCAGGGCTTCGTTGAGGATGGCATCGCCATCGATCTCGGTACGCCGCTCGCGAACATAGGCCAGGTGAGTCTTGTAGGGCTCGTTGCGCGGCGGCGCGGGTGGGTTGGCCTTGTCGCGTGAGCAGGGATATCCACACTTGGGGCAGTCCCATTGCTCAGGGATGGCCGCGTCAGTGGCGAACGACGGGCGGGTCTCGTGGCCGTTGGAGCACCAGAAGGAGACTCTTCGGCGCGGGGCGGAGTCGCCACGCTCGGCTTCCCCCATGGGTCCAGCGCCGACCCGGCTGCCCTTGATCGCGTTGCCGCTGGCCATCGCCGACTCCCTAGAAGCTGTTCTTCATGATCAGGCCGAGGCCCACGACCGAACTGATCCAGACGAGCCCCACGATGATCGTCAACCGGTCAAGGTTGCGCTCTGCCACGGCCGAGCCTCCGACCGACGACGTCACGCCGCCACCGAACATGTCCGACAGCCCACCGCCCTTGCCCTTGTGCAGGAGCACGAGCACGATCATGAGGAGGCTGGAGGCGATCAGCACCAGGCCGAGGCCGACGATCATGAAGTTCCCTTCGGGCGAGGTCTCGCAGCCCTCAGGCTTTGCTGAGGAGTCCGCATCGAAGCATGGTACCTACCGGTCATCCTACCTAGGACGACTCCTCGGTCGGCTCTTGGTGATACCTGATGATCCGGACGAACTCGTCCGGGTCCAAGCTGGCTCCCCCGATCAGGGCGCCGTCGACATCGCGCTCAGCCATGATTGCTGCCGCGTTGGATCCCTTGACCGAACCGCCGTAGAGCACCCTGACCTCAGCCGCGAGATCAGATTCGTACAGCTCGCCAAGACGAGCGCGTACGGCTCCGCAGACCTCCTGCGCGTCCGCTGGTGTGGCCACCTCGCCGGTCCCGATAGCCCACACCGGTTCATAGGCCACGACCAGACGGCGCGCCGAGTCCGGACCCAGGCCATCCACCGCCGCGGTCAGCTGGGCCAAGCAGTGGGCGACCTGGTTCCCTGCCTCGCGCACGGCCAGTTCCTCCCCGATGCACAGGATCGGCGTCAGGTCGTTGCGAAAAGCAGCCGCCACCTTGTCCCGGACGAGCGCGTCGTCCTCCCGGTGATATTGCCGGCGTTCGCTGTGTCCGACCACGACATACCTGCAACCGAGCTTGGCCAGCATGAGGCCGGAGACGTCCCCGGTGTAGGCGCCCGAATCATGGGTGGACAGGTCCTGAGCGCCGTAGCCGAGACGCAGGTCATCTCCGTCGACCATCGTCTGAACCGACCGTAGGTCGGTGAACGGAGGGAGGATCACCACCTCGACCCTGTTGTAGTCGTCGTCGCTCAGGGAGAACGCGAGTTTCTGGGTCAGCGCAATGGCCTCGAGGTGGTTCTTGTTCATCTTCCAGTTGCCGGCCATCAACGGCTGGCGGCCATGCTTGGCCGGTCTGGTGGTCATCGGTGCTCATCCTCCAAAGCCGTGAGACCAGGGAGGACACGCCCTTCGAGGAACTCGAGCGACGCTCCTCCGCCGGTCGAGATGTGGCCGAATGCGCTGTCGGGAAATCCGAGGGCGCGCACGGCCGCGGCCGAGTCTCCCCCGCCGACCACGGTCAAGCCCTGGACGTGGGTCAACGCCTCAGCCAGAGCGCGGGTCCCCTCGGCGTAAGGCTCCATCTCGAATACACCCATCGGACCGTTCCAGAAAACGGTCGCTGCGTCGGACAACGCTGCCGCGAACGCGGCCCGTGTGTCAGGACCGATGTCCAGGCCCATGCGATCGGCCGGAATGGCGTTGACCGATACGACCTCGTGATCAGCATCGGTGCTGAAGGACGTGGCCGCGACGACGTCGCTGGGAACCAGCAGCTCAACACCGGACCGCGCAGCGTCGGCGACCAGCCCTCGCACAGTCTCGAGCTGGTCGGTCTCCAGCAGGCTGCTCCCGACCTCGTAGCCCTGGGCCGCGAGGAACGTGTAGGCCATCCCCCCGCCGACGAGCAGCCGGTCGACCGAGTTCAACAGGTTCGCGATCACCCCGAGCTTGTCGGAGACCTTGGCGCCGCCCAGAACGACCACGTACGGCCGTTTCGGCTCATCGGTCAGCCGTCGGAGCACGCCGACCTCGCTGCTGATCAGCGGTCCAGCAAAGTGCGGAAGGCGTTGAGGTACGTCGAAGACGCTGGCGTGACGGCGATGAACTGCACCAAAACCGTCACCGACGTAGACCTCAGCCAAAGCGGCCAGTCGATCAGCAAAGGCAGCCCGCTCCCCGTCGTCCTTGGCAGTCTCACCGGCTTCGTAGCGCAGGTTCTCCAGCAGGAGCACGTCACCGTCGAGCAACTCCGAGACAGCCGCCTGAGCAGCCGGCCCGGCGGTGTCGCCCGCCAGGGTGACCGGCTGGTCGAGCAGCTGGCCCAGGCGACGCCCGACCGGTGCCAGCGAAAGGTCGGGGACGGGCTCACCCTTGGGGCGGCCGAGGTGAGCGCAGACGACGACTCGAGCACCCTGCTCGCGAAGGGCCGCGATGGTGGGCAGGCTCGCTCGGATCCGGCCGTCGTCGGTGATCTGCCGATCCCCGGCCTCGTCGTCGGCAAGCGGGACGTTCAGGTCGGAACGGACCAGCACTCGCCGTCCGGCTACGCCCTCGGCGAGGAGGTCGTCGAGGGTGCGCACTCGGCGCCCTGCCTAGAGGCTCGCGCCGACGTGGAGCACCAGATCGGCGAGCCGGTTGCTGTAGCCCCACTCGTTGTCGTACCAGCCGATGACCTTCGCCTGGTTGCCGCTCACCTTGGTCAGCGCTGCGTCGAAGATGCACGACGCGGGATCGGTGACGATGTCAGAGGACACGATCGGGTCCTCGGTGTAGCGCAGGTAGCCCTTCATGGCGCCCTCGGCGGCGGCCCGCACGGCGTCGTTGAGCTCCTCGGCCGTGGTCTCGCGCCCGAGGTTGACCGTCAGATCAGTGGCTGACCCCGTGGGGATCGGCACCCGCAGGGCGAACCCGTCCAACTTCCCCTTCAGATCGGGCAGGACGAGCCCGATCGCCTTCGCCGCCCCGGTGGAGGTCGGCACGATGTTGAGCGCTGCCGCCCTCGCCCGCCGCAGATCAGGGTGCGGGGCATCCTGCAGGTTCTGGTCCTGGGTATAGGCGTGGATCGTGGTCATCAGCCCGCGCTCGATCGTGAACGCGTCATGGATGGCCTTCGCCATGGGCGCGAGACAGTTCGTCGTGCAAGACGCATTCGACACGATGGTGTGCTCTGCGGGGTCGTAGTCCTCATGGTTGACACCCATGACGACCGTGATGTCCTCGTTCTTCGCCGGGGCAGAGATGATCACCTTCCGAGCCCCACCGTCGATGTGCGCGCGGGCCTTGGTGGCGTCGGTGAAGAAGCCGGTCGACTCGATGACGATGTCTACCCCGAGGTCCGCCCACTTCAGGGCAGCCGGGTCACGCTCCTCGAACGCCCGGATCCCCACGCCGTCGACCAAGATCTCGTCGTCGGTGTTGGACACCTCGGCTGGGAGCCGGCCCAGGATGGAGTCGTACTTCAGCAAGTGGGCGAGGGTTCTGTTGTCGGTCAGGTCGTTGACCGCCACGATCTCGATGTCGGCGCCCGATGCCCGCACCGCCCGGAAGAAGTTGCGGCCGATCCGACCGAATCCATTGACGCCGACACGTACGGTCACAACTTCTCCTCACTGGTTCGCCTGCGGGACACTCGCCACGGGTGCTGGGCTTCTTGCGCGTCTTCAGCCTATCGGTCGTCTCGGGTGACTCAGCCTTGCAGCATGTCCGGAGTGAGGTTCGCCTCGGTGTTGGGGACACCGGTCTCTTCGGCCTTCTTGTCCGCCATGGCCAGCAAGCGCCGGATCCGACCGGCGACCGCGTCCTTGGTCATCGGTGGGTCGGCCAACGCCCCCAGCTCCTCCAGACTGGCCTGACCGTGCTCGAGGCGCAGCCGTCCAGCCGTGGCCAGGTGGTCTGGAATGTCATCACCCAAGATCTCCAGAGCTCGCTGCACGCGAGCAGCCGCGGCCACGGCGGCCCGCGCAGATCGCCGAAGGTTGGCATCGTCGAAGTTCGCCAGCCGGTTGGCCGTCGCCCGGACCTCGCGACGCATCCGTCGCTCCTCCCAGGCCAGGACGCTCTCGTGCGCGCCGAGACGGGTGAGCAGCTCGCTGATCGCATCGCCGTCGCGGACCACGACGCGGTCGACGCCCCGCACCTCGCGCGCCTTCGAGGGGATGCCCAGCCTGCGGGCTGCCCCGACCAGCGCAAGGGCCGCCTCTGGACCGGGGCAGGTGATCTCGAGGGCCGAGGAGCGACCCGGCTCGGTGAGCGATCCATGCGCCAAGAATGCGCCGCGCCAGGCCGCCTCGATGTCTGCCACGGAACCGGAAACCACCTGCGGTGGCAGACCGCGCACCGGCCGTCCACGCAGATCGAGCAGGCCGGTCTGGCGCGCCAGCGCCTCGCCGTCCTTGACGACCCGAACGACGTAACGGTTTCCTCGGCGCAGCCCCCCTGGCGCCACCACCGCGACATCGCTGCTGTGCCCGTAGATCTCTGCGATGTCGCGCCGTAGGCGACGGGCGACCGACCCGGTGTCGAGCTCGGCTTCGACGACGATGCGGCCGGAGACGATGTGCAGGCCGCCCGCGAATCTCAGCATGGCCGAGACCTCTGCCTTGCGGCACGACGGGGCGGTGACGACGACTCGTGACAGCTCGTCCTTCACCGCCGAAGTCATCGCCATGGGCCGATCCTGCCACGCCGAAGGATCTCGGTGAACGCCGCCGCCAGCCGATCTGGGTCATGTCGGGGGGTCCCGTCCCCGACCGCCACCGCTCTGAGGGTCAAGTTCGTCTGCTCCCGCTCACACCACTCAGCCAGCGAATCTCGCCCCCCAAGCGCCGCCGGATCCGCCAGCAAGTCGTCGATGTGCAGATCTGGGGCGTGCTCCAGGAGCACGTCGAGATGCTGCTCGGCGGTGAAACCATCCGTCTCCCCCGGCTGGGAACCTAGGTTGAGGATCACGACAAGACGTGCGGCTGTCTCTGCCAGCGCATCGCGCAGCTCTGGGACCAGCAGGTGCGGGATCACCGAGGAGAACCACGAGCCCGGCCCGAGGACGACCAGGTCGGCGTCGAGGATCGCCCGGACCGCTTCAGGGCAGGCCGGTGGCGCGGCGGGGACCAGCCGGACCCCGACGACCTTGCCGGCCGCGGTGGCCACGGCTACCTGCCCGCGGACGATCGTGCTTGGGGAACTCTCGTCCGCGCCGTGGATCTCGGCCTCGATGTCGAGGGGCACGGCCGCCATGGGCAGGACCCGGCCCTGTGCTCCGAGGAGTCTGGCCACCCAGTCCAGGCCTTCCACGGTGCCGTGTCGCTCCCAAAGGGCCGCGATCAGCAGGTTCCCCAACGAATGGCCGGCAAGCTCTCCCGCACCGCCGAACCGGTGCTGGAGGACGTCGCTCCACGTCTGACCCCACTGGTCATCGCGACACAGCGCTGCCAAGGCCATCCGCAGGTCGCCTGGCGGAAGGATGCCGAACTCGGCCCGCAACCGGCCGCTCGAACCCCCGTCGTCAGCGACTGTGACCACGGCCGTCAGGTCGAGGCCCCCGTTGTGCGTCACCTTGCGAAGGGCGCTCAGCGTGACGGCAAGGCCGTGCCCGCCTCCCAGAGCGACAACCTTGGGACCGGCGTCCGGCGTCACTCCCGCCCCAGGTCACGATGGACGACCCGCGTGGGGACGCCGGACGACTCGAGCCGCGCTGCCAGCTCCTCACCCATGGCCACACTTCGATGCTTGCCGCCGGTGCACCCGACCGCCAGCGTGACGAATCGTTTCCCCTCACGCAGGTAGCCCGGACCCATGAGTCGGACCACGTCGAGGAACCGGTCGAGGACCTCCGCAGCCGCTGGTTGGCCGAGGACGTATTCGCTGACCGACGCGTCCAGACCGGTGCGAGGACGCAGTTCCGGCAGCCAGTGTGGGTTGGGGAGGAATCGGCAGTCGAGCACCAAGTCGGTGTCCAGCGGGACGCCGTACTTGTACCCGAACGTCACCACGGTCGCCCGAAGGCCCGGGTGGACCGCGTCGGCCATCGCCTCCTCGACGGCGGCCCGAAGCTCGTGCACGTTGAAGTCGCTGGTGTCGATGACCAGGTCGGCGTCACCGCGAAGATCCTCCAGGAGTTCCCGCTCAGCAGCGATCCCGTCGGTGAGTCGACCGTCGCCTTGCAGGGGGTGACGGCGGCGGACGGACTCGAAACGCCGGACCAGGACGTCATCCGAGGCTTCGAGATACATGACCTGCGGCTGGATCCCCATCCCCGCCAACGTCTCGAGGACCGCGCGCAGGTCTGAGAAGAACGCCCCACCACGTACGTCGACGATGGCGGCCATCTTCGGCACGGCACCCTGCCCGCGGGCGCCGAGGTCCATCAGTGTCGGCAGGAGCCCGGGCGGAAGATTGTCGACCACGAACCAACCCAGATCCTCGAGCGCAGCACCAACGGTGGTGCGACCCGCTCCGCTCATCCCGCTCACGATCAGCAGCTCGGGACGACCTCCGTCCAACGCGTGATCGGGCACTAGCCCTCCTCAGTCTGGCGCCGCTGGCTCTCGGGCGACCCTAAGCATGGTCCATCGCGTGCGCGATCAGTCGAGGATCTCACCGGTGGACACGTTCACTGCCGCCGGTTGGGTAGCAGCAGGCTCAGCGGCCGGCGAGCGTAGGGCACTCACGACCGCGGCTGCTGTCGCCGGACCGACGCCGGGCACCTCGGCAACCTCGGCCTCGGTCGCGGCTCGAAGGCGCTTGAGAGATCCGAAGTGGCGGAGCAGCGCCTTGCGCCGGATCTCGCCGAGTCCGGGGACGTCGTCGAGAGCGCTGGCCGTCATCGAGCGAGATCGGCGCTGTCGGTGGTAGGTGATCGCGAAGCGGTGCGCCTCGTCACGAACCCGCTGGAGCAGATAGAGGGCTTCGCTCGTCCGGCCGAGAATCACCGGCTCGGACTCGCCCGGGAGCCAAACTTCCTCCAACCGCTTGGCGAGCCCGACGACCGCGATCTCATCGATCCCCAGGTCCGTCAGCGCAGCCTTCGCGGCTGCTACCTGAGGAGCGCCGCCGTCAACGACCAGCAGGTTGGGGGCGTAGGCGAACTTGCGGGGCCGGCCGGTATCGGGGTCGATCCCGGGTCGCACATCGACGGTGGGATCGGAGGAGTCGGCCGAGAGGTCGATCTCGAGGTCGACGGACTGTTCGCGAGCCTCCAGATAGCGCCGAAACCGTCGGGTCACGACCTCGCGCATGGACGCGACGTCGTCTTGCCCCTCGACCCCGCGGACCGCAAATCTTCGGTATTCGGACTTGCGGGCCAACCCGTCCTCGAACACGACCAGGGAGGCGACGACCTCAGTCCCCTGCAGGTTCGACACATCGATGCACTCGATCCGCAACGGAGCCTCGGTGAGGTCGAGCGCAGCCTGCAGCTCGGCCAGCGCCTGGGACCGGGCCGTCAGATCGCCGGCCCGCCTGGTCTTGTGCAGAACCAGCGTCTGGGCGGCATTGCGCGCCACCGTCTCGAGCAGGGCGCGCTTGTCACCGCGCCTGGGAACCCGCAACGCGACCTGGGAGCCACGACGCTCGGACAACCACTCCCCGAGGACGACGTGGTCGTCGGGCAGCGCTGGCACGAGCACCTCACGGGGGACGGCGTCTCCCGCTTCGCCGCCGTACAGCTGCTGGATCAACCGCTCGATGAGGTCAGCAGTCGTCCCGTCCTCCACCCGATCGACCACGTAGCCGCGTTGACCACGCACCCTCCCACCACGGACGTGGAACACCTGGACGGCTGCCTCCAGCGGGTCTTCGGCCAGCGCGATGACGTCGGCATCCGTCGCGTCGCCAAGGACGACCGCGTTCTTCTCCATCGCCTTGGTCAAGGCGCCGATGTCGTCACGAAGCCGCGCCGCACGCTCGTAGTCCTGCTCGTCTGACGCCGCCCGCATCTCGCGCTCCAGGCGGCGCACGTAGGGCGTCGTGTTGCCGTCCATGAAGGCGCAGAAGTCCTCGACGATGGCGCGGTGCTCCTCGGCGTCGACCCGGCCGACGCACGGCGCGGAGCACTTGCCGATGTAGCCGAGCAGGCATGGCCGACCGACCTGTCCGGCGCGACGGAAGACCCCTGCGCTGCAGGTGCGTGCGGGAAAGACGCGGAGCAGCAGGTCCAGCGTCTCGCGGATGGCCCAGGCGTGCGAGTAGGGCCCGTAGTAGCGCACCCCTTTGCGTTTCGGCCCACGCATGACCTGCAACCGCGGGTATTCCTCGTTCAGGGTGACGGCCAAGCTCGGGTAGCTCTTGTCATCCCGGTATTTCACGTTGAACCGAGGGTCGAACTCCTTGATCCAGGAGTACTCGAGCTGGAGCGCCTCGACCTCGTTCGAGACGACGGTCCAGTCGACGGCGGCCGCCGTGGTGACCATGGACTGGGTGCGCGGATGCAGCGCGGTCAGATCCTGGAAGTACGAGCCCAGCCGGGAGCGCAGGCTCTTGGCCTTGCCGACGTAGACGACCCGGCCGTGTGCGTCCTTGAACCGGTAGACCCCTGGAGCATCCGGGATCGACCCCGGGGCTGGCCGGTAGGTCGACGGATCTGCCACCGTCTGAGACTACGACCCGGAACCGACGGGCCGGGCGCGGCGCCGAGTCGGTCAGTCGGCCACAGTCACCTCAGATCCGGAAACCGTGGCGGTGAACTCCGTCAGTCCGCGGGTTGCGGGGCCACCGAGCCGAGCGCCGTCTGTGGCGCTGAACGTCGAACCGTGACAAGGGCAGCTGATGACGTCGTTGACGACCGCGTCGACCGTGCAGCCCTGGTGTGGGCATACGGCGCTGAACGCTCGGAACTCGCCATCTGCCGGCTGGGTCACCACCACCTTGTCCGAGATCACACCGCCGTGGAGCGGCACCGAGTCGGTCGACACCGTCACCGGGGCTGCAGAAGTGCCGTTGGCCGTGCCTCCGCTGCCGCCACCACATGCGGAGAGCAGCGGCACGGCGGCCACCGCGGCGCCGAGCGCCCCGGCACCCAGAAGCACGGTCCTGCGGTCGGGCTGTTCCACGGGATCTCCCTGCATCGCTGGGGTGTTTGTGGTGCTGACTGGTTGATTCAGGCCGACTTCGCCTTGGCCGAACGGGGCTTCGCCGAACCAGACCCGGTCGCCGAGCGACGGGGACTGCGTTGGGGGCGTTTGCGGACAGCCGACTGAACCGGTTCGCTCGGCACGACGAGCCGTTTCAGGAAGCCGCCCGTGTGGCTGTCGGCCATCGCGGCCACGTCCTCGGGTGTGCCCGTCGCCACGACCAACCCACCCCCGGTGCCTCCCTCCGGACCCATGTCGATGATCCAGTCGGCGGTCTTGACCACATCGAGGTTGTGCTCGATGACGACGACCGAGTTGCCCTTGTCGACCAAGCTCTGCAGCACACCGAGCAGCTTGGCGATGTCCTCGAAGTGCAGCCCGGTGGTGGGTTCGTCCAAGACATAGACGGTGCGGCCCGTCGAACGCTTCTGGAGCTCGGCGGCCAGCTTGACCCGTTGCGCCTCCCCGCCGGACAGCGTAGGCGCCGGCTGGCCCAGTCGGACGTAGCCGAGCCCGACGTCGTTCAACGTCTGCAGGTGACGGGCGATCGGCGGAACCGCCGCGAAGAAGTCGAGTCCCTCCTCGATCGACATGTCCAAGACCTCAGCGATGGTCTTGCCCTTGAAGTGCACCTCGAGGGTCTCGCGGTTGTAGCGCGCACCGTGACACACCTCGCAAGGGACATAGACGTCGGGCAGGAAGTTCATCTCGATCTTGATGGTTCCGTCGCCTGCGCAGGCCTCGCAGCGACCGCCCTTGACGTTGAAGGAGAACCTGCCCTGCAGATAGCCGCGGACCTTGGCTTCGCTGGTCTGGGCGAAGAGCTTGCGGACGTGGTCGAACACGCCCGTGTAGGTGGCTGGGTTCGAGCGTGGCGTGCGCCCGATCGGCCCCTGGTCGACGTGCACCACCTTGTCGAGATGCTCGACCCCGCGCACGCGCTTGTGGCGGCCGGGGACGGTCCGTGCACCGTTGAGCTCGCGAGCCAGCACGTTGTAGAGGATGTCGTTGACCAGCGTCGACTTCCCTGAACCGGAGACGCCAGTCACCGCCACGAAGCAGCCAAGCGGGATCTCGACGTCTACGTCTTGCAGGTTGTGCTCATGGGCGCCCTCGATTCGGAGCGTGCGAGCCGGCGTGACGGGTCGGCGGACCTCGGGGACCGCGATCTCCCGCCGACCGGCCAGATAGTGGCCGGTCAGAGAATCAGGTGAGGCCAGCAGGTCGTCGACGCTGCCGGAGACAACGATCTGCCCACCGTGCTCACCGGCGCCCGGCCCGATGTCGACGACCCAGTCGGCCATCCGGATGGTGTCCTCGTCGTGCTCCACGACGATCAGGGTGTTTCCCAGGTCACGAAGTCTGACCAACGTCTCGATGAGCCGGTGGTTGTCGCGCTGGTGCAAGCCGATCGAGGGCTCGTCCAGGACATAGAGGACTCCCACCAGACCTGAGCCGATCTGCGTCGCCAACCTGATCCGTTGCGCCTCACCTCCTGCCAGCGTCGCAGCCGGTCGGTCGAGGGTGAGGTAGTCGAGCCCCACGTCGAGCAGGAACCTGAGTCGTTCGTTGACCTCCTTCAGCACGCGTTCGGCGATCTGCGCCTCCCGCGGGTCGAGGTCAAGGGTGCGCAAGAAATCGGCGCACTCCACGATCGGCAGCGCCGCGACCTCCGCGATGGAGCGACCGCCCAGCGTCACGGCGAGCGTGACCGGCTTGAGCCGGGCACCCTGGCAGGCAGGGCAGGGGACCTCCCGCATGAAGCCTTCGTAGCGCTCGCGGCTTGCGTCACTCTCGGCCTCGGCGTGACGCCGCTGCACGTAAGGGATCACGCCCTCGAAGTTCGTGTAGTAGGAGCGTTCACGCCCATAGCGGTTCTGGTAGCGCACGTGAACCTGGTCGGGATGCCCCTGCAGCAGCGACGTACGGGCCTTCGGCGGAAGCCGGCGCCAGGCGACGTCCGTGCGGAAGCCGATCGTCTCGGCCAGGGCTTGGATCAGGCGTCCGAAGTAGTCGCTGGTGTGCGCCGAGCTCCACGGCGCCAGCGCGCCGTCGTCCAACGAGGCATCGGGATCCGGGACGACGAGCTCGGGGTCGACTTCCATCCGGGTGCCGATTCCGGTGCACTCGGGGCAGGCACCGAAGGGGCTGTTGAACGAGAACGATCGTGGCTCCAGCTCCTCGAAGGACAAGTCGTCGTAGGGGCAGTAGAGGTGCTCGGAGAACTGTCGCTCCCGGGCCGGGTCGTCGTCGGGGAGATCCACGAACTCGAGGGTGACCAGTCCCCCTCCGAGCGAGAGTGCCGTCTCGATGGAGTCGGTCAAGCGACGCTTCGCCCCGGCCTTGACCTGCAGCCGGTCGACGACGACCTCGATGGTGTGCTTCTGCTGCTTCTTCAGCGTGGGCGGCTCGGTGAGGGAGTGGTTGACACCGTCGACGCGTGCGCGGCTGAAACCCTTGGCCTGCAGTTCTTTGAACAGCTCGGAGTATTCACCCTTTCTGCTGCGGACCACAGGGGCCAGCACCTGGAAGCGACTCCCGTCGTCCAGCTCGAGGACGCGGTCGACGATCGCTTGCGGAGTCTGGCGGCCGATCGGACGAGCGCAGACCGGGCAGTGCGGGCGTCCCGCGCGGGCATAGAGCAACCTGAGGTAGTCATAGACCTCGGTGATCGTCCCGACCGTGGACCTGGGGTTGCGGTTGGTCGACTTCTGGTCGATCGAGACCGCGGGCGAAAGACCCTCGATGAAATCGACATCCGGCTTGTCCATCTGCCCGAGGAACTGACGGGCGTAGGCAGACAGTGACTCCACGTAGCGGCGTTGCCCCTCGGCAAAGATCGTGTCGAAGGCCAGGCTGGACTTCCCCGATCCGGAAAGCCCCGTGAACACGATGAGCGCATCGCGCGGCAGGTCGACGGAGACGTCCTTGAGGTTGTGCTCACGCGCGCCACGGACGATGAGGCGTTCGGCCACGGAAGAGTGCCTCCGGTTGCGCTCGGAAAGGTGTGGTCTCGGAAAAGGTACGGACTGGTGTGCTCAGGCTAGTCGCAGTCTCCGACACTCGCCGATCAGCGCCGATCCCTCGAGGGCGGTCGGTCCCCCGGCGTAGCGTGCAACCCGTGACTGCTGCCCAGACCGGCCCACCTCCGTCCTTCGACGCGCAGGCGACCCTGCTAGAGCTGGGTGAGTCCACGACCCGCCTGCTCGACACGGTCCGGAGCCTGGATGACGCTGCGCTCCGGGAGCCCTCCGGTCTCCCCCGGTGGACGCGAGGACACGTGGTCTCCCACCTGTGCCGCAACGCCGACGGGCTGAGCAACCTGGCGCGCTGGGCCGCCACCGGGCTCGAGACTCCGATGTACGCGTCCCGGGAGGCGCGCGACGTCGACATCGAGGCGGGCGCAGGTCGGGGCGCAGCTGAGCAGTTGGCCGACTTGGAATCCAGCGGCCAGCGGCTGAGCGGCCTCTTGGCCGAGCACAGTGACGAGGCGGACCGTCGAGTGCTTCGAGTCACCAGCGGGGCGGAGGTCGAGGGGTGGGAGATCCCGCTACTGCGGATTCGCGAGGTGGAGGTGCACCATGTCGATCTTGCTGCTGGCTACGCGCCAACCGACTGGAGCGAGGCGTTCTGCGTCCGGACGCTCGACCAGGTGAGCGGGGTCTTCGCGGAACGCGGGACGTCACCGTTCGCCACCCTCGTCGATGATCAGACTCGCACGTGGGTCGTTGGCAGCGGAGAAGCGTCGCTCCGGGGACCTACCAGTTTCCTCCTGGCGTGGCTGCTGGGCAGGCACGACGGCTCCGAGCTGCTGCCGCGAGGCCGCAACGACGTACCCCCGGCACCACCCTGGGCTTGAGCGTGTGAGGATCGGTTCATGACCTACACCGGCAACGTCCACGTGGGTGGCCCGCCGGCCGTCCGAGAGCTCACGCACCTCATCGTCGAGAAGCTCGCTGTCGGCCCGATGGACAACAACTCCTACCTGCTCAGATGCCGTGCCACGGGTGAGCAGCTGTTGGTCGACGCGGCCGCCGAACCCGAACGCCTCCTCGATCTGGTCGGGCCAGACGGCTTGGTCGGCATCGTGACGACGCATCAGCACGGAGACCACTGGATGGGCGCCCTTGCGGAGGTGAAGAGCGCGACGGCCGCACCGACCTACGCCCACGAGCTGGACGCCATAGGGATCGACGTCCCCACCGATCGATTTCTCGCAGACGGCGACGACCTGACCTTCGGTCAGGTGTCACTGCGGGCCATCCACCTGGTCGGGCACACGCCGGGCTCGGTCGCGCTGGTCTACGACGACCCCGACGGTCCGCCGCATCTGTGGACCGGGGACTGCTTGTTCCCCGGCGGGCCGGGAGGGACGCACGGGGACCCGCGGGCGTTCACCTCGTTGTTGGACGGGCTGGAGGCCAAGATCTTCGACGTGCTGCCGGACGAGACGTGGGTCTATCCCGGACACGGGAAGGACACGACACTCGGGGCGGAACGGCCAAGCCTCGGCGAATGGCGCGATCGGGGTTGGTGACCGACTCCCGAGCCAGGTCGGTCAGGTCGGTCAGGTCGGTCCGGCCCGACGTCTGTCCACACGGGTCCGAAGCAGGCTGGCGACGGTCGTGATCACGAGTACTCCGACGATCACGCCGAGCGAGATGCTGATCGGGATCTCCGGCGCCCACGAGACATGCTCGCCACCGTTGATGAAAGGCAGCGTGTTGGTGTGCAGGGCCTCGAGGATCAGCTTGACGCCGATGAATCCCAGGATCACGGCCAGTCCGAGCGAGAGATAGACCAGTCGGTCGAGCAGCCCGCCGAGCAGGAAGTACAGCTGCATCAAACCCATCAGGGCGAAGGCGTTGGCCGCGAAGACTAGGTAGGGCTCCTTGGTCAGCCCGAAGATCGCCGGGATGGAGTCGAGGGCGAACAGCACGTCGGTCGTCCCGATGGCCACCATGACGACGAGCATGGGCGTGAACAGCCGAACCCCGTCGACCGTGGTTCGCAGTCGGATGCCGTCATAGTCCTCCGACGTCGGAACCACCCGTCTGACCAGGCGCAGGAGGGGGTTCTCCTTGAAGTCGTCATCGTCGTTCTCGCCCTGCTTGGCGAGCTTCCAGGCGGTATAGACGAGGAACGCGCCGAAGAAGTAGAACACCCAGGAATAGCGGCTGATCGCTGCGGCGCCCAGAGCGATGAAGATGCTGCGGAAGAGCAGGGCCAGCAGGATCCCGATGAGCAGGACCGTCTGTTGCGCCGACGCAGGAACGCGGAACCTGGACATGATGATGACGAAGACGAACAGGTTGTCCAGGCTCAGCGAGTACTCCGTGAGCCAGCCTGCGTAGAACTGACCCGCGTAGGTGCGCCCGTACACCGACCAGATGAAGACGCCGAACGCCACCGCGAGCCCGATGAACAACAGCACCCACAGGACCGACTCGCGCATCGTCGGCAGATGGGGGCGGCGGCTCACCGCGATCAGGTCGCCACCGATGACCAGCAGCACACCGAGGACCGTGATCGTCCAGACAGCAGTAGAGACGTCCATAAGGGTGTGCGCGTCCTCAGACAGGTGGAGACAGATGGGGGCGTGGACCGGAGATGGTCAGGGCTAGCTGGTCAAGGGCCGGATGCTCAGAGTGCTCCGTCGAGGCTATCCGACGCGGTCAGCGCAACTGGCTGGCCCGGACAGCTAGCGGATCCCGGCGGCGTCCATCCCCCGCAGCTCCTTCTTGAGCTCGCGGACCTCGTCACGCAGCCGAGCCGCCAGCTCGAACTGCAGCTCGGCCGCAGCGGCGTGCATCTGGTCGTTCAGCTGTTGGATCAAGTCGGCCAGATCGGCCCGCGGAAGCTGAGCCAGGTCGGAGGCATGCCGACCGACGTCGGAACCGAGACCCAGCCCGGGGACGACAGCCTTTCCCCGGCTGCGAGAGCGCCCCGAACCGAGCAGCGACTCGGTGTCGGCGTCCTCTCGCGCGATCAGGTCGGTGATGTCAGCGATCTTCTTCCGCAACGGCTGCGGATCCACCCCGGCTGCCTCGTTGTAGGCGACCTGCTTGACCCGGCGGCGGTTGGTCTCATCGATGGCCTGTGCCATCGATGGCGTGATCTTGTCGGCATACATGTGGACTTGCCCGGACACGTTGCGGGCCGCGCGACCAATCGTCTGGATGAGCGAGGTCGAGGAGCGCAGGAAGCCCTCCTTGTCGGCATCCAGGATCGCCACCAGCGACACCTCGGGCAGATCGAGACCCTCGCGCAAGAGGTTGATCCCAACCAGGACGTCGAACTCGCCCAAGCGCAGCTCTCGCAGGAGTTCCACCCGGCGCAGGGTGTCGACCTCGCTGTGCAGGTAACGCACCTGGATCCCCAGCTCGAGCAGGTAGTCGGTCAGATCCTCGGCCATCTTCTTGGTCAACGTGGTCACGAGGATCCGTTCGCCGATCGCCGCCCGCTCGCGGATCTCGTGCACGAGATCGTCGATCTGCCCCTTGGTGGTCTTCACCACCACCTCCGGGTCGACCAGGCCGGTCGGCCGGATGAGCTGCTCGACCACGCTGTCGACCCGGCCCAGCTCGTACGGCCCCGGGGTCGCCGACAGGTAGACCGTCTGCCCGATCCGCTCCAGGAACTCCTCCCAGCGCAGCGGGCGGTTGTCCATGGCCGAGGGCAACCGGAAACCGTGGTCCACCAGGGTGCGCTTGCGGCTCATGTCGCCTTCGTACATGCCACCGACCTGGGGAACAGTCACGTGCGACTCGTCGATCACGAGGAGGAAGTCCTCGGGGAAGTAGTCGAGCAGCGTGTGCGGCGCCGTACCCTGCCCGCGCCCGTCGATGTGCCTGCTGTAGTTCTCGATCCCGCTGCAGGAACCGACCTGGCGCATCATCTCCAGGTCGTAGGTGGTGCGCATCCGCAGGCGTTGGGCTTCGAGCAGCTTGCCCTGTCGCTCGAGCTCACCCAACCGTTCGTCCAGCTCGGCCTCGATCCCCCGTACCGCTCGCTCCATCCGCTCTGGACCGGCCACGTAGTGCGTGGCTGGGAACACCCGGAGCTCGGTGTCCTCGGTCAGGACCTCACCGGTGACCGGGTGGAGCGTCATCAGCCGCTCGACCTCGTCGCCGAACATCTCGATGCGTACGGCGTGCTCCTCGTAGACCGGAAAGATCTCGACGGTGTCACCTCGCACCCGGAAGGTGCCGCGGGTGAACGAGAGATCGTTGCGGGTGTATTGGACATCGACGAACTTGCGGAGAAGGGCGTCCCGCTCGATCGTGTCCCCGACCCGAAGACTGACGCTTCGCTCGAGGTATTCCTGTGGTGTTCCGAGCCCGTAGATGCACGAGACGCTCGCGACCACGACGACGTCGCGACGGGTGAGCAGGCTGTTGGTGGCCGAGTGGCGCAGCCGTTCGACCTCCTCGTTGATCGAGGAGTCCTTCTCGATGTAGGTGTCGGTCTGCGGGACGTAGGCCTCTGGCTGGTAGTAGTCGTAGTAGCTCACGAAGTACTCGACGGCATTGTTGGGAAGCAGCTCTCGGAACTCGTTCGCCAGCTGGGCCGCCAGCGTCTTGTTGGGCGCCAGCACCAAAGTCGGGCGCTGCAACCGCTCCACCAGCCACGCGGTCGTGGCGGACTTTCCCGTGCCAGTGGCACCGAGCAGGACGACGTTCTGCTCGCCGGCGCGGATCCGCCGCTCGAGCTCTTCGATGGCGGCCGGCTGGTCCCCGGAGGGTACGAAGTCGGAGACCACCTCGAATGGGGCCACAGTTCGTACGAGCTCGCTGACCGGTCTCATGCCGCCACGGTACGACGCTGCTCCGACATCGAGTAACTGGAGAGGATGCGGGCGAGGCCGAGGTGAGCCTCGAGATCAGTGGGCGGCCGCGTGGAGGTCGCCCCAGAGCTCCTCGACGATGGCGACCAGGTCCTCCAGATCACCGGAGTTGTCGATCACGAAGTCGGCCACCTCCAGGCGCTCTTCCCTGCTGGCTTGAGCCTGCATCCGGTTCCGTGCCTCGGCTTCGTCCATCCCCCGGTGCCGGGCCAGCCGTTCCAGACGGATGTCCTCGGGAGCGTCAACGACGACGACCACGTCGTACCCGGCCTCGAGCCGGTTCTCGACGAGCAGCGGGATGTCATAGACCACGACGGAGTCAGCAGGGACCGTCCTGGTGATCTCGGCCGATCGATCGGCCACCCTCGGGTGGACGATGGCGTTGAGCGTGGCGAGCCGCTGCGGGTCCTCGAACACGATCCGCCCCAGCGCCGGCCGATCCAGCCGGCCGTCTGGAGCCAGCACGGCCGACCCGAACTCGGCCACGACCTCGCGATAGCCCGGCTCCCCCGGTTCCAGCACCTCGCGCGCGAGCTGGTCCGCGTCGACGACGACCGCGCCCTTGGCGGCCAGCAGCCGCGCGACGGCGGACTTACCCGCCCCGATGCCTCCGGTGAGGCCAACCTTCAGCACGACCCCACCCTCGCACCCAGGTGACGGTGACGTTGTACGGCGAAACGCCGGCGTGTCGCCGTACAACGTCACCCAGAGCGGGGTTGGTGGCTACTCGCCGCCGGCCAGCTTCTCGCGCAGCGCGGCGAGGGCCTCGTCGGTGGCCAGGGTTCCGCCCTCGTCCTCGCTCGTTTCAGCTTCCGGCTCGTCGACGGCGGTCTCGGAGGAGTACGACGAGGACGCAGCCGCCTCGGTCGCGGCCTCGGCCTCCGCCTTCTGCGCCTCGACCACCTGCACCTTGTGTGCCTCATGACGCTGCTGAGCGACGGCGTACTGGCGCTCCCACTCGGCCTGAGCCTCTTCGTGACCCGGCAGCCACTCACCGGTCTCAGGGTCGAAGCCCTCGGGGTAGATGTAGTTCCCCTGCTCGTCGTAGGAGGCGGCCATGCCGTAGAGCGTCGGGTCGAAGTCCCCGGCCACGGCCTCGCCGATCGTTCCCTCGTTGGCCTGCTTCAGGCTCAGCGAGATACGTCGACGCTCGAGATCGATGTCGATCACCTTGACGAAGATGTCGTCGTTGACCTGCACGACCTGCTCGGGGATCTCGACGTGGCGCTCGGCCAGCTCGGAGATGTGCACGAGGCCCTCGATGCCCTCGTCGACGCGGACGAACGCGCCGAACGGCACCAGCTTGGTGACCTTGCCGGGCACGACCTGCCCGATCTGGTGGGTGCGCGCGAACTGCTGCCACGGGTCTTCCTGGGTGGCCTTGAGGGACAGCGAGACGCGCTCGCGGTCCATGTCGACGTCCAGCACCTCGACGGTGACCGGCTGACCGACCTCGACGACCTCAGACGGATGGTCGATGTGCTTCCAGGACAGCTCGGACACGTGCACCAGGCCGTCGACGCCGCCGAGGTCGACGAACGCCCCGAAGTTGACGATGGACGACACCGTGCCTGGCCGAACCTGGCCCTTCTGCAAGGTGGTGAGGAAGTTCTGGCGTACGGCTGACTGGGTCTGCTCGAGCCACGCGCGGCGGGACAAGACCACGTTGTTGCGGTTCTTGTCGAGCTCGATGATCTTGGCCTCGAGCTTCTGACCGACGTACGGCTGAAGGTCTCGAACCCGGCGCATCTCCACGAGCGAGGCCGGCAGGAAGCCCCGCAGACCGATGTCGAGGATCAGGCCACCCTTGACCACCTCGATGACCGAGCCCTCGACGATGCCGTCCTCGTCCTTGATCTTCTCGATCGAGCCCCAGGCGCGTTCGTACTGCGCGCGCTTCTTGGACAGGATCAGACGCCCTTCCTTGTCCTCCTTCTGGAGAACCAGGGCCTCGATCTCGTCACCGACCGACACCACCTCGTTCGGGTCCACGTCGTGCTTGATGGACAGCTCACGAGAGGGGATCACGCCCTCGGTCTTGTAGCCGATGTCGAGCAGGACCTCGTCGCGGTCGACCTTGACGATGACCCCTTCGACGATGTCACCGTCGTTGAAGTACTTGATCGTGAGGTCGATGGCGGCCATGAAGTCTTCGGCCGAGCCGATGTCGTTGATAGCGACCTGCGGGGTCGTGCTGGTCTCTTCCTGAGCGAGTTCTGCGTTGAGCGTGTCGGTGGTGGACGTCATTACGGGTGGATGCTCCGATGCGGACAGGGATCGGACGGCTGAGGCCTAGTTGGCCACATCCGTCGAGGGACAGATGATCGTGACGGTGCGCGGAGGACCCGTGGATCAGACAGCCCGGGTCGAGTCGAAGACGCCAACCGGAGACAAGAACCAGCGCGAGCCTGCTCGGTCTGAGACGCACGCAAGGCCCACAACGCCCCGGCAGTCTACGTTTGCGCAGGTGAGCGGGTCAATTGAGCGAGCTGGACGCGAGTCGCTGACCGGCGACGAGACCCGACGTGCGAGCCGGACCGGCTGGGACCAGATGGCGGACGCCTATCAAGCTGAGCACGGCCGCGATCTCGGCCCTGCCCAGCTGCTCTGGTGCCCCGAGGGCCTCACCGAGGCCGAGGCGCGGCTGTTGGCTCCGGTCGAGGGCCAGCGGGTGCTTGAGGTCGGCTGCGGTGCCGGCCAGGCCTCGCGATGGGTGGTCGAACAGGGTGGCTTGCCCACCGGCATCGACCTGTCCGCTGCGCAGCTGCAGCACGGTCGCCGCCTCGACCACGAGACCGGGTCCAGTGTCCGGACCGTCCAGGCCGACGCCGTACGGCTGCCGTTTCGCGACCGGACGTTCGACCTTGCCTTCTCGGCCAACGGTGCGGTCTCCTTCGTCGATGACGTGGTTGCCCTCTTCGGCGAGGTGGCCCGGGTGCTCACGCGAGGTGGCAGGTGGGTGTTCTCCGTGCCCCATCCGATCCGTTGGTCGTTCCCCGACGACCCTAGCCCTAACGGGCTGACCGCCCGCTCGTCGTACTGGGACCGGACTCCCTATGTCGAGAGGGACGCGGCCGGCCACGCGGTCTACGTCGAGCACCACCGCACCCTCGGTGATCAAGTCCGCGCCCTCCACGCGACCGGGTTCGTACTGGTCGACCTCGTCGAACCGACGTGGCCGCCCGAGCGCACGACGATCTGGGGCGGGTGGTCACCCTTGCGGGGCGCAGTCGTCCCCGGGACGGCGATCTTCTGCTGTCGGCTCGGCTAGCGGCACGCCCGGCGAGCGTCAGCCCGCCGCGACCGCGCCAGGCTCTGACCGGCGGAGCAGGAGAACGCCGCCTACGAGCAGCAGGATGCCGAGGACGAACGCGATCAGAGGGATGGTCTTGGTGATCAGGTTGAGCTGGCTCGCGCCGTCGGATGCGGTCTTGACGGCTTCGGTCACGTTCTGCTCAGTGAAGGAGAGCGTCGCGTCGATGATGACCATGGCTTCCGTCGTCCCGTCGGCACCGGCGAGGTACTGCTTCTGCACCTCCTGCCCCTTGACGATCGCCCCTGTGACCGGCTCCACCCACACCGTTCGGACGTTGGTGTAGAACCGCGGGGCCACGACCGACGCTTCGTCTGGCTGTCCGACCAGGTCTCCTGGCACCTCGAGGGTCGAGTATTGGGTCGGCTCGATGGTCTGAACGAAACGATAGGTGCTGAGTCCTTGGATCTCCTCGACGTCCTGGTATTCCATCGGGAGTGCCTTGCTCAGGGTGCCGTCGAAGTACTGGTAGGTCTGCTTCTCGGTGCCGAAGGGGAACTTGTAGGGATTGATGCCCGTGAAATCCGTGATGGGCGTTCCGTCCTCGTTGGCGTCGCAGCAGTTGATCATCACTGATGTGTGGCCGTCGAAGGCGATCCGCTCGGTGCTCGCGTCGACCGTGACGCCGTCGGGGTCCGTGACGTCCTGGAAGGAGTCGTAGACCGTCTGGTTGTTCGGGCCGTCTGATGCGGCTTGGTCCGGACTGACCCGTCGCGTCGACACGAGTGCTACGTCGGTGCGTGGGGACAGCGTCGCGGGGTCGAACAGCGTCTTCGCAATCCCGCTGGAGGGCGAGATGCTGACACCGCCGTCGCACAGCGGTCCGGGGTCGCAGCCGAGAGGTGCGACGGCGAGCTTGGGAGCGACGTACCACTTGACGAACGGTGCCAGGACGAGAAGGAACGCCCCCAAGCCGAGCAGCACCAAAGCAAGGACACGCTTCATGGTCATTCCTCACCTTCGCCGGACGCCAGAGTCCCGGTCGCCAAGCCGGAAGGTATCGGAAACCGGCGCCTTCCGCCCCGTGAACAACCAGGTCGCCCCAGCGGGCGCGACGTTTCGGGCGTTGCGACAGCAGACTCAGACCAGATGAGTCAGACTGCCGAGGATCGTTCGGCGACCCCTGAGACGGAGAGCATGCAGCTGAACCAGCCGGTCGGTACGTCCGATCGCCCGGCTGACCAACTCGTGCCAGGAACAGATGGTGGCCCATCGATCGCCGGCTACCGAATTCCTGCACTGGATGCCATGCGGGCAGCGGGGAGCCTGGCCGTGCTGCTCACCCACGTTGGCTTCCAGACGGGGGCCTCGCTGCACGGAACCGTCGGAGGACTGATCGCCCGGATGGACGTCGGCGTCGCCATCTTCTTCGTGCTGTCGGGTCTCCTCCTGGTCATCCCCTGGGCGGAGCAAGGACTGTCGACTGGCCGCAGACCCTCGACGAGGAAGTACCTGTGGCGGCGGGCGCTGCGCATTCTTCCGGCTTACTGGCTCGCGGTCGTCGCGGCCTTCTGGCTGCTCCCCGCGAACGCCGATGCTGACCCGGATGTGATCGTCGCCAACATGACACTCACGCAGATCTACCGACCTGGTGAGCTCGTCCCCGGACTGACCCAGATGTGGAGCCTCTGCACCGAGGTCGCGTTCTACCTCGTCCTGCCGCTGATCGGCATGGCGTTGGTGCGTGTGTTGCGCGGGCGCGGACTGCGAGCGGCGCTGGCCTTCTGCGCCGGCCTGGTGGCCGTGGGACTGGGGTGGACGACCTTCGTCCAGACGACGGAGGTGCTCGACCGGTCGATCGCTGGCCTCTGGCTGCCCGGCTACCTGGCCTGGTTTGGGCCAGGGCTCGCGCTCGGGCTCCTCGTCGTTGGCGCGCGGGAGGTGCCCGGTCGGATCACCGCCGCTCTGCTCGACGTCGCGCGGACGCCGTGGACGATGTGGACCCTTGCCGCCGGCCTGCTGCTCGTGGCTTCCTCGCCCCTGGCCGGGCCGCGCGGGCTCGGCGGCTTCTCCTCTCCGCTCCAGGCGCTGGTGAAGTTCGTCCTCTATGGGTTCATCGCGGTCCTGATCGTGATCCCTGCCGCTTTCGGCCACGGAACTCGCACTCACAAGGCGCTTGAGTCACGCCCGATGCTCTTCCTCGGGCGCATCTCGTACGGGTTGTTCTTGTGGCACGTCTTACTGCTGGACGTCGTCTTCCGGCTCTTGGGCGAGCAGCCCTTCACCGGCCACTTCTTCGAGGTGCTCGTCCTGACTCTCAGCCTCAGCCTGGTCGCCGCCTGGCTGAGCTGGGTCCTCATTGAGCGTCCCACGCAGCGCTTCCGGCACCTGGTGGGTTGACAGCGGGAGCACCGCCAAAGCCAGGGCGCCGAGCGCTACGGCCTGGGGCCATCCCAGTAGGCCGGCGTACCCCGCCGGCGCGGTCCAGGGTCGGAACACGAAACCGAGCCCGGCAATGACGAACAGCCCCCCGGCAAGAAATGGGCGGACTCGCTCGAACCATCGGACCCGCTTTGCGGCCATCGCCGCGAGCCCGAAGACCAGCCCCACGGCTCCAGCCAACCAGCCTAGGGCTAGTACATAGACGACGCGATCGCTGCTCGTCGCACCCGCGGGGGCCAGCCGGTGGCCTGGGCGGCGATCGGGGCGCAGGGCCAGCACCAGGAGGCCGAGGGCAAGCACCAACCCCGCAGTCAGGCCAAGGGCATACGTTCGCTGCGGTGCGTAGGTCAGCGTGACGGTTCCCGGCGCACCGGCGGGGACGACCCAACCCTGGTGCCAGCCGTCCAAAGTCACGGGCTCCAACCGGCTCCCATCACTCCAGTGCGCCACCCATCCTGCATTCGCATTCTCGAGCACGCTGAGCAGCTGGGCCGACGTTCGTTCAGGCAGACCAAGCTTTCGCTCGTCGGGGTTGTCGACGAGTACCGTCAACGGGCCAGTTGGCGCAATGGGTTGCGGCGCCGGTGAGATGCCCCGGGCGTCCAGGCGTACCTGCGCGGCGCGCCACGTCAGCGAGGGCTTGGTCGAAATCCGTGCGTTGTCGCCCAGCGACACTGTCGCAGGGCCGCAGATCGACCATTCCTGCGGCTGCAGGTTCATGATCGAGGACCGGGTGCCTGTCACCGCAGTGCGCATGAATCGTCCGTCGACGTAGAGGGTCGGCCCGGTCCCACACGGAGCCAGTAGTCGTTCGGCGCCGTCGTCTGGGCGGACGAGGTCCTGTGCCCCCAGGGGCATCAGCTCGGAGACGCCCACCGGAAGCAGGTCACTGCGTCCCGTGAATGGGTCGATCGACCCTTCCGGCCGGATGGCCGGGAAGCTCACGACCAATGACGAGGTCACGATGCCGCGATGGAATCGGGCGATGTTGTCCGAACCGACAGGGGCGCGCTGAACGATGCCGTTGTCACCCAGGGCGCTCACCATCGTCGGCGCTGAGGCGGCAAGGGCGGGGTCCAACCGGACCGACAGACCGCGGATGATCCTCGGCACCTCCCACGTCAAGGTGATGTTCGGAGTCCGGTCACCGGGCGCTGCCACCCAACCGGTCTCCAACCGGCCGTCCACCGCGCGTTGGGCTCCCCCCCTGGGGTCCTGCACATTGCTGCTGCTGGCTGCGGCTCGGATGCCTTCGGCTGGCGCGAGCCAGGCGTCCAGGGCGGGCCCGGGCTTAGGTACCGCAGTCCCCGAGATCCGCCAGCTGCCACTGATCCCGCTCAACAGCCGATCCATCCCCGTGTCCTCTTCGCCGCCTCGCACGAGCCGCTCGCTGCACAACGGGCGCGACCCGACAAGCACACAACCGGGCCGATCCGCGGCAGCTGTCAGAACTATCCGGTCGGTGCCGGCTGCCGCCCGAGGCAGCTGAAGCGGACGGCGCACGACAACGCCAGGAAGGCGCAGGTCCGCCACGACGAAGGACACCCCACGCCCGCCGTCGCTGATCTGAAGCGGCTCGACCCGGATCGTGCGCGTTGTTCCCCCGGGGATCTCAACTCTGACCGCCCTGAGCGGGTCGTCGACGGCGACGTCTACAGACCCGTGTTCTCCGGTCACGCGCAGGCTCGTTGGGTAGAGGCCGAAGACATCTCGGTTGACGCGCACGGTCGCGATTCCTGAAACGGGGTGATCTGCTGTGAGCTCGATCCACTGGCCAAGAGCGCCCTGGGGCGCGGATGAGCTCCAGGTTGTCCGGGAGTCGCCGTCCACAGCGGCAAACGGCTGGTGTTCCGGGTCGCTGCCACCGGGCGCGCCTGCGTCGGACTGCGACGACGAAGCGCGGACCTCGCCTCCCATCGGGACGGCGACCGTGCTGAAGGCATCGGGATACGGCAGATAGTCCCGGGTCGAGCTGCCGAGCCGCAGTGGATCATCCGGGCCGAGGGTTTGGGACGAGTGGTCGTGAACCCGACCGAAGTTGACCTCCCGTCGGCGGTAGGTGTCGGTTTGGATGACGTCGCTCGGGCGGTCCACCCAGCCCGTCCAACGGGTAGGTACGTCTCCGGCCATCACGAGCGAGCGCGCAGAGTCAAAGCCCGCGTCGGCGAGATCTGCCACGGCGGTGGAATCCCCCGAAACGATGGCAGCGCCTGCCACGGGTTGTAGTTCGAATCGGGGGCGGGGCTCTGCCACCTCATAAACTTCGACAGCCCGGTAGGGAAGGTCCAAGCCCTCATCGACGCGAAATCCCGGCCGGCTACCGCCGCCCACCACACCGCCGAACTGCGCCACTTTTGCGACGCCCGGGCTGCCCGACAGCGCTGCGTGCACCAGAACTGGCCGAGGTGACTCTGCGCGCGTGTAATCGAGGTCGTTCCGAACCACCACGTAGCGGATTCCCGCCCGGCGGAACAGTGCGGTCAGGCCGGGGCCCCCCTGGCCACCAGCGAGGTGGTCCTCAATGCCATCGAGCCAGCGGATCGTGCCTGCGGGCGCCAGCGGCACAGCATCCCGGACCGTCCACGGGGTTCCGGCCAACGGTTGAAGCGGCTCGTCGCGAGGATCCCCCCAATAGAAGGTCCCGAAGGAGGCTCCCGGCACCACGATCGCCGCACCGTCGGATCGCTTGGCCAGCCAGTCTGCCGTGTCCTGCCAGTAGCCGGGGATCGCGGAAAATGCGTCGCGGGGCGGGAGGCTCTCGAGCAGGAGCGGGCTCGCCACGCCGATCATCACGACGCCGGCCAGGCCAACGCTCATCGAGCGAAGGCCCGGCGCCCTGATCGAGTTCACCTGTCGGCCCAGCACGGTCAATGCATGGGCCGCGGCCAACGTCAACGGGAGGCGGATCAACGGATCGAACTTGTGGATGTTGCGCATCGGCGCAAGCACGCCGTCCAGTAGGCCCTGAGCCCACGCGGCCCACGGCGCAGCCAACGGGCCAACATGGCCGAAGGTCACCGCGACGACCCCGACGAGTGCCGTCAGGGCCAGCCAGCGTCGTTCCGGCAGGTCCCGCCGGGCGAGCCCGTACAGGCCCAGTCCGGCGACGAGCCCTGTGTCGAGGATGGCGACGGGATTCGTCACCAGCAACCACCCGCCCTGCCAGAACGGGCCCGATCGGTCCAGGACGAAGGCGACCCAGTGGGACGTGCCCCGCAGGGTCTCAACCAGGTTGGTCGGAATCGTGGTGATCCGCGCGCTCTCGATCCAGTCCAGGAATGGCGGGCTCACTCCCCCGAGCAGGACAAGAGGCACCAGCCACCAGAACGTGGCCGCGAGAACAGCCGCCGCCCAGAGCACCATCAACCGCAGCCGGGCCCGATTTCGTTCCCGCGTCACCAGGTAGGTAGCAGGAATCACCAGAACCGCCAACGTAGCGACTGCGTTGACCGCGCCGCAGGCGAGAACAACCAAGCCCGACCGAGCGGCGCCACTGCGGTGGCGCCCAGAGATGGTGGCTCCGACGAGGGGCAGCACGATCCATGGGGCCAGCGCCATCGGAAGCGTCTCGGCGCTGTTTGCCCCGAGCGTCGTGAGGAATCGCGGGGAAAGCGCATAGAGGACGCCTGCAGCCAGCGCGGCGGTGGGAGTGCCGATCCGCAGGCGACCAGCAAGCCGCGCGACCCCCACGACTGCCAGGCAGAGCAGAAGGCTGGTCCACAGGCGCTGCACCACCCACTCGGGGAGGGCCAGCAGGTGCCCGAGTGCGAAGAACGGCCCCATGGGGAACAGGTAGCCGTACGCCTGGTTCTGGACCTGCCCGAGCCACCCGTGCGGTTCCCAGAGGTGCAGGGCACGGCCCAGCCAGCCGACCGGGTTTGCCGTGAGATCCAGCTTGGTGTCGGTGACGACCAGCCCCGGCGCCTGGATGAACACGAGACCGGCGAGCACCGAGCAGACCGCCCATATCCGCAAGCGCTGTTGCCGGCTGGAAACGGTCAGGTCCTCCTGAGCACCATGGCGAGGTTCCACATCGTCACCTCCCGCACGAGCGGGAGGTGCACCAACGGGTGAGCCCAGCGGGGGTGGTAGCGAGGGAAGGCATCGACGACGTCAACGAGCGGGCATCTCCGCGCCCAGTTCAGCGCATCACCAGCGCGAACCGCGAACAGCGACTCCCCGTAGACGTTCTTGGGAGGGTGGCCGGTCCGCCGCTGATAGCGCCGGGCTGCCCGCCCCCCTCCCAGGTAGTGCCACGGCGATGTCTCGTGCCCTCCCCATGGTCCCCACCAGAGAGTGAACGAGAGGAAGATCGTCCCGCCCCGCCGGGTCACGCGCACCATCTCGTCAGCCATCCGCCACGGATCCGAAACGTGCTCGAGCACGTTGGACGAGAAGCAGACGTCGACCGCCTCGTCGGCGACGGGCAGCGCCATCCCGCTTGCCTGGACCGTGCCAGTTGCGGGTTGGCCGGCAGCACCCAGCTCACCGGCGTCCGCGTCAACCGCGAGGTAGTGCGCCCCCGCACGACCGAATGCCTCGGCGAAGTATCCAGGGCCGCCACCGACGTCGAGCAGGCTCGCGCCATCTAGTGAGACGAACCCCGTCAGCTGCTCGACGGTGTCGTCCGCCAGGAATCCGTAGAAGCCAGCCGGGTCGGACTGCTCTGTACGGAAAGACCGCATCAGCGCCAGGCTTCGTCGGCCGGTCGCCAGAGCGTGCGGGGATCGCTCCGGGTCAGGCACAGCCGGACGGTACCTGAGCCTGGTCTCTCGGTCTGCGCACTCGGCTCCCCTTTGTCCGAAAGGATGCAGGGGTGAGACACAGCCGCTATCGCAGCGCCCGACAGCCCCGCCCCGGGGGGCTGGGGATCGTCTTCTTCAATCGGCGGGACACCAGCAATCCCGAGGGTGGTGGCTCGGAGCTGTACGTCGAGGTCGTCGCACGCGCCTTGGCCCTGAGCGGGAACCGCGTCACGGTGTTTTCCGCCGACCATCGGACCAGTCCAAGAGACTCCGAGCTCGAGGGTGTTCACTACCGGCGGCGCGGAGGCAAGCTGTCCGTCCTCCCCCGCGCCTGGTTCGACCTGCTCACTCGACGTCTCGGCCCGGTCGACCTGGTCATCGACGTGCAGAACGGCGTCCCATTCCTGAGCCCGTTCGCGACCCGAGCTCCCGTCGTCGCCCTTGTGCATCACGTGCACCGCGAGATGTGGCCGGTGGTCTACGGCCGCACTGCTGCTCGCCTCGGATGGTGGGTGGAGTCACGGCTGGCACCCCTCATCTACCGGCGTAGCGCGTACGTCGCGGTCTCACGAGCAACCCGCGACGAGCTCGAGGCTCTCGGGGTCGACGGTTCGCGGATCGCCGTCGTTCACAACGGTGTGAGCGCCGCGCTGCCGGTCACCGAAACACGTTCCACAACGCCCACCATCGTCTGCCTCGGCCGCCTGGTGCCGCACAAGCAGGTGCTCCACCTGCTCGAAGCGGCAGCCGATCTGCGCCACGAGTTCCCGGATCTTCACGTCCGCGTCGTGGGAGATGGTTGGTGGGCCGACCAGCTACGGGCCGACGCCGTGGCTCTGGATGTCCACGACATCGTCGAGTTCACCGGATTCGTGGACGACGAGCAGAAGGCCAACGAGCTCGCGCGGGCATGGGTCCTGGCCATCCCGTCACTGAAGGAGGGATGGGGCCTGGTTGTGGTCGAAGCGGCGACGTACGGCGTCCCGGCCATCGGCTACCGGTCAGCCGCCGGAGTCGCCGAGTCGATCGTGGATGGGGTCACCGGCCTGGTTGTCGACGGGGGAAGCAAGGAGTTCACCGACGCCTTGGGGAGGATCCTGCGAGACTGTCGGCTGCGCGACGAGCTCGGCCGGGCGGCGAAGGCTCGCGCTGAGCAGTTCTCGTGGTCGACCACTGCCGAGGAGTTCGGCGCCGTGCTGGCCGCGGTCGCCACACAGCACGGCCTGGTCGACTCCTCCATGGTCGAGGACATGGAACCAGTGACCCTGTCAGGCCCGAAGGGCTCGTCCGGTGAGTGGCTGTGAGCCGATCGAGCTAGTTGGTGCCGTAGACCACCAGCGGAGCCGTGATCGGCTCCGGAGTGACGCTGGTGGCAAGAGAGGCTCCCGTAAAGGACAACAGGCCGGCCAGCACGACACCCACACCCACGGAGATCAGTCCGCCGACCATGAAGGGTCCTTCCATCGGGACGCATCACCTAGAGGCGTCGCCCGATGGTAGCAACCGACGCCGCGGTGTGGACCGAATCAGGGACAAGGACGCACCCAAGAGCAAACCGACGACCGCTAGGTCCACCACGACGACCGGGACGGTCCCCCGACCCCATCCTGGCCCGGGCGCCGCACCCGGGACCCGCCAGAGCTCGAGGGACGCCGAGCGGCTTACCGGGATCAAGCCGACGAACAGGTTCACGGGTACGTCACCGGGCGTGTCCCGCTCGACGACGACCCAACCTATTCCCAGCTCAGCAAGGCGCTCGCTGGCAGGCTCGTTCTCGCTCACCAAGACGCCCACCTCGACCGCGCGACGCGACTCCTCCCCAACGATCGTGACTTCGCCTGTCGAGTCGGCCACTGCGAGCCGGCCGTCGACGACACTGGGTCGCGGCAACCACCTCGGCGCGGGATCGAGGCTGGTCCGACGCCCGTTGAAGGAGAAGGCGCGAAACGCTCCCCACGGGAGGACGAGCACGTCTCCGGGGGCCGCGGATTGCGCGACCGTCTGTCGGGCCGCAGCCCAGCTCGTCGGCAGCGCGACCGGCTGGAGCCGGCCCGCGACGCCCCAGGCAAGGTCCGGTAGCACGACGAGCGGCAGGAGCACCGCGGCGGCCATGAGCGCTCGTCGGCCGGAAAGGTCTCTCACCGCACCACCGAGGCGCTCTGCGGCCAAAGCGACCAACAACGCAACCGGGAGCGCCCACAAGGCCACGAACTTCTGGGCATCCCGGAAGACTTCCGCCCCCGCGAACAAGGTGGCCGACCTTTCCAGCACTGCGCCGCCCAAGGCGCTGCTGGTCCAGGCGGACAGGAGGAGCCCCCCTGCGCCAAGGCCCAGCAGCGCGTACGTGAGACGACCCCCCAGCCGCGCTCGCAAGAAGGGCCAGCCGTACGCGACGCCCAGCACGACCAGCCCGGCTGAAAGTACAACCATCGGCGTGGTCCGGCTGTTGGGCACGACGTCGGCGTTCCAGATCCCGCCGAGCCCGAGCAGGCTGACCAGCACTCCCCCAGCTCCCTCGGAGCGGGCGGCAAACGGTCCAGCGCCACCTGTTGATGCCGTCTCGTGCAGCAGGCCTGGCAACCACCAGACAGCCTGCACGGCCACGAGAGCCCCAAGAACGAGGCCCAGCCGTTGTGCTGCCCGCATCCTGTCGCTCCAGTCCAGGCAGGCGATGAGGACGGTGACGACGACCAGGCTGCTCAACAGCCCTGCGGTCGGGACCATCGAGCCAGCCGCAGCGACCAGGACAAGGGCAGGTAGGGCGCCTCGCCTGCCGCTGGCCATCCGCGTGGTCCACAACACCAACCACGGCAGGCAGCCGTACCCGAGCAGGAGCCACCAGTGGCCGAGAACAAGTCGCTCAGCGACGTACGGATTCCACACATAGGCGGTGGCGGCTACCGCTGCGATCAGGATGCGATCCGTTGGGACCAAGGCGGCGGCGCCCAGACCTGCCGTCAGGAGGAGGACCACGAGGAGGGCCTTCTGGATCCACTGACCCTCGACAGCGTGGCTGAGAGCGACGACGACCACCTCTGCCGGGACGGCCCTCGGAAGCGATTCGCCAAGACCCAGCGAGTCGGGAAGCAGCGACTGGCGGGGGACGCTGACCATGTCGTAGCTGAGCACGTAGCCACGACGAAGGACCGGAGCGGCAACCGCCAGCGTCAGCCCCAATACCCAGCCACGGAGCAACCAGCGGTTGGCCGGGGGGCTCCCCCAGATCCTCATCCGGCGGCTCCCTGGCTTGGCCCGAACGCGCCGCGGCCGCGGCTAGGGTGACGGCCTTGCGGTCGCGACAGCGTAACCGCGAACCGGAGGAGGATCGGGTGGCACGTCGCGACGCGGCGATTCGCCATCTGCGCGGCCACGGCGCCGTGGCCCTGGGCTTGATGCTCGGGAATGTCTTGGCCTACGCGCTGGCGTTGATAGCGGCACGCCAGCTGGGCCCTGCGCGCTTCGGGGAGCTCAGCGCCTTGTTGGCCCTCATCATCGTTCTCGCTGTGCTTCCAACCGGGATGCAGACCGTGGTTGCCCGGGCGGTGGCTGAACGGCGGCCGCATCCGCTGGCCGACGTGAGTCGCGCCGGGCTGGTTCAGCTGTCGCTGGTGACCGCGCTGGTCGCGGTGCCCGGTCTTCTGGTCCTGGGGTTGCTCTTGGACGCTTCCGCCGTGGGCTGTGCCCTGGTGGCCCTGACCTTGTGTCCGCTGATGATCCTTGGTTGGGCGCAGGGAGTCGCCCAGGGCCAGGAGCGGTTCAGCCGGCTCGGCCTGCTTCTGCTGGGCAACAACGGCGGCCGGGCGATCGGCGCCATCGTGGGGGTGCTGGTCGTCGGGACCGCGACGGGGGCAGTCGCTGGTTCCCTGATCGCCGCTGCAGCCGCAGCCACGCTCTCGGTCCTCGAACCTTCCGCCGGCGCGAAGCACGGCTGGTTCCACGGGCGTGCGGCGAAGGAAGTTGCTGGCGCCTCGGCCGCACTGCTCGCTCTCTTTCTGTGCACGAACGTCGATCTTCTGCTCGCCCGATTCGCCCTTGATGCCCGAGACGCCGGCCTCTACGCAGCCGGCGTGGTCGTCGCGAAGATGTCCTTCTGGCTCCCCCAGTTTGCGGCAGTTACTGCTTTGCCCCGCATGGTGGATCCGCAGCAACGCGGAGCCGCACTCCTGCTCGCGCTCAAGATCGTGGCTACGACCTCGCTGTGCCTGATCCTTGGCTGCGTGCTGTTCCCTGGGCAAGTCATCGCAGTGATCGGCGGCGAGGCCTACACCGATCTGGCCCCGGCACTCCCGTGGTTCGCAGCGGTGGGGGGGCTCTGGGCGTTGGTCCAAGTTTTCCTGTATGACGCCCTCGCCGGACGCTCTGGCCTCCCCGCGGCGTGGTTGTGGGTGGCCTTCGCTGCGATCATCGGCTGGGTGGTCGTCATGCCCGATCCCACAGTGACGTCCATCGTCATGGCTACGGCGGTGTGCGCCGCGGGATGCGTTCTCTGCTACGCAGCAACGGCGATGCGTCGGTCCCTCAGCTCACCGAGGCGTCCGGCCAAGGACCTGGCTTGAAGGCCGCGCTGTAGCCACTGGCGTCACCCATCGCCGCCGCGACCGCCGCCGAGCCCGGATAGACACCGTTCTTCACCCACTTGTCCAGCAGATCGATCACGGCCAACCGAGACTCCGGGGTGAAGTTGCAGTGCCCGGCCCCGTACGGCGCTCCGTCGGTCTCCGAGTACGTCGCCGGAGCGACCGTGTAGAGCTGGACCAGGCTGGACGTGTTGTCGGCACTCTGGTTTCGCTGGGCGAAGAGAGCCTCGTTCTGCACGATCACCAGCGGATCGGCTGCTGTGTGCAGGGTGATGGTCGGGTCAGCTACGACGCCTGTCGGCGTGCCGGTGTCTGCGAACGCCTGCTGGGCGGTTGGGTCAGCCGTGAGGCGCTCCCCCGCCGCCAGCTCGGCGAGCAGCTTGTCGGTCGACCCGGGTGAGACGGTCTCGATGAGCGACCGCTCAGACCCCGACACCCGAGCCGAGTAGTCCGTACCGTCGTTGCCCGCGGGATTTCCGCCCATGCGCTGCTCGATGTCGTAACGCCCGAACGTCGCGTAGCCAAGCGCCGTCAGGATCGACTCGGCCGATCCGCGTACCTGGCTCTCGACCGTCGAACCGTCGTACGTCTTCGTCTGAGACGGTGCGTCGACGAGCGCTGCAGTCATCAGGATCTTGGGAACGCCCTTCTTGACGTCGCTCCCAGCCTTGACCACCAGCGCAGCGGTGTCCTCCCAGTTCTGCACCGCATCGTCCCAGGAGGTGAAACCGCTCAGCTTCAGGTCCGGATTGATGAAGGTCTTCAGCGCGTACGCCACATCGAGGGAGAGGTTCACGTTGGCCACCGGACCGCCGAGGACTCCGCACAACGGTGCCGCGCCGGACACCCACTCCGGGTGCTTCTGCGCGACAACCTGGGTGATCAGCCCGCCGAGGCTGTCTCCCCAGACATAGACGCGGTTGGGTGTTCCGACTTCATCCACGAAATACTGATAGAGGTCCTCGTCAGCCTTGACGCCGTCGGCCACGGCCCACCCGTTGGTCGCGTACGCCGACCCGGCCAGCGCGTATCCCTGTCCCACGAGAGCGTCGGCTATCCCGGTGTCCCCTTCGGAATACCCCGGCGCCGGCTCCGGCGCCGTAGACGGCTGCTCGAAGTCAGGCGGGGCAGCCTCCGCCTGTCGGTAGCCGTGCGAGTAGATCAGCAACGTGCCGTTCCACTGCGTGGGCAGCACGAGCTGATAGTCGGCTCCGTTCAAGCTGTCTTGGCACGTGACCTGCTCGCAGGTCTTGATCGGAACATTGGTGGACTGGTCACGTTCGCGATCGCTGGCGGTCCCCCCGTCCGAGCCGCAGGCTGCGAGGAGCAGCGCGGAGGCCGCCACGGTGACCAACACGACCGACCTGGGATGGCTGAGGCTCCGACGCATGGCGTGATCATCGCAGACCGGTCTCGCGTTGGGGCCATTGCCGACAAGTGCGTGTCCGAGCTGAAACCAATTGGGTCACGCTCCGGTCGCAACCTCGTCTCATTCCACCCTGCGCAACGCTCGTCACGAGACTTCGCCTCCAAAACCGACCCTATGGACCCGCTGCCTCGCTATGCTCCGGCCGTCGGCCAGGCACACGACAGGGCTGACCGCACCGCACCCGGCTAGACCGGGCACCGCGAGGAGGAGCAGGTTGCTGACCCGAGTCACGTTGCGGATCGTCGGAGTACTGGTCGCGTCCTTGAGTTTCCTGATTCTCTTCGGGGCGGGCGCCGCGCACGCCGACGGGGAGTCCATCGTCGGAACCTTGCTGACCAACAGCAGAGCCCCTGTGGCCGGCGTCACGATCACGGTGACCAACGACTCCGGGTTCAGCGAGAGCGCGGTGACAGAAACCGACGGGAAGTTCGCCATCCCCGTCCCCAAGACCGGTGCCTACACGGTGACCCTCGAGGAGAGCACCCTCCCCGAAGGCATCGCGACGCCGGTGTTGAACCCGATCAACACCACTGTCCGACCAGGCACGGACCGTCCCGTCCTGTTCGTCCTCGGCGAGCGTGAACGCAATACCCAGTCGACGTGGGATCGGGCGGCCCAGCTGTTCGTCGAAGGCTTACGGTTCGGTCTGATCATCGCCCTGGCGGCGGTCGGGCTGTCACTGATCTACGGAACGACGGGGCTCACGAACTTCGCCCACGGCGAGATCGTGACCTTTGGGGCCATCATCGTGTGGTACTTCAACGTTTCCCTCGGTATCCCCCTGCTCATCGCGGCCGTTCTCGGCGTCGCCGCCTCCGCCTTGTTCGGTGGGGTGATGGATCGAGGACTGTGGAAGCCCCTGCGCGGCAGGGGCACCGGGCTGATCGCGATGATGATCGTCTCCATCGGGCTGGCCCTCGCTCTCCGATCGATCTATCAGATCTTCTTCGGGGCCACGAGCCGTGCCTACAGCGAGTACCAAGGTCAGGCCGGCCTCAGCTTCGGACCGGTGGACATCACCCCCGCCAACCTGATCAGCATGATCATCGCAGCGGTGATCCTCGCGCTGGCCGGACTGGCGCTGCTCAAGACGCGCACCGGCAAGGCCACCCGCGCCGTCGCCGACAATCCCGCCCTTGCAGCCACCACGGGCATCGACGTCGAACGCGTCATTTTGATCGTGTGGGTGGTAGGCGCGGCACTCGCCGGCCTTGGCGGATTCCTGCTCGCCCTCAACCAGCAGGTGTCGTTCATCATCGGCCAGCAGGTTCTGCTGCTCGTCTTCGCTGCAGTCACCCTCGGTGGGCTCGGCACTGCCTTCGGCGCTCTGGTCGGAAGCATCGTGGTGGGCTTGTTCATCACCATGTCCACCTTGGTCATCCCCACCGAGCTGCAAACCGTCGGAGCGTTGGGGATCCTCATCCTCGTGCTCCTCGTCAAACCCGCAGGCATACTCGGCCGACAAGGGCGGGTGGGCTGAACCATGGACTGGAACTTCATCTTCACCGTCTCGATCTCAGCTGCCATCGGGGTCGAGGCCTGCGCGTTCGCTCTCGCCGCGATCGGCATCAACATCCAGTTCGGCTACACCGGACTGCTGAACTTCGGACAGGCGGCCTTCCTCGCGGTCGGCGCCTACGGCCTGGCCTCGATCGTGGCCATCGCCGGGTTCCCCTTCTGGGTCGGCATCCTGGTCGGCATCCTCGCTGCCTTGGTCCTGGCTCTGCTTCTCGGTATCCCCACCTTGCGGCTTCGAGCCGACTACTTGGCCATCGTGACGATTGCAGCTGCCGAGATCGTCCGGCTGATCTTCCGCTCGGTCACCTTGCGCGACTGGTTCGGCGGTTCCGACGGGATCCAGAACTTCGCCGAAGGCTTCTACCGGCTCAACCCCTTCGACGAGAACAAGGCCTACGGAATCGGGTCCATCACCTTCAACGGACGCGCCACGTGGCTGCTGGTTGTCGGGTGGACTGTCGTCGCGATCTTCACGCTGATGACCTTCCTGCTGATGCGCAGCCCCTGGGGTCGTGTATTGAAAGCGATCCGCGAGGACGAGGACGCTGTTCGCTCGCTCGGCAAGAACGTCTACTGGTTCAAGATGCAGTCGCTGATGCTCGGCGCTGTGATCGGGGCGTTCGGTGGTTTCGTCTACGCCCTGGGGCGCGCGGCCGTACAGCCCGACACCTTCGCGACGCAGCTGACCTTCTTCGCCTACACGATCGTGATTCTCGGCGGGGCAGCCCGGGTCTTCGGGCCGATCCTCGGGACGATCATCTTCTGGTTCGTCATCCAGTTCTCCGATGTCGCTCTGGGCAACGCCGTCAATGCCGGGTACATCACCTTCATGGACGCGACACAGGCCGCACAGATCCGGTTCGTGATCGTCGGCGTAGCCTTGATGCTGCTCATGATCTTCAGACCGCAGGGGATCCTCGGCGACCGTAGGGAGATCGCACTCGATGAACGCTGAACCCGCAACGACGACCCGGCACGAAGAGATCACTCGGATCCTGGCCGACGTTCCGCGCGAGCCGGGGTCGTCAAAACCGGATCCGATTCTCATCGCGGACGACATGGTGAGGCGTTTCGGTGGACTCACAGCCGTCAACGTCAAGCACGTGGAGATCCAGCGCGGTGCGATCACCGCTCTGATCGGCCCGAACGGGGCGGGCAAGACCACGTTCTTCAACATGCTGACCGGCTTCGACCAGCCCGACAGCGGAGACTGGACGTTCGAGGGCAAGGCGCTGCGCAAGGTATCCGCCTACAAGGTCGCCCGGTTGGGGATGGTGCGGACCTTCCAGCTGACCAAGGCGCTGAGCAAGCTTTCGGTGATCGAGAACATGCGTCTTGGCGCAGTGGGTCAAGGCGGCGAGGTTTTCTGGCGCGCCTTCTTCCGGCCCTTGTGGGGTGGCCAGGAGAAGTCGCACACGGACCGCGCTGACGACCTGCTGGCCCGGTTCAAGCTGGATGCCAAACGTGAGGACTTCGCCGGCTCCCTGTCCGGGGGGCAGCGCAAACTGCTGGAGATGGCTCGGGCGTTGATGACCGAGCCACAGCTCGTGATGCTCGACGAGCCCATGGCCGGGGTGAACCCGGCTCTCACGCAGTCACTCTTGGGACATGTCAAGGCCCTGCGCGACGACGGCATGACCGTCTTGTTCGTCGAGCACGACATGGACATGGTGCGCGACATCTCGGACTGGGTCATCGTGATGGCGCAGGGTGAGGTGATCGCTGAGGGGCCACCGCACGAGGTCATGCGAGACCAGCGCGTCATCGATGCCTACCTAGGCGCCCACCACGACCTGTCGCTGGCCGAAGTCGCACAGGCGGAGGGCCAAAGCCTTGATGCCCCGCCTGGATCCGCCGAGGTCCTGGAAGCCGGCGACGAGGGCGAGCGGAGAACGCAATGGTGAACGATGGCATGAGCTCCGGGGAGATCAACCGCGAGGAGGAGCAGCTAGCGGGTGGTCGGGCACGCGCGACCGTCGATCGATCCGAGCACCTGGCCGCGGCCGAGGATGCCCTCGTGGTCGCGGAAGAGCTGGTCGCCGGCTACATCCCTGGCGTCAACATCCTCAACGGCTGCGACCTGTATGCCAACAAGGGCGAGCTGGTCGGCATCATCGGCCCCAATGGGGCGGGCAAGTCGACCCTGCTCAAGGCCATCTTCGGACTGGTGAAGATCAGTTCTGGCCGGGTCACCATTGGCACCGACGACATCACCGGGTTGCGACCCAACAAGCTGGTGACCATGGGGGTCGGATTCGTCCCGCAGACGAACAACATCTTTCCCTCGCTCACCATCGAAGAGAACCTCGAGATGGGCGTCTACCAGCGACCCAAGTCTTTCGCCGAACGCTTCGCTTTCGTCGCCGACCTCTTCCCTGCGCTCGCGGATCGTCGCCGCCAGCTGGCCGGTTCACTTTCCGGCGGTGAGCGACAGATGGTCGCGATGAGCCGCGCACTCATGATGGACCCGCAGGTTCTGCTGCTCGACGAGCCGTCTGCCGGCCTATCACCGGTGATGACTGACGAGGTGTTCGTACGGACCCGCCAGGTCAACGCCACCGGCGTAACGGTGATCATGGTCGAGCAGAACGCCAACAGGTGCCTGCAGATCGCTGACCGGGGTTACGTCCTCGACCAGGGCCGCAACGCCTACAGCGGCAGCGGAGCCGACCTCCTGGTCGACCCGAAGGTCGTCGAGCTCTACCTCGGCACGCTCGCCAAGAACTAGCCGCCCCGCTCGAGCGGGCCGGCGACCAGCCGGGCCGGCGGGTCGTTCATCCAGTTCCACGTGCGCCGGGCTTCTGCATGCCGCTGTGCTTCTGCATCCCGCTGTGCCTTGCATACCGCTGGGCTAGCCCGTGCAGGTTGGCTCCGGGGTCAGACATGCGAGTGGGGCCCGGTCCTTTCGGACCGGGCCCCACTCGTTGGGTTTGCCTGGATCAGCTGTTCGGGCCGATACCCTGCTGAACCAGCTCTTGCACGACCTTGGCCGACTCGTCGAAGCCGATCAAGATGATCGCTTCCGGCGCAGCCGCCTTGATCTTGCTGACCTGGCTGGTGAATGTCGCAGCAGCCGGGTCATAGAACTCCGTCGCTACAACGCTGCCACCACCGTCTTCGATCGACTGGGTGGCGTACTTGGCCAGACCTTCGCCGTAGGCGTCCTGAAGGACCAGGATGCCCACGTTCTGGTGACCGTCGGCGAGGATCAGGTTGCCGAGCACGCGGCCCTGGAGAACGTCGGACGGGGCCGTACGCCAGTACATCCCGCCGTCCTCGAAGGTGGTCAGGTCAGGCGAGGTGTTCGCCATCGAGATCATGATGACCCCGGCGCCGGAAACCTTGTCCAGAACACTGAGAGACACAGACGACGACGCGGCACCGACGATGGCGTCAACGCCAGCCTTGAGGTGCTTGTCGACGGTGAGCGATGCGGTGTCGGTGGTGGTGTCACCAGAGTCACCAGGCAGGCCCTTGACCGGCTTGCCGAGCACACCACCGGCGTCGTTGATGTCCTGAATCGCCAGCTTGTAGGCAGCGACCTCGGGCGGCCCGAGTGAGGACAGCGACCCAGTGATCGGGAACAGTCCACCGAAGACCAGCTGACCGTCAGCGCCGTCGTTGACCTTCTTGGTCAGTGCCGGCGGGTCGCCGGGCGTGGGCTCAACGACACCCGGCTGGAAGTCAACCGGAAGCGCCGGGTCAGGGTCAGCGTTGAACCCGGGCACCTTGTTCTCGTCGTTGTACTGGTAGATGCCCACCGTGGCAACGGTCGGGTCACCGAAAGCGTCGAAGTTGACGTCACCGGAGACACCGTTGTAGTCGATGTCTTCGCCCTTCTTCAGCAGATCCGCGCACTCGGCGAAGTCACCGCACTGGGTGCCCTCTTCGGACACCGACTGCAGGTTCGCTGAGATGTCGCGGCCGGCGTCGGACTTGCCCTGAACGGTCGCAAGGGCGACCAGGGTGACCGCGTCATAGGTCTCGGGACCGTAGGAGTACCCGATCTCCGGCAGCTTCGGGTTCACGGCGTCGAGCCGCTCGCGGAAGGAACTGTCGATCTCGGCGCCGGGCAGCGTGCCCTTGACGCCAGCGAGCGTTCCGGGCGGGAGCTCACCGAGCGGACCGTTGCCGATGTTTCCATCGACGAGGTAGAGCGGCGTGCCGGTCGCGGCGGGGGACTCTGCCGGCGTACCGGTCGAGCCACCACCGCTGCTGCTGCAAGCGGCCAGCGCAAGCGCTGCCGCCCCAGCGACGGCTACGAGCCGCAACGTGGGATTGAGTCGAGTCATACATCTCTCCTTGACAGGGAGTCTTTGGTGCTCCCGTCGGACGACGGGTTTCGGCCGCAAGTCAACCACGCATCGGGGCGCCAAATGGCTGCTCAGCCCGGCTGGTACCCGGTCGTTGTGGCTTCGTGACCTTGCTCAGAGTGACCCCTTGAGCGGGTTTCCTCGCGTCTGTCACTCAATGAGCGGCTTCGTCCCACGTCCGGCCGATCCCGACCGACACGTCCAGCGGTGCCCGCAACGGGTAGGCGCCCGCCATCTGGGTGCGCACCAGGTGCTCGACCGCCTCGCGCTCTCCCGGCGCGACCTCGAGCACGAGCTCATCGTGAACCTGCAGCAGCATGCGCGAATTCAGTCCTTCGTCGCGCAGCGCGCCGTCGACACCGATCATCGCGACCTTGACGATGTCGGCTGCTGAGCCCTGGATCGGCGCGTTCAAGGCCATCCGTTCGGCCATCTCGCGACGTTGCCGATTGTCGCTGGTCAGGTCCGGAAGGTATCGACGGCGCCCTAGGAGGGTCTCGGTGTAGCCGGTACGCCGGGCCTCGTCGACGACACCACTGAGGTAGTCGCGGACCCCACCGAATCGCTCGAAGTACTCGTCCATGAGAGCACGTGCGTCATCCGGAGGGATGCCGAGCTGCTGCCCGAGCCCGTAGGCGGAAAGCCCGTAGGCGAGGCCGTAGGACATGGCCTTGATGCGCGCCCGGAGTTCGCCGGTGACCTCCTCGGCGGGTACGTCGAACACCCGGGAGGCCACCGTCGTGTGCAGGTCCTCCCCCGAGGCGAAGGCCTCGATCAGCGCCTCGTCGCCCGACAGGTGGGCCATGATGCGCATCTCGACCTGGCTGTAGTCGGCGGTCACCAACGACTCGAAGCCTGGGCCGACGACAAACGCCTCCCGGATCCGCCTGCCTTCCTGGGTGCGGATAGGGACGTTTTGCAGGTTGGGGTCGGTGGACGACAGCCGTCCCGTCGAGGCGACGATCTGGCTGTAGGTGGTATGGATCCGGCCGTCGTCGGACACTGACTTCTGGAGTCCCTCAACGGTCACCATGAGCTTGGACATGTCTCGGTGGCGGAGCAACAGCTCGAGCAGCGGATGCTGGGTCTGGGCGTACAGGCCCTGGAGCGCCTCGGCATCAGTGGTGTAGCCGGTCTTGATGCGTTTGGTCTTGGGCAACGCCAGCTCATCGAACAAGATGACCTGCAGCTGCTTGGGTGAGCCCAGGTTGAACTCACGCCCGACGACTGCGTAGGCCGCCTCCGCCGCTTGTTTGACGTGTCCGGAGAACTCCGCGTGCAGGGAAGCAAGATGGTCGCTGTCCGCCGCGATGCCCACCTGCTCCATGCTGGCGAGAACCCCGACGAGCGGGAGCTCGACCTCGTGCAGCAGATTGGTGCCGCCGCGCTGCTCGAGCTCATGGTCGAGCGCCTCGGCCAGGTCGACCGTGGCGCGGGCGCGTACGACGACGCTCTCGGCGGCCGCTGCCTCGTCGGATCCGTCGAACGACAGCTGGGCGGACTCCCCCGCGTCGGCTCTGAGCTCACGATGCAGGAAGCGCACTGCCAGATCCGCTAGGTCGAATGAGCGCTGCCCTGGAACGGCGAGATAGGCGGCCAGGGCGGTGTCGTTGGCCAAGCCCTCGAGCCGCCACCCGTGGGCGGCCAGCGCCAGCAGCGGACCTTTCGCGTCATGCAGGATCTTGGTCCGCGCTGGATCGCCAAGGAAGTCTCCGAGCGCCACCTCGTCGTCCGGAACGAGTGTCTCGAGCTCGACCCACCCGCCGGCGCCGTCGGCGGTGGCCAGCCCGAGACCTGAAAGGGTCCCTGTGCCTCGACCCCAGGAACCGGAGGCGGCTACCCCTGTCACGCCAGGACCGGTTGTGTGTTCGCTCAACCAGTCCGCCAGCTCGCCGGCCGCGATGACCTGCACTTCGACGTCGAACCCCTCGTCGGCCTCCGGTTCCGGCGCCTGCAACGTCGCGTACAGGCGCTCCCGGAGGACCCGAAACTGCAGGGTGTCGAACACCTGGGCCACCCGATCGCGATCCCACGTGCGGACCGCCAGGTCGTCCGGGGTGACCACGAGCGGCACGTCACGCACGAGCTCGGTCAGCCGTCGATTGAGCATGACCTCGGCCAGGTGCTCGCGCAGCGAGTCACCGACCTTTCCCTTGACCTCGTCGACCCGGTCCACGAGCCCGGCCAGACTGCCGTACTCGACCACCCACTTGGCTGCGGTCTTCTCCCCGACGCCGGGCACGGACGGCAGGTTGTCGGACGGATCGCCGCGCAGCGCCGCGTAGTCGGGGTACTGGGCGGGCGTGAGCCCGTACTTCGCCACCAGCTCGGCCGGCGTGAAGCGGCTCATCTCGCTGACGCCGCGCTTCGGATAGAGCACGGTGACGCGGTCGCTGACCAGCTGGAACGCGTCCCGGTCACCGGTGATGATGGCCACGTCCATGCCCGACGCTTCGGCGCCGGCGGTGAGGGTGGCGATGATGTCGTCGGCCTCGAACCCCTCCGCTGTCACGTGCGGGACGTTGAGCGCGTCGAGAACCTCCTGGATGAGGCTGACCTGTCCGGCGAACTCGCCCGGCGACGTCGAACGGTTGGCCTTGTAGTCGGGGAACTGCTCGGTGCGGAAGGACTTCCTCGACAGGTCGAACGCCACGGCGAGATGGGTCGGCGCCTCGTCGCGCAGCGCGTTGATCAACATCGAGGTGAAGCCATAGACCGCGTTCGTCGGTTGCCCGGTCGTCGTCGAGAAGTTCTCGACGGGCAGGGCGTAGAACGCGCGGTAGGCCAGTGAGTGCCCATCCAGGAGCAGCAGCTTGGAGCGGTCCTCAGCCATGTGAGCGAGCGTAGTGCCGCCCACCGACGCCGCGGATATCCCCTATCGTCGCCGCATGAGTGGCACGCAGGGACTCCTCGAACGCATGGGCATCACGATCACCGAGACGTCAACCGACCGGGTCGTCGGGACCATGCCGGTCCAGGGCAACCAGCAGCCCTACGGCCTCCTGCACGGTGGCGCCTCGGTCGTGCTCGCCGAGACGTTGGGATCGGTCGGCAGCGCCTTGCACGCCGGTGAGAACCGGATTGCGGTCGGGATCGAGATCAACGCCACGCATCACCGCGCGGCGCGATCGGGGCTGGTGACCGGAGTGGCAACCCCGGTCAGTCTTGGCCGGACGCTGTGCACCTGGAACGTGACGATCTCCGACGACGAGGGATCCCTCATTTGCACGTCGCGCATAACCTGCCTGCTCCGCGACAGACCGCCCGGGTGATGACGGTTGGGGTAGCGGTCCGGCGAGCCGTGATCGACGACTGGGCCCACGTTCGGGCCGTCCGGCTTGCAGCGCTTGCCGACTCGCCCAGCGCTTACATCACCACCCTCGCTGAGGCGCGCGAGTTTCCGGACGCCTTGTGGCAAGAACGCATCTCGGCCAACCCGCACTTCATCGCCGTGAGCGGCCAGGATCCCGTCGGGCTCGCGGCGGTCCTCTTCAACCAGCCCTTGCCTGAGGTAGTCGGGATGTGGGTCGCTCCCGACTTCCGCGGGCACGGCGTCGTCGATGAGTTGATCGGAGCCACCGCGGCTGCGTCCGCGGACCGCGGTGCTCAGGAGCTTCGACTGTGGGTCGTGGAAGGAAACCAGCGGGCGGAAGCTGCCTACATCAGAAACGGCTTTCTTCGGACGGGCCGCCTCCAGGCAGTGCCGGGCCGGTCTGAAGAGATCGAGTTCGAGATGGCCAGGCTGTTGCCCTAGCGCCGAACGACGACCAGCTAGCTGGTGCGCTTGAGAGCGCCGGCCAGCGGCCGGCGTCGGCGCAGGACCGCGCGACGCCGGGCGGAGCGTCCCTCATGGGCCGAGGACGCCGTCTCGGCACCGAGGCGCCTCCTCAGCACCGAGACGTGGGCGAGGCGACGGGTGACGACCGGCTGGAACCCGAGCCGGGCATAGAAGCGCAACGCTTCACGAGCCGCGGGGAACACATTGACCATCACGTGCTCGGTTCCGACCTCATCGGCGAAGGCTGTGGTCGCAGTCAACAGGGACTTCCCGATGCCCCGGCGCTCGAATCCCGCCTTGACCTGCAGGTAGTCGACCTGGACCACCGGGAACGGCATGAAGGGGCTCATCGGTGTGACGACAGCCAGGGCCATCCCCACCACCTCCTCGTCACTGACGGCGACGTACATCCGGGCCGACGGGTCCTGCTGGGCGTGCGCCAGGGCCTCGATCACCCGCTCAGACGTCGGCGACGGCGTGTATGCGGCCGATCGTCCGACATGGGTCCGTAGCTGCGCCCAGAGCTCGACGATGCCTGGCGCATCGTCCATCGATGCCAGCCGAACGCTGACGGCACGACGCGTCACCCTGACACCTCCCGGCATGGCACCCCCCACGGCTCCACGAGCCCGACAATCCCGAGAGCGTACGCGTCCCCGTTACGCCTTTGTGACCTAATGCCAAGAATCTCGCCGAGCGGGGTCAGGAGCCGAGCGAGACCGGCGTACCGATCGCCGGTCGCCCGTCGACGAGGCGGTAGACCGTGAAGTCCTTGAGGTTGACATCTCCGGTGGTGGGATCGATCCGGATCGTTCGTCCGAGAACGGACTCCTCGGCTGGAACCGTGAGTCCCCGACCGCCGATGACCGCAGCAGTGACACCCGCGCGGGTACCGTCCGACGCCGCGATCGCCTTGAGAACCACCTGCAGGGCCGCCACCGCGTACAGCGCATCAGCCGAGGCGGGTGCTTCCCCGTAGCGCAGGCGATAGTCGCGAACCAGCGTCGCGGCTTCGGGGCTCGTGCCCACAAGCTCGTCCAGAGACCAACCGACCTGCGGCACCGCCGCTCCGGCCGCCTCCGGCACCGAGGAGATCGGCGTCTCGCCCAGGAAGGCGGAGGTCGTCAAGACCTTGACCTCGCGATTGTCACCGAGCACAGCGACCTTGTCTCGCAGGAGCTGGGCCCCGTTGGCCACCCAGCTGCCTGCGATGACCAAGCAGTCCGGTTCCTTCGCCGCGATGGCAGTGAAGAAGTCCGTGTAGCTCGTGGACGCCGGATCCCACGTGTCACTCCCCAGAACCTCGATGCCGTTCGTCTCAGCCCCGTCCACGAAAGAGACCACCTGCGCCTGGCTGCTGGCCCGGCCGTCGTTGATCACCGCGCACTTCTGCACCTCCAGGTTCTGCCCCGCGTAGGCCGCCAGCGCGGCGCCCTGCTGTTCGTCGGTTGTGACCACGCGGGCGAAGTTGCGACGTCCGTCGGGGTAGTAGACGTCCGGCTCCCCCGTCTCCCAGGGGACGGTCAGGCCGGGATAGGTGACGGCGTGGGAGACCAGCGTGAGCGGACCGTCGGGAGCTTCGTTGAGGATCGGCACCTGCACGCGCGCACAGTCGGCGTCGAGGGTGCCGATGAGGGCCACCTCCGCCGGTCGGGCCGCATGCAGCGCCGCCCTCGCCCGGCACGAATCTTCTCCGGTTCCGACGCCGCTGGGGGCGACACCGGTGGACTCGACGAGTCGAACCGTGAAGTCACCGGCTTGACCCCCTTGTTGCTCGAGGTAGAGGCGCAACATCTGGTTCGTCGAGCGGGTGCTCTCCGCGTCGACACCGACCGTCGGCAGGGACGTAGCGACCTCGACCACCTGGTCCGGCGTCGGTGACGGCGAGGTCGGGTCGACGACCCCATCGCTGGGCGTGCTCCCGGTGCAGGCGCCGACGAGCAGCCCCACAGCGGCGAGCGATGCGGCTGCCGCGCGCGTCCGTCGATGGCGGGTCGCAGCGCTGACCGTCCCCTGATTCGTGCCCACGTCGGCCCGCGCGCTCAGACCGTGGGGAGCCCCGAGGCCGGATCGGCCTCGACGACGCTCCTGGCCACCTCGCGCATGCTCGTCCGACGGTCCATCGCGGTCTTTTGGATCCATCGAAACGCCGCGGGTTCGCTGAGTCCGAAGGACGTCTGCAGCACACCCTTCGCCTGATCGACCAGGGCGCGGGTCGCCAGCCGGTCCTCCAGCCCCTCGACCTCACCCTCCAGAGCGATGATCTGTTCATGGCGGGCCACCGCCAGCTCGATCGCCGGCACCAGGTCGTCCCGGCCGAAGGGCTTCACCAGATAGGCCATGACCCCGGCGTCGCGGGCGCGTTCCACGAGGTCGCGCTGACTGAATGCGGTCAGCATCAAGACCGGCGCCAGCCGGCCGCCGACGATCTGCTCGGCAGCCGAGATGCCGTCCATGATCGGCATCTTGACGTCGAGCACCACGAGGTCGGGACGGTGTTCCTCGGCCAGCCGGACGGCCGCCTCGCCGTTGCCGGTCGAGCCGACGACGACGTAGCCCTCCTCTTCGAGCATCTCCTGGACGTCTTGCCGAATCAGCGGCTCGTCCTCAGCGATCACGACGCGAAGTCGGGTCTCCGGGGCGGCCATGTCCCGAAGCCTAGTGTCGGGGCCTATCCTCGACGTGTCGGTCAGCCCCTGTAGCCCAACCGGCAGAGGCACGGTGCTCAAACCACCGCCAGTGTGGGTTCGACTCCCACCGGGGGCACGTCGTCGTTCAGGACTCGTGGGACACGCCGGTGTCTCGCGGGTTCTCGGCAAGCACCCGCGAGAGCACGCCGTTGACGAAGGCCGGGGACTCGTCGGTGGACAGCTGCTTGCAGAGCTCGATGGCCTCGTCGATGGCGACACTGGTCGGTACGTCGCCGTGCAGCAGCTCCCAGACCGCGATCCGCAGCGCCGTCCGGTCGACGGCCGGCATCCGATCCACCGGCCAGTCCTGCGTCGCGCCGTCGAGCAGCGCGTCGATCGGTGCGCGTTCTGCCACCACGCCCTCGACCAGGGTCACGGTGTAGGGGTTGAGCGGGGCGTCCAGGTCGAGCCGGCGGTCCGACAGCGTGAGGAGCGGGTCGACCCGGCGTTGCTCGGACTCGAACAGGATGTCGAGAGCGCGCTTGCGCGCCTTGCCGCGCGCGGTCAGTTGACGCGCCCCAGGTAGGACCCGTCGCGGGTGTCGACCTTCACGCGCTCGCCCTGGGTGATGAACAGCGGCACCTGGATCTCCGCGCCAGTCTCGACGGTCGCCGGCTTGGTGCCGCCCGTCGACCGGTCACCCTGCATGCCGGGCTCGGTGTAGCTGATCGTCAGCTCGACCGACGCGGGGAGCTCGATGTAGAGCGGGGCACCGTCGTGGGTGGCGACGATCGCTTCCTGGTTCTCCAGCATCCATCGGGCAGAGTCGCCGACGGTGTCTGCCGACACGTGGATCTGCTCGTAGGTCTCGGAGTCCATGAAGATGTAGTCCGAGGCCTCCTTGTAGAGGTACTGCATCGTGCGCTTGTCGACGTTCGCCGTCTCCACCTTGACGCCGGCGTTGAAGGTCTTGTCGACGACCTTCCCGGACAGCACGGCCTTCAGCTTGGTCCGGACGAACGCCGGCCCTTTCCCCGGCTTGACGTGCTGGAACTCCACGACCGACCACAGCTGGCCGTCGATGTTGAGCACGAGTCCGTTCTTCAGGTCGTTGGTGCTGGCCACGAAGGCTTCTCCTAGGTCGGGCTGCTTGAGGTGACTGCGCTGAACGGCACGAGGCGGCTCAGCGGCCGACGACGAGCAGCTCCTTGGTGGTGGTCGTGAGGAGCTCCGGCCCCCCGGAGGTGACCACGAGCGTGTCCTCGATCCGTACGCCGCCGCGGCCCGGGTGATAGACGCCAGGCTCCACAGTGACCGGGATTCCAGCGGCCAGGGTACCCGTCCCGCCCGTACCGATGAACGGGTCCTCGTGGATCTGCAGGCCGACACCGTGCCCGAGCCCGTGCGGAAAGCACTCCCCCAGCCCGGCTTCCTCGATGATCGAGCGGGCCGCCCGATCGACGTCGCGCACGTCCACGCCGGGGGCGAGAGCGGCCCGGCCCGCGGCCTGCGCTTCCCGAACCAGCTCGTACGTCTCCCGCTGCCAGTCGCTCGGCTGCGCTGCGACGACCAACGTGCGCGTCATGTCCGCGTGGTAGCCGTCGACCTTGGCCCCGAAGTCGAGCTTGAGGAAGTCCCCGAGCTCGATGCGACGGTCGGTGGGCTGGTGGTGCGGGATCGAGGAGTTCGGTCCGGTCGCCGCGATCGTCTCGAACCCCACCGCATCACCACCGTGGTCCACCATGAGCCGATCCAGTCGTTGCGCGACTTCCCGCTCGGTCTGGCCGACGGCCAACAACGGGATCAGCGCAGCCAGCGCCCGGTCTCCCACCGCACACGCCTCGCGAAGACGATCCAGCTCGTAGTCGTCCTTGACGGTCCGCAGTCGCTCGACAGCCGGCCCCAGCGCCACGAACTCGATCGTGTCGTGGTCGCGCTGCCAATCCGCATGCTGCTGAACCGTGACTCGGTGGGCCTCGAAGCCGACGCGAGCGGACGCTCCGACGGCGATCCGACCCAGCAGGGTGTCCGCACAAGCACGCGCCACCACGACCTCGAGATCTGGCGACTCGGCAGCGGCCTGCTCGGTGTAGCGCCCATCCGTGCTGAGCAGGTCGGCGCCGTCGGCCGAGACGAGCAGCGCCGCGTTCGAGCCCGTGAAACCGCTGAGATAGCGGAGGTTGATCAGGTCGGTGATCAGCGCAGCCGGACAGTCGTGCTCCTCAAGAGCCGAGCGCAGGCGCTGCCGACGCTGGGCATGGTCAGGCTCGACGCCGCTCATGACGATCCCTCGATGGAGCCAGCGACGGCGTGCAACGCCAGGACGTAGGACGTCACTCCGAAGCCCGCGATGGTGCCGTCGGCGACCGCGCTGATGACCGACGTGTGTCGGAACTCCTCCCGACTGGCCGGGTTGGTCAGGTGGACCTCGACGAGCGGGGCCGTACGCAAGGAGCAGGCGTCGCGCAGTGCGTAGGAGTAGTGCGTGAAGGCAGCGGGGTTGAGAACGACCGGGACCCGTTGGTCAGCCGCTTCGTGCAGCCAGCCGATCAGCTCGGACTCGTCGTCGCTCTGGCGGACCTCGACGTCGAGGCCGAGCTCGCGTCCGGCACTCTGGCAAGCGAGCGCCAGGTCGTCGTGGGTGGCCGTTCCGTAGATCTCAGGCTCTCGGGTGCCGAGCCGCGACAGGTTGGGGCCGTTGAGGACGAGCACGCGACTCATGGGTGCACCTTCGCGTAGGCGGCCTCGAGAAGGGCCGGGTCGGGAGACTCCAGGATCGCAGGTCGGGCGACATCGTGAAGCGCGACGAAGCGCAGCCGGTCACCTCGAGACTTCTTGTCCAGTCGCATGGCGGCGAGCAGGTCCGGCCAGCGGCCGGGGACGTACTGCGTGGGTAGCCCCACACTGTCCAGCAGCTGCCGGTGGCGGGTGACCACCGAAGCGTCGAGAAGACCGGCCAAACCGGCGAGCTCGGCGACATAGACCAGCCCTACCGCCACGGCGGCTCCGTGCCGCCACGTGTAGCCCTCGACCCGTTCGATCGCGTGGCCGAACGTGTGTCCGTAGTTGAGCAGCTCTCGACCGATCCCCGCCTCAGCGGCCTCCCGTAGGTCGGCCGACACGACATCGGCCTTCACCTGGATGCTTCGCTCGATGACGTCGCGCAGGGCCACCGAGGTCGGGTCGAGTACGGCCTCCGGATCAGCTTCCACCACGGCGAGGATCACCGGGTCTGCGACGAACCCGCACTTGATGACCTCGGCCAGCCCGCTGGCCAGCTCGCCCCTCGGCAGGGTCTCCAGGTGGTCGAGATCGCAGAGCACACCAGCGGGTGGATGAAACGCACCGACGAGGTTCTTGCCCTCCGCCGTGTTGATGCCGGTCTTCCCGCCGACGGCCGCATCGACCATGCCCAACAGCGTCGTGGGCAGGTGCACCACGCGAACGCCCCGCAGCCAGGTTGCCGCGACGAAGCCGGCCAGGTCGGTCGTCGCGCCCCCGCCGATACCCAGCACGGCGTCGCTGCGCGTGAACCCGTTCGCCCCCAGCGCGGCCCAGCACCGAGCAGCGACCTCCGCGGTCTTGGCCTCCTCGGCGTCGGGCACCGCGACGGAGACGGTGGTCAGACCCGTGCCTCGCAGCACCTCGTCGACCCGAGCGACAGCGCCTCGCTGGCTCTCCGGGTGGATGAGCGCGACCCGGGACACCTCAGGTCCGAGCACGGTCGGCACCAGCTCGGTCAGTCCGTGACCGATGACCACGTCGTAGGGAGATTCGCCACCGCTGCGGACAGCGATACGGGTCGGGCCGGTCACGGGGTCGCCTCCAGCAGGTCTTGCAGCTCCCGGGCCACTCGAGCGGCCGTCCTCCCGGACGTCGTCACGGTCACCGTTGCGACCTCGTCGTAGAAGGGGCGTCGTTCCTTCATCAGCCGCAGCCATTGCCCTCGCGGATTGCCCAGCAGCAACGGACGGTCGCGCGCGAAGCCGACCCGCCTCGCCGCGTCGGCGATCTCCACGTCGAGAAAGACCACTCGCTGATCCTTCAGCAGCGCACGGGTGTCGGCGTCGAGCACCGATCCCCCGCCCAGCGCCAGGACGCCGTCGTGCTCGGCGAGCGCTGTGGCGACCGCTTGGTGCTCGTACGCTCGAAACGCGGCTTCGCCCTCATCGATGAAGATGTCGGCCACCGGCGCCCCGGCCAGCTCGGCCACGTCGGCGTCGGTGTCCCGGAAGCCCACCCCGAGGTTGGTGGCCAGCTTGCGACCCACCGTGGACTTGCCAGCTCCAGGGGGCCCGACGAGGACGACGATGGGGCTCACCGGATGCTGAGGTGCTCGAGGTAGCCGCGCACGTTGCGGGCGGTCTCCTCCACCGAGTCGCCGCCGAACTTCTCGAGCACGGCGTCAGCCAGCACGAGGGCGACCATCGCCTCAGCGACGACGCCAGCAGCGGGCACCGCGCACACGTCGCTGCGCTGGTTGATGGCCTTGGCCGATTCCCCCGTGGACACGTCCACGGTGTCGAGGGCCCGCGGGATGGTGGAGATCGGTTTCATGGCCGCGCGGACCCGCAGGACCTCGCCCGTGCTCATGCCACCCTCGGTGCCTCCGGAACGGCCGGTGCGGCGACGTACGCCGTCGGGGCCGGCCTCGATCTCATCCTGGGCGGCGGACCCGCGTGAGCGCGCAAGAGCGAAGCCGTCGCCGACCTCGACGCCCTTGATCGCCTGGATGCCCATCAAGGCACCGGCGAGGCGTGCGTCCAGGCGCCGATCCCAGTGGACGTGACTTCCCAGGCCGGTGGGCAGGCCGTGGACGACGACCTCCACGACACCGCCCAGGGTGTCGCCGTCCTTGTGGGCGGTCGCGACCTCGGCCTGCATGGCTGCGCTCGTCGTGGGGTCGAAGCAGCGTGCCGGGTCGGCGTCGATCCCGGCGAGATCGGCCGGGCCGGGCACGACGTCACCAGGGGCGATCACTGTGCCGAGCTCGACGACGTGGCTGAGCACCTCGGCACCGAGCGCGGCACGCAGGAACTCCTTTGCGACCGACCCGAGTGCGACCCTCGCGGCGGTCTCGCGTGCGCTGGCGCGCTCGAGGACCGGTCGCGCGTCGTCGAAGCCGTACTTCTGCATACCGACCAGGTCGGCGTGCCCGGGTCGTGGACGGGTCAGCGGGGCATTGCGGGCCAGGCCGGCGAGGATCTCGGCATCCACCGGGTCGGCGGACATGACGGTCTCCCACTTGGGCCATTCGCTGTTGCCGACGCGGATGGCCACCGGTCCGCCGATCGTGCGGCCATGACGGACACCCCCGAGGAGCTCGACCTCGTCACGCTCGAAGCTCATCCGGGCACCCCGGCCGACGCCGAGCCGTCGACGGGCGAGCTCGGTGGCCACCGTGTCGGTCGTCACCGTGACTCCAGCGGGCAGACCTTCGAGGATCCCGACCAGGGCGGGTCCGTGGGACTCCCCCGCAGTCAGCCAGCGCAGCACGTCGAGGATCCTCCCACGCCGAAGCCGGGCCGCCCCCTCAAGGGGGACGACCCGGCCTGGCGTCTGGGCTGGTGCAGCTACTTCTTGTCGAGCGTGATGCTCTTGCCGACGCACAGGGCGAAGGTGTCGTCGCCGTACAGGAACCCGGCGCACTGGGGGTTGAAGATCGCGTAGAGCTGGAAGTTGGTGCCGAACGTGTCACCAGGGTTGAGGCCGGTGTAGTTCACGTTCCCGACCTTGGTGGCGGCAGTGTCGCCCTTGATCGAGACCAGCTTGACCGTGACCGTCGCCCCGCTGGGGTTGGTCGCGGGCGGCGGCGTGGTGACCGGCGGGGTCGTCCCACCGGTCGGAGCCGTACCCGGGTCGGTCGTCGGGTCCGTGGTCGTACCGTCGGTCGTGCCGGTGTTGTCGGCGGCGGCCGGCTCGGTCACGAGCGGCTTGAACGGGTTGCGACCCTGCACGTCCTTGGTTGGCGGGGTCGTGGTGTCGGTGGTGGCACCACTGTCGGTGGTGTCTCCCGGCGCCGCGGGTGCCTGCGGCACGACGACCACACCGGTGGCCTCGGGCTCACCGCCTCCGCGGAAGAAGAGCAGGTATCCGAAGACTGCGAGCACCGCGACGGCAACGCCGACGGCGATGAGCAGCGCCTTGGAGCTGCGAGCGGGCGCCTCCTCGGCCTGAACCGAGGTGGGCGGTGGCGCGGTCGCGACTGCGCCGAAGGAGTTTTCGTCAGACATCGTGGGCTCCTCAGTTGCTCGCGGTCGCGGTTGACGAGGGCAGCTCCGGCGGCGGGGCGAAGAACACCCGAACCTGGAGGTGGGTCTCGACGTCGCCGGGAGAGACGGCACTGTCGGTGCCAGTTGCGTCAGTCATGGCGTTGATGTCGAAGCCAGTGACCAGGAACGAGCGCTTGAGGCCCTCGAGCTTGGTCAGGAACTGCTCGGTGTTGAAGTAGCCGCCCTGGATGGTGACCTGGGTCTGCACGAACTGCACCTGCGAAGGCGGAGCCGTGTCGAGGGTCACCGTCCCACTGTCGGTCGCCGCACCGTCCTCGGTGGTGGCCGCCGTGGCGGCAACCGGGACCGAGAGCGCCTGCGGCGTCTGCGGCTCGAGGCTGATCAAGGCCACGTGCGACTTCTTGGAGATGTCGCTCAACGAGCGGATGAAGGACGGCAGCGCCGGCTGGGCCGGGATCTTCTGACGGAACTTCGCCAGCTTCGCTTCCTGCGCCGGGAGGTCTGCGGCCTGCACCTTGAGCTGCTCGATCTTGCTCGCCAGCTGGGCGTTGGCCTGGGCCTGCGAGGCGGCTTGCTCCTCGACGTCGCTCGCCTTCGCCTTGGTCGGCGAGACCAGGAGGAACCATCCGGCCAGGAGGATGAGCACGACCGCGACGGCCGTCCCCAGCGTCCAGACTCGACTGCGGGTCATCGGTCAGCCCCCCGTGGTGTAGCGGTTGGAGTACGCCTGGTCCGTGATGGTCACCGAGGAGTCGTAGTCCACGAGTGGTTGTCCATCGATCGGGTCGGCGTCGGTCGAGCTGCTGAAGTACGGGTCCGCGTAGTAGTCGGACTTGTTCAGCGAGCTCAACCACGATGCGACGTTGTTCTGCTTGAACGCGACGCCCTGGACGGTCATCGTCCCGATGCCGGGCGTGCCCAGCGGGGAGACGACCGGCGTGGTGCTGTCGACGTCCTGCGTGACGACGAGCGACGTCAGCCACACGTTGGACGGGATGGTGAGCGACAAGTCGTTGAGCACGAAGCTGTAGCGCACCTCCTGACCCATCGCGAGGTTGAGGTCGCTCTCCGCGGCAGCGACTGCCTTGTAGACGATCGGCACGTCGGCGTACTTCGCCTGCTCGGCCACCAGGTTCGCGTTGAGCGCCTGCTGGGTAGCGAGCGCCTCCTCGGCGGAGGTGACCTGGCTGTGGGCCAGGTACCAAAGTCCACCGACCCCGGCCACCGCCGCGACGACGGCCAGAGCCATCACTGCGCGGATGGTGCGGAAGCGCTGCTCCTCGGCGATCTCAGCCGGGAGAAGATTGACGCGCGGGAAGTCCTTGACGCGTACGGCGGTTGCGGTGCTCATCAGGCTGCTCCGAGAGCCAGGCCGACCGGCACGACGGCCAGCGGCTCGACGAACTGAATCTGATCGGGCGTGAGGCCGGTCTTGCCCATGGCCATCGAGCCGAAGGCATTGCCGGTCTCTACCGGGATGCGGGTCACCTGGGCCAGTCGGTCGGCCAGGCCGGTGAGTCGACTTCCTCCACCGGTCAACAGGATGCGACCGATGCGGGGAGCGGACTGCGAGGACGAGAAGTAGTCCAGCGATCCCTTGACCTCGTCAAGGAACGTTGCGACTCCGGACTCGAGCACCCGGCCCGCGGGGTCGGCGTCGTCGCCGGCACCCGGCCCGGTGAGCCCGCGCTGCTGCTTGAGCGTCTCCGCCTGCGGCAGCGAGACACCCATGCGCTCGGCCATGGTCTCGGTGATGTCCTGACCGCCCATGAGCAGGATGCGGATGAACCGCGGTGACCCGCCCTCGTGAACGACGATGTTGGTGACCCGAGCTCCGACGTCCACCAGGGCCTCGGACTCACCGCTCAGACCGAGCAGGCTCGTCCGACCCAAGGACCGAAGGACGGCGAAGGAGGACAGATCCACGGTGGTGGGGGTCAGTCCGCCCTTCTGCGCGGCGTGCACCGAGTTGAGGACCATCTCCCGCGAGGCGGCGACGAGAAGTCCGCGCAGCATGCGCTGCCCGTCGTCGTCGACCTCCTCGAGCGGGTAGAAGTCCAGCACTGCGTGCTCGACCGGCATCGGGATGTAGTCCTGCACCTGGAAGGGCAGCGAGCGCTTGAGCTCGTCCCCCTGCAGGTACGGGAGGTCGATCTGGCGGACGAGAACCTTCTGGTTCGCGACGCCCAGCACGACCTTGTTGCTGGAGAACTTGGTGTGGGACCACAGCTCCTTGATCGCTCGGCCCACAGCGTCGACGTCCATGACTTCGCCGTCTCGGACGGCTCCGTCCTGGAGAGCGACCTGACCGAACTTCGCGAGGGTGATCTCCCCCTTGCCGAATGTCACTTCGGCTGCGCGCACGCCCGACGTACCGATGTCGAGCCCAATGGCGGATCGTCCTGCCACGACGCCAACCCTTCCGCGAGGCGACCTGAGGCCGCGCCAGTCACCTACACAGGTGATGTCAGAAAAGGCATCGGACGTCTGGCCACGCCCCTTGAGCGTTGTGCGCAGACGAACCGTCAGCCGCGCAAGGTGTCGAGGTACCAATCGACGAACGCGGGACCCCAGAGCACCGCGATCCAGGCGCCGGCAAGCATGAAGGGACCAAAGGGAATCTTGGACTTGCGCCCTGCTCGACCGAGCAGCATCAGCAGGACTCCGAGCACCCCGCCCAGCAGGAAGCCGAGGAAGCCGCCGAAGATCACGACCCCCCAGCCGAGCCATCCGAGCACCAGCCCGAGCACTCCTGCGAGCTTCACATCGCCGAAGCCCATCGCCCCAGGCTTGATGAAGGCCAACAGGAAGTAGAAGACCCACAAGGCAACGGCGCCGAGCAGCGCACGCAGGTACGACGACCAGGCGTCGTAGGCGATCGCGGGGAGCAGCAACAAGACCAGCACAACCACGTAGGACGGCAAGGTGATGACGTCTGGGAGGCGCTTGACCTCGATGTCGATCGCAGCCAGGGCGACTCCGACTGCGCCGACCCACAGGTAGGCAGGCACCGCCCACGGCTGGTCAGCCAGGGCCCAGGCCAGTGACCCGAAGACGACGGCTGTAAGGATCTCGACTGCTGGGTAGCGCCAGGCGATCGGCTCCTGGCAGCTGCGACAACGGCCCCGCAGAACCAGCCAGCTGATGACCGGGAGGTTGTCGTACCACGCGATCTCCTGCTCGCAGCCGGGGCAGCGCGAGCGTGGGCTGATCACCGACTCGTCCCTGGGCACGCGGTGGATCACCACGTTGAGGAAGGAGCCGATGAACAGGCCTATGAACGCGCAGCCTCCGACAAGCAGTCCGGTCACGGCCGCAGACTAGGACACGGCACCGCCGTAAACCGGTCAGCCACTCGTGGTTTCCTGCGTGTTCTTGAGAACCGCATCGATCAGGTTCGGCGGCGCGTTCCACTTCTGCTCCGCGTCACCGTTGCACGGTTCGCTGGTGATCGTCGACCACTGCGCCAACGAACCACTTGAGGCGCCTGGCGGGCCGAGACCCAGGCAGTTGCCGTTGTTGTCGTGGATCGTGTAGCTCGTGGCGTAGTCGCCTGTGTCGAACACCATGGTCCACTTCTGCAGCGGATTGCTCAGCGTGCAGACCGGGGTCGTCACATAGGGCGGGCTCGCCGTTGACGCAGTCAGGCAACGGTTCTCACCGTTCTTGGTGGTGTAGAGCCATTTGGTGCTCGTGTTGTAGATGATCCGCTGGTTGAACGCCACGTCGGCCGGGTTCGGCGCCTGCTTGCACGGGAAGGCGATCATGAAGCCCGCGTTGACGTTCTGACCGGTGATGTCGAAGCACCGACCGAACTCGAGGTAGTTGACGAGCTGTTGGGTGCCTGCTCCCGCTGCACCAGCGCCCACCTTCGGGCTTGGTCGCCAGGTGTCACGACGCGTGTAGCCGTCATTGCAGCTCTGGCTGCCGTCGACCGAGTTGTGCACGAGGACGACGGGAGTGCCGATCGTGTTGTCGGTCTGCCCGCGAAGGCACCAGCCGTTGAGCGAGCCACCGGGCGTCGACCCTTGGAAGTGCGCGGAGTCGTCGAAGCTCCAGACCTGGGAGTACGTGCCCGAGGCACAAGGCTGGAACACTGCCGGCACCTGGGTGGACGTGCTGCCCGCCTGAGGGGCCTGGATGCACATCCCGGTGAGTGGCGTGACGGTCTGGGTCACGGCCAGCACGATGGACAGATCGGTGCGGTAGGCGAAGAGCTGGTTCTCGGCACCGGGATCACAGGTCTCGAGGTAGAGCCGCGCGCCGGCTGCGGGCGCACCGGAGTGGGCGTCGAAGCAGAGTTCCTTCGTGGCGGAGTTGCCGTCCTCCGTGTAGTTGGCGATCAGCCCACCGGAGACGTTCACGTTGGTCAGCTTGAAGGTGTACGTCGTCACGAGCGACCGGTCCCCGGCCGTCGCCGAGAGTCCCGGCACACCATCGGCAGCACCAGCCGACTGGATCAATGCGAAGTTCGGTGCCACCGGCGGACCGGTTCCAACGTTGCAGTCCAACTTGTTCGCGGCCAACCAGGTGTCACTCTGGCCGGACGGGTCGTCGGAGAAGTAGGTGATCTGGGCGACGTAGGCGGGGTTACCGGGCTGCCCACCGACGGTGCCCTCGACCGGGTCGCAGGTCAGTTTGGCGCGGTCGCCGTACGTCGTGTTGGACACGGTGTCGACCGACGTCGCACCACGGAGCTCGCCCAGGGCAGCATCGATGCCGGCCTGCGCAGCGGTCAGTGTGCGGGCGTTCTTCCGCTCGAACTGGGTCGGTCCAACCTGCGCGAGCACCATGCCGAGGATCAGCACGCTCAGCGCGGATGCCACGAGCATGGCGATCAGCACCATCATCATCGCGACGCCCTCATCACCAGCAGGGCGAGGTCGCAGGATCATCCGCACGGTCGTGCTCCTTCGTGACGCGCCAGTCATGACCGGCTCACCTGCTTGCAGACGGGGAACTTGCTGTTGCCCAGTCCGTCGTCGACGCCCGTGTTCGTGGTCGACGTCGTGTTGAGAGCGACGAATGTGGTGCGCAGAGCGCCGCCGTCACCCTGGGCTGTTCTCGACCTTGAGGTAGACGGTGACTCGCTGCTTGTTGTGGTCACCGTCGGTCGGGAGGAACGTGAAGGCTGGTTCGGTGGCCGGGTTGTTCATCACGTTGCTCGCCACTACCGCCCACGATGTGGCTGTCGCGCCTGCCGCGTCGTCCCAGGTCCGGTACTCCAACGTGTCCGCCGACCCGTTGAGCCGATACTGCGTGCACACCGGGCTCGAAGCCGCGTCGGGCGCAGGACTCCGGAACTCGATGTACTGCTTGCCAGCCACGACGCCGGGCCGGTTGACCGCGTCGGCGTAGCGCAGCTGCTTGTCGAGGCGCTGGTAGGCCCGGCGGACCTCGTCGCTGGAGTCGGCTGCCGCCTGGATGCGAACGGTGACGCTCGTCATCGCAGCCACGCCGGACATGAAGACACCGATCAAGATGGTGAACAACCCCATGGCCACGAGCAGCTCGATCAGCGTCATGCCACCGTCGTTCCGGTCGTGCCGGGTGAAGACACGCACGCGCCTGCGCATGACCGTGATCACCGTGATGCCGCTACCTGTGGTTCGCATCAGGTCACCACCAGCGTGACGCGGATCGGCGCTGAGGTTTGACCGTAGGTGTCGGTGATCGTGTATTCCAGCCAGCGGTCGGTCCCATTGTTGGCAGCTTTGAACTGGATGTATGCGCCAGTACCTGAGCCTTGAACGGTCGCCGTCCCGCTGCCGGGCGGTGTGACGATCGTGATGGTGCTCACCCCGCCGGGGTACGAGTCATTGGCGAGGACGTCGATATTGATCGTCTTGTTCCGCTGAACCGTGACGCTGTCGGGTGATCCCGACGGGGCAGCCGGCTTCGTCACATTCACCGTGACCGTCGCCGTGTCACTGTTGCCGTAGGTGTCAGTGACCCGGTAGGTGAAGGTGGCAGTGCCCGAGAAACCGGCAGCCGGGGTGTAGTTGACGTTGATCCCGCTCACCGTCGCCGAGCCAGACGTTGGCCCGGAGATGACTGCGACCGACGCCACACCGCCCGGAACCGAGTCGTTGGCGGTGACATTGATGCTGCCCGTTGATCCGCCCGGCATGCTGACCGAGTCGTTAGCGGCGTTCGGGGCGGCAGCCACCGTCACGACCCAGGTGGCAGAAGCCTTCTGCCCAGACGTGTCGGTCACCGTGTAGGTGATGGTGTCGGACCCGCTGTAGCCCGGCTTCGGCGTGTAGGTCAGATTGCCTCCGCTGGCTGTCACGGTGCCACCAGCCGAACTAACTGCCGAGACGTAGGTGCCAGAGAAGGAGCCCTTCACGTATCCGCTGACGGTCGTGCCAACCGACTTGCCCACTCCTGTCCCGCTGCTAGGCAGGTTGGTGGCTGTCGGCTTCACGACCACCGTGACGGTGGCGGTCGAAGAGCTGTTGCCGTAGACGTCGGTCAGCTTGTAGGTGAAGGACGTCGTGCCCGAGAACGTGCTCGGCGCCGTGTAGTTGATGTTGGCGCCACTGACGCTCGCGCTTCCGTTGGCCGGGCCGCTCACGATCGACGTCGTGGCCGATCCAGCCGGCGTGACGTCGTTGCCCTGGACAGCGATCCCGGTGGTGGTCCCGGAGTTGACGACCACCGAGTCGTTGACCGCTGTAGGCGGTGGATAGACAGTGACGGTTGCCGTGACCTCGTTGGAGTCCAAAGCTGAGGTGTCAGTGATGACATAGCGGAACGAGTCCGTTCCGCTGTAGCTGCCACTCGGCGTGTAGGTGACGCTCCCGCAGGTACCCAGCGAGACCGCTCCGTGCGCCGGCGGACTGGTGATGGTGATGCAGGTCGTCCCGGTCGTGGGGAACGTCCCGACGTCGTTGCCCTTGAGGTTGTAGGTGACGGACTTGCCCTGGCCGGTCGTGAATCCATCTGCCCCGGCTCGCGGGTTGATCGTGATCGAGACCGTGGCGGCGGCTGACTTCGTGCCGGCGACGTCGCGGAGGTAGTAGGTGAAGTAGTCCGTCCCGGAAGCACCACTGTTTGCGGTGTAGGTCACCACGCCGGTGCCACCAACGGTCACCGAGCCCTTGCCCGGCGGGATCGCGATGACGACCGGGTAGGTCGTGAACGTTCCGCTGTCGTTGCTCAGGACGTTGATTCCGAGCACTGCCCCTGGACTGGCAGCATCGATGGTCACCGAGTCGCCGACCGCGACCGGCGGCGGGATGCTCGCATCGTTCGTGTTGAAGGTCGGATCGGCAGACGGATCGATCAACGTCGAGGTCACGTAGGTGCAACCTGACGCGCAACCACCGTCCGGAGTCTTGAACGACACCACGATGATCACTCGATAGAGCAACACCTGGCCGGCCGGAGTGGTCGCGGGTGGAGTGGCTTGGCCACTGAGCTTGAGGCAGTCGCTGTCGACATCGGCGCGGTAGCAAACGCCGACCAGGCTCTTGACGTCATAAGCCTTGCCTGAAATGAGCACGGTCGTCGCAAGCGGCAGAACCGGCGTTGAGCCGGCCGTCGCCGTGGTGTCCCAGGTCGCGTACGTGTCTGACAGATCGACTCCGGGCAGCCCCGCGACCGAGGCCCATTGGGCCGTCACCGCTGCCTGAGTGCGTCCACCGACGAGCGAGCTGTTGCCCGCACTGTCGCGGGCAGCGGGGATCGTCCGTGCGATGTCCATGGCTTGGGTGGCGACCGGCACGGCCGCCTGGCGGTCCTGGAGACCGACCGAGGACTTCTGCGAGCGGATGAACAACGTGGTGACCGCGCTCATGATGAGGCTGAGCAGCACGAGGGACACGATGACCTCGATCAGCGTGAATCCCCCGTCGCCGGTTGCCCGACCGTGCCTCGCGTGCCGGAATGCGCGCATGTCCCACCCTCTGCTACGTGATTGCGCCTGATGTCTTGTCGGCGCGCGCCGGACCCCGTCTTGAGCGGGCCGCGCCACCGCCGACGTCTGAGTTCAGCCGGTGACGGACCCGCCGGCGACCCCACTGTCGTGACGGGGCAGCCGCGGTCGCCCTTGTCCTGCATGCCCGCCGGCCTGGCTGTCGTAGTACCAGGTCGTGGCGAGCCGGAGTGTTTGGCGCTGAGGCAATAGCCATCCGCCCCGACCTTGGTGATCGTGCAGCGTGACGTTCTTGGTCGGCGAACGGTCATAGGCATCCGCTCGCAGTTCGGCGAACGGTGCGTACTCGAGACCTCCAGCCAGACAGGTCTCTTCGAACTGGGCCAGGTTGCGGATGTCTGATTGTGCATCGCCGCGTCGAAGGACCTTCTCTCGCTGGCTCAAGAAACATCGGGATCGCGATCGCCGCCAGAATGCCAATGATGATGATGACGACCAACAGCTCGATCAACGTGAAGCCTTCGTCACGATCCTGCGCCGGCCCGTGGCCCGGTGTCTCGATGTCATGTCCTCCCCCTCGGGAATCGGTGTCCTTCCGGTATCGACACCTCGAGCCGTCACTGTTGGGCCGTCCGAAGGACGACATGCGAAAGGGCCGGACCCTTTCGGGTCCGACCCCTCGCGTGCGACGACGAGGGCTGGCACCTTACGGTCCGACCCACTCGTGTGCGTGACTCAGAGCACGGTCGCGCCGGCAGCGAGCGCCGCCAGCGTGCACTGATGTAGTACCCAGTCGCTGGGTCGCCCTTGGCGTTGCGTCGCCTCGATGCAGTACGCCGTCGCCGTCAGCGTGCCGTGCGGTGACCGTGAGCCGTTGCCGGTCGACAGCGTTGCCGTGTCGTTCGCGCCGACGGTCAGCAGTGCCGGTCGCGCCGGCCACAGCGTCGTACGCCTGGTTGTCGACGAAGTAGGTCTCCTCCGTGGTGGCCACGGTGCGGAGGTCAGACTTCATGGACGAGCTCCACAGCCTTCTTCCGCTGGTTCAGGAAGACCGGAATCGCGATGGCGGCAAGGATGCCGATGATGATGATGACGACCAGGAGCTCGATCAGGGTGAAGCCCTGGTCCTTCTCCTCGATCGACTTGCGGATGCGAGCGATCATGCGAGTGTTCCCCTTCGGAACGATTCGGTGAGCCACACCGGCAGATCCCCCCTCTTGAGAACCGTTGGTGCTGGTTCTCGACCGAGGCAGCTGGGCTGGCCTGCACGCCCGCAGGTCCCCTTGCTTTGCGACCCCGCCTCACGACGGGTGTGCCGTTTCTGGCCGTGGAGCTCGTTGACAGTTGAGATTTCGGTCACCCACGGTGGCGACTTGAGGAACTAGCAGCAGCGAAACCGCTCCACGATCAGACTTCACCCGGACGGGCGAAGCTCGATCGGGACAATGACAACGGCTCGGCCGTCACGCGGGGTGACGACCGAGCCGAAGTTCGTCTGGCAGCTGGTGCGGATCTACTTGATCAGGTCGAAGATCTTGAAGATCGGCATGTAGAGAGCGATGATCATCGACCCGACGACGGCGCCGAGGAAGGCGATCATCAGCGGTTCGATCAAGGCAGTCAGCGACTCGGTGGTCGCCTCGACCTCTTGGTCATAGAACTCCGAGATCTTGTGCAGCATGGTGTCGAGAGCGCCGGTGTCCTCACCGACAGCCATCATCTGGACCACCATGGGAGGAAAGACCGGGTGCATCGAGAGAGGTGCGGACAGGCTCTCGCCGCGCCGGACACTTTCCTGCACGTCGCGAACCGCGTCGCCGATGACCACGTTGCCGGTGGTGTCCGCCACGATGTCGAGGCTCTGCAGGATCGGCACGCCGGAGCTCATCATCGTGCCCAGGTTGCGGGCGAAGCGAGCCAGAGCGATCCGCTGGAAGAGGCTGCCGAAGACCGGCATCTTGAGTTTCCAGGGGTCGACGATCCGGGCGTACTTCTCGGTGTGCCGCACCTTGGTCCACGCGATGTAGAGCGCGATCAGCGCGACGACGAGCACCGGCGCCCAGTGCTTGAGCACGTCGGACATGAAGATGAGCACTCGCGTTGGCGCCGGCAACTCACCACCGAGGTCGGAGAACAGCTTCGCAAACGTTGGAACGACGAACAGCAGCATGCCGATGACCGCGAGGATGGCCATGCAGAACACCACGACCGGGTAGGTCATGGCTGCCTTGACCTTGCCTCGGAGCTTGACCTCGGCCTCGTAGTTGGCGGCGATCTGCAGCATGACCGAGTCGAGGAAGCCGCCGATCTCGCCGGCGCGGGTCATGTTGACCATCAGCGGCGGGAAGATCGTTGGGTGCTTGCCGAACGCCATGGACAGCGCGGTGCCGGCCTCGACGTCCTGCCGCACCTCGGTGAGCGCCTTGCCGAGCTCCTTGCTCTCGGTCTGCTGCTCGAGGATCGACAGACCACGCAGGAGCGAGAGCCCGGAGTTGATCATCGTGGCGAACTGCCGCGAGAAGATCGCCAGTTCCTTGAGCTTGACCTTGGAGCCGAGCTTCGGCAAGGACAGCTCGGTCGACATCCCGGAGGTCTTGACCTCGGAGATGGTGACCGGGGCGTAGCCCATCGACTTGAGCTTGGTGGCTACGGCTCCGGGAGAGTCGGCGTCGATCTTGCCCGACACCATCTTCCCGGCGCGGTCGCGCACCGAGTACTGGAAGGTTGCAGTCGCTGCCATGGCTACGCCTCTCAGCCCCGGCCGGTGAGCCGGTTGAAGTCCTCGATGTGGTGGCACTTCTCGAGGCCCACCTCGTAGGTGATCTTGCCTCGCTTGACCAGCTCTGCCAGGTGCTGGTCAAGGGTGTGCATGCCGTGCTGTGCCCCGGCCTGCATGGCCGAGTAGATCTGGTGGGTCTTTCCTTCGCGCACCAGGTTGCGGATGGCCGGCGTGGCCACGAGAACCTCGGTCGCCACCGCGCGGCCGCGGCCGTCGACGGTGCGGGCAAGGGTCTGACACACGACACCCTGCAGCGAGCCGGCGAGCTGGACGCGCACCTGCTGCTGCTGGTGGGGCGGGAACACGTCGATGATGCGGTCGATGGTCTGCGCCGCATCCTGGGTGTGCAGCGTGGCGAAGACGAGGTGGCCGGTCTCGGCCGCGGTCAGCGCGACGGAGATGGTCTCGAGGTCACGCATCTCACCGACCAGGATGATGTCGGGGTCCTGACGCAGCACGTGCTTAAGGGCGTTCTCGAAGGAATGCGTGTCCTCCCCCACCTCGCGCTGGTTGACCACGCACGACTGGTGGGTATGCAGGAACTCGATCGGGTCCTCGACGGTCATGATGTGGTCGCGACGCTGGCGGTTGGCGAGGTCGACGAGAGCAGCCAGGGTCGTGGACTTTCCGGAGCCGGTCGGTCCGGTCACGAGCACGAAGCCGCGCGGCAGCATCGCAAAGTTGGCGACCGACGGCGGAATCCCGAGGTCCTCGAGCTTCTTGATCTCGAAGGGGATGAGGCGGAACGCCGCACCCAGGGAGTCCCGCTGCCGGTAGAGGTTGACGCGGAAACGCGCCTTGCCCGGCACCGAGTAGGCGAAGTCGAGCTCGAGCTTCTCCTCGAACTTCTCCCGCTGCCGCTGAGTGATCGCGGCATACATGACCCGCTGGATCACCGACGGCGTGAGCTCGGGGTAGTCCTCGAGCGGCATCAGGTGGCCGTGCAAGCGGATCTGCGGACGAGAGCCGGTGGTCAGGTGAAGGTCGGAGGCACCCTTGTCGAGCACCAGCCCCAGGAGGTCGTGGAGGCTCAGGTCGGTGTCGGTCACCTGCTCTTCGGTGGTCGCGCGGCCGTACGCGCCCTCGAACGCCTCGGTCTCGGCTAGCGCCACCGCATCGGCGGACGCCTCGCTGGGAGCGCTGGCCGAGGGCAACGCGGCCGTCTCCGGCTGCGCAGGAACCTCGACCGGTTCAGCGAGCGGAGCAGGCGTGGACACCTCAGCCATCGGAGCGAGAGACACGGTGATGCTGGTGCCGGCGGCGGCTTCCGCCGCGGGTGCGCTCGGAGCCTCCGCCGGTGGTGCATCGGGTGCCGCCGGGGCGAGGGCGGGGACCGCGACCGCAGGAGCAGGCTGGACCACGGCGTGCGCCGGAGCTGCTGCCGACTCTGGCGCAGTCGTTGGCGACGAGTCGTTGGTCGGCGACGCGGAGCCCTCGGACTCCGGACGCCACTCGGGGTCGAGCGGGGACGGCGCGAACGCGGTCACCGTGCTGGCCGGCGCGGACGACGGCTCAGTGCCGTTCTGTTCGGGCGAGGACCCGCCGAATCCGGTGGTCTCCACTCTTGCCCCCTTCGTCGGAGGTTCGCACTCTGCGAACCCCTCGTCCTGCCATCGGCCCAGGCTGGGCACGGCTTGAGCCGTACGGCCTGATCCGCTGCCTGTCGGCACTTCACCGCGGTCAGACCACGACGCGCAGAATCTCTTCGATGGACGTGACCCCGAGGGCCACCTTGTGCATGCCGTCCTCCCGAAGGAACGCCATGCCGTCCTTCTGAGCGGCGTCTGCGATGGTCGACGCTGATGCGTGCTCCACCGTCAGCCGCTCGATGTCCTCGGTGACGGGCATGACCTCATGCAGAGCCAGCCGTCCCTTGTAGCCGGTCTTGGCGCAGGCCGAGCAACCCAGTGGACGGAAGAGCGTCGGGAGCTCCTCGCCGTCCTTCCACGGATAACGCGCGGTGAGCAGGGCCTCCGCCGTCGGGGTGTAGGCCTCCTTGCACTTGCTGCACAACCGACGCGCCAGACGTTGGCCGAGCACACAGTCGACGGCCGAACCCACGAGGAACGGCTCGATGCCCATCTCGATGAGCCGGGTGATCGCGCTCGGCGCATCGTTCGTGTGCAAGGTCGAGAGCACCAGGTGACCGGTGAGTGCGGCCTCGATGGCGATCTGCGCCGTCTCATGGTCACGGATCTCACCGATGAGCACGATGTCGGGGTCCGACCGCAAGATCGAGCGGAGCGCCGAGGCGAAGTTGAGGCCAGCCTTGTTGTTCACCTGGATCTGGTTGATGCCGGCGAGCCGGTATTCGACCGGGTCCTCGACGGTGATGATGTTGACCTCAGGCTTGTTGAGGATGTTCAGCGTCGCGTACAGCGTCGTCGACTTTCCTGAACCCGTCGGCCCGGTGACCAGGATCATGCCGTACGGCTTCGTGAAGCTCAGCGAGAACCGATCGAAGTTGTTGTCGCTGAAGCCCAGGTCGGCCAGGTCGAGGCTGGCCGTCGAGTTGTCGAGAATTCGCATGACGACCTTCTCGCCCCACACAGTGGGGAGGGTCGCCACGCGCAAGTCGATCTTGCGCCCGTTGGCGTTTACCGAGAGACGGCCGTCCTGCGGGATGCGTCGCTCGGCGATGTTGATGTCAGCCATGATCTTCAGTCGGCTGATGACCCCAGACTGGATGCTCTTGGGGGAACGCATGATCTCGTGCAGCACGCCGTCGATGCGATAGCGCACGCGGAGCTCGCGCTCGGTCGGCTCGAGGTGAATGTCAGACGCACGGTCCTGGATGGCTTGGATGATGAGCGCGTTGACGTACTTGACGATCGGAGCGTCGTCCGTGGCTTCGGTGACCTTGGAGAGATCCGCTTCGTCGTCAGCGCTGTCCATCGCGGCGGTGAGGTCGTCGAGCTCACTGTCTGCGCGATAGGTGCGGTCGATGGCTGCCGCGATATCCGCCGGTGTGGCGAGGCAGGGCTTGATCTCGAGCTGGGTACGCATTCGCACGTCGTCGAGGGCGATCACGTTGGCCGGATCAGCGGTCGCCACCAGAAGCTTGCCGTCGTCGAACGCGAACGGAAGCATCGACGAACGCCGGGCAAGCTCACCAGAGATCAGCGCAGCAGCCGAGTGGTCGATGACCGTGTCGCTCAGGTCGACGAAGCGCATCCCGATCTGCGTCGCCAGAGCGGCCACCAGCTGCCCTTCGGTGACAACCCCTTGGTCGACCAGCACCCGGCCGAGCGAGCGCCCGAGCCGCTGGTGCTCCTCATAGGCAGCCGTCAGCTGGGTGTTCGTGACCAGGCCGCCTTCAACCAGGATGTCTCCGAGCTGCTTCACGCTGTCCCCTCCACGCGACGATTCCCCCTGTCAGTCATCGGCGTCCCAGAGGGCGGCTTGAGCCGCCTGGCGAGCCATCACGGACCGTGACGAATCTCGCGGCCGTGCGCCGCTGAGCCGTCGCCCTAGCAGTCCCAAGTGACGAAGGGAAGTATCTGCCGCAAATCTGTGGACAAGTGGACAAGGTCGGTCATGTGTCCGTCTCTTATGCTATGCGAATCTGTTGGAACTAAACGGGAATCGGCCCCTCTAGGCATTGCAATTGTCGGCGCGGTGTTCTAGAGTTACAGCCATGTCATTCGCCTCCAAGACAGCCGGCAGCGCTGCCGCCGTCATGGGACTGACCAGCCAACTGAACACCCTCGACTTCGAGGGCATGGACGGTTCGGACGACGCCTCCGAGTGCATTGACAAGCTTCGCGCGTTGGAAGAGTTGAAGGCCTCCGTCGCTGCGGCGCAGGTCCGGGTCACCGCAACGTTCGCCGCCGGTGAGCAGCGCCGCGCCGACGAATGCGCGGCCGCACGCGCGAGCGAGCCCGCTCCCGGTGAGTCCGGTTCGGGTGGGTTCGAGGCGTGGCAGGCAAGGCGTGACACCGACCGATGCCGGCCGTCGGTCGGGGCGCAGGTTGGGCTCGCGCGCCGCTTGTCCCCGCACCAGGGTGCCCGGCAGGTAGGCATCGCGACCACGCTGGTCCAGGACCTCCCACGGACGCTGGGGGCGTTGACCTCTGGGGTGATCAGCGAGTGGCGGGCGTCGATCATCGTGCGGGAGTCCTCCTCCCTCACCCGAGCCGACCGCAGGGCCCTGGATGCCGAGATCAGCACCGACCTGGACCGGCTCGCGAGCTGGGGAGACAAGGAACTCACCTGCCAGGTCCGCGCGGTCGCCTACCGCCTGGACGCCCAAGCCGCCGTCGACCGGGCCGCGCGGGCCATGGAGGACAGGCGGGTGAGTCTGCGGCCGGCCCCGGATGCCATGAGCCTGCTGGGGGCATTGCTGCCGGTCCCTGCGGGGGTCGCGGTCATCACCTCCCTGGAACAAGCCGCGGCGACCGCCCACGCTCAAGGCGACCCGCGGAGTCGGGGACAGCTGATGGCCGACACCCTGACCGAACGGGTCACCGGACAGACCACCGCAACCGCGGTCCCGGTCGAAGTCCAGGTCGTCATCTCCGATCGCACGCTGCTCGGCGTTGATGACAGCCCCGCGCAGGTCCCCGGCTACGGACCCATCCCGGCCGGGACCGCCCGCGAGCTCATCTCGCCCAGCGACAACAACGACACCGATGATGACTCGGCCAAGGTCTGGCTACGCCGGCTGTTCGCTCACCCCGAGACCGGGGCGCTGATCCAGGTGGAGTCCACCCGCCGGGTCTTTCCCCGCGGGATGCGCCGGTTCATCACCACCAGAGACGGCACCTGCCGCACCCCGTGGTGTGAGGCGACCATCCGGCACATCGACCACATCCACGACCACGCCCACGGCGGCCGTACGACCCTCTCCAACGGTCAAGGGCTATGTGAACGGTGCAACTACCTCAAACAAACCCCCGGCTGGAAGACCGAAGCCCTTCCCCATGAGCGTGGCCGACCGCACAGCGTGCGGGTCACCACCCCCACCGGACACACCTATGACTCGACCGCGCCCCCGCTCCTGCCAGGACGACGGCCACCACCAGCCGGACAACCCGAGATCTACAGCCATCTCGAAGCCCGAATCGAATACCTCCTCAGTGCCTGAGTCCCCAACTGTTGGGAGGTCAGTCGTTGAGGCGTTCGGCAAGCACCTTGAAGGCGGTAGCCCGTGGGTCTGAGGCATCCAGCACGACGTGGCTGCCGTCATCGAAGAAGAGCCCGACGGTCGCACTCACCGGTTCGGTCGGACCGGGGTTCACCCGTGCCGGCGTCAGCTGCGGTGCCGGCCGTTTCCGAGCGGCCTTCGGTTCGGGCCGTGGGGCTGGCGCTGGCGCTGGCGACGCGATGGGCTCCACAGCCGGCTCCGGATCCAGCTCCGGAACGAGTCCTCGCGGCACCGCGGGTCGGCGCACGGTTTGCCCCGCGAGGGCTGGAGCGGGCGCCGGTACCACTCTTGGCGCAAGTGGACCGGCCACGAACGGTGCCTCAGCGATCGTCGTCGCCTCGACGACGATGGGTGCGCCAGCCGGCTTGTACACGTGCGGGGTGATCGTCACCCCGGTGGGCGGAGCCATCAGCGGGCGTACGGCGTGCCGCCCGCCTCGCCTTCTCAGTCCAAACCACGCCATCTGGGTCTGCCCTACACCGACGCGCGTTCGGCTTCGACCTCGTCAAGGACGGCATACAGCAGCGCCAACAGGACGGCCTTGACCGACTCCTTGTCAGTGGCGTCGCACGGCAGCACCGGGATGTTCGGCGCGAGCTGCAGGACGTCGCGCAAGCGCTCCTCGGCCTCCGGCTCGAGAGCAGAGGCCCGGTTGAGCGCCACGACGTAGGGCACCCGTGCCATGGTGCGGAAGGCACTGAGGATGCCGATCGACTCGGCCAGCGAATCGTCGCGCTCGGCGTCGACCAGGAGAAGGTAGCCAAGCATCCCTTCGCCCAGGATCTCCCACATGAAGTCGAAGCGCTCCTGGCCAGGCGTGCCAAACAGGTAGAGCACCAGGTCGCGATCGATGGTGATTCGCCCGAAGTCCATCGCGACGGTGGTGTCGCTCTTGCGTGACTTGGTCGAATCGGTGATCGCGCGCTCGGTGGACAGCACGGTGATCTCACTGATCGTGCGGATCAAGGTCGTCTTGCCGGCGGCGAAAGGTCCGGTGACTACGACCTTCACCGCCTGGCCGCCATGGCGTCGTCTGGTCCTGCCCGTGGCCACTAGAGACCCCTCACTCCGGCGATCAGCCTCAGCAAGAGGCTTCGGTTGACACTTGGGTCGCGCTCGATCAAGGCCGTCTCCGGGTTGGTGGCGACCGCTGCACTACCGACTGTCTGAGCGGCAGGCTGGTTGGCTGAGGGAAGTCCGGTCAGGTGCGAGGGGGCGGCCGGCTCTGGGTGGTCCGGGCGACGGGCCGGACGGAACGGCTCTTGGCGGGTCGGCACGACGTCGCCGGGCTTGTGCACGCCGGTCAGCGCGGCGGGCGCCTGCGTCGTACTGACATCCTCCTCCTGCGCCTGCTCGGTTGCTGCGACCGGCTGGGCGGCTTCGGTCTGTGCGGCTGCTTCGGTCTGTACGTCGGAGCCCGCGGGCGCTGCCTCTGACTGGTCATCACGTTGCCGCTGGTCGGCGTCCTCGGTGTCAACGACGGCGTCAACGGACTCGTCGGCCTCGGACTCGTCGGCCTCTGCGGCGTTCTCCGCCTCAGAGGCGCCGTCTGACACGGCCTCCGCGGAAGCCTCAGTGGCGTCCGGCGCGTCCGCGTCGTCGGTCTCGTCGGTCTCGTCGGTGACTGAATCCTGGGTCTCGCCTTGCTCCGTCGCCGGCGACTCGGCACTGTCGGGCTCGCCTCGTCAGTCGCTGTCCTCGGCTGGCTCAACCAGGTCAGTGGCCGGCGACGTCGCCTCCAGCGGAGCGAGCAGCGCCTGCCGGCGGGTCACGGTCGTCACGTGATCGTGCTCTCCGCGGACCTGGAGCAGCCCGCGCTCCACCAGCGACGCGAGCGTCGAGACCACGGCGAACTGGCCACAGCCGGTCAGTTCGACGAGATCGCCCACGCGGCGCCGACCGTCCACGAGCGCGAGCAGCGACCACTCCTCGCGGCCGACAACTGGGTCAGCAGCCAGCACGACGGGCATCGTCAAGACGGTGTCGGGGCCAGCGATGACAGCTGCGACGGCGTCCCACGACGACTGCCGCGCCGAAGCGTCTGCGACCACAGCCTCGGTAGTGAGGCGGATCCCGACCTCGTCGGGGTTCTTGGCGTCGACGCTGAAGGCGAAGTCCCCTGCCGGCCAGCGCAGGAGATCGAAGACTGCATCGACGGTCTGGTCGGTGGCCGCCTGGCGGACGACTTCCGCGTCGACCGCACCAGCCTCGATGAGAGCAGGGCCGACTCCTTGCCCAGAGGCGGCCTGCTGCACCGCATGGGCGAGCGCCTCATCGTCGACGACCCCGGAACCGATCAGGCGTCGAGCCAACGCCTGACGGACCCCGTCGGCTGAGGCGCCGGTGATGAAGCCTTCCGCGAAGTGGACGACACCGTCCGCTGCACCGTTGCGCAGGCGCAAACCACCAGACTTCTTCGTGAAGCTGAGCAGCTGGAAGATGTCCGGCAGGCTGAACGCATCGAGCGAGCCTTCGAGCTTCACCTCAACTCCTCATCTGGTTGTGTGCGGACGTGGTTTGGCGCGCTGACCGTACGGAGCCGCGAGGGCACCGAGGTCAGGTCCAGGTGTCTTCGGGGGTCGAACGGCCACCCGGGGTGAACGTCGCCCAGGCACCCAGGTCGGGTGTCGGCTGAGAGGGGGCGCCTGCGGAGGCGTACTCCCGCTCGTCGCCCGGCTCGGCGGACTCACTCGACTGAGACGACTCGACCGGTTCGGAGCCAGCTTCCTCGACGGCCTCGACGACGACCTCGCCCAGACCGAGCGGGTCGGTGTCATCCACGTCGGCCTCCGAGGACACGCCGTCGTCAGCTGTGAACTCTTCGGAGACGGGCTCGGGCTGTGGCGCGACCGCTGGCTCGGCGTGCTGTTCAGCCACCGGCTCTGCCACGAAGTCGTCGACTCGCGAGGGCGGGGCTTCCTGAACAGCATCCTCGGCCCGCAGAGCAGCCGCAACGGCAGCCGCGGCCCGGCGGATCTCGTAGAGCAGCAGCCCGACCTTGGCGCCGCGCGCGCCGACAGCCACGAGGACCGCCTCGTCCTCGGCAGAGATCAGGAAGACCGTTCCGGTCTCACCCTCGACGTAGACCTGCGAGAGCTCGCCGCGGCCGAGTCCTTCGGCCGCACGCTCACCCAGCGACAGCAGCGCGGCGCTCATCGCCGCGACCCGGTTCTCGTCCATGGCCGGCGGAAGCGCCGACGCCATGGGCAGTCCGTCGAAGGAGACCACAGACGCGGCCTCGACCTCGGGCGACTGCCGAAGCAGGTCCCCGAGGGCGCGATCGAGCTGGGCCGACCGCCCGTGCAACAGTTCCGTCATCGCTGACCCTTCCGCCCCACGCGCCGTGCTCCCGGCGCCTCGTTCCCCCATCGGCGGATCCGCGCTCGGGCTTAAACCCCCCGTGGCAGCGCGGCGCGGAGGACGTCGACCGGCACGGCCTGGCCGCACATCAGCTCGACCTGCATCGCTGCCTGATGCACCAGAAGATCGAACCCGGAGATCACGGTCCCGCTGCGCACCGTCCACCGCTCGGCGAGCGGGGTGGGCCAGGGGTCGTAGACCACGTCGAACAAGGTGCCAGCCATGGTGGGTACGGCGTGCACGAGCGCATCCGGAGCCCCTGACGGCACCGCCGAGACGACCAGCGGGGCCAGCAGGCCCTGCGGGGCGTCGATCCAGGGCGCCACCATCAGCTCGACCTCCAGCTTCGAGGCGAGGTCGACCAAGGCTGACTGAGCCTCCGGCCGCCGTACATAGGCCTGGACACGGCGCGTCCCGCGACGAGCCAGGGCGAGCAGCGCCGAACGGGCGGTAGCACCACCGCCGAGGATCGTCGCCTCCTCGACGGGGTCCAGCTCGCGCTCATCGAGAGCGGCGAGCATCCCACCGACATCGGTGTTGTGGCCCGAGCGAGTTTGGCCGTCACCACCGAAGATCACCGTGTTCGCCGCGCCAACGGTCGCGGCCGTCTCCTCGACCACCTCCAGCAGGGGCAGCACCGCCTCCTTCAGAGGCATGGTCAGAGACAGGCCGACCCACTCAGACCCGAGTCCCCGAACGAACTCAGGCAGCTCGGCCGCCGTGACGTCGATCGCTTGGTAGTCCCAGTCGAGGCCGAGATGTTCGTACGCCGCCGCGTGCAGCAGCGGAGACAGGGAGTGCGCGATCGGGTGCCCTAGAACGGCGGCGCGACGCCGACCAGGACCACTCACTGAGTCGCCTGGAACTCGCGCTTGAACTGCAGAAACTCCTCATAGGAATCGGTGAACTTGGTGCGCCCCGTCGCCGGGTCGACGGTCACGTAGTAGAGCCACGGACCGTCCGCGGGGGCGAGCGCGGCCTCCAGAGCCGCCTGGCCGGGGCTGTTGATCGGCCCCGGAGGCAATCCGGGGTTCGCATAGGTGTTGTAGGGCGAGTCCACGGCGAGGTCGTCGGCGTTCAGCCGCAGCTTGCTCGTCCCCAGGGCGTAGTTCACCGTCGCGTCGAGCTGCAACGGCATCCCGGCGTCGAGCCGGTTGTAAATGACGCGGGCCACCTTCGGGAAGTCCTTCGGCCGGGCCTCCGCCTGCAGCAAGCTAGCCACGATCACCACCTCGTAGCGACTCAGCCCGACGTCGGAGGCCCGCTGGTTGAGGCCGACGTCCTTTGCGGCCTGGTCGAACCGAGCCACCATCGCCGTCAGCTGCTCTTCGGCCTCGGTAGCCGGTTCGAGGGTGTACGTCGCCGGGAACAAGAACCCCTCGGGGTTGTCCTGCGCATACTTCGGCAACCCGAGAGCGCTCGGATCGGCCAGCGCGGACTTGAGGGCCTTGGCCTTGAGGTGAGTGCTCTTCGCGAGAACCGCAACCGTGGACGACACCCGAAGACCCTCGGGAATGGTGACCTTCTCGGTGATTCTGCTGGCCGGATCCAGCAGCGCCGCAACGGCATCGGCACCACGCATCTGGGTGCGGAGCACGTACGTCCCGGGTTGGATCTCCCCAGCATGCTCGTTGTCGCTCGCCGCGGAGACGAAGGCATCGACGGTCTTGACGACATCCGCATCGGCCAGCAGCGTCCCCATCGCCGTGAGCGAGGCCCCCGCGGGGATCACCACCGTGACCTCACCGGTCCCGGGGCCGGGGTAGTCGTTGTCCGAGCCGTTCAGCAGGCTCGCCGCAAGCAGGGTCAGGCCGCCCAGCAGGCCCACGACGACCAGCATCGCCACGACAGCGGCCAGGACGTTGCGACCCGCCCCCCTACCCCGTTGCACCGTCTCCGGCGCACTCATGCCCAGGCCTACCTGACTCACTGCGTCCCCACATCCTGAGACTCGCCCGGCCGCGGCCGGTCCTCCCCCACGATTTCCCCAGCTGGGCGACCCGTGCCTCGTTCGGCGTCGAGCGCCCCTTGCAAGATGATGACAGCCGCGGCCTGGTCGACGACCGCCCGACCCGCCCGGGAGGAGACACCGGCGGCCTGGAGCCCGCGGGTTGCCGAGACCGTGGTCAGCCGTTCGTCGACGAGCCGGACCGGGACCACCCCGAGCCGGTCGGCCAGCTCTACGGCGAACGTCCTGGCCAACTCGGCAGCCGGTCCTTCCGCCCCGGAAAGGCTGCGCGGCAACCCGACAACCACCTCGACCGCGTCCACCTCCGCGGCGATGGCAGCTATTCGTGACGTCGAGTCGGGGCCGCGTTGAATGGTCTCCACCGGTGTGGCAATCAGAGCATCGCGGTCGCTACGGGCGACCCCCACACGCACGCTGCCCACGTCGATGCCGAGCCGAACGCCAGCCCGCACAGCGACCTCAGCCACCGGCTACGACGGACGCGACCGCCGCCTCGACAGCTGCCAGCGCGGCCGGGATGGCGCTGGGGTCGGTGCCACCGCCCTGCGCCACGTCGTCTTTCCCGCCGCCGCCCCCACCAAGTGCTTGTGCGGCAACACGAACGAGCGCGCCGGCCTTGATGCCCGCAGCACGCGCCGCATCGTTCACTGCCACCACGGCGATCGGCTTGTCGCTGGGGACGCTGACCAGCGCAACGGCCGCCGCCCGCTCGGTGCCCAACCGGTTGCGTACGTCGAAGGTCAACGCCCGCAGGTCGTCCGGGGTCGTTCCGTCGGGAACCTGCGCCGCCACGAGCAGCGCGCCGTCGAGGTCCTTCGCCCCGGCAGCCAGCGGCGCCGCCGACTCGAGCACCTGGCCGGCCCGCAGCTTGTCGAGCTCGCGCTCGGCGTCCTTCAGCCGGCCAAGGATCGACTCGATGCGCTCGGGCAGCTCCTCGGGCCGCACCTTGAGCGCCTCGGTGAGCTGCGCCACGAGATGGTGCTCCCGCGCGAGGAAGCGGTAGGCGTCGCTGCCCACGAGAGCCTCGACCCGGCGCACACCTGCCCCGATCGACGACTCCCCCAACAGCTTGACGACTCCGAGCTGTCCGGTGCGCTGGGTGTGCGTGCCGCCACAGAGCTCGCGCGCCCAGTCGCCGACGGAGACGACGCGGACCTCGGAGCCGTACTTCTCGCCGAACAACGCCATCGCGCCCGTCGCCCGCGCCTGCTCCTGGCTCATGATCTCGGCCGTCACGTCGAGGTTGTCGAGCAGCACGGCATTGACGCGCGCCTCGACATCGGCCAGGACGGACGGGGGTACGGCGCTGGGGTTGGGGAAGTCGAAGCGCAGCCGTCCTGGGGAGTTCTCCGATCCCATCTGGGTCGCCGTGTCGCCCAGCGCCTCGCGAAAGGCCTTGTGGACCATGTGGGTCGCAGTGTGGGCTCGAGAGATCGCCAGCCGCCGCTCGAGATCGACCCTGGCATCGGCCTGAGCACCGACGACGACCTCGCCGGAGAGGACCCGCGCGCGGTGGACGTTGAGCCCAGGGATCGGCGCCTGGACATCGAGCACCTCGACCACTGCACCGTTGTCCAGCGTGATGCGCCCCGTGTCGCCGAGCTGCCCGCCGCCTTCGGCGTAGAACGGTGTGCGGTCGAGGATGAGCTCGACGTCGACCCCTTCACCGGCGCTCGGCGCCGGCAACCCGTCGACGAGCAGGCCGCTCACGACCGCGTCGGAGGCCACCTCGTGGTAGCCGGTGAACGTCGTGCCGCCGCTGGCGACGGCCAGCTCTCGATAGGCCGACAGGTCGACGTGCCCGCTCTTCTTGGCCTTCGCGTCCGCCTTCGCGCGGTCGCGCTGCTCCTTCATCAGCCGCCGGAACTCGGCCTGGTCGACGTCGATTCCCGCCTCGCCAGCCATCTCCAGGGTCAGGTCGATGGGGAAGCCGAAGGTGTCATGAAGCTTGAACGCGTCCTCGCCGCTCAGGGTCGTGCCACCCTGCGCCTTGGTCGCGACCGCTGCGGTGTCGAAGATTGCCGTGCCCGCACGCAAGGTCTGCCGGAACGCCAGCTCTTCGGCGTAGGCGATGCTCGAGATGCGGGTCCAGTCGGTCTCCAGCTCTGGGTAGGACTTCGACATCTTGTCCTTGCTGAGTGGAAGCAGCTCGGGCAGGGTCGGCTCGTCGACGCCCAGCAGGCGCATCGACCGGACCGCCCGCCGGATGACTCGGCGCAGCACGTACCCACGCCCTTCGTTGCCCGGGCTGACCCCGTCGCCGATGATCATCAGCGCACTGCGTACGTGGTCGGCGATGACCCGCAGCCGAACGTCATCGACGTGGTCCCGGCCGTAGGTCTTGCCGGCGAGCTCCGCCGCGCGGTCGAGCACCGGCCGTACCTCATCGATCTCGTAGAGGTTGTCGACCCCTTGAAGCAGATAGGCGACGCGTTCGAGGCCCATGCCGGTGTCGATGCTCTTGGCCGGCAGATCGCCGGCGATGTCGAAGTCTTCCTTGCTGCGTACGGCGCTGAGCTCGTGCTCCATGAACACGAGGTTCCAGAACTCGAGGTAGCGGTCGCCCGCCTTCTCGACGTCACCGTCCGGGCCGTGCTCCGGGCCACGGTCGATGAGGATCTCGCTGCACGGACCGCCCGGTCCAGGAACGCCCATGCTCCAGTAGTTCTCTGACTTTCCCAGCCGCACGATCCGGTCGTCAGGCAGGCCGGTGATGCGCTTCCAGAGGCCGTACGCCTCGTCATCGTCCTGGTAGACCGTGGCCATGAGTTTGGACTCGGGGAAGCCGTAGCCGCCGTCCGCCTGGGGTCGCGTGACGAGCTCCCACGCGAGTTCGATCGCTCGCTCCTTGAAGTAGTCCCCGAAGGAGAAGTTGCCGTTCATCTGGAAGAACGTGCCGTGCCGGGTGGTCTTGCCGACTTCCTCGATGTCCAGGGTGCGTACGCACTTCTGGACGCTGGTCGCCCTCGGCCAGGGTGCCGTCTCCTGGCCGAGGAAGTAGGGCTTGAAGGGCACCATGCCGGCGTTGACGAACAACAGGTTGGGATCGTCGAGGAGCAAGGAGGTCGAGGGAACTACCGCGTGGTCGCGCTCGGAGAAGAAGCGCAGCCAACGGCTGCGGATCTCGGCGGTCTCCATGGCGGGGCCTCTCGGATGGGTTGGTTCTAGGGCGTGCGGGTGCGCCTGTGACAGCGCCGCCGCCTAGGTGCTCAGCCTAGCCGTCGACCCTCGTTCTCCCCGACTCGTTTGCGCGTGATCGGGGCACGGTCAGGCGCGCGAAAGGATGGTTGCGAGCGGCCTTCCCGGTCCTGCGCTCCTTCCGATCGCAACGCCTCAGGTGGGTGGCTGCGTGCGCGCCGGTCTCCTCGGTTACGCCTCGTCTGTCCCTGGAGTCACAGCAGCATCTGCAGTCTCATCGGTCTCAGAAGTCTCCCCGCGGACGACCCTGCGGAGGCGTTCGGCTCGTACCGCCAGCTCGCGCTCGGCCCCGTGGTCGGTTGGCAGGTAGTAGCGCCGGGAGATCGACGGCATCTGGGGCGTACTGCTGCTCCACCACACCGTGCGGAGCATCGTGCGGATATTGGTACCCCTGCCCGTGGCCGAGCTTCTGGGCGCCCGCATAGTGGGCGTCTCGCAGGCCGGGGGGCACCGGCCCCCCGATGCCGGCTCGCACGTCGGAGGTCGCTGCGCCGATCGCGAGGATGACCGCGTTCGACTTGGGCGCGAGGCTGAGGTGGATGACGGCTTGCGCCAGGTTGATCTGCGCTTCGGGGAAGCCCACCAGCGAGACGGCCTGCATCGCGGCCACGGCGAGCCCCAGGGCGCTCGGGTCGGCCTCACCGATGTCCTCGCTGGCGAGGATCACCAGGCGTCGGGCGATGAAGCGCGGGTCCTCGCCGGCCTCCACCATGCGCGCCAGATAGTGCAGCGCAGCGTCCACATCGCTGCCGCGGATGCTCTTGATCAATGCGCTGGTGATGTCGTAGTGCTGGTCGCCGTCACGGTCGTAGCGCACAGCCGCGCGATCGATCGCCTGCTCGACGTCTGCAACGGTCACCTCGTCGGCCCCGCGTGCTTGGGCCGCGGCGGCTGCAGCCTCCAGCGCGGTCAGCCCCCAGCGGGCATCGCCACCGGCCAGTCGAGTGAGCTGGTCGAGGGTCTCTTCACCGACCGTCAGCTCAGCGGGCGCCAGCCCTCGCGCGTCGGAGACCGCGCGCTCGAGCAGCTGCCGTACGCCTGCGCTGTCCAGCGGTCGAAGGGTCAGCAGGACACTTCGGGACAACAGCGGGGCGATCACGGAGAAGTGCGGGTTCTCCGTGGTCGCGGCGATGAGCGTGACCCAACGGTTCTCCACGGCGGGGAGAAGAGCATCCTGCTGGGTCTTGGAGAAGCGGTGCACCTCGTCGACGAACAGCACCGTCTCGCGCCCGCCGCTGCCGAGCGCCCGGCGCGCACCGTCGATGATCGCGCGGACGTCCTTCACTCCCGCAGTGACCGCGGACAGCTCGACGAAGGCGCGGTCGGTGGCGGATGCCACGAGATAGGCAAGTGTCGTCTTGCCGGTGCCCGGCGGCCCCCAGAGCAGGACCGAGGACGGAGCCGTACCCCCACCGGCAGCGACCCCGTCGACGAGGCGACGCAGCGGAGCCCCCGGGGCAAGCAGATGGTCTTGGCCAACGACCTCGTCCACCGTGCGGGGCCGCATCCGTACGGCCAGTGGGGCGTTGGCGGCAGCGCGCTCGTCGCCCGCTGACGTGAACAGGTCCTCGTCAGCCGTCACCTGGGCACTCTAACGACCGCCCACTCTCCAGCAAACGCCCGCGCTTCACCCAGCGGAGCGCCCCTTCGCAGCAGGGCAAATCAGACCAAATCCGGCAAAACGCCGCGCCCAAGGGACAGTCCGGTGGGTGAAGCGATCAGGGGGTGGGCGCTGGGGGCGCAGCGTCGATGCCGGCTTCCTTGCGCTGATCCGCCGTGATCGGCGCGGGCGCCGCCGTCAGCGGGTCGTACCCGCCGCCCGTCTTCGGGAAGGCGATGACGTCGCGGATCGACTCCGTGCCCGACAAGAGCGCACAGATTCGGTCCCAGCCGAACGCGATGCCGCCGTGCGGGGGCGCACCGAAGGCGAACGCGTCGAGCAGGAAGCCGAACTTCTCCTGAGCCTCGTCCTCGGTGAGGCCCATCACGGCGAACACCCGTTCCTGGATGTCCCGCCGATGGATACGGATCGACCCGCCGCCGATCTCGTTCCCGTTGCAGACCATGTCGTAGGCGTAGGCCAGTGCAGGGCCGGGGTCGGTGTCGAAGCTGTCCATGAACTCGGCCTTGGGCGAGGTGAACGCGTGGTGCACCGCAGTCCAGGCTCCGCTTCCGACAGCGACGTCGCCCCCCGCGGTGGCCTCGGCCGACGGTTCGAACAACGGGGCGTCGAGCACCCACACGAAGGACCAGGCTGACTCGTCGATGAGCCCGCAGCGACCGGCGATCTCACTGCGCGCCGCACCAAGAAGGGCACGCGAAGACTTCACCGGCCCGGCAGCGAAGAAGATGCAATCCCCCGGTACGGCTCCGACATGCGCAGCCAGCCCGGCGCGCTCGTTGTCGGTGAGGTTCTTGGCGACCGGCCCACCGAGCTCGCCGTCGTCCCCCACCAGCACATAGGCCAGACCCTTGGCCCCGCGCTGCTTGGCCCATTCCTGCCATGCGTCGAGCTGCTTGCGCGGCTGGCCGGCTCCGCCGGGCATCACGACAGCGCCCACGTATGGCGCCTGGAACACCCGGAAGGGCGTCTCGGCAAAGTAGTCGGTGCACTCGGTGAGCTCGAGGTCGAAACGCAGGTCGGGCTTGTCAGAGCCGTACCGGCGCATCGACTCGGCATAGGTGAGCCGTGGCATGGGGAGTGGGATCTCGTAGCCGATGAGCTTCCACAGCGCGGCGACCACGGTCTCGGCGAGCTCGAGGACGTCGTCCTGCTCGGCGAAGCTCATCTCGATGTCGAGCTGGGTGAACTCCGGCTGCCGGTCGGCTCGGAAGTCCTCGTCGCGGTAGCAGCGGGCGATCTGGAAGTACCGCTCGAGACCGGCCACCATGAGCAGCTGCTTGAACAGCTGAGGGCTCTGCGGCAAGGCATACCAGCTGCCCGGCTGGAGCCGCGCGGGCACCAGGAAGTCGCGAGCCCCCTCGGGCGTGGAGCGGGTCAGCGTCGGCGTCTCGACCTCGACGAACCCGGCGTCGTGCAGGACTGTCCGAGCCGCCCGGTTGACCTCGCTCCGCAGGCGCAGTGCGGCAGCCGGAGCCGTACGGCGAAGGTCGAGGTAGCGGTAGCGCAGCCGCGCCTCCTCACCGATGTCGATGTGGTCGTCGATCTGGAACGGCAACGGAGCGGACTCACTGAGCACCTCGACCTCGCTGGCCACGACCTCGATGTCTCCGGTCGCCAGCTCCGGGTTGGCGTTCCCCTCCGGACGAGCACTCACTGCACCGGTCACCCTCAGGCAGAACTCGTTGCGCAGCCCGTGGGCCGTCCCCTCATCCCGGACGACGACCTGGGCGACCCCCGAGGCGTCGCGCAGATCGAGGAAGGCCACGCCGCCATGGTCGCGCCGGCGGGCGACCCAGCCGGTGAGGGTGACTTCTTGGCCGACGTGTTCGACACGCAGGGTGCCGGCGTCGTGGGTGCGGAGCACGAGGATGTCCTTCGATGGTGTCTGACAGAGGCGCCGGGTCAGACTACGCGGCCCTCCGAGCCGATGCGTCCGACGCAAGGTGCGCTATTGCCCTCAGTTGGTCGGACGCAAGGGGTGGGGTCCGGCCGTCAGAGCGGTGACCCGGGGATAAGTCGGGGCAGCAGGTCTTCGTCGGGTGGGGTCCAGCTGTCGGCGGAGGCTTCGACCTGCTCCCCCGAACGGATGTCCTTGACCTCGCCGGACGCAGAGCCCTCCCCTGGGAACCAGACGAACGGGATCCCACGGCGATCAGCGTGCCGGATCTGCTTGCCGAACTTGTCCGCCGCGGGTGCCACCTCGGCGGCGATGCCACGCTTGCGCAGAGCCGCCGCCACCTGGTCTGAGGCGGCTCGGGTCTCCTCGGCGGTGACGGCCACCAGGACACACGTCGGTACGCCTCGCGAGGGGGCGACGAGATCCTGGCCGAGCAGACGAGACACCAGGCGGGTCACCCCGAGCGAGATCCCTACCCCAGGGAACCGAAGGTCTCCAAGGGTGGCCAACGTGTCGTAGCGGCCACCCGAGCAGATCGACCCGAGATTCTCGTGGCCGACGATCTGGGTCTCGTAGACCGTTCCCGTGTAGTAGTCGAGCCCGCGAGCGATCTTCAGGTCGGCTACCACGAAGCCCGGCACCGCCGCTTGGGCGGCCTCCACGACGTTGACCAGCTCCTGCATGCCCTCATCCAGCAACGGGTCCGAGACCCCGAGCGCCCGCACTCGATCGGCGAACGATCCGTCCGGCGCCGAGATCCCAGCAAACGCCAGTACGAGCTCCGCTTGTGCCCGGCTGGCTGACAGCTCGTCCTGCAGGACGCGGCCCACCTCCGCGGGCCCGATCTTGTCGATCTTGTCGACGGTTCGAAGCACGCCCGCCACATCCGCTAGACCTGCACCACGGAAGAAGCCCTGCGAGACCTTGCGGTTGTTGACCTGCATCCGTACGCGCGGCAACGGCAGCCCGGTCAGTGCCTCGGCGAGCACCACGGGCAGCTCGGCCTCGTAGTGGAAAGGCAAGTCGCCTTGGCCGAGCACGTCGATATCGGCCTGCAGGAACTCGCGATAGCGACCGTCCTGCGGGCGTTCACCCCGCCAGCACTTCTGGATCTGGTAACGCTTGAGCGGAAAGTTCAGCCGCCCGGCGTTCTCCAGCACATAGCGAGCAAACGGAACGGTCAGGTCGTAGTGCAGAGCCAGCCCCGAAGCATCCAGTGCGTCGTCCGGGTCCGCGTGCAGCCGGCGGAGGACGTAGACCTCCTTGTCGATCTCGCCCTTGCTGAGCAGCTGCTCGAGCGGCTCGACCGATCGGGTCTCCAGGCTGGAGTAGCCCCACAGCTCAAAGGTCGTGCGCAGCCGGTCGATGATCGTCTGTTCGACGAGGCGTCCAGCAGGAAGCCACTCCGGGAATCCGGACAGGGGGGTTGGACGGGCCACCGGTCACAGCCCTCGGGTCGGACCGGCCGCCGGCAGTGCGCCCGCCTCAGCCAAGAAGGGGTTGGTGAGCCGCTCTCGACCCACCGTGGTCTGTGGTCCGTGTCCGGGCAGGACCACGAGGTCGTCGGGGAGAGGGAGCACCTTCGTCGCCAGGCTGGTCATCATCGCGTCGTAGGAGCCACCAGGCAGGTCGGTCCGGCCAATCGAGCCGGCGAAGAGCACGTCGCCCGACCAGCACACGTCGACATCGTCGCCGTCAGCTGCCACCGCGCCCCCCTCAGTTCGGAACATCACCGACCCGGCCGTGTGTCCGGGGGCATGGTCGACCACCAGCCGAAGGCCGGCGAGCTCCAGGGGAGCCCCGTCGTCCAGCAGGCGTACGTCGTCCGGCTCCGTCCAAGTCAGGCGACCACCGAACATCGTCTCGGTCTCCGGCGACAGCCATGCCATGGGGTCGGCGAGCTGCTCCTCGTCGGCCGGGTGGATGAAGGCTGGAATCCCCCGGGCGCCGCATACCGGGGTCACGGAGAACGTGTGGTCGAGGTGGCCGTGCGTGAGGAGCACCGCCACCGGTTGAAGCCGATGTTCGCGCAGCACCCCGTCGAGTTCGTCGACGACGCCGATACCGGGGTCGATGACCACGCACTCCTCACCCGCGCCGGGGGCCACGACATAGCAGTTGGTCCCGAATGCGACGGCCGGGAAACCCACCACCAGCACCGTGGCGCTCCTCTCATCGGCCCGCTCGGGAGTGTGCAAGCATCCGCTCTGATCTGAGCCCGAGGCTACCGGGCCTACCGTGTCCCAAGGGCCACCGTGTCGTCCACACCGATTCGGCGCCGCTTACACTGGGCCGCCGTCGCGACGGAGGTCGTCGCCGCAAGCAGCAAGGGGTCAGGCGTGGCTGGGCAGAAGCGTGAACGCGAGGTGGAGCGGGCGCGGTATGAGCGTCAGCAGGCACGCCGCGCGGAGCGCTCGGCGAAGACCAAGCGTCGGGAGCGGATCATCGCCTCAGTCGTTGTTGCTGTGCTCGCCGTTGGTGGCTTGGCCTACCTGTCGACGGTGCTCGGGAACGACGGGGACGAGACGGCGTCGCCGGAGGTGTCCACGTCGACAAGCCCCACCGGGTTGAACTGCAAACCCCCCAACGACAAGAAGCCGTCGGGGAAGCAGTACGCGCAGCCGCAGGACGTCACGCTCAAGCCTGACTCGCGCTACTCGGTGGCGCTGAACACCAACTGCGGCGACATCGACATCGTCTTCGACTCGAAGGCCGCGCCCGAGAACGTCGCCTCGTTCATCGGCCTCGCCGACGACGGGTACTTCGACAACACCATGTGCCACCGGCTGACGACTTCCGGCCTGTTCGTCTTGCAGTGCGGCGACCCCAAGGGCAACGGGACCGGCGGGCCTGGATACGAGCTACCCGACGAGAACCTCCCCGAGAATGGGGACAACAACTACCCCGCCGGCACGGTGGCCATGGCCAACGCTGGTCCCAACACCGGTGGAAGCCAGTTCTTCCTGGTCTATGAAGACACGACGCTCGGGCCCAACTACACCATCCTGGGCACCATGTCCTCCGGCCTTGACGTCGTGCAGGCGATCGCTGCAGAGGGCACGGCCGACGGCAGCCCCGACGGTCCGCCCAAGCAGCCCGTCCAGATCCTGACGGCAACGACCGCGGAGACGCCGCAGGCCGGAGGCTGAATGTGACCGACGACTCGACGACAGAACCAACCCCCGAGCCCACCTCCAGCACCCGCGGCCGAACCCGCGCCAGAGCCCACCCCCGAACCGACGCCCGAACCGACGCCCGAACCTGCGGCCGAACCGACCCCCGAACCAACGCGCCGAACCGACCCCCGAACCGACGGCCGAACCCGACGCCCGAACCAACCGCCGAACCCACCCCCGAACCGACGCCCGAGCCTGCGGCCGAACCGACCCCCGAACCCACGCCGAACCCACCCCCGAACCCGACCGCCCGAACCCACCGCGGACACCCGAACCCGCGGCCGAACCGACCCCCGAACCAACCGCGGAACCCACCCCCGAACCCACGCCAGAGCCCACCCCCGAACCAACCGGCTCGGCAGCTCCGGCGCTCCCCCAACCGATCCCCAGCACGGCTGGCGCAGTCCCGGCCGGGCCGCCACCGGAGACGTACGGTCGAGTAGATCCAGACGGCACCGTGTGGGTACGCACGGTAGACGGCGAGGTGCAGGTCGGGCAGTACCAAGCCGGCTCGCCCGACGATGCTTTGGCCTACTACGCGCGCAAGTACACCGCGCTGGAGACCGAGGTCTTGCTGCTGGAGAAGCGCCTCCTGTCCGGAGCGGATGTCCACCTGGACGAAGCCGCCGCAACGGTCGGCCGAATCAGTGAGTCGTTGGACCCGCCGCAAGCCGTTGGCGACATCGACGGGTTGCGGATCAGAGTGCGCGCCCTCACACCCGCTCTGGAGGCCCGCCGAGCCAAGGATCGCGCCGACAAGGCCAAGGTCCGGGAGGCCGCCAAGGCTGCCCGTGAAGCCATCGTTGCCGAGGCCGAGTCGCTGGCGGAGTCCACCAGCTGGAAGTCGTCAGGTGACCGCCTGCGCTCCCTTCTCGAGGAATGGAAGGCCGCCCCGAGGGTGGATCGCGGCACCGAACAGGCGATGTGGAAGCGATTCTCCGCGGCTCGCAACGCCTTCGATCGCCGTCGGCGAGCACACTTCGCAAAGCTGTCGGCGGAGCAGGCTGAGGCAAAGGCCACCAAGCAGGCCATCGTCAAGGAAGCAGAGGCGCTCAGCGAATCGACCGACTGGGGACCGACCGCCGCGGAGTATCGGCGCCTCATGGATCGGTGGAAGGCTGCGGGTCGAGCATCCCGACACGACGATGACGCGCTATGGACCCGGTTCCGGGCGGCCCAAGATGTGTTCTTCACCGCGCGGTCGGCGACCTTCGACGCCAGGGATGCCGGACAGGCGGAGAACCTCAAGGCCAAGCAAGCGCTCGCAGACGAGGCCGAGGAGCTCCTCCCCGTCGGCGATCTTCCGAGCACCAAGGCGACACTCCGCGGCATCCAGGAACGCTGGGAGAAGGTGGGCCACGTCCCCAGGGCGGACAAGGAACGCGTCGAGAACCGGCTGCGGCGAGTCGAACAGGCCGTACGCGACGCGGAGGACAGCAAGTGGAAGCGCACCAACCCTGAGGCCAGGGCGCGTGCCGAGGCCACCATCGCCCAGCTCGACGAGGTCATCGCCAAGCTCGAGAAGCAGCTCCAAACGGCGACGGCTTCAGGGGACGCTGCCAAGATCGCCGCGGCTTCTGAGGCCCTGGAGGCCCGTCAGGCCTGGCTGGCCGAGGCTCGTCGCGCGCTGGAGGAGTTCAGCGGCGAATAGCCCGCCTTCGGCGGCTACGGTGCCGCGGAGGTGATCCGGTAGACGTCGTAGACGCCCTCGATCCCACGGACGGCCTTGAGCACCGAGCCGAGATGCGTCGGGTCACCCATCTCGAAGGTGAACCGCGAGATCGCGATCCGGTCCCGTGTGGTCGTGACCGATGCGGACAGGATGTTCACGTGCTGGTCGGAGAGCATCCTGGTCACATCCGAGAGCAGCCGCGAGCGATCCAACGCCTCCACCTGGATGGCCACCAAGAACACCGAGGTTGCTGAAGGCGCCCACTCGACGTCGACCATCCGGTGTGGGTCCTTGGCCAGGTTGACCACGTTGACACAGTCGCTTCGATGCACTGAGACACCGTTGCCCCGGGTGACCCAGCCGATGATCGGGTCACCTGGCACGGGCGTGCAGCACTTGGCCAGCTTGACCCAGACGTCCGACGTGCCCTTGACCACCACGCCCGGGTCACCAGCGGTGCGGGCACTGCCCTTGCGTCGCGCCTCTCGGGTCGGTGCCGTCGCCTCAGCAACGTCTTCCAGACCGCCTTCGGCGCCACCCATCGACTGGACCAGCCGCTGCACCACCGTCTGGGGTGAGATGTGTCCCTCGCCGATGGCGGCGTAGAGAGCCGTGATGTCCGCGTAGTTGCTGTCGTGGGCGATCGACTGGAGGGCTCCACCCGAGACGATCCGCTGCAGAGGTAATCCCTGTTTGCGGATGGCCCGGGCCAAGGACTCCTTTCCTTGCTCGACCGCCTCCTCTCGCCGCTCCTTGGTGAACCACGCCCGAATCTTGTTGCGCGCTCGGGCGCTCTTGACGAACGTGAGCCAGTCTCGCGAGGGTCCGGCGCCGTGCGCCTTCGACGTGAAGACCTCGACGACATCGCCGTTGGACAGGGTGCTCTCGAGGGGCACGAGCTTGCCGTTGACTCGCGCACCGACACAGCGGTGCCCGACCTCTGTGTGCACCGCATAAGCGAAGTCCACCGGGGTCCCGGCCTGGGGCAGCGCGATGACGTCGCCCTTCGGGGTGAATACGAAGACTTGCTGGCTGCCGAGGTCGAAGCGAAGGGCGTCCAAGAACTCGCCCGGGTCGGCAGTTTCTTGCTGCCAGTCCACGAGCTGGCGCAACCAGGCCATCTCCGTCGTGCTCTGTGCTCCCGCTTTACCCGGCTTCGAGGTGCCGGTCTGCTCCTTGTACATCCAGTGCGCCGCGATGCCGTACTCCGACATCCGGTGCATGTCGTAGGTGCGCAGCTGCAGCTCGACCGGCTTTCCCTCAGGCCCGATGACCGTCGTGTGCAAGGACTGGTACATGTTGAACTTGGGCATCGCGATGTAGTCCTTGAACCGGCCCGGGACAGGATTCCATCGCGCGTGAATGGCCCCGAGAGCCGCGTAGCAGTCGCGGACACTCTCGACGAGGACACGGATCCCGACGAGGTCGTAGATGTCGGCGAAGTCGTGCCCTCGCACGATCATCTTCTGGTAGACCGAGTAGTAGTGCTTGGGTCGGCCAGTCACCGTCGCCCGGATCTTCACATCGCGCAGGTCGCCCGCGACCGTGTCGATGACTCCGGACAGCAGCTGGTCACGGCTCGGGGCGCGATCGGCGACCAGGCGCACGATCTCTTCGTACATCTTCGGGTAGAGGATGGCGAAGGCTAGATCTTCGAGCTCCCACTTGAGGGTGTTCATCCCCAAGCGATGAGCCAGCGGGGCATAGATCTCGAGAGTTTCGCGGGCCTTCTTCTCTTGCTTCGGCGGCGGCTGGAACTCCATCGTGCGCATGTTGTGGAGGCGGTCGGCCAGCTTGATCACCAAGACCCTGATGTCACGAGCCATGGCCACGACCATCTTGCGTACGGTCTCGGCCTCGGAGGCTTGGCCGTACTTCACCTTGTCGAGCTTGGTCACTCCGTCGACGAGGTCAGCGACCTCGTCCCCGAACTCCGCCCTCAGCTCCCCCAGGGTGTAGGGGGTGTCCTCGATCGTGTCGTGCAGCAGAGCCGCGCACAGGGTGGGAGCGGTCATCCCGAGCTCCGCGAGGATCTGGGCAACCGCGAGCGGATGAGTGATGTACGGCTCACCGCTGAGTCTCAGCTGGTCGCCGTGCTGGTCCCTAGCCACCCGATAGGCCCGCTCGACCTCGCGCAGGTCAGCCTTCGGGTGGGTCTCCCGAACCCGGCGGAACAGTGGTTCCAGGGCAGGATCGGCTGCCGCCGGTCGGGCACCCAGGCGAGCCAGCCGGGCCCGGACCCTCGACCCGTCGGCCGGCTCTTGCGGCTCTGCCGCCGGACGCACCGTGGACGCAGCCGAGGACGTGGTCTCGCCCGCGTCTTCCCGCAGTCCCTTGTCAGTCACCTGGCACCCTTCACCTGACAGAGAACCATTCTACGGTTGCGCGAGGATGGGCTGCCGGACTGGCCGGCATGGCCGCTACATCGACAGCAGAACCGTTACTGGGATGTCCCCCAGCCGATCGCGACCGTGCAAGAACTCGAGCTCGATCAGGAAGGCGAGGCCGGCGACCTCAGCCCCGGCAGCCCTCACCAGCTCCACCGTCGCAGCCGCCGTGCCCCCCGTGGCCAGCACGTCGTCGACGATCAGCACGCGGTCCCCCTCGGCAAAGGCGTGCTCCTGAACCTCGAGGGTCGCCTGCCCGTACTCCAAGTCATAGGACTGGGACGCCGTCGGCCCAGGTAGCTTGCCCGCCTTGCGTACGGGGACGAAGCCTGCGCCGCGCACATAGGCGGCGGGCGCTCCCAGCAGGAACCCGCGGGCCTCGATGCCGGCAACGACGTCGACCCGCCCTGCGGGCACGCCGGCGAGTGCATCCACGACGGTGGTGAACGCCGCGTGATCGCGAAGCAGCGGGGCGATGTCCTTGAACACCACGCCCGGCGTCGGCCAATCAGGGACGTCCCGAATCAGCGGGCGCAAGTGGGCGACGCCCTCCCGGTCGAGCGTCACCGACGCTTCTTGGATTTCGACCGGCCACCTGAGCCCTTGCGCTTGGGCTGGTTGCGGCCGGACGGGGTGGAGCTCTTGGTGGGCGGTTTGGCGGCCGCCGGCTCGGCATCAGCCTCGTCCGCGTCGTCCCGTTCGAGCACGGCGGTGGCAGTCGCCGCAGAGCCGGTGGTCGCGGCGCTCTGCCCGGCAGCCGAACGAGTCGTGGCCGAGCGCTTGGCCTCGACGCGTTTCGCTACTGCCTGCATGGCCGGCTCGTGCTCCTTGAGCTGCGCCAAGAACGGAGTCGCGATGAAGATCGAGGAGTAGGTGCCTGCGGCAATGCCGATGAACAGCGCGAGCGCCAAGTCTTTGAGAGTCTCTGCGCCGAGGAAGCCCGCTCCGACAAACAGGATCGCCGCCACCGGCAGGAGGGCGATCACCGAAGTGTTGATGGATCGGACCAAGGTCTGGTTCAGGGCCCTGTTGGCTGCTTCGCTGTAGGTCTGCTTGCTGCTGCCCGCGATACCGCGGGTGTTCTCCTTGACCTTGTCGAAGACCACCACGGTGTCATAGAGCGAGTAGCCCAAGATGGTCAGCACGCCGATCACCGTCGCGGGAGTCACCGTGAACCCCACGAGCGCGTAGATCCCCACGGTGATCACCAGGTCGTGCGCGAGCGCGACGATCGCAGCGAGGGCCATCCGCCACTCGAAATAGATCGACAAGAAGATGACCACGAGGACCAAGAAGTAGATCAACCCCCGGATGGCCTTCTGGGTGATCTCCTTGCCCCAGCTCGGTCCCACGATCTGGGTGGTGATCTCGTCAGTGGTCACGTCGAACGCCTTGGCCAGGGACTGGCCGACAGCCACCGACTCGGGACTGGTCAAGGTCTCGGTCTGGACCCGCAGCGAGCGGCCACTGGCGCTGGTCTGCTCGGTGACGATGCTCTCGCCCGCCGCACCACCCTCCGCAACCGCTGCCTGAGCCTGCTCCACTGTTCCGTCTGCTGTGGGGACGATGAAGACGGCCCCACCTTCGAACTCGATGCCGAGGGTCAGGCCGCGCCAGATCAAAGCCACGATGGCGACCAGCAAGATGATGGCGGAGATGGTGTACCAGCGCTTGCGCCGACCGACGAAGTCATAGGAGACCTCGCCGCGGTAGAGGGCGCCACCCAGGTTTCCGAAGCGAGACATCAGGCCTCCTTGACCGTGGTCGAGACCGCTGGCCCCTTGCGGCCGAGTCGGGCGGGATCGAGGCCGGACCACTTGTGCCCGCCACCGAAGAACTCGGTGCGGGAGAGGAGCGTGACCATCGGTTTGGTGAAGAGGAAGACCACGAAGACGTCGACGATGGTTGTCAGCCCGAGGGTGAAGGCGAATCCCCGAACGCCTCCCACGGACACGACGTACAGCACGACGGCGGCGATCAAGGACACCGCGTCGGCCGCCAGGATGGTCCGTCGAGCTCGAACCCAACCTGTCTCGACTGCACCGCGCAGGGTGCGGCCTTCCCGGACCTCGTCGCGCAACCGCTCGAAGTAGACGATGAACGAGTCTGCCGTGATACCGATTGACACGATGACGCCGGCCACCCCGGCCAACGTGAGAGTGAAGCCGATGCGGTCGCCGAGGAACACGATCAACCCGTAGGTGAGTGCTCCTGCCACGGCAAGCGACGCAACGGTGACCAGGCCGAGCCCGCGGTAGTAGAGCAGCGAGTACAGCACAACGAGGAACAGGCCGAGTGCACCTGCGATCACCCCTGCGGTCAGCTGATCGCTTCCTAGGGTTGGCGAGATCTGCTGAACCTCTCCGACGTCGAAGGCCAGCGGAAGGGCGCCGTACTTCAGCTGGTTGGCCAGCGTCGTCGCCTCGTCCTGGGTGAAGTTTCCGGTGATCTCTGCATTGCCGTCCAGGATCGGGCTGATGACGCGCGGCGCGGAAATCACAAGCCCGTCGAGCACGATCGCGAACTGGTTGGTCGGCGGCGGCAGCGGTTGAAGCGTGCGGGTGGTGTCGGCGAAAGCCTTCGTTCCCTCGGCGTCGAAGTCGATGTTGACAGCCCACTGACCGGTCTGTGGGTTGAGGGTTGCCGTGGCGTTGTCGATGTTGGTCCCCAGCACCGCGGCCACCTGGAGCAGGTATTTGGCCGCCCCGTCTGGCGAACACGTGATCAGCGCCAGGTTGGGGTCGTCCTGGAAACCTTTGGTGTTGGCCGGGTCGGTGCAGTCCAGCTTGGCGTAGGCGGGTTCGAGCTCCGTGGTCGTCTTGGCCTGTTTGGTCTTGACCTCATCGGTGGCGGTGAGCGCGGACGTCTCCGAGCGGGGGTTGGCCGACTCGGAGCCAGTCGGGCTCGGGGAGGGCGACTCCTGCGGTGACGCCGTATCGCTGGGAGACGGGCTAGCGCTCTTGCTCGGTTTGGGAGACTTGCTTCCACTCTTCGAGGGGGAAGGCGACGCGCTGTCGCTCGGCGACGGCAGCGGCGCAACGCTGCCAGCAGCCTCTTGGGTCACCGGGCGGAAGTTCAGCTGCGCGGTCTGACCAACCTGCTCGTAGATGTCGCTGACGCTGGCGCCAGGGATCGACACCACGATGGTTGCGTCCGCGCCTGCGCCCTGGGTGGTCACCTCGGCCTCGGCCACGCCGAGCCCGTTGACCCGCTGGCGGATGATCTCGACGGCTTGATTGATCTGGTCGGAGGTGATCGTGCCTTCACCCGGGGCAGCCTTGGGAATCAGCGTGACGCTGGTTCCGCCTTGCAGGTCAAGCCCGAGCTTGGGGCTCGTCACCCCGCTGACGGCCATCCAGGCGAACAACGCAACCACGACTACGGCGACGACGACCAGCGGGCGCCCCGGTCGGGACGGAGTGGGTGTTGCCATGGCGGTTGTTTGTCTCCCATGCTCGCCGCGGACCCGAGCCCAGCGGTCGAGGAAGTATCCCCGACCTGCTCGAGACGCAGGTCAGGTGGTTGGCTCGGGCGGATCCGAGGATTGAGTTTGCTGCTCGGCGAGCTCGTCATCCGCCCCGCTGGTCACGGAACGGATGGCGCCCGGCAGGAAATGCATCTGAACACCTGGCGCGATCTCGACGGCGACGTCATCCTCCTCGACGCTCACCACAGTCCCCTTGATGCCGCCAGCCGTCACGACCTCGGCACCCGGTCCGAGCGCCGCACGGATGGAGTCCGCCTTGGCCCGCTGCTTGCGCGTGGGCCGTAGCACCAGGAAGTAGAACGCGACCGCGAGCAGCGCAAGAGGAATCAGCGACGACTCCACAGGTTGCTCCTCACAGTTCGGGCAGCTAGGGGCTGGATCGTGTCGAGCACGACCCGGCGAGATTCCGCCGCGTGAGTCTACGCGGCAGCACCGTTTCGCCCGAATCCTGCTCAGCCCGGCGCGTCTCGCCGATCACTGGCTTCCACCTCATCGATGTCTTCGGCGAACAAGCCGACATCGAAGCGTTGTGCGCTGCGCGGTGGAGCCAGCCCCAGGTGCTGCCAGGCGGCCGGAGTCGCGATCCGACCACGCGGGGTGCGGGCCAGGAGCCCGGCGCGCACGAGGAACGGCTCCGCGACTTCCTCGACGGTCTCCCGTTCCTCGCCTACCGCGACCGCGAGCGTGGAAAGGCCGACGGGTCCTCCACCGAATCGGCTGCACAATGCCTCGAGCACTCCCCGGTCAAGGCGATCGAGGCCCAGATCGTCGACCTCGAACAAGGTCAGCGCCGCCTGCGCCGCATCGAGGTCCACCAGTCCGTTGCCCTCGACCTGGGCGTAGTCACGGACCCGTCGCAGCAGCCTGTTGGCGATGCGCGGCGTGCCGCGCGAGCGCCCAGCGATCTCCGCGGCCCCATCGGCGGTGAGGGTCAGCCCCAACAATCCCGCCGAGCGCTCGAGGAGCTGAAGGAGCTCGGCGGCGGTGTAGAAGTCGAGGTGGGCTGTGAACCCGAACCGGTCGCGCAGCGGCCCTGGCAGCAACCCAGCCCTGGTCGTCGCGCCGACCAGGGTGAACGGGGGTAGGTCGAGCGGGATGGCGGTGGCGCCCGGACCTTTGCCGACCACGACGTCGACCCGAAAGTCCTCCATGGCCAGATAGAGCATCTCCTCAGCCGGGCGGGCCATCCGGTGGATCTCGTCGAGGAAAAGCACCTCGCCCTCGGTCAAGGACGAGAGGATCGCAGCGAGATCCCCGGCATGGGTGATGGCCGGCCCGCTGGTGATGCGAAGCGGCACACCCATCTCGTTGGCCACGATCATGGCCATGGTCGTCTTGCCCAGCCCCGGCGGACCGGAGAACAGGACATGGTCGGGAGTCGTGCTTCGGCCCTGCGCAGCGTCGAGGACCAGCTTGAGCTGCTGCCGGACCCGCTCCTGCCCGATGCACTCGTCGAGGCGCTTGGGGCGGAGCGCGGCCTCCGCCGCGCGTTCGTCAGGCCCCGCGTCGGGCTGGACCAGCGACAAGGAGTCACTCACCGTCGGATCCCTTCGTCGTCGTCGGCCGAGCGGGCCTTCGACATCGTGCGCAGTGCCGAGCGCAACAAGACCGCCACGTCGGGGCTGTCACCCGCCTCCTCCGCGACCGAATCGACGGCCTCGTCGGCCTGCCGGGCCGTCCAGCCCAGGCCCAGCAGGGCAGCATGCACCTGGGTACGCCAGTCACCTGAGGAGGCCCCGCGCTCCGATCCGTGATCGAGCCGAACGGTTCCGGCACCGGGCGGGCCAAGGCGATCCTTCAGCTCCAGGACGATCCGCTGGGCACCCTTGCGTCCGATGCCAGGGACGCGGGTCAAGGTGACCAGGTCATCGGCGCTGACCGCTCTCCTCAGCTCATCGGGCGCCAGCACCGCCAAGGCTGCCTGGGCCAGCCGCGGGCCGACACCCGAGGCGGTCTGCAGCAGCTCGAACACGGTCCGCTCGTCATCGTCGAGGAAGCCGTAGAGCGTCATGGAGTCTTCGCGTACGACCAGCGACGTGGCCAGCCGAGCCGGCTGACCGATCCGCAACGTCGCCAACGTGGAGGGTGTGCACTGAACGGCCACCCCGAAGCCACCGACCTCGATGACGGCCTGCTCGGGGCTCAGGGCAGCCACGGCGCCAGAGACGGAAGAGATCATCGCGCTCCCCCGTTGCCGAGCGCGACAGCTTCGGCCAGTCGCTTCTCGGCACCGCCCCGCCAGACATGACAGATCGCCAACGCCAGGGAGTCGCTGGCATCTGCCGGGGTGGGTGCAGCGGCCAACCGGAGGATCCGGACGACCATCGCTGCCACCTGCGCCTTGTCAGCGCGACCACTGCCCGTGACGGCGGCCTTGACCTCGCTGGGAGTGTGCAGGACGACCGGAATGTCCCGACGCGCGGCGGCGACGGCCGCGATCGCGCTCGCCTGCGCGGTGCCCATCACCGTGCGCACGTTGTGTTGACTGAACACTCGTTCGATGGCCACGACGTCGGGCTCGAAGCGGTCGAGCCACGTCTCGATGGCTCGCTCGATCGTGACCAGCCGCGGGCCGAGGTCCTGCTCAGCCGGGGTCCGTACAACCAGGACGTCGACCAGGCTCAACTGCCGACCGGGCGCGCCATCGACCAGCCCGAGACCGCATCGGGTCAGGCCTGGGTCGACGCCGAGCACTCGCATCAGCCGCAGCTTCTCCCTTGACGGCCGGTCGCGGGATGTCGCCCGCGTCTGTGGACAGGTGTTCGACAGGCTACCCGCCGAGGCGGACGGCGCCTGGCCCGACGCGCCGCTGAGCGCCTTCCGCCGGACCCGTACCGTCGAGGGCGTGGAGCGCGACTGGGTGGCGTGGCACGAGGCGTATGAGCGCCCTGGCTCGGATCTGTCCCGCCGTCTTGCGGTCGTACGGGAACGCCTGATGGCTGCGCTGGACGAGGCCCCGGTTGGACCCGTCCGCCTGCTCAGCCTGTGTGCCGGTGACGCCCGCGACGTTCTGGGCGTGCTGCAGACACATCCACGATCGGCGGACGTCACGGCCGTGCTCATCGAGAGCGACGAGACCCTCACCGATCGGGCACTCGCCTCGGTCGCGAACCTCCCCGAGGGGTCGGGAGCGGTCGAGATACGCACGGCCGACGCCGGGGCGGTCGACGCCTGGGCGGACGCCGTGCCAGCACAAGTCGTCCTGGCCTGCGGCGTGTTCGGCAACCTCGACCGGATCCAGGTCGAGCATTGCATCCACACGCTCCCCGTGGCCTGCGCCCCCGAAGCCACCTTGCTCTGGACCCGAGGGCGAGGCCGGGAGGACCCTGGTCCGGAGCTCGATCGTTGGCTGCGCACTGCCGGCTTCGAGCCCGTGGCGCGCGTGGCACCCGAACGTGCGCGCTACCGCGTGGGAGTGGACCGCTACGTCGGGCCGCCACGCCGGCCCTTGCCCGGCGAGCGTCTCTTCACGACATTCCGCTGAAGGCCTCACCCCGAAGCGCACGGCCAAGACGAAAGGCGCAGCAGCGGGGATCAGTCGGCGGCCTCCGAGTCGCCGGACCATTCGGCGTTGGCAGGCGTCCCGTTCTCATCACCGGCACACCTCGCTGCGCTCGGCGTACCTCCAGGCTCGGCTCAGCCGACGAGCTCCATCACGTCGTCGCTGACGTCGTAGTTCGCGTAGACGTTCTGCACATCGTCCAGGTCCTCAAGGGCCTCGATCAGCCGGAAGACCTTCCGGGCGCCGTCCTCGTCGAGGTCGACGGTCACCGACGGCAAGAAAGTCGGGTCGGCGGAGTCGTAGTCGATACCGGCCGCCTGCAGCGCCGTACGCACCTCCACGAGGTCAGTGGCCTCGGACACCACCTCGAAGGCGTCGCCCAGGTTGTTGACCTCTTCCGCGTCGGCTTCCAGCACAGCGAGCAAGACGTCGTCCTCTGACAGCCCGTCTGCGGACGGCACGATCACGACCCCCTTGCGAGTGAACATGTAGGAGACCGATCCCGGGTCGGCCATCGAACCGCCGTTGCGGGTCATGGCGACCCGCACATCGGAGGCGGCACGGTTGCGGTTGTCGGTGAGGCACTCGATGAGGAACGCGACGCCGTTGGGGCCGTACCCCTCGTACATGATCGTCTGCCAGTCGGCTCCGCCCTGCTCGGCGCCGGAGCCCCGCTTGACGGCGCGCTCGATGTTGTCCAGCGGCACCGAGGTCTTGCGCGCCTTCTGGATCGCGTCGTAGAGGGTCGGATTCCCGTCAGGGTCTCCCCCACCGGTCCGCGCCGCGACCTCGATGTTCTTGATCAGCTTCGCGAACAGCTTGCCCCTGCGGGCGTCGATCACAGCCTTCTTGTGCTTGGTCGTGGCCCACTTGGAGTGGCCGCTCATCTGTTGGAACCCTTCACCATTGCGACGAATAGTCCGTGCACCCGGCCGTCCCCGGTGAGTTCGGGATGGAACGACGTGGCGAGCAGGTGGCCCTGCCGGACAGCCACGATCCTACCGTCGGCAGGGCCGCCCTCCACGGTTGCAAGCACCTCCACCGACGGGTCGGCGACCTCGACCCAGGGCGCGCGGATGAAGACCGCGTGCAGTCGAGGGCCCTCGATCTCCGCAAAGTCGAGGTCGGCCTCGAAGGAGTCCACCTGCCGCCCGAACGCGTTGCGTCGGACGGTGATGGCCAGCCCGCCGATGGTCTCCTGATCCGGGCGACCGTCCAACAAGGTGTCAGCCAGCAGGATCATCCCCGCGCAGGAGCCGTACGTCGGTAGGCCGGATCGCACCAGATCGCGCAGCGGCTCCAGGACCCCGAACTCCCGGGCCAGCCAAGCCATGGTCGTGGACTCGCCACCGGGGAGAACCAGGCCGTCGAGGTCGGTCAGCTCTTCGGGACGGCGTACGGCCTCCGCTCTCGCGCCGGCCGCCCCGAGCGCGCGCAGGTGTTCCCGGACGTCCCCCTGCAGCGCGAGGACGCCGATCCGGGGCGCGCTCTTTGGCCCTACCAACCCCGGGTGGCGAGCTGGTGGTCGACCGGGAGGTCGGCCACGTTGATGCCGACCATCGCCTCACCGAGTCCGCGAGAAACCTTGGCGATCACGTCCGGATCGTCGTGGAACGTCGTTGCCTTGACGATCGCGGCAGCGCGCTCGGCAGGGTTGCCGGACTTGAAGATGCCCGAGCCGACGAAAACCCCGTCCGCGCCGAGCTGCATCATCATCGCCGCGTCGGACGGCGTCGCGATGCCCCCAGCGGTGAACAGCACGACGGGAAGCGAACCCCGAGCGGCCACCTCGGCCACCAGGGCGTACGGCGCCTGAAGGTCCTTCGCGGCGACGTAGAGCTCGTCCTCGCTCATCGAGGACAGCCGTCGGATCTCGCCTCGGATCTGGCGCATGTGCTTGGTCGCGTTCGAGACGTCGCCGGTGCCGGCCTCACCCTTCGACCGGATCATCGCCGCGCCCTCGGTGATCCGACGCAGCGCCTCTCCCAGGTTGGTCGCACCGCAGACGAAAGGCACCGTGAACGCCCACTTGTCGATGTGGTTGGCGTAGTCGGCGGGGGTCAGCACCTCGGACTCGTCGATGTAGTCGACGCCGAGCGACTGCAGGACGCGAGCCTCCATGAAGTGGCCGATCCGCGCCTTGGCCATCACCGGGATCGACACGGCCTCGATGATCCCGTCGATCAGATCGGGGTCGCTCATCCGAGCCACCCCGCCTTGGGCGCGAATGTCCGCGGGCACCCGCTCCAGAGCCATCACAGCGACCGCACCAGCGTCCTCGGCGATCTTGGCCTGGTCGGCGGTGACGACGTCCATGATCACCCCGCCTTTGAGCATCTCGGCCATGCCGCGCTTGACGCGCGCGGTGCCGGTCGACGTCGAAGTGCCGTCGTCGGTGGACGGCTGGGTTGACTGCGTGCTGGACACCGGGTGACCTCTGCCTTCAAGTCCGGGCTATGGAGACGCGTGAAGCGCGTGCCTCCATCGTACGGCTGTCCGGCGGGTGACCGCGTCGATGACTGCTGATCTGCCGGCCGGCGGGTCGGCTTCCGGTCTAGCGCTGCTGTTGCGCCTTGAGCTGGTTGTTGAGGAGCACGACCCACACCTGGCCCGGTGCCAGGGGGAACTCTTGACCCTGCACGGTCCAACGCGTGCCGGCCTCCTTGGTCGGACGGGACCACTTGGCGTTGTAGGCCCGCCCGTCTCGCAAGATCAGCGCCTTGCCCTTGCCGACGGTGTCCGACATGGGGGTGTTGCTTCCCCCGTGCCCGTAGATGCTCGGATAGACCTTGACGTACTGGACGATCACGGTGGTTCCACCCAGGCGCACCCCTTTGGTGTCCTTGGACGTGATCCCGTCCATGGTGAGCAGCCAGCGCGACTCCTTCTTCGACCAGGTGAAGACCGAGCGCGCGGATGGCATCTGGGTGGTCACCGAGCTGACCTTGCGCCCGCCCGGCTGCACGGCGTCGTCGAACGTGAACCCGACGGAGTGCGCCTTGACCGCGTGCGGCGCGCGCTTGAGCAGCGTCTTGCCATCGCCGAAGAAGTCGTACGGCGGATACCGACCTGGCTGGCGCCAATAGCCCGTCGATCCCCTGTCCCCGCTCACGTCGTACAGCGGAGCCTGCGCAATCACCGGCCGCAACAAGGGATTGGCTCCGGAGAAGGCGAACGCGACCTTGCCGTACTCGGGGAGAAGCTCGAGGTCGGCGATCCGCGCGCTGCGGATCGGCCCGATCACCTTCGGGATCCGGGTCGAGAACACAGCCAGGTAGCGGCTCAGACCGCCTTCGACCTGCTCGAGGTAGACGACGTCGGCGTCGTTGAGCCCTGCGTGGGGTTCGGAGTGGGTGGTGTTGTCCAGCTTCACGGCCAACACCGGACCGTCCTTCTCGTCAACCCGGCCCGACAGCACCGAGCGCACCACGGGAGGGGGCGGAGACGGCGACGGGGTCGACACGACGGCGCTGGGCGTGAGGGAAACCGTGGGCGCGGACACCGATGGTGACGAGCAAGCCGCAAGACCCACCGCGAGGGCCGAAAAGGCGAGGGCGGACACGAGGCGGCGCATCGACATGATCAGGAGGGTACGTGGGTTCCCGCGCAGGTCAGGACAACGAAGCCGGCGGCGCGTCGTCGATCTCGAAGGCCCGTGGGTAGGTGGCCCGACCAGCCAGCCGCAGCCACCTCACGAGTCGGCGGCGCCGGAGCCGTACGGTCGCTCGGACCGCGTCGTTGTGGAATCGGCGGGCCAGGACGACCCGGTCCGCAGCCCGCCGGACCTCGACAACCAAATGCTGGCCGGTCGGTGTCGCATTGAGCTCGCTGATCTCCTCGGACGTGAGCGCCGCGCGCAGCGCGTACGACAGCGCGCTCTCGGCAGCTTCCCTGGCGGTGTCCTGATCCCGGCCGACCAGCTGGGCTGACAGCGAGGCGTCGGCCAGGAGTACGGCGGTCGCCGGGTCCACCAGACCCGAGTGCGCCAGCTCGTTGGAGATTCCGGCTCGACGGACCAGCTGCGAGTCGAGGGCGTCTGCCGCGGCCTCGAGGCGCACGTGCAGACGATCCAGCCGCCCGGCGAGCGACCTGAGATAGAGCAGCACGAGGACGAGGAGCGCGACGGCCCACCACCAGAGCGGAGGCACGTCAGGTCTCCCTCAGCCGCGTGAACCGTCCAAAGATCTGTCCTCGGGAATCCTCCCGAACGGGGGGCTGCCCCTCAGTGACCGTCTCGTACACCGCAACGATGTCGCCCGCGACGCGCTCCCAGTCGAACTGCTGGACGCGAGCATCGCCCGCGTCGATGAGCTTCCGTCGGCGTCCGGGATCGGTCAGCACCTCGCTGGCCACCTCGGCCAGTGCAGTCGCGTCCTCATTGGCGAACAACGCCCCACAACCCCCGTCGTCGAGCACTCTTCGGAAGGCTTCGAGGTCGCTGGCCACGACGGGGCTCCCAGCCGCCATTGCCTCCAGCAGCACGACTCCGAAGCTCTCCCCGCCCGTGTTCGGAGCGACGTAAGCATCGACCGAGGCCAGCATCCGAGCCTTGTCGGCTTCGCTCACGAGCCCGAGGAAGTGAACGCGATCCCGGTGCTCAGCAGGGATCGTGTCGCGCACCTCGTCGACGTCGCCGGGGCCAGCGACCAGCAGTCGGATCTGTGGGTGTTGTTCAACCAGCTGCGGCAGGGCCGCAATCAGCACCTGCAGACCCTTGCGAGGCTCGTCGATCCGACCGAGGAAGCCGAGAGCATGACCTGGCCCTGGCCACCCGGGCATCGGTTCGGCGTGCCGGAAGGCACGCACCGACACTCCGTTGGGTATCAAGACCGCGTCGCCGCCGAGGTGCTCCACGAGGGTCGTTCGGGCGTACTCACTGACCGCGATCCGCGCGCTGATCTTCTCCAGCGCGGTCTGCAGGATTCCGTAGGCCGCCGTCAGCGCGCGTGAGCGCTCCGTGCTCATGTGGAAGGTGCCCACGATCGGCCCGATGGCCGCCCAGCAGGCCAGCACGGACAGGCTGGGTGCCATGGGCTCGTGTACGTGCAGGACGTCGAACTCCCCTTCACGGATCCAGCGCCGCACCCGCGCCGCCGAGACCGGCCCGAAGGCGAGCCGCGCAACGGCGCCGTTGTAGGGCACCGGAATCGCCCGGCCGGCGGGCACGACGTACGGCGGCAGCGGACTGTCCTCGTCCGCCGGGGTCAGCACCGAGACGTCGTGACCGAGCCGGATCAGCTCGGCAGCCAGGTCACGGACGTGCGCCTGAACTCCACCGGGGACGTCGAAGGAGTAGGGACAAACCAGCCCGACGCGCATTAGGACCCCTTGTCCGGGTCGAGCGCGTCGTCGTCCTGCCGAGCAGACCGGCGGTCGTCGAGGTCGGCCGTCCACAAGGCCTGCAGCATGTGCCAGTCCGCGGGTCGGCTGCGAATCTCATCCTCGAAGACATCGGCGACCGACTGCACGGTCGCGGCGATCGTCGTGCGGCGGTCTCCCCGGTCCTCGATCACGACCTCGTCGTGAAAGGCGATGCACAGGTCTTGATCGTCGTGCCACAGAGTCACGGGGAGCAGCGCGGCACCTGTGGACAGCGCAAGGGCTGCTGGGCCGGCGGGCATCGTGGCAGCTTCACCGAAGAACGTCACCGGGATGCCGTTCTTGGTCAGATCACGGTCGCCGAGAAGGGCGACCAGACCGCCGGCGCGAAGCCGCTGCATGAGGATCGGAAGAACCCTCGGGCCTCCGGTCAGCGGAACCACTTCCATGCCCAAGGACTGGCGATACTCGAGGAACCGGTCGAAGAGCGATTCGGGTTTGAGGCGCTCGGCCACGGTCGTCAAAGTACCGTGCTCGAGCGCGAACCACGCTCCTGCGTGATCCCAGTTGCCCATGTGCGGCAACGAGGTGACGACGCCCCGCCCGCTGGCAAGCAGGTCGATGAACTGCTGCTCGCCCTTCACGACGCGAACCGTGGAGACGATCTCCGCACGCGACAGCGAGGGCAGTCGAAAGGCTTCGCGCCAATAGCGCAGGTAGCGACGCATCGCCTCGCGAACCAGGTCATCCAGCTCCGCCTCGGACGCCGCCGGGGCGACCCGGGAGAGGTTTCGGCGCAGTTGTTGGACACTTGCGCCGTCCCGTTCAGTCGTGCGGTCGGCAATCGCACGAAACAACGACCGTGCTGCCGTCTCAGGCATCCAGCGCACGGCGGCCCAGCCACTGGCGTAAGCCAGGTCGCTGGCTCGGTCCTTGACCGACATCTCAGGCGGCCTCGGCCGCGCGTGACTGCCGGCGGACCTCCAACATCCGCTGCAGCACAGTGACGACGGTGGCCACAGCGAGTATCCAAAGACCCCATGCCTGCACGTACGGCACGCCGAGCCCGTCCAAGCCGGTCACGACCAGGACGGCCACGAGCCGCTCGGATCGCTCAGCTATGCCGACGTTGGCAGTCATGCCGAGTCCTTCGGCGCGCGCCTTCGCGTATGAGACGACCATCCCGCCGATCAGGCAGACCAGGGTGACGCCCGCGAGAACCGCGTCGTCCCCTCCGCCGAGGAACCACCACACCAGCGCCGCAAAGATGCAGGCGTCTGCGACGCGGTCCATGGTGGAGTCGAGGAAGGCACCCCACACGCTCGAGCGGCCGGACAGCCGCGCCATCGTCCCATCGAGGGTGTCGGAGAAGACGAACGCCACGATGACCAAGGTGCCGATCAAGAACTCACCACGCGGATAGAACGCCAAGGCCGTGGCGGATACGCCGACGGTGCCGATCAGGGTGATCACGTCCGGCGAGATCCCCAGCGCGAGAAGTGCACGCGCAATCGGGGTCAGGATTCGGGTGACTGCAGCCTTGGCATATCGGGCGAGCACATGGGCTCCGTCGTTCGCAGGGGCGCTGGGTGCGCGCCAGCCTAGCCAGCGGATTGCTCGGATCCCCTTGTGCCGCGCTGCTGGCAGGGGCACAGTCCAAGGGGCGGGCGAACGACCCGCACCTGGGAGGCGAGGAGGATGGCGACAGGCAGTTCAGGGGCCGCCGGCACAGCACCGGAGGCCGACCGCCCGGAGCAAATCCGCAACGTCGTGCTGGTCGGCCACACCGGAGCAGGGAAGACGACGCTCATCGAGGCCCTGCTCGTCGCAACCGGGACGATCCCTCGGGCCGGTCGCGTCGAGGACGGCACCACCGTGAGCGACTTCGATGAAGCCGAGTTCCGCCAACAACGTTCGGTCTCGCTCTCCATAGCCCCAGTCGTGCACGAAGGGGTCAAGGTCAACCTGCTCGATACCCCTGGGTACGCGGACTTCGTCGGCGATCTTCGAGCCGGGCTGCGCGCAGCGGACGCGGCCTTGTTCGTCGTGTCCTCCGTCGACGGCCTCGACGGCTCTACCCAACTGCTGTGGGAAGAGTGTGCGGCCGTGGGTATGCCCCGCGCCGTGGTCGTGACCAAGCTGGACAAGGATCGAGCTGACTTCGACGAGACTGTTGCGGTCTGCCAGCGAGTTTTCGGTGAAGGCGTTCTTCCGCTCTACCTACCGATGGCCGACGACTCGGGCGCCCCAGGCGGTCTCATCGGACTGCTGTCTCAGCAGGTCGCGGACTACTCGAGCGGCTCCCGCACGGTGCGTCCTCCCGACGCCGAACACCTGCCGTTGATCGAGGAGGCACGCAACCGGCTGATCGAGGGGATCATCGCCGAGTCTGAGGACGAGGGCCTGATGGATCGGTATCTGTCCGGCGAGGACATCGATACAGACGTCCTGATCGCTGACCTCGAGACGGCCGTCGCACGAGGGACGTTCTTCCCCGTCCTCGCTGCGGCCACACCGGCCGGCGTAGGCATGACCGAACTTCTCGAGCTGATGACGAAGGGCTTCCCTTCGCCGACCGAGCACGAACTCCCAGCGGTGACAACGCCGGAGGGAAAGCCCCGCGGTCCGTTGACCTGCGACCCTGCAGGCCCGCTGGTAGCCGAGGTCGTCAAGACCACGTCAGACCCCTACGTGGGCCGCATCTCGTTGGTCCGGGTCTTCAGCGGAACGCTGCGTCCAGACGTCACGGTGCATGTCTCAGGGCACGGCATGGCCGAGCGGGGGCATGAAGATCACGACATCGACGAAAAGGTCGGCGCGCTGTCCAGCTCTCTGGGCAAGGCGCAGCGCACGGCGGCTCACGCGGTCGCTGGCGACATCGTCACCGTGGCGAAGCTGGTGCGGGCTGAAACAGGCGACACCCTGTCCGACAAGGACAATCCCTTGCTCGTGGAGCCCTGGCTGATGCCGGACCCGCTGCTCCCAGTCGCCATCGTCGCGCACTCCAAGGCCGACGAGGACAAGCTCTCCCAGGGCCTCGCCCGCCTCGTTGCGGAAGATCCCACGATGCGTCTGGAGAACAACCCTGAGACCCATCAACTGGTGCTGTGGTGCATGGGCGAAGCGCACGTCGACGTGCTCCTCGATCGACTCAAGACGAGGTATGGAACGGCAGTGGACTCGGTGCCCCTACGGGTTTCCCTGCGGGAGACGTTCGCCGGCCCTGCGAAGGGGCACGGAAGACACGTCAAACAGTCCGGCGGGCACGGCCAGTTCGCGGTCTGCGACATCGAGGTCGAGCCACTGCCGGTGCCGGAGGGCTTTGAATTCATCGACAAGGTCGTCGGCGGAGCCGTACCCAGGCAATTCATCCCCTCCGTGGAGAAGGGAGTACGCGCTCAGATGGCGCGGGGGGTCGGGGCCGGTTATCCGGTCGTCGGCCTACGGGTAACCCTCGTGGACGGCAAGGCGCACTCGGTGGACTCCTCGGACATGGCTTTCCAGACCGCGGGTGCCTTGGCGCTCAAGGACGCCGCCCGGGAAGCGACCATCAGCTTGCTCGAACCGGTCGACGAGATCTCGGTGCTCGTCTCCGACGAGTACGTCGGAGCGGTCATGAGTGACCTGTCCGGCCGCCGGGGCCGGGTGTCCGGGACCGAGCCGGTGGGAGCCGGTCGCACCCTGGTCCGCGCCGAGGTGCCCCAGCTTGAGATTGCGCGTTACGCGGTGGATCTGCGATCACTGTCGCACGGAACGGCCACGTTCAGCCGCACCTACGTACGGCACGAGGCCATGCCCGCCCATGTTTCGTCGAAGCTCACTGCCGCCTCGGACGATTGATCGGCAGCGTCAGCTAGTTACGAAGTCCGCTGAGTTGGTCAGGCAGGTCACCTTGACCAGGCGGCCTTGAGCAGGTCGCGCGTCTCCTCGAGCAGCTGAGGCATGACCTTGGTGCCGGCGGTCACCGTCATGAAATTCGCATCTCCGCCCCACCGAGGGACGACGTGCTGGTGCAGATGGTCCGACAACGAACCGCCGGCTGAGCCACCGAGGTTGAGGCCGACGTTGAACCCGTGCGGTCTCGAGGTCGACCGGATCGCGACCACTGCTTCGCGGGTGAGACCGGCCAGCTCGATCTCCTCGTCGGTCGTCAACTCCTCGAGGTCCGCGACATGCCGGTAAGGCAGCACCATGAGGTGTCCCGGGTTGTAAGGATGCAGATTGAGTACCGCGTACACATGCTGACCGCGCGCGACCACCAACGAGTCCGCGTCCGGCAGGTTCGGGATCGTGCAGAACGGGCACTCGTCGCCGTCACTGCTGGCCGAGACATAGGCGAGCCGGTGAGGCGCCCACAACCGCTCGAGCCGATCGCCATCCTGTTCGTGTGGCATCGCTTCGTCAGACCTGGACGCGGTCTCGCACTGCGGTGACGATCTCCTCGATCGCCTCTTCCACCGGCACGCCATTCTTCTGCGTCCCGTCGCGATAACGGAAGGACACGGCTCCCGCGGCGACGTCGTCGGCACCGGCGATCAGCATGTAAGGAACCTTGGCCTTCTGGGCGTTGCGGATCTTCTTCTGCATCCGCTCGTCAGCCGCATCCACCTCCACCCGGACTCCGCGCTCGCTCAACCGGCTCGCGACCCCCTCCAGGTAGCCCACGAAGTCCTCGGCTACTGGGATCCCGACGACCTGAACGGGCGCCAGCCAGGGCGGGAAAGCCCCCGCGTAGTGCTCGACGAGAACGCCCAGGAAACGCTCGATGGAGCCGAACTTCGCGGAGTGGATCATCACTGGCTGCTGCCGAGACCCGTCCGCCGCCTGATATTCCAGGCCGAAGCGCGCCGGCTGGTTGAAGTCGTACTGCACAGTGGACATCTGCCAGGTACGGCCGATCGCATCTCGCGCCTGCACCGAGATCTTCGGTCCGTAGTACGCAGCGCCCCCTGGATCGGGGACGAGCTCCAGCCCGGTTTCCTCGGCGGCCTCCTCGAGAACCTTCGTGGCCACCGCCCACTCCTCGTCGCTCCCGATGAACTTGTCGTTGTCCGCGTCGCGGGTCGACAGCTCGAGATAGAAGTCCTCGAGCCCGAAGTCCTTGAGCAGACCGAGGACGAAGCTCAGCAGGTGCTTGATCTCGGCCGAGGCTTGCTCCGGGGTGACGTAGGAATGTGAGTCATCCATGGTGAGCCCGCGGACTCGCGTGAGGCCGTGTACCACTCCCGACTTCTCGAAACGGTAGACCGCGCCGAGCTCGAACAGGCGCACCGGCAACTCCCGGTAAGAACGCCCCCTCGATCGATAGATCAGGTTGTGCATGGGGCAGTTCATGGCCTTCAGGTAGTAGTTGCTGCCCTCCATCTCCATGGGAGGGAACATCGTGTCCGCGTAGTAGGGCAGGTGCCCGGACGTCTCGAAGAGTCCCTCCTTCGAGATGTGTGGCGTCGCAACGAAGTCGAAACCTTCCTCAAGGTGACGCTGCCTGACGTAGTTCTCCATCTCGCGGCGAATCACGCCGCCCTTGGGATGAAAGACGGCCAAGCCGGAACCCAGCTCGTCGGGAAAAGAGAAGAGGTCCAGCTCGGCGCCGAGCCTCCGGTGGTCGCGCTTCTCGGCCTCCTCGAGCATTGTGAGGTATCCACGCAGACCGTCCTTGTCCGGCCAGGCTGTTCCGTAGATGCGCTGGAGCTGGGGGTTCTTCTCGCTCCCCCGCCAGTACGCCGCGGCACTGCGCATGAGCTTGACGGCGTTTTGTGGGATGAGTCGCGTCGTCGGCAGATGCGGCCCCCGGCAGAGGTCGCTCCACACGGTCTCGCCGAAGCGATCGAGGTTGTCGTAGATGGTGAGCTCGGCTCCCCCGACCTCCATCACGTCGTCACCGGCCGTTCCCTTCAGCCCGACCAGCTCGCGCTTGTACGGCTCCGCCGCGAGCTCAGCCAGAGCTTCGTCCTCGGTCACCACCCGGCGGGAAAAGCGCTGCCCCGCCTTGATGATCTCGATCATCCGCTTCTCGAGGGCGGCTAGGTCCTCGGGTCGGAACGGCTGCTCGACGTCGAAGTCGTAGTAGAAGCCGTTCTCGATGGGCGGCCCAATGCCCAGCCGAGCTGACGGATGCAAGTCCTGAACGGCCTGGGCGAGCACGTGCGCCGCGGAATGACGGAGTACCGCAAGGCCGTCCGGGCTGTCGACGGGTACGCCTTCAACGGTGTCGCCGTCGCGAAGCACATAGGTGAGATCGCGGAGCTCACCGCTGACTCTGGCAACCACGACCGACCGGTCATCAGCGAACAGCTCTGCGGCGGTCGTACCCTGGGTCACCGATCGGTCGACACCGTCGAGGCGGATCGAGACGTCGGGCACGGCGAGACTCCTGAGGTTGTCGAGCAGGTCTGAACGGAGTCACGATCGTAGCCGGGGGTCCCCGGTCAGCTCCTGAGGTTATGGGCTCGGCGGGGCTCTCGGCGCTATCGCGCGGAGGCCACGACCTTGTGGAGCTGGCCGTCCAAGGTGGTCGCCCACAGCTCACCGCTGCGCGACTCACCGAAGGACGACAGGCGGTAGGCACCGACGTTCCCCACCAAGACCCTTTTGTCCTTGCCGTACACCCACAGGTTGCCGGTGATGTAGTCGCCGAAGACGTACAGCCCGCGCAGGTGACTCGCATATCTCGAACCGCGGTAGACGTAGCCGCCGGTGATCGATCTGCCCACTGCATGGCTGTAGGCGATCGTCGGGTCGTGATAGGTGGCCTTCGCTTTGCAGCGACCGGCGTTGTAGACCGTGCGACCTTCCCTGCACGACCAGCCGAGATTCCACGCCTTCTTGCCGTACGGCATCCGGGTGACCTCTTCCCACTGATCCTGCCCGACATCGGCCAGCCACAGGTCTCCGGTCACCCGGTCGACGCTGAAGCGCCAGGTGTTGCGCAAGCCATACGCCCAGATCGTGCCGAGCGCACCACCCGGTTTGGCATAAGGGTTCGAGTTCGGGACGCAATAGTGCTTGCTGCCGCAGAACTTCCTCGGGTTGATGCGGAGGATTTTTCCGCTCTTGCTCTTGCGGTTCTGAGCGTTGGCATAAGGGTCGCCCCCTCCCCCACCATCTCCGGTGGAGATGTAGAGCTTGCCGTCCTTGCCAAAGGCGAGCATGCCGCCGTTGTGGTTGCTCTGTCCGGGGTGCGGGACGCGCAGGACCTTGACCTCGCTGCCGCGTCGCGCCTTGTTGGACCGCACAGACTTGGCTGTGAAGCGGGACACCTGAAGAGCCCCATCAGCGTCGGTGTAGCTCACCCAGAAGTGCCTGTCCGTGGCGAAGCTCGGAGAGAACGCCAGACCGAGCATGCCCCGCTCACCGCCGTCCAGGACCCGGTCGCGGATCGAGAGATAGGGGGTAGACCGCACCTTGCCGTTGTTGTAGATCTTGATCCGTCCGGGCTGCTCGACGACGAACATTCGGGAGACGCCATCGGCGGCGGCGGTCACGAAGACCGGATTCGTCAAGCCCTTGGCCACTCTCTTCAGCCGAAGTGTGACCTTCCCCGGGCTGGCCGACTGGCTCTTGGGAAGTCCTGGTGATCCGACGACCCGGTAGCCCAGCGGCGCAACACCCGGTTCGGCTGCAACCGGCGGCGCCGCCATTCCAGCCGCGAGCATCGATGCAAGCCCAAATGTCACACCCAGACCGAGCACCAAGCTGGATGATGACCACGATGTGCGTCTGCTCAGCGTCATGTTCCGCACCCTACGTCGCTTGCGATCTACCTATCGTGTCCCTATGACCTCGCGACGACTCTCCATCGCCTTCGACGCCCACGAGCCTGTCCTCGTGGCTGGCTTCTGGGCGGCCATGCTGGACAGGGTCGTCCTCGAGGACGCGAGGGGCGCGCTCGTTCCGGGCGGCGCGACTCAGGTCAGCCTTCGGTTCGTCCAAGGCCTCGCACCCAAGGCCGGACCAAACCAATTGCACCTGCACCTGACCAGCACTGACCTCGCCGATCAGCAAGACACGGTGGCGAAAGCGCTGAGGCTGGGGGCGAGTCATCTCGATGTCGGGCAGCGCCCCGAAGAGGGGCACCTCGTGCTGGCCGACCCCGAAGGCAACGAGTTCTGCGTGATCGAGCCGGACAATGCGTTCCTCGCGGGTTGCGGGTTCCTTGGCGAAGTCGCCTGCGATGGTGGCCGCGACGTCGGCCTCTTCTGGAGCGAGGTGCTCGACTGGCCGCTGGTGTGGGATCAGGACCAAGAAACTGCCATCCAGTCACCGCACGGCGGCACCAAGGTCGCGTGGGGAGGGCCGCCGCAAGCGGCGAAGCTCGAGAAGAGCCGGCAGCGCTTCGACCTTCTGGCCGAGAACGCCGACCAGCCCGCGGAGGTCGCCCGGCTGGTAGCGCTCGGAGCCCTGGGCGTCGAGATCGGGACCGAACGTGTGGCCACCTTGACGGACCCGGCTGGCAACGAGTTCCAGCTGATCACGGGCTAGACCGACGTCTGTTCCATGAACTCGAGGCGGTTGCCGAAAGGGTCTGCAGCATAGAAACGCTCGAACCCTGGCATTTCGGTGTCCCAGAGCACGGCGACACCTGCGTTCTCCAACCGATGAGCCAGCTGGGGCAGGTCCCGAACCAAGATCCCGGGGTGCGCTTTTCGTGCCGGGACGAAATCCTCTTCGACACCGAGATGAACCTCGAGCCCACCACCTCGAAACCAGCACCCGCCACGAGCAGCTAGAGCTGGCGGCTTGTTCAGTTCATCCAAGGCTAGAACGTCCCGCCAGAAGGATCGGCACACCTCTTCGCCGCCCACAGGAATCGCGAGCTGCACATGGTGCACCTTGCGGAACTCGAACGTCTCACCGGCTGCCACACTCACCATGGTGCCACCGGCCAGCGGGCCGGTCGGGCAGGTGCAACGCTGGGTGGGCGATACTGGGTTCGAACCAGTGACCTCCTCGGTGTGAACGAGGCGCTCTACCACTGAGCCAATCGCCCTGGGGTTGCGACGGAAACAATTTCCACAGCCGAGGCAGACTACCCGATCAAGGCAACGTGGAATTGATCCAGGTTTCCGGGCCGTCCGGCAACCAGCTCGGCACACCGATGATCTCCAGGTAGCCGAAGATCGCCGCAGCAACGATCACGAAGCAGGCCAGGCCGATGAGCAGGCGGACGACCAAGGACTGCTCCGTGACCCAGTGGGTCCAGGCCAGAACTTTGTCGCGAGCGAAGTCGAGCAACCGGGCCGCCCACTCGAATTCCGAAGCGAGGATGGCCAGGCCGGCAAAGATCACCAACCAGCCCGGCCCGGGCAGGGGTAGCAGCACGATGCCCAGGGCGATAATGCCGGTGCCCACGACACCGACGACGACCCGATAGATCAAGTGGGTCGTCCGGGTCCTGCGCAGGTACCGATCGCGGAATCCCGGTGGATCCGGCACTTCCCCGTCCGTGGACGTGGCCAATGTGTCCGGGGGTCCGTCCGTGCCGGAAGTCGCTCCCGCCTCCCGATGTGCCACGGATCACAGCCTAGACGGGGAGCCTGGGCGCAACTTCGGGCATCCAAGAGGCAGTCGACCCGCCGGACCGCCGAGCGAAGTCGTGAACCAGCATCCGCCGAGGAGCGCCATGCCCGCCACGCCGTCCCTGCTCAACCGCCCCCTGCGGCTGAACCTGGTCGTGCCGGCCGAGCGAGCGCTACCGGTAGATGCCACGCTCACCTTCAGCTCGGCCGATCCCTATGCGGTGACCGCGACCTTCCACGTCGACTCCGAGGACCCGGTGCGTTGGACGTTCGCCCGGGACTTGCTCGCCGGTGGTCTTGAGCGCCCTTGCGGTGAGGGCGACGTCGCCGTGTGGCCCGCCATGTCGGCCGATGGATCCGTGGTCTGCATCTCCCTGAACGCTCCCAATGGTCACGCGCTGCTCGAGGCTCGCTGTGCTGATGTCGCGGAGTTCGTCGCGGAGACGTACTCCCTCGTTCCCGCCGGTCGCGAGTCCGAGCACCTAGATCTCGAGGGCATGTTCGCGCGCTTGCTCGCAGATTGAGGTACGTCTCCGAGCTTTAAGTGGCATCGAGATTCTTCGACATCTGCTGGGCGTCGACGCTGTAGCCCAGGCTGTCGTAGAGCGCGATGGCCGCTGCGTTGCCCCCGAACACGTTGAGTGCCAGCGTGCCGCCGCCAGCCGCTTTGGTGTGGCGCTCGGCTTCGAGCATCAGGGCGCGGCCGAATCCACGACCACGGTGGCGCTCCACCACCGCGATGTCGTAGATCCAGAGCCCGTGTATGCCGTCTCGCCTAGGGCCGATCCAGACGATTCCCACCACCTGCTCATGCTCCACTCCGACTATGACGGCGTGGTCGGCCAGCAGTTCACCTTCTGGGAGGAGTGCCGCAATGTCTTCGGCCGCCTTGAGGCGCGCCTGCTTCTCGGGCATGCCTCCGAACTCCACCATCTGATCCCCGTAGTGCTGGGTTATGGAGGCTCGGTAGTCGGCGTATTCCTCGGGGGTTTGCGCACGAAATGCAAGCGAATCAGTGGCCTGCGTCACGGGTCGAGATCCTCCTTCATCCGCGCGGCAAACGCGGTCATGGCGCGGGCCGTCGCAGGACCGGGCGCGACCAGCGGTCGTCCGTCAACAGCACGAACGGGGTGTATGTCCCGGGTCGACGACGTCAGGGCGACCTCGGTGGCCGAGATCAAGTCCGACTCCGTGATCACCTGTTCGTCGGCGCCGCACCACTCGAGTACGAGCTGTCGGGTGACCCCAGCCAGGCACCCCGACGACAGAGGAGGGGTGACCAGCTGTCCGTCTCGCTCGATGAAGACGTTGCTGCCCGTGCCCTCACACAGCTCCCCTTTCGTGTTGAGGAACAGCGCCTCCGACGCCCCACGCGACTTCGCGTGCGCCAGCGCGACGACGTTCTCCGCGTAGGAGGTGGTCTTGACCCCGACGATGGCCGAGCGTTCATTGCGTCGCCAGGTCACCAAGGCCACGGCAGCCGAGGGGGGCCAAGGTGCCGACGGCGCGAGCGCCAGAATGAGCGTTGGCTCGGCAGTGCCGCGCATCGACCCGAGTGGGCCGGGGCCGCCCGTGATGGTGATCCGCAGCCGGATGACCTCATGCTGATCGATCTCGGCTGCGCTGACCTCGATCAGCTCGGCAGCTGCCGACCGCACGAGCTCGAGATCGACGGCTGGCAGGCCCAGGGCCGCGGATGAGCGCGCGAGCCGTTCCAGGTGGCGGGTCAGCGCGAACGGGACGCCGTCGAGGACCTTCAAGGTCTCGAAGACTCCATCACCGACAGTGAGCCCGTGATCGAAGGCTGAGACGCGCGCTTGATCAGACTCAACCAGTTGCCCGTTGATCCACGCTTTCACGCGCCCTCCCTCGCCCCGGCCGACCCTGCCGCTATCCCGATGAGCCTGGCAGCCTTCAGCTCGGTCTCGTCCCATTCCTTGGCCGGGTCCGAGCCCCACGTGATCCCGGCGCCGGTGCCGAAGTTCAGCATGCCGTCTTCGAGCCAGAACGTGCGGATACCGACGGCCAGCGCAGCTGTCTGCGTGTCGCCGTCCACCCAACCGATTGCACCGCAGTAGGGGCCCCGAGGTCCGCTCTCCAACCGGTCGATGATCTGTACGGCCGTGGACTTCGGGGCACCAGTGACAGACCCCGGAGGGAAGGTTGCCTCGATCAGTTCCGACCACCCCACGTCTGCTCGCAGCCGGCCGCGGACCCTGGACACTAGGTGAACCAACCCAGGATGCTCTTCGACCGCGAGCAGCTCGGGTACGGCGACCGTTCCCACCTCGCACACGCGACCCAGGTCGTTGCGCACGAGATCGACGATCATGACATTCTCCGCCTCGTCCTTGGGCAGCATCGCGGTTGCCGAGGTGGCAGTCCCCTTGATCGGATGGGACTCGACCACGTCTCCCCGTCGAGACAAGAACAGCTCCGGCGATGCAGTCACGACCCGCACGCCGTGACCGGGCAGATCAACAACTCCGGCGTACGGCGCCGGGTTGCCAGCTGCCAGCCGACGCGCGAGATCTGCCAGGTCCACACGCCCCGAGAGGTGGGAGGACAGCACCCGGCAGATGTTTGCCTGATAGACCTCCCCCTCGGCCACCGCCGCCCGAACTGCCTCCACGGCCGCCAGGTAGGCCGACCGCTCGAGAGAGGTCCGCCAAGTCAGCGGATCCGGCACCCACCCGCCCGACGCCCCGGGCAGCGCAGCCTCCCGAACAGTCGAGAACCTGGCGCACGTCACCCGGCCCTCGTAGGTGATCACGACCGCCCACCAGCCAGGGCCGTCCAGGGCCGAAAGCTCGTCGGTGACCTCCACCAGATCGGTTGCCAGCACGCCAGCGAAGTAGGCCCAAGCCGGGTCGTCACCCTGCCGAGCGCCCAGGTCGGGTGAGGGAGGCACCGGCTGAGGCTACGACCTGAGGCCGTGCCGGCGGACCAGACCGGCCGAGGCCTCAAGAAGACAGATCGCGGCCAGCCGTACAGTGCGGCCGTCGTCGCCGTCCGCCGTCGCGTCGACCTCGGTGATGTCGATGCCCTCCACGGTTTGGTGCTGACCGGCAAGAAAGGCCGCTTCCCGCAGGTCGTTCGCGGAGATTCCGCCGGGGACGCTGGCCGGGCAGGCCGGTGCGATCGACCGGTCGCAGACGCTCAGGTCGAGGTCGACGAAGACCCCACCACCCCCGCGCGAAGCGATGTCCAGCGCGTCACGCATGCAGGGGGTCATGCCGCGCGCGGCAATCTCCTCGCGTCCGGTGACCCGAACCCCCCAGGTGCGGGCGCGCTCGGCGTACAGCCGGCTGTTGGTCCAGTCGTTGATCCCTAGTTGGACCACATGGTTCGGGGCCATCCCGGCCTCGATGAGGCGGCGTACGGCGGACTGGTTGTTAGTGCCGTCACGCAGTCCGTACTGGCCGTCGACGGTCACCAGTCCGGCCTTGTGGATCTCCGCTCCGAACAGGCCGCGAGCAAGGGCGTAAGTGATCGAGTTGTCGCCGCCGAGGCCGATCAGCAGCCGGGCCGACGGGTCGACATCCGCGACCTCCAGTTCGGTGTCTTCTTCGTACGAATCTGGCTCCGGCATATCGCCGAGGTCCTGGACGGCGAGGAGCTCGAGATCAGCTTGGCGGGAGGAGGACCAGGTGCTGTAGCGGGCCAGGGCCGCCCGGATGGCCGGTGGCGTCGCCTGCGCGTTGGTGGGCGAGAGTGAGGTGCGATGAGCGGGGACCCCGAGGACCGCCAGATCCACCTGGCGGCCTCCTGGCCCGTTGGCGAGCCAGTCCGACGCCCGTGGCCACAGGGGATCCTCACCGGCCACGTCGATGCTCATCCCTCGATAGTGCCGGGACTGTCGACCCGCTGAGAGCGCTTTGGTCGGGTCGATCCCGATCGGCTATTGTTTGCTGCTCACCCGAGGGGACTTTCGTGACTCTCGGTGTGCGGACGTAGCGCAGTTGGTAGCGCGTCACCTTGCCAAGGTGAAGGTCGCGGGTTCGAACCCCGTCGTCCGCTCGGAGGGGCTCATCGGGCACGGCGTACGTCGCGTGTGTTGTGATGTCGCCTCACTCCTGGTGGAGTGGCCGAGAGGCGAGGCAACGGCCTGCAAAGCCGTCTACACGGGTTCAAATCCCGTCTCCACCTCGCCGGAGACGGTGCGACGCGATCGAGTTTTGGCACAAATGAACGGCGAACGCTGAACGGCAAGGCACGGGCGATTGGCGCAGTCTGGCTAGCGCGCTTCCCTGACACGGAAGAGGTCACAGGTTCAAGTCCTGTATCGCCCACCGACAAAGTTCCAGGTCAGATCCCGTTTCCAGAACAACGCCGCGAATCCGGGCCCACTACGGGCCCAGAACGGCGCGGAAACCGGGCCGGAGCGCCGCCCGAGAGACGAGCACCGACGGCCGGTGCGACCGGCGCTCGGCCGACCCGCTCTGGCTACGCGAGGCGGCGCTCGACCACCGCCGCGTACTCCCCCGCGATGGCCGCCTCCAGCGCCGCGTTGTCCGGCTCGTAGCCGTCCGGCGGTGCGACCCAGAGCCGGAGCAGCGGGTAGTCGTCGGCGCGAAGGGTCAGCAGCAGCGCGGTCAGCACCGACCGCTGCGTCTGCTGGGTGCCGTGCCAGGTGCGGAACGTCTCCAGCACCCGCCAGGCGGTCTCGATGTCTGCGGCCTTCCGGCGCTCGCGGCGCACCGACCACTGCGCCCACACCGCGATGCCGACGGCGACCGCCGCGAGCACGAGCGAGCCGACCCCCAGCAGCCAGTCCGCCCAGTCACGCTGGACGACCACGACGACGGTTGCGCTCACTCGCGGATCGTCCACCCGCGGCGCGTGTTGCCCAGAGGCGACACGCGGGCAGCCAACTACCGACCCGAGCGCGAACGACACATACCGAGCGGGTGTGACGTGCGCTGGTCACTGGCGCACTAGGACCTGCTGGCGGGATTCCCGGCAGGGTGCCCCCTGCTCCTCTAACCTGGATTCGGCAATCCAGAACTGAGGGCAGGGTGAGAGTCTGGTGACTCGTCGTCTCTGGATCGTTCTCTTTGCCTGTGCGCTCGCCGTCGCCGGATGCGGTTCTTCAGATGGTGGCGGCGAGGGGCCAATCAACGATGATCAGCACTCCGGCTGGGTGGACACGTTAGATGTCGGCACAGTCTTCACCAATGGATACCTGTCTCTCCGCAATACAGGCGATGTCCCACTAACCGTGCTTTCGCTAACGCCTTCGATCAACGGCGACGGCCTGGAGTACCTCGGCGCTCGGTCTCTAGATGACTCCAGGAAGTATGTGTACTTCGACGAGAGACCAGGGTGGCCGACTCCCTACAGCAAGAAGGATCGCGTCCACCCCTTGACCAGCATCCCGATGCCTTCGGTTGAAGATCAGGCGGGGCAGCGGTTTGAGAAGAATGCGTTCTTGATGGGGTACCGGGTGGTTGAGGAGGGCCGTACGAGGGTGGATTCGGTGACCGTCGTGTACACCGATGGCGTGAACGTATGGTCCGAGGATGTGGATCTCACTATGACGATCTGCGCCCCGAAGGGTGTCAAGTGCAATGCGTGGCGGGACTGAAACCGATTGGCTCGCGAGGGCAACTCAGCCTGTGGCACATCGTGCTCACCCGGAGCGCCAGCCAGCTCGCTCAAACCCTGGTGATGTCTATGCCCTGTTCCCTCGCAGAAGGCGATCTAGAACGGCACTCGGTTCGGTTGTTGGCGATCGGCTATAAGGTGCGGAACATCGGATCGCGACTTGAACTACCCGCTGCGGGGACAGCCAAAGTCGCTCACCTTCCCTTCGCACAAGTCGATCGTCAAGGGGCTCGTCGTCGAGCGCTCTTCTCCCGAAGCGGTGGAGTAGTAGATCCGAATGGCTTCGGTATGCGCAGGCACTGCCGTTGCACTGAAGGCAATGACGAGGTCTACTCGCGGATCTGGTGTCCCGTCGGGGGGCGCGCCTTCAAGGCCTACGTTGGCTCGCAGTAGTTCGTTGCAAACGTTGGTGACCTCGTGCACCGCTTGCTCCTTCGGCGTCAAGCCCATGGCTGAAAGGTCACCTTGAGCCGCGCCAAGTGGTGTAGCTCCGGGGTGGGTTGTGCGAACGGCGAAGTCAAGTATCGACAGTTCGTCGGCAGGGTCGATGGGTTCAACGCGGGTGATCGTCACCGTCCCCGCCTCATCGATACAAAGGGGCATGGACTCGCTCAAGAACTCTCCCGGTGAGATGTTGGGCAGCGCCACGCCAACACCGCCGTTGACCGGCGAGTAGAGCATCGGTCCTTCGTCAACCCACGGCAGCGCTGAGCACCCTGACAAACTCAGCGCGACTAGCGCACAAACCGCCGCGCGTCGGCGAGGCCCTTCGCCATTCCCCATGCCTCGCATACTGCCGGATCGGCTCGTTCCGATGCGATCGATAGCGGCACTTCGCGCATGGGACGTGCTTTCCTACACGAGCTCCGCGATGACGGCGGCGATGGTCGATCGTCCGAACTGCGCCATCTCGGGGAAGGATTCTCGGTAGTAATCGACGCCAGTTAGGGCTGGCCCGAGAACCCATCCGCAGGCTCGCAGCCAGGTTGCGTGGTCGTGGCCGAGCGCTTCCCGATAGGCCGTGCGGGCCGCGCCGGTGAACGTCCACAGCGCCGGGGCTAAGTCCGGTGCCGGGTCCCCGACGCCAAGACCGCCGAAGTCGATGACTGCGGCCAAGTGGCCGCCGTCGACGATCAGGTTGCCCGGCTGCAGATCGCCGTGGATCCATACCGGCGCATCCGCCCACTCAGGAGCGGCTACACAAATGTTCCAGGCGGCTTCGGCCGCCGCCAGGTCGAACCCGTCGTCGAACTCGGCCAGCCGTGGGAGGACCCGTCGAACGTTGGGATCGAAGTGGATCAGCGGGGCTCCGCGCCATCCGGGCTGTTGGTGCGGTCCGTCGCTAGCGTCCAGGGAGTGAAGCGCCATGGCGAAGGTCGCCAACTCCTGGGCTATGGAGACGTGCTCGCAGCCCTCTCGGGGTAGCGGCACGCCAGGCATCCACGGGACCACGGTCCACGGCCAAGGAAAGCGCGATCCTGGCCTGCCGAGGTAGACGGGAGCCGGAACCTTCACCGGAAGAAGCGCCCCGAGCACCGGCAGCCAACGTGCGTCTGATTCTGCCTGCTCCACCGCATAGGCGACCTTCGGCATTCGCGCGACGAGGTCGTCACCGACCCGGAACAGAACATGGTCTGTGCCCTCAGCGCCGTCGGACAACGGTACGACCGGCAAGTCCGCCCATTGAGGACACTGCGACGCCAGCAACTGGTGGACTTGGTCGGGTGTCGCGCGGACCTCATCCTTGTGCATCGCCACAGTCTCGAAACCTAGGTTGAGTCGCTCGCGCCCAGCAACTGAGATTCCTACCAACGTGGCGAGTCAGAATGCCGGATCAGCTCGTCATGAGGCGATGCGTAGCGGCACTTCGCGGTCGCAGTTTGCGTGGCTGATCCGGCGGGCATGTGTTCTGGATCTAGCGGTCCACGTACCTGATGATGTCGCCGGGTTGGCAGTCGAGTTCCCTGCAAAGTGCGGCGAGGGTGCTGAACCGGATGGCCTTGGCTCGTTGGTTCTTCAGGATGGACAGGTTCACGTTGGTGATGCCGACGCGGTCAGCGAGTTCAGTCACTGTCATGCGTCGTTCGGCCAGGAGATCATCGAGTTGGACTCTGATCCGGTCGTCTTCATCGGCGGGCATCAGACCAACCCCTCAACGTCCTCACGCATCAGGGCGCCGCGCCGGAAGATCTCGGCAAACACCGCGATGACGAGCCCACATGCAACCGGTAGGAGAGTCACCGAGGCCTGCGAGACCACGTTCCCGCTGATGCCCGGCTGGCTGAGCATCGCACTGGTCCCCCAGGCGTTGAGGAGGACAGCGAGCTCTCCGCCGATCCCAACGAGGATCGCGATGAGCAACACAATGCGTGCGTTCCGCCGATTGAAGGGGTCCCCAACTCGAAGGCTGCGAACGATGAACAGCAGCGCCATCAGGATTCCGAAGGCGATCAGCCCCCACAGCACATCACTTGCCAGGAGCAGCGCGACGGGCCGCTCGCTCCAGTTGGCGTAGGCGTTGACTTGGATCTGGATCGGACCGGAGAAGTCGTAGATGGACCCAGTGGCCGGTACGTCGTTGTAGGGCCACCTGCCGTCTACGAAGGTCGCTTCTGCGGTCACCGCGACCGGTTCGCCGCAGAGCTCAAAACCGCCGCACGTTGACGTATTCACCCAGCCCAAACCTGATGGACTCAACACTGGAACCACGACGGTGGCGAGCAGAACCAGCCCTGCCGCGACAATCAGGAGAAGCTCCAACCCACGGACTCCGGTGCGCGTCACGCCCTCGGATCGTGATCCCATCACTTCCCCTTATCGATGTTCGATAGTATCGATAAACAATAACAGGCAGTTCGGGCCAACGCCAGAGCCCCGCACAACCGTGACTCGGCGGGCTCTAAGGCGAGCGCGAACGGCACGTCGGTGCGCTAATCAGAGGGGGGACAGTCGTCGCCGATCTTCCCGGCGCACATGTCGAGCGCGACGGGACTCGTTGTGAAACGTTCTTTGCCCGAGGGTGTCAAGTAATAGATGCGCAGGGCCTGCGCCTGCGCTGGCAGGACCGTTGACGTGACCGTTACAGCCAGGCCGACGCGCTGTACCGGTGTCCCTTCCGGCGGCGCTCCATCAAGTCCGACGTTGGCTCGCGATTGTTCATCGCAGATGTTTGTGACGGTGTGAACCTTCTGTTCCGCGCGCGTCATACCCAGGGTCGAGAGGTCTCCGAGGCCGCCGCCCCTGGGTGTCTTGCCAATGGGCACCGTTCGAACCGCAAAAGCGGCGACCGACAAGTCATTGGTAGGCGCGACTAGTTCAACCCGAGTGATCGTGACTGATCCAGCCTCGTCGAGACAGAGTGGGATGTCGCCAACGCTCCACAGATCACCCTGCGAGAGCCCGACTTGTCCGAGGGCAGCGGAGCCGTAGACCGGGGAGTAGAGCGTCGGTCCCTCACTCACCCAGGGCAAGGCCGAGCACCCTGCCAAGCTCAACGCGACTAGCGCCCACACCATGGCGGTTCGCCAAGCCCGTTCGCGATCTCCCACCCACGCATACTGGCGGTTCGCTGGTCGGAAGGCGATCGAGAACGGCATATCGGCTCGGGTCTGCGATTCGGTCGGGGTCCCTCAGTCGTCGTAGGCCAGGACACTGTGGAGGCCCCACGGGCTGGCGTCCAGTCCTCGAATCTTCTGGGTGCATCCGATCATGAAGGCTCGCTGACTATCCGTGAGGTCGGGCCAGTTATGGACCACTCCGGGATAGGCGGCGGCCAATGGCTCGTCGCAACGCGAGTCCTCCCACCCGTCACTGGGGTTCGTGTCGGCTTCGACCGCGGCGTAGCCCGCCCGGTAGGCGTCGAACAAGTCGGCTCGGTAGTAGTACCGAACTACTACAAGTCCGACGACGAGGGCCAGGATCAAAGCACCGACGACGACCCAGGGCGTCCAGCGCCGCCAGGCCGCCGTGGATCGCACCTCCTGATCGAGTAGAACCACCGGGCCATGATCGCCGCTGAGAGCCTTGGCGTCAGCCGATTCAGAACGGCACTTCGGCGCGCCTGGCGACGAGGTAAAACGGTACGACGAAGATCCACAGCACGATGCATCCAAGCAGCCAGTGGGCTGGCTCCGAGAAGGTCAATGGACCCACGGACGCGACCACGTCGTTACCAGAATCCCGACGTCGCTTGGCGTCGAGGAAGACCCATGTGTCAACAGACACGGCGAGAAGCAGCAGGGCAAGGGGTCCCAGGGGACTTCCACTCATACCGGAATCCTGGCACGGTCAGCGAGTCGAGTCCTTGGCCCTGGTCGAGCATTACCGCGCAAGGGAGGACTGAGCAACAAGGTGTGGCGGGGGCATACGATCAAGACGAGACGGGCCTGCAACGCGGTCTTCGTCCGCTGAGGAGGGACCACACATAGGCTCGAACGTTCCGGGCATCGTCCTCACGGTCACCGGGATCATCGCCCTGATCGTGTCTCTGACGAGAGGACCCAACCTGGGCCTCTCGCGGCGCACCGGGGTGACCATCGGCGCGGCACTCCTTGTGCTCGGGATCGCGCTACTCGTGTACGCCGCCGCATCTAAGTAGCGACCGTGGCAGGCGAGGCGACCTGCCGATCGCTCGGCGCGTGGGATCCGCCATCCGAGGAAGCCACCGATGAGTAGGACATCCGCTGGGCTACTGGTCGCCCTACTCATGATCGCGATCATCGTGGGTGTCGACGTCGCGTTCCTCCGCGACAAGCCTTGGGTGCGCCTGGCAACGAACGTCGGGATCGCCGCCGCCTTCGGGATCGGCTACTGGCTGGTTGTCGCCCGCAACTGATCCTCGGGCGTAGGTGCGATACCGAATGGCACCTCTCTGTTGTCAAGGGGTGCGTGCCGGCGCGGGATTACTCTTCTCGTGGGGTCCGGGTTGTGGCTTGATCGAAGAGTTGACCGTCGGGGGCGCCTACGTGCCGCTATCGCTCGCATGTGTGGCCGTCGAACCGGCACTATCCCTGGTATGGCAGTCTCGGTACGGCAACTGACCTCACCGTCCATGGACGAGCTCGACGCTGTTGCAGCACTCTTCGATCAGTACCGAGTCCACTACGGCGAGAGCGCCGATGTGGAGCGATCACTACGTTGGTTGCAGGAGAACATGGAGGCCGTTCGCCTTCACACATTCGTTGCGGAAGAAGCAGCCAGGTTCGTCGGCTTCGCGACCACGGTGGACATGCCTGCTTCTCTGCGGCTCTCCCACTTCTGGCAGATCAGGGATCTGTTCGTGCTGCCGCAGCGGCGCCGTAGCGGCATCGGTGCCGCCCTACTCGGCGCAGTCCGAATCGCCGCTGTCGAGTCGGGTGCGCTGCGGCTGGCCCTTCAAACCGAGGACGAGAATGGACCTGCACTTGCCCTGTACGCCCAGTTCGGCTTCCTACAGGTGAATGGTTACCGCACCCTGACGATGGCACTCGGCTAACGAGCGGATGTGCCGATCTGACTCACCAACCCGTTTGGTCAAGCAATCTTGCTAGTCGGCCGCGACGTGGAGCGGGTTCAGGCGTCCGGCCAGATGTCGTACCTGTGGCCGAGCTCGGTGTAGGCGTCTGGACTGTCCTTGCCGCTCGCGACTAGCTCGGCGACTTCGGCGAGATAGAGGTCGAATCCACCAGGCACGAAGACCGTGAGCATGGTCGCGCCCTCGGGGCAGTGCACGCCGTGCGGGGTGTTGGGCGGCACGGTGATCACCGTGCCCCGAACCGCCTGCACTGGCTGGTCGTGCACGGCGAACTCGACGACTCCCTCAAGCACGTAGAACACCTCGGTCATGCGCTTGTGGTGATGGCGGCCGAGCATGAAACCGGGCTTGAGGGTGTCCTCAACGACGGTGACCGCGCCGTTGCTCCACGGCGCTGCCGAGAGTACGCGGATTGCGTCGTTGGCCCAGTCGAACGCCAAACCTTCGCGCGGCGGCACGACGAGCGGTCTCGGGGACGAATCAGGACCAACGGTGGAGGCCATTTGTTCATCCTGCCGGAGCGGGCCGAAGCACGTGGCGAATCGCGGGCTATGACGTGCAATGGAGGCCCCCTGAGCCGTCGGAGGCGCAGGTGCGGTCTCGATGCCGGGCACGCATTCGGACGGGCTACCGGGAAGATCGCGAGTCGGTTGCCCTTCGACGTGTGATGTCGCCACGCAGGTTCCGCATCCGGTTCCTCAATCGGTGAGCCGGGGCAACCGCAGTCAAGTCGTCGGCGTTCTCGCCTGGTCGGCGAACCAGAGGTATGGCAGTTCCTGTCTGGACGCGACCAGTCGACTAAGGCCAGTGTCGTTCGAGAGCGCGTCCACTGACGCAACCTCGCTGGGCAAACAGCGGAAGACGAGGTCGGCTGCCGTCCAGTGGTGAAGCCATCGGCGCAGACTGTCGAGCATCCGTGCTGTGGATGGCCTCGCCGCCTGGTCGTCGATCAGCCAGAAGGTCACGATGGCGGTTCGGTTGGGGTCGAGCGTCGTGGCGTGGAGGCGAGTTCCCGTCTGTGTCAGGAACCCAGACAGTGGGCGGAGGTAAGCGCAACCCAGCTCCCGTGTGCGGTCTGCACTCAAGATGGAGTATGCGTACGCGACTCCAGCGGCGCGTTCACTTTCGTGGACGTCGATGAGCCGCTGAGCTTCCTCGCGGCTGAGGTCGTCGACGGGCCAGCGACCTGCGCTGTGGTCCATGATGGCCTTCGGGCTTGACCGGTAGGCCGCAAAGTCCAGGTCGAAGACTTCTTGGGAGAGTGGGACGACTACCAGTTCGCCGGCCATAGGCGGTTCCGGTGCCGGCCACACAATCCGTTCAATCCTTTCAGCCACGCGGTGACCATAGCGAGGCGCGATCAACATCCGATGCTGGGCGAATCGGTTCGTGATCTTCGCGGCTGCCCGCGCGGAATGAGTCTCGGCGCCGGTCCACTGGGTGGGAGCGTGGCCCGGCTGGCGTCTGGTTAGAAGATGAGCGGCACAAGCATCTTGGTCGAACGCATGTAGATCGGATAGGCGTCGGGAAACTCCTTGGTCAGATAGCGCTCCTCGACGATCGCGCTGTAGACGAAATAGGCGCCAGCCAACGCCACCGCAACCAGCCACTGCCACCCGAGTGCCGCCGCGGTTCCCACGCCGGCGGTCAGGATGCCTGAGTAGATCGGGTGGCGCACCCACCGATAGGGGCCGCTGGTAACTAGCTCAGGGTCGTCCTTCTGCGACATGGGGGAGCCCCAGTTGCGGCCGATGTGCACGCGTGCCCAGATCGCGAATCCAAGCCCACATGCGAAGGCTGCGAGACCGAATCCGGTCCGCAATGGATCTGCGGTGGCTGTGACGTCTCTGAAAACTCCCAGATGGACCAAGAAGATGACACAGATGAAGATCACCGCCCTGATCGAAAGCTCGCGTGGCCAGGCGACGTGACCCCGCTTCGTGGAGACGGCTGCCGCGAGCCAATAGACCCAGAACACGATCCATCCCAGAGCCAGAACGAGCTCCACGGACGGCATCTCCCTGATCCTTCCATCGGACTCCCGCGGCAAGTCGAATTCCCAGGTGACCAAGGTCGTGCCGGTCGGCCGCGCCGAAGTGCCCTTCTGCCGCGGTTCCTGAACCGAGCTCCGGCATCCTGTGCATGTGGATCCTGCCCGAATGTTCGTGGTGGTCACCGGGCTGCCGGCGAGCGGAAAGACGAGTCTGGGTCGCGCATTGAGCGAAACGTTGCGTCTGCCGTTCCTGGACAAGGACGACATTCTCGAAGCCCTGTTCAACACCGTCGCAGTACGGTCCGCTGAGGATCGCTCGCGGTTGAGCCGAGCCGCCGATGCGGTTTTCGAGTCAGTTGTGCTCGGGTCGCAGGGTGCGGTTGTGACTTCCTTCTGGCGTCGACCGGGCCATTCGAATGAATCTGGGACGCCCACCGAGTGGCTGTCATCGTTGACGTCGGACGTGGTCGTCGAAGTGCAGTGCGAGTGCGACCCAAACCTGGCGGCCACACGATTCGCCAACCGGACCCGACACCCCAGTCACTTAGACAGCCGCGTCACCGAAGTCGAGTTGCGGGCCTCGTTCGCGCAACTGGCGCAAGATGGCCCGGTCTTTGACGGAACCCCGGTGACCGTCGACACCACCTCCGAACCGTTGGACCTTCTTGGCATTGCCGCACTCGTCCGTGAGGCCGCCACCCGGCAGGGATGGCGCGATCGCCCATAGCCACACAGATGTGTCGTACTGACTCGCCTTGACGGTGTCGGACCGTCCCTCCGGCTCGCCGAGTCGGGCAGGATCGGGCGGGTGACAGGGCTGCGCGTCAGGGAGCTACCTCGTGCCTGAGGTGCCGCCGTGTGTGCCCGAGCTGGGTCGGCGTCTGAGCGAAGCGGGTTGGATCACTGACCTGTGGGTAGCGGGGTCGTTGGCCACGGGCGACTACGTGCCTGGAGTCAGCGATCTGGACCTAGTCGCAATCGCTGATGGGCCGGTGGACGCAGGCCGCACGAACCTCGTCAGTTCAATACATCAGGAGCTGGATTGGGGCACTGCAAAAGGCTGTGACCTCGGGTGCGTGTACGTCGACGCTCGTTGGCTTCAGGACGTGCGCAGGCGGCACCCCACCTGGACGCACGGGGGCCTGGTCAGCAGGACCTTGTCCGGCATCACGAGGGCCGAACTGGCGCTCCATGGGTACGCCGTGCTGGGCCGGCAACCAAGCGCGGTGCTGGACCCCGTCGGTCCGGAGGACGTGCGCCTGGCGGCTCGTGCCGAGGTATCCGGCTACTGGCGTGATGCGGCGCGCCATCCTTGGTGGTGGCTGGATCCGGTCATGCCCGATCTGGGTCTCACCGCGATGGCGCGTGCCCGGCATGCCGTGTCCACCGGACAACTGCTCTCCAAGTCGCGGGCGATCGAGGAGGCGGCTGCTCCGCTCTGGTACGTCGCGCAGATGCGTGCACGACGACGAGGCGAGCCAGTCACCTCACCCCGGATTCGGAGTGCCTTCATCGCCTGGTCAGACGCTCGACGAACAGTCGCGCGGCTCAGCCGCTGACGGTGGGACCGCTGTCGTGCCTATGTGCCGTGAGCACGCGCCCTAGAGGCAAATCGGCACTACTCTGCGAGGCGATGGTCGAGGCGGGTTGAGGTGAACGCGATGACCAGCGGTGCCTACATCCGACCGCCATGGGCGGCGAGGGTGATCGGCGGACGCATGGCGCGACTGTTCAAGCCATCCGTGGTCAGCCTCCTATCCGTGCCAGGAAGGACGACCGGGCAGTGGCGTTCCAATTCGGTGGCCGTCCTCGAACACGATGGCGGCCGTTTCTTGGTGGCCGCTTACGGAAACACCGAGTGGTCGCGGAACCTACGTGCCGCAGGACACGGTCGACTCACCCGCAGAGGTCGAACTGAAGAGTTCACAGCAGTCGAGGTGGCCCGGGAAGAACTGCCGGCACTGATCGATGCATACATAGGAAAGTACGGGACTCTTCCGACTGTGGGACGCACCTTCCGATCGATCCCCGAGCCAGGCGATCATCCGACGTTCAGAATCACCAGCAGAGCGGACGACGCCAAGAAAGCCGCGAGCGGGTCCTAGCCTCGCGACGGGCGAGTCGCGGTCGACTAGGCGGACCGAGCACATCGGTGTCGTTCGCGTTCGCATCCGGGAATCAAGATCCATCGTTCTGCGTGCGGTGCGGAGACCACGCGTGACCGCGTCGGACACGGCTACTGTCGCTGCGTGAACGACAGCACCCATCCCGGAGACCTGCCAGCCGAGGTCTTGGACGACGTGGCCAGCGCGGTCGGAGCCGAGATCATGCCTCTCGGTCGCCTAGGCGGAGGCGTCAATGCGGGTGCCCTACGCGTCCAGGTGAAGGGACGCGCTGATGCCGTGCTCAAGGCAGAGCCCCGAACACACCCCCACCTGGTCGGGACGTTGCGAGCCCAGAGAGTTGTCGAGCACATGCGTGGGCGCGGCTACCCAACCCCAGCCTGGCTCGGAGTAGGGGCCACAGCCACTCATGTCTGGCACCTGATGGACTTCGTTGACGCGGTTCCCGTGTCAGCGTTGACGCCGGCACTCGTTGAGCAACTGATGGAGATCATCGAGATCCAGGCTGGCCAAGCCTCCGAACCCTACGATCACTGGGGGTACGCCTGGCGGGTAGCAACCGGTCAGGAGTCGACAGTCGCCTGGCTCTCGACGCATTCCCCAGCAGTGGCGGGCTTAGTCGAGCGCCTGCGGCCCTTGGGTGTCGACGTCGCCCCGCCAGAAGGGGCACCGGACATGGTTCATGCCGATCTGAATCCGAGCAACGTCCTGGTTCGTGACGGAGCGGTGGCGGCGGTCATCGACATCGGGAACGCAGGTAGCGGCACGAGGGCCACAGATCTCACCACGCTGCAGTGGCACACGTTCCAGGATCGGCTTGAAGGTGCCCGCAGGCGGCTGTCGACGAGAATCCTCGACCTTGTCGGCTGGGAGTGGGCGACGGTGCTCGCAAAAGCACAGATTCTCCTGCAGCTCGAGTGGCCCATTCGCCTCGGGCGCCAAGATGTCCTACCCGGGTTTGTCGAGCGCGGCCATCGAGCCCTCGACGATCTGTACGCGATTCGCTGACAATCACCTGGCGCGTCCATGTCGGCGAGACCGAGCGGCCGCGCTGAAGCACTATCGCCTGGCTGTCCAGCCGTAAGGCGGCACCGTCCTCAGTGCTCGAGCGCCTCGCGCAGGTGCCTGGCCACCGCCTCAAGCAGCGCATCAACCGCCGACGCGTCGAGCACGGCGACCTGGCCCCGCCGAAGGGCGACCGCCGCGTTGATCACGTCCTCGTCCGGCCAGCGCGTAGCCGCCCAGGTGGCGCCCTCCAGCTTCGACCCGAGCACGTCCTCCTCTGCGTACCTCCAGGCCCGGCAGGCGTTCAGCACCGAGTAGAACGTCCCCCGCTCATTGGCTCGATGCCACACCATCGACTGGTGCATCGCACCCAGGAGGGTGTCTCTCGGAACCTCCACGAAGATCGTGCGCGGTGGCGGCCCAACGATGGCAACGCCAGACCGGTAGGCGATCGCTCTGTCCAGCACGTACCAGAAACCCGGCTCGCTCCCGGGTTCCAGGTGGATGGCTGTGTCCATGCGCGGCCCACCGTTGACGTTGACCTCGAAGTCCGCGCCTTTTGGTTGCGAGCCAGCCACGTCGCGGCAGTACATCGTGAACTCAAGACCGCGCGCTGGACAGCGCGCGCTCGCATCGACGATGGCGGACGCGATCGAGCGCCGTTGCTGGTCTGACAATGCGACTTCCGAAACCGCGACCACGTCGACGTCGCTCTCCCCCGGGACGTACCCGCCGACCGCAACGGAGCCGACGAAGTACACACCGACCAGGTCGACGCCGAGAACGCCAGCGACGGCATCAGCGACGCCGACGCCAAACCGGTCGATCTCCTGCGTAGGCACGCGCCCATCCTCACGCATTGGAAGGGGCAAGTGCTCTCGAGTCGCGTTCTGCATCGCCTTCCGACGACGGAACCGGTAATGAGGTCGAGGCGCCGGATCGTCCGTTGTCACTACCATCGATCGGGTGGTGCGCCTGGATCTGGAGAGAATCCGTCGAGCCGCGAACCTGATTGACCCGACGTTCCTCAACTCACCGCAGTTCGAGTGTCCCCCGCTCAGTGCTGGTTTGGGCTGCTCCGTGACGCTGAAAGTCGAGACGCTCAATCCGGTGCGGAGCTTCAAAGCGCGTGGCACCGAAACCGTCATGTCGGCGCTGCTCGACTTGAAGTACTCGTCTGCCACCTGTGCCAGCGCGGGAAACCTCGGGCTCGCACTGGCCCACAGCGGGTCGCGGCGGGATGTCCCCGTCACAGTTTTCGCTGCGGAGAACGCGAGCCCGCTGAAGATAGAGCGCATGCGCTCGGCGGGGGCAACGGTCCATCTCGAGGGGGCCGACATCGAACGGCCGCGCGAGCTCGCGCAGGAGTACGCCGAGGCAACTGGCAGTTACCTCCTCGAGGACAGCCTCGACGTGGGTAGCTGCGAGGGCGCGGCGACCATCGGCCTCGAGCTCCTCAATGCATCACAGCCCTTTGACGTCGTGCTGATAGCACTGGGCGGGGGCGCCTTGGCGAGCGGTATCGGGTTCGTGCTTCGCGAGCTGTCCCCCCGTACTGAGGTGATCGCGATTCAGGCGGCGGGAGCCCCGGCGATGGCCCTGTCCTGGCGCAAGGGATCGGTGGTCACGACCGACGCCATCGACACGATCGCCGACGGGGTCGCGGGTCGGTTCCCCATCCCTGAAGTCCTCGAGGATCTACTTCAGGTGATCGACGACGTCGCCCTCGTGAACGATGCCAGCATCAAACAGGGCATGCGTCTGCTGTATCGCGCGGCCGGCCTGGTCGTTGAACCTGCCGCCGCGCTAGGCGTGGCGGCTGTGCTGGAGGATCCAGAACGGTTCGCGGACCGCCGCCTGGCCACGATCATTTGCGGGAGCAACGTCGCGCCGGCGGACTTCGAACGCTGGATCACAGAACCCGCCCACCGGCACACAGGTCAGGAGTAGGGCGCCGTCCCGAAGTCCACTTGCAGGGTGAAGTACGCCCGCTGGAACCCGTCGGTCATCCCAACGTGTGTCAGCACATATCCGTGTCGTTGGTAATAGTCGATGTTCTCCGTCATCTTCACGTTTGTGTAGAGCCGGACCTCAGGCAAGGCAAGTTCGCGCGCCCGTTCCTTGGACTTGGTGAGAAGCAGCGAGCCGACTCCCTGACCCTGTCGGTCCGTTCGAACGGCGATGTTGTCAAGCAGCAAGTGGTCACTAGCACGTCGCAAGACGAGCAACCCGACGAGACCCGAGTCATCTTCGGCGACCCACGACTCAGAGTCGCGGATCGCAGCGACGTAGTCAGCCTCCATGGGTGCAGGTGGCCGGCCGATACGTTCGACATAGATCGAATAAGCATCGCGAGCCACCGCACCCATCGATGGCGCGTCCGAGGCGACCGCCCGGCGGATTGACGTCATGCCGGAAGAGCTAGTGGGGAAAACACCGACCAAACCGGCTTCTCGCGCGGACGACGCAGGCGAGCGACGATCAACGACGCACGCGATAGCGCAGGTGAAGGACCCGGTTTCCCTGGATCACCACATCGGGGTCCTCCAACAGGTGCTCGGCCTGGATCGACCCGAAGTAGCGCTTGCCCGATCCGAGCACGGCCGGCACGACGTCCATGCGCACCTCGTCGACCAAACCCGCGGCCAGTGCCTGGCCACCGACCTCGCCGGCGGCGACTTCGACGATTCGCTCGCCTGCAAGCTCTTGCGCCTTGGTGATGGCTGCCTCGACCCCTTCGACGAAGTGAAACGGCCTCGCCAAGTCCCAGCCCGGGGGTGGCGGCCGGTGCGTTACGACGACAACATGGTCGATTCCACTCGGAGGCTCCCCCTCCCAGCCATCGGTCAGGTCGAAGACGTGGCGCCCGACGACCGACGCCCCGATCGCGTCCCAATAGGACCGTATGTAGTCGTAGGACGTCTGCGACACGTGGAGCGCACCACTGTCGTCCAACGGGACATCACCGCTGGACAACCAGTCGAACAATGGTCCGGGCTGGTCGTTGGCGTCCGCGACGAATCCGTCCACGGACACGGAGCTGTACATGACCACCTTGCCCACAGCGCCTCCTCTCTCTGGCCTCGGACATTCGGGGTCAATCCAAGGCCCCGAGTACCGCGGCGATGATCTCGTGGAGCGTAAGCCCCGCGTCCACCTCGATGCACGGACCCACCCACGGCTCAAATACCTGCTCGCGAGCACGAACGTCATCCCAAGCAGGCTCCGCGAGGTTGATCATGCCTCGCTGCCGACCCTCCAGCCGCCGCCGATGCTCCTTCGGATCGGAGAGGGTCAATAGAACGAACGTGACCGTGGTTCCCGTTGAGCTCGCGGCGCGTCGCCACGTATCGCGTGCTGCCTCGCTGTCGTTCACCGCGTCCACGACGACGGGCATTCCCCTGCTCAAGTTGTCCTCGGCCATGGCGCGGACGGCCTCGTAGGCGGCCACTCCGGTTGTCCAACCCTTCTCCATGCCTGCGCCGAGCATCGCGTCCTCGACCGGATCGATGGACAGATGAACAGCCTTCAGCCGTTCAGCGACAACTCGCGCGACAGCAGACTTCCCCGTTCCAGGAAGACCAGAGATGACAAGCAGCACCCGGCTGATCCTGCCCCAACATGCGGCTGGCAACACACGAGCATCTGCCACTGCGGTCGGTCCCCGGCTCCAACGGCCCGCTGGTCAGACGGCGACGCAGAGCGGCACTTATGCCAACGCGCGCTGGATCTTCGCCCGAGCAATAGACCGCCGCGGACTCTGACATTGTGGCGGTGTGGATCTGCCACTCTTCGAGGACGACCTCGACTCCCCTGCTTTCATTGAGCCTCGGAGCAACGCGGATCGAACAGACATGCCCTCTCGGGTCGTGTTCTGCTTCTTCGCCGAGATGATCGACAAGATCGAAGGCCGTGCCGATGCGCGCCTCGTCGAAACACGGATGTGGGCTCACGGCCCGCACCGCGTGCTGGAGATCGAACATCGCGGTGAGCGCCTCGCAGTGGTGCACGCCGGAGTGGGAGCACCCCTCGCCGGTGGCCTGCTCGAGGAAGCCATCGCTCTCGGGGGGCGGCAGTTCGTCGCCGTGGGTGGAGCAGGCGCCCTCGTGCCCGATCTGGTCATGGGCCACGTGGTGGTCGTTGAATCAGCCCTGCGCGACGAAGGTACGTCTTTCCACTACGCCGCTCCGTCGCGCGTGATCGAGGCCGACCCGGGCCTGGTCACATGCGTCGAGTCCGTGCTGACCGACGCCGACGTCCCCTTCGTCACCGGTCGAACGTGGACTACCGACGCCCCCTACCGAGAGGCGCGGACTCGTGCAGCGCGGCGCGTCGAACTGGACGGCTGCATCACCGTCGAGATGGAAGCGTCGGCACTCCTGGCGATCGCGGCCTATCGCGAAGCGCACCTTGTGTCGCTCCTGTATGCCGGAGACTCGCTGGCCGGTGACGATTGGGATCACCGGGGATGGCACAGCGCCTTCGACGTTCGAGAGGGTTTGTTCTGGCTCGCCGCCGACGCTGCGCTTCGACTCCCATCACCCTGACTTGTGGTGTCAGACTCACTGGGGCAAGTGCGCGAGTGCAAAGCAGAACCAGTAGCTGTCCTGGTCCTCAATCACGACCTCGGTCGTCGCAAGGGGGACACTTTCGTACCGCTCAGGGCCGCGCCTGATCGCTAGGCCAGCCTCGCGCGCGGAGGCAACAACGTCGGCCAAATCCTCTACCCACACGAACACATCCGCGACGTGGGCTGCACGTATGTGGTTCGGGTTTGCCGACTCCCCCTGCATCACATGGAGCTGGGCAGCACCGCGCGCAAGCGGCACGTACTGGCTGTTCCCGTCGAAGTAGCGCAGTCGCTCAAAGCCGAAGACGTCCGTGTAGGTGCTCACCGCCCGGTCGATATCACGAACAACCAGAATCGGCGCGATAGTTCCTGTCGGGTCTTTGATCACGCAGCACTCCTCAGGTGAATTCCTCCGAGTCCCACTACCCAGAAGTCTCACGGCCAACCCCGGCGGTCTCCATCTTCCCTGCGGGAACGGAGGGGTGACGCGATGATGGGCCTCGTGGATCAGATCGAGATCATCGTGGCCCACCGCGATCGCGCGACGCTTCGGGTCGGGGACACCTTCCTGAAGATCGATGTCGATCAGGCGCGCACCGATGTCGAGGTTCAGGCCATGGCCCTGGCGCCGGTTCCTACCCCGGAGATCCTGTGGCGCAAGCCGCCGATCCTTGCTCTTGCCGCCCTTCCTGGCCGAGCACTCGGCCGTCTGCAGGAGCCGTCGACCGCGTCACGCGCAGCCTGGACCGCGGCAGGTGCCGCGATACGCAAGCTCCACGACGCGCCGCTCCCGCCGCGGCATGGACCGAACCCCGATGAGCTGGCGTCCCGGTTGCACGACGAGTGCGAGTGGCTGGTCAACAACGCAGTGCTGCCCATCGATGTGGTCAGACGCAATCGCCGGGTGGCCGAAACCGTGCTCCGTCCTTGGACGGCGGTGTTCATCCACGGTGACCTTCAGATCAGCCATGTCTTCGTGGACGACGACGAAGTCACCGGAATCATTGATTGGTCCGAAGCCTCCCGTGGCGACGGCCTCTATGACCTCGCCACGCTTTCGCTCGCACACGAGGAGCACCTGGATGACCTCATCGCCGGCTACGGCGGCGGAGTAGACCTGGACATGGTCCGCGCGTGGTGGTCGTTTCGAAGTCTGGTCGCGATCCGCTGGCTGGCCGATAACGGCTACGGCTCGCCGCAGACGTTCCCCGAGGTCGCTGTCCTGCGATCGCTGCGATGAAGTTGCGCCGATCGCTCGCGCCCTGTCGGGCCTGAATCGCTGTCCTCGTAAGTGTGTCGAGCGCGAGAGACCGTTCAGCTGCGGGCGACCGCGCGCAGAACGACGGTGTCGTGGATCGCTTTGCGCTTCACGGAGGATGCCGTGATGCTTGCTGCGCGAACCGCGCCGCTGTGAGCCGACGAAGACCGAACAAGTTCGACGCGCAGCCGGACCGACGCCCCGGGGGCGAGGCCGGTGACCTTGAATGTGCCATTGCGCACCCGATGCGTGACTTCTTGTCCGGCCAGGTAGTAGCTGGCACGAAATGCCTTACCGACACCAGTAGCCGCAACTCGGACGCCGTCTTCGCGGAGCCCGGCGTTGACGACCCGGATCTTGACCACGCGAGTGGCGTGCCGCTTCACTCCGACGCTGAGCGCCTGCGAAGTCGGGAGGAACTCGTGTGAACCGATCCAAGGCCCGCCAACCTTGCGCACCTGGGCGTCCGGCCGGTAAGCGCCCGAGACAACGGTGTAGGTCGCGGTGCGGCTCGTCGTGTTGCCCGCGCTGTCGGCGGCGGTCACCGTCACGGTGTGGGCACCGATGCTCCGCGTGTCCAGCCGGTCGTGGAACGGGGTCGTGCCGCGGCACTTCTTCAGCCCGGATCCGCCACGATCGGTGCACGAGAACTTCGCGCGAGCGACATCATCTTGAAGATACGTCGCACCGTTGATGCTCGATCCGAGCTTGACCACAGGTGGGGTCGAGTCGGGCACCTTGGCCAAGGTGGCTCGATACGTGAAGTAACGATCCTCATTGGGTCCCGGATTCTTTAGATCCCAAACAAGCTTGCCAGCGGCATTCACCTCACTGGCCACGGCCTCCTTCGAGGACGCCCAGCCGATCATCGTGTTGCCATTCGGCAACCGCTGGGCAGAGCCGGCAAAGATGGCGTAGCGGGTGGGGACCTCGTAGTTCCACACCATCTGCGCGTTTCCGGTCGCCTCGTTGAGAGCCCATTCGGTAATGCGGGTTGGCGTCCGCGCGATCGTCGGGCCGGAGGGATCAGCCTGATCCACACACAGCGGCAGTTGACTCCATGCACCGTTGTCGAACATGAGCAGATGCCCGTCGGGGAGGACGCTGGCGGTGTGTTGAGCGCATGGTCCGTCATCGGTCGTGACCAGCCAGGTCGGTGAAGCTGAAGTCGCTCAAACGTCCACCGAATCGCCAGACCACGTCGCCTTTCGCGAACCCGTCGTGCGCTGTCCTGGCGACCTTGAAAACCGAGCTCAGGTGCCGGAAGGACAACAAGAGGTCGCCGTCCGCCATGACTTGGATCGAATTGATATGCGCGTAGTCGGACTCGTATTGAGTTCCCGCGACAACGGTTTCCGCTGCGATGTCGACGTGGTCGGCACTGTTCCACTCAAACATCACGTCACCCGAGGCCGATATCTGCTGCACGATGGAATCGACGTGCCCAGCTCCATCCGACTCATAGGCAAGCAGGTAGCGGCTTCCATCCGGGCGGAGCAGCGAGTCGTGCCCATCGGTATCGCTGAGGCCTACGGTGCGGTGCACACCAACCTTGCGAAACTGTTCGTCCAGTTCGACGACGTCGACGCCTGAGCGCCCAGTTGCCTGAGTCTGGCGTCCTACCGAATAGTGGCCGTTTCCCAACGGCTTGAGGTCGATGGAGTTTGCTGTCTTGCGCACCATGACGGGTACGCCGTTACGATCCACCGCGGTCTCGAAGAATGGCGATGGCGTCACCCAAAGCCCGAGGGTCAACATGATCTTCCCCGACGCTAGTCCGCCCGAGGCAGTCGGGAGCGATGCGGACTTCAGGCGGGGGAACTTCGCCGGGAGATAGATGAAGGAGTGCCGCGCCGTCCCCGCCTTGTCGACGATGAAGACGGCGATCTCGTCGCCCTCGGAGAGTCCCTTCACCGTCTTGCTGGAACCGCTGAGCAGTTTGCCGTCGACGTAGACCCGACCCTTGGGATCACTGGTCTTGGCGGTCACCTTGACGGTGCCGTCTGTCTTACCCGTGGTCGTGATCCCGTAGCGCTTGATAGCCGGATCGAACTGCGGGTAGGAAGCGACTCCCGCGCCGCTGATCTTGATGCTGTGAGTCGGGGAGACGGCCGTCGGAACGACACTCGCCGCGGCCGCAGCAGGGACCGTTGCCGGCATGGTGATCGCGGTCAGCAGGATCGCGGAGATAAGCGCTACGGTTCGAACCGGCGATGGCATCACTCCGGCAGGGTACGTGACGCCCAAGACTTCCCTGATCAGCCTCGCGGCGGCTGTTCCCCATCGAACCGACCTCTCGCTTCGACCTCGAGACCACCTTCCCAAGACCGGTCTTCGCTAGGGTCCGCCGCATGCGATTCGGTATGGCCATCGACTTGCACGCCACCTCCGCCGCACGCCAAGACGTCGCTTGGCCTCAGGTCAGAGAACTGGCCTTGCGCGCTGAGTCGGATGGCTTGGATCTCGTCGTGCTGCCTGACCATCTGGCTTACCGTGCCGGCGGGGAGGGCGACTACGCGACCGACGACGAACCTGTGGGCGCGCGAGAGAGCTTCACGGTGGCCGCTGCGCTGGCAGCCGTGACGAGCACGCTCGGCATCGCACACTCGGTGGTCAACGCTCCCTATCGGACACCGTCGATGCTGGCGCACCTCGCGTCGACGGTCGCCGACGTCGCCAACGGCCGCTACTCCCTGGGGATCGGCGTAGGGAACAGCTTCGACTACGAGCAGCTCGGCGTTGCGGCTGATCACCGGGTGGCGCGCTTCGAGGAGTGCATCGAGATCGTGTCCAGCCTGCTGAGAACCGGGCACGTCGATTTCGCTGGCCGGTACTGGTCGGCCTCACAGGCCGAGTTAGTGCTGGCGCCCGACCTCGAGCACGCTCCGATGATCGTGGTTGCCGCAGGTGGGCCTCGTACGATGCTGGCGGCCGTGACCTATGGCGACGCCTGGAACGGGTGGTGCCCCACCGACCCGGAGGCCGCTGTCGCCCGCGAGTTGGTCGGAATGCTCGACCAGGCGTGCGAGCGGCTCGGGCGTGACCCCGCTGCGCTCGGGCGTACGGTCGACCTGACCGTCGATCCGCTCGATCACGCGGGAGGTCGTGCTCGCTCACTTGAAGCGCTGGGGCAGCTGAGGGATCTTGGGATCGACGAGGCTCGCTGCTACCCGGTGTCACCGGAGGCGCAGACGGCGAAGCTAGAGGCCGCAAGCGCTCTCGCGGCCTTCGTGCGGGAGGTCTGAGCGGCCCAAGCACCTACCGGCCGGCGGGACCGCCGAGCACACCGATGGCGGCTGCCTCTTCGCGCAGCTCTTCGCGCACGCGAGGGTCTGCGGCGTGCTCGATCAGGGCCACCGCCTGTTCGGACTGGTTGCGACCTGCCAGCTCGGCAACCCCCTGGTCAGTGATCACGGCGGTCTGCTGGAACGAGGTCACCGGCTCGCCGAGGAGCGGGACGATCGTCGAGCAGTCCGCCTTGGGGTGCCAAGACCGCAGCGCGATGATCGCCTGTCCGCCCTCGGAGTGGAGCGCCCCCACGACGAAGTCGGACTGACCACCGAAACCCGAGTGCACTCGGCCGCGGACCTGGGCCGCGTTGACCTGGGCATGCAGGTCGACCTCGAGGGCGGAATTGACCGACACCATGCCCGGATGAGTCGCGATCCGCGCTGGGTCGTTCGCCACCTGGGTTGCGAGCATCCGCAGCCGTGGGTTGCCATCAGCCCAGCCGTACAGCTCCTGGCTACCGAACAGGAACGACGTCGCGATCGGCGTATCGCGATCCAGGGCGCCGGCCCGTTCGAGCCCGAGGACTCCGTCACTGATCATCTCCGACCAGATCCGCAGCCCGCGCCTGTCGCCCAGGGCACCGAGGACAGCGTCAGGGACCGCGCCGATCCCCACTTGCAGGGTTGCGCCATCGATCACGCGGGTGGCCACCTGCTCCCCGATGTGCTGGCTCTGCACATCGATGGTCGTCGCTGCTACCGGCGACGGGAGATCGGCCTCTGCCTCGACAACGAGGTCCACATCGCCGATGGGAAGCAACGCATCTCCACCGGTGTACGGCATGCGTGGGTTCTCGACTGCCACCACCAACCCACCTCGCGCGCGAGCCCCAGCGATGGCTGCTGGTAGGACGTTCACCTCTGTCCCCAAGGAATGGAAGCCACCACGCGCAGGTGTCACGTGGGCTACGACGACATCTGGCGCCAGGTGATGCTGCAGCAGGATCGGCACCATCGACAGTCGGCTCGGGACGTACGCCAATGTCGGGCTCCCGCGCATTCCTGGACCGACGAAGCAGGTCTCCAGCCGGACTCCAGGACGCTGCGGGGCGCCCCTCTGGGCGTTGAGCATGTGCAGCGTCCACTCGGGAACAACCGCATCGAGCGCCTCTACTGCGGCCCATGGGGTGGCGAAGTTCCCCGACACCACAACGCGTGGAGACGTCGCGCGCGCCTCCACCTCGGCAGCCATCTGATTCAAGCTCACCCGACGGGACATGCCTACTACCCTGCCGTATCGCGCGAGCTACATCACGCGCGCGGCGACTCAGCGATGACAAGACCCCTGGCGACGAGAAGAGGAGCACGATGGCGCAGGTCTGCAGTGGCGGTACGGCGCATCGAGCGCACTGGGTCGAAGGTGCCTCAGGTCTCACGTGCCTCGCGTGTCGCCTCCCTGTCGGGGACGGTGAGGGACGCCAGACAGGTGCCGCCGCAGCACCTTTGCGCAGAGCAGCCAGTTCGACCGAGGCCTACGACGCGGCGGGCAACTGGCTGATCGCCATCTGGTGCCTGGCCGCGCTCTGCGTGATCTGCACATTCCTTCTCGCCGGGTCGACGTTCGGGACCGTTGACGGTGCTGAAGGGGACTTCAGCGCGTCGAACGGACTTCTCGCGGCGATCCCGGTGGTCATCTTCTGGGTGCCCTGGATCGGCCTGTTCACCGTGCTGCGAACGAGTTACGCCCCACGTTGACTGTCGCTGTGCGCCCTCGTGGACGAGCCTGAGACACTCGAGGTCTGGAGATCGCTCCGAAGGAGGAACCATGGCGGACAGCTCCGGCGACCGAGACCCGGATCAGCAACGGGCTGCCGTAGCGTCTCGCCCGGACTGGCTCACCAACCGGGTCATCGGTGGGCTGGTGCTGGCCGTCATCTTGTTGCTGTTCATCGCTTTCAACGGTCAGCACACAGAGATCTCGTTCGTCGTGTTCAAGGCCGAGGCCGCCTTGTGGGTCGCTCTCGCGCTGGCCGGCGGGATCGGCTTGGTGGTGGGCTTCCTCCTGGGCCGGAAGCGCTACCGGCCTTAACCGAGCCGCCGAGTCAGACCCGGTCACCTTCGGGTGGTGCCGCTGCGCCTTACTGACATGTGAATCTGCTTCCACTTCTTGCGTTCTTCAGCCATCAGCCGGGCGTCACCCCGTCGCGCCATCCACGCGGACTCTCGCAACAGCTTGCGCCAAGACTCCAGCCGCCGGGCTTGGAGCTCACCGGTCTGGACAGCCTCAAGCACGGCGCAGCCCGGCTCACTGACGTGGCCGCAGTCGCCGAAGCGACATTGCTCGGCGAGAGCTTCGATCTCGGGGAAAGTGGCTTCGACGCCGTCCATGCCCTCGTCACCACCGACAAGGCCGACTCCGCGCAGGCCTGGTGTGTCGAGGAGCACGCCGTCGGAGCCGAGCAGGATCAGATCACGAGTCGAGGTCACGTGGCGACCCTTGCCCGTCACGCCTACGTGCCCGGTTTCGACGATCTCAGCGCCAGCCAGCGCGTTGACAAGGGTGGACTTCCCCACGCCGGACTGGCCCAGGAGGACCAGCGTGCGACCCCTCCCAAGCCTGGACCGGATCTCCTCGAGTCCCTCGCCCGTCGTCCCCGACACGACGAGTACGTCGATCCCGGGGGCAGCTGCGGAGACATCGGCAGCCACGTCGGATGAATCTTCGACGAGGTCGGCCTTGGTGAGGATCACCAGAGGCGTGGCTCCGCTCGTCCAGGCCAAAGACACGAGACGCTCGAGTCTGCCCAGATCTGGCTCCACCGAGAGGGACACGACCAGTGCCACAACGTCGACGTTTGCGGCCAGTACCTGCTCGGTTGAGCGTCCTGAAGCCTCCGCCCGCCGAACGCACGCCAGCCGGGGCAACAGTGCGACCGCGTGCTCCTCGGGGCTGACGACGACCCAGTCTCCCGTGGTGGCGCCGGCTACGCTCATCCCGCCCGACACAGTCAGGGTTTGCTCGCCGTCATCGACGACCAGAGCCGACCGTTCAGTGCGGATCACCCGGGCGGGTCGGGAGCCGTCCGGAAGGGCCGACCGCCGTTGGTCCAGCGCGGAGGCCCAAACCTCTGACCATCCGAGGTCGACGAGTCCGGCAGCTCTGCCCGACAAGTCCGTTGTTGACACCCAGGCAGGTTACGAGCGAGTCGGCTGCTTGTGCACTGGGTTTTCCTGCGGCTGAGCACCATTCACCAACGGCTCCTCGTTGGTACCCGAGGCCGCCGGCACATCCGTCGGGACCTCCGCCGGCGACGAGAAAGCTGCCGAAGCACTGTGCTGCTCTCGAGCGGCCCGTCGTGCCGCCGCCAGCGCGAGCTCCGTGTCGGCGTCCTCGGCGGCCTCCTGGGCTACCTCGACAGCGCGCTCCTCGCGGGCATCCTCCGTGTCGGTGATCGGCCACGTGACATCGACGACCGCGTTGAGTCCGGCACCGATCAGAACAGCGAGTGCGGTGACGTACAGCCAGAACAGGACCGCGATCGCCGCAGACAGTGACCCGTAGGCGGAGCTGCTCGAAACGGTCGCGCCGAGGTAGAAGCGCAAGACGAAGCTGCCCAGCAGCCAGATCGCCAGGGCCAGAGCCGAGCCTGGTAGGTCTCGTCTCCAGGGTGTCCGGACCGGCACCGAGACGTGATAGAGCGTGGTCAGGAAGACGATCGAAATGCCACCGACAACCGGGAAGTACGCCGCGTTGATCAACCCGGACCAGGAGGGAAGCAGGCGGCCAAGCAGCTCCGGACCCACAGCGAGCAGGGGCAGGAGGACGACGCCGACCAGCATCACCAGTAGATACAGCGTGAAGGAGAGGGCTCGCGTCTTGAGAAAGTGCCGATGCCCGTCCAGGCCGTACATGATCGTGATCGTGTCCACGTAGACGTTGAGCCAGCGCGATCCGGACCACAACATGATCGCGAGCCCAACGATGGTGATCGGGAATCCAGCACCGTTGACGACGCTGTCGAGCAGCGGCGTCACAAGGGACTGCACCACATCGGGTTGAAGGACCTGACCGGCCGCCTTGAGGATGCGGTCTCGCAGCTCATTGAGCGTGTCAGGAGGGAGCCGGTTCGCGATCAGCCCGATGGTGCCGATCACACCGAGGACCAGAGGTGGCATGGACACCAGGGCGAAGAAGGCCGCCTCCGACGCCAGCCCGGTCACGCGGTACTTGAAGCAGATCTTGGTGGTCCCGGTGATCAGACCCCAGCACGTCGCCCAGAATCCGCGTGACAGCACGGCGGGATCGGACGAAGGCATCCGTCCAGGGTATGCGCGTCACGGGCCGAAGGCCCATGGGACACATCGATGGAAGGGAGTCCGACTCCCTTCCACTCCCAACGTATAGCGCACCCGGGGGCTTGCGGCAAGACCCCGGTGGGGCCGCAGAATCGTCGGCCGTGCCACGAACGGAGGGGTTTGCTTGAGCTCCCAGACCAGCCATGTCTTCGAATTACCGAGCCACCTCGTCGCCAAAGGCTCCCCGCAGCTGGTCGGCGACGACGAGAAGCATTTCACCGCCATCGCTCGAGCGCTCGACCGGTCCATCAGCGACCTGGTCGCCCGCCTCGATGCCACTCGGAAGGGACCGGGTCGAGCTGGTCAACAAGCATTGGACCGCGACCAGGAGGTGCACCGGCTCACCGCACGGCTGCGTGCCCTGCGCCGTTTCGACCTCGACCTCTGCCTCGGTCACATGATCAGCATCGGCAGCGCGCAACCTCGCTACATCGGTCGGTTCGGTCTCACGGACGACGGCGGACAGCAACTGTTGATCGATTGGCGATCCCCTGCGGCTGAACCGTTCTTCGCAGCCACCCACGCCAACCCCATGGGACTAGCCAGCCGCCGTAGATATCGCTGGACACGCGGTCGGATCAGCGACTACTGGGATGAGGTCTTCGCGCCTGCGGACACGACCGGTCCGCAGCAGGTGGACCGCCGGGTCAGCCTTGATGACCAATCCGCATTCATCGCGAGCCTGGGGGCCAGCCGATCACCACGGATGCGGGACGTGCTGGCGACGATCCAGTCCGACCAGGACGCGATCATCCGGGCGCCCTCGCGCGGTGCGCTCGTCGTCGATGGCGGCCCGGGCACGGGCAAGACCGTTGTCGCTTTGCACCGCACGGCCTACTTGCTGTACTCCGACCCACGCTTGGGTCATCGGCGCGGTGGCGTCCTGTTCGTCGGACCCCACCAGGCCTATCTGGCGTACGTCTCCGACGTGCTCCCCAGCCTTGGTGAGGAAGGTGTTCAGACCTGCACCCTGCGAGATCTGGTGCCGGAGGGGGCCGGCGCGGTTGCCGAGCGAGACCCTGCCATCGCGAAGCTGAAGGAGTCTGCCGCACTTGTCGAGGCCATCGAGCCCGCGATCGCGCTCTACGAGGAGCCGCCGAAGGAGGCGATGGAGATCGAGACGCCTTGGGGCGACGTCTGGCTCAACGCCGACGACTGGGCCGAGGCATTCGACATCTCCGCATCAGGCTTGGCGCACAACGAGGCTCGCGACGAGGTGTGGGAGCAGCTGGTCACGATCGTCATGGACAAGTTGCCGGCCGAGGACGCGGTGTCGGAGACCGAGCTGCGCCGTGCCCTGAGCCAGAGCCGCGAGCTGCCGGAAACGCTCGCCCGGAACTGGCCGATGCTCCGCTATACCGACGTGGTCGGCGATCTCTGGAGCGTCCCGGCGTATCTGCGTCGGTGCGCGCCCTGGCTCGCACCCGAGGACATCGGGAGGCTGCAGCGCACGAATCCCCATGCTTGGACCCTGTCCGACCTGCCCTTCCTCGACGCCGCACGCGAGCGGCTCGGCGACCCAGGCGCTGCCCGCCGAAAGGCTCGTCGACAGGCGACCGCCGCACTCGAGCGGCAGGAATTGGCCGACGTCATCGACCACCTGGTCGCTGCGGACGACTCCGAGATGCAGGTGATGTCGATGCTGCGCGGCCAGGACATGCGCGACGCCTTGATGGATGACGGGAACCGCACTGGGGCCGACCTCGACCTGCTGGCGGGGCCGTTCGCACACATCGTGGTCGACGAGGCGCAGGAGCTGACCCATGCCGAGTGGCAGATGCTGCTGAGACGCTGCCCGTCCCGAAGCTTCACCGTCGTAGGTGACCGAGCCCAGTCCAGACACGGCTTCAGCAACTCATGGCAGCAACGTCTCGCGGAGGCTGGGTTCGAGCGGATCACCGTGGCTCGCCTGACCATCAACTACCGAACCCCGGAAGAGATCATGTCCGAGGCAGAGCCAGTGATCCGGGCGGCTGTGCCGGACGCCAACGTGCCCACGTCGGTGCGCAGCGGAGGCGTACCCGTGGCCCACGGCACCATCGCCGAGCTTGGTTCGGTGCTCGAAACCTGGCTTGCCGAGCACCCGGAGGGGATCGGCTGCGTCATCGGCACGGACGACTTCAACCCTGATGAGTTCACCTTCCCTGCGATCTCCGGGCTCTCCGAGCGGATCCGGTTGCTCACCCCGGAGCTGTCGAAGGGTCTTGAATTCGACTTGGTCGTTCTCGTCGACCCGGAGGCTCTTGGTTCCGGCACCGAGGGCGCGGTCGACCGCTATGTGGCAATGACGCGGGCGACGCAACAGCTCGTGGTCCTCACCTGACAGAGTACGGAGGTGACCACGATCCACTGGCTGGGCTAGGCGACCCGTGCGCCGCTTGCTCCCAGAACCCGCCGATGCCGTCGACCCGGCGGACGAGTACGCCCTCCCGACCGGGACTCCCTGGTCGCGCGCCAACATGGTGAGCACCGTGGATGGAGCGGTCACCGATGCGGAAGGGTTGTCTGCGGGAATCTCCGGGGAGGCGGATCGGAAGGTCTTCCACGTGCTGCGCGCCCTGACCGACGCGGTGGTCGTCGGCGCGCGCACAGCGCAAGCGGAGCGGTATCGCAGGGCTGCTGTCCCCGTCGTCGTGCTGACCCGCTCCCTCATGCTCGATCTGCACGCCCCGCTGTTCGCCCCGGCGCCCCATTCCGCCCGGGCAGGCGTGATCGTGATCGCCCCCTCACTGGTCGACCGGCAGCGGCTGGTCGAGTTCGAGCGTCACGCGGACGGGGTCGATGGCCTCGAGCTGGCGACGGCGGGTGCCGACGAGCTGGACCTCCAGGCTGGCTTCGATCAGTTGCGGGACCGCGGCCTGAGCCGGTTGCTCTGCGAGGGCGGCCCGACCCTGCTCACCTCCCTGATCGGCGAAGGCCTCATCGACGAGCTGTGCCTCACGACCTCACCGAACGTCGTCGGCGGGATCTCTGGTCGCATCGTGGGGCCGAGGCCGCTTCAACCGACCGGTCAGCCCTGGCGGCTAGCTGGTCTCTGCGAGGAGGACCACTTCCTGTTTGCCCGGTGGCAACCCCCCGCCATCCCCTGATCAGGAGGACCGCCGGGCGACCGTCACCGCCCACGCAATGAGTGGCAGCTGCAGTGGGAGACGGCCGATCACGGTTGCCTGACGGATCGAAGGTCCGGGTCCCGCGTCGAGGGCCATCTTCACGTTCCCGGGGAAGACAGCGACGAGCAACCCAGCCGTCGCCCAGCCGCCCAACCACCGCGTTCGAGGAGCAGCAACAAGCGCCGCACAGGAGAGTTCGGCCACGCCGGAGCCGTACACCCACGCATCGGGCGAGCCAAGGGCCTTGGGGATGAGCGGCCGGTACCAGCCGGGCCGCAGAAAGTGGGAGGCACCGGTCAGGGTGAGCAATCCGGCGAGGCCGTAGGCCAGTCCCTGACCCGAAGGTTTCGTCATGCGGGCATGATGCCCGGGTGGACCTCCCTCTGCAGCCCCCCATCGCCCCCATGCTCGCAAAGTCGGTGAAGGGGGTACCAGCGCAATCCTCCGTCGAGGGCGGGCTCTTGTACGAGCCCAAATGGGACGGCTTCCGCTGCATCGTGTTCCGAGCCGGCGACGACGTCGTGCTGTCCAGTCGCGGGGAGAAGCCGCTGACTCGCTACTTCCCGGAGGTCGTCGAGGCCGTCAAGGCTCAGCTCCCGAGCCGGTGCGTCATCGACGGCGAGATCGTCTTGGCACGCGGCTCGGGCCTCGACTTCGAGGCTCTCCAACAACGCATCCATCCGGCGGCCTCGCGAATCGCTCTGCTCGCTCAACAGACTCCTGCCTCGTTCGTGGCCTTCGATCTGCTCGCCCTGGCCGACGATGACCTGACCGATCGACCGTTCAGCGAACGACGAGCTCTGTTGGAGTCCGCGCTCGAGAAGACCGAACCTCCGGTGTTCCTGACGCCAGCCACCGCGGACGAGGCTCTCGCCCAGGAATGGTTCACCGTGTTCGAGGGTGCCGGTCTGGACGGCGTGGTCGCCAAGCCGCTGGCTCTCCCCTACCGCCCCGACGCGCGGCAGATGCTCAAGATCAAGCATGAACGTACGGCCGACTGCGTCCTGGCCGGCTTTCGTTGGCACAAGTCCGGCCCAGTCGTCGGTTCGCTGCTCCTCGGCCTGTATGACACGTCGGGCATGCTCCAGCACGTCGGCGTCGCCGCCTCCTTCCCGATGAAGCGGCGGGCAGAGCTGGTGGACGAGCTGGCCGACCTGCGTGATCTCGACCCCGCGGACCACCCGTGGGGTGACTGGGCGACTGCCCAAGGCGAGGAAGGCGGCGACCGGAAGCCCGGCGCCGTGTCTCGCTGGAACGCGAAGAAGGACCTCAGCTGGGTGCCGCTCCGGCCGGAGCGGGTCCTCGAGGTGGCCTACGACCACATGGAGGGGACACGCTTTCGCCACACCACCCAGTTCCGCCGGTGGCGCGACGACCGGGATCCGCTCTCGTGCACCTACGAGCAGCTCGAACGCCCCGTGCAGTTCGACCTGGCGACAGTTCTCGCGGGCGGCTGAGGCTGGGCTGCTGGCCCCTACGAGTGGACGGCAGCCCTCTCGTAAGGTGTGCGCGTGACCAGCATCGTCGTCCTTGTCGAGCATCCCCTGCATGAGCACGATGTGCAGCGCCTTGCGACCTTCGACCCGCCCATGACCATCCACGTGGTGGCCGCCACCTCGCCCGAAGGCGGCGCTATCGCGCGCGCGGTGAACGAAACCATGACTGGCGGCGCCTTCGAGCCGGGGACCGAACCCGAACAGGCACTCGCCCAGTCCATCGCCGACCTCCAGGCCGCCGGGGTCGAAGCGGTCGACGGTGAGCTCGCGGGTCCTGAAACCGTCGCCTCCGTCCTCGACGCGGCTCGGACGTTGGCCGCTGACCAGATCTGGGTGGTGACCCCCCTGCACTGGCTTGAGGACACCCTCCATCGCGACTGGGCCCACCACCTGCGCGAGCGGGGCACCCTTCCGGTACTACGAGTCATCTCCGGCACCGACCAGGTCATCAGCTGATCCGAGCGGGAGGGCCTTTCCTGGATTGAGGATGCCCAGCGGGTCGAGGGCGTTCTTGATGGTTGTGTGCAGGTTCTGTGAGACGGCGTCGAGCTCCACGCCGAGTGCCGTTCGCTTCAGCGCGCCCACACCGTGCTCGCCCGTCACTGTGCCGCCCAAGGAGATCCCGGCCTCGAGAACTTCGGCGAACGCCAGCCGAGCTCGAGCCGCGGCCGCTGCATCCCCGCGCGGTGTCACAAAGCTCGGATGCAGGTTGCCGTCTCCTGCATGACCGACGGTGGCCACCAGCACGTCGTGGCGCTCGCCGATGGCCGTCACCGCGGCGAGCAGCTCCCCGATCTTTCCGCGAGGCACTGCCACATCGTCGATGAGTATCTCCCCTTGCTGCTCCAAGGCCGGCAGCACGAGTCGGCGAGCGTTCAACAACGCGTCGGACTCTTCCGCGGTCTCCGAGCGGTAGGTCTCTGAGGCTCCCGCCGCCATGCACGCAGCCTCGAAAGCGGCGGCCTGGTCGTCACCAGCCGCTCCCGGCAGGTCGGACTGGACGAGGAGGGTGGCCGCGGCCTGCAGGTCGAGGCCCATGGGCTTCCACTCCTCGACAGCACGCGCACTGGGTTGGTCCATCAGCTCCAGCAGGCTCGGAGTGCCGACGCCGAGAACACCCGCAATGCCGCTCGAGGCGGCGGCCAGGCTGGGCATCAACGCGACGACGGTCACAGCTGGGGGAGGAAGCGGCCGGAGCCGTACGGTGATCTCGGTGACGACGCCCAGGGTGCCCTCGCTGCCGACGAACAGGCCGACCAAGTCGTAGCCGGCCACACCTTTGATGCTCCGGTGCCCGACCCGCGTGACCCGACCGTCGGCCAACACGACCTCGAGAGCGAGGACGGAGTCGCGTGTCACGCCGTACTTCACGCAGCACAAGCCGCCGGCGTTGGTCGCGACATTCCCCCCGATGGAGCACCAGTCGCGCGACGACGGGTCAGGGGCGTACGTCAGCCCGAGGCTCGCCACCTCGTTGCGCAGCACGTCGTTCACCACGCCTGGCTGGACCACGGCCACCGCGTCCAGCGGGTCGACCTCCAGGATGCGGTTCATCTTGGCCAGGCTCAGCGTCAGGCACCCATCGATCGCGTTGGCTCCGCCGGACAGCCCTGAGCCAGCGCCGCGAGGCACCACCGGCACCCGATGCGCCGAAGCGATCCGCAGCGCGCTGGCGACGTCAGCCGTCGACGACGCCTCGATCACCGCGCGTGGGGTGCCCGCGGTCAGGCCGGGAGCCTGATCGTTGCGGAAGGACGCGATCCGGTCGGGATCGGTGATCAGCGCACCGGAAGGCAGGGCGCTCGCGAGCTCATCAAGGAGTGGCACAAGGCCTACCCAACACGATCACTCCTCGGGCGAGCGTCGGTAGTCCCGTTCCCACGCCGTCAACTGCTGCTCCAGCGCCTTCATGATCTCGAAGACCTGGCTCGGCGGGACACGCACCCGCGCGACGATCTGTGCGGGGACCACCGTCACCGCTTCGCCCGTCTCGTCGTCCACATCCGGCTGCCCCGGGTTGACCATGGCGGCGAAGTCCAGGGTGAATGCGTCGGCGGTGTGCCACACGGTCACGAAGTCAGCAAACACCCCGGGCACGACTGACTCGGGCAAGTTCATCGCAATCCGACGTTCTGTGGCCATCTCGTGCTCCTGGGGGTGTGGTCGCAGCTCCAACGCTAGTCATGCCCGGCCCGCCGGTGACCTCCCACCGCCGACTCGCCACCAGACCAGTGCCAGGCACACCGTGGCCACGCCGATTCCGAGGCCCGGCCGCCCGAGCAACCGGAGGTCACCGTTCGTGGCGGATCGGCGCACGGCTCCGTTGCTCCGCCACGACATCAGCGAACCGTTCGATTGCCCGCTCATGACCGAACGATCGGACTGGAACGACAGTGCGGAGCTCATCGACTGGAAGGAACCGAGAGACGCGAGCGACATCACAGACCCGACCGATCCCACCGACAGGAACGAGCCCACAGATCCGACGCTGAGCACCGATTCTCTGGAGCAGATGCACAGAATGGAGTTCTGGGACATCAAGGACCAGCGTGATGACCCGCCCGAGCCGAGCGGGTTGCCCGCCTGGCGACGTGTCACCCCTTCCGACCTTCGTCGTCCCAGTTCGCGGGGTTCATCCTGCTGGGCTGAACGCGTGGCGGTTCCCCTGGCATCTTCGGATAGTCCGGCGGGTACGGCAGGTCACCCAGCTCGCGGTCGGTCTCGTCCCGGGCGTACCAGTCGAGCAGGGGCGTCAAGTCATGCGCGACGTCATCGATGGCGGCATGCGGGTCCCCCCGGGCAGCCAATCTCCCGGGGACCGATCGCACCGTCAGCTCGAGCGGGTCAGCGTCGAGCACCTCGTCCCAGCCCAACGGTGTCGACACGGGGGCATGCGCACGAGAGCGCACCGACCAAGCGCTCGCGATAGTCCGGTCCCGAGCGTTCTGGTTGTAGTCGACGAACACCGATCCCTCGGGCCGTTCCTCTTTCCACCAGTTCGTGGTCACGCGACCGGGCATCCGCCGTTCGAGTTCTCGTCCGAAGGCGATGGCCGCATGTCGCACCTGCGTGAATGTCCAGCGCGCCTCGATACGCACATAGACGTGCAGCCCTCGCCCTCCGCTGGTCTTGGGCCATCCGACCCAACCGAGCTCGTCGAACAGCGCCTTCGCCTCCAGGGCGACCCGGGCCGAGCTTGCGAAGTCGGCACCCGGTTGTGGGTCGAAGTCGAGGCGCAGCTCATCTGGATGATCGACATCCTGACGGCGTACCGGCCAGGGATGAAAGGTGATCGTTCCGAGATTGGCCGCCCAGGGAATCACCGCTTCCTCGGTGGGGCAGACCTCGTCAGCCGTACGTCCGCTGGGAAACGCGATGCGTGCGGTCTCGATCCACTCCGGCGCGCCCGGGGGGACTCGTTTCTGGTAGAACGCCTGTCCCTTGGCGCCGTCTCGGGTCGAGAGCACGACACCCTCCACGACCCCGGACGGCCAGCGCTCCAGGGTGGTGGGGCGATCGCGCAGCGCTCGCAGCATGACTGGCGCCACCGCGGCGAAATACGACGCGATGTCGAACTTGGTCAGCCCTACGGCAGGGAAGTACGGCCGCTGCGGGTTGCTGATCCGGACCGCTCGTCCCGCGACCGCCAGCTCGACGGGCTCGCCGTACGCCCCCGCCTTGGCCAGGGCTCAGCCCTCGTAGCCGCGGCTGCTGTCAGCGAGGGCGCCCTCGCCGGCGAGCGCGGCCATGAACTCCTCACTCGTCACCGGACGGGAGAACATCGGGTAGTCCTTCGCGATGGCGTTGTCGTGCTCCTCCTGCGACGTGGCAGCGACGCAGTCGGTCAACGTATAGACGTTGAACCCCTTCTCATACGCCGAACGCATGGTCGACTCCACGCAGCAGTTCGTCAGGAATCCTCCGATGGCGACGTTCTTGATCCCTTTGCTGCGCAGGATGAAGTCGAGGTTGGTCGAGCCGAAGGCATCCAGGCCCCGCTTGCCTTCGACCACGATGTCGCCACTCTCGGGCGCTACGGCGTCAACGATCTCCGCGCCCCATGAGCCTTTGACGAAGGCGTTGCTCTCCACGACCCCCGCGAGAATGCCGTAGGGCTGCGCGTTGATCTCGCCGTATCCCTCGGCGAAGGCGATCGGCGCGTGGATGATGGTCGCGCCGGCGTCTCGTGCACGCTTGGCCGTGTCGGCCGAGTTCTGCAGCATGTGTGTCGACTCCATGACGTCGGCGACGGCACCGTGCAGCGCGCCACCCTCGGAGACGAAGTCGTTCTGGTACTCGATGAGCACGACAGCGGTCTCTGACGGATTCAGGCTCATGTTGGCTCCTTGGTAGACGCGGCGATGCATCGCACGCTAGCCCGATCCACTCCAGACTGCGAGTGCCAGTCTCCCCAAGGTTCGGCCAGGTATGACGCTCCGGTGACGATCGCCGCGAGCCAGGTGCGCCCGCGGCGGGACCGGGCTACGGTCGTTGCATGTTTCGCAAGAGTGATACCGCCGCAGAGACAGTCGACACCCGCCCAGACGGAACCCCGTATCCGGTGCAGAAGAGCGAGGAAGAATGGAAGGCCGAGCTGGATCCGGCGGCCTACCAGGTTCTCCGCAAGCACGGCACCGAGCGGGCCTTCACCGGTGAGTACACCGACGCGAAGGACGTCGGCGTCTACCGCTGCCGCGCCTGTCAGGCCGAACTGTTCCGATCGGAGACGAAGTTCGACAGCCACTGCGGCTGGCCGTCCTTCTTCACTCCCCTGGCCGGCGACGCGATCGTCGAGATCACCGACACCTCGATGGGCATGAGTCGCACCGAGGTTCGGTGCGCGAACTGCGGCTCCCACCTCGGGCACGTGTTCGCCGGCGAGGGCTACGGGACACCGACCGACCTGCGCTACTGCATCAACTCGGTGAGCCTCACCCTCGAGAAGGCCGAAGCTCCTCCGCAGGCCAACGCGAGTTGACCCAAGACCAGCCAGACCCCGCTCACACCTGACCGGCGAAGAATCCAAGCCGGGCCAGCGGTTCCAGCAGCTCTCGCTCCTCGTACGCCAGGTGAGACAGCAAAGCGTCACCCAGCCGCTCGAGGGTGTCTGCGAGGTTCGCCAACAGCTCGGTCCCGTCGAAGCCCGAAGGATCGCTGCGTTGCCCGTTCAGGATTTCCACGAGCACCGCATCCAACGTGACCAACAGCTCGTGCACCACGACGTGTTCTTGCTTGAGCCGCTCCACCACGGGGGTCAGCCGGACGTCCGCGGATGCCAGATAGGGAAAGACCGCGGCGTCCTCCAGCCCATGGTGGCCAGCGACGAACTGGCAAAACGACGCGCAGTACGCGCCAAGACGCCAGTCGTGTCGGCTCATGGTCAGCGAGCTCACCGTGGCTCGCGCCTCGGCTGCCGCAACTCGTCCCGAGCGCACCTCCTCGACGAGGTCTCGCACGCGCGCAAGCTCGCCGCGAAGATGGTCGTGGATCTCGACCAGATGTCCGGCCACTGCCCGCCCTTGGCTGCTGTAGACCTGTCCGGGCTCAGGGGCCGGGCCAACCGGACGGGCGTCCTCGTCCCAGTCGTAGGGCATCCCTACGGCAGTCCGGCGACGAGGTCGTCCAGGCTGAGCCGGCGCCCGGTGTAGAACGGCACCTCTTCGCGCACGTACAGACGCGTGCGCGACGCTCGCAGGTGCCGCATGAGGTCCACGATTCGATGCAGCTCATCGGCCTCGAACGCCAGCATCCACTCGTAGTCGCCGAGGGCGAAGGCCGCGACGGTGTTGGCCCGGACGTCGGGGTATTCCCGTGCAAGCTGCCCGTGCTCGGCCAGCAGCGCCCTTCGTTCGGTGTCGTCGAGCAGATACCAGTCGTAGGACCGCACGAACGGATAGACGCATACGTACGCCCGCGCCTGCTCCTCAGCCAGGAAGGCCGGGATGTGCGACTTGTTGAACTCCGCCGGCCGATGCAGGGCCATCTGCGACCAGACCGGACGACAGGCCGCGCCCAGTGCCGTACGCCGAAATCGTGCGTAGGCGTCTTGTAGGGCGTCGGAGGACTCGGCGTGCATCCACAGCATGAAGTCGGCGTCCGCCCGCAGGCCTGCGACGTCGTAGGCCCCCCTCAGCACGACGTCCTTGCCGGCGAGCTCGCCCAGGAGCGCGTGGATCTCGGCGACCACCGGCGACCGGTCGCTGTCAGCGAAGGGCCTGGCGATCTTGAACACCGACCACATCGTGTAGCGGATCGTGTCGTTGAGCTCACGGGCGCGTCGCCCGGCGGTCCGCGCCGGCTCAACCCCGCTGTTCTCAGGAGTCGGCGCTGGCTGCTGTTCGGGGGTTGACGCCATGTCCCCATTGTCTCCGAGATCCCAGAGCCCGCAGCACCCGGCCCGCGGCGCCCTGTCCACTGGCGATGCAGGCCGGAACTCCGACTCCGTCGTAGGCCGCCCCGCAGACTGCAAGCGTCCCCTCGATCTGGGTTGCTGCGCGAACGGCGGCAACCCGGTCGAGGTGACCAACGAGGTACTGCGGAAGCGCTCCGCCCCACCGGGTCACCACTGAGTCGACCGGGCGCAGAGCCAACGGCCAGCCGAGCAGCTCGCCGACGTCGTCAAGCACTCCGGACACCAGCTCTGCATCGTCTCGTTGGAGCACGGCCTCCTCACCGAACCGCCCAACGGAGGCGCGAAGGATGTGCAGGTCCGGGGCAGACCGCCCAACCCAGGCCCACTTCTGGCTGGAGAAGGTCACCGCCTTCACCAGCCTTCCCTCCACCGGCGGCACGAGAAAGCCCGTGCCGGAAGGCAGGTCCGGCACTGCGCGTCGGTCCAGCGCCAAAGTGACGATGCCGACGGAGGCGTACGGCGTCTGCTCGATGAGATCTGCGGCCGGCCCGCTCGTGCGACGCAACAGGCGGGCTGCAGGGGACGCCGGTATGGCCAGGATCACGGCATCCGCGGCGAGCTGTTCCGAGTGGTTTCTCGGGCCGACGGTCACGGACCAGCCCTGTTCCGTCCGCCGCAGCCCGCGGACGGTCTGCCCAGTCCGGATGGTGGCTCGGGAGGCGGCTGCGACAGCGTGCGCCAGCTGGGCCATGCCTCCCTCCAGGCCGCCGAAGACCGGCGAGCTCGTCGTGCTGGCCACGCTGATCCGGCGGACCGCTCGCAGGAGGGAGCGCTCGACCCGAACAGCGCCGGACAGCTGAGGGAGTACCGCGTCCAAGGACAGCTCATCAGCTCGACCCGCGTAGACGCCGCCGAGAAGCGGCTCGACCAGCCGGTCGACCACCTCCCGGCCAAGCCGTTGTTCGACATAGCGGCCCAGGGACCGGTCCCCGGTGTTGGCGCTGGCCGCGCACACCGAGTCGAGCGGGATGCGCGCGAGACCGCGCAGGCTCAAGACCTCAGAGGCCGCAAGGCCCCGAAGGTCACCCGGTATGCCCATCACGTGTCCCGGCGGCAACCGGCGCAGCTTGCCGCGCGACCAGATCGCTGCCCCGGATGTGGCTGGCTCGACCAGGTTCTCCTCAAGACCCACGTCGCCGGCCAGCCAGCCAACTTCCGGGCGACGGGCAAGGAAGGACTCGGCACCGAGGTCCACGGCTTGACCGGCGATCTCTCCCGCTGCGAGCTTCCCACCAACCACGGCAGCCTTCTCGAGCACCGTGACGCGCAGGGAGTCGCCGGCCTCCTCGTGCAGTACCCGAGCGGCGGTGAGCCCGGATATCCCCGCGCCAACGACCACGACATGCGGCCTGTGCGCCGTCGACTCTCCCGCACCCATGGAGCCATGCTCCCGCACCCGGGCCTCGGTGACCTGCCGAGAAGGGAACCGTTGGGGGTGTGACCCGCGTCACACCCCCACGTCCGGGAGTCGGGCGGACGACGAGGGGACGGATGTCATGACTACACCTGTGAGCCAGCAACCAGCTTTGCGTTCGCGGCGGCACCGACTGACGTACGGAGCCAGCGCGGTGGCTGCCGTGGCACTCGTGACGCTCACCGGATGTGCGACCGGCACCGGCGGCGCCTCTGAACAAGCTCCCCCCGACTCCGCGACCAGCGGCGCCGTCGCCGACCCGGCGGACGAGAGCTACCTGGCCGCCGATACCGGCGCCCCAGCCAGTGACGGAGGCAAGGCGGCGGGAAATCCCTTGGGGGTGGCCACGGTCGAACGCGAAGTGATCCGCACCGCGTCAGTGCGGGTCCGCGCCGATGATGTTGCCGCGGCGGCGGCGCAAGCCGCCGGTGCCGCCCGTGGCCTGGGAGGACTTGTGGGAGCCGAGCAGGTCGTCATCGACCCGGACGATGCCCACCGCACGAGCGCCACGCTGACTTTGCGCGTCCCCTCCGCCCGACTGGATGATCTGCTCACCCAGATCCGCGGTCTCGGCACCGTGCTCGAGCAGACCCAGCAGGCGCAGGACGTCACCGCCCAGGTGGCCGATGTCGGTGCGCGCGTCGAAGCCCAACGGGCAAGCGTGCGCCGCATCCAAGCCTTGCTCGCCCGCGCGAACACCATCGGCGAGGTCGTGACGGTCGAAGCGCAGCTCGCCCAGCGGCAAGCCGACCTGGAATCGCTGGAGGCCCAGCAGAAGGCGCTTTCCGACCAGACCAGCCTCGCCACCCTTCAGGTGTCGCTCGTCGGCCCGACCACCATCGTCCCGGTGACGGACGACGAGACGGGCTTCCTGGCCGGCCTCAGCCGGGGGTGGACCGCATTCACTGCTGCCATCACTGCCGGCCTTACGACGGTGGGCGTGCTGGTCCCGTTCGTCGGTTTCGGGCTCGTCATCGGGCTCCCACTGGTGGCGTGGGCTCGCGCTCGGTCACGCCGCACCGCAGGGATGGCAGGGGTGGCGGACTCGAGCGAGCCGCCGGCGCCGCCAAGCCCGGGGGATGTCGACCGTGAACCTCAGCCGGTCGGCTGAGCAGCACAGCGATCAAGCACGCTGTTCAGGGCCGGGTCTCTGCGTGAACGAGCTCCACCAAGCGGGTCAGCAGGCCTGGGTCGGTCTCAGGCAGAACGCCATGACCGAGGTTGAAGATGTGCCCTGGCAGCTCACGTCCGGCCGCAAGCACCCGGCGCGCCTGCGCCTCGATGACCGACCACGGCGCGAACAGGATCGCCGGATCGAGGTTGCCCTGCAGCGGGACCGCGCCGCCCAAACGGTGCGAAGCGACATCCAGCGGCAGGCGGAAATCCACACCCATGACGTCAGCGCCGGCCTCCGCCATGGCCGGAAGGAGCTCTCCGGTGCCGACACCGAAGTGGATGCGGGGCACCCCCAGCTCGCCGACCTGAGCAAGGACGTCCTGGGAGTGCGGCATGACTCGTGTCCGGTAATCCGCTTCTGACAGCGCACCCGCCCACGAGTCGAACAGCTGCACCACCGAGGCCCCCGCCTGCACCTGCGCCCGCAGGAACGCTCCGGAGATCTGCGCCAACCGGGTGAGCAGGTCGTCCCAGAGCTCCGGGTCGCCGAGCATCAGCGCCTTGGTGTGCTCGTGGTTGCGGGACGGCCCACCCTCAACCAGATAGCTCGCCAACGTGAACGGCGCCCCCGCGAAACCGATCAGCGGAATCGGCCCGAGCTCTCGCACGAGCTGCCCAACAGCCTCGCAGACTGCTGCCACGTCATCGGGCTCCAGCGGCCGAAGTTGACCGAGGTCGGCGCGGCTGCGGATTGGCTGCGCGATGACCGGCCCTACGCCGCTCACGATGTCGAGGTCGACCCCGATGGCTTTGAGCGGCAGCACGATGTCACTGAACAAGATCGCGGCGTCGACTCCGTGCCGGCGCACGGGCTGCAGAGTGATCTCCGTGACGAGGTCAGCGCGAAGGCACGACTCGAGCATCCCGACGCCGGAGCGCAGAGCGCGATATTCGGGCAGGCTGCGCCCCGCTTGGCGCATGAACCACACGGGGGTGTGCGGAACCGACTCAGCACGACAGGCGCGTACCAGAGCAGAGCCCGCCGTGAGCGAGGCCGCCTCAGCCGGTGCATAAACGGTGTGCTCGGAGGAGATCACGCTGTCTATCCTCCCAGAGCATTCTCCTGGCGCATCCCGTCGCACCTTCGTCCCTGGGAGACAACGAGAGAGGAACACCCATGAGTCTTCGCTGGCAAGCCGTCTGCATCGACGCTGTGGATCCCGCCCCGGTGGCCGCGTTCTGGGAGGCAGCCTTGGGCTGGCGACGCACGTACGACGGCCCTGACGAGATCGTCTTGGAGCCCCCGGCTGGCAGCCCCGAGGACGGAGTCAGTCCAGACCTTCTGGTGCTGAGGGTTCCCGAAGACAAGTCGGTCAAGAATCGGCTGCACATCGACCTCCGTCCCGAGGACCAGGATGCGGAAGTGGCCCGACTGGAGGAACTCGGCGCCACGAGGGTGTCGATCGGGCAGGGCGAGCCCACCTGGATCGTGCTCGCCGACCCCGCGGGCAACGAGTTCTGCGTCCTGCGCGCTCTGCGGGCCGACGAGCTTTGAGCGCTGGCCCGCCGGTGATGCTCGCGGTGTAGCGTCCGAACATGTCGCAACTGCTTGAGAGCGTCCGCTCCGCCGAAGTCGTCCTGCCCTGCGACGACCTCGACGAGACCTTGCGCTTCTTCACGAAGGTCCTCGGTTTTCGGGTCGACGAGATCATGCCGGCCGACGAGCCCACGGAGGCGGCGGTGTCAGGGCACGGTGCACGAGTACGGCTCGCCGAGGACGCCGTCGGGTCCCCAGGGACACTCCGGCTGGCAGTGGACGACCCGGATTCTGTCGCTGGTGGCAGCCGCGAGCTGACCGCGCCCAACGGGACCAAGGTGCTGCTCGTCAACGCGGACCCGCCAGTGGTCCTCCCCCCGATCGATGCGCGGTTCGTGCTCACCAAGGCTCCCGACGTTCATCCCGGCTCAGAGGGACGTGCCGGGATGCTCTACCGAGATCTCATCCCGGGTCGGCTGGGCGGGCGATACATCGCCTCTCACATTCTCGTTCCCGATCCGGGGCCGGTCCCGGACTATGTGCACTACCACCGGATCCACTTCCAGATGATCTTCTGCGCCCGCGGGTGGGTGCGGCTGGTGTACGAAGACCAAGGCGAGCCGTTCATCCTGCAGGCCGGCGACTGTGTCCTGCAGCCCCCGCAGATCCGGCACCGGGTCCTCGAGAGCTCGGGAGCCATGGAGGTCGTGGAGATCAGTTGCCCGGCCGAGCACGTGACCCGCGCCGATCACGACCTGCCCCTGCCGACACCAGAGGTGCACCCGGATCGGGACTTCGATGGGCAGGTGTTTCTGCGGCACGTGGCCGCCGACGCGCCTTGGGCCGCCTGGCAGCTCAGCGGCTACGAGGTCCGCGACACCGGGATGACTCAGGCGACGGGCGGGGTGGCCAGAGCCCACGTCGTCCGCGTCCGAGACCTGGACGCCGCCAACCGGGCGCAGGAGTGGGTCAATCCGGACGAGTTCTGCTTCGTCTTCCTGCTCGACGGCTCGGCCACCCTGGCTCACGAGTCGGACCTGGCAGAACCTCTGACCCGCGCGGACTCCTTCGTCCTTCCGGAAGGATCCACATCAACCCTGACCGCGACGTCGCCCGATCTCGAGCTGCTCGTCGTCACCGTCCCGCCGAATCCGGCCTAGCCGATCCCGAGGAGCACGACTCCGCTCAGCGCGACCACCACTCCGACCTGCTGCACCCGAGCGAGTCGTTCGTGCAGGATGAACCTAGCCAGCAGCACGGTGGCCACCGGGTAGAGGGAGCCGAGCACACTCACCACCGACAACAATCCCAACGTCGACGCCAGCGCGAATGCCCCGTTGGCCGCCACGTCCCCGAACCCCACCAGTGCGAGCACCGGCAGGTCGCGGGGACGTACTCCACCGAGCGATCGAACGGCGAGCGCCACGACCACTGCCAGAGTGACGCTCGTCGCGCGCTGCGTCAGCAGCGTCATCGACACCGAGTACTGCGCGGCCTCACGGATCAACCACAGCACCAGGCCGAACCCGACTGCGGCCACGCCGGCCAGGACGAGCACCCGGGCGCCACCGGCCGCGCCCCCCTTCTCAACACCGCGCAGCTCTGGACCGGAGGCCAGGATGATTCCCAGAACGGCAGCCCCGATGCCCACCAGCTGCGCCACCGACGGTGAGTCGCCCTGGATCAGGCCGATGATGACCGGGACGACCACCCCGGAAGCGGCGATCGGCGCAACGACCCCCATGGTCCCAGCGGCGAGCGCGGCATAGAACGCGACCAACGAGACGGTGCCGACCAGACCGGCTGCCACCGCCCACGGGAGGTAGCCGGCGGGATCGGTGAAGGCCCAGGCCGCGATGCACCAGACCAGAACCAGCACCAGGGCGCAGGCCTGCGCCCACGCGACAACGGCGAAGGCGGGCAGCCGCCTGGCCGCCAGCCCCCCGACGAAGTCGGCCGTACCCCACAAAGCACTGGAGAGCAGGGCGAGGAATGCGGCCATCCGGCAGACCCTACGGCGCCAGCGGCGCACCCCGGCGGCGGGCGCTGGGAGCAGAGGCGACCGGGCCTCCGGCGTTGCGAACACGAAGGCACGTCCTCGGCCACCTACGCTGACGAGCATGGTCGCCACTCACGAGGATGACGCCCCGGAGACCTTCCGCCGGGCGTGTGAGTCCTTGCGATCGGTACGCCTGCGCCCGGAGCTGATCCTCGACGAGGCGCCAGCGCCACAACGACTCGCCCCTTGGGCTGTCGCCATGACCGGTGACGTCGTCGCCGACCCGACCGACGACACCTCCGAGGAGCTCGGCAGCGGCCGGTTCGTGCTGCTGCACGACCCGGCTGGGCATGAGACCTGGAACGGCACCTTCAGGGTCGTCACGTTCGTACGCGCCGCGGTCGAGCCCGAGGTGGCGGCCGACCCCATGCTGCCGTCCGTGGGCTGGTCGTGGTTGACCGAAGCGCTCCAGGCCCACGAAGCCCCCTACGGCTCCCCGAGCGGGACCGTCACCCGCGTGTCGTCTGAGTCCTTCGGGGCGATGAGCGACCGAGACCCCACCGCGGAGGTCGAGATTCGCGCCTCTTGGACGGCGCTGGATGCCCGGATAGGGCCACACCTCGAGGCATGGGCCGACCTGTTGGCCACGACGACGGGGCTGCCTCCCCTCGCGCCGGGCGTCGTTGCGTTGACCCGGGGGCGCCGCCGACGCTGAGGCGGCACAGATCCGAAGTCTCGTGAGGCGCCTTCAGTTCACCCGTTCGGACGCCGATGCTGGTGAGGACAACAGTCCGCCAGCGATCGAGCAGGAGGACGAGTGAGCGCACTCGTCGAAAGCCGGGGCACGCCGTTCGCGGTGCGCACCGCGCGCTTCAGCGCGCTTGTCGTCGTGACCGACGGCCATCTCCGCGACCTCGTGGTCCGGGGTCTCACGACCCTGGGCGCTCTCGAGGTGATGGAGGCGGCCAGCGTCGCCGAGGCCCGAGCTCGCACCCGTACCGGCGAGCCACGCGATCTGGTCGTGGTCGAGGTGGGACTGCCCGATGGGTCCGGGGTGGCCCTGCTGGCCGAGCTGCGAGCCGCTGGCTGGCAGCGCGGGATTGCGTTGTCCGCCGACGGCGATCCCTTCTCGGTTCGCGCTGCACTCGCGGCAGGCGTACGGGGGTTTGTCGTCTCTGACACTCCGAACCGTGAGTCGACGCCCCGCCCACGGGGAGCCGGCTCAGGGGTCGACGGCTTGTCCGCACGCGAGCTCGAGGTGCTGCAGCTGGTTGCCGGTGGGCAGTCCAACCGGGACATCGGCCAGGCCCTCCAGCTGTCTGCCCTGACCGTTAAGAGCCACCTCGCGCGGATCGCGCGCAAGCTCGGCACCGGGGACCGGGCCGAGATGGTCGCCGTCGCCCTGCGCGCAGGAGTCATCGACTAGTCGCACCACCCCAACGAGCGGGGGCCTAGGCTCTGCGCCGTGACCGAGGCCAGCCAGGACGCCGCCGAAGCCGAGGCCGAAGCGCCAGCACCGATCCCGCTGCTCGCACCCAGGGACGGGCTCCCAGAGGTCATCACGACCGGGCCGGCGCTGGACAGCGCGAGCCGTGCACTGGCAGCCGGCGACGGCCCCGTAGCCGTCGATGCCGAACGGGCGTCGGGGTACCGCTACGGACAGCGTGCCTATCTCGTTCAACTACGCCGTGCGGGCGCCGGGTCAGTGCTCATCGACCCCATCGGGGTGCCGGACCTTTCGTCACTCGGCACCGCGCTGGCCGACACCGAGTGGGTCCTGCACGCGGCCTCGCAGGACCTGCCCTGCCTGGCCGAGGTCGGTATGCGACCAACCCGGATCTTCGACACCGAGCTCGGCGCCAGACTGGCCGGCTACCCGCGGGTCGGTCTCGGTCCGTTGGTCGAGAACGTGCTCGGGTACGCCCTCGAGAAGGGCCATTCGGCAGCTGACTGGTCGACGAGGCCACTTCCGGACGCGTGGTTGCGATACGCCGCACTGGACGTCGAAGTGCTCGTGGAACTGCGCAACGCGGTCGCCGAAGAGCTTGACCGGCAGGGCAAGCTCAGCTGGGCCGAGGAGGAGTTCGCCGCCATCGCAGCCGCTCCCCCGCCGCCTCCCCGCACCGATCCGTGGCGCCGCACGTCCGGCCTGCACCGGGTGCGCGGTCGGCGGGGCATGGCCGCGGTTCGTTCCCTGTGGAACACCCGGGACGCACAGGCCAGACGCCGGGACATCGCCCCCGGCCGGATCCTTCCGGACGCGGCAATCATCGAAGCCGCGCTCGCGGCGCCCACCAACGCGGCCGGGCTGCTCGCGGTCCAAGGCTTCGGCGGCCGGGCCACGCGCCGACAGGTCGACCTCTGGTTCGGTGCGCTCGCCGAGGCCGCGGCCCTGCCCGATGACCAGCTGCCAGAGATCTCCCTGACGAGCGACGCACCCCCACCTGCCCGCGTCTGGTCCGACAGAGACCCGGCGGCGGCGGCCCGGCTCGGAGCGGCCCGGACAGCCGTTGCTGCCGTAGCCGACGAGCACCGGCTGCCGGTCGAGAACCTGCTGGCCCCTGACACGGTTCGGCGACTGTGCTGGACACCTCCGGAGGATCTGTCCGAAGGCGGTGTGGCCACGGTTCTCGCTCTGCACCGAGCCCGCCACTGGCAGATCCAGCTCACCGCACCGGTCATCGCCCGCGCTCTGCAACGCGTCCGCACCAAGGGCGACGGGTGAGACAGCGCCCGAGCCGACTGGTCGACGACGAGCTGATCGCCAGCATCCGCCGTGCGCTGGCGGAGGTTGCCGACCGCGAACGGGCAGCGGGGATGCAGGCCTACATGAAGTCCTCGATGCCCTTCTACGGCGTGCGCATGCCGGTGCTGCGGCGGGTGAGCAAGCAGGTGATCGACGAGCACCCGTTCCCGGTTCGTGAGGCCTGGCAGGCCACGGTGCTCGCGATGTACGACGGTGCTGGGCACCGGGAGGAGCGCTATGCCGCGCTCGTCCTCGCCGGGCACCGCTGCGCCAGGGATTGGCAGGACCCAGCGGTCTTGGTGCACTACCGCCATCTTGTGGTGACCGGCGCGTGGTGGGACCTCGTCGACTGGATTGCCGGCCAGCTGCTGAGTCCTATCCGGCGGGCCTACCCCACCGAGGTCAACCCCTTGGTGCGCGCATGGGCCGTCGACGACGACATCTGGCTTCGCCGAGCTGCCGTCCTCAGCCAGCTCGGGGCTCGTGACGACCTCGACCTGGAGCTGCTCGCTGATTGCTTGGCGCCAAACCTGGCGCGTCAAGAGTTCTGGCTCCGCAAGGCGTGTGGTTGGGCGCTGCGTGAGGTCGCCCGCTACGAACCGGGCTGGGTGCGTGACTACGTCGACGAGCACCGCGATCAGCTATCAGGGCTTACCCGACGCGAGGCCACCAAGCACCTGGCCGGCTGACCCCCGCCGAGTCTCAGCGGTGCGGTCGGAGTCACCCGCCGCTGCGAGGCCAAGCCCCGGGTCATCGGGATCTGCGCAGTGCAGCGTGACGGTGGTTTGAACCGGCGGCAGCCCGCCCCGAAGCACCCCCTACTGGCGAGTAACATGGCAGCAACCGCCTTCTGAGGAGCTCAGCGTGTCAGCAGTCACTCGCCCCCCGCGCTCGGTCAGGGACGTCGTCTTCGTGGACGGAGTCCGTACGCCCTTCGGCAAGGCCGGCCCCAACGGCCTGTATGCCGAGACCCGAAGCGACGACCTCGTCGTCGCCCTCATCCGCGAGCTCATCCGGCGCAACCCCGGCCTGCCCCCCGAGCGGATCGACGAGGTCGCGATCGCGGCGACCACCCAGACCGGCGACCAAGGGCTGACGATCGGCCGATCGGCCGCGCTGCTGGCCGGACTGCCGCGCAGCGTCCCTGGCTTTGCCATCGACCGGATGTGCGCAGGCGCCATGACGGCGGTCACCACCGTGGCCAGCGGCGTGGCCTTCGGCGCCTACGACGTGGCGCTTGCCGGAGGGGTCGAGCACATGGGGCACCACCCGATGGGTGAAGGAATCGATCCCAATCCTCGCTTCCTGGCCGAGCGGCTGGTCGATCCCAGCGCATTGATCATGGGAAACACAGCCGAGAACCTCCATGACCGCTACCCGGCCATCACCAAGCAGCGAGCGGATGCGTTCGCGGTCGGCAGCCAGGAGAAGCTAGCCAAGGCCTACGCCGACGGGCTGATCCAGGACGACCTGGTCTCGATCGGAACGCGCACCGCCGACGACGGCTGGGACCTCGCCAGCGTCGACGAGCCACCACGACCTGGCACCACCCTCGAGGGACTGGCCGACCTCAAGACACCGTTCCGACCGCACGGACGGGTGACCGCCGGCAACGCCGCGGGACTCAACGATGGAGCGACCGCCTGCGTGGTCGCTGCGGAGGACGTCGCCGGTGAGCTGGGGCTCACCGCGAAGATGCGACTCGTCGGCTACGGCTTCGCCGGCGTCGAACCAGAGGTGATGGGCGTTGGGCCTGTCCCCTCGACGGAGAAGGCACTCGCTCGCACCGGCCTGAGCATCGACGACATCGGCCTGTTCGAGCTGAACGAGGCGTTCGCCGTGCAGGTCTTGGCGTTCCTGGACCACTTCGGGATCAGCGACGACGACGACCGCGTGAACCCTTATGGCGGTGCCATCGCGGTCGGGCATCCGTTGGCCTCTTCAGGGGTACGCCTGATGACCCAGCTCGCTCGACAGTTCCAGGATCATCCTGAGGTGCGCTACGGCCTTACCGCGATGTGCGTCGGCCTCGGCATGGGCGGCACGGTCATCTGGGAGAACCCCGGATACGACGGAAGGGGCGAATCGTGACCGCCACGTCGCCGGCGACGCTGCCGGACGAGGTCGTCACGAAGGCGTTGGTCCGTCGAGTCGTTCTGCCCTACGGAGCCGGGGTCGCCGCACTCATCACGCTGGATAACGGACAGGACCACACCAGGCCTTCGACGTTCGGCCCGGCCGGCCTTGCCTCCATCAACGCAGCTCTGGACGACATCGCCACCTGGCCGGAGCTGGCCGCCGTGTGCATCACCGGCAAACCCTTCGTCTTCGCCGTCGGCGCCGACCTGTCCGGAGTCTCGGCCGTACGCGAGCGGTCCGACGCTTTGGCCTTCGCCCGCCTCGGGCACGACACGTTCCGACGATTCGGCGAGCTCGATGTCCCGACGTTCGCTTTCGTCAATGGCGCAGCCATGGGTGGAGGCATCGAGATCGCGTTGCACTGCACCTATCGCACGCTGTCCTCCGGCGCGGCCGCCCTGTCGCTTCCGGAGTGCTTCTTGGGGCTCGTCCCCGGCTGGGGCGGCTGCTACCTCCTGCCCCGACTGATCGGCCCAGATGCCGCCGTGAGCGTGATCATCGAGAACGCGCTCAACCAGAACAAGCAGCTGAAGCCCACCCAGGCCGCCGAGCTGGGCGTCGCAGACGTGCTCCTCGAGCCGGCCGACTTCGTCGCGGAGTCGCTGCGCTGGGCAGCTCGGGTGCTCACCGAGCAGGTGGCCGTGCAGCGACCCGAGGTCAGCACCTCCGAGGAGACCTGGAGCGCAGCGATCGCCCGGGGCAAGGCGATCGCCGACGGCCGGACCGCAGGAGCCGCTCCCGCGCCGTACCACGCCCTCGATCTGATCGCCGGCGCGCGGACCGCATCGCGCGACGAGGCCTTTGCGGCCGAGGACGAGATCCTGGCCGACCTGGTCATGAGCGACGAGCTCAGGGCGGGGCTCTATGCGTTCGACCTGGTGCAGAAAAGGGCGCGACGCCCGGTAGGCGCCCCTGACAAGGGCTTGGCGCGCCCGATCACCAAGGTGGGCGTCGTGGGTGCCGGCCTGATGGCCGGTCAGCTGGCGCTGCTGTTCGCGCAACGGCTCGAGGTGCCGGTCGTCCTCACCGATCTCGACCAGCAGCGGGTGGACAGGGGGGTCGCCTACGTGCACGAGCAGGTCGATGGGCTGCTCGCCAAGGGGCGGGTGAACTCTGACCGGGCCAACCGCCTGAAGGCTCTGGTGACCGGAACCACCGACAAGTCCGACTTCGCCGACGCCGACTTCGTGATCGAAGCGGTCTTCGAGGACCTGAAGGTCAAGCAGGAAGTGTTCGGCCAGCTCGAGGCAGTGGTCTCGGACACGTGCGTTCTCGCGACGAACACCTCGTCGTTGTCGGTTGGTGAGATGGCCCGGGACCTTGCTCATCCTGAGCGGGTCGTCGGATTCCACTTCTTCAACCCGGTGGCTGTGATGCCGCTGCTCGAGGTGGTCCGCGCGGAACAGACCGACGACGCCACGCTGGCAACCGCGTTCGCGACGGGCAAGGCTCTGAAGAAGACCACGATCCTCGTGAAGGACTCTCCCTCGTTCATCGCCAACAGGCTGCTCGGGCGAATGACTGGCGAGGTCAGCCGGGTCGTCGACGAAGGCACCCCCTTCGAGGTGGCAGACAGCGCCTTCGCCGGAATCACTCCGATGCCCCCCTTCGTGCTGCTCGCACTGGTCGGCCCGGCCATCGCCTTGCACAACTCTGACTCGCTCGTGGCGGCCTTTCCCGATCGGTTCTATGCCTCCCCGAACCTCCGGCGAGTCGTTGCCGCGGGCAAGACCGCGATCTATACCTGGGACGGGGGCGTCCAACAGGTCGACCCCGAAGTCGCGGCGCTGTTCGAGACGCCATCGGATCCTGTTGAGCTGTCCAGCGAGCAGGTGCGCAACCAGGTGCTCGCCGCGTTGGCCGACGAGGCACGCCGGATGCTCGACGAGGGGGTCGTCGCTGGCCCAGAGGACCTGGACCTGGCCATGATCACGGGCGCCGGATTCGCCTTCTGGAACGGCGGCCTGACCCCTCTGCTGGATCGCACCGGGGTGTCGGAGCGTGTTACTGGCCGACGTTTTCTCGAGCCTGGCGTCGCGAGCGTCCCGATGCCCGTCGGTTGAACGGGCCGATCGCGGATCCTCGGAAAGGAGCTCACGAGTAACGCAATGTCGCTCAGTGGAGTGGAATGTCACGCTGAGTAGTCAACATCACCGACTCGGGCCTCGCGCACGCGGCCAGCGGCCCTTACGCTCGGCATGTGGAGGACAACGGCTCGGGGGGGCCAGCGGGCCGACCGACGGGGGCATCTCACGACGAGGTCGTGGCGCTTCGCCGGTGCGTGCTCGCCGTCGCGGTGCTGCACGACGTCGACCTCGTGCCCGACGACGAGGGCGTCGGTCTGAGTTCCGGCCGGCACGTGCCCTGGAGCGCGGTACGGCTCGGGTTGGGTGGGCTCAGCGCCACCGATCCGGCGGCTCGAGCAGCCTTGGCGCACTGGCTGCTCGCCCTGCGAACGATCGCGTGGCGCTCGCCCGAGGACCTCGGATCCAGGGCTCGACCGGTGGGGCTGCCCAGAGGACACGCCCTGCACCCTGGACCCAGCTGGACCCGCGAACGCGTTCCCGGCGAGGCGTTGGACCTCGGCCTCGGCTTCGTCGGTGTCGGAACCGATCCCGATCGGGTGGAGATCCTGCCTGCCGGGGTCCTGGAGGCTGTGATCGGCGACCTGGCGCTGGCCGGGATCTGGTGGCGCGACGCTCGAAGCTACCTCGAACAGATGGGCGCGCTGGCGGCCGAGCGTGCCCGCCGCCGCCCGGAAGAGACGCTGCGGCCGATGGGCGACTGCGACGTCGTGACCCTGCTGGGGGCCAGCCTGTTGCGACAGGCCCTCTGCGGCCGGGAGCGGTCCGGCCTGTGCGCGGCGGCCGTACCCAACCGCACCCGCGGGTGGATCGACCTCTCACGCACAGATCCAGCCTTCGCTCTGGTGGCAGCATCGCTGGCCGATCCGGCTGATCGCGGCTTCGAGCGCCCGTTGCTGCTGACGCGCGACGAGGTCGTGATGGCCAGAGCCGGTGGTGACCCGGTCCTGCAATCGCTGCGGGAGCAGGCTGCACCCGACCCGGTGCAGGCTCTGGTGCCGTTGCGCTGACCTGTCCAGGACGTCGACGGCACATCCTTACGCGCGGGATGCGGAGCCGTACGCCTGGCGCGTGAAGGTGGGGGGTCAGGGAGCGTCGGAGCGCGAAGGATCGTTCACATCGAGGGTGTGGTCGAGTTTGGCCATCGCTTCGACCACGGCGCGCGTCACGTCCTGGGCGGTGAGGCCGATCTGGCCGAGCACCTGACTGCGCTTGCCCTGCTCGAGGAACTGCTGGGGGATGCCGAAGTCGCGAAGGGGCACCGGAACCCCAGCGTCCCGAAGTTGCTTGGCCAATGCGTCACCCACGCCACCGGTGCGGGAGTTGTCCTCCACGGACACGACGAGCCGGTGCCTCGCAGCCAGCCCCGGTAGGACGTCAGGCAGCGGCTTGACCCAGCGTGGGTCGATCACGGTCACCCCGATGCCCTGGGCCGCCAGTCCGTCCGCCACATCGAGGCACAGACCGGCCATGGCTCCCACCGACACGACCAGGACGTCCTCGTCGCCTGTGCGGCGCAGTACGTCGACGCCGCCGTCGGAAGACTCAGCCGGGACGTCGGAGGGCAGCGCTCCCTTGGGGAAGCGAACGACGGTGGGTGCGTCATCCACCCCGAGAGCCTCACGCAGCTGCTCGCGCATCCTCGTCCCGTCCCGTGGTGCGGCCAGCCGGAGTCCGGGAACCACCTGCAGCATGGACATGTCCCACATGCCGTGGTGCGAGGCACCGTCCTCACCCGTCACGCCACCATGGGTCAGGACGAACGTGACCCCCGCACGATGCAGCGCGCAGTCCATGAGGATCTGGTCGAACGCGCGGTTGAGGAACGTCGCGTAGACGGCGACCACCGGGTGCAGGCCACCGAACGCCATGCCCGCTGCTGAGGTCGCAGCATGCTGCTCGGCGATGCCGACGTCGAAGACCCTCCCCGGAAACGCCGCGGCAAAGCGGTCGAGCCCCACCGGCTTGACCATCGCGGCCGTGATGCCGACCACGTCCGGCCGCTCCTGAGCGACGTGCAGGATCTCCTGGGCGAACAGGGACATCCAGGTCGGGCCGCCCGCTGACACTGGGAGGCCCGTCTCCGGGGCGATGATTCCCACCCCGTGGAACTGGTCGGCCTCGTCGTTCTCAGCGGGTGCGTAGCCGTGACCCTTCTGGGTGAGCACGTGCACGATGACGGGACCACCGAACTCCCTCGCCCGACGGAGGGCATGCTCGACGGCTTCGAGATCGTGGCCGGCAACCGGCCCGACATACTTCAACCCCAGGTCCTCGAACATCCCCTGCGGCGCCACGATGTCCTTCACGCCCTTCTTCATCCCGTGCAGCGTCCCGTAGATAGGGCCGCCGACGACGGGAGTGCGCCCGAGAACCTGACGCCCCCATTCCAAGAACCGCTCATAGCCACGGGTGGTGCGCAGGGTGGCCAAATGGTTGGCCAGTCCCCCGATCGTCGGGGCGTATGAACGCTCGTTGTCGTTCACCACGATCACGAGCGGCCGGTCCTTGGCCGCGGCAATGTTGTTCAGAGCCTCCCAGGCCATGCCGCCGGTCAGCGCGCCGTCGCCGATGACCGCCACGACCGCCCGTTGCTCAAGCTCTCCGGTCACCTGGTAGGCCTTCGCCAGCCCATCAGCCCAGGACAACGAGGTGGAGGCGTGTGAGTTCTCGACGATGTCGTGCGCCGACTCGGACCGGCTCGGATAGCCCGACAGGCCACCCTCTTGCCGGAGTGTCCCGAACTCCGCGGCACGGCCGGTCAAGATCTTGTGCACGTACGCCTGGTGGCCGGTGTCCCAGACCAGGCGATCATTGGGTGAATCGAAGACCCGGTGAAGGGCGATGGTCAGCTCGACGACACCGAGGTTGGGCCCGAGGTGGCCGCCGGTACGCGAGACCTGTTCGACGAGGAAGGTCCGAATCTCAGCGGCCAGCTCGACGCACTGTTCTGGGGACAGCGCCTTGACATCACGTGGACCGCGAACACCCTCGAGCAGACCCACGCTGGTCCTCCCGAGTACTAGAAGACGGGCTTCAGGCCCGTCCGGCCAACCTCGAGTCTACGGCGATCAGAGCCGCGGTGCGTGTCGGAGACCGCGCAAGGCCTCCTCCACGAGGTCCACCGATCGAGCCAGCGAGACGAGCCGGGCACCCTCGACCTCGTAGGCCGCCAGCGCCTCGCTCACCACCTCAGGCGGGACGAGATCACGCAGCTCAGAACGGGCCTGTGCGTAGCCGGCGCGAGCGGCGGCTATCGCCCCATGGACGTGATGGATGGCGAACCGGGCCAAAACCACAGGGTGCCGCTTGAGCACTGCGTGCCGGCGGTAGTCGGGCGGACAGACATCGAAGAGGAACGCCACGGCAGTCTCCTCCCACCCGTCGGCGTCGGGTGGGCGAACGTGTGGGGGCCACCCGGGAGGGACGTGACTGCTCACACGACCCAGTCTGGTCCACTGGGCGACCGACGCGTCGGTCGGCCGACTTCTGGGGCCACCCGGGCGACTCCTCGCCGGGCAGGTTTATCAGGGCACGGCCGTATCCAGCTCCTGGCCGGCCATCACCTTCAGCGGGTCATCGAGCAAGGGCTCGAACGCAAGCTCGGCCGCACCGCGCAGCGGCGAATCTGACCCCAGCTCGGCCGCCGACACCCGCACCGACTCGCCCGGAGCCTGCAGGGTCACCGAAGCCACACCCTCTTGGATGCTGTCCTTGGCCACGGGGTAGAGCTCGTGCAGCAAGCCGCCGAGCACGACCAGCTCAGGATTGAAGATGTTGACGAGGTTGCCGATCCCGAGACCAAGCCACCAGCCGACCCGGTCGACGACCTTGCGGGCCGCCTGGTCCCCTTCGGCTGCCGCCCGGATCACGGCGACCGCAGGCTCTCGACCGCGCAGCTGATCGGACCCGAGATCGGCGAGCAGGGCATCCTCCCCGACCTCGGTCTCCCAACAACCGCGGCTACCGCACCTGCATCGTCGGCCCTCGGCGTTGACCACCACGTGTCCGACCTCGCCGGCGTAGCCGCCACTGCCACCGAGCGGACGCCCTCCCGCCACGACTCCCCCACCGAGGCCTACCTCGCCCGACAGATAGACGAGGTCCTCGCATCCCCGCGCCGCGCCGCGGGTGAGCTCAGCGAGCGCTCCGAGGTCGGCGTCGTTTCCGAGCACGTGCGGTACCTGTAGGTCAAGCCGATCCGAGAGAGCCCGGCCCAGCGGTACGTCGACCCACCCCAGGTTCGGCGAGAGCCGCACGAGGCCATCGGAGGTGCGTACCGTGCCGCAGACAGCGGTGCCAACTCCGACGCACGTCGACCCCTCCGGCGCATCGGCCACGAGCGGCGCGACCAACCGCTCCAGCCGCTTGATCACCGTAGAGACCGACGGGTTCGTACGCCCCTGCGCGAAGGTGCGCTTGGCCTGCACTACTCCGCCGAGACCCACTCTCGCGGCAGAGAGCTGATCGACACCGATGTCGACGGCGATCACAAAGACCTCTCGAGCAGGGCACACGACGATCGAGGGGCGGCCGGCCGCCCCTCTGGCGACCGGCGTCTCCTCCCTGACCAGCCCAGCGGCCTCGAGCTCAGAGGTCAGCACACCGACCGTGCTGCGGTTGAGCCCGGTCGCCTCGGTGAGCTTCGCCCGTGAGGTCTCCCCCCGGACGTGCACTTCACGAAGGATCGTCGACAGATTGTGTCGTCGCACCTGGTCCTGCGTGCGTACCGCGCGTCCTGTCGATGCCACCCCGACCCCTGATCAGCCAACAGACCTTCGGCGCGACAGCGCGTCGACGCTGGCCGCGATGAGCAGCACGATCCCGGTGAACATGTACACGTAGGCGGCCGCGAGTCCCATGAGGGTCATGCCGTTCTGGATGACGGCCACGACCGTGCCGCCGATGACCGCGTCCATGATCCGACCCTTACCGCCGAACAGGCTGGTGCCGCCGATCACCGCGGCCGCGACCGCCAGGAGCAGCGTCGTACCAGACCCGGTCGTGGGCGAGATCGAGTTGCTGCGGCTGCCGAGCAGGACGCCTGCCGTGGCGGCGAGCAGCCCACAGATGATGAAGCAGTAGAGCTTGATGTTCGGCACCCCGATCCCGGCGCGCCGAGCCGCCTCGGAGTTGCCTCCCACGGCATAGACGTGTCGACCGAAGGCCGTGCGGCTGAGCAGGAACGAGAGGCCCACGACAAGCACGACAAGGAGAACGACGACCTCGGGGATGCCCTTGATCGAGGCGAGCTTGGGGTTGTTGCTGCGCTCGATGCTCAGGTAATAGGTAGCTGCGCCGAGCAGGATGGCGATGGCGGCCAGCTTCACGGCCCAGACCGACAGCGCGGTACTACCCACCCCGGTCGCTCGTGCTCGTCGATGCTTGGCGTACGTGAACCAGCCGATCGCGACGATGCCGATGACGTAGAGCGTCCAACCGAGCCAGACCGGAAGGTTGCTGTTCATGACCGACAAGATCCGCTTGTCCCGGATGGGGACGGTTCCGCCCTCGCCGATGATCGCGAGCATGACACCCTGAAGACCCAAGAAGAAGGCCAGCGTGACCACGAAGGAGGGAATTCCAAGGCGAGACACCAGCAAACCCATCAGACAGCCGATCACGGCGCCGGTGACCAACGCCGCACCGACAGCCGCCCACCAGGGCCAGCCGTGCGACTTGATCGCGACACCCATGACGGCGCCCGAGGTCCCAGCCGTGAACCCCGCGGCGAGGTCGATCTCACCCAGCAACAGGACGAAAACCAGCCCCATGGCGATCACCATGATGGCCGCGCCCTGCTGGATCAGGTTGGCGAAGTTGAGCGCCTTCGTGAACGAGTCTGGTCGAAGGACCGTGAAGACGATGACCAGAGCGATGGCCCCGAGCACCGCCGGGAGCGACCCGACGTCACCTCCGCGCAACCGAGCCCAATATTCCTGCATCGCGCCAACAACACCGCGCTCACCGCCGTGCGCGTCCAAGATGACCTCATGCTCGGTGGCTGTGGTCGTCGTGCTCATGACGCACCTCCCTCGTCCGCCCCAGGACTTGGCACGGGAGGAATCGAGTCGGTGTCGCCCCGGAGATCGGTCGACGCGGTCTCCACCGCTTCCGTACGACCGGCGGTGATCAGCTCGACGACCTGGGCATTGTTGACCGACGACGCGGGGATCTGGGCGACCATCTGGCCCAGGTAGAGGACCGCGATGTTGTCGGCGACCTCGAAGACGTCGTTCATGTTGTGACTGATGAGGAGGACTCCCAGCCCACGGTCAGCGAGCCGCCGCACCAAGCGGAGGACCTGCTCGGTCTGAGCGACACCGAGCGCGGCCGTCGGCTCATCCAAGATGACGATGCGGGAGTTCCAGAGAACCGCGCGAGCAATGGCCACCGTCTGTCGTTGTCCACCGGACAGACTGGCCACCAGCTGGCGGATCGACTTGACCGTGCGCACCGACAATCCGGCGAGAGTCTCGTTGGCCCGCCGTTCCATGTCTGCTTCGTCGAGCAGGCCGCGCTTGGTGACTTCGCGACCGAGGAACATGTTGTGGACGATGTCCAAGTTGTCGCACAGCGCGAGGTCCTGGTAGACGACCTCGATCCCCAGGGCGTTGGCCTGCTTGGGGTTGGTGACGTGGACGACTTTGCCGTCGTAGGTATAGGTGCCCGCGTCGAAGCTGTGAATGCCGGCCAGACCCTTGATGAGGGTGCTCTTTCCGGCTCCGTTGTCACCGACCAGCGCCGTCACCTGGCCCGGGAAGACATCGAGATCCACGCTGTGGAGGACCTGGACCGGGCCGAAACTCTTGTCAATCCCTCGGAGGCTGAGCAGGGGATCCACTCCGGACTCAGTCTTCACCGGAGGTGCATCGGCCGTCGTCGTCATGAGTATCCCTCGTCCTCGAGCGGCTGGCCTGCCTGTGGCAGAGCCGGGGACCTGATCCTGTCGGATCAGGTCCCCGGCGTGCTACTAGCTGATGCCATCCTTCTTGCACACGGAAGCGGCTGCACCAGTGCAGACCTTCGCCGCCGTCGTGTACCCAGTGGCGATGACGCTCTTGACACCGTCTGCGTCAGAGATCCAGACGGGGGTCGCGGCCGCGAAAGGCACCTCGACGTTGAGCTGGGTGTCGGTCACCGTAGACGTCGCGATCGCGTCGGCGCCGGCTGTGTCACCGTTGGCCAGGGCGATGGCGATCTTCGCCGCCGCGTCGGCTTCCAGGTCAGTGTCCTTGAAGACCGTCCCGCACTGCAGGCCGGTGAGCACGCGGTTGAGACCCTCGTCCGTCGCGTCCTGACCGGTGATCGGGATCTTCTTCTCAAGACCCTGCTTGGCAAGCGCAGCGGAGGCTCCGCCAGCCATGCCGTCGTTGGCCACGATGGCGCCCTGGATGTCGCCCTTCTGCTTGGTCAGGAACCCTTCCATGACCGACTGGGCCTTCTCCGGATCCCACTCGCCGCTCTGGTCTCCGACCAGGGTGTAGTCGCCACTGTCGATCTTCGGCGCCAGGGCTTCTTCGTAGCCCTGCTTGAACAGGGTGGCGTTGTTGTCCGTCGCGGCACCGTTGATGTAGACGATGTTGGCCTTGGTGAGGCCCTTGTCGTCCAGGCACTTGATGAGGCCTTCACCCTGCAGGGCGCCGACCTTGACGTTGTCGAAGGACACGTAGTAGTTGGCGTTGCCGCCCAGGGTCAGACGGTCGTAGTCGATGGTGGAGATGCCTGCTGCCGTGGCCTTGCTCAGGCAGGCAGCCCCACTGTCGGAGTCGAGGTTGACGATCATGAGGACGGTGACGCCTTCGGTGATCATCGCGTCGCAGATCGATCCGAAGGTCGGAACGTCACCGTTGGCGTTCTGGATGTCGGACTCGACCCCAGCGTCCTGGAATGCCTTCTCCAGGGACGGGCGGTCGTTGTTCTCCCACCGAGCCGACGACTTCGTGTCGGGCAGGATCACTCCAACTTTGCCCGCGGCTGCAGGCGACTCGCTCGTGTCGCCGGTGGACCCACCACCAGACGACCCACAACCCGCGAGGGCGAGGGCTGCCGCAGCCGTACAGGCCAGCACCCCGATAGACAACTTGCGCATGTGTGCTCCGTTCATGGCCCCGGCTCGAATGCATCGAACCTCGGTAGCGGACGACCCGTGCCGTCCGTCCTATGTTGCGGGAGCCAACATATTCACCGAGTCGAGCAGTGTCGAGAGCCACACGCGACTAATTTGTTGCGCGCGGTAACAATCGCGTAACGCGCCGGCAACACAGCGCGTGGACCAACTCCGGGTTCAGGCGGCGAGGAGCTGGCGGAGCACGTACTGCAAGATCCCGCCGTGCCGGTAATAGTCGGCTTCGCCAGGCGTGTCGATGCGCAGGAGCGCCTCGATGACGGTCTGGGTGCCGTCTGGTGCCGTAGCAGTCACGGTCACTGTGGCGGGGCTCGGACCGGCGTTGAGCGCAGTCACCCCGGAGATCGCGAACGTCTCCTCACCGGTCAGTCCGAGCAGGGCGGCGCTCTGCCCGTCGGGGTATTGCAGCGGGAGGACGCCCATCCCGATCAGGTTGCTGCGATGGATGCGCTCGTAGGACTCCGCAAGTACGGCACGAACACCCAGCAGGGCCGTCCCCTTGGCTGCCCAGTCCCGTGACGAGCCGGAGCCGTACTCCTTGCCGGCCAGCACGACGAGCGGAGTCCCTTCCGCCGCGTAGGACTGTGCCGCGTCGAAGATGGTGGTCTGCTCGCCACCGCGGGTGAAGTCTCGCGTGAACCCGCCCTCAACACCGTCCAGGAGCTGGTTGCGGAGCCGGATGTTCGCGAACGTCCCTCGGATCATCACTTCGTGGTTTCCTCGACGCGAGCCATAGGAGTTGAAGTTCCGACGCTCCACGCCGTGCTCGGAGAGGTAGCGGCCCGCTGGACTGTCGGGCTTGATCGCGCCCGCCGGGCTGATGTGGTCGGTGGTCACCGAGTCGCCCAGCATGGCGAGGACGCGCGCTCCGGCCACATCGGTGACCGGTGCCGGTTCAGCGCTCATGCCGTCGAAGTAGGGAGGCTTACGGACGTAGGTCGACTCGTCGTCCCAGGCGAACACGTCGCCCTCCGGTGTCTCGAGCGACTGCCACCGCTCATCGCCCGCAAAGACGTCTGAGTACCTGCGAGTGAACATCTCGGCCGCGACGCAGGTGTCGATGACCTCCTGCACCTCTTGCGGGGTCGGCCAGACGTCGTGCAGATAGACCGGCGCGCCCGTGGGGTCGATGCCGAGCGGCTCGCTCGTGAGATCGAGGTCCATGCGACCGGCCAGGGCGTAGGCCACCACCAGCGGCGGAGACGCGAGGTAGTTCATCTTCACGTCTGGCTGGATGCGACCCTCGAAGTTCCGGTTGCCGGACAGAACCGAGACCACGGCCAGATCGGCGGCGTTGACGGCGGCGGAGACCTCGTCCGGCAGTGGGCCGGAGTTGCCGATGCACGTGACGCATCCATACCCCACGAGGTTGAAGCCCAGCTTCTCCAGATAGGGCGTGAGGTTGGCTCGGTCGTAGTAGTCGGTCACGACCTTGGACCCGGGAGCCAGCGTGGTCTTGACCCAGGGCTGGCGGCTCAGTCCTCGCTCGACCGCCTTCTTCGCCAGCAACGCCGCTCCGACCATGACCGAGGGGTTCGACGTGTTGGTGCACGACGTGATGGAGGCAATGACCACCGCGCCGTGCGGCAAGTCATACGTCGTCCCGTCGGGCGTCGTCACAGGGGCAACGACGTCCGGCTCGGACGTGTAGGTCGTCAAGGCCGCTCGGAAGCTCGAAGCGGCATCGGACAGCGCAACGCGGTCCTGGGGCCGCTTGGGACCGGCGATCGATGGCACCACGGAGCCGAGATCCAGCTCGAGGGTCTCGCTGTAGACCGGCTCGCGATCCGCGTCGTGCCAAAGCCCCTGGGCCTTGGCGTAGGCCTCCACGAGGGCGACCTGTTCCGCGTCGCGACCAGTGAACCGCAAGTAACGCAAGGTCTCGTCGTCGATCGGGAAGATCGCACACGTGGAGCCGTACTCCGGGCTCATGTTCCCGATCGTCGCGCGGTTCGCCAGGGGCACCGAAGCGACCCCGTCCCCGTAGAACTCGACGAACTTCCCTACGACACCATGCCCGCGCAGCTGCTCGGTGATCGTCAGGACGAGGTCCGTGGCCGTGGCTCCGTCCGGCAGCTGACCGGTCAACTTGAAGCCGACCACACGCGGGATCAGCATCGAGACCGGCTGACCGAGCATCGCCGCCTCGGCCTCGATCCCACCCACTCCCCAGCCGAGCACGCCCAGGCCGTTGACCATCGTCGTGTGGCTGTCCGTGCCCACAACCGTGTCGGGGTAGGCCATGCCGTTGCGCACCATCACGACCCGAGCCAGGTATTCGATGTTGACCTGGTGCACGATGCCTGTGCCCGGGGGAACGACCTTGAACTCGTCGAATGCGGTCTGCCCCCAGCGCAGGAACTGATAGCGCTCGCGATTGCGGTCGTACTCGATGTCCGTGTTGACCTGGAACGCGTCCTGACGAGCGAACACATCGGCGATCACCGAGTGGTCGATGACCAGCTCGGCGGGAGCCAGTGGGTTGATGGCGGCCGGATCACCACCGAGGTCGCGCACGGCCTCGCGCATCGTGGCGAGGTCGACGACGCAGGGCACTCCTGTGAAGTCCTGCATGATGACGCGGCCCGGGGTGAACTGGATCTCCGTCGACGGCTGTGCTGTTGCATCCCAACGGGCCAGCGCCTGGATGTGCTCGGCAGTGATGTTGACGCCGTCTTCTGTTCGAAGCAGGTTCTCCAGCAAGACCTTCAGGGAGTACGGCAGCCGCTCGGCACCGTCCACCGCGCCGAGCGCGAACATCTCCACGCTCTGGTCCCCCACGGTCAAGGTGGTCTTGGCGCCAAGGCTGTCGATGCTCACGGCTGTCCCTTCGTCGGTCGTCGTCCACAGCAATATATCTTGATATCAAGATATCACCTGAGGTTGACCCTATCCAGGATGCGTGAACAGGGCCAGGGCCTCCACGTGGTGAGTCATGGGAAACAGGTCCAGCCCGCGGACCCGGGCGAGTTCCCAACCAAGCGCCAGGAACGTCTTGACGTCTCGGGACAGCGCGGCCGGGTCGCAGGCGACGTAGACGACTGCTCGTGGCTGCAAGCGCACGATGCGCTCGACCACGGACCGGCCAGCACCAGCTCGAGGCGGATCGAGAACGACCAGATCGCAACGGCGTACGCCACCGCGAGCCAGCCAGCGCTCAACATCTGCCTCGTGCAGCCGAACCGACGGCAGATCATGCAGGTTGCGGCGGGCGTCACGGACCGCAGCTCCGGAGCTCTCGACCGCGTCGACGCGTCCGGTGACGCCCAGCTCTTCGGCGAAGGCGCCGGCGTAGAGACCCACACCGGAGTAGAGGTCGATCAGGTGCTCCCCCGGCTGGGGCTCGAGCATCTCGCGCACCCCCGCGACCAGGGCGTCAGCGGCCCCGGGATGCACCTGCCAGAACCCATCTGCGGCGACCCGCCACTCCCGACCGGCCGCCACCTCACGGACCCGGCGCGCTCCGGTGGGTGAACCGTCCACCAGCACGGCCACGTCGTCGGTCGCCGACGACACCGCCACCTGGATGCTCTCCACCCCCGGCCACGTCCGCTGCAGCACGCCCGTCGCCAGCAGATCTGCGGACGCGATCGGGCAGGAGTCCAGCGCGACGACATCGTGTGATCGCGACCGATGGAGACCGGGGCGCCCCGTGTTGCGGTCCACGGAGAAGCGTTCCCTGGTTCGCCAGCCCAGACCGTCCACCGCTCCTGCGATCTCTTCGACGGTCACGTCGGCGTCCGCAGCCACTTCCACTCCGACGTGGCGCAGCTGCTCCGAAAGGACCTGCGCCTTCAATGTGCGTTGAGTCGCGAGATCGGCATGCTGCCAGTCGCACCCGCCGCACCCTCCGGGGCGGGCCTGCGGACATCGTGGCGGCACGCGTCCGGGAGCTGCCCGCAGGACCTCAACGGCGTCGCCGCGCAGGAACCGGGTCGTTCGAGACGTCACCTCGACGAGCACTCGCTCGCCCGGCAGAGTGTGGCGAACGAAGACCACCTGGCCGTCATGCCTGGCGACGCAATGCCCGCCATGCGCGACCGCACCCACCTCCACCTCAAGCAGCTGCCCCACCTCGACGGGTCCTCGTGAGTGGCCGCCTTCTTCCTTGTGGGGCTGCTCGGCCTCGGTCACGGTGCGTCCGGCCCGCGGGGAATCGGACCACCGGGCGACCTCGGCTCTCCCCTGCGCACGGCGCCGGGCGCGGTCGGCTCCGGCCGTTCCGCTCCCTCAGACGAGGTCAGCTGCCACGGGACGCTGACGACCATGACTCCCGGAGTGAACAGCAGCCGACCCTTGATCCGAAGCGCTGACTGGTTGTGCAGGAGGTGCTCCCACCAGTGGCCTACGACATATTCCGGGATGTAGACCGTGACGACGTCGCGTGGCGACTGCCGGCGAATGTCCTTGATGTAGAAGATGATCGGCCGAGTGATCTCGCGGAACGGCGAGGCGAGGACCTTGAGCGGTACGGGAATCCCCCGGCGGTCCCACTCGGCGACGAGCGCGGCAGTCTCCTCATCCTCGACGTTGACCGTGAGGGCCTCGATCGTGGAGGGCCGGGACACGCGTGCGTAGTTGAGAGCACGAAGGGTGGGTTTGTGAATCTTGGACACCAGGACCACGGCGTGCACCCTTGACGGCAGCATCGCCACCTCGTCCTCGGTGACGACTAGCTCGGCGTTGACCCTGATGTAGTGGGCATGGATGCCGCGCATGAGAAACCAGAGACCTGTCATCGCCACCAGAGCGATCCACGCTCCGCTCAGGAACTTCGTGACCATCACGATGACGAGGACCGTGCCGGTCAGCACGAACGCGAAGGTGCTGATGACCCGTCGGCGCAGCGTGGAGCGCCGCACCTCCGGCGTGAGCTTGGTTCGCAGCAGTCGGTTCCAGTGCCGAACCATCCCTGCCTGACTGACCGTGAAGGAGACGAACACACCCACGATGTAGAGCTGGATCAGCCGGGTCGACTGGGCCTGGAATGCCCAGATGAGCAGCATCGCGAAACCGGCAAGCAAGACGATGCCGTTCGAATAGACCAGCCGGTCGCCTCGAGTGTGCATCTGCCGTGGCATGTAGCGGTCCTGGGCGAGGATCGAGGCCAGGACCGGGAAACCGTTGAAGGCGGTGTTCGCCGCAAGCACCAGGATCAGCGCGGTCATGAGCTGCACGAAGTAGAAGGGCAGATTGTCGTTGCCGCCGAACACAGTCATCCCGATCTGCGCGATCACCGTGTCCTGGTGCTGGCCGGCCGGGAGCCCAATCAGATCATCGGGGTTCTCAGTGACCTTCACCCCAAGATGGATGGCCAGGTAGGTGACACCGCTGAACATCGTGATGGCGACGATGCCCATGATGCCAAGGGTCGATGCGGCGTTCTTGGCCTTGGGCTTTCGGAAGGCGGGCACCCCATTCGAGATGGCCTCCACGCCCGTCAACGCCGTACAGCCAGAGGCGAAGGCCCGCATGGCCAGGAAGATCACTCCCGCCGCACCGAGCTGGCCAAGCTCCGGGACGATGTCGTAGTCGGCGGTGGGCGCCTGCAGGTCGTCGCCGGCCGACAGCCTCCACATGCCCAACGCCACCATGCCGAGGATGCCGAACATGAACGCGTAGGACGGGATGGCAAAGGCGACCCCGGACTCGCGGATCCCCCTCAGGTTGAGGACAACGATCACCACGACAACGGCAAGCGTTGCCCCGACCCGGTGGTTCGCCATCCAGCCGAATGCGGGTGTTGACGCAAGGTTTTCCACCCCCGCCGACGTGGAAACCGCGACCGTGAGCACGTAGTCGACCAGCAGCGCCGACGCAACGACCAGGCCGAACTCCGGACCCAGGTTGGTGTTGGCCACCTCGTAGTCGCCGCCACCACTGGGATAGGCATGGACGTTTTGCCGGTACGCGGCCACCACGGTCGCGAGGACGATCACGACCGCGCCGGCCGCCCAGGGAGTGAGGGACAACCAGGCGGTGCCCGCCAGAGCCAAGATGATCAGGATCTCTTGGGTGGCATAGGCGACTGAGGACATGGCGTCGCTGGCAAACACCGGAAGCGCAAGCCGCTTGGGGAGAAGCGTCTCGCCGAGCCGGTCGCTCTGCTTGGCTCGGCCGACCAGAAGCCGCTTGGACACATCCGCCAGGTTGGCCACGAGGCGAAAGGGTAGTGGGGTGGCGGGCGTCCGTCCCTAGGTGGAGGTGTGGGAGGCTCGCCCTGTGCATGTCGTGATCATGGGCTGCGGGCGAGTTGGCTCCTCCCTGGCGGCCAACCTGGACTCCATGGGCCACTCGGTGACCGTGGTCGACCAGGACGCGGATGCCTTCCGTCGCCTACCTCCGGAGTTCGGGGGTCGCACCATCACCGGTGTGGGTTTCGACCGTGAGGTCCTCACCGAGGCCGGGGTGTCAGGGGCCAGCGCCTTTGCGGCGGTCTCCTCGGGCGACAACTCCAACATCCTCGCCGCGCGCGTGGCCAGGGAGACATTCGGTGTCGAGAATGTCGTCGCCCGGATCTACGACCCCAAGCGAGCCGAGGTCTACCAGCGCTTGGGCATCCCCACCGTCGCGACCGTGCGCTGGACGGCCGGGCAGATGCTGCGTCGCCTGCTGCCGGCAGGGGCGCAGGTCGACTGGACCGATCCCAGCGGCGCCATCCGGCTTGCCGAGGTTCACCTCGATCCGGCCTGGGTGGGTCGCCGGGTTACTGACATCGAGCGTCACGCACCGTGCCGCGTTGCCGTGCTCACCCGCCTTGGTGACGGGATGCTGCCCCGTCCGGACCTGGTCATCCAAGAAGGTGACCTGGTGCACGTCTTGCTCCGCGAGCACGACGTGGAGATCGTCGAGATAGCGCTGGGCGGCGCACCACCAGCGGAGGAGACCTGATGAGGGTGGTCATCGCAGGTGCCGGCAAGGTCGGCCGCTCGATCGCCGCTGAGCTCGTCGGTAACGGTCATGAGGTCCTCCTGCTCGACCGCGATCCGGACTGCATCCGGCCTGGTTCTATCCCGGGCGCCGACTGGCTGCAGGGCGACGCGTGCGAGGTTGACTTCCTGGACACTGCAGGCGTTCAGAGCGGTCAGGTCATGATCGCAGCGACTGGAGATGACAAGGTCAATCTCGTGGTGTCGTTGCTCGCCAAGACCGAGTACGGCGTCCCTCGGGTGGTCGCCAGGGTGAACCACCCCAAGAACGAATGGATGTTCAACGAGGCTTGGGGCGTGGATGTAGCCGTCTCGACTCCCCGGATGCTCTCAGCGCTCGTGGAAGAGGCAGTAAGCGTCGGCGATCTGGTGCGGTTGTTCACGTTCCGGCAGGGTGGGGCCAACCTGGTCGAGTTGACCCTGCCCGTGGGATCTCCGCACGGGGGCCGTCGAGTCGCCGATGTGCCATGGCCGCCGGAGACGGCCCTGGTCGCCATTCTTCGCGACGGTCAAGTGATCAGCCCCAGCGCCGATGACCCGCTCGAGGCGGGCGACGAACTGGTGTTCGTCGCTGCCGCCGATTCCGAGCCGCTGCTGCAGAACGTGCTCTCGCCGCACGCCAGCTGAGGTCAAGCCGGCCGAGCGCTCTCGTCCCGGGTCTCCTCCGGGGACAGCGCCTGCGCCGCCGCTCCCTCGGGAGGCTGCTCGCTCGGCGACGCCTCGGTTGCTTCGCCCTCGGCGTCGTGCGTCGGATGGGTGCTGCGAAGGATCGCCCAGGTCGCGGCGCACGTGATCAAGAACAGCGGCAGACCCAACGGGATGTTGGCGAAGCCGAGCACTGAGGTCTTCCCGGCGAGGTACAGCGGGATCTGCACAGCTACTCGTACGACGAACATCCCCGCCCACAGCCAGGAGGCCCACAGGTAGGCGCGGTAGCGCCGCGGGTCCTGCCGCCAGCGCGTACCTTCGCCGAGGATCGGTCCGAGCACGACGCCCAGCAACGGCCACCGCACCAGGCAGGAGATCGCATAGACCGCGGCGTACGCGCAGTTCTTGACGATGGACGGAAAGTAGAACGCCTGCGGTTCGCCCCTCCACGCCGCCCATCCGGCCATGATCCCCACACCCACCAGGCTCGCGACCACCTGCTGCACAGGGCGCTTGTGCCACAACGCGACCACTCCGAGGATCAAGGCCGAAGTCAGCGCGACCGCCAACGACCAGCCAAGGCGCGCCCCGGAGACCGGGTAGGCCACGGCGAAGACCACGCCGGGAATGGTCGCCTCGACCATTCCGCGGGTGCCTCCCAACGCTTCGGCCAGACCCCTGGCGTCGGTGGGCGGGCGGCGACCAGACGCCGGACGAAGGCTCACGCGCGCAGCTCGTAGGACGGGTTGAAGATCGTCGGCCCTCGGCGCTGGTCTGTCACTCGACCGTGCACCACGACCGAGCGCCCCGGCGAGATGCCCGCGATCCGGCGCCGGCCCAGCCAGACCAGCTGGACGGTCGCCGAGCCGTCGTAAAGCTCAGCCTCCAGAGCAGGAACACCGCCGTGCGGACGCAAGGTGACCGTGCGCAGCGTGCCCGCCACCGTGACCCGCTCACCCGAAGAGCATTGCCGGATCGCCGTAGCTCCCAGATCCTCGGACTCGGTGAGCAGCTCCGCGGCCTCGAGCTCGACCTCGCCTGCACGCCACCTGCGCAACCGCTGGCGCAGGCCAGAAGGCCGAGCAACGGACGTGTCGACCAGACGACGTGCGTCCGCCCTGGCTTGATCGACCATGCAACCAGGGTAGCCGGGCTATGGCCCGCCCTGCTGCCGCGGGAGCGCCGGCGTCAGTGGATCTCGGTGATCTCCGGACCACGCTTGCGCAGAGCGTCCAGGCGGGGCGCCGTGTCGGGAGGAGGTGGAACCGAGTGGCCCTCGTTCGGAAGGTGCAAGGGCAGCAGATCTCGAGGAGCCATCGCCAAGTCGCCCCGATTGACGATCGTCGTCGCCAGGACCTCGTCGAGCTGCGCGCCGGCCTTGCCCGGGCGCGCCGCCGACCCCGAATAGACACCGCGCAGGAACCATCGTGGGCCGTCAATTCCGACGAAGCGCGCAGGTTGCAGACCCGGCGAACCGTCGTCGGCGGGGACCTCGGCGAGCAGCTCCACGCCAAACCTGCCTGAGACCTCCTCGACCTTTCCGCCTGCCTCCCCGATCCCTTGGACGATCTCGGCCCGCACGTCTTCCCAGAGACCGCCGCTGCGCGGAGCGGCAAAAGGTTGGATCTGCAGCTGGCCGTCGCCGACGACGGCCGTTGCCGCGATCACCCGTTCGCTCGCCCGATCCACCTCGAGCCTCAGCTCGAGGCCAGGGAATCCAGGCACCAGGAGCCCGCCGATGTCGACCCGTGGTCGATCGTCGTCCTCGGGAGCCTCGCTGACGTCCCAAGGTCCTGGCAGCCCGAGGCCGCGCTCGAGCTGTGGCGTGGCTTGCGACGGCTCATTCTCGGGATCGACGTACGTCGTCCCCAGCTCCCGGCCGTCCTCCTCCGTGGCAGGCGCCTGGTCGCCGTTGGCTTCGAGTTCGTCCTTCTTGCGTCGGAACAGCGGCACGGCTCAGTCCTCTCGTCCTTCTGCGGTAGCCGCGTGGCCACCCGTCGAACCGAACCCGGCCGTGGATCGCGCGGATCCGGGAAGTGCGTCCACCTCGTGAAACGTTGCCCGTTCGACGCGCTGGATGACCAGTTGGGCGATTCGGTCGCCACGGACGAACGTGACTGGTTCGCGAGCATCCAGATTGATGACGCTGACCTGGATCTCCCCCCGAAAACCGGCGTCAATCGTACCGGGGGCGTTGACCAGACTCACCCCGTGGCGCACCGCGAGGCCGGACCTCGGGTGAACGAAAGCCGCGTACCCGTCGGGTAGCGCGATGGCCAGACCGGTTGGCAGCAGAGCTCGTTCACCAGGCTGAAGGGTCGCGTCAACCATCGTGCAGAGGTCGACGCCCGCGTCACCTGGGTGAGCCAGCGCCGGCACCTCGACTTCTTGGTCGAGCCGCAGGACCAGCACATCGACGGCACTCACGGATTGACCTCGAAGCTGCGAGTCGTCTGCGAGTTACGGGCTTCGGCGATAGCAGCCTCCACCTCTTCAGGGCGACCATGGGAGCGAAAGTGTTCCAGCGGCACGGCGATGAACAGCGCGGTCGCCTCCACAGCCACTGGCCCGTCCCACCCGTTGAGTCGACCGATCGCCGACGTCCAGATCTTGCGACCGTCGACGCCGAGGATTCGGGCATCGATGTGCACGGTCGAGCCCACCGGAACCGGTCGGCGGAAGTCGGTCTCCAGGCGCCCGGTCACGGCGGGTGTACGGGTCAGCCAGTTGAGGGCGCCCAACGACTCGTCGAAGGCGGTGGAGAGCAGACCGCCGTGCGCCAGGCCAGGCGCGCCTTGATGGTCGTCGGTCACGGTGAACGTCGAGCGGAGCGTCAACCCCTCCCCCGCAGTGACCTTGAGGTGGAGGCCGGTCGGGTGCTGTGGGCCGCAGCCGAAGCAGTGCAGGTAGTGCGGTCCTAGCGGCATTCCGGGAGGTGGCGCATCAGGGTGCCGCGCGGGCAGCGCGGCACCTGGAGTCGGTGTGGTCGAGGGCGGCGGGCTCATTGCTGCCGACCCTACTGCCGGGAGACAACCAAGCCCTGCGAGGCTGGCCCGGTGTCCGACCCGGGAACCGCGCGATCGAGCAACGACGCGCTCCCCTTCCACGAGGTCCTGCGGGTGCCCCTCGTTGGCTGGCTCATCGCCTTGGCCGGCATCCTCATGTGCGCTGTGGCCTTCGGTGCCGCGCTTGGTCGGTTCGTTGCGCTGGCCACGTTGCTCGTGGGGGGCGGGGCCGCGGCGTTGGCCCTTCATCGTTGGACCGGTCACGTGAGCGTCGACGGCGGCGAACTGCTCGCCGGGCGCGCACGACTGCCGATCTCGGATGCCGGTGCGGTCACCACCTTGGACCCGCACCGAGCGCGATGGCTACGTGGCCCGGGAGCTGACCCGCGCGCCTATCTCTACCTCCGCAGCTGGATCGGCACCGCGGTGCAGGTCGAGGTGACCGACCCGAGCGACCCGGCGCCGTACTGGTATGTCTCGACCCGTCGCCCTGACGCGCTCGCGCTGGCGATAGACGCAGCGCGCCGAGACCGACCGGTCGGCTGAATCAGGCCTGAAGCAGCTTGCGGGCGTTGCGGTTGATGAGCATCCGGATCAGTCCGGCTGCCGCACCAGAGAGCACAGCGAAAGCCACCGCATCTGCGAGGTGCTCATCCGGGTCGTCGACGCTCTCCGGTGACGGCTTGCCGGTCACCGCTGTCCACACCACGTCGGTCATCTTCCGCGCCACCGGCGTTGCCACCACGGCGGCGGCCGCAAGCACCATGGTGTGGCTCTTAGGTGTGCTCGCCATGACCTGTTCCTCCGAAAGCTCGACTCCTCAGCGACTTCAACGTGTCTCCCAGCCTATCGGCGGTCGTTCTGGCGCTCGACTCCGGCAGCGAGAACCCCGTGCGCCACCCGACCCGCGAGGCCGCCTGTGAGCGGACGCCCTCGACGGAGGTCTCCACGCAATGTGTCTGACAGGCTCTGGGTGGTGCGGTGGTTCACCCAGCCCCCGTAGGCGGCACCCAGCAGCAGCGGGGCGACCGTGCCCGTTCCTCGTCCGATGCTCACGAGCAACCGACGCTGCACCCGTTGCCGGGCCACCAGTCCCAGACCAGCCGGAATGATGGTCGGGTCCAGGGACGTGATGCCGCGACGATTGGCCCAAGCCGTCGCGTAGGCCAGACCTCGCTGGGTCGGAGTCCCGCGCACGGCAGTCCCGTAGACCTCGTGCAACTCGCCCACGAGCTTGATCTCGATGGCTGCCACCGCGAGGGACTCCACCGCGAGCTGGATGGGGATCGTGATGAGGCTCACAGGCGCGAACCACTTCACGGCGGACAACGCCCCGCCGGCTACCCCGACACCGGCTGTGGCGCGAACGGCGTTCCTCACAACGGCGTCGGCGAGCGCCTCGCCCTCGAGGCCCCGGTAGTGGGAGCTCAGGGTGCGCGCATCGCGCACGGGAAGGTGGGGTGCGGCGGCGATGAGCTGGTCGGCCATCCAACGCCCGCTCGCGACGGCTCCGGCTCCGGCGACGCGGGCCGAGCGCAGCAGCGCCGCGGCCACCTGACCCCACAAGAGTACGAGCCGATCGTCGTCAGACCCGGCCTCACCGTCCTCAGCGGACTCGGCTAGGCGGCCCAGCAGCACCGCCAGCTCGCGATCGGCTGAGTCGCTCCACTCGCCGTCGGCGCCGTCAGCCGGCCCGAACCCGGGCTCGGTGGTACGTCTCCGGCTCAGTCGCGGCACCTTGGGCATGCGAGAGAGCCTTCCCCGAATCAGGCCGCGCACTCCCGACAGATGTATTGCCCCTTCTTGCTCTTGGGGTCGAGCTGGCTGCGGTGATGCACCAAGAAGCATCGTGAGCAGGTGAACTCGTCTTCCTGGCGCGGCAGAACCCGCACCGACAACTCCTCGTTGGAGAGGTCAGCGCCGGGCAGCTCGAGATTCTCGGCCAGCTCGGTCTCATCGACGTCCACCGCTCCAGAACTGGCGTCGGCGCGTCGAGCCTTGAGCTCCTCGATGCTGTCTTCACTGAGCTCGTCGTCGGTCTTGCGGGGCTGGTCGTAGTCGGTTGCCACCGGTTCCTCCGGGCCTCAAGTCGTCGTGTGTCGTGCGGTCGTGCCCATGGCGGCCGTACCTGATCTGGTTCTCTTGCGTCTTCCACCTGCGCACAACGTCGGATCTCCCCGAGATATGCCCGCGGAAAACGGGATTGTGCCCCACTTCGGGCGAAATAGCCCGTCGAACCGCCCGATGACACCCGTCCGCGTGCCGCGCCCGGGAAGGAAGGTCGACCGGACGCCGGGGTCACGCCAGGGGATCGGTGTCTGCTCGTACGCTCACGAGCAGGTCGTGCAGGTCGTCCCAGACGCCCGGGGCGGCAGCGACGTACAGGGTGGGTCCGGCTGGAGCGCCGCTCAGCCCACCGACGACGGCACCCGCCTCGCTGGCTATCAGGCCTCCGGCCGCACCGTCCCACGCCGACAAGCCCTGCTCGGCGAATGCATCCACCCTCCCGCAGGCCACGCTGCACAAGTCGATCGCCGCGGACCCGAATCGTCGGATGTCGCGGATCAGCGGGAGAACCTCGCTCACCCAACGGGCCTGCTCCGCGCGACGCCGGGCGTCGTACCCGAAGCCGGTGGCCAGCATGGTCAACGAGAGGTCGGTGCAGGTCGAGGGACGGATGGCTTCGCCGTCGCGGAAGGCGCCGCCTCCGCGGACCGCCCAGAACGTCTCCCCCTTCGCCGGCACATCCACCACGCCGACCAGGGACCCGAGCGCGTCCTCGACGGCGACCGACACCGACCAGTCGGCCATCCCGTACAGGTAGTTCACCGTGCCGTCGATCGGATCGAGGACCCAGCGAAGCCCCGATGACCCAACGCTGCCGGCTCCTTCCTCCCCGAGCACTCCGTCAGCCGGCCTGGCGCTCCCGATGCGTCGAACGAGCAGGGCCTCAGCCGCGGTGTCCGCCTCGGTGACGACGTCGGTCGGAGTGGACTTGGTCGAGACGCTCAAGGCGCCCTGTTGCCTGTCGAGCGAGAGCGCACCGGCCTCGCGTGCGACCGCCAAGGCGAGCTCCAGGAGAGCCTCGGGCCGGGCGGACGAATCGCTCACGGGGAGCACTCCGCCACTGCGCGCCGCGGACCTCGTGGGTTCGGGCAGCAGGTGGAGGCGCAGACGTCCCACGAAGGGCCGTCCTGGCCACAGGCACGCCGTTCGCCGCCGACGCGTTCGAGGACGAGCTCACGCACGAGCCGGACGAAACGGGGATCGACTCCGGGGGTCCTGGCCCGGGTCACGGTCATCCCCAGCTCCGACGCTCGCTGGGTGGCCTCGTGGTCGAGGTCCCAACGCACTTCCACGTGATCGGACACGAATCCGATCGGCACCATGACGGCGGCCCTGCATCCCTGCCCCGCCAAGGCGGCGAGGTGGTCACCGACATCGGGTTCCAGCCACGCCTGGGTGGGCGGCCCAGATCGCGACTGATAGACGAGATCCCACCGGCGGTCGGCGACGCCCGTGCGTTCGCCGACGGCCGTTGCCACCAGCCCGGCCACCGCCTCGTGCTGGGCGACGTAGGCGCCACCCTGCGGGCCGCTGGACCTGGCCTGGGCTTGGGGGATGGAGTGGGTCGTGAAGACCAGGGCTGCCGCATCGCGCTCTGCGTGCGGCAGCCGTTCCAACGCGTCGACGGTCGAATCGATCCACGGTTCGACGAAGCCCGGATGGTCGAAGTAGACCCGGAGCTTCTCCAGCTCCGGAGTTGTTCCTCCCGTCGCGACGAGGGCATCCACGGCCTCCGCCAGGTTCTCCCGGTATTGACGGCAGCCGGAGTACGACGAGTAGGCAGAGGTGACGAAGCACAGCGCCCGCCGCACGCCCGCCGCGGACATGTCGCTCAGCGCCTCGGGCAGAAGCGGCGCCCAGTTGCGATTGCCCCAGAAGACCGGCAGGTCGATGTCGTGCGCAGCCAGGTCCGCGCGGATGGCGGCCAACAGCTCGCGGTTCTGGCCGTTGATGGGGCTGACCCCACCGAAGTGCTCATAGTGGGCACCTACGGCCCGCAGCCGCTCTTGCGGGATGCCGCGCCCGCGCGTGACGTTCTCCAAGAACGGCAGCACGTCATCGGGACCCTCCGGTCCGCCGAACGAGACGAGCAGCAGCGCGTCGTATGGGCCAAGGCTCACCTCCCGATCCTTGCGCACCACGTCCGAACCGGCGAACGGGGACCGGCCGCAGCGCCCTAGATTGGGCCGGTGCCGAACCCCTATCTCGCGCTGTTCCGCCGCCCCGGGACGATCGCGTTCAGCGCCACGGCGTTCGTCGCGCGCCTGCCGATCGCCACCGTCGGCATCGGCATCGTCCTCGTCGTCGAACAGGAATCCGACTCCTACGCGTTGGCTGGTGCGGTGGCCGCGACCGCAGGGATCGCTTTCGCCCTCATCAGTCCGCAGTTCTCGCGGCTGGTCGACCGCTACGGTCAGCGCCGGATCACCATTCCCCAACTGGTGCTGTTCGCGGCCGGGCTGAGCTCGATCGTGCTGCTCGCCGTCAACCACGCCCCGGCCTGGACCTTGTTCGTTGCTGCGATCGTTACCGGTGCGGAGCCGACCATCGGCTCACTCGTACGTTCTCGATGGTCGACGGCTGTCGGCAACGGCCCGTTGTTGCGTACCGCCTACTCCTGGGAGTCCGTGCTCGATGAAGTGATCTTCGTGATCGGACCGCCCGCAGTCACCATCGCAGCTGTGCACTTCGGACCCTCACCTGCGCTGCTCGCGGTCGCCGCTGTCGGGTTGTTCGGGGGCTTGCTGTTCGTCTCTCAACGCAGCTCCGAACCGCCCTTGGTCGTCTCCACAGACCCACGCGGCGGATCGGCCCTTCGCCAACCGTGGCTGCTCGTCCTGCTGGCCATCATGTTCGCCCTCGGGGGCATCTTCGGGTGTGTCGAGGTCGTGACCATCGCCCGCGCGGACGAGCTGGACCATCTCGCGGCGGCGGGGATCCTGCTCGCGCTGTATGCCTTCGGGAGCCTCGTCGCCGGACTGACGTACGGCTGGCGCCATCCCGATCTCCCCCTGCACCGACAGATGCTCATCGGATCACTCGGCATGGCGCTCCTCACTCCGCTGTTCTTCCTGGCCTCTGGATCGCTGACGGTCCTCGGCATCACCGCCGTGATCTGCGGGTTGGCCATCGCGCCGACGCTCATCGTCGGCTTCGCCTTGATCCAGGAGCTGGCCCGGCCAGATCGCCTGACCGAGTCACTCACCTGGCTCAGCACCGGTATCGCCCTGGGAGTGGCTCTTAGCGCCGCGTTGTCCGGCTGGTTGATCGACCAGGTGGGAGCCCGCCCGGCTTACCTCGTCGCCGCCGGCTGCGGGCTGGTCACGGCTGTCCTGGCCATCAGCTTCTGGCGCCTGCTCGTGCCTGCCCGGGAGAAGGAGATCGCATGACTCGCTGGCGCAACTGGGCTCGCAACCAGGAGATGGCTCCGGCCCACGTCGCCGCGCCAAGCTCCGCGGAGGAGGTCTCAACCCTGGTCCGTAGGAGCGCCGAAGCGGGCCTCGAGGTTCGGGCGATCGGCACCGGACACTCGTTCACGGCTGCCGGGCTGACCACTGGAACGCTCATCCGACCGGAGCGGATGACCCAGATGCGGTCCATCGACGTCATGACCGGCCAGGTCACGGTCGAGCACGGGATGCCGCTGCACGCGCTGTCTGAGGCCCTCGACTCTCACGGGCTGGCCCTGACGAACATGGGTGACATCAACGTCCAGACGGTCGCCGGCGCTATCAGCACCTCGACCCACGGCACCGGACGAGACTCTGCGGGGCTGGCCGCATTCGTCTGTGGGCTCGAGATCGTGCTGGCCAGCGGAGAGGTGCGCACTGTTTCCGCCGGCGAGCCGCTGTTCGAAGCTGCTCGCGTCTCAACCGGCGCGCTCGGCGTCATCACTGCCGTGACGCTGCAGGCTGAGCCTGCCTTCTTGCTCCGCGCACAGGAGGAGCCGATGCACTGGGACCAGGTCCTGGAGTCCTTCGATGCCTTCAGTTCCGAGAACGAGCACTGGGAGTTCTATTGGTTTCCCCACACCGAAGGCTGCCTGGTCAAGCGCAACAATCGCAGCGACGGTCCCCCGCAACCGCTCGCACGCATGCGGGGATGGCTAGACGACGAGCTGCTCTCCAACACCGTGTTCGGGGCAGTGAACCGCCTCGGGCGCGCCGCGCCGCGCCTGGTTCCCTCGATCAACAAGGTCTCCTCACGGGCGCTGAGCGCCAGGACCTACACCGACCGCTCGTTCGACGTGTTCGCAAGCCCGCGGCGCGTGCGCTTCTACGAGATGGAGTACGCCATTCCGCGCACGGCTGCCGTCGCCGCCCTGCGTGAGCTCAAGGCCTTGATCGAGAAGTCACCCTGGTTGATCTCCTTCCCCATCGAGGTGCGCACAGCCCCCGCCGACGAGGTGTGGCTCTCGACCGCACAGGGGCGAGACACCTGCTACATCGCCTGCCACGTGTTCGAGCGGACCGACAAGGACCCGTACTTCCGCAACATAGAAGCGCTGTTCGCCGGCTATCAGGGTCGCCCACACTGGGGAAAGCTGCACACTCGCACGGCCGCTGACCTCGGACCTCTCTATCCCCACTGGGAGAACTGGCAGACCGTCCGACAGACCGTCGACCCCGGTCGGGTCTTCGCCAATGACTACACCCGGACTGTGTTCGGCGAATGAGCCAATAGCTCACCAGCCGCGCAGATCGATCTCCCAGCGTTCGAGGACGTCGTCGCCGTCGACGAGCCACAGCTGCTCGTGGTAGGCGAGTGTCGGGTCGACGTGGGCGGGGACGTATCTCACGCGGTCACCGACTTTGGTCGACCCGGGCTCGGCCGGAGCGAACGTGAGGTGCTCGTCGGAGAGGAACCACACCTGCCCGAACGACTCGCAGAAGTCCGGGTCCGGGTTGCCGTGATCCATGCCCTGGGCCTTCAGGCCCGTGTCAGCCACCGCCCACCCGCCCGCAGGGTTGACCGAGAGGACCGTGCCCAGCACCGTCAGGGCCGTTTCGAACGGCAGGTCGTCCAGCTTGGCGTAGGCCGAGTCCATCAGCGCATAGGAACCCGCCTGGATCTCGTTGACCCAGGTGTTCACCGCGTAGGTGCCGGTCCCCCCACCGGTGACCAGCTCACCGCCGACCAGTTCGTGGGCCGCCAGGAGCTTCGCCATGCACGCTTCGACATGACCGAGCCGCTCCTGCGGATCCGCCCACAGCATCAGGTGGCCCTCGTAGCCCATGACTCCACGGACGTCGAGGCCGCGGCGGCGAGCGAGCTGGGCGAGCCGGCCGGCGTCCTCTGGCGCGCACCCGCAGCGCGGCAGGTCGACGCAGACGTCGATCACCACCTCGCGGACCCCGCCTTCGGCCGCTGCCGTGATCGTCTCCTCGGAGTCCACGGCCAGCGTCACTCGGTGCCCCGCCTCTACCAAGGCGCCGAGCCGACGAGCGTCAACGACCTCGTTGGCCAGCAGCAGGTCCGCCCCGAGGCCCGCTGCGGCGAGCCCCTCGCATTCGCGAATCGTGGCAGTCGTCAAGCCCAGGTGTCCGGCCTCGAGCTGTCGCCTGGCCAGCGCCGAGCACTTGTGCGCCTTCACGTGCGGGCGCATCCGAGCTCCGGGAAGTGTCTCGGCCATGCGGGCGAGGTTGGCGTCCAGGGCCGAGCGCTCCACGACCAACGCGGGCGTCGGCAGGTCTGCGACGCTACCCAACGTGCTGGTTGTCACCCGGCGGTCCCTTCGCGTGGCAGGCTGGCCCGAGGACCGTACCCGCCCACGCGCCGATCTCCCTAGCCAGAACCCGCAGCGACGGCCTCCTGGTGCGTAGGCTCGGTGCGATCTCAACACCGAAGCGAACGCAACACCGAAGCGATCTCGACACCGAACGGCACCCGAGAGGCAATCGATATGCAGAACCTGCGGCTGCTTGGCGTGAGCGACGACGGTTCTCGCCTGCTGCTCGAGGGTCCCGACGGCGCGGAGTATGCCCTCCCGCTGGACGAGCGAGTGCACGCGGCAATGCGCGGTGATCGAGCTCGGCTCGGGCAGCTTCAGATCGAACTGGAGAACCAGCTGACGCCACGCGAGATCCAAGCCCGTATCCGCGCCGGCCAGACTTCTGAGGAGATCGCCGTCGCCTCGCAGGTCCCGGTGGAGCGCATTCGGCGCTTCGAGGGTCCGGTACTTCAGGAACGCTGGCACATCGCGGAGCTGGCCAAGACGACGAACGTGCGGCGCGTCACCGACGCCTCAGCACACCCGCTGAGCGATCTCGTCGTCGAGCGGCTAGCAGCGCGTGGGGTGGACACCGATGACCTCGAGTGGGACGCCAGGCGTCGCGAGGACGGCCGCTGGGCCGTGCGGCTGGACTACAGCCACGGGGGTCGCGAACGGTCGGCGACCTGGTTGTTCGACCATCAGCGGCGGACCCTCGAACCGCACGACGACGAGGCCAGCTGGCTGACCGCGGACGAACGCGCGGTCCCGGAACCTTCGCGATCGAGCCGGGGTCGCGGCCGCCCGAGCAGCAAGCGCGCCGTTCCGGCCAATTCGGCGGACGGCCCTGACACGACCACGGCGGGCACTGATCCGGCCGAAGCCCGACCTCGTCAGGAGAAGTCTCCGCGGCTGACTGCGGTCCCTGACGTTCGCGACGACGAACCTGAGCATGCGGCCGACGTCGTCCCTGACCCCGCGGCCGATGAGTTGGCCGACGAGGTGCCCACCTGGGTCGAAGACGATCTGGCCGACTCGCTCGACAGCTTCGACGAAACCGATCAAGCAGGTGAGTCCGAAGCGCCCGACACCACGCCGGAGCGCGACAACCCCTTGCGGCCGACCACGAGCGCAAAGCCGCCCCGCGGTCGAAGAGCTGCCGTCCCGAGCTGGGACGAGATCTTGTTCGGGACCTCCAGCCCCGAAGACTGAGCCGACACCCGGTTCGCTCGCGGTCTCAGCTGGTCGAGGCGACCCTCGACACGCCGACCTCGCCGCGACCGACGGGCCGGCTCTCGTCGCTGATCCAGTCGCTCCACGAACCCGCGTAGAGCGCGATCGGCTGACCGATGCGGGCCATGGAAGCGACCAGCACGGCGGCCGTCACGCCCGAGCCGCAGGAGGACCCGATCGCACTTCCGGTCCACCCGCGGGCGACCAGCTGCTCACGAATCTCGGCTGCCGAGGTCCACCGACCGCCCCCGACGATCAACCCGGCCGGCAGGTTGATCGAACCAGGCACATGGCCGGCCACCTTGTCGATGGGCTCCTCTATCCCCGCGAATCGCTCTGCCGAGCGGACATCCACAAGAGTCCCTTCGCCGCCAGCCAGCTGACCCGCCTGGTCGGCGTCGAGGATGGGAAGGCCACCCGGCGTCGCCACAAAATCGCCCCGCTCGGGCACGGGCACCTCCGCGGTTGTCCGCCCGCCGCCGGTCAACCAGCCAGCCCAGCCTCCTTCGAGGATGCGCACGTCGTCATGGCCGAAGTAGCGCAAGCACCACCAGGCTCGGGCTGCTGCTACCCCATCGCCGTCGTCCAGGAGCACGACCCGTCGGTGACGCCCTACGCCGCAACCACGCATCGCCTCCTGGAATCGAGAGGTGGTCGGCAACGGATGCCGGCCACCAGCGCCGGTCGGGTCCGTCGGTCCAGCGAGGTCCTTGTCGAGATCAACGAATACGGAGCCGGGCACGTGCGCTGACAGGTAGTCGTCGCGCGCCGCCGCGCCGCGCAGCCGCCAGCGGACATCGAGGACCGTCGGCGGGTCGTCGCCGGCCAGTGCCGTGATGAGCCAGTCGGTCCGGACCAAGACCTCGTCGCCACCGCTAGGCGCGATTCCTCCGCCGTCATCACCGAAATCCCGAGACTCGCCGAAGGGCAGCACATCGGGACTCAGCGCCGCAGCCCGAGCCGTGGCGGCGGTCACCTGTCGACGGTGGTGGGCGCGGCAGAGCACTTCATAGCCGATCTTGGGCGGCCGCTGCCCACTGTCCGTCGTGTCCCCCACCACGACCTGCTCTCCTTCCACGACCATCACCCCGTCAACGGTGCGCGCATTGTGCGTGGCGCGGCTGCCGCACCAGCACAGCGCCTCGACCTGGAGAAGGTGGACCCGGTCGGCCAGCTCGAGCAATCGACGCGAGCCAGGAAACAGCTCAGTACGAAAATCAGTCGTGATGCCGAAGGCGAAGACGTCGATGCCCAGGTCGTCGACGATGCGAGCCATGTCATCTACCTGGGCGGCCGTGTAGAACTGCGCTTCGTCCGCGATCAGATAGTCGATGCGTCGGCCGGCCTGCAGTCGGTCCGTGACGTCGTCCCACAGCGACATCTCGTGTCGTACCTCGACGGCTGGGATGGCCAACCCGAGGCGACTGGACAGAGTCGCTTCCCCGACCCGATCCCTGGAGGTGAACACGAGCCCGACCCGCCCGCGGGCCGCGTGGTTGTGGTCGGTCTGCAGCGCCAACGTCGACTTGCCGCAGTCCATCGTGCCCGTGAAGAAGACCAGCTCAGCCATTCGCGGTATCCCTGTTCATCGCGCGTCCAGCTCGGCGACCAGGCGCTTCAAGGCCACACAGCGATAGCTCTCCTCGATCCAGTCCAGGAGCAGGTCGACGTCCGGGACCTCTGATGAAGCGAGGTCGACGCTCACCCAGCCATGCCGGCCCAGTCCGTAGCCCGTCGGTGTGGAACACCCCATGCTGAGTGCGTGCGCGGCCGACTCGGGAAGCTTCACCGACAGCCCTGGTCGGTCGGGCGAACCGAAGAACACGAAGATCTTCTTTCCCACCTTGGCCACCGAGTCGTCCTCCCAGGGGTGGTCCTCCCACGCCCCGGGCAGCCCGAACGCGAAGCTGCGACAGGCCTCGAACTCGCTCATCCGGGGACCTCGCCCGACTTTCCCGCCATGAGCAGCGGAACTCGAGCCTCGGCGTCAGTCAGCGATCCGTGGTGCCCCACGAGCACGGATTCATGGGGGTGGGTACGGCCCGCCACAAGCAGCGCTCCGTCTTGGGTGCAGGCAGCCACCACATCACCGATTCGATCACTCAGCTCGGGGTCGGTCGGACCGAACCACCCGGCATCGATCGCCTCGGCCCTGCTCAGGACCGAAGCGATGCCCTGCAAGCGCTCGCGCCAGGCCGCCAAGACGTCGTCTTCTGCGCCCGGCACCGAGTAGACATGCCTGGCTCGCGGCTCACCAGCGACCATCTCGACCCCCCGGGTCAGCGCTGGCTCCGCCTGCACATCCACGGCTCGCTCCGGCACGGCGTCGATCATGCCGTGGTCTCCCGTCACGAGGAGCAACCCGTCCTCAGGCAGACCGTCCAGGAGCTGTTCGACCAACCGGTCGATGTGAGCGAGCTGGGCTCGCCAAGCCTCCGACGCCACCCCGTGCCGGTGACCTGTGTTGTCGAGCTCGCCCGCATAGACGTTGACGAGCACCCGTCCGTCGGCCCGCAGCGCAGCCGCGGTGGCAGCGACCTTCTCCACGGTCGTGTCCGCTCCCGTGTAGGTCGTACCGGCCATGGACGCCAGGGTCAGACCGGTCGAGGTGTAGGCACGCGGCCCGACGTGACTCACCGAGACACCGGCCACGGCCAGCGCGCGGAGCATGCTGGGCTGGCGCTGGACGGCGCGGGGATCGACGCGGTCGGGCCAGTCGAGGGTGTTGAGCATCCCGTAGCCCGGCAGCCTGAACTGATAGCCCACCATTCCGTGCCGCCCCGGCGGCAGCCCCGTGGCCAAGGACGTCAGGCTCGTCGAGGTCGTCGATGGGAAGCAGGTAGTCAGCGACCTGCCCGGGTGGGCGAGCGCATGCAGCACAGGGGCCTGTTGCTCGCTTGTCGATGCCAAGCCCACGGAGCCGAGACCGTCGACCAGGAGCAGGACGACCTTGGATGCGTCCGGCAGGCCCAGGACGTCGACCAGCCCGCTGACGCCGAGCACCGAACCGATCGCCGGGAGCAGATCCGCCAGCGAGCCGCGGCCGTACGCCGGGAGGACGAGCCTGGATGGCCCCGTCGCCGACGCTCCCACCCCCGACTCAGCGCCGGACGGCTGCGACGGCTGCATTGACAGATGCGGCGAAGGCAAGGGCCTGCTCGACGCTGTCGGCGCCGTCGCCTACCTCGCTGACCCGCACGGACAAGTCATCTGCCGTGGAGGTGCCTGTGTAGCCGTGGTCGCCCTCACAGTCGGGATCCCCGCACGTGGCGGGTTCGAGGTCGAGGCGGCTCACGGCTCCCCAGCCGAGGGTCAGCACCACCTCGGTGGGACGGGCGCCTGGGCGATAGCGGGCGGGATCGTCGACCGTGCGCGAGACCAAGACCGATCCGAGGCGGGCGATCGGTACGGACTCAGTGGTGGTGACGGCAGTTGGCTGTGGATGCGCCTCGTCGGCCGGATGGTCGTCCGTGTGCGAGACCACGAGCCGGGTCTCGGTGAGCAGGAGAACCGTGACATGGCGGCGGAGCTCGTCGCGATCGAACGTGGCCTCGTGGTGTACGAGGAACGCGGTGGCGTGTTCGTCGGCCAGGGCAGCGTCCAGGGCTTCGGTGACGAGCTCCGGGTAGTAACCGGACCGCTCGATGGCTGTCTTGAGGTCCCCGCTGGCCCGCGTCTCCGTCACGCGGTCATCCTTCCACCTCCAGGACGCCCGCGGGGAATCGCCCGTCCTGCCGCTCGGTCAGCATGCGGCGCAGCCCGAGCCCGCCGACGCCCGCGAGCAGGCAGCCCCCAACCACGACCCCGATCCACACGCCGGCCATTCCGACACCTAGCAGGATGCCCGTCATGGCCGGGCCCAGTGTTCCAGCGACGTTCCACGACAAGGAGCTGACCGCGTTGTAGCGACCACGCAGGTGCTCGGGCGCAAGGTCGTTCACGATCGCGGGCACGACCGGTTGCCACAAGGTCTCTCCCAGGGCAAAAACGGCGGGCGCGGCCAACGCAACCGCTGCGGCTGCCAGACCATTGAGCGGTACGGCAAGACCGAGCAGGACCCAGGCGATGGCCCAGACCAGGCCAACGCTGGCGATGATGCGCGACCTCGAGCGACCCTGGATCAGCCGGATGACGTAGAGCTGGCCCAGCACGATGGCCACTGTGTTCCCCACGTAGCCGAAGGCCACAGCCTGTGCGCTGAGGCCCGCCTGGGTCGTGGCAAAGACCGGGTAGCCCACCTCGATCGCGCCGTACCCACAGGTCAACATCACGACCGAGACGAGCGTGAGGTTGATCAAGGCCCGGTCGGCCACGACGTCGCGATAGCCGCCCGGGGCGTCGTCGCCCGAGTCAGCCGCGAGCGGCACCGGTCCTCCGAACCCCTTCAGGGTGGTCAGAACCGCAAGGCCGCCCAAGATGAAGAAGGCGTCTCCCAGATAGAGCAGCTCGAAGGTCCCCGGACGCTTGACGTCGACGACCAGGCCAGCGATCAACCCGCCGATCCCGATCCCCAGGTTGAGCAGCATGAAGTTGATCCCGAAGACCCGCTGCCGCTGGTCCTCCGCAACCGCCCTCGAAAGCATCGTGGACGCCGCCGACCACAGTCCCGCTCCAGCCAGGGCGGTGAGGCTGCCCACGGCGAAGGCCTGCCAGGGTTCGCGGACGAAAGCCCACGCGGCCGCCGACACGGACTCGACCGCCAGACCGAAGAGCATGACCGGCTTGGGGCCGACCCGGTCGATGAACCACCCCCCGATCGGCGTCACCACGAACCCCAGCAGGGCCGACCAGGCCAGCACGAGACCGCCGATCGCGGTCGCCATGCCCCGAACCTGGGAGAGGTAGACGACCAGGAAGGGCAGAACCAATCCGCTGCCGAGAGAGCCGACGAACGTCGCAAGGAGCAGCCGTTTGGCCACGGCCCCCAGGGGCGCGCCCTGTCGCCCGCCGCTCGCTAGGTCGCCGGAAGTCACAAGTGGGAAACCGTAGTCGGGGTGTCGACACCGAGGCCATCGAGTTTCTGATGACGAGGCGCCAGCGGGCTTGGCCTACCCGGACGGCAACCGTCTCGCCTGGGTGTCCGAGCGGACCAGCACGTGAGCGACCCGACCTCGAGCGCCGAGCACTACAGCACCTTTGTCAGTGGCAACGATGGGATTGAGCTCGAGCTCGACGAGCTCGGGAAGGTCATCGGACAGCTGCGCGACGCGGACCAGAAGATCTTCCAGGTCGACGGTGTCGAGCGCCGGTCCGCCCCGATGCCCCAGCAGCAGTGGTGCGGCCTTGGGCGCGCGAACCAGGTCGTGGGCGTCCACGTCGGTCAGCGGCGGGATCCGGTAGCCACGATCCTCGACCAGCTCGGTCACCACACCACCGACTCGGAACGAGACGATGGGGCCGAACAGATCGTCCTCGGTGGCCTCGATGACGCACGAGACTCCGTGCCGGGTCATCTGCTGCACGACGAGATAGTCGACCACCCACGGGCCGAACTGGTTCACCATCGCGTTAAAAGCCCAGCGCACGTCTCCTTCGGTGCCGAGATCGAGGCGTACACCTCCGAGGTCAGTGCGATGGACGAGGGTACGGCTGATCGCCTTCACCACGACGGGATAGCCCAACTCCTCGGCGGCCCGGACAGCCTCGTCGGCCGAGCGAACCGGGATCATCGGCAGCGGCTTGATCCCGTAGCAGCGCAACAATTTTTCCAGCTCATCGACAGCGAGATCGATGCCGTCAGGATGTTCCTTCAGCCAATGCTCGACGAGACGGCGAGCGGCTGGTCGATCCACGTCCGGGAGCTCTGGGACCTTCCCGTCGGGTCGCCTTCTCCACTCGGCATAGTCGACCACCGCCGCCAGAGCGCGCACTGCGTCTTCGACCGATCCGAACGTCGGCACCGAGCCGAGCACCTGCGCCCCATCAGGGTTCGCGTGACGAAGGATCTCGCTCATTCCCCCGACCGCGAGCAGCGTCGCGATGAGCGGTTTGGTCGTCTCCCGAGAGACGCGGGAGATCTCCCGCGCGTATGCCTCACCGCTGTCACCGATCGGCGGGACGAACAAGACGAGCACCGCATCGACGTCAGGATCGCGAGCGGCGTCCGACAGAGCCTGCCCGAAGTCCTCGGGTGGGATGCTCGGCCACAGTCCGCGGACGTCGTCGTCAGCCATCTCCAGCCCACGACTGGCGCAAGCGTCGGCCGCAAGCACAGCGAGGGCGTCGGAGTTGCTGACGACACCGACCCGACGACCTTCCGGAAGCTGTTGAAAGCTGAGGACCAGGGCCACGTCGAACATCTGGGTGAGGGTGTCGACCTGGATGACCCCGGACTGTCGGAACATCTCGTCGACCGCGGTTGCGGGCAGGGACGTCGCTCGAACCCGGTGGCCGAGCGGGATGCCCTGGGTGGAGCGCCCGGTCTTCACAGTGACGATCGGTTTGAGTCGGCTGGTCCGTCGTGCAATCCGACTGAACTTTCGCGGGTTGCCGATCGACTCCAGGTAGAGCAAGAGGATGTCGGTGGATTCGTCCTCTTCCCAGAACTGCATGAGGTCATTGCCGCTGACATCCGCGCGGTTGCCCGCGGACACGAACGTCGATACCGCCAGACCGCGACGGGCCAGCGCCTCCAGCAAGGCGATGCCAAGAGCGCCAGACTGACTGAAGAATCCGATCGCCCCGCTTTGGGGCATCACAGAGGACAAGGTCGCATTCAGGCTGATCGCGGGGTGAGTGTTCAGCAGACCGATGCAGTTCGGCCCCACGATCCGCATGCCGAAACCATGAGCCGTCTCAACGAGTCGCCGTTGGAGTTCGCGCCCTTCGTCGTCCACCTCGGCAAACCCTCCGGACAGCACCACCAGGGCGTGCACGCCGCGCGTGGCGCAGTCAGCGACCACGCCGAGCACGACGTTGGCCGGTGTCGCAACCACCGCCAGGTCCACGCGATCGGGGATATCAGCGACCGAGTGGTAGGTCGGCACACCCATGAGATCGCCGTCGGCCTCGGGGTTGACCGCGTAGACCCTCCCCGTGAATCCACCGTCGAGCACGTTGCGCAGCACGGTCGACCCGACGCCCCGTGGGTCCCGACTCGCCCCGACGACCACGATCGATCCCGGCGAGAGGAGCCGTTCGAGCGACCTCGCCTCGGCCCTGTGCTCGCGGGTTTCTGTGACCGCGCGAGAGATGGCCGTGGGCAAGATATCGAGGGCCAGTCGGACGACCCCGTCTTCCACGGACGTGGTGGTCGCGTAACCGGCCTGCCTGAAAACATCCAGCATGCGGTTGTTCGCCGGGAGAACATCTGCCACGAACCGAAGGACCCCGCGCTCCCTGGCGGCCCCGGCCAGATGCTCGAGCAAGACCGAACCGAGCCCGTAGCCCTGGTAGTCGTCGCGGACCACGAAAGCGACCTCGGCCTCAGGACCACCGGGCTCGGTCCGGTCATAGCGAACGACTCCGACGATCGCGTCGTCCACCGTGACGACCAGGGCCACTCGATCGTCGTGGTCCACCGTCGTGAAGAAGGCCACGTCACGGGCGGTCAGCTCCGGATAAGCCGCGAAGAAGCGGAAGTAGATCGTCTGCTCGGAGAGCAGGCTGTGCAGCTCGACCAGCCGACCGCGGTCGTCTGGACGGATGGGGCGGATGTGCGCTGCGCTCCCATCACGCAGGAGGACATCGGCCTCCCAGTGGTGGGGGTAGCGATCCCGCACCATGACCGTCGCAGTGAAATCCATCTCGTCAGCGGTCACGACGGCCACGCTAGTGCCGTCGGGATACCGTGAAGGACATGACACCCAAGCTGAGCGTTCATCCCGAGGTGGCCGAGGCGATCGCGGCCGGAGAGCCGGTCGTAGCGCTCGAGTCGACGATCATCAGCCACGGACTGCCCCGGCCGGCGAACCTGGAGATCGCCCTGCAGATCGAAGCAGTCGTCCGGACCCACGGCGCGGTTCCGGCCACCATCGGGATCGTCGACGGCCGCATCTGCGTCGGCCTGGATGAGTCTCAGCTCGACGCGGTCGCCATGCGCGATGACGTGATCAAGGTGTCGGTACGCGACGTCGCCACGCTGGCAGCACGAGCGGGCATGGGGGCCACGACCGTGGCCAGCACGAGCCACATCGCGCACCTCGCCGGCCTGAAGGTGTTTGCCACGGGAGGCGTGGGCGGGGTCCACCGCGAGGCGAGAGACTCGTGGGACGAGTCGGCGGATCTGACGACCCTCAGTTCCCGTCCGATCACCGTGGTCTGCAGTGGCGTGAAGTCCATCCTCGACGTCGGCGCCACGTTGGAACGCCTCGAGACGCTAAACATCGGCGTCGTCGGTTTTGACACCGACAAGTTCCCGGGCTTCTACCTCAGCGACTCCGGCCACCCCATCGACTGGCGAGTGAACTCCGCGGACGAGGTGGCCGACATCATGCGGATACGTGAGGAGCTCGAGGTCACCTCCGGGCTGGTAGTCGCCAACCCGCTAGACCCGGCGGAGGCGCTGGACCCGGATCTGCATGACCGCGTCCTGCAGGCGGGACTCGCAGCGGCGGCGGACAAGGGTGTCCATGGCAAAGCGGTCACGCCATTCCTGCTCGACTACTTCCATCGGGAGACCGCTGGCGCCAGTCTCGAGGCAAATGTGGCGATCATCCTGGGAAACGCCGGCGTCGCGGCCGACATCGCCGTGGCGCATGCCAGCCTGACCGCTCGCGCGCCGATCTTGGCCTGACCGATCCCGACCCCGAGGTGACTCCCCGGTTCGTGTGCCTGGGCGACGTCATGACCGACGTCGTCGCGACGCTGACCCAACCGCTTGCCCATGGCTCGGACTCGCCCGCGCCCGTCCGGCTGCTCGCCGGAGGCTCGGCTGCGAACACCGCAGCGTGGCTTGCGGCGACCGGCCACCACGTCACCCTCGTGGGTCGGATCGGCGCCGACTCGGCTGGCGAAACGGCCAGGACCACCTTGGAACGGGCCGGGGTGCACACGCGTCTGGCTATCGACCCTGACCGGCCGACCGGGACATGCATCGTGTTGGTGAGCCCGGACGGCGAGCGGTCGATGATTCCCGATGCCGGCGCCAATGCCGCCTTGTCCCCTTCGGACCTTCCGTCACCGATGCTGGACGCGACCAGCCACCTGCACGTCGTCGGTTACGCACTGCTCAACCAGGGTTCCCGCGAGGCGGCTCGGCGCGCGATCGACCTGGCTCGTTCAGCCGGTTCCTCAGTCTCGATCGACCCCTCGTCGGTCGGCCCGCTGACAACCCTTGGCGCCGACCGGTTCCTGTCGTGGGTGCACGGCAGCGACCTCCTGCTGGCCAACGCCGACGAAGCTCGCACCCTGACCGGTGTCACTGACGTCGCGGCAGCGGCGAGCGCCTTGACCGAAGCCTTCAACGAAGTCGTCGTCACCCTGGGAGCGGACGGGGCACTGTGGGTTGGTCGTGATCAGGACCAGCCCGTCCACGTGGCCGCCCAGCGTGTCGATGTCGTCGACTCCACGGGGGCAGGAGACGCCTTCGCTGCCGGGTACCTCCCATCCGCTCTCGACGGCTGCGACCCCGAGACCGCTCTCGCGGCCGGCTGCGCGCTAGCTGCCCGAGCCGTCACCCGCACCGGAGCCCGCCCGGACTGACCCATCCACAACAACCGGCAGACCTGCCCCCAGAAGACACCCAGACACGACCCCGGCAGGTCGCTGGTCGGCACCGAGGGTGCTTCCTGGGAAGATCGAGGCATGGCCCGCCGCACCACGACTCCCCCACCGCCAGACTTCGAGGAGCGGATCGTCGACATCGACGTCCGCGAGGAGATGCAGGGCTCCTTCCTCGAATATGCCTACTCCGTCATCTACTCCCGCGCCCTCCCCGACGCCCGCGACGGCCTCAAGCCGGTCCACCGGCGAATCTTGTTCCAGATGGCTGAGATGGGCGTACGTCCAGACCGAGCGCACGTGAAGAGCGCCCGCGTGGTGGGTGAGGTGATGGGCAAGCTGCACCCCCACGGAGACGGCGCGATCTACGACGCCTTGGTGCGGATGGCTCAGCCGTTCTCGATGCGGGTGCCGATGGTCGACGGGCACGGCAACTTCGGCTCGCTCGGCAACGACGACCCGCCGGCGGCCATGCGCTACACCGAGTGCCGCCTGGCCCCGGCGGCGCTGCTGATGACGGGCAGCCTCGACGAGGACGTCATCGACTTCAAGCCCAACTACGACGGCCAGGAGCAGGAGCCTGAGGTTCTTCCTGCCGCGCTACCGCACTTGCTGGTCAACGGCGCCAGCGGGATCGCGGTCGGCATGGCCACCAACATGGCACCGCACAATCTCGTCGAGGTCGTCGCCGCAGCACGACACCTGATCCAGCACCCCAAGGCCACGCTCGACGACCTGATGCGCTTCATTCCCGGCCCCGACCTCCCCACGGGGGGCAAGATCGTCGGCCTCGAGGGCATCCGCGAAGCCTACGAGACGGGGCGCGGAAGCTTCCGTACTCGAGCGGCAGCCCGCATCGACAACGTCACCCCTCGGCGCAAAGGCATCATCGTCACCGAGCTGCCCTACAACGTCGGACCTGAGCGAGTCATCGAGAAGCTGTCCGACCTGGTGAAGTCCAAGAAGCTCCAAGGGATCACTGACGTCAAGGACCTCACCGACCGCACCAAAGGCCTGCAGCTGGTCATCGAGATCAAGAACGGCTTCCATCCCGAGGCCGTGCTCGAGGAGCTCTACCGGTTGACCCCGATGGAGGAGTCCTTCGGGATCAACAACGTCTGCCTGGTCGACGGGCAACCGCGCACTCTTGGCCTGCGCGAGCTTCTCCAGGTCTATGTAGACCACCGCCTCGAAGTCGTCCGGCGGCGCAGTGCCTACCGTCGGACCCGGGCCGAGGACCGCCTGCACCTGGTCCAAGGCCTGCTCATCGCCATCCTCGACATCGACGAGGTCATCCAGCTGATCCGCTCCAGCGACGACGCGACGCAGGCCCGGGAGCGGCTGATGAGTGTCTTCGACCTATCCGACGTCCAGACCACCTACATCCTCGACATGCCGTTGCGCCGGCTCACGAAGTTCTCCCGCATCGAGCTGGAGCAGGAGCGTGATGAGCTCACCGGCACGATCGAGAGCCTGACCGCCTTGCTCGAGGACGAAGGTCTGCTCCGACGTACGGTCTCTGACGAGCTCGCCGACGTCGCAAAACGTCACGGCACCCCTCGTCGCACGGTGCTGCTGGAGTCGGCCGGGCTCCCTGTTCGCGCGACCGTCGGCTCGCTGGAGGTCGCCGACGACCCTTGCTATGTGCTGCTGTCTTCAACCGGCCTACTGGCCCGCACCTCCGACCGCGCGCCGCTGGAGTCGCAAGGAGGACGCGCCAATCACGACGCGATCGTGTCGGCGGTCGCCACGACGGCCAGGGGTGAGGTCGGAATCGTGACCAGCGCTGGCCGGATCATCCGCCTGGCGGTGGTCGATCTGCCGGCCCTACCGACGACGGCAGCAGCGCCCTCGCTGGCCGGCGGTGGCCCGGTCACCGAGTTCCTCGACCTGGCCTCCGGCGAAGGGGTGCTGTGCCTCTGCAGCCTCAGCGCATCCCCTGGCGGGTCGGCCGGCGAGCAAGGAGCTGGGCTGGCCCTCGGCACCGCGGGCGGTGTGGTCAAGCGCGTCTCTGCCGACTACCCGAGCAACCGCGACTCCTTCGAGGTGATCAGCCTGCGCGACGGGGATCGTGTCGTGGGTGCAGTCGAGCTGCGTCGATGGTCGCGAGGACCTGGTGTTCATCACCTCGGACGCTCAGCTGCTGCGCTTCCCCGCCGAGGCCGTTCGACCGCAAGGTCGTCCCGCGGGCGGCATGGCTGGTGTCCGGGTCGCCGCCGGGCAGCGGGCCACGTTCTTCGGGGCTGTCGCCCCCGACGATGCATCCGAGGCGGTCGTCGTCACCATCTCGGGGTCCTCGGCTGCGCTGCCGGGCACCGAACCGGGGGCGATCAAGGTGACCCCCTACACCGAATACCCCGCCAAGGGGCGTGGGACCGGGGGTGTGCGCGCGCATCGATTCCTGAAGGGTGAGGACACCCTCCTCCTGGGGTGGGCCGGGGCCACGCCGGCCAAGGCGTCGGCGCCCAACGGCGTACCCGTCGACCTTCCCGCCGCTGACGGCCGCCGTGACGGATCTGGCACGCCGGCCACGCAGCTGATCGCAGCGGTGACCGGCCCCGTGCGCACGACCGCGGCGGCCGGTGCAAGCGGATGACGGCCGAGATCCAGCGACCGGACGCCTGCTCGGTCCGCTCCGCCCGGGCGGACGAGCCCTTGCACGGTACGGCTCCGCACCCTCGGGCCTGGCTGGCCCTGGAGCAGCCCGGACCGTGGGGCCGCAAGGCGCCGTCGGCGTCGCATCTCGACCATGACCTCGGCCGAGCGATCGACCTCAAGGCCAAGGCGGCTCGCGTCACTTTCGTGCTGATCCGCCGCCCGGGGCGCCATGCCGATCGCCACGAGGCCGCACCACGGCACGTCATCGCGGCCCATCCCAGTTCCGGCTGGATGGAGCAAGGAGCCTGCGACGACCCGGCAGCGTTGCTGGAGCTGGATTTCGAGGCGATAGCGGGCGGCCAGCCGCCTTCGCTGGCACCAAGCAGCACCGATCCTTTGGCCCTGATCTGCACGAATGCCCGCCGAGACCTGTGTTGCGCTGAGGTCGGCCGGGACCGGGTCAACGCCCTTGCGCCCGAGCTCGGGGCAGCTCTGTGGGAGAGCTCGCATCTCGGCGGCCACCGATTCGCGCCGACGGTGCTGCTCCTCCCGTCGGGTCACGTGCTGGGCCGCGCCTCGGCTCAGGACGTGCTCGACGCCTGGGAGGGGCGGGTGCCGCTGCACGCCTACCGTGGATCAAGCGCCCTCGAACCCGCCGCCCAGGCGGCGCAGGCCCACGTTCTCGGGCTCATCGGTACCGCAGCGATCGAGGTGCTCGAGATCGGTGCGCCGCATGGGTCCGGACCATGGACCGTGACCGTCAACCATCCCGACGGCCGTGAGTGGTGCGTCAACGTCGAGGCGGTGCCCAGCCCGGCGGGCCAGGCACGGCCTGAGTCGTGCGGGCGTGATCCCGAGCCGTTCGTCTCGTTGGTCGCCAAGGGATCATCCATCCGCGCTCAGCGCCAGCAGCAGCTCAGGAAAGGCAGCCGATGAGTGACATCGAGGAGTCCGGGGCCGGCCGACCTGGCCGCTCCGGGCCTGAGGCCGATTTCTCCGACGTGCTGGCGGCCAACGCCGACTACGCGCAGACCTTCGCGCTCAAGGGGCTCGCCCCCGTTGCCGCGCGGGGGCTTGCGGTCGTGACCTGCATGGACTCCAGGATCGAGCCGCTCGCCATGCTCGGGATCGGTCCCGGCGACGCCAAGATCCTGCGCAACGCGGGGGCCCGGGTCACCGACGACGTGCTGCGAACTCTTGTGCTGGCCACGCACCTGCTCGGCGTGGAGCGCATCATGATCGTGGCCCACACCCGATGCCGGATGTCGAACACCACGGACGCCGAGATCCACGACCGGCTGCTCAAACGGGGTCTCGACACCCGGTCCTTCGAGTTTCACACCGTCGCTGACCAGGAGCAGACCCTGCGCGACGACGTTCAGCGAGTCCGTTCCTGGCCGTTCCTCGTCGGAGCCATGACCGTGGGCGGCTTCGTCTACGACGTCGAGACCGGAAGGATCACCCAGGTCTGCTGAGGGGGAAGAACCATCCGGCGATCAGGCGTACGTCGCCGACCCACCCCGGCCGTGTCGGAGGCCACGCTGATAGGCCGAGGCGGAGTACGACCCGAGGTCGAGCAGGATGCCGAACGCCACGAGCAAGTAGCCCCAGAAGCCGCTGACACCGACGATCGGCGCATAGGCGATGGCGTACATCAGCGTCGTCCACGGGAAGAAGATCAGGCCCAGGAAGGGCAGCCAGAAGCTGCTGAAGGCCTGCGAGACCTCGTTGGTGAACAACCACGCGAAGATCAGCGCGATCCGGGGACCGATGAGCCCGCCTAGGGCGAGGATGCAGCACATGGGCGACAGCCTAGAGGGACCAGACCGGCTCTCGGGGGCCAATCACACTGTCAGTCCCCACGACCTCAATACCCCCAGCGGGTCAGGTCGTGGGGAACCGGTCAGGCGTCGATGCGGGCCCGATCGAGGGCCTCGGCGCCGTCGACGATGAAATCGCGGCGCGGAGCTACGTCGTTGCCCATGAGCAGCTCGAAGATCGCCTCGACCTCCTCCGCCTCCCCCACGGTGATCCGCCGCAGCGTGCGGTGCCGCGGGTCCATCGTCGTCTCAGCGAGCTGGTTGGCGTCCATCTCGCCAAGCCCCTTGTAGCGCTGCGGCGGCAGCTTGACCCGCTTGCCCTTGCGCTCGAGCTCGGTCAGCCGGCGCTGCAGCTCCGCGTCGGAGTAGGTGTAGAGGTATTCGTTCTTCTTGCCACCGCCAGTGACGACCTCGATGCGGTGCAGGGGTGGTACGGCGGCGAACACCCGGCCCGCCTCGAGCATCGGCCGCATCGTGCGGTGGATCAAGGTCAGCAGCAGCGTGCGGATGTGTGCGCCGTCGACGTCGGCGTCGGCCATCAAGATGATCTTGCCGTAACGCGCGGAGTCGAGATCAAAACTTCGCTCGCTGCCTGCTCCGATGACCTGGATGATGGCTGCACACTCAGCGTTCTTGAGCAAGTCCGACGGGGAAGCCTTCTGGACATTGAGGATCTTGCCGCGGATCGGCAGCAGCGCCTGGAACTCGCTGTCACGGGCCAACTTCGCCGTGCCCAGCGCCGAATCGCCCTCGACGATGAACAGCTCGCTGCGGTCGACATCGTCACTGCGGCAGTCGGCCAGCTTCGCCGGCAGCGATGAGGTCTCGAGGGCGTTCTTGCGGCGCTGGTGCTCCTTGTGCTGACGCGCTGCGACTCGCGTGCGTGACGCGGCCGCCACCTTCTCCAGGATGGTCTTGGCCTGGGGCTTCCCCCCTCGCTTGGTCGAGGTGAGGATCGCCTTGAGCTCATGGGCCACGACCCGAGAGACGATGCGGGAGGCAGCGGGTGTGCCCAGGATCTCCTTGGTCTGGCCCTCGAACTGCGGTTCGGCCAGCCGTACGGTCACGACCGCGGTCAAACCCTCGAGGACGTCATCGGTCGTCAGATCGGCTTCGGCTGCCCGCAGCACCCGCTGAGCGCGCGCCTGCTCGGTGAGTGTCTCGCGCATCGCCCGCTCGAAGCCGCGCACGTGAGTGCCGCCCTTCGGGGTGGCGATGATGTTGACGAAGGACCGAACCGTGGGTTCGTAACCCATCCCCCACCGCAAGGCGATATCGACGGACAGTTCGCGTTCGACCTCACGCGGCGTCATGTGACCCTTGTCGTCGAACACCGGGACGGTCTCGCGGAAATGACCTGACCCCTGCAGGCGAAGAGTGGACGTGACTGCTTCGTCGGGAGCCAGATAGTCGCAGAACTCGCTGATCCCACCCGAGAAGTGAAAGGTCTGCTCCGCCGCTGCGCTGTCCGGGTCGGCGGCGCCTGCCGTCCGCTCGTCGCGGACCAGGAGGGTCAGACCGGGGACCAGGAACGCGGTCTGCCGCGCCCTTGCGTGGAGCTCGTCGAGCCCGAACCGCGCGTCGGGGGTGAACATCTGACGGTCCGGCCAGAATCGAGTTCGGGTGCCGGTGGTCTTCTTGGTGACCTTGCCGATGATCCGCGGACCCCCGCCCTCGGTGAAGGCGCTGTCGGGCGCGGAGCCGGCGAAGGTGCCAGGAACGCCGCGCCGGAAGGAGATCAGGTAGGTGGCGCCGTCGCGGTCGACCTCCACGTCGAGGCGCTCGGACAAGGCGTTGACGACCGAAGCGCCGACGCCGTGCAATCCCCCGGAGGCGGTGTAGGAGCCTCCTCCGAACTTGCCACCGGCGTGCAGCTTGGTCATCACGACCTCGACGCCGCTCAGGCCGGTCTTGGGTTCGATGTCGACGGGGATGCCGCGCCCGCGGTCGCGTACCTCGACCGAGCCATCCGAGCGGAGCAGGACCTCGATCCGGTCCCCGTGACCGGCCAGGGCCTCGTCAACGGAGTTGTCGATGATCTCCCACAGGCAGTGGTTCAGCCCTCGGGAGTCGTTCGACCCGAGATACATCCCCGGGCGCTTGCGGACGGCTTCCAGCCCCTCGAGCACCGACAGGTGGCGGGCCGTGTATCCGCCCGCAGAGGGGGCGGGCGTGCGTTTGCTGGCGCGCTTGGTCTGGGCAGGTGCGGCCTCGGTGGACGGGGGGGTCATCTCGCGTCCGAGGCTACCCGTGGGCTCCCCCAGGCTCGTCGCGGCACGCTGGGGGCAACGACGCGGCCATCGGCCGAACGGCCGGTCCGCGATGTCGGATTGGTCACACCTCGGTTACGCGTCGGGCGAACGACACGCCGCTGCGTCACGGGAACACCTGGGAGATGTCAGGATGTTGTACAGGTCGAAGAGGCAGGAACCGAAGCACAACCGAACACACCGGAGGCGAAGTGGACACCGCGCTGGCACCCAGCACGCCGCTCACCGCGATCGATCGATGCGACCGCTGCGGCGCGCAGGCCTACGTCCGCGTGACGTTGGGCTCCGGCATGGACCTGTTGTTCTGCGGACACCACTTCACCGAGTTCAGGCCGAAGCTCCAGGAGCTCGCAGCCCACGTGCACGACGAGACCGACAAGCTCGCCGACGCGCCGCCCGTGGCGCCCCTAGACGAGCGCTGACCGGGTCGCGGGAAAGGTCCATCCCGCGCACCACGTCCCTGCCCTGAGGTGAGCCATGCCCTGGTGGGGCGATCTACTCATCGGCGCAGCGATCCTGCTGGCGGCGATCGGTTGCATCCTTCCGTTGCTTCCTGGCGGGCTGCTCGCCCTCGGTGCGGTTCTCGTCTGGGCGCTGGTCGAACAGTCGGCCACCGGCTGGGCGGTCTTGGCGATGAGCGTCTTGGTGATCTCCGCCGGTCAGGCTCTCAAGTACGCCTGGCCCGGTCGTCGGCTCGTCCAGCGCGGTGTCCCGAGCGTCAGCATCATCGTGGGCGGGCTGAGCGGGATCATCGGATTCTTCGTGGTGCCTTTGATCGGCCTGCCGTTGGGTTTCGTTGCCGGCATCTTCGGCGCCGAGCTGCTCCGAGTGCGCCAGCCCGCGACGGCGTGGACCACCACCGTCGAGGCACTCAAGGCCACCGGCCTGTCCATCCTGGTCGAGCTGGCGAGCGTTCTGATCGTCGCCACGATCTGGCTGGGCGGCGTCGTGGTCAGCTCCTGAGGTGACCCGATCGACACCCCTGCGCGGCTAGCCTCGGGGCAACCTCTTCTCCGGATCCTTGATCGACAGGGGGGCGATCTTGGCGGCCACGGTCCCCTCCGCCACAGCCACCTCGACGCTATCGCCGTCCACTGCGTGCTCGGTCGCGATCCGGGCCAGGGCGAGCGAGCCGAGTCTGGGGCTCACGGCCCGACTCGTCATCGTCCCGATCTCCGCCCCGTCCTTGAGCACGGCTGACCCATCGTCTGGGAGCTGGTCACCCTCGAGCACCAACGTCTTCAGGCGGTACGGCGGCGCGGCCGCGATCTGGGCCAGCTGGTCCTTGCCGAGGAACTCTGCAGCACTGCTCAGGGCGACCATGCGGTCGAGGGAGACGTCGAACGGGGTCTGCTCACCTGGCGTGTAGTCGGCGTAGTAAACGATCAGGCCGGCCTCCATCCGGACCGGTTCGAGGGTGTCGAGCCCCATCGGCACGGCGCCAGCATCCGACAGCGCCTGCCAAAGACCCACAGCCCCGTCGCGGTCCGCGATCAGCTCATAGCCGATCTCGCCGGAGAAGCCGGTGCGAGCAATCCACGTCGTGATGCCCGCCACCTCGATGCGCTCGGTGAGGAACCGGAAGTAGCCAAGATCGGAGAGGTCGGTCGACGTGAGCGACTGCAGCATCTCGCGCGACTTCGGTCCTTGCACCGAGATCAGGGGCATCTCATGGGTCAGGTTGTCGGCCGTGAACTCAGCATCGGGACTGTGCGAACGGGCGTAGTCGCCCCACTCGTCGCTGTTGGTGAGCACCCAGTAGTGGTCATCGCCGTGCTTGTAGATGGTCCCGTCGTCGACCATCAGACCCTCGGCGTCGACCACGGCGCCGTACAGCACCTGGCCGACCTGCTGGGCTGCCAGGTTCCGGGTGAAGACGCGTTGGATCGCAGCCTGAGCGCCCGGACCGCGAACATCCCACTTCACCAGCGGATACACGTCCCAGATGGCCACGCCGTCGCGAACGGCCTCGTAGCCCGCCGGATGATCGCCGAAGGTGTCTGTCCAGAACCACCCGCTGTCGTCGCGGAACGTGCCGCCCTGCGACTCCTGGATGTCGTGCAGTACCGAACGGATGGGGTCGGACACGATGCTGGCTCCGGTGGGATCGGTTGGCTCGGGAACTGGCTGACTGGTCAGTCAATCTAGCCGGTGGTGTGTCAGCGAGGGAAGCGTCCCCGCTGAGCGGGCGTTGCCGCTTCGGCGCGTGAGCAGCGAGGATGCGCCCCCGTGCTCAGCAAGTGTCGAAGGCGATGCTCCCCAGGTCCGGATACAGCGCATACCGAGTGCGGTGGGCGGATGGTGCCTTGTCGGAGATGCGCGTTGCCGCAGCCGCCTGAACCGGAAGAGGCTCTGGACACTGCGGCGGCAGCCGGAAGTCGAAGCTGATCAGCGCGCTCTGGCCGGCCTCGAGGATCTGGCGGCGGGGGGCAGCGAGTGGCGCAGAACCGATTTCGGCGCACGTGCCAAGTCGAACGGTGGTGCGGCGGTTGACCAATCCACCCAAGGGCAGGACGGGGTGAACGTCCAGCATCGTCACCGGTGACCGTGAGCCGTTGATCAGGGTGAATCGGATCTTGAGTCGGCTGTGTCCGTCCGTGACCGGCCGACACACCTTTCCCATCTCAAGGTGCGCATTCGCAGCTCCGAGACCCACCTGCACTCCGGAGCTGTTCCCTCCCGTCGCAGGGGAAGAGTCTGGAGACGGAACTGGGGACACAGGTGGGGACCCGATCGGGCCGCCGGCGTCAGAGCCGGCCGGGGAACCGATGACCAACCACGCGACCAGCGCGGCAAGAACGAGCAGGCTTGCGACGGCAATGAAGCGTCGGGGACGCGGCTCGGACTCCGGTCCGGCGCCAAGCTCCTCCGCCTCCACGTGTCCAGCGTGCCACGCCGGCATCGTGGGGCACCCTCCACGATCGGGGCGGCGGCTGCTCTAGCGGGCGCCGAGGGCTCCAGCGGGGATCTGCTGGGTGATGCAATGCGGTCCGCCGCCGCCGAAGGCGACGACGTCCCCGGGGACCCCGACGACCTCGCGCCCGGGGTAGATCTCGGCCAACCGGGCCAGGGCGTCCGCGTCGTGCCGGTCTCCGACCATGGGCACGATCACGGCGCCGTTCGGCAGGTAGTGGTTCGCATAGGCCATCTTCGTGTCAGGTCCGATGTCGAAGACGGACACCTCGAAGGGATCTCCCGCCGCGTCGCTCGCCGCCAGCAGCGCATCCAGATTGGCCAGACCGGTCACGTGCTCGCTCGCCTGGGGGCTCGCCGGCGCGTCCAGGAGCACGTGTGCTGGCCCGACGAACTGCGCGATCCCATCGATGTGGCCGTCTGTGGCCTCCGGGCCGACGTCAAGGCTGTGGCCGTACGGCAACCAGACCACCTGGCTGATCCCCAGGTAGTCGCTGAGGATCTGCTCGATCTCGGCACGCCCGAGGTCTGGGTTCCGGTTGGGGTTGAACAGACACTGCTCGGTCGTCAGCAAGGTGCCCACGCCGTCGACGAAGAACGCTCCGCCCTCGAGCACCATCGGCGCCTCGAAGACCGGTAGGCCCAACAGCTCGCCGATCCGGGCGGGCAGCTCCGCGTCATCGTCGTAGGGCGAGAATCGATGACCCCACGCGTTGAAGCCGAAGCTCACGATGGCGTGGTTGCCTTGCCGGTCGCGGACGAAGTTCGGTCCGCAGTCCCTGGCCCACGAGTCGTTGATCGGCAGTTCGATCGGCTCAACACCCTCGCCGCACAAGTCACGAACCTGCTGGGAATGACCAGGGGGACAGACCATCATGACTGGCTCGAAGCCAGCGATGGCGCGCGCCGTCGCCGTGTACTCCGCCTTCGCGTCCGTCAGACGGTGCTTCCACAGCTCCTCTCGGACCGGCCACATCATCAGGCATCCGGCGTGCGGCTCCCACTCCGCCGGCATCGCGAAGCCAGCGGCCGCTGGGGAACCTGGAGTTGGGGTCAGCATCGGAGCTCCTAGAGGAAGTACAGCCGGTTGAGGCTGATCGATTCTGCTGCCTGGGCGACGAGTTCAGCTCCGTCGAAGCGCACCGTGCCGCCGGTGGCGTCGACGGTTGTCTGGCCAACCCGCGAGTTGTGCACCATCGATTCGAGGCCGAGGCCACGACAGTGGCGGACGGCGACGGTACGGCGCCGGCTGGCCGAAGCCGCACCGTCGAAGGAACCCGACACGAACGACACCGAGAGCTCGGCAGGCGCTCGCCCGTGGCCGCCGAACTGCGGGCCGAACACCAGTGGCTCGGCCCGATCGACGCTGGCGTTCGGGTCTCCGACAACGCCCCACGCCGGAAACCCTGCCTTGAGCACCAGCTGCGGCTTGGCACCGAAGAAGACCGGGGACCACAACACGATGTCGGCGAGCTTGCCGACCTCTACTGACCCGACCTCGTGGGACAGCCCGTGCGCGATCGCCGGATTGATGGTGAGCTTGGCGAGATAGCGCAGCACGCGAGCGTTGTCGTGCAGTTCGTCGTCACCCTCCAACGGGCCGCGGTCCGCCTTGTTCTTGGCTGCCATCGCGAAGGTGCGCCGTACCGTCTCCCCGGCGCGCCCCATCCCCTGCGCGTCCGAGGACGTGATCGGGATGACACCCAGGTCGTGCAGCACGTCCTCGGCGGCCATCGTGGCCGCGCGGATGCGCTGGCTGGCGATGGCGACGTCTCCGGGGACGTCTCGGTTCAGCCCATGGCTCGCCACGATCATGTCCAGGTGCTCCGCGACCGCGTCCCGCCCGTACGGCAGCGTCGGATTGGTCGAAGAACCGATCACGTGCGGCACGCCAGCAAGGCTCAGGACGTCCGGAACATGTCCACCGCCACATCCCTCGACGTGGAAGGCGTGGATGGTCCGGCCGTCGAGCACGGCCAGGGTGTCGGACACAGACAGACTCTCGTTGAGTCCGTCGCTGTGCAGCGCGACCTGCACGTCATGCTCCTCGGCTACGCGCAGCGCAGTGTCCAGCGCGCGAGCGTGAGCGCCTGTGTCCTCATGCACCTTGAAGCCGCAGACTCCTCCCTCGACGAGGGCTTCCTCGAGCGGAGCGGGACGCGAGGACGAGCCACGGCCCAAGAAGCCGACGTTGATCGGCCAGGCGTCGAACGCCTCGAATCCTCGGCGCAGCCCCCACGGCGAGTTGACGCCCACCCCCCACACAGGGCCGAACTCCTGGCCGAGGATCGTCGTCACCCCCGAGGAGAGCGCCGCTTCCATGATCCGTGGGGACATCGTGTGGACGTGGGTGTCGATCACCCCCGGCGTGGCGATGAGACCTTCGCCGTCGATGACCGCCGTTCCGGTGCCGACCAGCACGTCGACGCCATCCAGGGTGTGCGGGTTCCCGGCACGGCCGACGCCGCTGATGCGCCCTTCCCGGACGCCGATCGAGACCTTCCGCACGCCTGCGACCGGATCGAGCAGCAAGACGTTCGAGATCACCAGGTCACAGGTGTCCTGGACCGGTGACGCCTGCAGATGCATCCCGTCGCGGGCGGTCTTGCCGAACCCGATCAAGAACTCGTCGCCGGCCAGCTGTGAGTCGTCCTCGACCTCGACCCAGAGCCCCGTGTCGCCAAGCTGCACACGATCACCCACGGACGGCCCGTGGATGAGGGCGTAGTCGTCGGCCCTCAAGCGTCGTCACCCACGGCTGCGCCGCTGTCGAGGTATCCGGTGGCTCTCGCCTTCGCGAGGGCTTGGTCCTTGGCGCCGGGCGCATCAAGCGGCCCATCCACCAGGCCCGCGAAACCGATGACGATGCGCTGCCCGCCGATCGGGGCCAAGCGGCACCTCCAGGGTCTGACCGGGTTCGAAGTGGACCGCTTCCCCCGCTGGTACGGCGAGATGGAGGCCGTACGCAGCGCCTCGGTCGAAGCGCAGCCGCGGATTGACCTCGAAGAAGTGGAAGTGCGACGTCACGCTGATCGGCACCGTGGCGGTGTTGGTGACCTCGACACTCACCACTACCTCGCCCGTGGCCGCGCGCTCGGATCGGTCTGGGATGACTGCACCTGGACCCGCCTCGGTGGGGTAATGAGCCTCCGATGGGGTCAGGGACCACGACCAGCCGAGTGCCGTCATCGAAGATCGCCTCGACCCAGACCTCAGGAATTGCCTCGCGGACACCTTGCAGGACGTCGTCCGGTCCAAGGATGCGCCTGGCCTGCCTCCACTGCCTCAGACAGGCGCGCACCATCGCGAGCGGCCTCGGCGACGGTGTCCGCAACCAGTGCCGTCGCCTCTGGGATGTTGAGCTGCAAGCCCCTCGCCCGGCGCGCCCGGGCCAGCTCGGCAGCGGTGAAGATGAGCAGGCGATCACGTTCGGTGGGCGTGAGTCTCACGGGGCATCCACGTCCGTCCCGTTTGGCATGGGTTCAGTCTGTCGAACCAGAGGTCACCCTGAGGCCGCGGGAGTCAAAAGGCGCCGAAACGTGTACGTCGAGAACTCGAAAGAGGCCTGCTTTCGGCGCCTTCTCCGCGACCTGGACCATCAGCGAGGCGCTACTCCCACAGCCGCGCACGGTGATGAGCCCGCGCGGTCCAAGCGCCCGACGTCCCGGAACCAGCGATTCACCCCTTTCGGCCCCTGGCGAGCCGTTCAGAGCGGTGCGAGTCTCGGGGCGTCGAACCACCCAGAGTCTGGAGATCTCCATGCGTCGATCCCTCAAATTCGCTAGTACGGCGGCTGCTGCGTCCATTGCTGTGGCCCTTAGCTGCTCTGCAGTCGCGGTGGCATCCGGCTCCGGCGATCAACCGCCGACCGAACAGGATCGCGACCCGATCAGCACCATGGCGGTCACCTCCAACCCAGAGATGCTCTACGTGGCGATCACCCCGTGCCGCATCGTTGACACCCGAAAAGCTGGAGGCCGGATCGCCGCCAACGCGACTCGCAACTTCTACGTCTCCGGGACCACCAAGTTCTCCGAACAGGGCGGCAAGAACGGCGGGTGCGGGATCCCGGAGTCCGCGCGGTCGATTGCGGCGACGGTGACGGCCGCTGGCCCGTCCAAAGCCGGTGCCCTGCGGGCGTGGCCAACCGGTGAATCTCCGCCGAAGGCCAACGTGCTCAGTTACGGCAAGCAGCAAATCGGCACCGGAGTCACCTTGTCCATCAAGCCCGGCACCTCCAAGGCGTTGACGGTCAAGCCCAAGGTGGGCAGCACCAACGTGTTCATCGATGTCTTCGGCTACTACGTCCCACAGTTGCAGGCCTACATCTCCTCAAGCGGAACCATCATTGACCAGTCCGGTCGCTTGGTGTCGGTCACCAAGACCGGTACGGGCAACTACACGCTCGAATGGGACCGCGACATCTCAGCGTGTTCGGGTCAGGGCACCAGCGACCTCACCGGGCACATCATCTCTGTGTACACGAGTGGGGTGTACTCCTACGTCTACTCGGTTGACAACAGCGGTGCTGCCTCGGATTACTGGTCCAATGTGCTGATCACCTGCTGAGCATCAAGGCTCGTCAGAAGGCGCCGAATCCTGGGCGTTAGGGACCCGGAAGCAGCCCTCCTTTCGGCGCCTTCTGCTCGAGCGTGGACGGAGCCTTAGTCGAGGTAGTCGCGCAGCACCTGTGACCGGCTCGGGTGACGCAGCTTCGACATCGTCTTGGACTCGATCTGGCGGATCCGCTCTCGCGTCACGCCATATACCTTGCCGATTTCGTCCAACGTCTTGGGCTGGCCGTCGGTAAGGCCGAAGCGCATGGAGACCACGCCCGCCTCACGCTCGGAGAGGGTGTCAAGAACCTGGTGCAACTGCTCCTGCAGCAGGGTGAACGACACGGCATCTGCCGGAACCACCGCCTCGGAGTCCTCGATCAGGTCTCCGAACTCGCTGTCACCTTCCTCGCCGAGGGGGGTATGCAACGAGATCGGCTCGCGACCGTACTTCTGTACCTCGACGACCTTCTCCGGGGTCATGTCGAGCTCCTTGGCGAGCTCCTCCGGGGTCGGCTCGCGGCCCAGGTCCTGCAGCATCTGCCGCTGCACCCGGGCCAGCTTGTTGATGACCTCGACCATGTGAACCGGGATCCGGATGGTCCGGGCCTGGTCGGCCATGGCACGGGTGATCGCCTGCCGGATCCACCAGGTGGCATAGGTCGAGAACTTGTAGCCCTTGGTGTAATCGAACTTCTCGACGGCGCGGATCAGCCCGAGGTTGCCCTCCTGGATCAGGTCGAGGAAGAGCATCCCGCGGCCGGTGTAGCGCTTCGCCAACGAGACCACGAGTCGGAGGTTGGCCTCGAGGAGGTGGTTCTTGGCGCGCCGGCCGTCCTCAGCGATCCAGTCGAGCTCCTTGCGGAGTGCTGCGGAGAACTTGTCGCCGGAGTTGAGCTTCTCCTCCGCAAACAGGCCGGCTTCGATGCGCTTGGCGAGCTCGACCTCCTGCTCGGCATTGAGCAGCGGAACCTTGCCGATCTGCTTCAGGTAGTCCTTGACGGGGTCGGCGGTCGCGCCGGCCACGACGACGGTCTGCACCGGCTCGTCACCCTCATCAGAGTCACGCAGGACGAAGCCGCCGTCTTCCTTGGCGGGCTCAGCAACGACCTCTCCGTCAGCCTCGTCGGGGTCGGCGTCGACATCAGCATCGGTGTCCACGGCAGGGGACTTCGGGTCGGCCTTGACGGCCGCCTTCTTCGCAGTCGTCGGCTTCGCTGCCTGTTCCTCGACAGGAGCTGCCGCCTTCGCTGCTGCCTTCGGGGCAGCCTTGGCGGGGGTCTTCTTGGCCGGAGGTGTCGCCTTGGATGCAGCCGTCTTGGCCGCCTTGGCCGGCGCCTTGCTGGCCGTCTTCGCCGCAGGCGCGGTCCTTGCAGCCGCCTTCTTCGTGGTGGCCTTTTCGGGCTTGGCGGCAACTTTGGTCGCAGCCTTCTTGGCCGGAGCCTTCTTGGCCGGAGCGGAGTCTGGAACGACGGTCAGGTCCGCGGACTTGGCGCGGGAGCTCTTGGCGGGCGCAGCCTTGCTCGCAGACTTGGCGGCCGTCTTGGCGGTCACCGTGGGCTTGGCGGCAGCGCGCGCCGTCGCAGCAACTGCGCGCGAAGACGTACGGGCTGCGCCGCCGTCGTTGGGATCGGAAGCGGGACGACGGACCGACGACACGGACAACCTCTCGACGTGCGGGTAGCGGGAACCCCGGCAACCCACGCGGGGAGGCGCAGAGGGCGGGGGTCTGGTGCGAGTTCGGGGCGGCGGGGGAAGCACCTGGGCGACCATTGTAATTCGTCCGGGGCATCTCGCGGACCCATCGGGGTCACATCACGCCTCTGATCGATGCGATGAGCTGCGTGCCGAGCCCTACGTACGACGTCAACGTTCTTTGGCGGTCAGCTGTTCCCGTGGGCGCCGTCCGTGTCGCAGCGGCGTCAGTCCTTGGCGGCGGCCTTGGCCGCCGCCTTCGTCTCTTGCTTGAAGGCACGAACCTCGGCGAGGGACTTGGGATCTCTGACGTCGGCCACCGACCGGCGACTTCCGTCTTCGCCGTACGCCCCAGCAGCCTCTCGCCAGCCCTTGGGTCGCACCTTGAGCTGCTTGCCGACCAACGCGACGAAGATCTGCGCCTTCTGCTTCCCGAAGCCCGGCAGCTGATGGAGCCGGTTGAACAGGTCCTGACCGTCGGCGGCCTCGGTCCAGATCCGGGAGGCGTCGCCGCCGTAGTCCTGCGTGACGATCGCCGCGAGCGACTGGATGCGCTCCCCCATCGAGCCCGGATAGCGATGGACGGCTGGCGGCCCGGTCATCAAGGCCCTGAACGCCTCGGGCTCGAACGTCGCGACCTGACCGGGGTCGAGTTGGGTGGGGGTGCCCATTCGGGAAGCGATGAGGTACGGCCCCGCGAAGGCGCGCTCCATGGGGAACTGCTGGTCGAGCAGCATCCCGACGAGCAGCGCGAACGGGTCCTCGGTCAGCAGCGCATCGGCCGGCGGCTCCTGCGCGATCTGGATACCCATACCGCCATCTTGCCGGACATCGAGCCGCAAAGGGACGGCCCCGCCCCAGGACGGGGCGGGGCCTCTTCTAGCGGCCTCGCAATGAAGCGCCTTCACGCTGGCGACAGGGAGCAGCCTCAATCAGCCTCAACCGGTGGCGAGCGCTCCCGCTGCCTGGCGTCGACCCCTGGGCCACGCGACCGGTCTGGCCGCGGCCCGAGTCCATCGGCGGACGGCCGCCGTGCCCGTGGCTCTCGGGTGTCACCGGACTGCGCTGCTTGACCTACCCGCGGCGGACCCTCCTCGCACAGGCCCTGAACGATCGCCGCGAACTCCCGCTGCAGAAAGTCAGCGTCCGCGTAGATCAACGCGACGAAGGCGTCGTTGACGACTCGCTCAGGATGTGCCGGTTGGCCGCCGTTCATCGTCAGTGGCGCCATGGCTGGTCATCCGATCAGGAGGCGATGGCGCGCTGCCCGTTGCTGGATGTGCTGATGGGGATCTTCCGCGGCTTGGCCTTCTCAGCAACCGGGACTCGAAGTGACAGCACACCGTTGGTGTAGTCGGCCGAGACGTTCCCCAGATCCAGGTTGTCGCCGAGCACGAGCTGTCGGCTGAACACCCCGCGAGAACGCTCGGCCGCGAGCACTTCGCGGTCTCCGTCCAGCTCCTTGCGTTCAGCCTTGATCGTCAGAACGTTTCGTTCGATGTCCAGGTCGACGGAGTCAGGGTCGATGCCTGGCAGATCGAACTCAAGGATGAACTCTTCTCCTTCACGCCACGCATCCATCGGCATCACCGACGGGCGCGTAGCCGTGCCGACCCCGCCGAACATCTGCTGGGTCAGCCGGTCCAACTCCCGGAACGGGTCGGTACGTACCAGCACTGCCACTGTTCCCACCTCCAGAAGCTCTGTTCTGTTGTCCGATGTAATCTGTGGTTGACACCACAGATTTGATATAGCATACGAATCAATCCAAAGGCAAGACGAGGTGACAGACAGGAGCCCCACGGGTCCGATGGCTGAACCGATGGACCTCGACCGAGGCGTCTACGGCATCACCACCGCCGCAGAGCTCGTCGGCACCGACCCACAGAACCTGCGCGCCTACGAGCGCCGTGGGCTGCTCACACCCGCGCGCACCCCGGGCGGCACGCGTCGCTACAGCAACAACGACCTGGATCGGCTCAACCGCATCCGAGAGCTGTTGGAGGCAGGTCTCAACCTGGCCGGCGTGGTCCTGGTTCTGCGCCTCGAGGCCGACAATGCCCTGCTCCGAGATCGCCTGCCGCCAGGCGGCTCGGCCGGTCCCACGACTGGTCGACCGTCTCCGCCGGCTCGCTGACTCACGCCGTCGGTACTCGCCTCAGCGCGTATTCAAGCAAGAGCGGTCGAGGCTCGAAGCTCGACCGTGACTGCTTCCCGGTTGGCCGCCAACCCAGCTTGGCGTAGAAGGCACGTGCTCGCGTGTTCTCCGCGAAAACGCGCAGGCGCAGCGGATCGACTTCGGGAGGGTAGGTGGCGACGAGCCGGTCGTGGATCCACCGGGCGAGACCGCTCCCCCAGGTGGTCGCAGCCGTACCGAAGTGCAGAACCTCGTCTCCCCGACGTGCGGCGAAACCCACGAGCTCGCCAGTCGTGGCCCTCGTTGCGACGTACGCCTCGATGTCGGCAGCCTGCAACTCATGACGCCAACGGGCCTCGATGGCTTGTCGCGGGAACGGATAGGTGTCTTGAGGAAACACGTTGCGCCAGGGCCTTGATGGCCCCTTCTTCCTGGAGTGGGATGAGTTCCGACAGGTCGTCGACCGTCATCGGTCGAAACGACCACTCCAAAGCGCGGTTCCGCTGATTCAGCTGTCGCGCTCAGCCTTGACGGCCAGAACGGCGCAGTCGGCGTCGAGCAAGATCTTCTGCGCGTTGCTGCCCAAGATCAGCTTGCCGACCGGACTGCGGCGGCGAAGACCAATGACGATCAGCTCGGCCTGCTCGCTCTTCGCGACATCGACGAGATCCTCCGCGACCTCAAGTCCGCGGACCAGACCGCGCACCGAGAAGTCGAGCTTCAAACCAGCGAGATCGGTCCTAACCCCGTCCAGCAGTTCATCGACCGCCGCAGCCTTCTCGCCGGATTGCGGTCCCTCCTTGCTGGAGTTGACCACCACGAGGCGGCTCGAGCGCAGTTTGGCTTCCTCGACGCCGCGATGGAGGGCGGCCCGGCCCTCTGGGGTGTCCAAGAATCCGACGACGATCGTCGACATGACACGTCCTCTCTCGACGGTAACGGCGACTGTCCGCGCCGATAGCCTCGCGGCGACCGTACCGGACCAGGGGTGCTGATCGATGGGGTTCTGAGACTCCTGCCCGACAGCGGCCCGCAACTTCCCCAGGACCACCAACCGGTCACGAGCCGGAGACGAGTTCCGAATGCGCCGCGCGCACGGGCAGCTCCAGCGGCGCACTCACCTGGGTGACAGGGGCGCCGGCGACCTCGAACGGACCCAGACCGTCGACGAGGAACTCGCCTGCCCACGTGGTGGTCAGCACCACGGTCCGGTCCTCACTCGAGGTGTAGGTGTGGGTCACGTCGTCGTTCGGGTACGCACCGCCCGGGCGGTCGTACGTCTGCGAATGCCCGTCGCCGAAGTCCCACGTCCAGGTGGCGTCGGCGGTGAGGACCACCGTGAAGCCGGCGAGGTCGAAGGTGTCGCGACCGATGGTTCCGGGCTGTCCCGCCGCGAAGATCGCCGGCACCTGGGCCAGCGCCCCGGCGGCTGGCTGGAACTGTGGATGGGCGTCGGGAAGCCGGTCGATGAAGTGATCGCGTACGGCCGGCAGGATCGCGTCAACCGTGAGCGGGGCGCCCGGGCGGATGCAGGTGGACCCAACGAACGTGAAGGCGACCTCACCCGGGAGACGCCGCAGGATGTCGTAGCGCAGCGCTGGAGCTGGGCACAAGGTGACCGTGGCCGCGCAGCCGTTGTCGATGACCTCGTCGTTGCCGGCGCAGCTCGGGGTCAGCGCCCAGGCACACCCGTCGCAGCTGGCCGCCTGCCGACGAATGCCCGGGTCGCCCTCATAGCCAGCCGCCGGAATGAGCACCCGCCCCTCGATCGCCTTCAAGTCGTCGTTGCCTACGACATCGCAGTCGACAGCCGCACGCTGCAGTCGGCTCGCAGCTGAGCCATGTCGTAGCAAGCAATCGCGATCGCCAAAGCACAAGCGAGCACAGCGATCGCACAAGCTCACGCATGCGGTCCATGCATACTCGCGCTCGACGTGCCGTGACTTGCATCCATCGCTCACCTGCACGGCTGGCACCAGGACGAGTCGACTGTGCACACTGCGTGACCTTCCAGATGCATCGACTGCTGCCGGTCATCGGCGACCCGACTACGTAGGCGGCTTCGCCGTACGAGACCGCCACGACCGAGCGCCGCATTCGACAGACGGTCGACGAACTCGCACCGTTCTCAATTCGACCGTCGCCCCGACCGATTGCCCTCTGTCGAAACTCGTCTTAACGCGTGCGAACAATCGCGCGGCATGGACAATGGCTCGGTGCTGACCGCGATGATAGCCGCGCCGCGTCACCCGTGGCGACAGCCAGTGTTCATGGCGTCGAAGTAGGCGCGGACGGCGGCTTCGATCTGCTCCTCGTCGGAGACGGCTGCGCTCGCGGCAGGAGTCGGGCTCGCATCGGTGCCGCTGACGCTGGGGATGACCGTCGGCAGGGTGGTCGGCTCGCCCGGGCCGGCCGTACACCCAGCCAGCGCGAGCGACAGTGCCGCCGCGAGGACCCAGCCGCCGCCTAGGCCGCGAACTCGACGGAGTCTGCGGCCCCGGTCCGGCTCCGACATGCGCGCAATCTAGGGCGACCTGTCGACCAGCGACAGTCCCCAGATGGGGGGTGTGGACACGGGCCATGTTCGGGTTCGCCTCAGCAACAACATCCGTCCCCCATGTCACAGGGACCACGCCGAGACTGCGGGAGCAGCATCTCCAGTCGGGCGGATGGTCCCGCCCCCCACCCGAACAGCGCCGGAGTGCCGCGGGAGGGGGCGGGCGTGGGACTTCCTCCCCCACAGTTCTCGTGTCCAAACACTCCCCGAAAGTCGAATCGTTCGCCGCCGTCGGCGACCTCCCGCGCCGCGGAGCCAGCGAACCGCTTCGCGCGCGGGATAGGTTCGCTCGGGCGAGGGCGAGCCAACCGACGAGCGAACCGAGGAGGTCACCCGCGTGACGACCGCATTCGTGCTCGGCGGCGGCGGTCCTCTCGGTGCTTACGAGGTCGGCATGCTCCAGGCGCTCATCGAGCGCGATGTCCGTCCGGATCTGGTCATCGGCACCAGTGTGGGCGCCATCAACGGCGCGATGCTGGCTGCAGACCCGAGCGCAGCAACCGTCCGACGGATGACCGAGATCTGGACCGGCATCCAGGACACCGACGTCTTCGGCGGCTCCTTCTACACCAAGGTGCAAACGCTGGTACGCACCCGTACGGCACTCACGAGCAACGCCAGCCTGCAACGGCTGCTGCGCGAGCACCTCCCCGTGACCCGCTTCGAGGACCTCCAGGTCCCGTTCCAGTGCGTGGCTGCCAGCATCGAGCAGGCGCAGGCCCGGTACTTCCGCTCCGGCCCGCTCATCCCGGCGATCATGGCGTCCTCGGCGGTCCCCGGACTCTTCCCGCCCGTCGAGATCGACGGCGAGCACTTCTTCGACGGTGGGCTGGTCGACTCGATCCCGCTCGGCCGAGCCGTCGAGCTCGGCGCTCGCGAGATCTACGTCCTGCAGGTCGGTCGCGTGGAGCAGCCCCTGACACCGCCGAGCAAGCCATGGGAAGTGGCTCTCGTCGCCTTCGAGATCGCCCGCCGACACCGCTATGCCACCGACCTCAAGCGGCTCCCACCAGAGATCGCCCTGCACGTCCTGCCAACCGGCGAGCAGCTTCGCTACAACGACACGGCCCAGTTGAAGAGCCGCGACCTCAGCAAGGTTCCGGAGCGCATCCAGCGCTCATACAACGCCGCCGTCGACTACCTGGACGAACTGGGCCTGGGACCGGGACACGGAACGGGTCAGGGTTCGGGACGGGCGCCGAGTTGAACCTTCCCCTCCCGCCGAAGGTCGTACGACGGCTGCTGCTCGGCCCTCTCGTCATGGCCATGGCCTTCGGCATCCTGACCACCCTCCCCCTGCTGCTCATCGGTGCAGCCCTGATCTCGCCCTTCCTCCCAGGGTCCTGGCGCGCGCTGCGACTGCTCGCTTTCGGGCTGTGCTACCTCGCCATGGAGCTGGTCGGGTTGCTCGCGGCACTCGCACTCTGGGTCGCCAGCGGGTTCGGCGCCAAGATCGGTTCTCCCCGTTTCCAGACGGTGCACTACGGCTTGCTTCGGTGGGCCTTACGCGGCCTGGTCCTGGCCGCCGAGTGGCTGTTCGAGCTGGAGGTCGTGGAAGACGTTGACCGGGGGGCCGCCCGGCTGCGCTCCGATCGGCCCGTGATCGTGATGTCGAGGCACGCCGGGCCTGGGGACAGCTTCCTGCTGGTTCACGAGATTCTCGCCAACGAACGGCGGCCGCGGATCGTGCTGAAGGACACCATGCAGCTCGATCCGTTCGTCGATGTCGTGCTCAACCGACTCCCCAACAAGTTCATCTGCACTGATCCGAAGCGGCGCCGCCCGCGGGACCACCCGGTGACCGCGATCGGCGACCTTGCCTCGACGATGGGGCCTGCCGACGCCCTGCTGATCTTCCCCGAGGGTGGCAACTTCACCGAGCAGCGCCGGATGCGGGCCATCCAGCGGCTGCGCAGCCGGGGCGAGGTCGTCGGCGCCGCGCGTGCGGAGGCACTGGTGCACCTGCTTCCTCCCCGCCCAGCCGGTGCGTTCGCCGCCCTGGATGGCTGCCCAGAGGCCGACGCCGTGTTCGTCGCACACACCGGGCTCGACGAGCTCGACACGCTCTCCGACCTCTGGTACGCGATACCCCAGGACAACACGCTTACCGTCTCCTGGCGCGTCGTTCCTCGCGAGGAGATCCCTGCAGCAACTCAGCGGGGCGACTGGCTGGACGAGGAGTGGGCAGCCATCGACCTGTGGGTGTCCGATCAGCACTCGCTGAATCAGGCGCAGCGGCTCCCCCGTCCAGAAGCCAGCTGACCAGCGACGGGCGCGCTCGCGGTCGCCGAGTCGCACCTGACGCACGCTCAGGGGTCAAGGTGCCACAAGGGACGACCGATACGAGGAGGGAGATCGTTCCTGGCCCGTGGAGGACCCATGTCCGCAGAGTTGTACGACGCCGAGATGGCCGGTGCCCTCGCGCGCCCGGCGATCGACGTTCTTCCGACGCAGCACTCCCGAAAGGCCAAGGAGGATGCTGCAGTCGCAGATCAAGCCGAGGCGGCAGCCGAGGACTCGGCGCCGGTCACAGCCCCCGGCCTCGAGGGCCTCGCCGCCCCCGATGCGCCGATCGAGGCGGCTGCTGCGCCGGCCGCGATGGTGCTGGCCGCTGACCTCGTCGAGGAGCCCGCCCCGAGGAAGGTCTTCGGCCTGACCCTGAGCCGCGGAAAGCGCTCAAAGTCTGGCGAGGAACCCGCCTCAACCGACGAAGCGAGCACCGAAGCCGTCGTCGACACCGCTTCCGATGCCCCCAACGAGGCCAGCAGCATCGACGAGATCCCCTCATTCGCGCCCGAGGCAGTCGCCTCCGTGATCGAGGCGTCGCCCGAGCCCGTCGCGGAGTCGGTCGTCGAGGCCCCCGCCGCGGAGATCGCTCCGGAGACCACACCCGTCTCGGACCACGCCGATGAGTCGCGTGCGTTGCGCTCGCTGCTCGACGCGAGCGAACAGGTGCGCCAGGAGGCCGAGCAACGTACGGCCGCCGCCGAGGCTCAGGTGCGTACGCTGACCAACTCCGTTCAGGAGTGGCAGATCCGCCATCGTGAGGCCGAGGCAACGATCACCGAGCTCGCCGCAAGCCTGGCCGGAGCCGAGGGTCGGATGGCCGAGTTGTCTCAGCAGCTGTCCGCGACCCAGGAAGAGCGTGACGACTTGATCAGTCAGCTCGACGCTGCCACCAGTCCGGTGAACTCCTGACCGACTCGCCACTGTCGACTCAGACCTGTCGACGCACACCCTACGAACGACGAGCCCGGGACCGGTGGTCCCGGGCTCGATCGCGTTCCCGCGAATGGCCGATGTCCACAGCCAGACCGCAGTCCACAGTCGGGACGCCCGGCCGCGGCAATCCCTGAGCCATCCCTGACGCTCGGGAGATGACCACTCCCCGAGTTGATCCCAGCCCTTCAGGTGTTGCCGCCGTCCCAGGCTCTGGTCCCGCCGCCCGCGTGCGACTGCGCGGTCCAGGCGCCCTGGTGGCCTGCCTTCCCCAGCTGATCGGCTTCCATCCCCACGAGTCCCTCGTCCTGGTCGGGATGGTGCCAGCAGAAAGGGGGCGGCCCGCGAGCAAACGGCAGGTCGGACTCACGCTACGCATCGACCTCGATGCGGTCGTCGACCTCTTGGATCCCCTCGACACCGCCGAAGCCATCGATCCGTTCGACATCGACGAGTTCGATGACGAGATCCCTGACGAATTCGATGACCAGATCGGCGGTCTACCGCTCGCAGCCACGCCACCCGGTCATCCGGCTGGACTCGTTGATGCGTTGGAGCGCAACGGCTGTGTCGGTGCCCTCATGGTGCTCGTGACCGACCGCGTCCCGGCACCGCCGCATCTCGACGACAACGGCCCCGTCGCGGAGGTCATCAACGTGGTCAGCGCGCATCTTGACGTGGCTGGGATCGACCTGTCCGACGTCCTCCTGGTCACCGAGGGCCGCTGGTGGTCCTACTTCTGCCACAACCCAGCCTGCTGTCCGCCCGAGGGCACTCCGGTCTCGCGAGCCGATTCCGACCTCTACACCGCCGAGCTCGCCTGGAACGGCGAATCGGCGCCGGTGCTGCCGTCGCGGTCGGCGCTGCAACGCAAAGTCGCGCGCGACACAACGAGCGAGGCCGACCAAGTGGCCGAGGCCGTGGCCCACCTGGCCGCCGATGGCCCGCGACCGGGCATCGAGGCTGTCGGCGGCGTCTCAGAGCTGCTGCAGCGGTTCCGGGCCCAGGATCGGGACGTCCCGCCCGAGCTCTGGGCCAGGGTCCTCGTCGACCTCACGGACGTGCTGACCCGAGACGGCTGCCTGCCGACATGGAAGGGCCAGGTGGGTGAAGCGGCCCTCGACCTCTGGTGCGCGGCGACCCGCGTTGCACCTGCCGGGTTCGTCGCCCCGCCAGCGACGCTGGCCTCCATGCTCGCCCATGCTCGAGGCGACGGAGCGCTGGCCGCATGTGCGATCGACCGGGCCCTGACCGACGACCCCACCTATCGGTTGGCTCGCTATGCCAACCGCTTCCTTGGTGGCGGAATCCCGCCCACGACGATCCGCCGGATGATGGTCGAGACCGCGTCGAGCATGCGGTCCAAGGGAATGCCGGTCCTCGACCGGCGGGGTCGGCTGGTGACCGGCGGTAGGTCTGACGATTCGGTGACGCCCGCGGGTCCGGGTAGCGGTCTGGGGGCCTGAAGCGGTTCCATGGAGGGGTGACACACCCCGCTCCGGCGCAACGGCAGGCCGCTGAGCCGGCAGAGCCGTACGACCAGCTGACCACGACCCCGGTGGGTCGCCGGATCGTGCTGGGTCTGCTCGGGCTGGGTGTCCTGGGCGTCGCCGCCGGCGCCTCGATCCAGGGAGCGCTCGACGGGGTCGTCGGTGCCGTCGCCAACCGCGACCCGACCGGCATCAGCGGGCTGATTCCCGGCGGAAACGGTTTTCGCTACTACTCCGTGACTGGCTCGGTGCCGGCCGTTGCGCCGGCCGACTATGAGCTCGTCGTAGGGGGGCTGGTCGACGAGGAGCAGAACGTTTCGTTCACGCAGCTCACCTCCGACCTGCCGCAGGTGTCGATGACGAGCGATTTCCAATGTGTCACGGGGTGGCGGGTCCCTGACGTGGCCTGGACCGGAGTGCGGCTGCGCGACGTGCTGGACCTGGCCGGGGTCGGCGCCGGCGCTAGCGCTGTGCGCCTGCTCTCCTTCGACGGCACCTACACCGAGTCCCTGACGCTGGAACAAGCGCGACGTGACGACGTGCTCATCGCGACCCAGATGCTCGGCGCCGACGTGACTCCCGCCCACGGCGGGCCGGTTCGCTTGTTCGTCGCCCCGATGTACGGCTACAAGTCGCTGAAATGGCTGGGCGGGATCGAGCTCACGAACGAGGTGATCCCCGGTTACTGGGAGCGTCGCGGCTACGACGTGGATGCCTGGGTTGGAGGGTCCAACGGTCGTGACGACACACCAACAGTCTGAACCGACCTCGGCGACAGGGTCTCGGCGGATCCAACGATTCACCGCAGGGCAACGAGCGGCGCACGCGGTGACGGCTGTCCTGATGCTGGGCTGTCTGGCCACAGCCGCGGCCCTGTACATCGATCCGGTGAGCGTGGCTGTTGGCCACCGATCCCTGGTTCGCACGATCCATCTGTGGTCGGGCTATCTCCTGCCAGTCCCCGTGCTCGTCGCGCTGCTCCTCAGCCGTGAGATGCGCCGAGACGCCCGCCGGGTCGACGCCTTCACCGCCGCAGACAAGCAGTGGCTGCGATCCCGTGACCGAAGGAGCGGACGTATCCCGGTCGGCAAGTTCAACGCCGGGCAGAAGCTCAACGCATCGATCACGACCGGCGCTGTGCTCGTCATGCTCCTGACCGGCACCGTCATGATCGATCTGTTCGGCGTGTGGCCGCTGCACGCGCGCACCGGCGCCACCTTCGTGCACGACTGGGTCGCGCTCGGGCTCTTCCTGCTCGTTGCGGGCCACCTCTGGTATGCCTTGCGCGACGCCGAGGCGCTGCGCGGCGTCAGCCAGGGGACGGTCAGCGAGGACTGGGCCCGCCGCGACCATGCCGACTGGCTCGCCGAGATCGATGGAGTCGTCGATCAAGATTCGCCGGCGCCTCCACCCCCGTCGTTCTGACGTGTTTCGACCCGGACCCGCCCGAAGCCCGAGTCCCGCGGTGGGGCATCATTCCCGCATGCGCCTCGACCACGTGTCCTATGCCGTGTCCGCAGGCGAGCTCGCCGACACCGTGCAGCGGCTCGGCGCCACTTTGGGAGCCGCTTTCATCGATGGTGGTCGGCACCCGCGGTTCGGCACGACCAACTTCGTACTCCCGCTCACGGGCGGCGTCTACATCGAAGTGGTCGCCGCGCTCGACCACCCGGCCGCCGAGAACGCCCCGTTCGGCCAGGCAGTACGTCGCCGAGCCGAGCTCGGCGGCGGCTGGCTCGGCTGGGTGGTCTCGGTCGACGATCTGGCCCCGATCGAGGCCCGGCTCGGCCGTCCGGCCGTCGACGGGCACCGCATCCGCCCGGATGGACACCAGATCACCTGGCGTCAGATCGGTATCAACGACCTCATCGATGACCCGGCCCTGCCCTACTTCACCCAGTGGACCTGCCCACGGGAAGACCATCCGTCCCGGATCGCCGACGCGTCGGTGTCGATCGTGGCCTGCGAGCTCGCCGGTGATCGCGACAAGGTGCGCGACTGGCTGGGCGGCCCTGTCGACGCGCCTATCGACGGTGGGGCGATCACCTGGCTCACCGGGGTGGACGAGGCGGGCCTGCTGGCCGTTGACTTCGACACCCCCCGCGGTCGCGTCCGCATCGACTGAGGTCGGCTGGCCCCTAGGCTGACTCCCCAGTCAAGAACGGCACAGCACAATTGAGTCCCCCGTTCCGCACCAAGGAGAGCACATGCCGCACGAGGTTCAGGGCATCGTCAGCCGTACCGTCAAGGCACCTGTCTCGCTCGAGACCATCCTCGTCCCCGATCCCGGCCCCGGCGAGGCGCTGGTCGCCGTGCAGGCGTGCGGCGTCTGCCACACCGACCTGCACTACCGCGAGGGCGGCATCAACGACGAGTTCCCCTTCCTGCTCGGCCACGAGGCGGCTGGAGTCGTCGAAGCCGTCGGCGACGGGGTCACCGACGTCGCTCCTGGCGACTTCGTCATCCTCAACTGGCGAGCGGTCTGCGGCTCCTGTCGGGCGTGCCTGCGCGGGCGGCCCTGGTATTGCTTCAACACGCACAACGCAACTCAGAAGATGACGTTGCCCGACGGCACCGCTCTGTCGCCGGCTCTTGGCATCGGCGCCTTCGCCGAGAAGACCCTCGTCGCGGCCGGGCAGTGCACCAAGGTCGACGCCTCAGCAAAGCCGGAGGTGGTCGGCCTCCTCGGCTGCGGGGTGATGGCCGGGCTCGGTGCCGCGATCAACACCGGAGGGGTGGGCCGCGGGGACAGCGTGGCCGTCTTCGGCTGCGGCGGCGTGGGCAACGCCGCGATCGCTGGGGCGCGGTTGGCTGGTGCGCGCGCGATCATCGCGGTCGACATCGACGACAAGAAGCTCGAGTGGGCCAAGGAGTTCGGGGCCACCCACACGGTCAACTCGCGGTCCAGTGACCCGGTCGCAGCGATCAAGGAGATCACCGAGCACGGCGCAGACGTCACGATCGATGCTGTGGGTCGTCCGGAGGTGTTCCAGCAGGCCTGGGATGCCCGCGACCTCGCTGGGACGACGGTGCTGGTCGGCGTTCCCACCCCCGACATGACCTGGTCGACGCCACTCATCGAGATCTTCGGTCGCGGCGGGTCCATCAAGTCTTCCTGGTACGGCGACTGCCTGCCGTCGCGAGACTTCCCGATGCTCGTCGACCTGCACCAGCAGGGCCGCCTCCCCCTGGACAAGTTTGTCTCCGAGACCATCGCGCTGGGCGACGTCGAGGAGGCCTTCCACAAGATGGAGCGCGGCGAGGTCCTCCGCTCCGTCGTCGTCTTCTGAGGTCCGGTAGTGACGATCGAGCGCGTGGTCACATCAGGAACCTTCAGTCTCGACGGCGGAACCTGGGACGTGGACAACAACGTCTGGTTGGTCGGTGACGACGACGAGGTCTTGATCGTCGATGCCGCTCACGACGCGGGAGCAATCCTGGCCGCCGTACGCGGTCGGCGAGTGAAGGCGATCGTCCTCACCCACGGACACGACGACCACATCGGCGCCGCCGCGGACCTGCAGGCTGAAACCGGAGCCTCGATCTGGCTCCACCCAGACGACCGGATGCTCTGGGACTCGGTCTATGCCGACCGCTCGCCCGACGAGCAGCTTGCCGACGGGCAGACCTTCAGCGTCGGCGGGCACACCCTCCACGCCATCCACACCCCCGGGCATGCCCCAGGAGCGGTGTGCCTGTACGACGCTGAGAACGGGGCGCTGTTCAGCGGGGACACGTTGTTCAACGGCGGACCGGGTGCTACCGGCCGGTCGTACTCGGACTTTCCCACGATCATCGACTCGATCCGCGAGCGACTGCTCGGCCTGCCAGCCGAGACCGTCGTGCACACCGGTCACGGCGACACCACGACCATCGGTGCGGAGGCCCCGCACCTCGAGGAGTGGATCGCCCGGGGCCACTAGCCCTGGGTGATCCTCACCCGATCAGCCCGAGCTCGAGGTCGCCCAGAGATTGATGCCGCCCTCCACCGCGTGCTGGTCGATGGCGGCGAGTTCTTCCTCGTCGAAGTCGGCTCGCTCCAAGGCCTCCACGTTCGCCTCGAGCTGAGCGACGCTGCTTGCACCCACCAAGGTCGACGTGACCCGGGAGTCACGAAGCGTCCATGCCAGAGCGAGCTGCGCCAAGGTCTGCCCTCTGGCCGCCGCGATCGCGGCCAGAGCCCTGATGTGCGTGAGATTCTGCTCGGTGACCAGGTCTGGGGACAACGACTTCCCCTGCGTGGCGCGTGACCCCTCCGGGACCCCGTCGACGTAGCGGTCGGTGAGCATGCCCTGGGCCAACGGCGAGAACGTGATGCAGCCCGCTCCGACGTCCTCGAGCGCGTCGAGCAGCGCCTCCTCGATCCACCTGTTCAGCAGCGAGTAGGACGGCTGGTGAATCAGCAGCGGGGTGCCTAGATCAGCCAGGATGGCAGCAGCCTCACGCGTGCGATCGGCGGAGTACGACGAGATCCCGACGTAGAGCGCCTTTCCCTGCTGGACCGCGGAGTGCAGGGCACCCATGGTCTCTTCCAGCGGGGTGTCCGGGTCGAGGCGGTGGCTGTAGAAGATGTCGACGTAGTCGACGCCCATCCGCTGGAGCGACTGGTCGAGCGACGCGAGCAGATACTTCCTGGAGCCCCATTCGCCGTACGGCCCGGGCCACATGTCGTAGCCCGCCTTGGTCGAGAGAACCAGCTCGTCGCGGTAGGGCCGTAGATCACTGGCCATCACTCGACCGAAGTTGGCTTCGGCGGAGCCGTAGGGCGGACCGTAGTTGTTGGCCAGGTCGAAGTGGGTGATCCCCAGGTCGAAGGCTCGCCGCAGCATGGCGCGCTGCCCGTCCAGTGGCGCGTCGTCTCCGAAGTTGTGCCACAGGCCGAGCGAGATCGCTGGCAGCTGCAGTCCAGAGCGCCCGCATCTGCGGTAACGCATCCCGTCGTAGCGTCCCTCGGAAGCGACGTATGGGGGTGGGATCAACGGTCGCTCAGAGCGACGAAGTCGCGCTCCGCGGCGCCGACATAGACCTGCCTCGGTCGACCGATCTTGGTCTCCGGATCGTCGATCATCTCCCGCCACTGCGCGATCCAGCCCGGGAGCCGACCGAGCGCGAAGAGCACGGTGAACATGTGCGTGGGGAAGCCCATGGCCTTGTAGATCAGGCCTGTGTAGAAGTCCACGTTGGGATAGAGCTTGCGGGAGATGAAGTAGTCGTCCGCCAGCGCAACCTCCTCCAGCCGCAGCGCGATGTCCAGCATCGGGTCTTCCACCCCGAGCCGTTCGAAGAGGTCGTGAGCGGCCTGCTTGATCAGCGTCGCTCGCGGGTCATAGTTCTTGTAGACGGGGTGTCCGAAGCCCATCAGCTTGACGCCCGGCTCCTTGTCCTTCACCCGCGACACGAACCGGTCGACGTCACCCCCGTCCGCGGCGATACCGGTGAGCATGTCCATCACCGCCTGGTTGGCGCCTCCGTGCAGCGGCCCGAACAGCGCGTTGACGCCCGCGGAGACCGAAGCGAACAGATTCGCGTGGGACGACCCGACCAGTCGAACCGTTGACGTCGAGCAGTTCTGTTCATGATCGGCGTGCAGCACTAGCAGCATGTCGAGGGTGCGCGCCATCTGCGGATCGACGTCGTAGGTCTCTGCGGGCACCCCGAAGGTCAGCCGCAGGAAGTTGTCGACGTAGCCCAGGCTGTTGTCGGGGTAGAGGAACGGCTGCCCGATCGACTTCTTGTAGGCGTAGGCGGCGATCGTGGGAACCTTGGCCAGCAGCCGTACGGTCGAGATCTCGACCTGCTCCTTGTCGAACGGGTCGAGGCTGTCCTGGTAGAACGCCGACAGCGCACTGACCGCTGAGGACAGCACCGCCATCGGGTGAGCGTCGCGCGGGAACCCGTCGAAGAACCAGCGCAGATCCTCGTGGAGCAACGTGTGCCGAGTCACCGCGTCCTGGAAGTCGGTCAGCTGCTCAGCCGTGGGCAACGAACCGTAGATCAGCAGGTAGGAGACCTCCAGGAAGGACGCCTTCCCAGCCAGTTGTTCGATCGGATAGCCGCGATAGCGCAAGATGCCCGCGTCACCGTCGATGAAGGTGATCTCTGAAGCGCACGACGCGGTGTTCTTGAACCCCTGATCGAGCGTCACCTGCCCGGTGGACGCCAGGAGCTTGCTCACGTCGAGGCCCGAAGGACCATCGGTGGCGTTCGTCAGACCCAGGGGGAGCTCCCCGCCCGGATAGGTCAGGTTGAACTCGGACATCCGGCGCCTCCTTGCTGGTGCGGGGGTCTCCCGCGTCCCTGGAGTCTCCCACGAACCGGGAATCCTCACGAAGTGCGCCAATCACTGGGCACGGGACGGAAGCGGGTCTGGCCTCGGCGCGAGCTTGGCGTGTCGCTCCCCCGTCGAGGAGGTCTCGACGGTCATCATGGAACAAGGCCCCGCGAAGTATGAGTTCGCGGGGCCCTGTCCTGGTCGATTCCACCCATCAAGGCCCGTTGCCAGGCTGCGTCAGGCTTCTTCGACCAACCTCCGTCCACTGCGGCCGGTGACTTCTCCGCCTCCGACGTTTCCAGGTTGACCCCGGTCGGTCGTGCGCAGGAAATGCTCCGCTTGGAACTCCCGGTAGACCGAGTTTCCCTTGCGGTATCTAGGGTTTCCCCAGGATTCCGACCACCGCTTCCGGTGGCGTGGGGAGATTCAACAGCCTGCGGAGGCTCCCGCGCAAGGGCTTTCCGGAACTTTCTTCACCAATCTGTCCGTGACCAAACTGGTCCTCGCTCGCCCAACCATCCACGCGCTGGTGCCAGCGGCTCCACCCGGCTGAGACGATGTTGCACGTGCACCCCGTCTCGACCCTCACCAATGCCCTGTCGAGAGCGCCGGTGATCCTCGATGGTGGGCTCGCGACCGAGCTCGAGGCCCGTGGCCACGACTTGAGCTCAGACCTGTGGTCTGCCCGACTACTGGTCGAGCGACCTGAGGAGATCCAGGCTGTGCACGCGGCCTACCTTGCGGCCGGCGCGCAGGTGAGCTCCTCGGCGAGCTACCAGGTGTCCTACGAAGCTTTCGATCGCACCGGCCATGACAGGGCGGCCGTTGACGAGCTCCTCGCGCGAAGCGTCTCCCTGGCCCGCTCGGCCAGCGACGAGGCCGAGGCGGTCGACGGTCGGCCACGCTGGGTGGCTGCCTCTGTGGGGCCGTACGGCGCCATGCTGGCTGGGGGTCAGGAATACACCGGTGACTACGGATCGGACATCGGTGTAACCGCCCTCAGACGCTGGCACCGGCCGCGGATGGCCGTTCTCGCCGGCGCCGAACCGGACCTGCTGGCCCTGGAGACGGTCCCCAATCTCGCAGAAGCCGAAGCGCTGCTGCTGGAGGCAGCCGAGCTCGCGGTGCCTTGCTGGCTCTCCATGACCTGCGACGGGCTGCGCACCCGCAAGGGTGAAGACGTGGCCGAGGCCTTCGCCATGGCCAAGGACGTGGCGACGGTGCTCGCCGTCGGGGTCAACTGCACAGCCCCGGACGAGGTCGCCCGCCTGAGCGCGATCGCTGCCGAGGCGTCCGGCAAACCCGTCGTGGTCTACCCCAACAGCGGTGAAGCCTGGGACGGCCTGGCCCGGGTCTGGCGCGGCCGATCGGGCTTCGCACCGGGACAGGTGCTCACCTGGCGAGAGTCAGGCGCCCGGCTGATCGGTGGCTGCTGCCGAGTCGGGCCTGCCGACATCCGATCGCTGGCCCGTGAGCTGGCCGGCCCGAGCGTCCCGGCGAGTGGTCAGGAACGCCCCGACGAGCACGACCAGGGTCCCGAGCAAGGCCACGGCGGCCACTGACTCGGACAGGAACGCCACCCCGACCGCGATCGACCACGGTGGGATCAGATAGGTGATCACCGAAGCGCGGGCGCCACCGACCCGGCCGGCGAGATTGCCCGCCAGGACATAGGCCAAGCCTGTGCCCAGGCAGCCGAGGACGGCGACGGCCAGCCACCCGCCGAGATCTGGGCTCGCGTCGCCCACGCGCCACACGGCCGGCCCCAAGGTGAGCACGAGCGCGACCATCTGGGCCCGCCAGAAGACCGGAAGCGAGCCGTACCGCTGTTGGAGCGGGACGGCCAGATTGAGCGCCACGCCATAGCAGGACACCGCGACAAGCAGCAGCAGAACTCCAATGGTGCTGTCGTGGCCCCGGTCGAGGTTGGGCAGGCTGATCAGGACCACACCGACGAAGCCGACCACGATGCCGGCGAGCTGCATCCGCCCGGGCAGTCTGTGCAGAGCCAGCGATGCCACGATCAGCGCGGTAATGGGCGTGGCGCCGTTGATCATGCCGGCCGTGGACGAAGAAACCCACTGCTCGGCCAGCGAGAACATGGTGAGCGGGACGGCCATCCACAAGATGCCCAGCCAGGCGATCCGCGGCCAATCCTCCCGGTCGACCGAACGCCGCACACCCGGAATGAGTGACAGCGCCGCAAAGCCGAACAGCAACCGCAGGAAGGTCAACACCGTGGGTGGGAATGAGTCGAGCCCCACGCGAATGAGGGCGAACGAGGAGCCCCAGATCGCGGCCGGGCCAAGAAGATAGAGCCAGTCGGAGCCGGTGAACGCCCCGGTGTTGCTGCCCTCGGCCGACAGCCCTCGCCTGGGCCGACTCGTCGTACTCACGCGGCGGACTCTACGAGGTGGTACGGACATTGCGCTCGCGGGATTCGGTCTGCTCGATCCCGGCGTAGCGTGGAGCCATGTGCCGATCCATCAAGACCCTGCGCCCACCGTTCACCGAGTCTGTGACCGAGGCCGAGATGCGGGCCGCCGCGCTGCAGTACGTCCGCAAGATCTCGGGCTTTCGCGAACCGGCAGCGCATAACAGAGCAGCCTTCGACGAGGCCGTGGATCAGATTGCCGCGTCGACCGGAAAGCTGCTGGCCACCCTCGAGGTGCGCGGTCGCAGCACTGCCATCAGCTGACCAAGGTCCCCTGCGCGACCTCGTCGGAGCCACTGGTGTCGACCGCCCCGGCCGAGCCGTCCGCGTCGGCGAGTCGACGACTTCGCCACGTCGCCCAAAGGCCCTGCCCGAGGATCACCAACGCCATGAGGCCGACCGCGACGATCCCGTCCAGCCACCAGTGGTTGGCCGTCGCGACCACGACGAAGACCGTCATGCCGGCGTGGAGCCAGAGCAGGTAGCGGATCGGTCCCGACATCACCCGCCAGGCGTACCAGGCCAAGATCACTGCCCAGGCCACGTGAACCGACGGCATCGCGGCGAGTTGGCTCCCCACCGAGCTGCCCCCCCAGCCATAGACCGACTGGCCGTACTCCTGGGCGGTGTCGACGAAGCCGAGTTCGGGGAACATCCGTGGCGGGGCGACCGGGATGAACTGCACGATCATGCACAGCAACGTGGTCACCGCCACGAGGGTTCGGGCGCGGGGGTAGTGCTCCCGGTGCTGCCACCACATCCAGCCGAGGAACAGGGCCATGGAGGTCAGGTGCAGGCTCATGTAATAGAGGTTCAAGAACCGGACGACGTCTGGGTAGGGAAGGACGAGCGACTGGACCCAGACCTCGCTCGGAAGGTGGAGGGCGCGTTCGACGTTCCACACGCCGAGCCCGTTGTCCATGCCTCCCTCGACGCGCAGCCGGACGTAGTGACCGACATAGCGCCAGAGCCCGAGCAGACCCATGACGATGGCCGCCTCGCGTGCCGCAAGACCGACGGTGCGCCACCGCCCCGGGGGCAAGAACGTGGCCGACACCGCAACCAGGCTCAAGACGATCGTCCACGCCAGGGCTCCCTTCCAAGTCTGCTGACCCAGGAGGTCGATGAGGGAGCCGAGGGAACCGGGCACCAGATGAGGGTACGGCGCGCCCGGGCGTGCCGTCCCGCCTCCCCGCCATCCGCCCTCAGCCGAGCCTCGTCGAGTGGGAAGATGCCGGCATGGATCGCACCGCCGGCAGCTGCGCGTGAGGGTGGGTCTCGCCGGCTATGGCCTGGCCGGTGCGGTGTTCCACGCTCCGTTGATTGCCACGACGCCGGGGTTGTCACTGGTGGGAGTCCTGACCCGCAACCCGGAACGGATCGCCCAGGCCGCCCATGACCACCCGGAGGTGGTGGTGGTGGCGTCCATCGACGAGCTCCTGCACCTCGACCTGGATCTCCTCGTCGTAGCCACCACCAACTCGACCCACGTGCCCCTGGCCCGAGCCGGGATCGAGGCCGGCGTCGCCGTCGTCGTGGACAAGCCCTTGGCCCCGAGCGCCGCCGAGGCCCGGGATCTCGTGGAAGCGGCAGCCGGCGCCGGCGTACCGTTCAGCACGTTCCAGAACCGACGTTGGGACGGTGACTTTCTCACCGTCAAGTCCCTTGTTCGTGCCGGGGGGCTGGGCACCATTCGTCGCCTCGAGTCCCGCTTCGAGCGTTGGCGTCCAGCACTCAGCGGAGGGTGGCGCGAACGAGCAGATCCGGGCGAGGCGGGCGGCCTGCTCTTCGACTTGGGCAGTCACCTCGTCGATCAGGCCCTGATCCTGCTCGGCCCGGTCGATTCGGTCTATGCCGAGATCGACCGCCGCCGGTCCGAGCGCGCTGCGGACGACGACGTGTTCGTCGCGCTGCAGCACACCAGCGGAGCCCGGTCACACCTGTGGGCCTCTGCCGTGGCCGCCAGCCTTGGCCCCCGCTTCCGGGTGCTCGGATCATCAGCGGCCTACGTCTGCGACGGCTTGGACGGGCAGGAGGCTGCCCTGCGGTCCGGCGCGCGACCGGGTCCCGGGTGGGGTCGCGTGGGCAGCGATTCCTGGGGGCAGCTGGTGGCCGGTGACGAGCACCAGGCCGTACCCACGCTGCCCGGCGACTACCCGGCCTACTACGTCGGTATGGCAGCCGCGTTGAGAGACGGGGCTCCTGTGCCGGTCGAAGCGACCGATTCGGTGAGAGGTCTGGAGATTCTCGAGGCTGCGGCACGCTCGGCCGTCGAACGGCGAGTCGTCGCGGTCTGAGCACAGCCACCCTCGGCATCGGTCAGAGCACCCCAACGGCCACCGCGTGGATGGCCAGTCCGGCCAGGGCGCCGACGATCGTTCCGTTGACGCGGATGAACTGCAGGTCGCGACCGGCCGCCAACTCGATGCGCCGAGCGGCCTCCGCACCGTCCCAGCGATCGACGGTGTCGGTGATGACCTTCGTGATCTCGTCCCGATAGGTCGTCACCACGTGGTCGACGGCCTGGCCCGCCCAACCCTCGACCTTGCTCCGCAAGGCACCGTCGGACGACAGGCGTTCACCCAGCGCCCGGACAGCCGCCACGGATCGTTGACGCAGCTCCCCATCGGGCTCGTCGATGAGTCCGACCACTGCGCGTCGCGTCGCACCCACCAGGGTGCCCAGGGCCTCCCTGGTCGCCTGGTGATCGAGCAGCCGGGTCACCAGGTCTTGCAACCTGCTCGCGGTCGCTGGGTCGGTCCGGAGGTCATCAGCCAACCGAGTGAGATAGCGGTCCAGCGCGCCGCGCAACGGGTGCTCCGGCTCGGTCGCGACGCTCTCGGCGATCCGGGTCAGCTCGGCCGCCACCCGTTTGGCCAACGCCCGGTCGACAAAGGTCGGCGACCACGAGGGCGCCTGGTCCTGAACCACCGCAATCACCGCATCGGGATTGGCGCGAAGCCACGCGGCGGTCCTGTCCGCGACCACGTCCACCAACCCTCGATGGGAGCCGTCCTCCACGACGTCGCCCAGCAAACGGCCCAGCACCGGCGCCACCTCGATCGCGTTGACCCGCTGCGCGATGGCTGACTCGGCGACAGCACGTACGTCTTCGTCGCGCAGCACCTCGATGGCCCCGTGCAGCACGGCTGCGAGCTCCCCCGTCACCAGCCGAGCATTGGCCTCTCGGGCGAGCCAGCGACCCGCCTTCCCCGCCAGGTCGACCTGGTCGAGCCTTCGTCGGACGACCTCGGGCTTGAGGAAGTTGTCCCCGACGAAGTCACCCAGACCCGCTCCCAGCGCATCCTTGCGGGTAGGGATCAACGCGGTGTGCGGGATCGGGAGCCCGAGAGGTCGGCGAAACAGCGCGGTGACGGCAAACCAGTCCGCGAGGCCGCCGACCATGCCCGCTTCGGCGGCCGCCGAGACATAGCCGGCCCAGCCTGCTCCCTCGTGCACGTAGGGCTGGATGAGGACGAAGGTCGCGGCCGCGACGAGCAGCAGAGCCGTCGCACCGCCCTTGGCGCGACGCAGCCGAGCCCGGCGAAGGGCATCTGCTGGAGACAGGACGAGATCGACAGCCATGTGCGCATCCTGCCCCGACGCCCGTCAGACAGCGGCGCAGGCAGGAGGGCTGCGTGTCAGCCTCCGGACTTGCGGCGAAACTGACGAGTGGTCTTGGTGTTGTTGGATGGGCCGACGCCGGTGGCCTTTGCCGCCTCGGCCGTCGCATGGTGCGACAGCTTCTTCTTCTCCAGGGCCTCGCGAAACTTGCGGTGCGCCTCGTCTTCGGAATCGGCCGTGGCCGGGTCGGATCCGCTCGTGGTCGGCTTCTCGCTCATGTCCTGATCGTCGCATGCCCGGGCGGGCCACTCCCAGCGGTTTGACCCAGGCAGCCGAGCCCGAGCCGCTCCGTCCGCACTGCGGGTGCTTGCCCTAGAGTCGGCGTCTCCAGATGAACGACGACCGCACCGGCTGGATCTGCACCGACGAGGGGGGAACGCACAGTGGCCGACGCACCAGCTTCGACTCAGCCGGGGAGTCCTGTGACCAGCGCCCAGGCAACCTCGGGCGCGAGAGTTCATCACTACTTCGTGGGCGAGGTCGCGTGGGCAAGGTTGCGCAGGGACTGGGGCAACTGGCGGCTGTGGCTGGTTCGGATCGTGACCAACGGCATGGCCGTCGTGATCACCCTGGTCCTGCTCCCAGGGCTGCGGGTGGATCGGTGGTATCTCGGCTTCTTCGTCGTGACGGGTCTGGTGTTCGGACTGCTCAATGCCATCGTCAAGCCCATCATCCAGTTCTTCGCGCTGCGCTATCTGGTCGCGAGCTACGGGTTCGTCGTCGTCCTCATCAACGCCGCATTGCTCGCCCTGCTGTCGTGGATCCTGAAGGACGAAATCGCTTGGCGAGGCGTCTTGCCGCTGCTCGCTGGTGGTCTGATCGTCGGCATCCTCGGGCTCGTCTTCGAGACCGTCGCCGGTGCGACTCCACCGATCCTTGATCGCCACGCCAAGTCGAGGGAGCCACGATGAGTGGGGGCAGTTTCGACGCGGTCAACGAGAACCTGCGACTCCAGCAGGTCTACACGACCATGGTCAACTATGGCGCGAGCGCCGTCGTCGACCGGTCTCCGGTCGGTGGCATCAGCCGGCGGATGCAGCAGTGGGTCTACCAGACGCAGGAGCCCATCCCACGCCTGTCGGACGCGGTTCGGACCCGGATCATGCTGGAAGGTCTTGGTCCCACCTACGTCAAGCTCGGTCAGATCGTTTCGAGCCAGTCCAGCAACCTCCCCGACGACTGGAGGGTCGAGCTCGACCGGCTGCAGAACGACGTTCCCCCGGTGCCTTACGAGGCGGCGCGGCAAGTGATCATCGACGAGCTCGGTGCACCCCCCGAGGATCTCTACGCGACCTTCAACCCGAAGCCGCTCGCGGCGGCGTCGCTCGGGCAGGTCCATGCCGCAACCCTGCACGACGGGCGCGCCGTGGCCGTGAAGGTCCAACGCCCGAACCTCGACCGCCAGGTGCGCGCCGACCTCGGCGTGGCCCGACTGATGGGCCGCTATTCCGAACGGCGGAGCAGGACCGCCCGCGAGATGGGCCTGGCCTCCATGCTGGATGAGTTCGGAACCACCCTGATCGAGGAGCTCGACTACTACGCCGAGGCCTACAACATGGAGCGCCTCGCAGCCAACATGGCGTCCATCGAGGGAGTGCACATCCCCACCCTCGAGCGAAGCCTTTCCGGCCAGCGGGTGCTGACTCAGGAGTTCGTGACCGGCGTCAAGATCTCCGACGTCGAAGCCATGCGGGCCGCTGGACTCGACCTGGCAACCATCGGAGACGCTGCGCTCCGAGCAGCAATGAAGATGCTGATCATCGATGGCTACTTCCACGCCGACCCGCACCCCGGCAACCTGTTCGTGAGTCTCGACACCGGCGTCGTCACCTTCCTCGACTCGGGGATGGTGGGAGAGCTCACGCTTGGCCAACGGGCCCACCTTGGCATGCTGCTGTGGACCTTCGTCCGTGGCGACATCCCCGCCATGGGCGAACAGATCCTCGCCCTCAGCGTGCCGTTCCGACCCGTCGACGAGAAGTTCTTCCTCAAGGACTTCGAGCGCAAGATGTCGCGCTACGGCCGGGGCACGGCACCGGACATCAAGCTCGTGCTGTCGACGTCGATGGGCGTGCTGCGGGACAACGGGCTTCGGCTCGACCCCCAGCTGACCTTGGCGCTGAAGGCGATGAGCCAGGCATCGGCCTTCTTCACCCTGCTCTCTCCGCAGGACCGCAAATTCACCACGGCCGCTCTCGAGGTCGTCACGGAGCTCGCACAGGAGGCCGTCACCGAGGAGGCACTCGTCGAGGCCGCCAAGCGCCAGTCGATGAAACTCGCGGGGCAGGCCGTGAAGGAAGCACCGGACTACGTGAAGGGCCTCCTGTCCTGGCGCGATCAGCTCAAACGCGGGAAGTTCACGCTCTTCCTCGACACCTCATCGCTTGACCGCCAGGTGTCATCGCTGCGGTCCATCGCCTCGATGATCGTCGTCGCCGTGCTGGTCGCCGGAGGGATGATCGGATCGGCCATCGCGGCAACGGTCTTCGACAGCACAGGCAACGACACGCTGACCGACGCGGCCAACATCGGCTTCTTCGCCTCGCTGGCCATTGCGGCGGTCCTGGTCGTCATCTTCCTGCGTCGCCTGATCAGGGAGGACAAGGCCGACCGCAAGGATCCCTATCACCGTTGAGGCAGGGCAACACCTCCTGGTTGTGCCCGAGCGTCTACTGCCGGGCCATAGCGATCCGCAGGCGTTCGTCAGGATCGATGAAGTGGTCGTGGTCGTCCTGCCCGACGTCGAGCTGCACCCAGGCGATCTTGCCGGTGAACTTGCTGTCGCGGGACGTGTAGTCGGGTGTGACCGTGGTGCCGGACTCGCGCCCGATGTCGGTGGTCTCGTCGGCGGAGAACACCATGGCCTGCGTGGCGTCGACCCGCCCCGTTCCGACCGGTGATCCGTCGTGGAACAACGTGACGCCGCCTCCCTTGCCGAGACCACCACCGTCGTAGGCGAACTCCATCCGTACCTGGTGGGTGCCTGTTGGCAGCGGCAGGTCCGCTCGGGTCTTGTACTCGTGGATCCCGAGCACGTTGTAGACGAAGGTCAGCAGGTTGTCCTTGGCGTAGAACGCCCAACCGCCGAATCGGCCACCCTGGGCGATGATCACGCCCTCGGCACCTGAAGCTGGTAGATCTACTTCGGCGGTCACCGAGAACGACCGGTTCTTGATGCTCACGACGCTGTTCTCAGAAAGCCGCCCCATACCGGCGAAGAACAGCTGGGAGTCTCCATGGATGAGCGTCGGCCTTCCCGCCATGGCCGGCTCGAGCCGCTCGGAGGTCCGGTCGTCCATGGGGAGAACGTTGTACTTCGTCGCTTCGATCAGCCACAGCCGCTGCAGCTTGGCCAGCATCGCGGGGTTCTCCGCTGCCAGGTCGCGGGCCTGGCTGTAGTCGGAGCTTCCGTCGTAGAGCTCCCAGAGGTCGTCGTCGAAGGCCGGCACCTCACCACCCACCATCACCCACGGAGTGCGGTGCTTGGTGACCGCACTCCAACCGCGGTGGTAGATGCCCCGGTTCCCGAACATCTCGAAGTACTGAAGGTCGTGTCGCTCGGGGCTCTCGGGGTCGTTGAACGTGTAGGCCATGCTGGTGCCCTCGATCGGGGATTGCTGCACCCCGTTGACCATCGTCGGCTCCGGGAGTCCCGCGCACTCCAAGACGGTAGGTGCTACGTCGATGACGTGGGTGAACTGCTGCCGCAGACCGCCCCGCTCCTCGATGCCCCTGGGCCAGTGGACGATGGTGCCGTTGCGGGTGCCGCCCCAGTGCGAGGCCACCTGCTTGGTCCACTGGAACGGGGCGTCCATCGCCCACGCCCAGCCGACCGAGTAGTGGTTGTACGAGCTCGGCGACCCGAACTCGTCCATCTTGCTGAGCAGGAACTCCGGCGTCTCGAGGCCGGCCAGCCCATTGAAGTTGGCCATCTCGTTGTACGCGCCGTGCATGGTGCCCTCGGCGGAGGCGCCGTTGTCCCCGATGATGTAGTAGATGAGCGTGTTGTCGAGGATGCCTAGGTCTTCGATGGCGTCTATGACGCGACCGATGTGGACGTCTGTGTGCTCGAGGAAGCCGGCGTAGACCTCCATCTGACGAGCCAGCACCGGCTTCAGCTCGTCCGGCATGTCGTCCCAGGCGGTGACCTCGGAGTTGCGCTTCGTCAGCTCGGCGTCCGCGGGGATGATGCCCATTTCCTTCTGCCGCGCGAAGGTGCGTTCGCGCTGCACGTCCCATCCGTCGTCGAACTGACCCTGGTAGCGGTCGGCCCACTCTTTGGGCACGTGATGCGGCGCATGGGCGGCGCCCGGCGCGAGGTAGGCGAAGAAGGGCTTGTCCGGCATCAAGGCCTTCTGCTGACGGATCCAACCGACTGTTCGGTCGACCAGATCTTCGGTCAGGTGGTAGCCCTCCTCAGCCGTCGCCGGGGGCTCGACGGGAGTCGTCCCCTCATACAACGCCGGGTCGTACTGGTTGTTCTCGCCGCCGATGAAGCCGTAGAAGGTCTCGAAGCCGCCGCCTCCGGAGGGCCACGCATCGAAGGGGCCCATCGGAGAGCTCTGCCAGACCGGTACCTCGTGGCACTTCCCGAACTGGGCCGTCGAGTAGCCGTTGAGCTTCAGCGTCATCGCCAGCGGTGCCTTGGAGTTCGGCCGCAACGAGTTGTTCCCCGGGGCAGAGGTGGCGGTCTCGGTGATGCTGCCCATGCCGACCGAGTGGTGGTTGCGCCCCGTCAGGAGTGCCTGGCGGGTGGGTGCGCACAGGGCTGTGGTGTGGAAACGGTTGTAGCTGAGCCCACCAGCCGCCAGGCGTTCGGCGGTCGGCGTCTTGCACGGGCCGCCGAAAGCGCTCGACGCGCCGAAGCCCACGTCATCCAGCAAGACGATGAGGACGTTCGGGGCGCCGTCCGGGGGCAACAGCGGCTCGATCGGCGGGAACGCGGTATCTGGGTCCTTCGCGTCGTACGTGGTCAGGCCAGGTACGGGACGGTCCGGGATGGGCAGCATCGTCCGAGCATGCCGATCGGGAAGCATTGGATCCTCTCTGGTGCACAGCCGCAGGATTCAGGAGCGTATCGCTGCCCACGCCACCGTGGTCCCGACCTTGCGGGCCTGAGCGCGACCGTGAGCAACACCCTTCGCGCTCGCAACCTCGACCTCCAGGTCGAACGTCGTGGCGCCTGAGGCTCGCTCACCCGTCGTGCGAACCGTGCACATCGAGCCGTCCGCGATACGCACAACGAAGGTGGCATCGATCGACACCGTGCCGTTCTCGGCCGTCACCTGGCGGTCCTCCCCCGAAACGACGAGACCCGCAAGAGCCCCCCGCGCGCGGCCGCGCTGGATCGGAACCACTCGGGATCCGTCAGGCAGCTTGACGGGAGGGCCTACCTCGACAAGCACGTCCAACCACGGGTCGGCCGAACCCGATGGGCAGTGAGCCACGGAGTACGACGGGCGCTGGGAGAGCTCGCCGGGATGGAACCCGGCCAGCCGCTTGTACGTAGCAGCCGTGTCTTCCAGCTCCTGCCTGCTGATGACCGCATCCAAGGACTCGAACCCGTCCGGCGCGCGCTCGTGAACCACGGTCATCACCTGCTCGGGCCCCTGCTTGCGGTTGGCCTTCTGCAGAGCCGTCGTGATCGGTCGACGGGTCGTTTCGTAGGCGGCGCACGCGTCCTCGGCAGCCTCGGCAAGGGCGAGCTCCCGAGCGAGCACGCGCGCATCGAGAATCGCCTGACTGGCTCCGTTGGATCCGATGGGGTACATCGCATGGGCCGCATCACCCACCAACGTCACCGGCCCGTAGGACCACCGATCGAGTGGCTCCCGATCGACCATGGGGTACTCGAAGACCGCGTCCGCCTGCGCGATGACCGACGGGATGTCCAACCAGGGGAACGCCCAGTCCGAGAAGTGCTTCAACGGGACGGTTGCGTCCACCTGGTCGTTCCATGACGCTGGGGCACTCTGGCCGTCCGAGGAGCGCAGTTCAGCGATCCAGTTCAACAACTGGCCGCGGGAGTCGGTGTCGGGTTCGGTCAACGGATAGCAGACGAACTTCTGAGCGGCATGTCCGGCCATGATCATGGTTCGCCCGTCCAGGTACGGCTCCACCCAGGTGGTGCCCCGCCACAGCAGCGCACCGCTCCAGGGCGGCGGCCCCTCGAGGGGCACCAGCTGGGATCGAACCTTCGAGTGGATCCCGTCGGCCCCGATCAACGCTTCCCCTTGCACCAGGTCGTTGCCGCGGCCACACGACACCTGAACGCCCCCGTTGCCCACCTCGAAGCCGTTCACTCGAGCGTCTACCTGAACACAGTCCTCGCCGAGCCGCTCACGCACCGCGTCGAGCAGGACCATCAACAAGCGGCCACGGTGCACCGACATCTGCGGCCACTCGTAGCCGGCCGCCTTCCCCCTCGGCTCGGTCCAGATCTCCTGACCGAAGCGGTTGCGATAGGACAGGGCACCCGTACGTAGTCCCGCCGTGCAGACGGCGTCTCCGAGACCGAGCTCGGTCAGCTCTCGGACCGCGTGCGGGAGCAGGTTGATCCCCACTCCCAGGGGCCGAACGCGCGCGGCCGCTTCCAGGACCACCACGTCGTCGAGACCCGCCGCGTGCAGGCTGAGTGCTGTGGTGAGGCCGGCGATGCCAGCCCCCGCGATCACGATGCGCAAGCCGGCACCTCCTGGATCGACAACGCCGCCTCGAGCTGGCGGGCGATCGCCAGCAGCTCCTCGTCGCGACCCCGTCGGCCGACGAGCTGTAGCCCCACGGGCAGACCGTCCTCATCCAGCCCGATCGGGAGTGACAGCGCAGGACTTCCGGTGACGGAAAGCCACGAGCAGGAGCGCATCCAATCGACGTAGGTGTCCATGGCGACGCCTTCGACCTCGACGGGGTATTCGACCTCGACCGGGAAGGGTTGGACCTGCACCGTGGGGAGTACCAGCACGTCGAAGTCCGCCATGAACTGCGTGAAGCGAGCCCGAAGCTGGCTGGTCAGGCGCTCGGCCCGTTCGACCTGGTCGGCATCCAGGCGCAACCCCTTCTCAATGTTCCAGCGCAACGTCTCTTTGAAGGAGGTGGGTGACTGCCGATAGGCCGGGCCGAGCTCGTCGGCCAGCAGGCGCGCCCGCAGCGTCTGAAAGGCCTCGTCGGCGCCAGCCATGTCCGGTTCGGCTGCACGCACCTGCCAGTTCAGGGACTCCATGAGCAGCCGCACCGGAGCAACCGTCACGACCACTGCAGGGGCGTAAGGCAGTCCGAAGCCCTCGGACCACGCGACACGCACCTTCGCCGGGGGCCGAGGAGGGCTCGCCTGCGGCGCCCCGCTCAGAACCGCGAGCAGAAGTGCAGCGTCATCGACGGTTCGCGCCATCGGGCCGTCCACGGCGTGCGACCACGACGGCGGTCCGGCACCCGGCGGGTAGCGCAGCTTCCCCAGGGAGGGCCGCAGGCCGACGACCGAGCAGAAGCTCGCCGGGTTGCGAAGCGAGCCGCCCAGGTCGCTCCCGTCGGCCAACGCGGCCATCCCACATGCCAAGGCGGCCGCACTCCCCCCACTGCTTCCTCCAGCCGACCGGGTCGGATCGAAGGGATTACGGGTCACCCCGAACACTTCGTTGAAGGTGTGCGAGCCGGCCGCGAACTCCGGGACGTTGGCCTTCCCGACGATGATCGCTCCGGCGGCTCGCTCCCTGGCGACCAGCGCCGAGTCCGAGGTGGGCACGTGGTCGGCGAACAGCACCGAGCCGTACGTCGTACGCATGCCGGCGGTGTCGTTCGTGTCCTTCACCACCAGCGGCAGGCCGTGCAGCGGTCCCACGACCTCGCCCCGCGCCGACCGGTCGTCGGCGGCAGCAGCTTCCGCCATCAGCAGGTCCCGATCTGCGAGGGTCACCACCGCGTTCACCTGCGGATTGGCTCGGTCCAGCTGCTCCAGACCGGCGCAGAGAACCTCCCGGGCCGAAACCTCTCTCGACGCCAACGCCGCCGCCGTACGGGTTGCCGACCATCGGGCGAGGCCCAAGTCAGGCACTGGACGCAGCCACCTCGCGCCGAAGCGCGGCGATCCGTTCAAGGTCCCAGCCCGGATGCGGCACAGAGGACAGGAGCAAGCGGGTGTAGGGGTGCTCCGGGGCGTCGAGGACGTCACGGGTGGGGCGTTGCTCGACAACGACGCCGCGCCGCATGACCAGGGTGTCCTCGCACACGTAGCGCACGACGGCCAGGTCGTGGCTCACGAACACCAGGCCGATCCCCGTCTCACGCCTGATGTCACCGAGCAGGTTCAACACCTGGGCCTGGACCGAGACATCCAGGGCGGACACCGCCTCGTCCAGCACGAGCACTCGTGGCTCCACCGCCAGCGCTCGAGCGATGGCCGCCCGCTGACGCTGTCCGCCGGACAGCCGACGCGGCAACGCCGCCGCTTCGCGCCTGCCGAGGCCTACCTGGCCCAGCAGCTCCAGCACCCGCGCCTCCCGGGCGGCAGCCCCGAGCTCGGTGTGCAGCCGCAGGACCGCGTCGATGCACGCACCGATCCGGATGCGCGGGTCCAGTGAGAGATAGGGATCCTGAAAGACGATCTGGACGGCCTTCGCGCGTCCCAGGCGTGCGGTCCTTCCGCGGGCTCGGAGGTCCAAGGGCTCGCCGCCGACGAGGATCGTTCCTGAGTCCGGAACTTCGAGGCCCACCAGCATCCGCGCGGTCGTGGTCTTGCCCGACCCGGACTCACCGACGATGCCGACCGAGCCGCCAGGCGCCAGAGCGAACGAGAGGCCGTCCACCGCACGCACGAACTCACGTCCTGCCTTGTAGGTCTTGCGCAGGTCAGCGACCTGGAGCAGCGGTACGTTCCGTCCGTCGCTCGACGGAGCCGAGGCATCAGCCACGCTCATCTCCACCACCTCCCCCACGGCCGACGATGCCGGCCAGTTCTTGGTCCAGCTCCGGGCTGCGAAGGCAGCGCACGGCGCGTTGGCCGACGGTGACGAGGTCAGGGACACGCTGGTCGCACAGGCCTTCGACGGCGAAGTCGCACCGCCCCGCGAACGCGCACCCGGGCGGGTCCTCGAGCAGGCTCAACGGCGTCCCGTGGATTGGGCGGAGTCGGTCCTGCCCGCCTGTCACCTCGGGTGTCGATGCGAGCAGGCCGGCGGTGTACGGGTGCCCAGGGGCCGAGAACAGTCCCGCCGCCGAGGAGCTCTCGACGATCCGTCCGGCATACATCACGTAGATCCGACTGCAGACGGCGGCCGCCAGATCGAGGTCATGGGTGATGAACAGCACGCCCATCCCCTGCTCGGACTGGAGGGACGCGATGATGCCCAGGATCTCCGCCTGCGTCGTGACGTCCAGCGCGGTCGTCGGTTCGTCGCACAGCAACAGCTTCGGCTCGACCGTGAGCGCCCCGGCGATCATGACGCGTTGGAGCATGCCGCCCGACAGCTCATGGGGATGCTGCCGCAGATGCCGCTCGGCGTCGTCGAGGCCCACGGCCTTGAGCAGCTCCACCGCCCGCTCGTTGGCTCGCGCCTTGCTCCAGCCGTGGTTCAGGCGCAGGGACTCGGTGAGGAAGTCACCGATGCGGCGCATCGGGTTGATCCCAGACCGGGGGTCTTGGAAGATCATCGCGGCCTCGGATCGACGCAGGGCAGCGAGTCGCTCGCGGGGAGCGGCCAGCACGTCACAGTCTCCGACCCGCACCGATCCATCGAGCTCGGCGCCGTCCGGCCAGAGGCCGAGCACCGTCCGCGCCGTGACCGACTTCCCAGACCCTGACTCGCCGACCAGACCGACCATCTCCCCCGCCCCCACCGTGAGCGACAAGGCGTCGACCAACGGTCGAGCGGCCCGACCGGGCAGCCGCAGGGACAAGCCCTCGATCTCGAGCAAGGGCCTCACGACCGCCGCCCAGCAATCCGGTCTGCGACGTCTTCGCCAACGATGTTGAACGCCACCACCACGATCACGATCGCCAACGCCGGAGCGACAGCGGAGAGTGGCTGGCCGGCGAGCACTGCACCCCGACCTTCGTTGACCATGGCCCCCCAGTCCGGCGTGGGCGGTTGGACGCCAAGACCCAGGAAGGACAGCGCAGCCAAGTCCATCAGCGCGTAGCCGAAGTTCAACGACGACTGCGCGAGCACGGTGGGCGACACATTCGGCAACAGCCGCCGTACCGCGATGTACGAGCCGGCGAACCCCTGAACCCGGTAGGCGGCGACGTAGGGGCGCGACCGACCCTGGATCACCAGGCTGCGGACCAGCCGGGCCACGAAAGGCGTGTAAGCGATCGACATGGCGATGATCGGCGCTGTCAGCCCCTTGCCGAACAACGCCACGACGAGAATCGCGAGCAGCAGCCCGGGAAAAGCGAACAAGATGTCAAAGGCTCGGGTCAGGAACGCGTCGACCCAGCCGCCTCGCCATCCGGCGAGCAGTCCTAGCGCGATCCCCAGGATCGTGGACAAGATCACGATGGCCAGCGGGCCGATCAGGCTGGTCCTTGACCCGTAGATGAGCCGAGAAAGGGTGTCTTGGCCGACCTGGTTGGTCCCGAGCCAGTGTTGCGGGCTGGGTGGTGCGAGCGAGTTCAACAGATCGGTCTGATCCGGCGGATAAGGAGCGATCAGCGGCGCGAATATCGCCATCAGCACGAAGGCGACCAAGACGGCGGACGAGACGACGAACAGCCACCGACCTCCGACGCCCCGCAATCGAGAAAGCCGTCCAGCGCGCGGCTCAGCCCCGACGATGACGCTCATCGCGCCGAGCTCCCCGCTGAGACTCGCGGATCGATCAGCGGGTAGACCAAGTCCACGACCGTGTTGATCACCACGAAGGCGAACACGACGATCAACACGATCGCCTGCACGATCGCGAAATCCTGCTTGTCCACGGACTGCACGAGCAACGAGCCGATCCCGTTGAGTCCGAACGCCGACTCGATGACCGAGCTCGAGACCAACAAGCCGGCTACCAGCAAGCCAGTGATCGTCAGGATCGGGCCCCACGCGTTGCGGAGGACGTGCCGCCGGACGACGGTTCGGCGAGAAATCCCCCGGCTCACCGCGACCTCGACGTGCTCTCGACTCAGTTCGTCCAGCATCGACGACCGCGTGATTCGAGCGACCAGCGCCACAAAGGTCAGCGACAGCGCGACCGACGGCAAGATGAGGTGGTAGAGCCGGTCCGGCAACCCCTGACCCGCGCCGAAGGTCGGAAACCAGCCCAGCCGGACCGCGAACACCGAGATGAAGATGATGGCGGCGACGAAGGAGGGAATGGCCGCGAGCACGGTCGTCGACACCAGGACCACCCGGTCGGCCGTGCGACCGGCGCGTACGGCGCCGTAGATCCCGGCTCCGAGCCCGACGACGCAGATGATCAAAGCTGACATGGCCACGAGCCCAAGGGTGGTCGGCAAGCGGGCACCGATCAGCGCGGCGACATCCTCTCGGAACTGCAACGAGCGACCGAAGTCGAGATGCAACACGCCGACCAGCCAGTGCCAGTACTGGACGAGGAACGGTTGGTCGAGGCCGTACTGAGCGGAGACGGCAGCAATGGCCTCCGGTGTCGGGCTGCGTCCCTGCATCAAGAAGCTGAGCGGGTCCCCGGGGGCCACGTAGAGGGACGCAAAGACGAGGAACGACGTGATGAACAGCGTGGCAACCATGCCGAGCAGCTTGCGGGCGACGAACCACGCCACAGATCCGCTCACGTCTCCATCACCCTCGGTCGGCCAACTCGACTCAGCCGGTCCCGAAGGCAGGCCGCCAGGCCGGGTCCGCCCACACACCGAGGGACGCCTCGATGGATGCACCGACGCGGAACACCATGCCGTCGTCGTAGGTCCGTCCGACCACCTGGACGCCGGTGGGTAGTCCCGTGGCCGTGCGGCCAGACGGGACGCTGAGAACGGGAGCCCGTCCGATGATGTTGAACGGCATCGTCATCATCGCATCCGCCCAGCCCAGCTCTTGTCCGCCGATCGCTAGCGTGGTCTCGGCGTAGTCCTCTCCAGCCACCAGACCCTTGGCGGCGAACGTCGGACAGATCAAGGCGTCGTGGGTCGTCAGCAGCTGGCCAAGCGGTGCGTAAACCTCGGCTTCGGCCATCAGACCGGCGGCGTATGCCGCGGGCTCACCGATGGCCTCGGCAGCCTGACGCGCGAACTCACGGGTGTAGGGCATCAGCAGCTCAGCCTGATCTCCCGCCATGACACCGACAGATGCTCCGAAGATCGCGCCAAAGTGCGTCCAGGCGATTTCTTCGAGCCGCCTGCGAGTCCAGGGCAGCTCGACCTCTTCCACGACCGCCCCCGCGGCGGCCAGCGCAGCAGCGGCGGCTCGGGTGTTCGCCTCGACCTCGTCGTCAACGACGTAGTCCCCAAGAGTGAGACACAAGGCGATGCGCAGTCCGTCGACGCCCTCGAATCGCTCAGGAAGGACGTAGGTCGGCCGAAGGGACGCCTGGTCCCCAGGATGCGGACCGGCGAGAACGTTCTGCAAGAGCGCAACGTCGGAGACGGTGCGCCCCATGGGGCCGTCAGCGCAGTAGGTGTCTGAGTTGAAAGGTGCCAGCCCGGGCACCCGACCGAACGGCGGCTTGAACCCCACCAGGCCGCACAAAGCAGCGGGCAGGCGGATCGAACCACCGATGTCGGAGCCGGTGGCGAGCGTTGTCATCCCAGCGGCCAATGCCGCGGCCGAGCCGCCGGACGAACCACCCGGAGTCATGTTCAGGTCCCACGGGTTGCGTGTCACCCCCCACAGCGTGGAGTGAGTGAACGGCGCGCAGGAGAACTCCGGCGTGGTGGTCCGCCCGTGCACCACCGCCCCAGCATCGAAGACGCGGGTCACCACGGGATGGGTTACTTCGGCGACCTCGCCCTTCATGAGCAACGAACCCTCCTCCAGGGTTCGCCCCTCGATCGGTTGCTCCTCCTTGAGCAGGAGAGGCAACCCGTCCAGTGGCCTCGCCTCGCCCGACGAATAGCGACGCTCGGACTCGGCTGCAGCAGCCCAGGCCTCCTCCAGCAGCTGCTCGGTCAGCGCATTCACCGAGGGGCCAACCGCCTCCGTTCGCCTGATGACCGCCTCGAGCAGCTCCAGCGGGGACAGGGATCGGCGTTGGAACTCGGTGAGTGCCTGGGTGGCCGACAGGTAGTGCAACTCCTCATCCGGCATGTCCGTCAGCCCTTGGCGCCGATGGTTGCCGCCCAGGGGTAGTACATGTAGTAGATCGACGGCACGACGCCAGTGATCTTGTCGCCGAGCCACAGGCTCGTCGGTGGCGTGTACAGCGGGAGCCACGGAAGCTGCTCCATCGCGATCTGTTGGGCGTTGGCCATGTCCGTGGTCCGCGTCGGGTCCTCGACAGGCGCTGCGATGGCCTTGTCGGTCTCGGCGTCGAACTGCGCGTCGGACCAGTTGCCGTAGTTGCTGAACTCACCAGTCCGCAGGACCCCATACATCTCCATGGGGTCGGCGAGCGAGGTGTACCAAGCCGTGAAGAACATGTCGATGCCCTTGCGCGCCGCCGCGTCGCTGAACAAGGCGGTGTACTGGTCCGGCGAGATCGTCTTGATCTCGGGAACCAGGCCGATGTCCTTGGCCGCTTGCGCCGTTGCCTGCGCCACGACATCGGCGGAGACTGCCACCGGGCTCGTGGCGATGACGATCTTCTGCCCCTCGATTCCCAAGGAAGCAACCATGGCCTTGGCAGCTTCCACATCGTGGGGATACTGCGGCAACGCGGCATAGATCGAGTCGACCTGGTCGGCAGAAACGCCGCCCCAGGTGTTGCGAGTCACCAGCGACTGAGCCACCTCGGCCACGCCGTACTCGCCAGCCTTGATGATGCCCTCTCGGTCGATGGCCATCATCAGTGCTTGGCGGACCTTGGGGTCACCGAGCGGGCCTTTGAGGTTGGAGATGATCTGGCTCACCACTGTGGTGTTCAGGCCGTAGTAGAGCGACCCGGGGCCGCCGTTTTGCAGTTGAGCGTAGGCGTTGGCCGGCACCGACCAACCGCCGTCGACCTCGCCGTTCTGCCAGGCGTTGACTCGGGTGTTCGGGTCCTGCAGGAAGACGAACTTCACTGACCCGGCTTTGGCCTTGAGGCTCGGGTCCCAGTAGTTGTCGTAACGCTTCAAGGTGATGCTCTGTCCGGATTTCCAGCTGTCGAACTCGAACGGCCCCGTGCAGTCGACACCGGTGCTGGGGTTGCCGTAGTCAGGACCGGACTTCTTCAGGAAGTCCGCAGACTCCACCGTTCCAGGGCTCACCGCCATGTATTGGTTGAACATCGAGTCGGGCTGGGTCAGGGTGACCGTGACCTCCATCGGCCCGGTCTTCTTGATCGACTTGACGTTCCTGAAGACGCTCGCCCAATAGGACCCGACCTCGGGGCGCAGGTGCATGTTCAGCGAGGCCACCACGTCGTCGGCGGTCAGCGTGGATCCGTCGTGGAACGTCACACCATCGCGGATCGTGTACACCCATGTCGTGGGGTCGGGGTTGGCCACGGCACTCGCCAGTCCTGGGCTGATCGAGAGGTCGGCGTTCCAGCGCAACAGGCTCTCGCACACGTTGGACAAGATCTGGTTCGGTGGGTAGTCGAAGGCATAGGGAAAGGCGAGGGAGTACGGCTCTGCATAGATCGACCAGCTGAAGGAGTCGATATCTCCCACCGGAGCAGGCGTCTCCGTCGACATCGTGTAGGCGGCACCGGCCGACCCCGATGGTTCGGTGGGCGTCGACCCCGCCGTCCCGCTGCATGCCGTGGTCAGCAGCGCGGCGGTCGAACCCAGCGCGAGCAAGGACAGCAGGCCACGGCGACGGGTCAGCCGGCGGGTGAGCCGACGAGTGGACACGGTCATGGGGAGCCCTTCAGGAAGATCGGAGTGGACAGATTGCAGCGGGTCAGGTGCGGCTGTAGACGGCTTCGCCGTCGATGTAGGTGGCCACAACCGTCGCCTCGTGGATCTGCTCGGCGGGTGCGGCGAAAGGATCACGATCGAGCACGACAAGATCCGCCAGCCGACCGACCTCGATGCGGCCGGTGGCCTCCTCGTGATGGTTCACGTAGGCGCTGCCCGCGGTGTAGGCCGTCATCGCCTCGGCCAGGCTGATCGCGTTGTTCTCGTAGAGCGGCTCCGCCTCGGCGCCCTCTGCGCCAGGTGCCGCCCGGTTCACGGCGACGTGGATCCCCTCCATGGGGTTCGGGCTGGAGACCGACCAGTCGCTCCCCGCCGCCATCCGTGCTCCACTGCGAAGCAGGTCGCCGAACGGGTACTGCCACGATGCTCGTCGCTCACCGAGGAAGGGGATCGTCAGCTCGTCCATCTGGGGTTCGTGGGCCGCCCAGAGCGGCTGGATGTTCGCGACCGCGTCCAGCTGCTTGAAGCGCGGGATGTCCTCAGGGTGGACCACCTGCAGGTGCGCGAGGTGATGGCGCCCGTCCGTGGGTCCGTTCGCCGAGCGCGCCGCTTCCACGGCGTTCAGCGCCTCGCGAACGGCGCGGTCGCCGAGGGCGTGGAAGTGCACCTGGAAGCCGAGGGCGTCCAGCTCGGTGACATGGACTCGCAGAGCCTCTGGGTCCACGAAGCTCAGACCCGCGTTGCCCGTCGCACAGCCACACCCATCCAGGTAGGGCTCGAGCATCCCAGCGGTGAAGTTCTCGGCCACGCCGTCCTGCATGATCTTCACACTGGTCGCCCGGAACCGCCCGACCTGACCCCCTGCGCGGCGCTCCTCCAGCTCAGGGATTTGTTCGGAGCCGCGCTCCCGGTCCCACCAGAGTGCTCCCACGACCCTGGCCCGGAGCAGGCCGTCGTTCGCGGCCTGGAGATAGGCCGCGTAGATGTCCTTCATGCCGAACAGCTCACCGACGGCGGCGTCCTGCCACGACGTGATTCCCAGCGAGAGCAGCAGCTCCTGCGCATTGAGCAGTCCCGCGATCTGGTCCTTGACCGTGACGTCGGGGAGCAGCCGAGCCACGAGCAGGCCGGCTCCCTCATGCAGGGTTCCGCTCGGCGAGCCGTCCGGACGGCGCTCGATGCGTCCGTCCTCAGGGTCGGGCGTCGAGGCATCGATGCCCGCCCGCTCCAGGGCCACACTGTTCACCCAGGTGCCGTGGCCGTCCTTGTTGGTCAAGAAGACCGGGCGGTCAGGCACGACCGCATCCAGGGCCTCCCGGGTCGGCGTCCCATCGACGAAGTGCGACATCCACCAGCCGCCGCCGACGATCCAATCGAGCTCCGGGTGAGCGGCGGAGTACTCGGAGATGATCCGAAGGCTGTCCTCGGCCGAGGTCGATTCATGCAGATCGCAACGCAGCAGATCCACTCCGGCTGCGACCGGGTGCACATGGGCGTCCTGGAAGCCCGGGACAAGCAGGCCGCCGGCGAGGTCGACGACCTCGGTGCCCGCGCCGATCAGCTCTCTCAGCTCATCGTCGGGGCCGACCGCCGCGATCCGCCCACCACGCACGGCGACCCCGACCGCTTGGGGCTGCGCCTGCGGAGCCGAGAACACGCGTCCGCCGACAAAGACTGTGTCTGCCTTGTTCGTCATGGATGCTCACCTTCGGATGTGGACCGCCCGAGTGGCAGGGACAGTAGGCCCGATCCAAGGATGTGTCAACGGTGTTGACTCTTCGGGTGAGTAAGGCCAGGCTGACCGGACGGACGGGTTCGAGGACGTGTGAAAGGCTCACCGAACCATCAATCTGCGAGGAGGCAACGCGTGCCGACGAGCGCTGCGCGGTCGACCAGCACGCCCAAGAGCAGGACGCCCAAGAGCAGTACGCGGCGGCGACCCCGACCACAGCTCGATCCCGAGCTGATCGTCGACGCGGCCCTCAGGCTCGCCACCCGGGACCGCACCTCCCCGGTTTCGATCCGCAGTCTCGGAGCGGAGTTGAGAGCAGACCCAACCGCCGTCTATCGACACTTCGCCGACAAGGATGCGCTGGCCCGCGCGGTGATCGACCGGCTCCTCGGTGAGGTCAATGCGGCCGTAGCCCGCCACACCACGTGGCGCAACCGTCTACGAGGGTCTGCCGAACAGCTGCTGGACGTGATGCTGGCCTATCCGGCGTTCGGCTCGCAGGTGGGAACTTTGACCACCGGCGGCGACCAGGAGCTCGCAGCCGTCGAGCTGATCCTCAGTGACTTCAAGAACGCTGGGCTCCGTGACAACGACGCCATGCGCTTCTACGGCATGTATTCGAGCTTCGTCCTGTCGTTCGCCAGCACGCAGGCGGCCTACCTCCTGGTGCATGACGCAGAAGCTCCTGCGGCGCCGGCCTGGGTCGCGGACTACTCCAGCGTCGACCCGGAAAAGTTCCCCACCGTGGCAGCGCTGCACCTGAAGCTGTCCCAGATCCAAGACCGCGATGCGTATCTCGGTGGGATCGACATCATTCTCGATGCAGCCGAGGCGCTCGCCGCCCGCCAGACCTGACAGGATGCGCCCATGAGTCTCAAGCACCCCGATGCCGCCTCCAGCCTCGACGGACAGGTCAACGCAGATCCCATGCTCGACCTGCCCGAGGGTGGAGTGCCCAAGAACCGCATAGCCGACAGGATCATGGCGGCCGACAGCGCTTATCAGCTGGTCCACGACGAGTTGATGCTCGACGGCAACGCCCGGATGAACCTCGCGACCTTCGTCACGACGTGGATGGAGCCGCAGGCCGAGAAGCTGATGGCCGAGTGCTTCGACAAGAACATGATCGACAAGGACGAATACCCGCAGACCGCAGAGCTCGAGTCTCGGTGCGTAGCCATCTTGAGCAACCTGTGGAACGCGCCGGATTCCTCGAAGGCCACGGGATGCTCGACCACCGGGTCCAGCGAGGCCGCGATGCTGGGCGGGCTCGCTCTCAAGCGACGCTGGCAGCAGCGCCGTACGGCGGCCGGATTGCCCACCGACAAGCCCAACCTTGTCATGGGCATCAACGTGCAGATCTGTTGGGAGAAGTTCGCCAACTACTGGGACGTCGAGATGCGGCTGGTGCCGATGGAAGGCGACCGATTCACACTCTCGCCCGAGGAAGCCGTGGCGCATTGCGATGAGAACACCATTGGCGTCGTCGCGATTCTGGGCTCGACCTTCGACGGCTCCTACGAGCCGGTAGCCGACATCTGCGCTGCACTGGACGATCTGCAGGAGCGCACCGGCCTCGACATCCCCGTGCACGTCGACGGCGCCTCGGGCGCGTTTATCGCGCCCTTCCTCGACCGCGACCTGCAGTGGGACTTCCGGCTTCCGCGGGTGTGCTCGATCAACACCTCCGGGCACAAGTACGGGCTGGTCTATCCCGGCGTCGGCTGGATCATCTGGCGTGACCCGGACTCACTCCCCGCGGACCTGATCTTCTGGGTCAACTACCTCGGCGACACCATGCCGACGTTCGCGCTGAACTTCTCCCGACCCGGTTCGCAGGTCGTCGCGCAGTACTACAACTTCATGCGGCTCGGTTTCGACGGCTACGCGAAGGTGCAGGGCTACAGCCGCGAGGTCGCCATGCGGTTGGCCAACGAGATCGAAGCCCTCGGCCCCTTCAAGCTTCTGACGCGCGGTGACGAGCTGCCGGTCTTCGCCTTCACGCTGAACGACGACATCGACAACTACACGGTCTTCGACGTGTCCAACGCCTTGCGTGAACGCGGCTGGCAGCTGCCGGCCTATACGTTCCCGAAGAACCGCGAAGACCTCGCCGTGCTGCGGGTCGTCATCCGGCGCGGCTTCACCCACGACCTTGCCGATCTGTTGATCTCGGACCTGAAGCGGCAGCTCCCACATCTGCAGGCGCAGCCCGAACCGGTCCATTCCGAGCAGGACGCCGCGGCCTTCAGCCACTGACAGGCTCGACCCATGCGCGTCCATCCACGCCGGTTCAACACGGTCTACGCCGTGTCGTTCATGGTCGGCTCGTCATGTTTCGTGCTCGGCTCGGTCCCGGCGTACGCGCGTGCCGTTGGCGGTGTCGCCGATGCGGTGACCTACTTCATCGGCTCGATCTTCTTCACGCTCGCCTCCTACGGCCAACTGGTCCAAGCCCAATCACCACAGCTGGCCGCCGATGCGGAGACCTCGGACGACGAGCGGGCCAGCGCGAGGCTGGTCGGGTGGCGTCCCCACGATCTGAACTGGCTGGCAGCCGCCACCCAGTTTCCCGGCACCCTGTTCTTCAACGTCACGACTTTCGCCGCGATCACCCAGGGCCTCAGTGCGGCCGAGACCGACCAACAGGTGTGGCGGCCGGACTTCTACGGGTCGATCCTGTTCCTCGTCGCCAGCGCGTTCGCGCTCGCTGGGATGGGCCGCGGGTGGCGTCTTTGGTCTGAGCGCGATTCACCGTGGTGGTGGACCAACTGGCTGAACATGATGGGGTCGATCTTCTTCATGCTGTCGGCCATCGGCGCCTACGTGATCAAGTCCTCGGGAGAATTGGTGAACCTGCACTGGGCGACCGGCGGCACCTTCCTCGGTGCCCTCTGCTTCTTCCTTGGCGCCTGGCTGATGATCCCGTCCTTCACCAGGGCGGCCGTCGCCGCGCGCGACACGCCGGCCTGACGTCACCAGACGGAGGATCAACCCGAACATCTGTACGACTCCGTGCTAGCGTGACCGAGTGGTTCAGGTCCTGCAGAGCTCGTTGTTCGACACCAATGACGTGGCGCCCGACCTTGCGCCGCTCGGCTGCGCCACACGTCAGCGCCTCTCCCAGGGCGCCTGGGTCGATCACCTGCCCGGGTGGTTGGTCGGCTCTCAACCCGTCTTCGACACGTTGGTGTCCTCGGTGCCATGGCGACACGAACGGCGATCCATGTATGACCGCATCGTCGACGTGCCCAGGCTCGTGTGCTGGTTCGGCGACGATGCCCCGTGGCCGCACGAGGTGCTGTTCAGGGCACGGCACGCCCTCAGCGCGCACTACCGCTGCGAGCTGCCCGAGGGCTTTGCGACTGCGGGTCTTTGCTACTACCGCGACGGGCAGGACAGCGTCGCCTGGCACGGCGACACGATCGGCCGGGGCCGCACTGAGGACACCCTCGTCGCCATCCTCAGCCTGGGCGCCGCGCGTCCGCTCCTGCTCAGGCCGCGCACGGGTGGTCCGTCCACCCGCTTCCTGCTCGGCCACGGCGACCTGCTGGTGATGGGTGGGTCGTGCCAGCGGACGTGGGAGCACGCAGTCCCCAAGACGACCCGTGCGGTGGGGCCGCGTATCTCCGTCCAGTTCCGCCCGGCAGGGGTCGCCTAGACCGGTCGTCACCGCTGCTCGTCAGCCTGCCGTGGTGAGCAAGGCCAGCAGGGCCAGCGCGGGAAGCACACCCTGAACGGCGGCGGCGCGGGCAAGGGATGGGCGGCCGATGACCAGGACGACTGCCGCACCCACCATGAACAGGCAGCCGTAGACGACCAGCGTCGGTCCCTGGGGGCGCCAGTCAGCCGCCGTGCCGATGACTCCAACCAAGGTGCCCAGACCGAGGAACAGGTTGTAGAACCCCTGGTTGTACATGCCGAAGGCGGCGGCGTCTGCCTCCTGCTGGCTGCGGATCCCGAATCGTCGATGCACGGACGGACGCCTGAACAGCAGGCTTTCCATCACGAAGAAGGCCAGGTGCAAGACACTGGCGAGTCCGGCGAGGACGAGGGCCACGTTGGTCACGAGCCAGACGCTAGCGGGTCTGGCCAGGCGCGCCTGGCCAGGACAAGCCGTCCGGTGCCGTACCCTTGAACGTGCGAGCCGCTTCAGTTCTGCCTCGGCGCGCCCCTTTCTTTCGAGGTGACGACCACCACGCGCCGCGGCCCCTGACGGGTCTGCGCCGGGCAGGACGCCCTTGACCTTCGTGTCTCGACCCAGGAGTCCCCATCACCACGCTCACTTTCGCTGACCTCGGCCTGCCCAGCGCCCTCTGTGGCGCGCTCGCCGAACAGGGCATCACCCAGCCCTTCCCCATTCAGACCGCCACGCTGCCCGACTCCCTCGCCGGGCGTGATGTGCTCGGCCGGGGACGCACCGGCTCGGGCAAGACCTACGCCTTCGCTCTCCCCGTGCTTGCCCGCTTGGCCGCGCGACCAGGCTCGCGGCGTCCCGGCAGGCCGCGGGCACTGATCCTGGCGCCGACGCGTGAGCTGGCCACCCAGATCGATGCCTCGCTGACGCCGTTGGCGCGGGCCGTCGGCCTGACCACCATGACCATCTTCGGTGGGGTCGGCGCCAACCCACAGATCTCGCGGCTGCGCGGCGGTGTGGACATCGTCGTGGCCTGCCCTGGTCGGCTGGAAGACCATCTCCGTAGCGGCCACGTGCACCTCGACGCGATCGAGATCACCGTTCTCGACGAGGCAGACCACATGGCCGACCTTGGGTTCCTTCCGGTCGTCCGCCGACTGCTCGACCAGACCCCGAAGTCGGGTCAGCGCATGCTCTTCTCTGCCACCCTCGACGGGGGGGTCGACGTGCTGGTCAAACGATTCCTGACAGATGCCGTCACGCACAGCGTCGATTCGGTTCAGTCACCCGTCACGGCCATGTCGCACCACGTGCTGCACGTGCGTCCCGACGAGCGGCTCCCCGTCCTGGTCGACCTGGCCTCCGCCCCTGGACGGACCCTCGTCTTCACCCGCACCAAGCGCGGCGCGAAGGTCCTGACTCGACAGCTCATCGCTTCGGGCGTACCCGCGGTCGAGCTGCACGGCAACCTTGCGCAGAACGCGCGCACCCGCAACCTCACGGCCTTCGCCGACGGCAGCGCCAAGACACTGGTGGCGACCGACATCGCGGCCCGGGGTATCCACGTCGACGACATCAGGCTGGTGATCCACGCCGATCCGCCCATGGAGCACAAGGCCTATCTGCACCGATCCGGCCGTACGGCGCGGGCCGGCGCCGAAGGCACGGTCATCACGTTGATGACCGATGCGCAGGTCGGGGACGTGCGCGACCTGACCCGCAGGGCGGGCATCCGGCCAACGACGACGCGCTTGCGGGTCGGCGACCCGCTGCTCGTCGAGCTCGCGCCGGGCGAGCGTACGTTCATCGCTCCCCCTCCTGTGACACAGCCGACCGCACCCGGCCGGAGCCCCCGCGCAGCCGGATCCGGCCGCAACCGCGGCCGTCGACCGACCGGGCAAGCCACGAAGCGCACGCCGCGCAGCCAGCCCCAGAAGGGACGCACCGCCGGCGCCTCGACACCGGCCGCCTCGGCAGCCGCCTCACCTGTCCGTACGGGCGGCGCAGCCGCCTTCTCGGCCGGCTCAGCCGGACGGAGCCGACGAGGAGGTCGCTGACCGTGGAAGAACAGCGCGCGCGGCGGGTCGTCGACGGGCTCCGAGACCACGGGATAGACGCTCGCATGGAGCAGGCGGGGGTCTACGCGTTCGGCGTACGGCTCCGGTTGCCCGGCGGGCGCGAGGCGATCTGGGACAGCGACGGCGCAGCCGGCCTGGAAGCGCAGGTCATGCGCGACGGCATGCTGGTCGGCTTCGTACCGGTGATCCCCGGCTCGGAGTCCTACGACGACGAGCAGATCGTGGCGGCGATCGCCACCACCGACTACGACGCGCCCGTCGACCTGGACGAGCCCTCGAGCACACCGCCGCCCCCGCAACCACTTCCCCCAGCAGCTGATCCGCTTCCCCGTGACGGCGGTGTCTTTCGACGCTTCCTCGGCGGCTTTCGCGAGCGGTAGGGCCAGCTACTTCCGACGCATGGACTTCATGGCCACAGCGATCACCACGAAGATCACCACGATCCCCATGACGAACAGCCCGGGAATGTAGGAGACGGCGAGGGTCGACTGGGTCATCTCACTTCTCCCGCTGCTGTTGGCGCTTCTCGCGTACTACGCCAGAAATCGACCAGTAGGCGATCGCGACGATCGCGACGACCCCGAAGAGCAAGAACAGCAGGCCGAGGCCATGGATGGCGAACGCAAGGGATTCCATAGGCCGAAGCGTAGGTCACGCGAACGCCGAATCTCCGTAAGGTGTGACAATGCTCGGCTCCCTGCAAACCGGCCCCGCACTGGACCGACCCGACCTGCTGGCCCCCCGCGTGCACGCCGCAGTCCGCACGCTGCCCGATCCGGGGAAGGTTCTCGTGGCAGCCATCGACCCGGACCTGGCCGATACCGCGGCGTTCTGCGCCGCCTACGACGTCGATGCCGCCGTCTCGGCCAACTGTGTGATCGTCGCGGGCCGCCGCGGTGGAAGCACGCGCATGGCCGCCGTGGTCGTGCTGGCGACGACCAGAGCCGATGTCAACGGAGCCGTGCGCCGCCGCCTGGATGCCCGACGCGCCTCCTTCGCCGCCATGGACGACGCCGTCGCTCAAAGCGACATGGAGTATGGCGGGATCACGCCGATCGGCCTTCCCCCGGAGTGGCCGATCCTCGTTGACTCGCGCGTCGTCGATATCGATCACGCCGTGATCGGGTCGGGGATCCGCGGCTCCAAGCTGATCGTGCCCGGGGCCTTGCTCGGCCAACTGGTCGGTTCGGAGATCATCGATGGACTGGGGCTGGCCACGACCTCGACCTGACCGCGATTCGAAAGGATTTGCCCCTCAAAGGCATAGAACGTCGGCGTTGACGCAAGGATGAGGTCATGAGCCCGAAACCGCGCACGGCGACGAACGGCTCAGCCTCCCTCGTGGTGGTGGCCAACCGACTTCCTGTGGACCAGGTCGTCTCCGACAACGGCGAGACGGAATGGCGGATCAGCCCAGGCGGGCTCGTGACGGCCATGGAGCCGGTGATGCGCGCAGCGGAGGGCGCCTGGGTGGGGTGGTCTGGGGCCGCGGGCGAGGCGCCCGCGCCGTTCGAGTACGACGGGATGCATCTGGTCGGAGTCCCCCTGTCGGCCGACGAGGTCAAGGACTACTACGAAGGATTTGCCAACGCGACCTTGTGGCCGCTCTACCACGACGTCATCGCCTCGCCGGAGTTCCATCGCGCCTGGTGGGAGACCTACACCGCAATCAACCAGCGTTTTGCCGTCGCGGCCGCAGCTCAGGCCCAGAGCGGGGCAACGATCTGGGTTCACGACTACCAGCTGCAGCTGGTGCCTGCGATGCTGCGCGAGCTCCGTCCTGACGTGCGCATCGGCTTCTTCAACCACATCCCGTTCCCCGGCTACGAGATCTTCGCCCAGCTCCCGTGGCGGCGGCAGATCGTCGAGGGCCTGCTCGGCGCCGACCTCATCGGCTTCCAGCGGCCTTCGGACGTCACGAATTTCATTCGAGCCAGCCGCCGCGCCGCTGGTCTGACCACCCGCGGTTCGGCTGTACGCGCTCCCGACGACCGAGTCGTGCGAGCCGGCGCGTTCCCTATCTCGATCGACAGCACAGGCTTCGAGGAACTTGCTCGCTCCGACGAGGTTCGCGCCAGGGCCAAGGAGATCAGAGCCGCGCTCGGCGACCCCGAGGTCGTCCTGCTCGGCGTCGATCGTCTCGACTACACCAAGGGGATCCTGCACCGCCTCAAGGCCTATGGCGAGCTGCTGGCCGACGACCGCCTGACCGCCCCGGAGGCCGTGCTCGTACAGGTCGCGAGCCCGAGCCGTGAGCGGGTGCAGCAGTACCGCGTCCTGCGCGACGAGGTCGAGGTGACGGTCGGGAGGATCAACGGGGAGTACGCCGCGCTCGGCAGTCCGCCTATCCACTATCTCCACCAGTCCTACCCGCGGGAGGAGATGGCGGCGCTGTACGTCGCGTCCGACGTGATGCTCGTGACCTCTCTGCGCGACGGCATGAACCTCGTCGCGAAGGAGTACGTCGCCTGTCGCACCGACGAGACCGGCGCCTTGGTGCTCAGCGAGTTCACAGGGGCCGCCGACGAGCTCGGCAGCGCGTTCCTGGTCAACCCGCACGACATCGAAGGCCTGAAGGACGCCATCATTCGGGCCGCCCGGATCACCCCGCGTGAGGCCCGCCGACGGATGCGCACGATGCGCAAGCGGCTGCGTCTGCACGACGTGGAGCGTTGGGCCGCAACCTTCCTCGCGGCCCTGACAGACCCCTCGGCGCCGCCCCACGCGTGATCCCCCGCTCAGGGGCGGCGGTGAAGCACCAGCGGGTGCACGGTTGACGCACCTGCCTCACGAAGCAAGGCCCCCGCGATCGTCATGGTCCACCCGGTGCGCAGGAAGTCGTCGATGAGCAAGACGCTGCGACCCTGGAGCGCAGACGTCGAACCGAGCTCGCGAGTCGTTGCAAGCGCAGCCTCGACCTGCCGCGCGCGCGCCGAAGGTGCCACGTCGGCTGATGGGCGAGGGCCAACCACGGCCAACGCGTCGAGGATCTCCAGCCGACCGACCTCGGCGAGGTGCTGGCTGAGGCTCGCCACCAGGCGCTGGGAGGAGCGAGAGGGCATCGGCACGATGACCTGTGGACGTTCGATCCAGCTGCCTCTCCATCGGGCCAGGACGGCGACGCACGCGTCCAGTACCCACGGCGGGGCCTCGGTGTCGCCAGCCCCATCTGCGGTGAGTCGCACAACTTCGGGCCAGGCCGGATCGTCGGCGAAGGCGAGAGCACGACCGGCCTCCACGGCGAGGTCGGTGGAGATGCGGCCATTCCTCGACTGCATGCCGGAGGCCCAGAGTTTGCGTGGCTCGATGACCGTGTCCAGACCACGCAGGTGATTTCGAGCAGCGACGACACCGGCCTCCGACGGCAGCCGTGGCAAGCCTGAAGGGAGTGCACCTGTGCACACCGAGCAGCGCCCGCAGCGATAGTCCGGGGCAACGTCGTCGTCGAGCGCTCGCCGGAGGAACGCCTCCAGGCATCCCGCGCCGGACGCATAGGAGCGCATCAGGTCGGCCTCTTCCCGGCGGGCGGCCCGCAAGGCTGCATAACGCTCGTGGTCGTAGGTCCAGGACTCCCCTGTGGCCTGCCAACCCTGCGTCGTTCGTTCGACTGCGCCGTCGACGGCGAGCACCTTCACGAGGAGCTCCAACCGGCCGCGCCGTACGCCCGTGGATGCCTCGAGCGCCGGAACGGTCATCGCCGCTCCTGCGTCGCCCAACGCCGCCAGGACCCGTGCAGCGGAGTCCGGGTCGGGGATGCTGGCCGTCGCGAAGTAGTCCCACAGCCGCTCATCGGTCTCGGCCGGAGCCAGCGCAACCACCGCAGAGTCGAGAGCCCGGCCGGCTCGGCCCACCTGCTGGTAGTAGTCAACGGGTGAAGCCGGTGAGCCGATGTGCAGACAAAAGGCCAGGTCGGGCTTGTCGTAACCCATGCCCAACGCCGACGTAGCGATAACCGCCTTGATGTCGTTGTGCCGCAACCGTTCCTCGACCTGCGCCCGCTGCTCCGAATCCAGCTGCCCGGTATAGGCGGCGACATCGTGCCCCTGCGCGCCCAGGAAGCCAGCAAGCCGCTCCGCCTCTGCAACGGTCAGCACATAGACGATGCCCGACCCGGGCAACGTCGCCAGCGCGTCGTCGACCCAGGCATAGCGCTCCAGCGCGTCGAGTCCTGGGACGACAGCGAGCAGCAGCGAGTCGCGGGCGAGCCGGCCGCGCTGGACCAGGGTGGTCGGACCGAGCTGCGCTGCCACATCCGCCGTGACCCGAGCGTTTGCGGTCGCCGTGGTCGCCAGCACGGGAAGCTCAGGACGTTCCAGCAACAGCCGCGCGATGCGCTGGTAGTCCGGGCGGAAGTCATGACCCCACGAGGAGATGCAGTGGGCCTCGTCGATCACGAGCAGACCGATCGTGGGAAGCAGCGGCCGCAGGACACTGGCCACGAACCTAGGGTTGGAGAGCCGCTCCGGGGAGACCAGAAGGACATCGACCTCACCCGCGAGTACGGCGCTCTCCGTGCTCGACCAATCATCGACGTTGGCGGAGTTCAAGGTGACCGCTCGAAGGCCTGCACGGGCTGCCGCGTCGACCTGATCGCGCATGAGCGCCAGCAGGGGTGACACCACGAGCACGGGACCTGCCCCGGAGTCGCGAAGGATCCGAGCGGCGATCCAGTAGACCGCTGACTTTCCCCAGCCCGTGGCCTGCACGACCAGGCAGCGGCGTCGTTCCACCACCAAGGCTTCAACCGCCGCCAACTGGTCATCGCGCACCAGAGCGTCCGGGCCGGCTAGCGCACGGATGACCTCTTGGGCAGCCTCGCGCACCTCGGGGGGGACGTCAGCTCCCCTGGTCGACCGGGACCGGAGGCTCAGCGGCGGCCGGCTTCTCCCGGGCGCGACCGAGCAGCAGCAGCGCGCTCGCGGCCAGCAAGACCACCCCGATGACCAACGAGGCCAGCGCGGGTCCCAACGCATCGCCAGCCAGCTGGAAGATGAGGATGGCCGCTGCAGCGGCAGCGGCGGCCAACCAGGGCCATGAGCGACCCATCAGATAGAGGGTGATGCCCAGAATCACCAGCATCCCGAGGACCGCGAAGCCGATCGGCGACACTGCGTGCTCACCCCACGACGGCTGAGACGCTGGGTCGAGATCGCCCGCGTCGGGCTCGTAGACGGTGTGCGCAGCCGCCCACCAGCCAGCGCCGACCAGCGTGGCTAGACCAAGCGCCAACGAGGCCGTACGGGTCCGCGTGAGTGGCGGCCCGGCCAGGACCCAGATCACCCCGAGGAGCAGGTAGAGCCCTACCGGGACGATTCTCGCCAGACCGTCGATCTGATCGGGGACACCGGCGACCAGCATCAGCGAACCGGCGAAAGCGCCGAGCGTCGGGAGGACACCTGGTGCCAGCCACACGGCAAGGCAGGACACCAGCAAGGCAGTCAGGGCGACCGGAATCACGATGTCGACCGACTCGTGGTCGCCGACCAGGGCCACGGCACCCGCCGCCAGGAACGCCGCAGCCACGAGAAACACGCCAGCCAGCCGACGGCGGGGTGCCTGCTCGGCCTCAGCGATGGAGGAGCGCCCGGCTCCGACCTTCGTGACGACGACGAGGCCTACGGCGAGGGTCGCTGCGGTCGCGACGAGGAGCACCAAGAGCTGAGTGCCGTAGGAGAACTCCTCCCAGGTCCACCCCAGCACGAGCAGGGCGGCAGCGACGACGAAGGTGCCGCCTAGGTAGCCCAAGGCCTCGGGCAACCGACTCGCACCGTTGCGGACAGGTGAGTGAACATTCTTGTCCGCGACATCGGAGGCGAAGCCCCCTTGCACCGCGACCTCATGCCGGACGGCACCAGCCTGAACCTCAGTCAGATCACCGCGCAGCACCAACCGGTCAAGGGCACGATCCAACGGGTCCGGGCCACCAGGTCCAGCAGTCATGGACCCATGGTGTCAGCAAACGCCGACCCGGTCTCTGCTTGCGCTCGGAGCCGCGCTGGGCGATCGCTAGGGTCGCGTCCAGTCGATGCGCAGCGCGACGCCCGACATCATCAGCGCGATCGCGAACACGGCCAGCCCGAAGCCGTGGCCTCCTGTGCCCGGCAGCGGGCCAGCGGTGGACGAGCTCTCGACGGCCGTCACAGCCGTTGCGGCGTCGTTGCCGGGCACCGGGTCGTCCGTCTTCGACGAGACCTCAGCCCGGTTGGTGATGCTCCCCGCCACCACTGGGGCCCGAAGCACGAGCGTGACGGCTGGCGCGCTGGCTCCGGACGCCAGTTTGGCGCGCGTGCACAAGACTCGGTCGAGGGTGCTGAGGTGGCAGTCCCATCCCTGTCCGGTTGCCGAGACATAAGTGGTCCCGTGCGGCAGCGTGTCCAGGACCTGCACCTTCCGCGCCGCGTCCGGTCCGTGGTTGGTGACCACGACGCTGTAGGACAGGTCGGCTCCGGCCGTCACCGAGCCGGGCCCGGACTTCGCGATGGAGAGGTCTGCGGAGGCCCGGACTCGGGTCTTGGCCTGGTCGGCGTTGTTCGAAGGTCGCGGATCCGGAGTTGTCGATGACACGTCGGCCGAATCGACGAGGGTCGCCTGTCGGGACGGAGCGCGAAGCGTGACCTTGATCGGCGGAGCCGCCGCGCCTGAGGCCAGACCTGGACGGGTGCACGTCACGGACGTGTTGGCCGCGTTGACGCAGCTCCAACCCTTGCCGGAGGCGGAGACGTAGGTCACTCCGGCAGGCAACAGATCCGTGACGGAGACGTCGTGAGCCCTTGACGGCCCGGCGTTCGACGCCACCAAGGTATAGGTCGCCTTCCCTCCGGCGACCACCTCAGCTGGTCCGGTCTTCGCCATGGACAGATCGGCGGATGCGGTGACAGCGGTGTCGAGGCTGTCGGTGTTGTTGCCCGGCCGCGGGTCGGGTGTCGTGGCCGTCGCAGCGACGTCATTCGTCAAGGTCGTCGGCTCGGCTGGAGCCCTCACCGTGACCTCGATCAGTGGGGCCGCACCCACTGCCAAGCTTGGGCGTGTGCAGGTGACGGTGCTGACCGAGTGGGTGCATGACCAGCCAGATCCCGTTGCGGAGACGTACGAAACCCCACTCGGCAGGTCGTCAGTCACCGAAACGCCGCTGGCGTCAGCCGGCCCTGCGTTCTCGACGGCTAGCTGATAGGTGATGACCTCGCCGGCGGCGACGGTGGCCGGGCCGGACTTGGTCACCGACAGGTCTGCACACTCAGCACCTCCGCTGACGCCGGGGATGTCCTCCGCCTGCACCACGGCCGAGTGTCCGTCAGCACCGTCGGTCGATCCGTAGGTGAGATCTCCGGTCGTGGTGACGCCACCACCACCACCCACGATGATGGCGGCCGCCGGCGCGCTGGAGATGAGCACCCACCCGCCGCCACCGCCGCCTCCTGGCCCATGGGCGTTCCCTGCACCGGCCTGAGTCGCCCAGGCGTCGCCCCCTTGGCCACCCGAGACGTCGATCGTGATTCCGCCCAGGGATCCGGTCGTCGTGGTGATGACCACGGTTCCGCCGGCTCCGCCACCGCCGCCGCCATCGTTGAGAGTGTCGTCATAGGCGGAGCCGCCTCGAGCCGACACGGTTCCACCGCCCGAGACAGCCGAAGCGCGGAAGAAGACCAACCCACCCCCGGGCGCCCCATCAGCTGCCGGTGGGCCGTAGTTGTTGGCCGTCCCTGCGCCCCCACCACCCCCGAGAAAGACGTGCCCGGCGTCTGCGGGGAGCCCCGATCCCCCGTAGCCACCCCTTCCCAGGTCCGAGCTCCAGGTGTTGCCGCCGTCCCCGCCATCCCCGCCGTTGCCCCCTCCTCCGCCCCCGGAGTTCTGATCGTTGTTGCTCGGGCGGCCGTCAGTCCCGCCGCCTCCGGCGTTGGCAGGCGCCCCGCGCGCAGCGTCTCCACCGGGGTAGCCATCGCCCGCGCTCGAGCCCAGCGGAGTCCCAGCCACACCCTCGGCCTTGTTGCCGTTAGCAGCCAGGGTGGCGCTGGTCACGACATCGGTGTTGGCCAGTCCAGAAGCGCCGCCGCGTCGAATACCGGCGCCGCCCCGAAAGCCCAAACCGTCAACCGTCACGTTCCCGTTGACGGTGAGGGTGTCGGTCGTATCAACCGCCAGGACTCCCCCTACCGCGCCGTCCCACGGCGCTGCGGTCAGCCCCGAGCTCGTGGTCGCGGTCGTGTATTGCGGCACCCGAATCACCTGGAAGGTCCGCTGGCCGTGCGTCGCGTCCGCCGGCGCGCTCACATAGCTGTTCAGCAGCCCCGCGCCTGGCCCGAGGCCGGAGATCGACACCGATCCTGCACTGACGGCCGAGGTCGCGCGAACGTACTCGTAGGCACCGGATTGGTTCAGATCGGTGTAGCCGCTGGCACTTCCCCCGCTGACGCCGTCGCCGTACGCAGAGGTGTTGCTGCTGTCGAAGTCGGCCCCCTGGGTCTGGACGACCAGCAACAGATCTCCGTCAACAATCGGCTGCGCTGCGCCAGCGGCGGCGCCGACATCCAGCACGGTGGCGCCACTGGCGGCCGTACCCACCCCCGGGTAGTAGGTGTTGACGACACCGGTCAAGGTCCCACCCGCGCCAGAGCCACCCGGATCGGCGCACAGGCCAGCCGCCGCTGCTGGAGCGGCCACCGCCACCGACAGGACGGGGACCGTGACTCCGACGACAGCGAGCAGGGCGGCGCGGCGCAGCCTCATGGTCGATGTCCGTCGCACAGGCGACGTGCGCATGTCTCTATTCCCCATCCTGACTACGTTCGGCGGCCGGCTGACCCAACGTAGTAGCGGGAATCATCCGATCAAGGGAGCGGCGCGCGGACTGCCCCGTTTCGCTGGAAGAGCTGGAATTCGGTGAGTGGCCACCAGGTCAGGCCCCCGGGGCCGCGTACGGACTCGATCCGCCCACCCGGGCCAAAGCTGAAGTCCATCGGTTCGCCCACTGACGCATACCCCGGCCCAAGAGCGACGCGAAGGGTCGAATCCCCGTCGACGTCGAAGAATGCCGGTGCGGCCGTGGGGTCCGCGACGGTGGGATCCAGCAGGCACAGCCGCCCGCCCAGCAGTGCTACGTCCCGGACGCCCCAAAGACTTGCGAACCGGCCACAGAACTTTTCTAGGCCAACTGATTCATCGGGGCGGTCTGCCGCCTGCCTGGCTGCAAGGTCGATGAGGCGGACCATGGACAGGGCTAGCTCCTCGGCAGGGCCGTCGATGCTGTTCGTCAGCACAGACACGGCGAGCTTCGCCTCGGAATCGAACACCGTGCGCGTGATGTGGCCCGGGTAGCCACCACCGTGACCGACCAGCCGTCGACCCGCGAGGGGCACGATGCTGAATCCCAGCCCATAGGCGCCGTCGGCTGGGCCAACGATGGGCCACCACTCGTGCTGCATCTGCCGCTTCGACGCGTCACTGATCAGCCGCTCGTCTCCCATGAAGTGAGCCGAGCTGTAGCGGCACAGGTCGCTTGCCGTCGAGTAGAAGCCCGTCGCCGATGCCATGGCTCGTGTGTCGACATGGTCGATAGCGGCCCGACTGTCGGCATAGGCGAGCGACGAATAGCCGCACGCGAACTCAGCCGTTCGAGAGCGGTCCAGCTCCGGTCCCGTGTTTTCCAGGCCGAGCTCCTCCACGATCTGAGCGCGCACCTGATCGCCGTACGGCCGGCCGGCGACGGCCTCGATGACCAGACCTAGCAACGAGTAGGCGACGTTGGAGTATTTGAACTGAACATTCGGCTCGAGGACATTGGCCCCGTCAAGGGCCATGAGGCGTAGCTGCTGCTCGTCTGGAAACTGTTCCAGGCACTGCCAATAGTCGGCCTCGACTCCGTCGCGGATCATGCCTGACGAATGGGTCAGCATCTCTCGAAGGGTGACGGAGGCAACCGGGCTCGCAGCCTGAGTCATGAACGGCAGCCACCTCCCGACCGGGTCGTCCAGGCGAACGAGCCCAGCCTCCACCAGCTGCATCACGGCTGTGGCAGTGAAGGTCTTGGAGTGCGAGGCCACGCGGAACAGGTGGTTTGTCGTCAGTGGAGTGCCGCTTTCGACGTCCGCCTTGCCGTACGCCTCCGAGAGGACCATCTCGTGATCGAAGAGTGCAGCGGCCTGCACACCTGGAACCCGGAGGTAGGTCTGCCGAAATGCCAACCACTGGTCGATGTAGTTCATGGCCCCGCGAACCACGGACGGGGTGAGCGGAGGAGGGGCCGAGTCGCTGGACGTCATGGCAGGACGTTAGCGGCCAGTTGCACGGCACAATCAAGTCATGGCCGCCGAGGAAACCGTCACCTCCGCCGAGGACGCCGCGGCCGTGCTCTACGGGCTCGACCCCGAACGCTTCGTGGCGACCCGCAATCGGTTGGCGGACACACTTAAGCGCTCCGGCGACGCGCAGGCCGCCAAGGACGTGAAATCGCTGCGGAAGCCGAATCTCACGGGCTGGGCGCTCAACACCCTCGTCCGCGAGGATCGAGTGCAGGTGGACCAGCTGCTCGCTGTCGGTGACGAGTTGCGGCGGGCTCAGCGGGAACTATCGGCGGAGAGCCTTCGAGCGCTGACCGGCCAGCGTCATCGGCTGGTCCGCGCCGTGGCCGGCCGGGTGGGTGAGCTCGCGGCTTCCGCGGGACATCCGCTCTCCCCCGCGGTCCTGGAACAGGTGGCGAGGAGTCTCGACGCGGCCATGACCGACCGGGCCACGGGGGCCAAGCTCGTGCAGGGCCAAGTCGTCGGCGAGCTCAGCTATGCCGGCCTGGGCGAAGCCGATGGTGCGTCAGGGCTGCACCTGGTCGACAGTGGCGACGGAGTCGACACTGTCGCGTCCCCTGCAGCCGCACCCACCCCCGGTCGACGGCGCGCACTGAAGGCCGCCGAGAAGGCGCTCGAGGAGGCGTCGACCGAACGGGCAGGCGCCGAGCAGCGACTCGAACGCGCTCGGGAGGCCCAGTCCGCCGCTCACCTTCGAGCCGCTTCGGCCCAGGAGACCCTCGCCGCCGCAGCAGCAGAGCTGGAGGCGGCCGAGAAGGCCGAGGAGACGGCCTCGCGGGCGGCCGGCCTGGCCGAGAAGACCTTCGAACGTGCCGTGCACCGGGAGGAGTCAGCGGCCGAACAGGTGGCAGCCCTCAGGAAGTGACCAACGCGAGGGTGAAGCCGTCATAGCCCTTGTGCCCAACCGTCTGGATCGTGGTGGCTTCGAGCCGTGGTTCGGTCGCGATGAGCTGGTTCAGCTGGCGAACGCCGACGACGGCTCCGTCTTCATACCGGTCGGGGTCCACGACGTCACCACCGCGGACGACGTTGTCGACGACGATGACGGTGCCAGGGCGGCTGAGAGCCAGTGCCGCGCGCACATAGTTGGAGTTGCTCGGCTTGTCAGCATCGATGAACACCAGGTCGTACGGCTGCTGGCCGCCGGCGATCATCCGCTCGAGGGTGTCGATCGCCGCACCGACATGCACCTCGACCTGATCACTCAGACCCGCAGCCGACAAGGCTTCCCGTGCGACGTCTGCGTGCTTCGGGTCGATCTCCAGGGTGTCGAGGTGTCCGTCGGTTGGCAGCGCGCGGGCCAGCCAGATCGCGCTGTACCCACCGAGTGTGCCGACCTCGAGGATGCGCTCGGCGCGGATCGCCCGCGCGAGCAGGTGGAGCTGTTTGGCCTGCGGCGCCGACACGGCGATAGCGGGCAGCCCGGCGGCGTGGGAGCGGCGGAGTACGTCGTCGAGAATCGGGTCGAAAGGCAGCAGCGCCGACACGACGTAGTCATCCACCGCGTCGAAGGTCTCCTGGTTCACCGCACCCATCCTGCCACTACCCATGCGGCTGGAAGCGAGCGAGCGAGAGTGCGGCGATGTCCTCGTCGGCATCGGTCCCCTCGGTGAGATCTGCGAGCACCTCACCCATGAGTGCCGAGAACTTGAACCCTTGTCCCGAGTCGCCGCACGCGAGCACGACGCGACCGTCGGCCACCCTGTCCACGACGAACCATCCATCTGGCGAGTTGGTCCACGAGCACACCTGCGAATGCGTGATGACCGGGTCGACCCCGACGAGCGATCGTCCGACCCATTCCTCGATCTGTGCGGTGATGCCAACATCCGGGGTCCGGTCGAGGTCGGTCGGCAGCAGATCCCGAAGCGGAAGGTCGTTGCCGAGCTTGAAGCCGTGGCCCGGGGTCGGCAGTCCGTAGAAGCCGAAGTCGGTGCCCTCGGTGTCCACGACGCACGGCCAGTGCGTCCAATCGGCGTCACCCTGGACGTAGCCCACCTGCTCGAGCACCGGCTGAAGTTCAAGGTCGATGCCCAGGTCGCGCAGCAGGGGGCCGGCGCCAGGCCCGGGCGCGAGCACCAGCTGGTCGCAGCGCAGAGTCTGGCCGTCCAGCAGATCGAGCTGCACCTGCTCGCCGAGGATGTCGATGTGAGTCGCGGTCCCGAGGCGCACCTCGCCGCCGTGGCGAGCGAGTACTGACGCCTCGGCGGCCAAGGCCACCTCGGCCAGAAGGGGACCGGCCTCGTCCTGCCACACCGCTGGATCATCGGTTGGTCGCAGGGCGGGGAAGAACCTCGACACGTCCTCCGGTTCGACCAGCGTCGACGCGACGCCTTCGGACTCCAGCGTGCGCGCGATGCCCGCAGCCCCGGGATCACGCCACAGCAACCCGCGGGTGAGCAGGATCTCGGACTGGCTGCGCGCCTCGAGCCGGCGCCACGCCTCGATCTGCCGCAGCGCGAGCCGGACGCCGTGAGCGTGCGGGTGTGTCAGCCGCCAGATCCGTGTCGGCCCTCCCGAGGAGGCCAGCGAATTGCCCACGCCGTGGGTGTCGAGCGCAATGACGTCGTGCCCACGGCGAGCCAGCTCGGCAGCCGCCGGAAGGCCCCATGCTCCAGCTCCGACGACGACAACACGCATGGTGCGGAGGCTAGCCTCCGCGACCCGTTCAGCAGGTAGCGCCCTCGGGCTGAAGCCCACCCGGCTCGCGCCACACGCGGACGACGACCGGCTGACCCGATGAGGTCGCGGTCAGGCAGAACCCGGAGCCCGAAGCGACGTAGGTCACGGTCGCCCCACCGCTCGAAGCGGCCCCCGGGATGGTTGCGAAGTCCGCCGCGGATGGGAAGGCGCCGTTCTCGATCTGCCAGCCCTTGACGGCAGCGCTGGATGCGGCGAGGGCAGCCGTCACCTGGACCGTGTTTCCCTGGCTGAGCCCACCCGTCACGACGCTGGCCTCCGCCTTGACCGGGTCGCCGTTCGAGCAACCAGCCGACAGGACCGCAACCGCCACCAAGCAGGTCGCGCCGAGCCGAGACAAGGAGGCCATGGTTCGGTTATCGGATCCGGCAGCCCGTGGCTGGAGAAATCAGCCGCAGCAGTCCGATCGGTAAGGTCGCCGGATGCCTGTCTCGAGAGGCCGTGAGCCGAAGCGGTCGGTAGCTCCGGCGGCGAGAACGCGGGCTCCGCTGCCCCCGGCGCCAGAGCCGCTAACCGAGAGGGAGCGACGAGAGATCGTCGAGGACTTCCTCGCCTCTCAGCCCGCGCGCACGGTTGGAGCGCCGAAGGAGGAGGCTGGCTACCTAGCCGGGCTGATCATCGACTTCTGTTGCGACCACATGCGCATGACGCCCTACCGGATGAGCCCGGCGCTCGCGGCTCGGTTCCTGCTGGACTTCGTGCCCAGCAAGGTGATCACGGACGAGGACGATGAGCGCTGGCTTCCCGAGATCCTGCGTGCGTGGGCGACGTACGCCTCCGCCCGAGAACCACGCGGCCCAGTCGAGGAGATCCACACGGCGATCACGGACAACGAGGCGGAGTTCCGCCGACTGTGTTCCTCGGGAGAGGCCCGCGGGCCCGCTGCCTCGATCATCGCCCAGCTCATGGCGGAGGGCGCCGACCTCCACGATCAAGAGACGATCCAGGCGGCAATCGACCGTTACCGGGCTGCTGCGCCCGACCCTGACGGCCACCGGCGGGACTGGTGACCGTGCCCAGCCGACCCCACTCACATCCGTTCGTGGACTACCGGCCCGAGCGCGTGCCGCCCGAGGAAGGACTCACCCGAGGTCGAGAATTCTTGGCACACATGCAGAAACGGCGCAGCGTGCGCTGGTTCAGCGCCGATCCGGTTCCGCGGCAGATGATCGAGGTGGCCGTGACAGCGGCCAACACTGCTCCCAGCGGCGCGCATCACCAGCCGTGGACGTTCGTAGCCACCGAGGATCCGGATCTGAAGCACCAGATTCGGCTGGCGGCCGAGGAAGAAGAACGCACGTTCTACGAGCAGCGCGCGGTGCCGGACTGGCATGAAGCGCTAGCGGCACTCGAGACCGACGCGGACAAGTCGTTCCTGGACGTCGTTCCCTGGATCGTCGTCGCGTTCGCACAGCGACAGACTCCGATGCCTGATGGCACTCTGCGGCGCAACTACTACGTCAACGAAAGTGTCGGCATCGCCTGCGGCATGTTCATCACGGCTCTGCACACGATGGGGTTGGCGACGCTCACCCACACCCCCAACCCGATGGCTTTCCTGACCAAGCTTCTCCATCGACCCGCCACCGAACGCCCTTACATCCTTTTCCCAATCGGCTACCCGGCCCCGGACTGCGAGGTTCCAGACCTGGCTCGCAAACCACTGACGGATGCGCTCGTCTTCGAACCGTTCGAGCCGCAGTGAACTTCGTTGTGGACAACGACAGGAAACTGTCGGTGCGGTCTGCTACGGGAATCTGTTGCTATTACACAGGAATCAGCCTGTGGACCGTCGATAAACTGTCGGTGCCTTGTTCTAGAGTTCAGGCATGTCATCCACCCCGAGCGCAGCGGTCACCGCGACCGAGATCGGCGCGCTGGCGACCCGGCTGACCGGGCTAGGAACCGCGGCAGGTGCTGCTTGTCAGGGGATCGACCAGCTGCGGGCGTTGGAGGAGTTGAAGGCCGCGGTGGCGGCGGCGCAGGTGCGGGTGACCGCGGCGTTGACCGTGTCCGAGCAGCGACAGCAGCGATGAGGAGCACGCGGCGCGGGTGCTGGCGGGGTCGGAGGGGTTCGAGGCGTGGCGGGCGCGCCGGGATGCGGAGCGGTCTCGGTCGTCGGTGGGGGCGCAGGTCGGGTTCGCGCGCCGGTTGTCCCCGCATCAGGGCGCCCGACAGGTCACGATCGCCACCGCGCTGGTCGAGGACCTGCCGGCCACGTTGGCCGCCCTGCAGGCCGGGCTGATCAGTGAGACCCGCGCCGCGATCATCGTGCGGGAGTCCTCCTCCCTCACCCAAGCCGACCGCAGGGTCCTGGACGCCGAGCTGTGCACCGACCTGGAAGCACTCGCGGCCTCAGGGGACAAGGAACTCACCGGCCGGGTCCGCGCGGTCGCCTACCGGCTGGACGCCCAGGCCGCCGTCGAGCGGGCCGCGCGGGCGGTGCAGGAGCGGCGGGTCAGCCTGCGCCCGGCCCCGGACGCGATGAGCCAGCTCGGTGCGCTGCTGCCGGTCGCCGGTGGGGTCGCGGTCATCACCTCCCTGCAGGAAGCCGCCGCCACAGCCCGCGCCCAAGGAGATCCACGCAACCGGGGGCAGGTGATGGCCGACACCCTGATCGAACGCGTCACCGGCCAAACCGCCGCCGCCGCTGTCCCGGTGGAGGTGCAGGTCGTGATCTCCGACACCGACCCTGCTCGGCCAGGACGACGCGCCCGCGCGGATCCCCGGCTACGGACCCGTCCCGGCCGGGATCGCGCGTGAGCTGGTCGGTTCGGCTGACCGGGACGCGAAGGTGTGGCTGCGCCGGCTCTACACCCACCCCCAAAGCGGGGCGCTGACCCAGGTGGAGTCCACCCGCAGGGTCTTCCCCCGCGGGATGCGCCGGTTCATCACCACCCGCGACCAGACCTGCCGCACCCCGTGGTGTGACGCGCCGATCCGGCACCTCGACCACCTCCACGACCACGCCCAAGGCGGCCGGACCAGCCTGACCAACGGTCAAGGACTGTGCGAACGGTGCAACTACCTCAAACAAACCCCCGGCTGGAACTCACACGTCCTGCCCACCCGGCGGGCGACACCCCATCGGGTCCGGGTCACCACCCCCACCAGGCACACCTACCACTCCACCGCCCCACCACTCCTCCCCGGACGCCGACCACCACCAGCCGGACAACCCGAGATCTACAGCCACCTCGAAGCCCGGATCGAATACCACCTCAGCGCCTAAGCCGGCGCTAGCCGCGCCGACTCCGGGTCCGGCTTCATCAAGCTCCCCTACGACCGTGAACTACCAACAGAACTGCTCACGTCGCTGATGCAGGCGCGGGTCGAGGAGCAAGGAGCGGCGGAGTCCGACTGACGACCGGTCTCAGACCTGACCCTGGAGGTGCTTGGCCAGGCGGTCATAGCTGGTGTCCATGCCACCCGTCATTCCCGTCTCGAGGACGATGTCGCGGACCTGCTCGGAGACGTAGGTCATGGTGAGCGTCATGGTGGTCCGTCCTTCGTTCTCAACGAGCTCCAGGGTGTTGGTCGACGGCGGGTTCTCCTCGAAGATCTCGGTGAACACAGCCCGATGAGGAGAGTCGACCTCGACGTACTCGCCGGACATGCCGAACTCCCGGCCGTCCTCGTCATTGCGCCACACGTATTGCCACGCACCACCAACGCGAAGATCGATCTCGCAGACCGGCATCGCCCATCCATCAGGGCCGAGCAGCCACTGCTGCACGTGCTTCGGGTCGGTGTGCGCGGCCCAGACCAATTCGATGGGGGCGTCGAAGGTGCGAACGGCCCGCACCTGGTTAGGGCTGGGCGTACTGAACTCGGTCTGGTGCGTGTTGGCGGTCACGGTGATTCTCCTTGGGTACGTCGCCGACGTTGCGGCGAGCTGGGTGACGCGACGCTCGTGGCTGTCGCTTGTGCGGTCTGGTCTGCAAGTTCAGCGAGATAGTCATCGAGCCGGTCGTGGCGGGCCGCCCAGAACCTCCGGAATCCGGAGGCGTACTCCGCGACCTCCTGCAACGGCGAGGCTTGCAAGCTGCACGGCCGCCACTGAGCCTCGCGGCCTTGGACGATCAGGTCGGCACGCTGCAGCACCCGCAGGTGCTTGGACACCGCCGGACCGCTCATCTCGAACGGCTCTGCCAGCTCTCCGACGGTGGCAGGTCCTCGCGTCAGCCGATCCAGGATGGCCCGCCGCGTCGGGTCAGCCAGCGCCGCGAACGTGACACTGAGGCGATCCTGCTGAGGCATTTATCTAACCTTCCAGTTATCTAACGTCTTAGTTATATATAAAGCCTGCGGAAGCGTCAAGTGGTCCAGGTGATGAGCTCGACCGCGGCTAGCTCAACGCGTGCCTGAGCCCTGCCGAGCAGCGGCGCTCAGTCAGTCGGCGCCGTGCTCGTCGAGGTATCCCTCGACGTCCTTCTGCGACTGGTCCACGCCGCGGCCGAGCGGATGCTCGTAGATGAAGCGCACCCACTCCATGGCCAGTTGGTGTCGCAGCTCGGCGGAGGCGTTCTTGCGGAAGTCAGCCAGCCCCTCGCGCTCTTCCTCGTCGAGGTGCTCGCCGTTCTCCTTTCGAGCGTCCGCGACGGCCTCCCACCAGGAGTCGCTGCCGACGTCGTGCCGGCGACTCTCGGCAACCGCGGCCCGGATCTTGTTGTGGTCATCGACGGCGTCCTCGGTCTCCTCACCATCCTCGTCGGCCTTGTTGAGCAGCGCCGGGTAGAAGATCCGCTCCTCGGCGTCGGCATGAGTGTCCAACGTGGTGGCCAGCGGGTCCCAGATGGCGGTCAGCTCCTCGACTGTTGTGGCCTCGTCGAGGAGGAAGAACTGCCGTCGGAACCAGTGGTGGTCGGCAAAGATCAGATCGGTGATGTCAGCCATCCCTACAGCCTGGCCCAAACCATCCGCCCGTACACCTCCAGGCCGAGGTCAGGCCAAGGACGGGAATCGCCCGCTACCTTGACCTCATGGCTCGCGGCGACCCCACGTCTCCAGCCGTCGAGATCGAGGTCGGTCAGCGTGATGTCCGCATCTCCAACCCCGACCGGGTGTACTTCCCGGAGACGGGCGCCACGAAGCTCGACCTGGTGCACTACTACCTCAGTGTCGGCGACGGCATCGTCAACGCCTTGCGCGAGCGGCCCTGCATGCTGCACCGATTTCCCAAGGGCGTTGACGGCCAGAAGGTCCACCAGAAACGCCTACCCGCCGGAGCACCCCCTTGGGTCCAGACCGTGCGGCTGCACTTCCCCCGCTACAACCGCACCGCGGATGAGCTGTGCGTGACCGAACTGGGCAGCGTCGTGTGGGCGGTACAGATGTCGACCGTGGAGTTCCACCCCTGGAACTCCCGACGGGCAGACACCGAAACGCCGGACGAGTGGCGCATCGACCTCGATCCCATGCCGTTGTGCGACTTCGCGACCGTCCGGCGCGTCGCCCACGTCGCGCACGAGGTCCTGAACGAGCTCGGCGCGGTCGGGTGGCCGAAGACCAGCGGAGGCAAGGGACTGCACATCTATGTGCGGATCGACCCCGCGCACGGCTTCGCAGACGTACGCCGTGCCGCGCTCGCGTTCGCGCGCGAGGTCGAGCGTCGATCAGCAGGCGACGTCACGACGACGTGGTGGCGTAAGGACCGTGACCCGGCCTCGCTGTTCGTGGACTACAACCAGAATGCACGAGACCACACGATCGCCTCCGCCTACAGCGTGCGCGGCAATGCGCGCGGGACGGTCTCGACGCCGCTCAAGTGGAACGAGATCGACGACGTACACCCCAACGACTGCACCATGGGCACAGTTCCAGACCGATTCGCCGCGTTGGGCGACCTTCATGCGGGGATCGACGAAGCCGTCTTCTCGATCGACCCGCTTCTGGAGTGGGCGGATCGTGACGAAGCGGCGGGACACGAGGACCCACCGCCTGCCGACTGACCGTCTCGCGGCCCTTCACGCATGCGCAAGGAGGGTCACGTAGGCTGAATGAACGACGCCAGGAGGACATCGGTGAAGGTCACCAGCATCGGCCACGCCGGCCTCTACATCGAGACCACCGCAGGAACCATCACCTGCGACCCGTGGTTCAATCCCGCGTATTTCGGCTCCTGGGTTCCGTTCCCAGCCAACGAGGATCTGGATCCCGGGGTGCTGGGGGCGGCCGACTACCTCTACGTCAGCCACCTCCACCTCGACCACTTCGACCCAGCCTGGCTCTCGGCGCACATGAGCAAGGACACGACGGTGCTCCTGCCCGGATATGCGCTGCCGCATCTCAAGCACGCGATGCAAGACCTCGGCTTCACGAGGTTCGTGGAAACCGTCAGCGGTGAGCCCACCGAGCTCGAGGGTGGCGTACGAGTGATGATCGTCGCCCTTTCGATGCCGAACGACGGCCCGATCGGCGACTCGTGCCTGGCGGTCGACGACGGCACCGCGAGCATTCTCAACATGAACGACGCACGGCCACCGGACCTGAGCGTGCTAGCCGATTTCGGGCACTTCGACGCTCACTGGCTCCAGTTCTCCGGGGCGATCTGGTATCCCGTCGTCTACGACCTGCCGGAGCGGGCCAAGACCGCACTCGGAGAGCAGAAGCGTCGGCGCGGCCTTGAGCGCGCTCACCGGTACGTCAAAGCGATCGGAGCCGACCACATCTTTCCGCACGCAGGCCCGCCGGCCTTCATCGACGACGACCTGTTCGAGATCAACGACTTCGGCCAACCCGGCAACCCGTTCCCCGACACCCCCGTGTTCCTCGATTTCCTGAGGGAGCACGGGATCGAGAGCGCTCACCTGCTCGTACCCGGCTCGACGGTCGAGCTCGGCAGGGGCGATCCCGTGATCACGCACCGCACCGATCCGGCTGAGATTCAGGCGATCTACGACGACAAGCGCGGCTATCTGAAGGCCTACCAGGAGCGTTGGCGACCGCGGCTTGAGGCTGAACGGGCCTCGTGGTCACGCGGCGACACGCCGCTGCTGCCGGAGATCAAGGCGTGGTTCGAGCCGCTCATGGACATCGCCCAGCACCTGTGCGCGAGGTTGGGCGAGCGGGTGCTGCTCGACACCGGGGCCGAGCAGATCATCCTGGACTTCCAGGAGCGACAGGTGATTCCCGGCGATGGGGCGGCGTGCCGCTACGTCTTCCAGATCGATGATGCCCTGCTGCGCACGTGTGTGGATCGCCACCTCGAGGACTGGGTCAACGCGCTGTTCTTGTCCTGTCGATTCCGAGCCAGCCGCAAGGGTCCGTACAACGAGCACGTCTACACGTGGTTCAAGGCGTTGTCGGAAGAACGTGCTCACTACGTCGAGGACTGGATCACCTCTGAACGGGAGATCAAGGAGCTTTGGCGCTTCGACGACTGGCTCGTTCAACGCCGCTGCCCACACCTGTCCGCGGATCTAGCCCAGTTCGGCCACGTCGAGGACGGCGAACTCGTGTGCGATCAGCACGGCTGGCGCTTCGACCTCGCGACCGGACGATGCCTGACCAGCGACGACGTCAGCCTGTTCGCCATGCCAGTCGGCGCACCTCCGGCCGGGATGACCGTGGGCGAGTCCAGCTCCGAAGTGGCTCAGGGCCTCGACGAAGGCGAGGACGACTGATCGCCGCCGCTACCCGTCAGCGAGTCGCCGAGTCGTCGGACGAGCGCTTCCGGCGTACCCCGACGATCGCGAGGACGGCCAGAACGACGAGCGCAAAGGCCACGTAGGCCTTGCCGGAGTTCTCCCTGAGACCATCTCGCGCTGATTCAGCGAGTTCCGCGGAGTTGTCCAGCGCGGCCTGTCCGCGTTCGGCCAGCTCTTCGGTCGCCGCTGAGGCGATCGCCCGAATCTGGTCTGCAGCCTCGGGGGCGTGCGCTTGAAGGCTTTGACTCGCATCCATGACCGCGGTCTTCGCCGTGCCGAGAGTGGCGCCGGCCTGATCCTTGACGTCCTGCAGGTCCTTGCTCACGGGTGCATCTCCTCGAATTCATCGGGGCATTCGGTGCCACATCGCCCGGGGACGACAGGCACTGTCCCCGTGACACCTACCCCGAGGCGCACTCCCCTACACCTCGGCGTCTCGAGGGATCGCTCGAATCCAGACGAATCCAGACACTCTTGGGTCGAGAGCATGGCTAACGTTCTGCTCATGGCTGACTGGAAGGACGTGGCGCAATGCGCGGCCAGGTTGCCGGGACTGGTGGACGCCGACGATCGTCACGACTGGCGCGTCCGAGGAAAGCCGGTCGCCTGGGAGCGACCGCTGCGGCACACGGACCAGACCTACCTGGGAGCCAGCGCTCCGACTGGTCCCATCCTCGGTGTGCGGGTCCCTGACCTCGACACCAAAGATGTACGGCTGGCCGAGCTCCAGCCAGCCGTGTTCGTCACACCGCACTTCGACGGCTATCCCGCGGTGCTGGTCGATCTGGAGTCGATCCACGCCGACGACCTGGAGGAGCTCCTGATGGATGCGTGGATGACGCAGGCACCCAAACGGGTCGTCGCCGCCTGGCGCATCTCGGGCGAACCATTCGACTGACCCTTGGCTCGACCCCACCGGTGCTGAGGCGATCGTCGTCGTCCGAGGCTTGTGTCGGTGGGCCGTCCTAGGTTGAGATCAGTCCGAGCTTGAGATCAGCAGCTACCCGCCCCACGAGGAGATGTCATGACCACACGCACCGAGCCCTGGCCACCTGGGACTCCCAACTGGGTCGACCTGGCGACAACCGACCGCGAAGCCGCCTGGGACTTCTATCGCGACGTGATGGGCTGGACCATCAGGGACTCCGGCGAGGAGTTCGGGCACTACGGCGTGGCCGAGGTCGACGGCCGTACTGCCGCCGGCCTCGCCGAGATGATGCCCGGTGATTCCTCGGCCGCGCGCTGGACGACCTACCTCGCGACAGCCGACACCGACGCAACGGCGGCTGCGGTCCTGGCCAACGGGGGAACCATCGCCATGGAGCCCATGGACGTTCCTGGACAAGGGCGCATGGCCATAGCCCTCGACCCGACGGGCGCCGCCTTCGGGATCTGGCAGGCCTACGACCACATCGGCTACCAGCACGTCAACGAGCCCGGTGGCGTGGTCTGGAACCAGCTGGCTAGCTCCGACCTCGAGGCAGCGAAGGCGTTCTACGCCGCGGTGTTCGGCTACGAATACAGCAGCGCAGGAGAGATGGTCACGATCGATGGCGACGGACCGGGCGGAACGGTCGGGGGGCTCGGCGCGCTCGAGGAGGGCAACCCGGACGCCACGCCGGCATGGTCGGTGACCTTCGCCGTTGCCGACGCCGACGCCGTGGCCAAGCAGGCAAGCGAGCGAGGCGGTCAGGTCGTCTTCGGTCCCGTAGACACCGAATGGGGGCGAATGGCCACGATCCGGGATCCGCAGGGGGCGGACTTCGGCATCATCGGTGCACCGGCTCCAACGAGTGAGTGACGCATCGATGTCGGCAGCCTGGACAGCTCCCGAGATCGACCGGGCACCCAACCCGAAGCTCGTCGATGAGCGCACGGCGTTGCAGGGCTGGCTGGACTTCCATCGGCAGACCCTGCTGGCCAAGTGCACCGGGCTCACCCACGAGCAGCTGGCCACCCGCAGTGTTCCGCCGTCACGCCTGTCCCTGCTCGGCCTCGTGCGCCACATGGCTGAGGTGGAGGCGTGGTGGTTCCGCTCCAGCATGGTCGGTCAACAAGCCCACGGTTTCTTCGGACCAGATGACAACCCCGAGGGCGATTTCGAGGACCTCGACGCAGTTCCTGCCGAGCAGGTCTTCGAGATCTACCGCGAGCAGTGTCGGCTGGCCGACGCAGCCGTGGTCGACCTCCCGCTCGAGGCAACCTTTCGATCGAGCCGAGGCAATGAGCTCGATCTGCGCTGGATCTACCTACACATGATCGAGGAGTACGCCCGTCACAACGGGCATGCCGACCTGCTCCGCGAGACCATCGACGGGGTCACCGGCGACTAGCCCGCCGAGTGGGCGGTCAAGCGGAGACGAGAGCCTCGATCTGGCCGATCGCCTCCTGGATGCCCTCGGCCATGCCCATCGCGACGAGCTGTTCGAGCTGCTCGACCGTGGCGAAGTGCGACACCATCGTCATCCGGGTTCCACCCTTCACCTCATCGAGGCTGACCACGGCATGGGTCACCGGCATCGTCGTCGAAGGTTCCCCGGAGTCGTCGGCGAATCCGTCCTCGAAGGCAAGCTCACGGGGCGGGTCGATGCGCTCGAACCGCCACCACCCGTGGGCCTTCTCACCCTCGGGACCGGTCATGAAATAGCTGGCGCGCCCACCGACAGAAAAGTCATGGTCGACGAACGTTGCTGGCCAGGTTGGCGGGCCCCACCAACGCTCCAGCTTTCGCGGATCGGCCCAGACCTCCCAAACCCGCTCGACCTCGGCGGCGAACTGCGCGGTCACGGTCAGCGTCAGCGCTTCGGTGTCCTTCACGACCTCGACGGTGCTCATGGGAACGCTCCTTCGGTAGATGGTTCGTCGTCCAGCAGCAGCGCGTCCATACGTTCGACTCGGCCGCGCCAGATCTGTTCGTACTCGTCGAGCAGCTCAGCGGCCGACTGCACCGCCTCCACATTTCCTCCGACCAACCGTTCACGTCCCCGGGCTCGCTTGGTCACGAGGCAGGCTCGTTCAAGAACGGCCACATGCTTCTGAACGGCCGCGAAACTCATCGCGTAGTGGCTAGCCAGCGAGGAGACCGACTCCTCCTGGCGGAGCACACGCACAACGATGTCGCGGCGGGTGGAGTCGGCCAACGCGGCGAACACCAGGTCGGCAGCCGCTTCAGTCGCCAGATCTACAACCATTTGGTTGTAAGTTAGCACAGTCCGACGGCTCGCTCCGACATGCCGACCATCGGGGACACGCCTGAGACGAACGGGCGGGCCAGCGGCCCTACGATCAAGACGTGGCCTCTCAGACGTACCTCATCGTCGACGGCGAGAACATCGACGCGACCATCGGCAACAGCTTGTTCAACCGCAGACCAGAACCTGGCGAACGGCCCCGCTGGGACCGGGTGCGCGACTTCGCCGGTGACGCCTGGGGATCACCAGTCAAACCGCTGTTCTTCCTCAACGCCTCCAACGGTGCGATGCCGATGTCCTTCGTCCAGGCGCTGTTGGCTATGGACTATCGGCCGGTTCCCCTGTCCGGGGCAGCCAACGACAAGGTCGTCGACCTCGGCATCAAGGCGATGCTCGGGGCCATCGCGGAGCACGGCGGTGACGTGCTGCTGGCCAGCCACGACGGTGACTTCGTCCCGGAGGTAGAGACGCTTCTGTCCGGCGGGCACCGCGTCGGAGTCCTCGCCCTTCGCGAGTTCGTGAGCACCGGGTTGCGCGATCTTGAGGGATTGGAGATCTTCGACCTCGAGCACGACGCCCACGCGTTCACCAGCCCGCTCCCCAGGGTCCGGATCATCCCGATCGACGAGTTCGATCCCGCGCAGTTCCTCTAGCGGCTGGGTTTGCTCCTGCTGCGTGGTTTAGCCGGCAGCATCGAGGAAAGGCCTGTCCTCGACGGATTTGGGACGGCTAGGCATCGAAGGAGAGTCACCATGGCGCGGGATCTCAATGGCAGGCGGGTGGCCTTTCTTGTCGCCGACGAGGGCGTCGAGCAGGTCGAGCTCACCGAACCGTGGGAGGCGGTCGAGGCAGCTGGGGGGATCCCCGAGCTGATCTCCCCCAGCGGCGGGAAGGTGCAGGCGATGAACCACCTGGACAAGGGCGACACGTTCGAAGCGGGTCTCGAAGTTTCTGAAACAGAGGCGGAGGGTTTCGACGCGCTGGTCCTGCCTGGCGGTGTGGCCAACCCCGACCAGCTGCGCACGGACCAGCAGGCGGTCGATCTCGTGCGTCAGTTCGTCGACTCGGGTCGCCCGGTCGCCGTCATCTGTCATGGTCCCTGGACGATGGTGGAGGCCGGAGTGCTGCAGGGCCGCACCCTCACATCCTGGCCGAGCGTGCGTACGGACATCGAGAACGCCGGCGGTGAGTGGGTGGACGAGCCAGTCGTCGTCTGCGACAACGGCCCCGGACCCATCATCAGCAGCCGCAAGCCAGCCGACCTACCGATGTTCTGCGACCAGCTGCTGGAGCTGCTCGACGTCAGTGCCTGAGGCGCCCCGATCGACGCCCTCGCGTCAGTCCTCGCGAACCACGTCGGCTGGCGCCTTGTCCGGGCGTAGCCCCCGCCAGCTCGGATGACGCAGTCGACCCGCGCTGGTGAACTCCGCGTAGGTCACCTCGCCCACCAGGGTCGGACTGACCCACACGGCGTCGCGCGAATCTGCTGGTGGCAGTCCGGCGGAGAACGGCGAACGGTCCAATACCTGTGGCTCGAGGCGGTGCCTGAGATCTACCAGCGCGCCATCACTGAATCCAGTCCCGACGTGGCCGACATAGTCCAAGCCGTCCGCTCCCGGGATCCCCACCAGCAGCGACCCGATGCTTCCGAGCCGGCGCCCTTGGCCGGGGCGCCAGCCGCCGATGACCACTTCCTGAGTACGAACATGCTTGATCTTCAACCACGATGCGGAGCGTGTTCCGGGCAGATAGATCGAGTCGCGCCGCTTCGCCACCACGCCCTCGAGCCCTTGGTCGCTGCTGGCGGCCAACGCAGCTTCCCCGTCGCCGATGAACGCGGGAGGCACCACCCAACGTGGCCCGTCGATCTCCAACGACTGGAGCAGTTCCCGTCGCTCGTCGTAGGTGAGCGACAACGTTGATCGCTGCTCGATCGCGAGCAGGTCGAAGGCGAAATAGTGAACCGGAACGGCTCCGCTCAATCGATGTACGGCCTCCGGCTTCACCACGTGCATCCGCTGCTGCAGTCGCTCGAAGCTCGGCCGTCCTTGCTCGTCGAGCGCGACGATCTCACCGTCCAGGATCAAGCCACCCGAAGCTGCGTCCGGGACCGAGCCAGTCAGCTCCGGATAGCCGGCAGCGATGTTGCGGTCGTTGCGGGTGACGAGGTCCACCTGTGGGCCGTCGAGATAGGCGATGGCTCGAATGCCGTCCCACTTCATCTCGAATGACCAGGTCTCACTCGACCCCGGCCCCGGGAGCGGCCCGGCCTTCGCCATCATCGGAGGCACCCGCGCGTACATCTGCCCATCCTGCCGCCTGCACCGGAGGTCCGCTTGAGGCCGGTGTCTCAGGAGGGCGTGATCCGCCAGACAGAGCCCCCCTCGAAGTTCGTGACCCAGATGTCAGCGTCCGTGGCGGCCACGACCGCGGGGCCCCTCCCGACGGCGAGTCGCTCGACCACGTCTCCACTGGTTGCGTCGATGCGGGTCAACGTGTCCCCCTCGTCGTCTGGCACCCACACCTCGGTGCCGTCCGGAGTGGCCTCGAGGTTGACGGGGTAAGCCCCCGCCGGCACCGGATCACCGATCGCTTCCGAGGTCTGGGTATCGATGGTCGACACCGTCCCGTCGTAGCCGTCCGAGGTCCATACCTTGCCCGGCGTGGCCGTGACGTACGCGGGCCTTTCACCAGCGTCGATCTTGGTCACGGCACCCGTGTCGGGATCGAGCCGGATCAGGAAGGACGCTCCACCCGTGTCGTTGCCGATCCACAAAGCGCCGTCCGCGGCGACGATCCCGCCTGGCTGGACGTCTGGGACCGCCACCGTGTCGATCACTTTGTTGGTGGAGGGGTCGATACGCGTCAGGGTTCCGTCGGAGCGGTTCGAGACCCAGATCGAGCCGAAAGCGGCCGCCGCCTCGTACGAGGTCGCCCCCACGGGGATCCTGGCGACCACCTTGCCGGTCCGCGGGTCGACGCGGTCGACGACACCAGACTGCGTGACGATCCACAGGGAGCGGTCGGCGACGAGGATCTCGCACGGTGCGGCGCTGATTCGTTGCCGACCTGTCACCGTGTTGGTTCCCAGGTCGATCTGCACGAGGCTGTTGCGCTCCGCGTCGCTCACCCAGGCCGACCCGGCCGCAACGGCAACGCCGCACGGGGACCCTCCGACATCGATCTTCGCCACGACCTTGCTCGGCGCTCCCACCGCTGGTGTGAACGGGCCGGTCTCGGCCGGCTCCGGCGCCGGCGCCGAAACGCTCACCGACGTGGGTGGAGACGGGGACTCGCTACGAGTGGTACAGCCGCTCATGCCGCACACCAGCCCAACGGCAAGCAGGATCACCCATCCGTCGACCCAGCGACGACCAGTCACGATCGGCACCGTAACGGCTGTATCTCCTACTGTCGAGACTTTTCGACAGTAGGAGATGCAAGCCTGCCGATCTCCCGCGACAAGGCGGCGATGCTGGCGGAGCGCAGCCCATAGACCGTCGTGTTGCCTGAGCCCACCGACGTCTCGATGAGACCGGCAGCCCGCAGCAGTGCCAGGTGGTGGAGGAGGGTCGTACGGGGGGCCGCCAGCACGAACGCCAGATCGGTGGCCGAACGTTCGCCCGAACGGAGCGCCTCCAGGATCGCGAGGCGAGTCTCATCGCCCAGAGCGCGCGTGCCAGAGAGCAGGTCAGGTTTCGACTCCTCAGCGGCCGGTGAGTCGAGGGGAACTGCCGCCGGGTGGAAGATGAGCGTGCGCCGCACCTCATCCACGACGACGACGATGGGTCGGACGGCCGGGGCGGGGATCAGCACAACCCGCGACGGCGCGGGCGACGGCGCGTAGGTAAGGCCCTCCGCGACCTCAGCGAGCGTCGCCGCCGGGCCGGCCTCCGACAGGCGGCGTCGGCGGAGCCGTACGTCGGTCCTCAGTTGTTGCCGCAGAACGTTCTCTGCGTGCGTGGGCAGGAGCAACGCACCGGCAGCCTCGGTGACGGCAAGCACCCGATGCTTGACCTCCTCAGACGACGCCCGTCGCAGCCATGGACTGATCGTCAGCACTGTTTGGTCGGTGGACAACGCGCGAGCAAGATCGCGCTTGGCCGACACGTCTCCGCGAAGCGCTGCTCGCACGCTGTCCTCGTCGATGAGCGAGAGCAGCTGACGACGACGGGCGCCAACGGCCATGAGGTGGAGGTCTTCTGCGTCAGCCTTGACCAACGATTCTTGCAACGCCGTCAGCGTCCGCGGTGAGGGTCCGACCGCCACGAGGCTGGCCAGGTTGATCCACCCGTACCTGCCGAGGCTGGCCACCTCGCTCAGCAGCCGACCGGGCGGAGCTCCCCGCGCGCCTCGTTCGACGGGAGCGCGCAGGGCGGCGAGGGTGTGCGGTGCGGAGGCAAACACCTCACGCCATCGGGGATCCGCAACCGTGGCCAGTGACATCAGCAGCTGGTAGGACGATCCGTGATCGAACGCCACCCGCAACCCAGTCACCGACGAAACGCTAGTCCGCCGACGCTCCGCCTCGACGGGCGTTCGCCTACATGCCGGGAATCGGCAGCGCCTCGTGCACCTCGATCTCGCACCCGCCGGGCATGTTCAGGTGGGGGTGCACCTGCGCCAGACCGATTGCCGCGTCCATGTCCGCTGCCTCGATGATCGAGTAGCCGGCTACCTGGCGGGTGCTCGGCGCGGTGCTGCTCTCGGTAACCCGGACGCCGTGGTCCAGCGGGGTACCGAAGTCGATCATCCCGGCGCCGACCTTGCCTGCCCAGACATTCCATTCCGCCATCACTGCAGCCATCTGCTCAGCGTCGGGTGGGGTGGCATCCGCGGGGGCCATCGGTGCGTGGTAGATGAGGACGAACTTCGTCATGGTGGTGCTCCTTGATTCGGTTGTTGGTGGTTGGTTTGTTGCGTGGGCCTGTGAGACAGGAGCGCAGGCGTCAAGCGAGGATCGGTCGGCGACCGGCGAAAGCAGCCAGTCGATCCAAAGCACTGGCACCCGGCGACGGGATCACCTCGTCGGCAAAACTGCTGCCCCGGCCACCAGGCACGATTCCTTCGCTGAGCGTGCGAACGTAGGCGACGACCTCGTCGGAGACCTGTAGCTCTTGACCACTCCCCTGGGCCAGGTCCCAACCGTGAAGCAACAGCTCGATCGCCACGATGGCAGCGCCCATCGAGGCAGGCAGCTGGCCTCCACCCGGGCCGGCGACCATCCCATCGAGACCGTGTACACGCCAGGCTTCGATGGTCTGATCGGCCATCACCGAGACCCGGTTCTCCAGTGCGGTGCCCTTCGGGTCGACCGCCTGACCGCCAGCCATCGCCGCGAGTTGCGCCAGCGACTGGAGCAGATGCTCAGCCAGGTCGTGGTTGGTGAACTCCGAGCAGGGCGAGGCCTTCTGGCGATCGGCCTCGGTCAGGCCGCGCAGCATCGGCTGGATCGACGCGAGCACCGCATAGGCCGCGCTGAGCGGGTCGAGGTCCTGGGGCGCCAAAGCCCACTCATCGACGCCTGCCGTTCCGGTGCTGGCCAGCTTCTCGAGGCGCTCGAAGTAGTGGTTCCACCCCTCAGCATGGGCGATCGCTTGCTCCTGGGTGAGCCCCTCGTGAACCAAAGTCACGAGCGAACCCCCGTCGGCCGGCTCGACAGTGATGGTCACCGTCGACGCGTCCCCCGGAAGCTCAGGGCTGCCGTCCCACCCCCACCCGAAGACGATGCGCCTGCCCGGCTCGACCTCCTTGAAGGTTCCGGCGGCGACGTGGCCGGGAGTCACGATCCAGCGGTACGACCCTCCGGCGCGCAGGTCGACCACGGCCGCGACGACCTGCCATCTGCGGAGCCGTTCTGGTTCCGTGATCAGTGCGAATGCATCGTCCGGCGGGATCGGTAGATGTGCGGTCTTGGTAAAGGTCACGGGGTACTCCTCAGGGCGTGGGAATCGGCGACGAGCCGGTCCAGCTCGTCGGTCCAGAACTTGTCGATCTCGGCCTGCAAACGGAGCAGTCCGTCGGGCAGCACCCGATAGAGACGGTGTCGTCCCAGCTTCTCGGCCTCGACGAGACCGACCTCGGCGAGCAGCAACAGGTGCTGGGAGATCGCCGAGCGGGTGACGGTGAACTCCCCCGCAATCTGGTTGACCGACATCGGCCGCGCAGCAAGCAGCTGGAGGATGCGCCGACGGTTGGGCTCGGCGGCAACAGACAGGGCGTCGGGCACCCAAAATACGTTAGCAGCCACTAACGCGTTTGCCAACGTGCCATCGGGGACGGCACCGCCGAGCGCCGGGTCGTTCCTCGAGAGGGCGCATCAGCATGACGGCGACGAGCGTCGAAGCAAGATACTGACGCTGTGACCGGATCAGCTGCTCCGAGCGCACCCCCGCAGGCGGCGCCACCCGGTCCGGGTGGTCGCTGGCGTCGTCGGCGGCGTTCTCGTCGTGGCCACTGCCCTGGCGTGGCCGCAGGTGCAGCGATTCACGACCGGGCTACCCCCGGATCAGTTCAACCGAGCCCTGGACCCAGCTCTGCTCAAGGACTATTCGGGTGTGCGCGGGATCGCGCACAACGCCGGGAACCGGCTGGACACCTTGGCGGTCGCCCTCGACCATGGCGCGGACGTCATCGAGGTCGATCTCATCTCCGTGCGCGGGGAACTCGTCGGTGGTCGTGACCAACCTCTTCCCTGGCTCTCCAATCACCTGTTCCGTGGCCCCCCGCTCGAGGACGTGTGGGACGCAGCTGCGACGGCACCAGTCCTCAAGCTCGATCTCAAGCAGTCGGACCCGCGCTTCATCGACGACGTGATCGCCTTTCTTCAGCCACGGCAAGGCTCCCGCGAAGTGATGATCTCCACGCGGGACCGCGAAGCGCTGCTGCGCCTGCACAGCGCCCTTCCCCACGTGACCTTGCTGTTCAGCATCGGTTTCCCGGAGGGACTCGCCCAGCTGCGCCGCGACACCGACCTCCAGTCGGCCGTGGGTGGTGTCTCCATCTTTCACGGGCTGGTCGACGACTCCACCATGGACTGGCTGCACTCGCAGGGGCTGCTGGTCCTGGCCTGGCCGGTCGACGACGTGGAGCGGCTGAACCGCTTGGTGCGGTTGGGCGTGGACGGGGTCACCACCGCCAACCTGGCGATCCTGGAGGTGCTCTCCTCCTGACGTCCCCCGGGCGGGATCTTGCCGGGCGTCAGGCTGCGCGCTCGGTCAGCGCGTTCGTCAGCAGGCTGACCAGCGTCTCGAGCTGAACGTCGACTGCCGTTCCGTCTTCCTCGTCGGCACCGTCGAGAGCGCGCGCGGCCAGCCCCGCCTTGGCGTCGATCAGTTCAGCGATTCGCGTGTCGACGGTCTGCGCGGCGAGGATGCGCCAAGCGGTCACCGGTTGGTCCTGGCCGATCCGGTGCACCCGGTCGATGGCCTGGGTCTGCTCGGCCGCGGTCCACGACAGCTCGGCGAGCACCACGTTGGAGGCGACCTGCAAGTTGATCCCCACCCCGGCAGCGGTCAGCGAGCAGACGATGACCTGCACGTCCTCGTCGTTGACGAAAGCGTCGATGTTCTTCTGCCGGGCCTTGCTCGTCTGCTCGCCTCGAATCGAGGTGTGCTTGACCCCGCGCCGGGTCAGTGCTGCCTCGGCGGTGTCCATGACGTCGATGTGCTTGGCGAAGAAAACGACCTTTCCTGCGTTGCGGGATAGCTGCGCGGTGAAATCGGCCGCCAGCTCCGCCTTCGCCGTACCGATGCGCCGCATCATGGCGAACACGTTCTCGCCAGTGCCCGCCTCAGCTGTTTCTTTCACCTCGCGGGCAGCCACCTTGTGGACGAGCGCGTGGTCGATGCCTTCGATGTCGGTCTTCGTACGACGCGCCGCGAGCGCACTGTCGTAGCGCCGGACCAGTCGCTGCACCAGCCGAGCCTCGGCGTCGCGTATCGACTTGGCCTCCGCGCCGTCCAGCTCCACCGGCATGTCCGCGATCCGTCGAGCCGGGATGTCGGCAGCAACTTCTTCCTTGCGCCGCCGCACGATTCCGAGGTCGATGACACTCGATCGCGCGGCCGGATAGAAGCCGCGGTCGATCGGCGTGTAGCCATTGCGCTCGAGGGAGTGCAAGAGCTCGGGGGCTGGCTTGTCGTTCTCGATCCAGCCGAGGAACTCCCAGATGGCCAGGAAGTCCTCGATGTCATTGATCAGCGGCGTACCGGTGAGGGCCATCAGCAGCGGGCGTACGGTCCGCTGCCGAATCTTGCGCGACAGATCCAGCGCACTTCGGGAGCGCAGCGACGTCTTGTTCTTGATGAAGTGCGCCTCGTCGATGACCATGCCGCGAAAACCGAAGGTGCCGAGCCATCCGGCGTGCCGACTGAGGATGTCGTAGTTGACGATGACGATGTCGGAGAACGCGTCGACAGTCTCCCCGTCGCTGTGCACGACGGTCGCCGGATGCTGTGGGGTCCACATCTGCGCCTCGCGCGCCCAGCTGGTCTTGACGACGTTGGGCACGACGACGAGTAGCGGGTAAGCCCGCGCCGAGCGGGCGGCCAGCAGAGCCTGCGCCGTCTTGCCGAGACCAGGCTCGTCGGCGAGCAGGAAGGTGCGGTGACCTTCGCGTGCTGCGGCCACGACGCGCGCCTGATGGGGCATGAGGTCGCGGCCCGGCGCGATGTGGACCCCCGTCGGCTCGGGCAGCTGCATGCACGAGGTGCCGTTCCCCGTCACGGTTTCAAAGGCGCGCAGGAGCGGTTCGACCAAAGCCCAGTCCGCGAGCAGGCGGACGGGGGCCGCAGCGGCCGGGGCAGGGACGGCAGAGAAGTCCGGAGCAAGGAACGGGTTGGCGAGCTGGCGGGAGATGACCGACTGCGGGACGACCTGTCGCTCCTCACGCGCGGGGGGCGCGTCGGTTTCCTCGGGCTCTGCAGCCGGTGCCTCGGGCTGGGGCATGCCTGCCTTCGTCCGGAGCTCTCGCATCGCCGTCTCCGTGCCCGACAGGAGCTCGGCGTCGTCGGTGAGCAGCCGCAGGAGCGAGGCGTTGCGCGCAGCCGTACGCACCAACGACTCCCCGAGACCCTCGACCCGCTTCATCTGCGCTGTGCGACGTCGTTCGGTCGGCTCCGCCTTCGCCTGGGTGCGCAGCTCACGGACGAGCAGCGCTACGGCCTGGAACGTGGTCATCGTGGCCTGCGTCACCCGGCCGCGGCCGACCGCGGTGGCGACGCTCCGCAGGGCGTCGGCCAGCACGGGAACCGCTTTGTCTCCCTCGCGGCGCTGTGCACTCGACTTTCTCGGTGCACCAGTGCGCTTGGGCACTTGCCCGGCGCGACCTGTGCCGCGGCGGCGCGTTCTCGGTGGCACTCCCTCTCCCATGGGTCGACCGACCTGCGTTCCCACTCCCCAGGCTGGTCGCGGCTCGTCCGCACCGTTCCGCGAAACCGTGTTTCGCAAGACTCCGTGCCGCAGAAGCTGCCTTCTGGCAGCCGGCACCGGTGAGGCGACGATCAGCTTGTTGGGACCAGTGTACGGCTCCGGACGCACGTTCGGGGCCACCTCGCCAGGGCGCGTTCGAAGAAAGTTCCAGAACCCGGCCAACCGATCAGGTCCGTCGAACGAGTTGGCTGCATGAGGTTGTGGATGAGGTTGTGTGGATGAGGCGTCCCTTGGGAACAACAACCGACGACGACGGGGAGAGAGCCATCGACGTACCGGTCCGGATCACGCGCGCGGAGTCCTTCGAAGGCTTCTACGCGCGAGAGTTCCGTTCGTTGGTGGCCTTCGCCTACGCCCTGACCGGTTCGCGGGCGCACGCGGAGGAGATCGCTCAGGAGGCGATGCTGACCGCCTACCGAAGGTGGGACGAGGTCGGCCGGCTGGACGTACCTCACGCGTGGGTTCGGCGCACCTGCGCCAACCTGTCCACCTCGTTGATCAGACGCCGGATCGTGGAAGCGCGTGGACTGCTCAGGCTGCGGACCAGGCGCCCGGAGGTGGCCGAGCTCGACGAGGACGACGGCTGGTTCTGGACCGAGGTGCGGCGCCTGCCTCGCCGTCAGGCGCAGTGCATCGCGCTGACCTACGTGTACGGCTGTCCGGTGGCGGAGGTGGCCACGGTCTTGGGGTGCAGCGACGGAACCGTGAAGTCTCACCTGTCCAGGGGCCGAGAGAAGTTAGCCGCACGGCTGGACGAGCAGGCCACTGAGGAGGCCACCTCATGAGTGTCGACAGCAGAGGACAGCGCGCTTCACAGGGAGTTCGCGCAGCGACCGAAGGAGTGAATGTCATGGCCCAGTTGACCGAGTTGCAGCACCAAGACAAGGTCCGGCGCCGTGACGGCGTCCTGGTCGCGGTCGGCGTCGTGCTGCTGATCGTGGTGGGCGCTGCGTGGGGCGTCAACGCGCTCGTGCGGAACTCATCCGAGGTGGTTCCCGCAACACCTCCTGTGACGAGCCCGACCCCGTCGCCGCAGCTGTTGACCTATGGGAGCGCCGACATCGGTGTCGATATCACCCAACCGAGCCAAGTCGACCAACTCGTCGGAGCGCCGGATGACTTCAAGACGTTCGCGGCAGGCCTGGTCACCCAGCTCAACAACGACGACTCCTGTCCCGACGCGTCGAGTGGGATCACCGTGCGGAAGGTGCGCACCGACGGCTTCGCGGTCGGCGGGGTCCACTCGTGCGGCGGCTACGCGGCCCTTTGGGCCAGCGTCGACGGGACCTGGAAAGAGATCGAGGGAGCGCAGGAACTATGGGACTGCGCGGCGTTGGCCAAGTACGCGGTCCCGTCCGACATCGCCGGACACCAGTGCTATGACTACTCGGGCAGCAACCAGGTGGAGCCGTACGACCAGCCCTGACGCCTGGGAGACCTAGTCGTAGACCGGCCTAGACCGTCCGCCCGGGAACATTGCTCCTCGCGCTCTCCGCGCCAGGACTCGCCTCATGGGGCTCGCGCATGTCGGGGTCTTGGCCGGGACCGCCGGGTTCAGGGACATCCGGGCCTGGCACGATCGGCGGTACGGTCGGGTTCGGCGAGGGGGGAAGCGGATCGGGGTCCGGGGTCGGCAGATCGGGATCGGGGCCAGGTGAGGGATAGGGAGACGTCATGAGCGCTTTTCCTTTCGCTACCAGTGCGTCTGGAGTGGTTTCGTACCCGCACCGCTTGGCGCCCAAACCGGGGTTGGCCCGCCCCGAGGCATCGTCCTTCGCCGCCGAGAGGCTCCTGAGGTGCGGCAACCTGACAGGTGAGGGAGGGAGCGGGTGAGTAACGACCTCCCCCCGCTCGAGATCTTCGAGGCGCGACTCGATGCGGCGATCGACGAGATCGGCGAACTGGTCACGTGCGAGTCTCCGACCAGCGACCTCGAAGCCTGCGCACGCAGCGCCCAGCTTGTCGCCGAGGTGGGCCAGCGCCATCTCGGCGAGGCTGCCGAGCATCTGGTGATCGACGGTGTTCCGAACGTGCGCTGGACGCTTGGCGACCCACGCGCCGACCGGCGGGTCCTTCTGGTGGGCCACCACGACACCGTTTGGCCGCTCGGAACCCTCGCGCGCCTTCCCTGGTCGGTCACGCCGAGCGAGGAGGGGCCGGTGCTTCGAGGGCCAGGCTGTTTCGACATGAAGACCGGCCTCGTCCAGATGTTTCATGCCGTCGCGGCACTGGCCGCTCTCCGCGGCATGCCCCCGGTGACGATCCTGGTCACGGGCGACGAGGAAGTCGGTTCGATCAGCTCACGCGCACTCATCGAGCAGGAGGCGGCGACGGCGGCCGCCGCCTTCGTCCTCGAGGCGAGCGACGACGACGGCGCGATCAAGGTCGCCCGTAAGGGAGTCTCCCTCTACACCGTCAGCGTCACGGGCCGCGCCGCGCACGCCGGGCTGCACCCCGAGCGCGGCGTCAACGCAGGGCTCGAGCTGGCCGCGCAGGTGCAGGCCATCGCCGCGATCGGCAGCAGCGCGGCCGGGACGACGGTCACCCCGACCGCGCTCTTCGCCGGCACGACGTCGAACACCGTGCCCGCGCAGGGGCAGGTGCAGGTCGACGTCCGTGCCTGGACCATGGACGAGCTGTCGCGCGTGGATCGAGCGATGCACTCGCTGCACGCCACCCTGCCCGATGCACGGGTCAAAGTGGTGGGCAGCGCCAACCGCCCTCCCATGGAGGCCTCTTCCTCTGCGTCGCTGGCCCGACTCGCCGGCGACGTTGCCGGGCGGCTCGGGCTCGGCCCGCTCGCTCAGGCAGCTGTCGGCGGGGCGTCGGACGGAAACCTCACGGCCGGGGTCGGGTGCCCGACCCTCGACGGGCTCGGGGCGGTCGGTGGTGGAGCTCACGCCGACGACGAGCACGTCCTGGCGGGCTACCTTCCCCAACGCACGGCGCTGCTCGCGGGGCTGATCCACGAGGTCACCGCATGACCCACCCCCAGCCGGCAGCGGCGGATCCGCGGGTGGTCGCCGAGGCGCAACACGCCGCGCAGCAGGCTGCTAACGAGGCAGGAGTACGGCTCGAGCACGTCCGGGACATGGACCGGCTGGCGATCTTCGGTCGGATCGTGGACGAGGTCTGGCGGCCCCCGCCGGGTCAGACCACCGTCCCCGCGGAATTCCTCCGAGCGCTCACCCATGCCGGCAACTACTGCGGCATCGCGTGGGCGGGTGAGCGCCCCATCGGCGCATGTCTGGGCTTCCTCAGCGTCGACCCGCCCCTGGAGCTGCACTCCCACATCGCTGGCGTGGTTCCCGACTGGGCGGGTCGACACGTCGGGCGCGCCCTCAAGCTCGACCAGCGAGCTTGGGCGCTCGAGCGCGGCTTCCATTCCGTCGGCTGGACGTTCGACCCGTTGGTGCGCCGGAATGCGTTCTTCAACGTGGTGCGGCTCGGGGCCGTACCGAAGGACTATCTGGTCGACTTCTACGGGCCGATGACCGACGCGATCAACACCGGCGACGCGACAGATCGGCTGAAGGTCACGTGGTGGCTGACCGCCGAGCGGGTGCGCCGGGCCTGCACCGAGCAGGTCGAGGCCCGCGCTAGCAGCGCACTGATAGCCGAAGGCGCCACCGTCGCCCTCGATGCGGACTCGGACGGGACCGTCGGGAATCACGCAGGCACCAGATCGGAGACCGTGCTGGTGGGAGTCCCCAGAGACATCGAGGCCGTCCGCCGCAGCGACCCGGCGCTCGGGCAACGCTGGCGGATGGCCGTGCGTGACATCCTCGGAGGTCTGATGAACGACGGTTGGGCGGTCACCGAGTTCTGCTCCGACGGTTACTACGTACTTTCTCGGCACGAGGAGAGGCAGCCCCAGTGAAGCTCGAGTCCGTTGAACTCCACCACATCCGGCTTCCGCTGCGCTCGCCGTTCCAGACCTCGTTCAGCACCCAGTACGACCGCGAAGCCATCCTCGTTCAGGTCAACACCGACGTCGGGGTGGGCTGGGGCGAGTGCGTCGCGGGTTCGGAGCCGTTGTACTCCTCGGAGTTCAACGCGGCGGTGGCCCTCGTCATGCGCGACTACCTGATCCCCGAACTGTTCAAGGCCGAGAAGCTGACGGCCGCCCGCGTCGGTTGGGTGCTGGAGCCCATCAAGGGCCATCGGATGGCCAAGGCAGCGCTGGAGATGGCTGTGCTGGATGCCGAGCTCCGCGCGGCGCAGACCTCCTTGGGGGACTTCCTCGGAGCCGTACGGCCCCGCGTCGCACCCGGCGTGTCCGTCGGCATCCAGCCAGACCTCCCCACGCTCGTTGCCGTGGTGGACGACTACGTGCAGCAGGGCTACGCCCGGATCAAGCTGAAGATCCAGCCTGGTTGGGACGTCGAACCGGTGCGCGCCGTGCGCGAACAGTTCGGCGACGAGCTGCTGCTGCAGGTTGACGCAAATGCCGCGTACACCTTGGCCGACACCGCGCAGCTCGCCCGGCTGGATCCGTTCGGGCTGCTGCTGATCGAGCAGCCGCTCGCGGAGGACGACCTGTGCGAGCACGCGGAGCTGGCCAAGCGGGTTCGCACCCCGATCTGCCTCGACGAGTCGATCGTCAGCGCCAAGGCGGCAGCCGACGCGATCTCGCTCGGCGCCTGCTCCATCGTCAACATCAAGCCGGGGCGCGTCGGCGGCTATCTCGAGGCGCGACGCGTGCACGACGTGTGCCGTGCGCACGGGGTACCGGTCTGGTGCGGCGGCATGCTCGAGACCGGCTTGGGCCGCGCCGCCAACCTCGCGCTGGCCGCGATGCCTGGCTTCGTCCTGCCCGGCGACGTGTCGGCCTCCGACCGGTTCTACGAACAAGACATCACCGAACCGTTCGTCCTCGAGGACGGCACCATCGAGGTCCCCACCGGGCCAGGATTCGGCGTCGAGATCTTGCCGGACGTCCTGAAGGCCGTCACCGAGCACCGCGAGCAGCTCACGGGCTAACCCGTACCAGGCGCCCGGCCGCGCAATTGATCAACTTTTCTTGACTCACTCCAGACAACAAGCCAGGGTAGGGCTATGGACGCCCCGGCCGAGGACCTGCTGCGTGCGGCGGCCCTGCGCGTGACCCGTCCCCGGATCGCCGTGCTCACCGCCGTGCAAGAACATCCCCACGCCGACACCGAGTCGATCACTCAGGCCGTGCACGAGACCTTTGGCGACGTGTCCAAGCAGGCGGTCTATGACGTGCTCGGCGCGTTGACCAAGGCCGGACTCGTCCGCCGGATCGAGCCAGCCGGCTCGGTCGCGCGCTACGAGTCCCGGGTCGGTGACAACCACCACCATGTCGCCTGCCGGTCCTGCGGAACCATCTCCGACGTCGACTGCGCCGTCGGAGACACGCCGTGCCTCACCGCGTCCGACCCCCAAGGCTTCGTCATCGACGAGGCCGAGGTGACCTACTGGGGCCTGTGCCCTTCCTGCTCCTCGGCAGCTGTCCCCTGACTCCCCAAGTCCCCACCTACTCCCCCGCCGCTCCCAACCCCGAAGGAATCCAGTGTCTGACAGTCACGATGCAGTCGTAGGCGACATGAACCCCGATGACGCGGCCGCGTGCCCCGTTGTCCGCTCCGCCGGAGGGACCTCCAACCGGGACTGGTGGCCAGACCAGCTCGACGTCAGCGTCCTGCACACCAACCCGCCGGCCGGTGACCCGATGGGCCAGGACTTCGACTACGCCAAGGCTTTCGAGCAGCTCGACCTCGCGGCTGTGAAGCGCGACCTCGTCGAGCTGATGACCGACTCGCAGGACTGGTGGCCCGCCGACTACGGCCACTACGGGCCGCTGTTCATCCGGATGGCCTGGCACAGCGCAGGCACCTACCGCATCAGTGACGGGCGAGGCGGCGCGGGTGGCGGCCAGCAGCGGTTCGCCCCACTGAACAGCTGGCCCGACAACGCCAGCCTCGACAAGGCCCGACGGCTCCTGTGGCCGGTGAAGCAGAAGTACGGCAGGTCGATCTCATGGGCCGACCTGCTCGTGCTGGCCGGCAACTGCGCCCTGGAGTCGATGGGCTTCGAGACCTTCGGCTTCGGCGGCGGTCGCCACGACGTCTGGGAGCCCGAGGACGTCAACTGGGGCACCGAGGCGGAGTGGCTCGGCGACGCGCGCTACACCGGTGAGCGTGAGCTCCAGAACCCGCTCGGCGCCGTACAGATGGGCCTGATCTATGTGAACCCGGAAGGCCCGAACGGCACTCCGGACCCGCTGGCCGCGGCGGTGGACATCCGAGAGACCTTCGCCCGGATGGCCATGAACGATGAGGAGACGGTCGCCCTGATCGCCGGTGGCCACACATTTGGCAAGACCCACGGTGCGGCCGACCCCAACAAGTACGTCGGTCGCGAGCCTGAGGCGGCCGGACTGGACGAGCAGGGACTCGGCTGGAAGAACAGCTTTGGCTCCGGCAACGCCGACTCGACGATCACCAGTGGGCTCGAGGGCACCTGGACACCAACGCCCACGGCGTGGGACAACAGCTTCTTCGAGACGCTGTTCGCCTACGAGTGGGAGCTGGTCAAGAGTCCGGCCGGCGCTTACCAGTGGATCCCCACCGACCCGGCAGCTGCCACCACGGTCGCCGATGCGCACGACCCGACGAAAACCCATCCGCCGGTCATGCTCACCACTGACCTGTCTTTGCGCATGGACCCCATCTACGGGCCGATCTCGAAGCGCTTCCTGGAGCACCCCGAGCAATTCGCGGACGCCTTTGCTCGCGCGTGGTTCAAGCTCACGCACCGCGACATGGGTCCGATCACCCGCTACCTCGGCCCTGAGGTGCCCTCCGAGGAGCTGGTCTGGCAGGACCCCGTCCCCGCAGTCAGCCACGAGCTGATCGGTTCAGAGGACATCGGCTCGCTCAAGGCCACCATTCTCGGCTCCGGTCTGTCCATCGCCCAGCTGGTGTCCACGGCCTGGGCGTCCGCATCGACGTTCCGTGGCACCGACAAGCGGGGCGGCGCCAACGGTGCACGCCTGCGGCTCGCTCCGCAGAACGGTTGGGACGTCAACAGCCCGGCCGAGCTCGCCACCGTGCTCGGCGTCCTCGACCGCATCAAGAACGAGTTCAACGCGGCGCACACGGGGGGCAAGCAGGTCTCGTTGGCCGACCTGATCGTCCTGGGCGGCTGTGCCGCCGTCGAGCGGGCAGCGAGCAACGCCGGCGTCACCATCGAGGTGCCGTTCACGCCGGGTCGCACCGACGCTTCGCAGGAGCAGACCGACGTCGACGCATTCGCCGTACTCGAGCCGACCGCCGACGGGTTCCGCAACTACCTCGGCAAGGGGCACGACAGGGCTGCGGAGTTCATGCTTGTCGACAAGGCCCGACTGCTGACCCTGTCGGCTCCCGAGATGACCGCGCTCGTCGGAGGCCTTCGCGTCCTTGGGGCAAACCACGGTGGATCCACCTTGGGCGTGCTCACCTCGAGAAGCGACGCGTTGTCCAACGACTTCTTCGTGAACCTGCTCGACATGGGCACGCAGTGGCAGGCCACGGGCGAGGCGGAGGACACCTTCGAAGGACGTGATCGCGCGTCCGGTCAATCGAAGTGGACGGCCAGCCGGGTCGATCTGGTCTTCGGCTCCAACTCCGTCCTTCGCGCGGTGGCTGAGGTCTACGCCAGCGACGACGCCAAGGAGAAGTTCGTGCGCGACTTCGTCGCTGCTTGGCACAAGGTCATGGAGCTCGACCGCTTCGACCTGCACTGATCGGCGCCGCCCACCTTGCGTCCGACGAAGTGAGCGCTATTGCGCACGCTGACTCGGACGCAAGGTCGGGATTTCCCGTTGACCGCCGGCAAAGCGCGCTGCGAGCTACCATGACGCCGACGCGCTGGGTGGGTCCACCCTGCGGCGCGCACATGGAGGGGACCAGCCATGCGTCGTACATCTGCAGCTGCCGTCGCCACCGCTCTGGCGGTCGGTGCGGTCATATCCACGGCCGGGATGGCCACCGCAGCAATTCCACAGGCCGCCTCGTCAGCGACCCCTACGGCTGAGGTAAAGCTCGGCACTCAGCCGATCCGGTTGACCAGCAACGGCAAGGTGCCCGTGGCCGTGCGGATCCGGTGCTCGCCAGGCGTCCAGGCGTTCGAGCTGTACGTCGACGTCACCCAGCCGCAGGCGCAGGGAACCGCCTCTGCTGTCGCGCCGCCATTCGTCGCTTCGTGCAATGGAACCTGGGAGCGGATCGCGCTCAAGGTGTCGCCCTCGACGGGCAAGTTCCGGGTCGGCCGGGGCACTGTGAACATCTCGCTGCATGCCTACCTGCCGCCACCCGAAGACGGTGACGTCGAGGCCGGTGCCGGTGCGTCGATCTGGATCGGCCCGCACAAGAAGTAACAGCAAGAGCATCAAGGGGGACCAGTCGGCGACTCAGGGCGACGATGCGTCCGACGAAGTGAGCGCTATTGCGCACCCTGGCTCGGACGCAAGGAGGCGTACGACCTCGCTGAGCGTGATGCCCAGCGGGGCGTCGAGCTTCAGGGCAGCAAGGGCATCGCCACGCGTCGGGCCGTCGTTCACGATGGCTACCGGGGTCTGGTTCGCCACGGCCTTGCCGACGAAACGTCGGCCGGAGAACACCGTCAAGGAAGAGCCGAGCACGAGCAGGAGTGAAGCATCGGCGACCAGCTCGTGCGCACGAGCGACCCGCCCCGCGGGCACGTTCTCGCCGAAGTAGACGACGTCGGGCTTGAGTACGCCCCCGCATCGCAGGCAATCGACGACCACGAAGGTGTCGAGCTGTTCGACTGCCACCTCGACGTCCCCGTCCGGGTTCACCGCGCCGATGGTCGCGTGCCAGGCCGGGTTGGCCTCCGTGAGTCGTTCGACGAGCTCCCCGCGCGACGAGCGGGCATCGCACGCCAGGCAGCGGACGCGGTCCAGGCGCCCGTGCAGGTCCAGCACGTCGCGCGAGCCAGCGGCGCTGTGCAGGCCGTCGACGTTTTGGGTGATCGTGCCGACGACCAGCCCAGCGGCCTCGAGATCGGCCACCGCCCGATGCCCAGCATTCGGGACGGCGGCAGCGATCGTCCCCCAGCCCAGGTGACTGCGCGCCCAATACCGCCGCCGCGCCACGGGATCACCGACGAATGCCTGGTAGGTCATCGGCGCATGCCGTCGAAGCGCGGCACCCGACGGCCCGCGGTAGTCGGGGATCCCCGACTCGGTCGACAAACCAGCCCCGCTCAGGACCACGACCCCGCCCCCGGCGATCAAATCGACCAGCCGAAGCAACCCCGCAGGTTGTCCCGCAGCGTCGACGTCTGCGTAGTCCTGGAGCACCACACCATCATGCCTGGCAGCAGCGCCCCCGCGTCGGCTCAAGTCCGCGGCCCGGCCGACCCTCTGGCTGGAGCTACTCGAGGTAGCCCTCAACCACATTGGCCGGGCGTACACCGGCCGCGTCGGGGTCATCTCCGAACTCTCGAAGTGCGCGTCGCTGACGCAGCAGATCCCAGGCCTGGTCAAGGGATTCCTCGATCCGGGTCAGCTCCGCGTGCTCTTGAGCCTCGCTGATCTCACCCTTCGCAAGCCGCTCGCGCAGGGACTTCTCGCTGGCGATCATGGTGCTTATCTGCTTGAGGATCTGCTGGTCGTCCACGGGGATTCCTCTCGGCGGATGGCTGTCTGCTCACCTCAGTGTGGCCCAGAGGTTGAATGGTGTCCCGCCCGACCTCCGCGCACGATGCAGCTTCGGCGAGTCGACGGCTGACTCGCAACGCTAGCCTTGAGCCATGAGCCCGCCCATCGTCCAGCCTGCCGATCGTTCCTGGACGCTCACCAAGGTCATCTCGGTCATCGTCGCGATCCTCACGGCCGGCTACATGCTCCCGTGGGCGATTGCGGCCGTACGCGATGTGCGGCACTGGGGCGTCTTCTGGCTCAACCTGCTGCTGGGCTGGACGATCGTCGGTTGGATCATCGCCCTCGTACTGTCGCTCCGTCGGCAACGGCTGACCGTCATCGGGTGACCCGGATCAGACGAGGACCCACTCAAGGGGTGATCCCTCGTCTGGCTCATATCTGCATTCGGACCCGGTCTGGACCCTCAAACTCAGGTGCCTGGCCAGCGGCTCGTCCACCGTGGCGATCCGCTCGATCGCCACGGTGATCGCCTTCCGTACGGCGATGCGGGCTCGCTCCTGGCTTGAACCCATCGTCCGCACCCGGCCACCGAGCCCGGTCGCCCGAGACAGCTCAGCAAGCAGCGCGGCCCGTTCCTGGTGCAGCCGCTCCAGCCGACCCTGATCTGCCCATTCCTCCGCCTCGGCCGTCTCCGCCTCGAGGTCGATGAGGCGTTGTCGATAGGCCTCGAGGGCTTGTCGGTCGATCGCCTCCCCCAGCCCGCCTGCACGACCGTCGACCCGCCCGACCCGACTAGATCGACAGCAGCTATCGGCCGGCCGGGGCTGCGCACGAGCTGGTGCAAGTGGGGCCCGCGAAGAACGGGGCTGGATCGACATCCTGCTTGTAGGTCTCGAATCCCACGGTGTAGTCGCCGAGCGGGGCGTAGCGACCTTCGAGCTCGTCCATCTCGACCCCGATCGGCGTTGTGAGCTTGTTGGCACTGGGCATGGTGTCCTCCTCAGGTTGCCCGCGCATGTGTCATCCCTGAGGCGTGAGGACCGACGGAACACCGTGACCTTCGTCGTCACGCTCTGCGCTCAGATAGGCGTCGTTGAATCGACGAGATCCAGCACGAAGCGAGCGATGGCGGCGCGCTCGGCGGCTACTTCGAGCAGCGCGCCAGATGGGGGCTCCCCCAGATGTTCCAGAGGGACGGTCGACAGTCCGGTGAACAGAAGCATCTGCAGCGCGTGAGCCCGCCGCACGAGCGACGCCGGCAGTTCGACCCCTTCCTCGCTTAGACCTTCGACGTAGGCCGCAAGACACACTTGCTCAAGTGCCGCAAGGTCCGCAGCTGGACGCTCACCCACCTGAACTTCCCCGATCAGCAGCTGACCGAGATCGAAGCCGTACGGCGCCTGGCACCAATAGCTGTAGTCGATGAGAACGAGATCGTCCGATCCCTGGCGGACCAGCAAGTTTCGGGTGCATGCGTCACCATGGGCCGTCCCGAGCGGGACCTGTTCGAGCTCATCGAGGATCATCCACACGCGATCAGCAGCGTCAAGGATCCGGCGTCGTAGCCTCGGGTCGAACGCGCTGGCCACGAGCGGATGGCGCCACAGGTCGTCATCACGCAATGCAGGGATCACTTGACTGGAGACGCGGCCCTGGACGTACCTACGGATGGTCGGCTCACCTTCTCCCGCAACGAGTTGCCCGACCGGGCGCACCTCATCGCTCGCGGCCAGCCGGCCCAGCAGCCGCGCCGCGTGGGCATGCCGTTTCTCGTCCCAGTCGACGTGAACGGCGGGAATCGCCTCCATCCAGACCGCGGCGGAGTCCGCGTCGATGTCCACGACGGCGTACGCCTCGGGCATGGCCAGCCCCGCGGGCAACCGCTGTGCGAGGTCCGACCGATAGACCGTAGCCTCGCTGCGCCACGGGACGCTGGCTCGAGCGAGCTCGCGCAGCTCGGGGGGGATGGCTTCGAACATCGGCGTGCGGGACCAGCACTGCATGTGCTTGACGAACATCCGATATCTGCGGCTCACGCCCGACACGAGCGCCTCGCCGTACACCCAGTATCTCCCGGCGGTCGTGATGGATTCGATGTCGTAGGGGGCGATCTCGGCGATGCCGGTGACGATTTCGACATCAGAGGGATCGGCACCCAGGCTGCGTGCCACGACTTCAACAAGACTCGTACCGTCGAGGTCCGCGGCACCGAGCAGCTCGCGAGCCCTTGCGTCCACTTCTCCTCCGAGATATAGGAAAGTTACTTTCTCTTCAGGAAAAGGTAAAGTTGCTTTATGGATGCTGTCAAGGCGCCCCCAGCGGACTACCCCGTGATGCACCTTGCCGCCCAGCTTGGTCGATTGCAGACGGCCCTGCGGGACACGCTCGCCGATCAGGACTGGCAAGGACTCAGGCCCTCGCACTTTCGGGTGCTCGGTGAGGTTCCTGAAGACGGGATATCGATCAGCGACCTCGGCGACCGGCTTCGGATGACGAAGCAGGCGAGCGGCCAGTTCGTCAACCGACTCGTCAACACCGGACATCTTCGGGTCCGGGTTGATCCGAGAGACAAGCGGTCGCGGCTTGTGGTGCGCACCGCGAAGGGCACCCGCGCATCGCGGTATGCCACCGACACGATCGACCGTGTCGAACAAGTTTGGGCGGAGCAGTTGGGCGGGCGCCGCTATGCACAGTTCCGCGAGATTCTCGATGAGCTCGTAGACACCCTCTGGTCGACAACGCTGAACCAGGTGCCCGACCAGCACGCTGGAACAGCGCAATGAGCGTCCAGAACCAATAGCTCGGCCATCCTGCGACGAACAGGAGCAACCATGCGAGCACGAAGGATCACGACCAACCTGTCGGTGGCCGACATCGAGACCGCGAAGACCTTCTACACCGACTACCTCGGGTTGGCTGTCGAGGAGTTCCACCTAGGTTGGGTCGCGCGCTACACCAATCCCGAGACGGGCGCGCACGTCCAGCTCGTCACCCATGACGCCACCGCGGCACAGGACGCGGCAATCTCGGTGCACACCGACGACGTTGAAGGCGCCTATGAACAGGCGCGTCAAGCAGGTTTCGAGATCGTGCACCCGCTGACCGTCGAGGAGTGGGGCGTGCAGAGGTTCTTGGTACGAGCACCAGATGGCACGGTCGTCAATATCGTCCGCCACCGGGACTGAATCGGCAGCATTGCACGGGCCATAGCTCTGCCGCGGCTGTGAGTCCGGGCGGGAACCGACAACCTCGACCGCGGCGCGAGCCTTGTGTGACGATCTGCGGGTGCGCCGGTATGGGGAGGTCCTACGTAACGGCGCCATGGTTCGGGCACTGCTCTCCTTCGGGGCCGCGTTCACCGCGGAGTGGGCCTTCACCATCGCCATTGGTCTGGTGGCCTTCGCCGACGGTGGCGCGGTGGCCGTCGGTCTGGTCGGACTGCTCCGACTGATCCCGGCGGCCGTGCTCGCTCCGGTGATCGCCACCTACGCCGATCGGATGCCCCGCGAGCGAGTGCTGTTCGGCTCCAGCGCCGTTCGCGGCCTGTCGACCCTGGGTGCAGCCGGCGTGCTGGTCGTGGACGGACCGATCTGGGTGGTCTACGCCCTCGCGATCGTTTCAACGATCGCGTTCACGCCGTTCCGCGCCAGCCACTCGGCGCTGATGCCGTCGCTGTGCCGTAGCCCGGATGAGTTGACGACGGTCAATGTCGTACGCGGAGCGCTGGACTCACTCAGCCTCATCGTTGGGTCCCTGGCCGCCGCCGTGCTCGTCGCTCTCGCCGACTTGTCAGCCGTGTTCGTCTTCGCTGGCGCGTGCGCGCTGGTCTCGGCGGTGTTGGTCGTCCGGCTGCCGTACGACCGCATCCCGATCACGACAGAGGGCTCGGCGAGGCTGGTCACCGAGGTGCGCGACGGCCTCGCCGCCGTGGCGTCGCAACCGGGCGTCAGTGTGGTGGTCGGCCTGGTCGTCCTGCAGGCCGCAATTCGCGGAGCATTCACCGTGTTCGTCGTCGTCGTCGCCATCGACCTGCTCGGCGGCTCACAGTCCGACGTCGGTGTGCTGACCGGAGCCGTGGGTGTCGGTGCGCTGATCGGCAGCCTGCTGTGCACGTTGCTGGTTGGCAGCCGCGCGATGACCCGCTGGCTCGGAGTCGCGATCGTCTTGTGGGGTGCGCCCCTGGCGGTCATGGGTGCCCTCCCCTACGGCCTCGTCGCGCTGCTGGCCGCTGGCACGATCGGTGTCGGGAACGCGATGGTCGACGTCACGGCGTTCACCCTCCTCGCGCGGATGACCCCGAACGAGGTGCTGGCACGGGTATTCGGTGTCCTCGAGAGCCTTGGCGCCCTGGCCGTCGGGGTGGGAGCCTTGGTGGCGCCGCTGGTCATCGAGCTGGTGGGTGTCCGAGGAGCTCTCGTTGCTGTTGGCGGGGTCACCCCCGTCGTTTGCCTGCTGTGGTGGCGACGGCTCACTCTCCTCGACCAGTCCGTAGCGGTCCGCAGCGAAGCCATCGTGCTGCTGCGCCAGGTGCCGATGCTGCGTCCACTCCCCGTACCCGTGATCGAGATGTTGGCGCGCGGCCTCACCCTGGTCGAGCTCACGGCTGGCGAGGTGGTCTTTCGGGCCGGCGACCGCGGCGAGGCGTTCTACATCGTCTCCGAAGGGGCTGTCGATGTCGTGGACGATGACCGGGTGGTGCGCACCATGGAGGCGGGGGACGGGTTCGGCGAGATCGCGCTGCTCGGCGACGGCTTGCGCACCATGACGGTTCGTTCGGCCGTACCCACCGAGCTGTACGCGATCCACTCAAAGGACTTCCTCCCGGCGGTGTCGGGAATCAGCGGTGCACGTGCGGCCGCGGAGGCCACTCGGTGGGCCTATCTGGACAACGCTCCAGGTGTCGGCGAGACGACCGAGAGTCAGCCGCGTCCAGAAGCGGACAACCCCTAGTCCTCAGACGTGGTCAACTTACTTACACTCGCGGGAACGGCTAGAAGGAGGGGACGTGCTCGTCGACCCACCTGTGAGCGCGGTCGACCGTCCCCCCGAGCTCGTCCCCGACTCGCCCTCGGAGCGCCTCAAGCCGTACCTTCCGCGGCTGGCCGTCGATTGGCTACGCAGCACGCCGGAGGCGAGTTTCCGAGAGGTCGACGGCACTCTCGCGTTCGTCGACATCTCGGGCTTCACCAAGCTCACCGAACGGCTGGCCCGCAAGGGCAAGGTCGGTGCCGAGGAGATGTCTGACACCCTCAACGCCACGTTCGCCGGGCTGCTGGACGTCGCCTACCAGGACGGCGCCGGCCTGGTGAAGTGGGGCGGTGACGCTGTCCTGCTGCTGTTCACCGGTCCCGATCACGCGAAACGGGCCTGTCGCGCGGCGTACCGGATGCGGGCCACCATGCGGGAGATCGGCAAGTTGCAGACCAGCGCCGGTCGGGTCACCTTGCGGATGTCCATGGGTATTCACAGCGGGGTCTTCCACTTCTTCCTGGCCGGTGACCCGACCTACCACCGAGAGCTCATCGTCTCCGGTCCGGCCGCCTCCACAACCGCGGTCATGGAGGCCACAGCGGACGCCGGGGAGATCGGGATCAGCCCGCAGACCGCCGCGCTGCTCGACCCGCACTGCGTCGGCAGGGTCAAGGGCCCCGCCTACCTCTTGCGCGCCGAACCCGACATCGCTGCCGTAGGAGTGCCACCGGTCAAGGACGTGCACGGCCTCGATCTGGCGACCCTGCTTCCCGTGGCGATCCGCGAGCATCTGCTCGCCCAGCCAGGTGAGGCCGAGCACCGCACCATCGCGGTCGGCTTCGTGCAATTCTCCGGCACCGACGCCCTCTTGGAGCGCGACGGCCCGCAGGCGCTGGCGGACGCACTGCACGAGGCGATGGCGAACATCCAGCAGGCCACTTCCTCGCACGAGGTGACGTTCTTCGAGACCGACATCAACCGGGACGGCGGGAAGGTCATGCTCACCGCCGGAGCCCCGGTGAGCCACGGGCATGAGGAAGACCGCATGCTGCGCGCGGGGCGGCTCATCGTCGAACGGGCCGGACGTCTCCCGCTCCGCATGGGTGTCAACCGCGGGCCGGTGTTCTCCGGTGACTTCGGCCCGTTCTTCCGGCGGACCTACTCGGTCAAGGGAGACGCGATCAACCTGGCCGCCCGGGTGATGGGCAAGGCTGCGCCTGGGCAGCTGCTGGCCACCAAGGAGGTGGTCGATCGCTTGACCAGCCGGTTCGAGACGACCTCGCTCCCCCCGTTCATGGTCAAGGGCAAGGCTTTGGCGGTGGAGGCCGCGGCGATCGGACCTCTGGCGACCGACCCCGCCTCTGCGCCTGCCGGCGCCGCAGACACTGCCACACCGCTGGTCGGCCGCGAAGCGGAGATGGCCGTGCTCTCCCAGGCCCTCGCCGACGCCCGAGATAGGCACGGACGTCTGGTGGAGCTGGTCGGCGAACCGGGCATCGGCAAGTCTCGCCTGGTCGCCGAGCTGCGCTCCCTGGCCGGCGACGTCCAGGTGCTGATCGCAGCAAGCGAGGAGTATGAGTCGTCGACACCGTACTTCCCCTTCCGGGCGCTGTTGCGCGACGTGCTGGGACTCCCGTCGTCGGCCTCCTCCGCGCTGGCGTACGAGCGTCTCCAGTCGCGAGTGGCGGCGAATGCGCCGGATCTCCTGCCCTGGCTGCCGCTCGTCGGCGCCCCCTTGGACCTGCAGTTCCCCTCGACTCCGGAGACGGAGCGGCTCGACCCGCGGTTTCGCAAGGCCCGCGTCGAGGAGGTCACCACGCGGCTGCTGGATCTGCTCCTCCCCGTGCCGACGATGATCGTTCTCGACGACGTCCATCTGATGGACGACGCAAGCGCGGACCTGGTGCGCCAGCTGGTCTCTGACGTCGACCGTCGACCATGGCTGGTGCTCACGACCCGACGCGACGACCAAGCCGGGGGATATACCGCGGAGCCCGGGCAGGCCACGGAGGTACGCCCCGGCCCGTTGACCGACGCGGCTGCGTTGGCGCTGGCCAACGCCGAGACCGGCGAAGCGCCGCTTCCTCCGCACGAGATGGAGATTCTGGCCCGGCGGGCAGGGGGCAATCCGCTGTTCCTCCGCGGCCTGGTCCTCGCCGCTCGGCAGACGGGCTCCATCGAGGGTCTACCGGACTCGGTCGAAGACCTGATCACCGCCCAGATCGACCGACTGCGCCCGAACGAGCGCACGGCCCTGCGCTACGCCTCGGTGCTGGGCGTGACGTTCAAGACTGAGCTGCTCGACGTGATGCTTGCGGACGAGGAGGTAACCGCCGACGCGGCGACGCTAGCCCGCCTTGGCGTCTTCTTGTTGCCTGAGGGTTCCGGCCGCTACCAGTTCCGGCATGCGCTCATCCGGGACGCCGCCTACGAAGGTCTGCCGTACCGCCGTCGGCAACGGCTGCACGGCCGGGTCGGCGAGACCGTCGAGGCGGCTGCCGCGTCACCTGAGGATCAGTCCGAGCTGCTGTCTTTGCACTTCTTCTACGCGGGACGGATGGACAAGGCGTGGCACTACTCCCGCGTCGCCGGTGATCGCGCGACCGCGAAGTTCGCCTACGTCGAGGCCACCGAGCTGCTCGCTCGGGCGCTCACGGCCGCCCGGCGCGTGCCGTCGTTGCCACCGAGCGAGCTGGCCAGCGTGGAAGAGTCTCTCGGCGACGCCCGGTTCCGCATCGGGGTGCTGCCCGAGGCGCGGGCGGCCTTTCGAGCGGCCCGCGCCCTCGTGCGGGAGGACCCGTTGCGGACGGCTGACCTGATGCGCAAGGAAGCCGAGGTCGCCCAACGGCTCAACCGGCTCCCCCAGGCGCTGCGTACGCTCAGCCGAGCGATGCGGATGCTCGACGGCCCGATCGTCGTCGCTCCCGAGGTGATCGCCGAACGCAGCCGGCTGCAAGGGTTCTACGCCGTCGTTCGGCAGAACCAGGGTCAATACCGCGACTCGATCGTCTGGGGCCGCCGGGCCGAAGCAGACGCGCTCGCCGCCGGTGACCAGCGCGCCCTGGCCGAGGCCTACGACGTGCTGTACGGATCTTCCGCGATGCTCGGCGTCGAGATGGACCGGCCCTACGGAGAGCTCGCGCTGCAGCACTACGAGGAGCTCGGCGACCGGGCGGCGCAGTCGCAGGTTCTCAACAACCTTGCGGTCATCGCGGGGCTGGGCGGCCGCGGACCGGAGGCGCTGGAGCTGTTCAATCGAGCCGAGACGGCGGCAGCCGAAGCAGGAGACACCGTGGGCGCCGCTGCGACCCGGGTCAATGTCGGCGACATGTTGCTGCGGCAGGGGCGGCTGGCCGAGGCCGAGCCGCTCCTTCGGGCACTGCTCCCAGTGCTGCGAGGGTTGGCCCTCGACGACTTCCATGCCGCCGCGACGCGGACCCTCGGGCTGGTGCTCATCCAGTCCGGCCGGGTCGAGGAGGGCCGCACGATGCTGGACACCGCCCGTGCGGCGCTGTCTGCCGCGGGGCAGGCCGGCGAGGTCGTCGAGACCGATGCCGCGATCGCCCAGGCGCTGCTGGAGACGGGGAGCCCGGAGGACGCCGCGGCGCTGGCCTTGGACGCTGCGAAGCGGGCCGATGCGCTGGGCGCCGGCTATCTGTTCCCCACCCTGCACCGGGTTCGGGGTGCCGCCCTCGCCGATACTGACAACCCCGAGGAGGCCCTCGAGGCGCTGGGTGAGGCGCTGCGAGCCTGCGAGACCCAAGGAGGAGAGCTCGAACGCGGCTTCGTCCTCGCCGAACAGGCTCGGGTGGCTGCGGCGCTCGGCCACGCCGCGACCGCCGAGCGACTTGCCGCCGAGAGCGCCCAGGCCCTGGACGCTCTCGGCTTCATCGGCAGTCCCCGCTACCCACGGGGCTGAGCATCTGAAGGCTGTGCGCCCCTGCCTACGGCCGCAGCTTCAGGTCCTCCACGAACAGAACCGGGATCGTCAGGTCCCCAGCGAAGCTGTTGCCGGCTCGGGTGATCGCGTTGACGTCCACGCAGAAACCAGTGTCCTGTGCCGTTGAGCTGAGCATCTTGCCGGTCACGTGCAGCAGGTAGTACCGGTCCGACTGGTAGTTGGACGTCGGGAGATCGACGCACCGCGGTGCCTGCTCGAACGGGCCGTAGGTGCCGTCGTCTCCACGGATCGAGACGTAGACCGGGAAGGCCGCGAAGTCCTCTTCGACCTCGCGCTCCCCGAACAGCGTGCCGTACCCCTTGCAGGAAGTACCGGTGCAGTCGTAGTTGTAGGTGTACTTCTTCGTGGAGCCCTCGCTGTCGGGGTGCTCGCAGCCGGCCTGCCCGGAGGGGCACAGCCAGTTGATGGCGGCGGGATCCAGGTAGTTGTAGAGCGGCGCACCTCCGCTCTTGAAGTTGCCGGTGAGCTCCACCTGGGTGCCGTTCGAGCATGGCGCCGACTCCTGCTCATCGCATGCGTTCACGACGATGCTCACCGGGCCGTTCGCGCCGTTCCCCAGGTCAGCACTCGCCCCGGGGACGGTGAGCGCCGACGTCGGGATGCCCGTCCCAGGGGTACCAACGACCGAAGCGGCGGCACCCAGGACGTCGATCTTGAAAGAGTCACCGGTGCCGGCGCTCCACGAGGCGCCGATCCCGACGCCGTTCTCGACGGCTGAGTACGTCGTTCCGGAGATCATCGCGGTGGTGTCGCCTGCTTCCACCGACGCCGTGACGGTGCCACCAACCGCGCCGCCCTTGTCCGGGCTCCCGGCAGACTGCTTGCTGAGCGTCACGGTGCTGTCGACACCCACCGGCGCCACAGCGCCTCCACAGCGGAACTGTCCAGTCGTCGTGAATCCGGCGCCCTGAACGACCTGGTGATCCAGGGCAGGGGTGCTTTCATCGGTGACGGAGGTCACCACGAACCGGTTCGCCACCGGGGTCATCTGCACCGTCGGGTCCGCGTTGCCCGCGACCCACGGGTCGATCACGATCCCGTCGGCCTTCTGCACCCACGTCGCCGGAGTGCCATCGCAGGCCGTGTTGTCGGTCGCGGTGAAGCGCACCGTCATGGACTCGCCCATGCGTAGGGCATATCGGACGGGCTGGCTGGTCTTGGCGACCACCTTCCCCCCGCTGACCGACTCCGACCAGCCGCCGCGTGGTGCGGTCACAGCCCCAGCGTTGACACTGAAGCCGTTGGGAATGACGAGTTCGAAGTTGTCCAGCCCCGACAGTCTGGTCGACGTGTTCGTGACCACGACGCTGTAGTCCGTGGGCTGCTGTGGCGTGGCCGTCAGGGGCGACATGGTCGCGGAGTAGGTGCGGGGCTTGGGCGTGAAGCCCGCGTTCGCAGGCGTCGCGGTGAAGGTCAGCGCGCCTGCGGCGAGCGCAACCGATCCGGCCAAGGCGGTGAAACGGGACACGGTGCGGTGGCTCATGACGCCTCGACTTGTCGATCGGCGGGCACGCTGGTTACCAGCCGGCTGATGGTGGGAATCGCAGCATTACCGGTCCTGAACAGCCAGTCAACCTAGCCTCGCCGCGGGCCCGGAGTCCGCCCGAAACGCTAGCCCTTTGGGTGACAGGAGACAGCGGAACGCCATCCCCCGGTTACGCGCTGTGGGCCATGAGTAGTTTGTCCAAGAAACGCGGACCCCAGTTGCCATCCCTGGTGACGTTGACGCGCGGCGGAGGGGATGAGGATGACTGGGGGGCTGGCGCCGGACGTGCGGCCGGTGCGGTTGGGCAAGGGGCGGGTGACCGAGCGAACGGTGCTCGTCGTCGCCTCCTTTGGGGCGTTTCTGGCCTTCCTGGACGCGACGATCGTCAACGTCGCGTTTCCGAGCATCCAGCGCTCGTTCCCCACGGAGTCGATCTCCTCGCTGTCCTGGATCCTCAACGCCTACAACATCGTCTTTGCTGCCTTCCTCGTCGTCTCCGGTCGGCTCGCCGATCTTGTGGGGCGCCGCCGGGCATTCAGCTTCGGAGTCCTGCTCTTCACCATCGCATCGGCGGTGTGCGCGGTCGCTCCCTCGGTGAGCTTCCTTGTGGGTGCTCGGATCTTCCAGGCCCTGGGGGCGGCGATCCTTGTCCCCGCATCCCTCGCGCTGATCGTGGAGGCTTTCCCGGCAGCCAAGCGTTCACACGCCATCGGTCTTTGGGGCGCGTCCGCGGCCCTGGCGGCGGGCCTTGGCCCGCCCATCGGGGGTGCTCTGGTCGAGGCCGGCGGTTGGCGGTGGGCCTTCATCATCAATATTCCCTTCGGCCTCGCGGCACTGTGGGCTGGACGTCGACTGCTCGTCGAGAGCCGAGCACCTGGCCGACGGCGGCTGCCCGACCTGAAGGGTGCAGCGCTGTCGGCCGGGATGCTGGGCCTGCTCACGCTTGGGATCGTGCAGGGCAACGCGTGGGGATGGACCAGCTGGGAAGTGTTGGGCTGCTTGGTTGGCTCGGCGGCGCTGTTCGGATTGTTCGTTCGCAGCTCGCGAACCCACCGCTCGCCGCTGCTCGACCCCACGTTGCTGCGGATCCGACCCTTCGCGGTCGGCAACACCGCCACGATCGTTGCCGGGATGGGCTTCTACGCCTACCTGCTGACCAACATCCTCTGGCTGCAATACGTGTGGGGGTACTCAGTGCTTCGCGCTGGTCTCGCGCTCGTGCCCGCTGCGGTAGTCGCGGCGGTCCTTGCGGCCGTGCTCGGACCGTTTGCTGAGCGGCGTGGCTACCGGCTGGTCATCATCCCCGGCGCGATCATCTGGTCGCTTTCCTACCTCTGGTATGCCACCCGGGTCGGGGTGCAGCCAGACTTTCTCGGCGAGTGGCTTCCCGGGCAGGTGCTCAGCGGGGTCGGAGTCGGCGCGACGCTACCTCTGCTCGGCAGCGCCGCACTCGCAGCCGTACCTGGCGGGAGGTTCGCAACAGCCTCCGCGTTGAACTCCAGTGCTCGACAGATCGGCGCCGTCCTGGGTATTGCGATCCTCGTCGTGATCGTGGGCACGCCCTCGTCGACCACCGCGGTGACCAGCTTTCGCCACGGCTGGGTCTTCTCAGCAGCGTGCTTCGTGGTGGTCGCGGCGATCGCGGTGTTCCTGGGAAGGATTCACACCGGTCAGGCCGAGGGTGCTGACGACGGCGGGGCTCCGGTGATGGTGACCGGAGGCGAGCGCACGCCGCCTTGGGAGGTCAACGCGAGGATGCCAGCTGCGGTCGGTACGGCGCCGCTGTTCGCGCTGCTGAACGATGCGGCCCGCCTCCGGCTGGAACAGGTTGCCGTCTCCGTCGACCTTGCCGCCGGGGAGTGGCTGTTCCACCAGGGAGACGCGGCCGAGGACCTCTACCTCGTTCGCAGCGGACGTCTCGAGGTGCTCGTCAACGGCGAACCAGTGCGCCAGCTGGGCGCAGGCACGGTGGTCGGCGAGCTTTCTCTGCTCATCGCCGACACGCGTACCGCATCGGTGCGCGCGCGCAGGGACAGCCATCTGCTGCGGATCTCGCACGCGGCGTTCGAACAGGCCCTCAGTGACGACGCTCAAGCGATGGGCGCGGTCGCCACGGTCCTAGCCCGCAGGTTGGCTAGCCCTCGACCCACCGGAGAACGCAAGACCCCCCAACCGACGCTGGTCGCGGTGGTCGCAGTCGACGCCACAGCCCCCGCCGCCGAGGTTGCCGACGCGTTGGTGACCCAGCTGCGAAACCACCTGAAGGTCGCTGCCCCGGGCGAGGTCGGCCCCGAGAGTCTTGAACGGGCCGAGGCCGACAACGATCGGGTCGTCCTCGTCGCAACCACGCCGGATGACGCATGGTGGCAGTTCTGCGTACGGCAAGCCGACCACCTCGTGCTCGTGGCGCGGAGCTCGGCCGAGCCGCTGGCCGTGCCACCGTTGGGGCGCACCGGCGCCGACCTCGTGCTGATCGGATCCCGACTGACCAGTGATCGCGTCATCGCCTGGTCGGAGGCTCTCGAGCCCTGGCAGATCACCTTTGCCGACGAGTCCGAGGTGCCAACGGCCGTACGACCGCTGGCCGCCCGGATCGCCGGTCGCTCTGTCGGTGTGGTGATGGCCGGCGGCGGCGCTCGCTCGTTCGCGCACATCGGCGTTCTGAAGGAGCTCGCCGCCGCCGGAGTCTCGGTCGACCGCGTCGCGGGCACCAGCGCTGGCTCGATCATTGCGGCGCTGCACGCACTGGGGCATGACGCGGAGACGATCCACGCGATCTGCTACGAGGAGTTCGTACGTCGGCGCCCGTTCAGCGACTACACCCTGCCGACCGTTTCACTGGCCAAGGGACGGCGGGTTCGCCATGCGGTCCAACGGCACTTCGCGGACGTGCGCATTGAGGAGTTGCCACTGCAGCTGCGGTGCGCGAGCACCGATCTACGGTCCCGTAAGGCGTACGCGCATCGCAGCGGGCTGGTCGCCGATGCTGTGCTGGCCTCGATCGCGCTGCCGGTCCTGTTCCCGCCGCGTCGCCACCAGGACCGGCTGCTCGTCGACGGCGGGATCCTCGACAACCTCCCGGTCGGGCTGCTCACCGAACGCGACGAAGGCCCCCTGGTCGCGGTCAACATCTCGATGGGCGGCGCAGAGCGGCCACCGTCCGGACCTGGCGCCGCATCCGCTGCGCCCACGCGTCCGCAGCGGGTGCCGTCCCTCGGGGAGACCCTGCTGCGGACCATGTTCATCGGCAGCGGCGGCGCAGTGGAGGCCGCCCGGGACGCGGGTGCTGTGGTCGTCACGCCAGCGACGCTGGGCGTCGGTCTCTTGGAGTTCCACCAGCTCGACCGAATGGTGGAAGCCGGTCGTGAAGCTGGCCGCGCCGTCCTCGACCAGTCGGGGGACCTGCTGGGCGCGCACTGATCAGTCACCCGACCGGGCGGGCACCTTGATCAGCCCGTCGGGGAGTGTTCAGCCCACCCGGCCAGCCGGGCTGCGAGAAGCTGCTGTTCGGCTGGGTTGTCGGTCAGCGAGATCGCTCGGTCCAGCGCCTCCCTCGCCTCGACGTCGCGTCCGACTCGTCGCAACAGGTCGGCGCGCGCGGCATGCCACAGGTGGTAGGTCTCGAGGTCGAGCCCCTCGACCAGAGGCAATGCCGCTCCAGGTCCATCCAGCTCAGCCACGGCGATAGCTCGATTGAGCTGCACAACCGGGGACGGTGAGATGGCGGCCAGCTGGTCGTAGATCGCGACGATCTGCCCCCAATCGGTCTCCTCGGCGCTGGGCGCGGAGCTGTGCACGGCCGCGATTGCTGCTTGCAGCTGGTATGGCCCCGGCGCGTTCCGCCGCAGGCAGGCCCGCACCAGCGCCTGTCCTTCGGCGATGAGCGCCGAGTCCCAAAGAGCCCGATCTTGGTCCTCGAGTCGCACCCATTCCTCGGCGCTGGTGCGTCGCGCCGGCCACCGCGACTCGGTGAGGAGGAGCAAGGCCAGCAACCCCGCGACCTCCGGCTCGTCCGGCATCAGGTCGACGAGCAGCCGCGCCAGCCGTACGGCCTCCGTGCGCAGCTCGTCACGATCAACAGCGTCGCCACCGGTCGCTAGGTAGCCCTCGTTGTAGACGAGATAGACGACGGCGAGCACGGCGGGGATCCGTTCTGGCAGCTCGTGGTCCTGTGGCACCCGGTAGGGAATGTGGGCGTCGCGAATCTTCCCCTTGGCGCGAACCAGGCGCTGGGCCATCGTCGTCTCGCTCACAAGGAACGCTCGAGCGATCTGCGCGGTCTGCAGACCGCCGAGCAGCCGAAGGGTGAGCGCGACCCGGGCCGGCAGGGCGAGTGACGGGTGACAGCAGGTGAAGAGCAGGCGAAGCTGATCGTCACGCACGGGTCCCACCTCCTCCGGCTCCCACTGTTCGGACTGGCCCGGTGTCGGCTGCAGGAGTACTGCCTGCTTGTGCCGGTCCCCTCGGGTGGACTCCCGGCGAACCCGGTCGATCCCCCGGTTGCGGGCCGTGGTGATGATCCAGCCGGCCGGGCTCGGCGGGACTCCATCGGACGGCCATCGCTCGAGGGCGATCACGAACGCCTCCTGGACCGCTTCTTCAGCGACGTCGATGTCGCCGAAGTAGCGGACCAGGGTGGCCACCGCGCGGCCGGACTCGGCGCGGAAGGTGGCCTCGACGGCGTCCTGTTGTGTCATGGCTCCCCGATCTTGCCCGTTGCGGACGGACCGGATGGGGCGCCGCGCGGTCGACCTATTGGAACGGCCGAACTTCGACCGGGTTCCCGCAGGCGATCGAGCCGTCCTTGGCCCATGCCAGTGCGGCGTCGAGGTCAGCCGCCTCGATGATCCAGAATCCGCCGAGAACCTCCTTGGCCTCGATGAACGGACCGTCAGTGGTCAGGGTCTGCCCGTCGACGTTGCGGACGACCGTGGCGGTGTTGCTCAGGTGCAGGCCGCCGGCGAACACCCAGGCACCCTCGGCCATGAGTCGGTCGTTGAACTTTCCCGTGTCGGCATACATCTGCTCGACGAGTTCGGGTTCAGACTCCTTCATCCTCGTGATCTCGGCCTCGTCGCCGTAGACGGAGAGCAAGTACTGGGGCATGTCAGGTCCTCTCATCGGGGCCGTCAGGTCCGGCCGTCAACACCTACACGAAAGGAGCTGCTCAGATTCGACACAGCACTCGACCGAACTTCGATGTCGACCCCAGGTGGTTCAGACCGGGCGCGCCTCGAGCGAGGTCGGTCAGCTGACCTTGACGAAAGCCAGACCCTTGGCGAACCCCTTCTTCTTGGCCTTCAGCTTGTATTTGCCGGAGGACAGGGCCTTTCCGACGCTGAACTTCACCGTGCCGGCGGAGTGCGTCTTCTTCTTCTGTCCATTGAACGTGACGGTGGCTCCCGCGACCGGCTGACCAGCATCGGTCACCTTCGCGACGATCCTGCCGGAACTCAGCTTCTTCGGGGAGACGACGAGGCGCAGTCCCGGCAGCACCTTGCGATACCAGATCTGCGTCGCTCGCGACCCCATCTGGGAGTTGATCAGCAGATGGAGCGGCCCTCCCGAGCCGCTTCCGCCGGTCGCCCATACCGGGTTGAAGAAGTCGCCCTTCTTCTTCGGCGGCTTGACGGTCCGGATCACGCCGATCCGCGTCACCTTCTTGTTGGTACGCGCAACCCTCACCTTGGACCCACCATCGCTGTCCCACACCAACCACAGCCGACCTCCGGGACCGGTCAGCAGGCTGATGTGATCCGCGTCCTTGGTCTTGACGGTGAACCCGTCCTTGGTGCCCAGGTGCCACAGTCGGATCTTGTTGGCGAACGGATACCCCACCTTGTAGGCGGCCCAGACGCCGCCGCCCTTGCGTGAAGCCACGGCGACTGCCTGTTGCGGATTCAGCGAGTCGCCCTTGGTTGACGACTTCGGCGCCTGCTTCAGGTTTCCGATGGGCTTCGGCCAGACCCGCTGCGCGAGCACGCCGTCCTGACTCTTCGAGCAGCCCAGGCAGTACCACGCCGCCCAGACGTCTCCCGTGTCGAGGTCGCGGCCAAGCCCGGTGTGCATCGCATAGCCCGTGGTGCTGGATGTCGTCCAGTCAGCAGCTGCGGCAGGCACTGAGGAGTCCACACCGCGATGCAGTGTCACGACCGAGCTGCTGCTGGCGACGACGCCGACGAGCGGGGTCCCGTCGTCGTCCACGGCGGCGGTGCCATAGGACCCATACGCATACCCGGTGTGGGTGAGAGACCCACTGCCCAGCGTCCAGGTGGATCCGTTATTGCTGGTTGCGTAGGCCATGGGGCCGTAGAACTTCTCACCCGCACTGGTCGAGCGGATGCCGCCAAAGACCACCATGCGCTGGGAGCCGTAGTCGATGATCTTCGGGTCGTCGATCAGCGTGGCCCACCCGGTGACCACCGGGACGATTCCGGTGCCGGGCTTCCCGTTCTCGAGGACGACCCTCGCACGGATCGAGTCACTGCTCGGGCTGTCCTCCTGGTACCACACCGCCTCCGTGCCCCCGGTGTCGAGAGCGAGTGCGTGGGGCTGACTGAGGATGCTGACTTTCCCGGCCGACAGCCGCGTCCAACCCTTGACCTTCACGACGGCGGCTCGCTGCGCCGAAGACTCGGCGGCCACGGCCATGACAGGCGCTTGATCGAGCTTGGGTGACGCTAGTGCTACACCGGGGACCAGTCCTAGCGCAACGACGGCTGCAGCGAGCGCCGCCGTGGGGATCGGGTGAGTGACTCGCACGATGACCTCCGCCCCGACACCGCACCCCGTTCGACATCGAAGTCAACGTTGTCGCCAGTACGGCGCGCCGCGCGGTCTGGCGCTGACAGCGACACTATGGACCTAATCGGCGAGGGACGGTAGCCCCCAGCGCGACGACCCAGAACTCAGCGCGTGCCGCACGGCGACGATCACCCGTCCGGGGCGGCCAAGGTCAGCCGCACCCCGAGCAGCCGCACTGGACGGCCCTGCTCGACACGATCCAACAAGGCGACCGCTTCGTCCTGCACCACCGTCGGATCCCGGGTCGCGGTCGACAGCTTGTGGACCCGAGTCACTGTGAAGAACGGTACGAAGCGCACCTTGATCGCCACGTGGGTCACTTCACGCTCCTCCGCGACGTCGCCAAGGACCTCGACGGCCAACCGCCGCAACGTCGCCTCGATATCGGCGCGCTCCACGAGGTCATCAGTGAGGGTGACCTCCCGGCTGTGGCCCTTGGGGACGTACGGCTGCGTGCTGATCGTCCGGCTGCCATCCCCACGCCCCAAGGACTGCAGCCAGGGTCCGGTGGTGGGTCCGAAGGCTGTCTTGAGCTGCTCCACCTCGGCGTCCGCCAGTTCGCGCACCGTGCCGATGCCGATGGCTCGAAGTCGCTCAGCGATCCGGTTGCCGATGCCCCAGAGCGCCTCGGACGGCTTGTCGGCCATCACGTCCCACCAGGTCCCAGCGGTCAGCGTGAAGACGCCAGGGGCATCACCGGGCAGCGCGCCCTTCGGAGCCTTGGCGAAACCGGTGGCCAGCTTGGCGCGAAGCTTGTTGTCGCCGATGCCTACGCAGCAGGTGAACCCGGTGGCATTCGCCACCCCGGCACGTAGGTCGTGGGCGAGCGCGGTCGGATCATCGACATCGGTGCCGAGGAAGCCCTCGTCCCACCCCCACACCTCGACCAGCGGCAGCCTTCGGCGTACGACATCCCAGACCTCTGCAGATGCCTCGTCGTATGCCGACCGGTCTGACGGCAGAAACACTGCCTCGGGGCAACGACGTAACGCCGTCGTGAGGGGCATGCCCGACCGGACGCCGAACGCGCGCGCCTCGTACGACGCCGTCGCGACCACCTGACGCCGACGCGTCGGGTCGCCATCACCACCGACGACCACCGGTCGCCCACGCAGTTCCGGTCGACGGCGGATCTCGACGGCTGCGATGAACTGATCGAGGTCGAGGTGCAAGATCCACCGCGACTGGCTCATGCCTTCATCTTCCCCCGATCCGCGAATGATCTTCACTACGCTTTCTGACAGCAGGACCTGACAAACGGAGGAGGAACAGATGAGTCAACAACAGCAGTACAGTCCCGCGGCTGTCGGCTTCACGGCTTTCGCCGGCGTCATGATGATCATCGTTGGCGTCTTCCAGGCCATTGCCGGCCTGGGCGCAATCCTTGAGGACCAGGTCTACGTCGTGGGCCAGAAGTACGTGTTCACCTTCGACGTCACGGCCTGGGGATGGATTCACTTCTTGATCGGGCTGCTCCTCATAGCGGCAGGCATCGGCGTGTTCTACGGCTCGGTCGCAGCCCGAACGATCGGAGTCCTGTTCGCCGGACTCAGCGCGATCGTCAACTTCGCATTCCTGTTCGGGTGGAACCAACCCTTCTGGTCGATGCTCATCATCGTGCTGGACGTCACGATCATCTGGGCGCTGACCATGCATGGTCGCGACATCACCGAGTAGCCAAGTAGCAGTAGACAGCGAGCACCACACCGGCGGCGATCAGCTGATCGCCGCCGGTTGGCGCGTCTCGGGTCGGGGCGAGGCATTGAGGCGGGATGCAAGGCTGCCGGCGGCGTGCCCATGACTGAGATGTACGGACGCCGATCGAGGCTGCCGGAGCCACTCGCGGACTCCGGGAGGGACTCAGCGGACGGTCGCCACCGTCAGGCTGCTGCCCACGTCTCCTTCCGCGTTGGCCACGACCGCTCTGGCAGCCAGCGCGAAGGCCCAGATGAACGGAATCAGCGCAGCGCCCAAAGCGACCACTGAGCTCAGCACGAGCACGGCTGGGATCCACCCGGTCAACAGCACTCCGGTCGCCACCGGGCGGAAGCGTCGACGGAGCAGGACGATGCCGAGCCAGGTGAAGGACACGAAGCTGAGGATCAAGGCAGGAAAGCTCAATGCACCAGCGGCGCCGTTCACCAAGCGAGGGTCGATCAGCGAGCCGACGTACGATCCGATGGCCCCGAGGGTCAGCATCCACATCGAGACAAATGAGATCCGCCAGGCCCACCGTTCGCTGCGGGTCACCTCGTCGCGAGAGCCGCGGACGACGTACGCAGCAGCGAGCGTCAACGCGACGATCGGCACCCACACCTTGCCGTAGGTGAGGTAGACGGTGTCCGGCCCGGACCAGTTGAGCAGCGAGTGGAAGCGGTCAGCGGCCGGAACGGCCCACGCCCGAACGATCCCGCTCTCCAGGTCTTGCGAACCGTCGACGGTCGCGAAGCGGGCCAATGCGTGGAGGGGAGCGAGCACGAGACTGACCCAGGCAGCGATCCAGGTTGCCTTCGCGATGAACCGAGCGGCTGTCGGCGAGATGTGCATGGTTGGACCTCCGGTGCGTGCGACCACCTGGTGGCGATCGTTCATCGGGGACGCTAGGAGGGCCGCGCTTCCCGCACGTCCACCGCTGGTGTGCACCGAGCCTGATCAGGGTTGAACTCGCCGTCCACCCTGGGTTTGATGCCATCCCACGTTTCGGTGGCTACGGTCCGACCATGGACCGGCGGCTGCTGATGGCAGGGACGACGCGGGGGGACGTTGTTGTCCCCCTGGTCATCTTCGCCTTGTCCGTCGCCGAGCTGCTCGGGATGAACGTCGTCGGCGAACCGATTTCGCTCGCCGCCGACGCCGTCTGCTGCCTTCTTCTGGTCTGGCGTCGACGTGCTCCTATTCCCATCGCGCTGACGGTGATCGCCACGCAGCTGTCCCTCACCTTTCTCGACGTCTCGGACGAACCCGCCGTCCCGATCCTCATCTTCGGCCTGGGTCTGTTCGCCCTTGGCCGCTACCGCGGGCTCCGCCGCGGTGGACCCTGGATGGCCGTCGCGCTGCTCGGCGCCCTCTTGACACTGTCCACGACCGAGGATTTCCGGGACGCCTCCAACGTTGCGTTCGTCACGGTGATCCTCGTCACGCCGTGGGCCTTCGGCCTCGCCGTGCGCCGGATGGACGAGGCGCACACGGAGTTCGCCAGCACGACCGAGCGTCTGGAGTTGGAACGGGAGCGAGCCGCGACGGAGGCCATCGCGGCCGAGCGTGCTCGCATCGCCCGCGAGCTGCACGACGTCATCGCGCACTCGGTCAGCGTGATGGTCGTGCAGGCTGGCGCGGCGCAAGACCTGATGCAGTCCGATCCCCACCGAGCCGAGCGGCTGCTCACCACAGTGCAGGACAGCGGTCGTCGCGCACTCAGCGAGACCAGCCGCCTGCTCGGGCTGTTGCGAGCGGACGACACCACCGATCTAACGCCGCAGGCCGGTCTAGCTGACCTCGAGTCCCTGATCGCGGAGTTCCGCGACGCTGGGCTCGATGTCACCCTTGAGCGCGACCAAGGGGGCGGGGGGCGCATCGATGACGAGCTGCCCGTCGGCATAGACGTGTCCGCCTACCGCATCGTCGAGGAGTCCTTGACCAATGCGCTCAAGCACGCTCCGGACGCAACGGCGCACGTCCTGGTCCACCGCGGACCACACGAGCTCCAGGTACGAATCGTCAACCAGCCTGGAACGCCTCGCCCGGACGCGCCAGGTGGCGGCCACGGGCTCGCAGGGCTGCGCGAACGCGCGCACGTGTTTGGCGGTGAGCTCAGCGCTGGCCCCACGGCCGAGGGCGGTTTCGCCGTCGAAGTCCGGCTGCCCGCCCGGAGCGGCCCATGACGCGCGTGGTGCTCGCGGACGACCAGGACCTCGTTCGGGAGGGTCTACGGGTGATGCTTGAGGCGCGCGGGATCCGCGTGGTGGCCGAGGCTAGGGATGGACTCGAGGCCGTGGCCGCGGTCTCGGAGCATCGACCGGACGTCGTTCTCATGGACATCCGGATGCCGACCATGGATGGCATCGCCGCAACGGCAGCGATCGTCTCGGCCGACGCCCTGGCGCGGGTTCTCATCCTGACCACCTACGACCTCGACGAGTACGTCTACCGGGCGCTGCGGGCCGGCGCTGGCGGATTTCTGCTGAAGACCACCAAGGCGGATCGTCTGGCCGAGGCCGTGCGTGTCGTTGCCGCAGGCGAAGCGTTGCTCGACCCCGCCCTGACGAAACGACTCATCGAGCAGCACCTCAGCCGCCCTCCGGCGGCCGCTGCGCGCGAACGCGGGTTGGATCGGCTGACCGAGCGCGAACGGGAGGTGTTGGTCCTGGTGGCACGCGGCCTTTCCAACGACGAGATCCGCGCGGCACTGGTGTTGTCCGAAGCCACCGTCAAGAGCCATATCAACCGGATCCTCGCCAAGCTCGTGCTCAGGACGCGGGTTCAGCTCGTCGTCCTCGCCTACGAGCAGGGCCTGGTGGTGCCCGGCGGCGCACTGCCATGAGGGAAACGCGGACGGCACCGCGCGCCCTACGTGGTTGCCAGGTTGTCTGCGACGGCCTTCCCGAGCTCCGTGAGCACCTTGACCACGTCGCTCTGTGCAGGATCTGCGCCCTCCTGGACAAACCCGGTAGGCGCCAGGGTCACGGTGGTGCCGCCCTGGAACATGACGAGCTGAGCAACATCCGAGGAGAAGAACGCGAGCTCACCGACACCGTCGACCGCGGTCGGAGATGGGAAGGTCGACTCCACCGCCTGGAAGGACGCAGTGTCGCCGCCTGTCGAAGTCACCACGACGCGCATGGTCCCGGTGCCGATGCGGGAGTCGCTCACCGGCCAGTAGCACCCAGGAACCGCAGGGTTGCCGAGGTCTAGCTGGGGGTCGCCGACCGTGCCGCCGGTGGCCGCGCCGACCGCTGGGGCCATGGCGAGCGAGCACGGATCCACGCCCGCCGGGGTCGCCGACGGCGACACGGTCGGCGAGAGCGTAGGTGTCGGCGTCGGCGGCGTCCCACTGGGCGCCGGCGCCGGACCGGTCGCGCCACAGCCAACGAGGACCACCGCCACGAGGACCATGGTGGCCCTCCCCATCGCCCGGCCGCTCATGGGGCCACCTCGGTTGGCTCTGGCCGCGGGCCGGCGGCTGCGGGCGTGGCCTGGTCGCCTTCGAGGTCGACGTGTGGCAGCCAACCCAGCCATCGGGGAACTGCGAACGTCGCTGCACCGAACAGCGCCAGCAGGGCTGGCGCCAGCAGCATCACCATGATTCCCGCGAGCAGGATCGCTGCTGACAGGCCGACGCCGAACTGCTTGATCGTCGGATCCGAGTTCAGGATGAAGCTGGCGAAGACGCTCACCATGATCAGCGCCGCTGCCACGATCACCTTCGCGCTGCTGGCCAGGCCGCGGCGCACGGCCACCCGGACCTGGTCCCCCTCGGCGTGGAATCGCTGCACGGACGACACGAAGAAGACCTCGTAGTCCATCGAGAGACCGAAGAGAACCGCGAACATCATCAACGGCACATAGCTGGCGATCGGGTCGGTGCCGTATGGGCTGTCCAGTCCGATGAGCGAGAGTCCCCATCCCCACTGGAAGACGGCGGTGAGAATCCCGAACGCCGCGGCGACCGAGAACAGGTTGGTGATCGCGGCCTGAAGCGGGATGAGCAGTGAGCGGAAGGCGATCATCAGAAGCAAGAAGCTCAGCACCAGAACGGTCAGCACGACCAGCGGCAGTCGGTCAGAGATCTGGGTGGCCAGGTCGACGTTCGCTGCTGTCTGTCCCCCGATGTAGACGGTGAGGCCAGCGGTCTCGGCCGGGGCGATGATCTCCTCGCGCAGAGCGACGACGAGTCCAGCCGTCTCCTCCGCAGCAGGGCGCCAGACGGGAATGACTGCGAACGTCGCCGCCGTCCCGGACTCGTTGATGTTGGGCGGTGCAACCAGCTGCACGCCTGACGCCGCCAGAGCATTTTGCAAGGTCACCAGCCGAGAGTCGGTGCCGAGCGGGTTGCCGCCCGCCTTGGTGAGTACCGCCGTGAGCTGGGACTGGAGCTGGATGGCTTGGCCCTGTTCAGCTAGCGCCGCTGCTTGCTGGACCTTGAGCTCGTCGGCTTGCTGTTGCAGCTCGTCGGCCTCCTGCTGGAGCTGCTTCTGCTGCTTGGCCAGCTGGTCGGCCTGCTTCTGCAATGCGTCGGCTTGCTGTTGCAGCTCGTCGGCTTCCTGCTGGAGCTGGATCGCTTCCTGCGCGAGCTCATCGGCCTGTCGGGCCAGCGACACCGCTTGTTGGGTAATGGAGCGCGCCTGCTTGGCCAGCGACTTGACCTGGCTACGGGTGCTGCGGAGCTTGGCTTTGACGGCCCGACGTTCGTCCCGCAATCGTTGTCGCTCCGCCGCGCTGGTCGCGTTGGCGATGGCCTTGTCCAGTCGCCGCACCTCTTGTCGCAGCGCTTTGCGCTCGGCCCGCAGCGCTTTGGCCTCGGAGAGCAACTGACTCGCCTGCTGCCGCAGCTGCGCCGCTTGCGCCCTCAGTTCCGCTTCCTGTCGTTGCAGCTCGGCCTGCTGCTTGAGCAGGTTGGCCTTTTGGGCCTGGAGCTTGGCTTCTTGCTTCTTCAGAGAGTCGGCTTCGGTCTGCAGCTTGTCGGCCTGCTTCTGCAACTGGCTCTGCTGCTGCTGAAGCTGATCCGCCTGGTTGGTCAGCTCCTTCTGCTGCTGAGTCAAGGAATTCTTGAGGTCGTTGGCCAGCTGGTATTGCGCCTGATAGACCGGGTCCTCTTTCGCCACTGGATCGAGTGAGACGGCGATCAGGAGCGGACCGTTGTAGCCCGGGCCGAACCCCGCCGTGAGCAGGTCGAACGCCTTGCGCTGAGTCAAGGCCGGGTTGGTCACGCCGGTGTCGGCTTGGCCGAGGCGCAGGGTGAACACCGGCAGGCTCAGCGGCACCATGATGGCCAGCGCGATCACCACTGAGGTCACTCGATGGCTGGTGACCCATGCCGCCCAGGAGGCCCACAATCCGTGGCCCTCGGGCTTCGGTTTCCTCCGCAGCCAGCTCGGCAAGGCACCCGCCGAGAGGTGGGAACCCACGATCGACAACATCGCTGGGAGCAGGGTGAGGGCGGCAAGAACGGCTACCGCCACCGCAATCGGCGTGGCCAGGCCCAGGGCGGTGACCAAGGGGATCCTGGCGACCCCCAGTGAGAGCAAGGCGATCACCACGGTCCCCCCGGCGAAGACGACTGCACCCCCCGACGTGGAGACGGCATTGACGATCGACTCCCGGATCGCCATGCCGCTGCGCAGGTTGTCGCGGTGGCGTGTGACCAGGAACAACGCGTAGTCGATACCGACGCCGAGACCGATCATCGTGGCCAACGTCGGGCCGGTCGAGGGGATGTCCGTGAACCGTCCGACCAGATTGACCAGGCCCAACGCGCACAGCAGGCCGATGACAGCCATCAGGATTGGCATCCCCATCGCGACCAAGCCGCCGAACGTGAAGGTCAGGATCACAGCCGCCGCGATGATGCCGATCAGCTCACTGGTCTCCGTCGGACTGCTCGACAGCGTGCTCCCGATCGAACCACCGGCCTCGACCTCGATGCCCGCTTCTCGGGCGGGCTCAGCGGCGTCGACCACCGACTGGGCCAGCTCAGTCGTGAGGTTGCCGGAGTTGACGTCCAGCAGGACCGAGCTGAACGCCGTCTGCCCATCCGCGCTGATCAGGCCGGCCGCAGGGTTCGACATCGGATCCGAAGCGGAATCAACGTCCGGCAACGCAAGAATCGCAGTGACGGACTGGCTGACCGCCTGGCTATAGGGATCGTCGGTCAGCTGCCCGTTCGTGATGTGGAAGACGATCGGGCTGGCGCCATTCTGTTGTGGGGGAAACTCCGCGGCGAGCAGATCGGTCGCCTGCTGACTCTGCGTGCCGGGCAGCGAGAAGTTGTTGGTCGTCGTCTCGCCAAAGGCTCGAAGCGTGACCAGGTGCGTAGCCACCGCAAGCAGCCACAAGGCAACGACGAGCCACTTGTGACGTGCGCAGAACGCTCCAACACGCCCGAGAACCGACGACATCTAGCCCGTCCGCATGCCTGAGCCGGCCCAGCCGCAAGCGAAGCCTGAGGCACCAGCTCCGGTTGCTGTGCTGCCCACTGCTCCGTCGGCCACGTTGGGAAGGCTAGTAGGTCGATGCCACCAGATTCCGCGAAAGCGTCTGGCCACAGGCGGCGCCGCACCTGGGGCGCTCAACGCGGCAGTTCGACGAAGTACGGCCGGCCGATCTCTGGGTCGTCGATAAGGCGTTGAAAGTCGCTGGTGTTCCGGGAGACCGACACGAGCAGGTCGCCCGACGCCAGTTCCACCTCCGGGTGCGCCAACGGCGCGTACTGGTAGTCGCCGGTGTCGAATCCGCCAGGCGCCTTGAGCTCCTTGATCGCCTTCCACGGCCCCCAAGGGTGTGGCGCGGTCCACTCGTAGACGAAGTTCGCGATGTCGCCATTGAGCTTGGACACGGCCACCCATGTGCCGCCCACGTAGTCGACGGACAACGTTTGGGAGACCCCGCCTTGGCTGGGCAGGATGAGCTTGGCCTTGCCGACCTTCGACTGCCAGGCCGCACCATCCCAGAACTCCCATCCCTTGGGGGCACTCGGATCAGCTGCCGGAGCGCGCGCCACGAACAGCTCACGACCGAAGTCGAGATCCTCACCGGTGAGCCGTGTACCGAAAACGTAGAACCAACCATCATGAATCGTCGAGGCGGCGCCCCAGTTGATCTGGTCGGGGTCACGCGAATCCGGCGTGATGTCCACCACCTTGAGCAGCTGCGGCGCCTGACCGGACTCGACTGTGAACACGGCCGCACTGGTGCCGAGGTAGGTGAAACCCAACGAGCCGGAGTTCCCTCGATCGACCCGCGCGCACAGGACAACGATGGTGTCCTGGCCGTTCAGCTGGTCGACGACCACGGACATCGGCCACCGTACGGTCGTCGGGGACACATCTGGGATGACCGGGCCGCTCGCCGCGTCCAAGAGCTGCGAAACGCACTCCCCCGAGGTGATGAGCATCGAGTTGGCGACCAGCTGCGGCTGAAGCGAGGGCCGGATCGTGTCACCGAACAGCCAGATGATCCGTCCGTCGCTCAGCCGTCCGCTGGCCCCGATGTCACCTGCCTGCCACGCCGGAAGGTCAAGCGCGGCGCCGATGGCATTGACCTGGTCGACCGTCGGTTTGGGCCTCTCAGTGGGAGGGGGCGGGCACGCCGGCGACAGCTTCAATGCAGCAGATTCCGCCGGTTCTGGTGGCTGTTCATCGCCGGCTGAGGAGCAGCCACTTGCCAAGAGGCAGAGCGCGATCAGCCCAGCGCAGCCCAGCCGGCTGCTGGCGGTCACCGCGGTGTGGGTGCGCATTGCCTACCCGATCACCCTCCGGCAACAGGTCCCGATACAGCCGGCACAAACCTATCCGCATGCGGAGCCGCTGTCCCAGCGTCGGTGGGACACAGCAGACTGACCCCTGACAGCGCCCGGGCGTGTGCGACAAGGAGACAACATGACAACGTTTGGCCGGTCTGATGACCTGAAGGGAGCCGAGTTCACCGACACGAGCCTTCGTGGTGCGCGGTTCGTCGGCGTCGACGTGTCGGGCATCGTGATGCGCGGTGTGGCGATCCAAAACGCCGAGATCGACTCGCCTTGGCTGGCCGAGAACGACAACGTGCTGCTCGTCAACGGGGTCGACGTGATCCCGTTTGTCGAGGCCGAGCTGGACCGCCGCTTCCCGGGCCGCCAACTGAGACGGGCCGAGACCCCACAGGGGCTTCGGGAGGCGTGGGCCGAGCTAGAACAGACGTGGGCTGGAACGCTCGAGCGCGTCGCCGCGATGCCTGCCGACACCGTCGATGTGTCGGTTGCCGGCGAGTGGTCCTTCGCCGAGACGCTGCGCCATCTGGTCATGGCCACGGACGTCTGGCTGCGCAAGGCGATCCAGGAGATCGAGCAGCCGTACGACCCGATCGGTCTGGTCTTCACCGGCGCCGAGGAGGAGGGCTTCGACGTGTCGGTTTTCCGAAGCGATAAGCCGTCCTACGCCGAGGTGCTTGAGGCCCGAGCCGGTCGAGTCGCCATGGTCCGCGCCTTCATCGCCGAGGTCACACCGGAGCGGCTAGCCCAAGCGCGCAGGAACCCATGGGCGCCCGACCACGCGGAAACCGTCCTGTCCTGCCTGCAGACCATCCTCGAGGAGGAGTGGGAGCACAACCGCTACGCCGTACGAGACCTCGACGCCATCGAGGCATCCACGACTGACTAGCTGATGAGGGTGAGCTGCCGGGGTAGGGGGTGCCGTAGTCGTGGCCGTCGGGGTCGGCGAGAACAGGCCACCGTCGCGCGGGTCGATCACTCGGATGGCTCGTCCGTTGCACCCGCCGTGTCTGGATCCAGAGCCCGGCGTCTAGGGCCGGTGAAGGGTTCGTTGGGACGGGCCAACGTCGAGCCCTCCGCCGTACGGGCCTCTCATGGCGTTGTGCATGAAGTTTCGCCCTGTGGACAACGCGCCATGGGGACCTCGCTGTCGGAGTAGCTGCAGTTCGTACGAACTAGGTGAGGAGCCACCTACGCTGCAACAGTGCATGGGCGCGAACTGACAAGCGTGCGGGTCGACGCCTGGATGTGGGCGATCCGCCTGTTCCCGACACGCACTGCCGCCAAGGCCGCGTGCACTGCGAGTCACGTCAAGGTCAACGGTGCCAACGCAAAACCGGCCCAACCTGTGCGGGTCGGCGACACGGTCCGAGCGCTCACGCCAGGCGGCGAGCGGATCGTCGTCGTGACGGGACTCCTCGAGAAGCGGACGAGCGCCGCCCTCGCGGTCCAGAACTACGACGACCACTCGCCGCCTTCGCCGCCCAAGGAGAGTCGCGTCGTGGTCGCCCGGCGCGAGCCTGGGTCGGGTCGTCCCACCAAGCGCGACCGTCGGCGCATCGAACGCTTGCGCGGACGCCTCTAGCTCGGCGTCGAGCGGGTGGCGACGAGCCGGCCGATCTTGTCGATGCGGTGTTCGGGGTTGCCGAACTCGTCGTGCCAGTCGTTGCCGCGCGCCTGATCCTCGGGGGTCGCGCACGTCGAAAGAGTGATCATTGCTTCGGTAGGAACGACACCTGGCTGACCGGGGACGGCGGCTCGCTGCGCCCGCAGCGAAGCAGGCGAGCGGAAGGACGTACGACGAGTGGTCGTCACTCGGTAGACGTACCGAACGTCATCGACGTCGACGAGCACCCGGTCGCCGCGTTTCAGCTCTGGCAGCAAGTTGAACGGGCGGGCCGAGGAGGTCCGGTGCGCGGTCACCTGGAAGTTGCCGATCTGCCCTGGGCCGACGCCACCATTCGGGCCGTACGGGCTTGCGGCCAGGCCGCCGTTCTGGATATCGCTACCAGGGGCGTCGTCGGTCTCACCGAGATAGGACACGACGACCACGCGCACGCCGATCGAAGGGATCCTCAGGGTCGCATCAGGGCGCGGACCATCCGTGGCTGGATCCGATTCGGTCACGGTCTGTTCGTCCTGCTGGGACTCCGCGTCGGACCCGGCGTCCGCCTGCGGGGAGGCAGCGGGAGCGCCTTCGTCGCCCACAACCGTCGAAGCCGTGGGTACCTGTGATCCGGCGCAGCCGACAGCGAGAACGGCGCCAGAAAGCAGAACCACCACGCGCATACCGGGGGGCAATCGCATCACCCCACTATGACTCCCCCAGCGGGAGGACGCAGACTGGGTGTGATGCAGACCATCACATTCGCCCGGGCCCGAATCGCCGCGCCCCGAGCTAGGTCGGCGGCCCCGCGCGCCGCGCTGGCGGCGCTGATGGCCGGGCTCACGACGGTCGGTTGCAGCGCCGCGACGAACGAAGCGCCTGGCGCCTCGTCACCCAGTGCCACCGCGTCACCCAGCGCATCGGACACCATCGCCGAGCCCGGGCCGCAGGACTCTCCGGCCGGAACGCCAGACCCGGCAGTCGACACTCCCGTTCGGCAGGTGTCGGTGCTCGGGCTCGCGGCCGCTCGGCACCGGGGGGATCGCCTTCGGCTCGGGGCGGTCCGTGAGAATACGTCCGCCTACACCTCCTACGACGTGACCTACCGCAGCCGCAGCACGAGCCGCGGTGAGACGGAGGCGTACACGATCTCCGGGGTCCTCAACATCCCCAAGGGAAGGGGACCTTTCCCGGCAGCAGTCCTTGCCCACGGCTACATCGATCCCGCCGTGTACGTCCGCGGGCAAGGGATGACCCGCGAACGCGCCTACCTGGCCGAGCGCGGATACATCGCCTTCCATGTCGACTACCGCAATCACGCGCAGTCCGACGATGACCCGAAGTATCAGCAGCGCATGCGGCTCGGGTACAGCGCGGACGTGATCAATGCGGTGAAAGCCCTCCGCAACTCGGCCGACGTGCCCGTGGACGACGACCGCATCGTGCTGTTCGGTCGTTCCATGGGCGGCGGTGTCGTCCTCAAGGCGCTCGTGGCCGAACCCGGTCTCGTCCAGGCGGCCGCGCCCTGGGCCGCAGTGTCTTCGCTGGAGGGGCAGAACTTCAACCGTTTCACGCGCCCGGATCCGGCGGACTCCCCCGTTGTCGACCAGCTGGCTCGCCGGTGGGGGCTGCCCGAAGACAACCCGCAGTTCTGGCGGGAGAACTCATCCCGGCCGTACTTCGACCAGATCACCGAGCCGGTTTTGGTGGTCCACGGGCGATCTGATGACACCTGCCCGCCCAGGTGGGCCGTCGCGACCCAGCGTGCGCTCACTCGCGCCGGTGTCGACTCCACGCTGGCTTGGTACGACGACGAACACGCATTCGGTCCGACATTCAACGCTGCGATGGACCGTACGATCCGCTTCTTCAACAAGCAGCTGCGTTGATCTGCGGCAAGCCGGTTCACGTGCGCCCGGCCGGCAGCGCCTCTCGCCGTACGTCCGACGAAGTGTGCGCAATAGCGCACTCTCGCTCGGACGTAGGCCGTCCGTGCGTACCAGGATCGTTTGCGGGTATGGATATAGGACCTGGTCTCGCGGCCCGTCCACTCCGAAGGCTGCCACCGTCACGACGCAGAGGGGACGAACATGACGACTATCGCTGCACCTCCTCCTGTCCCCGGTGAGGTCATCGACCCGCCGCCGAAGGACGTACCCGATGTCGTCGAGAAGCTCGAGGCCAAGGAGGGCGCCGTAGGGACGGTCGCGGGTGTGGGCTACCGGGCCATGTCCCGCTACTCCTTCAGCAAGGGGGGGCTGCTGGCGGCGGGCACGACCTATTACCTGTTCTTCGCCATGTTCTCGGTCCTGGCCTTCGCCTACGGCGTCGTCGCCATCGTTGGGGCAGACACGTTGGCCACCTGGCTCACTGACGCCTTGAACAATCAGTTCCCCGGCATGGTCGGCGACGAGGGCATCGACCCAGAACAGCTCAAGGCCGTCGGGCGCGCCACTTCACTGATCGGCCTGATCGCGTTGCTGTGGGCCGGCGGAGGGGCGATGTCAGCGGCCAACGACTCGCTGCACAAGATCTTCGGCGCCGCCCCAGACCCCCGCAACTTCGTGAAGCTGAAGGCGCGGTTGCTCGGCTGGATGCTTCTGCTCCTGCCGATCGTCGGAGTGTCCTACGCAGCGACCACCATCGTGGCGTCCAATGCCGGGCCGGTGCTCGACAAGATCGGCCTCGAGTCCACCATCGGACGGATCGCCCTGTCCGTCCTGACTCTGCTCCTCTCCTACGCCATGGACTTCCTGGTGCTGTACCTGCTCTTCAGCCACTTCGGGGGCGTTCGCCCCGAGCGCCGAGCGCGGCTGATCGGCTCGGCGATTGGCGCCGTCATCATTGCGCTGCTGAAGCTGCTGATGGGTTTGATCATCGCGGTGTCGACCAGCAAGCCGCAGTACGGCGCGTTGGCGCTGCCCGTCGGCATCCTGCTCGTTCTCTACCTTCAGACCATGGCGGCGTACGGCTGCGCTGCGCTCACCGCTGCCATCGCTGAGCGCGACGTACCCCTGGATCAACTGATCCCTGACACCCAGCGCCTAGCGGCCGTGCAGCAGGCCAGTCAGGCGAAGGCGCCGTAGCAGCGACGCAAGCGGTTGTCCCCCGTCGTTCCCGCGAACGGAGGTGAAGCGGGACGGTGCGAGCGTTGCCGTGCGTCGACCGCGAAGCCGGATCGTCACGCGGTACGTCGCTGCAGGATTCTGACTCTGGCGCGGTGCAGGCGCGGCATGAGGCCGTAGATGACGATCGGCACAGCGATGGTCGCGAGGACGAACGTCCGAAGCACAGGACCGACGTCGGCGAGCCGCGGTCCGATCACCAGGTTGAGGATGGTGAGCGTGGGAAAGACCGCGAGCCAGATCATCAGAGCAAGCTGATGTTTGGTGGGCGGACCGATCGGGGTCGGTTGATGAGGCAAGGTCGAACGATCGTTGTGCATGGTCTTGATTCCTCTCTAGTGGTGGGCGATCGCGTTCTGGACGTCGTCCTCGACGAGGTCGTTGTTGATGGCGATTGCGGCCGCCGATCCTTCGCCGGCGGCGGTGATGACCTGCGCGCGTGGGTTCACGGCATTCCCAGCCGCCCATGCGCCGGGCACGCTGGTGCGACCTGTGCTGTCGACAACGACCCATCCGTTGTCGTGAGTGGCGCATCCCAGTCCGGACATCAGCCCGTCGTTCGGGACGAAGACGGGACGGACGAAGATCGCCGCGCGGGCAACGACCGTGCCTGACTCCAGCTCGACTCCGGTCAGCCGGTCTTGCTCGATGACGAGCCGCGCCACTGATTCATCCACGACGGTGACACCCCGAGCGACGAGTGCGTGGCGCTCCCCCGGCGGCACCGCCTCATCGTTGGCGAAGAGCACGACGTCGTCGGACCACTGCCGGATCAGCAGCGCGTGGGCGACCGCTTCTGGGTTTCCGCCCAGCACGCCGAGGGCTTGATCGCGGACTTCGTAGCCGTGGCAGTACGGGCAGTGCAGGACGTCCCGACCCCAACGCTCACGCAACCCAGGGATCGCCGGGATCTCGTCGCGTAGACCAGTAGTCACCAGGACACGGCGTGCCCGCAGGGACGTACCGCCAGCGAGAGCGACCTCGAAGCCGGTTGACTGCCCGCTCGCGGGTGTCACGCGCTGAATATCGGTGACCGTGTCGGAGATCAAGGTCCCGCCGTAGCCCAGCACCTCCCGCCGACCGGCGGCCAGCAGCTCGTTCGGAGGCAGGCCGTCCGAGCCCAGGAAGCCCTGCATGTGGGCCGCAGGGGCGTTGCGAGGCTGACCCGAGTCGACCACCGCCACCACGCGCCGGGCGCGGGTCAGGACCAGAGCAGCAGACAGGCCAGCAGCACCACCGCCGATGACAACAACCTCGAAATCGTTCATGTCGAGCACGGTGCCGCGACAGGCGACGTAGTCACAACCTCTGTTGCTGTTTTCGGGAACGGCGCGGTCCAATGGCTCTCATGAAGAAGGCATCCACGCCGTCCGGCATCGCCCAGGCGCTGGACCACGTCGGCCAGCGACTCAGACAGGTGCGCGAGCAGCGTGGACTGACGTTGACCGACGTGGCTGCTCAGACCGGCATCTCGAAGAGCACCCTGTCTCGGCTGGAGAACGGGCAACGACGCCCGAGCCTCGAGCTGCTCCTCCCTCTTGCGCAGCTCTACCGGGTGCCGCTTGACGACCTGGTCGGCGCTCCCGAGGTCGGGGACCCGCGCATCCGGCTGAAACCGCGCCGGGTCAACGGCCGCACCGTGCTCGCACTCACCCGACCAGGAGGCGTGCAGGCGTGGAAGATCGTCGTGCCCGCCACACAGACCAAACCCACGCTGCGTGCGCACGACGGGTTCGAGTGGCTGTACGTGCTGTCCGGACGCATGCGACTCATCGTCGGAGACCGCGACCTGGTGCTGGGAGCAGGCGAGGTGGCCGAGTTCGACACGCTGGTCCCGCACTGGTTCGGCAGCGCCGGCGAGGGACCTGCCGAGGTGCTGAGCATCTTCGGCCGGCCCGGCGAACGGATGCTCGTCCGACCCACCGACGGTGGTGCCACCGAGGCGCACCCCGATCCGCATCTGGACTGATCAGCGCTCTTCGACCCGGTTGTCCGTCTTGGCGCCGGGCACCCCCCTACGCTGACCGGATGCCTGTCTTGGGCACGAAGCTGCATGTCCCCTCACCGCGGCGCCCGCTCGTGGTTCGCGAGCGACTCACCGACCGACTCCGCACCGACCGCGGCTCGATGCCACGACTCGTTCTCATCGGCGCCCCAGCCGGTTTCGGCAAGACGACCCTGATGACCCAGTGGCTGACCGCCGAGACCGAGCCCAGGGCCGGTCGTGCTCCCGATCGTGCTCCGAGTGACGAGTCCAGCGCGTCGGAGCCCCTTGCCGTGGCGTGGCTGTCACTGGACAGCACCGACTCCGACCCAAGGCAGTTCCTCGATCACCTGCTCGCCGCGGTCCAGGCCACATACCCGAACGTTGGCGTCGAGGCACTGGCGCTGCTGGCCACTGACCGCGAAACGGCCACCGAGGATGTCCTCGTCAGCCTGGTGAACGACCTGGACACCTTCGCCGGCCCGACCGTGCTGGCCCTCGACGACTACCACGCGATCGACTCATCGGCCGTCCACGAGGCGGTGACCTTCCTTCTCGACAACCTCCCACCGCAAACCACTCTCGCCATGACGACGCGCGCCGACCCCCCGCTCCCGCTGGCCCGGCTACGCGCTCGCGGGGAGCTGCTGGAGATCCGAGCGGACGACCTGCGGTTCACGCCGGCAGAAGCAGGTGAATTCCTCAACGACATCATGGGGCTTGCGCTCCAGCCGACGCACGTTGCCGCCCTTGAGACGAGGACTGAAGGCTGGGCCGTGGGACTACAGCTGGCTGCTCTGTCCGCCCGCAACCGGGCCGCGAGCTCGAACCCGAAAGACATCGACAGCTTCGTACGGGACTTCAGCGGATCGCACCGTTTCGTCCTCGACTACCTGCTCGAGGAGGTGCTCGATGCGCAGCCCGAAGAGCTGCGCACCTTCTTGCTGGACACCTCGGTGCTCGACCAGCTGAGCGGGCCTCTGTGCGACGCCGTCACCGGGAGCAGCGGCGGGCGGGAGACCCTCGAAAACCTTGAGCACGCCAACCTGTTCGTCGTCCCGCTCGATGCCGATCGGCACTGGTTCCGCTATCACCACCTGTTCGCCGACGCCCTCCGCTCGCGCCTCTCCGCGCACGACCCGATCCGGGTGCAGCAGCTCCACCGGGCCGCCGCCGACTGGTACGCCGAGCACCGCATGCTGACCGACGCCGTCCCTCACGCGCTCGCCGCAGGCGATCCACCACACGCGGCCGAGCTGGTCGAGCTCGCCATGCCCGAGGTGCGCAAGCGACGCGAGGACCGATCGATGCGCGACTGGCTACCAGCACTGCCGGTGGACGTGTTGCGGAGTCGGCCGCTGCTGGCCACGTTCATGGCAGGTTCACGGCTGTTCCAGGGCGACCTGGACGGCGTCGAGTCGTGGCTGGACGCGGCAGCAGGCGCTCTGGCCGCCGTACCCCCGAGCACTCCACGGCCTGCCGTTCCCACCGCGCTGGCCGAGGCTGCCGCAGCACGCGACGAAGAGGAACTGGCCCTGCCGGCCACGATCGAGGTCTACCGTGCGGCGGTCGCACAAGCCCGCGGGGATGTCGAGGGCACCGTGGCACACGCCCGTCGGGCGCTGGCCGTCGCGCGAGACTCCGACCACATGTCCCACGGGGCCGCAGCGGGGTTCCTCGGGCTGGCTGCTTGGGCCGCCGGAGACCTCGACGCAGCGGTCGACACCTTCACCGAGGCCGTGCGGCACCTGCGCGCAGCGGGCAACATCGCCGACGCGCTCGGGGGGACCGTCGTCCTGGCGAGCATGTGGACGGCGCGCGGTCGCCCGGACGAGGCCCGCCGGCTCTACGAGCAGGCCATCGACGTCGCCGAGCGCTATCCGGGACCGCCGATGTCATCGCTCGGCGACCTGCACGTCGGCCTGGCCGACCTCCTCCGTGAGGGCGGTGACCTGGATGCTGCCGAGCAGCACCTGCAGACCGCTCACGATCTCGGCGAGCGGGCGACGCTGCTGGAGAACCGCCACCGGTGGTCCACGGCGATGGCGGGGGTGCTCCGGGCCAAGGATGACTTCGACGGGGCCGTACGGCAGCTCGACGCGGCTGAGCTCGCCTACCGGCCAGGCTTCTTCCCCGACGTAGCGCCGATCCCGGCGTTCAGAGCACGGGTGCGGATCTCGCAGGGGCGGCTGGCCGACGCGCAAGCCTGGGCGCGCGCCAGCGCCGTCCCCCCGGAGGACGAGCTTCGCTACCTCGACGAGTTCAGCAGCCTCACTCTGGCCCGCCTGCAGATCGCCGAGCACCGGATGCGCAACGACCCCGCGCGACTCGACGAGGCCGTACGGCTGCTCGACCGCATCGTCGCCTCCGCATCGGAGGCAGACCGGGGTGGGAGCCTGCTTGAGGCCAAGCTCGTTCGAGCGCTCGCCCGAGACGCCGGTGGCGACCGCGACCGGGCGCTGGCCGACCTCGGGAGCGCTCTGACCCTCGGCGTCCCCGTCGGCTACGCCCGCGTGTTCCTCGACGAAGGCGAGCCGATGAAGCAGCTGCTCCGCGCAGTCGCCGAGCGTCGCAACCTAGCCGGGTCCGACGAAGCGACGCGACTGCTCGACATTGCCAACCCCAGCCAGCCCGCCGAACCTTCACACGCGGCGTTGCCCAGTGCTATGCCTGCTCCCGGGTCCTTGGTCGATGCCCTGAGCGAGCGTGAGCTCGAAGTCCTGGACCTGCTCGCCACCGACCTGAGCGGACCGGAGATCGCCCGCCAGCTGTTCGTCTCGGTCAACACGTTGCGGACCCACACCAAGCACATCTTCACCAAGCTCGATGTCAACACCCGCCGAGCCGCCGTTCGAAGGGCAACCGAGCTGAGCCTGATCCGGGCATAGCTTCGGCGACGCCTGCCGGTCGCTCTGGGGATCACCCACCGAGTCACATCATCTGGTGATGTGGGCTCACCCCGCTCGCTCCTACGGTCCAAAGACATCGCCGGACACGACGTCCGGTCCGATCTCTCAGACCGAGGAGCTCGCCATGAACGTCACCACCGCCGGACTCACCAAGGGCGCCGCAGCAGCAGCCGTCGCAGCCGGGACGATCTTCGTCGCCGTGCAGATCAACCACCCTCCGATGACCGTCGCGACGGTCGACACCACCGACTGGCTCATCCGCAGCGTCGCCAAGATGGTCATGGCGGCGCTCGCGTTGGCCGGCATCACCGGGATGTACCTCCGGCAGGTCCGCGAGACCCGCCTGCTGGGACTGATCGGCTACGTGACCTTCGCCATCGGCTACCTGACGATGTTCGCCGCCGAGAGCATCGCCGCGATCGTGCTGCCCGCCCTCACCGGGAGCGAGCCCGGCTACGTCAGTGACGTCATGACCACCGCGTTCGGCGGCAAGCCGGTCGGGGACATCGGCCAGATGCAGCTTCTGCTGAACGCCACCGGCATCGGCTACATGCTCGGCGGCCTGCTCTTCGGGATCGCCTTGTTCCGCGCCGGAATCCTGGCGCGCTGGGCGGCTGCCCTGCTCGCCGTCTGCACTGTCGCGACCGCTGCCCTCGCCGTGCTGCCGGACTCGTTCAACCGCCCCTTCGCCGTTCCGGTCGGCATCGCGATGATCGGCCTCGGGGTATCCCTCTGGCGGGACCAGAGCCGCTCGGCTCTCTCCCCCGCTCCGGCCATCGAGACGAGCAGCAGCGTCCTCGAGCACACGGCCCGATGACCACCTCCTCCCAGTCGGCGCGGCCGTCCGGCCAGCCCCCCACAGGGGCCGGCTGGGCGGTACCCGTCGCGCTGATCTTGTTGAGCGCAATCCCCCTGCTGGCGGGGACGTTCCGCCTGATCCAGCTCGCCGGCGGACCGGAGGTGATGCCGGCCGACGAGCGGTTTGCCGGATTCCCCGCTTTGCTCGTGGTGCACATCATCGGTGCCGCGCTCTATGCGCTTGTCGGCGTATTCCAGTTCGTACCGCGGTTCCGTCGCCGGCATCTGACCTGGCACCGCCGGGCCGGCCGGGTGCTCGCAGCCGCCGGGCTGCTCGTGGCGGGATCAGCGTTGTGGATGACGCTGCTCTACTCCCAGAAGCCGGGCACCGGTGACCTGCTGTACGTCCTCCGCCTGGTGTTCGCGTCCGCGATGGCGGCCTGCCTCGTCCTAGGCTTCACATCTATTCGGCGTCGAGACATCGACGCGCACCGGGCCTGGATGATCCGCTCTTACGCGATCGGCCTGGCGGCCGGCACCCAGGCCTTCACCGAAGGTATCGTCACGGGCATCTTCGGCAGCGGCGAGATCCGCGGCGATCTCGCGAAGGGCGCCGGCTGGGTCATCAACCTGGCCATCGCCGAGTGGGCGATCCGCCGCTCCACCACAGCCGGGTCGACACATCTCAACGGTCGTCAGACTTCCGCCGTCGCCCACCCATTGCCAGCAGGAGCACAGTGATGACCACCAGCGCTACGACGTACACAATCCGGGTCGAGGGTCACCTCGACGACCATTGGTCCAGCCGGCTCAGTGGCTTCTCAATCACTCGCGACGCGCCGGGGACGAGCACCCTGACCGGAGAGGTCTCCGACCAGGCGCAGCTGCATGGGCTGCTCACCGGCCTGCGCGACATCGGTGCCACGCTGCTCGAGCTCCGCTCAGGTGGGCGATCCGCAGACGCCGACTCGCGGACCGAACCTGGCTCGACTCCCGCGCCAGTGCTGGTCAACCCGTTGCACACGAGTCGGCTCCTCTTGCGCCAGGCGGTCGCCGAAGACACCGACCCGACCTGGGAGTTTCGCCGCCTCGATTCGGTCAGCGAGTGGCTCACCAGATGCTCCGACGACCTCGACAGCTATCGAGAGCTTTTCACCGACCCGGCGCGGCTCGCGACCACGATCATCATCGAGCTCAGGAGCCCACAAGGCGACTCGCCTGGGCGGACCGGTGGACCTGTCATCGGCGACCTCATGCTGCGCCGAGAGGACGCATGGGCGCAGTTCGAGATAGCCGAACAGGCGCGAGGCACACAGGCAGAGCTCGGCTGGGTGCTCGATCCGGGCTACGTCGGTCGCGGCTACGCAACCGAAGCCGTACGCGAACTCATCCGACACTGCTTCGACGATCTCGGGCTACGTCGGGTCACCGCCGGCTGCTTCGTCGACAACGAAGCCTCCTGGCGGCTGATGGAACGCGTCGGCATGCGTCGCGAGACGCACGCGGTGCGCGAGTCCCTGCACAGATCAGGGCGGTGGCTGGACTCAGCCGCCTACGCGCTGCTGGCGGACGAGTGGCCTAGCGTCTGACTCACAAGCGACATCCCGCGCCCGACCGTGCGTCCCTCGGCCCGTTCACGAGGTTGAGGGAGCCGCCGTTTCATTGAGAAGCCGGTCTACTCGTTCGACCCAGGGGGCTGCCTCGAGCTGGACGAACACGGCACGGGCCTCGGCCAGATGCCCTTCGGCGGCCTCGATGCCGTTCGCGGCGTAGACCGACTCGGCCTGCTCGAGCAGCGCCACCGCCAGGTGAAACGGGTAGTTGAGGCTTCGAAAGCCCTCCACGGCGGCCTTGAACAACACCAGAGCCTCGTCGGGAGAACCCGTGAGGAGCTTCAGCTTGGCCTTCAGCCGTTGTGCCACATGGCACATCTGCGGCGAGACCAGCCCGGGCGGAAGGGTGGTCACCGCGTCGAGCAGCTCAGCCGCGGTCTGGCGATCACCGAGTGCAAGGGCGGCTTCTATTGCTGTGGCCCATCCCTCGATCACGGCCTGCAGGGTGAAACCCATCGTCTTGTGCGTCTCGAGCGCTCGACGTCCAGACGTCAGTGCATCGTCAAAGCGCCCCTCGGCCAGCGCCAACGCCGCCTCAGCGGCCGCGATCTGCGCGATCTCCTGCTGGTCGGCAGTAGTCGCGAAGCCGGCCATGGCGGCCCGTAGCGGCTCGGTCTGCCCGATTTCCCCGCGATTGATCCGGACGGGGATCACCGAACTCAGGAGCGCGCCGAAGGCAATCCGCATGTCCGCCCAGGTCTCCTCAGCCAGCTCGTTCGACCGGCTCACGACTTCGTCCCAACGACCGAGGAGATATAGGTGATCGCTCGCACTGAGGAACGAGTCTTCCCAGTAGCTGTTTCCCAGCTTCCGCGCCAGCGCCAGCCCTTGGTCCGCGTATATAGCGCTTCGCTCGGTGTCTGACGACACGAGAACATCAAACAGGTTGTAGTAGGCGCGCAACGCTGACGTGAGCTTGTCGTGGGCGAGGCTCAAGTCCAACGCGCAGCGGATCAGCGCGAGCCCCTCGATCGGTCGGGCGGTCGAGCACAGGACCAGAGCCTTGGTGTTCAGGGCCTGCGCCATCACCTCCGGGAGGTTGAGACTCTCCCCCATCTCGAGGGCTCGATCGAGACGTTGCAGCGCCAAAGCGTTGTCCCCGGCAAAGTACGAAAATCTCCCGACCTGGGCGGCGAGCAGCGCCAGATCCTCGTCGGGCTCGTCCTCGGAGAGCAGTGCGAACGCCTGATCCATCCGGCGCAGACCGTCCTCGATCCGACCGCGGTCCCAGTCGATCTCGGCGGTCCTCGCCTCGATCCTGGCCGCTGCGTGGGGCGCGCCCGCCGAGGTGAACAGGTCCGCGGCGGTCCGATAGTGGTCGGACGCTTCCTCGTTGCGCCCGCTGCGATGAGCCATCAGCCCTGCTCGCTCGAGCAGCCCGGCCCGAAGCGCCGAGTCGTCGGAGAGCTCAGCTGCCCGCTCGTACGCGCGTTGCGCCTCTGCCCCTGCACCCAAGGACGCCGCCCGCTCACCAGATCGGATGAGCATCTCGAGGCCTTTGGCCTTCAGCTCCGGAGCATCTTCATCGCCCGCGGCACTGGCGTAGGCATCCAGGAAGTGCGCGGCCACGAGATCGACGATCTCGTCCTCTTCCGCGCTCTCGGTTTGGAGAAGGAACTCTGCGGCCGCTCTGTGCATGACCTTTCGGTCCCGACGGGAGATCAGGTCGTAGGCGAAACGACGCACGATGTCTTGCAGGAAGGAGTACTGGCCTCGGTCAGGCGACATCGGGTCAGCCTGAACGGCCAAGATCTCCTTGCCGAGCAAGCCCGCGAGTAGCGGTTCGAGCTTGGCCTCGGACAGCCCGCTGACCGCAGCCAGCCCCACCTTGCTGAAGGTCTTGCCAAGCACTGCGCCGCACTCCACGAGGCCGCGTTCCTCGAACGGCAGGGCGTCCAGCCGTGCAGCGACGAGAGCGTGCAGCGTCTCCGGGACGTCCAAGGAGCCCATGTCGGCCTTGGCCACGAATCCGCTGCCTTCACGCTGCACGAGACCCCGATCGAGCAGCATGCGAACAGTCTCAACGGCATACAGGGGCACCCCCTGCGCCCGGTCCAGAATCTGTTCGGACACCCCCTCGGGAAGTCCCGGCACCAGCCCGTCGAGCAGTTCGCCCATCGCCGCCGTGGACAGCGGTTCGAGATACAGCGAACTGGCGCTCCGCTTGCCCGACCCCCAGCCCGGACGTCGTTCGGCGAACTCCGGCCGGGTCAGAGCGAGGATGAAGATCGGGTGGGCCCGAGCCCAGTCGAGGAGGTACTCGATGAAGTCCAGCAACCCGTTGTCGGCCCACTGCAGATCCTCGAAGACCAGAACTGTGGGCGCCTGCTCCGAGATTCGCTGGAACAGGATTCGCCAGGCGGAGAACAAGTTCTCCTGATCTCCGGGGAGTCCCTCGTCCAACCCGAGCAGGTGGGCTAGGCGGGGTTGGACCCACCGCAATTCCTCTCCGTCAGGTACATACCTCTCGAGGGTCTGCCTTAGCTTGCCCAGCGACACCTCAGGCGGCTCGTCCTCGATCATGCCGCACCGCATCCGGACCATCTCGGCAAGCGCCCAGTAGGCGACACCGTCGCCGTAGGACAGGCAGCGACCGCGGTGCCAATTGACTCCACCGACGAGGCCGTCGATGTACTTCTCGAACTCCCACGACAGGCGCGACTTCCCGATTCCAGCGATGCCCGTGACGATCACCATCTGCGCGCGACCGTCGTCGCCCGAACCATGGAACAGCTCCTTGATCAGCCGGAGCTCCCGGTCGCGCCCCACGAAGGGCGGCTCGAGCCCGCCCGGCCGTGCGGAGCCGCCCCGCCCTGCGATGACGCGCAACGCGCGCCACACGTGGACGGGTTCGGTCTTGCCCTTGACTGCGTGAGCTCCCGCATCCTCGTAGCCGACTGCGCCGTCGGATGCCTGCTTGGTGGTCTCGCCGACCACCACCGACCCGACCGGCGCGAGGCTCTGGATCCGGGCGGCTGTGTTGACGATGTCGCCGGCGACCAAGCCTTGGTCGACTGCATCCGGGGTCACCGCAACCTCGCCGGTCAGAACTCCTGCGCGGGCTTGAAGATCTGCCGCCAGAGATGGGACGGCCGACACGATCTCCATCGCGGCGCGCACTGCTCTTTCGGCGTCATCCTCCTGGACCGTGCGGGCACCCCAGACAGCCATGACCGCATCACCGATGAACTTCTCGACCACGCCCCCATATCGTTCAACGGCAGTTCTTGCGAGGTCGAAGTAGCGCGTCAGCAGCTCACGGGTGTCTTCGGCGTCTCGGCCCTCGGAAGCCGTGGTGAACCCGACCAGATCCACGAAGACCACCGACACGAGCCTGAGCTGCGTCGGGCTGGCGGCCGTCGAGGACGTGGCGGATGCCTGTGCTGGAGACACGGCACCGGTCGGGTCGACAGCACCCGTCTCAGGTTGCGGCGTACTGCCAGCTCCGCCGACGGCGGTGCCGCACTCTCCGCAGAATCGCCGCCCCTCCTCGAGGACGGCGCCGCAGGCGGAGCACGTACGCATCGTGGGCTGGCCGCAGTCTCCACAAAAACGTGCGGAATCCCGGTTGAGCGCCCCACAAGCCCCGCACGCCTGCACGTTCGGAATCTATCCCCCATGCCGACTTACGGATGAGCAGTCGCCAGAATCCCCCTGCCCGTTTCGATCAGGAAGCGTTGCCACCCATGGCGACCGTGCCGTCGGAGAGCACGGGTGAGATAAGGCCAAAGATGTTGCCGTCCGGATCCAGGAGGTAACCGCCGCGGCCGATGCCGGGCCAGTCGGCTGCAGGCAGCGCTTCCGTCCCACCGAGCTCGACGCCACGCTTCATCAACCCATCGACATCCTCGACACCGATGACGATGTTGCAGCCGTTGACCGGTCCGCCAGGCTCGGGGCGCGGACCCATCCGCTTGGCGAGTCCGCCGTTGATCCCCAACCCCTTCTCGGCGTTGACGTTGCTGATCGCTCCCTCGCCGGTGTCGATGACCCAGTACGGCTGCTCCGCGCTGCCGAAGTCTTGGAACGTCCAGCCCAGGAGATTCGAGTAGTAGTCGATCAGCCGCGGCGGATCGGTCGCATGGATCTCGAAGTGGACGACCAGGTTGGCCATGAGGGTCTCCTAGCGGGCTGCGTCGTGGGTGGAATCGCCAGTATCTCTGTCGTCGTTCGTGTGAACAATGCCCCGAGTGCGGTCGGCCCCATAGCCTGCCGCGCCACTACTCCCGAGCTCGGGTGCTGAAGCCTTCGGCAGCCGCGGCCGCTTCCTCGGTGGCACCGGCGATCAGCAGGTGGTCGACCTCGAGCTGCAGCTGCGCCTCGAAGTCGTTGTCCAGCCCGGCATCCACGGCGCGCTTGGCCAAGCCGAGGGCCGTACGTCCCCGCTCGAGGAGCTGCTCGACCAGTGACTCGACCCTGGCGTCGAGCTCCTCATCGGGGACAGCCCACGTGACCAGGCCGATCCGGGCAGCCTCGACCCCGTCGATCGGGTCGCCAAGCAGCATCAGCCGCTTGGCCTGGGCCAGCCCGACCAAGCGGGGCAGCAGCGAGGTGGAACCCCCGGTGGCGCTGAGACCGACTGCTACCTCAGGAAACTTGAATCCCGCCGACTCCGTGGCCAGCACCAGGTCGGCGCCCATGGTGAACTCGGCGCCGCCGCCGACGGCGTAGCCGCGTACGGCAGCGATCACCACGCCGGGGAACGCCCGCATGAGTCGGGTCACGTCCTGGAGACCGTCGGCCCGCTCCCGCGCGAAGCCGACGTGCGGCTCGCGCAGATCGTGACCGGCGCAGAAGGACGTCCCTGCTCCGGTGAGGACGACCAGTCGAGCCTCGTCGTCAGTGGCCTTGCGCAGCGCAGTGACGAGACCGTCCACGAGGGCTGCGTTGATGGCGTTGAGCCGGTGCGGTCGGTTGAGGGTGATCCGCGCGACGCCTCGTTCGTCGATGCGGTAGTCGACGGGTTCCTGCAGCGGCGCGTCCGGGTCGTAGGCGCTCATCGCGTACCCGCCGATCCGGTCGGAGCCGTCGTTCGGCGGTCGGCCTCGCGGTCCCATGTCTGTGTCGTCACGCCCTGCTCCCGGAGTCGGAACTTCTCGATCTTCTCAGTGGGGGTCTTCGGCAGCTCGGCTGCCAGCTCGATGTAGCGGGGAACCATGAAGGGGGGCAGGCGGTCTGCGCCGAAACCGGCCAGACCTGCCGGCGTCAGCGTGCTGCCCGGCCGGAGCACGACGATGACCATGAGGTCCTCCTCGGTCAGCTCACTGGGCACCCCGATCGCGGCAATCTCAACGACGTCAGGATGCTCGAGCAGCGCCGCCTCGACCTCGCGCAGCGAGATGTTCTCCCCGCGGCGGCGGATGCTGTCGGTGCCGCGACCGTCGAAGGCGAGATAGCCGTCGGCGTCGAGCCGTCCGAGGTCGCCGGTGTGGAACCAGCCGCCGCGGAACGCCTCCGCGGTCTCCTCCGGCATGGCGAGGTACTCGTTCATGACCGTGCCCTCCTCCTTGGCACGGATGAGGATCTCGCCCTGCTCCCCCGGCGGCAGCAGGTGGTCACCTGGTCCGCCGATGGCGACGTCGAACTCCTCGATGACCCGGCCACAGGTCCCGGGGCGGCGAGGCCGGTCGATCGGGTCGTAGCAGACGACGCCGGCGTCGGTCAGGCCGTAGACCTCATAGAGCGGGAAGCCGAAGCGCTCGACCCACTCCTGCTCCCAGGTCGGCATGGGTACGCCCCACGCGAGGCGAAGGCGGTGATCCCGGTCGGTGGGGTCGGGCGGCAGCTTCCACAGCAGCGTGATCATCGCGCCCATGAAGTTCAGGACGGTCGCATCGAAGCGTCGGACCTCGTCCCAGAAGCCGGAGACCGAGAACTTCGACCCGATCGCGGCGGTCGCCCCCATCGTGGCCGCCGCACCGACGGTGAGCGTGGCCGCGTCGATGTGGAACAGCGGGAACGGCGAGTAGAGCACGTCGTCCGGTCGTAGACCGAGGTGCTTCACGTGCCACTGCCCCTGGCGCAGCACGTACCGGTGCGAGAGCACGCAGGCCTTGGAACGGCCGGTCGTCCCGGAGGTGAACAGCAGCATCGCCGGCGCGAGCGGGTCGACCTCGACGATCTCCTCGAGCGGGCTGGCCGCGAGCAGGTCCGCGTAAGAAACTTCGTCGGCCACGGCCGACCTGGACGGCGAGCCGTCGTCCACCAGCACCAGCGTGAGCGGCGACAGGTCTTGCGCGGCGTCGCGGAGCACGCCGGCCAAGGCTCGATCCACGACGACGACACGACAGCCGGAGAGCTCCAGCTGATCGGCCAGGAACCGACCGACCAACGCCGTGTTGAACGGCACGCTCACCGCGCCGAGGTAGGCGAGAGCGAACGAGCAGACCACCTGCTCGGCACTGTTGTGCATCAGCAGCCCGATCGGCTCGCCGGGCAGGACTCCGAGACCGCGCAGCCCGTTCGCGACCCGACGAATCGCCTCGGCGGTCTCGCCGTAAGTCAGCTCGGCTCCCGGCGTGCGCAGGAACGGCTTGTCGGGCGACCGGGCAGCCTGCCAGATCAACAGCTCCACGACCCGCGCCGCGTCGACGGCTGCGGCCGAGTCCGGCGAATAGGACACCGCCGCAGCCTAGAGCGGCGAACCTCCCTGACCCGTGGGAGCACGGCCGGTGCCATCAATGCAGCCGCAGGGCCGAGTCAGGCTCCGGTGCGCTTCTCGATGAGCTCGTAGAGCCGTCCGTCCGGAGCGACGAAGTGGGCGTAGCGCATCGTCTCGTTCTCCGACACCTCCGGGTCGGTCTCGACGCCGTGCCCGCGAAGCTCCTCGAGCGCCGCCTGGAGATCGTCGACCAGGAAGCCGATCGACCGCCTGGTCTCCCCCATGCCCGCGGGCGAGGCGACGGCGAAGGTGCTGCCGTCGGGCAGGTCGAAGAAGTCCGCCTCAGCCCCGTCCAGCACGACGCGGGGAAGACCGAGCACGTCGCCGACGAAGTCGCTCATGGCGGCGCGCTCCTCGGTCGCGGTGCCGGCGAAGCAGAGTCCCAGGATGCGCATGCCCGGACCGTACCCGAGCCCGGAGTGGCCGTCTCGACCTAGAAGCACCGCATCCATCTGCACCCGTGGCAGCGGTGGCACAGTGAACCCTGACGAAGGAGGCGCCCATGCCAGTCGAGCTCAACCACACGATCGTCTACTGCCGCGACAAGGACGCCTCGGCCCAGTTCCTCGCCGAGATCCTCGGCGTTGCGGCGCCGTCCACCTTCGGCCCGTTCCGCATCGTCGAGGTCGCGAACGGAGTGTCGCTGGACTTCCTCGAGGGGGAAGTGCACGCCCAGCACTACGCGTTCCTCGTCAGCGAAGCCGAGTTCGACCAGATCCACCAGCGTCTGCTGGACCGCTCGTTGCCCTACTGGGCCGATCCGGCCCAGCGCATCGCGCAACAGATCAACACCAACGACGACGGCCGTGGGCTGTACTGGGAAGACCCCGACGGACACATCCTCGAGATCATCACGGTGCCGTACGGCGGCTGGCCGGAGTCGGCGTAGCGGGCAAGCCGGAGCCCGCCTGAGCAGTCGTGCGATGTCCGGGGCTCTCTCGTTCAGGAGAGTCCGACGATCGTCCCGTCCTCGGTGATGTCGATCCGCTCGGCCGCTGGATGCACCGGCAAGCCCGGCATGGTCCGCATCTCACCGCTGATGGCGTAGACGAAGCCCGCCCCGACGGCCGCGCGGACCTCACGCACCGGCATCCGCCAGCCGGTCGGCGCCCCGAACAGGGTCGGATCTGACGAGAGCGACAAGTGGGTCTTGGCGATCACCACCGGGAACTCGCCGTAGCCCAGTCGCTCGAACTCCCGCAGAGCCGCGGCCGCCGGTGGGCTGAAGTCCACGCCGTCGGCGCCGTACACCTGCTTCGCGACCCGCTCGATCTTGTCGGTGAGCGGACGGTCCAGCGGATAGAGGTAGTGGAACGAGTTCTCATCCTCGCAAGCTGCGGCAACCACTTCGGCCAGCTCGGAGGCACCGGCTCCGCCCTTGGCGACGTGCTCGGAGACAGCGACTCGGACGCCCATCTCCGCCGCGACCTCGCGGATCGCCTCGTGCTCGGAGGGATGATCGCTGGGGAAGGCGTTGATGGCGACCACGGGGCTGACGCCGAAGCTCTGGACGATCTCGATGTGCCGGCGCAGGTTGACCGAACCGGCCAGGACCTCCTCGGGGTTCTCCTCCAGCATCTCGGGCGGGAGCGGACGACCGGCCACGACCCGGTGGTGGCCGGAGTGCGCCTTCAGCGCGCGGACGGTCACCACGAGTACTGCGGCATCGGGATGCAGACCAGTGACTCGACACTTGACGTCGAAGAACCGCTCGGCGCCCATGTCCGCGCCGAAGCCGGCCTCGGTGATCAGGAACTCGCCCATCCGGATGCCCAGCAGGTCGGCAACGACCGAGGAGTTGCCGGTGGCGATGTTTCCGAACGGGCCGGCGTGGACGAGCACCGGCGTGTTCTCGAGCGTCTGCAGCAGGTTTGGCTTGATGGCGTCCCGCATGATCACCGCCATGGCACCGGCGGCCTTGAGCTGCTCGGCGGTCACCGGATCTCCGTCGTAGGTGTAGCCGACGACGATGCGACCCAGCCGTTGGCGCAGGTCCCACAGCGAGGTCGACAGCGCCAGGATGACCATGACCTCGCTGGCGGCGGTGATGTCGAAACCGGCCTGCCGTGGCACTCCATCGACCCGGGCTCCGAGCCCCACGACGATGGACCGCAAGGCGCGGTCGTTCACGTCCAGGACCCGACGCCAGGAGATGTTGCGCGGGTCGAGGCCAAGCTTGTTGCCGTGGTGCAGATGGTTGTCGACCATCGCCGCCAGGAGGTTGTGGGCAGAAGTCACGGCGTGGAAGTCGCCGGTCAGATGGAGGTTCAGAGCTTCCATGGGCACGATCTGGCTGAGCCCGCCGCCCGCGGCTCCTCCCTTGATCCCGAAGGTCGGCCCCATCGACGGCTGTCTCAGCGCGAGCGTCGCCGTACGACCGAGGTGAGCCAGCCCTTGGGCGAGCCCGACCGCCGTCGTCGTCTTGCCCTCGCCCAGCGGCGTCGGCGTGACGGCGGTGACCACGATGTATCGAGCCGTCGGCCGGTCCGCCAAGGCAGCCGTCGCGCTCGGGGTGACCTTGGCGACCCAGCGGCCGTACGGCTCCAGGTGTTCCTCGTCGATGCCCGCACGCGCTGCCACCTCGACGATGGGCTCGAGCGTCGCGGCCCGGGCGATCTCCAGGTCGGTGAGCGGCGGTGTGGTCCCGGCTGATCGGTCAGTGGCGGTCACGGACGTCAAGCATGGCCCTCCGTCCTGCCGAGGAAAGGCGAATCGACGAACTCAGAAGGGCGTCGGAGCTGCCTCTGAGCTGCCTCGGAGCCGCCGGCCGATCGCCGCACGTTCGCCGCACGTTCGCCGAATGGCATCGAACGGGGCAATGCGACGGCCAACTTTGCCCCGTTCGATGCCACTCGGCCAGACCAGAAGTCGAAATCGCTCGGAGCCTCCAAGTCAGGCCAGGTGCACCAGCTCCGCCCGCCGGTCAGCCAATCGACACCGCCGTGGGTGCCTGGGCGGCAATCCTTTGACACCGGAAGGACAGCGCCGAACCAACGAGGACGCAGATGCCGCCAGCAAGGCCTAGCAGATCCTGCGCGAAAGTAGAGCCCCACGCGCCATCGCTCACGTCTGCGAAGACATAGCCGAGGTGTTCGAGGAACACGGGTATGCCCAGGATGAAGGACCCGGCAAGGGCGAGCCTGCTACGACGCAGCCATACCCACCCGCCAACGGTCGAGGCAACCACCGCAGTGACAACGCCAAACACCGGCTCGTCGGCGAACAGCACGATGGCCACCCCGAAGGCGGCGACCGCCGTCCAGCCAGCAACAGTCAGTCGAATCCAACGCTCGAAACCGCTCATGACCTTCCTCTCGCTTGAAGGAGGCCAACTTTAGGAAGATACCTTCCTAAAGTCAAGGAACACGAGTCGGAAGCAGGCGTAGGCAACGAGCATCAGATAGAGCACGAGCAGCAGTCCAAAAGCGACGTAGCCGGCGTTTGCGATGGCCTGCAAGGGATCCGGGGCGAACCGCCAGATCCCCGACACGGCGTAGGCGACGGCCATCCCGCACAAGACGTCGACACGCACGTCGCGGGCGGTCGACCTTCGCGGGCGCAAGCCGGCCGGGCCGCGCACCGCTAGAGAGACGATCGCGAAGGCGATGAGGAACGCACCGAGCGCAACGGTTGCCGCTCCGAGGAGTCCAGCAGCGCTCCACCGTGCCTCGTCGGCCGCTCTCACGTCCGCAAGCTGGTTGATCGGCAGCAAGAAGGCCCATGTTGCCAGGAGCACTGTCGACGGATGGCGGACGTGCCACCGAAGTCGGCCAGGCGCCTGCTCGACCTCGAGCCGCCAACCGATGTCCGCAGGAATACCGCGAACGGCCCGCCCCAGCAGTTCGCTGTTCATCTGCCTTGAGGAGGCTGACCGTGCGTTGCACGCGGAGGCCTGGTCGAACAGGTCTGACTCCATCTCAGCCCGGCGGTCTGCGGCGTCACCGATCGGAGCAGTACGGGTGTAGAGCGCGACCCACCGGCGCGTGACGCGACCCGCCCAGGCTCCGGCGCTCATCAAGCCCGCGCCTCGCCCCAGCGCTGCCCATCCGCCTCTGGGGCCTCGGAGCTGGCCAATGCCGTCGCGCCAGCCGTCGTGACCCGGTAGATCCGTCGCCTAGGACGACCCGCTTCGGCAGCGGCCTCCGCATTCTCCCACTCCGACTCGAGAAGGCCGGCCCTACGCAACCGATCCAGCGCCTTGTAGAGCGTCCCGTGCGAGACAAGCCGAGTCTCACCCTTCTCCCCCGCCAAGGCTTGTGCGAGGGAGAAGCCATACATGCCCTGGCCGCCCTGAGCCACGCCGACCTCGAGGATGGCGCGTTCCAACGGCATCAGCGTCCCGGGCTTGCGAAAGACCATGCTGGAAGCATAGGAAGGTAGGGGGGTGCAGGCAAGCGCTCCGCTGCTGGCGGCGCACACAACACGAGCAGGCTCGGGTCTCGCTGACGTCGATGGACCGGCGAGCTCGTCTCGGGGGCGGGTCGGGTCGCCGGGTCAGTAGATGTCGAACGTGCGGAGCCGTACTTCCTCGTCGCTCATCGCCGAGCAGGTCTCGAACTCGGCTCGGCGGACGGCGAGCACGCAGCGTCCGAGCAGGTCACCGAGACCGGCCATGAGTACGTCGTCCGCTTCCAGCAGGTCCATCGCCTCGCCCTGCTTCGAAGGCAGCGGTCGGATCCCGCAACGCTCACGATCCTCCGCGCTCATCCGGGCCGGATCCTGCCGCGCGGGCGCGGGCAACTGCAGGCGGCGGGCCATGCCGTCGAGCCCGCAAAGGATGAGGCCGCCGAGCGCGAGGTAGGGGTTGCTGCTGGCGTCGCAGGTCTTGAGCTCGGCGTTGGCGCTCTCCAACTCCCGGCCGCGGAAGGGTGACGCGATGCGCAGTCCAGCCTCGCGGTTGTCGAAGCCCCAGGAGACCGTCGAGCCGGCCCACGCCGCGGGGCGCAGCCGGTCGTAGGACAGGTAGGAGGGGCAGGTCAGCGCGACCAGCGCCGGCAGGTGGTCGAGCACGCCGGCGAGGAACGCCTGCGCGTCGGCGCCCACCGCGAACGGGTCAGCCGGATCGTGCATCAGGTTTCGTTCGCCGCTGGCGTCCCAGACGCTGAAGTGCAGGTGGGCGCCGCTGCCGATCCCGTCGGCGTACGGCTTCGGGGCGAAGGACGCCCGCAACCCGTGACCCGACTCGGCCACCCCCCGAACGGTGTCGCGGAAGCGGAGCTGGTTGTCGGCTGCCGCGAGTGCGTCGCCGTATTGGATGGAGATCTCCTGCTGCCCGGGGCCGTACTCGTTGATCGCCTGCTCGACGACCAAGCCCTGCGCGAGGAGCGCATCGACGATGTCGGCCATGACCGGGGCCGCGCGGTCGAGACCGGCCGAGGAGTAGACCGGGCCGTTCGCCCACGGGCGCGGCACTCCGTCGACGTCGCGGGCGAGGTAGAACTCGTTCTCGAAGGACGCGCGGACCCGGACGCCGGCCGCCGCGGCCTGCTCGACCACGCGCTTGAGGAACGACCGGGGGCAGCAGCCCCAGTCGGTGCCGTCGTGATCGACCTGGTCGCACAGCACGCTGCCGACGCCGTCCAGCCACGGGTGCCGGACGTACGTCGCCGGGTCGGGGACGATCCGGATCTCGCCGATCGGCTCCATGCCGGAGATCGGGACCAGGTCGTCCAGCGCGTTCACCGCGTTCTGCGCGCGGGTCAGCCCGAGACCCGAGATCACGCTCCCCGCCAGCCGGTCCGCGTGGACCTGCTTGCCGCGGATCACGCCGCTGGGGTCGCAGTAGAGGAAGCGCAAGAACCGCAGGCCGTCGTCCTGCGCATGCAGAAGCAGGCTCGCCGCGTCGTGGGGATGCGACGGCTCGTCGCCGCGAGGCCGGGTCATCGAGCGTCCAGCCGGTAGACCCGGCGGGCGTTGTCCACACCGACCATTCTGGCCACCCGCCCGGCATCGGCGAGCGACCACTCCCCCTCGCCGACCCAGCCACCCAGCACCTCCGCTATGGCCGTGCGCCATAGCCGCGCCCCGAGGTAGTGCAGCTCGGCCGGCCCGAACGCATCGGAGGAGAACAGCACCTTGGCGAACGGCGCCAGCTCGAGGGACTCCGCGACCACCGCGCGCGCCCGGGCGCCGGTGTGGTTCACGGCGAGCCCCACGTCGAGGTAGACGTTGGGGAAGATCTGGGCCAGATAACCCGCGTTGCGGTGGTACGGATAGCAGTGCAGCAGCATGACGGGTACGTCGAGCGGGCGCACCGCCCTCAGGAATCCGCGTGAGCAGCAACGGGTCAGCGCGGTGCAGCTCGAGGTCGGCGTCGCCAAACCCGGCGTGCAGCTGGATGGGCAGCCCACGGTCGACGCCCGCCCACAGCAGGTGGCGCAGCAGGACGGGGTCGTCGACCCGCGCCGTCCCGGTGCGCTCGACGTCCGCAAGCCACCGGCCCGCCGCCTCGACCACGTGAGACGGGGACGGGCGCTCGGGGTCGAAGTCGAAGCCGTACCGGTAGGCGATGACCGACTTCACCCCGACGGCGTCGACCGTCCGCTCGGCGAGGCGCTGGACGTACCCGTCGGCGAACTCCTGCGCGGTCACGCCGTCGAGCGCCCACTGCTCGGCGACGCTCTCCAGCCGCACCACTTCGTCGGCGGCGGCGCCCGCGACGGTGGCCAGCACGTCGGGGTCGAGGAGCTCGTCGCTTCGATATCCGGTATCGACGAGATAGTGCGCGACGCCGCTGGCTCGCAGCAGTCGACGGTTCACCTCATCAGGCCCGAGCTCGTGGCGCCGGGCGACGTACGCCTCCGGCGCCGCATGCGGATCCAGGTCGAGCAGCGGTGCGCACCAACGCCGGAGCGCGAACCCGATCTGGGAGTCCAGCTGGCTGGTGCCGGTCGGAGCCGGCCACGCTGACTCGGTGAGCATGCCTTCGAGAGCAGCGCGGTCGAGCTGCCGTCGGGTCGCGCCGTGCACGTGGTGGTCGACGAGCGGGAGATCCTCGATCAGCGCTGTGAGCTCGGGGGCGCCGTCAGCAGACACACAGCCCCACCTCACTGATCTCGCAGAACTCGCAGATACCGCCTTCTTCCGGCGCTGCGTCCCGCGCCGGCTGGACCTGCCTCACCGACAGAACGCTATCCAGCACCGACACCGCCGACCAGGCCCAAAACCCGGCAGCAGCGCGCACACTTGGGTGCTGGGACCGCTGGATCCCAGGCACGGTGAGGAGACGGTGTTGCGTCTGATTCTTCGCAGCAGTGGTACACCGATGGTGCCGCTGCCGCGAGTGAGGGGCGTGACAGGTTCATCGGCCACCGCGGCCGCAGGCGGGATGGACGCGGCCACGGGCCAGAGCGCGCGGTTCCACGCCGTTCCCGCACCAGCACAGCCGGTCGTCCACCTCCCTCGGGTCGAGGCGTTCGAGACGTTCTATCTACGGGAGTACTCCTCCCTCGTGGCGCTGGCCCATGGCCTCACCGGGTCTCGCTCGCACGCCGAGGACGTAGCTCAAGAGGCGATGCTGGCGGCTTACCGCCGCTGGGATCACGTGAGCAGCCTCGACGCACCGCACGCCTGGGTGCGTCGGGCCTGCGCCAACCTCGCCACCTCGGTCGTTCGACGACGCATGGTCGAGGCAAGAGCCTTGGTACGGCTGCGAGGACGGCGCAGTGACGTCACGGCGCTGGACGCCGATGACGGCGAGTTCTGGTCGGAGCTACGTCGGTTGCCCAAGCGGCAGGCGCAGTGCATCGCTCTGCGCTATGTGTACGGCTGTTCGCTGGCGGAGGTCGCTGAGGTGGTCGGCTGCGCGGAGGGCACCGTGAAGGTGCACCTTGCGCGGGGCCGGGCACGGCTTGCTGCTCGGCTGGGCAACGAGCTGGGACCCGAGGAGGAAGGTCGATGAACCTCGACACCCGCGCACGGCGCGCTGCGGATGGAGTGCGCGCCTCGACCCAAGGGGTTGACCCGATGGGACAGGTCACTGAGCTCAAGCGCGAGGACAAGGCCCGCCGACGCAACGGTGCGGCACTCGGCGGCCTAGCCGCCCTACTTGTCATCGTCGGCGCCGCGTGGTTCACGGCGGCCAACGTTGGTGGCGGCAGCGACGCGCTTCCGGCTACCCCAGGCCCGTCAACAAACACCAACGCGATCGAGACGCCCTACACCTACCAACCGGGCCAGGCGGTAGGCACGAGGCTGAATCCACCCCTAGTCACCCGGGCCCCCAAGGGCTGGGACATCCCCACAGATGAGTCCTACGTGTGGCTCGGACAGGGGGTCGGGCTTGGGCCACACATCGAGATCGGTGGGCCGCTTCTCGCGGTCTACGACCAAGAGACTGGCAAGGGCATGGCCGTTCCAAGCGCTGGGTGCATCGGCCCGGTGAGGCCTAGTTGCTCGGGATACGCCGACTGGTTGCGAGCGAACCCGTCGCTGACAGTGCTCGCAGATCGAGAGGTCAGCATCGACGGCCAGAATTTCCCTCAGCTGACGGTCCGCGTGAACGACGACGCCACGCTGGTTTCGGGATCTGGAGGAGTGCTGCTCGGCAAGTATGACGACGGCAGCGCCACCGGCCCTTCGTGGGAGCGCGCACTGCCCGGTGAGACGTTCAGCGAGACGATCATCCGTGTCGGCAAGCACGGTGACACGTACATGGTCGTGAAGGCTTCGGGGGCCAAGAGCCCTGAACAACAGGCGGAGCTCGAAGCAGCTCTCGCCGGGGTGCTCGACTCGATGAAGCTGCCGACCTGACGTCACAGCTCGAGCCTCGCGCCGAGATCGGGCTTCTGGCCCCGGTTTGCTACGGCAACCGGTGCAGAAGCCCGATCTCGCGCACCTGTCAGGCTTCGGGAAGTCCTCGAACGGCCACGGACAACGAGGCGATCACGAGCCAGACCGGCCCGATGAGCCCGGCCAGCGCCACAGCGCCGGAGGTGACGAGGACAACCAGCGGTGGGAGAAGACCGAGCACACTGACCACGCCGAGCCACCGCGGGAACGTCCTCCGCCGAAACGCTAGATAAGCAACGATTCCGGCCGCTGCCAGAACGCCCCACCAGGCGAACCATGGTGCGGTGTCGTGCATGACGAAGAGCACGTAGACCCCTGCTGCGTCGAAGTTGTCGCCATTGATGCCGCTCGGCAGGTATTCCGAGAGGCCGCCCCTGATCCCGGTGCCGAGGAGCGCCAGCGTGGCGCTGACCGCGACCGCGGTGGCGATGCTGTGCTCGGCGACGCCGTACGGCGCTGCCCAGCGACGCCACCCACTCGCCAGGATCACCAGACAGAAGAACGCAGCGACGCCCGCCACTGTCCCGATGTGATAGCTGCTGCGACTGACCGACTGGATGGCCGATGCAGCATCAGCATTCGTGAGGCTCGCGTGCGAGGAGATCAGGTTGCCGAAGAGGCCGAGAGCTCCGGCTGCTACTCCCCACCAGGCCCAGCGGGCGGGAATGTTGGTGGTCTTGGATGACGCTGACTGGTCGACCGCAGTGGTGGTTTCCATAGGGCTCACCTTCCGTCCAGGCCCGTGCCCGCACATCGGCCGCGCGGTGACTGTTGACCCCTACGAGCGCAGGAGACCGAACGCGCAACGATCAGTCGCGCGAACGAGGCGGTCCAGGGCCGACGACCTCTAGCGTGTGCTCATGCCCACACGGCGGCTTCGCCCACCGGCGTTCGACATCGCGCTCGCCGTCGCATTGGTGGTGGCCGGCTGGGCCGAGGCGTTCCTCGTCGACACTGGGACCTCACCGGCCGTTCATGGGGCACTCACCACCGTCGTGATGGGCTCGTTGGCCTGGCGGCGCTCGTTCCCGTTTGCCGTGCTGGTCATCGCGTTGTGCGGGATCGTCTTCGGGGGCACACCAGACACGCCGTTCCTGCCTTTCGCTGCGATGGTGATCGCGTCCTACAGCTGCGGGCTCGTCCTTGTCGGCCGACGCGCGCTGGTCGCCCTACTCATCGCGGTGGGACTGCCGTTCGTCGGGCTGCTGATGGACGACGGCGAGCCGGCAGACCTCGTGGCTGTGACCCTGCTGTACGGAGGCCCGTGGCTCGTCGGACAGCTGATGGCCCAGCAGATCAGGAGGGCCGACGACCTCGCCGAGCACGCCGCCTCGATCGAACGCGCGGACGAGGACCGTCGCACCCAGGCTGCAGCGGAGGAGCGCGCCCGGATCGCCCGCGAGCTTCACGACATCGTCTCGCACTCGATCAGCGTCATCAGCGTGCAGACCCAGGCGGTTCGCCGAAGGCTTGGACCCGAGCACGAACGCGAGGCACGAGACCTGGCGGCCGTGGAACGGACCGCCCGGCAAGCCATGACCGAGATGCGGCGCCTGTTCGGGGTGCTTCGAGCCGACGGCGAACGCCCCCCACTCGAACCCCAACCCGGCCTCGACCAGCTGCCCAGGCTCCTCGACCGTACGCGCGCGGCGAACCTCCCGGTCGAATTCGAGGTCCAGGGCGAACCGGTCCCTCTGTCTCCCGGCGTCGACCTCGCGGCGTACCGCATCGTGCAGGAGTCGCTGACCAACGTGCTCAAGCATGCCGGGCCGGCGACCGCCAAGGTCCGGCTCTGCTTTCAGCCAAGCGACCTACTCATCAGGGTCTCCGACTCCGGTACCCCCGGCGAGGTCAACGGGGTCGGACATGGCCTGGTGGGTATGCGCGAGCGGGTGGCCCTGTACGGAGGCCAGCTGGACGTCGGACGCAGCGATGAGGGCGGATTTGCCGTGACCGCCCTCCTGCCGTTGGGGGGCGACCCGACAGCGTGATCAGAGTGCTGATCGCCGACGACCAAGGCATGGTGCGATCCGGCCTACGGTCGTTGCTGGACGACGAAGACGACATCGCTGTGGTGGCCGAGGCTGCGGACGGGGCACAGGCCTTGGTCGAAGCCGCCCGGACGTTGCCGGACGTGGTGCTCATGGACATCCGGATGCCCGAGGTCGACGGCATCGAGGCAACCCGCCGACTCCTGGCCGAGCGGCCCGAGGCACGTGTTCTCGTCCTGACCACCTTCGACCTCGACGAGTACGTCTTCGACGCCTTGCGCGCCGGCGCAAGTGGGTTCCTCCTCAAGGACGCCCCCGCGGAGGATCTGGTTGCCGCCATTCGGGTGCTTTCCCGTGGCGACGCTCTGCTTTCGCCGTCCGTGACCCGACGAGTTATCGAGTCCTTCGGAAAGCTCCCACCCGAACCCGCGCCGGTGTCCGATCTCGTCGCTGAACGCCTGACGCCGCGGGAGGGCGAGGTGCTTCGCCTGCTGGCACGTGGTCAGGCCAACCTGGAGATCGCCCACAACCTCCACGTGAGCGAAGCGACCGCGAAGACCCACGTCAGCTCCATCCTCGCCAAGCTGGGTCTTCGCGACCGGGTCCAAGCGGTGATCTTCGCCTACGAGTCCGGCGTCATTCGACCCGGTGCTTCTGGCTGAGCCCGTCACGCCCGTTCACGCGGTTCCGAGTCCGCATGCCCTGACGGCGTCTTCGGTGGCCTGGGCGACCGCGCGCTACCGCTTCTCGTGGCCGGGGTCGCCGTCCCACGTCGCGGCCGCGTCGTCGAATCGCTCATGTTCGTGCACGCGCCCGACCCTAGTCCGGGCTCGGTCGGGGCCGTCCGGTCGTCACCTTGCCGAGTCATGCTTCAGTACGACGACCTGAGACCCGCCCGTGGACTGAAGCCACGCCGTCGGCGACGTACGCCTGCATCGAAACCCGTTCGATCTTGTCGATGAGTGGGTGCCTCGACGGTCGCCGAATGGCGCCGAACGGGGCCATGTGACGGCGTCTATTGCCCCGTTCGATGCCACTCGGCCGCGCCCAGCGAGGGGGCTGCGCCGACCAGCATTCGTGACCTCTCGCTCCACGTCGTGGCCACGCAGCGTCGACGTCAGTGGGACGACCGGGACGGGGCCGTTGACTCACCGGCATCAGCGTGCTTTCCTAATGCCATTCGGTTTTCCTATCAGCGTTAGGTACGTCCGTTGGCGATGGTCTCTCAGTCCGAACGCGTTCAGGCCCGTCGTGACCAGACGCGGCGCGAAATCATGAACGCGGCGTGGACGCTTGCCGAGACGCGTGGCCTGGACGGGATGTCCTTGCGCGGGATCGCAGCGGCCGTGGGCATGCAAGCGCCGTCGCTGTACTCCTACTTCCCGAGCAAGGCGGCGATACTCGACGCGCTGTTCATCGCTGGCTACCGCGAGGCCGACGCCGTCCTCGCCGCTCATCGCGACGCGTTGCCGGCGGACATGACACCCGCTCAACGGCTTGAGTCCCTCCTCGTTCGTTGGATCACGTTCTGCCAGGAGCGACCTGCGCGGTACCGGTTGATGTACACGGCGGCGATCCCGGGGTGGCATCCATCGGCGGAGGCATTCGAGGCAAGCGTCGCCAGTTATGAGCAGATGCAAGGGTTCATGGCTGATTTCGGGGTGACGCATCAGGACGACCTGGACCTCTACACAGCGCTGGCTGCCGGCTTGGTCGCCCAACAGATGGCCAACGACCCCGAGGGCGACCGTTGGAGCAAGCGCGTCGGCGATGCGGTCGCCATGTTCTTGCTGTTCATCCAAACCTCAACGCCCGCAAGGGAGTCCTCATGATCCACGAACCCATCCGCGTGGACGGACACGCGCGCATCACGGCTGGCCAGGAAGCCAACCGGTTGGCGCTCGCCGTCTACGACGCTCTGCTGGCAGACCTGGCGGTGCTCAGCCCTGACGACTGGCAGCGCCCCACGGAGTGTGAGCCGTGGACCGTACATGACATGGTGGCCCACCTCGTCGGGGCGGCGAAGGGGCATGCGTCGATGCGTGAATTCCTGCGCCAGGAGATCAAGGCACAGCGTCGTAAGGACGAGTTCGACGGAAGCGATCTGGACGCACTCAACCAGGTGCAGATCGACGAGCACACCCACCTCTCCCCCGCGCAGCTGAAGCAGGAGTTGGGGCGGCTCGCACCCCTGGCCGTAGCCGGCCGGGCACGATCGGCACGCTGGTTGGGCTGGGTGCCGCTTCCGCTGCCGGCCAGTGGGTCGGCGTACTCGGGGATGCCAGCGAAAACCACGATGCGCGAGCTTTCCACGGTCGTTCTCACCCGGGACGTCTGGATGCATCGCTTCGACCTCAACCGGACCACGGGGAGCCCGACCCAGCTGGTGCCGGCGGTGGACGGGCGCCTCGTGGCCGACGCTGCCGTCGAGTGGTGCCTGCGCCACGGTCAGCCGGTCGACCTGGCGCTCACCGGCAGGGTGGGCGGCACGTTTGTCAGTGGTGTGGGTGGGCCGCGTCTGGAGATGGATGCGCTCGACTTTGTTCGCCATCTCGCCGGCCGCCGCCCTGAGGGGCAGTTACCCGACTCCCCGCTGCTGGCAACGAGACTGCTCTTCTGAGGGAAGCAGGGGTCCCTCCCGGCCCAGGTCCTGCCGGGCATGTACGGCCCTGTGGGTGGCAAGACACGGATGCCGGGGTCAGGGGATGACGACAACCTTGCCCTAGGCCTGGCCCGCGCCGACGACGGCGAGCCCGCAGGCGCCAGCGCCTGCAGCCATCCGGGCGTCGTAGGTGACCACGCCTTGAAGTTCGTCGCCCAGCGCGAGGGCCGTGGCGAGGTGGATCGCGTCCAGCGAACGCAGGATCGACGGGTCGAGGTCGGCGGCGCGGTCGCAGATCTCGGCGGTCGGGACGACGAGCGTGACGACGGCCAACCGCTTCCGCGCCTCACGCAGCACCTTGGCGGACGCCCGCCTGGCCGCGCGCAGGGCCTCAGTACGAAGCAGCTCCGAAGCAACGAACTCTGCATCCGCCCGCTTCGCCCAGGCTAGGAGGGCTCGAGATTCCCTCTCGGCGACGACCAGCTTCAGAAAGGCGGAGGTGTCGAGGTAGTACGCCACAGTCCGCTCAGCGTTCGCCCTCGCGAGAGAGCCCGAGAAGCTCGCTCAACGGTGGGTGCGCAGGCGTCGGTCGAAGGGGCGCCGGCAGGTCGCTGATCCCGAGTCGGGCGGGCCGGGCGATGCCGGCCTCCACCCATGTCTCCAGCCGTGACCCGCTCGCCGGAACCAACCGCGCCACCAGTCGACCGCGGTCGGTCACCTCGACGACCTCGCCTGCGGCGGCACGACGTACGACCTCCGAGGCGTGCTGCTGCAAGGCTCTGATGCCCACGCGCTCCATGTGCGTCAAAGTAGCACATTGCTGCAACTCGGCTGCTGGCAATGGGTTTCCGGTCACGTGGATTCGGCACGCTCGGGCTGCACGAACTCCGGAGGCAGCAGCCTTGTCACGAGCTCGCCTAGTGCGTCCGCTCGCCTGGCTTGCTGGCTGCGTACGTCCGCAAGACCCCCTGGCCCGAGCGCATCCGCGTCGCCGACCAGCAGCTCGGCCTCAATGCGCATCAACGCGCGCGCGAGCGCTTCGCCCTCGGCGCCCGACAAGCGGCCCTCGATCCAGAACCGTCCGTCCTTCGTCCGTCTCATGGTCGCGACGAGTGGCGCGAGCGCGTGGGCCAGCAGGATTCGGTCCTCCCCTGCAACGACGGGAGCGGGGATCGGTGGGCGGGCTGAACTCATCCGAGCAACGTAGCCACGCCGGCAGGCACGACGACCAGCCCTGATGGGGACCTGTGGACGAGGTGGCGAAATCACAGGGCGCTCCGCCGAATGCCCAATGCGTGGCTGACCGGTCGCGCGTGCCGAAGCATTCCTCCGTCGCCGCGGCGAGGCGTGGACCGCACCCACCGGCTCCGACCGCATCGTCCTGGTGCCCTGACCCGGCAGACGGCTCCCCCGCAGCTCCGCTGAGCTTGGCGCACCGGGGCACGTCGGCGCTGCCGCCGACGCAGTACCTCGCCCGAGCCTCCTTGCCACGACGCGCCTATGGGTTCACGGGTGATTGATCCTGGGCGAGCAGGCGCGTGAGTGTCTCGGTCCGGGGGGTCATCCCGAGGTCTTGGGTGGTTGGCCATTCAGCGATCTCGGCTCGCGCGAACTCGATCCACCGTTCGATGGTCTTGAACATGTCGATCTGGAAGGTGGCGAAGAGCACCGAAAGGTGTGTTCGTTGGGGGAACGGGTGGCCTCCATCGAGGTAGGAGCCCATGAGATCGACGATGGCTCGGTGGTGAGCGTCGATGTCCTCCTCGAGCTCGTCCAGGGCTCGGAGTACGTCTTCGCGTGAGCCGTGGTCGGCGAAGAGCAGCCGCAGCAAAGCTTCGATCTCGAATCGGGGCGGTTGGGTTCGGCTGCTGGTCCACTGCTTCAGGGCTTGGCGCCCGTCGTCGGTGATCGAGTACACGTTGCGGGTTCGGTTGCCGTTGTCCTCTTGGGCGACAGTGGCGTACCCGAGCTCAACCAGCTTCTTGGGCTCGGAGTAGAGCAGGCGCTCGGACTTCGGCCAGGCGTAGCGAAGGCTTCGTTGGGCTTGCTGGGTCAGTTCGTAGCCGGTCCAGGGTTTGAGGTCGAGGAGGGCAAGGACTGCGTAGGTGGACGTAGACGGGCTTGGTGGCATGCCTTGACTCTACTGCAAGATGCAGTATAGGTTGCGCTGCAGTTTGCAGTAGAGCTCCTTGACGAAACCGCGCCGCCGGAGCCAAAGGTCCAGGAGGACGGCATGGAGATCACCGAACACCTCACCGCCATCGAGCACGAGGCTCGCCTCTTCGCCGAGGCCGCTCGGCGCGCCGAGCTCGACGCCGCCGTGCCCTCCTGTCCAGGGTGGGACGTGCGTGACCTGGTCCGCCACCTCGCCGAGATCCATCTCTGGGCCGCTGCGCAGGTCACCAATCGTTTCTTGGACCTGTGGTTCGACGATCTCGCCGACCTGTCAGCCTGCTGGCCCGAACTCGCCGTGTTCTGGCCCAGCGACGAGGAGTTGATCGACTGGTATCTCGAGACGAACGCCAACTTGGTACGTCAGCTGAGGTCAGCGCCAGCCGCACTCGAGTGCCCTACGTTCCTGCCTGCACCTTCCCCGCTTGCCATGTGGGCTCGACGCCAAGCGCACGAGACGGCGGTCCACCGCTTCGACGCCGAGCACGCTGGCCACACCGAGACGATCTTCGAGCCGGCATTCGCCGCTGACGGGATTGACGAGATGCTCGTCGGCATGGCTCCCCGAAATGGCGAGTTCGCGATCGACCGTCCCGCAACGATGCTGTTCCACACGAACGACACTCCCGATTGCTGGCTCGTCACGCTGACCCCGGAGGGAGTCACCACCATCCGACGGGACGGACCAGCAGACGTGACCATCACCGGATCAGCGACCAGTCTGTATTTGACGGTATGGAACCGCGGTGAAGATTCCACGATCGACGTGGCCGGCGACCGAGACCTCCTCCGCACCTGGCACGAAGGGCACCGAATCCGCTGGACGCGAGGCCAAGCCGCACAAGAGACCGCTTGACGAGTCAAGCTCACCACCGAAAGCGAACGCCGCCGCGTCCGACCGCGCGGATACGGATTGTGCTGAGTCACTGCTGGCCCTAGCGGTGCCCACCGAACGCGCGGTCGTATGCTGCAGGCGCTGATTGGGGGCCGGCCGGGTTGATCTCACGCCGTTGTTCAGGGTGCTGACCGGCCGCTCGGCAAGCACGTCTTCGCGCGTCGCAGTTCGAATCCGACAGGTTAGGAAGCGCCATGCCAGCGACAGGTGTCCACTTCAACGGCTCGGTGAATCTGCCCGACGCAGAGACGGTGATGCGCGAGATCTCCTCGCGGATCCCAGACGGCGTCCACCGAATGACCGAAGGTGAGACCGGAGACCGCGGTTACTGGGTCTTCTTCCAGCGGCAGAAGTTCGCCGCCATGCCCGAGTTCGAGGAAGTGCCCGTACCCGAGACCGGCGGCGACTACGAGCGGATCCCGGTCCTGCGCCTCGCCTCAGGAGTGGCGCCGGAGTCAGTCAACTGGCCGGACATCGGCTACGCCGCGGCCTACAACGATTCGTTCGACACGTTCCGCAGCCTGCAAGCCGAAGGCATCATCGCGCCCGATGTACGGCTCCAGCTGCAGTTCCCGACGCCGATAGCGGCCCTGTCCATGGTGTCGCCCGAGGACGCGCAGCTGCTCGCGCCGCACTACGCGGCCGCGTTGTTCAACGACCTTCAGCAGGCATTGGACCGGCTCCCGCACGACCAAATCGCCGTGCAATGGGACGTCGCGGTCGAGATCGGGTTGCTGACCGGAGGCTTCCCCGTCGAAGCACCGCCGTTCGACGCCATCGTCGCCAGCCTCGTCGCCTGTCTCGACCAGGTGCCCGACGACGTCCCGGTCGGAGTGCATCTGTGTTACGGCGACTACCAGCACGCCCACTTCGTCCAGCCCACATCGCTCGAACTTCAAGTACGTCTGCTGAACGCGCTCACGAGCTCGGCGAGGCGCCCTCCGACGTTCGCCGCGTTCACCGTGCCGCAGGGCCGTAGCGATCCCGCCTACTTCGAGCCGCTACGCGACCTGCACGCGGACCCGGGGACCGAGCTCGCGTTCGCACTCGTTCCCTATCACCCAGATGACCAATCCCCCGGCACCACCGCCGAGCAGGCAAAGCTGATCGACACCTACCTGGCGGAATCGCCCGGTGGAGTGCGCGACTGGTCTGTGTGCACCGAGTGCGGCATGGGCCGGGTCGACCGAGACGACGTGTCGCGCCTGCTCGATCTGCATCGGGAGATCGTCAGCGGCCAGCGCTGACCAGACGCCGGCAGCTCTCGTCCCGGTACGGCCATATGCTCTGGCCATGTCCGCCGCGAGACTCCCGCGACATGGTGTTCGCTCGCTGGTTGTTGCCCTGCTCGTACTGACGCTCGCGGGCTGCGGCGGCGCGAACAGTGCTGGATCCTCGAGCACCTCGAGTGCTGGAGCCTCGCCTTCGCAGAGCGGGGCACCGGAGCCCCTGCCGATCGGTAAGGAGGACCTGGTGCTCTCCGCTGGAGAGCATTCCTCTCCGGATGGGTTCACCCCTGCAGTCAGGTTGATGGTTCCGGAGGGGTGGACGAGCGTCCACAGATCGGCTGACGCATTCGACCTCGGCCTGCCCGACCCTGAAGTCGACGCACCCCTTCTCGCGGTGGTCTTCCTGACCCCGCCGGAGGGTTCGGCCGATGCCGCCCTCAACGCCGTGAAGAGCCGCGTCGACGACTCGACCACGCCCGTGCAGACCACCATCGGGGCGATACCGGCCACTTCCATAGACCTCTCCGGCGGCGAGGGCCAAGTAGTGGCGAGTCGCGACGGGGGAATCGCCCTGGATGCCGGGTCGGGTCAGCGCATGCGGGTGTACGCCGCCGACGTGGCCGGCGCCCCGCTGGTTGTCGTGGTGCTTGTCCCTGACGGACGCCGCTGGAAGGCGGCGATCGCTCGCGCCGAGGCGTTGCTCGCCGGCACCACGGCCTCGTAGGACAGGCCGGGCGCACGACGACGCGGACTCAGCGGCCGGGTAGTCCTGGCCCTGCCCTGGCCGCAACACCGGACGAAGTAGGAGATCGTCGGGGACGTACAGGTCCCACGCTGTCCGTGTGCAGTCCGCCGGCCTGTTAAGCGGTTGAGACTTACGCTGGGGATCATGGCTGTCCCGGTGAGCGGAGTGCTGCAGCAAAGCGTGTGGGCGAGCGTCGTCAGTGATGACGCCAAGGCCCTTCGCGGTTGGTTGCTCCGGCTCGGGTTCACCGAAGACCTTCTGATCCCCGGCGAGCGCGTCGATGCGATCCACCACTGCCAGCTGGACTGGCCCGAGGGCGGGCGGATCCTGCTCTCGAGCACTGGTGAGCGACCGACACCGTGCCGACCGGGGACGTCTTCGCTCCATGTAGTGACCGCCGATCCCGACGCGGTGCTGGCGCGCGCAATCGCCTTGGAGGCGAAGGTCGTGCACGAGATCGTCGACCAGACCGATTATCCGTCGCGCGACTTCACCATCGCTGACCCTGACGGGAACCACTGGACCTTCGCAACGTTCGCGGGCTAGGGCAACCCGGCAGACCTGCCACCGATTGATCACCCGCATGGCCTCACGCCAGTTCGCGGCGCCGGGGAGTGATCTCCGTCCGAGTCAGATCCTGCGTGATGTCGAAGGCACGCAACTTGGGCCTACCCCGCCATGACGGAGGGTTGCGCGATGATCCCGTCCATGACTGATGATCTGAACGTCGGCGAAAGTCACCAGTGCTTCGTCCAAGACGCAATCGGCGGGCTCATCGACGAACGGTGGTGCTCGCGGTCGCATGTTCCACTGCTTCTAGGTTTCGAAGGGGAAGGCCACCCAGATCATCAGCTTCCCGCCGAGCTCACATTGTTCGAGGACGAACGACTGAGTGTCGTCTTCACGCCGTTCGACTGCAGCAACCGATCGGCAAAGGTGATCCTCGTTGGACTCACACCTGGCCGGTTCCAGCTCGACCTGGCTCTTCGCCAAGCCGGTACGTCTCTCCGCGCCGGCAAACCGCTGGACGATGCGGTACGTGAAGCAAAGTCCGTGGCTGCTTTCGCCGGCGCTACAAGGACAAACCTAGTCTCCATGTTGGACGGGATCGGCCTTCATGACGCGCTCGGAATCGATAGCAGCGAGTCGCTTTTCGGCGAGGACAGCGCCCTCGCGGACAGCACGTCCGCCATCTGTCATGCCGTCTTCGTCAAGGATCGGAACTACTCGGGTAGCCCACCCATCGCCTCTCATCCGATCCTGCGCGCCGCAGCGAGTCAGGTCCTGACAGCCAATCTTGCAGCCACGCCAGAAGCCGTCGTGATCCCGTTGGGCCGCGCTGCCGCCTCGGGGGTAGCGATAGCCGACGTCGACCCCAAGCGCGTCGTTTTGAACTTCCCTCACCCGTCGGGTGGCAACGGCCACCGATCCCGGCAGTTCGCAGCTGAGCGTGAAGCGCTGCGCGAGGTGATCGCCCACTGGTTTGCCTGAGCGCGTCAAACAAGGGAGCCCCGGATCCCCCACACCCAACTCATCGCCGAATCGGACCCACCCTCGGAGCACGGCACATCTGGCCGTGCCAACTATCCACTGGACGCCATGCGGGAAGCCATGGTCGGTAGGTGCAGACGACGCGATCCAGGGTGTCCCTCTCCCCGGTCGTCAAGCCCACAACCTCCGCACCCGAAGACACAACATGCGGTGGAAGAACCGAACAAGCTCGAGTCGAGTCCTGGTGTGGGGTGAAGCAGTTCGTTTCGTCCGCTTGAAAGGCCGACCGCTCCTCCTCGGGCTTTGGGCACCTGCTCTAGCAATCGTCCTGGTCAACCTTCACTGGCTGTACAGACCTTGGCTGTCCGGGTTCCTCACCGCCACCATTCTGGCCGGCATCATTTGGGCCTTCGCCTGGCTGGGATGGGTGTCCAGTGGGCTGGCCTTCCGCATCCAAGGAGCCCTGGCTGAGGACTGGACCGCCGAGCCTTCCTCCCCAACGTCTACAAGGTGATCCCCAGCTGGAAGTACGACTCCGCGGACGTCGATCACATCGTCCTGACGCCGAAGCTCATCCTGGTCGTGGAGACGAAATGGCGATCGGCAGCGCCATCCAAGGTAGACATGGCCTACCCCGCCCACCAGGCAGAGCGCGGGGCACAGCGCCTGCGCCACGAGCTGACCAACCTGGAACGAGCCCGTGTCCTCCGTCGAGATCATTCCCATCGTCATCCTCTGGGGGCCGAAGATCTCCGCTGAGCTCGACGAGACCGTGCAGACTAGGTCCGATTCCCTGCGGACCGCCGCTCGCCAACCTCTCGAAACACACGGTCAGCGGCTTCCTCTCCGTTCTCGTGCTCCCATACTCGAACCACGCACCAGCCCTCCGCTTGCAGCAACGCGTCGGTCTCACGGTCTCGCTCGACGTTCCTCGATACGCTGGGTAGCCAGTAGTCGGCGTTGGACTTGGGGAGGGTGCCGTGATCAGGGCATCCATGCCAGAAGCACCCGTCAACGAACACCGCCACCTTGGAAGGACCGAACACCAGGTCGGCCCGGCGGCGAAGGCCACGGACTGGCTGAGCGTCGACGCGAAAACGCAGACCACGGGCGTGGAGAATCCGACGTAGCCGCAGCTCGGGCTGTGTATCGCGGCGACGATTCCCCAGCATGCTCGCTCGAGAGGCTGGAGTGGATGCCCAGGAGGAAGGCCCTGGCGCCCCAGGTGCGGCCTCTCCGCTGACTGTCATGTGGCCATCCTCGCGTTGCGACCCGCTCCCTGCAGAGATTGGTGTCGTTTCGGGCCAAGAAGCCTCCGTCGTCTAGAGGTGGGTCGCAGGCAGAATGACCCCGTGGAGCCATTTCCGTTTGAGGGCCTTCCGGACGCGGACCTCGTCATCGATCGGGTCTACCGCGCCGGGCCCTTCACCGATATCCGCGCCGATCCTCTTCAGCGGCTGCTGCCCGTCGGCAATCAAGGAGGCTTTCGATATCGGGGCGATGTTCCACGGCCCAGACTTGTCGCTCTCTACACAACAGGCGCCGTTGCTGAGTGGCCAGACGAGATCGACGAGACGACCGGCACGGTTACCTACTACGGCGACAACAAGCACCCGGGTCGCGCGATTCACGAGACGGTTCGACGGGGAAACCTGATCCTGCAGGACACGTTCCTGTCGTATCGCGACAGTCCGCGTTCCCGGGCAAGTCTTCCCGTGTACCTGATGTTCCAGTCCGTAGGCTCAGGAAGGGACGTGCAGTTTCGCGGGTTGATTGTCCCAGGATCGCCATTGCTGGACCGGGATGAAGAACTCAATGCAGTCTGGCGTTCTGAGTCGGGTGAGCGCTTTCAGAACTATCGAGCGAAGTTCACGGTGCTCGATTGCGACACTGTCAGCCGGGTGTGGCTGAACGACGTGCTGGAAGGACGGCCCGACAGCCTGAATGCTCCCGAGAGCTGGAGGGAATGGGTGAGCGGGCTCAAGTACCGCCCACTTGCCGCGCCACCCATCTCCCCCATACGCAGCAAGGAAGATCAACTCCCTGCCTCTGCGGACAAGACAGGCTGGTCGATGCTTGAGGCCCTCTACCGCAACTACTCGCCTCGACCGGTTGCGTTCGAGAGGGCGGCCGTCGCCCTCGCGCAACTCGTCGTCCCACTGCCCACGGCCATGGATGTGACGCGGCCGTCCGTTGACGGCGGGCGCGATGCAGTGGGTCGAATGCTGATGGGCCACCAGGTCGACCCCGTATGGATCAACATCGCGCTCGAGGCGAAGTGCTACGCGCCGGGCCAGCACTCCGTCGGGGTGAAGGAGACGTCAAGGCTGATCTCCCGATTGAAGTACCGAGACCTCGGCTTTGTGGTGACCACCTCCTTCGTGGCGAGACAGGCTTACGAAGAGCTGCGTGAAGACCGCCACCCCGTCGTCGTGCTCAGTGGCGGAGACCTGGTGCGCGAACTCCGGAGACGTGGGGTCGCGTCCGCACACGATGTGAGCGGGTGGCTACGGCAGTTCGAGTAGCCGCGGCATTGTGGCGCTGACCCCAGCGCCCCTCAGGTCTACAACGCCGGCCCGAGGCCCCGCAAGGTGAGAATCCGGGGAATCACCGCTCTGCAGAACGGCATCGACGAGCGCCGGCGCAGTCTGCTTGATGATGTCCAGGTCGCGCTCGACGTGCTTGCGCAGCACGTGCCACACCACACCCACGTTGACGCCGTTGCCGAGCTGCTTGTATGTGGCTTTTGCGGCCTGGTCGCCGAAATCGAACCACTCGGGTAGGCCCTGGAGCCGTGCAACTTCACGCGGGGACAGGCGGCGCTTCCGAGGGCCGACGATGGAGGTCTGCGTGATGGCAACCAAGGCCGGCACGTACGTGGGGCGCTTGGCCCTGATGCCGGATGGACGGAAGTGCATGAGGGTATCCCAGAGACGCTCAGCGTCCTGAGCCTGCCACTCAAGCTTTCGCCGCGAGGACGGGAACGAGTCCGTGAAGACCCCCCAGCGTGCCGCCCACTCATCGAGCAGGTGCTGGTGGGTCGTATACAAGGCAGCGTTCTTGCGCAGGAAGTCCGCCTTCCAGGACGGAGTGCCCTCCGGAATCTCCAGGACACGTTCATGCACCCACGCATCGGCCCAGATGGGGAACCCTGGAAGGCGACGGCCGCCGCGAGCCTTGCGCATTCGAACCACGAAGTCGTCCCACGCATCGATCCACAGCCGCTCGGACTCGTTCAGTTCGCACCCGGGATCGGCGGGTGCCTCGTCCAGCAGGTCTATTTCGAGGTCCCAAGACTGGGGATCCCAGCCGGCAACGGGACGTGCGATCACGGCGGGATCTGCCGTAAGTTCCACGCCAGTCTCGTCAATCCGCGTGGCGGTGATAAAGACTCGCTCCCGGATCTGAGGCCGGCCGCCGAACTCCGGCGGCAGTAGATGCGGGGAGAAGATCGCCGGGGTGTCCGAGACCCTGTACCTCTGCTCTCGGAGTGTCTCGACGATCACCTGCCACTCATGGCCGTGTCGCGGCCCAGCCAGATTTCGGACATTCTCCAACAGCACAACGGCGGGACGCCGCTCCTCGATGACGCGCAGAATGTTCCAGAAGAGGGTGCCTCTGGTCTCATCCATGCCTCGCTGCGCACCGGACTTACTGAACGGCTGGCACGGGAAACCAGCCGCCAGGAGATCGTGGTCAGGGACGGAGACCCCTGCCTCGTTCGCCGCGACAGTGATGTCGCCGAATGGGTCTCGACCCCAGTTGCGGGAGTAGACAGTGGCCGCTGCACGGTCGATCTCGGATGCGTAGACGCACTCCCCGCCCATGCCCGACAGTGCAGCGTGGAAGCCGCCAATGCCCGCGAAAATATCGACGAAAGTGAACGACGGATGGGACGAGCGAGCCATGCTCATAGGCAACACCATGGGCCGCCCAGGTCGGTCGCGACACGCCGAGTCAACGGACATTTGTTCGATTCATGTCGCAAAGCCCGCATCGCGTCACCCGCCGTCGACGAACTTGGCGACCAGGTTTGTTGCGATGTTGTCGAGTCCTACTCGGGGGTTCAGGTCGCCCCTTACCTGGTTCGGCAGGTTCACCCTGTAGGAGACAGAGCCGGGCTCTACGTGTGTGAGGCCATCGAGCTGCTCGGATCGAAGGACCTTGATGGCGTCGTCCAACATGTCGTACGACCGCTCGAACCTCAGCTCGAAACGTCGACGGAACCGCCGTCGGTTCCGGTCCTCCGCCTGGTTGTACCCCAGGACGCTGTCGCCCCCGTAGGACCTCACCGCGGCGAGCAGTGCCTCTCGGTCGTCATCATCAGCCAGTCGGCCCAGGATGGCGTCAACGAGATCCGGCAGGCTGATGCCGCCTGTCATCGGATCGTCCAACCACCGCAGGCCGAGACTGACCAGGAACAGGGACGTCTCCTGAACCCCATGGACCGACTGTCCCGGCTCAACCTGATGGACACCGTGGATCACGTGCGATGACGCCGGCCCGGTAGTCGTCTTCACCTCGACTCCGATGGTGCCGAGCTGAAAGTCGCGCGAGGAGGGCTTGAAACCGAACCATGCGCAGAACAGATCATGCGCGCTCCCTGAGGGTCCTGCCCGGAGGAGCGCATCGAGCAGGACGAGTTCCCCAATGAGGCCCACCAACGGCTCGTTCGCCAGACCGGCCCTCTTGAGTGCAAGGTCGATCACAGGCTCCGTGGCGTGGAACGCCTCTTGCGGGCGCTGGTGGAACCCGTTGTCGAGCAGTTCGACGCAGATCAGGGCCGTGACGGCGTCGAAGTGGGTGGCGCTGGGCAGCACCAGCCGGTTGGCATCGAAGGGTTCCCCCTCCCCGACAAACCACCGCTGATACTCAAGGCGATCACGCACCGAGCCCATGCTGGCCACTAGCGCATCGCCCATGACGAACAGTTCGATCTGGCCCTTCGGATCCCTGGCCAGACCGATTCGCCGGTCGGAATCGACCCAGATAAGGTCCCTCCGGCTTGCGTCCTGGGCGACGGCGAGGGCCGCGACCCGATCGCGCACGCGCTCGAACGTCTGCTCGGCAAGCGATGATTCAGGGGACTCTTCGGGCTCGCGCTTGGACATGATCAGGACCTCCCAGCGGGATATTCAAGCCGACTGCTAGTGAGGCCCTGCCCTCGCCGCGGTCGACAAGGTGGAACAGGATCAATCCGTGGCTCCCGGCCTGCCTGGCGCCGGTCGCCGTGAGTTGGAGTGTCTCCCCCGTGGCGAAGGTATCGAACTGGTCATCGCCCACGATCCCAGCGAGACCGGCTCCGCGCGCGCCCCAGGTGGCAGCGAGGGAGCCCTCGTTCGTCCCGCGAGCCATGGCCTTCGCATCGACTGGCAACTTCGTGAGGGGTCCGCGCTCAATGACCGCGCCCTCCCCAAACTGAGGCCCACCCGGAATTTCGGCTGGGCAGCCTGTCGCGCTTGGAGATCCACGACCGACCACGGCACGGGGGGCTCGTCCGTCGACAGTCCCAGGCACGTGGCGCTCAAGACAGACGGCCCAGAGTCGCAGGTAGGCCGCGATCGAGTATGGAGAAGACAAGCCGAGTTCGCGGCTCCCAGCCACGGAGGGAGCGCGATACAAGGTTGCCCTCGGGATTGCCAGTCGGCAGCCCAGCGTGGTTTGCCACCGACGCCCACCTACTGTCTTCGTAGCTGTCTGGCCCGGGGCCATGGTCCGGATAGACGAGGCGTTCCAGAAGTCCCGCCGCCTCGTCCAGGCCGATATCCCGGTTCATCAGAAGGCCGCGCGATCCTGACGAGGTCGGCACGAGTACAGGTTGCTCGCTGAACAACTCGGCCATCAGGCGCAAGTTGCCGTCGTCAGTCGCTGGCGCCGTCAAGTGCCTCACGAAAGGCCTTGGCCCTGGGAACAGTGGGATGCCCTGGATGTTGCTCACCTTGCCGCCTTGAAGGAACGCCCCTGAAGAATCTGGATGTCCGGCGGGGCGTCGCCCTCGACCATCGCCGCCAGTACATCGCGTCGCAACGCCTCGTCGTTCTCGTGGTACTGGCGGAACAGGTTGATCTGGGCGGGGGGAGGTGAAGACACGGCAGAGGTCGATGATCTTCGCGCGATAGCCAAACCACCGCTGCATCTGCATCTGCGTATCGGCCAGTTCGGTTCCAGAGGTGCGCGAGAACAATGTGGTGGTCAGACCCTCCAGGGTGAGACCACGCGACATCACATTCCCCGACACGAAAATCGTCGACAGGTTGCGCGGCGCTCGCCAAGCGGAGCCATCGTT
>CAWDUP010000006.1:0-141260 GCA_963805505.1 uncultured Actinomycetota bacterium | reverse complement strand
GCATAGGCTCCCGAGTCATGACGCGAACCGACGGACGTACACCCGACCAGCTCCGCCCTGTCACCATCACCCGCCGCTGGCTGGAGCAGGGAGAGGGCAGTGTCCTCGTCGAGTTCGGCCTCACCAAGGTGCTGTGCCAGGCGTCGTTCACCGGCGGGGTGCCGCGCTGGCGCAAGGGGTCTGGGCAGGGCTGGGTGACCGCGGAGTACGCGATGCTGCCGCGCTCGACCAACACCCGCGGCGACCGCGAGTCGGTGCGGGGCAAGATCGGCGGCCGTACCCACGAGATCTCCCGGTTGGTCGGCCGCAGTCTGCGCGCGGTCATCGACACCTCCGCGCTCGGCGAGAACACCGTCGTGCTCGACTGCGACGTGCTGCAGGCCGATGGCGGGACACGCACGGCGGCGATCACGGGGGCGTACGTCGCTCTCGCGGACGCGATCACCTGGGCCAAGGCCGAGGGTCTGGTCAAGGAGGGGGCTGTCGCGCTCACCGGTTCGGTCGCTGCGGTGTCGGTGGGTGTCGTGGGCGGCGAGGCGCTGCTCGACCTCTGCTACACCGAGGACGTCACGGCGGAGACCGACATGAACATCGTGTGCACCGGGGACGGGTCGTTCGTCGAGGTGCAGGGGACTGCCGAGGGTGCGCCCTTCGACCGCGCGCTGCTCGACCGCTTGCTCGACCTCGGGGTGGCCGGCTGCGCCGAGCTCACCAGCCTCCAGCACGCCGCCCTCGACGCCTGAGCCTGCGGCCCATGAGCTTCCCGCGGTCCCCCCGTATGTCGAACTGTTCGACTTACGTGGTCCATAGCCCCCGAAAGTCGAACTGTTCGGCTTTCGGGAGGTTGCCCGCGGCCAGAGCGGCCAGGGCAGGGACGCGCGCACCAGGGGAGTGGCGGTGAGCGAGAGCCCTGCCGCACCGGCTATCCCCGGCGGGCCAGCGAGCGAACACCCCACGCGCGTGGTCCTGGCGAGCCGCAACCGGCACAAGATCGAGGAGCTGCGCCGGATCCTGGACGAGTCCGACCTCGCCGTCGAGCTGCTCGGCGTGGACGACTTCGAGGGCGTCCCCGAGGTCGCCGAGACCGGCGCAACCTTCGCTGCCAACGCCCTCTTGAAGGCAGTCGCCGTGTGTACGGCCACCGGCGTCGCGGCCGTCGCCGACGACAGCGGGCTGTGCGTCGACGCGCTCAACGGGATGCCCGGGATCTTCTCCGCGCGGTGGTCCGGCGGCGGGGGAGATACGGCCAACCTCGAGCTCGTCCTCGCCCAGCTGGCCGACGTCCCGCCCCCGCGCCGCGGCGCGCACTTCAGGTGCGCGGCGGCGGTCGCGCTGCCGGACGGCCGTACCGCCGTCGTCGAGGGCCAGATGGACGGCCACCTGATCGACACGCCCCGTGGCACCAACGGGTTCGGCTACGACCCGATCTTCGTGCCGGCTGACATTTCAGGCAGCGCAGCAGGCGACGCCGGCGGAGGCCGTACGTCTGCCGAGCTCACCGACTCCGCCAAGGACGCCATCAGCCACCGCGGCAAGGCGCTGCGGGCGCTCGTCCCGGTCCTGCGCGACCTCCTTCCTCCCACCCGCTAGAGGCCGATGAAGGAGAACTGGGCGGGGACCATCCGCTTCGGAGCCTCCGAGGTCGTCGCGGCGACCAGCGTCGAGCAGGTGCAGGAGGTGGTGGCCCGGTCGCCCAAGGTGCGCGCGCTGGGGACGGGCCACTCGTTCTCGCCGGTCGCCGACACCGAGGGGACGCTGCTGCTCATGGAGTCGCTCCCGACGCGCATCGAGGTCGACCGCGACGCCGGTCGCGTCAACGTCGGCGCCGGCGTGCGCTGGGGAGACCTCGCTGCTGCCGTCGCGCGGTCTGGTCTGGCGTTGCACAACATGGGGTCGTTGCCGCACATCTCGGTCGGCGGTTCGGTGGCGACGGGCACCCACGGTTCGGGTTCCCAGCTCGGGTCGCTGGCGACAGCCGTGTCGGCCCAGACCCTGGTGACGGCGACGGGCGAGTTGCGCACTATCGACCGACGCGACCCCGACTTCCTCGGCACGGTGGTGGCCCTTGGTCTGCTGGGTGCCGTCGTGGAGCTGACCCTCGACCTCGTTCCGCACTACGACATCGAGCAGACCGTATGGCGCGACGTCCCCTACCCGGTGATGTTCGACGAGGTTCTCGCGGTCCTCGACACGGCACGCAGCGTCAGTGCGTTCGGCACGTGGGGGGAGCGCGGTTTCGAGCAGGTGTGGACCAAGAGCGCGGTCCCTGCCGCGGCCGACCTGTCCTGGACGGGGGCTCGCCCGGCCGAGGCGCAACTTCACCCGCTGCCCGGCATGGATCCCCGCACCTGCACAGACCAGCTCGCCGTCCGCGGCCCCTGGTGGAGTCGAGTGCCGCACTTCCGGGCCGAGTTCACACCGAGCAGCGGGGTCGAGATCCAAAGCGAGTACGTCGTCGCGCGGGAGCACGCCGGCGACGCACTCCGCGCGCTGCACGGGATCCGTCACACCTTCCGTGACGTCCTCCAGGTCAGCGAGATCCGCTCCATCGCCGCCGACGACCTCTGGCTGAGCCCGATGTACCAGCGCGAGAGCGTCGCTGTGCACTTCACCTGGATCCGCGATGCCACGCGGGTCGCGGCGGCCGTGCGAGGAGTCGAGGAAGTGCTCGAGCCGTTCGACCCGCGGCCGCACTGGGGCAAGGTCTTCGAGCTGCCCGCGGCGTACGTCCTCCGGCAGCTGCCCATGGCCGAACGGTTCGCGCTCTTGCGTGAGCAGTGGGACCCGGACCGCTGCTTCACCAACACCTTCAGCGACCGGTTCTTCCCCGCCTGACCGCCTGGGCGCCGGAAAGCAGGATTAGCCTGGGGGTATGAGCATCAACAGACGCAGTGTGCTTCGCCGTACCGTTTCCGTGGTCCTCGTGCTGGCCGCCGTTCAGGCCGCCGTGGCCGTCGCTGGCCGCGTCCGCGCTCGGCGGGTTGATCACGGCGACGCCGAGGACGAGGAGATTCGCCGCACCGCGATGATGAACGGAGTCAACCTGGAGCTCACCTCTCAGGCGTTCCGCCGCGGCCGGTTCGATCTGGTGATGGGCGGTGCCAACATCGACCTGACCGACGCGCGGCTCGCGCCCGAGGGCGCCACCATCGAGGTTCACGGCGCGATGGGCGGGCTCAACCTCGAGGTGCCCGAGGAGTGGCTGGTGACCGTCGACTCGCAGAGCCGTACCAGCGGCGTGAATCTCACCCCTCCGGCCACCTGTGAGCCGTCGGCTGACGCGCCGCACCTGCGCGTCGTGTCAGACGCGAAGATGAGCGGCATCAACGTGGACCAGACCAAACGCCGCTGACCTCCGACCAGCGCCCGCCGCCGCGCGGGGGGTCAGTTGGCCCACGGGGGACGAAGTTGCGTGCCGTCGGCCAGCGTCGCTGACAGCCCGATCGTCGTGGTGGCCCACATGGTTGCCGGCTCGTCGGTGAGGTTGTCGGCGCACAGTTCCGCGCCAGCCGGGACGATGGCCAGATCGCCCGCCTCGAGGTCGGCGACCTGACCATCGATGGTGATTCGAAGGCGACCCGACGCCACGCGGAGCACCTCTTCCCGGTCGACGACGTGGGCCGCGCCGGCCGTACCCGCGGGGATCTCGGTGGTCCATGCAGCGAGCTGCTCTGCACCGCTGGCGGAGCTTGCGTACGACGTGAAGCGTGCTCCGTGGGTCTCGTAGGTGGTGGCCTCGTTCAGCCGGACGAACGGCATTGTCGTCTCCTGGGTCGTCGTGCGCTTCGAAGTCAGATAGTCAATTGAACTGACTATCGGAGTGCACCAGATCCTCCAGCATGTAGTCAAGTGGATTGACTTGTGTGGCACACTCGCGACGTGGATCACCCCGAGTTCGACGGACGCGCCCTCGCCACCTCCGTCCTGTCGCTCAGCGGCGAGCTGGTCGCGGCGATCAATGCGGGAGTCATCGCTCGGGGGTTCGGCGACGTGCGTCCGGCGCACGGGTTCGCCTTCGTTCGAATCGCCATGGGCGATGCAACAGGCAGCGATGTCGCCGCCCACCTGGGCATCACCAAGCAGGCGGCCAGCCAGCTCGTGGAGGAGCTCGTCGAGAAGGGCTACGTGGAACGACTTCCACACCCCAATGACGCCCGCGCCTGGCTGCTGGTGTTGACCGAGCGCGGGTGGGCGTGCACGCGTGCGGCCGACGAGGCGGCTGCCGACGCGGTACGGCCCTGGGCCGAGGCGCTCGGCGCGCGACGGTTCCAGTCCCTGTGCGCCAACGTCGAACGGATCGCGAGCGGCGGACCGATCCGACCCACCTGGTAAACCGGCGAATCCGAGTGGTGGCGGCGGATTCGTTCCGCGGGGCGGACGACGTCACCCGAATAGCGGGTTTTGATCCGCCGGGGATCGGGCAAGGGACTGGGGCACAGCACTTTCCGCCCAATCCACTGGAGGAACGCAATGGGTATCGGCCTTGGAATCTTCTTCATCGCCGTCGGCGCCATCTTGACCTTTGCCGTCAACGCGGATGTGAGCGGGATCGAGCTCTCCACCGTTGGAATCATCTTGATGGTCGTCGGAGCACTCAGCGTGCTGCTCGACCTCATCGTCTTCATGCCGCGCCGCCGCAGGAGCGTCGTCACCGATCAGAGCGGTCGCACGGTCGAGACCGACACCTCTGTCTAGCCGAGGGGTCTAGCAGCAACCAGGGTGCGGAAGAAGGGACTCGAACCCTCACACCCGAAGGCGACGGCACCTAAAGCCGTTGCGTCTGCCAATTCCGCCACTTCCGCGAGGTCTCGCACAGTCTAGGGACGGCGGCCGTACCCCCAGAAGACGACCGCCGCGATCACGGCGACCGATCCGCTGATCAGCAGGGGTACGGCTCCGCCGCCCGGGCCGACGTTCCACGCGAGCCCGGCCCACAGGCCGGCGAACAGGATGCCGCCGCCGTTCAGTCCCTGGAAGGCGCCCTGGGCGCGACCGCGGCCCCCGGCCGGCGCCAGCGCCGCCACCCACGCCTTGCCGACGCCGTCGGTGCAGCCGTTGAATCCGCCGTAGAGCACCAGCACCACCAAGACCAGCGGGCCGTGGTCGATCAGCGCCAACCCGAGGTAGCCGATCGCGAAGAAGACGAGCCCCAGCGCATAGACGTGCGCGCGCGGCAGCCGGTCCGACAGGCGGCCGGCGGGGAAGGAGACCGCGGTGTAGGCCAGGTTGAACAGGGCGTACCCACCGACGACCTCGGCCGTGCTCCAGCCGATGTCGGACAACCGCAACAACACCAGCACGTCGGGGAAGTTGAACAGCGCGAACGCGGTCAGCAGGCCGAGGACGCGTCGCAGCTCCGGCGTCAGGGGAGGACGTACGGCCCCGCCGGTGGCCTGCTCAGCCGACCGGTCGGTGGCCAGCACGCCGGAGGCAGCCGATGGAGGTGGACCCGCCGGCACCGGCACTGGCTCAGCGGCTCTCCGGGGCTCCCTGATCAGCAACACCAACAGCGCCGAGATGACCGCCGGGATCACCGCGATCCACAGCACCTGGCGCAGGTTGTCGTCCAGGAGCACCAGCGCACCGAGGGCCAGCAGGGGACCCACGACGGCTCCCGCCGTGTCCATGGTCCGGTGGAAGCCGAACGCCCGACCGAGCGCCTCGGGCGGTACCGAGTCGGCGATGAGAGCGTCGCGCGGCGCGCCACGGATGCCTTTCCCCGTGCGGTCGACCAGCCGCCCGACGAGCACCACCGGCCAGGCCCAGGCCGCCGCCACGAACACCTTGCCGACGGCCGCGAGGGAGTACCCCCACAGCACCAGCGGACGGCGGCCGATCAGGTCGGAGCGCCGGCCGGAGACGTACGACACCAATGCGGCCATGCCGGTCGCGGCGCCCTCGACGAATCCGAGGACCACCGGGGGAGCCGCCAACGTGCCGGTGATGAGCAGCGGCAGCAGCGGGTAGACCAGCTCGCTGGCCGCGTCCTGCATGAACGAGACGAGCGAGACGATGATCAGCGTGCGCGTCAGCCACGACGCACGCTTCACGGGCGTCCCCTTCTAGATGCCGAGCTCCTTGCGGAGCTTTGCCACGTGGCCCTTGGCCTTCACGTTGTACTGCGCCTGCTCGATCCGGCCGTCGGGACCGACCACGAACGTGGAGCGGATCACGCCGACGACTGTCTTGCCGTAGAGCTGCTTCTCGCCGTAGGCACCGTACGCCTCGAGCACCTCGCGCGACGGGTCGCCGACCAGCGGGAAGGTGAGGCCCTCCTGGTCACGGAACCGAGCGAGCTTCTCCTGCTTGTCGGGGGACACCCCGATCACGTCGACGCCGGCCGCGGCAAGGGCCGACAGCGAGTCGCGAAAGTCGCACGCCTGCGTCGTACAGCCTGGCGTCATCGCGGCCGGGTAGAAGTAGACGACCACGCGACGCCCGGCATAGTCGCCGAGGGAGACGGTCTTCCCGTCGGCGTCGGGCAGCGAGAACGCCGGTGCGACGTCCCCCGGGCTCAGGCGTTCACTCATGACTCTCCTTCACTACTCCTTCACTGCTTCTTCGTGCCAGCTGCTGACCGGGCCGGTACGGCCCCGTGCTCGAGACTCTAGGAAGCCGACTCGCCGGCACCCACCTCGCCCCCCGTGAACCGGGTCCGGCAGCTGGGTGCCGGGCGGACCAATCCGGCTCGACAGGCGCGCCGAACCTGACACAGCTACGTTGTTGCCAGCCTTGCGCAAGAAGCACCTGTTGCCCGATACGCGCTATTGCACACGATGTGCAATAGAGTGGATTAAAGTTCGGCTCCATCCCCCGCCCGGCCGCGAGAGGACCACGCTCCGTGCACATCCCCGACGGATATCTGAACGCCCCGACCTCGGTGGCCCTCGGCGTGATCGCGGCCACGGGCGTCACGATCTGCGTCCGCCAGAGCCGCAAGGAGCTCGACGAGAAGACGGCTCCCATGGCCGGCCTCGTCGCGGCCACGATCTTCGCCCTGCAGATGATCAACTTCCCCGTCGCCGGCGGCACGAGCGGCCACCTCCTCGGCGGCGCGCTCGCGGCGATCCTGGTCGGCCCCTACACCGGGGCGTTATGCGTCTCCGTCGTCCTCATCGTCCAATCCCTGCTCTTCGCTGACGGGGGGGTGAGCGCCCTGGGCGCCAACATCATCAACATGGCCTTCGTCACCGTCATCGTCGGGTGGCTGGTGTTCGTCGCGCTGCGCAGGCTGCTGCCGAAGTCGCACGCCTCGGTGGTCGGCGCGACCGCTGTCGCGGCCTTCCTCGCGGTCCCCGCGGCCGCGCTTGCCTTCACCCTCGAGTTCGCCGTCGGCGGCACCGTCACCGACATCTCGATAGCCACCGTGGGCCGGGCGATGGTCGGTGTTCATGTCCTCATCGGTGTCGGCGAAGCCCTGATCAGCGCCGCCGTGGTCGCCGCCGTGCTGAAGGTCCGGCCCGATCTCGTCTACGGCGCACGCGACCTCGCCCCGACCCTCGAGCTGCGCGCGTCCGCGACTCCGGCCGCGAGTCAGGGAGCCTGACCATGAGCCGCAAAGCGTTCTTCGTCACCGGGCTCCTGGTCGCCCTCGTCATCGCAGGGATCGTCTCCTACTGGGCCAGCAGCGCCCCGGACGGACTCAACAAGGTCGCGGAGGACAAGGGTCTCAACGCCAACGAGTCGGACTCGGCCACCTCGGGCTCGCCGCTCGCGGGATACTCCACCAGCGGCGTCAGCAGCGCCCCGGTCTCCGGCGGCCTGGCAGGAGTCGTCGGCGTCGTTGTCGTCCTGTTCATCGCGGGTGGCATGTTTGCTGTGATCAGCAGGCGCAACAACGGTTCTGCCGATCAAGACGGCCACGCGGCCGAGGGCAGCACCACCACCCCCGCTACCCCCGCCAGCTGAGATGAGCGCAGGGCACGGCAGTCGCCTGTACGTCTCCGGCGACAGCCCCGTCCACCGGCTGCCCGCCGAGACGAAGCTGGTGTCGCTGGTCGCGTTCGTGCTCGTCGTGGTGTCCACGCCGCGGCAGGCGTACGTCGCCTTCGCGCTCTATGCGCTCCTGCTGCTCACCGTCACGGCCATCGCGGCGGTCCCGCTCGCCGTCGTCGTCCGACGGCTGACCGTCGAGATCCCGTTCGTCCTGTTCGCGGCGCTCATCCCCTTCGTCGCGGGCGGCCCGCAGACCGACGTCCTCGGATTCAGCCTCTCGATCAGTGGCCTGCACGCGATGGCCGCCATCCTCGCCAAGGCGACGCTCGGCGTCTTCGCGTCGGTCCTGCTCGCCGCGACCACCCCGGTCCGTGACCTGCTCGACGGACTTCAGCGCCTGCGGTTGCCCGCGATCATGGTGCAGATCATGAGCTTCATGATCCGCTACCTCGACGTCATCGGCGGCGAGCGTGACCGGATGAAGATCGCCCGTGAGTCCCGCGGGTTCGTCGGTCGCGACATCCGACAGCTCAATGTCGTCGCTGCCGGCGCGGCCGCCTTGTTCATCCGCTCCTACGAGCGGGGGGAGCGGGTGCACCTCGCCATGCTCAGCCGCGGCTACGCCGGCAGCCTGCCTCGCACCCGGGAAGCCTCCGCGACGCCCCAACAGTGGGCGAGCGCGGCGCTGCTCCCCCTCGGGGCCCTCATCGTGGTCGTGGCTGCCTGGACACTCCAGTCATGACCGACGCCTCGAGCGGCAGCGACACCCGCGAAGAGTGCTTGGCCGTCAAGGGTCTTGCCTACGCCTACCCCGACGGTCACCAGGCCCTGTTCGGTGTCGATCTCACCATTTCGACGGGAGAGCGGGTCGCCCTGCTCGGCCCCAACGGCGCCGGCAAGACGACTCTGGTCCTGCACCTCAACGGGATTCTGCGAGGAGGTGTCGGCAGTGTCGAGGTGGCGGGGATGCCGGTCACCGACAACAGGGCCGACCTGCTCGAGATCCGCCGCCGTGTCGGCATCGTCTTCCAGGACCCCGATGACCAGCTGTTCATGCCCACGGTGCGCGACGACGTGGCGTTCGGCCCGGCCAACCTGGGGGTCACAGGTGACGCGCTCGACGAGCGAGTGCGCGAAGCCCTCGACATGGTGGGCATGGGTGCCTACGCCGACCGGCCACCCCACCACCTGTCCTACGGCCAACGCCGGCGGGTAGCCGTGGCCACCGTGCTGGCGATGCGGCCCGAGATCCTGGTGCTCGACGAGCCGTCGTCCAACCTCGACCCGGCCGCGCGCCGGGAGCTGGCCGACATCTTGCTGGGACTCGACCTGACGATCTTGATGGTGACCCACGACCTGCCCTACGCCCTCGAGCTGTGCCCCCGTTCGGTCATCCTCAGCGACGGCGTGATCGTGGCCGATGGGCCGACCCGTGAGCTGTTGTGTGACGATGGGCTCATGCGGGCGCACCGGCTCGAGCTGCCGTACGGGTTCGATCCGGCGCACGCCGGCGAGCGCACCTGACGTGACGATCTACGGAGGCCCCCATGTCCAGCACCGAAGCCAAAGCTGCGGCTGAGCCTGCGGCCGACAAGGCTGATGCAGCAGCTGCGAAGGCGACTCCTTCGCGATCTCCCGAGGAGGTCAGCAAGGACCTCGAGTCTGCTCGGGCCAGCCTGGTGAGCAATATCGACGCGATCAAGGACCGGGTCAATCCCAAGCACATCGCCGAGCGGCGCTTCGCCAAGATCCGGCGCATCTACGTCTCCGACGAGGGCGAGCCCAACATCCGGAACATCGCGATCACGGCAGGTGTCGTGACGATCCTGGTGCTCTACCGCATCCGCAAGTAGCTCGAGGTGCGGCCCGGTGCCGGGCCAGGTTGACTGGGGCGATGAGCCGACCGACACCGTTGCCGACCGCTCCCGGTCAGGAATCGGTCTGGGACTACCCGCGACCGCCGCGAGTCGAACCGTCGAGTCGCGTCGTTGAGGTCGTGCTCGGGGGCGAGGTCATCCTCCGCAGCACTCGCGCCATCCGCGTGCTCGAGACGAGCCATCCGCCGTCCTGGTATCTGCCTCGCGCAGACTTCGTCCCCGGCGCGCTCGAGCCCGCGGCAGGCACCTCGTACTGCGAGTTCAAGGGCAGCGCGGTCTATTGGGACGTCATCGGCGGCGGCGTCCGGGTGCCTGGGGCCGCGTGGTCCTACCCGAACCCGACCGCAGGTTTCGAGGCGCTCGTCGACCACGTCGCGCTCTACCCCGGCCGGATGGATCGTTGCACCATCGACGGCGAGGAGGTTCGGCCGCAAGCAGGTGGCTTCTACGGCGGGTGGGTGACCTCCGACGTCGCTGGTCCGTTCAAGGGCGGTCCCGGCTCCGCGGGCTGGTAGTCAGCGGTCGTAGCAACACCTGTCGTCAGCACTTGGTGGGTGCGATCGTCATCCGGTCCGTCGCCTAGGGTTTCCCCGTGCCCGACAACGAAGCGCTGCCCATCAAGCTGCTCCACGACCGAGTCCTCGTCGACCTCGACGGCGACGTGGGGGAGCGGCGCTCCAGCGGCGGCATCGTGATCCCGGCCACCGCGGCCGTCGGCCGCCGGCTGTCGTGGGCCGGCGTGGTGGCGGTCGGGCAGAACGTCCGCACCGTCGAGATCGGTGACCGGGTGCTGTTCGAGCCGGAGGACCACGGCGAGGTCGAGCTGCACGGTTCCTCCTACCTGCTGCTGCGCGAACGTGACATCCACGCGGTCGCCTCCTCGCGCGTCGCGGACGCGGGCACCGGCCTCTATCTCTGAGCTGCCGGCTGCGCCTCGTCGGCTCGGCGCGTGACGCGGGTCACCCGCCTGGTGGTCCGAAGAGCCGTCACAGCCCGTTACCCTTGAAGCCTGGGCAGATCGCACCCGATCCGTCCCCGTCGGTGAGCCGTGAGGTCACCGGGCTCGCTCTCACGTATTTCGCTGCGGTGGTTCGTCACCGCACGGCCTCCTCGAGACCGCGCCACGTCTCGAGAGGTACGTCTTCGCATGAGCACGCCCACGACCACCCGCCCCCAGTCCGACGAGGCCCCGTCGCAGGACGTTTCGTCCTTCGGTGAGCTCGGCCTTCCTCAGCGCCTCGTCTCGGCGCTGAGCCGCTCCGGCATCACCGAACCGTTCCCGATCCAGGCTGCGACCATCCCGGACGCGCTGCTCGGCCGAGACGTCCTCGGTCGGGGCCGTACCGGCTCGGGCAAGACCCTCGCCTTCGGGCTTCCCACCCTGACCCGGCTGTCGGGTCGCAAGGCGCAGCCGCGCCAGCCGCTCGCCGTCGTCCTGGTGCCCACCCGCGAGCTGGCCGTGCAGGTCACCGACGCACTCGAGCCGCTCGGGCGTGCCGTGGGTGTCCGGATGAAGACCGTCGTCGGTGGGATGTCCTATCCCCGGCAGGCCGACGCGCTGCGCCGCGGCGTCGAGCTCGTGGTCGCCACTCCCGGCCGGCTCACCGACCTGGTCGAGCAAGGCGACGCCGACCTGAGTCAGGTCGAGCTCGTCGTCCTCGACGAAGCCGACCACATGGCCGACATGGGCTTCCTCCCCGCGGTGACTGCACTCCTCGACATGGTCAAGCGCGGCGGGCAGCGGCTGCTCTTCTCAGCCACCCTCGACCGCGGCGTCGACGGCCTGGTCCGGCGCTACCTCGTGCACCCGGTCGAGCACTCGACCGCTCCGCCCGAGGCGTCGGTGGAGACGATGGAGCACCACATCCTGCTCGTCCGCCCCGGCGACAAGGCGACCGTCACCTCCGCCATCGGCGCCCGCGAGGGTCGCACCCTGATGTTCGTGCGCACCAAGCACGGGGCCGACCGGGTCGCCACCCAGCTGCGCCAGCAAGGCGTTTCGGCAACATCGATCCACGGCGGCAAGCCGCAGGGCGCCCGCACTCGTGCGCTGGCGGAGTTCCGCGAAGGCCGTACGCCCGTCCTGGTCGCTACTGACGTCGCGGCCCGCGGCATCCACGTCGACGACATCGGTCTCGTGGTGCACGTCGATCCGCCGGCCGACTCCAAGGACTACCTGCACCGCGCCGGTCGCACCGCTCGCGCTGGTGAGGCGGGCACGGTCGTCACGCTCGTGCTTCCGCACCAGGAGCGCGAGGTCGGCAAGATGGCCGAGCGCGCTGGGGTCAAGCCGATCAAGGCCCGTGTCCGACCCGGCGACGCCGGCCTGGTCGCCATCACCGGGGCTCGCGAGCCCAGCGGGGTGCCGGTGGCGGAGCGGATCGCCCGTGCCGAGCGGCGTCCGGGGCCGGGACGGTCGAAGCGGCCGTACGGCGGTGCCCGAGCCGGTGCTCACCGTTCCGGGCGGCGTCCGTCAGGCAGCCGGCCACCGCGCGCCAGCTGATCTGCTGCGTGCTGTTTCTGCCCCATCCTGAGACACTGGGCGCAGTCGACGCGCGCCTGCGCGCTCGGAAAGGACGGGCATGGACCAGCTGAGCACGTTGGACAACGAGAACCCGACCCCGCCGCGCCCCCGTGACCGGCAGGCTGAACGCAGGCGCAACATCATCGCGGGGGTCGTGGGCCTGCTCGTGATCGCGATCATCACCGGCTACACCTTCTTGGGCATGCAGCACTCGACCAGCGATCGGGATGCCCTGACCGGCGACGTGACGACCTACCCGGTCGCCTCGGCCAACCACACGACCGACCCGGTGACCTATCCACAGAACCCACCGGTAGGGGGCGACCACAACCCGGAGTGGCTCAACTGCGGGATCTACGACGCGCCGGTCCACAACGAGAACGCGGTCCACTCCATGGAGCACGGGGCCGTGTGGGTCACGTACGACCCCTCGCTCAGCGCGGCTGACGTCGAAGCGCTGCGCGCGCAGATGCCCAGCTCCTACGTCGTCCTCTCGCCCTACCCGGGGCTTCCAGCGCCCGTCGTCGCCAGCGCTTGGGGGGTGCAAGTCCTCCTGGACGGCGTGGACGATCCGCAGCTGAAGACCTTCCTCGATGTCTACCGTCAGGGCAGCCAGACCCCTGAGCCCGGAGCGACCTGCGCCGGAGGCGTGGGCACTCCGATCGGCTAGCTCGACCGGGGCTGTCGACGTGCGGCGTCGGGCTACGGTCTTCGGGTGACCGCCAAAGGCGTCGCCCTCGCTGTGTATGCGCGGGTGCTGCGACGCACCGTCCTGACCGGAGAAGTTCCGCGCCACGTGGCGCTGATCATGGACGGAAACCGTCGCTGGGCGAGGCTGAACGGTCACGAGAACCCCAGCGTCGGCCACCGATTCGGCGCCGAGCACGTCGAGGAGGTTCTCGAGTGGTGCGCCGACCTCGGGATCGATCACGTCACCGTGTGGGTGGCGTCGGCGGACAACTTGGCCAAGCGGCCGCACGACGAGGTCGATTTCCTCATGCGGGTCGCCGAAGACGTGATCGCCTCACGCCTCGCGCGTCCCTCTGGTGGATGGCAGCTGCACCTGGCCGGCAATCTCGACCTGCTGCCGGACAGTACGGCGCGAGCGCTCAAACAGGCCCGCGAGGCGACCTTGGGTCGTGCCACGCGGGGGCAGTTGACCGTGGCGATCGGCTACGACGGGCGCCACGAGATCGTCGAGGCGGTGCGGGCCTTGCTGGAGGACGCGGCGGCGATGGATGTGCCGATGCTCGAGGTCGGTGCCTCGGTCACGGATGAGGCGATCGCTGCGCGCCTGTACAACCCCGGTCTGCCCGACCCCGATCTGATCATTCGGACCAGCGGTGAGCAACGGCTGTCTGACTTCATGCTCTGGCAGGGCGTGCATTCCGAGCTGTACTTCGCCGACGTCTACTGGCCGGGATTTCGCCAGGTCGACTTCCTGCGGGCGCTACGCGCCTACGGCAAACGAAAGCGAGACTGACCGGTCATGGGCGCAACCTTGGGCCAGGTGCTCGCCACGGCGGTCGGCGTCGCGATCAGCCCGATCCCCGTCATTGCCTTGATCTTGATGCTCTTCTCGCGGGCGGCCACCCGCAACAGCCTGGCCTTCCTGCTCGGCTGGCTGGTAGGCCTGACGGCCGTCGTCGTCGCGGTCCTCGCCCTCGACGTGGGGTCGAGCGACGACGCCGGCTCAACGCGCAGCGGCGTTCTCAAGGTGGTCATCGGTCTGGCGTTCCTGTTCCTCGCTGCTCGCCAATGGCGCGGCCGCCCGCGCGCGGGCGAGGAGCCGAGCATGCCGGGGTGGATGACAGCGATCGACGACTTCTCGGCGGTCAAGGCGCTCGGACTTGGGTTGTTGCTCACGATCGCGAATCCCAAGAATCTCGGCCTGGCCATCGCGACGGCGGCGACGATCGGTGCCGCGGACCTGGATGCCGGCGATCAGGTCGTCGTCATTGCGGTGTGGGTCGCGCTGGCGTCGATCACGATCATCGCGCCGGTGCTCGGCTATCTGCTTGTGCGGGACCGTGCTGAGCCGACGCTCACCTCGATGAAGGCGTGGTTGCTCGCCAACAACGCCACGGTGATGACCGTGTTGTTCGTCGTTCTCGGGGCGAAGGTTCTCGGAGACGGTATTTCGCTGCTCGCCTGATCCCGGGCGGGACGTTTGTCCGGGGCGTACGGGCATTCCGGCACTGCCACTGGCGGAGCCGCTCTGCCTAGCGTGATCAGCATGAAGACCAAGAAGAATCTGGTGGTTCTCGGGGCCGGGACAGCCGGCACCATCGTCGTCAACAAGCTCCGCCCGCGCCTTCCCGAGGACGAGTGGCAGATAACCGTCGTCGACCAGGACGACGTGCATCCCTACCAGCCTGGCTTCTTGTTCCTGCCCTTCGGTGGGTACGAGCCGGCCGACCTGACCAAGCCGCGCCATCGGTTCATCAAGGACGGCGTGGACCTCGTCGTGAGTGGGATCGACCGTGTCCTTCCCGAGGACAACGTGGTCGTCCTCACCAACGGCCGCGAGCTGGCCTACGACCAGCTCGTCATCGCGACCGGCGTCTCCCCGCGACCGGACCAGACGCCAGGGATGGCCGACCCGGCGGTGTGGGGCAAGACCGTGCACGAGTTCTACACCCTCGACGGTGCACGGCGGCTGGGCGAGGTGCTCGAGAACTGGCCGGGGGGTCGGCTGGTCGTTCACGTCACCGAGATGCCGATCAAGTGCCCGGTCGCCCCGCTGGAGTTCACCTTCCTCGCGGATGCGCACTTCACAGACCGGGGCATGCGGGACCGGGTCGAGATCGTGTACGTCACCCCGCTGGAGGGGGCGTTCACCAAGCCCGTGTGCTCCAAGCAGCTGGGCTACCTGCTCACCGAGCGCAAGATCGAGCTGGAGCCCGACTTCATGGTCGACCGGGTGGATGCGGAGACCTCGACCCTGGTGTCCATGGACGAACGTGAGGTGCCCTTCGACCTGCTGGTCACCGTGCCGGTGAACATGGGTGCCGACTACATCGCGCGCAGCGGGCTGGGCGACGAGCTCAACCTGGTGCCGGTCGACAAGCACACCATGCTGTCTAACGCCTACGCCAACATCTTCGCAGTCGGCGACGCGGCAGACCTCCCGACCTCCAAGGCCGGATCGGCCGCGCACTTCTCGCTGGACCTGTTCCCGGACAACTTCATCGCCCACATCGAGGGCCGGCCGATGCCGGAGTCGTACGACGGGCACGTGAACTGCTTCATCGAGACCGGGCACGGCAAGGGCATGCTGATCGACTTCAACTACGACACCGAGCCGCTGACCGGGCGCTACCCAGTTCCTGGCGTCGGGCCGTTCAGCCTGCTCGCCGAGAGCCGGATCAACCACTCCGGGAAGCTCGCCTTCCGGTGGCTGTACTGGAACGTGCTGCTCCCCGGCCGCCCCATCCCGCTGCCCTCCCAGATGAGCATGGCGGGCAAGCACCCAGCCAAGACGTGACGGCGGCCGGCCGGATTCCCGGCGCTCGCAGCCGCAAGGAAAGGAGCACGACATGCCTGTGACCACGATGGACGGACGCGAGATCCACGTCGACGACGAGGGATTCATGACCGTCTATGACGAGTGGGACGAAGACCTCGCCAAGGTGCTCGCTGCCAACATCGGCATCGACCTGACCGACGCGCACTGGGCCTGCTTGCGGTTCCTGCGCAAGGACTTCCCCGAGAAGGGGGAGACGGCAACGACGCGACGCGTGCAGACCGTCGGGGGTATTCCAGCCAAGGAGCAGTTCGCGCTGTTCCCCAAGAAGCCGGCCAAGAAGATGGCCTACGTCGCCGGGCTGCCCAAGCCGCACGGCTGTGTGTGAGGGAAGGGATCGTCATGACCACAACGACTGACACCGTGCCCGGGATCGTCCCCGACTTCGGAGACGACAACGACACTGGCCGCAAGCTCGCGATCATCTGCTCCAAGGGCAACCTCGACATGGCCTACCCCGGCCTGATCATGGGCAACGCGGCACTCGGCGAGGGCGTGGAGGTGCACCTGTTCTTCACCTTCTGGGGCTTCGACATGATCACGAAGTCGCGGATGAACGACCTCCAGTTCAGCCCTGCGGGCAACGCGGCGATGCACTTGCCGATCAAGGATGTACGGCTGCCGCAGGCGCTGGCTCCGCTGCCCGGCATGACGAGCGCCGCCACGCACATGCTGAAGAAGCAGATCGCCGACCTCGGCGTGCCCGAGGTGCCCGACTTCCTCGATCAGATCGTCGCGTCCGGTGGCCACCTGTGGGCTTGCCGGATGTCGGCGGACATGATGCACCTCGAGCAGACCGATCTGCGTGAGGACGTCGAGGCGATCATCAGCGCGGCACAGTTCATCGAGATGACCGAAGGCGCCCAGATCATCTTCATCTGACCCGGGCTTGGGAATTGCCTCCGTCGGAAACGAGGTCGGCGAGCAGCCTTCGTACCCGCTGGTCGATGTCGTCGACGATGTCCCGCACGACCGGCAGTGGTTGGTCCTTCGGGTCGTCGAGCGGCCAGTCCTCGTACCGCGCGCCCTGGTAGACCGGGCACGTATCGCCGCAGCCCATCGTGATGACGACGTCGTAGCGACCGTCGGGATCGAAGGGCTTGGGTTGTTCGCCGGACGCGTCGAGCCCGCGCTCGGCGAGGACTGCCGCGACCTCCGGATGGACGTGAGGTCCGGGTTCGGAACCCGCGGAGAACACGTCCACGCGATCCTCGGCGTAGCGCTGGGCGATGAGTCGCGCGGCTACGGAGCGGCCGGCATTGGCACGGCAGGCGAACAGGACACGGGGCTTCATGCTTGGCTCTCGACAGGGGAGGGGAACAGGACGCGGATCAGCAGCACACCGGCGGCGGCACCAACCAGCTGGGCGGCGAGGAACGCGGGCACCGATGACCAGGCGATGCCGGCGAAGGTGTCGGTGAACCCGCGCCCGATCGTGACCGCTGGGTTGGCGAAAGAGGTGGAGGCGGTCCACCAGTAGGCGGCTCCGATCCATGCTCCGACCGCGATGGCGCTGAAGCGGGCACGGCCGGTCATGGCCAGGGCGAAGATCACCACGATCAGTCCGGCGGTGGCGACGCCTTCGGACAGGAGCAGCCCCCAGCCGGTCCGCACGGTGCTGGACCAGGCGGTGGGTTCGGAAAACATGGTGTTCGCCAGGATGGCTCCCGCAATGCCTCCGGCGACCTGGGCCGCGCTGTAGATCCCCACGTGCGGCAACGACAGGCCGTGCCCGCGCTGCCCGGCCAGCTGCCAGTCGGCGAGGGACACGGCCGGATTCAAGTGCGCTCCCGAAACCGGTGCCAGGACGAGGATGAGGACGGCGAGCCCCGCCGCAGTCGCAAGCGAGTTGATCAGGAGCTGCAGGGCGCCGTCGTCGGTCAGTCGTTGGGCGGCGATGCCGGAGCCGACGACGATGGCGACGAGCAGGCCGGTCCCCAGGAACTCCGCGAAGCAGCGGCGGGGCAGGTCCATCAGCAGCAGCCGTCGCTGGACGTGCAGCAACAGTCGTCCTCGCACTGGCAAGTCAACAGATCGAGCGCCATGACCTCACCTCCCTTCCGGGGAGCACCAGGTGCCCGGCGCTGGGTCGGGGCACTGATCCGTGGCGAGGCTGTCGAGCATGCTGGTGAGGTCGCGGCGCAGCAGTTGCAGGCGATGGACCTCGGCGTCGAGCTCTGACAGTCGCGCGGTCAGCAGGTCTCCAGCCGGTGCGCAAGCGCACTGCCCGGTGTCACGAACCTCGAGCAGGTCGCGGATGTCGTCAAGCCGGAGCCCGAGGCGCTGACAGCCCTGGATGAACAGCAGTCGATCCACGGCCGTGGAGGGGTAGCGGCGGTGATCGCCAGCGGTCCGAGGGGGAGCGGGCAGGAGCCCGACTCGCTCGTAGTAGCGAATCGTGTCCCTGCCCACCCCCACCTCGGAGGCGAGAGCCGCCACGGTGAGGCCCGCAGGAGCGAGCTCGGTGGTCGTCATGCCCCCAGGCTAGAACTTGGACCCGGGTCCAAGTTCAAGCACCTCGGCCGACGAGTTCTGCCGGCTCTTCGTTCACCGCGTCGAGCGCCGGGCCGGCGGCCACGACGGGTCGGCCGACTTCGGCGTTGCCGGTCGCCTCCCGCGGCGCCCAAGCGGCCGGGACCCACCAGTTCCACCGACCGAGCAGCGCCATGACCGACGGGAGCAGCAGCCCGCGAACCACGGTGGCGTCGATGAGCACGGCGGCCGCCAGCCCGATCCCCATCTGCTTGAAGGCCAGCAGCGACAGCGTGGCAAAGATCGAGAACACCCCGACCATCACGATGGCGGCGCTGGTGACCACGCCCGCCGAGCTGGTGATCCCCTCCGTCACCGCTGCCTTGGTGTCAAGCCCGCGCTCGACGGCTTCGCGGATCCGGCTCACGACGAAGACGTGGTAGTCCATGGACAAGCCGAACAGCACCACGAACAAGAACAGCGGCAGCCACGAGATGATCGCGCCGTTGGAGTGGAATCCGAGCAGCGACTCCGCCCACGTGTGCTGAAACACCAGCACCAGCAGTCCATAGGAAGCTGCCACGGACAGCAGGTTGAGGACGACGGCGGTGGCGGCGATGACGGGAGACCGGAACGCGAGCAGCAGGACCACGACCGTCAGGGCCAGCACGAAACCGATGACGAGAGGCAGCCTCGACGACATCTGGGAGGTGAAGTCGGCGTCGTTGGCGATCATGCCCGTGACACCCGCCTCGTCTGCGGACGAGTCGGCGAGCAGAGCCGGCAGGAGGCTGCCGCGCAGCTCGGTCAGGGCCTCACCGGCGCGCGGGTCGCTGGCGCCGTACGGCATGGCGAGGTCGAAGCGAGCGACCGTGCCGTCGGGGGAGAACTCAAGCTCCGGGTTCGTGTCCACGAACAACCCGGTCTCGGTGGCCGTCCTGACCAGCTTGCCGGTTTCCGCCCTCAGCCGTGACTGATCGAGGCTCTGGTCGGCCCACACGACAACCGTCTGCGTGCTGCCTTCCTGGGGAAAGGCCGCGACGACGCGGTCGTACGTGCGCAGCTCAGCGATCGTCCTGGGCAGGTCGTCCGGTCCGCTCTCCCGCAGGCTCATCCCGACGGCAGGCACTGCCAGAGCGACGAGGGCGACACTCCCGATGGCGAGGGAAACCGCCGGCCTGGCCAGGACGACGCGCATCAGGGCCGGCCAGAACCGGCCGCTGCCGGCCTGGGGCCGACGCCAACGGTGCAGGAACGGGACGCGCGGGCGGTCGATCCGATCTCCGAGCTTGGCAAGGATCGCCGGCAAGACGGTGAGCGATCCAACGACGGCCATCGCGACGACGAGGATCGTGCCCACGGCCATCGAGGTGAACACAGCGTTGCCGGACAAGAACATCCCGCTCATGGCGATCATCACGGCCGCGCCGGAGATCACGACCGCCCGCCCTGAGGTGGCCGCAGCGATCTCGACGCTGTCGAGGGTCGAGCGGCCCTTCGCGCGCTCCTCACGAGCCCGCCGGACGTAGAACAGCGAGTAGTCCACGCCCACCGCCATCCCGATGAGCAGGACCACGCTGCTGAGCACGTCGGTGACCGGGAGGAGGTGGGAGACGACGCCCGACAGACCGATGGCCCCGGCGACGGCGGTGAGGGCGAGGAGCACGGGGACTCCGGCGGCGATCAGTGCCCCGAAGGCGACGATGAGGATGGCCAGGGTCACGGGGATGCTGAGCACCTCAGCCCGCCGGAAGTCGGCACCGAGCTGCCGTCCCAACGAGGCCTCCAGCGAGGCATCGCCCACCTGTTCGATCAACAGATCCGGGTGGGCTGCCTGCACGTTCGCCGTGGCCGCCTGCATGGCTCCGACTTCGTCAGCGGCGTAGCTGACGGCGGCATAGCCGACGTTTCCACCGTCCGCCAAGGTCACCGGCACCAGCACCGCAGCTCCGCTCTGGGCCGCGGTCGGCTGGCCGACGTCCTCCACCGCCGGGAGGGCGCGGTAGGCCCGAGTCAGCTCGCGAACGGTGGAGTCCACGCGCTTGGCAGGCAACGGTGTGCCGTCCGCCGTCGAGATCAGCACGTCCTCGATGACCGGGGCGGGGAAGCGGGCGTTCTCGACCACCCGGTCCACACGGCCGGACTCCCCAGAACCGCTCTCGGCATCGGTCAGGGTGCGGGTGCCCATGGTGGCCCCGAGCGCGAGGCAGGTCACGACGAGGGCCATCCAGCCGGCCATCGCCCGCCACGGGTGCTCTGCGGACCAGCGGGCCAAGCCCAGGACTGCGCCGTTGCGCTTCATGTTGAGCCTTTCGGAGAACAAGACGAATCGGTCGATGTCGAGGCTGTCGGAGCGCGCCGCTCGTGACTGCGGGGCGACCACCCGACTTCGAGCGGGGGTTAGCCCCACCCTCGATGACCGGCCAGCCGGCTCACGGACCGTCCGCGGTGTCCGTAGGTTTGCCGCCATGACGTACGTGCCCTGGTCGCCGAGGACCTGGCGAGCCACGGCCAATGCCGCCCTCGACCTGGTCTACGGCGTCATCGCCGGGACGGTGCTGATCACGGGGTTGGCGCTCGGGATCGGGCTGCTGGTCCTCGGCGTCGGTGTCCTGGTGATCTTGGCGACGCTCCTGGTGGCGCGCTGGCTGGGGTGGGGGTTTCGCGCCAAGCTGTCAGGAGTTCTGCTCGCCGAGGTCCCCGGCCGTCCACCCTCGGTGCCCAAGGGCACCGGGTTCTGGCGGTCGCTGGTCGGCGTGCTGCGCGATCCGGGCCGGTGGCTCGAGCTGCTGCATGGCCTGCTCATGCTGCTTCTTGGGCCCCTGTGGTTCACGCTTGTCACGGGGTTCTGGTCTCTCGCGTTGGCGGTGCTGGGGTTCCCGCTGTATGCCTCGGCCATCCCCGACGGCCCCGCGGTCCAGTGGCGGGTGCTGGGGACCACGTACGACGCACGCGAGCTCCTAGGTCGCGTGCTCTTCGGTGCTGCTGGGGTGCTGTTGCTGTTCGTCGCCTCGTGGGTAGCCGGGCTGACCGCACGTGCCGACGTCGCGATGGCTCGCGCGCTGCTCGGCCAGCGCGAGTCCGACGCGCTCCGGAGCGAGGTGACGACTCTGCGCTCAACGCGTGCGGCAGTCGTGGATGCCGCTGATGCGGAACGTCGCCGGATCGAGCGCGACCTGCACGACGGGGTACAGCCCCAACTCGTCTCGTTGGCCATGAATCTTGGTCTCGCACAGCGCAAGCTCGACACTGACCCCCAAGCGGCCAGTGCGCTGATCGGCGAGGCGCACGAAGAAGCCAAGCGGGCGATCACCGAGCTGCGCAACGTGATTCGGGGGGTCCACCCCGCGGTGCTCGCCGAGCGCGGGCTCGACCCGGCGCTCTCGGCACTCGCCGCACGCTCACCAGTACCGGTCACCGTCGATGTGGCTCGCGAGCTGGCAGACCGACGGCTACCGGCCACCATCGAGGCAGTCGCCTACTTCGTCGTCGCGGAGTCGCTGACCAACGTCGCGCGTCATGCGCATGCGGAGTCCGCCTCGGTCATCGTGGAGGCGAAGGGTGATCGCCTCGTCGTGCGGATCTCCGACGACGGAGTCGGTGGGGCTGTGCCGGTTCCCGGAAGCGGATTGGCCGGGCTACGGGACCGAGTCGCGGCCGTGGACGGGACCCTGACTGTCGACAGCCCGCCAGGAGGCGGGACCGTCATCACCGTGGAGCTGCCATGCGCGTCGTGATCGCCGAGGACTTCGCTTTGCTGCGCGAGGGCCTGGTCCGGCTGCTGGTCGACGACGGCCACGAGATCGCAGCCGCCGTGTCCGACGCGCAGGAGCTGCTGCGGGTGGTTGAGAGCGAACGGCCAGACCTGGTCATCACCGATGTGCGGATGCCGCCGACCCACACCGACGAGGGGCTCAAGGCTGCTCTGGTCATCCGGGCGTCCTGGCCGGCTGTGGCGATTCTTGTGTTGTCGCAGTACGTCGAGGAGCGCTACGCCTCGGAGCTGCTGGCCGGGGAGACCAGCGGGGTGGGTTACCTGCTCAAGGACAGGGTCGCCGACGTGGCGAGCTTCCTCGATGACGTACGGCGGGTCGGTGAGGGGGCGACGGTCCTGGATCCGGAGGTGGTGCTTCAGCTGCTGTCCCGCGCGCGCCGCCGCGATCCGCTCGGGTCGCTCACGCCACGCGAGCGAGAGGTCCTCGGCCTGATGGCCCAAGGGATGTCCAACGCAGCGATCTGCCAGTCGCTGGTGCTCTCCGAGGGCGCGGTGGAGAAGCATGTGAGCAGCATCTTCGGCAAGCTCGGGCTGCTTCCGGCGACGACCGACCATCGTCGGGTGCTGGCCGTCCTGCGCTTCCTTGAGGGTGCAGCATGATGAGTCGCAGCGCCGGTCGCATCCTCACCGCTCTCGGGCTGGTGCTTGCCCTCGTCATGATTGCCGGGGGGACGTCGAGCGTGGTTTCGCTGTTCTGGCTTCGCAGCGAGGATTCCTCTGTCACCTACGCCGCTGCCAGCGCGGTGAATGTGTCTTCGGAGTGCGGTGACGTGACGGTGCAGGCGGCCGACGCTCAGGAGATCGTCCTGAAGACCCATGTCTGGTGGTCGTTCAGCAAACCCACCGTGACCTCCCAGCAAGTGGGTGACAGTCGCGAGGTGCGCGTTGACTGTCCGGGGCTGTCCCTCGGTGTCGGCAACTCGGCAGCCGTCACGCTCCTGGTGCCCGCGAGCACGACCTTGGCCGTGCATGCAAGTGCCGGGCGGGTGGACCTGCGCGGGCTGGCGGGCTCGATCACGGCGACCTCCGACGCAGGGGAGGTACGGGCCAGCTCGCTGCGTTCCCCCAGCGTGACGGCGAAGAGCTCGGCCGGGGCCGTACGGCTGACGTTCTCGCTCGCCCCGCAGACAGTGGTGGCTACCAGCTCGGCAGGCCGGGTGGACGTCCTCGTTCCCGACGGCACCGAGACCTATCGAGTCGACGCTCGAAGCTCAGCCGGCTCAACCCAGGTCGGGGTGAAGACCGACCAGGCTTCCACCCGCTCGATCGAGGCGCGCAGCTCGGCCGGCTCCGTGCATGTGGACTACCTCTCCTGACTGGACCCCTGCTCGAAGGCTGAGGAGCGCAAGAGCTGTTCGAGCCGATCGGCCAGCCGCTCGACCGGCGCCAACCCATCGAGCTCAAGAGTCGCGCTTCGTCGGATCAGCGGTTCCACCTCAGAGACGTACCGGGTGATGTCGGCCTGCTGTTGGGCTGCCTTGCCGTACGGATTGTTGGTGCGTGTCCGGACTCGCTCGAGGAGAGTCTCCAGCGGGGCGTAGAGATAGACGACGTGCTCGAACCGGTCGTAGAAAACACCTTGATTGCTCGCGGTTCCTGACACGGCGAGCGTTGTGTGATCGGCGAGGAGGGCGCTCATTCGCGGCTCGTCCCATCGCGCGCCCGACAATTCCCAGCCGTCATAGTCGGTGTCGACGGTGTGGAAGCCGCGGCGAGCAACGGCAGCGAGGACGGTGCTCTTGCCCGCCCCTGACATCCCTGTGATCAGGACCCGAGCCATGCGAGCAGCCTAGGTCGCGGAGGTCCGAGACATCAGTGGTGCACCCCATTGACCGCGCTTGTCGATCATCCGCGGCGCGTAGGCTGCCGCGATGACATCCGGCCGGGTCATGCGGGCTGTGTGCTACGACCGGTACGGCCCGCCTGAGGTGTTGCGCCTCGCCGAGATCCCGGTGCCCGAACCGGGGCCGGACCAAGTCCTCGTGCGGGTGCGGGCCACATCGCTGAACCTCTCGGACTGGGAGACGCTCACCGGGTGGCCCGCGTACTCGCGGATCGAGGGTCCGCGGCGGCCGGCGCGCTCCGTGCTGGGCTCCGACATCGCGGGCGTCGTCGAGTCAGTCGGTCCGGGGGTGTCGGCCTTCGCTCCCGGCGACGAGGTGTTCGGGGACAACCTCAGGGCTCAAGGGCGGCTTCGCTGAATACTGCGTCGCTCCGGTCGAGGCGCTGGCGCCGAAGCCAACCGGCCTGTCGTTCGTCGAGGCCTCGGCGATCCCTCAGTCGTCGGCCATCGCCCTGCAGGGCACGCGTTGGGCCAGGGAGGGGACCCGGATGTGCGTGAACGGGGCCGGCGGCGGCACCGGCGCGTTCGTGGTCCAGCTCGCGAAGGCCGCCGGCGCCCACGTCACAGGTGTGGACAACGCCGGCAAGCAGGCCTGGATGCGCGAGCTGGGCGCGGACGAGGTCGTCGACTACCAGGCCGATGACTGGACCCGCAGGGGCCCCTTCGACCTCGTTCTCGACCTCGTTGCTCGACGCTCGGTCTGGGCGTACAGACGAGCCCTCGCGCCGGGTGGACGGTACCGGTGCGTCGGCGGCCCGGCGCGGACCCTGCTGCGCGTGCTCACGGCAGGGAGCCTGCTCGGTGCGGTGTCGGGCCGATCTCTCGGCGTGCTGGTGGTCCGTGAGGGCCCCGAGCACTTCGTACCCATGGCTGAGCGCTGCGTCGCGGGCGAGATCACCATCCACGTGGACCGGACCTTCGGCCTCGACGACGTTCCTGAAGCGCTCGCCCTCGTCGGGGCGGGACAGGCCCGCGGCAAGATCGTGGTCATCCCCTGAACCGAGGCGACATTTCCCCAGTGCAGCTCAGTCGCGTTGGTGGGCTCAGCGCTCCCAGGGGGCGGTGTCGTCCATCTTGGCGTAGTACTTCGCCAGGTGTGACTTCACTCGGTCGATGTCGTCCTTCTTCAGGTCGACGCCACCTCGCGAGCCGTCCATGACGGCCGCAGCGGCCATCACACCGCGCGGGACGGCGGTCAGCTCGCCGTCGATGACGTCGGCGATCAACAGCTTGTAGGAGCCGAAGTTGTCCGGCTTCGTGTCGTCGTACCAGACATGGGCGTCGCGGTACTTCGCGTTAGGCCCGTCCTCGGCTCCGGCCCATTTGCGTACGTGACTCTCGGCTGCTGAGCCGTCCCATTCGCGGTCGCGATCAGCCAGCGGTAGGTCCTGAAAGTGCGGTACAGCCATGCCGTCCTCCCTTTCGGTCGGAGCATCTCGTGCGGAGATGCGTCTCTCTTGGGCATTGCCGGACCTGCGGCCGATAAACCGGGACCAGGAAGAACCTCAGGTTCGCGCCAGGAGTCGCCGCTGGCCAAGCGCACGCCGCTGAGCGCAACCGCGGAGGCGTGACGGAGCAGCGGCCCGGCCGAGCGATTAGTGATCTTCAGCCTGGGTAGGTCCGAATTTGCAGGCAGTGATCCACGACGGGGTGAGTCCACGACGGGTTAATCCACGACGTGGTGAATCCACGCCTTTCACCGAGTTCAAGGAGACCGAGCTTCAGGAGGTAGACACATGACGGCCGAAGCGCACTCGGCAAGGGACGAGCAGGTAGGCGACGACATCCTCGCCGTTCTCGAAGATCAGCATCAGCGCATCACTGTGCTGCTCGGCATGGTGAAGGCAGCCGAGGGCGAGCGCCGCCAAGAGGTGTTCGACGACCTCAGGCGGCTGCTTGCTGTCCACGAGACCGCTGAAGAGCTGGTCCTGCGCCCGGTGACCAAGAAGATCGACCAGGACGTCGCCGAGGCCCGCATGGCGGAGGAGAAGCAGGCCAACGCCGATCTGGCTGAGCTGGAGGACCTGGCCGTCGACAGTGCAGATTTCGAGGAGAAGTTTTCCAGCTTCACGGCCTCGGTGGTCGAGCACGCGCAGAACGAGGAGAACCAGGAGTTCCCCCGCGTTCTGGGTGCGAAGGATGCTGAGGAGCGCACCCAGCTCGGTCGGCGGCTGAAGAAGGCGGAGAGCCTCGCACCGACCCACCCCCATCCCACTACCGCCGGGTCGACGAGCGCTCAGCTGATGGCCGGACCGTTCGTGTCCATGGTCGATCGCGTCAAGGACGCGATGAGCGGCTCATAGACGGGCTGCGTGGTGGTGCCTCGACGAGTGGTTACGAACGGGGCGGTTGCGCACCCGAGACCGCCCCGTTCCTTGCCATTCGGCGAGACGGCTGCAGGGCCAGAAGAAGCCATACACACAACGGGTGCGCCGCCAGGGACTCGAACCCCGAACCCGCGGATTAAGAGTCCGCTGCTCTGCCAGTTGAGCTAGCGGCGCGTGGGTCGAGAGGTTAGCAAACGCCCAGGTCAGCCGCGAAATCGTCGCTCTCGATGTCGCGGTCACGCGCGACCTCGCGGGCGATCCTGAGCAGTTGCCTCCCGTCCCTCGCCACGTCGTCAGTGAGCAGCTCGGCCAGCAGGATCTCGCGCGAGGGTGGGCCCATGGGGTCTGCCAGGTCGATCAGCAGCGTGAGAGGCACGCCAGCAGCGAGGAGGGCCATGACCTCGGTGCTCGCGTCTGACCGGGGGAGGGTCGTCAGACGAATCACAATGGTGTAACTCGGCAGGGGTTGTGCCCTACCCACTCGGCCGAACGGGTGATAGCCCCTCGTAGGCTGCGGGGCGTGTCCATGACGTCCGAAGATCGCGGGGTGCTCCCTGGCCGCCTCGACGACGTGGTGCGCGCTGACGAGGCGCCGCTCATCGCGCTGCGTCGCGCCCTGCACTCCCACCCTGAGCTGAGCGGGTTGGAGTCTGCGACGACCGACCTCATCGACTTGCACCTGCGTGAGCTGGGGTTGTCGCCGGTACGGCTGGCCGTGGGCACCGGTCTGGTCTGCGACATCCACCTCGGCGGTACGGATCGCGCTGCGCCAGAGCCGGGTGAGCCCGGCAAGGGCACAGGTGCTCCGCGCGTGATTGCCCTGCGGGCCGACATCGATGCGTTGGCCATGTCCGACGACAAGTCGGTGACCTACCGCTCGCAGGTCGAGGGAGTCGCCCACGCCTGCGGGCACGACGTACACACCACGGTGCTGCTCGGGGTCGCGCGGGCCTTGGCGACCCTCGCGCCCGAGCTCGACCTGGACGGCACGGTTCGCCTTGTCTTCGAGCCCGCCGAGGAGTCGGTGCCAGGCGGTGCGGTCGATGTCATCGAGGAAGGTTGGCTCGACGGCGTCGACCTGATCTTCGGCCTGCACTGCAACCCGAAGATCGATGTGGGGCTGATCGGCTGCCGCGAGGGGGCCATCACCTCCGCGGCCGACCTCACCGACGTACGGCTGCGTGGGCCGGGCGGTCACACGGCCCGGCCGGAGCGGACCGTCGATCTGATTGCCCTGTTCGGTCGGGTGATCACCGGGGTGCAGCCCGCCCTCGACCGCTTGACCGGCGTCCCGGGCGCGCTGCAGGCCGTCGCTGGAGCGGTTCATGTCGGTGGGGCGGCCAACGTCATCCCGGCGCAGGGCTCGCTCCAGGGCACCCTGCGCACCCGGGACCACGATCTGTGGGACCGGGCGCCGGAGCTGTTCGCGGCGGCCGTGGCCGAGATCGTCGAGGGTTCTGGGGCCGTGCTGGAGATCGGTCACCGACGGGGGGTCCCGCCGGTCGTCAACGACGGCCCTGCGACGAGGCTGCTCGCGCACGCTGCTCGGGCGGCCCTGGGTGAGGACGCTGTCGTGGAGGCCGAGCAGTCCATGGGTGGGGACTCCTTCGCGTGGTACCTCGAGCGCGTCCCCGGGTCCTACGCCCGCCTCGGGGTGCACGACCCGACCGTGGGGATGCCCCTGCTCGACCTGCACGCGAGCACCTTCGACGTCGATGAGCGGGCCATCGGGATCGGCGTACGCGTCCTCGCGATGGCGGCCCTGCAGGCCCTGGGTTCCCCGACCGACGGCTGAACTCGGCCCCGCCTCCGGCCCGTAACTCGAACTGTTCGACTTTCGGGGGTCATGGACCCTGTAACTCGAACAGTTCGACTTTCGGGGGGTCTTGACGCGCGGCCCTGGGGTGAAGTGGCATGCTGACTCATCGTTCAGTTTTTCGGTGATCGGATGAGACGGAGTCAGTGATGGCGGAACAGTTCGACGCGATCGTTGTCGGTGGCGGCCACAACGGACTGACGGCCGGCGCCTATCTGGCCCGCGCCGGGCTCAAGGTCGTCGTGCTCGAGTCGCGCTACAAGACCGGCGGCGCGGCGGCGACCGACTCCCCGTGGCCCGAGGCGCCCGAGCTCAAGGTCACCAGGTTGTCCTACGTCATGAGCCTGATGCCCCCGACCATCCGTCGTGATCTGAGCCTCGACCGGCACGGCTACAAGGTCCACCCCATGGGGCCGTACTACCAGGCGTTCCCCGAGGGTGGCTCCATCGCGCTGTTCGCCGACGACGCCCAACGCAACTACGACTCCATCGCCAAGTGGTCGAAGAAGGACGCCGACACCATGCCCAAGTGGGATGCGTGGCTGGCCGGGCTGGCTGACGTCCTCGGCCCGATGCTGATGCAGGTGCCGCCCAACGTCGGCTCCCGCAAGCCCGCCGAGCTGGCCAAGATGCTCAAGCTCGGGTGGAGCAAGCGTGGCCTCGACGTCCAGACGATCGGTGACGTGACCCGCCTGATGGCCATGAGCATCGGCGACATGCTCGACGACTGGTTCGAGTCTCCCCAGATCAAGGGCGCGCTGGCCGTCAACGGCGTGATCGGCACGTGGGCAGGGCCGTACGAGCCCGGCACCGCCTACGTCATGGCGCACCACTCGATCGGCGACGTCGGTGACGGGCATCTCGGCAGCTGGGGCTTCCCCGAAGGGGGCATGGGAGCCGTGGCCGAGGTCTTCAAGCGTGCCGCGCTCGAGCTCGGCGCCGTCATCCGCACCGACTCCAAGGTCGCGAAGACCCTGGTCAGCAACGGTCGGGTCACTGGCGTCGCCCTGGAGAACGGTGACGAGATCCACGCGCCCATCGTCGTGACGTCGCTGCATCCGCAGACCGCCTTCCTCGACCACATCGACGCACGAGACCTGCCCGACCAGTTCGTCACCGACATCCAGCGGTGGAAGACGCGCAGCGGCGTCGTCAAGATCAACCTGGCTCTCTCCGAGCTGCCCAACTTCACCGCCGACCCGGGCTCCAACCAGCAGGAGCACCACACCGGCACCGTGGCGATGGCCCCCACCCTGGAATACATCGAGCGCGCCTTCCAGGACGCCCGCGAGGGCCGCGCGGCCGAGGCGCCGTTCAGCGACACCACGATCCCGACGACGTTCGACAAGACCCTCGCGCCCGAAGGCGTACACATCATGTCGATGTTCAGCCAGTGGGTGCCGCACGAGTGGTCGAAGGAGCCGCACCAGGAGGAGGTCGAGGCCTACGCCGACCGGCTCATCGCGAAGTACGAAGAGGTGGCTCCCGGCTTCACCGCTTCGATCATGCACCGAGATGTGGTCAGCTCGTATGTCATGGAGAAGGAGTACGGCCTGATCGGCGGCAACATCTTCCACGGCGAGCTCTCGCTCGAGCAGCTGTTCCACATGCGCCCGGCGCCTGGCTACGCCGACTACCGCACGCCCATCGCCGGGCTCTACAACGCCAGCTCGGCCACCCACGCGGGTGGCGGGGTCTGCGGCATCCCCGGCTACCAGGCTTCCAAGGCTGCGCTTCAGGACAGCCGCGGGGGAGTGAAGGGGCTGAGCAAGCGGTTGGGCAAGTCGCGTTGACCCGTGGCGCCCACCGATGACGTGCTGATCCGCGAGGAGCAGGCGCGTGATGCCGACGCCGTAAGAGCGGTCCACCTCAGTGCTTTCGGTGACCACGGCCCCGACGTTGCCCGACTCGTTGACGAGCTGCGGCTCAGCCTGGCCGTCGAACCGGGGCTCTCCCTCGTCGCGTGCGTCGGCGACGCCGTTGTCGGTCATGTCATGTTCACGCGCAGCATCCTGGACGCACCTCAACGACTCGTCGACGTGCAGGTGCTCAGTCCGCTGGGAGTGCTGCCGGAGCACCAGCGACAGGGCATCGGCTTGCGCCTCATCGAGCGTGGCGTCGCCGAGCTGGACCAGCGGGGAGCAACGGCGGTGCTGCTCGAAGGTGACCCGGCCTACTACGCGCGCGCGGGATTCGCACCCGCCGGCGATCTTGGGTTTCGCAAACCCTCCCTGCGGATCCCGGACGCTGCGTTCCAGGTCCGCCTGCTCTCGGCCTACGAACCGTGGATGATCGGCACCTTGGTCTATCGACAGACCTTCTGGGACAACGACGCCGTGGGTCTTCGCGAACCTGACGCGACCGGCTGACCGTTCCTTCGCCTCGGACGCAGCGCCCGAACCAAGGTCAGCCCCTGGCCGGCTCGCCCTCAGCCGCCTTTGCGACGGTCGTCGCGATCCGCCGAGCCCGGGTGTCCTCCCTTGCGGCGCTGATGACCCACCACAGCAGCTGCTTGCGGGCACTGGGCGTGAACGAGTCCCATGCGATCCGTGCCTCGGGTGTGGCGTCGAGCGCGGTGGACAGGTCCGCCGGCTCGAGCAGGTCCTCGACCGGGTCGTAGATCGTCCACCAACCGTTGGCCTGCGCGGTCTTGATGGCCTGCCGGCCGGCGTCGGTCATCCGACCCGCTGCCTCCATGTCCGCCGCGCGCGCCCGGTTCAAGCGGGTCCAGGAGCTCTTCGGCTTGCGCGGCGTGAGCAGCTGCAGGATGCGCTCGTCGTCAAGCGGGGACACGGTGGAGTCGATCCAGCCGAAGCAGATCGCTTCCTCGACGACCTGCGGATACGGACAGCGCGGCTTGTCCGGCGAGCGCCACGAGCACAGCCAGACGCCGCGGCTGCTGCCGTGGAAGCGATCCAGCCAACCACGCCACTGGGCGCGCGTCTCGGCGTGGTAGATGGGATATCCGAACTTCCAGGTCGCCGGGTGCTCGGACGCCGACTCGACCGCAGATGACCGTGCCATTCGTCGATCTCCTACGAACCCGCGGTCATCGAGGCGACGCGACGGACCAGGTCTCGGCAGAAGGGGCCGATGTCCGCAGCGTCGTCGATGAACATCGACGGCTTGAAGCAGATGGTCCTGAACCCTTGAGCCAGCTGCCGGGGCAGGTCCTCCAGGGCGGCTCCCACGTCAGCCACGTCGTGCGCGCCCTGGAACGTCCCACGGATGCCGCCGACCATCTCCAGCTCGTCCAGATCGCGCCCAGCCTCGGCCATGGCCGACCCCAGCATCGCCAGGTCGTCATCGGTCAACGGGCCGAAGGGGTTCAGCCCGGAGCCGTACCGCACGAGCCGCCTTACCAAGGCGTCGTGCATGCCCTGGCCGCCGAACCACATCACCGGTCCGCTGGGGCGGTACGGCCCCGGCTCCACCCAGACCTCGCCGAAGGAGAAGAACGCGCCGTCATGGCGGAATGGTTGCGCCCCCCAGGCGCCGGCGAGCACCTCGAGCTGCTCGTCGAGGATCTGGCCTCGCTTGGCGAACGGGATCCCGAGGGCGTCGTACTCATCGCGGTGCCAGGACACCGTGGGCAGGACGACGAGCCGACCCTCGCTGAGCAGGTCCAAGGTGGCGAACTGCTTGGCCAGGTCCAGCGGGTGGTGCAGCGGCATGATCACGGCGCCTGCCACGAGGCGAAGTACCGAGGTCGCCTGAGCGATCGCCGCCAACGTGATCAGGTTGTGCGGCCAGGGAGTGGCCGGGTCCTGGTTGCCCGGGGCGGCGTAGTCGCGCGGGTTGCCCATGATCCCGTGCTCGCCTGCAGATGGTCCCAGCACGACGTGCTCGCTCATCTGCACGCCGTCGACGCCTGCCTGTTCGGCCTCCGAGGCCAGCCGGACGAGGCCCTTCAGGTCCCGCGGATCCACGAGAGTCTGGTTCTCGCTGAGCACCATCAACAGCTTCACGTCGGCCACGACGGGCGCTCCTCGTCAACGGCGAAGGGGCCGGTCGCCAGACTGGCAGCGATCGACCCCTTCGACGGAATGTCCTTGCTCAGGTCACGAGGTCCTTGACGGAGTCCTCGTTCTCCTGCGACTTGCGCAGGAAACCGACGAGCAGGCCGACCAGGAACATCGCGAACGGCAGCAGGATCAAGGTCCACCCGGTCGCGTTGAGCCCCCACGCCTGCACAGTGGGATCGACGTCATCCTTGACCGTGCCCGCGAGCAGGCCGAACCGGGACATCAGCAGGTAGAGCCCGAGCACCAGGCCGATGAACGCGAGCACCGGAGCGATCATGGTGTGCCAGATCCGCTTGTCTGCGCCGGTGCGCCGGAAGAAGGCGACGACGGCGATGCAGACCAGCGCCTCGACCAGGACGATCGCGACGACGGCCAGTCCGGAGAACCAGTAGAACAGGTTCAGGATCGGGTCTTTGTCGGTCACCCAGAAGAACACGATGACACAGAAGGAGATCACCGAGGTGGTGAGCGTCGCGATCCATGGGGCGCCGTGCTTGTTCACCCGGTCGAGGGCTGCCGGGAAGACGCCGGCGCGGCCCATCGAGAAGAAGTAGCGAGCCGCGGCGTTCTGGAAGGCCAGGATCCCGGCGAACAGGCTGCTCAAGACCAGCCATTGCATGGTGTCGGACACGAACGTTCCCATGCCGGAGCCCAGCCAGCCGCCGACGGACTCCTGGGCCACGGTGAAGACGACGGCCGCGGGGTTGGCCAGCTCGTCCGAGATCGCCACGGTCTGGTCAACGACACTTCCCGATCCGAGCCAGGTCACGATCGCCAGCGTGGACAGACCGAACAGCACGGTGATCAGCAGCACCGCCGTGTAGGTCGCGATCGGCACGGTGCGCTTGGGGTCCCGGGACTCCTCGCCGTAGATCGCGGTTGCCTCGAAGCCGATGTAGGACGCGAAGGCGAAGGCCAGCGCGATCCCGGCCGAGCCGGCGAGGCCACCCACGAAGATGTTGCTCGGGGAGAACGAGGCGCCGAGGTCGATGCCGTCCGGGCCGCCCTCCACGAACACGGCGATGACCATGATCAGCAGCGCCAGAACCTCGATGGACATGAAGACGCCGAGAACCTTCGCGCCGATGTCAACCGCGAGCAGCGAAAGGCCGGTCACGACAGCCCAGGCGATCAGCGACCACCAGTACCAGGAGAGGCTGATGCCGAGCTTGTCATCGATCTCGCCCGACGCGACGCCTCCGAAGAAGCCATAGATCGCGAGCTGGACGGCGATGTAGGCCACCAGGGAGACGAAAGCGCTGCCCACGCCAGGGATGACGCCGAGGCCTCGTCCCACATAGGCGAAGAAGGCGCCGGTGTTCGTGACGTGCTGGCTCATCGTTGCGTAGCCGACGCTGAACAGCAGCAGCGTGATGCCGACGGCGACGTACGCGCCAGGGACTGCTGCGCCGTTGCCGAGCACGATGGCCACCGGCACAGCACCGGTCATGCCCACCAGGGGCGCGGCCGCTGCCACGACGAAGAAGACGATGCCAATGACACCGAGGCGGCCCTTGCGAAGAGAGGTTCCTTCGGTCTCGGGCGGGGCTGGCTTCAGCTGGTCCATTCCGTCTCTCCAAGGTCAGTGCGGAGGTTTCGTACGGGGCCGAACGAAAGTCGTCGCCGAGTCTTGGGGCCAGGCGTGAGGTTGTCAAGCAGTTCTGCACAACTGCGACAACATTGAGTCCCTGGTCGTGGTTGGGCGCCTACTTCTCTTCGACGGTCGAGGGGTAGAGGTCCTTGCTTGGCGTGCGGATCCCGCGGAACTCCCAATCGCCGCCGAGTGCGGTGGACACCACTTCCTCGCTCTCCGTGGGCTGGGCGCCCACATCGGTGCGGATCGGTGTCGGCCCGGTGACCACATGGTTGGTGAGCTTGCCCAAACCTTCGACCTCGACCTCGACGACGTCGCCTGGCACGACCGGACGGGAGTTCGCCGGAGTTCCGGAGAAGAGCAGATCTCCAGGCGAGAGAGTGATCGTGCGGGCGATGTCCGCGACGAGGTAGTGCATGTCCCACTCCATCTCGTCGGTGTTGCCCTCCTGCTTCACCTCCCCGTTGACGAGGGTCCGCAGGGTCTTGCCGTGGAAGTCCCAGTCGGTGACCAGCCCTGGGCCGACGGGAGCCAGGGTGTCGGATCCCTTGACCCGGAGCATCGAGCCGGCGTCGGTGTCCCTGAAGTCGTGCAGTCCGTAGTCGTTGCCGATGGTGTAGCCGGCGATGTAGTCGCCAGCCTCGTCGGGGGACACGTTTCGGCAGGTCTTTCCGATAACGATGACGATCTCGCCCTCGTAGTTCAGCCACTTGCACCCCTGCGGGCGTACGACGGCTCCCTTGTGGGAGTTGAGCGCGGTCACCGGCTTGTGGAAGTACGTGGGTGCGCCGGGGAGCTTGGTCATGAATTCGTTGGTACGGCTGGCGAAGTTCAGGTGCACGGCGATGATCTTGGTCGGTTCGGTCGGCGGCAGGTGCACTGCCTCGTCGAGACCGACAGCGCGGCCGTCACCGGCAACGAGCTCGTCGCCCTCACGACGCACCTGGACGGCGGCGCCTTCGAGCAGGATGCGTCGATATTCAGTCACGTGACTCCTCCGGGACTCGGTTGCCGTCTCAGCCGGCGGCTGGGAGATCGGGGCCACGCATCTGGCGCACATAGTCGGGGTCTTCCGGCGTTCTTCGCGGCCCGGGGAACCCGCCATCGGGACGGTCGAACCAGACGTGCACCTGCCCAGTGCCGATCGAGTTCTCGTACTCGCCGTACTGCCGTCCGGGCGCGACGACGTCACCCTCGCCCAGCGCGCCCATCATCATCAGGTAGTGCGCGAACATCGCTTCCGGGCGGTATTTCATGAAGTCGTCCATGGTGTCCAGCACCTGGGCATGGTCGCCCGCGCGAAGCCACTCGAGGCGCTGCATGTCGGCGGCGTACGCCTCCGGCGTGCGGATGTGCGAGGTGTCGCCGGCCTCGTGGTCGCGCAGCTCGCGCAGCTTCCAGAACGTGTGCGACATCGCGCCCGAGGCGATGAGCAGCACCTTGCGGTCGGTGTGCGCGATGGCATCGCCGATGGCGCGCCCGGCTCGCAGGAAGTCCTCCATGACACCGGTCTGGGCAACGCTTACCGACATCCACCGCTTGTCGAGGCCCTCGCCCAGGAACTTCCAGAGGTTGAGCGTCGCGTAGTACAGCGGTAGGTATTCGTCGTCGATGGCCGTTACCCAGGTGCTGTGGGTGGCGCCCGCGTCGGCCATGGCGAAACCGAGCTCTGGGTCGCCGCGCCAGTCGTAGGGGATGCGGCACATGCCCCGCGGCAGCTCCTCCGCGGTGAACAGCCCGGCGCGGCGGCCCTGCGCCGTCACCACGAACTCGACGGTCGTGAACCAGTGCGAGTCGAGAACGACGACCGTGTCGTAGTCAAGGGTCTCGAAGACTTCCTCGCGGAGCTGATGGAGCGCCGCAACGAGCGTGAAGTCTTTGCCCTTGTTCAGTTCCAGCCGGGTCTCCTCCGGCAGCATGATCGTGGGAACGTGCGCCAGGAGTCCGGCGCCGACGATCTCACCCATGTCAGGCCCACCCTTCCGGCGCGAACACCGAGTTCTTGACGTCACAGTAGAAGTCGAAGGACCAGAGTCCGCCTTCGCGGCCGATCCCGGATCGGCCGCTGCCGCCGAAGGGCGCCGAGAGGTCGCGGACGAAGAAGCAGTTGATCCACACCGTGCCCGCTCGGACCTGCGCGGAGACTCTCTCGGCGCGCTCGCGACTGCCCGTCACGATCGTGGCGGCCAAGCCGAACTCGGTGTCGTTGGCCATCGCGACGCCGTCCTCCTCGGAGGAGAACCGCTGCAGGGTGAGGACTGGCCCGAAGACCTCCTCGCAGGTGATCTCCATCGAGGCGTCGACCCCCTCGAACACCGTGGGCTTGTAGTAGAAACCGCCTGTGGTGTTGTTGAGCTCGTGGTTGGGCTCCCCGCCCAGCACCACCTGTGCGCCGTCGGCGATCGCCCGCTTGACGAAGCCGTCGACCCGGTCGAAGTGGGTGCGGCTGACGAGGGGGCCGATGTCGACGCTCTCGTCGCGCGAGTCACCCTGTTTGACGGCAGCGGCCCGCTCGAGGAATCGGCTGCGGAAGGCGTCATAGATGCCGTCCTGCACAAGCATCCGGACGGCTGCCAGACAAACCTGCCCGGAGTTGTCGAACTGCTCGACGGCCAGGTCGACCGCGAGATCGAGGTCGGCGTCGTCGAAGACGAGCAACGGCGACTTGCCGCCGAGCTCGAAGCTCACCGGCGTGACGTTGCGGGCCGCTGACTGGCCGATCTTGATCGACGTCGGGACCGATCCGGTGAAGCAGATCCGGCGTACGTCGCGATGCGCGACCAGCGGCGCCCCGGCTTCGGTTCCCATCCCCTGGACCACGTTGAAGACGCCCGGGGGGAGCCCTGCCTCGTGAGCGATGTCCGCGAACAACGACGCGGTCAGCGGCGCCCACTCCGGAGGCTTGGCCACCACGGTGTTTCCCGCGGCCAGCGCTGGACCGATCCGCCAGGTCGCCAGCATGAGCGGGGCGTTCCACGGGGTGACGATCGCGGTCACGCCGGCTGGATCCCAGGTGACGTGGTTGCGGTGCCCCCGGGTCTCGAAGTCCGGGTGCTCCAACGTGAGCAGGAAGTCGGCGAAGAACCGGATGTTCATCGCCACCCGGGGCATCACCCCGCGCCTGTGGGATCGCAGCAGCGAACCGTTGTCAACGGTCTCGACCTGCGCGAGGTCCTCCACCCGTGCCTCGATGCCGTCGGCGACCCGGTTGAGGATCGCCGAGCGTTCCTTCGGCTCCATCCCGCCCCAGGCCGGGAAGGCCGCCTTCGCTGCTGCGACGGCTTGATCCACCTCGGGCTCGCCCCCGCGGCTGACCTGCGCCAGCAGCTGACCGTCGAGCGGTGAGATGTCCTCGAAGGTGGCATCACTCGCCACGCGGTCGCCACCGATCCAGTGGCGCGTGTCGACCTCGACACCGGCGACGTTCACCGTGCTCATCGGCCCTCCGGGCTTGTGAGGTGTGTGAGCCGTTCGCCGGCCGGCCAGCCTGGCGCGACGTCGACCCTGCGGCTATCGTTCGGACACAAACGTATTGTGGTGCTGCGGAGGCGTCAAGCGATGACTGGCAACCCTCTCGTCGTGATTCCGGCCCGATTCTCGGAGTCGGCCTCGGCGCACCGCTACCGCGCGCTGAGCACCGCTCGATCGCTGTCCGAAGGAGTCCTGCTGGCGGGCGGCGAGCCGCTCACCGTGCACCCCTGGGCGCCTGGGCCGCGGATCAGCCCCGAGGAGGTGGGGGAGCGCCTGCACTTCGCCGATGCGGTGCTCCTTCCCGGCGGTGGAGACCTCGCGCCGCAGGCGTACGGCGAGGACGTCGTTGGTGACGACGTCTACGACGTCGACGAGGAGCAGGACGCCTTCGACCTTGCAGTGGCCACCTGGGCGCTGTCGGCCGGCGTGCCCCTGTTGGCCGTCTGCCGAGGGTTCCAGGTGGTCAACGTCTCGCTGGGAGGCACTCTCGAGCAGCACATGGCCAAGCCGCATCGTCATGTCGTCCAACAGATCTCGGTGGAGCCGGCGTCGCTGCTCGCCGACGTCGTTGGCACCGTCGTTCAAGGCTCGTGCTTCCACCACCAGCGCGTGGACCGACTCGGTGCCGGGCTCGTCGCGGTGGCGCGCACCGACGACGGGACGATCGAGGGAGCTGTGCTGCCTGAAGCCCGCGGTTGGTTCTTGGCGGTGCAGTGGCACCCGGAGGACACCGTCACAACCGATCCGGCGCAGCTCGCGCTGTTCAAGGCCCTGGTGAGGGCTGCCTCCTAGAGGCGGTCAGTTCGTCTCTACTCGCTTGGCGACCGTACGCAGCGAGCGGGCCATCGTGATCATCGCCGCCTTGTCGAGATCGCTCGTGACGTAGCTCTCCTCGGCGTTGAACAGGGGGAAGAGGGTGGTCATCAGGCGTTGGCCCTTGGGGGTCAGGGACAACAGCACGCGACGTCCGTCGTCGGGGTGGACCTTGCGCCGGACGAGTCCGCGGTTGAGCAAGGTGTTCTGAACCCCCGTGAGCGTCCCCTTGGAGATGCCCGCCTCGGCTGCGACGTGGCGGGTCTCGATCTCCCCCCAGATCCAGACGACCCAGAGCACGACCCATCCGGTCCAGGTCAGGTCGTGCGGCGCCAGGACGGTCCGCTCGACGTGGTTTCGCACGGCATTGGCCGCGCGGTAGATGTTGGAGACCGCGGCCATCGCCGTCATGTCGACCGCCAGCCCCTGCAGCCGGTCCGCCACCGCTTCCTCGGTGGCCTCGAGGGTGTGCTCCCCGGACGACATCCCGGCGCCCGCGGCGTCGGTCGTCCGGACGTATCGGCTCAAGGTGACCGCCTTGTCGTCGCAGGGGCATCGGTCGGGCTCGCAGTGGCCACCTGGTCGAGGAACCGGTCCACGAGCTGACGGGTTCGCCCGGCTGCTTCCTCAGCAGTGCGGACGGTCTCGGCCATGAGTGCCTCACCGTCCTCCCCGTGCGACTCGAGGTAGACGCTCCCGCCGTTGTCCAGCCAGCCTTGCAGCATCTCGGGATGGAGCTCTGGGTGGAACTGCACGGCCAGGCTGCGGCCGATCACGAACGCCTGTTCGGCGGCGGCGGTTCGCGCGATGACTCGTGCTCCGGGGGGAGACTGCCAACGGTCGTGGTGCCACTCGAACCACGGTCCGGCACCGACGAGTTCCGGTTCGTCGGTCTCGATCGAGTACCACCCGACCTCGGCGGTGTGGGCCCGCTCGACCGAGCCGCCCAGCGCGGCAGCCAGTGCCTGTCCACCGAAGCAGATCCCCAGCACTGGGACCCCGGCCTCGTGGGCCTTTCGAAGGAAGTGGAGCTCCTCCAGGATCCAGGCGCCGATGGTTGTTTCGTCGTAGACCGACCAGGGAGCCCCCATCGGGACTATCGCGTCGTAATCCGTCGGCTCGGGAAACGTGACTGCGACGTCCGGGTCGGCAAATCGGTCCTCCGGCACGATGAGGAACTCCTCGACGTCGTACCCGCGTGCCGCGAACTGCGCGCCGACCGGTCCAGGCGGCGACACATGATCTTGTTGGACGAACAGCACGCGCACGACATGTCCCCTTTCGTTCGGATCCGAACATATGGTCCGTCGACGGGATCGGCAAGATCTGAGCGAGCTGCGGTCGTACCCTTTCGCTTGCGAAGTCCGCCCACTATCGTGCACTTATCGTTCGGTCCCGAACAAAAGGCAGGAGCCACGCATGAGCGACGTCGACGTCCCCGCCCTGGTCGAGGACCTTCGGTCCCAGGGCATCGATGTGATCCGGGTGTCCTTCCCGGACATGATCGGGGTTGATCGAGGACGAGACGTGCTCATCGACGAGCTGGAGACCGCGCTCACCCACGGGATCGCGTTCTGCCGCGCCGCGTACCACACCTCGCCGATGGGCGACGTCGTGCCGGTGCAGGGGGGGATCGAGTCTGGCCTCCCCGACATCAAGGCGGTGCCCGATCTCACCACGCTCACCGACCTGCCCTGGGAGCCCGGGGCGCGGTGGTGCCTGTCGGACACCTTTGCGCTCGGCGGCGAAGCCGCTCCCGAAGGCCCGCGAGAGGTCGCGCGCCAGGTGTCGGCGAAGCTCGGCGAGCTCGGCTTGCAGGCAGTTATCGGTCCCGAGCTGGAGTTCTACCTGCTGGAGCAGGACCAGGGCAGCGATCGTGGCTGGAAGCGTTACGCAGACGCGCCGGGGAACGTCTACGTCGTCGGCCGCAAGGGCGACCCCCAGGGCATGCTCCTGACGATGCTGCGAAGCATGCGGGACGCAGCTCTTCAGGTGACCGCGGCCAACCACGAGTTCTCCGGTGGACAGTTCGAGATCAACCTCAACCACTCGGAGCTGCTGGATGCAGCCGACCGGGCGTTTCGGATGAAGTCGGCTGTTCAGGAGATCGCCCGGCACCAGGGCATGCTCGCGACCTTCATGGCCAAACCCTTCAACGATGAGGGGGGAAGCGGATTCCACCTTCACCTGTCGCTCGTGGACGAATCCGGCGAGAACGTCTTCGGTGACGCCGATGGCCCTGATGGACTGTCCACGATCGGCCGGCAGGCCATCGCCGGGGTTCTCCGGCACGCGCCGGCCCTGGCTGCGATCCACAACCCGACGATCAACTCCTACAAGCGATTCGGGCCGGACACCCTGGCGCCCTGGCTCATCGACTGGGGACTGGACAATCGCAGCGCCATGGTCCGGATCCCCCCGGAGCGCGGCAAAGGCGCCCGGATGGAGGTCCGGCTGGGCGATGCGACAGCGAACCCCTATCTCGCCATGGCGGCGATCGGTGCCGCTGTCTATCTGGGCATTCGCGACAAGCTCGAGCCGCCGAAGGCCCTTGAAGGCTACGGCTACGACCCGGAATCAGCGCCGATGCTTCCGCAGTCGCTGCCGGAAGCTCTGGATGCTCTCGAGGCCGACAAGGAGTTCGGTGAGGCCCTCGGGCGGTATTTCGTGGATTCGTTCCTGGCCTACAAGCGCAACGAGGTGGAGCGCTTCTCCCGGTATGTCACCGACTGGGAGTTTCGCGAGTACGCCTACCACCTGTAGGCGCGCCTTCGGCTCTAAGGCCTCATCGATGGGCGAGCGTCGTTCCGCCGTCCCAGCTGGTCCCGACCTGCATGTAGTAGCCGCTGAGGATCTCCCGAACGGGCAGGGTGCTGGCCGGGTCGTCCCACGGTGAGTCGAACAGGCGAAGCGTCGCATCCGCCTTCCAGGCAGGACCGTGCTCGAAGCCGACGCCGCTCATCGTGAGGACCTCGTCCAAGGCCCATCCCGGCGCGCCGCGCTCGATCGGCCGGACCTGTCGGTGGTGGAGCATCGGCAGGGAGTTGACGAAACCGTTGGTCTCACTCGGTTCGGTCAGCGTCACGACCGCTTCGGCCAGCCGATGGTCATACGCCGCAAGCGTCGCCCCGAATCGTCCGCCGGCGGCGATCCGCGGGGCGCCCTGGCCGTAGGGCATCGGTCGGGTCTGATGGATCGAGCCGAGCTTCTTGGGGTATCCCTGGTGCAGCCCACGGGCGATCGCGAAATCGGTGGTCACCCAGATGAGCACGCACCGCGAATAGGTGACGCCCTCGTAGCGGCAGCGCACGACCGCGAAGGCCTCCTTGTACTGCGAGCGCGCTGGATCGAGCAGCTCCGGGCCACCGGTGGAGCAGGATTGCCAGTCCGCCCAGATGAACGCGACCGCGCCGGGGTCCTCCTCTGCGAGGTCGACGTCCTCGGGAAGGATCGCCCGGACCTTGTCCGTGTCGGTCCGATACTCCACGGTCAGCAGATCACCGCTGTAGAACCACGGAGGGTCCGGGATCAGCGCACTTCGGCCGCTCGTGGTGAACGGTGGGGCAAAGCCCTTCAGCTCCGGCACGGATCCATCTCCTCGTCGGTCGTACGGCGGCAAGCGGCCTGGTGCGGTCAGACTCCGGCCCCGACCCGCGCGGGCAGGGTGAGTGGGGCTTCCTCGGCGATCAGTGCGGCGACGATCTCGCGCACCTTCAGCGCCGCGACGTCAGAGCTCACGTTGATCTCCGGCCCTGGCCCGTCGAGGTCGAGCACCGCCTGCGCGGTCTCCATGGCTGCGACGACCCTTTCGTAGTAGGGCTCGAACATGGACGTGAGGGTAGATCCGGCCTCGGTGTCGGCAGGAGCGAAGTCGCGACTGACCCGCCACAGGACGCGGCTACGACGTGGGCCGACGGGCGTCACCAGATGGGTGAATCGCATCCGTGCGGTCTCGCCTTGCTCGCTGCGCACGTCCCAGTGATCCACCCAGACCGCCGGCGAGAGGAAGAATCCGTCGTGGGAGGTTCTGAACTCGACCCCCGCGTCGATCTCGAGCATCTGGGCCTGCCATTCCGGCAGCGGCGCCGCGGGGTATTCGCGGTGCAGAGCCACGGTGGTCTCGGTCACCACAACGTCCAACGGGGGAGGCTCTGAGCCGAGCACCGATGGCGCGATCTCGGGCGCCACGAAGGGGATCTGGGTGACGTCGGCAAAGCTCTCGTGCAGCAGAAGATAGTTGGCGTCCGTGACGCTCTCGCCGCCGACGGTGGCCCAGGTGGGGTCGGCCAACCAGGGAAGCTCGGGCACCCGGTGCAGGCGCGAACGTCCGGGCTCGCCGAACCAGACCCAGGTGATGCCGTCAGCTTCTTGGACCGGGTAGGACGTGACGTGTGCTCCGAACGGGACTCGCGGCTGTGTGGGTACGGACACGCACTGACCGTCGGTGCCGTAGACGAAGCCGCACAGGCCGCATCGGACGTCGTCGCCCACGAGGGCGCCCGAGCTGAGCGGGTAGGCGCGGTGCGCGCAGCGGTCTTCGAGGGCCACTGCCTGGCCATCAAGGGTGCGGTAGAGGAGCACCGGACGATCCAGCGCTCGGATGCCGGTCAGCTCGCGACCGATGGCCGTGCTCGGTGCGACGGCATACCAGCAGTCGGTCGGCATGACCTCTGTCCCCGGCCCCGCGCCTTGGTGGTTGCTCATCGTGACTCCTAGAGGTCCAGGGTGAGCCGGTCTGACCGACACCGGGAGACGCACACCATCATGGCGTCGTTGGCAGCCTGCTCGGTGGCGCTGAGCACCGAGTCGCGATGGTCGACGTCCCCGCTCAGCACCACCTGCTCGCAGGTTCCGCAGATGCCCTCCTTGCAGGAACCCAGCACCGAGACCCCGGCATCCTCGATCACGTCGAAAACCGACCTGTCGGGCGGCACGGTGAGGGTCAGGCCGGTGCGGGCCAGCTCCAGCTCGAAGGCTCGCTCGCCGCCTTCGGGCGCAGTGATTTCCTTAGCCGCGAACCGTTCGACATGCAGCGCGCCCGCCGGCCACGCCGAGGCGCAGAGTCCTTCGACAGCACCCAGAAGCCCCTCCGGGCCGCAGCAGTAGACCAAGGTGTCGTCTCGAGGTTCGCCCAGGATGGTGGCCAGGTCGAGCATGCCCGCCTCGTCCTGCGGGACCAGTGTGACCTTGTCACCGTACGGCGCGAGCTCGTCGAGGAATCCCATCGAGGATCTGCTGCGCCCGCCGTAGTACAAGTGCCAGTCAGCGCCGCTCGCCTCCGCCTCGGCGATCATCGGCAGCAGCGGCGTGATGCCGATGCCTCCGGCGATGAAGATGTAGCGAGGAGCTCCCACCAGCAGGAAGTGATTGCGGGGACCTCGGACCCGGACCGTCGCGCCCTCCCTCAGCCGGTCATGGACGAACGTCGACCCGCCTCGCGAGTCCGGAGCGCGCAGGACACCGATCCGTATCGTGCGGCTGTCCGAGGGCCGGCCGCACAGGGAGTACTGCCTGATCAGGTTGTTCTCGAGCAACAGGTCGACGTGTGCCCCAGGGGTCCACGGGGGGAGCGAGTCACCGTCGGGATCCACCAAGGTGAGCGCGACGACGTCCTCGGCCACCGGGGTGGCCGACTCGACCACGAGGTCGCCCTCGTGCTCCCGGACCGTTGTCTTGGCGGCGGCGGGCCGGTCGTCGACACGGGCAGGGGACCTGGACTCGATGTGCACCGGGAACCGCTTGATGCCGTTCACGAAATTGCTGCGTACCCGGTCTATCGGGCCGTTGACGTGGATCTCGGCGATCCGCGGGAGCAGGGTCTCGAAGATGATCCGGATCTCCATCCGAGCCAGGTTGGCGCCCATGCAGCTGTGCGGGCCCTTGCCGAACGTCATGTGATCGTTCGGGAACCGGGACAGGTCCAGGCGGTAGGGGTCCTCGAATTTCGTCTCGTCCCGGTTGCCCGAGGCGAACCACATGACGACCTTGTCGCCCTCCTTGATCTTCTTGCCGTGCAGCTCGATGTCCCTCGTTGCGGTGCGCCTGAAGTGGTAGACGGGTGAGGCGAAGCGCAACAGCTCCTCGACGGCGGACTGAGACTTGTCGGGGTTCTCCAGGAACCACTTCATCTGATCCGGGTTGTCGATGAAGGCCTTCAGGGAGTGGCTGATCGCTTGCCGAGTGGTCTCGTTGCCGGCGACCACGAGCAGCAAGAAGTAGTTGTCGAAGTGCTCGGGGGACAGCGGGATTCCGTCCTCGGGCAGCCGGTTCACCAGCTTGCTCACGAGATCGTCGCCGTCGCCGCCGCGGCGCTCGGCGGCCAGCTGGCGGCCGTACTCGAAGATCTCCAAGGAGACCGGCGAGCTGAACGGCAGGTGGCGATACTTCTCCGCCTCCTCGGAGTTGACCAGCACGCGAGCGAACTCGGGGTCGGAGAAACCGACGATCTCGTTGCCCCAGGAGATCAGCTTCGGGGTCATCTCGTCAGGCGTGTCCAACAGCCGGGCCAGCACCTGGATCGGGAAGTCAGCCGCAATGGCATCGACGAAGTCCATGTCCTGCTGTTGCAGCGCCGTGTCGACGGTGAGTGCAGCCAGTCCTCGCAGGAAGTCCTCGTAGCGCCGAAGCTGCGCGACCGAGAAGTCACGCATGAGCAGCTTGCGCAGCGCCAGGTGACGGGGGCCGTCGGACTCGAGGATGGAGCGGCGCAGCTCCTGGAACTCCTCCGGAGGCTCCTCGAGGTTGGTGAACTTCGTGGAGGTGAAGGACTCTGTCTCCTTGTCCACCAGCTCGATGTCGTCGTAGCGGGTGATCGCCCAAAAGCCAGACCCGCCGTCGTGCTCCTCGGTCCAGTGGACCGGGTCCTCGCGGCGCAGGGTGTCGAACATGCCCCACACGTCGCCGTGCTCGAAGGCGTCGAGATCAGCGAGATCGACCTGATCCAGGGGGACTGGGGTGGGCTGCATGGGGCTCCCTCCGGAGACGTACCGGCCGGTCCGACATTTCGTTTGGATCCAAACGGGATGCTAGGGGCCGGAGTTCGAAAGCGTCAAGGGGGACGAGCGCTCAGAGCAGCACGGGCAGCTCGGCTGGGGCGCGGAACTCCCAACCACGCAGGTGCCACGGCCGCTCGGGGTCCGGCCGCACCTGCGGGTGAGCGGCGAACAGCACCTCCAGCGCGATCCGCATCTGCTGGCGGGCGAAAGCGTGCCCGGAGCAGAAGTGCTTCCCGAACCCGAATGCCGCCTGTTCGCGGTTGGCTCTCGTGAGGTCGAACCGGTCACCGTCAGCGAACACCGACTCGTCGCGGTTGGCCGAGGCGAGGACCGCCGACACGGTGGCCCCTTCCGGGACGACCGTGCCGCCCAGCGGTACGTCGGCTGCCGCTGTCCGCACCTGGGTACCGATCGGCGCCACCCACCGCAGACCCTCCTCGAGGGCAGCAGGAACGAGCGTCACCGGGTCGTCGCGGACGTCGGCCAGCTGAGCGGGCTCCCCGAACAGCCCGACCAGGACCGTGCCGGCGGCGTGCCCGGGCTCCTGCATCCCGCCGAGCAGGGCGACCTTGAGGGACGGCAGAACCTCCTCGATCGGTCGGGGTTCACCTGCGGGACGGCTGGTGTGCAGCAGGTGCGACATCGTCGAATCATCCGGCTCGGTCCGGAGCCGCTCCATCCGCGGGATGACCACGTCGTCGATCTCAGCGATCACCTCGTCGGCCTGGGCCTGCTTGGCCGGGTTCCGCTCGAAGTTGGTCACGCCGAGGTTCATGCCCCTGAACCAGCGGCGCAGCGTCGGCACGTCCTGGTCGCCGAGCCCGAGGACCGACGCCAGGCTGAGGACCGAGATCGGTTCGAAGTAGTCCGCCATCAGCTCGGCCCGGTCGCGACCGGCCAGGTCGCTGATGAACCGGTCGGCGAGAGGTCTCACCAGGTCTTCGATGTAGTCGTTGACCCGGCGTGGGCGGAAGTTCGGGTCGAAGGCCCGTCTCAGCTCGTGATGGACCTCGCCCTCGGTGGTGATCAGGGTCGGGGTGCCGAAGGTGATGTCGACGGGGTTGTCGGTGGCAGCTGCCGGGAACTCGTCGGCCCGCTCGGCCACGTGCTGCACGTCGGCGTAGCGCGTCACGAACCAGGTGTCGACGGCCGGGACGTAGCAGACTGGCGCCTCGGCACGTAGCCGCTGGTAGATCGGGTAGGGGTCCCGTTCCAGGTCGGCGACGGTGACGTCGGCCGGGAAGGTCATAAGGGCTTCCACGTGTGTGCAGGCTCGTTGGAGTGCATCCGCTCGGCGTACTCCTGCGTCATCAGCCGCAGCGCCTCCCAGCGCTGGTGGCCGGCCGCCTCGAGGTGATGGACCGAGTCGACCTGCCAGGTCGCGCCGTTCGCCCCGCTGATGCACCGCCCCTCGATGACGCCGAGCAGCCGCTCGCGGATGGCGTCGTCGACTCCCCACGCCTTGAGGCCCTCATGGGCCAGCGGGAGCAGCCGCCGCAGCACCAGCTCGGTCACCGGAACTTCACCGGCGCCCGGCCAGAAGACCGTGGCATCCAGCCCCTTGATGGCAGCGTTGGTGAAGTTCTCTTCGGCTGCGGCGAAGGACATCTGGGTCCAGACCGGTCGATCCTGCTCGGCCAGCATGCGTACGGCGCCGTAGTAGAGAGCACCGTTCGCCAGGATGTCCACGACGGTCGGGCCTGCCGGGAGGACGCGATTCTCCACGCGTAGGTGAGGGACGTCGTCGACGACGTCGTAGACGGGGCGGTTCCAACGCCACACGGTGCCGTTGTGGAGACGCAGCTCCTGCAGGGACGGAGTACCGCCGGCCTCGAGGACCTCCAGCGGTTCCTCGTCGTCGACCACCGGTAGGAGTCCCTGGAAGTAGCGGATGTTCTCCTCGAACAGGTCGAAGACGCTGGTGATCCAGCGCTCGCCGAACCACACGCGGGGACGTACGCCTTGCGCCTTCAGCTCCGCCGGCCGGGTGTCTGTGGCCTGGGTGAAGACGGCGATGCGGGTTTCTCGCCACAGCTCGCGACCGAGGAAGTACGGAGCATTCGCCCCGAGGGCCACCTGGACCGATGCGAGCGCCTGCGCGGCATTCCAGGTCTGGGCGAACTCGTCCGGACTCACCTGGAGGTGGAACTGCACGCTCGTGCAGGCCGCTTCGGGGGCGATGGAGTCGGCGTAGGTCTCGAGACTTTCCGGACCACCGCGGATGTCGATGTGCAGGTCCTCACCACGGGCAAGCAGCATCTGCTCGTCGAGCAGGGAGTAACGAGGGTTGGCGCTGATCGCTTCATGGGTCAGGTGGTCGGGGCCGAGCGTCGGCAGGATGCCAACCATCACCATGCTGGCGCCGACCTCCTGCGCCTTGTCGTTGGCGTTGTTGAGCTGCTCGCGCACCTCGCTCTCATAGCGCTCTGCCCCGTCGCCCTCCAGGCTCCGAGGCGGGACGTTGATCTCCAGGTTGAAGCGGCCGAGCTCCTGGACGAAGTGCGGGTGGTCGATCTGCTCGAGCACCTCGCTGTTGGTCAGCGCCGGCTGGCCATGGTTGTCGACGAGGTTGAGCTCGACCTCCATCCCGGTCTTGGGCGTCTCGAAGTCGAACCTGGACTCGGCGAGCATTCGGGCGAACACATCCAGGCAGCGATGCACCTTGTCGCGGTAGCGCTGGCGGTCCTCGCGCGTGAACGTCCTGCTCGCGACCTCTTCGCCCATGAGCTCAGCCTGCCTCATCGAACGCCGTCGGGGCGATCGAACCGGGGTTTCGGCCCGCCAGCTCCTGAACGGTCGGGGGAGCGGCCGGCTAGGAGCGCAGGTCGCGCCGGTTGAAGGCGTAGGCGCCGAGGGCGACGGCAACCACGGAGACGAGCGCCAGCACGAGAATCTCCTCGCCGCCGAACCCGGTCGACAGCGGTTGGTTGTCGAGATACCAACGCCACAGGGTCAGCGGTTTGAACGGCTCGAGCCAGCTGACGGTCGCCGCCAGGCCGTAGACCAGGTAGGACACGAAGGCGTACGCGCCGACCGCGGCCGTTCCCCACATCCGCCGTCCGGTGGCCGCGCTGATCGCCTGGGTGGCGAGCGCGAGCGCGAGCACGAACAGCCCCATCTGCACGCATACGGCAGTGACGGCGGACAGCGGCAGGTCGAGGCCGACGACGCTGTTCAGCGCCACGATCGGGACCCACGAGCCCAGCGTCAGCGCCAGGACGCCGACTGCGACGAACAGTGCCTTCTGCAGGTAGGCGCCGGTACGCGTGACCGGCTGAGCGAGCAGCAGGTCGAGGGTGCGGTCCTCCTCCTCGCCGGCGATGGCGGCTGCACCTCGGGAGATCCCGAAGACGAGGAGGACCGCCGGCAGGAAGAAGGCGAACATCTGGGTGTTGAGGTATCCGACGGGTGAGGTGAGGTCCGAACCACCCAGAAGCGCCTGAGCGCTGGCCGACATGCCCTCGTAGATGGAGTTCAGGTCGGGGTTGTCCTTGACCGTTGGATAGATGCCCACGATGAGCAGCACCAGCAGCGCGACCGCCACGGTCCACGTGACTACCGACACCCACCGAAGCCTCAGTTCGCTGACGAGCAGACTCATCGGCCGGACTCCCCGTCGACGTCCTCGGCTGGCTGCCCGAAGTCGTCTCGCGGCCGGGAGGCGAAGAAGGTGTCCTCGAGGTCTGCCTCAGTGAGGTCGAGGGAGTCCACGGTGAATGCCGCCAGCGCCTTGATCACGGGGTCGGCCGAGCCCGTGTGCGTGAAGGTGACCAGGTCCCTGGCCTCTGCCGCCACATCGGCGACGTTCTCGAGCCGGCGCAGCCCTTGCGCCACTTGGTCTGTCGTCTCGGGCGGTACGCGTACCCGGCCGCTTCGGCGTGCGCGTTGCCTGATCGAGGCGACGTCGTCGAAGGCCGCCAGCCGGCCGTCCTGCAGGAGTGCCACCGACTCTGCGAGGTGCTCCACCTCGCTCATGACGTGACTGGACAGCAGGACTGTGCGCCCGTCCGCGGCCAGTTCCCGAACCACGGCATGGAACTCCCGCTGCATGAGCGGATCGAGGCCGCTCGTGGGCTCGTCGAGCACCAGCAGATCAGCGCCCGAGGCGAACGCGAGCACCAGTCCGACCTTCTGCTTGTTGCCTTTGGACAGATCGCCGACCTTGCGGCCCAGGTCGAGGCCGAATCGCTCGGCAAGCTCGCGGGCCTTGGCGCCGTCGTGCTCGGGTCGGGCGAAGGCGTAGCGGTCGAGAACCTGATGCCCGTTGAGCCGCCTCGGTAACGTGAGTTCGCCGGGCAGGTAGGCGGTACGTCTGCGGAGCGCGACCGAGTCGCGAACGCTGTCGAGCCCGAAGGCGCTCAAGGATCCCGACGTCGGACGAATGAAGTCGAGCAGCGTGCGCATCAGGGTGGTCTTCCCCGCGCCGTTGGCGCCGACCAGCCCGACGATCTGCCCGCTGGAGATCGTCAGGTTGATGTCGACGATCCCGCGGGCGGAGCCGTACGACTTCGTGAGGTTCGTGGCCTCGACGGCCGTCGTGGCTTCGGTCACGGCAAAAACGTATCGCGCGATCGAGATGCGCGGGGAGCGTGGGGTGAGTGACGGGACTTGAACCCGCGGCCCCCTGGACCACAACCAGGTGCTCTACCAGCTGAGCTACACCCACCATGTCCGGCCGGGGTGCCCCGAACGGCCGTCGGTCAGTGTACGGGACCAGCGGCTCCGTTCAGGAATCGGCGGCCGTGGCTCCCGAGCTCGCCCCGCCTTCGGCTCGTTGGTAGGTCGCGGCGATGCGGCGGGAGGAGTCTGTGTCCGGACCTGGGAGCGGCACGAAGACGGTGTCGCGGTAGTACTTGAGCTCCTCGATGGAGTCGATGATGTCGCCCAGCGCTCGGTGCCCACCGTGCTTGACCGGCGCGTTGTAATAGGCACGAGGGAACCACCGGCGGGCCAATTCCTTGATCGAGCTCACGTCGACGATGCGGTAGTGGAGGTGCTCGTCGAGCGCAGGCATGTCTCGGGCGATGAACGCCCGGTCGGTGGCCACAGAGTTTCCGGCCAGCTGGGCCTTCTTGGCGTCCGGGACGTGAGTGCGGACGTAGGCCAGCACGAGCGCCTCTGCCTCGGCCAGCGTGGTCCCTGAGTCGAGCTCGGTCAGCAGCCCGGACGTCGTGTGCATATCCCGCACGAGGTCGGGCATGTGCTCAAGCGCGTCGGCGGGTGGGCGGATGACGACCTGGACGCCCTCGCCCAGCACATTGAGCGCCTCATCGGTCACCAGGACGGCGATCTCGACCAGGGCATCGTGCTCAAGATCGAGACCGGTCATCTCGCAATCGATCCAGACCAGGGGTGCGTTCGCCACGTCGGTCAGCCTAGGGCCGTGTCGGAGCAGGCTCGGCGGGAGGTCGGGGGAGTCGGGCGTCCAGGGACTCGGCCAACCGAGCCAGCAGGTGCGCCAGGTCGGTGCGTTCCGCGCTCGAGAGCCCAGCGAGCAGTTGCGCAAGATTGTCCAGGTGAACCTCGATCAGCTCGTCGGCGAACCGAACCCCCGACTCGGTCAGAGTGACCAGCCGCCCGCGTGCATCGGTGGCGGAGACCGTACGGCGCACGAGGTCGCGTGCCTCCAGCCGATCAAGGCGCTTGCTGATCGCGCCAGTGGTCACCAGCAGGGATTCGCTGAGCTCTCCGGGGCTCAGGGTGAAGGGCTCCCCTGCTCGGCGCAACGCTGCTAACAGGTCGAAGTCGCCATTGCCGAGATCGACGGCGGCAAACGGGGGTCTGAGAAAACGCTCGAAGCGTTCGACCAGACGAGTCATCTGGCCGGTGATCAGGATCGGTGAGGCATCCAGATCCGGCCGCTCGTCCTGCCATTGAGCCACGATGTGAGCGACCGGATCAGTGGACATGCCTTGAGTATATCTTCCTCGTCAGGTAAACTATCTTCCACGGAAGTTATAAGCCACGAAGGGACCGGTCCATGCCATCGACAAGCCTGAGCGACCCCACCGCCGTCCGCCTCGACTTTGACGTCCTGGCGCCGAGGTTCTCCGCTGCGATGGCACGTCTTGACGCTGTGGCCGGCGTCGGTCTCGAACCGGCCTTGCGGGAACTGGTCCGTATCCATGCGTCGACCATCAACGGCTGCGCCTACTGCGTGGACATGCACACGAAGGACGCGTTGGCCGGAGGCGAAACCGTCCAGCGAATTGCGGGGCTTGGCGTCTGGCGGGAGACGAACTGGTATACCCCCGCCGAGCGCGCCGCCCTCGCGCTGACCGAGGCCATCACCTTGGTGCACGAAGACCACGTGCCGATCGAGGTGGTCGACGAGGCTGCCCAGCACTTCGAACCCGAGCTGCTGGCGCAGCTGGTCTGCCTGATCGTGACGATCAACGCGTGGAACCGGATCGGAGTCGCGACCCGGTGCTGGGAGCCCGGGAGCTATCTGGTGGAGGACGGCCCTGACCCCGCTTAGTCCGACACCGCTGAGTCCGACACTGCTGAGTCCGACACCGCTGTGGTCACGGAGAAGCGGAGTGCTGGGACATCGCACGTCGCGCATCGCTGGTGTCGCCCGTTCGTCGTTCAGCACCAACCGTTTGGCTGAGGCATGCGACTTGGCGACCGATGTTGTGTTTCGGGACGCGCCACGTACGGTGCCAGTACTCAATGCCTTAGATCCCCGATGGAGAGCACCTATGCCCAGCTCGAACTCGCAGACGTCCCGATTCCTGACCGTCGTCGGCGGTGCCGCCGCGGCCACGCTGGTGGTAGCCCTGGCTCCGGCAGCAACGGCCACCGCTGCGTCCGGACCGATGACGTCGAGCGATCTGCTGGCGGCCTGTGCCCCCGGGTCCTTCTACGCCAACAACGACCAGATCAACGACCTGGCCGTTGGTGTGCCGGGCGAAAATATCGGCAAGAAGAAGTCCGGCGTCAACGCTGGGACGGTCACTCTGGTTTTCGGCAAGGACAAGTACTCCCCGTACGGAACCGGGTCTCGGATTCTGAAGCAGGAAGACTTCGGGCAGAAGAGCGAGCGTAAGGACCGCTTCGGCGCGGCGGTCCTGGTCGCTGATGTCAACGGTGACAACTGTGGTGACCTGATCGTCGGAATCCCAGGAGAGAACAAGGGCAAGGGCCGCGTGGCGATCATGTTCGGCTCGCCAACCGGGCTCTCCGGTCACCAGTTCCTCGATCAGGACAAGAAGGGTGTGCCGGGGAAGGGCAACAAGCACGACGCTTTCGGCTCCGCACTGGCGGTTTCCGGGGCTGGTGGTGGCGCCTTGTGGGTTGCTCGTCCAGGTGAGGACGCCGGCAAGGCGGCCAATGCGGGCGCGCTGACGAAGTTCCCGTTCGCCACCGGCGGCGGCAAGCTGGACACCAAGCTCGCGCGCAACGTCAACGCGGACACCGCTGGCGTACCGGGCTCCCCGCAGCGGGGTGCTCGGTTCGGTTCTGAGCTCCTGGGAACCGACTCGAACCTGTTTGTCGGGGTGCCGCACCAGCGGGTCGGCGGAAAGCGCTCGGCGGGTGCTGTCTTCGCCCTCGGCTCCACCTGGTCCATGATCGCCCAGGGTGACGGGGCCAGGGGCAAGCTCGAGAAGGGCGATCGTTTCGGAGCGGCCCTCGCGACCGTGACCTGCCCCGGGGCATCGGGTGACGTGCTTGCAGTTGGTTCGCCGGGCGAGAACCTCGGCAAGACCAAGGATGCGGGCACGGTGACCGTCATTGACGGCGGCAGCTCGTCGGTGATCACCCAGGGGCTCGGTCCAGTACCCAACCAGCCGGAGAATGGTGACCTGTTCGGCCGCAGCTTGGCGGGGGACGGGCGCACACTGGCCATCGGATCACCCGAGGAGAACTACAAGGGGAAGAAGAACGCCGGTTTCGTCACGCAGGTGACCCTGAACTGCAGTGGGGAACCACAGGTTGTCGACGCTGCGAACATCAAGCCGCGGCGGGCCAACGACGGAGACCGGTTCGGCCGTGTCCTGACCTTTGGCATCCTGCAGACCGACAGCCCCACGCGTCCGATGCTGCTCGTCGGATCTCCGCAGGAGGCAGGTTCTGGTGGGCTTGATTCCGGGACGGTCGCCGTGTTCGACGAAGGTACGGTCGTGGACGACCTGTACACCCGCGACATCGGTCTCCTCTCGCAGACAAACCTCAAGGGGAGAAGCGAGAACTTCGACTTCTTCGGCTCCGCGATCGGCGCGGCCTCCTAGCCGACCCACCCCGATGAGCTGTGCCGGGTCTAGCCGGTCAGAGGGCACTCTGGCCGGCTAGACCCAGTTCTGGGTTCTCCGGTTCACTTGCTATTTCCTACGGGACGTCTTCAGCGGGAACGGTTCAGGTCAGCCGGCGGTACCGGATGTGGGTGGTCAGCGGCGAGTGGAGCACCTCCGCAGGCTCGAAGTCGAAGGACTCGAGCCCGTCGAAGATGCGCTCGCCCGAACCGAGCAGGACGGGTGCGATGTCGAGGGTGAGTTCGTCGATCACCCCAGCGGTCAACGCCTGTCGGACGGTCGCGGCCCCACCGGCGATGTCGACCCCGCTGCCGCCGGCTGCGTCACACGCGGCGGAGTACGCCGCGGCAAAGCCGTCGGTCACGAAATGGAACGTCGTCCCGCCCTCCAGCTGAATCGGTTCATGGGGGTAGTGGGTCAGCACGAAGACCGGCGCGTGGTACGGCGGTTCGAGGCCCCACCAGCCCGACCAATCCTCGTCCCAAGTCCCTCGGATGGGGCCGAACATGTTTCGCCCCATCACGTAGGCACCCCGGGGCCGCATGAGCCACTCGTTCGCGACCCGGTCAGCCTCGTTGGCCCGAGGGTCGCCGATGTGCCAGCTGTGCAGCTCCCGCCCGCGCCTGCCCAGGGGGTGCTCCAAACTTTGGTCCGGCCCGGCGACGAACCCGTCCAAAGAGATGGACATGTGGCAGGTGGTGATCGGCACTGGGAACCCCTAGCAGTCGCGGCGTGCGAGCAGATCCACGGACGATAACCGGTGCTGGCGAGCGGCAGGCGCCACCCGCGACACATGTACGTCAGCGGCGGGCCGTAAGCAACTTGGGTTGACATTCTCAGCTAGTCAACTAGAGTTGCTCACATGCCTGTGATCGAGATCGACCCTTCGAAGGGTCCCGCCGAGGGGCTCGCGGCCGTGGTGGCGCTTCGTCGCCTTGCCGACCTCATGGAAGACGCCGAGGTCGAGCGAGCCATGCGCTCCGGATGGAGCTGGCCGCAAGTGGCCGAGTCGCTCGGCGTCACTCGCCAGGCAGTCCACAAGAAGCACGCCCAACGGCTGATCGCCGCAGGCGTCGATCTCAGGAGACGTTGATGGTCACCCGCCTTGCTCCGGATACACGCTCACTGGTCAAGTCCGCCGAAGTCGAAGCACGGGCGAGCCGGTCCGCCCTCGTGGAGGCAGAACACCTGTTGCTTGCGATGTCCGCCCGGCCAGACACTGACGCAGGACACGTGCTCGCCTCGGTGGGCCTGACCCACGACACCGTCCAGCAGGCACTCGGCCAGGAATTTCGGGCGAGCCTCGCGGTAGCGGGCGTGGCGGCTCCGGTGACGGACCTCGTCCCCAGTCCTGAACTCCCCGGCCGGCTCCGGCTTAGCGCCTCGTTCAAGTCCGCCATGGAGCGGTCCGTGACAGCCGCGAAGGGCTCCCGTCAGATTCGCCCGGCCCATCTGCTGGTCGGCCTGCTCGGAGCGCAAGTCGGTACCGTTCCTCGCGCACTGCATTTCGCTGGAGTCGACCAAGCCGAACTCGCAACTCTCACCGAGCAAGCACTCGCGGTGTGACCGCGCGGCCGGCGTCTAGTGTGCGGCCATGGCCCCCCAGATTCCGATCGCTGTCGCTGCGCTGGTGCGTGACGGTCTGGTGCTCCTCGTACATCGCCATCCATCGCGTCGTTGGTACCCCGACTGCTGGGATCTCGCCGGTGGACATGTCGAAGCGGGCGAGCTGCCTCACCAAGCCGTGATTCGGGAGTGCCTCGAAGAACTCGGTGTGCATGTCCACGACCCGCTACCCGTCCCGATGACGACCAGTGACCCCACGCTCGACATGCACGCATTCCTCGTGACGCGATGGGATGGCGAGCCCATAAACGCCGCGCCCGAGGAGCACGACGACCTTCGCTGGTTCCGGCCCAGCGATCTCGCGGAGTTGAAGTTGGCCGACCCGGCCAGCCTGTCGAGCATCCTGATGGCGGTCCAGCTCGCCACCGGATAGTCGCGACCGGCAACGGTGGTCGCGCCACTAGCCTCGGAGCATGCAGCGAGCGACGGCGGACTAGTCATGTGCACAGTCGTTCTGCAACGTGAGCCAGGGGCACGCTCGCGGATCCTGGCTGTCCGGGACGAGTTCGTCTCGCGCGATTTCGACGATCCGGACGCCTGGTGGCCCGAGCATCCCAGCTACGTCGGTGGACGAGACGAGCGAGCCGGGGGGACCTGGTGCGCCACCGACGTGCCGGCCGGACGTACCGCCGTGGTGCTCAATCGCCGCGAGCGCCAGACGGGGCAGCCGTCCCGTGGGCTGCTGCCCCTCGCTGCGCTCACGCACGGCACGGCGTGGCCGAAGCATCTTGATCACCAAGGGATGGCCAGCTTCACCCTCGTCCTGGACGCTCCGGGGGGTGTCACCGCGTGGAGTTGGGACACGGAGGATCTCACCCGCACCGACCTGAGCGATGGCATCCACCTGTTCACGTCGGTGGGCATCGACCCGCTCGACGCGAAGGGTCAGCGCTACCGCTCATGCTTCACAGCCGACGCCGACTGGCCGTCGGTCGTCCGGGCCGAGCCGCGTGCGGACGACCTCGCTGCGCTGATCGTGCGACATCCGGTGGGGAGCGAGACCTACGCGACGGTGCTTGTGCAGAGCATCAGCGTGCTCCCCGGTGACCTCGTCATTGACTACACCCGAACACCGCAGGCGCCGGAGTGGACCCACGTCGAGTGGTCTGTTGGGCCGGACGGCACACTCGCACGGCGCGGGCCTGGCAGGGCTACGAAGCCGTGAAGAGCGCCGGGAACGGGATCGCCCTCGCCCGGCCCAGCCTCTGATGGCGCCCAGTCCCCGCGGCGCCCAGAAACAGTCCCCCCGGCAGGAGTCGAACCTGCGACCGGCGGATTAGAAGTCCACTGCTCTATCCAGCTGAGCTACGGGGGGTCATCGACGAGTTTCCCACGCCTTGTCCCCAGCAACCGCGCCATCCACACCCACCATCCTTGGCCTGTTCGAGTGGGGGTACGGCCGAACAGGCTGGCCGACGCCCGGCGGAAGGTCCCCGGGCTGGAGGTGGTGAACCGACGTGGGCGAGATCTTCTTGACAGTGACGGGCAACGTGGCGAGCAAGCCCCGGGCTTCGGTGACCAAGGGCGGACATCCCGTGACCTCGTTTCGACTGGCCTCGACGCCGCGGCGCTATGACAAGGCCCGCGGCACCTGGAGCGACGGACCGACCGCATGGTTCTCGGTCACCTGCTGGCGCGCCTTGGCCGATCACGTGGCGTCCTGTGTTGGCATCGGTGACCCGGTCATGGTTCATGGGCGGTTGCAGGTCAAGGAATACACCCGCGGTGACGGCACACCGGGCACATCGCTCGACCTGGACGCCCAAACGGTCGGGCATGACCTGACCCGTGGCACCGCCATCTACCGGCGCGGCGCTCCCCGTTCGGGGGAGACGCCGCCGTCCGGCACCGAGGGGATCGAACGACCTCCCGGGAACGACGGGGCGCGTCCCCAGGCGGGAGATCCGCAGGCTGCGTGAGGCCCGCGTCGTGACCGTGGTCTGAGGCCGACGTCGGCGCCCCTAGGCTTGGGGGATGGCCGAGTTCATCTATGTCATGTCCAAGGCGCGCAAGGCGCACGGCGACAAGGTCATCCTCGATGACGTGACGCTGGCGTTCTATCCGGGCGCCAAGATCGGTGTCGTCGGCCCCAACGGAGCGGGCAAGTCGACCGTTCTGCGGATCATGGCCGGCCTCGACCATGCGTCGAACGGGGAGGCCCGCCTCACGGCTGGCTACTCCGTGGGCATCCTCGAACAGGAGCCCAAGCTCGACGAGAAGAAGACCGTCCTGGAGAACGTCCAGGAGGGAGTGGCCGACACGCTCGCGCTCGTGGAGCGATACAACGCCATCGCCGCCGAGATGGCCGAGCCGGACGCCGACTACGACGCCCTCGGCACCGAGATGGCCAAGCTGCAGGACGAGATCGACCACAAGAACGCCTGGGACCTCGACTCCCAGCTCGAGCAGGCGATGGATGCCTTGCGCTGCCCGCCGGCCGATGCTGACGTCTCGGTGCTCTCGGGAGGTGAGAAGCGTCGGGTCGCGCTGTGCCAGCTGCTGCTGAGGGCGCCCGACCTGCTGCTGCTGGACGAGCCGACCAACCACCTCGACGCGGAGTCGGTGCTCTGGCTCGAGCAGCACCTCGAGAAATATCCCGGCACCGTCGTCGCTGTCACCCACGATCGCTACTTCCTCGACAACGTCGCCCAGTGGATCCTCGAGCTCGACCGCGGCCGTGCCTACCCCTACGAGGGCAACTACTCGACCTACCTCGAGACCAAGGCCTCCCGGCTGAAGGTCGAGGGCCAAAAGGACGCGAAGCGGCAGCGCCGGCTGTCCGAGGAGCTCGCCTGGGTTCGTAGCAACGCCAAGGGCCGCCAGGCGAAATCCAAGGCCAGGCTCGAGAGATACGAGGAGATGGCTGCCGAGGCCGACAAGTTCCGCAAGCTCGACTTCGAGGAGATCCAGATCCCGCCCGGTCCACGGCTGGGAAGCCTGGTGGTCGAGACGAAGGGTCTCACCAAGGGGTTCGACGACCGAGTCCTCATCGACGACTTGTCGTTCACCCTCCCGCGCAACGGCATCGTCGGCGTGATCGGCCCCAACGGCGCGGGCAAGACGACGTTGTTCAAGATGCTGATCGACGAGGAGAAGCCCGACTCGGGGGAGATCCGGATCGGCGACACGGTGAAGGTCTCCTACGTCGACCAGAGCCGGGGCGGCATCGACCCGGAGAAGTCCCTGTGGGAGGTCGTGTCCGACGGGCTCGACTGGATCAAGGTCGGCAACGTCGAGATGCCCTCACGCGCGTATGTCTCCGCGTTCGGCTTCAAGGGCCCCGACCAGCAGAAACGGGCGGGCATCTTGTCGGGAGGCGAACGAAACCGGCTCAACCTGGCTCTCACCCTGAAGCAGGGCGGCAACCTGCTGCTCCTCGACGAGCCGACCAACGACCTCGACGTCGAGACGCTGTCCTCGCTGGAGAACGCTCTGTTGGAGTTCCCTGGCTGCGCGGTCGTCATCAGCCACGACCGGTGGTTCCTCGACCGGGTTGCGACGCACATCCTCGCTTACGAGGGGGAGTCGCAGTGGTTCTGGTTCGAGGGCAACTTCGAGTCCTACGAGGCCAACAAGGTGGAGCGCCTCGGGCCAGAGGCGGCGCGTCCGCATCGCGCGACGTACCGCAAGCTCACCCGCTAGGGGAGGGACATCACATGGCGCGGTTCACGGCACGCGTGGCGATGCGGTGGCAGGACATGGACGCCTACGGGCATGTGAACAACGTGCAGTTCCTCACCTATGTCGAGGAGGCGCGAGTCGAGATGTTCCAATCCGTGCCGCTGTCTGGTCTCGACAAGGCCACGGCCGGCATCCTGGTCGCCGCCAGCGACATCCGCTATCGCCGTCCGTTGTTCCACCGCAGCGAGCCGGTGCCCATCGACGTCTGGGTGACGAAGATCGGCGCCGCGTCGTTCTCGCTCGGCTACGAGGTGTACGACTCCGACGGCACCGTCTATGCGACCGCCGGGTCGACGATGGTTCCCTACGACTTCACCCAGGCCCGCCCGCGTCGGCTCACGCCGGAGGAGAAGGCCTGGCTCAACGACTACCTCGAGCCGGCCGGCGCCGCTCTCGGATGAGCGGACTCGACCTCAGCCCGGTCGAGCGGGCCGGCCTAAGCATCTACCTCAAGCGGATCGTCGCGCTGGACGACCGCGCCGCCGTGCGGGTTCAGGCCCGCGGTCAGGTCGCCGGCGTCTGGGCTGGCCCACCGTTCGGGGTGCTGACCTTGCGCCCGGTCGCATTGTTGATGCCTTGCGAGGTCGACTCGACGGTCTCGGCTCAACGGCTGATCGAGACGATCAACGTGTCCGAAGGCACGGGTGAGACCGCGCTCCAGCTCCCGGCGGCGGTCGTCGGACCCGCCTGGGCCGCGCTGCTTCCGCCCTCGTCGGGCTGGGAGCCGGAGGCGGAGGTACCGGCCTCCATGGTCGTCGACCAGGTGAGCGTGGCCGTCGAGGGCTTCCGGCGACGTGTCGACGCGCTGCCCGCCGAAGGCCGTACGCCCACCGCACTCGAGGCCATCGCCGACCAGCTCTGGGACGAGCCCGCCGTGGGGTCGGCGCCGCTTCGGGCCGCGCACGCGGCTCGACAGGTCGGCCTGCTGTCACGGGAGGGCATGGTGAGCTCCTTCCGCTGCGGTTCGTGGTCCCGGTTGGGCTGCCCTGGTGGCAGCGTGCTGGTGCGCCCTGACCTTCGCGGCTCCATGGCCGCTGGCGGGCTCGGCACCCTCGACGTCCTCGGCGCCTTCTCCTGATTACGGATTGAGGCCGCCGTCGGAGAGCAGGACGGCCCACGAGTCACCAGGGAAACGCTCCGCTCGGATCTCGACCTTGATGCTTTGCCCGGACTTGATCCCGAGATCCTTGAGGGTCTCCGTGAGCCCGCAGACGGACTGTCCATAGGTCCAGCTGACGCACGAGTCGATCTCGCGCCCATCCACGAGGAACCGCAGGGTCCCGGGAGCGGCGGTAGCCGCCTCGATGCTGAGGTTCCTGCTGATGCGGAAGGTGTCGGACCAGGATCCGTTCGGACCCACCGAAGCGTTCGGGGTGAGTCGGGTCAGCGGGCCGGCACTCACGAGCGCCAACGGGTCGGAGTGGAGGCGTGGATCGAGATTCGCGCTCGGATCGATGGAGGGGAGGGGCGTCGGCTCGGGAGGCAACGGGTAATCCGCCAGCGGTACGGCCTCGTAGATGCCGATCCGTGCCTGCGCCAGGGGAGACGCACCCTTGGGGTAGGTCAGCCGCAGAACCGCCGGCGTTCCTGGTGTCACAGGGGTGGCCTCCGGTGTGAACGCCGTGCCGCCGGAGAAGATCGGTTCCTCACCGCAACTGGACGACGAGACGGGCTTTCCGTCGATGCTGATGTCCACCATCGTCTTGGCGGGGCTCCCCGGCAGGTAGCAATCGATGACGAACGTCAGGTTCTTGTTGGAGGGCGTGAACATCACCGTGAGGCCTTCTGGCCCGCGACCCTGTGTCTGCGCGATGAGATGCCCGCCGAGGCTGTAGTCCGCAAGGGGCGTGCTGCCGCTCGGCGAGACAGCCGGGATGGTGGGCTTCTCGTCGGAGCTACCAGGCAGCACGTGCGGCAGCACGACGACCGCGGCGCCGATCGCCACAACCGCCAGCGCCCCGGTTAGCTGGGCTCGCTGACGCCGGCGTCTGGTGACTCGTCCGTGGACCTGATCCAGCCGGGCCGCGTTCGACGGGATCTCAGCGGCGTCACGGTTGAGCTGAGCCTTCAACTCATCGGTCGTCAACATGGTCATCTCCACCCGGTCGCCGGGTCGGCGACCAACGTCGGGTCGACCCTCAAACGGGCAAGGGCCTTGCTGGTCTGGCTCTTCACGGTGCCGATCGAGCAGCCCATGGCGGCCGCGGTCTCGGCCTCGCTGAGGTCCTCGAAGTAGCGCAGGACGATCGCGGCGCGCTGTCGCGGAGGGAGCCCGTCGAGGGCTTCACCGAGCACCGCTCGATCGTCGATGGACGCGGTCCCCTCTGGGCCGGGGCGGTCAGGAATGCGCTGGGTCGGCGTCTCCCCGTGCCACCGACGACGACGCCATGACGTGTACGTCGTCACCATCGTCCGGCGCACGTACGCCTCCGGCGCGGCCTCGATCCGGCCCCACGCGAACCAGGCCTTGGTCAGCGCTGTCTGCAGCAGGTCCTCGGCGGTCGCCCAGTTGCGCGTCAGCAGGAATGCCGTGCGCAGCAGTCGGGGAGACCTGGCTTCGACGAATCCGTCGAAGTCTGACCGATCGGCCACGGTTGGAACCCCTGTCATCGGTGGGCGCTGAATTGCGCCCTCGTAGGTGCTGACGCGGTGGGCTCGGCAAAAGGTTGCCACTTTCCAGGGCAGGGAAATCCGCCGGCATCCCGATCCGAGACGCAGCGAAGGATCAGGAAGCGGTGAACCAGGCTGCCGTGGACCCGTTCAACGTTGCTCCGCCCGGATAGCTCGGGTCGCTGGTGATCAGTACTCGCGCACCGTCAGCCAGCTCAGGTGGCAACTGCACCGGATCGTCCGCGAGGTTCAGCAGGCAGGTCAGTCCACCTCGCCTGAAGCCGATGACCTCGGGCGGCAGCCCGGAGATCCAGGCCAGCGTGCCCGTCTCCGCACCCAGGAACTCCCGTCGGCAGCGCAGCAGGTCTCGGAAGAGGTGCAGGGTCGATCCGGGGACCTCATCCTCCGCCTCGACCGAGAGCTCGGCCCACGTCGCCGGCTGCGGGAGCCACGGAGTGGAACCGGCAGGCCCGAAGCCGTACGGCTGCGTCGTTCCCTCCCACGGGATCGGCACCCGACAACCGTCGCGCCCCCGGACGGTGTGACCGGAGCGTTCCCAGGTGGGGTCCTGAAGCGCGTTCTCAGGGATATCGAGGACCTCGGGCAGGCCGAGCTCCTCGCCCTGGTAGACGTACGCCGACCCCGGCAGCGCGTGCATGAAGACGGCCATCGCGCGAGACCGGGCCAGGCCGAGTGGCCCGCCGCCGTAGCGGGTGACCTCTCGGTGGACGTCGTGGTTGGAGAGCACCCAGGTCGCTGGCGCTCCGACCGCTTCGGCTTCGGCCAGCGACACTTCGACGACCGACCGCACGGCTGCGGCGTCCCAGGGCGCGAAGAGCCACCTGAAGTTGAACGCCTGGTGCATCTCGTCGGCGCGCAGATACCTGCCTAACGCGGAGGGGTTGCCCAGCCACACCTCCCCGACCATCATTCGGTCGCCGGGATATTCGTCGAGGATCCGACGCCATCCCCGGTAGATCTCATGAACCTCCGGCTGGTCATACATCGGGGTGACCAGGCCCGGGTCGAGGTTGTTCTCACGATGCCTGCGCCCCATGTCCTCGCCGAGGGGAGGCAGGCCGGACTCCTTGACGAGCCCATGCGCGACATCCACCCGGAAACCGTCCACACCGCGGTCGAGCCAGAAGCGGAGCACGGCCTCGAACTCGGCGACCACGTCCGGGTGATCCCAGTTGAAGTCCGGCTGCTCGGGGGTGAACAGATGGAGATACCACTCGCCCAGGGCCCCGTCGGACTCGCGAACGCGGTCCCAAGCACTCCCCCCGAAGGCGGCCGGCCAGTCGTTCGGCGGCGTGTCAGGCGACGAGGGATCGACCGGGCGGAAGTGGAAGCGTTCGCGTTCTGGGCTGCCGGGACCGGCCTCGACAGCGGCTCGAAACCACGCGTGCTGGTCGCTGCAGTGGTTGGGCACGATATCGACGATCACCTTGAGCCCGAGCCCGTGCGCCTCGGACAACAAGTCATCGAAGTCCGCGAGAGTGCCGAACCGCGGATCGACGTCGCGGTAGTCGGCCACGTCGTAGCCGCCGTCAGCCAGTGGCGAGGGATAGAACGGGGTGAGCCAGATCGCGTCCACGCCCAGACCGGCTAGATAGGAAAGCCGGGAAGCGATTCCCTTCAGGTCGCCCTCGCCGTCGCCGTCAGAGTCGGCGAACGACCGCACATAGATCTGGTAGACGACCGCGTCCCGCCACCATTCGGTCACTCAGTGCTCCTCGTCTGCGACTGACAGGCCTACCTCGGAGGGTTCGTCCGCATTGATCATGAACGTCGCGGCGTGCTCGAAGTAGTCCCACAGCGTGGCAGCGAGCTCCGGCCCGAGCTCCGACTCGTCCACGGCCACTCGCATGCGGGCCAACCAGGCATCACGTTCGCGGATCCCGATCCGGAACGGTGCGTGCCGCATCCGCAGCCGCGGGTGCCCGCGTTGGTCGGAATAGGTCGTGGGTCCACCCCAGTACTGCTCGAGGAACATCCGGAAACGCTCTTCGGCGGGACCCAGGTCCTCCTCGGGGTAGAGCGGTCGCAGGATCGGGTCGACCGCGACGCCCGCATAGAAGCGGGCCACCAGGCGCTGGAAGGTCGGATGGCCGCCCATCAAGTCATACGCCGTGGGTACGACCTCTTCGCCGACGGACGCGGCTGCCTGACTGCTCGGCTCCATGACGCCAATTCTCCCAGGCTCACCCGGTCGGCGCATCGAAGGGGCCTCCTGCTGGGACGACGAACAGGCGGTGACGGCGAAACTCTCGCGCCGGAGCGTGCTCGGGGCTGCTGCGGCCGGTACGGCCACGATGGCGGCCTCGACGGCTCTTGCCCCAACGGCAGCTGCAACCACGACGTCCCCGGTGGCCCAGCTGGCAGGAGCGCAGCGCTCCGTGGCGGTGACCCCCGTCGCAGCCAAGATCCTCGGCGGTGACAGCACGCTTCACCTGCTTCGGCGAGCGACGTACGGCCTGTCACCCTCGCTCGTCTCGCACGCCAAACATGTGGGCAGCCGAGCCTGGCTGGAGGAGCAGCTCGCGCCGAAGTCGATCAAGGACACCACGGCCAACAAGATGCTCGAGCACTTTCCCCGGCTGACGTGGTCGATCCGCAAGGTGTGGAACTCCGAGGACCGCGACGACAACCTGCAGGTCGACAACTTCAGCTACGACGTGATGATGGATCTGCTCTACTCCCACATCGGTCGCGCCCTGTGGAGCAAACGGCAGCTGTTCGAGGTGATGGTGGACTTCTGGTCCAACCATCTCAACGTCACGTGCCCGAACGGCGACGTGTGGGACAACCGGCACCGCTACGACCGCGATGTCATCAGGCCGCACACGTTCGGGAAATATCGCAAGATGCTGCTCGCCTCGGCCAAGCACCCGGCGATGCTCATCTACCTCAACCAGCGAGACTCCAACAAGTACGCGCCGAACGAGAACTATGCCCGCGAGCTGCTGGAGCTGCACAGCGTCGGCGTCGACGGCGGCTATGAGGAGCAAGACATCTACGCGGCCGCTCGGCTGCTCACCGGGCTGACCCTGTGGAATCCGAGCAATCCCGACGACTGGCGCAACGAGGCGAACCCGCCGTGGACGCGTCTGGAGTTCGTTTTCGACGCCTCCATCCACGCCACCACCGCCGGCAAGGTCCTCGGCTTCGACTGGGCCTCCCACAACAAGGGGGAGGGCTACGACCTGATCGTGCGCTACGTCAACTACCTCGCTCGGCACCGCAAGACTGCCGAGCGGATCGCCTACAAGCTCGGTGAGCGCTTCGTGTCCGACGACCCACCGCAGTCACTCGTCTCTCGGTTGGCCGACGTCTATCAGGCCAACGACACCGCAATCGTTCCGGTATTGCGCTCCTTGTTCACCTCGCGAGAGTTCCACTACTCCTCCGGAGTCAAGGTGCGCCGCCCGTTCGAAGACCTCATCGCCGGGCTACGGGCGATCGACGTCAAGCCGAGCAAACGTCCGAACTTCCCGAAGTACACGAACAAGGGCGGATACTTCGACGGCCTCGCCGCGGTGTACTACCAGAGCCGCGACCTGGGCCATGCCCCGCTGAACTGGGGGCAGCCCAACGGCTACCCGGACACGGCCAGGGACTGGCAATCGGCGAGCGGGATGCTCGGGCGTTGGAACAACCATCGTTCGCACGTCAACGGGTGGTGGCCGAGTGCGACGAACAATGCGTTTACCTGGCCGGCCAAGCCCAAGGTCAAGGGATGGGCGGCCGCGGATCTGCCTCTGTGCCGTGGTCTCATCCCGGCCAAGCTGCCGGCAACCTACGGCGGTCTCGTGGACCGAGTCTCCGAGCGCCTCCTTCAGCAGAAGATGAAGTCGGTACATCGAGACGCGATCCTGACGTTCTTCGGCAAGACCGCGTCGTCGCCACTCAGCGAGAACGACGCCATCGTCCGCTGGCAGTTCGGCGACCTGCTCTCCCTCGTCCTCGACAGCCCCTACCACGCGTTGCGGTGACAGTCATGACTCCACGGACCAGCGGGCCAAGCGGGACGAGCGCCAGTAGGCCGGCCCCCTGCGGCTGCGCCGAGCACCAGCGCACCCTGTCGCGGCGAGCGCTGCTGCGAAGCGCGGGAATCGTCGGTGCGGCCGGCGTTGCTGCCCCGATGCTCTCAACCCAGGTCGCCCTGGCGGCCCCCGGCTACACCGGTGACACCTTGATCGTGTTGTCGATGCGCGGTGGCTTCGACGGGCTCTCGGCGGCGGTGCCGTACGGCGATCCGCAATACCCGGTCCTGCGATCGCGGATCCCCATCCCGACGAACACCCTGCTGGCCAAGGATTCGCTGTTCGGGCTTCACCCGTCGTTCGCGCCGCTGATGCCGTTCTGGAATGCAGGCACCTTCGGGATCGTGCAGGCCTGCGGGTTGTGGGCGGCGGATCGTTCGCACTTCGAGGCGCAGGCCGAGATGGAACGCGCCGCCCCCGGCACCTCGACCCGCAGCGGGTGGCTCGACCGGACCATCGGAGTGAACGGTCTGACCGGCTCCTCGTTCCAGGCCGTTCAGCTGGGCGGCAACCTTCCTCCGGAGAGCCTGCTCGGGCCGAACCCGGAGCTAGCCATGCGCGAGCTGGACACCTTCCGGCTGTCCGGAGGCTCGAGTGCGAGCGACCGGGCCAAGTGGGACACGGCGCTGCGCAGCCTGCACGCCAGCTCCCCGAGCGCTCTGCAGCAGCCGAGCTACACCACGCTCGACGCGATCCAGGCCGTGGCCGATCTCGGCGTCGTGGACGACTACGCCCCGGCGAACGGCGCGGTCTATGACAGCGACAGCGGATTCGCCAGGTCGTTGCGTGACGTCGCCCGGATGATCAAGGGTGGGGTCGGGGTGCAGGTGGCCTGCGTCGACTACGGAGACTGGGACATGCACTCAGGGCTCGGTCCGGTGCGGCCAGCCGGCCAGACGTCTGGCGACTACTGGTATGCCGACCACCTGTTGGAGTTCACGCAGGCGCTGGCTGCCTTCATGACCGACCTCGGCTCAGCCATGGACGACGTGACGGTCGTGACGCTCACCGAGTTCGGTCGCCGTACTGAGGACAACGACTCCTTCGGGGTCGACCACGGCTACGGGACGGCGGTGCTCTACGCCGGCGGCGGAGTCAAGGGTGGGGCGGTGAAGCTGTCCGACGGGACCTGGCCCACCCTCGCCAAGGGCGCGCTCGTGGACGGCGACCTGGCGGTGACGACCGACTACCGCGTCGTCCTGCGGGAGATCTTGGCCAAGCGATGCAACGTGTCCTCGGCTGACCTGAACTCGATCTTCCCCGGCTCCTCCGGACTGGTCGGGAATGTCGACATCATGAAGGCGAAGTCCTGACCGTCTCCGCGTCGACCGGGCTTGCCGGCCGCTGACCGCGGCGCGAGAGCGTGCGTTGTTCGGCAGCCCGCGCGATGTTGCGAGCCATCGAGCCGAACACGATGCCGTGGAACGGAGCGACCGACCACCAGTAGAGGTGTCCGGCGAGTCCGCGTGGGTGGAACAGGGCGCGCTGGGCGTAGGTCGTGGGGTTCGTGCTGACCGCCAGGTCGAGCCACGCCAAACCCGGAAGACGCATCTCCGCGCGAAGCCGAAGAAGCTCACCGGGGATGCGTTCTTCGACCCGCCAGAAGTCGAGCGACTCGCCGACGTAGAGAGTCTCCGGATCCCGTCGACCGCGCCGTAGCCCGACCCCACCGACCGCGCGGTCGAGCAAGCCGCGCACGCTCCAGGCGAGCGGGAAGGAATACCAGCCGTTCTTGCCCCCGATGCTCTCGATCACCGTCCAGAGGTCCTCCGGCTCGGCGTCGACGACGCGTTCTCGTCGGTCCTCGTAGAGGCTTCCACCGGCCCAGTCGGGGTCTGTGGGGAGCGGGTCGCTGGGTGCGCCCGGCAGGGCCGCTGAGGACCATCGAGTCGCCACGTCTCCGTCTCCGACGCGCCGAATGGCCAGTCGCAGCGCAGCATCCAGCGTCAGGAGCCCCTCGGGCGGGTCCGGCACCCAGTGAGCGATGTCGTGCTCGGTACAGATGACCTCGTGTCGCAGAGACTCCACCAGCGGTCGCGCCAGCGACCCAGGCACCGGTGTGACGACGCCGACCCAGTGCGAGGACAGCGTCGGGGAGAACACGGGGACGGGGATGATCCGGCGTCGGGGAAGTCCGGCGGCCGTGGCGTAGGCCTGCATCATCTCCGCATAGCTGAGGACGTCCGGGCCGCCGATGTCGAAGGCGCGATCCACGTCCGACGGGAGCCTGGCCACCCCGACCAGATACCGGAGCACGTCGCGGATCGCGATGGGCTGGATCCGATTCGACACCCACCGCGGAGTGATCATGACCGGCAGCCGCTCGGTGAGGTAGCGCAGCATCTCGAAGGAGGCCGATCCGGACCCGATGATGACCGCTGCCTGCAGTACGGCTGCCGGAACAGCCGAGCCGAGCATCAGCTGGCCGACCTCGGCCCGCGAACGCAGGTGCGGTGAAAGCCCGGCATCGCTGGGAGTCAGTCCGCCCAGATAGACGAGTCGGTCGATCGAAGCCCGCTCCGCAGCGGCGACGAACGCCTCGGCTGTCTCGCGATCACGGGTCTCGAACGACGACACCCCGAGTGCATGGATCAGGTAGTAGGCGACGGAGACGTCGCGCATGGCGATGTCGAGTGCCGCTTGGTCGGAGGCGTCACCTTCGACGACCTCGACGTCTCCGGCCCAGGGGTGGTCGCGCAGTCGACGCGATCCGCGCACCAGGCAACGCACGCGGTAGCCAGCGGCGAGCAGCTCGGGCACGAGCCGGCCGCCGACATAGCCCGTCGCTCCAGTCACGAGGCACAGCGGTCGCTCGGGGCTGGTCATCCCCCCAGTCTGGGCCCAGCCGCGGGGCGCGGCATCCCGGACCGACCGCCTGGGCTCGACTCAGGAGGGTTCTGCGGTCGGATCCGTGCTCTGCGGGTCGAGGAGCGGGACGCCGCGTGAGCCAGCGACCGCCGGGCGCTCGATCCCGGCGGCGTCGAGGGACGTGAGCACGCGTTCACGCAGTGCCCGGCCGACGGCCCAATGGCGTAGCGCGCGGGTACGCACCCGGACCTGCATGTTGACGGCCGTTGCCGTCATCGACTCGACGATGACCATGGGGGGCTCGTCGATCAGGTCCGAGCTCCACTGCGGATCTGCCTTGAGGTCCGTCACAGCGGCGCGGAGCGCGTCCCCGGCCGCCTCGACGTCGGCGCCGTACGCCAGCGGGATGTCCACGACGGCCAGGCCGAGCCCCTGGCTGCGGTTGCCGATGCGCTCGACCGACCCGTGGGGGACATACCAGATGACGCCCTGGTCGTCCCGGATCCGCGACAGTCGCAAGCCGACCTCCTCGACCGTGCCGATGGCCTGGCCGGTGTCCACGTAGTCGCCGACGGCGAACTGGTCCTCGAGGATCATGAACGTGCCGGTCAGGAAGTCCTTGACCAGGCTCTGTGCACCGAAGCCGACCGCGACGCCGACGAAGCCGGCACTGAGCAGGATCGGCGCGATGTCGACGCCGAGCGTCGCCAGGACGACCACAGCCGCGAGCCCGAACACGATCAGCGTGGTGATGCTCTTGAGCACGCCAGACACGGTTCTGGCCCGCAGACGGAGGCGTTCGGCGACCGCGTCCTCGTCCTTCGTCCCGGTGGTGGTCCCTGTTGTTGCGAGGCGTCGGGAAAGGGCATTGTCGGCCAGGTGAATGACGCCTCGGTCGATGAGGCGCACACACAGCCAGCGCACGATGACCGCGACGACGATCACGATGAGAACCAGCAGCGGCCAGGCGATCACCCGCCCAACCGTGTGCGCGACGGTCTCTGTCCCCGTCGCGCTCGGCGACGGAGTGGGCAGTGGAGTGCTGGTCAAAAACACGCCGTGAGACTAGCCGGACAAGGTGAGGCCCGTGTGGGCCGCGCTGAAGGCGAGGATCTCGACGGAGAGGTCGATCGACCGGCTGACTGCTCGCGCACCGTGGCCGACATCGGGTTCGGCGCGGATCAGGATGGGTCGCGAGCCGCTCGTCGCGTGCTGCAGGGCGGCACACAGCTTGCGAGCGTGCAAAGGGTCGACCCGGGTGTCACCTTCGAAGACGGTGAACAAGGTCGCGGGGTAGTCGGTGCCCTCGACCACCCGGTGGTACGGCGAGTACGCGAGCAGCCACTCGAGCTCCTCGGCGACCTCGGCGGAGCCGTACTCCACGTTCCAGGTCGCGCCGAGGCCGAACTTCTCGTAGCGCACCATGTCGAGCAGCGGGGCCGAGCAGACTGCCGCGGCGAACAGCTCGGGTCGCTGGGTGATCGCGGCTCCGACCAGCAGGCCGCCGTTGGAGCCGCCGTTGACAGCGAGCTGCTCTGGTGTGGTGACGTCGTGGTCGATGAGCCACTCGGCGGCCGCATGGAAGTCGTCGAAGACGTTTTGCTTGGAACCGAGCATCCCGGCTCGATGCCACTGCTCGCCCTCCTCGCCGCCGCCGCGCAGGTTGGCGACGGCCCAGACACCCCCGGCCTCGACCCACGCGAGGATCGTTGCGGAGAAGGCGGGACTGAGCGGGACACCGAAGCCGCCGTAGCCGTAAAGGATCGTCGGCCGTGGGACGGTTGGGGCGGCTTCGCTGTCGGCACGTGAGATGACGAACATCCGCACCTCGGTGCCATCGCTCGACGCAAAGGCGACCTGCTCGGTGGTGATGTCGCGGACGTCGACTGCGCCCGGCGCCGACGCCCACAGGGAGGTCTCGCCGGTGCGGGCGTCGAAGTGCTGGACCGACGACGGCGTTGTGTGGTCGGTGTAGCCGAACCAGGCCTCGTGACCACCCTCCGGTCGCTCGACGATGCCCCCGATCGTGCCGAGCCCCGGCACGGGCACGCTGCCGAGGCGAGCACCGGTGAGCAGATCGTGCAGGGATACCTCAGAGACGGCGTGCCGCGTCCAGGACGCGAGCAGGACCGGAGTCTCGAGCTCGGGTCCATCGAGGACCGCGTAGCCGTCAAGGACCGCGATCGGGTCCTCCGGCAGAAGGTCGACCCACGCTTCGGCCGCGACAGCGTCCGGCGTCGTGACGCAGAGCCGGCCTCGAGGTGCCTCGAAGTCGGTGAAGACGAGGACCCGGCCGTCCCGGCAGACCTCGAGGCCGGTCTGGGCATCGACGTCGACTTGGACAGGCACGAGCAGCGGGGCTTCGAGCTCGCTGGAGGACAGGTCGGCCAGGTAGAGGTCGTTGCGCGGCGCCGTACCCTCCGAGGCCGAGACCTGGAGCCACCGGCCGTCTCGACTGACGGAGGCACCGTAGTAGTCGGTGTGCTTGCGTCCGTCACCGAAGACCATGACGTCCTCGTCGGGGCTGGTGCCCACCCGGTGCAACCAGACGCGTCGATGGAACTGCTCCTCGCCGTCGGGCACGAGGTCTGGCGCCAGCCGGCGAACGTAGTAGTACGCCTCGGCGCCGGGGAGCCAGGCCACGGGCGAGTAGCGCGCGCGGTCGATCGGTCCGTCGACGAGGTCCCCGCTCACCACGTCGAGGACGCGCAAGACGGACTCCTCGGTGCCGCCCTCGGACACCTGGTAGGCGAGCAGATGTCCCTCCTTGCTCGGCTGCCAGGTGTCGAGGGTCGTAAGACCGCTCGGATCGAGGTCCATGGGGTCGATGAGCACGCGTTCGGTGCCGTCCGGATCGACGGTGAGGAGCTGTGCATGCTCCTGCGCGGCCGTGCGGCGCATGAAGAACTGCCGCTCTCCTCGCCAGACCGGGGCCGAGACGATGCCAGCGTCGAGCAGCTCGCCGATCCGCGCGCGCAGCCCAGGTTGCCCGGGCCAGGCGGCCCGTTGCTCGCCCAGCAGGGCGTCCTGCTCCGCGGACCAGCGCTTGGTCTCGGGGTCGTCGGCTTCCTCGAGCCAGCGATAGGGGTCTTGGACGGAGTGACCGAACAGCTCGTCGGTGATGTCCTGCCGCTCGGCGGTGGGATATTCCGGGGCCGACGGTTCACCGGCTGCGGCAGTCGGAGGGTTCTCAGACGTCATGGGACCCCAACCTAGATGTCAGCCCGCCGCGCAGCGGTGCCCACCACGCCGGAGCCAGAGCCGTGGGATGGGGCTAGTAGGTGAGCTGGCCCGTGCTGCTGAAACTGGCGGAGCGCACGCCAAGGACCAGGTCGGTCCTGATCGGCCCGTAGATGTGCGGGTACAGCTGGCCGTCGCCGCCGTCCTCGTAGCGAACGGGGGTTCCTGAGGAGCGGATCGCCTCGTCATCCAGCACCAGCACGACCAGCGGCTCGGTGGCGTCGTTGTAGAAGGCGTTGGCCACAGCAGGCAGCTGCGCGGCGGTCGACGCGTGGATGAAGCCGACCTGATCGAGCGTGGCACCACGAGTCGAGCAGCGATATTCGCCCAACGATTTGGCCATCTCCCAATCCTCGGCTCGTGCGAGGTGCAGGATCTCCACTGATGAAGTCTAGAGAGACTAGGCAGACCCAGGCCCCGGACGTGGTGGCGCGAACCTCCCTGGTCACACGTGTCCGACCGACCGTGATCTCCTCGCTGTACGTCGCAGCGGTGGCCGTGCTTGCCGGTGTCGGTTTCGTGGGGCACTCGCCGTGGCCGATCCTGCTCGCGGCTCTCGTCACGGCGCCGGCCAGCATCCTGGCCCTGCCGGCCTACTACGTCGTCTATGGCTTGCTGGCGCTGGTCCCCGGGGCCAACCCCTCGGTCAGCTCAGGGTCAGCTGGCGCTGGTGGGGACGGATCCGTCCCGTCTGTCGGCGCTGGCCCGGACGCAGCGTTGTCGTGGTTCACGACCACGACCCATGTGCTCGGGACAGCGACCCTTGCCGCGGCGGCCGTCCTCAACGTCTTCCTCGTCCGCGTCTACATCCTCGAGCGGGACACCTGAGCAATTCGTGCTGGCAATGCGGCCTCGCGATGCGCAGACTAGGGCCCGGAGGTTTCGATGGCGCGCACTTTGGTCTTGAACGCCACGTACGAGCCGCTGGGCGTGGTGTCGGATCGTCGCGCGCTGATCCTGCTCCTGACCGACAAGGCGTTGACCGTCGAGGCGACTGGTTCGTTCGCGCACAGTGAGCGCCGAGTGGTCGAGATCCCGTCGGTGATCCGGCTTACGCGATACGTGCGAGTGCCGCACCGGGCTCAGGTGCCGCTCACCCGTCGGGCCATCTTCGCCCGCGACAACGGGCGCTGCGCCTACTGCGGCGGTACAGCGACGAGCGTCGACCACGTGGTGCCGCGCAGCAGGGGAGGCGGGCACGTGTGGGACAACGTCGTGGCGGCATGTTCGCGGTGCAACCGAGTCAAGGCCGACCGGTCGGTTGCTGAGCTTGGGTGGCGACTGCGCAGCATCCCCCGTCAACCAACCGGGCCGGCCTGGCGAATTCTCAGCGCGGGTCGGGCAGATCCTCGCTGGTCCAGCTACCTGCTCGGGCACGGCCTTGCCGAGGCCGGGCCGGTGCCTGCGTGAACGACGGCGGCCCGCAGCTGGATCCCCACCTCCGCGAGCTGGCTGAGGCGTACGGCCTCGTTCTCGAGCACTGGGACTGGCAAGGCCGTCAGGTGGAGGTTGACGCCTGGGCGGTTCGAGCCGTCCTGGCCGCGTTGGGTGTAGATGCGTCTACGCCGGAAGCTACGCGCGCGGCCCTGACCGACCGACGGGAGCAGCCGTGGCGCCGCATGCTGCCACCGACCGTGGTCGCCGAGCAGGGAAGCGTGATCCAGGTGCCGGTTCATGTCGTGCATGGGGACCCGGTTGACGTGTGGGTGGAGCTCGAGAACGGCGAGCGCCGCGACGACGTGGTGCCGCAGGATGTCTGGGTCGAACCCCAGACCGTCGACGGCGTATTGACCGGACGAGCCACCGTTGCCCTTCCGTCGGACCTCCCGCTCGGCTGGCACCTTCTGCATGCGCGCTCCGGGGAGCGGTCGTGCACCAGCACCCTGATCAGCGTTCCGCGAGTCCTCGACCCAGCCTCGGCGCCGCCCGGCTCGCGCGGGTGGGGACTGATGGCGCAGCTCTACCAGTTGCGTTCGACGACTTCCTGGGGGACAGGTGACCTCGGCGACCTCGCCGGTCTGGCGCTCTGGTCCGCAGAGTCCTTGGGGTGCGACTTCGTGCTGGTCAATCCACTGCACGCAGCCGAGCCGGTCCCCCCGCTGACGTCATCGCCCTACCTGCCGAGCACGCGCCGCTTCGCGCACCCGATCTACCTCCGGGTGGCCGACATCCACGAGCTGGATGCGCTCCCCACAGCCGAGCGGGCAACGGTTGCGGCGCTCGGCGACACCGTGCGCGTACGGCCGGACGAAGCGGAGCTGCTCGATCGCGACGCGGCCTGGACGGCGAAACGGGCGGCGCTGGAGCTGATCTACCAGGTCCCGCTCTCACCGTCGCGGCAGGAGGACTTCGACGCCTTCCGCCGTCGCGAGGGTGCTGCGCTGCCGGCGTTCGCGCAATGGTGTGCTCTCGCGGAGACGTACGGCTCCGACGTCACCGCCTGGCCGGAGGACCTGAACACGGTTGACGGCCCCGGCGTGGCGACAGCGACCGGCCCGGGCACGAAGCTCGCGGATCTCGTGGGCTTTTATGAATGGCTGCAGTGGCAGCTCGACCAGCAGCTCGAGGCGGTCCAGGCGAGTGCCCGCGCTGCGGGCATGCGCATCGGCGTCATCCACGACCTAGCGGTCGGCGTGCACCCCGAGGCCGCGGACGCCTGGACTCTGGCGGAGGTGCTGGTGCGCGGGTGCTCGGTCGGCGCCCCACCCGATCCCTTCAACCAGCTCGGGCAGAACTGGTCGCAGCCACCCTGGAACCCCGATGCGCTGGCCGAGGCCGGCTACGGGCCGTTTCGCGACATGGTCCGTGCCACCCTGCGGCACTCCGGTGGCCTCCGCATCGACCACGTCATCGGGTTGTTTCGCTCGTGGTGGATCCCGAATGGCTTTGGCGCGGCTGCCGGCGTGTACGTCCGCCAGGACCATGCGACGCTTGTGGGCATCGTGCTGCTCGAGGCGATGCGAGCCGGGGCCCTGGTCATCGGGGAAGATCTCGGCGTCGTGGAGCCCTGGGTGCGCGACTACCTGGCTGAACGCGGTGTCCTGGGCACGTCGATCAGCTGGTTCGAGAAGGGGTGGTCGGGAGAGCCACTTGATCCGGCGCACTGGCGGGAAGCATGCATGGGCACGCTCGGCACGCACGACCTGCCGCCGACCGCCGGCTATCTTCGCGGCGAGCACTTGCGGGTGCGCGACGAGCTCGGCCTGCTCACCAGGCCCCGCGAGGAGGAACAGGCAGTCGACGAGGCCGACCGCTCGGCCGTGATCTCCGCACTGCACGAAGCTGGTCTGTTGCCTTCGTCGGTGTCGTTGGGCTCCCTTCAGGACGACGATGCCGCACTCGAGCAGACTCTGGTCGCCCTGCACGCGTGGCTGGCGCGGACGCCCTGCCGGCTTATCGGCGTCACGCTGGCCGACCTCGTGGGAGATCGCCAGGCGGTGAACCAACCCGGTACGGATCAGGAATACCCGAACTGGCGAGTCCCTCTGACCAATCGTGAGGGGCGAGGCGTGCTCCTTGAGGAGCTGGTCACGTCCGACGTGGACGCGCTGCCGGCGCGGGTGGCGGCAGCGCTGGAGACGCCGACTGACCCCGGGGTCTAGTCGGGAACCAGCGCAGTAGGCTCGGCCCGTGAAGCCGATCTTGCGAGCAGGTCGTGTCGTCGCCGGTGGCGTGGTTGTCGGTGTGGGGCTGGCCGTCAGTCTGTCGGCGCCCGCCCTGGCGTCCGCGGGTGAGGATGGCGAGGTGCTCGGTGACGACCTGTCACTCGGCCGGGTTCTCCTGACCTATGTCGGCATCCCCTTGCTGATCATCGCGGTGATCTGGGTGCTGGCCTCGTTGCCCTACATGCTCGGGGCACCGCGCTATCGCCCCGGTGTGTCGTGGTGGGCCGCGCCGGTCTGGATCAACGGACCGGACCAGTCCGCTGAGTCTTCCGAGGCGTTGGCCGACGGGCCACCATCAGCGTCGGCGAGCTTGCCGGACGCCGCGGAATCGTTGTCAGCCAAGAATCCTGGAGGCACCAGTGCCCGCTGGTGACGCATTCTCAGCGCGACAGCGTGAGCAGCTGGAGCGGGCGGTTCGGCAGGCCGAAGAAATCAGCGGGCTGCCTTTCGCCGTCTACATCGGCGCCTTGGAGGGGGACTCGTTGCCGGCGGCCCGTGCGCTCCATGCCTCGCTGGGGAGTCGGGCAGACGACGCGGTTCTGGTCGTCGTCGATCCCGCCGCTCGCAGGCTGGAGATCGTCACCGGATCCGCGTCGCGGCGCTACCTCGACGACGCGGCCTGCTCGCTGGCGGCCGTCACGATGACCTCGCAGTTCGGCATGGGGGACCTTTCCGGCGGCATCGTCAACGGCCTGCGCTCGTTGGCCGAGCACGCCCGCCACCCGCGGACCCTGCACCTCGACCAGCCGTAGGCAGCTCCACCGATCGCCGACTCCACCTCCGCCCCTACCGGGGATGTCCCCGATCCGATGAGCTCTACGTCCGGCGGTCGACGTCGAGGATCAGCCGCAGTTGCTGGTCGGTGTGGCGCACCTCGCGCAAGGTGAGCCGTTTGGTGGTGATCCGGCGAGGTAGCACGGCCGCGCCGGCGCCCAGGAAAACCGGCCGCATCCCCAACCACACTTCGTCGAGCAGGCCGGCGTCGTCGAACTGACCGACCAAGTCGCCGCCGCCGACGAGCCAGATGTTCATGCCGGGAAGCGTTGCGGACATCTCCTCGAAGACCGGCCGAACGTCACCGGACACCAGGCGGATGTCCACGGTCGGTATCAGTGGAAGGTCACGATGGCTGAACACCCAGCACGGCCGGTCGGCGTAGAACTCATGCCACTTGCCGGGATTCGCGCACATGTCCTCGTGCCGCAGCACCCACTCATACGTCGTGGCACCCATGACCATCGGGCCGACACCTGCAATGAACTCGTCCCAGGCGCCATCGTCCGCGGCGTGCGGCGCCTCGAAGAGCCAGTCGAGGGAGTGATGCTCGTCGGCGATGAAACCGTCGAGGGTGCACGCGGTGAAGTACTGCACTCGGCTCACGTCTTCGCCTCCTTGAGTTTCACGTCGCGAGGACGCCCGAGCCGAGGATGCTCAAGCGTCGGCGGCCTGGGCAGCCAGCGCCCGCTCGACCCCCGCTCGACCCTCGGCCAGGAGACGGGCCAGGACCGTCGGTGGCTTCTCCTCTGCAAGGTAGGCGTTGGTCCGGTCCACGACGGACTGGTCGACGAACAGCGTCGGGTACAGACCCATAGCGATGTTCGCCGCCATGTCTGAGGTGCGGGTCTCCCACACCTGTCCGATCGAGCTGAAGTAGCGCTCGACGTACGGCGCGAGCAGGTCGTGATGGCCGGGGTCCATGAACCCCGTGATGGTTGACGTCTGCAACGCGTTGGGGAGCTCGTCCTGGTCGACCAGCTGCTTCCACGCCTCGGCCTTCGCCTCGGCGGTCGGCCGGGCTGCTCGAGCGGTCGCTGCGTGCTGCTGCCCGGCTGCTGTGGCGTCCAGCTCGAGCTCAGCCGCGATGGCGTCCTCCGATGCGTGCCCGCGCGCGACCAGCCGGCACAGCACGTGCCAGCGCAGCTCCGCGTCGACGCTGAGCCCCTCGAGAATCTCGGTGCCGTCGAGCAGCGCCTGCAGGAAGTCGAGATCAGCGGGGTCCGCGGTCACCGACGCGAAGGCGCGCAGCAGAACCTGCTGGGCATCGCTGCCCGCGGCTGCGTTACGGGCAAGTGCACCAAGCGACGCAGCCAGCTCGGCACGCGCCGCGTCTCGGTGCTCGGGACGCACGTACAGGTCAAGGGCCGTCTGCGCCTGGCGCAACACGATCTGCAAGGTGACGATGTGCTTCTCGGCACTGATCCCGTTGGCCACGAGGGAGACGAACTGTCGAGGAGGCATCTCGGCGTCACGCGTCATGTCCCAGGCAGCACTCCAGCACAAGGCCCGGGCCAGGGAGTCGTCGAGGTCGGCCAGGTGCTCGGTGACGGTTGCCAGGGACCGTTCGTCGAGGCGGACCTTCGCGAAGGTGAGGTCTGAATCGTTGAGCAGCAACAAGTCCGGCTGCTTGACCCCTGCGAGGCTGACGACCGGCGTGCTGGCTCCGCTGATGTCCCCCTCCAGCGACGTGCGTCTGGTCAACGTTCCGTCGACGAGGTCGTAGAGCCCGATGCCGATGCGATGCGCCCGCAGAGTCGGGTGGTCGGGAACCGCCGACTGGAGCACGGCGAAGTCCGCATAGCTACCGTCCTCGGCGAGGCTGAACTCCGGACGGAGCGTGTTGCAGCCGGCCGTCTCGAGCCATTCCTTGGCCCACGCCGTCAGGTCGCGCCCGGACTCTCGCTCCAGCTCCACCATCAGGTCAGCGAGGCTGGTGTTGCCCCATGCGTGCTTGTCGAAGTAGGCGCGCAGTCCGGCCATGAATTCTTCGACTCCGACCCACGCCACGAGCTGGCGCAACACGGAAGCGCCTTTGGCATAGGTGATGCCGTCGAAGTTCGCCTTCACGGTCTCGATGTCGGGCGCGTCGGCGACGATCGGGTGCGTCGACGGCAGCTGGTCCTGGCGGTAGCCCCAGGCCTTGCGCCCGGTGGCAAACCCGGTCCACGCCTCATCGAATCGGGTGGCGCTGCTGGCGGCGTGGTAGGCCATGAACTCGGCAAAGGACTCGTTGAGCCACAGGTCGTCCCACCACCGCATGGTGACCAGGTCGCCGAACCACATGTGGGCCATCTCGTGCAGGATCGTGTTGGCCCGGGCGTCCCTGATCGCGTCTGTGACTTTGCTCCGGAACACGAAGTAGTGCTCGTGGAACGTGACGCACCCCGCGTTCTCCATCGCACCGGCGTTGAACTCCGCCACCCCGAGCTGGTCGTACTTGCTGAAGGGGTAGGGACGCCCGAACTCCTTCTCGAAGAAGGCGAAACCCTGCTTCGTGAGCTCCAGGATCTCGTCGGGGTCCAGGTAGGAGGCCATCGAAGCACGGCAGTACAGGCCCAGCGGGATGGTCGTGCCGTCTGCTCGCTCGTAGGCGTCAGTGACGCGGTGGTACGGCCCCGCGACGATGGCCGTGATGTAGGTGGAGATCGGGGGAGTGGGAGGAAACACCCATCTGGCCACGCCCTCGCTCACTGGTTCCGGGTCGGCGGGGGCTTCGTTGGAGACGACCTGCCAGTCATCCGGAGCCGTGACGGTGAACGCGAACGTCGCCTTGAGGTCCGGCTGATCGAAACAGGCGTAGGTGCGGTGGGCATCGTTCGCCTCGTGCTGGGTGTAGAGGTAGACGGCGCCGTCGGCCGGGTCCACGAAGCGGTGCAAGCCCTCGCCGGTCCGCATGTAGGGACAATCCGCCACGACTCGCAGCTCGTTGTCGAGCTGCAGGCCTTTGAGGTGCAGCCCATCCTCGCGGTGGACCTCGAAGGGGTCGAGAGTCTCGCCGTTGAGGGTGATCTCGACGACAGCCTCGGCAACGAGGTCAAGGCGCACAGCCGCGCCGTCCTCCCGGCAGGCGAACTGGATGCGCGTGTCAGAGCGGAACAGCTTGTCGCCCCGGGTGACGTCGAGGGCGATCTCATAGGACGTCACATCCAGCAGGCGGGCGCGTTCGCGAGCCTCGTCGCGGGTCAGGTTCGAGCTCGGCACGGTGGTGCTCCTCGTTAGCGGTTGTCGGATGAAGCGTGGCTGTCTGGGCGCAGGTGGGGCATCGCCTTGTTGCTCACGCTAGAGGAATTCAAGAGGTTTCGCGGAATCAGGTGGTCCCTGCATTCCCCGGGTCCCTCCGTATGCCGCCTCCCTCCCAGCGTCATCAGAAGACGAACGGGCACCACGGCGCGCGGCTGCTCAGGAAAGCGCGCGATGTCTCGGCGACGCTCCCCGCCCGGTGCTCGACGACTCGACCAGCGTCCGCCAGGCCCTGGAGGGGTGTGCCCCCGAGGTAGACAGCACCCAGAGTCTGGGCGTCGAGCGTCAAGTCCGGCGCCTCCGTCGTCGGCGCGCAGGTCACGGTCCCTGCGCTCGCAGTCAGCCGCCACTGCCCCGCGTTCCATGGACAGAACTCGTCGACCAGGTCGATCACGACGTCGATGTCCGAGGCGAAGGCGCGCGCGGTCAGCGCCCGCGCCACGTCGACCACCCGGACGAAGACCGCGTCGAGCAGCAGCGGCGTCACCCGCCGAGGGTTGACCAGCTGGTGCATCAGCGGGTCGTCGACCGGCAGCAGCCAGTAATCCACTTCGCCGATCAGGTCCGTGCTCAGCAGCACGTGCCACAGCGCTCGGTGAGCCACCGGATCGGAGGCCATGACCTCGCGGATCATCAACCTGCCCTTGGGTCCCCCGGTGTCCCAGTCGTCCTTCGTCCGGTACAGCGCATAGCCGCGAGGACCGCTGTCGTCCTCGATCACGAGGGCGCGCAGCTCGGAGCCGCCGTGTCGCACGGAGGCCGCGTCATAGAGCGTGCGGTCCCACCAAGCACTGCTGCGTACCGGGATGCCCGGCCGCTGGCCACGGACTGCGTCCGCGACCAGTGCGAGCTGGGGCCGTACGTCCTGCGGGGCCACGAGCCTCGGTCGCGGATCGTCGACCGCAGGCGGGCTGGTCAGACGCGCGAACTCCCGGGGGATCGTCACGCTGAGCCGCTGGGAGGCAAGGCCATAGCCGAAACGGCCATAGATGCCGGGTTCGCTCGCGTACAGGGCCGCGACCGGCTCCTTGTTGTTCTCGTGGAGATCGTCGAGGTGGTGTCGCATCAGCGCCGTCAGGACGCCCGTGCGGCGGTGGGTCGGGAGCACGCCAACCCAGGTCAGGCCGGCCACGGGCGCCCTCGGGACGCCGGGAAGGGACATCTCCAAGGAGTACGTCGACGCGATTCCCACATCCACGCCGCCGGTCGTTGCCACGAGGGTGCGGTCCATCTCGAGGACCAGGCGTTCCGGGTCAGTGTCCTCACCGTCCGCCGTGTAGCCGAAGGCGAGCTCGTCGATCGTACGGATCCGTGGCCAGTCGTCGGGGCCAGCGGTCTCGATGGTGACCTTGTTCGTCTCGGGCATCCCGACATCCTGTCCCGGGTTGACCGGCCGAGCGAAGGTTTTTCGGTGATCCTTGAGGTCAAGAGGCTGGTCGTGCGCACCGGCCCGGGTAGGTTCCTCGCGATGCCCTCCTCTGTCACTGTCCGTATCCGCCGCCGGCTCAGCCGGCTGCGGCGTCGCTTCGCGCGGTCCGACGGCTGGGTGTTGCTTGCTCTCGTGGCGGCGGCGCTGCTAACCGGCTGGGCGACGGTCGAGAAGCCGGACTGGGTCCCAGCGGCGATGCTGAGCCTGGTGGTTCTCGTGGGCGGCTTCGTCCTGTCCGTACGGGCCTTGTGGCTGCTGCTGGCGGTGGTCGCGGGGGTCGTTGCGTTCGAGATCCACAGCGTCGGCTGGGACATGGTCCGGCCGGGCGGTCTCGTCGTGATCGGAGGTACGGCAGCCGTGGTGCTGGCCGTGGCGCGATCGCGGGCCCGGCTCGGGGTGCAGGCATTGCGCGGCGAGTCGATGCTCGTGGATCTGCGGGATCGCCTGCGGCTGCTCGGCGAGCTGCCTGAGCTGCCCAGCGGCTGGGGCGCCGAGGCGCTGCTCAAGCCGGCAGGCGGAGCGTCCTTCAGCGGGGACTTCCTCGTGGTGACGCCATCGAACGACGGCAACTTCCTGGAGCTCGTGGTCTGCGACGTGTCCGGAAAGGGGGCCGATGCTGGAACCCGTGCTCTGCTCCTGTCTGGAGCGCTGGGTGGGTTGCTGGGGGCGATGCCGCCTGAGGAGTTCCTCGAGGCCGCTGACCGTTATCTGCGCCGACGCCGTTGGGAAGACGGTTTCGCGACCGCTGTACACCTCGCTCTGGACCTGCGCACCGGCTCCTACGTTCTTGGCTCGGCGGGGCACCCACCCGCAGCGCACTTCCAAGCGGGTTCGGGGCGTTGGACGCTCACCTCCGCTCGCGGCCCGGCTCTCGGTGTGGATCCTGACGCGGTGTTCCTCTTGGAGCATGGCTGCCTCAACGCAGGCGACGCGCTGCTCCTCTACACCGACGGGGTCGTCGAGATCCCTGGCGGGGACATCGACGTCGGCATCGACAAGCTCCTGGGTGCGGCCGAACGGTTGATCCCCAAGGGGTTCCCCAAGGGTGCTCGCCGGCTCGTCGACGTCCTCGGCCGGCGCGGGCTGGAGGACGACCGGGCGCTGGTTCTGCTGTGGCGCAAGTGAGCCGATGGTCGAGACGCTACGGTCGGAGCACGGATTGAGCTGTCGTCGGAGGGTCGCGTGAACGAAACCGTCCTGCGCTCGACGAGCGATCCTCGTTCGGAATCGTTTCGCGCGAATGCCGCTGCGCAGGCGGCTCTGGTGGCTGACCTCCGCGACCGACTGGCCACGAACCGCGTGGGCGGAACGGATCGGGCCAGAGCCAAGCACGTCGAGCGCGGCAAGCTGCTCCCTCGCGACCGCGTCGACGAGCTCCTCGATCCCGGTTCGCCGTTTCTCGAGCTGTCGCCGATGGCCGCTGTTGGCCTCTACGACGACGAGGCGCCTGGCGCCGGACTGATCACCGGCGTGGGCCAGGTGGCCGGCCGCCTGTGCGTCATCGTCGCGAACGACGCCACTGTCAAGGGCGGCACGTACTTTCCGGAGACGGTGAAGAAGCACCTGCGCGCACAAGAAGTTGCGCTCGACAACCACCTGCCGTGCCTCTACCTGGTCGACTCGGGGGGTGCCTTCCTCCCCATGCAGGACCAGGTGTTCCCCGACCGGGAGCACTTCGGACGAATCTTCTACAACCAGGCCCGCTTGTCGGCCTTGGGGATACCGCAGATCGCCGCCGTCCTCGGCTCGTGCACTGCCGGCGGTGCGTACGTCCCCGCCATGAGCGACGAGACCGTCATCGTGCGCCAGCAGGGCACGATCTTCTTGGGCGGTCCGCCGCTCGTGAAGGCGGCGACGGGGGAGATCGTCACTGCCGAGGAGCTGGGCGGCGGGGACGTGCACGCCCGAAAGTCCGGGGTCGTCGACCATCTGGCCGATGACGACATCGACGCGCTGCGGATCATGCGGGAGATCGTCGCCACGTGCGGGGCTCCGGAGCGGCCGGCTTGGGTGCGCAAACCGGTGGAGGACCCCTCGGTCGATCCCGCTGAGCTCTACGGTGTGGTGCCCGTCGACCCACGCGTGCAGTACGACGTGCGCGAGGTCATCGCGCGCCTTGTCGACGGCAGCAGGTTTCAGGAGTTCAAGCGCGAATACGCGCCGACCCTCGTCACCGGCTTTGCGCACGTTCATGGTCACCCGGTTGGGATCGTGGCCAACAACGGGGTCCTGTTCGGCGAGTCAGCGCTCAAAGGAGCGCACTTCATCCAGCTCTGCGACCGACGTCGGATCCCTCTGGTGTTCCTCCAGAACATCAGCGGATTCATGGTCGGGCGCGACTACGAGGCCGGGGGGATCGCCAAGCACGGAGCCAAGATGGTGACCGCGGTCGCCTGCGCCAGGGTGCCCAAGATCACCATCGTGATTGGTGGATCCTTCGGTGCGGGAAACTACTCGATGTGCGGTCGCGCCTATTCGCCCCGCTTCTTGTTCACGTGGCCCAATGCTCGGATCTCTGTGATGGGCGGAGAGCAGGCAGCGTCGGTGCTCGCCACGGTGCGCCGCGATGCGGTGGAGGGGCGCGGCGAGACCTGGTCGGCCGAGGACGAGGAGGCCTTCAAGCAGCCCATCCGCGAACAGTACGAAGCCCAAGGCCATCCCTACTACGCAACTGCGCGGCTGTGGGACGACGGTGTCATCGATCCCGCGGACACGCGCGCCGTGCTGGGGCTGGCGCTGTCGGCCTGCGCCGAGGCTCCGTTGGAGCCGGTCGGCTACGGCGTCTTCCGGATGTAGGTGATCGTGTGTTTGCCACAGTGCTCGTCGCCAACCGTGGCGAGATCGCGGTCAGGATCATTTCCACGTTGCGCCGGCTGGGCATCCGGTCGGCAGCCGTCTACAGCGATGCGGACGTGGGCGCGCGCCACGTGCTCGACGCCGACGTAGCCCGGCGGATCGGACCGGCCCCTGCCGCTCAGAGCTATCTCGATATCGAAGCTGTGGTGTCTGCAGCGCTGGAGGTGGGCGCCGATGCCGTGCATCCCGGCTACGGCTTCCTGGCTGAAAATGCCGCGTTCGCGCGCGCCTGCGTCAAGGCGGGGCTGATCTTCGTCGGCCCGCCAGCCGACGCGATCGAGGCGATGGGCGACAAGATCCGGGCCAAGCAGACCGTCGAGGCAGCCGGGGTGCCCGTGGTACCGGGCCTGCATCGCGCGGGGCTGACCGACGAGGACCTGACCACGGCCGCCGGGAACATCGGATTCCCGGTGCTGCTCAAGCCCTCGGCCGGCGGTGGCGGGAAGGGCATGCGTCGGGTCGAGGACCCGCGAGAGCTCGGCGAAGCGCTGGCATCGGCGCGTCGCGAAGCACGTACGTCCTTCGGCGACGACTCGCTCCTGATCGAACGCTTCGTCGATCGGCCGCGCCACATCGAGGTGCAGGTGCTCGCCGACAGCCATGGCGAGATCGTGCATCTGGGCGAACGGGAGTGCAGTCTTCAGCGGCGTCATCAGAAGGTGGTCGAAGAAGCCCCCTCCGTGCTGCTCTCGGCGGGATCTCGTGCGGCGATCGGCGCGAGCGCAGTGCAGACGGCCCGTTCGTGCGGATACGTCGGGGCCGGAACGGTGGAGTTCATCGTCTCCGCGGACCGGCCCGCTGAGTTCTTCTTCATGGAGATGAACACCCGGCTTCAGGTGGAGCACCCGGTCACGGAGCTGGTGACCGGTGTCGATCTGGTCGAGCAGCAGCTTCGGGTGGCCGCTGGGGAGAAGCTGCCCTGGGCGCAGGACGAGGTCGTCACAACCGGGCACGCAGTGGAGGCCAGGGTCTATGCCGAAGACCCCCACCGGGCGTTTCTGCCGACGGGTGGCACGGTGCTGGCCCTACACGAGCCCCAAGACATCGATGTCCGGGTGGACTCGGGTCTGTTGGTCGGCACGGAGGTCGGTTCGGCGTACGACCCGATGCTGGCCAAGGTCATCGCCTGGGGAGCCGACCGCAGCGCCGCTCTGGCGAAGCTGGATGCAGCGCTGGCCGACACCGTCATCCTTGGCGTGGAGACGAACACAGCCTTCCTGCGGGCGCTGATCGCTGACCCTGCTGTGCAGTCCGGAGAGCTCGACACGGGGCTGATCGAGCGCCGGTTGGCCGAGCTGACCGTGCCACCGGACCCAGCGGCAGCCGTCCGCGCTGCGGTGTTGCTCGAGCTGCTGCTGCGCGACGCGGAGCGCGCCTCGGACGACCCGTTCGTCACGCTCACCGACTGGCGTCTGGGCGGATCGCGCCCCGTGGACCACCAGGTGACGCTGCGCAGCGGCGAGAGGCACGTCGTCTCTGTGGAGGGCGCCCCGGGTGGCTGCCGGGTGTCGGTCGACGGCGGCCCTACGGTCGTTGCCTCGGCGAATGTCGCCGGGGAAGAGCTGCTGGTCGAGACCGCTGTGGGGGTTGAGCGATGGGCGTGGGCGCGCGACCCCATGACGATCTGGGTGGGCCGTGACGGCGCGACCTGGCAGATCCGTGACGCCCCGGCGCACACGGTCAAGCGGCCGGACGTGCTGGCGACGGCGGGTCCGGTCTCCGCGCCCATGCCGGGGACAGTCGCAGCCGTTCACGTCGAGGTTGGGGAACAGGTGACGGAGGGACAGCCGGTCGTGTCGGTGGAGGCGATGAAGATGGAGCACGTGGTCCGTGCCGTGGGACCCGGCGTAGTGGGCTCGATCTCGGTGTCGGTCGGAGACCAGGTCTCACTGGATCAGGTCCTGGCAACGATCGGCGCCGACGAGGGCCAAGGCGATGGCTGATCGCTACGAGGTGACGGTGGCTGCTGGCTCACTGCGGGGCGATATTGACCCGGCATTCACCGCCGCTCACCGTTGGACGGCCGAGGGGGTCGCAGTTCGGTGCGACTTCACCGGCGCCCATCTGCTCCATGTGGCAGTGGCTGGTTGCGTGCTGAACGACACCTATCGGGAGGCTGCTCGGCTGGGACTGCCGCTTGGGGGAGTCCGAGTCGTGGCCGGCGGCGAGTTCGACGGCGGCTGGGCGTCGACGGGGATCACCTATGCAGTCGAGGTCGACAGCGACGCATCCGGAGAAGACGTCGAGAGACTGCTTGCCGCAGTCGACGAGGTGGCCGAGATTCCCTCCGCGCTGCGCGCCGGAGCCACGGTAGGTCGACGGTAGTCGGCGCCTTGGGACCGAGGGATCCAGTGGCGGGGCGACCCGGTCCGTCGCGGGTGGACCGAGTCAGACCGGAGCAAATGCCTCCAACACCTGCGCGGCCCGGCCCGAGGCGGCCTGGGGTGTGACGTCGTCGCCGACGACTGCTGGATCCCAGTTCAGGTCGAGGAAGACTTCGCTGACCCCCTCAGAGGCAAGCCGATCCAGGTCGCCTCTGATCTGCTCGGGCGAGCCGGACAGCGGGTCCCGAGGGTCGGCCGCCGCTTCGTCGAGCCGGATGACGCCGCGCACGATGTAGCGCAACGTGTCAGGGTCGCGACCGGCCTCGCGCGCAGCCTCTCGGACGGTCTGGATGGAGCGGGCGATGGTTGACAAGTCGGTGCGGCTGCTGCTGATCCACCCGTCTGCGATCCGCCCGATGCGTTTGAGAGCGACGTCGGCCGAGCCGCCCATGAGGATCGGCGGATGAGGGCGCTGCGTAGGTTTGGGCTGGACGCGACTTCGCGGAACCGAATAGAACTCGCCAGCAAACTCCACCTCTGCCTGGGTCCAGATGGCCTTGAGGCAGGCCACGAACTCCTCCCCGCGGGCTCCTCGACGCTCGTGGGGCACACCGACGGCGGCGAACTCCATCGGCGACCAGCCGAGGCCGAGCCCGACGTCGAGGCGCCCGTCGCTGACCAGGTCGAGCGTTGTGAGCGCCTTCGACAAGACGATGGGGGAGTAGAAGGGGGCATTGACCACCGCGATCCCGAGGCGGATGCGGGAGGTGAAGCCGGCGGCGAAGGCCAGGGCTGTCACGGGGTCGAGGACCGAGTGGTAGGCCGGCCCCCAGTCCTCGTCGACTGGGTGAAGGAGCCGTTGGAACGACCACACGGATGAGTAGCCGAGCTGCTCGGCGCGGATCGCTACCGTACGGATGTTGTCCGGTGTCGCCCACGGACCGGAGACGGGGAGACCAACGCCGATCAGCATGCTTGGCCCGGGTTACTCATCGAGCTGGTGACCGGCGAAGTACATGAGGGGGTCGCTGAGCAACTCGATCTGGATGCCGTCGGGGTCCTTGAAATACATCGACTCGGGAATGCCCAGATCAGGTCCCGCGTACGGCACTCCAGCGGCGTCCAGTCGCTCTTGCACCTCTTCCCAGCGCTCGCGCGAGGCTGAGATCGCGATGTGCTGGACGCTCCCGATCGACTCCACCCCAGGTTCGAGGCCGAGTCCGGGGAAGTCGAAGAAGCCGAGCAGGGTCTTGTTGCCCAGATCGAAGAAGAAGTGGGTCGAGCCGGGGTAGTCCCGGTTCTCGGTGACTTCGACCAGCGGGAATCCGAGCACCCCTTGGTAGAAGTTGATGGTGTTTTCCACGTCGGAGCAGATGAGGGCTGCATGGTGGATCCCGCGCCCCAGGGTCGCCGGGCGTTCCGCCACCGGTCGTAGGTGCTTGTCCCGTAGCTCGACTCTGCGGGCAGCGAGTTGGTCGAGCTCGGCGGGTGTCGGCACGGCTGCCTCACAATGCATGCAGGGGCGGGCGTCAGTCACTCCACCCTAGCCCGGTGGCCGGAGGACGAAGGCTGCGAGCGGCTAGGCGTTGGCGCCCTCGGCAGGTGCGAAGAACACCAACACGTCGAGGTCCTCGGTGATGTCCACGAATCGATGCTCGACGTTGGCGCCGACGAACAAGGTGTCCCCTGGTCCGACGTCGGCCCGCTCCTCGCCGCGGATGAAGCCGGCCCGTCCGCGAAGGACGACATAGACCTCGTCCTCGGTGTGCGGCGTCTGCTCATCGGTGCTGCCGGCGCTGAGTGAATACAGGCCCCCGGACAGTGCGGGGACTCGCAAGAACTCGAGGTAGTGGTCGGGTTCGTCGATGACAGCTCGCTGGAGATCGGCGGCCGTCCAGCTGAGTGGGATGTTGGCGTCGGTGTTCATGAAGTCAGGGTGTCAGCCGAGCTTGGCCACGGTGAGCAGAACAGCACTGTCCTCGATGGCGTCGAGCGCGTGGCGCGCCTGAGGGATCACCAGGAGGTCGCCCGGGGAGCCCTCCCATGACGTCGCCCCCGAGGTGAGTCGGACTCGACCGTGCAGCACGTGGATGGTCGCCTCACCAGGATTCTCGTGCTCGTCGAGCCGCCGGCCGGCCACGAGTGCGATCAGGGTCTGCCGCAGGGAATGTTCGTGGCCGCCGTAGACAGTGTGGGCGCTACGGCCACTGGACGCCGTCGCCGCGGAGGCCAGATGGGTGCGTACCGCGGCGGTCAGCGAGATCTTTTCCATGACGACTCTCCTCGACTCGGGTGCGTACAGCCGATCATGTCGGATCCTGCGGGCTTGACGCCTAGTCCATAAAAGCCTAGGTTCTCTAGGTATGGCGCAGTCTCCGCATCTCGATCTGCTTCTGCTCGAGCTGCTGGCCGTCGAGGCAAATCACGGATACGGCTTGATCTCGGCCCTGCGCGCTCGAAGCGGGGGCCACCTCGACTATCCGGAGGGCACGATCTACCCGGTGCTGCACAGGCTCGAAGCTGCCGGCCTGACGGAGAGCCGGATGCAGGTGGTGGGGCGCCGGGCCCGCCGGGTCTACTCCCTCACGGAGGCAGGTGAGGCCAGACGGGCGACCGGACGCGCGGATTGGCGGGCCTACGTTCGTGCGGTCGAAGCGGTCCTGAGCGATCGCCGGGACGACATCGTCGCGGTGAGCACATGACTGAGCCCCCAGGCGGGGTGCCCGGCCCCTTCGAGCTAGACCCAGCAGCTTCGGCGCTCATCGAGACCTACCTCGACCGGCTGGCGAGCCGGCTTGGTGTACCGACCGTCGGAGCACGGCGCCTGTTGGCGGACGCGGCGGATCACATCCACTCGGATGTGGCGGCTCGCTGCGCGGCTGGAGTCGACCCGCTCCAGGCAGCACGGCTGGCTCTCGCCGCCTTCGGAGAAGCGGAGGACGTTGCTGCTGCGGCACGTCCCACGGCCATCCTCGTGAGCACGGGGTGGCTGTTCTCAGCCCTTGGGGCGATCGCGATAGGTCTGAGCGGTCTGTTGGCCGCGGCGATGGGCGCGGTGTGGGGCCGGGCCTTCGTCGCCGGGGACCCAGCCGGATTGACGTACTCAGCGCAACGCTGCAGCGAGTACTTGGCCCTGGCGCCGGGAGCAACGGACTGCCGTACGGCGGCATTGGCGGACCACTACGCCGAAGTGGTCGACCAAAGAGTGGTCGTCGGACTCTTCGGGGTCGTCCTGCTGATCGGCTACCTGTTCTGGAGGCGTCGTGGCGGAGTCGCCCCGTCCCGGCTGCTGCTCGGAGGGGCCGCCGTCGTCAGTTTCGGGATTGCAGGGATCGGGCAGCTGGTGACGGGGGCGACAGCGAGAGCTCTCGACCAGGGGATGGCCGGCGCCTGGCTGGCGGGAGCGGTTGTGGCGCTCCTCTTCGCCGTGGGACTGGCTCCCGTTCTGTGGACTGGACTGCGACGCCCACTCTGATCGCGGACCGCTGATCTCGGTTGGGGCTCGGATCGGCGTCCTGCACCGACCACCGCGAGCGACCGTCAGGCCGGTCGCGGACCCTGAGGTGCAGGATGGTCATGCTGGCCCCGAACATCCGGCTCGCTGGGTGCGCCCTCCGCCAACAGCTCGGCGTGGAACTCCTCGACGGCCGCGTAGGCACGGGGACCATAGATGGTGGCGGGTCCGCCATTCATCAAGAACGTGACACCGATCGCCTCGGCGGCCTCGTCGAGGCTCGCCCCATGGCGCACGGCGGCGTGAGCGTGGGCAGCGATGCAGCCGTCGCACGACTGACTCACCGCGATCGCCAGCGCGATGAGCTCCTTGGTCTTGGTGTCGAGCGCTCCCTCGGCCAGGGCGGCGTCGTGCAAGGCGGCGAATCCCTTGTAGACCTCGGGGATCTGGCGACGAAGTGCTCTGGCCAGGGGACGCACTTCGTTGCGGACTTCGGAGCCGTAGTTCATCGTGGTCTGCCCTTCGTGGCGTGGTCTCGTCCCTGCTACTATACCCCTAGGGGTATCCGACTCGACGACGGAGAGATTGATGGCAACCGTTGACCTGACCGCACAAGATTTCGACGCCGCAGTGTCGGCGGAGGGCATCGTCCTCGTGGACTTCTGGGCTGCCTGGTGCGGTCCCTGTCGTCAGTTCGCCCCAGTGTTCGAGGCCGCATCGGTGGCCAACCCGGACATCACGTTCGGCAAGGTCGACACCGAGGCCGAGCGACAGCTCGCCGCAGCGGCAGCCATCACGTCGATCCCGACCCTGATGGCGTTCCGAGACGGAATCTTGGTCTTTGCGCAGCCTGGCGCGCTCCCTGCCGCGGCTCTGGACCAGGTGGTTGCCGGAGTTCGCGGTCTCGACATGGACGACGTGCGCAGACAAATTGCGGACGAGGCCGAGTCGGGGACGAACCAGAGGGCGCAACAGAGGTGAGGTTGCGGCGGTTCCGCGCCGTGCACGACCAGCCCGAGTGAAAAACAGCGCACCCGGTCACTCGGTTGAGCGACGGGAGTCGCGGCGGCGCCGCGCTTGGTCGACGAAGGCACCAAAGAGCCGACTGCGGTCCTCGACCGAGCCGTCGGGGTCCTCGGGGTGCCACTGGACGCCGATCGCCCACGTCGTGGGGTGCTCGACTGCTTCGATGACGCCGTCCTCAGCCCACGCTGTTGCCCGAAGGTCGGGGGCCACCTGGGCGATCGCCTGGTGATGTCCGCTGCGGCCGACCAGGTGGTCGGCCGCCAAGATCTCCTGCAGTCGTGATGAGCGCTGGAGCCGTACCCGCTCATCGATCATCACCGGATCGGCGCCGGCCCCGCGGTGGAGCGCGAAGTCCTCGATGTCGGGGACGAGGGTGCCTCCGAGAGCGACGTTGAGGACTTGGCTTCCGCGGCAGATCCCGAGGACCGGCACCTCCGCGCCCAGGCTTTCTCGGACCGCTCGGATGCTCACCTCGTCTACTGCTCGGTCGACGCCGTACTCGTTGTGGACCGGGCGGCTGCCTCCGTACAGCGATGCGTCGATGTCGCCTCCCCCCAGAAGCAGCACTCCGTCGCATTCGCTCACGTCGAGGTCAGCCGGCAAGGTGCCGGAGCTGACATCGACCACCAACGGATCGGCACCGAGGTCTACCAGTGTTTGGACGGCTGTACGGGCGAAGCTGCGCAGCAGGGTTTCGACCGGCTGTGTCATGTCGGGGAGGTTCAGCGGCGCCAGGACCGCCACGCGCGGTCCGCCGGGCTTAGGGAGATCGCTCGAGAGGACCTCCGCCACCTCGATGCTCATCAGGCGGTCGAGCCGACGACGTCGGTGCCTCGGTCGGTAGTCACGTCGTTGAAGATTCTTTCATGCGGCGGCCCAACGATGATCGACGAGGGTCAGATCGTCACCGCACACGGAACGTCACCTTCCATGTGCGTTGGGTTGATTCTGCGCGGCGATTGGGTGGTCGTTCCAGCAAGCCGTAGCCCAACCGGCGAACCTGCCGCACAGTGTTGTGTAGGCGGCGATCCGGCCCGCGAATGCGCAGGGTCGGCGGCCAGCCTCTGGAGGTGGCATGGCACGGCTTGTGGTCGTGGACGACGAGCCAGCGATCGGGAAGTTCGTGCGTCGCGGCCTGGAGGCCGACGGTCATCAGGTGACCGTCACCTCCGATGCGGGTGCGGCGATCCGACTGGTGAAGGACACTCAGCCCGAGGTCGCGATCCTGGACATCGTGATGCCTGACCTCGACGGTCGGTCGCTCCTGCCGTTGCTCCTGTCCGTCAGGCCAGGACTGCGCGTCATCATGCTCTCCGTCGACGCAGACGTGGACACTCGCGTCGACTGCTTTGCCGATGGGGCTGCCGACTTCGTTTCGAAGCCGTTCTCGATTCGGGAGCTGGCGGCTCGCGTGCAGGTCCAGGTCCGTGGTTCCCAGCCGGCGAAGGCGCCCAACCACCTTCAGGTCGGTGATGTCGTCCTTGACCAGCTGCGCCGCTGCGCGCAAGTCAACGGCCGGGTCATCCAGCTCTCCGGTCGCGAGTTCATGCTCCTGCAGTACTTGATGTCCTGGCCCGGACGGGTGTGCTCTCGCGAGGAACTGATGTCGGAGGTCTGGGGCTTCTCCTTCGACCCGGGGACGAACGTCGTCGACGCGTGCGTTCGGCGCCTCCGGCAGCGCATCGATGGCACCGAGGCCGGCAAAGGATCCTTCATTCGAACGGTGCGCAGCGCGGGTTACACAGTTGGCGGAATGTAGAGCGCGCGACCAGCTGCGCTGGCTGTGACCGTCACATGACAGCGCTGTCATCAAGACCGGCAGGAGCGTCTCGCGCCGTAGCGTCGTGAGGATCCTCGACTGAGTTGCCGGGACCTGGGAGGGGGGCCATGTCGCCAAACCGTGCGTTTCGCAAAAGAGCGGCGCGGGTCGTCCTGCTGGCCGTTTGCTGGCTGGTCCTGACGCCGGTGAACGCCCAGGCACACGCGTCCCTGGTGTCGACCGCCCCAGCCGCTGGCGAGTCGTTGGGGGCGGCCCCGACCGAGCTCGTTCTGCATTTCGATGAGCCGGTCGCAGTCGGGGAGACCGCGGCCCGACTGGTCTCGGCGTCGGGGCGGATCATCCGGCTCGTGTCCGCGACTGCGTCCCCAGATCCGGCCGCGACGCAATCCGAAGAGGTTCATCTGGCCCTTCCCGAGCTCGCCGACGATCAGTACCTCGTCCGGTGGAGCACGACCTCGATCGACGACTACCACGTCGTCGCAGGGACGTACGCCTTCGGCATCGGTGTGGCGATCGACCCCGACTTTGCCTCGGTCTCGACACCGTCGGTTCCGCTGTTCGTCGGTGTCGAGGCCTTGCTGCGCTTCGGCGGACTGGCGGGGCTGGCCGGCGTCGTCGGGGCGGTGCTGCTTCTCCACCGATTGGGATCGATGGTTCCCGAAGGCGATGCAGCTCTGGCCCGGATGCCGACGCTGGCTCGGCGATCGGCAAATCTGGGTTGGGCAAGCACGGTGGGATTGGGTCTCCTGCTCCTTGCCAGAGCCGGCACCTTGCCGTCCTCGCGGGTCTTGGTGGCGTGGCTGCTGGCAGTGGCGGGGCTTGTGCTGGCGGGACTCTTAGCCACGAGGATGGACGGGTCGCGCCGACGGCCGCCAGCCGGCTTGCCGGTTGCGGTCTGCCTGTCGGCTCTCGGGCTCGGCGTTCTCGGCCACGGTGCGACACGCTTCGTCGGCGGTGTGATCGGCGCCGCCGTAACGGCGACGCACATCCTGGCCACCTGCGCGTGGCTCGGTGGCACGGTGCTGCTGGCCGTCCTTGTCGTCCCAGAACTGCGTGCCGGTTCGGCGGCCCAGGCGCGGCGCTTCATCGTCTCGTTCGCCGGGATCGCTGCCCCGGCCCTTGCCGTGTCGTTGATCTCCGGGCTTCTCCTCGCCTCGGCGATCGTGCCGTCGGAGGGAGCCTTGGTCGAAAGCGGATACGGGCGGACACTGCTGGCCAAGCTCGGGCTGGTGGCGCTCGCCGCCGGCGCCGGTGGCTTGACCTTCTGGTGGGCGCGGCGGCGCGAGCACAGGTCGGTCAGCTCGGACCTGCGCACCTCGAAGCGACTTACTGTCGAGTCGTGGCTCATCGGCGGTGCCGTACTTGCGGCTGCCCTCCTAGCGACGTCTGCGTCTCCGACCGGGCCCAGGTGGGCGCCGACCCCAGAGGACGGGAGGAGCGCACTGCTCAGTTCCTCCGTAGACGGACTCTTCACCACCGTCCGGCTGTCCCCGGGCACACCCGGCTCCAACTTCGTCCTCGTCGGCTTCGCCGATACCCGCAGGCCGGCTCGGGCTCCGGTTGAGTCGGTACGAGTCTCGGTCGCTGGGGCTCCCGATCTGGTAGCCACGCCCCAAGGCGAGGATGTGTGGGTGGTCCCGTCCGCCATGGTGACGGGAGTCGGCGTCCATGAAGTGCTGGTCACTGTGCAACGCGAGGGAGTGGCCGCCACCAGGATTCCCTTCGAGTGGCGGGTCGCTGCCCAGGGATCAGGGGAGGGCGGACGGTCGCTGCGAGTGCTGTGGTTGCTGGCGGCAGGGATGGTGGTTGGGGCCAGCGTGCTTGCGTTACTCATTCGGTTTCGCAGGCGGCGTCGTGACCAGGTCGAGGCCAGCGCTCCTGAGCGTTCGGCGCAAGTACTCACCGGCAGCTGACGATTGCTACCTCGGGCCTAACAGGGGTTGGATCAGTTCAAGGACGCAGTGACCGCATGGTCAGAGACAGGTTGGCTCACGGGCTCTGCGCCGGCAGGGATCAACATGCCGACGAGGGCGCCTCCCTCGGGAGCACGATCGACCCGGGCCGAGCCGCCATGTGCGATCGCCACCGACCTTGCGTAGGCAAGTCCGAGGCCAGTTCCGCGTTCTCCCTGGGGACTTGGTCGTCGCCAGAAGCGATCGAAGACGTGGGCCATATCCTCAGCGCGTACCCCTGGCCCGTCGTCAGCAACGCCGACGAAGACCTGCCCCGCCTCACCACGACAGATCAGGCGGATCCGACCTCCAGCTTCCGTGGCCTTCACGGCATTCTCGACCAAAGCGTCCAGTGCTGTGGCCAGTCTTTCTTGATCGGCATACACCCAAGATTCGGGGGAAACGTCGGTCGACCATGCTCGGGAGGCAGATCCGACCCAGCGCTCTGCGGCGTCCCTGACGAGGGCGCCCGCGTCCAAGGACACCAGACGTAGACCCTGGGGGCGCTCGACATCAGCGATCGCCAGCAGCCGGCTGGCGAGGCGATTCAGGTGATCGATCTCTCCGAGCACGATGTCGATGTCGTTGTCGAACTGCTCCTGGCTTGGCGAGTCACGAATGAGTTCGACGTGGCCACGGGCGATGGTGAGCGGCGTCCTGAGGGCATGCGAGCAGTCACGTAGAAACTCCTGCTCGCGGAGCCACCGATCGCGTTCGCCGTCGGCATAGGCCTGGACCTGGCGCTGCATCGCGGCCCGGCGGTGAGCATGCCAGGCCATGGCGACCAGGATCATCGGCATCAACACGATCTCGGTGAGTTCGCCGATCTCGACCTTCTCGTCGAAATAGAGGTCCACCAAGATGATGCCGGTGACAGCGGTAAGAAGAATGAGGACAGCGGCGGTCACTCGCACCGACCAGACCCGGAATCCATAGACAGCCGCCAGGGCAACGAACGCCAGGTGGTAGGGGACGGTCTCGAAGTCCTCCCACAAGAGCATGGCGACGAGCATGGCCATGACCGCTACGGCAAAGATCAGATCTACCCGGTGGGGATGGCGCTGCGCCCACGACCTCCGCGGTCGGTCAGATCGCTTCGAGGGCATAGCCACCTGTCCCGACGACGCGAATAAGGTCCCGAGGAAGTTTGGTACGCAGCCCTTGCAGAGTCAGGTCGACCACGTCGTCGTCAGGTTCGAAGGCGTAGTCCCAGACCTGTTGGAGAAGCTCTTCGTGGGTGCAGACCGCGCCGTTCTTCCGCAACAGATGCTGAATGAGCAAGGACTCCCGGCTGGAGAGCGAGATGCGCTTGCCCTCGATCTCCAGCGTGCGCCGGACGAGGTCGATGCGGAGAGCGCCGGACTGGATCGATCCCTCTTCCGCGGGAAGGTGCGGCAGCGTGATGCGTGAGGTGACCCTCGCGACCAGCTCCCGCGTCGAGAACGGTTTGACGATGAAGTCGACCGCACCTCTCTCGAGGCATGCGACGCGGGTATCTGTGTCACTCACGCAGGAAAGAACCATCACCTTCTGAGCCGGCTGCCCCCGCAGGATGGCGGTCAGGGCGGCCGTTCCAGGGATGTCCGGCAGCAACAGATCAACGATCACCACGTCCCACGGCTGTTTGCGGGCAAGGAGAACGCCGTCGGTGCCGTTGTGAGCCGTGGTCACTTGATGGCCCGCCGCGGTGAGAACCCGCGTGATGATCTGCAGGATGTGTGGCTCGTCGTCGATCGCAAGGATCTGCGGCACGCCCGGACACCTCCCCCAACACGTCGCCGGCGACAAGACACCAGCGCATCCATTGAACGACGTTGTGTGGATGCCCACCATCGGTCCATCGGTCGGCTCTTGACCCTCCGAATGTCGGAGCGACACAAGGATTCTTGAGCCTTTCCTGCCGGTTCCATGACGACGCGGTCATCTTTGCCTCCCGCCCTTGCCATTGGCCCCACTGTCATCTCGACATCGCTGGCAACACCGAACAGAGAGTCTGCACATGGCGACCGTGAGATCTGTGGCGACGACGCAGGAGAGGTCCCTCACCTACGCGTTCGTTGCCGTGGTGGTTTCGCTGGCTCTGGGCATCGGTCTGCTGATCGGGCTCGTCACCGGTGTCGCGTTCCTCCCGTCGGATGTGCCCTCGACGAGCGTGCAGCCGTGAAAGCCCTTCGGAAGGTGAAGTCCATGCGTGGACAGGTGGCCCTCATGCCCATTGCCGCAACGCTTCGGCAGCTGCAGGCCTCGCAAGCCTGGCGACGCGTGCGGGCATCGGTCACCGCAGCCGTCCTCCTGCTGGGCATGTTCGTCGTCCTTCCAGCGACACCGGCCCAGGCTGCAGGAACGAACATCCTGAAGGTCGACGCCGTGAGCGCACGGAGCGAGCCGCGCGCGTTCGGCGGGGCAGGGGTGCTCGAGGGCGCGAAGATCGACGAGTTCAAATACCTGCTCAACATCGACGACACGGGAACCACAGACCAGCGCACGCCGGGTGACGGCTGCTCGCCCAACTCACCCAACTACCCAAAGTCGTGCCGGTGGCAGTCGATCGATGAACCCTCTGGTTGGGCTCCGATCTACGCCCAGGGAACGCAGGACGACCTCGGCAGCGAACTTGGTGCCCTACCGGACGGCCGGTATCTGATCTCGGTGTTCGCCGACGGCTACAAGATGGATGGGGCGCACTTCTGCGTCGAGGTCGACGGCAGCATCCCCGGATGTGCCAGCCCGCTCAATGGGACCCTCACCGTCGAACTTCAGCCGAACCCGCTGCCGGACGGCACGCTCCGCGCGCAGGTCTTCGTGGACAACGCTCCGACCAACATGGGCTACGACAACTCCGAGGCGCCGCTCTCCGGTTTCGTCGGCCACGTCGTCGACACCTTGGGTGAGCTCCAGACCGACGTCTACGGCAACCCGCTGTGCACGCGCTACCAGGGAGAGAACCCCGACACCTACGAGATCCCACTGGCCAGCCTCGACGACGACATGCTGCCGAAGCCGATTCCCGGGTCTGGCGGCAACTGCGTCAGCGACGCCACCGGCATGCTCGCGATCCCGCACCTCGGGCCGGCGCGCTACGCGGTCTCTGCGACACCACCGGACGGCGAGACCTGGATCCAGACGACGACCCTCGAGGGCAACCACGACTACGACGTTTGGCTCATGGAAGGTGACGCCGGCTACAGCACGATCTTTGCGCAGGGAGGAGAGCCGACCCCGGACGCGATCTTCGGCTTCGTCAAGCCGCTGCACAACGGTGCGCCACTCAGCGGCGCTGCGGGACACATCAAGGGCACGGTCGTGGGCATCAAGACCTACACACCCCCGAAGGGCGGTTCATTCGACTTCTGGGGTGGCAACACCGGCACCAAGGTCGGGCACCCGATCAAGAAGCCGTGGTTGTCGCTGACCGATCTGCAGGCGGGCGACGAGGCGGTCTGGATCGGGCAGGGGACGGTCGATGGAAAGTTCGACATCGCTGGAGTTCCCGACGGCAACTACACCCTCAGCTGGTGGGACGAGCCGCAGGACTACAACCTCAACATGATCAACGTCACCGTGAGCGGTGGCGAGACGGTCGCGATGGGACAGCTCCCGCTCAACGGCTGGTGGACTGAGTACGACGGATATGTGTTCAACGACGCGAACCGCAACGGCAAGCGGGACCCCGGCGAGAAGGGCATACCGAACTTCACGCTGACCATCCGGCACCGCGAGAACAATCTCTACGACCGCGGACAGAACACCGCCACCACCGACGACAACGGCTACTACTACTTCGAGAGCGGCTACCCCATCGGGGAATGGACCGTCATGGAGGCGTACGCCGACAACTTCTACACGACAGGTGTCACCTACCAAGCCGACAACCAACCCACGCCCACGACCGTGAAGGGCGCCGGCGTCGACGTGAGCGTGCTGCCCATCATCGGCCTCAGCGGGCAGATGGACTGGGGCGTCCATGCCTATGACCCCACCGGGTCCAACGGCGTCGACCCGCGCAACGGCGGCATCGTCGGAACGGTCAGCTACGACACCACCCGTAACGAGCTCGACCCCCAGTTCGCCGCGACCGAGGACTGGCAGCCCGGCATCTCCGGTGTTCCCGTAGAGCTCTACGCCCCGGTGGACTGCCCGGTCGACGGGTCCGCGCCGTGCGATGCGGCAGGGGACTACCAGCTTGCTGACGATGGCTCCTACAAGAGGGGGCCGCTGCTGAACAACTACGTGACCGAGTCGTGGGAGCGGCCGACCGGCTGCACCGCCCGCGACGTCGACGGCAACCCGCTGCTGCACGGTGTGGACGAGAACGTGTTGGTCACCGACCAGGAGATCGGGGGCGAGTGCATCTCGAGCTTCATGCAAGGAGTGCAATACGGCACCTATCCGACGGACCCGGGAACGTCCGACGCCAACTTCGGCGCGGCCGTGAACGGGAACTACGGCTTCGGTGACGGCTGCTTCCTTGCTGACGGATTTACGCCGGGGGTCTTCGACCCCAGCACCGAGGACTGCTTGACGGGATCGTTGCGACCACTCCCCGCGGGTGAATACCTGGTGCACGTGGAGTCCCCTGATGACGCCTTGGGCAACCCGATGTACAAGCCGACGGCCGAGGAAGACATCAACATCGGCAACGGCGACCAGATCATTCCCCAGGTCCCTCCGCCGGCCTGCGCAGGTGCGCTGCACACCGTGGACGTCGCGGGCATCGACGCCGACGGTGACCTGGAGTTCCTCGACAACGGCGACCCGAACCCGGCCTTCAACGGGGACGGCCCGAACGCCGTCGACAACGCCACGTTCCTGGACATCGGCGGTTCGCCGTACGAAGGCACCGACCGTCCCTACTGCGACACCAAGCTCGTTGGCCTGAACAACGGCAAGTCGGTCGCCCCGATCTTCAACTTCTTCACCGACGTACCTGTCCCTGCCCGGATGCGCACGGTGATCATCGACGACATCAACTTCTCGAACGACCCACGCTCGATCATGTACGGCGAGAAGGTCGGCCTGCCGTTCGTGCCGGTGGGCATCTACGACTACAACAACAAGCTGCAGTACACGACCGAAACAGACTTCAACGGCATCTACGACGTGCTCATGCCGTCGGCCAACTTCATCAGCTGCCCGACACCTTCTGGCATCTGCGCGAACATGTATCGCTTCGTCGCCAACGACCCGGGCATCCCCGGGCGGCTGAACCCGAACTACAACCCGAAGTACGCGACGCATGCGGCTGGCGCCGAAGGCCTGGCCGGGCTCAGCACCTTCGCCGACCTGGCGCCCACGCCCGTGGGTGTGACGGTGGAGTCTCCGCAGACCGGACTCACCGCGGTCACCTGCCCACTGGACGCCACGACGCCTGAGCTGCTCGCCGTGTCGAAACCGTATGTCCAGTCGACCGGGAGCCGGTCGTTCACCATCAGCGGCAACGGCTTCGGGGGAGCTCAAGGCACGGTCACGCTGGACGGCACTGCTCTGCCCACGTCGGCCTGGAACGACCAGTCGATCACCGCATCCGTGCCCTCCAACACTCCCACCGGCCCCCACCAGCTGAAGATCACCGGTGCCAACGGGAAGTCGACCGTCAACGGCCTGACCTTCCACGTGCTGGGTTCCGGCTACAACCCGACCGTGCGATCGGTCGGGCCGGACGAGACCTACAAGACGGTCCAGGCGGCACTGGATGCAGCCTTCTCCAGCAGCGCGGATGACCTCGTCGTCGTCTACCCGAACACCGCTACGCCGGCCAATCCACGGATGAACCCGCGCGGCGCCTACTACGAGAACCTGATCATGGCCTCGCCGGTCAAGCTGCAAGGCGTGGGTCCTGGCGGGTTCCAAGGCTCCACGTACGTGCAGGGCTCGATCATCGATGCGAGCGCCTTCAACGGGGACACCGACCTCGCAACTGCGTGGTTCGACAAGGTTGGCGGCCTCACCTGGGACGGCAACCAGACCGTCAGCGACGGTGCTGGCGTCTATGTGCTGGCCTCGCAGAACGCCACAAACACGCCCGGACAGGCCCGCCAGTTCACCAGTGGCTACAAGGCTGCTATCGACGGTTTCGACCTCCGGGGAGCGGTGGAGAACGGGTTCCCAGGCAACGTGAACGACCTCTCTGGTGCGCAGACGGGGTTGCCGCCAACCATCCAGACCCAAGGCGGGGCAGTCTTCGCCAATGCGTATGCCCGATCGCTGCAGATCACGAACAACGTCGTGCAGAACAACGGCGCTGGATACGGAACGATCCGCATCGGTACACCGGACCTCGGTGGAGCGGACACCAACCAGCACAACGAGAACGTCCGCATCGCCAACAACCGCGTCATCGCGAACTCTGGGACCAACCTTGCCGGTGGCATCGGGCTGTTCGCGGGATCTGACGGGTACGTCGTTGCCAACAACGACATCTGCGGCAACTTCTCCCTCGAGTACGGCGGCGGCCTGAGCGTCTACGGCCGCAGCCCCGGGGGCAAGATCCACCACAACCGCGTCTACCTCAACCAGTCAGTCGACGAGGGTGGCGGCATCATGATCGCCGGCGAGCTGCCCGCGACGCCCGGAGACCTGTCCCCAGGAACTGGCCCGGTCGACATCTACGACAACCAGATCCAGGGCAACCTGGCCAATGACGACGGTGGCGGGATCCGCTTCCTGATGGCCGGAAACTTCCCGATGAACGTCTACAACAACATGATCGTCAACAACGTCTCGACCCACGAGGGCGGCGGAATCGGAATCAACGACGCCCCGGACGTCCGGGTCTACAACAACACGATCATGAAGAACCTCACGACCGCGACGGCCGTGACGAGCGACGGAACGCCAGCACCCGCTGGGCTCTCCACCTCGGCCAACAGCGACCAGCTGCAGGCCACGCTCGGGGGTAGCGCGCCGACGTTCAGCGAGCCACTGCTGTTCAACAACATCTTCTGGGACAACCGTGCCGGCACCAGAGCCGGCACCACCGTGCAGGGCATCGGTCTCACCACCGACGCAAATCCGGTGAATCACTGGGACCTCGGGGTCGCAGACGGCACCGGCATCCTGGCACCGACCAACTCGGTGATCCAGCAGAACGCCGGCCAGCACCCATACACAGAACACGGCAGCAACTCTGGCGCCGACCCGCAGGTCACGGAGACCTATGACGTATCGGTGGCCTTCTCGACCTGGCGGCAGAACCCAGCCTTCGTCGACGCCACCTTGGTCACCGTCGAAGCGCCGCCGAACAAGATGGGCGACTACCACCTGGCCGCCGGATCGCCGGCCATCAGCTTGGCAGCAACGAGCAAGGGAGGCGTCGATGCCCCCGCCGACGACATCGATGGTGAGGTCCGTCCCGATCCAGCGGGGCAGATCGACAGCGGGGCCGACGAGTACGACTCCGTCCCGCCCCCGCCGACGTGTCCTCCAGACTGCCCACCGACCATCGCCAGAGATCTGTACTTCTCGACCGCTGGCAGCGTGCCACCCGGCGTCTCCGGACTCTATGAGCCGGGCGACATCTTCCGGTGGGACTCGGCAACGTTCAGCCGTGAGATCAACGCCGCGGGTGGTGGAAGCTTGGGCCTGTCGGCGGCTGCCAATGTCGATGGGTTCGCCCGCGTGGACGCCAACCACTTCTACATGTCCTTCGCCTCCACGACGAGCGTGCCCGGTCTTGGCTCGGTGGCAGACGAGGACATCGTCTACTACGACGCAGGCAGCTGGCTGTCGTACTTCGACGGCAGCCTCTTCGGCCTGGGTGGCACGGATGTGGACGCCTTCAGCATCGTCGGCAACACCCTCTACTTCTCGACGAGCAGTTCCACCGTGCCTCAAGGGGTCAGCGGGTCCGGTGACGACGCAGACATCTACCGATGGAACGAAGACGCTTCGTTCACCCGGGTGATTGATGCGTCGGTTGTCGGTTGGTCAACGGCCAACGTCGATGGATTGATCTGGGTCGACGAGACGCATGTCTACCTCTCCTACGAGTCGAACACGAGTATCCCGGACGTGGGGACGGTGCAGGACGAGGATGTCGTGGCCCTGGACGGCGGCGCGTGGTCGGTCTTCTTCGACGGCACGAGTCATGGCCTGAACTTCCCCTTGCTCGGGAACGTGGACGCGATCTCGTTCGCTGACGGCGCACTGGCGCCCCCTCCTCCACCCCCGCCGCCTGCACCCGCAGGATTTGCGCTGCTCTTCTCCACCTTGGGCGGGCTTGCGCCGCCAGGGGTCGTCGGAGGCGGTGACGACGCCAACGTCTACGGCTGGGACGGCACTGCCTTTGCCCGGGTCATCGACGGCCGGGGGCCAAACAGCTTGGGCTTGCCACGCACCGCGGACATCGACGGCGTCGCGCAGGTCGATGCAACGCACTTCTACCTCTCCTTCCGATCCACAACCGCGGTCCCTGGTCTCGGGAACGTTGCTGACGAGGACGTCGTCTACTACGACAACGGCACCTGGTCGATGTTCTTCGACGGCAGCGCACACGGGATCAGGAGTGGGATCGACCTTGGGGCGATCAGCGTCGTAGGCGACCAGCTGTACTTCTCGACCAACAACAGCGCAGTTCCTCCCGGCGCTGGTGGCGCGGGCGACAACGCCGACGTCTATCGCTGGAACGGTGGAAGCTCTTACACCCGGGTGATGGATGCCACGGCAGCGCCGTACGGCCTCCCGAACCGGGGAGCGCTCCGCGGACCCAACAACCCGGACGTGGATGGACTCGTCTGGGTGGATGCGACGCACTTCTACCTCTCGTTCAGCAACTCCAACACGAACGTTCCTGGTCTGGGACGGGTCCAGGACGAGGACGTCATCTACTTCGACAACGGCAGCTGGTCGGTGTTCTTCGACGGGACCGCCAACGGGCTCACCGCCGGCGGCCAAGACGTGGATGCCTTCTATGTCCCGTGATCCGAACAACCCCGACCAGCGCAGGCCACAGCATCCCGAGGGAGTCAACGGCATGGCCGAGAAGCGAGATTTCAACAGGCGTGACTTCCTGAAGTTCACGGGGGGCGCCGCACTGCTGGCTGGCAGCGTGGCTTGGTCGGGCAAGTTGCTGCTACCCGAACAGGCGCTGGCCGCTGATGGGGACCCTGACTTGTTCTTCGGTGGCACCGACGGATGGATCGCCCTGCCAGACACGCCGGCGATTCCACCGTTCCACCCCGATACCCTGGCACCCGGGCTCTTCACGACCTACATCTTCGGCTTCCGCAACCTCACCGGCATGACCGCGACGCAGCGCAGCCACCAGAAGAACCGGGCACAGCACTCGGCGCCGCTGTTCTGGGTCGATCAGTACGACCCCGCCCATCCCAAGGACTTCAAACTCAAGCTGACCAACCTCGGCCTGGCCGTCCGACCGGACCTCTTCGACGCGCACACCCTGCACTGGCATGGCTTCCGCAACGTGATCCCGTTCTACGACGGGGAGCCGACCGGGTCGGTCGCAGTGCCCACCGGACGCGAGTTCACCTACGTCTACCGCCCGCGCGATCCCGGAACCTACATGTACCACTGCCACGTCGAGGACGTGGAGCACGTCCACATGGGAATGACCGGACTCGTCTTCGTCCGTCCGGTTCAGAACGGTACGAACCACGGCGGCTTCACCAAGTTCATGTACAACGACGGCGACGGGTCGACGGGGTACGACCGCGAGTTCGCGATGTTCCTCTCTGAGGTCTGGGCGGAGTCGCACTGGGCTGACGCTCACATCCAGCTCCCGGAGTGGAGCGACTACAAGGCCGACTTCAGCCTGCTCAACGGTCGCGTCTATCCCGACACCATCGCTCCGAATGCTCCTATCAATGCGGGGGAGTCACTCCACGCGCTAGCAGTCAAGACCGACGCTGACGGTGATCTGATCGCACCCGACGCGCACCCTGAGCTGCAGTATCAGCCGCACTCCTCGCTGGTGAACTGCAACGAGGGGGACCGAGTGGCTCTGCGCTTCGCCAACCTCGGGTTCAAAGAGCAGGCCATGACGATGGCCGGAATCCAGATGCGGGTCGTTGGTCGCGACGCCACGCCGCTGAAGGGGCGTGACGGCGCGGACACGTCGTTCGTCACCAACACGATCAACATCGGCCCCGGCGAGAGCTACGACGTGATCTTCCAAGCACCAGCACACAGCGGCGGTTCTGGCAGCAGTGGCAATGGCTACGACACCTACATGCTCTACAACCGGAACTACACCAGGTCCAACAACAAGGCGCCTGGTGGATTCGGTGGCCAGGCGACCGAGGTGCGCGTGCATCCCGGCGCCACCTTGAAGGAGCAGGCGTATCCAAACGACTGGGCGGTCCGGCCATGAGAGGTGCAGTCATGCAGCGGAGAACTGGTCGGCGTGCGTTCCGGATGCCGGCACTGGTTGGAGCGGTGGCTCTTGGTTGCGTGGCCGCGGCCACCCTGGCGCCGGCAAATCCTGCTACCGCAGCGGCGCCGTCCCGGGTGGGAATCGTGTGCACCCCCGGATCCGGGGGAGTCGCCAATGCCCCGATCTTCAACCTCACGACGAAGACCGGCTACATCAGCCTCCCAGACGCCAACACCGCATTCATGTGGGGCTACTCGAGCGGTTTTGACGGATTCCAACATCCCGGTCCGGTGCTGTGCGTGAACGAAAATGACACCGTCACCGTGATCCTGCACAACACCCTCCCCGAAGAGACCTCGATCGCCTTCCCGGGCCAGACCAACGTGCTGGCGAACGGCATACCAGCGCAACCACAAGGCGGCGGCTCGACGACGTCGTTGACCGACACGGCGGCGGCGAACGGTGGGACGATCACCTACACGTTCAAGGCGGATCACCCCGGCACGTTCCTCTACGAATCGGGAACCAAGCCCGAGAAGCAGGTCCGGATGGGCCTGTTCGGCGCCTTGATCGTGCGGCCGACCATGGGCGCGAACTACGCCTACGACCGCTCCGACAGCCGATTCACTCCGTCCGAGGAGTTCATGGTTCTGCTGTCTGAGATCGACCCCTACCAGCATCAGGCCGTCGAGCGCGGCAAGACCTTCAAGATGAACAACTACCACCCGCGCTACTGGCTGATCAACGGCCGAGGCTTCCCTGACAGCATCGCCGACAACGGTGCGTCTTGGTTGCCGACCCAGCCGTACGGAGCTCTCGCCGAGGTGAACCCCTACGACCCCGGTTCCCATCCTTACCCTGGGATGGCGCGGTATCTGAACGTCGGCACCGAGGACTACCCCTTCCACCCGCACGGCAACAACGGGCTCGTGATCGGTAGGGATGGACGTCCGCTGGAAGGACCGAGCGGGCAGGACCTGTCCTTCGAGAAGTTCGACATCAACATCGGTCCGGGACAGACCTGGGACGTCATCTTCAAGTGGTACGACGCCGAGCACTATGACCCAGTCTCCAAACCGGTCCCGGATGTCGTGCCCAGCCTGGCCAATCAGGTGATCGGGGTGTTCTACAGCGGCAGCCCGTATCTGGGGAAGCGTGAGAACTTGCCTCCCGGCACTCAGTCGGTCAATCAATGTGGAGAGTTCTACATCATCTCCCACAACCACGCGCTGTTCCAGATCACCTCCTGGGGCGCCAACATGACCGGGCCGATCACATACATGAAGATCGTCCCTCCCGCCCCCAATGACTGTGGCTGACCGGAGAGGTGGGCGCGTGATGACTCGAGGGATGACGATGAAGAAGACAGCTATCTCCCTGCTGACGGTGGGCGGACTCGCAGCGCTAGCCAGCCTGCTCCTGCCGGCGGGAGCTGCAAGCGCCGCAACCCCGTCGTTCGACCTCTACGCGGTCGCTGGAACGAGCTCGACCACCCTGCCGGACGGTCAGTCCGTGAATGTCTGGGGCTACAGCCCGACCAACGCGCCAGTGTCCGTACCGGGTGGTCCGACTCTCTACGCGAACGTTGGCGACACGGTGACCGTCACCCTCCACAACGAACTGGGGGAGAAGACTGCCCTGTTGTTCCAGGGGCAGGACATGGCGCCCGATCTTGATGGCGTTGTCGATGGAGACACCAAGGTCTATACGCTCAAGCCCACCCGACCCGGCACCTACCTCTACGAGGCTGGGCTGACGAACAACGCCGAGCACCAGGTCGCGATGGGTCTGTACGGAGCCCTCGTGGTGCGGCCAGCCACTGCGGGCCAGGCGTACGGCACTGCTACCGCGTACGACACCGAAGCGGTGCTGGTGCTCAGCGAGATCGACCCCGCCCTCAACGCCTCCGCGGACCCGGCGAGCTTCGACATGCGCAACTACTCGCCGAAGTACTTCCTGATCAACGGCAAGGCCTACCCCAGCACGGCCGAGATCCCTACAGCGGCTGGCAACAAGGTGCTCCTGCGCTACGTCAACGCCGGCCAGCAGTATCACTCCATGGCGGTGCTGGGAGCGCGGCAAAACCTCGTCGCCCTTGACGGCAATCCGTTGACGTACCCACGCGATGCTGTTGCCGAGACGTTCGGGCCTGGTCAGACGGCCGACACGATCTTGACGGCTCCAGCCGCCTCAAACAGGCAGACCAGGCTTGCGGTGTATGACGGCAGTCTGTTGCTGCACAACAGCAACGTCGCCGGGTACGGCGGCATGCTGACCTATGTCACGATTCCGAGTCTGCCTGCTCCCGGAGACGCCGGACCGGTGACCAGCGCGGTGGCCTACAACGGGACGAACCTGACAGCGACCGTGGTTGACGACGGCATCGGAGCGGGCCACGTCGCCGGCGCCGAGTACTACGTCGACTCGGTCACGGGCACCGCGGTCGCCATGGATGCCGTCGACGGGACCTTCGACGAGGTCAGCGAGAATGTGACGATTGCTGGGATTCCGGCCGGCCAGCACATCCTCTATGTCCGCGGGAAGGACTCCAACGGCAACCTGGGCGTCTTCAGCTCAGTGCTCGTGCAGGGCGCCGACACAACCGGTCCGGTCACGGTGAACGCGACGTTGAATCCCAATCCGACGAACGGGCAGACCGACGTGATTGTTCACGCCACCGCTGACGACACCGCTAGCGGCGGTTCCGCGGTCTTCGCCGCCGAATACACGATCGACGCTGGCACGCCGGTAGGGATGACCGTGAATGTCGCGGCTCCGATCGCCAGCGTGGATGGGGTCATCCCCGCCGGGACGATCAACGGCCTGAGCCCTGGAACCCACGTGGTCTCGATCCACAGCCGAGACTCGGCGTCGACGAACTGGGGTGCCCCGGTCACGGTCAATCTGGTTGTCGACAAGACGGCCCCGACCACCACCATCGTGTCGATAGCACCGAATCCAAACAACGGCACCAAGCCGATCAACGCGAGCACGCAGGCTGTTCGGACCCGCGTGCAGCTCGAAGACCTAGGAGGCGCCACGCTCAGCCGAGCGGAGGCATTCATCGACACGGTCGGGGCTAACGGGGCTGGGATCGTCGTCGCTGCTGACGACGGCCTGTTCAACAGCGCGTTGGAGACCGGCTACATGGACATCCCGTTGACCACGGTGATCCAGCTGAGCAACGGCGACCACACGATCTATGTGCACGCCAAGGACTCCGCCGGCAACTGGGGCGACATGGCGACCACGACTCTCACCATCGACAAGTCGCCACCATCGATCAGTGGGGTGACGGCGACTCCGAACCCGACGGGCACCGCCACGAACGTTGCCTTGGCTGCCACAGCCCAAGCGGATTTCACCAATGTGGTCGCTGCCGAGTGGTTTGTCGGTGCTGACCCGGGAGTCGGCAACGGTCAAGCAATGGCGGTGAGCGGCAGCGGGCCGTGGAGCCTCTCCGCCTCTATCGATGTCGCTAGCTGGAACCCCGGCAGCTACAGCCTCAAGGTGCGGGCACGAGACGCCGCCGGAAACTGGAGCTCGGTCGGTACGGCGGCGCTGACCGTCAGCCCGCATCCGACCTCCGGGTCGCTGTTCTTCTCGACGCTCGGCAGTGCGAGTCTGCCCGGACTCGGTGGAACGCCTGACGATGCAGACATCTACGGATGGAGCGGCGCTGCCTATAGCCGCGCTGTTGATGCGTCGGCGGTCGGCCTGCCAGGCGGCGCGAACGTCGATGCCTATCACCGGGTCGACGGCAGCCACTTCTACCTGTCGTTCAGTGCCTCGAACACTTCGGTGCCTGGGCTCGGAAACGTGCAGGACGAGGACGTTGTGTACTTCAACAACGGGATCTGGTCAGTCTTCTTCAACGGCACGGCCCATGGGCTGACCTCCACAGGAGAGGACATCGACGCGATCACCGTCGATGGATCAACGCTGTACTTCTCGACGCTGGGCAACGTCAATCCGCCCAACGTCGGCGGGGGTGCGGATGATGCCGACATCTACAGCTGGAACGGTTCCTCCTACAGCAGGGTCTGGGATGCCAGTGCGAACGGCCTGCCGGGCAACGCCGACGTCGACGGTATGGACAGGGTCGACGGGAGCCACCTGTACCTGTCGTTCACAGCCGGCAGCACCGCAGTGCCGAGCCTGGGCAGTGTGCAGGACGAAGACGTCGTCTACCGCAACGGCAGCACCTGGTCGGTCTACTTCGACGGCACGGCGCATGGGCTCGGCGGGAACGGAGCACTCGATGTCGACGCCCTGGATGTTCCGTGACCAACGCAGAACCGAACCTGCCGCCCGATCGCGTCCGCCGCACGGAAGGATGTCCCCCCGGTGATCACTGACACCCTTCCTGCGGCGGCGCCTCAGCCGCCTCCTGTCGCCGACACGCGTCGACGTCGTCTCCTGGTTCTCGGGGTCGTCCTGCTCCTCGTCGCCGGCGCTCTTGGGTTCCGAGCGTGGTGGCCCGACCGCGGCGAGGACGTACGCTCCGGCACCACGCTGGTAGACGCTGAGGGACTCGCCGCGAGGTATGGCATCGACGTCAGCATGATCGGCGTCACCGCGGCCGGCGGGATGGTCGACTTCCGTTACCAAGCGGTCGATCCCGAGAAGGCCGACGGCGTTCTTCACGATGACGATCTCCTACCGATCCTCGTCGTCGAGCGGTCGGGGGAGACGTTGGCCTTCGCCTCTCCGCCGCACCACCACAACAGTGACATCCGCCTCGGTGCGACCTACTTCTTCCTCTTCGCCAATGCCCACAACGCCGTGCATGCCGGCGACCTTGTCACGCTTGTTCTCGGCGACGTCCGAGTCGAGCACATCGTGGCTCAGGGGTGACCTTGCGCACCTCCTGGTCCGGAAACCAGACGCGGGTGGCCACGATGCTGCTCGCGGCCGGCGTCGCGTCGGCAACACTGGGCGTGCTGCCGGCCCAAGCACACTCGGCCGATCCTCCGGTCAGGCACGACGTGATCGTGACGCTGAGAACTCAAGCCAACTCGGATCGTGTGTCGAAAGCCGGCAGCCCGCGCGCGGCGCACCGCCGCGTGCTCGAACACCTGCGGGAGACCGCTACCAGCGCACAACGCCCGGTCCGACGGACCCTGGACGGGCTGCGGGTGCGAGGTGAGATCGGATCGGTGACTCCGCTGTGGATCTCCAACTCCTTGGTGGTCAGTGCCAGTGACCATGCAGTTGATGTGCTTCGCTCGATGCCCCAGGTGATGAGCGTGACGCCTGATGTGGCCATCGTCCAAGCCCCTATCGCGCAGGCGTCCGCCGATCCGGAGCCGAACGTGGCTCAGGTCGGAGCCCCGCAGCTGTGGGCCCAGGGACTCACGGGTCAGGGAGTGGTCGTTGCGATGCTCGACAGCGGGGCCGACCTGTCCCATCCGGACATCGCGTCTACCTACAGGGGCGGTAGCAACAGCTGGTTTGACCCCTACGGCCAGCACCCCAGCGGACCCGTCGACTTCTCTGGACATGGGACGTGGACCACCGGCGTAGTCGTCGGAGGGGCGGCGGGCGGTACGGCCATCGGCGTCGCACCGTCGGCACGTTGGATCGCCGCTCGTGTCTTCAACGACGCAGGCGTGGGAACGCTCTCCGCGATCCACGAGGCATTGCAGTGGGCTGTGGACCCCGACGGGGACCCGACGACTGACGACGGAGCGGACGTCATCAACAATTCGTGGTCGCTCGGAACGCCCGGGTGCGACACCAGTCTTCAGGCCGACCTGGTGGCCCTGAGGGCGCTTGACGTTCTTCCAGTGTTCGCGGCGGGAAATGCCGGGCCCGCCAGCAACACGAGCTACAGCCCGGCCAACTACCCAGAGGCTCTGAGCGTCGGTTCGGTCAGCAGCAATGACCTCGTCCGGTATGACTCCAGCCGGGGACCGTCGACCTGCGGCGGACGTACGCGCGTGTTTCCCGACGTCACAGCTCCCGGCACGAACATCCGTACCAGCGACCGGTACGGGTTCTACACCTCTGCGAGTGGCACCTCCCTCGCTGCCCCGCACGCTACTGGGGTCCTGGCACTGCTCCTCTCGGGAGACCACACGCTGTCGGCAACGGCGCAGGAAGCCGCGCTGCGCGACGGCGCGCACGACCTGGGAGTCGTCGGGGCCGACAACGTCTACGGCGCGGGACGCATCGATGCCCTGGCCTCCTGGCAGCTGTTGGTCCCCGCAGGGGACACCCAGGGCCCGCTGACACGCAATCTGACGGTGTCTCCGGACCCTGTCGGACCAGGGGGCACCGTGACCGTCAGCGCGCTGGCTGATGACTCCACCACGGGCGGAAGTGCGATCTCCGCTGCTGAGTTCGCGTTCGATCTGCCAATAACATCTGGCACCGGAACGGCATTGTCAGTGGCGTCCCCAGGCTCGGCGTCCTCCGCAGTAGCCGGTTCGCTCGTCCTCGACCTCAACCCCGGTGTCCACCCGGTGTACGTCCACGCGCTTGACGCCGCGGGCAACTGGGGCCCCTGGGCCTCGACGTCGCTCACCGTCACCAGTTCGGGCGCCATCTTCGACGACGGGTTCGAGAGCGGGTCTACCGGCCGTTGGTCGAAGGCCTTCGGTGGATCTCGGTTGACGATCACCCAGGCGGGCGCACCCGACGGAAAGTTCGCACTGAGAACGACGATCCCAGGGGCCAAGAAGTCCTACGTCGAAGACGACTCTCCCTCGGCGGAGAGCACCTACCGGGCCAGCTTCATGTTCGACCCCTTGGACACACCCACCCGATCCGCCGGGCACGACATCCTTTCTGGTCTCACCTCGTCCGGATCGCGCGTGCTCAGGGTCGTCTACCGGAACACGCCCACGGGGCCGACCCAGCTCCGGGTCCTTGCTGCACGAAGTGGAGGTACGTCACGCTCTCCCTGGGCGACCATCGCGCCGGGACAACACACGATCGCCATCAGCTGGGCCGCTGGAGCGGCCGGCTCGTTGCAGCTGGTGGTGGACGGTGCGACCCGCGGTTCCATCGGAGGGCTGTCCAACTCCAGCATGCGGATCGATCGGGTGCGTCTAGGCCCCAGCGCCGGCCTGTCGTCGACAACGGTTGGCCAGGAGATCTTCGACGCGTTCACCTCGTCCAGGGGATAGCCGGCTCGCGCGGAGCCAGGTGCTCTAATGGCTGGGTGACAGCCGGGTGAGCGCGCGGTTCGAGGAGCTTGATTGGCGCCAGACCCCGATGGGTGAGCTCAGCCTGCGGCGGCGCCGAGACCCCTTGTCCGGGGCGGACATCTATGAGGTGAAGCTCGGCGACGACTTCCTGATGTCCAGCATGTTCACGGTCGCCGAGCGGGCTGTAGCGACCCTGGCCCTCGAGCGCGTGGATGGCGACGCGCTGGACGTGGTGGTCGGCGGCCTCGGCCTCGGGTTCACCGCCGTGGCGGTCCTGGACGATCCACGGGTGCGTTCTCTGCTGGTGGTTGATCGGCTTCCGGAGATCATCGAATGGCACCAACAGGGCCTGATTCCCATGGGCGAGCCGCTCGTGTGCGATCCTCGATGCCGTTTCGTCGAGGCCGACTTCTTCGCGTTGTCCGCAGCAGCGGGGTTCGATCCCCTGATTGCCTCCCGACAGTTCGACGCGGTGATCCTCGACGTCGACCATTCGCCGCGCCACGTGCTACATCCGAGCCACTCCGACTTCTACCAGCTGGCCGGAACGAAGAGGCTCAGCAGCTTCATCCGGCCAGGTGGTGTGTTCTCGCTGTGGTCGAACGATCCGCCGGACGCGGAGTATCTGGCGGTCCTGTCAGCGACGTTCTCCAGGGCCGAAGCAACCGAGGTCAGTTTTCCGAACCCGTTGCAGGGTGGGTCGTCCTCCAACACCGTGTACGTGGCCCGTACAGCCAGGCCACCCGCCGACACCTGAGAGGACCTGTCGATGGCCATCGGAGACTTTCCGCGCTACCCGCTGACCTTTGGACCTAGCCCAGTCCACGAGTTGCCTCGGCTCAGCGCCCACCTTGGCGGAGCAAGGATCTGGGCGAAGAGAGAAGACTGCAACAGCGGTCTCGCGTTCGGCGGCAACAAGACTCGCAAGCTCGAGTACATCGTGCCGGACGCACTGGCCGAGGGCGCGGACACGTTGGTCTCCATCGGCGGCGTGCAGTCCAACCACACCCGGCAGGTCGCTGCGGTCGCTGCCAAGTTGGGGCTCAAGGCAGTGCTTGTGCAGGAGGCCTGGGTCGACTGGCCGGACTCGGTCAACGATCGCGTCGGAAACATCCTGCTCTCGCGCATCATGGGGGCTGACGTGCGACTCGACCCGGCTGGGTTCGACATCGGGTTCCGGGACAGCTGGACGCGCGCTCTCGACGACGTCCGCGCACGGGGCGGGAAGCCGTACGCAATCCCGGCGGGGGCATCTGACCACAGGCTCGGCGGCCTTGGCTTCGTCAACTGGGCCTTTGAGGTGCAGCAGCAGGAGCGGGAGTTGGGCGTCTTCTTCGACACGATCGTCGTCTGCTCGGTGACGGGAAGCACTCAGGCGGGGATGATTGCCGGTTTTGCCGGCCAGGACAGACCCCGGCGGGTTGTCGGGATCGATGCTTCGGCCAAACTGCAAGCGACTCGTGACCAAGTGGCTCGCATCGCACGCAGCACCGCCGACCTGATCGAGCTCGGACGCGACCTGGGTGATGACGAGATCACGGTCCTAGAAGGCTGGGCCGGGGACTATTACGGCATCCCTGTGCAGTCGACGCTTGACGCGATCCGACTCAGCGGACGCCTCGAGGGCATGATCATCGACCCGGTCTACGAGGGAAAGTCGATGGCCGGCCTCATCGACCTCGTCACGAGCGCGGAGATCCCCAGGGACGCCACGGTCCTGTACGCGCACCTTGGGGGACAGCCGGCGCTCAACGCGTACTCGGCACTCTTCCGGTCGTGAGTGTCGATCACGACTTGCGCGCCCGGTCGGTGTCGATGCGGACCACGTCGGTCCCGAGGAAGTCGACGGCCCAGAGGCTTCCCTGAAAACCTGCGACGACGAAGGGGTTGTCTGCCGTCGATCGGATCGGCTTACCGACCTCGTTGGTCGCCCTGTCGATCGGGTACAAGAGGCCGCCCTGGTCAGGAATCCAGACGGTGTTGCCTACAACATCACCGTCCAAGGGATTTTTGCCGACAGTGCTGCGCGCGACAACGGTGTTGGTCTCGGGATCGATGCGACTGACATGGCCCGTCCCGTCTGCGACCCAGACCGAAGTCCGGTCGTAGGCCGTCCAGCCGGCCTGCTTGCCGATGGCAATCTTGGCAACCACCTCGCCGGTGGCGCTGTCGATACGGACCACCTTCCCCGACTTCGCGAGCGGCACCCAGACTGCTCCTGGCGAGTGCGCGATCCCGATCGGGGCGGCGCCGACCTGAATCGTCGTGGCGGTGTTGTCCTGCGGGTCGATCCGGGACACGGTTCCCGACAGATTGTTCGTGACCCACACCGATCCGTCGGCGGTCGTCACGTCGAAGGGCGCCTCACCAACGGGCACCGTCGCGAGCACTTCGCCGGTCGTTTCGTCGAGACGGGTGACATCGTTCGATCCGTAGTTCTCCACCCAGACGGACCCGAAGCCCGCCGCCAGCCCGCACGGCTGGGATCCCACGGGGATGGGAGCGGACACCGATAGATCAGCCGGATCAATGCGAACGACGGTCCGGTCGGCGAGGTTGCTCACCCAGATTTGTCCCGCGGCACCGAGGATCCCGCACGGTTTGACTCCTGTCCTCACTCGGGCGGTGATGTAGGTGGGATCGTCAGCTGCTCGGGGGGAACCACGTAGCTCGCTCGGAGCCGTTGGAACGGGCACGGCCGGCGAGTCCACCGGCTGCGGGTTGGACGCGGAGCAGGCCGACACCAACAAGGTGGCGAGAAGTGCCAAGGCGAGACGTCGCATGCCGGGAGAATAGTTCCAACTTGAACTAAATGCGAGCGTCGTGTCCATCTCGTAACATGGCCGCCCGTGACTGGATTTCGGCGGGAGCCGACCCTGCTGATCTTCGCTCTTCAGCAACAGCTGGGGGAGCTGTTGCGTGACGCGATGGTCTCCGCGCCCTTGCGGCCGACGGATTTCGCCCTCACCAGCGTGCTGTACGCCACCGGATCTCAACGTCCCGGCGACCTCGCGGCGCGAACCGGGATGAGACCGTCCTCCATGTCCAACCATCTGAACAGACTCTCCAGCGCTGGATTGATCCGGCGCCGACACGACCCGACCGACGGTCGGGCCGCCCTGATCTCGCTGACGGCAAAGGGCCGGCGCGCCACGGAGGGCTGCTTTCCGTACTTCGGAGCTGCCCGCGAAGCGTTCTATGCCAAGGTCGAGGCGGAAGGTGTCGACTATGACCATGTCGTCGATGTCTTGGAGTCCGTGAGCACTGCTCTACGGAAGACCCTCGACGAGGGGGTCCCGTGCTGACCTCGGGCTTGCCGGACCCCGTCCTGCAGTTCGCCTTCGAGGCGCGTGTGGACATCGATCCCGCGGTCCACGTCGGGCGTGGCCCCGACGAGGTGCTGATGTTCACGCCGATCACGGGTGGCGAGGTGGAAGGACCTCGGCTCAACGGGGTCGTCCTGCCCGGCGGAGGCGACTGGTCCACGAGTCGAGGTCAGACAACCCAGCTGGATGCTCGCTACCTCATCCGGGCCGATGACGGCTCCACGATCGACGTCGTCAACCGGGGGTTCTGGCGGGCGGACGAGGACCAGGAGATCCGGATGGCCGCAGGCGAGCAGATTCCGGAGACCGAGTACTACTACCGCACCTCACCAGTGTTCAGAACTGATGCGCCCGAACACCGATGGTTGTGCGGGCGCGTGTTCGTCGGAATGGCCCGCGGCGACGACCAGCGGGTGTGCATCCGGTTCTTCGAAGTCCTCTGAGCACCCGCCCTGGGGAGATCTGAACGAGTCTGCCAGGCGCCGGGCGCGGGCAGGGCTCAGTCGGTCAGGTCCGGAAGGACCTGGGTCACGAACTCCTCGACTCTCGCCGGGCCTTCGCCCGGCCACCCGCAGACGAGGTAGCCGATGCCAGCTGCTCGCATTCTCTCGGCGTTCGCCCGGACTTGGGACCAAGGCTCGGACAGCGACAGGGAGGCGGCTCGGGTGATGGAAGCGGGATCCCGGCCGGCGGCGACGGCCAGCTCGTCTACCGCGGCCGAGAGCTCGCTGTAGTTCTCGCGCGACGCGTTGCAGTGCCACGCGTCCGCGTACTTGGCGACCAGGGGGAGGGTCCGGCGTCGCCCCGACCCGCCGATCCACACGGGCGGATGCGGTCGCTGGACCGGCGGGGGACGCAATTGCGCCTCCGCCAGGCTGAAGACCCGGCCTTCGTAGCTGACCACCTCGCCCGTCAACAGTCTGGTCAGGATCTCCAGGCAGTCCTCGAGCCGGTCAAAGCGTTCCCCTACCGGCGGGAACTCGATGCCCAGCTGGTCGTGCTCGGCTTCGAACCAGGCTGCTCCCAAGGCAAGCTCGAGGCGACCGTGGCTCGCGTGGTCGACAGTGATCGCTTCGGCAGCCAGAACTGACGGGTGCCTGTACGTGACGCCGGTGACCAGGAGGCCGAGCCGGATTCGCGACGTGGCCGACGCCAGCGCTGCGAGCGTCGTCATCCCCTCAAAGCAGTTGCCTGGCCCTTCGCCGTACATCGGCCCGAAATGGTCGAAGCCCCAGGCGCCGTCGAAGCCGAGGTCCTCGGCCAGGCGGACCCGGCTGAGCAGGTCGTCCCACTCCATCCGTTGCTGGGCGATATCGATACCGAAGCGCATGCCTGCCATATCCGAGAACGTAGCCCGAGGTCGGCGATGAGGCCATTCCGGTAGGTTTTCGGGGCGCTGTTTCCAACGCCGTGGCGGGCATCTACGCTCGCGCCATGCGCCGTGCCCTTGTTGGATTGACTGCTGCCAGCCTGCTCGCCCTTTGCATGACGACCTCGCTGGCGAGCGCTGCGACTGCGCGTGTCGTGAGCGGCTCAGTCGCCGCCAAGGCAGTTGCCCCCAGGGGCGGCTGCGATCCGCTCAGCACCGAGCCGAAGTTCCGTGGCGCGGTTCCCACTCCCAAGCATGTGCTCGGGTATCACCTCGGCAGGAAGCAGGCCACGAACAAGGAGATCGGACGGTATTGGGCAGCCGTCGATCGAGCCAGCGACCGAGTGGTGACCGGGGTCTACGCCAAGTCGTGGGAGGGTCGTCCCCTTCGGTACGCGCTGGTTGGTCAGCCGCGAACGCTGAACCGCCTGCCCGCCATCCGGCACGATCTGAACCGACTGCGTGACCCGTCGACGTCCGAAGTCGCGGCCGATCGCATCATTCAGCGCACCCCGCCGATCTTGTGGATTGCGGCGAACGTGCATGGCAACGAACCGTCCGGCGGGGACGCCGTCGTCAAGCTGTTGCACCAGCTTGCTGACCGATCAGACTGTGTGGCCCGCGCGATCCTGCATCACTCGATCGTCGGCCTGATCCCCGTGCAGAACCCCGATGGGCGCGCGCGAGACATCCGCTACAACGGCTCCTCATTCGACATGAACCGCGATGTCCTTGTCGGGACACAGCCGGAGGTCTCAGGTCGACTCCAGCTGCTGTGGAAATACCCGCCGCAGCTGTTTGTCGACGAGCACGAGAACAGCGGTAGGAACTACTTCTTCCCACCGGATGCAGACCCGATCTACCACGAGACACCCACGGGGCTCTACCGCGAGATCGAGCAGCTGTACGGCCCGGCGAATGAAGCGGCCTTTCAGGCCCGTGGTTGGCGCTACGAGACCTCCGACTCCGGGTACGACTTCTTCGCGCAGGTCTATGGCGACACGGTCCCCACTACGCAGATGGGCGCAGTCGGGATGACCTTCGAGCAAGGCGACTCCGTGTCCTACCCGCGACGCGTCCGGCACCAGTACACCTCGGCGCTGACGACCCTGTTCACCGGTGCGACGAACCACAAGATGGTTCTGCGCACATGGCGCAAGACTTTCGTCCAGGCCGAGCATCAGGGCGAGCGTTGCCAGCTCCAGCCGAACAAGATCTACAACTCCGACGACGATGTGCTGCGACCTGTGCCTGACCGGAAGGTCTGCGGCTACTTCCTGCTCGGGAGCTCACTCGAGACCCGGCGCGTGGTCAGCCGGCTGCAGGCCGCCCATGTCGTCGTCGAACGACTCACCGGGCCGACGGTGGTCCAGGACTACCGCCCGTACGGGGACGAGCCGCGGCAGAAGACCCTGCCGAAGGGGACGTATTGGATCACCCTCGCTCAGCCGCAGAAGCACTGGGTGCAGGCGACGCTCAACGAGGACACCTATGTGCCCTTCCCGTACTTCTATGACGTGAGCGGGTGGAGCCTGCCGTTGCTCGCCGGGATCAAGGGTGGCTCCACGGGTCTGCCGGTGACAGCCCCCGTGGAGACCGCGTCGAAGCTGAAGAATCCCAGGAAAGGCCTGCCTCCGGGCCCGATGCCGCGGATCGCCATCATCGACCAGTGGCCGGAGCTGTGGAACGGCTACCAGTACAGCGGGTGGCTGAAGTGGCGCCTGGGGCACGACTGGCGGTTCCCCTACACCGTCCTCCTGCCCGAGCAGGTCACTGCCAAGAAGCTGCGGAAGTTCGACGTCGTCGTGGCGGGCAACGTCGACTCCGATCCGGTGTATGAAGACCTCGGGCGGAAGGGGCGCGCTTCCCTGGTGGCCTGGGTCAAGGGCGGCGGTCGCTACGTCGGTTGGCAGGAAGGTGCTTTGCTGGCGTCGAACCTCGGGATCTCCGAGGTGGGCATGGAGGCGCCGCAGGCCGAGTCGCCCGGCGCCATGATGCGGATTCGCACGCCGGACGGACGCAACATGATCGAGTGGGACAGCGACTACAACCTCGTTCTCACGCCTGGGGACGCGCGGGTTGTCGGCGCCTTCCCGCAGCGCATGTTCGTGTCCGGCTTCGCCACCGAGTCGGACAGCCTCGCCGGAACTGCACTGGAGACCGTCGAGACTCTTGGTCGTGGAAGCGTGACGGTGTTCGGGTACGAGCCAAACTTCCGAGCTGTTGCGGACGGTTCGGCGCGTCTGCTCAGGGAGGCGATCCTCGGTACACCGGCCGGCTCGGTGTCCTCGACGCAGCCCTAGCATCCGGCCCGGCTGCCGGCCAGCAGTCTGCTCGGATGTCTGGCGCTGCAGGTTCGGTCGTAACGCGCGCTCGGATCAGCTCGGCTCGGCGACGCAGCGGAATCCGAGGTGGCTGGTCGTGTCGCGGGGGCCATGGGCCTGCCGGGCAGCCGGCCGGTACCGATGGCAGTAGGACGGCGCACACAGGTGGGATCCACCCTTCATCACGAACCGGTCGTGCTCACCAAAGGCCGTGGCGGGGCCGCAGCACGAGGTCGACGGGGCTGGGAGATTTGTGGTCGCGGATTCCGAGGTGTTCGCGTGGTCGCCAGTCCACTCGGTCGCCGTCCACTCCCAGACGTTTCCCGTCATGTCGTACAGCCCGAAGCCGTTGGGCGGGAACTTCTTCACCGGTGACGTCCTCGTGAAGCCGTGCGGTGAGAGGTTCTCGACCGGGAAGCGGCCATGCCACGTGTTGGCCATCACCCGACCACGCGGCATGAACTCTTCCCCCCAGGCGTAGCGGGCAGACTCAAGTCCGCCGCGGGCGGCGTGCTCCCACTCGGCCTCGGTCGGGAGCCGGGCCGAAGCCCAGGCGGCGTATGCGAGGGCGTCTTCGAGGCCGACGTGGACGACGGGGTGCAGCTCGCGGCCGTGCAGCGTGGATTCCGGGCCTTCTGGGTGGCGCCAGTTGGCCCCAGGAATCCACGCCCACCACCGCGTCCAGTCATCCAGCGGGACCGGGACAGACGGTGGAACGAACACCTGGGACCCCGGTACGAGCAGGTCCGGATCAGCGTCTGGGAAGTCCTCAGCATCGGGAGCCGTTTCGGCGACGGTGACGTGGCCGGTGTCGGCCACGAACCGGCGGAACATGGCATTCGTGACGGGGTGCTCGTCGACCAACAGATCGCCGACGGAGGCCTCCACGATCGGGCGTTCCTCGGGGTAGAACTCCGCGCTGCCCATGAGGAAGGTGGAGCCCCGAACGAGCGTTCTCCCTTTCGCGGTCACCGACGCAGCCTACGAGCGCGTGTCACACTCACGCGGGCAGGGCGACGGCCTGCGACCTGATCAGCCGGCAGCACCGTGCGCAAGGTTTTCCACGGAATGATGGGTGTGCAGCGCCTCGGCGTCCTCATGGGACATCGGTTGGAGGTCGAAGACGACGTCCTTCACCGTGCCGGTGAATGCGTAAGGTGCCCGGTCCTCGTAGGCGCGATCGACGACCAAGCCGTTGTCGCGGCCGATGTCCATCCCCGAATAGCTCGTGAACGCGATGGGGACCGTGTGAGGCATCTCGCCCGCGCCAACCTCGTCGTCGTTGACGAACAGCGTGACCCTGCCTCCGGTCCCTGGCTTGTTCTCTTCAGCAGAGAAGAGCATGCGTACGGTGACGTCTCCCGGGTGGGAGCGGCGAGCTGGCTGTGGCCTTGTAGGTCTCGACTCCGAGGAACGAATACGTGTGGGTGAGGAGACCGTGCTCGTCCACCCACAGGGCGAACCCGCCGATGAAGTCGGCGTTCGCCACGATGACCCCTTCCGCTCCCTTCTCGGGCACGGTGAGCCGTCCCTCGATGGAGTAGGAACGTCCGTAGATTCTCGGGATCATGCCGCGCTGGATGTTTTGTACGTCCCCGGCGAAGGTGAACCTGCTCACCGTGGGCATCGGCGGGAGGATGCCGTAGATCACGGACAGGCCGCCCATCAGGGGAAGCACTCGGTTGCGCTCGGCCTCCTGCCACCAGAGAGCTTGGAGTTCTTGGACCTTGTCCGGGTTCTCCGCGGCGATGTTCTTGGCTTGGGAGAAGTCGTCGGGCAGGTAGTACAGCTCCCAGCCGACGTCACGGTCGGGATCCCAGTCCGAGTCCGGCCCGTATTGGGCCAAGGTCGCGGGGGACACGTCCCACGGGATCCGGTCTGGTCGGGAGGCCGCCCACCAGCCGTCCTTGTACATCGCCCGGGTCCCGAACATCTCGAAGTACTGCTGCGTGTGCCGCTCTGGTGCGGCAGCGTCGTCGAGGGTGAACAGGAAGCTGGTCCCGTCCATGGGCTCCTGCGCGATGCCGTCGACGGACTTGGGTTCCGGGATGCCCGCAGCCTCCAAGACGGTCGGTGCGAGATCGATGACGTGGGTGAACTGGGTGCGCATTGCGCCGTCGTTCCTGAGGCGCGCCGGCCACGCGACGACCATCGGGTCGCGGGTTCCCCCGAGGTGGCTGGCCGACTGCTTGCCCCACTGGAACGGTGTGTTGCTCGCGTGGGCCCAGGCAGCGGCGACGTGCGGAGCCGTGTGGATCCCGCCGAGGGCATCCATGCCTCCGTACTGGTTGATCAGGTCGGTCTGCTGCTCGGCGTTGAGGACGAGGCCGTTGAGGAACGTCAGTTCGTTGAAGGAACCGGTCGTGGTCCCTTCCATGCTCGCTCCGTTGTCGCCCCAGATGTAGAAGATGAGGGTGTTGTCGAGGTCACCCATCTCCTCGAGGGAGTCCAGCAGGCGACCGACGTTCCAGTCGGTGTTCTCCTGGTAGCCGCAGTAGACCTCCATCTGCCGGGCATAGAGCTTCTTGGCCGTGTCGTCGAGGGAATCCCAGGCCTCGAACAGCTCCGGTCGCTCAGTGAGCTCGGTGTCGGGCGGCACGATCCCGAGCTCCTTCTGGCGCTGCAGGGTCTTGACGCGCAGCGCGTCCCACCCGTCGTCGAACTGGCCCTTGTAGCGGTCGGCCCACTCCTTGGCGACGTGGTGCGGAGCATGCGCGCAGCCTGTTGAGTAGTACATCATCCAGGGCTTGACGGGGTCCTGAGCCCTGACCGCATGCAGCCACTCCACGGCCTTGTCGGTGATGTCGTCGGGGAAGTAGTACTGCTCGCCGTCCTTGCCTTCCGGGACGCCGATAGTCGTGTCATCGATCGTGACGATCGGGTCGTACTGACCGGCCGCGCCCGACAGGAAGCCCCACCAGTGGTCGAAGCCCCAGCCCTTGGGCCAGTGGTCGAATGGTCCCGCAGCACCTTGAACGTTGTCCGGGGTCAGGTGCCACTTGCCGAACCCACCGGTGACGTAGCCGTTCTCAGACAGGATGCGGGGAAGCCCAGCGCAGCTGCGCGGCTTGGCGGCGGTGTAGCCGGGGAAAGGCCCGGGATATTCCGCGATGGAGCCGAAACCCACGCGGTGCTGGTTGCGCCCCGTGAGCAAGGCCGCGCGGGTCGGCGAGCAGACCGCAGTCACATGGAACGCGTTGTACGTGATCCCCATCTGCTGCACGCGCGTCAGGTTCGGTGTCCGGACCGGACCGCCGAAGGTGTCCGGCGCGCCGAACCCCGCGTCGTCGATCAGGATCACGAGCACGTTCGGAGCCCCGTCTGGGGCGCTGGGACCGGGGATCATCGTCCAGTCTGCGACCGAGTCCTTCAGGGTGCGACCCGCAGTGCCACCGAACGGGCGATTAGGAATCGGGAGAACGGTCCGATCGGGGTTGAACTTCCCCATGGCCTCGGCGAGTGCGGACTCCAGCTCGCTGAGCCCCTTCTCGTCGGACTCGACGACCGACTTGGCCGGTGAACCGGCCAGGGCTCGCTCGACGGTGAGTCGCTCCCCGGCGGGGAACACGCCGATGAACACGGCCGACCCAGCAGCTAGGGCGTCGCCGATCTTGTCCTGAAGGCCGGCTTTGAGCCGGTGGTCGGCGAACCGGCCGACGACCGCTCCAGCGGCGCCGCCGACCGCAACCGAAGCCAGCATCGGCGGGGCGAACAGCCCTACCAGCACGCCGACCCCGGCGCCCCAACCCAAACCCTTCCGGCCTAGGTGGTCCCCGGTCTGGTCGAGGTGGACCTCGCCGTCGGCGTCCTTGGCGATGAGGATGGCCCCACGGGATGAGACCTGCTTGGCCCGGACCAGATCGGCGACTGCGTCGAAGTCTTGCCGGGCCGTGGCCACGTCCTGGTACCCCGCCACCACGAGCACCATCAGGTCGTCACCCATGCGGCTCCTCCTCGGTCCTTGAGCGTTGGTCCGCCGGTCGGCGACGGTGCGCAGCGACGCGCAGTGACACCTCACCGCGCAAACAGGTCCGGTGGCATCACCCAAGAGGGGTGAAGCGCGGAGATCGCAATTGCGGGCAAGGCGCCTCTACTCCTCCAACCCGAAGGGTGGCCATGCCGACCCGGCGATAGCCTCGATCCGTGCCCACGGGAGTGCTCGGTCAGGTCACGACCTCGGTGCTCGGCGGTCCGGTGAGCGTTCCGACTGCCAAAGTTCGGCCGCCCCAGGTCCGCGATTCTGAGGTTCCACGGTCAGACGCCCTCAAGCGGGTCGTTGCGGCAGACGCGCGCGTGCTGGTCGTTTCAGCCCCTGCCGGGTTCGGCAAGACGACCTTCGTCGGGCAATGGGCACGCCTTGGCGGACGGCCTGTGGCGTGGGCAACGTTGGACAGCACCGATTCCGATCCCGTGGTGCTGATCTCGACCCTGTTGGCAGCACTCGACGGGTCTGGGGTCCACTTGCCCGCCCTTGCGGGCGTGCTCACAGGAGATGAGCCGGCCTTCTCCCGCCGAGTGCTCAACGAGTTCCGGTGTGTCGTGGAGGCTTTTGAAGAGCCTGTGACCGTCGTCGTCGACGACCTTCACGCGGCCCAGGACCCGAGGCACGGGGCGATCCTGACCGGCCTGGTCGAGTCGCTGCCAGCGGGGTGTCGGATCGCACTCGTCAGCCGTACCGAACTGGATCTGCCCGTGGCTCGCTGGCGCGCGGCTGGATTGGTCGAGTTCGTCGGTCAAGAAGATCTCGCGTTTGACGCGAGCGAGCTCGCCGCGATGCTCGAGGTAGTGACCGGTCAACCACCGGTCTGGGCCGATGCCGTGTCCTGTCTGCAGCGGACGAGCGGGTGGCCGGTGGCCGCCTATCTCGATGCAGCTTTCGGGCCACACGCGGCCAGCGCGACGGTGACGGCGGCGAACCTGGGTGCGTACCTGAACAGCGAAGTCCTGGCCGGAGTGCCCGGCGAACTGGTGCCCTTCCTGCGAGACACCGCCGTCCTGACCCTCCTGGACGGCCCATCGTGCGACGCAGTGCTCGATTCGGTCGGCTCCCACGAGCAGCTGATCCGCGCAGCGAGGAGCACGCTGCTGATTTCGCCCGTGCGTGAAGTGAGTGGGGCGTTTCGGCTTCATCCGCTGATCAGGGAGCATTTGGCGGCAAGGCTCGCCGAAGAGGATCCAGACCGAGCCGCCGAGCTGCACGGGAGAGCTGCCGTCTGGCTCGCGGACGCAGGCTACGCCGACGAGGCCATCCGCCACGCGCTGGCCAGTCACGACGCGGATCTCGTCGGCCGACTGGTGTGGGCGGCCTCGGTCCCCTCCTTGACGTACGGCCGCATCACGCGGGTGGCCGCCTGGCTCGACCAGGTGGGCGAGCCCATGATCTTCAATTCTGTCGAGCTCGCGATGACCGCGACCTGGACCGCGGTCGCCCAGGGGGCCCCCGCTTCAGCTGTTCGCTGGGCGGTCGCGACCATGGATCTGCTCGGACCCGACTGGGCCACTCACCTGGACCGCAGCACGGTGGAGCCGAGCATGGCGCTGTTGCTCGCGGTCCAGGGCATGGGCGACTACCAGCTTGCAGTTCGCACTGCGGCGGCCGCGAGGAGCGCGTTACCGATCGACAGCGCCATGCGGCCTCTGGGGCGCTTGATCGAAGGGTTGTGCCTCACGCTGTCCGGCGACATTCGCGGCGGCTCGGTGGCCATGACCGAGGCCTTGAGCCTGGCTCAGGCCATGAACTTGGGCACCACCTGGGTCGAGGCGGCGTCGCTGCTCGCTTTCGTGAAGGCCGCGACCGGCCGCTGGGTCGCGGCTGACGTGCACATCCGCATCGCTCGACAGGCGTGGGTCTCCCACGACCTCGATGACTTCGCCTCTTCAACGGCGATTCTCATGCCCGTGTCCGCCTGGATGCACGCTCGAGAAGGACATCTCGACCAAGCGCGCCTGGACCTGGAGAGGGCCGAGGCTCGGCTCGACGACGTCGTTCCGACGCTGACGTGGCTCGGACCGCTGAGCCTTGCCCTGATCGCCCGCACCCAGTCTCTGCTCGGCGACGCGGAGGCGGCTGCCAGAGCCGCCGCGAAGGCAGCTATGAGCCAGGCGGAGCTTCCGAGCTCGAAGCTGCTCGAGGACTTCATCGCGAGCACGAACCGCGAGCTTGAGCAACGCTCGCCGCTGGCCTCGCTCACGCCGGCTGAACGTAGGGTCTGGGACCTGCTCGCTCGCGGGTTCAGCCGGCACGAGATGGCCGAAGCACTGTTCGTGTCCGAGGACACCGTGAAGACCCACCTGTCTTCGATCTACCGCAAGGTCGGTGTGAACAACCGACGCGCGGCCATGCGTCTGGCCGAGGAGATCGCCGGCGGCACGTACCGGCAGGCTCAGGACGCCTCCGACTAGGCGCGCTTCCCTATGTCGGTTGGTTCACCCGTCGCGGGTGATGTCGGCTATCTCACCAGCCGCTTGAGTGGGACTGTCACCGCAAAAGCCCAACGGGGGCCTAGGCGAGGGAGTTTCTCAAGTGTTCGACGACAACGGTTCGTTCTTGCTCGCGATGTTCGAGTTCTTCATCTTCTTCGCCTGGTTCATGTGCCTGTTCTGGGTGTTCGGAGACCTCTTCCGCAGTCGTGACATCGGTGGGCTGGCCAAGACCGTCTGGGTCTTGTTCATCATCATCTTGCCGATCCTCGGCCTGTTGATCTATCTCATCGCACGCGGCGGCGGCATGACTGATCGCGCGATCACCTCGCAGCAGGAGTTGCAGAAGCAGCAGGTCGAATACGCCCAGGCCGTCGTGGCTTCGCAGGGCGGATCTGCCTCCGCTGCTGACCAGATTGCCAGCGCAAAGGGACTGCTCGACTCCGGCGCCATCTCCCAGGCCGAGTTCGATCAGCTGAAGGCGAAGGCCTTGGCATGACTGCCGGCGCTGGAAGAGTACGGGCCGGTCGACTACCTCGTCGTCGAGTTTCCTGCCGGCACCCAGAACTTCAACGGCGAGATGGCAGCAGAGCTCGCCAAGCTGGTGGCAAACGAGCAGATCCGCGTCCTCGATCTGCTGATCATCGAAAAGGCAGACGACGACACGATCATCGCGCACGAGTTCGACGAGCTCGATGCCGTGGACGACCTGCGTGCTGCCGAGGGGCAGATCGCCGAGCTGCTGGCCGAGGAGGACGTGGTCAATTTGGCGGCGGCCATGGAGCCGGGCACCGTCGCCGGTGTCTTGGTCTGGGAGAACAGGTGGGCCGCCCCCTTCGCCGCTGCTGTTCGCCGCTCGGGGGGTCAGCTGATCGCGACCGGACGGATCCCGATCCAAGCGATCGCTGCGTCCATCGAGGCCGAGCTGGCCGAGTTGGACCAGTTGGACGAGTTGGACCAGCTCACGACACCAGGAGGGCACTGATATGCCGCTTCGTCCCGCCCGTGCAGCGCGCCGGGGAGTGATCGGCGCGCCGGTCGCCCGTACTGCAGCGGTGGTCGGAACCGCCGCAGTGGTCTCTCACGGCGTGAACCGCCGCCAGGACCGACGCGAAGGTCGCCGAGACCGCCGCTGAACGGGGCTGGGCCCTGCCACCGTTCATTTCTCCACTGAGCTTCTTCGTGCGGAGTTGCGTCGTTGCGCCGCTGCGCACCGGCAGTACGAAGGTGAAGGCTGACTGGTGAGACCCCTGGGTGATCGCTAGGACAGTCGGGGCTGACTGTGCAGTAGCCCGTCTATTGTCGTCCGTCGAGCAGGACGGTCCACCGGTCGACGGCCGCGATGCTCAGATGTGACCCCATCCAAGGATCGCGCTGGATGCACTCACGCACGGCTCGCTCCGAGTCGGCGTTCACAACGAGGACCACTCGGTACTCGTCGGCCAATGGGCCGCCCAGGACCACGACACCCTCAGAGACGAGGGCGTCCATGAAGGCGGCGTGCTCGGCAAAGCCGGACTGCCCATGCAGAGGCAAGGCCGGTTCCCACGCTTCGCCGTTACGGTGCTCGGTCACGAGAAATGTCGCCACGCGCGTACCGTAGCGACACCAGAGGATCAATCCGCACGATCGACTTCTAGCCTGGCCGGGCGCTGGCTGTGAATGACGAGCAGATGCCCTGGATCGGAGTGGGCGTCAGTGAGGTGTAGGTCGGTAGATGAGTTCTTGGGTGTGTCCGTCGAGCTTCCTGCTCTCCAGAAGCTCCAGGTCGAAGTCGCCCGCGCCGCCGAAGATCGGGTCAGTTCCTGTCTTGCCAGTGATGACGGGGAAGATCGTCACTTGCACGCGGTCCACCAGCCCGGCCGACATCAGTGCCCAGTTCAGCGACAGGCTGCCATGCGAGCGCAACGGCACCTCGGACACCTCTTTCAGTCGCCGGACGACGTCCACGGCGTCACCACCACTGGCGATGGTGGCGTCGGGCCAGTCCAGGTGCCCCGCTAGCGTCGAGGACACCACGGTGGCTGGCATGTTCCGCATTCGTGTGACCCACGCGTCGCGTACGTCGGCGCCTTCGGCGCTCTCGGCCAACATCTGCGCGAACTGGCGGAAGGTAGTGGCTCCGAAAACCATTCGCTGCTCATGCCCGAACAAAGCCAGACGGTGCTCGAGCAGCTCCGGGCCTTGCTTGCCCCAGTAGCCGCCCCAGTCGCCGCCAGGACCGTAGGAGCCGTAGCCGTCGAGGCTGGCGAACACGTCGAAGGTATATGTGGCAGGCATGCCGGCCCTTCGGTCGCGGTGGTCGGTGCCTGAGACAACAGGGTGCGTGCACGCCGGTCCCAAGGTGAGATGACTGTAGCCACCCGACGAGATCCCACCGCGAATCCTGGAGCTTGAGTGGGGTGGGTCAAGCACCACGGATTCGGGTTGCCAGGATCGAGGCGGTCTCCTCCACCTCGTTGCGATGGTTCGCCCAGCGGTCCTGAACTTCCCCCAGGTAAGCGCGCAGAGCCAACGTCATTGCTGACCGGCCGCGCGGGTTCAAACTGGGGAGAACCCGACGTGCCGCCTCGTCCTTCGAAAGGATCTCTGCGCTGTCGAGTGTGACGACCATGCGGGCTAGCGTGAGCAGCACATTGCGCTCGTCACCCTCCAGGTCGCCCAGCAGCGACTCAAGGCTGTCCTTCACGGAGCTACGGAGATCTCTCGCTGGGACCGGTTCCAGTAGTTCGGCGGGGGGTTTCCCCGTGAGCACGCGCGAGTGCTGTTGAAGGCTTGTGATGAGGATCGCGAGGTCAGGGTTGACGTGCCGTTCCGGCACACGACCGTCGACGAAGTCGTCCCGCAACCACTCGCCGTAGAGGAAGTCACAAACGGGTGGGTAAGCCCAAGGAACAACATCTTCGAGCACCAACGAAGTCAGCTCTATCGGTCGCCCAGGAGCACGGGTCGCCCGTCGGCCAGAGTAATTCAACAGAAAATCAACGAGACCTTCCCGTTCATCGCGCCGCAGCGAACGTCGCGTGACCAGCAACAGATCTATGTCACTGTCCGGCCGCAATCCGCCAGCAACGGCGGATCCGTAGAGGTACAAGGCAGCGGCGTCGCCGTGACCGTGGCTCCGGACAAGGCTGCTCAGATCCTTTGTCACCCTGAGGTCGTCCACCCGCGCATAATGCCGGACCGGCTCATCAGGAAGCGATAGGTGTCGGCACAGCGGCAGTTCGGCGCGGGCTGAGCTGACCCAGTCTGGCGATGCCGCGGCCTCCGTCGATGGACACAGCACGGCAGCCGACCTCGTCTGCTTCGACGCGGACGCCAGGCAACAGCCAGACTGTGGTCATGACCGCACGCATCTCGCATACTTCAGTGGATTGCGGCAACGCTTTCCGTCTTTCCGAGTGGTGGAAAACGGTGCTCGACTACGTCGACGTCGAGGATGACCCCAACGAGCCTGGCCACGAGGAATGCATGATCCTCAGCCGGGATGGATCTCACCGGCTGCTCTTCATCGAGGTTCCTGAGGGGAAGACGGTCAAAAACCGGCTGCACCTTGATCTCGAGCCGGTCGAGGGCCGTCGAGACGATGAGTTGGCCCGACTGCTCGCCCTCGGAGCGGTCGAAGTCGCAGATCTCCGCGGCAACCATGGTCCCGGTACCGGGTGGGTCGTGCTCGCCGATCCAGAGGGCAACGAGTTCTGCATCCTGCGCAATGCTGCCGAACGCTCGCGGGCTTAAGAGCTAGATCAAGCGCATCGAACGCGAAATGCCGCCATCGGCACGAGCGCGGATCGACCCGCGCACGCGACCGGCACTTGGCGAGTGCAGAGCTAGCTCGGTTGGAAGATTGAGTCCCAGGCCGTCATGTCTTCCGGGTACAGCCACCTTTCGAGCTGCCGCCCGTCCCGAAAGTGGAAGATGCTGACAACCCGCGTACTGACCGTCGCGCCGGCACGGCTGGCGCCCATCTCGCTGAGCGCGCAGACATGGACGTCATTTCCGAAGACGTCGTGCTCTGTGAGCCAGAAGCCGAGTTCATTGAGACGGGCCAGGAAGGCTGCGACCGCTTGGCGGCCGATCACGTCGCCAGCGAGCTGATGAGTTCCGGGAATGTGCCACACAACATCGGAGTCGATGAGCGCCTCGATTGCAGTCAGGTCCCCGGCTCGGAACGCAATTGCCGCTTGTCGGTACGCGGTGGCATTGGGATGTTCGTGTGCAGGTTCGGCCATAGCCCACATCCTGTCGGCACTTTGCTTTGCGAGCCGCCTCATGTCAGCACATCTGGGCGCCGCGCGGCCTTACAGCGAGTGACCCACGTCTATGTGGTGCGCCGGTCGAGCGCACTGGGCGGACGGTGACCCTCCCCGGGGGCAGGCATGCTTTCAGGCCCTGACGTCACACCGTGGGCGGAACTCCGGTCTTCTTGGTGCGCCACACCTGCACCAGGCTGTAGATCAGCCCGAGCACGCCGAGCACGATGAAGGTCTCTCCCATCAGCGTCCATCCCACGGCGAGGAGGCCGACGCCGATCAGGATCCCGATGACCTCGGCGACCACGAGCGCCCAGGCGACAGCGCGCGGAGAGGTCTGGTTCGTCATGCCCGCAAGATAGGTGCTCGGGCGGGGCCTGGCCAGGAGGCGCACGCCTCGTCGAGAAGCGACGTCCGCGACACATCGTCACCGCACCCTCGTCCTCCATGAGCGCGCGAGCGCTAATGCAGTTCTGCATCGCTTTCCGACGAGCCAACCGGCACTATCGCTCGGGTGGAGGATTCGCGTGCAGCGTCGCAGGTGAGCCTTGACGATCTCCTGGCGCTGCTGGTGGCGCAGGTGGCCGGGCAGCCCGGTCCTCGCGTGCTCGTCGCCCTAGACGGCCCGGACGCGGCCGGCAAGACGACGATGGCCGACGCGTTGGCGCAACGTTTGCCGGGGCAGGTCGTGCGGGCATCGATCGACGGGTTCCACCGTCCTCGTGAGGATCGCCTGAGGCGTGGGCCTCTCTCGCCCGAGGGGTACTACCGCGACTCGTACGACCACGAGGGCCTGCGCAGTCTGCTCCTTCACCCATTCCGATCCGGTGAGCAGGAGGTCATCCTTCGCGCCTTCGACTTCCGCAGCGAGGCAGCAGCTCCTCCTGAACGGGTTCACGTCGAGGATGAAGCGGTCCTCCTGTTCGACGGAGTGTTCTTGCTGCGTCCCGAGCTGCGCGACCTGTGGGATCTGAGCATCTACCTCCATGTCGATCCCGAGGTGACCCTTGCTCGGGCCCGCGGGCGAGACCTCGACTTGTTTGGCAGTCAGGCCGAGATTGTCCTTCGCTACGGCCAGCGGTACATCCCCGGACAGGTGATCTACCGGGCCGAGGCAGACCCAATGAGCGTCGCCTCCGTGGTGATCGACAACACCGAACCGGCCACACCGCTGGTTCTGGCTCTCCCTGATCGTTAGGCGGCCTGCCGCGCAGATGTGCCGTCTGACTCGTGGTTCCGGCAGTATGTGCGCCTGTGGATCAGGTCCCACGGCCCAGCGCCGAGGTTGTGCTCGCAGCGCGCCTTGAGCCGCCGTTCGCAGCCGATGAGCGGACGATGCTTGCGTCATGGCTCGACTACCACCGAGCAACGCTTCGATGGAAGTGCGCAGGATTGTCCGATGACCAACTGCGAGAGCGGTCGGTGCCCCCGTCCACGATGTCCCTGCTCGGACTGGTGCGACACATGGCCGAGGTGGAGCGCCACTGGTTTGGTCGCGTCCTTCTCGGTGGCGACACGCCACCCCAGTTCTGGTCCAAGGCCAATCCTGACGCCGACTTCGACGACGTCGAGGCGGCCGATCCGACCACAGACATGCAGGGATACCTAGACGCCTGTGCCTCAGCGCGGAATGCCGTCGACACGGTGAAGTCCCTTGACGCTGTGGCCGCGGGCGCCTACCCCGATCGACCGGTGACGTTGCGCTGGATCCTGATCCACATGATTGAGGAGTACGCACGGCACAACGGGCATGCAGACCTGCTACGCCAGCGCATCGACGGAGCTACAGGAGACTAGAGCGCGGGGCGCGCCGATGGCTCCACCCGCTCTAAGGCGGTGTGACCTGATGATGTCGCGCGGGCAGAATGATGGCCGACGTGCACCGATCACGGCACTGACGTCCGCATAGGTGACGCGTCCCTGTGCGCCAAATCCGGTGTTCTCGGAGGCGCGGTCGGGCTGTGTGCGTAGGCTCGGAGGAACTTCACGGACGCGGAGTGGACACCATGGGCGGAGCCCCTAATTTGGCAGAGTGGATCGCCGGTGCGGTTGTGTTGGTCGTGATCGCCGGACTCGCATGGTGGAACGGCAATGCCCGCGCCAAGCACCCCGATCCCAACGACGCACGCTATCGGTACTCACGGGTCTGGAGACGGCGCCCAGATCCCTCATTGAAGCCACCTCGCGACACAGAGGGGACCCATTTCTGAGGGCATCCTGGAACCGTGGGCACCCTTGAGCCACGCTCCCCAGCGGGAGGTCGCGTGACCCACGCTGTTCCGCCGTTTCTGCGACGAACCTGCTTGCGGCAAGGGAGCATTTGCCTCATGAACGGCAGTCCCTACAAGGCAAACGATCCGGTGGCGCGTCGCGCGCGACTAGCAGCGATTGCCGCCTGGGCTGTGCTGATGGTTTCCGGCTGCTCCTCTGCTGGTTCTGATCCCCTGGGGTCTGGCGACGCCTCGCCGACCGTTAGTCCTTCCGCGGTGGATGTAGCTGCTCTTGAGATCCGTCCGGTCCTTGCGATTGCAGAGACCAATGCCGAGTGCATGGGGGGCCTGTCGGCCAGGCCGAGCCGCTGACCGCCTGCGACGGCGACGGCAAGGTGTACACGCCAGGGCGCTAGAACTGCGGCCAGGCCACGCGCTTGTGGCCGTCCACTAGCCCGTGGTGAGGCGCCAGCGAGTGCAGCAGCGCCGCTTTGGGGCGACCTCCCGCTGATGGCGTCGGCAAGGTTCGCAGACTCGGCATGAGGCGAGGTCTATCGGCACTTCTGGTTGCTCCGACGTCCACGCCGGTGTCAGGGATGCGCCGTCGAAACCCTCGCCTCGCACCTTTGCCGTCGCTACGCTCCAGCCATGAGCGAGCCCGTGACGGCTACCCGGGAGATCGTCGCGTCGCCCGAGCACTTGTACGCCATGGTCAGCAATCTTCAGCGCATGGGTGAGTGGTCACCGGAGAACGATGGGGGAGCGTGGCTCGACGATGCTGCGGTCGCCGTTCCGGGGGCAAGATTTCGGGGACAGAACCGAAATGGAAGCAAGTCCTGGAAAAGCCTGGTGACGGTCACCACTGCAGAGCCCGGCCGACGGATCTCCTTTCAAGTCTCCGTGGGACCCGTCAAGATCTCCCAATGGAGTTACACCTTCGAATCGGTGCCGACCGGGTGCCGGGTTACTGAGTCCTGGCGCGACTTACGACCGAGATGGTTCGTGCCAATCGCCACTTTCGTTACCGGGGTCAGCGACCGACCGACTCACAACAGGCAGGGCATGGAGCAAACCCTGGAACGCCTCGCCGCCGCGGTCGAGTCCGATTCCGACGGACGGTAGCGCCGGCCATCGGGCGCTCCGTCGACGGAGCGCTACTAGAGGTACTTACGGCTCGTGCGATTGCCGCACAGTGAGCTCCAGGGATGACGAGTTATCTTCCGGAGCTCCAAGGATCACGAGGCGGGCTCCCGGGCACCCCTCCCGTGGCTGCGTACCTGTCGGAAACTCACTCGATCCAGGAGCTCGGAGGACTATCCTTCCGCGCATCTGAGTCGGCCGTAGTCCGCCCCGGAGAGAGAGGTATTGGGGTGAGTGTTGACGCGCAGGAGCCAGCGTCGAGGAGCGCCAAGGCGATATCCGAAGCGACGCTCCTCGTTGCGGGGATGTTCGCGATCGTGGGATTCGTTCCTGCGGCCGCCTTCATCTTGACCCTTGCCCCATGGGCAGCAGCAGCCTTCGGCGCGGTACTTGTCGCCCTTCGGTGGACTCGCTACCGAGGACCCGGGATCTTCCGAGCAATCACCGGGATCTGGGGTTTCGGGCTGCTCGTCTCAGGGCTCTACCTAGGCATCGGAAGCCTGATGATCAGCGGCACGAGATAGCGCATCGCCCGCGTTCCGCAGACGCGTTGCGCGCCTGGGATGTTCCTCACTCTCCGCGGAGACCCGACCGCATTACGGCACTTCGGGGCGCGAGCCCTACCTTGTGGTGGTGATGCCGCGACCCTCGTGACGGGGCCACGACCGCACTCCGGCCAGGTGCCACACTGCGGCATGGCCGATGATCACGCCCTCCCCGCGGTGCCCTTGGACGGGCCACACGCTGCTCGGCTCGCGGACCTGGCGAGCGTGCTGCAGGACCTGCGTTTCGTCATCGGGTCCTGTGACCGGCTGGAGCCGCTCGTCGCCGACGACGCGGACTCGGACCCGGTGCTAGTCCGAGCGCTGTGGTCGTCCGCCGTCGTCGCCTACTCAAGGTGCTTTGCCACCGGCAAGCGCCTTGGTCTGTCGGAGGCCGATGTGGAGGCTGTCGAAGGTGACGCCCTAAAGGTGCACAACTACTTCCGCGAGATGCGTGACAAGCACATCGCGCACTCGGTCAACCCCTTCGAGGAGATCAAGGTCGGCGCACTCCTGGGCAATGACGACGACGGCAACTTCGGCGTCGTGGGCGTCGGTTACATCGCCATGAGCCACGTGAGCGGCACTCCTGAGGGAGTGAACAACCTCCGCCTGCTCAGCACTCAACTGGCCAAGCGCGTTTCGGAGTTGGGCGAGGATGCCACGACGGAAGTCCTGGCAGAAGCGCAGACCCTGGACATCGAAGAACTGCGCGCCCGTAAACCTATGCGCGTCACCGCGTCCGGGCCGGAGCGGGCCTCGGAGGCGCGGAACGGGTAGGTGTCAGACGCGACATAGGGCGCCGCGCCGAGCGATATCGGCACTTCGTGGACGGGTATCGCGCATACTCAGGGCATGGAACTCGTGGCGTTCTTGCTCCTTCCGGTGGTGGCGGTTATCGCGTGGTTGTCCTGGACTCGGCGGCATGGCAACTCGGGACTCCGCGACACTGACCCGCAGGCCAACCGCAACATCGCGAAGCACGGCGGTCAGCCACTGACGAACCCGATCCACCGCCCGGACGACTTCCCCGGCGGCGGGAGCATTTAGCCATCCAGGAGCCGCACCTCGATTCCGGGACGCGCAATTGAAGCGAGCGCGAACGGCCATCGGCGCGGTCATTCAGCTGCGGCGAGCACCTCGGCGATTACCTCGCTGAGCGGACGACTCGCGTCGATCACGGCGCACGGACCGGCCCACGCCTCGTATGCCTCCGCCCGAACACGAACCTGATCCCATGTCGGTTCCCCGACGTTGCCCAAGCCTCGCTCGCGACCCTCCAATCGCCTCTGATGCTCCGCCGGGTCGGTCACGGTCAAGAGCACAAACGAGACCGTGGTTCTCGTCGTGCTGGCGGCATGTCTCCACGTATCCCGTGCCGCCTCGCTGTCGTTCACCGCATCGACCACCACGGACATGCCCAGGCTCAGGTTGCCCTCGGCCATCACGCGGACTGCTTCGTAGGCGGCCACCCCTGTCGTCCAGCCCTTCTCCACACCTGCACCCAGCATCGCGTCCTCGACCGGGTCGATGGACAGATGGACAGCATTCAGGCGCTCAGCGACGGCACGCGCTACGGCGGACTTTCCCGTTCCAGGAAGACCGGAGATGACGAGGAACACCCGAGTGATACTGCCCGGTTCCACCCTGGCGTGCGAGCGCGAACGGCACATCGCGCGCGCTATTCAGGAGAGGCAGCCTGGTAGTTCCTGGGCGTCTGGATCCAACACGAAGAGCGCTTCAAGCCCACCTGGAGCCCCGAAACGGGCGGTGCCGTCGTCGTACACGGTCATCGTTCCAACCTGAATGGGGCGGCCCCAGGGCTCGGGTGGCGGGTAGATCATGGGAGTGGCTCGGTAGATGTCGTCACCAAGTCGCGCTTCCCTGATCCCACAACCGGTCGCGAGCACGTAGTGGTTGACGGACTGGACCACCGACGGAGAAGGCGCAGGCTCGGGATCCGGAGCCTTGACCGTGCAACCGGCGAGCCAGATTGCGCCTAGACAAACCGTGGCCGCCACGACGCGCATGGATCTGGGACGCCGTCCGAACCTGCGCGGTTCCATGACCGCCATCATGACGCATCCGGCGCTTCACGATGCGCTACATAGCGGCACCTATGACGCGGGTGGTACCACCTGGATGCCCGTTCCGGTGTCAAGGGCATACCGAACGAGGGCGGCCGCCCGGCCGATGTCCAAACGGTCTTCGGGAGACACGTCGGCGTTGGCCAAGACTGTTAGTTCATCCAGGAGTGTGGTCTCCTCAGCCTGGCCCAACCACTCCGCCTGCTCGGCCCCGAGAACCGGCAGGTGGCCGTGCGATCTGATGGCCATTCCGGAGATGAACTCCCATTCCTGCGTCTCAGCGCTGACCACGGCGACGTATCCCGGCTGTGGGTAGGAGTTCCGGTCTCGCGGCGTTGAGGGTCGCCGACCGAAGAGAGGCACCGCCTGATCATGCCTGACGATCCGAGCGAGAACGGCACCTCGGTTCGCGTTGCAGGAGGTGACTCGTGCGCCTCGCCAGCATTCTCCCTGCCGGTATCGGGGGTCTAGTCGGGTGTCTGTGGATGCCGTGGAGCCGTTTCGTGGATGACCCGCTTTGCACGCTTCTGTGGCGCGATGTACATGCCGTTCCATCTCTGATCGTCTTCGCTAGGTCCTTCCGATGATCTTGGCTGTCCCTCTCTTATGCGGCTGTTCGATCTTTGGCGCTTCTCTATGCCCTGCTCCGTTGCTCTGGTCAAACCGGCCACTGGCATCTCGCGACTACGCGGCGTGACGCCGCTCAGTCCTACCGCTTTCTACGGCGGCTATGCCCTGGCCGGCGATTGCCATCTCTCATCAGCTACTCATCGTCGTTGTCGCTGTTGCACACCACTCGTATCGATGGTCAGACGTTCGTCAGGCATCGGTGCCTGGCAGGTCCGCTGCTGGATAGCGGCACGTAGGTTCGGGTGCGTGGCGTCGCGTGCCTAGGCGGCGACCTCGGCGCGTCTCCAGTAGATGCGAGACCGAACGGCGATTCCAGCGGCACCGGTTCGTCGGCAGATGCACCGACCAGAATCCGCTGTCAGTCTCCAACAGGATCACGCTGGGATCTGATACACGTCGGTGCAGTAGTCGGGGGTCTTGGCATTGTCTGGACGGGCAAGTTCCTTGGCAAGTCGGCGAACAGCGTCTGTCCCGGAAGGACGGCTACAGGCTCTGCCTTCGGTTCCGCATGGCCAAAGACCAAAGGACAGACAGTCAACGACAAGGGAACGTTGGTGATTGCGCCCGGCCCCGACTGGCTCTCCCCCTCCAGTCCGATGACAGCCTTGGTCTCGGCTGTGTTCGTGGGGCAGGCAAGCGAGTCGACGGGATAGCCACGCAACCCGGTCGAGGCGGGGAGGATCTCCACCGCCGGGTCAGCGATTCCGCCCGCTGATTGCGTCGGACTGGGGACTGGGCTCTGCTCAACGACGGACCCGTCAGCCGTACAGGCCGCGACAGCGAGGGCGGCCCCAATGATCACCGCGACAAGTCGCATGGTCGGCACCTCCCTCGCCACTCTCGATGCTACGACGGTCGATCCCCCCCGGCGCGACCATGCGAGCGATAGCGGCACTTCGCGTGCTGGCAGGCTGCTGTTCTACCGACTCGAGCGCCTGGGTCAGGCACACGGTTTCCGGCTGTAGACCAGATGCGGTCCGCGCATGGCGAGCAGCGCATGAACCAGGCGAGCTGGGCCGAACGTGAAACGGCGGGGACCTTGTCTGAACCCGGGTAGCAATGCACGGCAGCCATGGCGGTCCCGCTCGCGCCGTGACGACTCCAGGTGTCGTAGCGCAGGTGTTTCAGGATCAAGCCGGCATCGGCGCAGGCCAGGACCAAACTGTTCGGGCGAACACGGGGCTCTGTGCACTCCACAATCACCGCGGGGCGCTTCTTCGCGCCGACCGGAACACCAGGAGCACCGTGGGCCACGACCTGAACGACCTTGTGCCTGGCAGCTGGACAGGGCATCGGCAGGCCGGAGAACCGCACCGACTGAGACGACGCGGTACGTCCGCGGACGTAGAGGTAGTCGCCTTCGCCGGCGACAAACCGGCCCGAGCCGTCAACGACCCGCCACCTCAGGCGGTCAGAGCGCACCACGTATCCCGGCGGCCAGAAGAACGCACCCAGAGACTGTCGCGCCTCCCCCTGATACAGCGAGGCGCAGATGCCAGTTGCGGTCACACTGATGTGCAGGTAGCCGGACTCCCGCAATGGCCAGGAGGTCAGACCCGCCATGTTCGCGGCCGTCAGAGTAGGCAGCAAGCGAATGTCGGCCGCCGCGGACGGCGCCGGCGTCGGACTCGACGAGCCAATCGCTGGTGAAGGTGCTGGTGGGGCCTGACAGCCTGCCACCGCCATCAACGCGACTAGGCCCAGTAAGCCGCGACCCAAGGCCTTCACGTCGTTCCCCCGTCCACTTGGTAGTACGGAGGATCCACCCTGGCCGGCACGGCGGTCAACCAGCCCCGAACACCAGATACGGCGAGCCCGCTATAGCTGGGGCTTGCGGCACATAGGCGGCGCCGAGGCTAGCCACCGATTGGCTCGACGGGGCCCCCGATGCCGAAGACCTCCCGGCCGGTTAGACACGGCCCGGTCAACGTCGGATCGGCCAGGCCGCCACCTGCACTGAGTTTTTGGCCTGTCGTCGCCACGCGCTGGCCGATCGAGTTGAACACGTCAACCGCGGCGGTCGCAGTTCGGCGAGCTGAATAGCCCTCAGGCCACAGGATGACCGAATGGCCGATGACGAGGCAGCCGGAGGCGTCCTGCTCCAATACTCCCCCGATGAGGGCATTCATCGAGCCGTCGCCTCCACCGCTGCTGGTGGGTATCGGAACCACAGGGCCGTCAGGTCCACAGGCGGCCAGCAACAGCACCACGAGAAGCACCGATAGGCGGCCCACACGCATATGGACGTTGTTCGGAGCCAGCGGGTTCCTAGCGACTGAGAACGGCACATCGCGGGCGCGCTAGTTGATGGCCCAACGCGGCAGCCGATTGAGGCCGCGCTCAAGCCGTTTCCTCGACAGCAGATACACCCCGGACAGGGGCATGAAGACAACCAGTGCCAAGCCCAGCGGGAGGTACATGGACACCGCGTAGACCAGCCAGGCCCCGCCATCTGACAAATCGCTCCAGGGAGCGGTCAGCCCGACAACGGTGGCGGCAGCTATCGCCACGACGATCGCGGATAGAAGGATCAGAGTCGAGACGGTCTTCTCATCTCGCGTCCAGTCCGACGCCCGCCAAAGCAGCACCAGCCCCGTGACGGCGAGCAGAGGCCCCAATCCCAGTAGGCCCCAGACAGGGCCGATCAACAACAGAACGCGAACGGTCCAACGACCGGTCTTCGTCAGATAGTCGGTGCGTGAGCCCCTGTCCCACCCCATGCCGCGCATTCTGCCTGAGGAGCGCTTCCTCATGCGATGGATATCGGCACTTCGGCTTGCTCACTCCGCGGGAAGGTCGCCAGACGTCACAGGTGGACGCCGTGGCGCTCCTGCAGCCCTTTGACCAAGTCGGGGTAGGGCTGTTGCCCGTATCGGCGAGCGATCTCCTGCATGGCTGCGAGGTCTGGGTGAGCTAGAGCAGCCATCTCCTCGAAGAAATGCTCAAAGCCAGCGGGGCTGATGAACTCGATGACCACTGCCGGGTCATCGGTGGGGTTCCAGATCGAATGCGGGACCCCGCGCGGCTTGAATAGGAAGCTTCCCTCTGCCACCTCGAGCTCGTCGTCGCCGATCAGACCGCCGATCCGCCCTCGGTACACGAAGGTGTACTCGTCCTCGCGCTGATGGCTGTGCGGCATAACCAATGCTCGCGGTGCCAGTACAGCCGATTGTGCCGAGAAGCGCCCCTGCGTGTCGTCGCCGACGATCATGTGGCGGAAGACGGAGTTGGGAATGGCTGTCCCGCTGTCCCAGGAGACTGATCGAGCAGGCACGCCGTCCCTCCTCAGGGCGCAATGGCGTTCCGTCCAAGCGCCAGCTACCTGCACATTCTGCATGATCTGGGCGAGCGCGAACGGCACTTACGGGCGGTCACCCAGGTGCACCGCAACACGACCTTCGCCACTGGGCGTACGCGCAAGCACCACTAGGTCATGAACTTCGGTCCCGAGGCCCGGACGGAAGAGCCAACTCGCCTCCCAGTCGCTTCCGCTGCCACCTACCGAGGCGTTGCTGCGCCAATACGGCGTGGCCGCAGAGTCGTGAAGTGAGAAATCAATCCGCTGAAAGAACTGCGTGAACGGATGCTCCGAGGCGAGCCAGTCGCTGTCCCCTCCTCGGTCCCAACTTCCCACCATCTCCGCAAGGGTCACGTCAAGTGCATCGACTGCCACCTCGGCGTTGGCCGAGACCGCTAGACGAATCCGTACGCGATCCGGCCAAGCCTCAACGCTCACGAGGAGCAAATCGAATGTCTCGAACTCCAGCAACGGGACCGCCGGAGACACAACTAAAGGAACGAGGCGCGCCACCTCCCCAGGATGCCTTCGCCGGTGTCAGGAAGCGAGCGCGAACGGCACTTCGGCGCGGCGTGGTCCTACTGACAGCGCTCAACCAAGTAGCCCGAAGCTCCTGCCACTTGGGTGAAGTCAGCCACGGTCACCGTCTGGTCCCCGTTGACAAACTTCAGAGGCTGGTCCGTCGCGCTCCACGCGTCGGGGTCGCGGTCCCTTGCGCCGCCATTCGGGTCCTTCAGCCACGCCTCGAGGGCCGCCCGGGGCGTCGCCTCACCCTGGGGGTTGCTGACGAAGCCGGTCTGAACGGCGTCGCACGCTGGCCCGCATGCACTCAGGGAAGCGATCGCCAGCGACACCCCAACCAAGGTCCCCAGTAGGCGGCGCACAGACCTGAGGTTAGAGCCCGAGGCGAGGCATATCGGCACTTCGCGCTCGCTATCGCAGGTCTGTGTCGTAGCCCTTCGGGAACCAGATGCCGCGCCAGTTCGGGGGGAGCATGTTGGGGACGACGTGGCCCTGGTCTAGATCCGGGACGTTGACGTCAGCGCTCAACTCGGTGACGGCAGGCATCGCCTCTTCATCGTTCCCGAACACCTGAAAGCGCAGAATCGCGAGAGCGTCCGCCTCGTCGTACGCGGTGACTCCGTACCCGAGCGTTGACGGCCCTGGGCCATCCTCCGCCAGCCGTATCCAGAATCGTCGGAGCGTTGCCACGCGCAGATCATGCCTGACGACGCGAGCGCGATCGGCACGTCGGTGCGGTCTACGGGACAGCCGGGCCCTTGGGACCTGGATCCCCGAGGGGCCGATCCGAGGTCACGAACGTGACAGGCTCACCAGAGGCTGAGGCGGCTACCCAGGTGTATGTAGACCCCGATTTGATCGAGCACCATGCCGCCTCATCGAATCCGTTCAGAGACTTCCACGGATCGGCGGCCGGCGAGATGTTCCCGGGTCCACCAGTGCGCTCGCGGACCTGTTGGACGGTCGTGCCACGAGCGAACAGCACGGTTCCGGCATCGTCAGTCGCGGACTGGCACAACGTTTCGACCGAGGAAGGAGACCGCGAGGCGCTGTGGCCGGGCTCAGTAGACGTCGAACTCGGCTCTTCGGCGGGGACGCCTGATGACGCGCCGCACCCTGCTACGAACAAGCTCAGACCAAGCGCGGTTACCGGGATGAACAAGCGATTCACGAAGGTGGGACGCATAGGGCACCAACTCCAGTTCCGAACAGTCAGTCTGCTCCGTCGTGCGGGCGATAGCGCCGGACCAGCTCCGCTTCATGCGCTGGATATCGGCACGTCGGTTCGGCTCGCTAGGACTCAAGCGCCTGGCGGGAGACCAATGTCGGGTGGCAGAACCAGCAAGCCCGAAACGTCCTCACCCCCGCCCGAACTGTCCTGAACGGGAACGGTTGTTTGGAAGGTGACAACTCGAACTCGGTCTCCGGTTTGGATCTCGTCAATGGTCAGGCCCCTGGACGGGTAAGCCCGACCGCAGAAGTCACTTCCGTCTCCGACTGGGGATGGCTCGCCTGCGTCTGGAAGTACGCAGATGATTCCTTCCGCGCTGGGCGTGTTCGTGACGACTCCAACGAAGGTGGTGCTGGTGGACGAGCCTGTCGAGGACTGGGCGTATCGCCATAACCAAGCACAGGCGAGTGCCAGCAACACCAGCAGCACAATCCCTGTGGCCTCCACCGCCCTCCTCGCAGGACGGGAGGGTGAAACACGTTGATCTATCGCCACTCGGCACCCCCAGGAATGGGCCTCAACCTCGGTGCTTGAGTATGCGTCATTCGAAGGCTGCGGCGAGCGCGAATGCCGGATATTGTTCGGTTCTGCTGTCCTATCTTCCGGTGTTCGTGTGCGTGAGAATCGCGGCGTGAGTGTTCCACGGCGAACAGAATGCCGGATAT
>CAWDUP010000005.1:0-36250 GCA_963805505.1 uncultured Actinomycetota bacterium | reverse complement strand
CCGGCATTGCTTTTGCTGAGGTGGTGGCCAGGTGCGGGCCCTATTCGCCGAACTTCCGGTCTCAGCGCGCGGAGGGTTTCGTCCGGTGACGACTCAGATTCCGTGATCAGGTGCCACCGGGTTTTCGCCGCGGAAATGCCTCCGCCGAATCCAGCTGCGCCGATAAGGTCCGGAGGCATGGCCGGGCCTGTCCTCCTCGTGGTCGACCACGACCCGGATGCACGGGCCAGCGTCGAGCACGAGTTGCTGGATCGCTACGCGCGGCACTACCGCGTCCGCTCCGCGACCTCAGCTTCTGAGGCGCTGGCCGAGCTGGCGGAGCTCTCGGATGCTGGAGAGGAAGTAGCTCTCGTCCTCGCCGGGCAGTGGCTTCCGGGCCGCACGGGGAGTGAGCTGTTGGAGAGCGTGCGCCGGTCGCATCCCGAGGCCAAGCGGTGTCTTCTCATCTCCTGGGGTGGGTGGGGGGACCCGCCGACCGGGGAGGCCATCTTCCAGTCGATGTCCCGCGGTCACATCGACCACTACCTCATCAGGCCCGCCGACCCCCCGGATGAGATGTTCCACCAGGCGATCTCCGGACTCTTGCTCGATTGGGCGGAGACCAGGCGCCAATTCCCATTCACCGTCAAGGTTGTGGGTGAAGATTGGTCCGGACGGGCGCACGAGCTCCGCGAGGTGCTCGGTCGATGCGCCGTCCCTCACACCTTCATGCTCGCCGACTCGACCGCCGGGCAAGCTGTGGTCTCGGGCGTCGGTAGTCGGGAAGGCCTTCCACTCGTCGTGATGCCAGACGGCACCGTCTTGCAGAACCCGAGCAACGCCGACCTGGCGCGCGCCGCGGGTTGGTCGGTGGAGCCAGACCGGATGGACTTCGACCTTGTGATCGCTGGCGCCGGTCCGGCCGGTCTGTCCGCCGCCGTCTACGGGGCGTCCGAGGGTTTCAGCACGTTGGTCATCGACGAGGGCGGCGTCGGAGGGCAGTCGACCTCGAGCTCGTTGATCCGCAACTATCTGGGCTTCCCGCGCGGGGTGAGCGGCCGACGGCTGGCACAGCAAGCGTACGAGCAGGCCTGGGTCTTCGGGGCGAACTTCGCGTTCATGCAGCACGCAGCAGGTCTGCGTAGTGAGGCTGACGGTGGCGTCTCAGTCGAGCTGTCCGACTTCGGTCGGGTCTGCGCACGTGCGATGGTTCTCGCCACCGGAGCCGCGTATCGGCGGCTCGGCATAGCAAGCCTCGAAGCACTCACCGGCGCGGGGGTGCACTACGGCGGGCCGGTCTCGGAGGCCCCGGTCGTGGTCGGCAAGGACGTCTTTGTTCTGGGTGGCGCGAACTCAGCCGGGCAGGCGGCGCTCCACCTGGCGCGTTATGCGCGCAGTGTCAGCTTGGTGGTCCGGGCTGCCTCGCTCTCCGCAGGGATGTCGCACTATCTGGTCCACGCGGTCGAGAGCACTTCCAACATCCACGTACGACTGGGCACCGAGGTCGTCGGCGGCGGTGGGGAGAACTGGCTGGAGCATTTGGTCCTGCGTGAACGGGACACCGGTGCGGAGGAGCTCGTCGAGGCGGCAGGTCTGTTCATCATGATCGGGGCGAGTCCCCGCACCGACTGGCTGCCCGCTGGCGTACTTCGAGATGACAAGGGCTTCGTGCTGACCGGAGCCGACGTCGGAGCGGCTGTGACCTGGTCGCTGCAGCGTCCTCGTCTGCTGCTCGAGACCAGCATGCCGGGGGTCCTCGCGGCAGGCGATGTCAGGCACGGATCGGCCAAGCGGGTCGCTTCCGCGGTAGGAGAGGGTTCGGTCGCGGTGCAGCTCGTGCACCAGGTGTTCGACGCTCACGGGTGGAGAGCCCGTGGCCGGCCGGCCGTGCGGTCGTAGCGGGGCGTCGCTGCGTGAACGTCGGCTCCGGGTGCGCAGTCGCAGTCCTGCCTCATCGAGTCTGGCGTGCGGGAGCGCTGCGGGCGGTACTCGGTTGGCTCCTTGAGGTGGAGTGGTCTCCGGACGGCGCTCCCGTCGAAGACCGGCAGGCGGTGACACGGTGCGAGTCATGGTCGGCACCTCTAGCTATCCCGACCCTCGAACACCAGCCTCGTTCACCAGGTAGTGCCCTGCGGGTTTGAGGTGGCCAGGGGCGGGGTCGAACCGCCGACCTTCCGATTTTCAGGGCGTCGAGAGGCGTTTTTGATCGTATTGATTGGTGATGTCTGCGCAGGTCAGGGTCACAATCGGACTTTGGCGATGTTGTTCAGAACCGGGCTTTTGTGGCCCGATTGTGAGAGGCCCGTGAGAGACCGACTTCCGAACTTCCGAGGAACGGTCGAAAGGGGATCCTGTTGACGTGCGACTGGTCACTCTCGGTGACGACCGGGCGCCCAGACCCAAAGTGCGGCGCAAGCCCCGGACAACGAGGACCGGAGAACCGGCGAAACCAACGCCGGAGCACACCCCCACGCCCCTGGACCGTGCAGACCTGCGATCACGCCACACGAACAGTCCACCTGGTCCGAGACCGGCTTCGTCCACCCAGTACGAGGCATACCGCAAACTCCACAGTTGCAAGCCCAAATTAACGGTATTGTGGCTAGATGGTCGGCGCCGTCCCCAGGCTCGTCGACCTTGGACGGGAATCCAGATTGTCGGGTGCGAGAGCGGCCGCGTCACTGGCCTGGGCTAACTAGTTTGCGACCTTCAGCGCGATCCCGACTCCCGTTGTCGAAGAGATTTGGCTAATCGGCGTGAAAAATAGCCTGGTGTTGCCGTTCGGCAGCGATACGCGGCCACTATGGATACCAACCGCCTTGCCGCCGGAGAACCACGGCCCACCCGAATCCCCATCTGTGGCCGTCGTATTCGCCATGAAGATCATGTGCTTAAAGGAAAGACCGGAGCTGGAGAAGGCGCCGTTGGTGTTCTCTACCTCGCTGCATGATTTGGAGTTTGAGCCCCAGCCAAAGTGACAGATCGTCTTGCCTGTGATGATATTCAACTGCCCGGTCACATTCCGCTACGAGGAGGTGTCGTAATAGAATGCTGCAGATTCGCCAGTGCTCGTGTGGTATACCTCGGCATCACCATTACCGATCCCAAAGCCATAGAAATCCCGCGTCATGTAGAACCAATTGCTGCCAGGATTCGCGGCAATCCAGAACCCTGGATCGATGATGCGGCAGTGTGCTGCTGTCGTCATGCTCGATACCGAGGTCGGTAGTGTTCCCGTGATGAAGCGATTGATAGCGAACGCTGAAGTGCTACTGAGGCAGAGACACGCGTTGGATCTTCTCCTTGGCACCACCACGAATCTGGAAGTCGACAGTGGTAGATGCACTGAATGACTCGACATTGATTGGAATCGGCAGGCCGGACTGAGTACTCAGCTTGGCAAGTGCCGACGGTGCCTTAGCTCCGCCACCCAGCACAACTTCAATGCTGGCGGTGGGGTGATCGTAGACAACGGAATAGTCCACCGCCTTTGCATCCTCAAGCTTGTCCACGACCTGATCTTGAAGATCATAAGCCTCACGAAGGTTGAACCCGTTGTCCGGGATAAGATCGACGGTCAGGACTTGGAGCGAAGTAGGTATACGTGCTCTTGCCGCTGTCGGGATGGCGCCGTTGAAACGGACATGCACACCCCGGTCGTCAGTCCAACTACCTGCGTACGCCTCGGGAAAGTCCTCCGGCAAACTGGCGAGGTAGGGGTCCAGTATGTCTTCATCGACCAGCAGTGCCATTGCCGCTGATTCAGCCTGGCCGGTCTGCTTCGCCACGGTACGGGCATCATCGGCCAGCATGTCATGCTCAAGCACCAATTGGGCACCCGTCTCACCCGATACTCGTACTACCTCCACGCCATGACCGCCATCGTCATACAGAGGGTGCGAGCCGCCGTCCAGAGGGTCTGACCCGACGTCACTCTGAGAACCAAGCGCCGAAGCCGCTACCGGGGCCATTGCTAGCGAGGCCAGGCACGCAGCGGCCACAGCCGCGTATGGGACCAGTCGACCGCGACGACTCATTTGCCCCCTTCCATACGCGTCCGGACCGCTGTCCACCCAGTGGACCACGTCGGGGGTGGGCTCGTCCATGGCTAGCCCAACCCATGAGCCGGAGCAGATCCTCTGTCCGGAGCTTCTCTGAACTGTGGGGGTCGGCGTCGACCACGCGGACCAGATTCGGCCTCAAGACAACTGAACAGCCCTCGGCGCCAGGGCTGTGGCGGAGACGCGAGCCGGGCGGTAGGCGTCGAAATGACACGTGAATGCCACCGGGAAGGGCTATTCGCCACGCTTCTGACACAGGCCTGTGCGGCATTGTGCGCTTTTGCGCTTTTGTGGCCCGATTGTGAGAGGCCTGTGAGAGACCGACTTCCGAGGAGCGGTCAGAAGAGGCTCCTGCTCGACCTGCGGCTAGTCACTCTCGGTTACGACTTGGACCAACTTCGGGGGCGACGCGATCCGGTTCCTCGGGAACAATCGTGGACAGATCGATCTATGTGTATACGGTTGTTCCCAGGAAGTGAGGAGATCTCGTGGCTACCGATGAGAGCCAGATGCTGGCCCTACCAGCCACGTTTTCGTACTCCGACGCTCGGGCGGCGGGGCTGAGCAAACGGGCGGTATACAGACTCCGTGACGAGGGCTCCATTAAGCGGATTGGCCGCGGCCTGTATCGCCGCTCGGATGCGGCCTTGTCCGACCTCGACCTCCTTGCGGTCGCGGCCCGGTCATCACTCGCGACTCTTTGCCTGGCCACCGCGCTAGCACGCCATGGGTTGTCGGACACCATCCCGCCAGCGCCCGATGTCGCTTTGCCCAGGGGCACGCGAGCACCAGCCACTGAAGCGATGGTCCAGTGGCACTTCTTCGCACGTGACACCTTCGACCTCGGGCGCGAGATGTTGTCGCTGGATCAGGAGACCGCGATCGGCCTTTACAGTGCCGAGCGCAGCATCGTCGACGCTTTCCGAACGCGCGGCACCGAGGGCCACGAGCTCGCCAACGAGGCCCTTCGCCGATGGCTGCGCCGGCCCAAGGCTCAGCCCAGCGAGCTTCTGCTCCTCGCACATCAGTTCCCTCGTGCCGAAGAGCCGATCCGGACATCCCTGGAACTGCTGCTGTGACCAACCCGTCTCGAGACACGGCGGCCGGACGGGCCTACCGCGATCTGCAGAACAAGGGTCGACGAGAAACCAGACCAACCGACGCTCCCTCTACGCACTCGAAGGGTTCTTCGACTTCCTGTCCGGGTTTGCCCGAGGCTCCAAGGTCGGGCAGTTGTCGCTTCGAAATCGCTCGTGTTCGCTGAATCCTGAGACGCCGGTGAGAGATTGGCCTCTGGAAGTAGCGAGTAGGCGACCGGTATGGGCTCGATCAACCGACCCTCGGATGGGCGAGACCCATTGGTCACTCGCCGTCGGATCCCTCGCCGTCGTCCGCGGCAGGTACGAGGCGGCGGGTTCCGGACAGCGTGATCGAGTCGACGAACGGCCCGGGGTCCTCACGCAGCCGGTTCATGGTGGACCACTGCGCAGCAACGATCCGAACCTCGTCCCAAAGATCGAGCTGGCTTGAGCTCGTGATCACGAACATCCGAGCACGGCTGGCGATGACCGAATTGAGTTCAGCGACCCGGTCCATAATCTTGCTATCACGAGTGATGATCACCAGGCCAGCCTTCGTGACCGCCGGGATCCATATCTCGTCTGCGGTGGCCGGATCGTGGATCGGGCTGGGCGGCTGCCGAAGTCGCTCGGACGCTCGATCACCATCGTCTCCCGGCCAGGTGACTGGAAGTCGCATGCCGGCCAGGGTCTTCCCCAGCCCTTTGACATCGGCATCGCAGTACCACTCAGGCTGCCGCACGACGGCCGCTGAGTCAGGCCGCGAACTCGTACGAGATGGCCGCCTTGACCTGAGCCAGGGTCAGGTCGAACTCCTCGGCCAACTCCCCCGGGGTCTGGCCGAAGCCTTCGGCCCGCTCAGCAAGGACAACGGTCCGAACCCCCACGACAGTTGCCGCGCCGGAGGAGACGCGCGGGTCGATGACGATGGACTGCTCTCTGCCGACCGGGTGGATTCGAAGAGCCTCGTCGCCGGGTCCATCGGCGAAGTCGACCCTGTCCAGGAACTCATGCGTGATGGCCGGATTGATCCGCAGTTGACCCGCGCGCCCTTCGAAAACTATCCAAAGGTCGTCGGGCAAGTCCAGCTGCTGCTGAAGCGACAGTACGAGTCGGCGGTTCGAGTCGATGAACGGTCGGAAATGCGCCAGCGGGTACGGGATCCCGAACTCCGTGCGCAGCGCCGCAATGAAGGGACGGAGCTTCTGCATGGACACCTGTTCGCGATAGGCGCGGAGGTAGCGGGCCTCGACCATCTCCCCCCAGGTCACGTCGAGGGAGCCAGTCGCTTCAGTTCTTAGAATCGGCTCGTAGACGGACTCGCGTTGTTTGCCGCCCTCCAGCCAGTAGCGCAAGGTCGCGGGCGGGATACGCAGTTGACGGGCCGCCTCGTTGACTGTGGTTACTGCACGATCCAGGAGTGTGACAGTCACGGTGATCGCCTCCTCGAGGTGGCCTTCAGCATGCCTCGGACCCCCGACAACTTAGACCAGCCCTGCATCGTCCCACGCCAACGCGGCGGTTCGATGCGCGTTTGGGCCGAGAACGCTTCAGCCCGGCGAGTCGTTCTGGCGTCAGCCAGTTCCCGGCGGCGCAGGGCCAAAAACTGGTATGACATCCACTTCGTTCTCCCGTCCAACAACGTCGGCGAGTTGCCATCGCAGTCGAACGTGTCCTGGGCGTGTTCGGATCGCCGGTCGGAAGCGTGCGTACTCAGCTAGCCGATCTGCGCGCCCAACGTCGACGCAGCGACAGCGCAGGGGACATTGGAGTACGCCAACCAGCTGACACTCGATCACCCAGACATCGATCCCGAATCCGCGGGCGCAGATGCGCAGCTGGCTCAGAGCCGAACCTCAGAGCGCCGAGGGCCGTGACTTAGCAGTGGATGCTCAGCAGTGCGACCGGATCACGGCCTTGCCGTGGTAGGCGATCAAGCAGCGCGTGACGGTCTTCTTTCGACTGCCAAAGCCGAACTGGAAGGGTCCGTTGGAGGGGGCGGAGTACGTCCGACAGTCGTGCTCGAAGCGCACCCCCTTCTTCACGAGAAGGAGCGCGTCCATGCTCGGCAGGATGCCGAGGTTGGGGACCTGCTGCGTATTGACGTGATTCCTTGTGTCGATCCTGTCTTGGCCACGAGGGACGTCGATGTGAGCTGGATTTCGATCCAACCGGGTGTGGACTCGGTGCCTGGTGAGGGTCCATTCAGCTGAGGGACACGCCCGACGTGTTCCATCCTGCGAGAAATTCCCGCCCCCAATCTGGCCTACTCATCCGTCCGCTCGGTACTTGGTGCTGCTGATCGGTCATGGCCTAGGTCCGGCCGTCACACCCAATGCGGCCGAGCCCTCCGACCTGCATTCCAGAGACCCAAATCGAGTCAGACATGTGCATCGACCTAGGCTATCGTCCGCAGGATTCTCGTTATGTAGCAACGATAATCCGGGTGGTGCTGTTCTGTGTTGTCTTCTGCGAAGATCGGTCGTTCGTCGTGGCGCTACTACCAGGGCACCGTCGTCGGTGGAGCGTGTGAGTACTACGCGGAGCACGGTGATCGGCCGGGTCGCTGGTACGGCTCCGGGGTTCACGAGCTGGGCCTGACGCCTGGTGAGGTGGTGGAGGAGCGGGAGCTGGAGGCGTTGTTCGGACGGGCGCTCTGCCCATCGACGGGACGGCAGCTGGGGGCCGGCGTGGCGCTCGGACGCCGTGACCGGGTTCGACCTCACGTTCTCGGCACCCAAGTCCGTCAGCGCCCTGTGGGCGCTTGGTGACCGAGACGTGGCGCGGGTGATCGAGGCCACGCACACGGCCGCGGTCGAGGCGGCGTTGGGCTATCTAGAGACGCACGCGTCGTTCTCTCGCCGCGGAAAGGACGGAGTCGAGCAGGTGGGCTCGGCGGGGTACGCCGCGGCGTTGTTCGACCACCGGACCTCCCGGACCGGCGACCCGCAGATCCACACCCATGCGCTGGTGGTGAACAAGGTCCTGTGTGCCGACGGCGCATGGCGAACGCTGGACGGGCACGAGATCTATCACCACAAGAAGTCCGCCGGGGCGATCTATCAGAGCGCCCTGCGCGCCGAGCTGGCGACCCGGCTTCACGTGGAGTTCGCCGAGGTCTCTGAGCACGGTCAGGCAGAGATCCTCGGGGTCCCCGACGAGCTCTTGGCCGCTTGGTCGACCCGGTCGGGCGCGGTGATGGCAGAGGCGGTCCCGACCATCGCCGACGCTGAAGACGCGCTGGGCCGGCCGGTCACCGCCGCGGAGCGCGCGCGGATCATCAAGACCGCGGTCCTGGCGACCCGACCGGCCAAGGAGGTCGAGGTTCCCGAGGGAGACCTGCGGGCCCGGTGGCGCGAACAGGCCGCGGCGCTCGGCTGGGACGGGGACCGGCTCGCCCTGGCGGCGAGCACTCCGACCGAGGCAGTCGGTCGGAGTGGGCCTTCCGAACGGCGGGTAGCGGGAACGAGTGACGGGGGAGGCGGTCACCGCTGCGGGGCGGTCGAAAGCCATCTGGTCCCGAGCCGACCTCGCCGTCCAGGTGGCTGCGCGCATCCCCTCGAGCGGCCCGGATGCGCCGTCGACGGCAGGCCGGACCGTGCGGCTGGTAGAGGAACTGACCGACTACGCCCTGACCAACGCCGCATGTGGTGCCGTCAGTCTCGGCGCCGTACGCGTCGGGGTGACGGCTCGAGCGTGCGACGACAGGTACGCCTCACAAGAGTTGGTGGACACCGAGGCGCGCATCCTCGAACGTGCCGTCAGCGGTGGCTTCCGCGCACCGGCCCGGTTGCCCGCTGAGCTGATGGACGAGCTCGCAGCGGGGCGGGACCCGGCGTTGACCGCCGAGCAGCTCGAAGCGGTGGCTCGGTTGGTCTCCTCACGGGACCTTCTCACCGTGATGACCGCACCCGCGGGCGCGGGCAAGACCACTACCTTGGCCGCCGCCGCCGGGATCTGCGGTCACGGCGGGCGAGAGGTGATCATGTTGGCGCCTTCCGCGCGGGCGGCCGCCGAGCTGTCGGCCGCAACCGGGGCGCCCGGGCACACGGTGGCCCGCTGGCTCCTGCAACAACGCCGCCCGCCTGGCACACGTCGGACGCCGGGCAATCAGGCCCGGTTGGGTCCCGGCTCGGTCGTGGTCGTCGACGAAGCGTCCATGCTCAGCACCGCTGACCTGGACCAGCTCACCGCCCATGTCGCGTCGGCTCGCGCGACGCTGGTCCTCGTCGGTGACCCCGCCCAGATCGGCGCCGTGAACGCGCCCGGTGGCATGTTCGAACACCTCATCCACACGATGGGAGCCCGCACGGTGGAGCTCACCGAGCTGCACCGATTCACCAACCCGTGGGAGGGCGCCGCGACGCTGCGCCTGCGGGACGGGGACCCCAGCGTCCTGGCGGACTACGTCGACCACGGCCGGGTCCATCCCGAGCCGAGCAGCCAGGACGCGGCCGACGCGGTCTTCGCCCGCTGGCAGCACGCCGCCGACTGGGGCCAGGACGCGCTGATGCTGGCCAAGTCCTGGGCCGACGTGTCCGCATTGAACGCGCGTGCCCGGGTCGTCGGGATCGCCACCGGCGCCATCACCGGGTCCCCGCTGGCGACGGTGACCAGCCGCACCGCCAGTACCCAAGGTCATCCCGAACAACGGACCTGGCTGGCTGGGGACATCCTGATCGCCAAGCGGAACACCACTCAGATCCCGATCGGGACAGACACCCTTCGCAACGGTGACAGATTCCGTGTGCTCGCCGCCTCTGAAGGAGGTGGGCTGGTCGTGGAGGACCTCCGCGGCCGTGGCACCACGACGCTGCCGACCCCCTACCTCGCCCGCCACGCCGAGTATGGGTGGGCGGCCACGATCGACGGTGCTCAAGGAGCTACCGCCGACGTCGGGATCGTGCTGGCCAGAAGTGGACTTGACCGTGAGCACCTCTACGTCGCGATGAGCCGAGGACGCGCCGAGAACCACGTCCACACCACCCCCGAGGTCATGGCAGGCGACGCCGGCCCACACCGACCCACGCCAGCCCCGACGCAACCCCCCGGGCTTGTCGCGCCAGCCTCAGCGCAACCCCACCCGCTCAAGGCAGCCCTCGCGCCAGCCCCAGTGACAGCGATGACAGCCCGAGGACCGTTCAAGTCATCGCTCACGCAAGCCTCCGATGCGCTTCGCGCCAGCCCCACCGCAACCGGCGCCTGCTTGCCTACCGCGCATGGCCACGATACCGACCAGCCGTCGCACTCAGCCGACCTCGACTCCGCGATCGCTCAACTCGCCGCGGCCATCCGGGCCAGCGGCCGCGAGCGAGCCGCCCACACCCTCCTGGACGAGCCCGTCGAACGGGCCCGGGAGCTGGCCTGGACTCGACGCGAGGAGCTCCGTCCACCCCGGCCCATTCCGGACGGGCACCGCCGCCACCTGCGCGACCTCGAACGGGCGCGCGCGGATCTCGATCGCGTCAGCGAGACCAAAACTCGGGTGGCCACGCAGGTGCGCGACCTGGAAGGCCAGCTGGTCGAGCTTCCGTTCTGGGCACGTGGACGACGCCGCGACCTGCAGGCACGGCTCGAGGTCACCAACGATGGACTGCTCAGGCACGTGGACACCGAGGTCCACCGAGCCGAACGGCGCGTCGCCGCCGCAGCCGAGGTCGTGGACACCGACACCGCCCAGCGGCTGGACGCAGACCGAGCCGACCGCGAACGGCGGCACCGCGATTGGCTTGAGCAGCCTCGCCGGCCCTACATCGACCCGAACCAGTTCCCGCGTCGCGCCGGCGGCACAGCCATCTCCCCGAGCCGGCAGCCGCGCCAGCCGTACCGCACGCCTGCGCCACCTGCGCGCGACCACGGCATCCAGCGATAGCAGCACGAACGCGGCACAGCACTCGGGAGCTCACGATGTTCGGCCCGTCGCTGCACACCTGTCTCATGACGCACGTCTCCATCCGGCCCAGAACACAACCACCCAGGAGGCACCACGATGACCCGAACCGAGCTGCTCGCCCTCCCACCGATCCTCGATGTCCCAACCGCGGCCCAGGTCCTCGGCATCGGCCGGTCCCTGGCCTACGAACTGGTCCGCACCGACCAATGGCCGACGACGGTGATTCGGGTGGGCAAGCTCATCAAGATCCCCACCGCGCCATTGATCAGGCTCCTCGACGACACCAGTGGCCCGTCGACGGCGTATCCACCGACGGCCTAGACGGCCCAGTTGTCCACAGCCGCGTCGTGAGGCCACCGCGGCAGCCACGAATCGGAAGAGCATCGACTACGGGCGGGAGGAGGTCCACGAGATGAGCCGCAAGCAACGCGAACCCATCCGCAAGATCGTGCTCACCGACGGCCGCGTCCGGTGGCGATGCGTCGTGGACGCCGGCACGACCAAGGACGGACATCGGCGCCAGTCCACCCGGACGTTCTCGACGATGAAGGAAGCCCGAGCTTTCGTCTCCTCCACTCGCGTCTCGATCAGTGCGGGAACCTACGTCGCACCGGAGCAGATCACCGTCACCGACTACCTCAACGGCTGGCTCGAGTCCCGCCGACACAGCATCCGACCCAAGACCCTCGAGGGCTACCGCAGCGCCCTCGCGCGAGCAATAGCAGCCTTCGGGGACCAGCGCCTCGACAGGCTCTCGAAGAACCACCTCGTCGACATGATCGGTGCCATGCGCTCCGGCGACCGGCCGCTGGCTCCACGTTCGGTCAACCTCACGCTCGGTGTGCTGCGGCAGGCCTTCAACGCCGCCGTCCGAGAGGGCATCCTCGTCCGCAACCCGGCCGCGCTGGTCAACCTGCTCCCCGAACCGACCGAGGAGATGAAGGCCTGGACCGCGGACGAAGCCTCGGCCTTCCTCGGCGCGACGTCCGAGCATCTGTGGGCCGGGCCGTTCGCTCTCAGCCTGTCGGGGCTGCGGCGAGGCGAGGTGCTCGGCGCCCGCTGGTCCGACGTGACCCTCGACGCTCCCCAGCCGGCCGTCGTCGTCCGACGTTCCCGCGTGCAGCTGGGGCACGACGGGGGAGGGATCAGTGAAGGGGAACCCAAGTCGGCCAGGTCAAAGAGGTCGGTTCCGCTAGCGCCGTACGCATTGACCGCCCTCCGACGCACCCGGAATCTTCAGGCACAGCAACGCCTCGCAGCCGGTGCGGCCTATGACGACGGGGACTTCGTCTGTTGTGACGAGCTCGGCCGACCACCGCGCCCGGAGACGTACTCCACCGTGTTCCACCGCATCGCCGACGGTGTCGGGCTACGCCGCGTACGGCTGCACGACCTGCGCCACACCAGTGTCACGCTGATGCTCGGGGCGGGCGTCCCGGTGCACGTCGTCGCGAGCATCCACGGGCACGACCCCGTCATCACCCAACGCATCTACGCCCACACCCAGACCGCCGACGCCGTTGCAGCCATGTCCGCTCTCGACAAGATCCTCCGCGCCCGCTAGCGAGCGTTGCGGAGCCGGGTCCGTGCGAGAGGCTCAGCACCCTCGACTGCTGCGAACCACGCCGGCTTACACGCGCGGTCCATTGCCTTGGTGTGGCGGGCCTCGAGGCCTTAGTCACGCAGCGTCATCGACCGCTCGTTGCAATCGGAGGCCGCCGGCGGCGCCCTCTGGGCTCGCCTGAAGTGATTGTGAGAGATTGTGAGAGGTGGGCCATTCGGCCGAAGCTTCAAGATCGGCCATCAGGCCTCTGACCTGCGGTGATGTGGTGGCCAGGGGCGGGGTCGAACCGCCGACCTTCCGATTTTCAGTCGGACGCTCGTACCAACTGAGCTACCTGGCCGTACCGCTGGAGGCCGTGGACCTTCGTCCTTGGCTCCAGGGAGCGACCCCGACGGGACTCGAACCCGCGACCTCCGCCGTGACAGGGCGGCGCGCTAACCAACTGCGCTACGGGGCCTCGTGGTGAGACCGGTTGTTCTGGGTGGTGCTCTAGGTGGTGCACGTGCTGATGGTGCGGTGGGCTGATCGGTAGAGCCGTACCCCCAACGGGATTCGAACCCGTGTTACCGGCGTGAAAGGCCAGCGTCCTAGGCCACTAGACGATGGGGGCCAGGCCCGTTGAGGCTAGACGAGCATAGGGGACGGTCTGGTGTTCCTCCAAAGCGATCTCGCCTCTCATCCGCTCGGCAGGGGAAGACCGGCTGAGAGGATGGGCTGATGGTGGACATGTCGGTGGAGGACTTCGAGGACGCCGTGAGCATGGCCCTCGATACTCTCCCGCTGGAGCTCGCCGCACACATGAACAACGTGGTGGTCCTGGTCGAGGATGAGCACCCTGACGAGCCGAATCTTCTCGGGCTCTACGAAGGGGTGCCGCTGACCGAGCGCGACGGGTGGTATGCCGGGGTGCTCCCCGATCGCATCACGATCTACCGCCTGCCGACGGTGCGTCGCTGGCGGACGACGGCCGAGGTCGTTGCTGACGTCCGCACCACCGTGGTGCACGAAGTGGCTCACCACTTCGGCATCGACGACGACCGCCTGCACGACCTCGGCTACGCCTGACCTGGACCGATCCTGAGCTCGCCTCAGCCCTGCACGAGGGAGTCGAGGTCGACCGAACCGGCAGCGATCAGCTCTCGATAGGCCTCGATGGGTGCTGCCGCTCCGATCAGGTCACCCTGCACGGCGTCCACGCCGAGGGTCCGCAGCAGCCCAAGTTGGCCAGGCGTCTCGACCCCTTCGGCCACGCATAGGCGACCCGTTGCTCGGCAGGCCTCGACGATCGCCCGCACGATGGACAGGTCCGCCGGGTCGTCGCAGATCGAGCTGACGAAGGACTGGTCGATCTTCACCGCTGCGACCGGCATCCGCTTGAGGTAGGACAGCGTCGAGTAGCCGGTTCCGAAGTCGTCGACCACGAAACCGATCCCGGCGTCGACCAGGCGCTCGATGGCCTCGAGCACCGGTGGCGAGTCGGCGAGCTGGGTCTCGAGCACTTCGAGCCGTACGGCAGACGCTGGCAGCTCATGCGCGGCCAAAACCTCCAGCAAAGTGTCGGCGAACTCGCTGCGGCACAGCTCGTCGGCTGGCACGTTGATCGACACGGTGACCGACGGATCGGTCCATCCGGCGGCGTCCCGCAAAGCGCGCCGTACCACCCAGGCGGTGAGGTCACTGACCAGGGCGCCTTCGGCGGCGACGCCGAGGAATGCGTCGGGTGCCAGGAGGCCACGCGTCGGGTGGTGCCAGCGGACCAACGCTTCGAAACCGCCGAGGACACCATCGCGTCCGACGATCGGTTGGTAGTGCACGCGCAGTTGGCCGCTGGTCAGGGCATGGCGCAGGTCGCTCTCCACCGACATCTGCTCTCCGGGTTCCCCGCTGGGATCCCCCGCCCCACCACGGCTCCAGCGTGACCGGCCGGACCGCTTGGCCTCGTACATCGCGGCGTCGGCGTGCCGGAGCAAGTCGCGCGGATCGACCGCCGCCGACTCTGGGGTGACGACGCCGAGCGAGGCGGTCACCACCACCTTGTGGCCGGAGATGGTGACTGGCGTGCTGATCGCGTCCAGCACCCGCCCGGCGAGGATGTTGACCTCCTCTTCGCCGTGCACCTCCTCGCAGACGACCACGAACTCGTCACCGCCCAGCCTTGCCACCGAGTCGGTGTCACGGATGGCCTCGGCCAGGTTGCGGGCAACTGCAGCGAGCAGGGCATCCCCGGCGTCGTGCCCCAGGCTGTCGTTCACGCGCTTCACGTGATCGAGGTCGAGGAAGAGTACGGCGACGTCTCGCCCGTCGCGGCCTGACCGGTCCAAGGCCTGACCGAGCTTCTCGAGCAGCAACCGCCGATTGGGCAGGCCGGTCAGGCTGTCGTGCAGGGCAGCGTGCAGCAGCTGCTCCTCGACGGCCCGGGTCGCGGTGACGTCCTCGAACGAGGAGAGGCAGCCTGGGCGACCTTGGCCATCCACCATGCGCACGGTCGTGAGACGTACGCGCAGCTCGTTCCCGTCGGGGAGGAGCACCCGCCGTTCGGCTCGGTGCGTCGCTGCCTCGGCCGCCACCACGCGCAATCGGGCGGCGCGGGCCAGCGCCCGTTCGTCGCGGTGCACGAGGGAGTCCCAGGTGATGCTGAGCAGCTCGTCGCGGCTGCGCCGCAGCAGGTCGCACGCAGCGTCGTTGACCTCGAAGAAGCGGCCATCGTCGTCGAACAACGCCATCGCAACGGGGGAACGCTCGAAGAGCGCGCGGTAACGCGCGTCCTCCGGGGGAGCGGCGTCGGCCACACCAGGCAGCGTATGGCTCATGCGACCGTCACCGCAGCCAGCCGACCCGGTCGTACAGCACGGTGTAGCCCACGAATGCGACGCTGTCGATCAGCGCGTGGGCGATGATCATCGGCATGGTCCGTCCCCAGCGTTGGTAGAGCCGGGCGAAGATCAGTCCCATGATCACGTTTCCGACGAAGCCGCCGAGGCCCTGGTAGAGGTGGTAGGACCCGCGCAGCAGCGCGGACGCCAAGACGGCCGTCCATGGTCGCCACCCCAGCTGGGCCAGGCGGTGCAGGAGATACCCGCCGACTATGACTTCTTCCAGGACCGCGTTCTGCGTCGCCTTGATGACCAGGATCGGGTAGCGCCACCACACGTCCGGCAGGTCGGCCGCCACCACGGAGAGATTGAACCCGGCCTGGCGCGCCAGCAGGTAGAACGCAAGCCCGGTGCCACCGATGAGCGCCGCGAGCACAACGCCACGAAGGACGTCTCGGCGCTTGTCGCGCAAGTCGATGCCGAGCACGCCCAGCGCCCGCTCGCCACCCCAGTGCAGGAAGTAGATGGCCAACAACACCGGGACGAGACCGCGGGCGGTGTTGAGCAGCTGGTAGGTGAGGTCGACCCAGGGACGACCCGGAGCCGCCGACCCCACGAGCGGGCCGGTGCTCTGGCTGTTGAGCGGCCCGGTGGTGGCGACGACGTAGAAACGGAGAATCGCATAGATCCCGCTCGTCCCGAGGGAGACCGCCAGGACGAGCAGGACCTCCTGGGCGAGCCGGCGCCGGGTCTTGCGGTCGGTGACCGGCTCCACCCGCTCGATGCTGCTCACGCCCGGGGACGCTAACAGGCTTACCTGAGGGTTCACTGATGGTTAGCGTCAGGGCATGACGACTCCCGGGATCACCTCTCCAGCCCGCCTGTGCGACCTGCCATGAGCTCACCTGAGTTGCTGCGGCCCTTCGACCTGAGCGGACTGACGGCTCTGGTCACGGGGGCTGGCGCGGTCGATGGGATCGGCATGGCCACCGGCCGCCTGCTCGGCCGGTGCGGCGCCAAAGTGGTGCTCACGGCGACCAGCGAGCGAGTGCATGTGCGTCGAGACGAGCTCAGGGTGGAAGGCATCGAGGTGGCTTGGGGGGTGGCCGACCTGGTCGACCCCGACCAGGTGGCGGGCCTGCTGAGCCGTACCGGGCCCTTCGATGTGGTCGTCAACAACGCCGGCATGACGAGTGTCACGACCGGGTCCGAGGGTGGCTCCGTGCTCGACACCGATGCCGCCATCTGGCAGAAGTCCTTGGAGCGAAACCTCTCGACGGCTTTTCACGTGACCCGGGCGGCTCTTCCGTCGATGATCGAGCGCCGCTTCGGTCGGATCGTCATGGTGTCGTCGGTCACCGGTCCGGTCGTGGCCTACCCAGGTGACGCCGCCTACGCTGCGGCCAAGGCCGGCATGGTCGGGCTCACCCGCGCTCTTGCCGTCGAGGTGGGGGGTGACGGGGTGACCGCCAACGCCGTTCTCCCAGGGTGGATCTCCACCGGGTCATCCACCGGCAGTGAGGGTGTGATGGGTAGCCGGACGCCCGTCGGTCGACCTGGGACTCCCGCCGAGGTGGCGGCTGCTGTCGCCTTCCTGTGCTCACGCGAATCGTCCTACATCACGGGGACGACGCTGATCGTCGATGGCGGCAACAGCGTTCAGGAGGACAAAGGGTGACCGGTCGTTCGGGCTTCTCGGTCGAGAGCGGCGGGACGACCGGCGGGCGATCGGTGTTGCTGCTGCACGGCTTTCCGCAAGACTCTCGTTGTTGGGACTCTGTCGCGCCGGGCTTGGCCGAGGTCGGCTGCCGGTGGGCGCGCTTCGATCAGCGTGGCTACGACCCGGCCCAGCGTCCTGCCGAGGTGAGCGCCTATGCGATCCACAACCTCGTGGACGATGCGCGGGCCGTGCTGGACGAGCTCGGCTGGGACGAAGCGCTCGTTGTCGGGCACGACTGGGGCGCCATCGTGGCGTGGGTGTTGACCGCCGCCTATCCGGGCCGGGTCAGCGGCCTGGTGGCGGTGTCGGTCCCTCACCCCGCGGCGTTCGGGAGGGCACTCCTCACCGATGCCGATCAGCAGGCACGCAGCGCCTATATCGGCCTGTTCCAGCAGGTGGACGTCGCAGAACGGGTGCTGCTCGGCGATCAGGCGGCGGCGCTGCGAGCGATCTACGCCGGGATTCCCGAGCCGCTGGCGACGCACTACCGCAGTCGCTTCAGCGATCCGGCCATGCTCACGGCTGCGTTGGCTTGGTATCGCGCCATGGACTCCGGTGCACTCGCATCGGTCGCGCCGGTCGAGGTGCCGACGCGTTTTGTGTGGGGCGCCGACGACATCGCGGTCGGCCGTACGGCTGCCGAGGCGTGCGGCTCCTTCGTCGTCGCCCCGGCCTCGGCCGAGCCGGGGACGCCCGCCGACTACGAGTTCATCGAGCTGAGCGGCGTCGGTCACTGGGTGCCGGAGACAGCCCCCGACGCGATCGTCGCGGCCGTGGCGGCGCTCATCGGCTGAGCGTCGAGCCGTCCTCAGCCGAGTCGCTCGTTGGCCGCAGCAGCCTCGGCGTCCAACCCACGAACCACCTGCTCGCCGGCGAAGCGTTCGATCTTCCCCCCGACGAGGGGGACACCTGCCTTGATGTCCCCGACCGTGCGCACGGTCGTCGTACCGTCGCCCGTCGAGGTGAGATGCATCGTCCCTCGGACGGTCATCGGAGTGCCGGCAAAGCTCGCCTCGACGCGACCATCCCTGGCGCCTTGGGCGTCAGCCGGTCCCCACGTCTCAGTCTGGTCCACCTCGATGTGGTCGCCCACGAAGGACTTGGCGTAGGAGGGGACGTTGGCCGGCAGCGACCGCACCGTTCGGATGACCAGGTCGTCGCCAGCCGTCTCGACCGTGACACTTGCCTCGGCCGCCCCGGTCGCCCAGCACTTCGCCTCGACATAGTCGGTGTCGGAGAGCACGGCGAACACGTCATCTGGCAGCCCGTTGTAGGTCTGCGTGTGGTCGATCTTCACGGCCGGCTCCTCGCCCTCAATCAACAGGTTTGTCGGTCACTTCAGCGAACGGTAGACGTCGAGGGTCTGGCGGGCTATGGCGTCCCAGCCGAACGTCTCCACTGCGCGTTGGCGCCCCGCGGCGCCGTACGCCGCCGCCTTCGCGGGATCAGCGCACACAGCGTTGACGGCTTCGGCGAAGCCGATCTCGAATGCCGTCGGGTCAGCCGGGTCGAGCGGCACCAGCTCGCCCGTCACGCCATCGGCTACCACTTCGGGGATCCCTCCGACAGCCGATGCGACCACGGCAGTGCCGCACGCCATCGCCTCGAGGTTGACGATGCCTAGTGGTTCGTAGACGGAAGGGCACACGAACACGGTGGCGTGCGTGAGCAGCTGGATCACTTCGGGCTTGGGCACCATCGACTGAACCCAGTGCACGCGCCCGGGCCGCGCCGCTCGGAGAGCGTCGACAGCGGCAGCGGTCTCCGCGCCGATCTCCGGAGTGTCGGGCGACCCGGCGCAAAGCACGAGCTGGATGGCGGGGTCGAACCGGTGTGCCGCGGCAAGCAGGTGATTGAGGCCCTTCTGACGGGTGATTCGGCCGACGAACAGGGCGTACGGCTCCCGGAGATCAACACCCGCGGCCTCGACCATGTCGGTCTCGGGGTCGGGGGCGTACTCCACCGCGTCGATCCCGTTGAGCACCACGCGCACGCGCGCGGGATCGAGCGCCGGGTAGCAGTCGAGGATGTCGGCGCGCATCCCCTGACTGACAGCGATGACGGCCGCTGCACCCTCGAGAGCCGTGCGCTCGGCCCACGAGGACAGCCGGTAGCCGCCGCCGAGCTGCTCGGCCTTCCACGGGCGACGGGGCTCCAGGGAGTGGGCGGTCGTCACGTGTGGGATGTCGTGCAGGAGGGCGGCGAAGTGGCCGCCCATCGCGGCATACCAGGTGTGGGAGTGCACCACGTCGCAGCCGGCGACCGCCTCGGCGAATGACAGGTCGATGCCGAGCGTCTGCACCGCCGGGTTGGCGTCGGTCAGGGTGTCGGGCACGCCGTGGGCCGTCGCGTCCGGTCTGGGCTGACCGAAGCAGTGGACGTCGACGTCGGTGAGTCGCCTCAGCTCGCGCACCAAATACTCGACGTGTACCCCGGCCCCGCCGTACACCTCTGGGGGGAACTCTCTGGTCAGCAACCCGATTCGCACCAGGACACCCTAGGCTCGGTCCATGGCACGTCGAGGCGTTCTCGGAATCGTCCTCGCTGGTGGCGAGGGAAAACGGCTGATGCCGCTGACCGCTGACCGGGCAAAACCCGCGGTGCCGTTCGGGGGGCAGTACCGTCTGGTCGACTTCGTGCTGTCGAATCTGGTGAACGCCGGACTACGGCGGTTGTGCGTGCTCACGCAATACAAGTCGCATTCCCTCAACCGGCACATCACGACCACCTGGCGATTGTCCAACCTGCTCGGCAACTACGTGACACCTGTGCCGGCCCAGCAGCGGCTCGGGCCGCGTTGGTACCAGGGGTCGGCAGATGCGATCTTCCAGAGCCTCAACCTCGTCTATGACGAGCGGCCGGAGTACGTCGTCGTGTTCGGCGCCGACCACGTCTACCGGATGGACGCCTCCCAGATGGTGGAGGAGCACGTCGCGTCTGGGGCCGGGGTCACGGTGGCCGCGATCCGCGTCCCGCGTGAGCAGTCCGACCAGTTCGGGGTGATCTCGACGGGGCCGGACGGGCGGACCATCTCGGAGTTCCTCGAGAAGCCGAAGGATCCGCCGGGGCTGGCCGACGACCCGGACAGCATCTTCGCCTCGATGGGGAACTATGTCTTCTCCACCGAGACCCTGCTCGAGGCGTTGCGCGCCGATGCCGGTGACGAGGGGTCGGTGCACGACATGGGAGGCAACATCATCCCGATGCTGACCAAGTCCGGGGCTGCGCGGGTCTACGACTTCGCGGACAACGACGTGGCTGGCTCCACCGACCGTGACCGGGGCTACTGGCGTGACGTCGGGACGCTCGACTCCTACCACGACGCGCACATGGATCTGGTGTCGATCCACCCGATCTTCAACCTTTACAACAGACAATGGCCGATCCTCACCAACCAGCCCCCACTGCCGCCGGCGAAGTTCGTCGAAGGCGGGATGGCGCACGAGTCGATCGTCGGCGGGGGTTCGATCATCTCCGGCGGCCACGTTGTCGGCTCGGTCATCTCTCATGACGTGGAGGTGTCTGCGGGTGCCTACGTCGAGGGGTCCGTCCTGATGCCAGGCGTCAAGATCGGCGCCGGCGCAGTCATCCGTCGCGCCATCCTCGACAAGAGCTGCCACGTGCCGGCCGGTGCTCGCATCGGTGTAGACCTCGACCGGGACCGGGAGCTCTACACCGTCAGCGCCGGTGGAGTGGTGGTCCTCGGCAAGGGCGTCACGGCCGCCGCCTAGCCGGCACAAGACAGCTTGCCCCCAGTTCAGGCGGACCCACCGGCTCGGTAGAGCTCCCCTGGGCGTCTACGGTGACGGCCATGAGCCTTGAGCTGTTGAGCTGGCGCCGGGAGACCCTCGCGCTGTACAGCGCCGTACGACACGCCAGGACCCCCGCGGAGGGACATGAGCTGTGGGTTCGCGAGCGCGACGTGCTTCTTCGCGAGCACCCGGCGTCCCCGATCCCGGCTGCGAGTCGGGCGAGATTTCCCGGTGCCGACGTGCATCCCTATGACCCGGCGTTTCGCTTCGTGTGCCGCGTGCTCCCCGCCGACCCTCGCCGGCTCGAGGTCCCCACCGCCACGGACGGAGTCGTTCCCTTCGAGCGCTTCGGTCGCGTCGAGCTGCCCGAGCTCGGCACTCTCGACGTGTGGTGGCTCGACTCCTACGGTGGCGGCGTCTTCGTCCCGGTGAAGGACGCGTTGGCCGGCCGGGGCACGTACGGCGGCGGCCGATACCTGACTGACACGGTGAAGGGCGCCGATCTCGGTGGGGTCGACGGGGAGCTGGTCATCGACCTCAACTTCGCCTACAACCCCTCCTGCGCGTACGACGCCGCATGGCAGTGTCCTCTTGCTCCCGAGGGCAATGTCCTCGCGGTGGAGCTTGCGGTCGGTGAGGCGTACGGCCGCTGAGCGAGCGGTGTCAACGGGCGGTCTGGGCCAAGACGATTCCAACGAGGACGATGAACCCACCGACGACCTGACCGAGGCCGAGGGCTTCGCCCAGCCACCACCAGGCGACCACGGCGGCGAGCACGGGCTCGAGCATCCCCACGACGCCCGCCTGGGTGGCCCGGAGGTGCTGCAGGGCTCCGATGATGAGGACGAACGGGACGATGGTGCCCAGCAGGACCAGCCAACAGACGAGCGTCCACAACGGGAGATCCACCGACGCGAAGCGCCCCAGCAACGAAACGTCCTTCCCGAGCAGCTCAAAGGGGAATGACCACCACGGCAAGAACAGGGTCCAGAACAAGGCGGAGAAGCCCAACGCCCAGCACACCAACGAGATCGGATCGCGGTCGCTGCGGACCTTCTTCTCGCCCAAGACGAAGTAATAGGCCAGCGACCCGGCGGCGAGCAGCCCGGCGATCACCCCGATCTTGTCGAGCGGGACGCCTTCACCTCCTCCCCAGACCTGCGCCACGAACGACAGCCCGACCATGCTGAGCGCCAGCGCCCACCAGACGCGGCTGCGTACGTGCTCATGCGCCCCGAACCGTGCCCAGAGCGCCACGAGGAGCGGTGCCGTGAACTCCAGGAGCAGCGCTATCCCGATCGGCAGCCGCTCGATGGCGATGAAGTAGAACCACTGGACGAACGCGAAGCCGACGATGCCGTACATCGCCAGCTCCGGAAGCTCTCGGCGACTGACCCGCATGCGCTCGGGGCGCAGGACGAGCAGAGCGATGGCGAGCACGAGGAAGGCCCCGGCGGATCGCAGCTCGGTGAGCCGGGTAGCACTCATCCCCGAGAGCAGGATGATCTTGCTGACGGTCCCGTTGACGGCGAACAGCACAGCGGCGGTGGCCGTCATCAAGATCCCGATTCGCAGCCGCGCATCCACCGGCTGACGCCCCGGAACGATCGCCTCCACCATGCGTCGCACACTAGAGGCGGCGCCCGCGCCCCTCCCCGGCGGCCGACCGCGCTGCCCCGAGTTTTGAATCTTTCGGGGCGCGATGCCCCCAGGAGCGTCGGATGCGTGTATCCTCGGCGTCGGTTGCAGTTGACCGTTCCACGCACGTTCTTGGACGCCCGCGGACACCATGCCGTGGGCGTTTTGTCCATTCAGGACCTCTCCTGGGTCGTGAGTGACGAAGACGGCAGCCCAGGTCCCACAAACTTGTGGGTCCTGATCTCGTCTCTCTAGGAGAACAGCACCATGGCTCAGGGCACCGTCAAGTGGTTCAACGCCGAGAAGGGCTTCGGCTTCATTGCACAAGATGGTGGAGGCGCGGACGTATTCGTTCACTTCTCCGCGATCGTCGCCGATGGCTACCGCTCGCTCGAAGAGAACCAGCGCGTGGAGTTCGAGATCACGCAGGGTCAGAAGGGCCCGCAGGCCGAGAACGTCCGCGGCATCTGACGCAGGCACCTCAGCTCCTTCTGACGAGGCCCTCCTCAGACCGGTTCGCCGGTCTGGTGGGGGCCTCGTCGCGTCGGAGGTCGATCAGGACGGAGCGCTGTGGAACGCGACGATCGCGAGGTCGCTTACACCTCGTTCGTCGCTGCTCGGTCCAGGTCGTTGCTTCGGCTCGCCTACCTCGTCACCGGCGATGAGGCGGCGGCCCGGCGGCTGCTCGACACTGCTCTGGCGTGGACGTGGGTCGACTGGGCGCGGATAGGCGGGCGGGATCGGGCCGAGCAGTACGCCCGCCGGCGGCTGCTGTCCGAGCACCGGGCGGCGAGTCCGCGCAGCCGCGAGCCTCAGTCCGGGTCGTACCTGGACGACGGCTCGCGTGAGAACACGGGTGACGCGGGTGAGCAGCTAGCCGTCCGTGCCGGCGAATCCCCCGACCCCTCCGAAGGGAGGGACCGGCGAGACGTCTGGCGCGCCTTCTCGGAGATTCCGCCTCGAGAGCGTGCCCTTCTCGTGCTGGCCGTTGACGAGGGCTTGGCCGACGACGACATCGGTCGGCTTGTGGGTGCGAGAGCATCTGTCGTTCGGGTCGAGCTGCAACGTGGGTGGACCGCGTGGACGAGGGCGATGCAGCAACGACGCGACCTACCGGCCCCCCGGCTGGCTGAAGACGCGATGGTTGTCCCCGGCGAGGTCCGCCCTGAGGGCGTGGCCGAGCTGCGCGCGGAGATCGCCAAGCACGCCGACGATGTGCGCCCGGAGGCCGAGCTCGCCGCCCGCGCCCAGCACCTTGCAACCTCGGTGCGCGCTCGGCGGCGGCGGCGAAGCCTGATCGCTGCCGCCGGCGTCGCGCTGGTCGTCGGCCTGACCGCCGTGCTCTCGTGGACGCCCGGCCTTCACGGCGATGCTGCGGGTGGCATAGATCCGAGCTCGAGCCCCACCCCCGCGCCTTCGTCGATACCACCGGTGGTCCCTGACGCGCTGCTCGGCCTGGCCCGGTCTGACCAAGCATTGCTCGGCTTCGGTCCCGCGGTCGTCGATGGCGGCTTGGCTGACATCGTCGTCGTCGATGCCGATCCGCCGAATGGCGCCTTGCACGGCCTGCGGGTCGAAGCGCTCGCTCGAACTGCCACTGGTTACGTCGTCCGCCTCGGAGCTCTTCGTGACGACGGGGCGGATGTCGCCAACCCCCGGCTCAGCTACGTCGATCGGCATGGCACGGCTGTCGACTTGGGGCGGGTATCGGTTCGGGAGCCGGACTTCTCGGTCTCGGCGGACGGACGCGAGGTGGTCCACGTCATCCGAGGGCCGGTGAACAGCGAGAACGAAGTAGCTCAAGGGCATTCGGAGCTGGTCGTTCAGAATCTCGGCGCGGGAGTCAGCAACCGCACGGTTGTGCGCGGCCCCGTCCGGCCGCTCGGTTTGGACGCCGATCGCGTGTGGTTCGAACGCCTTCGGGCGGACGGTTCCGGTCGTGGCCTTCCCTTCGTCTGGGATCGGCTGGACTCCTCCGTCCGCCGTATGGCGGGCCGTGCTGGGTGGGTGGCGCAGGACCTCAACGGCGAGTTCATGGTCGTGCGCGACGAGCGTGGCTGCCTTCACGGCCTCGAGGTCCACGATCCCTTCGCCCCCAGGAAGCTCTGGCGACGATGTGTGATCGGTCAGGGCACGCGGATCTCACCGGCCGCGGACTTCGTCTCTACGGTGGCCATGGGCAGCGATGCGCCCGCCCTGGTAACGCTCGACGCGCGCACCGGCCACGTCGTGGATCGCGTGCAGGTGGCCCCCGGCGCGGTTGAGCAGACGGAGTGGACGTCGGCCGGTGGCGTCGTGCTGGCGATCGGTCGGGGCCGGATCGGTCGTGCCCCCGCCTTCGATGCTCGGGATGTCGTCTACACCGCGGTGCAGCGCAGCGGTCCAGTAGGCGGATCGCTGCTGATCGCCCGGACGATCACGGGTCTGCGGGTCCCACTGGTTCTTGGGCGGGAGCTTCCGCTGCCGCCGGTGGGGTAGCGCTAGCCCTTCTGGGAGTTGACTTGTTCCGCGGTTTGGCCACTCAGCCGGGTCAGACCGGCTAGCTCCAGGGGGAGTGGCTCGGCGTGCACGACGACCAAACGTTGCGTCGGTCGGGTCATCGCGACGTAGAGGTCGCTCGCCCCCCGAGGCGACTCCGCAAGGATCCTTGCCGGCGCGACCAGCACGACCGCATCGAACTCCAGGCCCTTGGCCTCGTCGACACCGAGGACCGTCACCGTCCCAAGATCATCCCCGCCGTGTCCGACGTCGACGCCGATGCCCGAGAGGGGACGGTCCAGCGACTCGACGACCGCGTCGCGGAGGGCTCTTGGCGTCAACACTGCGACCCGCCCGGGCCGAACCTGGTTGACCTCTCCCTCGACGATCTCGGCTAGCTCTGCCCCGCCATACGTCGCCACCGGCGCAACGAATGGGGGCCACTCGCCCTCCCGGGCCGAGGTGGGCGGGGTGGTCGAGATCCCGGCCGTATCGAGAACCTGTTGTGCCACCTGCATGATCCGGCCCGGGGTGCGGTAGTTGACCGTAAGCTCGGCCAGTGTCCAGCGCCCAGCGGCCAGCGGATCGAGAACCGCCCCCCAGGACGAGGCTCCGGCGAGCGCGCTGGTCTGCGCGAGATCGCCGACCACCGTCATCGACAGGGAAGGGCACCGTCGAGCGAGCAGCCGCCAGGCCATGGGAGACAGCTCCTGGGCCTCGTCGACGACGACGTGGCCGAAGGTCCAGGTGCGGTCCTCAGCCGCCCGTTCGGCGACGCTGAGGTCGGGGCCGGAAGCGGCATAGCGGTCGATGAGTGCATCGGCGGTGAGCATGCCGCTGGCGCCCGACATCTGCAGCACTCCCTTGGCGTACTCAAGCTCGTGAGCCCGTTCGGCCGAGGCGCGTGCGGCGTCCAGCCGGTGTGCCGTGTCGTCGTCTCCGAGCAGTTCGGCGGCTTCGTCCAGCAAGGGCACATCGGCAGGCGTCCACGGTGCGTCGAACTGACGGTGCAGCAAGACACGTTCTGCCGCGGAGAGGGACGGCGCCGCTTGGGCGAGCCGCGCCGGGTCGGCCCAGAGCGCCGCGACGAGACGCTGCGGCGTGAGAGGCATCCAGCAGAGGTTGACCTCGCGCCGCACGTCTGGGGCGTCGCGCAGGTCCGCGATGAGATCTCCACGATCCTCGTCGGCAGGGTCCCGACCGAGCGCCGCGGCGAGCTGAGCCGCCAACCGGGTCAGCAGGTCCTTGACGAAGATCTCCCGCGCCTGGTTGTGCGGGCGGCCGGCGGCGCGCGCGCGTGAGCGTGCACCTTCGACGTCTCGGGGTCTCAGCTGAAGGCGCTGGCTGTCGACTCGCAGCGTGATCGGCTCAGCGGGGACTCGCTGCCTCCCCCGAACGGCTGCCCGGATGATCCGGGCCATCCGTGGGTCGCCCTTGAGCGCGGCAACCCGCGGATCCTCACTCCCATCAGCCAGCAGCCCCGGAAAGAGCTCGCTCTGGGTCGCCGTGACGACACCGGTCTCACCGAGTGAGGGCAGCACCTGCTCGATGTAACGCAAGAACGCCTGGTTCGGCCCGACCAGGAGGACACCGCTTCGGGCGATCCGGTCTCGGTGGGTGTAGAGCAGATAGGCCGCACGATGCAGCGCGACTGCGGTCTTGCCCGTCCCTGGTCCACCCTGGACAACGAGGATCCCCTTGAGCGGGGCACGGATCACCCGGTCCTGCTCGGCTTGGATGGTCGACACGATGTCGCGCATCCGCCCGGTGCGATGCTCGCCGAGGGCCGCCATCAGCGCGCCCTCACCGGCCAGCGTGGCCGAGTCGGCAGGCGGAAGACCATCAAGGTCGAGCAGCTCGTCCTCGATCGCTGTGACCTGACGGGCCTTGGTGGTCAGATGACGGCGGCGGACCACCTTGCCGGGGTTGGCGGCTGTGGCCTGATAGAACGGCTCGGCGGCCGGAGCTCGCCAGTCGATGAGCACCGGCGTCTGCTGCTCGTCGGACAGCCCCATCCGGCCGACGTAGCGGCGGTCGTTCTCGCGCAGATCCAGCCGCCCGAAGCAGAGCCGCTCTTCCACAGCTCGCAGCTGGGCCAGCCTTCCCTCGTAGGCCGTGAGCAGTGCATCGCGCTCGCCCCGGCTACCGGGGGTTCCAGCGACGGGACCCCGTCGGACGGCGTCTCGCCGCTGCTCGGTGAGTGAGAGAAGGTCGTCGAGACGGAGGTAGAGGTCGTCCAGATGGGCTTGTTCGACGGCGCGTTCTCGCGCCAAGTTTTCCCCGTCGGTCACGCTGGTCCTCTCGATGAAGGCAGACCAGTATCCCCGAGCTGTCAATCCCCGGGAAGTCCGTACAACTGGCACCTGGCGCCGCGGGTCGGCGCAGGCGGGTCGCTGCTCAGAGGTGGACGGGGAACCCTGGCCCCATGGGGATGCCGAGGGCATACCAGCCGACGAAGAACAGCGTCCAGGCCACCATCAAGATGACGGCGATGGGAAGCATCAAGGCGATGATCGTCCCGATTCCGGCGTCTTTTCGGTACCGCTGGGCAACGATGACGATGAACGGCAGATAGACCATGAGGGGTGTCACCACGTTGAGGGGTCCGTCGCCAACCCGGTAGGCGGCCAGCACCGTCTGCGGGGCCACACCGAGATTGATGAACAGCGGGACGAAGATGGGGGCGAAGATGGCCCACTTCGGGAGGACGCCGGGGATGATGATGTTCAGCAGCGCGATCACCAGGATGAATCCGATCAGCAGCCACACGGCCCCGATGTTTGCCTGCTCCAACAGGTCGGCGAGCTGGACCGCCGCGACCGTGGGCATCTCGCTGTAGTTGAAGTAGGCGATGAACTGGCTGATCAAGAGCAGCAGGAAGATCAGCCCGGACAGCGACGCGAAGGTCTTCACGATCGCGTTGATGACGTCGACGCTGCTGGAGATCGTCTTTGCACCCTTGCCATAGGCGATCCCGGCGAACAAGAAGATCAGCGTGATGATGAAGACGAGACTGGTCATGAACGGGGAGTCCCCGATGACCGCGCCGGTCTCCGGATTGCGCAGCGGCGCCCCAGCGGGGATGGTCGCGACTGCGACGACAGCCACGACCGCCACAGTCGCCCAGAGGGCAAATCGCAACCCGCGCGCTTCGCCGTGCGCGTCGACGTCGTCGTGGTCGTCGGTGGCACCAGCCCCGGCGCCGTCGATAGGTCCCGCTGACGAGCCGGCCCCGCCGGCTGCGCCAGCGAGCGCGTGCACAGGTTCGGGCGCGTAGACGCCGAGGCTGGGCTCGATCATCCGGGTCACGATCAGCGTGACGACGACGGTCACGAAGAAGGTCGACGCGATGCTGAACCACAGATTGGCTGTGACATCGATGGTCAGAGCCGGGTTGACCAGGTGGGCCGCCTCGTTGGTGACCTCGGTGATCAGGGAGTCCGTCGGAGTGATCAGGATGTTGGCGGCGAATCCGGCGCTGACTCCGCCGAACGCGGCCACGAGTCCGGCGAGCGGATGTCGGCCCACCGAGAGGAAGGCCGCAGCACCCAACGGAATCAGGATCAGGTAGCCGGCATCGGAGGCAACGCTGGAGAGCATGCCGATGAAAACGATGATGAAGGTCAGCGCCCCAGCGGGGGAGACGGCCACGAGTCTGCGGATGAGCGCTCCCATCAGCCCCGCCTCTTCGGCAACGCCGATGCCGAGCATCGCCACCAGGATCACTGCCACCACGCTGAAGCCGGCGAAGTTGCTGACGAAGGAGGAGAACAGAAATCGGATGCCATCGATGTCCAGCAGGCTCTGGACCTCAGTGGTCTTGGTGACGACCTCCACGTGCTCGTCGTAGGTCGGCGGCACGATCAGGTCAGGTGCTTGGGTTCCTCCCAGGGAGTCCTCCTGGACGACCTTGGGTGTTTCCACGGCCTCTTCGTAGGTGACGCTGACCCCGACAGCGTTGAGCACGGCGGACAAGACGATCACGATGGCGATGAGGCCGAGGAAGATGATCGCTGGGTGCGGCACCTTGTTGCCGACCCGTTCGATGCCGTCGAGCGTTCGTTGCACGAAGCCGCGTGACCCGTTCGTCTTCGTCTCTCCGGTCTGCGGCTTCGGCACCGTTCCTCCAGAAGTGTTGGCCAGCAGGTTCGGAGACTAGTGGGCTAGGAGCCCCCTGAGCGGCACGAAGACGAGATCGTCAGAACGGCCAGACAAGGGGAATGACGACGAGGCACACGATGAGCCACCAAACGATGATCGGCAGGCCGAGCCGCCAGTAGTCGCCGAAGCGATAGCCCCCTGGGGCCATGATCATCAGATTGGCAGGAGTCTGCACGGGCGTGAGCAGGGCGGCTGAGGCTGCGACGGCGGTCAGCATCAGCAACGGTTGCGCTGAGATCCCGTATTCGCCGGCCGCCGCGACGGTGATCGGCAAGGCGATGAGCACCGTCGCTGTGTTGCTGATCACCAACCCGAGAACAGCGATGAGGACGAAAAGCACGACCATCAGCAGCCGAGGGGACCCGGACCCCACGATGTCGACGACCCGGTCGGCAATCTGGTCCGCCGCGCCGCTTCGGGTCAGTGCAGTGGACAGCGGGATCAGCCCGCCGACAAGAACGAGCGTCTCCCAGGAGATCGCCCGGTATGCCTGCGGGGACGAGACGACCTTGGTCAAGACCATGGCTAGCGCCGCCATCAGTCCGGCGACGGCCGGTGGCACCAGACCGAAGGCGAGCAGGACGACCATGGCGCCGAGGATGCTCGAAGCCGCTGCGGCCTTCGGCCCGAGCGCCACGGCCTGCCTCCGATGGCGATCGGGAGAGTCGACCACCAGCACGTCGCTGTCGTGCACGAGGAGATCCACCGAAGGCCAGGAACCGTAGACCAGCAGGGCATCGCCGGCGGACAGCTCGGTCATGCCGGAGTTTCGTTCCCTCCCGAGCCTGGTGACCGCCAGGATGACGAGGTCGTCGGTGCGCCGCATCCCCGGGAAGACGGTCTCTCCCTCGAGCGTCGATCGGGGCGGTATCACGACCTCCACCACCCCCATCTCGCGGGTGACCAGCGATCCAGGTTCGTCGCCCACGGCCAACGGCCGCATGGCCACGGCCAGCAGCAGATCGACGGCCAGGTGGCCGATCTCCCCCGGGGATCCGGAAACGACCAGCACGTCATCGGGTCGCAGTCGGTCGCGCACCGGCTGAGGCTCGTCGTCGGCAGCCTGCAGGCCGATCACCGACACTCCTGGAAAGCCGGTGAGGTCCAGCTCGTCGGGCCTCAGGCCGATGAGCGGGGACCCCTCTCGGACGCGCAGCCGGTAGAAGCCTCCGTCGAGCGCGTAATAGCTGGAGAGCAGCTCCGCATGCCTGCTGAGGTCCGGTGTCGGGTGGCTCGGGACGCGCTCGGGGAGGACGCGCGGACTCAAGGTCACGCCCAGCAGCACCGTACCGACCAGGATGGGAAGTCCCACCCAGGCGAACTCGAAGAAGGAGAAGCCTCCGAGGCCGAGATCGCGAGATGCGTCCGAGGTGATGACGTTGACCGGACTTCCCATGAGCACGATGAGCGCCCCGGCACTGCCTGCGTAGACCATGGGCATCAGCAGCCGCGAGGACGGTTGGCTGGTGCGGAGCGCAATGACCACGGCCATCGGGATGAGTGCGGCCACCGATCCGTTGAGGCTGATCAGAGCAGTCATCACTGCCGAGAGCAGCATCAGTGCGACGATCAGTCGGGCGCGGCTCTCACCGGATTGCTCAAGCAGCTTTTGGCCTGCCCAGGTGGTAATACCCGCGGAGTCGATGCCTTCACTGACGACGAACAGAGCAGCGATGAACACGATGACCGGGTCACCGAAGCCGGCCGTGGCCTCGTCCAGCTCGAGCAGACCGGTTGCCCAGAGCGCAAGCACCGTGAGAACGGCGACCGTTCCGACCGAAAGTCGGTTCCAAACGAACAGCGCGATGACGCAGCCCAGGACGAGCAGGGCGATCGTCGCGTCGCTCACGAAGGCTCCGCGACGTCCAAGATCCGGGTGCGAGCTGGGTCGTACAGCGGGGGGAGCTGGAGAATGGCGGGTACGGCACCGCTCGGCGTCCACACGGTGAACTCACCGGACGCCAACCAGTCGGCGCTCACGCCTTCCGGGCAGGTCGCCTCGGCGAGACCAACCGGACCTCCAAGCGTGTGGCCGAACGCGGCAGCCCGTACGTATCCCACCCACTCGCCGTCGAGGAGCAACGGCTCGTTGCCGAACAGGTCGACGGCCGGATCGTCCACGAAGAGGCTGACCACGCGAAGTTTCGGCGGTCCCTCGGCGCGCGCCGCCAACAAGGCGTCCCGGCCGATGAAACCGCCTTCCTTGTCCCATGCCACGGCAAAGCCGAGGCCCGCCTGGAGCGGATTGTCGGTGTTGTCGATGTCGACCCCGAGGTCGCGGTAGCCCTTCTCCAGCCGAAGGCTCGACATGGCTGAGAGCCCGACGTTGCGCACCCCGAGATCGGCGCCTTCGGACATCAGGTCGTCATAGACGCCGAGGGCGTACTCCGTGGGGATCTGAAGTTCCCAACCGAGCTCACCGACGTAGGTCACTCGTGACGCCCGCACCGGGGCATAGCCGACGTGGATCTCCTGGGAGGTCAGGTAGGGGAACGCCTGGTTCGACAGGTCCGCGTCGGTGAGACGGCCGAGCAGTGCGCGAGACGATGGTCCCTGCACCGACAGCAGCGTGCTGGCCGAGGTCATGTCCGTCACCACGACGACCTCGTCATCCTTGGTGGCTCGTCGAACCAAGGCTTCGATCCGCCGATGGATGAGGTCGGAGGCCACCACGAGAAACCGGTCGTCGGCCAGGCGCGTCACCGTGACGTCCGCGACGATGCCACCCGAGACGTCGAGCCACTGGGTGTAGACCAGGCGCCCGACCTCACGCGTCACGTCGTTGGCCGACAGCCGGCTGAGCACCGCTGCCGCCCCAGGACCCTGCACCAAGATCTTCGCCATCAGGCTCATGTCGAGGATGCCGACCGCCTCGCGGACGGCGCGGTGCTCGCGTGCTTCGGCGGCGAAGCTCGCCTGCCGAGCGAAGTCCAAGGTGGTGCGGGGGTGCTCGGCTGGCTCGGCGAACCACTCGGCGAACTCCCAACCCATCGAGGAGTTGAAGTGCGCGCCGGCGGAGAGGAGCCGTTCGTGCAAGACGGATCTGCGAATGTCGCGTCCGGTGGTCGGTTTCCATGTGGGGTAGGCAGCGTCGCCGAACAGCACCCCGAGCTGTTCGACGGTCCGTTCTGCACGGAACTTGCGCGAGGTCTCGTAGGTCGCTACACGATCGATGGCGTAGCCGGTCATGTCCACGGGAGGGGTACCGTCCACGATCCAGTTCGCCACGACGTTGCCGACCCCTCCACCGAGCAGGATGCCCAGCGAGTTCAGCCCCGCCGCAACGAAGTATCCGTCGAGTTCGGGTGCCGGCCCTAGGAGCGGGTGGACATCGGAGGTGAACGACTCCGGTCCGCAGAAGAATGTCCGGATGCCGATGTCGGACAGCGACGGGACCCGGCTCATGGCCGTGCCGAGGAAACCCTCCATCCGCTCCCAGTCAGGTGGCAGGGTGCCGAAGGCGAACGAGTCGGGGACGCCGTCCAACGACCACGGCGCCGCCACCGGTTCGAACAACCCCACCAGCATCCCGTCACCTTCTGGACGGATGTAGCCGTACGTATCGGGGTCTTCCACGACCGGCAGGTCGAGGTCGAGTCCGGGGATCGCCTCGGTGATGAGGTAGTAGTGCTCGGCTGCCTGGTTGGGGACGTGGACGCCCGCGAGAGCCCCGAACTGCCTCGCCCACATTCCAGCGGCATTGACGACGAAGTCGGTTTCGATCCGCCCCCGGTCAGTGAGGACTGCCCGGACACGATCGTCCTTCGTCTCGACGCCTGTTGCCGCCACTCCCTCGATGATCCGAACACCCAGGGCGCGCGCGCCCTTCGCGAGCGACGTTGAGACCCCGACCGGGTCGGCGCGACCTTCATCGGCGACGTAGAAGGCGGCCAGCACATCATCGGTTCGCAGCATCGGCCACATGTCCTGGAGCTCGTTGGCCGAGATCTCGACGTCGTCGACTCCGAACCCGTGCATCCAGGCGGCTTCCCGTCGGAGGACCTCCAGCCGCGGCTGGTTCGTAGCCAGGTGCAGATGCCCGATCTGGCGGAAGCCGGTGGAGTGCCCGGTCTCCTCCTCGAGTCGCTCGTAGAGGTCGCGTGAGTAGCGGCTCATGAACAGCGCCGTCTCATCGGCCATGCCAGCAGAAGTGATCAGGCCAGCGGCGTGCCACGTGGTCCCAGCAGTGAGTTGGTGCCGTTCGAGGAGCACGACGTCGGTCCAACCCAGGTGCGCGAGGTGGTAGGCGATGCTGCAGCCGATGACGCCACCGCCCACGATGACGACCCGCGCTTGGGTGGGGACGTCTGACGTAAGGCTCACCTGACTTGTTTCGGACACCTGGACTCCCTCAGATCGGACCGGCACAACCTACCGACGTCGGGCGGTTGACCGAGCGAAGATGGATGATGGCACCCTGAGCCCGACGCGGACCCTGCGCCGTGCATCCCCGTGGAGGATCTGTTGAACACCACTGAAGCGATCGCCTTCGAGGCTGAGCACTGCGCGCACAACTATCACCCGATCCCCGTGGTGATCAGCCACGGGGAGGGAGCGTGGGTCACCGACGTCGAAGGTCGCCGCTACCTCGACATGCTGTCGGCGTACTCCGCGATCAACTTTGGTCACGGGCACCCCGGTCTGGTGGGAGCGGCACGTGAGCAGCTTGATCGGATCACCCTGACCAGCCGGGCGTTCCACAACGATCAGCTGGGCGGGTTCTGTTCCGCCTTGGCCGGTCTGGCGCGGCACGAAGCCGTACTGCCGATGAACACCGGCGCCGAGGGCGTCGAGACCGCTCTGAAGGTCGCCCGCAAGTGGGGTTATCAGGTCAAGGGTGTGCCCGCTGATCGAGCGCAGATCATCGTCTGCGACGGGAACTTCCATGGCCGGACGATCTCGATCGTGTCGTTCTCCGACGATCCGCAGGCGCGGGACCACTACGGCCCTTACACCCCGGGTTTCGTGAGCGTTCCGTTCGGCGACATCGACGCGCTTGCCGCGGCGATCACGGACGAAACCGTCGCCTTCCTGGTCGAGCCGATCCAGGGCGAGGCCGGCGTCGTGCTTCCTCCCCAGGGTTTCCTGCGCGCCGCTCGCGATCTCTGCGCCGAGCGCAATGTGCTGTTCGTGGCTGACGAGATCCAGGCTGGCCTCGGTCGTGCCGGCGCCACGTTCGCGCTGGATCTCGTCGACGTGCAGCCAGACGTACGCATCCTCGGCAAGGCACTGGGCGGCGGCATCGTTCCTGCGTCGGCCGTCACGGCCGATTGGGACGTGATGGGTGTGATCAAGCCGGGCGAGCACGGCAGCACGTTCGGCGGGAACCCGTTGGCGGCAGCCGTGGGCACGGCCGTCGTCGGGCTGCTCGCTACCGGGGAGCTCCAGGAGCGATCGCTTCGGCTCGGAGCACACGTCCTGGAGACACTTCGCGGCGCTCAGCTGCCCGGGGTGAAGGAGGTCCGGGGAAGCGGACTTTGGTGGGCGGTGGAGCTCGACGGCACGAGCAAGACCGGTCGCGACGTCAGCATCGAGCTGCTCTCTCGCGGCATCCTGGCGAAGGACACTCACACCTGGACGATCCGCTTCGCCCCACCCCTGGTCATCGAGGAACCCGATCTCGATGACGCCCTGAGCACGATCATCGAGGTCCTGTCGACACAGTAGGTCTCAGTCCCTGAGATCTTGGGTGTGATGAGTTCGGACCATCGGTCCTATTGGGCCGTCCGGCATGATGGTCGTCCGGGCCGTTAGCTCAACTGGCAGAGCAGCGGACTTTTAATCCGCGGGTTCTGGGTTCGATCCCCAGGCGGCCCACCCCATTCGTTGGATGGCGTCGGTTGAAGCTTGACGGTTGAGCTTCGGCTGACGCTTTACGTGTCTTCGGGTGATGTTTGGCACGCGCACGTGCCCGGTCTCGCCCTTCAGGGCGTCGCGGCTAACCTGGCTGAGGTGTTCGACCTGCGGGACTTGGCAGTTCCAGTGATCGGTGCGCCGATGGCCGGTGGTCCGTCGACGGCGGCGCTAGCCGCCGCGGTTTGCGAGGCTGGCGGCCTGGGTTTCCTCGCCGCAGGCTACAAGTCCCCAGAGGTGGCGGCGGCCGAGATCGAGGCGCTGCGTGCTTTGACGTCCGCGCCAATTGGGCTGAACCTGTTTGTGGTCGAGCCCTACGAACCTGACGCGGGAAGGCTGAGCGCCTACCGCAACTCCCTTGAGCCGGAGGCGGCCCGTCTCGGTGTCGAACTCGGCGATGCGAGTTGGGACGACGACGGCTGGGAGGCCAAACTGGACGTGGCGCTCGACCTGCGGCCGGACGTGGTGTCTTTCACTTTCGGCTGCCCGCAAGCCGAGGTGCTGCGCCGCCTGGCAGCCGAGAATGTCCTTTCCACGGTGACGATCACGTCGGTCGATGAGGCACGGAAGGCGGTGTCACGCGGCGCAGCCTTCCTTTCGGTGCAGGGACCCGACGCCGGCGGACACCGCGGCACATGGGACTTGGAGGCAGACGGCGACCGGACACCGCTTCTCGACCTCGTCGCCGAGGTCCGGGCCGCTGTCGACGCTCCGGTGGTAGCCGGAGGCGGCGTGACCAGCGCGGGTGACGTAGCGTCCGTCATGAAGGCTGGCGCCGTCGCCGTCCAGGTTGGGACCGCCTACCTACTCGCGGAGGAGGCGGGCACTAACGCCGTCCACCGAGCAGCCTTGGCCGACTCAGCGTTCGCGCGCAGCGGCGTGACGCGGGCATACACCGGCCGCTGGGCAAGGGGCCTCGCCAACCGCTTCATGGCCGAGCACGCGGACGCCCCGGCTGGGTACCCTCACCTGCACCACCTAACGACACCGCTGCGCGCAGCCGCCGTAGCGGCCGGTGACGCACAGGCGGCACATCTGTGGGCTGGGACCGGTCATGCCCAGGCTCGAGCGGCCCCGGGCGCGGAAATCACACTCTCGCTGGTCCCCTGAGCCCGCGCCGTGGGAGCGACGGCCTGGCTGTGCCGTCAACCCGACATCGGCAAACGTCACGAATCACGATGGATGGAACGGGGCCGCGCGCATAAGGGATGCTCCGACAGTCAAGCGATGGCTTGGATCGGTAGGGCGTCCAACCCAGA
>CAWDUP010000004.1:0-504278 GCA_963805505.1 uncultured Actinomycetota bacterium | reverse complement strand
CGGGTCGTCTCGTGAAGTGCCTGCTGCCGGTGTCGGTTGGCTTTCGAACGAAGCGTCGGCCCGCCAGGTTTCCCTAGGCGGTGGCGTGGCTCGCAAGAGGCAAGCACCGGTTCGCATCAGGAGTGCCTGCAGCCGCCGATCCCTACTGGTTCCCTAAGAAGGAACCCATGGTGTTGATCGGTATTGACCCGCACAAGGCCACCCACACAGCGGTGGTGATCGACGAGTCCGAATGTGAGCTCGCCAGGATCAAGGTGAGCGCGGGCAGGTCCCAGGTCGCGGCGTTGTTGGAGTTCGCGGACTCCTACCGCCCGCGCAGGTGGGCGATTCAGTCGCCGGCGGGCTGGGGTTCCTGCTCGCCCAGCAGCTGGTCCACGCCGGTGAGGACGTCGTCGACGTCCCCGCCACCCTGGCCGCTCGGGTGCGCCTGCTCGGCTCCGGTCGAGGGTCCAAGAACGACCCGAACGAGCGCGCTGTCCACCGCGATCGCGGCGTTGCGGGACCCGCATCTGCGCACTGTTGTGGTCGAGGACCACGCGATGGTGCTGCGGCTATTGGCCGACCGGCATCAGGACCTGACTTCGCTGAACCCAAGCGGTGTGCCGCCTGCATGCGTTGATCGCGGCGCTGACTCCCGGTGGGTGCAACGCCGATTGTCAGCTGCTGCAGCGGTTTCTCGACTGCGCGCCATCCACCCGGCCAACTCAGTCGAGGAGCAGCGTAAGGAGATGGCGTTGGACTTGGTCGCTGACATCAGGCGCCTGGACAAGGCCATCGCGCAGGTGAACAAGCGGACCGCCTCGGCGGTCGCCGCGTCGGGTACGACCGTCACCAGGTCTACGGCGTCGGACCGATCGTGGCCGCGTTGCTGATCGGGCACACCGGGGACATCACCCGGTTCCCGACCAAGGGCCACTACGCCTCCTACAACGGCACCGCCCCCATCGAGGCGTCCTCCGGGTTGGTCATCAGGCACCGACTGAACCCGCGAGGCAACCGACAGCTCAACCACGCCCTGCACATGGCCGCAGTCACCCAGCTCCGCCGTGACACCCCAGGCCGCGCCTACTACCGGGCCAAGATCGAAGCCGGAAATCAAGCAAGGAAGCCCGACGGGCGTTGAAGCGCAAAATCAGCGACGCCGTGTTCGCCAGCTACGCGACGACGCCGACCCCGGACATGAGTGGGTCCGGGAGGGCAACCAGGGCACGTCTCTGACTCCAGCGCGACCGGCACCACACCCTGATAGCCGGCTCTTCGGATAAGCCACTCCCGGACTCACAGCGAAACTACGCCCCTGGCGCCGTCCCTGCCAAGAGGCGATCCCGGCATGCCCGAAACCACCCTTGACAAGCAAGAGGCTTCGTTCTGCATCGCCTTCTGGTGAGCGAACCGCCATTCTGCGGCGAAGCCGCGCTCGGACACGGGAGTATTCGCTGCATGAGAAGCAGCCCAGCCCATGAGGTGCGCGGCTCGCTGCCGCGCGCCACTGGACGCGCAGCAATAGTGTTCTGTGCCCTAGTGCTGGCTTCTGGCTGCACATCTGCCGGTTCGACTCCTTTGGCCTCTGGCAGCGCCCCGCCGCCGACGGATGCAGGTGCCCTTGAGATTCGTCCGGTTCTCGCGCTCGCGCAGATCGAGACCGAGTCGCAGCGGCGCCAGTCGACGCCGACAGGCAGATGACCGCCTGCGACGCAGACGGCAATGTCTACACCCTAGGACCGGCGGTGGCGACCGCGACGGACGTGACCTCAGCGTTGGCGGACCCAGGTGCGCCATCGATCATCGTCCAACTCGGTTCCGAGGGGACGGCGGCGTTCCTCGCGGCGACAAAGTACGCAATCGAGGCGCCTGCGCCTCAGGATCAGATCGCGCTGGTCAGCGACGGCGAGGTCCTCTCAGCCCCAAATGCGCGAAGTCCTGTTGCCGACGGTCTACTCCAGATCAATGGACTCAGCCCGGAGGGGGCAGCCGCACGAGCCGCCCGCCTTTCCAACTAGAACGTCGCTAGGACCCGAAGGAACCCCACGCGATCCCTGTCCTTCCCTCGCGAGCGAGATGTGCCGCTATGCATCGCCTCGCGATCGGCTGATCCGGCATTCTGGCCGGGTGAGCGACGAGGACCCAGGACCTGGCTGGCACTCATCCGGCTCCGAGAGGACCTGCCGTGGGCTGGATCGATGTGTTCAGGCCACTGGAGCGGGGCTGCCATCCACCAACACGTCAGCGACGGGAACGCTGCCTCTACGGCGGGACCATCGGAGGTACGTTGCCGTGGCGAGCATCGGAACGATCAACAAGAGAGAGAGCCAGTTCACGTCCACCATCCAGTCACCGCCATCGCGAGGCCAGTACAGCCCGACTCCCGCAAAGTTGGCCGTGGCCACATACAGGAGAGGCGCGGTACCCAGGATCACGGACCCGACCACCTTCTGCGACCTCGTCCAATCGGTCGCTCGCCACATGAGCAACGCGCCAGCAACGGCGCAGACAGGGCCAATGCGCCACATCGGATAGCCGAGGATGGCTCCCAACACCAGGACCCGATAGGTCCACCGCGCAGAACTGGTCGTCTCCTTCTCATTTCCCGAAATTTCATGCGCTAAGCATGACACGGCATGCCCCACGGCAGGACGGAATCGGGAACCAGGACACCCAACAGGGCATTGCTCGGAAAGTGCCGTTCTGGTGCGCATTCGTGATCACCCTGCCATCGACAACCAGACGTGGCCGAAGCGATCATTGCAATCGGTCAGTCTCACTGTTGGGGAGGGGCAATGACTCGATGGACGTGGGGATGGATCACGTCGCTGGTGGTGCTGGTTGGCCTGCTGGTCACGGTCCCCGTATCGGGCGTTGGATCGTCCGGGTCGGAGGGCGCGGAAAGTTCGGAAACAGTGTTTGGCTTGATCAGACGAAGCGGCAATTCGGACGCACTCGTCAGGAACTACTCGCTAGCGATAGTCGCCGCAGCCCTGGCACTGGCTGTTTTCGTCTTCCTCGACCTCCGGGCGCGGAAGGCTCGCCGGGCCGCCCACGCATAGGTGCCGTTCTCGATCGCCTTCCGACCAGCGAACCGCCAGTATGCGTGGATGGGAGATCGCGAACGGGCTTGGCGATCCGCCATGGTGTGGGCGCTAGTCGCGTTGAGCTTGGCAGGGTGCTCGGCCTTGCCCTGGGTGAGTGAGGGACCGACGCTCTACTCCCCGGTCTACGGCTCCGCTGCCCTCGGACAAGTCGGGCTCTCGCAGGGTGATCTGTGGAGCGTTGGCGACATCCCACTCTGTCTCGACGAGGCTGGATCAGTCACGATCACTCGGGTTGAACTAGTCGCGCCTAGCAATGACTTGTCGGTCGCCGCTTTTGCGGTTCGAACGGTGCCCATTGGCAAGACACCCAGGGGCGGCGGCCTCGGAGACCTCTCGACCCTGGGTATGACGCGCGCGGAACAGAAGGTTCACACCGTCACAAACATCTGCGATGAACAATCGCGAGCCAACGTCGGACTTGATGGAGCGCCGCCGGAAGGGACACCGGTACAGCGCGTCGGCCTGGCTGTAACTGTCACGTCAACGGTCCTGCCAGCGCAGGCGCAGGCCCTGCGCATCTATTACTTGACACCCTCGGGCAAAGAACGTTCCACAACGAGTCCCGTCGCGCTCGACATGTGCGCCGGGAAGATCGGCGACGACTGTCCCCCCTCTGATTAGCGCACCGAAGTGCCGCTATCGATCGGTTCTGGGTGGCGATCCGTCAGGATGCTCGGCATGAGGGACTGGAGATCTGACCGCGTCGGCTCGGCCATTAGGGGTGAGAACCCGACTGTTCTTGCTCGGATGTCGGGTGGGTTCGCGGTCATCGGCGACGTTCAGTGGCTCCCGGGGTACTGCGTTCTCCTGTCGGATGATCCATCGGCCACGCGCCTCTCAGACCTTGCACCCGAGCAGCGCCGCGCCTACCTCGACAGCATGGCGAGGCTTGCCGAAGCGGTGGAACTGGCCTGCGCCGAGGCCGACCCCGGCTTCCGTCGCGTGAACGTCGAGATCCTAGGCAATGCTGACGACTTTCTTCACGCGCACGTGTGGCCCCGCTACTCGTGGGAGCCTGCGGACCTCGTCTGGCGTCCCGTGTGGCTCTATCCGCTGGACAAGTGGCGTGACCCGGCGACGTCGCTCGGGCCACAGCACGATGGCCTACGTGCAGCGATCACGGCACACCTGACTCGAGCATAGGTCGCAGCCGATATCGTGCAGGCCCGGGCGACTTCGCGGATGCCGAGCGCACGGAATGCGGTCGCGGGGCGGGTCCGCGTGTGCTGCGTCGACGCCGTAGGCGAGACCGTTCGGTGCGTTTGCTGCGGACCGGTTATGGTCGTCGGCGAGAAGCTCGCTGCCCTCCCGGCCGACCACGATCACCACCCCGGGAAGCGAGGTCACCGGCGGCGGCTCAGGGAGGCCGCGCCGCGGTCCGGTCATCGTGGGGTCGGGGCGCTTGGCCCACGCCTCGACGTGCTCAGCGACGGTCCCGACCACGACGCGGACACCAGGGCGCGTTCGGGCGTTCCGTCTTCGAGCAGCGGCACGCAGCGCTGCAAGCAGTACTCGTGGCCGCGGGCCGCGCCGATCAGGTATCGCGGAGCGTACTGGTCTTCCACGTGGGTCGGAGCACCGACGACATCCACGACCCGTGGGAGGGCGTCGTAATCGATGCTGACAGCCCCTTCACGCTGACCGGCGATGTCGACGAGATGGTAGCGATCCTGCAGGAGCGCCGGGAGCGATGGGGTTTGAACTACCTGGTCTTGCTCGGCGAAGACCGCGACACCCGGCCGCCTGTCGTGCAGGGCCTCACTGGCTCGTGACCGGCGACGAAATGCCTATGTCGCTGTCCTGGAGTGAGATCCAGTGTTCGGCACCATAGTCTCGGCGCTTCTCGTCATCATGTTTCCTGTCGATGGAGGCAACGGATGGAATCAGGCTCAGGACGAGCGATCGTGCACCTGCCAGGAGATGGCCGCCCGATCGACATGGGTGCATTCGGCATGACGGTGAAAGCAGACGCCAGTGACACCGCAGGCTCCTTCTCTCTGCTCGAAGCGGCGGAGCCGCCCGGCTTCGGCCCCCCATGCACAACATGCAGGTTCTCGGTCCCGTCCCCGAGGGCTACGCCTAACGCAGCGAAGAGACGATATGACTCGGTTCCGAGCGGGGCGCAGCGGTGTTGTTGCAGATCCGGCACGATGGTGGCGCCGCGGTTGACTTCTGAGGGGGACGCGTGTCGGATCCACTGATCATGTCCGGGGGTCCGGTTGCGGCCGCCGTGTTCGCCAGGTTGCAGCCGCGCATAGAACGGCTGCGCGACGCTGGTCGTGTTCCTGGGCTAGCGACGTTACTGGTCGGTGACGATGACGCCAGCGCGCGGTACGTGGGGATGAAGCACGCCAAGGCGGCCGAACTGGGGTGCAGCTCGGTGCAGGTTCACCTGCCAGCTGACTGCACGCAGCAGGACGTGGTCGACGCTGTCCACCGCCTCAACGACGACGACGCGATCCACGCCATCCTGTTCCAGTACCCGCCGCCAACTCACATCGACTTCGAGGCGGCGTTGATGGAGCTTGATCCTGACAAGGACGTCGACGGCTTGCACCCGGTCAACATGGGGCGGCTCGCGCTGTCAATGCCGGGGCCGGCGCCGTGCACCCCGGCCGGCATCGAGGCGCTGCTGGCCTACTACGAGATCCCCGTGTCAGGCAGGCACGTGTGCATCCTGGGACGCGGGGCGACGCTGGGCCGTCCGCTGGCCCTGCTGCTGTCGCAGAAGCGACCGACCGCCAACGCGGCTGTCACCGTCGTCCACACGGGAGTCGCCGAGTGGGCCGAGTACACCCGCACCGCAGATGTTGTCATCGCTGCCGCGGGGGTCCCCGGGATACTCCGCCCCGAGCACATCACCAGCAAGACCGTCGTGGTCGGCGGCGGAGTGCGCTACCGGGGGCGGACCCTCCTCCCCGACGTCGACATCGCATGCGAGAAGGTCGCCCGCGCGATCACACCGCGAGTAGGCGGCGTAGGGCCGACGACGATTGCCATGCTCTTTAGCAACCTCGTCGATATCGCGGAACGACGCACCCACTGAGCCATCCGATAGCGCGCCGAAGTGCCGCTCTGCATCCAGCGCTATGCGAAGTCGGCGCTTTCCTGGGTTTGAGCGTCGAGCAGCCCTGCGTGGGTCGTGCACGCCGAAAAGCGTGGTGACGGCGGACTTACCGGCGCTGAGCGAGAGACGCTCGGTTCGGCTGACAACGTGACTCTAGTGACGATTCCGGGAGCAGTGTTCCTCCTCCCGGACGAGGCTCCGAGCCCAACGGCAGCAGTGATCGCTGAAGCGCTAAAGGCAACCTGGCTGGCGACCCTTTCGGCAGAGGGAAATTCTTGGGCTGCCCCCCCAACCCCTGGCGGAGACTCACGGCGTGGTCGACCGAAGTGATGCTCCTACGGTGAAACGATTGCTGTTGTAGGTAGGGCTTGTAGATCTCGCGGGCCATGCAGGGGTTGGGGCAGCAGATGGCTTCGCTCTTGTTTTGCCTTCGCTTGGCTTCGGGCGAAGTAGCTGCGGGTGTTCTGGTCGGAGGCAGTTCGGACGATCGCGATGCGCCGCCTCGCGCCCGCGAGCGTCGACCATGCCTTGTCCCCACGGACCTAGGCCGTTTCTGACTCGCCTCTCTTGTCGGAGAGCCAGCCGAGAATGGCTTCGGTCCATGCCTGGGGCATCGACCGGTGCACATGATGTCCAGCGTCGAGCGTGATCAACGTCCCGTCCGGAACGGCGGCGGCAGCCGCGGCGACTTCAGCTTGCGGGATCGAGCTCCGCGGACCGCCAGAGATCACAAGAACCGGCATCGGGAGATCCCCTAGTCCTGGCCACCAGCGCCGCATCGGGTCGTTGACTTGCCCCGCGATAGCAACGACTGCCTCCCAATCGAACGGCAACGTTCCGAGGGGTCGCTCGCGCACGCGGTTCTCACGGGGAAATGGTGGAGGCGCGTCCTCGATGATCAGATGAGACACCCGTTGGGGGGCGGTCTGGGCGAGAACCCAACCCAGAGCGGCCCCCATGGAGTGACCAACCACGACGATCTGCTGGATTCTGAGTCGGTCCAACAGAGCGAGTACGTCATCGCGCATCGACTCAAAGGTGTATGGCCCCGACCATTTACTGGCGCCGTGCCCGCGCAGGTCAGGGATGACGAGCCGACTGTTGACTGACAGGGCCGGTACTACCGGATCCCAGTCCGACCCCGACTCGCCGAGCGCATGCATGAGAAGCATGGGCCGGCCAGCGGGGTCGCCGGCGAAGCGGCAGTGCAACTCCGTCCCGTTCGGCAACGACAACGTCGTCGTGGCGATCACGTCGACATCATTCACTAGCTGCGTGAGCACCGTTTGGCCCGGATGGTTGTGGCGCATAGTGCGCTGTTGAGTCCCAGACGGTGGTCCCTGCTTAGCCGACGCAGAACTCGTTGCCCTCCGGGTCAAGCATCACGATGTGGCCGAAGTGGTCTCCGTAATTCTCCTCCCGGACCCGCGTCGCCCCGGCGTCGACGAGCTCTGCGGCCTTAGCCCGGATGAGTTGCTCGCGCGTCGCCCGCTCCCATGGGGGTTCGCCAGCGGGTCGGATGTCGATGTGGATCCGGTTCTTCGACGTCTTCGGTTCCGGCACCTGGAGAAAGCCTATGGCCGGACCCAAACCGTCCGGGTCAACGATCGACGCGCCGAACTCGTCCTCGTAGCCGGGCTCGGCGATGTAACCGAGGGCCAGCGCCCAGAAAGAAGCGAGTCGGTCGGGATCAGCAGCGTCGCACCCGAGCGTCCAGTGCGTAGCCATGACTCACTTCTATCAGGTCATACGGTTTGCGCGGAGCGGACGTGGCGCCCGTGCCGAAGTGCCGAACAGCGCGGGGACGGTCGCTGGGCGATGATCAAATTGGCTGAAGCCGGGAGTTGCGTGCCGACAGGCGGAAGCGTTGCATCGCGGAGATGCCCTACCTAGCATCGCAGAATGCGCAGAGCGCACAAGGTTGCGACCGCCGCGGCGACTGTGCTGGTGGCTTGTGCCTGTTCGACCTCTACGTCCTCTCCTTCGCCCGTGAACCCCACCAGTGGTGCGGGTCCTGCTGAGTTGTCCTGCGTGGATTCGGTCTCCGTCTCCTCGTTGCCGACCTGGGCCCAGGCAGGCTTCGATCCCCCTGATCAATCAGTGCCACACGTGACCGGAGTCGAGGGGTCCATCGTCGGCGTTGTTTTCGGCGATCCGCTGAGTTCAACCACGGTGGCAGGGCACACCAACAAGATCTTGTGGGTGCAGAGTCCTCTTTCTCAGTCGCCTCCCTCGCCAGGCGATCCCGACCTGAAGATCCACGCGACCCTCAACGGCTCGGAGACAGCGGTCGATCGCGTTGTCTCCGGAGGCCCAGGACCGTCAATCGTGGACATGCCCGAGACCGGATGTTGGACGTTCAACCTGAGCTGGGCCGGCCGCACAGACCGCGTCGCGCTCCGATACCTCCGAGGCCGCCACGGTGTCTTTCTGACGCATTCGTGATTGCCCTGCCTTGGACAGCGCGACGTGCCGGAGCGATCATGGCAATCGGTCCGTCTCACGGGTGCGGAGGGGCAATGACTCGGTCGACGTGGGGATGGATCATGTCGCTGGTGGTTCTGGTTGGCCTGCTGCTCACGGTCCCCGTAACAGGCGCTGGGTCGTCGGGGCCGAGGCGGGCGGAAAGTTCGGAGACCGTCTTTGGCTGGATCACCAGAAGCGGCAATTCGGACGCAATCGTCAGGATCTACTCACTGGCGATGGCCGCCGCAGTTCTGGGGCTGGTCGTCTTCGGTTTCCTCGACCTCCGGGAGCGGAAGGCTCGACGGGCTGCCGGCGCATAGTCCCCATCGGGAAGGGCTCAATGACTTCCCGTGTAGTTGCCGTAGCCATCCGCGTAGCGACCACGAGTCACACAAGAAAGTCGGCTATGCCTTGGACGACGACGTCCGGATGGCCGTACTCCTGGGCGTTCTGAGTGGCGCTGTGCGTGAGTCCGTCGAGCGTGAGGTGCCGCGCGAGCGGGATGGTCTCGGCCAGCGCGGCGGCGGCTCGTCGCAGGTATGGCCGGGTGGCCGTCCCATCGACCACCAGGGACGGTGTGTCGAGCGCGGCGAAATCGCTCAGGCGACCCGCGTTGGCAACTACGACCGCGAAGTCGGCGGGGAGCGCGGCGGCACGTTCGGCGACACCGGGTCTACGGAGCGCGCCCCGTGACAAGGCCGCCAGCATCGGTTTCGGCAAGCGGAACATCCAGGGCGGTCCCATCTCGGCGGCACGCATTCCTTCCGCCATGGCAGAGGCGAGCCTGCCTTGCTGGACAAATCCGTCGACTCGCTGCGCCGCACTCAGGTCGAGGGACTCGTCGACTGCGAGCGGCGGCTCGAACAGCACGAGGCGGTCTAGTGACCCTGGTCGCGCCAGCGCGCTGCGTGCGGCGAGGAGCGCGCCCGAGCTGACCCCAACGCAACGGCGCGCCCCAGTCTCCGCTATGACGGCGATCACGTCGTCGACCTCTGATTCCGGTCGGGTTCCTGGCTGGAGAGGTCCGCTGCGACCCCGGCCACGACGGTCCATCAGATGCACGCGGAACCCTCGCGCCGCCAGCAGCTGAGCGAAGTCACGCTGGGACGCACCCACCTGCATGGCTCCGTGCACGACGAGGATGCCTGGGCCGACCTCCCCGACGCTGGTGAAGGCCAGCACGGATCCATCACTTGAGTGGGTGACCCTGGTGACCGGCTCCATGACAATTATCTTAGCAACTAAGATGTTCATGTGCCAAGATGTCCGGGTGGGTGCACGCGACGCGTTGGTCAACGAGCTGCGGCTGCTTGGAGAGGCAAACGCCACCCAGACAGCGCAGTTCCAACACACGGCGGCGTCGTTCTTCGGACTCAGCGTCACCGACATGCGCGCCTTGAGCATCGTGCTACGCGACGGGCCCCAAACCGCCGGCCAGCTCGCACAGAAGCTGTCCGTCACCTCCGGTGCCGTCACGGGCGTGATCGACCGCCTCTCCTCCCTCGGTCTCGCGCGGCGTACCAGCGACGACCGTGATCGCCGGCGAGTTGTGGTCGAAGCAGATGTGAGCGGCCTCGAAAGCCGCGACAACCCTTACCAGGACATCGGTGCGGCATTCGACGAGTTGCACCGTTCGCTGACCACGGCCGAGCTTCGATTCCTCGTCCGCTACCTCCAAGCTTCAGTTGCGATCACAGCGAAGCAGACTGCCTTACTGGCTGGCTTCCGAGAGTGACGCCGCCGGAGGATTGGAAGTCGCACGACGAGCATCGGTCCCGACCGGCAATCTGGCGGCGTCCGGTTGGACGCCGTGCCTCGCCCGCTGACCCCTCGAAGGATGGACTCCGCGCGTTCCTCGGCCGCTACGACTTCGACTGTGACCCCGCCGTGCTGCTCCCCGCCTACGACACCCTCATTGCGGAACCCGGCCGGAGCAGGTCTCCGTCCATGGCTACGTGGTCCGCGAGAAGGGGATCACGATCTACGATCCCTCCCCGGACGTGGAAGCGTTCGCGGCCTTCTCGAGTGACTCGGAAACGTTCAACGCGATGGCTGCTGGGGCTCTAGGTGCGAGGGATGAGCGGTTCCCGTGCCGAGGAGGCAGTCCTGATCACCGGATGCTATGGCGCCGGGAAGAGCACCGTGGCCGCGGACATCGGTGCGCTGCTCGGCGGTCGCGGGCAGTTCTATGGGCTGGTGGACGTCGACTGGCTGGGCTGGTTTGACGCCGGCGGCGGCAGCTCCGACCACCAGAGAGTCGTGCTGGGCAATGTCACGAAGATATGTACTGCCTTTCTGGACGAGGGGGTCATCCGATTGGTCCTGGCCTGGGCCGTCCCCGACCAGGTTCACCTGCACGCGCTTCGCGATGCTGTGCCGGCCCCCATGCGGGTCGTTCGACTCGATGTCGCCGAGGACATCGTGACGCGACGGCTCTCCACGGACCCCACCGCAGAACGGCGTGAGGACGACTTGCGGGTCGCTCGTGAGTGGTTGGCCTCCAGTCGAGGTGTTGGCCTCGAGGATCTCGTGCTTCCCGGCGACCGGTCGGTACGAGAAACAGCCACCGCGATCTGCTCTTGGCTCGGGTGGATCTGAACCGCCGGCCGCCGGTGCTCGCGGCTAGTCGTAGATCGGCTCCCGAAGGTCGATGAACGTCATCGGGCCGTCGATCATCGACTCCCAGTCGGCGGACGACGAGTCATCCTGCATCGTGGCCTCTCCCTTGCGCGCATCGTCCTCGGAGGTGAAGTAGACGACCTGGGTGAACTCGCGGTCGCCATGCCACGCGACGAGTCCGCCGAGGATGTCGGAGCGCTGTTGCCTGAGGTCAGCCTCCATCGCCGTGCCTGCGGCTCGCATGGCTTCGGGATCCACGGCACGCCCTTGCATGACCTGCACGAATCCCGCCATCTCCGAGCCGCCGTCAAACATCAAGTCGACCTCGTCGCAGTCGCGGAACGTGACTTCGCCCTCGAAGGCCGGGGCAGTTTCTGCCCACCAGGAACTCTGCTCTGGCCGCTGACTGTTGGTGCGCGCATCCTCCGCGGACTCGAAGCGGGCGATGACTATCGCCTCGCCGTCGGGCGTGACGCCAGCGGTGCTACCCAGGAAACCGGCGGCTCCGGGTTTGATCTCTTTGCGCCACTGGTCCATCTGCTTCTCGAGCAGGTCAGCGTCGCGGACTTTCCCTTGAATGATCTGTGCGAACATCGCGACTCCCTCGCAGTTGTCCACCCCAGGAATCTCGGGGGGCGTCCCCCGTGGATCCAGCATGCTCCGCGTTCCCGGCGACCGCTAGGGCACCGGGTCGATTTCTGAGCGGTTCACGCTTTCCTGCCGCCCCTGGTGGGTCTCTGGGCCTAGGGCGCAGCCCTGGCGGAGAGGTCCCCGCTTCATCGGCGGGATCTGCGTTGCCGCGTCTAGGGTGCGGGCATGTCATCTGTCGGCCGCGGCGTCCTGGTCACCGGATCCTCACGGGGAGTCGGTGCAGCAACGGCTCGCGCCTTTGCGGCACACGGCGATCGCGTCGTCGTTCACTACAGGGAGTCAGATGGCGCCGCCGGCGATGTCCTGACCGGCCTCGCGGGTGATGGGCACGCGCTTATCCGGGCCGACCTATCCGACCCGGGGCAAGTCCGAGCGCTTGCGGAGCAGGCAGTGGATGCGCTGGGGCGCATCGACGTGTTGGTCAACAACGCGGCTCTGTTCCTCGATCCGAGCGAGGTTGGGGGTTCTAGACGGGGCGCTCACTCTCTGATCGATGTGGACTACGACGCCTGGGTCAGTGCCTGGCAGACAACGCTTGCGACGAACCTGCTGGGACCGGCCAACCTCACCTGGTGCATCGCCCGGCACATGATCGATGAGCCGCCCGCCGACGGCCTACCACGGGGTCGGATCGTCAACATCGGATCGCGCGGTGCCTATCGGGGGGAGCCTGTCGTGCCTGCGTACGGTGCGAGCAAGGCTGGCCTGCACGCATTCGGCCAGTCGATGGCCGTAGCCCTTGCCCCGCAAGGCATCTCAGTCGTGTCGTTGGCACCCGGCTTCATAGCCACCGACATGGCGGCGTCCTTGCTTGACTCCCGCGACGGGGACGCGATTCGTGCGCAGAGCCCCTTCCAACGGGTCGCGACCGCCGAGGAGGTCGCTGGTGCCGTTCTCGCGCTTGCGGATCCTGGCGCCGAGTGGGTCTCCGGCGCGGTTGTCGATTTCAATGGAGCCAGCTACTTGCGCTGAAGCGACCCCAGCGGATCCGCCATTACAGCGCCGATGCGACGACGCTCTATCGCCGGAACATCTCACGATGACGATCTGAACGCCGCGAGTTCGGCGAGTGTCGGTGGATCGCACCCGCGCCGGGTGCAGGTGATCGCTGCGGCGGCTGCGGCGGTATGGAGAATCTCGCCCATGGCTGACTGGTCGATCGCGGAAAGCCGGTTCGCGGGATCAGGACCCAGCCCACCCACGCGTGCGAGGGCATGCAGCAGCGCCGCCATGAACGTGTCACCGGCCCCGATCGTGTCAGCCAGGCTGACTGCGGGACTCGTCGCGTACAGCAGGTCGTCGAGATCGCGACGGGCCGCCAGCGCTCCTCGCGCACCACCCGTGACCACCACAAGGTCCGGGCCGACGCTGACCCACCGGCGGGCCAGCTCGGCAGCGTCCTCACCGGGGAACAACCACTCGAGATCCTCGTCGCTCACCTTGACCACATGGGAGAGGGCCACCATGGACTCGATGCGGACGCGCGCCGAGTCGACATCTCCGAGCAGCCTTGGTCGGACATTTGGATCGTAGGACAGCGTGCATGTCCCGCTCTGTCGGACGCGAGCGAACAGGTTCAGCAGCGCTCCGTCGCCGGGGCGGGTCCAGGACGCGAGAGAGCCAGTATGGAAAGCCACCACCCCGTGGTCGGGATGGACGGAGAGATCCGCGGTGTTCCACTGCCAGTCCGCGGTCCCTTCGGTCCAGAAGTCGTACGTCGCCCGCCGCTCGCCGTCGAAGGACACCACGGCGAGGGTCGACGGCTCGGTGGCCTCCACCAGGTGGCATGGGTCGACACCATTGCTCACCAGGTGAGACCGCATGTTTCGACCGAAGACATCCGCCCCGAGCCGGCCGGCAAAGCTGGTCTCCTCGCCGAGCCGAGCGAGGGCGACTGCAACGTTGGCGGGGGAGCCGCCCGGAAAGGCGCGATAGTCACCGTCGTCTTGGGCGACCAGGTCCGCGACCATCTCGCCGCACACCGTGATCACAGGGCTACGGCCCGTCCGGCGCAACGTCTCATGTGGCTCCCCTTGGGTTGGCTTGGTGCAGGTCAGTCGAGCACCGGAGGAATCGACTCCGTCCGGTCACTCGGGGTGCCCAGCCGCTTACCCAGAACAGCCAGCTCATCTGGCCGGTGCGCCAGCACGCTGGACACGTAGTCGTTGGCCGCCGCCAGGGTGCCGATGTCGCCTCCCGATCGCTCAGACATGAACCAGCGATGCTCAAGCACCTCGTGGAAGATCTCGGCCGGCTCGAGCTTGCCGCGCAGTTCGCGAGGCACGGAACGCACGACCGGCTGGAAGATCTCATCGACCCACCGGTGCGCGACGAACTCCTCGTCCTCCGGTGGCAGCCCGAGGTGCGAACGGTAGGAATCGAGGTCGTTCAGGAGTCGGCGCGCTTGGTTCTCCTGGACGTCGAGCCCGGTCAGCCGCAGCAGCCGGCGGCTGTGATGGCCGGCATCGACGACCTTCGGCCGGACCCGGACGTGGCCGCCGTCAGCCGCCGTTCTGATCTGGAGCTCACCCACGTCGAAGCCGAGCTCGTTGAGCCGCCGGATCTTTTCGTCCACCTTGTAGCGCTCCCCCGGCTCGACCACGAGCGCCTCGCTCAGTTCGGCCCAGAGCCTGCGGTAGCGGCGGATCACTGCCTCGGCTGTGTCCTGGGCGTCAACACCTGCCTCGAGCATGCCGCCGGCTTCGAGGTCGAGGAGCTCGCCGAAGATGTTGATCCGGGCGATCTCGAGGTCCTCTTCGCGCTGGCCGTCACTGAGCGTGTCATGGAGCTCGCCGGTCTCCGCATCGACGAGATAGGCGGCGAAAGCTCCGGCGTCGCGCCGGAAAAGGGTGTTGGACAGTGAACAGTCGCGCCACTGGAACCCAGCCAGGTGCAGGCGCACCAGCAACAAAGACTGGGCATCCAGCAATCGGTTTGCGGTGTCCGGCCGCAGAGTCTGAGAGAACAGCGCGCGATAGGGCAAAGAGAACTGCAGGTGTTTGGTGATCAGCGCTGCCTCCAACGCCTCACCGTCGGCGCCTGCCCGCCCGGTGACTACTCCGACTGACTCCACACAAGGCACGTCCAGCCGGTCGAGGCGCCGCAGCATCCCGTACTCGTGCTCGGCCAACCGGACGGGCACCTCTTTGATAGCGAAGACCTGCCCGTTGATGCGTACGAAGCGGACGACGTGCCGGGAGATCCCTCGGGGGAGCGCGACGAGTGACTCCGCCGGCCATTCCGCCAAGGCCGTGTCCCACGGGAGAAAGACGAGCTCGGGCTCGTCCGGTGACCCGGTGATTTGGAGGGCCGGTGCAGATCGATCGCCCGCAGGCGACGGTCGGCCGGCGGCGTCCATGCGTGCAGCGTAGAGGCATTGGTTTGGATCCCCTCCGGCCACGGGCTGAGGGCAGGATCGCGGCCAGCATCTGTGGAAGCGCTCTCAGAGCGTTCCACGACCGAGACCAAACCGTGACTCCTTCCTTGCTCGCTCAGCGTGCGCCAGGCCCAGGTGAGCACTAGGTTCCAAGAGGAGAGAGCACGACCGCTCCACTGTCCGCCCATGATGGAGCCGGGCACCTTCAAGAGGGAGACAACATGACCTTGAGATCAAAGCGGCGCTTCGGCGCCCTGGTCGGGAGTGCAGCGGCTGCCCTGCTGACCCTCGCGGCCTGCGGTGGGAGCTCGGGTGGCGGTGACGCCGCTGCTGCGTCCATGCCCCCTGGCTGCGAAGCCTACGCAACCTACGGAAGTCACCCGGGCACGAAGGTGAAGATCTTCACCTCGATCCTCCCGCCCGAGCAGCAGCGCTACGAGGCTTCCTGGAAGGAATTCGAGGACTGCACGGGGATCGACATCGTTTATGAGGGCAGCGACCAGTTCGAGGCTCAGCTTCCGACCCGCATCGCGGGTGGGAACGCGCCCGACATCGCGTTCATCCCTCAGCCGGGTCTGCTGCAAAAGCTGGTCCAGCAGGGCGGTCCGGTTGAACCCCCGCAAAGCGTTATAGACAACGTCGACCAGTACTGGAACCCGGCCTGGAAGACGTACGGCACGGTGGACGGCACGTTCTATGCCGCACCCCTGAGCTCGAACATGAAGTCCTTCGTCTGGTACTCACCGAAGGTCTTTGCGGAGAAGGGCTACACCGTTCCCACCACGTGGGACGAGATGATGGCGCTCTCCGACCAGATGGTGAGTGACGGCATCACTCCGTGGTGTGGTGGCATCGAGTCCGGTGGAGCCACCGGCTGGCCGGCCACCGACTGGCTGGAGCAGGTTGTCCTCGGGAAGTTCGGTGGCGACGTGTACGACCAGTGGGTCGCGCACACCGTCTTGTTCGACTCCCCGCAGATCACCGAGGCGATGGACGTCGTCGCGGGTTGGATGAAGAACCCGCAGTACGTCAACGGCGGCTTCGGCAACGTGCAGACCATCGCCACGACGGCCTTCCAGGATGCGGGTAAGCCGATCCTGTCGGCCAAGTGCGGCATGTTGCAGCAGGCCTCCTTCTACGGCGCCCAGTGGGCCTCGTTCAAGAAGGACGTGAAGGTGACCGAGGACGGCGACGTCTTCGCGTTCTACCTCCCGGCCCAGAGCTCCGACGTCACGACCCCGGTCGTTGGCGGCGGCGAGTTCGTCACGGCGTTCGCCGACCGTCCCGAGGTGCAATCGGTGCAGACCTACCTGGCCTCGGCCGAGTGGGCAACGTCGAAGGTCGAGCAGGGCGAGGGCTGGGTGTCTGCGAACAGCGGAGTCCCGATCACCGCCTACGGCGACCAGCCCATTCCCGTCCTGTCGGCCAAGTACCTGACCGATGCGACAGCCACGTTCCGCTTCGACGCCTCCGACCTCATGCCGGCGGCGGTAGGTGCTGGTGCGGAGTGGACCCAGATGACCGCATGGTTCGCGGAGGACAAGCCGACGCAGGCCGTCCTGCAGGCCATCGATGCGGCCTGGCCGTCCTGATCCTGAGTCGGTTCCGAGAATGAATCCTCGAAACCGACCACCGGTCTGACGGATTTGCGTGCGGCCGGAGCCTGAGGGGAGTAGACACATCCTCAGGCTCCGGCCGTTCCACATTCACGGGCTGACTTGTTGTCGGCCGTCGAGGAGGTAGTCGGCGTTGGTCACCTTTCAGAAGTTCAGCTACGCCCTCATAGTCCTATCGGCCTTTTTCGGTGTCCTGCTGATCGTCTTCTACGTGGCAGGCAGAGCCCGCGGCCGGTTGCAGAGCGGACTGGCTCGGGTGGTCTTCCTCGGACCGGCGGCGGTCCTGCTTCTCGTCGGGCTGGTGATCCCCGCAATCCTCACGACGATCTACAGCTTCAAGAACGAATCGTCCAAGAAGTGGGTAGGCCTCGCCAACTACGACTGGATCTTCACCACACCTGACAACCGCACCTTCCTGATCAACACCGTGATGTGGATCGTCATCGCCCCCATCGCGTCCACTGCGCTCGGTCTCACTCTCGCCCTGCTCCTCGACCGAATGCGCCGCGAGTCGATCCCCAAGTCCCTCATCTTCATGCCGATGGCCATCTCGTTCGTGGGCGCCAGCATCATCTGGGGCCTGGTGTATGAATACCGAGCTCCAGACCAGACGCAGGTCGGCCTGTTGAGCCAGCTTTGTCATTGGATCGGGATAAGCAACCCGCCGAACTGGCTGCTCTGGAAGCCATGGAACAACTTCCTGCTCATGGTCATCATGATCTGGATCCAGGTGGGGTTCGCGATGGTCGTGCTCTCAGCGGCCATCAAGGCGATCCCCATGGATGTCATCGAGGCGGCCATGATCGACGGCGCCGCTGGCCGGAAGCTCTTCGGCTACGTCACCGTGCCGATGATCCGCGGAACCTTGGTTGTGGTGCTCACCACGATCATGATCGCGGTGCTGAAGGTCTTCGACATCGTCCGAGTCATGACCAACGGCAACTTCGGGACCCAGATCGTGGCGAACGAGATGTACTCGCAGTCCTTCGTCTCGTTCAACTACGGACGAGGTAGTGCGCTCGCGGTGGTGCTGTTCATCGGTGTCGTCCCGCTCGTGGTCTACAACATCATTCAGCTGCGGAAGGACCAGGCGACCCGATGACCATCGACGCAGAACAGGCTGAAAACCTCACCCGCGCCGCGGCACCGGACCACGGCGGCATGAGTACGGCGTTGCGCCGCAATCTGTCCAGCCCCTGGGCGACGGCCCTGGTCATTGCCATCACCATCTTGTGGACCGTGCCGACCTTTGGCCTGCTGGTCACCTCGCTGCGCCCGTCCCAGGAAGCCAGCAGCAGTGGGTGGTGGACCGCCTTCACCAACCCGGTATTCACCTTCAGCAACTACAAGGAGGTCCTGACTGGCGGCCAGACCATCCCTGGTGGGATGTGGCCGTACTTCATCAACTCCTTCGTCATCTCCATCCCGGGTGCTCTCATCCCGCTGTGCCTGGCTCTGATGGCGGCGTACTGCTTGGCGTGGATCCCCTTCAGGGGTGCCACAGCGGTCTTCCTGCTCATCTTCGCGCTGCAAGTCGTGCCCCTTCAGATGGCTCTCCTCCCCCTGCTCAAGCTCTTCAACAAGGGTGTCTCGATCGGAGACGTCACCGTCATCCCGTCCATGTCAGATCTGGGCTTCCCGGAGTCCTTCAGGGGGTTCGCTCAGCTCTGGACGGCGCACACGATGTTTGCCTTGCCGCTCGCCATCTTCTTGCTGCACAACTTCATCGCCCAGCTGCCGCGTGACCTGTTCGAGGCCGCTCGAGTCGACGGCGCCAGCCATTTTCTGATCTTCTGGAAGATGGTGCTGCCCCTGTCGGTGCCGGCTATCGCTTCGTTCGCCATCTTCCAATTCCTGTGGGTGTGGAACGACCTGCTCGTCGCGTTGACCTTCGCCGGAGGTACGCCCGATGTGGCTCCAATCACCGTGTACTTGGCCAACATCAAGGGGAGTTACGGCGCGCAGCTGCACTTGGTCACGGCGGGTGCTTTCGTGGCCATCATCGTGCCGCTCATCGTGTTCTTCTCGCTGCAACGCTTCTTCGTCCGCGGTCTGCTGGCTGGCTCGGTCAAGGGCTGACTCGCCGCCCCGCCATGTGGGGCGACATTTCAGCCCAGTTCCGCTCGTTCATGGAGCGGCCCGCGTCCCAGCCGCCAGGGAGTGACACGTGCCAAAGCGAGAGCCGGCACCGGGGCGTCGGTCCCCGACCCTGGACGTGGTGGCCGGCAAGGCCGGGGTCTCTCGTGCCACGGCCAGCCGAGCCTTGAATGGTGCGCCGAACGTCAGTGCGGACACCAGGCGGGCGGTGCTCGACGCCGCTGCCTCGCTCGACTACATCCCCAACCGAGCCGCGCGATCCCTTGTAACCCGGCGGAGCGACACCGTTGCCTTCGTCGTCCGCGAGTCGGGTGACCGATTCTTCGACGACCCGTTCTTCTCCCGGATTCTTCGCGGGGCGCACGGCCTGCTGGCCGAGCACGGCAAGCAGCTGGTCTTCGTCGTCAACTCCGACGAGACCGACACTCGCCGGTTCCTCAACTTCGCATCAGGCGGACATGTTGATGGAGCCGTCGTGATCTCGGCGCACGGTAAGGATTCGCTGCCGTGCGACTTGTTGGCGCTCGGGGTCCCGGTCGTGCTGAATGGGCGTCCACTGGCCGAGGCATCTGGTTTGCACTACGTAGACGCGGACAATCGGGGCGGTGCACGCGCTGCCACCACATGGCTCGTGCAGAGAGGCTGTCGATCGATCGGCACCGTCACCGGACCGCAAGACATGGCTGCTGGCCGAGATCGGCTAGCCGGCTATCGAGAAGCGATTCGCGCGGTTGGGGAGAAGCCGAACCCCAAAGCGATCGCCGAGGGAGATTTCTCGGTGGCCGGTGGGTTCGAGGGGATGCGGAGGCTGTTGAAGCTGGTCCCAGATCTCGACGGCGTATTCGTCGGGAACGACCTCATGAGCGTCGGAGCGATGCAAGCCGTTGAGAGCGTCGGTCGGAGGGTGCCGGAGGACATCGCTGTTGTTGGCTTCGACGACATCCCCATCGCCTCGATGACACAACCACCGCTCACGACCATCAGGCAACCCATCGAGGCCATGGGACGGCAGATGGCTGCCATGCTGCTCGATCTGCTGCGAGGCCGATCCGTGCCGCAGAGCCTGGTGCTACCCACGGAACTTGTTCGCAGGGGAAGTGCCTAGCCGGGTGAGCGCCGCGAAGCGGGCTACTCTGAGAGCGCTCTCAGACGCTGCCAACCGGCCGCTCGTGGGAGTACGCCCGCCTCACACTCGACAGGAAGAGCCCGCGTGTCCTTTCGTATGGAACTGAGCACAACATGAGCGCCTCGGAAGACGTGTCGGGTTCCGGTCGTCTGGAGTTTCCAGCCGGTTTCACCTGGGGGGCGGCTACGGCTTCCTATCAGGTCGAGGGCGCTGCCGCCGAAGACGGGCGTACGCCATCGATCTGGGACACGTTCAGCCATCAGCCCGGTGCGGTGCTCGGAGGTGACACTGGAGACGTCGCTGCCGACCACTACCACCGCTACAAGTCCGATGTCGCGCTCATGGCAGGCCTGGGCTTGAACGCCTACCGACTGTCCGTGTCTTGGTCCAGACTCATCCCCACCGGACGAGGTCCGCTCAACCCACGGGGCGTCGCCTTCTATTCCCAGCTCGTGGACGAGCTGCGAAACAGCGACATCAGCCCGGTGGTGACGCTCTACCACTGGGATCTTCCGCAAGAGCTTGAGGATGCAGGTGGGTGGGCGAACCGGGACACAGCCTTCGCGTTCGCGGACTATGCCGAGGCCCTGGCGGGCGTGCTCGGGGACCGCGTCGACATGTGGACGACGCTGAACGAACCATGGTGCACGGCATTTCTTGGGTATGCGTCCGGCGTACACGCTCCTGGCCGTCACGAGCCCGAAGCAGCGTTGCGTGCGGTCCATCACCTCAACCTCGCCCACGGCCTTGCCGTGCAGGCGGTTCGGGGCGTCCTGGGTGACCAGGCCCGGACATCCATCACGCTGAACCTGCATCAGGCTCGGCCGGCGTCCGTAGATGCGGCCGACCAGTCTGCAGCCGCGCGAGTGGACGCGGTGGCGAACCAAACCTGGCTCGGTCCGGTGCTCCGCGGGGAGTATCCCGCCTTGACGATGGAGACCACCGCTGAGCTGACGGACTGGTCGTTCGTGCGCGAGGGTGACCTGACCGCGATTCATCAACCTTTGGATGTCCTGGGGGTCAACTACTACAACCCCATCGTCGTCGCGCAATCACGCGGGGACATCCGGACGCGTCAAGACGGCCACGGCGAGTCTGAGTTCAGCGCGTGGCCGGGTTGCGACGATGTCGACTTCCTACCGATGCCTGGTCCTTACACCGCGATGGGTTGGCCCATAGACGAGACCGGCCTCGAAGAGCTACTTCTCGACCTTCACGAGTCTGCGCCCGGCCTGCCGTTGATGGTGACCGAGAACGGGGCCGCGTTCGATGACTCCCTTGATGCCCACGGCCAGGTGCACGACCCTCGGCGCATCGACTACCTGCGCCGCCACATCGGGGCAGTTCATCGAGCCATCGAGCGCGGCGTCGATGTCCGTGGATACTTCGTCTGGTCGCTGCTGGACAATTTCGAGTGGGCGTACGGCTACTCGAAGCGCTTCGGCGTGATCTACGTCGACTTCGAAACCCAGCAACGCGTGCTCAAGGACAGCGGCGCTTGGTACGCCGACGTCATCGCACACAACTCCGTCCCGTCGGCTTGATTGCTGGTCCGTAGTTCGTCGATCGGCAGTAGCCTTCGACGCGTGTCCGAAGCGCCCCTGACGATACTTTTCATGCCGGAGTCCGCCTTTGGGCCGACCAATCAGTGCGTGGGGCTCGGGGACATCCTCCTGCGGCGCGGGCACCGTGTGGTGTTTGCGGCGGAGGCGTCGTGGGCGGGGAAGCTCAGCGCGCTGGGTTTCGAGGAAGACCTGGTCGATCTGGCCCCGCCTCCGGATGACGAGGTCGAGCAAGACGTTGGGCAGTTCTGGAAGGACTTCATTCGCGAAACTGCGCCCGAGTTCCGAAAGCCAACCATCGACCAGCTCGCAACTTTCATCGCACCGACCTGGCGCGCCCTGATCGACGGCGCGAAGTACTGCGAACCGCAGCTCCGCGGCATCATTGCCCGCACTCGTCCTGATGTGATCGTCGAGGACAACGTTGTGGCGTTTCCTGCATTGGTCACTGCGGACGCGCCCTACATTCGGATCGTCTCCTGCAATCCGCTCGAGGTGACCGCTCCTGACATCGCGCCGCCGTATTCCGGACTCTCATCCAAAGATCGCAGCGGGTGGGACGCGTTTCGCAAGAGGTACGACCAAACCCAGCGGGCCTTGTGGGAGGAGTTCAACGAGTGGGTGGTTCACTGTGGCGCGCCACCGCTTCCCGAGCTGGAGTTCGTGCATACATCGGAGGTAGCGAACCTCTATGTCTTCCCCGCGGAGGCCGACTACTCAAGGGCGGAGCCGCTGGACAGCACTTGGCATCGGATGGACTCGAGCGTTCGCGAGACCGAGGTCGCCTACGATCTCCCTCCTTCCTTCCGCGACCGGCCAGAGGGAAGCGCCCTGCTCTATCTGTCGCTGGGTTCGCTGGGCAGCGCCGACGTTGAGTTGATGCGGCGGCTCGTCGAAGTGCTCGGACGTACACCGCACCGCTACGTCGTGAGCAAAGGTCCGCAGCACCAGGAGTTTGCCCTGGCGGACAACATGATTGGCACCGAGTTTCTACCGCAACCCAGCCTGATACCTCAGATGGACGCGGTCATCACCCACGGGGGTAACAACACGGTCACGGAGGCGCTGCACTTCGGCAAGCCGATGATCTTGCTCCCCCTCTTCTGGGACCAGTACGACAATGCTCAGCGCATGGACGAGCTCGGACTGGGCGTTCGGTTGCCGACCTACTCCTTCACCGAGGAGCAGCTGGCCGAAGCCTTGACGACGGTGCTGAAGCCCGACCTGCGTTCCAGGCTGGCCGAACTTGGAGTGCGTATCCGGGCGCGTCACGGTTTGCAGCACGGCGCGGACGTCATCGAGGGCGTCGCGCGAGCCCACGTAGCGGCCCGGCCACGGGCAGCTGGCTGACAGGACTCTGAGCGGTCAAGGACCTCCTCCCGCGGCTGCGGGTGCCCAGATCGTTCGCGTCGCCTCGCGCGTCAGGCATCCTTGGTCCATGCGAACAGCTCTCACGGCGATGGTGGCCGTTGCGGCCAGCATTGCCCTGGCTGGAACGGGGCAGATAGCCAGCCCAACCGGGTTGTCTGCCGGCCAAGCCACCAACATGGCAGACCGCACCACGTTCTCCTCGGCAACGGCGGGGTTCAGCCCTGGCGCGACCGGGATCGGTGATCCCTATGTCCCGGGCGAGGGCAACGGTGGTTATCGGGTCAGCCGCTATCTGATCGACCTGCGCTTCCACCCCGGCACCGACCGAATCCAAGCCACGACCGAGATTCGGGCCCGAGCCACGCAAGGCCTGTCGCAGCTGAACTTCGACCTCTATGGCCTGACGGTGACGGCGGTGACGGTGGATGGGCGACCGGCGACGTTCAGTCGAGCACCGCGAGAACTGATCGTCAGACCAGTTCGCGGCGTCCCCGCCGGCCACTCGTTCACGGTCTCAGTCAGCTACCGAGGGAGGCCACGGATCCTCGACGATCCCAACCTCGGTGAATCCGGTTGGTTCAACACCAAGGACGGTGCCACGGTCGTTGGAGAGCCCGAAGCCGGCATGTTCTGGTTCCCGGTCAACGAGCACCCGAGCGACAAGGCGCTGATCAAGGTCTCGGCAACGGTTCCCGAAGGCCTGACAGCGGTGTCGAACGGACTCCCGCTACATCCGCCGGCCACGCATCGCGGCTGGACCACCTTCACGTGGAGCAGCAAGCATCCGATGGCGTCCTACCTGGCGACGCTCTCGATCGGGAAGTTCCGGATCCACACGTTCCGGAGCTCCACCGGCCTGCGGATCCGGAACTACGTGGATCCGAGCCTGCCTCGCAGCGCCGACCGGAGCCTCGACCGGGCGGGAGAGATCATCGACTTCTTCGAGAACCGATTCGGTGCGTATCCCTTCGAAGCTGCTGGCGGGATCGCGGACAACTACACCTCCTACTACGCGCTGGAGAACCAGACCCGGCCAACGTATGACCGTGCGACCGTCGCTTGGGGAGGCCTTACCCGCACGGTCGCCCACGAGCTCGCGCACCAGTGGTACGGCGACAGCGTGGCGCTGCGCCGCTGGAAGGACATCTGGCTCAATGAGGGTTTTGCCACCTACGCCGAGTGGATGTGGCGGGCTCATGATGGTGGCCCATCGGTCGGCGCCCAGTTCGGGAAGGCCTACTCGGTCAAGGCGACCTCTGCCTTCTGGTCTCGAACGGTGACCGACCCGGGCTACGCCCACCTCTTTGACGGACCGAGCTACGACCGCGGCGCCATGGCGCTGCACGCCCTTCGCCTCGAGGTCGGTTCGACCACCTTCTTCAAGATCCTGCGCGCGTGGGCGACCCAGAACAAGGACGGCCACGGAACCACTGCGCAGTTCGAGGAGCTGGCCGAGCAGCAGGCAGCCGTCCCCCTGGGATCGCTGTTCGACACGTGGCTGAGACTCCCGTCGAAACCAGCTGATCCGAGGTAGTACACGCCAGCCGCCCGACCCGCGAGCGCCTCGCCGCCGCGTCAGGGATCCCGGTCGCCGCAGGACGAGTTCGCCGCGGGACGGACGAACTCCGTGTCCCGGCAGAGGTTTGAGCCGCCCGTTGCATGCCAATAGTAGGTGTCAGGCCATTCGTGCATGTTCACCTAAGGAGTGTCATGGGATTCATCCTTTGGATTGCCGCGGTAATCCTCGCCATCGTCGGAATCGTTCAGTTGCTTCAGGGTCAGATCATCCTTGGCATCGTGCTGCTGGTCGCAGCTTGCTTGGTCGGCCCAGGTGGGTACTCCATCTTCAACCGATCGCGCGCCTGACTCAGCCGGCGCCCGGGTGACCGTGAGGGAGTTCAGCATGGTGGGTACGACCCACGATCCGGGGCGTGGAGGACGGCCGAGATTGGTGTTCGTGCTCGGCTCCACCCCCACTCTCGACCCTGCTGACGCTCCGGACCTGGGCGATGTCGAGCTTGATCCGGACGGGACATCGATCGGCTCGGCCGAGGATTGCAATGTCCGCTTGCCGCAGATTGGCGAGCTGCAAGCCGTCATCGCCCGCGACGGGGCCGACGAGTACGTCGTCTCTGCCAAGTCCGCCACCGTGCGAGGTTCGGTCAACGGAGAAGTGTTTGATCGTCACCGACTTCGGACCGGAGACCGGATCGAGTTCGGGCCCTGGACGATGACGTTCGTCCGTGATGAGCACGCCGATCATGGACGGCCGCACGGCGGTCGCGAAGGCGGCGAGGGTGAGTTCCAGCCCTCGCAACCTCCTCGCTCGGAGGTCAGTGGTGCGCGTGACCCTCAGTAAGTGACCGGAACAGCGATCTCACCATCGAGAGGAAAACCAATGAGCAACAGCGACAAGTTGAAGAACGAAGCAGAAGACGCCAAGGGGTCGGCCAAGGAGAAGTGGGGCGAGGCCACCAACGACGAGTCGATGGAGGCCGAAGGCCGCCGCGATCAGGCCGAGGCAGGAATGAAGAAGGCCGGCGAGAACGTGAAGGATGCGGCGAGCGATGCGAAGGACGCGGTGAAGGACGCTTTCAACTAGGACCCATCACCTCGACTGTGCTCATGGCTGCCAGGTGGCCATGAGCACAGTCGCGTCGTCTTGGAGCTCCCCGTTCTGAAACTCGAGAACAGCATGGGACAGGCGGCGCAACGTCTCAGGTGTCGACAGCCCGGCTGCCGTCTCTCGCGTGATGAAGTCCGCGAGCCGGTCCACGCCGAACATCAGTCCGTTGCCCCGACGGGACTCGGTGATCCCGTCGCTGTACAAGAGCACGGAGTCCTCTTTCTGAAGAGGGCGCGATTGGACATGGACATCGTGCAGGAGACCGAGCCCGAGCGGGGGACCTGGTTCCACCGACAAGTTGTCGATCATGTGTCGATCGCGAAGCAAGAGCCCGGGAGGGTGTCCAGCCGAGCACCACGTGGCGAGCCCTGAGTCGAGGTCGATCTCCATCAGCATCGCGGTGACGAAACGAGACCCCTCGCTGACCGTCAGGAGCGACTTCTCCATGTGCCGCAACGTCTCGACCAGGGGCATTGCCGATCGGCGTGCGTTGCGATATGCCCCGACGGCCACCGAGGAAAGCATGGCGGACGTCAGTCCGTGACCCATGGCGTCCAAGACAGCGAGATGTGCGGTCGGACCGTCAACCGCGTAGTCGAAGGCGTCGCCGGCAACGGTGAGAGCAGGCTGCAGCATGCCGCTGATGGCGACCCGCTCTGTCGAGAAGCTCGTCGGCGGGAGAAGAGCCCACTGCATCTCCGCAGCCACAGTCATCGGGCGTGGCCGGCGAATGAAGGCGAACACGTCGCCGTAGCGCTCCTTGACCGTGACGGATGCTGCCAGATCACGGCCCAACAGCTCACAGGCGGCGAAGACCTCGGGACCCCCCGGTGCTTGTTCGAACACGACCTCCACGACTCCGAGACGGAGAGCACCGTCGTGGAGGGGGGCCCAGATCCGGGTCGCCGTCGCCCCGCCGTCGGCGATGACGGCTTCGCAGGTGATGAAAGCGCGGCCGGCGACAGTTCCATCGATCGGCAGGGGAGCCCGGTCAAGGGCTGCCGTTCCCGGGAGCGGCATCAGATTGGTCAACGAGTAGTCGACCAGGTACACGACGGCGGCGCTGCCACCGATAGCTCGCGCCCGCTCAGAGACGAAGGTGGCGAGGTCACTTGGCGCGACATCCCGGGATGCCTCGGGGTCGGCGCGCGGACCTGTCGGCGTCGGCTCTCTGGATTCGGCCACGGGCTCAGCGTCCCACGCCGGGGCGTGCGGCGACGGACATGTCGAACGACGTTCGGCTAGCCGAAGACAACGGTCCGGGACCCGTTGAGAAAGACGCGGTGCTCCGCATGGGCACGTACGGCTGCCGCGAGGACCCGGCGCTCCACGTCGCGACCCAGGACGACCAGATCCTCCGCCGAATCCGCGTGGCCGACGCGGACGACGTCTTGGGTGATGATCGGGCCTTCATCGAGGTCCCCGGTCACGTAGTGCGCGGTCGCGCCGATCAGCTTCACTCCACGCGCGTGCGCCTGGTGGTAGGGCTTGGCGCCCTTGAACCCGGGGAGGAACGAATGGTGGATGTTGATCGCTCGGCCACTGAGCTCGAGGCACAGATCGTTGGAAAGGATCTGCATGTAGCGGGCCAAGACCACCAGATCGGTCTCTGTGCTTCGCGCCACGTCGAGCAGCGCGGACTCGGCAGCTCCCTTGGTGTCCGGTGTCACAGGCAGATGCGTGAACGGTATCGAGTGCTGGTCGGCGATAGGTCGAGCGGTCTCGTGGTTGGAGACGATTCCCGCGATGTCGACGGGCAGCTCGCCGATGCGCCACCGATAGAGCAGGTCGACGAGGCAGTGATCAAGGCCCGACACCATCAAAAGCACGCGAGCGCGGTCTGTGGCCCGGTGGATCTGAAGCCCTGAAGTGACGTCGTGCAGCTGCGCCGCCACCGTCTCGTGCACCGCCGCCTGGTCGTTCTCCGGGCTTTCGAACGCTGTTCGGATGAAGAACATCCCGGAGTCGGCATCGCCGTACTGTGCGCTGTCGACGATGTTGGCCGACACCGCCAGAAGGCCTTCGGTCATGGCGTGCACCAGGCCAGGCCGGTCCGGGCAGGACAGGGTCAAGATGTATCCGCTCATGGCGATGATCTTGCCTGCCCGAATCCGTCCCCGTGCGTCCGGGTCGTCCCGCGGGTCTGACCGGACTGATCTACTGGCCGGCATGCGTGATGCCCCAGATCGGATCTGGCTCGTCGGGAGCATGGGGGCAGGGAAGTCCGCCGTCGGTGGTGCGCTGGCGACGCTGCTCGGTTGGCCTCTGCTGGACAACGATGCCGAGCTGGAGCAACTCACGGGGAGCACCGCGTCGGAGCTGTCCGTGCAGGGTCCGGCGGCGCTGCATGCCCGGGAGACCGAACAGCTGCGACGATCCGCGACCCGACCGCCGCCCTACGTGGCAGGCGTTGCTGCGTCTGTGGCGGATCGCCCTGACGATCTCGAGCTGATCCGGCGAACCGGATTCGTGGTCTATCTGAAGGCTTCTCCCGAGACGTTGGCCCGACGAGTGGGTCGCGGCGGCGGCCGACCCTGGCTGGACGATGACCCGCTGGCCTGGCTCGCCGGCAAGCTGAGCGAACGCGAGCCGGCCTACCTCTCCGTCGCCGACCTGGTGGTCGATGTCGACCACCGAGCCCCGCAGGAGGCCGCTGGGGTCGTCATCGCTGCCTTGAACGGTCGTCGCATCAGCTAGCCAGCATCAGGACGCGGAACCATTCGGGACTGGCGCGGTTGAAGCTGCCACCAAGGGGCATATCCGCAGAGCTTCGATCCCAGCGGCGAGAGGGGTCGACCTGGCATCCTGACAGCGAGTCGTTGTCGCGCGTGGTTCGCTGACCGGAGGTGGAGCCTGTGCCCGTGCTGGCCCTGGCGGCGATCATCGTCGCTGGACTAGTCGTGCTCACGCCGTTGGCTGACCGCCTGAAGGTGCCGCTCCCGGTGCTCCTCACCGTGTTCGGACTTCTGCTTCCTCTGCTCCCTTCCGCACCGACTCTTTCGATCCCGCCAGAACTCATCCTTCCCCTGGTTCTTCCACCGCTGCTCTTCGCCGCGACTCAGCGTTCGACGACGCATCAGTTCCGCAGGAACGTTCGTCCCATCCTGGGGCTCGCGGTCGGTCTGACGGTCGCAACCGCGGTTGCCGTCGCGGTGGTAGCCCATCAAGCCGGCCTTCCCTGGGGAGCCGCGTTCGTTCTCGGCGCTGTCGTCTCGCCCCCGGATCCGGTTGCCGCGACTGCCGTGGCTCGTCGCCTGCGGCTACCTCAGGGTCTAGTCACCCTCCTGGAGGGCGAAGGGATGTTCAACGACGCCACGGCGCTCGTGCTCTACAACGTCGCTGTCGCCGCCGTGGTGTCGGGTACGGTCTCGACCTTCGCACTTGGTCGTGACTTTCTGATCGCCGTCGTCGTCGGTGTAGCGGTGGGCCTGCTCATCGCCGTCATCGCCCGAGCCGCTTTGTCCGCACTCCAAGACGCAGCGGCTGAAACGACGGTCACTGTCGCCGCCCCTTTCGCGGCCTACCTGTTGGCCGACCACGTGCACGGCTCCGGAGTGCTCGCGGTCCTCACCCTCGGTCTGTTCCTTCGCAGCTACGGACACCCGGCTCTCACCTCTGCTGGATGGTTGCTCGGCCGCAGCGTATGGGAGTACGCCGACTACCTGATCACCAGCGTGGTGTTCATCCTGATCGGGTTCGAGCTGACGGCAGTTCTCGACGACATCGAGATAACCTCCGACCTCCTGACCGACATGACACTGGTCATCACCACCTTGGTCGTCTTGCGATTCGCCTGGATGTTCATGGCGGCGCTGCTACGGCGGTCTGCTGCCCCGGATCCGAGTTCGGCTGTTCCGCACGGACGTAGGCAGTCCGTAGTGGTCTCCTGGGCTGGGATGCGAGGCGTCGTGACGATTGCGACGGCTCTTGCCATTCCGGGGATCACTGACTCCCATGAGGCTTTCCCCGGGCGAAACGAGATCGTCTTTGTCGGACTCACGACGGTGTTGGTGACGCTGGTGGTGCAGGGCATGACCCTGGCACCCCTGGTGAGACTGCTGGGGATCGGCACGGTCGAAGCGGGCGCCGGCGAGATAGCCGAGCTTCGACGCCAGGCCACCCAGGCCGCTCTCGACTCGGTGCGAGCGGCCGAGAGCGACGAGGAGCAGGACGACATCGACATGCGGGTTCTGCGGGCAGCCGAACGAGAGTTCGAGGGGCAGCTGGCAGCCCAGGAGGCAGTCGAGAGCGCCGAGGACGCCGGGCTGGACGCAAAGGACTTCCGCCGAAGCCTGGACAGGGTGCTGACCATGGCCAGTGAGGTGGAGCGAGATTTCGTCCTGGAGGCGAGGCGCAGTGGAGAGGTCAGCGCCGAGGTGGCTGACCAGCTGCTGCAGGAGGTGGAGGCCAGGGCCGTACGTCTGGATCTGTGAGCTGCCAGCGTGAGGTCACCGTGTCAGGACATCCGCTCTGGACCGCCTCGGGAGCGCGCTAACGTGGGCGTCTCGCCGAACACGCCCAGCCCACGGGTGTTCGCCGTCTTCGCCAGCCCGCCGGGAGGACAGACCTGATGCCGAAATTCGTGTACGACTTCGCGGAGGGCGACAAGGACCAGAAGGACCTGCTCGGCGGAAAGGGCGCGAATCTCGCCGAGATGACCCGGTTGGGTCTGCCGGTGCCTCCTGGCTTCATCGTGACGACCGAGGCATGCCGCACTTACCTCGAGCAGGGACGAGAGCCCAGTGATCTCAGGGTTCAGGTGACGTCGGCGCTGCGCCGGCTCGAGGACGCTGTGGGTCGACGGCTGGGGCAGGCCGACGACCCGTTGCTCGTCAGCGTGCGGTCGGGGGCCAAGTTCTCCATGCCCGGGATGATGGAGACGGTTCTCAACGTCGGGCTCAACGATGCCTCCGTCGAGGGTCTGGCCAAGGTCGCGGGGGAGCCCCGCTTCGCGTGGGACTCCTACCGCAGGCTGCTTCAGATGTTCGGCAAGACCGTGCTGGACATCGACGGCGAGCACTTCTCAGCCGCGCTGGATGCGGCGAAGGACGCCAAAGGGGTCGAGACCGACGTCGAGCTCGACGCCGATGACCTCAGGGCGCTCGTGGAGACCTTCAAGCAGGTGACGCGTGACCAGGCGGGTCGAGAGTTTCCCCAGGATCCGCGCGAGCAGCTCGACCTGGCGATCCACGCCGTGTTCGACTCGTGGAACACCGAGCGCGCCCGCCTCTACCGGCGGCGCGAGCGCATCCCCCATGACCTAGGAACCGCGGTGAACATCTGCACGATGGTGTTCGGAAACCTCGGGAGCACGTCGGGCACCGGCGTCTGTTTCACTCGCGACCCCTCCACCGGCCGCCCCGGGGTCTACGGCGACTACCTCGTCAACGCTCAAGGCGAGGATGTCGTCTCCGGCATCCGCAACACCCTCACGCTCGCCGAGCTCGAGTCCCTCGACCCCACGTCCTATGCCGAACTTCGGCAGATCATGCGGCAGCTGGAGACGCACTATCGAGACCTGTGCGACATCGAGTTCACCATCGAGCGCGGCAAGCTGTGGATGCTGCAGACCCGGGTCGGCAAGCGGACTGCGGCGGCTGCGTTTCGCATCGCCACCCAGCTCGTCGACGAAGACCTGGTCACGATGGACGAAGCCCTCGGCCGGGTCACCGGCGCTCAGCTTGCCTCGTTGATGTTTCCGCAGTTCGACTCGTCCGTGGAGAGAACCCTGCTGACGCAGGGGATGGCTGCCTCTCCGGGCGCGGCCGTGGGACGTGCGGTGTTCGACTCTGCGGCCGCGGAGGAACGAGCGGCTCTGGGCGAGGACGTCGTGCTCGTCCGCCGGGAGACCAGCCCCGATGACCTGCCGGGGATGATCGCATCCGTTGGCATCCTGACCAGCCGGGGCGGTAAGACCTCGCACGCGGCCGTGGTGGCCCGAGGGATGGGCAAGACCTGTGTCTGTGGAGCGGAGGAGCTCAAGGTCGATCTAGCGGGGCGTACCGCCTCTGCAGGTGACGTGTCCTTCGCCGAGGGCGACGTGATCAGCATCGACGGATCGACGGGCGAGGTCTTTCTCGGGTCGATGCCCGTGACTCCCTCCCCCGTGGCCAGGTCGATCGAGGAGGGAGTCGACGCGGCACTCGAAGGAGCCGACGAGGACGCCGCCGCCCTGGTGCTCGCGGTGAATCGACTGCTGGCGCACGCGGATGCCGTACGGCGGCTGCGGGTGCGAGCCAACGCTGATACCGCCGAGGATGCGTCGCGTGCCCGTCACCTCGGTGCGGAGGGAATCGGTCTGTGTCGTACCGAGCACATGTTCCTGGGCGACCGCCGGGTGCTCATCGAACGGGTCATCGTGGCCGGCCCGGGTGATGCGCGAGACGCAGCGTTGGACCGCCTTCTTCCGCTGCAGCGTCAGGACTTCCTGACCCTGCTCGAAGCCATGGATGGGCTTCCAACGACCATCAGGTTGCTTGATCCGCCGCTGCACGAGTTCCTCCCCGACCGGGCCGAGCTCATGGTGAAGGTCGCGCTCGCCCAAGAGCGAGGTGCTCCCGACGAGCAGGCCGAGGTCCTGCTCTCCGAGGTCAACCGGCTGCACGAGTCCAACCCGATGCTGGGACTGCGTGGCGTACGCCTGGGGCTGGTCGTCCCCGGTCTGTTCGCGCTTCAGGTGCGGGCCATCGCCGAGGCGGCGGCCGAGCGGATCAAGGCCGGGGGAAATCCCAAGGTCGAGATCATGGTCCCGCTGGTGGGCTCGGTCATGGAGCTGCATCTCGTCCGCGACGAGACCGACGGGATCGTGGCTGAGGTCGCCAAGGAGGAGGGAGTCGCTCTCACGATCCCGGTCGGGACGATGATCGAGCTGCCGCGAGCCGCCCTCACGGCATTCCGGATTGCTGAGGTGGCCGAGTTCTTCTCCTTCGGAACCAACGACCTGACGCAGACCACCTGGGGCTTCTCGCGGGACGACGTCGAGGCCGCCTTCTTTGCGCTCTATCTCGACAACGGCGTCTTCACGATGTCGCCGTTCGAAAGTCTGGACGTCGACGGGGTTGGCCGACTCGTGCGGATGGCCGTCGAGGAAGGTCGACGGACTCGACCCGACCTGCATCTCGGCGTGTGCGGCGAGCACGGCGGTGACCCGGAGTCGATCCACTTCTTCCACCGGGCAGGGCTGGACTATGTGTCCTGCTCTCCCTTCCGGGTGCCGATCGCCCGCCTGGAGGCCGGTCGCGCGACCTTGGCCGCGATCTGACTGAGCTCTAGGCACCGAGGTGCTAGGGGGTCAGGAGCGTGCTGCTGGCCGGCTGCTCGCGACGAGTCCCCTCGCCGAGGATCCAGACCGACTGACGACCCTGGACCGTCCACTGATGTGGTCCGCCGACCAATGCCGTGTCCTCGTCGATTCCAAGAACGCTCACGCCGTCGGGTGGATGGACCAGCGCACGGGTCTCCAGGTCGGGCACCCAGCCGAGCATCCGGTCGAAATGTGGGATCACTCGAAGCTGTGGAAGAAGTCCGAGCCCCGGATCTGGCTTGCTGGTGGGATCGCGTACGGCCGGTACCCAGCTCGTGAGCGCCATCGCTCCGGCGCTGCAGCCCGCTAGCGCCGCGCCACCCTCCCACGCTTGCTGAATCGCCGCCCACACGCGCGTTTCCCTGAGGGTCTGCGCGAGGTAGGTCGGCGAACCGCCCGACAAGTAGACCAGGCCCGCACCGGTCACGAGGTCAGCCATCTCGGGCGCGTCGGCATCCTCGCGGGTGCGGACGTCGACGATGACCGCTTCGACGCCGAGCCGATCGGCCTGGGCTCTCCCGAGGGAATGCCATCGGCCCAGGCTCGCCGCGCCCTCGGGTGCGGCAGCCGTCGCGAGCTGGACGTACCGCGGCGGCCTACCTTCCAGGAGACGACGTTCGACCTCGGTCATGACCGGTAGATATTCACCCGAGCCGACGAGAGCCAGGGGTCCCGCAGCTGGGCCGGTCACCGGCGCAGCTCCCATTCGACACCGCTTCCGGTGTCGCGAACCTCCACGCCCAGTGCCGCTAGCCGATCCCGGATCATGTCGGCATCTCCGAAGCGCTCGTCGGCCCGTGCCGAGGCTCGCAGGTCGAGCAGCAACTCGACGGCGGGGGCGAGGACGCCCGCACGATCGACAGGGGCATCGGCCGCGTAGTCCGCGAGCCGCGCTACCCCGGCTCGTACGGCCTCGCGGGCACTTGGCGTCGATGCTTGAGCGTCAAAACCGATCAGCGCGGTTCCAGCCGCCCGTGGATCGCCGCCATCCAGCGCGCTCTCGAAGGTGGCGTAGCTCGCTGCGTGGGCACCGGGAGCTTCTTCGGGCTCGGGTTCTTTTCGGCGGTCTGTGGCGCCATGGTCGGCAAGTTCGTCCAAGGTCAACGTCTGGCCGCTGGCGGCAGTCCACACGTGGTCGCGCGTGCGGACCGTCATCGTCCCCTTCCCTACGACTTCTGCCCGTTGCTGGTCCAGGTCGATGACCAGTCCCGTGTGTTCGTCGATCCCCAGGACGAAGGCGCCTTCTGGCAGACAGTTCTCGAGCATCGCGAGGCGCCGTTCGCCCAGATAGCAGTAGCGGGTGTCGTGTGTGCCCCCTTCGGTGTTGTCGAAGTGCGGGATGACCGCGGCACGAAGCCCGGTTGCGGCCCCCAACACATCAAGGCCCTCCAGCCAACGCGGCGATTCGCCGACCTTGTAGATCTCATAGACCGGGACGGTCACCAAGCCCAGCGTGAGGGCGGCGGCCGAGGCGAACACCACAGCCCCTCCGCCGGCATCAGCGGCAAGCAACGAGGTGAGCGCACCCGGGACCGGTGACCCCGTCCATTGCCGAAGGGCGTACGAGGGGCTCCCGGGGCCGGCGAAGATCCAGCGCGCCGCCAGCAACCGCGCCATCTCGCTCGCATGCGCAGCAGGATCGGCCGCGGCTTCTGCCACAGAACGGAACCGGACTGGCTCCACCGAGCGACCAACCGACTCCGCGAAGTAGTTTCGGACGCGCTCGCCGAGCTCGTCGGCGTTCTCCTGGAAGCCGTACGGCGTATCGAGAAAAGCTGCCGTGACACTGGGACCCAGGGCGGCGAAGACGCGCTGGTGCGCTGTGACCATCGTGGGACTCGTCTCGCCAGAGCCGAGGATGACCAGGATCCGGGGGAGCGACACCGGTTCATCGTGGCGGAGCGCGGGCCTGTCCGCGACTCGGCGGTCAGCGGCGCCGGATGGGGTCGCGTTCAGGAAGGCTCCCGCCAGCGGGGCGAGGTCGTTCGCGGGGGATAGAGCGCTGCGCGAACGTGCAGCAGAGCTGGCTTTCGATGCTGAAAGGCTTCCGAGAGCGCCTCCGCCAAACCGTGACCGACCGAGTCGACCGAGCGGGCGGTCAGCCCGAACGCGCCAGCCAGCTCAACCCAGTTCGGCCCTACGAGATCTACTCCACGCTCAGGGTCCCCGGCGATCTGCTGGTCGAAGCGCAGCATGCCGTAGCCGCCGTCGTCGACAACGAGCACGACAACGGGCAGCTGTTCTTGGACGAGGGTTGCCAGCTCGCCCAAGGCGAACGGCAGTCCGCCGTCGCCCGTGATGGCCAGGGCCGGGCGCCCGGTGCCGGCGGCGGCGCCGACGGCGGCCGGGAGGCCGAATCCGAGCGTTCCCCAGCCGACGGGATAGTGCAGTCGACGACTTCGCGGCATCGCGGCGTAGCCGCCGGCCCAATAGCCACCGACCGACATGTCGCAGACGACGTCACCGTCTGCGGGCCAACCGTTCTCCACCGCGGCCAGGAACTGTGCGGCCTCGGCGGTACGGGGATCCTGGGCAAGTGCGGAGCGTACGTCGTGCCCGATCCGGAAGACTTGGTCCGCCCATGGCTCCCGGGGGGCAACCCGGGTGGCCAGCGCATCGCAGACGAGAGCGGCATCGCCGATGACGACGCTGTCTGCGGTCCATCCCTGGTGAGCGGTGCGTTCGTCAGCGTCGACCCGGATCAACAGCTGCGGGCGAGGCATGCTCCAGCCACGGGTCGTCATCGCGTCGAGCTGGCTCCCGACGACCAGCAGCAGGTCGGCCTCCGCGATCAGCCTGGCGGCGGCGGGCTCGTGCGGGGGCGCATCGACGAGCAATGGGTGGTCGACTCCGAGCAAGCCGCGGGCTGCATAGGTGGTGACAACCGGCGCACCGAGTCGCCAGGCGAGGTCCGTGAGGGATTGCCCGGCGCCAGCGGCCACGCACCCTCCGCCCGCCCAGATGACGACCTTGTCCGCCCGGCTGAGCAGGTTGGCCGCGCCCTCGACCTCGCGCAACGCGGGAGTGGCCACGACGGGCACCCGCGGCGCCGGCGCCGGTCCCGCCAGCGCCCCCAGGACGTCGGCCGGGACTCCGAGGTAGACCGGCCCGGCCGCAGCCGTACGGGTCACTGAGACCGCGTCGCACGCCATGGCTACTGCCTCGTCGGGCTCGCTTGCCACGAAGGTCGCCTTGGCCAGCGGGGCAAATAGCGCGCTTTGGTCGGGCATCTCGTGCAGAGCGCCGCGGCCGATCCCGGTTCGCCGTGCGGAGAGCGGCGTCTCGCTGGCGACGAGCAGGACGGGGGAATGGCACATGGCTGCCTCGCCGAACGCCGCGACAGCGTTGGCCGCCCCTGGGCCGCTCGTGGTGAGAGCTACCCCCACGCCGCCGGTGGCGCGGGCCAGGCCGTCGGCGGCGTAGCCAGCCGTCTGTTCATGGCGGACGCCGACGATGCGTGGTCGGTGGGCGCTGGGCGTCGCTCGCCACAGCGCCAGGTTGTGCACGCCGGGAAGTCCGAAGCACGTGCTGACGCCCGCGCGACCAAGCACGTCGAGGATCCGTGCGGCTGCGGTCTGATCCGGGTCGGCGGGAGAGGGCATCGCGGGCGTGGTCACGGCCACCATCTTGCTCCGTGCCCCCCGGCGGACGGCTCAGGCTTCGCCGGATCGAGTCGAGGTCTCCGAGGGCGGGACTGGGCTAGGTGGCCGTGGCTCCAGGTCATGCAGTCCGGCAAGTCCGATGGCACCGACACCGACCGCCGTGACTCCTATGGCAAGAACGAGAAAGGTGTTGTGCACGCCGATGGTGTCGACGGCAGGCCCGACGATCAGCAGGCCGATCGGCCCCGCCGCGTAGGCGGCGGAGGTGAAGACGCCGAGGATGCGACCCCGCATCGCCTCCGGGGAACGTTCCTGCATGACGACGTTCACGATGGGGTTGACCGGCCCGAACAGAAGGCCGCTGGCAAACCCGAGCGCAAGCATCCACGGGAGCGGGGGGAAGAACGCCATGCCGATAACCGGCAACCCGGTACCCACCAAGGCGATGAGGACGGCCGGCCGGCGCGGGATCCGATAGCCGATCCAGCCGTACGCCAAAGATCCGACCACCATGCCCGCGCTCATCGCCGTGAGAAGGAGGCCGAGGCCGGTCGCGTTTCCGTCCGACTGGAACACGAACGGCAAGATCACACCCTCGATCGGCAGCCACAGGCCGACGACCACCAGGTAGATGAGCGCGAGCGTTCGCAGCCCGTGGTCGTCTCGGACGAAGCGCAGCCCTTCGACGGTCTCCGCCCAGAAGGACAGCCGGTTGTCGTCGCGCTTAGGTCGCGCGCCACCAGGGACCCGCACAAGCACCATCAGCGCGCTGGCCAGGATGAAGGCAGCCGCGGTCGCCCACAACGTGGCCTCGGCGCCGACCACGGCGATCAAGAGACCACCCACGCCAGGCGCAACCAGGAAGGCGACGCCGAAAACCGCTTCATGGATCCCGTTGGCTCGTTCGAGGCGGAGACCTGCCATCCGGGCGGCCGCCGGCAGCATCGTCTCGCGCGCAGTGGCGCCCGCCGGGTCGAACAGCGCGCCCACGACGCCGAGCAGCATCAGCCAGCCCAGCGTGAGCTGGCCGACCGTTGCGATGATCGGGATGGTTGCGACGCTGAGAGCGCTCATCAGGTCTGAGAAGACCGACGTGCGCCTGCGCCCGACCCGGTCGACGACGGTTCCGGCGAACAAGGCGGTGGCGATGACCGGAAGGGCACTGATCGCGGCCACCAGACCGGCGTCCGAGGCGCGCCCCGTGAGATCCAGCACGATCCAGGGCAACGCGATCATCGCGATGCCGTTGCCCGCGCCAGAGAGCAGGGTGGCTGATTCCAGGGCAACGAACGGCTTCCAGGTCCGGTCCTTGGCCGACGGGCTGCCAGACTCGCGGGCGGCCCCCCTGCTGGCCTTGGTCCTGCCTCCGTCGATCGGGTGCGGCGTGGGGTCGATCACCGGGTTCATGGCCGAGCTCCGCTGCCGTCGCCCGGACGGGCGGGGGAGGGTGCCGGTACACCGATGCCGCGCAGGATCGCATCGACGACGAGGTCGACGGCGTCGCGCCGGGCGATGCGACCATCGGCCACGCCGTTGGAGGCAGCGAAGATTGCGGCAACGAACAGATCCACCGCCCATGCAGTGGGCAGGTCGAGCCGGAGCTCGCCCGCATCCTTGGCCGCGCGGACTACGTCCTCGACCGGGCGGCTGATGTCATACCAGCGCTCAACCATCTCGGGCAGGTCCCAAACTCCGGCGCCGATGTCGAGGAACCGCATCTCGTCGGCCAAGGGCAAGACGGCTTCAGCCAGGCGGCGCAACGATTGCGCGACCGGCTCTGGCCCAGGGGGCAGAGCTCCATCCACTGCCGCCTCGACCCGGACGAGGGCGTCGTCGGCGAGGGCGTAGAGAAGATCGTGTCGCGTCGGGAACAGCCGGTGGAGGGAGGTCCGTCCGATACCTGCGGCCGCGGCCACGTCGGCCAAGCTGGCCCCGCTGTGGGAGCACAAGACGGTGGCCGCAGTCTCGAGCACGTGACGGCGCGGGTCCGTGGGCGTGGCGGACAGGGCAGGTGACGACATGCTTCCAAGTGGAACACAAATGTTCCAGATAGCACAACTTTGATTGGATCTCCCCTGCGGTGCGCGCTCCGCGGTTCCGGCTGGCAAGGTTGGCGCATGACCAGCCTCGACGCGTCCGCCGTTCGCACCACCGATGCGGACGCCTGGGTGACCCGAAACCCAGCAGACGTCGAACAGGTCGTGTGGCGGGGAAGCCTGGCCAGCGCTGCCGACCTTGTCTCGGCGTGTCGGCGCGCGAGCGACGCTCAGCCGGGCTGGGCAGGCACTCCTGCACCGGTGCGGGGGAGGGTGATCGCCCAGGTCGGTCGCCTGGTCGAGGCGAACAAGGAGGCGCTCGCGGCGCTGGTGACGCGCGAGATCGGAAAGCCCTACGGCGAGGCGTTGGGAGAGGTCCAAGAGGTCATCGATACGTGCGACTTCTTCCTCGGCGAGGGTCGACGGCTCTACGGTCAGACGGTTCCCAGCGAGATGGCCGACAAGCAGCTGTTCACCTTTCGGGTTCCGGTCGGCGTCGCCGCCATCATCACCGCGGCGAACTTCCCGACCGCAGTCCCGTCGTGGTATCTCGTGCCGGCGCTGCTGTGTGGCAACGCGGTCGTCTGGAAGCCCGCCGAGACCTCAGCAGCAGTTGCGCATGCGCTGCTCGAGCTGTTCCGACAAGGCGGGATACCCGCCGACGTGCTGCAGCTGGTTCTCGCCGACGGCCAGGAGACCTTTGCGGGACTCGAGCGGGCCATGGCCGACGGCTTGGTCGACAAGGTCGGATTCACCGGGTCGACCGCGGTCGGCAGCGCCATCGGCGAGCTGTGCGGGCGTCATCTGCAAAGTCCTTGCCTCGAGCTCGGTGGGAAGAACCCGCTGGTAGTCATGTCCGACGCAGACCTCGACCTGGCCGTCGAAGGCGCGCTGTTTTCAGGCTTCGGCACGAGCGGCCAACGCTGCACCAGCTTGGGGACCGCCTGGGTCCATCGCCGCGTCTACCCGGAGTTCCGGGAGCGGTTCGTCGCCGCTGTCGAGTCGGCTGTCGTCGGCGATCCCCTCGAGGACGTCCTCTACGGACCCATGCTCTCCCAGCGGTATCTCGACAACCATCTGCGTAACCTCGAACTCATCACGGATCGGCATTCGGTGCACGGATCGACTGACATCGGACGCATCACATCCGCGAGTCCGCGCAAGGGCTTTGTCGGTGATCCTGACCGCGGTGTGTTCGCTCATCCGACGATCGTGGAAGGCGTTCAGCCCGGGGATGCGTTGTACGACACCGAAACCTTTGGGCCGCTGGTAGGCCTTGGGGGGTTCGACAGCTTCGACGAGGCAATCGAGCTTGCAAGCGGCCATGGGTACGGATTGTCTGCTGCGATCTACACACAGGACGCCAAGCAGGCGTTCGACTTTCGCTCCAGGGTCGGTGCCGGGATGGTTTCGGTCAACAACTCCACCTCCGGTGCGGAGGCGCATCTTCCCTTTGGTGGCAACGGTCGCTCGGGCAACGGGTCGCGGCAGTCTGGGGTGTGGGTGCTCGACCAGTTCACCAGATGGCAGGCCATGAACTGGGACGTGAGTGGGAAGCTCCAAAAGGCGCAGATGGACACCGAGGAGATCTCCTACGACGCCGGGTTCCGGCTGTGAGGTCCAGTCGCCTCGAGGCCTTCAGCGACGGCGTGCTGGCCATCGTGATCACGATCATGGTGCTCGAGCTTCGAGTGCCAGTGACAGATGCCGTCCACGGGGAAGGCGCGCAGGGCGGAACCTTTGCTCAGCTGCACGAAGCGCACCTGGCGCCGATCTTCCTCAGCTACGTCCTGAGCTTCGTCTACATCGCCATCTATTGGAACAACCACCATCACCTCCTCTACACCTTGAGATCGGTGAGCGGCGGCGTGCTGTGGGCCAACATGAACCTGCTGTTCTGGTTGTCGTTGGTTCCTTTCACGACGTCTTGGATCGGGGAGTATCCGTTCGAGACCGCGCCCACGGCGGTGTACGGCTCCGTGCTGCTGTTCGCGGGTGCGGCGTACTACCTGCTGGAGCGACTGATCATCCGAAGCCAGGGGATCGACTCCTTGCTCGCTGACGCGCTCGGGAAGGACAGAAAGGGAATCGCCTCCGTGGTCGGCTACCTCCTGGCGATCGGACTCGCGTTTGTTGCTCCTGCCCTGTCCTACCTCCTGTATGCAGGCATAGCCGTCCTGTGGCTGGTCCCTGACCGCCGCATCGAGCGTGCTGTCGCTGAGGCGGAGGCGATGGATTGAGTACAGAGAGAACGAAGGCGATCGACCCACTCGACGAGGCGTCGCGGACGCTGACGGCCAAGCTGGCCGAGCTCGACCGGGAGATCGCGTCCCTCACCGTTCCCCCGGACCAGACGGGGGACATCTCATTCGGCAAGCGAGTCGGGGACGGGACCTCAATCGCTGTCGAGCGGCTGACGCAGGTCGCCACTCATGAGCGGATGCTCGAGGTGCGTGCAGAGGTCGTACGGGCGTTGGCGAAGCTCGCGGAGTCGACCTACGGCTGCTGCGATCGCTGTGGCCTGGAGATCCCGACCGCGCGGTTGGAAGCGCTGCCGTGGGCTACGACGCACGTGCGTTGTCCGGACTCTACATAGGGAACCCGTCTGTCCAAGATGGGCAGTTCCGCCCGATGCGCGTGGCAGCGCCTGCTTCCTAGGTTCGTGGCGTCCAACTCTCACCGGCTACAGGAGGCTTCATGCCACTGTTCATGGATATGCACTCGATCGAGGGCGGCGTCAGCGTTGAGGACGTCGCCAAGGCACATCAGGCGGATCTCGAGGTCCAGGGCGCCCATGATGTGAACTACCGCAGCTACTGGGTGGACGAAGCCCAGGGCAAGATCTTCTGCCTCGTCGAGGCACCGTCAGCGGAAGACGCCAACACGGTTCACCGGGAAGCGCACGGCTTGGTGGCCGAGCACATCTTCGAGGTCAAGGAGGGGTCATGACCCGGAGGCGGATCCTCGTTGCTCTTGTTGGCGCTATCGCCATCTCTTCGCCGCTTGCGGTCGCCCCCGCAGCCCAGGCGGCTCTGCCTCGGGACATCGTCGAACAGAAGGTGGCCAAGGCGCGCGCGGCTTCTGCCGCCTTCCATTCCATCGCAGCAGCCAAGAAGGCGGGATATAGCAAGCTGTTCGATGCGGCAGGCGTGGCATGCATCTCGATGCCCGGCATGGGCGCCATGGGTGTTCATTTCGTGAACGGCGCGTTTGTCGGAGACCCGACCGAGCGGGTTGACCGACCTGAGGCCGTGATCTACGCCTGGATCAACGGACGCTACCGGCTCGTAGGGCTGGAATACGTTGTGCTCAAGCAGGACTGGGACGCGAAGCACGGTCAAGACGCGGCTCCGCCGAAGCTGTTTGGGCAGACCTTCGGGCTCACCCTCGAAGGCAACCGATACGGCCTGCCGACGTTCTACTCGCTGCACGCTTGGGTCTGGAAGGACAACCCGGCGGGCATGTTCTCGCCCTGGAATCCGAAGGTTCACTGCTGGAACCAATGAGGCGATCCCCGTCGGGGGCGCGGCACAGAGTCAGGAGGATGTCAGGTGCGCGGGTAAGAATGCGTGCACCCCATCCTCCTGCTCAGCACGGATCACATGGACCACTGCGTTGATCAGAGCTAGATGGGTAAAGGCCTGCGGGAAGTTTCCGAGATGCCGTCCAGAGCCTGGCTCGATCTCTTCGGCGTAGAGCAACAGATCGCTGGCAAAGCCGAGCAGCCGCTCGCACAGCTTGCGAGCCTCGTCGAGCTCGCCGATCTCGACGAGGGCAGAAACCAGCCAGAAGGAGCAGATCGTGAAGGATCCTTCCTTGCCGCGCAGCCCGTCATCGGTCTCGTGCGTGCGATAGCGCAGCACCAGTCCGTCTTCGGTGAGCTCATCGGCAATGGCTCGTACCGTCGCCTGAATCCGTTTGTCCTCAGGGGGAAGGAAGCGCATGAGCGGAATCAGAAGGGCGGAAGCGTCTAGCGCATCTGAGCCGTAGAACTGCGTGAACACTCCGCGGGCGTCGACGCCATGTTCGCAGATGTCGGCGTGGATCTCGTCGGCCAGCGCCGACCACTTCTTGGCATACTCGGGCTCGTCGTGCATCCGGGCGAGCTTGGATCCACGATCCATCGCGACCCAGCACATCACCTTGCTCGATGTGAAGTGCTTGGGCTCTCCGCGGACCTCCCAGATCCCGCGATCCGGCTCACGCCAAGATTCGGCGGCTGCTTCGACCTGCGCCTTGAGCAGCGGCCACAGGTCTTCGGCGGTGCGGTCGCGCGATCGCACGTGCAGGTAGACCGAGTCGAGAACGGCTCCCCATACGTCGTGCTGATGCTGGGAGAACGCGCCGTTCCCGATGCGGACGGGCCTCGATCCCAGGTAGCCGTGCAGGTGGTCGAGGGTCGACTCCTCGAGTTCGCGTTCGCCGCCGACGCCGTACATGACCTGCAGTTTCGAGCCGTCTCGACAGGCATCGGCGAGGAAGAAGAAGAAGTCATCCGCCTCACGGTCGAACCCCAGCGTGTAGAGGCCCCAGAGCGCGAACGTCGAGTCGCGCACCCAGGCGTAGCGGTAGTCCCAGTTCCGTTCACCCCCGGGCGACTCGGGCAGCGACGTCGTAGGCGCGGCCAGCAGCGCCCCGCTCGGCGCGAAAGTGAGTCCCTTCAGCGTGAGCGCGCTGCGCTGGAGGTGTTGCCTCCATCTATGGTCGGGGAAGTCCCCAGCCGTGATCCACTGCCGCCAGTGCTCGGCCGTTCGGCCATGGCGGAGCTTGGCTTCCTCGAAGGTCTGCGGAGCGGGAAGCGGTGACCACGACAGGGCAACGAAGCGCTCTTCACCCTCCTCCATGCGGGTGCGTGCTCTGACCCCGTGACCCTCTATGCCGCAGCGGAGGTCGGTCGTGAGACGAAGCGAGGGTTCCCCGTCGGCGGTTGCCACCACCTGCCCGTACCCAGGGCCGTCGTAGTCCCAGGTAGCCGGTTTGCGGCCGTAGTCGAAGACCGGGTCGCAGCTCATGGCGAGATCGACGGTGCCGGAGACGCAGCGCAAAGTGCGTACCAGGCAGTGCTCGGCGTCAAAGTCAGTAGGGGAGCGGCGATGGGTGCTTGATCGCTCCTCCCGGTTGTGCCATGGCCCCATGACGAGCGCATCTCGAACGATGAGCCAGCCCGTCGTCGTTTGCCAGGTGGTCTCGAGCATGAGGCTGCCGGGAAGGTAGCGCCGGGCAACCGGGACGGAAACGTCATAGGGTCCGAGCCGAAAGGCGCCAGCGCTGCGGTCGAGCATCGCCCCGAAGCAGCTTGGCGAATCGGGCCGGGGAGCGCACATCCATTCGACGGCCCCGTTGGGTGCCACCAGGCACGTGGTCTCGCAGTCGGACAGGAACGCGTAGTCGGCGATCGGCGGATAACCGCCAGGATGCAGCTCCAGCGTCGGGTCTGCTTGTGCGGCCGCGTCGGTTTGCGTGTGGCTCATCCCTAGATCTTGGCGTGGATCCGCGCGATCGACCATCTCGCTGACGTTGCGGCTGGCTAACGGGCTGCTGCGCGACAGGTCTGCGCCGCTTCCTCGGCCCTCAAGCGGCGTCCCGCCCGGTAGGGAAGCCGCCGGCCTTGCTGACAAGGGCGGGAGTCGGTCGGCCCAGCTGCTCGCCGAGCCAGTCGCTTGCCGTGACCAAGGCGTCCAGATCGAGGCCGGTGCTGATGCCGGAGCGGTCGAGGAGATAGGCGAGGTCTTCGGTGGCGATGTTGCCGGTTGCCCTCGGCGCGAACGGGCAGCCGCCGACGCCTCCCAGGCTCGCGTCGAGCACGCTGACACCTGACTCAAAGGCAGCCAAGGCGTTGGCATAGCCCGTGTTGCGGGTGTTGTGAAAATGCGCGCGGAGCCGTATGTGGCCGGTGGCCGCCCGGACCTCGCCGATGCGCAGCCGTACGTCTGCCGGCACGGCCACACCGATGGTGTCGGCGATCGCCAGCTCGTCGGCGCCGGTGGCGGCCAGCCGCTCGGCCAGCCCTACGACCCGCTCGAGGGGTACCTCGCCCTCGTAGGGGCAGCCGAACGACGCCGACAACGTGACGGTCGGGACGATGCCCGCGGCCCTGGCCAGCGGAACGACTTCTTCGACGGTGCGCACCGCCTCCTCGGTGGTCATGCCCTGGTTGCGCTGGCTGAAGGTCTCGCTCGCAACCACCACGAGGTTGATCTCGTCGACGCTGGTTTCGGCGGCGCGATGGAAGCCGCGCGCATTGAGGACCAGTCCGATCATCGCCAGGCGCTCGGCGGTGCCTTCTTCGACCAGGCCCTGGACCACCGCTTCGGCGTCGGCCATCTGGGGCACCCGTTTCGGGTTGACGAAACTGGCGACCTCGGCGCGGGTGATGCCCGCGTCGACGGTGCGCGTGATGAGCTGAACCTTCGCAGCGGTGCTCAGCTCGGCAGGGTCGTTCTGCAACCCGTCGCGCGCAGCGACCTCGACGATCGTGACGTCAGGCACGGTGCCTCCTGCATCGGTTTGTGCCGCCGCCCACCAGTGGGTCCGCCAGTGGTGAAACAACGTTCCACAAGCGTTCATTGCACGTGTGGACGACACCATTGTCGCCCTTGGCTGCCGGGGTCGAAGAATCGGTCGAGTCCCGCGGTGGGCTCCGCGCTTGGCGCGCCGGCGCCCGTGACGACCCCGTGTTCCACGGGGTGGAATCGGCACCGCTCGATCCCTATGATCACGAGGAGCACCGCCGACCGCCCGCCCGGGAGCACCGTTGAGCGAACACAGTCAGGTGGTTCGACCTCCGGCGGAGGGCGGCAGCCAGTCCATCGCTGCGGTCGAACGAGCCATCGATGTCCTTTTGCTGTTCGGGCGCAGCACTCGTCCCGACCTGGGCGTCACTGAGATCGCTGGCGAGCTCGGCCTGTCCAAGGCCGGCGTCCATCGAATCCTCACCTCGCTGCGCAGCCGTGATCTGATCTCTGTTGACCCCGTGAGTCACCGTTACTCCCTCGGCCCCGCCGCGGTCGGGCTCGGTCGCGCCTACCTGGCCAAGATCGACGTGCGCAGCATGGCCAGCCCCGAGCTGGCCTGGCTGTCCAGAAAGTCGAAGGAGACCGCAACGCTCTCGATCCGCAACGGCGACGCGAGGATGTGCGTCGACCAGGTCGTGCCGGACCGTGAGGTTCGCATGGAGGCCGTGGTCGGGCGGCCGTACCCGCTGCACGCCGGCGCCCCGTCGAAGGCTTTCCTCGCCTTTCTCAGTGACGACGAGATCGACTCCTACCTCCAGCGCAACCAGCTGGCCGCATTGACCGACCAGACGATCACCGACGACGAGTTGCTTCGGCGCGACCTCGCCGCCATTCGCAAGCGGGGTTATTCGACCTCCGCGGGGGAGCGAATGACCGGCGCCGCATCGGTGGCGGCCCCGGTTCTCGACCACGATGGACGTCCGATCGCGGTCATCTCGGTCACCGGGCCGGGTGAGCGCTTCAAGGCCGAGATGGCCGACTGCACCGCCTTGCTGCTGGAAGCAGCGGGCCGCCTGTCCACCCGAATGGGGCATGTGGCCTGAAACGAGGACGGGAGGGCCTACCATCGTCGGCGGCCCCATGCTCGACCCGGCCGGGTCCTGCGTCGACGTGACACACAGACCCCCGACCCCACGACCGAACTAGTCGAACCACGGAGAACCACGTGCGGCTCACCCCCCAGGACCCAAGTTTCTACGTGGCGTTTCGGGAGCTCGCGGACTTCCTCGTCGAGGGGGCGTCCTTGCTGAAGGACCTGCTCGACGCAGGTCCCGAGGACCGCGTGACGATCTCAGCGCGCATGCGCCAGGTCGAGCACGACATGGACGAAGCCACTCACGAGCTCCTGCGCAAGACGAACTCCTCCTTCATCACGCCCTTCGACCGGGAGGACATCTACCGGCTGGCCAACGAGCTCGACGATGTGATGGATGCCATGGAGGCCGCCGTTGACCTCGTCGGCCTGTACGGCGTTGGCGAACTGGGTGAGGAGATGCGCGAGCAGGTGGCTCTGCTCAACGATGCGGCGGCGCTCACCGCCGATGCGATGCCCCGCCTGCGCACGATGAAGGACCTCGCGGACTACTGGGTGGAAGCCAACCGGATCGAGAATCGTGCGGACCAGGTTCACCGCAAGTTCCTCGCCGCCTTGTTCTCCGGCGATTTCAAGGCCATGACGGTGATGAAGCTCAAGGACATCGCCGAGCAGCTCGAGGCGGCAGCCGACGGGTTCGAGGACGTGGCCAACACCGTCGAGAGCATCGCCGTCAAGGAGTCCTGACCGGTGGACGACCTGGGGGTCGTCATCGTCATTGCGATGGCGATGGGCTTCAACTACACCAATGGCTTCCACGATGCGGCCAACGCAATCGCCACCTCGGTGTCGACCAAGGCACTGACACCTCGGGTCGCGTTGATCATGGCTGCCGTCATGAACCTCGTCGGCTCGTTCTTCGGGGCCAAGGTCGCTGCCACGGTAGGCAAGGGAATCGTGACGCTGCCCACCGGCACAGAGAGCCTCGTCGTCGTGTTCGCCGCGCTGACCGGAGCGATCGCCTGGAACCTGCTCACCTGGTGGTTCGGACTGCCATCCTCCTCGTCCTATGCGCTGATCGGCGGACTCGTCGGTGCGACCTTGGTCTTCGGCGCCACGGCTGTGGACTGGGCGGGCGTCTGGCACAAGGTTGTCGTTCCGATGGTCGTCTCGCCTGTCGTTGGGTTCGTGGTCGCCTACATCTTCATGCTGGCGATTCTTTGGGGTTTCCGACGGGCACAGCCGACGCGGGTCACGCGTGGTTTTCGGATGGCGCAGACGGTCTCCGCCGCCGCGATGGCTTTTGGGCACGGCTTGCAGGATGCGGCCAAGACGATCGGCATCGTCGTGCTCGCGCTCGTCGTCGGGGGCTATCAGACGGACTACTCGATCCCCGTGTGGGTCTTCTTCCTGACCGCAGCGGTGCTATCAGCGGGAACGTATGCAGGTGGTTGGCGCATCATGCGCACGTTGGGGCGTCGGATCATTCACGTCGGTCCACCGCAGGGATTCGCCGCCGAGACGACGGCGGCGTCGATCCTCTACGTCGCGGGAGTGGGCTACGGCGTCCCGATCTCGACGACCCAGACGATCACGTCGGCCATCATGGGCGTCGGCGCCACGAAGCGGCTCTCGGCGGTGCGCTGGGGTGTCGCACGGGACATCGTCATCGGATGGGTCCTCACCTTTCCCGGCGCGGGGCTGATCGCCGCCGCGACGTTCCTCATCCTCAAGCCGTTCTTCACCTGAGCGGTGACTGCGGTCAGCCGAAGCGTCCGCTGATGTAGTCCTCGGTCGCCTTCTGAGCCGGAGAGCTGAAGATCTTGGCCGTGGCATCTATCTCGATGAGCTTGCCAGGCTTGCCGGTGCCCGCGATGTTGAAGAACCCCGTCCGATCTGAGACGCGTGCCGCCTGCTGCATGTTGTGAGTGACGATCACGATCGTGTAGCGCTCCTTGAGCTTCTGCATCAGGTCCTCGACTGCCAGGGTGGAGATGGGGTCGAGAGCCGAGCACGGCTCGTCCATGAGCAGGACCTCGGGTTCGACCGCGATAGCGCGAGCGATGCACAGCCGCTGCTGCTGGCCTCCGGACAGACCGCTGCCTGGGCGGTCCAGCCGGTCCTTGACCTCCTCCCAGAGATTCGCGCCGCGCAGCGCGTCCTCCACGATGGCGTCGAAGTCGGCGCGTGGCTGTCGTCCCCGCAGCCTCAGCCCGGCGATGACGTTGTCGTAGATGGACATCGTGGGAAACGGGTTGGGCTTTTGAAACACCATCCCGATCGTGCGCCGTACGTTGACCGGGTCGACCCCGGACGCGTAGATGTCCTCGTCGTCCAGCAGAACCTTCCCTGACACTCGCGCTCCGGGAGTCACCTCGTGCATGCGGTTGAGGGATCGCAGCACCGTGGACTTGCCGCAGCCGGATGGTCCGATGAACGCGGTGACTGAACCCGGCTCGACCTCGAAGGCGGCACCTTCCACGGCCAGAAAGTTGCCGTAGTAGATGTCCAGGTCTGAGACGTTGATGCGTTTGGCCATGGCTGGGTGGTCCTTCTCGCTACTTGACTCGGTAGAAGCGCCCGAGACCTCGGGCGGCCAGATTGAGGATGACGACGATCAGGATGAGCGTGAGAGCTCCTGCCCAGGCTCGATCCAGCGAGGCATCGGTCCCTCGCGCGATCTGGTCCCACACGAACGTGGGCAAGGATGCCTGCGGCCCTGAGAAGGGGTTGTAGTTGATCGACTGGGACAAGAAGACCGTCAGGAGCAGCGGCGCGGTCTCACCCATGACCCGAGCGACCGCCAGCATGGATCCCGTGATGAGTCCCGGTAGGGCGGTCGGCAGAACGACGCGAAGGATCGTGCGGTACTTGGGAACCCCCAACGCGTAGGCACTCTCCCGCAGCTCGTTCGGGACGAGCTTGAGCATCTCTTCAGAGGATCGAACCATCACCGGGATCAGCAGGATCGTCAGCGCCAGGGCGCCGGTGAACCCGCTGCGTTCCAGACCCAGGGTCAAGATGAACGCGGTGTAGATGAACAAGCCGGCCACGATCGACGGGACGCCGGTCATCACGTCCACGAAGAAGGTCACCGAGCGGGCCAACCGACCGCGGTTTCCGTACTCCACCAGGTAGATCGCCACCATCAGTCCGATGGGGATGCCTATCGCGGCGGCGATGCCGACCTGTTCCAGCGTTCCGATGATCGCGTGGTAGACGCCGCCGCCCTCACGAAGCGGACTGACGTTGCGCATGGTGGTGGTCAGGAACTGCAGGCTGAACGCGGTGAGGCCGTTGACGACAACGGCTACGAGGATCGCGGTCAGGGGAATGAGGGCGATCAACCCGGAGCCGTAGATCATGGTGGTCGCCAGTCGGTCGACCGCATGCCGCCTGCCCTCGACGCGGAAGCTCCACAGGGACTGGATGGCCATGAACAAGACGATGGCGACCAGCAGTGTCCCGGCCCGACCGCTGATCGGGGTGACCACGGACAGCGCCACAGCGAGTGCGAGCCCGGCACCAGCAGACGCGACGGGGGCGAATCGCGGAAGCGTCCCTCCGGAGAGGCGACTGACCGATCCGGTCGCGGGTGGGCTGGTCAGCGTGGCCATGTCAGTTGGCCCCCGAGAAGTCGCGGCGTCGTTCGGCTATCAGGCGGGCGACCATGTTGACGATGAGCGTGATGACGAACAGGACCAGTCCGGCAGCGATCAGGGCGCCACGTCCGGTCGCACCGGCCTCGTTGAACTTGAGCGCGATGTTGGCGGCGAAGGTGTTGCCACCCGGCTCGGTGATGTGCCAGTTGATGGTGAAGGTGGCCGACAACAGCAGCGCGACGGCAATGGTCTCGCCGAGCGCCCGGCCCAGGCCGAGCATCGCCGCGCTGATCATGCCGGGTTTGCCGAAGGGGATGACCGCCATGCGAATCATCTCCCAGCGGGTGGCGCCGAGGGCCATAGCTGCCTCGATGTGCCCGACCGGCGCTTGGGAGAAGACTTCTCGGCTGATGGCCGAGACGGTCGGGAGGATCATGATCGCCAAAACGATGGAGGCAATGGCGATGGAGCGGGTGTAGACGCCGAGCGTGTTGTCGAACAGCGGGATGAAACCGAGATGGTCGTTGAGCCAGATCCAGAGGTCTTGGGTGCGTGGCATGAGGTAGGCCAGGCCCCACAGCCCGAAGATGATCGAGGGTACGGCGGCCAACAGATCCACGATGAAGGCGAGGCCGGTGGCGATTCGGCGAGGGGCGTAGTGGGCCAGGCACAAGGCGATGCCGTAGCCGATCGGCACAGCGAGGGCCATGGCTATCACCGAGGAGACCACCGTGCCGAACAGCAGCGCGGCTATGCCGAACCGAGGGCCGGACGGCAGGTCAGGAAGCCACTCCGAGCTCGTGAAGAAGTTGACGGTGTCGGCCCGCAGACGCTGGGACGGCCTTGACCACCAGAAACAGCGCGATCCCGGCCATGATGACCAGGACCAACGCGCCCGCTCCCGTGGACAGCCCGCGGAAGATGCGGTCGCCGCGCCGAGTGGTGGCTTTGGGCGCCCCAGGCGGCAGCGGCGGGCTCAACTGCTCCGTCGTGGGCGCTGTCACAGACTTCCTTCCTGCCCGGCGGCAGCTGTCTTCCGGGCTGGGTGCTTGGTCGTTCCGTTGGCGTGACAACCCCCGCTGACCCTGAGGTCCACGGGGGTTGTCACGACGTGGTCAGACCTAGCTGATCGACGAGACGGCAGCCTGCACCTTGGTCAGCAGCTCACCGGTCAGCGGCACGTAGCCGATCTCGGTCAACGTCGACTGGCCCTCGTCCGAGGCGATGTAGGTCAGGAACGACTGAGTCAGACCCGAGCTGGTCCTCAGGCAGTCCTGACTGGCAGACGATCTCGTAGGTGACGAGGACGATCGGGTAGGCGTCGGGCTGGCTCTCGGTGTAGTCCACCTCGAGGATCAAGTCGTCGCCCGAACCGGTGATCTTGGAGGAGTCCAGCGTTGTCGCCGACGTCTCCGCAGTTGGCTCGACCGGTCCGCCTCCGTTGTCCACCGAGGCCGCGCTCAGACCCTGGGTCTGGATGAAGGAGAGCTCGATGTAGCCGATCGAGTTGGGTGTTGACTTGATGGCTGCTGCGACTCCGTCGCTGCCCTTGGCGCCCTGTCCTCCTGGAGCTGTCCACGCCTTCCCGCCCTCATAGGTCCACACGTCCGGAACGTTGGCGGCGAGGTACTTGGTGAAGTTGTCAGTCGTGCCTGACTCGTCCGACCGGTGGAACGCCAGGATCGGGTCCGAGGGAAGGGTCACGTCTGGGTTGGCCTCGGCGATGGCCGGGTCGTTCCACGTCGTGATGGTCCCGCCGAAGATTCCCGCGAGGATCTCGGGAGTCATGGTCAGCGTGTCGACGCCCTCGAGGTTGTAGGCGATGGCGATCGCGCCGCCAACCATCGGGATGTTGATGGCGGGGCCGGCCGCACAACGGGCGTTGGCCGGGTCGGACTCTTCTCCAGGCTTGAGCGCCGAATCGGACCCCGCGAAGGCGACCTGGTTGTTGATGAAGTCCTGGATGCCGGCCCCGGATCCGACTGGCTGATAGTCGATGGTCGCGCCGGAACAGTTGGTCTGGTAGCTGTTGATCCATTCGGTCATGGCGTTGGCCTGCGCACTTGAGCCGGATGCCTTGATCGAGCCGCTCACGCAGTTGCCATCGCCGCCGGCTGGCGCGGCTGTTCCGTTGCTTGCGTCGCTACCACAAGCCCCAAGGACAAGGGCGAAGCTGAGCGCTAGTGCGGCCGGGGCTGCCCGGCGCAGCGTGCTGCGGTTCACGTTGTGTGGACCCTCCTGTTGGGCCGGTCAGTCCGGCCTCGTCACGTGCTTACGTCGAGGACGGTAGGCAGGTGAGGTGACGTGCTCGGGCGCTGCGGATGAACGCGAGGTGAACGTGCCCGTACGAGTGCTTCTCGGGGTCAGCTCACGGGTCGAGACGCTCGACGCCCAAGACCTCACCCGAGAGGTGGTGGATGACGACGAGCGCACTCGGCGGAAGACCGTCCGCGATCAACGCAGCGCGCTCCTCGACGCCGAGGATCTCGTCCAGGAGGTCGGGGACGAGCGGGCGATGACTGCACACGACGCTCCGGCCACCTGCCTCGAGAATCGACCGGATGCGCCTTCTCGACTCGCCTGGGTTGGCCGCGTAGCCGCTTTCGCTGAGCGCCGGTTCGTTCTCCTGACGAAGCTGACGTAGCCGGCCATACGGTGCGACGGTGTCCCGGCAGCGAGTCGCGGGGGAGGAGTGGATGCGCTCGATGCCGTAGGCACTGAGGACGGAGGTCAGGGCGTCGGCCTCCGCGATGCCGGGATCGGTCAGAGGACGATCCTCGTCCTGGCCGGACCACACCGAGCGCTTCATCGCCTGGGCATGGCGAAGGATGATCAGGCAGCTGGTGCTCCGCCCCCGCGTCTGTTCGAGCAGCGAGCTGAGGCCGTCGAGAACGACCTCGTCGTCGGGATAGCTGAGTCGACTCCGCGCCTCACCGACGCCGACCCAGTCGAGGGAGTCAACCTCGGAGTTCGGGACGAAAGTGTCCGACGCTGGACCGACCTCACCTGCCCAGTAGCGCACCAGCTTGGGGAGGCCGCCAACCAGGTAGGTCCGTTCTGGAAGCGGAGGCCCGAGAGCGATCGTGAAGCCGGTCTCCTCGTGGATCTCGCGGACGGCGGCCGCTTGCCAGGTCTCCGCCGCCTCGAGGTGCCCCTTGGGGAAGGTCCAGTCGTCGTGCTTCGATCGGTGAACGAGGGCGACCTCGATGGCCTTGCGGCCGCTCTTGTCCCGCCGCCGACGCCACAGGAGCGCCCCGGCGGCAGCGATGGTCCGCCCCTGCGTCTCCCCCCCACTTTCAGGCCCCCGACCGCCGTTGTTTGGCGGCGATCAGGTGGGCCTGGATGTCCAGCAGGGCCGAACCGTCGTCGGCGGTCCCGTGGTGCTCCCAGGAGTCGTCGGGCAGCAGGTGCCAGGAAGCGGTCCCGGGCGCAAACCCGAGGTCCAGCAGGTCGCTCACCTCTTGGATGTGCTCGGGAACCGTGAGCCGTACCAATGCTTCCACGCGACGGTCGAGGTTGCGGTGCATGAGGTCTGCGCTGCCGATCCAGACCTCCGGCTCGCCACCGCCTGCGAAGGCGAACACGCGCGAGTGCTCGAGGAATCGACCCAGGATGCTGCGCACCCGGATCGTGTCGCTGAGCCCGGGTACACCTGCGCGGAGGGCGCAGATGCCGCGGACCCACAAGTCGACGGGCACGCCCTGCTGAGAGGCGCGGTAGAGGGCGTCGATGACGCCTTCGTCCACCAGAGAGTTCAACTTGATGCGCACGCCGGCTGGTCGGCCGGCGCGATGGTGCTCAACCTCGCGCTCGATGCGCTCCACGAGGCCCGATCGGACCGAGTTGGGTGCCACAAGAAGGCGTTCGTACTCCGTGTTCATCGAGTAGCCCGACAGCACGTTGAACAAGTTGCTGACGTCCTCGCCGACGATCGGGTCGGACGTGAGCAGGCCGAGATCCTCATAGAGTCGAGCGGTTCTTGGGTGGTAGTTCCCCGTGCCGATGTGTGTGTAGCGGCGGATCCGATCGCCCTCCTGGCGGACGACGAGTGACAGCTTGCAATGCGTCTTCAGGCCGACCAGGCCGTAGACCACGTGGCAGCCGGCTTGCTCGAGCTTGCGGGCCCGCTTGATGTTGGCCTGCTCGTCGAACCGCGCCTTGATCTCCACGAGCACGAGCACCTGCTTGCCCGCCTCCGCCGCTTCGATGAGGGCATCGACGATCGGGGAGTCGCCGCTGGTGCGGTAGAGCGTCTGCTTGATCGCGAGCACCTGCGGATCGATGGCTGCCTGCTCGAGGAACGCCTGCACGCTGGTCGAGAAGGAGTCGTAGGGGTGGTGCAGCAGCACGTCACGGTTGCGGAGCGCCCCGAGGATGTCGACCTCGTCTGCGCTCTCCACCTCCGACAGGTCTGGATGCCTCCGCGGGATGAAGGCGGGGTAGTCCAGCTCAGGGCGGTCGACCGCCGCGACGGCCATCAAGCCGGTGAGGTCGAGCGGTCCAGGGATGGCGACCACCTCGTGCTCCTCGATGCCCAGCTCGCGGATCAGCAGGTCGAGGACGTGCGGGTCGATCGTGTCTTCCACCTCCAAGCGGACCGGAGGCCCGAACTTGCGACGCATCAGCTCCTTCTCCAGCGCTACCAGGAGGTTCTCGGCGTCGTCCTCTTCCACCTCGAAGTCTTCGTTTCGGGTGACCCGGAACCCGTGGCTCTGCAGGACCTCCATGCCTGGGAACAACTCGTCCAGGTGGGCGGCGATGACGTCCTCGAGGGGGACGAACCGTTGACCACTGACCTGCGCGAAGCGACCCAGCAGCTGGGGAACCTTCACGCGAGCGAAGTGCTCGATGCCGGTGGTGGGATTACGGACCACGACCGCGAGATTGAGAGAAAGGCCAGAGATGTAGGGGAAGGGGTGGGCTGGGTCGACGGCGAGCGGCGTCAGGACGGGGAAGATCCGGTCCTGGAAGACAGCCGCCATCTCGGCGCGGTCATCGTCGTCCAGCTCATCCCAACGGAGCAGCTCGATGCCCTCCTTGGTCAGCGCGGGCAGGACCTCCTGGTGGAAGCACCGGACCTGGCGCTGCATGAGTTCGCGGGTGTGCGCCCAGATCCGGTCGATGACCTCACCGGGCATCAGCCCGCTGGCTGCGCGTACGGCGATCCCGGTGGCGATGCGGCGCTTGAGACCTGCGACGCGAACCATGAAGAACTCGTCAAGGTTGCTGGCGAAAATGGCCAGGAAACGGGCCCGGGCCAGCAGCGGGAGCTCGGCGTCCTCAGCCAGTTCCAGGACCCGCTGGTTGAAGGCCAGCCAGGAAACCTCTCGGTCCGAGAAGCGGTCGTCGGGCAGCGGCTCCAGCGGGGATGGCTGATCGGTGGGTTCGGCTTCCGTCTCAGCGGGCACCGGTCGTTCCGAAACGGCAACCGCGGTGCTCTCCGGTGCCAGTTCGACTGGCTCAACCTCGCTCATCGGACCATCCTTCCACCGCTTTGAAGCTCGGTTGTCAGCGGACGAACATCACGTCGCTGTCCCAGCGAGCAAACCCGAGGCTCTCGTACAAGCGAAGGGCACCCACATTGTCCGCGTCCACGTAGAGCATCACCTCAGGAAGCCCCAAGGAGCGAAGGTAGGCGAGACCAGCCACGGTGAGGGCGCGCCCCAGTCCATTGCCGCGCTCCGACTCCTCGACGCCCACGACGTAGACCTCGCCGATCGGCGCATGACCGTGCGCTTCCGGGTGCGTGACCTCGTGGACGTGCTCGTCCGAATGCTCGGCCACCTGCTCGTGCGGGTGCTCGTGCGCATGCTCGTGCGCGGCTCCACTCCCGCCGCCATGCACCTTGGTCCAGTGGAAGCCGACGAGTCGAGTCCCGCCTCGTTCCGGGTCGTGGCGCTCGGCGAGGAAGAACCCCGATGGGTCGAACCATTGCTCGGCCATCCGCTGGCGCAGGTCCTCCGTTCCCCAGCTGCCCTGCTCAGGGTGGTTCGCAAAGGCCCGCGCGTTGAGCTCGACCCAGGCTTCATCGTCGACGCCCGGGCGAAAGGTCCGATGCGTGACCCCCACCGGCCACGTGGCTGGCGGGACGGGGGCGAACAGGGACCGCCGAAGCTGCCAAAGAGTACGGCGTCGGGTCATCCCGAAGGACTCGGCGAGCGCGGCGGCCGCAGGGTGGTCACCGTGGGCCCACAGCCGCAGCCGACCATCGGGGCTGGTAGCGGTGACCTCGGCGACCAGTCGGCGACCGATCCCCTGGCCCCGCCTTCGGGGATCGACGACCAGCTCAGCGCTACTGCCCTGGACGGCGTCGGTCGGGTCGACGTGGGCGTAGCCCGCCAGCTCGTCGTCGATCCAGACCAAGACATGGACCACTTCGGAGTCACCCCCGTACCGCAGGTGAAGGCTGACATGCTCAGAGAGCGGCCGTGCCCCATCGGCTTCGGTCGCCCGTTCGACAAGGTGAGTCACCGCACCGAGCTCGGCAGCGTCGAGCTTTCCGACGACCTCGACCCGTGGGATCACCGAAGTGTCCTCGAGGCGCTCAAGGCTTGTCCGCGCCACCGGACGGCACCTGGAGCGCATCGACCGTGGCGGTGTCTTCGTAGTTGCCTGGAGGACCGGACTTCTCCGGCTGGGCCACGAACCGATAACCCACGTTGCGAACAGTCCCGATGACCGACGCGTGCTCCACCCCGAGCTTGGCGCGAAGTCGCCGGACGTGGACGTCAACGGTCCTCGTGCCGCCGAAGTAGTCGTAGCCCCAGACTTCTTGCAACAGCTGCGCCCGGGTGAACACTCGCCCCGGATGCTGGGCCAGGTATTTGAGGAGCTCGAACTCCTTGTAAGTCAGGTCAAGGATCCGCCCGCGCACTCGAGCGGTGTAGCCGGCCTCGTCGATGGCGACGTCGCCATGGCTGATCTCCTCGGGGGCCGTGTCTTCGGAGGTGCTGTCGATCCGCCCCACGGCCAGCCGGAGCCTGGCCTCGATCTCGGCCGGACCAGCGGTGTCCAGGAGTACGTCGTCGATGCCCCAGTCGGCGGTGACCGCCGCCAGACCGCCCTCCGTGGTCACCACGAGGACGGGAACGCTGACCCCGGTGGTTCGGAGCAGCCGGCACAGTGAACGGATGTGCGGCAGGTCGCGGCGACCGTCTACCAGCAGCCCGTCGACCTCTGGTGCATCGAGCAGGGCCGAAGCCTCGGCAGGCGCTGCACGAACGTGGTGCATCAGCAGGCCGAGAGCTGGAAGGACCTCAGCGCACAGGTCTCGTTCCTTGACCGGCGACGCTCCGGCGCCGGTCGGCTGCGCGGAGGGCGCGTTGGTGAGCAACAGGAGCCTGGCCATCGCACCTCCTCGACGTGGGAACCGGCGTCGCGCAGATCCCGGCCATCAAACACGCTGGGACCCGGAGGCGTCGTCGCCCGGGTCCCCCGCCCAGAGTAGACGAGGATGCACGAGAATGGCCGACATGCCAGTTCGGTCAGAGCAGACGCGCGGTGAGGAGGCCTGGCTGCGAAGCAGCGACGGCGTCGTCCTGGCGGCAGCGCACCGATCGCTGGCGTCGGGTGATCGTCGGCTCGCGTTCGTGGTGGCACACGGCTTCACCGGGGCCCACGACACCTCTGCCATCCGCCGCGTGGGAGATGTCCTCGTCGCTACAGGTGGCGTCATCGCCGTGACCATGCGGGGGCACGGTCGAAGCGGCGGAGCATCCACCGTCGGAGACCTCGAGTGCCTCGATGTCGATGCGGCCGTCAACTGGGCGCGACGCCTGGGCTACGACCGCGTCGTCACCGTTGGCTTCTCCATGGGCGGCAGCGTTGTGGTGCGCCATGCCGCGCTGTACCGCAACGTGGACGCCGCGGTCGCCGTGAGCGCCGCGTCCCGGTGGTACTACCGCGGAACGCCATCCATGCGGAGACTGCACCGCGTCGTGGGCTCGCGCGTGGGCCGCGCGGTGGCCCTGGCGGCTCGCGGCACCCGGATAACCAGCGAACCGTGGTCCGAGCCCCTTCCACTGGAGCCGAGACAGGCTGCCGCGGTCATGGCGCCAACCCCGCTGCTGGTTGTGCATGGCGACTCTGACCACTACTTCCCGCTCGACCACGCGCAACAGCTGGCGGCGGGTGGTGATCACGTCGAGCTGTGGGTGGAGTACGGCTTCGAGCATGCCGAGCACGCCATCAGCGACGAGCTGACCCAGCGGATCGCCCTCTGGGCCGAGCAGGTCACCGGCGCAGACTCGCTTCCGGACCGCGCGAAGGCCCCCGGATGAGCCGGGTGACGGTGCGCTACTGGGCATCGGCTCGCGCAGCTGCCGGGCTCGAGTCCGAAGAGTTCGACGCTGACACCCTTGACGAGCTCCTCGCAGCTGTCCGCGCGAGACATGCGCCGAGGCTGGCGGTTGTGCTCTCGGCGTCTTCGCTGCTCGTCGACTCTTTGGCGGTAGGGCACCACGATCACGAGACGGTGCGACTGACCCCGGGCGCGACCGTGGAAGTCCTGCCGCCGTTCGCAGGCGGCTGAGTGGTGGCCGGGGGAGTGCGTGCCGGGAGACGGCGATCGCCCACGGTCGCTGTCGTCACGGCGACGACAGCCCTCGGCGCTTTGCTGATCGTCGGTGCTTTCTCGGGAAGGTCGGCTCTCACGGTTGCGGTCGTTCTCGTCCAACTCGCTGTCGCGTCCTCCTGGCACGAGCTGCTCCGGGCCCCTGGTGCGGTGGCTGGGTCGTTCATCGGACTGTCGACCGGGATCGCTGCTTCGGTGGTTCTGGCGCTTCGAGCAGGGACCGGAGATCTCGGACCCCTGGTCATCGTCATTGTCGGCGGCTTTCTCGCAGCGTTCATCCAGCAGTTGTTGTCGAGAACTGTGGACGGAGCGGCCCGGCTCAGCGGATTGACCGCGAGCGCCGGGCTCGTGCTTGTGGAGGGGCTGGCCGCCTGCTGGCTGGCCGTGCCGATCGACCGGCCAGGACCAGAGCTCGTGGTCGGTGGCGTGCTGGGCGCCGTGGTCGCGGCGCTGGTCATCACCGGAGCGGGCAGCGCTGCGTGGGCGGTGGCGGTCGCGCTCGTCGCTGCCACGACCGCTGGGGCGCTCACCGGCCTGCTGGGTTCCGACAACTCCGCGGACATCGTTGACGACGCGCTCGTCGCCGCCGCGGCCGGGCTGGCCGCTGTCTGCGGCTGCCAGGTGCGAAGGTTGGCGGGCCGGGCGGCCCGCTTGACTCCCGCGACGGTTGGGGCGCTTCCGCTCGCCCTGGCCGGCCCGGCAGCTCTCACCGCCAGCCGGCTGTTCACCGGCTGAGTGGGTCGAGCACATGGCCATGGGAATGCCTGGGAGCGACGAGAAGTTCTAGGAGGCATGCTGTGGCGTGTGCTGCTCGTGGTGATCGCGCTGCTCGCCGCGACGGCTTTCGCTTTGTGGCGACGACGCCAGGACGGTCGCATCCGCGGCGTCGATCCTGCGAGCGTTTCGAAGGTGCCCGCTCAGCACGTCAGCGCAACCGACCTCGGACGTGCTCTCGGCGCTCGGGCCACCCTCCTGCAGTTCTCGACGGCCTTCTGTCAGCCGTGCCGGGCCACCCGCCGGGTGCTGGGCGGTGTCGTGGAGCAGGTCGACGGGGTGGCACACGTCGAGATCGATGCTGAGTCACACCTCGAGCTGGTGCGACGCTTGGACATCCGCCGGACGCCAACCGTCCTGGTGCTCGATGACCAAGGCCTCGTCGTGCGACGCGCCTCCGGCCAACCACGGGTCGCCGACGTCGTCGCAGCGCTGGGCGAGGTCTTGGCATGATCGACGTTCTGGAACCCGTACCGTCCATCGGGACAAGCGTCTCAGGATATGGACCACCGGTGACGGCTCAGCGTTTGCTCCCTACCGTGGATCTCATGCAGCTGCAGGTGAGCCTCACCAAACGGCGCGCGGTCGACCTGTGCCGCGTGGCCACCTGCCTGTGTCGAATGCCCTGACCGGGCAGCGCCCCCGCTCCTCGTGAGCCGCCCGCTGTCCTGACGTCGCGTCATGTCCCGTCGTGTCAGGAGCCTTGCCCATGCTCATCGATCCGCGTGGTCCGCGCTTTGCCGCGACCCTCACCACCGCTGTCCTCGTTGTTGTCCTCCTGGCCGCTGGTAGCCCGCTAGCCTTGTTGCTGCTCGGGGTTCAGGTCGTGGTGTTCACGGTCGGCGCGGTACGTGGTCCGCAAGCCACGCCGTACGGAGCCTTGTTCAGGCGGGTCGTTCGGCCACGGCTCGGGCCGCCAACCGAGCTCGAGGATTCGCGCCCACCGCGGTTCGCGCAGGCCGTGGGACTGGCTTTTGCCGCAACTGGCTGGCTCGCGCTGGCCACAGGTGCCGTCGGGCTGGGTTCGGTCATCGTGAGCTTCGCTCTTGCCGCTGCCTTCCTCAACGCCGCCTTCAACTTCTGCCTCGGATGCGAGGTCTACCTCCTCGCCCGCCGGGCCGGCCTCGCAGAACCGCTCATGTCAACACCGCTCGCTTCCGTTCAGGTCACATCTACTCAGCTCGGGAAGGAAACCTCATGAGCCGCATCGACGCCCTGGTCGACGCCGACTGGGTGGAAGCCCACCTCGCCGATCCGTCGGTGGTTCTCGTCGAAGTTGACGAGGACACTGCCGCCTACGAGAAGAATCACATCCGCGGGGCCGTTCGCATCGACTGGCGCTCGGACCTGCAGGATTCGGTACGGCGCGACTTCGTCAACAAGGAACAGTTCGAGGCGTTGCTGTCGCGCAAGGGCATCGGCAACGACGACACAGTCGTTCTGTACGGCGGCAACAACAACTGGTTCGCCGCCTACGCCTACTGGTATTTCACGCTCTACGGTCACGCGTCGGTGAAGCTGCTCGACGGAGGCCGAAAGAAGTGGGAACTCGACTCGCGCGAGCTGGTGGACGAGATCGTTGAACGTCCGACCACGACCTACACCGCCAAGGAGCAGGACAGGTCGATTCGCGCCTTCCGGGACGACGTCTTGTCGGCCATCGGCACCGAAGGCCTCGTGGACGTCCGAAGCCCCGATGAGTACGCCGGTCGGTTGCTCGCTCCAGCGCATCTGCCGCAAGAGCAGAGCCAACGCCCCGGCCACATCCCCACAGCGAGCAACATCCCGTGGAGTCAGGCGGCCAACGATGACGGCACTTTCAAGTCCGACGAGGAGCTTCGGGCGCTCTACGAGAGCAAAGGTGTCGACTTGTCCCGCGACACGATCGCCTATTGCCGAATCGGTGAGCGCTCGGCTCACACCTGGTTCGCCCTGCACGAGCTGCTCGGGCTCCCCAACGTTCGCAACTACGACGGATCGTGGACGGAGTACGGCTCACTGGTGGGCGTCCCCGTCCAGCTGGGTGACGCGCCGGGTTCGCCGGACGGTGGTGCGGCATGACCTGCGGAGCCCCTGTCGGTGGCCCTTCCGTCGACGGTGTCGATCTGGCGAAGGAGTCAGTGATCCAAGGGGTCGTCACGCGCGGCGACAACCCGGTCGGCGGTGCTTACGTCCGGTTGCTCGACGGGTCGGGTGAATTCACCGCCGAGGTTCCGACCTCGGTGACCGGCCAGTTCCGGTTCTTCGCTGCTCCGGGCACCTGGACCCTGCGGACTCTCGCGCCCGGCGCCTCCGTCGACCGTCAAGTCGTCGCTGCGCGCGGGTCCGTGGCTGACATCGAGGTGGCTCTCCCCGCCTAGTAGACGAGGGCCTGAGTTTCGTCGGCCATGATCTCGGAGACGTACGCGGCCGCCCCTGCCAGGCGGACGTCGGGAATCAGGTTGTCGGGCGAGAGCCCTCTGCGCCCAGCGCACTGAGTGCAGAGGGTCACCCGTCCAGCGGCGAGGACCGAAGCGAGCAGGTCCTCCAGCGGAGCCGATCCGGCCAGCGAGAAGTCGGCGGCCCTGCCGGGTACCGCGAACCAGGAGGCCTCGCCGGTGAGCCAGAGAGATACGGGTACCCCTGAGGCCACGGCGGTGGCGGCGACGGTGAAGCCTTGAGCGCAGCGTTCCGGGTCGTCGGTGCCGGCGGTGACCTTGACGACGAGAGCTCGAGTCATGGTCCAACGTTAGAGTGGTCCAGTGTTTGCGATCGTCTCCACCGCCGTGCTCATCGTGGTGGCCCTGGCCATCACCGTGACTGCCGGCTACGTCGTCTACCGCCTCTATCAGGGTGAGAGCTGACGACGTGGAGGTGTCGACGTGGAGCTGACTGACGATCTTCCCCCGGTCCTGGTGCCCGTGGCCTGGCTGATCGGTAGCTGGGCAGGGGCAGGCGTCGGCGGCTATCCGACGATCGAAGAGTTCCGCTTCGGCCAGGAGGTGCACTTCGAGCATGACGGTCGCCCGTTCTTGCGGTACTCGAGTCGAGCCTGGCTGCTCGACGACGACGGTGGGTTCGTCCGACCGCTGGCTACCGAGACTGGATTCTGGCGACCGCAGGAGGATGGCACGCTGGAGGTGACGCTGTCCCACCCGACCGGGTTCTCGGAGATCTGGATCGGTACGGCTGAAGGCCCAAGGATCGAGCTGCGGACCGACGTGGTGGCGCGGACGACGACGGCGAAGGACTACAGCGCCGGGCACCGGCTCTACGGGTTGGTCGAGGGCGACCTCGCCTGGGCGTTCGACATGGCCGCCGTCGGGCAGCCGATCCAGCCGCACATCTCGGCTCGACTCAAGCGGGTCGGGTGACCGAGCAGGATCCCCACGGGTCAGCGGCCGAGCTGCGGGCGCAGCTGAAGGACCGCGGTTTTCGCATGACGCCGCAACGCCAGCTGGTGCTGGACGCGGTGCACAACCTCGGTCATGCCACGCCGGATGAGGTCCTGACGGCCGTCCGCGGTGTTGCGGACGGAGTCAACATCTCGACCGTCTACCGCACCCTCGAGCTGCTCGAGGAGCTCGGCCTCGTGCGCCACGCGCACCTCGGCGCCGGATCCCCCACCTGGCACCCCGCCGAGCATGCCGCTCACCTACATCTGGTCTGCCACGGTTGTGGAGAGGTGGTGGAGGCCGAGGTCGGTCTCGCAGATGGGCTGGTGGGAAGTCTCCGCGAGCAATACGCGTTCTCCACGGACATGGAGCATTTCGCGATCTATGGCACCTGCGCCGACTGCGCGACGTCATGAGGGTCAGCAGCCGTACGGCGGTGCCCGTCGAGGCAGGACCGGACGCAGGTGCGCCCTGGCACTACGGCGATCCTGTTGCGGAGCAGCGGGCCTGGCTGGCCGGGCGTGGCCTGGTCGACCTTTCGCACCGAGGAGTCCTGCGAGTCGACGGGCCGGACCGTCTTTCGTGGCTGCACTCACTGACCACCCAGCAGCTCGAGGATCTCGAGCCAGGTGACTCGACAGAGACGTTGGTGTTGTCCCCCAAGGGGCATATCGAACATGCGCTCCACCTCGTCGACGACGGCACGACGTGCTGGATCACCGTTGAGCCCGGGACCACAGCTGATCTGCTCGGTTGGCTCGACCGGATGCGCTTCATGCTCCGCGTAGAGGTCGTCGATGTCACGAGCGAGTGGGCCGTCGCCGCTGAGCCGGTGAGCTCGCTCTCGCCGCCGCCGGCCGGACCGCCCTCGTGGACCGACCCCTGGCCGGCCGTGAGGGCGGGATCGACGTCCTACTCCGGGTCTGGCAGCCATCCAGCGGAGGGCCTTTGGCAGGTCCGGGAGGTGCTCGTCCCGCGCGCCGAGCTCGAGGAAGTCATGGCAACCGCTGAATCAGCGACCGGCCTGTGGGCGTTCGAAGCCCTCCGCGTCGAGGCGCGCCGCCCTCGGCTCGGATTCGAGACCGACCACCGCACGATCCCGCACGAAGTGGATTGGCTCCGCACCGCGGTGCACCTGCAGAAGGGGTGCTACCGAGGTCAGGAGACAGTGGCCCGCGTTCACAATCTGGGCAAGCCACCGCGCCGCCTGGTCCTGCTGCACCTGGATGGCTCAGAGGTCCAGCTGCCGGGCCATGGAGCGGAAGTACGGCTGGCCGACCGGGCCGTCGGCCACGTCACGACCTCCGTGCGCCATCACGAGCTTGGCCCGGTCGCGCTTGCCGTGATCAAACGCAACGTGCCAGTCGCTGACACGCTGACCGTCGACGGGGTGGCCGCTGCGCAAGAGGTTGTGGTCACCCCCTGATCGCGCAGGTGCCGAGGGAGTGGACTCGGCGAGTCAAGAGGCGAGGGTGCCTGCGAAGACCTGCCAGGCCAGCAGTGACTTCGCGACCAAGCTCAAGGCGACGTAGACCGACTCGCCGAACAGGTAGTCGCGCCACTTCCCGACCTGGCGGTATTGCAACCACTGGTTGACGGCGAAGCAGTTGAAGAAGATGAACAGGGACACGAAGATCGCGAAAACGAATCCCGGTGGCGTCGAGGAACTGCCTGGCGTCGTGAGGTAGATGCCGATGGCCAGCCAAGGTACGACTCCGGCGATGCAGCCGAGCCAGAACGGCAGCATGCCGCCGTCCCCAGGTGTCTGATACTTCTCCTGTAGCAGCCCGAACAAGATCATCGAGACGTTGACGCCGAAAAGCGCCAAAAGTGCCGCGACGTCTGTGATTCCGGTGAGCTCGGCGATCAGCACGATCATGATCGACGAGCTGAGTGCGTACTCGATCCAGCGAGCGTCGTTGCGCTGCGCCAGCAGCTGGGCACGGTAGCGCGGGAAGTACACGCCCGAGGAGATGATCGCGTGCGCTGCTGCGGAGAGGAACAAGAACAGCGCGACCCCCCACGCGACGTTGATCGAGAACAGGGTCACAGGGGGCTCAGCCGCAGACCCTGGGGGACCGGCCAAGAACGTCCCCGTGACCGGCAGGGCGAAGGCCGTGGCCAATACGAGAACCGCAATGCCCTGCAGCCCGTGCAGACCGCCCATGACGATGTTGTACGTCCGCAGGCGGCGGAACCTCCCGTCGAGCGAAGTCGCGACGTCTGCTTCCTGGATCGGTGAAGTGGCGTGGCTCATCTCTCGAACCTAGGTCGGGAAGCGCACTCAGGCATCTCGAGAGACGGCTCAGTTCAGCGAGTCAGCCTCGATGACCGAGATCGGACTGCGCACGGGCGGTCAACCGCCCCGGCCGAACAGCCCCTTCTTCTTCTTCGGCGGATTCGCCTTGGCGGCTGGCGGGGGTGGTTTCGGTGCTGTGGGTGCCGGCCTGGCGGGCTCCGGGTCGTCTGAGTGGAAGAGTCCGGAGAGCTCGCGCAGCAGGGATGCCGTGTCGGTCATCGATCGATCCACGATCGGTTCAGGACGTTCGTCCAGCGTCGACCCCGCGTCGGGATCGTCCTCAGCTGGGGTGGCCCGCGGGGCGGGCGCCTCGGACGACAGTCCGCGCAAGATGGCCGTTGGCGAGGCGATCGACTCCCAGGAAGCCGAGCTGGCGTCGACCTCCTTGATGAGCGGCATGACCATCTGGGTGCTCAGCGACGCGTCGGGGGGATCGATCGACGGCGCTTCGGGTGCGTCCGCCGGTAGCTCGGGGACCTCGAGCGGATCCGCGACCAGGGTCGGCTCCTCGTCGGCGCGGGCGGCTTCTTCGGCTTCGAGGCGTTCGGTCTCGGCGCGGGCGGCTTCTTCGGCTTCGAGGCGTTCGGTCTCGGCGCGGGCGGCTTCTTCGGCTTCGAGGCGTTCGGTCTCGGCGCGGGCGGCTTCTTCGGCTTCGAGGCGTTCGGTCTCGGCGCGGGCGGCTTCTTCGGCTTCGAGGCGTTCGGTCTCGGCGCGGGCGGCTTCTTCGGCTTCGAGGCGTTCGGTCTCGGCGCGGGCGGCTTCTTCGGCTTCGAGGCGTTCGGTCTCGGCGCGGGCGGCTTCTTCGGCTTCGAGGCGTTCGGTCTCGGCGCGGGCGGCTTCTTCGGCTTCGAGGCGTTCGGTCTTCGGCGCGGGCGGCTTCTTCGGCTTCGAGGCGTTCGGTCTTCGGCGCGGGCGGCTTCTTCGGCTTCGAGGCGTTCGGCTTCGGCGCGGGCGGCTTCTTCGGCTTCGAGGCGTTCGGCTTCGGCGCGGGCGGCTTCGGCTTCGATCCTGGCGAGTTCGGCGGCGGCTTCTTCGGCTTCGATCCTGGCGAGTTCGGCCGCCTCCTCTGCTGCGACGCGCTCGGCTTCAAGGGCGAGCTGGCCTTCGACCCAGGTGAGATGGTCTTCCCACGCTTGCTCTTCAACGCTGGCGCGTTCCTCGTTCAGCCAGGCGGCATGCGCCAGCCAAGCCTCGGGCTCGACGGCCGCTCGTTCGGCGGCCAGATGCAGCACATGGTGACCCCAGGCCTCCTCCTCGGCGGCGGCCAGCTGCGCAGCCAGTCTGATCGCGTGCTCGGCGTAGGCGGCTTCCTCGGCCGCGGCCCGCTCGACGGCCAATCGGGCTTCGTGCTCCTCCCAGGCCGCGATCTCAGCCTCGGCGCGCAGCGCCGCCACTCTGGCGGACTCTTCGGCGTAGGCCTCAATCTCGGCGGCTGGCCGCTGCGCCAGGGCCCAGGCGGCGTGTTCCTCCCAGGCTGCTGCCTCGACGGCTTTGGCCTCCTTGCGCTCCTTCTTGCGCTGCTCCTTGGAACGCTCGTTCTGGATTCGGTCCAGTTCCTTCTGCCTGGCTTCCTCGACCGTCCGGGCGACTTCCTCGGCCTCACGGCGCCGCCGATCACGGTCCAGGTTGCGCCGCTCCTTCTCCTGCCGCATCTCCTGGGCCATGGCCTCGGCCTCAGCGCGGGCAGCTTTGGCCTCCTCGAGCGCGACCTGCCTCTGCTGCTCGACCCAGGCGACGTGATCCTGCCAGCCGGCGGGTGCCGCCGGATCCGGCTGATCGTCGTCCTCCGCCGCGACCCCGTCGTGAGAGGCGGACGGAGAGTCGTACATCCGCTCGAGGTGATCGGTCACCTTGGCCACGGACGCGGCGATCTCGGCGGCGGTCGGCTCCGGCAGGTCGTCCCAGCCGCTGCCCGAGGATGCCGTGGACGTCGGGTCCGTGGGGTCGTCAGCGTCTACGTCTGAGGAACCGTCGGTCCGCTCGACATCGACGAGCCCGGCACGAACGAGCGAGGCAACCAGCTCGGCGGCCTCGTACACGGTGAAACCGGCGTCGATGGCGAGGTCCTCGGTGGATCTCTCCCCGTCGACCCGACACAACAGTGACCACTCGCCGGGCCCGAGGACGACGTCTGAGGTGTCCACGCCGCCAGATGACAGGAGGGGAACGCCATGAGGCCCACCCATCTCCCGGCGCAGGGTGGCCCAACGCTGGCGGCGCTGACGCACCTGGTTGAGCACGTCCGGGACGCTGGTCGGGGGCGCCATGTCCTGACGGGCCTTGCGGTTCTTGCGAAAGCGCCACGAGTCGACGTGCCAGCCGAGCAGGTCGCCGATCATATCGATCAGCTGTTCGGAGACGAAGCTCTCGACAGCGGAGCGGTCCACGTAGCCGAGGTGCACCAGCAGCTCGCCCAGGCGGAAGCCGTGCAGCTCGGTGCGCTGGATCTCCAGGGTCTCCGCAAGCGCTTCGGGAGCCAGGTCACCGGAGGAGACCAGACGGTGTCCCAGGAGCGGGCGCCGACCAGGGACGTAGACGGAGTAGACCAGGCCCTCCTTGAGGTAGACCTCGGCCTCCTCGGCGGCTGCGTCGATAACCGTGAGACAGCCCGTCGACTGCGCCGCGCCGAGGTCGAGGAGCACCTGCTCAACCTGGTTGGTGAGGAGGTCTCCGTCGAGCATGCCTGGTCCTCCCTCCCCGCGCTCGTCTGCAGCAGTGCGTCCCTCAGCACCACTTGTACGTGTCCATCGGCAGGATTGGCGCTTACGTTGAGCGCCGTCGTCGGGGCGTCTTTACCCCCATCCGGGTGAACGTGACACCATGTGCGGCATGTCGTCGTCGAGCACTCTGATCACGGTCGCCCCGACAGGCGCCGAGACGGCCAAGGCCGATGCTCCGGCGCTGCCAGTGACCCTCGAGGAACTCGTCTCCACCGCAAAGGCCTGCGAGCAGGCTGGGGCGGCGTTGATTCACGTGCACATCCGTGACGAACAGGCCCAGCCTTCGCTGGATGTCGCGCGCCTCACCGACACGGTGACCGCCCTCCGGGAGACGACCTCGCTGATCGTTCAGTTGTCCACCGGAGGTAGCGTCCACGACCCCTACGACGCGCGGCTGCGAGTGCTCGACGCGGACCCGGACTCGTGCTCGTTGACGTGCGGCACGGTGAACTTCGGCGCGGACGTCTTCTTGAACCCGTGGCCGTTCATGGTCGAGCTCTATCAGCTCACCCAGGCTCGCGAGATCGTGCCCGAGTTCGAGCTGTTCGACCTCGGTCAGGTCGCGGCGCTGAATCGGCTGCTCGACCAGGAGGGGCTTCCGTACGGCGGTAACGTTCACTGTGACCTGGTCATGGGGGTCCCGGGCGGCATGCCTGGCACTGCGGCAGCGCTCGTCGCGGCGGTCCAGGCGCTGCCCACGGACGCCAGCTGGTCTGCGACGGGGGTAGGCCGTTCTACGCTGCCTGTGGCGCTGGCGGCGCTTTCCGCTGGTGGCCACCTGCGAGTCGGTATGGAGGACACGTTGACGTATCGCCGGGGCGAGCCCGTTCGTGACAACGCCCAGCTGGTGCAGCGGGCGGCCGAACTGGCGACCCTTGCGCAGCGCCCGCCGATGACACCGACGAACGCACGTGACCTACTTGGCACCAAGGACCGTACGGGGGTGGCTGCATGACGACACCGATGCCCGGAGGACGGCGGCGGATCGATCGCGTGCTCGCGGAGGACTTCCTCGCCGACTTGACCAAGCGTCCGCTCGATGACGTTCGCGCGCTCCGCAACGATGCTGAGCAGGAGGAGGCCGACCTGTCCTACGTCCGGCGGCTCCTGCAGGGCCGGATGGACCTCGTACGGGCCGAGCAAGCCCGGCGTACAGCCACTGGTGGGGCCCCACTCATCGACATGCTGGCCGGCGTGCTGGCCGACGGTCCACGGGCCGACCACGGCTCTGGGCGGTTCCTGACCGTCGAACCGTCCCGTGTCGACGATCACCGGCGCAAGGTGGAGCAGATCGTCTCCGACGTGGGGATCTCGGACGTTGCTGCTCGATCGGACGGCGAACTCGAGACCTCGCTGCAGGCCCTGGCCGTCCATGAGCGCACCGTCAGTGAGTTGCGGCGGCAGGTCCAGCAGGTGATGGACGTACTCACTTCCGAGATCGGCCGTCGTTACCGCGAGGGCGAGGCCGACGTTTCCTCGCTGCTCACTCCCGGCTGAATGGACCTGCCTGTCGTCGCGGAGGTCGTCCGCTCCGGATTCATCGAAGGGACCCACCGCGGTTCGGTGGTCGCCCTGGATGCCGACGGAGAGGTGGCCTTCTCCGTCGGCCTGCCGGAAGAGCCGATCTTCCCTCGCTCGTGCAGCAAACCCTTGCAGGCCATCGGGATGCTACGGGCCGGGCTGGAGCTCGATGGCCGACTGCTGGCCCTCGCTTGCGCGTCCCACTCGGGTGAGGCGTTCCACCTCGAAGGCGTCCAAGAGATCCTGGCGGGCGTTGGTCTCGGAGTCGACGCGTTGCAGACGCCGCCAGATCTACCTGCGGGCGAGGACGCCAAGCTCGCTTGGCAGCTGGCCGGCAAGGCGCCGACCTCGTTGGCGATGAATTGCTCCGGGAAGCACGCGGCAATGCTGGCCACGTGCGTGATCAACGGGTGGGACGTCACGACCTATCGCGAGCAATCGCACCCGCTGCAGCGACAGCTCCGTTCGGTGATCGAGGAGCTCGCGGGACAGTCCTCCTCCCCGTTGGGGATCGACGGCTGTGGTGCGCCGATCTTCGGGATGAGCCTGACCGGCCTGGCTAGAGCCTTCCAGAGCTGGGTGCGAGGCGGCGAAGGGACGGTGGAACGGCGCACCTTTGACGCTGTGCGCGCCCATCCACAGTGGCTCGGCGGTCCGGGTCGCGACGTAACTGCTCTCATCGAGGGAGTTCCGGGGCTCGTCGCCAAGGACGGCGCTGAAGCGGTCTATGCCGCTGCTCTGGGCGACGGACGCGCCGTTGCGCTGAAGATCGAGGACGGCGGCCACCGGGCCAGACCCCCAGTGATGGCTGCGGCGTTGCGCGCGTTGGGGGTCGACGCGCCCGTCCTCGATGAACAGGCGGAAGAGACCGTCCTGGGCGGTGGGCGGCCGGTTGGCTGCGTGCGCGCCGTGCGGACGCTTTTTCCCCCGCTGGCCCCTGTGGCGTCATGACCTTCCTGAACATGGGCACGATCGTGCTCGCGATCTACCTGGCGCTGCTCGTCATGGAGATCGTCGCGTTCATCGATGCTGCGATCAGACCGGCCCAGGCCTACGTCGCTGCGGACAAGCAGACCAAGCAGTTCTGGCTCATCCTGCTCGGCGTTGGGACCTTGCTCACCTTTTACTTCGGCCCGTTCGGCGCCTTCTTGCTCGGCCTGATCGGCGTGGTCGCCGCTGCGGTCTATCTGCTCGACGTCCGACCGGCGTTGCGCGGCATCGGCGGGGGGCGCACCAAGCGTCGCCGCAAGCCCAAGCCCTCCGACCCCTGGTGATCGGACACGTCAGCTGCTGATCGCGTCGGGGGACTGGATTCGGTAGGACTCGAGCTCGACGCCGTACCACCGTTCGGTTGTGCCCTGCGAAGTCATGCCGAGCCGTTCGGTGACCGCTACGGAGGCGCTGTTGCCGGGGTGGATGACTGCCCACACCTCGTCAAGGCCCTCGGCCCAAGCTGCCTCCAGGAGGCAACGGGCTGACTCCGTGGCATAGCCGTTGCCCCAGTGGTCGGGGTGAAAGTGCCATCCGACCTCGACCTCTGGGCACGGTTGCCCGTCGGCGTCTTGCAGGTGCACGAGCAAAGCACTCCCGACCGGATGCCCGATTTTCTCCGGCACGACCGCCCAGAGGCCATACGGCCACTGGCAGCGCTCCTGCCAGCGGATGATCCCGGCGGCTGACTCCTCCGGCGAGGACAGCGGCTTGGGATCGGCCCCCAGCCACCGCATGACCTCCCACCGTCGGTAGATGTCGAAGTGGTGGTCAACGTCGGTTGTGGTCCAGGGCCGCAGCAGCAACCGCTCGGTGCGCGCGGCTGGGTCGACGCTCATCGGACTCCCCTCATTGGCTGTCTGTGTCGTCGGGCCGACTTCGTGCCAACCGTGACCTACGGCACGCTAGTGCGGGTGAGCCCCGTGATCGAGCTAGAGCTCGGCGACATCACCGACTGCGTCCTCGATGCGATCGTGAATGCAGCCAACCCCTCGTTGCTCGGTGGCGGGGGTGTCGACGGAGCCATTCACAGCCGGGGCGGACCTGAAGTCCTCGCGGCCTGCCGTGACCTGCGAGCGAGCCGCTTTCCTGAGGGACTGCCTACCGGACAGGCGGTCGCGACGACCGCCGGAGCGCTGCCAGCGAACTGGGTGATCCACACCGTGGGGCCGATCTGGTCACCGACCGAAGACCGCACTCCGCTGCTGGAGTCCGCCTATCGACAGAGCCTGCGGGTGGCCGACGAGCTGGAGGCGAGGTCGTTGGCCTTTCCGGCGGTGTCGGCGGGGGTGTACGGCTGGCCGATCGATGAGGCCGCCGAAGTCGCCCTCGCGACCGTGGCCAGCAGCTCGACTCAGGTCAGCCTGGTGCGTTTCGTGCTGTTCACGCCGGCCGCGCTGGGCGCGTTCCGGCAGGCGCTGGCCTCGCGCAGTTAGCAGGCTGCCTGTGGACCCGCCCCGACATCAGCTAGGGCATCCTCGAAACCCACTATCAACACCCACTCAGCGCCCGACCTCCGTCAGCTCGGGAATCTAGGGGCACCTAGCGGACGTTGGCACCTCACGTGTGCGCACCCTGGCTCCGTCGTGGAAGATCGACAACGTGACGCCAGTCCGGCCTGTTCGCGACACCCCCAGACGGGTCGCGATGCTCAGCGTGCACACCTCTCCGCTTGACCAACCTGGCACCGGCGACGCCGGCGGGATGAACGTCTATGTCGTCGAGCTCGCTCGGCGGTTGGCAGAGGCGGGCACGGAGGTCGAGATCTTCACGCGCGCGACAGGCGGTGGCTTGCCGGCCACAGTCGAGCTCGCCCCTCGCGTGCTGGTGCGCCACGTGGCCGCGGGGCCGTACGAAGGGCTCGCGAAGGAAGACCTGCCGGCTCAGCTGTGCGCCGTGACGAGCGGGGTCCTCCGTGCCGAGGCTCAACGCGAGCCGGGCTACTACGACCTGGTCCACAGCCACTACTGGTTGTCGGGGCAGGTCGGCTGGCTGGCCAAGGAACGCTGGGACGTGCCGCTCGTCCATTCGATGCACACCATGGCCAAGGTCAAGAACTCCTTTCTCGCCGACGGTGACGCGCCGGAGCCTGCGCTGCGCAGCATCGGTGAGGCTCAGGTCGTGGAGGCCGCGGACCGGTTGGTGGCCAACACCCCTGACGAGGCCGATCAGCTGATCGAGCTCTACGCCGCTGACCCAGCGCGGGTTCGCGTCGTCCACCCAGGGGTTGACCTCGAACGCTTCACCCCGGGCGATCGACGCGCGGCTCGCGCAGTTGTGGGTTTGCCGGCCGATGCGGTCGTGCTGATGTTCGTGGGACGCATCCAGCCGCTCAAGGCGCCGGATCTCTTGGTGCGCGCAGCGGCCGCAGCCATTGACGCCGATCGGAGCCTTCGAGACCGGTTGGTCGTCGCGGTACTCGGGGGGCCGAGCGGTTCCGGATTGGCTCATCCGGACAGCCTCGACGAGCTGGCCCAGGCCCTGGGAATCCGGGACGTGGTGAGGTTCCACCCGCCAGTTGGCCAAGACCGGTTGCCCGACTTCTACCGAGCCGCTGACCTGGTGGTTGTGCCGTCCTACAGCGAGTCGTTCGGGCTCGTGGCCATCGAGGCGCAGGCGTGTGGGACCCCGGTGGTGGCCAGCGCTGTGGGTGGGCTGCCCACCGCGGTGGCCGACGGGGTCAGTGGAGTTCTCGTTCCCGGACATGATCCGCGTCAGTGGGCTCAGGTCCTGCTCGATCTGATGGCAGCTCCCGACCGGCGCGCCGAGCTCGGTCGCGGGGCCGTACAGCACGCGGAGCAGTTCGGCTGGGACGCGACGGCTGAACTCATGCGCCAGGTCTACGCCGAGGCGATGCTCAGCCACCGTGATGAGAGTGCCCTCGCGCACCGGGGAGCGGGATGACTGCCGATCTCGACGACGTCCTCCGGTCGGCGCTCGACGCGACCGAAGTGAGCTATGAGCGCGTGCGGGAGGGGGCCTACCTGGTCACGCTCCCTGGCCAACACAAGCTCCAAACCGCCGTGTGGTTGGTCGTGGGAGACCACAGCCTGCTCGTGGAGGCGTTCGTCGTCCGTCGACCAGATGAGAACCAAGCGGCGTTCTATCGCCATCTGCTCGAGCGAAACGCACGCTCCTACGGCGTGCACTTCTCGGTGGACCACCTTGGCGACGTCTATCTGGTGGGTCGCGTCCCACTCTCGGCCGTGGACGCCGACGAGGTCGATCGGCTGCTCGGTTGCACGCTCACGTATGCCGATCAGGAGTTCGACCGGCTGCTCGAGCTCGGCTTCAGCTCATCGATTCGCAAGGAATGGGACTGGCGGACCAAGCGCGGTGAGAGCCTGGCCAATCTGGCCGCCTTCGCGCACTTCGCCGATCCTGAGCACCGCGAGCGGGCCCCAGACCAGCGCCGGCCGGTGCATGACCCGGATGGAACTGGCCCACCGCCGGCTGCCGGATAGAGTCCGACCATGCCTGCTGAGCCCGGTCCGCTCGTCCTGCTGCGCCACGGTGAGAGCGTGTGGAACGCCCGCAACCTGTTCACCGGCTGGGTAGATGTCGAGCTCTCCGAGCGAGGCGTAGCCGAGGCCATCCGCGGCGGGCGCCTGCTCGCCGACGCCGATGTTCTCCCAGATGTCGTGCACACCTCGGTGTTGAGGCGGGCCATCACGACCGCAAATCTCGCACTGGACGGCTGTGATCGGCACTGGATCCCGGTGATCCGCAACTGGCGCCTCAACGAGCGCCACTACGGCGCGCTTCAAGGCAAGGACAAGAAGCAGACCCTGGAGACATATGGCGAGGAGCAGTTCATGCTCTGGCGGCGGTCGTACGACACCCCGCCGCCGCCGATCGATCCGGACGATGAGTTCTCACAGTCCCACGATCCTCGCTACGCGTGGCTACCACCCGAGGTCAATCCCCGGACCGAGTGCCTGCAGGATGTCGTCCGCCGGCTGCTGCCGTACTGGGAGGACGTCGTCGTGCCCGACCTGCGAGCAGGCAAGACCGTGCTCGTCGTGGCACACGGGAACTCGTTGCGGGCCTTGGTGAAGCACCTCGATGGCATCTCGGACGAGGCGATCGCGAAAGTCAACATCCCCACAGGGATCCCGCTCGTCTACCAGCTGGACAGCGACTTGCACCCGACGCTTGCGGGCGGCGAATACCTCGATCCGCAGGCAGCCGAAGCGGCCATCGCTGCCGTGGCCAACCAGGGTCGCTGAGGGTCGCTCAGCTCTTCTCGAGCTCGTTGTAGCGGGTGCCCGTCGTCGCGAACACGATGCGTCGGGCGATGCTGACGGCGTGATCGGCATAGCGCTCATAGAAGCGGGCCATCAAGGTCACGTCGACGGCCTGATCCACCGTTCCGCCCCAGTTGTCCAGCAGCGACTGCAGGAGCTGGCGGTGCAGGTCGTCCACCCCGTCGTCAAGGCGTTCGATCTCGTAGGCCAGCGCCAGGTCCTGTCCGGCGACCACATCGCCGATGCGCTGGCCCATGACGGAGACCTGCTTGGCCATGTCGACGAAGATCGAGCGAAGATCGTCCGGCACTGCGGAATCTGGGTAGCGCATCCGGGCGATCTTGGCGATGTGCCTGGCCAGGTCACCCATCCGTTCCACGGTGGAGGACATCCGCAACGCGCCGGTGACCAGCCGAAGGTCCGTGGCGACAGGCTGCTGCAGCGCCAACAGGTCGAGGCAGCGCGCTTCTAGCTCGCGTTCCATGGCGTCGATCTCTTCGTCAGCGGCAATCACCGACTCGGCTTTCGCCAGGTCGGAGTCGAGCAGAGCTGCCGACGCCCGCTCGATCATCGTCGCTACGGCTCGCGTCATGCTCACGAGCTGATCGGTGACCCCGTCCAGGGCATCGTGGTAGCTGTCACGCATGGGCTTGACTCCAGAGGTTGGCTGGTTCGGTGCAGTCAGGCTAGGAGGCCCTGCTAGCGGTCTGGTGTGTACGGATGAACGGGGAGTCTCGACTGGGTGAACTTTTGTCGACGGCGAATCGCCAGACATCCGGCGCGGTCCGCAGAACCGCGGAGCACACCTACCCTTGAGGTGTGGATCCGGCAACTGCGGCGGTGCTCGGCGGCATCGTCGGCGTACTCCTGGCGACCGTAGCCGTCGTCGCGTTTCGCGTGAGCGAGCGTCAGCAGGTGGGACTAGATCCTGGTGAGCAGGACGTGCTTCCGGTTGGCGCGGTGGCCGTGCTGCAGGCCTTGCGCTCGGCAAGCGTTGTCCTGGACTCCGAGGATCGGTTGGTGCGCGTGTCACCCACGGCTTACGCCATGGGCGTCGTACGCGACGGCCGCTTGGCTCACGAGCAGGTACACGCCGCGGTCCACGACGTGCGCGCCGACGGCGAGGTTCGCGCACTCACGGTCGAGCAGCCGCGCGGCCGAGGGCGCCCGGTCACGTTGACCATCCGCGTCGCATCGCTCGGCTCGGGCCGGATCCTGGTCCTCGTCGACGACTCCACGGAGGCTCGACGCGTCGACGACGTGCGGAGGGATTTCATCGCAAACGTCAGCCACGAGCTGAAGACGCCTGTCGCGGCCTTGTCGCTCCTGTCGGAGTCGGTTCTTGCCGGCGCCGACGACCCCGAGGCGGTCGAGCGGTTCGCGGGTCGGATGCAGATCGAGTCCGCTCGACTCTCGACCCTCGTCGTGGAGCTCATCGACCTGTCACGAGTCCAAGGAGACGTTCCCCTATCCCACGCAGAGGTTCTCGACGTGGGCTCTTTGGTGCGTGACTCCACCGACCGGTCCCGGCTGGCGGCTTCGGCGGCTGAGATCGACCTCGCCGTGTCGGTCGAACCTGGCCTGCGGGTCTACGGCGACCGTGAGCAACTCGTGTCCGCCCTCAAGAACCTCGTGGACAACGCCGTGGCGTACTCCCCGGAACGTACCCGCGTCGCGGTGGCGGCCCGGCGGGTCGATGACCGGGTGGAGATCAGCGTGACCGACCAAGGGATCGGTATCCCGGAGGCCGACCTCGAACGAATCTTCGAACGGTTCTACCGCGTGGATGCTGCCCGGTCGCGCGCCACGGGGGGGACTGGACTCGGGTTGTCCATCGTCAAGCACGTGTGTGCAAATCACGGAGGCGACATCGATGTGTGGAGCCTTGAGGGTGCCGGCTCCACGTTCACCCTGCGGCTGCCGGCTCAGACCTCGTTGCCCCTATCCGACCACCCTGAGGCCCCGGAACCGTCACCAGGAACCGCTATCGCGGCAGTGCCCAGCGCCGGCGCGACGACTGCTAGAGAGGGGCACGCGTGACCCGATTGCTCGTCGTCGAGGACGAGGAGTCCATCAGCGACGCCCTGGCCTTCATGCTGCGCAAGGAGGGGTTCGAGGTCTCCGTGGCCGGCGACGGGACGCGGGCTTTGGAGGAGTTCGACCGCTCTGGGGCTGATCTCGTCCTGCTCGACCTCATGCTGCCCGGGACGTCGGGCACCGAGGTGTGCCGCCAGCTCCGGGCGCGGTCCAACGTGCCGGTGATCATGCTCACGGCCAAGGACGGCGAGATCGACAAGGTCGTCGGTCTCGAGCTGGGCGCCGACGACTACGTGACCAAACCCTTCTCCATGCGCGAGCTGGTGGCCCGCATCCGCGCCGTGTTGCGGCGCGGTGTCGAGGACGAGGTCCTGCTCCCGGGTGTGGTCGAAGCGGGTCCCGTTCGCATGGACGTCGAACGCCACACGGTCAGCGTCCGGGGTGCCTCGGTGCCGATGCCGCTGAAGGAGTTCGACCTGTTGGAGCTCTTGTTGCGCAACGCCGGCCGGGTGCTGACCCGCGGCCAGCTCATCGACCGCGTTTGGGGAGCGGACTACGTCGGCGACACCAAGACGTTGGATGTCCACGTGAAGCGGCTCCGCGCCAAGATCGAGAAGGATCCGGCGGCGCCCACGCACCTGATCACGGTCCGAGGTCTCGGCTACAAGTTCGAGGTCTGATCGAGGCGGTGCAGGCGGTCAGCCGCCTGACGTCGTCCCTTCGCGAGTCATCGCGAGGATCGAGCCGGTGCCACTTCCCTCGTCACCGAAGGTCAAGGTGATGGTGGTGAAATGCCCCACCGCGAAGGTCGCATCGGGCACGAGGATGGTGCTTCGGGGTTCTGCGCCGGTGGTCTGGATTCCCCGCCCCGGAACGGTGATCGGGGTCAGGGCGACAGTTCCTGCGCCCTCGACGGTGACCGCGGTCAGCGTTTCCGGCTCGGGGCCGTTGTTGACAAGCGCCCCGATCAGCTCGAAGGTCCCCGGCCGAGTCTCGTCAGAGATGAGCAGGAGATTGCGGGCTGCCATCGTGCCGACGGTCAGCGACGTTCCGTTCGATGGCGTGTAGGGCATGTTCGTCGAAGCGTCGAAGCCTGTGCCGCAGCCCGCGAGTGTGCCAGCGAGCGCAACGGTGGTCACGAGGGCGCCAAGGCGTGTGGTCCGATTCACGAGGGCAGCGTAGCGGCGACGCCAGTCGATGAGCATCCGGTCCAGGTGATGCGGTCCGGTCAGCTGCCCGCCCACGTCCCGGATCTGGCGACCAGCAGCACCACGTCGACGACTGCTGCCCCCGCAACGAGGACGAATGGCAAGCGTGGCCGCGACGGCCAGGCGCGCCCTGAAGCGAGGACCACGAGAAGCCCCACGGCACCCAGGGACGCCCACCCTGCCGCCCCTGGCGGGCCTGCCGGCGCGAACGCCAGGATGCCTGTGGCGCCGAGCAGGGCAGCTGCCGCCAGCAGCCGAGTGCCGCCTTGGCCGAGGGCGGCCGGCAGCCCACCGACCCCGAGAGATCGGTCGTCATCGATGTCCGGCAAGGCGTTGGCCGCATGCGCGGCGACCCCGAGCAGCGCCCCAGCCGCCAGCGCCCACCAAGGTGGGCGCGGAGTGCCAGGCAAGCTCAGGACGACCACCCCAGGCAGTGCGCCGAACGCCACGACGTAAGGCAGCCACGACCAGACCGTCCGCTTGAGCCGGAGGTCGTACGCCCATCCACCACCGACGACCGCGCCGAGGTGCAGCAGTCCGGGGACCACCCCCAGCACCATGGAGAAGATCACCGTCCCGGCCGTCGCAACGACCAGGGCGACGCGCACCGCTATGGCGGAGACGGTTCCGACGGCGAGCGGCTTGTCTCGCCGATCGGCGGCCAGGTCGGCCGTCCGATCGACCAGATCGTTGAGCCAGCCGATGCTGAGCTGGCCGGTGAGCACCGCCACAGCCACCAGGACGGTCCGCCCGGCGCTCAGTCCGACGGCCCACCCGATGGCCGCGGCCAGCACGGTGACCGTCACGCATGGACCGGGATGGCAGGACTTGATCAGCCCGCGCGCGGCGGCGAACCGCGAGGTGGAGGCGCCTGAGGGTGTCGATGCCTGCGCCATCCCGCCAGTGTGGACCAGCAACCGTGCGCAGCTGGTGGTGGCCGGTCGCCAGCGTGCCGCTTGCGCCCCCCGTCGCCGAACTGGCGCCGCACATTTCGAGAGGTACGGCGCGGCTCCACCACGGATCGGCCGTCTTGTCAAGCCCCGTTTGAGGGGTGGGGAGGCCTTCTGACCTGCGCAAACACGGTTCGGCGGCCCCCTGAGGCGTGTTACCCTTGAGCTCAGCGAAAGGGCGGTGTTCATGTCGTTCGAGGTCGGCGAAACGGTCGTTTATCCCCACCACGGGGCCGCGCTCATCGAGGCGGTTGAGACCCGCACCATCAAGGGGGAAGAGCGTCTCTACCTCGTACTCAAGGTCGCCCAAGGCGATCTCACCGTTCGAGTCCCGGCCGACAATGCCGAGTTCGTCGGTGTCCGCGACGTCGTCGGTCAAGAAGGCCTCGAGCGTGTGTTCGACGTGCTTCGTGCCCCGCACACCGAGGAGCCGACCAACTGGTCGCGTCGATACAAGGCCAACCTTGAGAAGCTGGCCTCCGGCGACGTGATCAAGGTGGCCGAGGTCGTCCGTGACCTCTGGCGCCGTGAGCGTGAGCGTGGGCTGTCGGCGGGCGAGAAGCGAATGCTGGCCAAGGCGCGTCAGATCCTTGTGTCCGAGCTTGCACTTGCCGAGAACACGAATGAGGACAAGGCCGAGGCCATCCTCGACGAGGTTCTGGCTTCCTGACCTCGCGCGAGCGGCCTCGTTCACGTCGCCGCTCGTGCCCCTCGGGGCGCTGACCTGAGGGGTCTGCTCCATGCGTTCCCGGCTCGCCGCTCGCCGATCGGTTCCGCAGCCCGTCGTTGAGCTGCTCCGGCTGTGCGTGGTGGTGTTCGGCGCGGCCCTCGGCTACCAGGTAGCCCTGCTGATCGACGTTCAGGACATCGGTGTGCTCGACCCGCTGGTGCTTGGCGTTGTCCTCGGATCTGCTGTCGGCTATGTGCTCGGCGGAATTCTGGGACGGACGACGCTGACCGCCGTCGAGCGGACCGAACGAGCGATGCGGGACGTTTCAGCCGAGCAGATCGTCGCCGGCGTCTTCGGAGCTGTGGTGGGCATCGTTGGGGGAGCCGCCATCGCCTGGCCGGTCTTCCTGCTCGACCGTCAGGTCTTCGCCATCCCGCTGTTCATGTTCGTGCTGGTCACCACCGGCCTGCTCGGCTATCGGGTCGGGTCGGTGCGCCGGTCGTCGATGATCGGGATGTTCGGTGCACATGCGGGCATGGCTGGGCCAAGTCCCTCGGCGTCTGTTCTTCCACGGCTGGTGGATTCCTCGGTAGCCATCGACGGCAGGATCGTCGACGTGGTCCGCGCCGGCTTCCTCGGTGGCGAGATGCTCGTCCCGCGGCCGATCCTCGACGAGCTGCAAGGCTTGGCCGATGCCGGAGACGATCTTCGCCGGGCCAAGGGGCGCCGCGGTCTGGAGGTCCTGGAGGTGCTGCGCCGGGAGCCGGGAGTCGACCTCCGGGTGATCGACGACGAGGCTATTGCCGTCCCAGAGGTCGATGCCAAGCTGATCCGGGTCGCCCTGGACCGCAAGTGCGCCCTGCTCACTCTCGACACCAACCTCGCCCGATCCGCGGCCCTGGCCGGCATCAAGGTGCTCAACCTGCACGCCCTGACTCTGGCCGTACGTCCGCCGGTCGTCGCCGGCGACGAGGTGTCCGTCCTGTTGACCAAGAACGGCAAGGAAGCAGGTCAGGCGGTCGGCTACCTCGACGACGGCACCATGGTCGTCGTCGAGCGCGCTCGTGAGGCCGTGGGACAGGACGCGCTCGTGCAGGTGACCAGCGTGCTGACCACCGCGAACGGGCGGCTGGTCTTCGCGCGACCGCTCGTTCTGGCGGGCGAGCCGGTCGGAGCCGAGCACTGAGGGAGCGTCGTTGGCCGTAAGCCCGGCCGACTGCGTACGGTCTGGGGTGTGACCGACGAGGAACCAGCCGCTGTCGGCCAGCCTCGTGTAGGTGTCGGCGTCGACGTGCACCCACTCGTCGCCGGCGTACCGATGTGGCTGGCTGGCCTCGAGTGGACCGAAGAGCCGGTCGGGTGCCAGGGGCATTCCGACGGTGACGTGGTCGCGCATGCGCTGTGCGACGCGCTCTTGGCGGCGGCCGGGCTGGGGGATCTTGGATCGACCTTTGGGACCAGTCGACCGGAGTACGCCGGTGCCCGCGGGACGACGTTGCTCGACGGCGTGTGCGGGTTGGTCGCGGCGGCCGGGTTCGTCATCGGCAACGCGTCGGTGCAGCTCATCGGAAACCGGCCGAGGATCGGGGAGCGAAGGGCCGAGGCCGAGCACGTGCTGTCTGCTGCCCTCGGCGGCGCTCCCGTGTCCTTGAGCGCGACCACCACGGACGGACTTGGGCTCACCGGGCGCGGTGAGGGGCTGGCCGCCATCGCCTCCGCCCTCGTCTGGCGGCCTTAGCCGTGGCCACGGATGCCGAGCGAGCCAAGGTCGTCATGCTGCTGGACGCCGGTCAGCCGCAGGAGGCCCTCGATCTCGTCGGGATCCTGACCAGCGCCGACCCGCAGGACGGCGGGCTGCGCTGCTTGCAGTCTCAGGCGTTGCTCGCTCTTCAACGTCCGGCAGACGCCTTGGCTGCTGCAAACCAGGCCGCCCGCCTGCTTCCGTACTCGGCTGAGCCGCACCGGCTGGCCAGCGTCGTCCTGGCCGGGGCTGGAGACCTCGAGGGCGCCGCAGGGGCCGCGCGCGAAGCCGTACGACTGGAATCGACCTCGTCGACTGCTTGGGAGCAGCTGTGCTACGCGGTCGGCGCGCAGGTCGCCGAGCTGGGTCGGTCTGGAGATCGCAAGATGCTGGGACGCATCCGGGAGCTCGCTGACGAAGTGCTGGAAGCCAGTGATCGAGTGGTCGCACTCGCGCCGACGGAGTCCTCGGCTTTCTGGGCGCGTGCGTACGCGTTGTCCTGCGCGCGGCGTCCTGACCTGGCCAAGGAGGCGCTGGACCGGGCCCGAGCGCTCGACCCGACGCCGCCCGACCAGCGACCCTGACTCACCGTCTGACTGACAGCGGCAGTCAGGCGCAGCGGCAGCGCTGACTAGATTGCTGGGATGACGACGATTCCGGATCTCGCCAAGGTCTGGCTGGACGCCCCCGAGTTCGCGACCATGGCGACGATTCAGCCAGACGGACACCCCCAGCTGTCGGTGGTATGGGTCGAGCGAGACGGCGAGGACCTGCTCGTCTCGACCATCGAGGGTCGACAAAAGCACAGGAACCTCGTGCAGGATCCACGCGCCACTGTTCTGGTCTTCCCGGCCGATGCTCCTCAGCGCTACGTCGAGGTGCGCGGCACGGTCACCATGACTCGGGATGGCGGGCCAGAGCTGATCGATCGGTTGGCCCGTGCCTATGACGGGGTGGATCGATTCACCGGCGACGACGGGACCGATCGGGTGCGCGTGGTGGTGCGGATCACTCCCACGCACGTCGTCGTCCGCTGAGTCGGCGCGCCGCGGGCCGTAGTCTGTGCCAGTGACGCTGCGCCTGTACGACTCCGCCTCGCGGGAGATCCGCGTTTTCGAGCCGCTCGTCCCCGGCGAGGTCTCGATGTACCTGTGTGGGATCACCGTGCAGTCGCCGCCACACGTCGGACACATGCGCTCGGCCCTGGTGTTCGATCAGCTGAGCCGGTGGATGGAGCACCGCGGTTACGCCGTCACCCTGATCCGCAATGTCACCGACATCGACGACAAGGTGCTCCGCAAGTCGGCTGAGCTCGGGATGCCCTGGTGGGCCTGGGGCTATCTCAACGAGCAGGCCTGCCAGCGCGCCTATGACGTGCTCAACATCGCCCGGCCCACTTACGAACCTCGGGCCACGGGGCACGTGCCCGAGATGGTCTCGCTGATGCAGGAGCTGATCGCGCGCGGGCACGCCTACCCGGCGGAGGACGGCTCAGGCGATGTGTACTTCGACGTGCGGTCGTGGCCGGACTACGGCCGCCTGTCCAGGATGAAGATCGACGAGATGGAGCCCGCCACCGACGCTGATCCCCGCGGCAAGCGCGACCCCCGCGACTTTGCGTTGTGGAAGGGCGCCAAACCGGGTGAGCCGTCCTGGCCGACCCCTTGGGGCGACGGGAGGCCAGGGTGGCACCTCGAGTGCTCGGCGATGGCGGGCAAGTACCTCGGCGACGCCTTCGACATCCACGGCGGCGGGATCGACTTGCGCTTCCCCCACCATGAGAACGAACTGGCCCAGTCGACGGCCGTCGGCCAGCGATTTGCCAACTTCTGGATGCACAACGCGTGGGTGACCACGTCCGGGGAAAAGATGAGCAAGTCGCTCGGAAACAGCCTGCTGGTCGACGAGGTCGTCAAGCGGGTGCGCCCGGTTGAGCTGCGGTACTACCTCGGCTCCGCGCACTACCGGTCTCACATGGAGTACTCCGAGGAGGCGCTGGCCGAGGCGGGTACCGCGTACCGTCGCCTGGAGGGTTTTGTCACCCGCGCGACAGAGATCACCGGTCCCGTCGAGCCGACGATCGTTTGCGCCGCCTTCGAACAGGCCATGGACGACGACCTCGGCATCCCTGCGGCGCTTGGAGCTCTGCACGACGTGGTTCGTGATGGAAACAAGCTGCTCGCCGGAGGAGACTCCCCGGCGCTGCGTGAGTGCTTGGCCTCCGTACGCGCGATGCTCGACGTGCTCGGGCTCGATCCGATGGCCGCGGTCTGGCAGGTGGGAGCCAACCAGGCCGAGGGGCGGTTGCGCGAAGCCATGGAGGTGCTGGTGAGGGCCGCTCTGGATGACCGTGAGACCGCCCGCCAGAACAGAGATTTTGCTGCAGCCGATGCAGTGCGTGCCCGGCTCGCTGCGGCGAGCATCGCCATCGAGGACACCCCAGCTGGCCCTCGGTGGACCCTTGAGGAGGCTCCCTGATGGCCGGCAACTCCCAGCGCAAGGGAGCCATGCGCAAACCGACGACGAAAAAGGGCCCGACGGCGGGAAGCGGCGGTCAGAAGGGCAAGCAACTGAAAGGTCGCGGACCCACTCCGCCCGCCGAGGCGCGCAAGGGGCATCCGGCGGCTCGGCGGACGGCTTCGGCGGCCCGGCGCGAGGCGACGTCCGCTGGTCGTTCGGCGCGCTCTGGTGGCCGGCGTACTGACGCTCGCAACAAGGACAGTTCCGAGCTGGTCGTCGGTCGAAACTCGGTGGTCGAGGCGCTGCGCGCCGGGGTACCCGCAAGTGCGTTGTACGTCGCCGCGCGCATCGACTCCGACGACCGAGTTCGCGAGGCACTCAAGATCGCCGGCAACTCCGGCCTCCCGCTGCTGGAGGCGCCACGGCCCGAGCTGGACCGGATGAGTCGGGGTGCGGTGCACCAAGGCCTCGCACTTCAGGTGCCACCGTACGACTATGCACATCCCGCCGATCTGCTGGCGATCGCGCGAGACACGGGGAGGCCACCGCTGTTGGTTGCCCTCGACGGGGTCACCGACCCGCGCAACCTCGGGGCCATCGTTCGCTCCGTTGGAGCCTTCGGTGGTCACGGTGTGCTGGTGCCGGAGCGGCGATCCGCCGGCATGACCGCCGGCGCCTGGAAGGCGTCAGCCGGCGCAGCCAGCCGGGTGCGGGTGGCGCGGGCAACCAACCTCAACCGCGCGCTGAAGGCGTGGCGGGACGCCGGCTGCGTGATCGTTGGGCTTGCTGCCGGCGCCGAGACGACCGTCGATCACCTCGAGGTCGCTACTGATCCGCTCGTCCTCGTGGTGGGCTCCGAGGGCAAGGGGTTGTCACGGTTGGTCAGCGAGGGCTGCGACCTGCAGGTGTCTATCCCCATGCACGCCGAGACTGAGTCGCTGAACGCCGGCATGGCAGCAGCCATCGTCTTGAACGAGGTAGCGCGCCGCCGCCGCAGCGCTTGAGGCAGCTCAGAGGGTGGTGAGGCAGCTCAGAGCCGTTTCCCACTGACCGTGGAGAAGACCTGCTCCCGGCCGGGCTTGATCGCGACGTGGATCGTCTCGCCCTTGGCCGGAGAGGCCCGCCCGCCCATCCGTACGATGACTTCCATGCCCTGCACGCCGGGTTCGAGAAACTCTCCGTAGACGTAGGCGTCGGCTCCGAGCTCCTCCACGACGTTGACCTGCACCGGCAAACCGGTTTCCCCGTCGGTGACCTCCAGGTCTTCTGGGCGGAAGCCCAGGGTCAGTGTCTTGGCTCCCTCGGCGGTGGCGGCAGCAACCTTCTCCCGGTCGATCTGCGCGACCCGGCCAGCCACCTGAACGCCACCGTCAACGATGCGCGCCTCGACGAGGTTCATCTGCGGTGACCCGATGAAACCGGCCACGAAAACGTTCGCCGGGTTTTCGTACATGACGCGAGGGCTGTCGCACTGCTGAAGAACGCCGTCCTTGAGGACGGCCACCCGGTCACCCATCGTCATGGCCTCAACCTGATCGTGGGTGACGTAGACGGTGGTGATTCCCAGCCGTCGTTGCAAGGCGGCGATCTGGGTGCGGGTCTGCACACGTAGCTTGGCGTCGAGGTTGGAGAGCGGCTCATCCATCAAGAACACCTGCGGCTCGCGGACGATCGCTCGCCCCATCGCGACGCGTTGGCGTTGGCCACCCGACAAGGCCTTGGGCTTGCGGTCCAGATAGGACTCGAGATCGAGCAGAGCGGCAGCGTCGGCGACGCGCTTCTGAATTTCCGACTTGGGGGTCCCGGCGATCTTGAGCGCGAAGCCCATGTTCTCGGCGACGGACATGTGCGGATAGAGGGCGTAGTTCTGGAACACCATCGCGATGTCGCGGTCCTTGGGCGCCAGATTGGTGACGTCGCGCTCGCCGATGAAGATGGCGCCGTCGGTCACTTCCTCCAGGCCGGCCAACATCCGAAGGGACGTGGACTTGCCGCACCCGGATGGGCCGACGAGGACGAGGAACTCGCCATCTTCGACGTGTAGCTCAAGGGCGTCGACCGCGGGGTGAGTTGAGCCTGGGTAGAGACGCGATGCCTTGTCGAATGTGATCGTTGCCATCGTTGATCCAGCCCTTCACCGGCAGGAACGTGCCGGACGATCCACTGTGGAAGGTGCACACAGACGTCGGGAGACGTCCGCGGCAGCAGCCTAGGGCACCTCGGCCGCGGGTGTGGGCACTCTCGCTGACTACGGTGGGCGGTCATGAAGGCCAGGTTGTCCGACATCGCCGTTCAGGCCGGGGTGTCGGAGGCCACGGTCAGCCGGGTGCTCAACGGTCGGCCGGGTGTCGCTGATCAGACTCGGCGCACGGTGCTGACCGCCTTGGACGTGCTCGGCTACGAACGGCCCGCCAAGTTGCGTACCCGCAGTGCCGGTCTGGTCGGGTTGATCGTTCCTGAGTTGGCCAATCCGATCTTTCCGGCGTTCGCCAGCGTGATCGAGTCGGGTCTGGCCCGCCATGGCTACACACCCGTGCTGTGCACCCAGTCTCCCGGCGGAGCAAGCGAGGACGACTATGTCGAGATGCTCCTCGAGCGCGGAGTGAGCGGAATCGTCTTCGTGTCGGGCATGCACGCTGACACCCTCGCTTCCCGGGTGCGTTACCGAAGCTTGGTCGACAAGCGGCTGCCCGTCGTCTTCATCAACGGCTACGCGGAAGGCTTGGACGCGCCATTCGTGTCCGACGACGACGTGGTGGCCATGGAGCTGGCGGTGACCCACCTAGCAGAGCTCGGACACAGCCGGATCGGGTTGGCGGTCGGACCGGATCACTACGTCCCGGTCCAGCGCAAGCGTCGCGGGTTCGTCTCCTCGCTCTACTCGGTGCTCGGAGTACCACCAGACCGGGCGGCAACGCTGGTGGCCCATGGGTTCTTCTCGGTGGAGGGCGGCGATGCCGCGACGACGACGCTGCTGGACGCGGGGTGTACGGCGATCGTCTGCGGCTCGGACCTGATGGCGCTCGGAGCCGTACGCGCTGTGCGACGTCGCGGCCTGGACGTGCCCTCGGACGTCTCAGTCGTCGGCTACGACGACAGCCCGCTGATCGCCTTCACCGACCCACCGCTCACGACGGTGCACCAGTCCGTCGAGGCGATGGGCGCGGCGGCTGTGCGGGCGCTGCTCGACGAGATCAATGGGACTCCGGCGCCGCACGCGGAGTACGTCTTCCGTCCCGAGCTCATCGTTCGAGGCTCGACCGGAGCGGCCAAGGTGTCGCGGCCCGGAGCCTTCAAGCCGCGCCGCCAGCAAGCGCGTAGCCGGATCTGAGCGCTTCGGACGCGAACCGGTCCGTTGGGGTCGGCCCTCTGAGTCCGTCGGCCCTATGCTCCGAGCGTGCATCGCTATGACCAGGAGACCGAAGAGCTCGGCAAGGCCATCCTCGACTACGCACACCGCAGACTCCAGTTGGATCCGGTGCCGCTGGACGGGCCCCGCCCGCTGAGTGAACTCCTGGAGACCGCCGGTCAGACCATCACCGAGGATGGCCTTGGCGGTGAGGCGGCGCTTCGGTTGTTCGATGACGTGCTGTCGAAAGCCTGCATCTCGGTCGACCACCCGCGCTACTTGTCGTTCATCCCGGCAGCGCCCACCGAAGCGGCCACGTTGTTCGACCTGGTCGTCGGAGCGTCGTCCATCTATGGCGGCTCGTGGCTCGAGGGCGCCGGTGCGGTCTACGCGGAAAATCAAGCGCTGCGATGGATCGCCGACCTGGCCGGTTTCCCGCCCGAGGCCGGCGGCGCTTTCGTGCAGGGAGGCACCTTGGGCAACCTCTCGGCCTTGGTGGCGGCCCGGCACACCGCGCGGGCACGTCGAACGGCCGAGCCACCCGCTCGCTGGGTAGCGGCCTGCAGCGCGGAGGCGCATTCGTCGATCGCCCACGCGGCCTCGGTGATGGACATCGACCTGCTCACCGTGCCCGTTGATGAGCGAGGAAGACTGACCGGGACGAATCTCGAGCAGACGCTGGCCGCCCATGAGGAGGACGACGTCTTCGCGGTGGTGGCCACCGGCGGGACGACCAACTTCGGGATCATCGACGACCTGTCGGGCGTCGCCGAGGTCGCTGCAGAGCGCGGGCTTTGGATGCACGTCGACGGGGCGTACGGCGTCGCCGCACTGGCGGCTGCCTCGACACGGGAGCTGTTCTCGGGCATCGAGCGGGCGGACTCATTCATCGTCGACCCGCACAAGTGGCTGTTCGCACCGTTCGACGCGTGCGCGCTGATCTACCGTGACCCCGAGCTGGGCAAGGCGGCCCACACCCAGAAGGCGGGCTATCTCGACGTCATCACCGATGGCGATGGTGAGTGGAATCCGTCTGACTACGCCTATCACCTCTCCCGCCGTGCTCGAGGGTTGCCGTTGTGGTTCTCCTTGGCTGCGCATGGGACGCGGGCGTACTCCGAAGCCATCGAGGTGACCCTTGCCGTGGCGAGATCGGCGGCCGAGGAGATCAGAACGAGGTCCTACGTGGAGCTGCTGCGCGAACCGGACCTATCGGTCGTCGTCTTCCGTCGGCTGGGCTGGACGGCCAAGCAGTACTACGACTGGTCAGACCGCCTGATGGCGGCGAACTTCGCCTTCGTGACCCCGACAACGCACGAGGGGGAGACCGTCACCCGGTTTGCCATCGTCAATCCCCGTACGACGGTCGCGGACATCACCGGGATTCTCGACACGATGGCCTGACCGGTCAGCCGCGCCTAGGCGAGTGCTTCCGCGGGATAGGTGAGTCCGATCTGGCGACGTACCTCGTCCAGGGTTTCCATGATCGAGACCGACTCGTCCAGCGGCATGTCGGGGCTCTCCGTCAGCCCGGCGCGCAGGCAGCGACCCACTTCCGCTGCCTGGAATCGCAGACCGTGACCGTCGACGGGTATGTCGACGAGTTCGCCGTCGGAGGTGGAGCCGCGGGTGTGGAGCCGATAGCTGTTCGGTCTGTAGAACGGTCCTGATACCTCGATGCGTCCTTCGGTTGCGTTGATGACGGCGGTGGTCGCGGTGCTGGCGGACAGGGTCGTGTGGACGACACCGTGGGTGCCGTCGGCATGTTCGAGGAGCACCGAGGTATGGGCATCGACGCCGGTGAAGGCGGGTGAACTGGTCGCAAGAACTCGCGTCGGGGCACCCAGGAACAGCGACACGAACGAGATCGGGTAGACGCCGAGGTCGAGCAGCGCCCCACCACCGAGCTCGGGTGCAAACAGTCGGTGGTCGGCGTTCTCCGGAAACCATTGGCCGTGGTCGGCGACGACGCTGACCAGTTCACCGATCCCGCCGCTGGACACGAGCTCGCGGATCGCCACGACGTGCGGGAGGAAGCGGGTCCACATGGCCTCCATCAGGAAGGTGCCTCGGTGGCGGGCCGCGGCTACCAGGTCCTTGGCTTCGTTGGCATTGAGAGTGAACGGCTTCTCGACAAGAACGGCTTTGCCGGCGTCGATCGCCAACCGAGCCGCAGCATGGTGCGCGGGATGTGGCGTGGACACGTAGACCACGTCCACCTCGGGATCGGTCACCAGGTCGGCATAGGAGGAATGCCGCTTGGCAATCCCATGCACGTCGGCGAAGGCGTCGGCCGACTCCTGACGACGAGAGCCCACGGCGGCCACCTTCGCGTCGGCGAGCAGGGCGAGATCGCGCACGAAGGTGGTTGCGATCCAGCCTGTCCCGATCACGCCCCAACGGATTGGTGAGTCAGTGGAGGGCGGGCCGCCAGGTAGGCCGGAGGGAAGAGTCGTCATCCCCGCAGTGTCGCGTAGGACGACGAGCGCAGTCTCGCCACCCCTGCGGCGTCCCGAGGCGCCGCTGCTCCGGTGAGGGTCGCAGGTGCGGCTGGCGGGACCGCCGCTCCGCATACACTCGACGACGGCTTCGGGGCCGTACATCGGTCCGCACCGGCCGTTGCCGACGTGGCGCAATTGGTAGCGCACCCGACTTGTAATCGGGCGGTTAGGGGTTCAAGTCCCCTCGTCGGCCCCACAGCGGGGCTTGGTTGGGGGAGAAGGTTGATGCTGTAGTGGTACGCCGAGGGAGCCGTCAGTGACTCTGCCCGCCTGGGACCCCGACCGCTATCTCACCTTCGGTCTCGAGCGAGCCCGACCCTTCGCCGACCTCCTCGCCCGGATTGCGGCGAAGAGCCCGTCCGAGGTCGTCGATCTCGGATGCGGGCCGGGCAACCTCACCGGCCTGCTGGCGGAGCGCTGGCCCGGTGCACGGATCTTGGGTGTGGACAACAGCACGGAGATGATCACGCGCGCGCGCAGTCTCGGTCAGCGCGTCGAGTACGTGGCCGAAGACCTTCGAGCATGGGTGCCCCGACGCCCCGTTGACGTCCTGATCTCCAACGCCACCCTTCAGTGGGTGCCTGACCACCTGGACCTGCTGCCGCAGATGCTGAGCGCACTGGCTGACTTCGGTTGGCTCGCGTTCCAGGTGCCGGGCAACTTCGACGAGCCGAGTCATGCCATCCGCCGAGACCTGGCCGCGGAATCCCCGTATGCCGACTACACAGCCGGGGCAGCAACCCCGGCCGCCCACGATCCGGCGGTCTACTACGACGTGCTGGCCGCCGTCGAAGGCGTGGCGGTCGAGGTATGGGAGACGACGTACACCCATGTCTTGTCCGGACCCGACCCGGTCTTCTCATGGGTCTCGGGAACCGGCGCACGGCCGACCCTGCAAGCACTTCCTGACCGGCTGCGCGAGTCGTTCGAAGTGGCCTACAAGGAGCGTCTCGCCGAGGCCTACCCCGTCCGCCCGGACGGAACTGTGCTGCTTCCCTTCCGTCGTGTCTTCGCCGTGGCCCACCGGACCTCGTAGCGCCGGTCGCCGGCCACGCCACCGGCTTGGGCGCTTGGGAGTGCCTGAGTTGGTCAGGAATCGAGAAGCCTGCCGGCCGGCCGGTGCCTAGCCTTGCGGAAGGCAGGTTGGCACAACGCCAACCCGACATCGAGAGGAGACTGTGCAGATGGCTGCGAAGAAGTCCACGGCATCGGGAGGCTTCAGCGCTGCGGAACGCGCTGCCATGAAGGAGCGCGCGGCCGAGCTGCGGGCCGAGGGCAAGAAGGGCGCCAAGAAGGCCGACGGTCTTCAGGCGGTCCTGGACGCCATCGAGAAGATGGCGGAGGAAGACCGGGTGCTCGCCGAGAACGTCCACAAGGCCGTGACCGGGACGGCACCGGACCTTTCACCCAAGACGTGGTACGGCATGCCCGCCTACGCGAACACCGACGGCAAGGTCGTCGTCTTCTTCAAGGATGCCGGAAAGTTCAATTCTCGCTACGCCACGCTGGGCTTCGAGGAGGCAGCCACTCTCGACGACGGAGACATGTGGACAACCTCGTTCGCGTTGCTCAGGTGGAGCCCGGCGGTGGAGAAGAAGGTCGTCGCCTTGGTGAAGTCAGCAACGGATTGACGGCAGCGACGGCTTGACCGCAGCGAATCGTCAGCCGACGGCGGTGAGATCGCGCGCTCGACGGACGGCTTCCAGGCGGGACGACACCTCCAGCTTGGCGAGGATGGCCGACACGTGGTGGCCGACCGTCTTTTCCGACAGGTGGAGCCGCTCGGCGATCTCGGCGTTGCGCAAGCCCTCGTCCAGCAGTTCCAGGACGTCGACCTCGCGGTCGGTGAGACCACCGATGTTGGCCCTGGTGCTCGAGCGAGGCCCCCGTGGGACCTTGGCGCCGATCGACCGCAGCTTGTTGTCCGAGCGTTCCACCAGGACGGCGGCACCAAGCCGGTCGAACATCGCCCGCGCCTCGCGGAGATCAAGTTCGTCGTCGCTGTCGAGCAGGGCCCACGCCGCTCGGTAGGGGGCGCCGGCCTTGGTCCAGAAGTTCGGCAGCCTCTCGGTGCCGGCCGGTGAGCGACCAGATCTCGGGCTCACGCAGTCCCTGGGGAGGGAGGTCGATGAGGCCCGCCCGCCATACGAGCAGTGTCAGGTCGGCCATCATTTCCTCGTCCTGGAGGCGAACCGACTCCTCGTACCAGTGGAACGCCGCGGCGCGCACTGCTTCGTTGTCGCCCTCCAGCAGATGGGCCTCACCGCGCGCCAGCGCGACCGTACCCTGGTATCCGAGGCTTTGGGTCTTCGACGATGTATTCGTCTGCCTCGTCGAGGTAGTCCCAGACGTCGTCCCGGTCGCCGCGCCGCGCCCCCAGCAAGTCCGATGGCCATGAGGGGTTCGATTCGGCTGGCCCGGCCCGTGTTCCGAACGTAGAGCAGGTCGTTCGGACCTCGCTCATCGCCTCGTCCCACCGGCCAAGGTCCAGCTTCATCGTGATCACGGACGCCGAGCGCGCACATCAGGTGACCGTGGAGGTCGTGATCCGCGGTGTAACGCACCGCTTCCTCCATCCGGGCGTGCGCCTCCGCGAAGTCGAACTGCATCCAGGGGATATACGCGACCGCTTGGAAGATGTTCCCGGCCATGTCCTCCTCACCGAGATTCAGCGCCATCTGCAGTCCCTGGTTCACCTCCTCGTTGGCTTGCTGGACTTCACCGATCACCAGATGGTCACTCCGAGGCTCGCTAGAGCCCTCGCTTCGACGTCCCTGGCGCCGACGTCGCGGGCGCATGTCGAGCGCCTTCTCGAGCCAGGTGATCGCCTCGGGACATTCTCCGACGCGCGAAGGTGATGTGCACCGCGGTAGCGCAGTGTTCGCGCGAGGCTGCGGGCTGGGGCCTGTGCCGTCGAGAAGCGTCAAAAGCCTCATCGATCGAACTCCGTCCCGTGACTGTTGTCACCGATTGTGTAGAACGACTCGTCGAGGCCGAGCAGAGCGTCTACGAGCTCGAGGTTGCGCCCTTCCGCGCGCAGCAGCAGAACCTGCTGGTCCCAGGCCGCAATCGCCTGTTCGTGCTGGTCTGCCACCTGGCATTCGTAGGCGCGTCGCCCGAGCAGCGAGATCCTCGCCTCGGTGTCGAGCAGATCGGCGTACGGCATGGCCCGGCCGTACTGGAATGCTGCCTCGCGGTGCGACCCGAGGCTCGCCGCCAAGTCTCCGGCCTCGATCGCGAACTCGAGAACGGCCGGACCGTCGCCGGCCTGGGCCGCATGATCGGCGAGCCGTGCGAGCGGGCGGGGCACGATCGGGAGCGTGCGCAGCCGGTCGAGCACCTGCCAGTGCAACGCGCCAAGCCGGGCCGGGGTGATTCCCGAGAGCACCGCTTGGCGGACGAGCTCGTGGCGGAAGCCGTACGTCGGAGCGTCGTAGCGCAGCATTCCTGAGGTCACGCACTCGTCGAGACCCTCGGTTGGGACATCAGGCAGCGCATGAATGAGAGACGGCTCGATGCGCGCACCCACGACTGCCGCCGCCTGCAGGGCCAGCCGGGCCTGCGGCGAGAGGCGATGGACGCGAGACAGGACCGCCTCCTGCACCGACGAGGGCAGCTGCTCACCGCCCGAGGCCAGCACCTCGGTGACGAAGAAGGCATTCCCATCGGTCTCGGCGTGCAGGTCGACAGCATCGATGCCGCTGCCAGCGGCGAGCTCGGCGACGGCTGCCTCGCTGAGCAACGGGACGCCGAGGCGTCGGACGCCCCCGAGGGAAGCAATGTCTCCCAGCATGACGCGTAGCGGGTCGGAGGGCTCGAGGTTCTCGTCGCGGTAGGTCACGACGACGAGCAGACAACTCCGGTCGATCCGGCGAGCCACGAAGCGGACGAAGTCGTACGTCGAGGCATCGGCCCAGTGCACATCCTCGATGACGAGGACCGCAGGGCCTATTTCGTCGAGAGCGGTCAGCGCTGCCTCGAACAAACCGCTGCGCTCTCCCGAACGCAGCATCTCTGCCACGGTCGAATCCAGGAGCGGGGCGATATCGACAAGGGGGCCGAGGGCCCGCGGAGATGACAGCGGGTCGCAGGCACCCCACAAGACCGGGGTGCGCTCGGCGGCTGAAACGCTCCATTCCCGAACCAGCGCCGACTTCCCCGCACCCGTCTCGCCATGCAGGAGCACCAACCGCCCTGAACCGCTCCGGGCCTCGTCGTGGAGTCCCTGGAGGGATTCGACGAGCGATGCCCTCTCGACGAGAGCCACGCCGTCAGCGTAGGGCCGGTCGGCCCTACGCGTGGGCAAGAATTGCGAGACGCTCACGGTATCCAGACACGGGTCCTGGGCCAGCACCATCCGTTCCATCTCCTGCAGTTGAGGGCCGGGGTCCACCCCGAGCTCGTCAGACAGGACGGCACGGGCCCGCTGGTAGGCGGCGAGCGCGTCGGCCTGGCGTCCGGCCCGGTAGTACGCGCCCATCAGCAGCGCCCAGAACGACTCCCGCATCGGGTGCCAGCGCACGAGCGCTTCCAGCTCGGCGACCGGCGGCGCCACCCCCGGCCGTCCGAGGTCCGCGGTGATGCGTCGCTCGAGGGCGTCAAGCCGCAGATGCCCGAGACGCTCGGCTTCTGCTTCTAGCGGTTCACAACCGGTGAATTCGGCGTACGGCGCTCCGCGCCACAGCTCCAAGGCCTGGCCGAGGATCTCGCTGGCGTCGTCGAGCCGTCCCTGGATCAGCGCATGGCCCCCGTCCCTGACCCTTTGCTCGAGGACGACGGCGTCCACATCATCCTCGGCGACGTCCAGCCGGTAGCCGTGACGCCCAGTCCTGACGGCATCAGCCACCGGGAGGTCACGCCTCAACCTGGCCACATGCGACTGCAGCGTGGCCGGCGCAGCGGACGGCGGCGACTCGCCCCACAGCGCCTCCACCAGCCGGTCTGTGCTCACCTCACGTCCAGGAGTAAGTGCCAGGACCGCTAGGAGGCGACGTGGCAGCGGACCGCGCACCTCCACCGCGCGACCGTCGTGGCTGATTTCGAGCGTTCCGAGCACCCAGATCTCCATGGAAGCGAGCGTAGGAAGCCGTCGGGGACAGCCGCGACGGGAGAAATCCCCAGATTCGGCGCTTGCGGAGGGCTTGCAGCAAACCCGGGAGGTCGCCCTTCGGCGTGCCAGCGGGCTTCAAGGGCATTGCGCGAGGTTCTGGTCGCGCCACCAGACGGTGGCCGGGGCCATGGCCCCCCAGACGCCAAGGAGCAGATCATGACCATCACCACAACCCGGGCCGCGGACCTGAACCCGTCGGTCAGCACCCGCACCGGAACCTCGCCTGCCTCTCAGCGATCGAACCGACTGTTCTGGTACTCGGCTGCCGCCGCCGCTGTGCTCGTGTTGGCAGCCGTCGGTATCGGCTACGCCGTGAACCAGAGCGGGCAGGAGACCTTCGTGCCATTCAAGACAAGCAACGCTGCAGTCACCCCGGACGCTGCCGAGTCCGTCCATGGGTCGGGCGCGGGTCTGCGAACCGGCACCGGTGGATCGCTGACCAGCCCCAGCGTGGCAGGTGCGACCTCAACCGCGGCTGACGCCGCAGCCAACGCCCACGGCGCCGGCCAAGCGGTCGTGACCGGAAGCGGGCAGGCTGTCCACTAGCGGTGACCGTGCGGATCCCGTGTCCCTGCTGAGGGCACGGGATCCTCACTGCCGCGAACCGGCTCGGTGGAGCTGATCAGTCAGCTCGGACACCTCCAGCCGGCCCAGGACGTCCAGGCAGCGCCAGCTGCCTTCGTCGAGTCCCGTCAGGTAGTCGACGTTGTCCGGGTTGGCGGGGGCGCGCCACGCGGAGATCAATACGGTGGCGGTGAGCCGTGCGAGGACGAGTTCCCCGAGCACCGCCCACTCGTCCGTGCCGAGGGCCGAGTGGTGCTGATGGGCGGCCAGGAAGTCGCCCGCCTCCAGCCACAGGTCTCCATCAGTCATCGCTACGACTCGCAGCAGCGAAGCCAAGGTGATGGCGACATCGGCCACCCGTTGTGTGTGGTGCATGTCGCCGAAGTCGATGATCCCGGTGATGGCGGTCTCGTCCACGAGCACGTTGCTCATGGTCAGGTCGGCGTGCTGGACGCCCGCAGGCAAGGAGACCAGGCGTTCAGGGTTTCGGCTCACGCGCTGCACGAGACCGGTGACCTGGTCTCTTCGCTCTCGGGGCAACGAATTCACATGCCCAGCGAGGTCGGCGACGCGTCGCGGGTCCCACTCGATCCTCCGATGGGCGGCCGGGTGCTCGAAGCCGTCCAACGCTGCACCCAGCCGGGCGGACCAATCGCCCAGCTGGCTGGCGAACCCGTCGGGGAGGTCGGTGATGTCGGCCGCCGTCCCCGGGAGCAAGGTGACCACTCGAACCAGATGGGTACGCCCGTCGGGGGCTGTTTCAACCGTGACGGTGCGACCGTCGCTCGTGAGCACCAGCCGAGGGATCGCCAGGGCCGGGTCCACTCGGGCAACGTGCTGCATCGCGGCGTTCTCCATGTCGATGACCGGCGGATCCTCGGCCGAGTTGGAAATCTTCAGCACGAAGCGTCGACCCGACTTCTCCGTCACGAGGACGTTGTGGTCACGCTCGCTGCGCAGGACTGCGACGGTCGCCTCGAGACCGTACGTCTGCGCGAGCACCCGCTTGCACCATGCGTCGTCCACGCGGGGGGCGGGCTCGGAGAGAACGTCGGACTGCTGGGTCATCCGCTCAGCCTGCCGGGTCGCGCGGGTGACCGCGGCATCGGGGCGACTCGCTGACTCGCGACCATTGCATGTTCGGGACTGACAGGGTAGGGCCGTGCCGCCAGGATTCGCCTCGCTCGTCGTCGTGGTGGTCGTCGCCGCGCTGGCGCCGATCATCGTTGACCTGCTGCCCGGCCGGGTGCGGTTGCCCCAGGTCGTCCTACTGCTCGTGGCCGGCGTGATCGTGGGTCCAGAAATCCTGGGGCTGGCTGATCCCGCACCCATCAGCGCGTTCTCCACCCTGGGACTCGGGTTCTTGTTCCTGCTCGCGGGATACGAGCTCGACCCCAGACTCTTGGCGGCCAAGGAAGGCCGCCTGGCGATGGTTGCCTGGGCCGTCAGCCTGCTCGCTGGGCTGATCTTCTTCGGCATCGTCTATCGGCTCGATGTCATCACCTCTCCTGTCGTCGTCGCCATCGCTTTGACGACCACGGCTCTGGGGACGTTGCTGCCGATCTTGCGGGACAACAACATGCTCGGCGGGTCCTTCGGGCGATACGTCTTCAGCGCCGGGGCCGTTGGCGAGCTTGGCCCGATCCTGGCGATGGCGATCCTGCTGGGGTCCTCCGGATCCGCGAAGGAGGTTCTCGCCCTGGTCGTCTTCTTGGGTCTTACGGTGCTGGCGATGCGGACCCAGCGCCTGGTGGATGGCACCAGGATCGGCGAGATCATCTTGCAGCGCGAGCACGAGACCTCCCAGACGACGCTGCGGATCGCGATCGCCGTTCTGTTCGGCTTCTTGCTGCTGTCGACCGACTTCGGCTTCGACAACGTGCTCGGCGCGTTCGTCGCCGGGGTCATCCTCCGGGCCTGGTCGCCGGGGGAGATCGAGCTCCTCGAGGTCAAGCTTGATGCCGTGGCCTACGGGTTGTTCATCCCGATCTTCTTCGTCTACTCCGGGATGACCCTCGATATCAACTCGATCGTCGAGAACCCGGTTCCGCTGCTCGTGGTGCTTGCCCTCCTGCTTGCTCTGAGGGGGTTGCCTTCGCTGCTCTGGTATCGCTCGCACCTGGGTCGGACCGAACGTTGGCAGATGGTGTTCCTCACGTCGACCACGCTCCCGTTGCTCGTCGCGCTGACCCAGATCGGCGTCGACAACGGACGGATGACCGAGGCCGCCCAGGCCAGCATCGTGGGAGCAGGAGTGGTCTCGGTGCTCGTCTTCCCAATTCTTGCCGTCGAGCTGCAGCGGCGAAAGCTCCTGGGTGCTGGGCAGGAACATGCCGGGCCTGAGGTCGCTCCCTCGGACTAGATCGCGCCCGCTGCAGGCAGTCTTCCCGCCTCTCGGCTCAAGGATCGGGGGCGCGACGGCCGACCAAGTAGCCATGACCTTCGTGCGTCCGCGGCTGCTCGTTGCCCTGCCCGTGCTCAGTCTCGCGCTCGCCTTGTTCCCCTCTGCAGCACCTGCAGCGGTGGACGTGGAGTGCAACGGGCAAGTCGATGTGGCGCTCGGAACGCCCAAGGCAGAGGTGGGCGGCGAGGTCGATGCCGGCACCCTGACGCTGCTGTTCGAACCGAACGGGTCCTCGCTGGGCGATGCGGCCGATGTCACCATCGACGAGAGCGACCTTGGTGGCACGCCGGCTGCCGGCAACAAGTTCGGGGCCGCTGTGTCCTGGGGATTCGACGACACGCTCAGCTCCGGCGAGTCGGGCTGCTCGGTCGTCGCTGTGGGTGCGCCGGGTTCGAACGGCGGGGAGGGACGCGTCTACGTGTTCCTCGTGGACAAGGACGGGATCATCGCCGACAGCATCACCGTCCTGACTCAAGGCGCCACGATCGGTGACTCGCCCGAACCAGGGGACGGCTTCGGATCCTCGCTGTTCTTCGGCGGAGACCTGTTCGTGCGCTGGTTGGCGATCGGTGTGCCGAACGAGGACATCGGAACCAAGAAGAACGCCGGGAAGGTGCACGTCGTCAAGGTGGGCGCGTGGGGCTCCGGCGCGAAGGTCTACTACCAGGGCGGCGGGCCGGTGCCCGGCAAGGCCGAGAGCGGAGACCAGTTCGGCAAGGCTCTCGGCCCGGGCCGCAATGCCTACTCATTGTGGGTGGGGGCGCCGGGTGAGGACGTCGGCACGGTGAAGAACGCCGGCATGGTCACCGACCTGCCCGGAACTGCGTCGAAGCTGCCGGGCACCGCCGGCGGCGTCGCGTCGATCACTCAGGACACCAAGGGTGTGCCCGACCATGTCGAGAAGGGCGATCAGTTCGGCGAGGTGCTGAGCGGGTACGTCTCCGCCTCCGCTGCCGGCCGGGTCCCCGTCGTGGGCGTGCCCCACGAGAACGTCGGCAAGCACAAGGACGCCGGTCTCATCGAGGCGGCCTATCCGGACAAGTCCTGGGGCGTCTTCCACCAGGGGACAAAGGGTTCTTCGGGGCGCGTGGACGACAAGCCTGAGAACGGCGATCGTTTCGGAGCGGCTCTGAGCGCCTTCGATGTAGTGCTGCTGATCGGTGCCCCGGGCGAGGACGTGGGCTCGACCAAGGACGCAGGGATCATCCACCGGATGACTGCGAGCTCGGCGAGCTTCAAGCTCTCGGGATCGCGCGAACAGTCACTGAGCCAGCAGACCAAAGGCGTCACAGGCGCGGTTGCGACAGCTGATCATTTCGGGTCCAGCGTGGCCTTCTCGGTCAGCGGAGCCGTGGTTGGTGTGCCGGGCAAGGACGCCCACGGCGTGACCGACGCAGGGGTCGTGGCGTTCTTCCCGTTCAAGTCCGGTGCCGCCACGATGGGTCTGTCCACCGGCAAGGACCTCGTTTTCACCGCCGAGAGTCCGGAGATGGGCGGCGCTGTCCAGGCTGGCGCGGGCTTCGGCTCGGTGGCGTACTCCGTCACCGGCTAGCAGCGAGGCGTCCGTCTATCGCCATCGTCCACCGCCCCCGCCTGTCTGCTGACGGCGATCAGCTGGGGAGCATCGCGGGCGCGACGTACACCTTGCGGAGCGTCTCGTGGACCGTCCACGTCGTCTCGGCTCCGGAGTCGAGGAATCCGACGACGCCGGGGCGCAGCTCCAGGCTCGGCCCGCCGGCGACGTCGACCGTCGCTCGCCCGGTGAGCACGACGAACACCTCATCCGCCTCGACATCGGTGGACACTCCGACCGTGTGCTCCCACACACCGACCTCAAGGTCGCCGGTGTCGCGAAGGGCGACAGCAGCCACCCGGGGGGCGCCGGATCTCACCTGCTCCGGCTGCAGGGGTGCGTCGGAGAGGCCGACCGTTGAGGCATCGATGGCATGGCAGGTCATGACAGGAGGCTAGGCCTAGGTGCGCACCCACGGTGGTAGCAGGCAGGTCTCGTGCGCGGGTACGGAAGGATCGGGGGATGAGCTCTTCACGTCAGTCGTCAGGGGTATGGCGCCGCTACTCCGTGGTCGTCGATGCGGTACGCACCCAGCTGTGGCCGCTCCCGGCGATCGGTGTGGTCCTCGCCGTCGGCCTCGCTGTACTCCTGACCCGCCTCGACACGACCGGCGCGTTCCCGACCGCGCTCACCGACCGGCTCTTCGGCGGTGGGGCCGACGCGGCTCGGTCGGTGCTCGCCGCGATCTCCGGGTCGCTGATCACCGTCACGTCGCTGACGTTCTCGCTGACCGTCGTGACTTTGCAGCTGGCCAGCAGTCAATACTCTCCCCGATTGCTCCGCACCTTCACTCGCGATGGCTTCGTCCATGTGACGCTGGCGTTGTTCCTGGCCACGTTCGTCTACTCACTCACGGTGCTGCGCGCCATTCGCTCCGACGGGCCTGATCAGGCAGAGGTCGTTCCGCAGGTCGCCGTGACGGGGGCGTACGTCCTCACGGTCGCCAGCGTCTTGATGCTGGTGTTCTTCCTGTCGCACCTGGTACGCGAGATCCGCGTCGAGACGATGCTCTCTCGGGTCCGCGCCGAGGCCGAGGACACCATCGATCGGGTGCTCGTCGCGCGCGCTGCCGACGACGACGCTCAGTCTGACGATGCGGCGCCGAGGATCGACGACCCCGATCGCTCTGACGACGAGCGATGGCTTTCTGTCCTGGCCGGAGGCTCGGGATTCTTCACGTCCGTCGACGAGGGGGCACTTCTCGACGTGGCCACCGACGTTGACGCCGTGCTCGTGCTGGACCAGGAACCCGGGAGCCTGCTGGTGGAAGGTACCCCGATCGGACGGGTCCGCCGCGCCTCGAGCGGGGTCTTGACAGCTGAGTCTCGGACGAGGGTGCAGGACATGGTCGTCGACGCCGTCTCGACCGGCCCCGAGCGGACGGCAGCCCAGGATGTGGCCTACGGCCTGCGGCAGATCACCGATGTCGCGTCTCGGGCCCTCTCACCTGGGGTCAACGATCCGACGACGGCCGTGCACGCCCTTGGTCACAGCGCGGCGCTGCTCGCCGAACTTCTCGGCCGCCAGCTCGGCGCGGTCACCTTGCGTGACCAGAACGGCCGGGCACGGGTGATCCTGGCTCGGCCGGACTTCGCCGCGCTGCTGGAGCTGGCCGTGGGTGCACCGCTTCGGTACGGCCGGTCCGACCCTGACGTGCTGGCGGAGCTGAGCCGCCTACTCGGTCAAGTCGGCTGGTGTGCGACGCGGGCTGCCGATCGGGACGTCCTACGTGCCCAGCTGGAGCGACTCACGGCGACCATCGCGGAACAGGGCTTCGACGGAGCTGACAACGACCGACTGGCTCGTCTGCGAGAGAAGGCGCTGGTCACGCTGAGTCACCCAGGATCGGCGAGCCCGGAGGGGTGATCGCTGCCGGAGACTCTGTTCGGCCGGGTGAATGACATGGCTGTGGTTTGGGTCGTACGATGGCCCTGCGGCTCGGGAGGGGAAGCCCGGGCCGCACACACGTGATGACCCGCTCGACACCTATCCAGCAGACACATCGAGGAGCCAGCGATGGACGCGGCGTTCGTTCCGACCACCCGGGCCGGGGAGCAGGCGGAGCCAAGTCCTCTCGACGAGCGCGCCGAGCAGATCCTCGCCTTCGAGCGACAGTGGTGGAAGTACGCCGGCGCGAAGGAGCAGGCGGTCCGTGAGCTGTTCGACCTGTCCGCCACCCGCTACTACCAGGTGCTGAACACCCTCATCGATGATCCGGCCGCGCTCGCCCACGACCCCATGCTGGTCAAGCGGTTGCGGCGCCTTCGCACGGCCCGCCAGCGCGCACGTTCTGCGCGTCGCCTCGGCATCGAGGCGTGAGCGAAGGCCCTTCTGATCCGGCGCTGCCACCGGGCGGCGCCGGACACCCGACCCCCGAACCCGGGACCACTCCCGGCACACCTCGAGCCGGCAGCCACCGCGCGCAGCGTTCGGCGGCGTCGACCCTTCTCCCGGTGGTGGTCGTCGCGGTCGCTGTCGTGGCTGTCGGTGTCGGGGTCTACGGCTGGGTGACCGCCGCTTCATCGCCGGACGCGCTGGCCGACACCACGGTGACCGGGCTGCCCCAGACCTCGCCGACCCAGGCCGCGCCTCCGACGGTCACGCCGAGCGCGTCGCCGACGGATTCGCCGAGTCCGAGCAAGTCGAAGAAGCCGTCGAAGTCCCCCGAGGGGACCAAGTCCGCCAAGCCGACGTCATCACCCAAGCCCTCGAAGACGAAGACGCCGACCGTGACGCGCGAGACGCCGGTCGTGGTTCTCAACCAGACCTCGATCACCGGCCTGGCTGCGCGAACCGGTGCGAGTCTCAAGGCGAAGGGCTGGACCATCGCAGGAGTCGGCAATTGGCGGGGCAACGTCGTGTCCACCACGGTCTACTACGCGCCAGGGCACTCGTCCGAGGCCAAGCTGCTCGCTCGCGACCTCGGCGTCAACCGCGTGCTGCCGCGCGTCTCCGGCATGCGCGCTGATCGGCTGACGGTCATCCTCACCAGCGCTCCCGGCTGAGTTGAAGTAACAGTTGTGACCTCGCCGCACGCTGACGGCACGGCCGAGCCTCCGGTCCCGTCCTCCGCCCCCGGCCGGCGCGGCTTGGCCGGCTGGCTGGCGCACCCGGAGCGGACCCTCGTGGCCTGTGACTACGACGGCACCCTGGCCCCGATCGTCGACGACCCCACCAAGGCAGTCCCCGCACCGGGGGCCGTCGAAGCGTTGGCCGCGCTGGCACCGCAACTGGCTGCCGCGGCGGTCATCACCGGCCGCCCGGCACTGACAGCTGCTGAGCTCGGGGGTCTCGAGCGCGTACCCGGGCTGATCGTCCTGGGCGCCTACGGCGCACAGCGCTGGGTCGGTGGCGAGCTCCTGGAAGCCCCCGAGCCGTTGCCCGGGGGAGCAGTCGAGGCAGTGAAACAGCTGCTGCTGTCCGTCGGCATTCCCGGTCTGATGGTTGAGGAGAAGGGCTCGGCCGTTGCCGTGCACAGCCGCCAGAGCGCGGACCCAGACTCCGCCATCGCCGTCGTTGTTCCCGAGCTCACGGCCATCGCGAAGACGTACGACCTGACGGTCGAACCCGGCCGCTACGTCGTGGAGCTCCGCACCGCAGGTTCCGACAAGGGCACGGCGCTGCGCGGGCTGGTCGCGGATCACGCGGTTGAAACTGTGGTCTTCGTCGGTGATGACCTCGGAGACCTTGCCGCCTTCGCCGCGGTCGACGCGTTGCGCGCCTCGGGTCAGTGCACGGGGCTGACCGTCGCCGCCGAGTCGGCAGAGGCGGCCGCGGTGGGCGAAGCCGCTGATCTGGTTGTGGAGGGGCCGGCCGGCGTCGTGTCGCTCCTCACCTGGGTGCTGGCGAGCCTCGACCGGTGATCACCGTTTCAGCGTGCCCCCTCAGGTAGGTAGCCACCGTCGACGAGTCCGGCTCGTCGCTCGAAGGTGTTGCCCAGCGCGGGGCTACCGGTGCGAAGCTTCGACCAACCAGCCGCGACGCCGTATGCGGCCAGAAAGGGCAGTCCGACCCAGCAGGCCCACTGGTCGCTGTGCCTTCCTTCGTGTCGAAGCAGCGCCGGTCGACCGGTGAGGTAGCCCGCCGGGTGCTTGGTGATGATCACGTTGCCCACGGTGAAAGCGGCAGCCCGCGGCAGTCGGTGGCGGTAGCCGTGGGCCAGGACCAGCCCGTCCGGCCCAGGTTCGAGTCGAGCCCCGCCCGCCCGAGCCGCCACGAGACCTAACAGGGTCGAGAGGTTGACTGCGTTAACGACCTGGCGTGCTCTGATCTTGCGTGGCAACTGACTCACAGCCGACCCGCCGCTCAGGTCAAGACGCTCGACGGGCCAGTTCGCGGCGCAGCTGCGACATCGGCGGCCGTTCGGTGACCGAGACGTCGTGGCTCGTCGCGACGTAGGCGCCGTCGACCCTCTCGAACTGCGCCAGCGTTGCGCCAAGCGCGTGGCTGCGCCACGTGTGTCCGTCGGGATCGAGTCGGTGCAGCGCTGCCTGCCAGATCTGAGCCGCCATGCGACCCAGCGAATGTTCGCTCTGGTGTTGGTGATGGCGAACCCCGAGATCGACCTGGGCGATGGCATCGAGCCCGACCGACTCCAGGGTGTCAACGAGCATCGCCAGCTCGATGCCGTAGCCGGTGGGGAACGGCAGTGCCTCGAGCAGCGGCCGACGGGCGGCGTACTCGCCGACCAGCGGCTGCACCACACCCGCCAGTTCTGGCCAGTGCAGGTTGAGGATCGGCCTTGCGACGAGTTCCGTCACGCGTCCCCCTCCGTTGGTCAGCAGCGAGTCGCCGTCGCGCAGGGGGCGGTCGTAGAAGCCCTTGACCAGCTCGACGCTCGAGTCGGTGAGCAATGGACCGAGCAACCCCGTGACCACGTTGGCCGAGAAGGACTCGAGATCGGCGTCGACGAACACCACGATGTCGCCGCTCGTCGCGGCCAGCGATCGCCAGAGGGCCTCACCCTTGCCGATGACATGGGGAAGCTGAGGCAGCACGCTGTCTCCGCGCACGATGCGCGCACCGGCCGCGGCCGCGACCGCTGCCGTACGGTCGCTGCTGCCGCTGTCCATGACGACGACCTCGTCTACGAGGGGGTCAGGACCGCTGGCAAGGTCGGTGACGATGGCGTCCACGATGGATGCGACGGTCGCTTCCTCGTCCAGCGCCGGCAGAACGACGCTGATCGACGTGCTCGCCTTGGCGGCGAGCAGGTTTGTCACCGGCCAGTCGGCGGCGACCGAGGTTCGCCGGGCAAACCAGCGGGTCACGTCGGGCCGCACGAACGCCTCCTGAACTGTGCCGGTGATGGCCTGCTAGTGCTGTCTCGCCAGCCGGACGGTCATCGGATGGCTGCGGTGGCTTTCGCTACAGTCTCCAACACGTACGGCTCACCTGGCACATCAGGCGTCGCGCGACAACTTCATACCGCTCATCCAGAGGGGCAGAGGGACACGGCCCGACGAAGCCCCGGCAACCATCGCACCCGCACAGCGCAGTCGTCTGAATGCAGTCAGATCGCGGGGAACGACAGGTGCCACGTCCGTCCCGGTGCGTTTCGCCGGGGAAGATGAGAAGAAAGGCTTCTCGCGTGACCGCATCCATCGATTCCACTGCCCGGACCGATCTGCCTCCCGGTTCGTTGGGCTCAGCCGTCGGATTGACCTGCCGCGAGTGCGGACGCACGTACGCCCTCGGGGCTCGGTATGCCTGCGAGGACTGCTTCGGGCCGCTGGAGGTCGCCTACGACCTGGGGCAGGGCTTCGCGATCCGCGAGCGGATCGAGGCGGGTCCGCACTCGATCTGGCGCTACCGCGATCTCCTCCCGGTGCCAGAAGGCGTTGCCGGTCTCCCCAATCTGGCGCCCGGGTGCACCCAGCTGGTGCGGGCCGACAACCTTGCTCGCGCTCTCGGCATGAAGGCGTTGTGGGTCAAGGACGACAGCGGTAACCCCACGCACTCGTTCAAGGACAGAGTTGTCGCCGTTGCCCTCGCGGCGGCTCGCCCGCTCGCAATACGCACTATCGCTTGTGCCTCCACCGGCAACCTGGCCAATGCCGTGGCAGCTGCAGCCGCCCGGGCCGGGCTGCGTTCCGTGGTGGTCATCCCCTCCGACCTCGAGGCGGGCAAGGTCCTGACCACGGCGGTGTACGGCGGCACGCTGGTGGCAGTCGACGGGACGTATGACGACGTCAACCGGTTGTGCTCGGAGATCGCCGGAGAGCCGGACAAGGCGGACTGGGGCTTCGTCAACGTGAACCTCAGGCCCTACTACGCCGAGGGCTCCAAGACGGTCGGCTACGAAGTGGCCGAGGCGCTCGGCTGGCGGCTGCCGGAACAGATCGTGGCGCCGGTCGCGTCTGGCTCATTGCTGACCAAGGTCGACAAGGCCTTTAGGGAGTGGGCAAAGCTAGGGCTGGTGGAGGACACGCCATACCGGGTGTTCGGCGCGCAAGCCACCGGATGCTCACCCGTGGCCCAGGCATGGCGGGCGGGCCACGACGTCGTCAGTCCTGTGCGCCCCCAGACGATCGCCAAGTCGTTGGCGATCGGCAACCCCGCTGACGGTCCGTACGCCCTAGACGTCGTACGACGTACCGGTGGCGCCGTCGGCGACGTCTCGGACCAGCAGGTGATCGAAGGCATCCGGTTGTTGGCGGAAACCGAAGGGATTTTCGCGGAGACCGCGGGCGGTGTCACCGTGGCCGTCCTGCGTGCCCTGCTGGCGGAAGGGGCCTTGGACCCTGCAGCGGAGACCGTCATCCTGAATACGGGAGACGGCCTCAAGACCCTCGATGCGGTCGCTTCGGTGGTCGGACCGTCTGCGACGATCAGTCCTTCCCTGGAAGCCTTCCGAGAGGTTGTGTCCTGATGAGCGTCACCGTTCGGATTCCCACGATCTTGCGCCAGTACACCGGCGGCGCGGCAGAGGTGTCTGTCGAGGGTGGCACCGTCGCGGAGGTCGTTGCGGCGCTGGACGATGCCCACCCCGGGATCGGGGCTCGCGTTCTCGACGACGAGGGCAAGCTGAGGCGCTTCGTCAACGTCTACGTCAACGATGACGACGTACGGTTCGCCGAGGGACTCGGGACGGCGACTCCCGACGGGTGTTCGGTCTCGGTCATCCCTGCTGTTGCCGGAGGCTGAATCTTCGATCGGGCACTCAGTCCGTCGTGCCTCCGAGGCCGGCCTGGCGGGCCCGAACGATGGCCTCGGAGCGATCCGCCACGGCCAGCTTCGCGAAGATGGCGGAGATGTGGTTGCTGACCGTCTTGGTGCTGATCACCAGTGTGTGCGCAATCGATGAGTTTGATCGGCCCTGGGCGACGAGGTCGAGGATCTCGCGTTCGCGAGGGGTCAGCTCTGGGAAGGGCGCGTTGGGGCTGGAGCTGGCGGAGCCGCGCGCAAAGAAGTCCTTCATGCGACCGGCGATGGCTGGGCCGAATACTGCCTGGCCAGCAGCGACCGACCGAATGGACCGGACGATCTCGTCCTGTTGCGCACCTTTGACCACGTAGCCCGCTGCCCCCGCGCGCATGGCTGCGAAGACCGAGTCGTCGTCCTCGAGCATGGTCAGCACAAGGACTTTCGTGCTCGGGGAACGCTCTCTGATGGCTCGGGTGGCGTCAATGCCGCTGGCGCCCGGTAGATGCAGATCCATGATGACGACGTCGGGCCGGGTCAGCTGCACCTCCCTCGGTGCGGTCAGTCCGTCGCTGGCCTCGCCGACGACCACGAAGTCGGGAAGTGAGCTCATCAATGCGCGCAGCGCGTCCCTCATGAGGGGGTGGTCGTCCACGATGAGGAGCCGAATTGGCGTGTCTTCGGTCAGTGATTCCGCAGGCGGTGACGCAGCAGGGGACTGCTCGACGGTCATGCCGGCTCCAGAGGCAATACCGCGTGGACCCGGCCGCCGTGGTCCGTCGGACCGGCCACCAGCCGCCCGCCAAGCTCGGTCGCCCGCTCGGCCATTGACGTCAGACCGACGCCGACCTGCCATGGCTTGGTGCAGTCCGCCCCATCGTCTCTGACCTCGAGGTAGAGGTCGCCGTCCACACGCATGGTGATGGCGCAGCGGCGAGCCTGTGCGTGTCGCATGGTGTTCGTCACCGCCTCCGACGCGATCCGGTAAGCCGCCACCTCCACGGCTGCCGGCATCGCCGGCATCGGCTCGGGTGCGTCGATGGTGACGAGGAACGTGCCGTCTTCTCGGCTCCAGGCGTGATCGGCGCGTTGCCGAAGTGCCCCGACGAGGCCGAGGTCGTCCAGGGGTTGAGGGCGCAAGGCGTTCACGAGTCGACGGATGTCATCGATGACTCCGGTCAGATCGGCCCGTACTCCCGTCAACAGCTCCGCGGACCCCCCAGGGTCAGTCATTCTCAGGTTGAGCGCTGCGTCGACCTTGAGGCTCACCGCGGTGAGCGAACCGCCGAGGGCATCGTGGAGATCTCGGCGCAGGCGGCGTCTCTCCTCCTCGCGGCTCGCAACGATGCGCGCGCGGGAGTCAAGGAGATCCTCGGACAGCACCATGGCTTGCCAAGCGACCGAGATGGGGGCTCTCAACAGATCCAGGGCTCTTTCGTCTGAGCCGGACAGTCGCGTCTCGCCGACGCGCAGGCCCACGAGCAGGTCTGCCCCGGAGCCTTCGGGTGCGTCTAGCGCAAACGTGTGTCGAAGGTCCGGGAGCACGCCGTGCGAAGCGACGATGCGTCCGTTCGAGCTAACGGCGGCGTAGGGAAGTGCCAACGCTTCGCACGTCGCCCGCAGGACCCCGTCAAGGCCGTCCCCCAGGCGGACCACAACGGTCGCGGCAGCTTGCGCCGGGTCGCGTCGGCGGCCGTACATGAGGCGGTCGACGCGTGCCTGCACGCGTGCCCGCGCAGGGGCGAATGCGACAGCGACCAAGCCGGTCGCCAGCAAGGCTCCCGCTCGCGTGTGATCCCCGACCAGCGCTGCCGTGACGGCCACAAGTGAGAGGTAGGCCAGGACGACCCCTCCCGTGAGGATCCCGTAGACCGCAGAACGGTTGACGATGAGGCGGATGTCGTACAGGTGGTATCGCACGATGGCCACCGTGCCGGCCGCAGGGATCAGTGCCAGGGTCAGCACGAACAGGATCGGCCCGTCGGTGGTGACCAGGCGTTGGGCGTTGAGCACGACGAATACGGCGACCGCCCAGAGCAGCCACATGACCTGCAGCCGCTCGACTCCGATCGATCTCCGCGCCCGGAGGGCTAGCGAGCCGAGGCTGACCAGCAGGGTGGCCGCGGCTAGAGCAGTGAAGAACGGTAGGACTGCCTGGACCACCTCGCCGGCACGGGCAGGCAGCAGCGGACTGGGATCGGTGATCGGCTCGTCTTCGATCGATCCGGGTGCCAGGGCCAGGAGTGGTGCAGTCGCGGTGAGGGCCAGGGTGACGGCAACGAAAGGGCGCCAGCGAGAGGAAAGTGGTCGCCCGTCAGGGAACAGCTGGAGGATCAGCGGGAGGACCACCAAAGGCGCGGGGATCCAGACGGTGATGCCGACGACGGTGATCCACCGCTCCACGCCTGCCGACAAGGGGAGGGCGCCAGAGACGAGTCCCAAGCAGGCGACGCTCGCTGCGTAGCAGGCACCGAAGGCGATGAACAGCCGGCCAACCGTGTGCTTGGGCCGATGGGCCAGGACGAGCACACCGAAGGCTGTGAACGTGACGCCTAGCGCGGTGTTCGACAGCAGATATGAGTCGAAAGCATCCGCGAACGTGTGGCCGCCGATGAACCAGGCCATCCAGGCCGCGAAGCACACGACGACCGTCACCGCCAGCACGGTGATCGGCCCACGCGGCGCAGCGACCATGGCTCATTGTGGTCTCGCTCGGCGGTGCTGGACATAGGTACAGGCACCTATCTGGCCCAGGTTCGTCAGGGGAAGTTGGGCTGCTCCTCCCATGACGAATGCCTTCGGGCGACAGACGGTTGACCTCCGACAGATCACCGCTGACCGGGAGGTTCACATGACTATCAGCTCCTCAGGCCGCACCGCTTCCTCAGCCGATCTGCCGGGGGCCGCAGCTGTCCACGACTGGCGCGGTTTCTGGCGGATCCTGCTCGCCGTTGTCGCCCCGCTGCCCATGTTGGCCAAGGCGGTGAACTACCTGCTCTACCCGGGCAAGGGCGACGTCTCGTTGGCCGATGGAGTGACCGCCTTCGCGGCTCATCAGCAGCGGATGGAGGTGCTGCAATGGTTTGACGCAGCGTTCGTCGTGCTCATCGTCCCGGCGATCGTGGCTGTGGCCTGGGTGACCCGCCGCGGTGCTCCCCGCCTGACGACGGTCGGCTTCGTCCTTGGAGCCGGTGGTCTCCTGTCCGCCGTCGCCTTGTTGCGCGGAGGTGATGACGACGCCCTCGCCATAGCCCAGCACGGGCTGGACGTATCGGCCATCTCCGCGTTGGAGGATGCGATGGAATCCAACCCGATCCAGCAGCTTGCGTCCTTGGGCTTCATCATCGCGATCCTGATCGGCCTTCCGCTGCTGGGCTTCGCCTTGTGGCGCAGCAAGGCCGCTCCGGCGTGGATGGGCATCGCCTTGATCTTCGGGACCTTCACGCATCCGTTCTTCAGCGTGAACAACGTGCTGATCGCCGCGGGCCTGACCGTGGCCGCGGTGGGCTTTGCGGGAGCGTCCGTCGCCCTCCTTCGCATGAGCAACGACGAGTTCGACTTACCGCCGCAACCGGTGCTCACGTGACCCTGGTCCCGTCCGGACGGGGCGCTCTACTGCCGGGCGCACTACTCTCGTGGACGTTGATGCAGAGCGGCGACGTACCAACACCGATCAGGAGCGCGGCATGGCCCAAGGCACGGTCAAGTGGTTCAACGGCGAGAAGGGCTACGGCTTCATCGCCGTGGACGGCGGTCAGGACGTCTTCGTCCACTACAGCGTGATCCAGACCGAGGGATTCCGGACCCTGGAGGCCGATCAGCGCGTCGAGCTCGAAATCACTCAGGGTCAGAAGGGGCCGCAGGCCGAGGACGTCCGAATCATCTCCTGACCAACCAACTTGCTTCACCCATCAGACATACCCTTCCGCTCGTCACTTTGTCCCTTTTGTGGCGTTTTCCCGAAGCTTGGAGGGGCACTCCGGTGGGTGAAGCGCGGGAGGGGGGTGGGGGTCGGGGCCGGGTCGGGTTGTCACTCGGCGCCCGAGAGTGCTAATAATGGGTTAGCACTCCGACCCTGAGAGTGACAACCCAAACCGCCGGGCGCGCGGGGACGAGGCCAGTGCACCAGCACGAGCCATCCGTCGCGGGCGTTGCCGCACCCGGCCGATTCGTTCCTGGAGGACGGACACCCCATGGCCAAGATCATCGCATTCGACGAGGAAGCTCGTCGTGGCCTCGAGCGGGGCATGAACACCCTGGCGGACGCCGTCAAGGTCACGCTCGGCCCGAAGGGCCGCAATGTCGTGCTCGAGAAGAAGTGGGGCGCCCCCACGATCACGAACGACGGCGTCTCCATCGCCAAGGAAATCGAGCTCGAGGATCCCTACGAGAAGATCGGCGCCGAGCTCGTCAAGGAGGTCGCCAAGAAGACCGATGACGTCGCCGGTGACGGCACCACCACAGCTACCGTGCTGGCCCAGGCGATGGTCCGTGAGGGCCTGCGCAACGTGGCCGCCGGCGCCAACCCGATGGCACTCAAGCGTGGCATCGAGAAGGCGGTCGACGCTGTCAGCGAGCAGCTGCTCGGCATGGCCAAGGAGGTCGAGACCAAGGAGCAGATCGCTGCGACGGCCTCTATCTCGGCTGCTGACCCGCAGATCGGCGACATGATCGCCGAGGCGATGGACAAGGTCGGCAAGGAAGGCGTCATCACTGTCGAGGAGTCCAACACCTTTGGCCTCGAGCTCGAGCTCACCGAGGGCATGCGCTTCGACAAGGGCTACATCTCGCCCTACTTCGTCACCGACGCCGAGCGCATGGAGGCCGTCCTGGAGGACGCCTACATCCTCATCGCCAACCAGAAGATCTCCGCGGTCAAGGACCTGCTCCCGATCCTGGAGAAGGTCATGCAGAGCGGCAAGCCGCTGGTCGTCCTCTCCGAGGACGTCGAGGGCGAGGCTCTCGCGACCCTGGTCGTCAACAAGATCCGTGGCACCTTCCGTTCGGCTGCCGTCAAGGCTCCCGGCTTCGGTGACCGTCGCAAGGCCATGCTCCAGGACATCGCGATCCTGACCGGTGGCCAGGTCATCTCCGAGGAGGTCGGCCTGAAACTGGAATCCACGGGGATCGAGCTGCTGGGCCGGGCCCGCAAGGTCGTCGTCACCAAGGACGAGACGACGATCGTCGAGGGTGCTGGCGATGCAGAGCAGATCGCCGGACGGGTCAACCAGATCCGCGCCGAGATCGACAAGAGCGACTCCGACTACGACCGCGAGAAGCTGCAGGAGCGGCTCGCCAAGCTCGCCGGCGGCGTTGCCGTCATCAAGGCGGGCGCGGCCACCGAGGTCGAGCTGAAGGAGCGCAAGCACCGCATCGAGGACGCCGTACGCAACGCCAAGGCGGCCGTCGAAGAGGGCATCGTCGCTGGTGGCGGTGTCGCCCTGCTGCAGGCTTCCAAGGCTGCCTTCGCCAAGCTCGAGCTGGACGGCGACGAGGCGACCGGAGCTCGGATCGTCGAGATCGCAGTCGAGGCACCGCTCAAGCAGATCGCGATCAACGCCGGCCTCGAGGGTGGCGTCGTGGCGGAGAAGGTGCGGGGTCTGGACTCGGGCTTCGGTCTCAACGCCGCGACCAACGAGTACGTCGACTTGATCAAGGAGGGGATCATCGATCCCGCCAAGGTCACGCGCTCCGCGCTGCAGAACGCCGCCTCCATCGCGGCGCTGTTCCTCACCACCGAGGCGGTCATCGCCGACAAGCCCGAGAAGGCGCCGGCGGCGCCGATGGGTGGAGACGGTGGCATGGGAGGCATGGACTTCTAGGACGAGCGCGCGAAGTGGACGACCGCGGGGTTTGCGGTTGGCCGCGTAGCGCGTGAGGACGACGAGGTCCAGAAGGCATGGACTTCTAGGACGAGCGCGCGAAGTGGACGACCGCGGGGTTTGCGGTTGGCCGCGTAGGGCGTGAGGACGACGAGGTCCAGAAGGCATGGACTTCTAGGACGAGCGCGCGAAGTGGACGACCGCGGGGTTTGCGGTTGGCCGCTTAGCGCTTAGGCGAGCGAAGTCCGGAAGGGCGGTCCCCGACACGGGGGCCGCCCTTCCTGCATTTGGCTCGGGCGGTTGGAGCTGCCGGTCACGGGTCACCCGATCGGCCCATCCGCGACGGACCACTCGCCGGTTTCGAGAAGCAGCGCTGGTCTGGCATCGTGGGTGCACGTCAGCAGATCAGCCTGCAGATTCGTCCCGTCGGGGGAGTCCAACCGTGCCGCGAGCAGTACGCCGCCTGTGGGTGGCCCTCGTCGCGGTAACGCTCGGCCTGGCCATGGTTGTCGTCGCAGCGCCGCCGGCCTCCGCGGCGACCCTGAAGCTGCGGGTCTACGACGCGACCCTGGTTGAGGGCACCGGTGGTCAGGGGCTGGTGGCGTTTGCGGTACGGCTGTCGAAGCCGGCCCCCAAGAAGATCAGCTTCTCCTGGCAGACCAAGTCGGGAACGGCCTCGGCGTCGGCCGGCGACTTCAAGCGAGTGCGCAAGGGCACCAGGGCGAGCATCCCCAAAGGCGCCACCTCGACAGTGCTGTTCGTCCGGGTGACCGCGGATGCGCTCGACGAGTTCAAGGAGACCTTCCGGGTTCACCTGAGCAAGGCGTCCGGCGGGGTCAAGATCACCAAACCCAATGCCACCGCGACCATCCGCGACGACGATCCACGGCCCAAGCTGAAAGTATCCACATCGACGCTGATCGAGGGCACGTCGTCTCTGCCGGTCACGAGGCGCATCACCGTCACCCTGTCGGCACCAAGCGGTAAGCACATTTCAGCGCGCTACACCCTCATCGGTGGCTCTGCCGCGCTGGGCACTGATCTCGGCGGCGGAAGCGCGGTCCTCAACTTCAAGCGAGGGCAAACGACCAAGAAGATCAAGCTCGACGTCTTTGCTGACGCAAAGGATGAGCCCAACGAGACCTTCACGATCGCCTGGTCGAAGCCTTCCCACGTCAAGCTGCCATCGCACCCCACATCCATGACCCTGCTCGACGACGATGGTCCGCTGCAGCCGCAGATCCTGTCCTCCGACCCGGTGAGCCCCAGCCCGGTGCTGAATCCCAAGCTCATCGGGATTGCTCCTGCGGAATCGACGGTCGAGTTCTTCGCCAACGGCTCATGCGCCGGTGCCCCGATCGCCTCAGGCGGGGCGGCGACGTTCGGCGGCACCGGAGTGACGGTCCCGATGACGGCCAACACCACGAACGTCGTGTCGGTGCGCGCCACCAACACCGTTGGTGGCGCGGACACTGCCTGCTCCGACCCATTCACCTACGTCCATGACGACATCGCCCCAGCCGCCCCCGACGCTTTGGCATCGGTGCCGACCAGTCCGACCCAAGACCCTTCGCCGAAGGTCACGGGCCACGCTGAGGCGGGGTCCCAGGTCAAGGTGTTCGTCGACACCAATTGTTCCGCGACTCCCATCGGCACCTTCACACCGGCCGAGCTTGCCGACGGTGTCTCAGTGGGGCCGCTGACACCCGATGTGCCCCACACGATCCGCTTCAACGCGACTGACGCTGCCGGGAACGTGAGCTCCTGCAGCGAGCTACCGCTGGTGATCGACACCATCGGCCCGGACAAGCCGACCGGACTGGGCATCGTCGGCGGGTCACCCACGACTGATTCCGCACCGCTGGTCAGGGGTACGGCGGAAGCCGGCTCTCAGGTGCAGGTATGGGTCGGGGCGAATTGCGCGGGCGTTGCAGATGCGGCGGGCTCGGCCGCAACCTTTGCCGGACCAGGGATCAGTGGGCTCCCCAACCTGGCCGATGGCCAACACCAGGTGGTCGCGCGGGCGACCGACGGGGCAGGCAATGTCGGGGACTGCTCCGACCCGTTCGCTTTCGAGGTCGACACCACGGCCCCGGATGCGCCAATGATCGACCCGATCCCCGACGGTCCAGATCAAGACCCGCTCGCCAAGGGTACGGCCGAACCCGGCAGCACGGTGACGGTCTATCTCAGCTCCAACTGCACCGGTCCGGCCGTGGGATCGGTGACAGCAGGCGTCTTCAGCGGGGCCGGCATCGCGCTCGGTCCGCTGACCCCGGAGACGTACTCCGTCAGCGCCGAGGCCGAGGATGCCGCAGGCAACGTCAGCGACTGCTCGGCGCCCGAGACCTTCACCGTCGGCTGACTCAACCGACCCTGGTCAGGGCGACTCGGCCGAGGGCCACCACACGTCCGGGGTCGTCCCACGATGCGATTTCGACGTCGGCCACGGCCTGTGACCGACCGACCCTTCGAGCGACCGCGGAGACTCGGTGCGGCTCGGCCCGGGCCAACCGAAGAAAGTCGATACGCAGGTCGGCCACCACCCAGTTCTCGGCGCTGTCCTTCACGACCGCCTCCCAGGCGGCCGTGTCGACGCAGGTCGCCAACGCTCCACCGTGCAGATAGGTCACCGGGTCGGTGGCGCCGACGGCCAGGTCAGACGGGTCGAGCCGCAAGACCACACGGTTGCCTTCGTCGGCGGCCCGGGTGAGCCCGAGCGCGGCGTCCAGCGGGGCGGCCGCGCCTCCCTCCGGCGTGCCCTGTTCGCCCACCAGGGCACAGTATCGAGTGTCGGTTTGAATCCTCGGCATTGTCGGCGCGCGCGATGCCGAGCACACCTAGACTCGTGACCATGACTGACCAAGAGCAGGGGGATGGCGGCGGATCGATCTCGATTCGGGGGCTCCGCAAGGAGTTCGAGGGCGGATCCATCGCGGTGGACGGGATCGACCTCGACATCGCCTCCGGCGAGTTCTTCTCCCTGCTCGGGCCTTCGGGCTGCGGCAAGACGACCACCCTGCGGATGCTGGCCGGCTTCGAGCAGCCCACGGACGGCCAGATCTTGATCGATGGCACCGATGTGGCGCAGACCCCACCGCACAAGCGACCGGTGAACACCGTCTTCCAGAGCTACGCGCTGTTCCCGCACATGGACGTGTGGAAGAACGTCGAGTACGGGCTGCGCTGGGCCGACGTCGGCAAGGACGAGCGCAAGCCCAAGGTGGACGCCGCACTCGAGCTCGTGGAGATGTCGAGCTACGCCAAGCGCCGCCCTTCCCAGCTCTCTGGAGGTCAGCAGCAGCGGGTGGCACTCGCGCGCGCCCTCGTCCTCGAGCCATCTGTGCTGCTGCTCGACGAGCCGCTCGGTGCACTGGATGCCAAGCTCCGCCATTCGTTGCGCGCTCAGCTCACCAGCCTTCAGCGCGAGGTCGGCATCACGTTCGTCTTTGTCACCCACGACCAGGAAGAAGCCCTGGAGATGTCGGACCGGCTGGCGGTCATGAGCCTTGGGCGCATCATGCAGCTCGGCTCTCCGCGCGACATCTACCAGTTCCCGCGCAGCGAGTTCGTCGCCGACTTCCTCGGAGTCGCCAACCTGCTTGATATCACGGTCGAGTCCGGCAGCGGAGGAACGGGCCGGGTACGCCTGGGCGAGTTCACCCTTGACGCCCAGATCCCGGAGCGCTTCCCACCGGGGCCGGGTCGTGCTGTCATCAGGCCGGAGAGCCTCCATCTGGAGGAGGGTGACGCCACCGGCGACAACCGGCTGCCGGGGATGGTCGAACGCGTCGTCTACCTGGGTTCCACCTCGCAGGTCTTCGTCCGGCTTCCCGATGGATCCTCCGTGCAGTCCCTCGTGACCAACGCAGTGCACGAGGAGCCATGGAGCTCCGGTGACCCGTGTCGCGTGCGCATGCTCGCTGACTCCCTGCGGGTGCTCGAGCACTCCGAGGACCACGCGTGGAGCGACAGCGGCCCGGTGGCCGCAGCTGGCTGAGCCGGGGCTCTAGCCGTCCCTTGGTCCGCCATCAGACGGAAGCTACATCTCGATGCCGGCCAGGTCGTCGAGAGCTGAGCCTCCCTCGCCCCTTCGCCGCAAGCGCAAGACGATGTAGGCGAGCACCAAGGCGGTCATCGTGCCCACCAGCAAGATCGTGGCCAGGGCGTTGAGCGCCGGGGAGGGCGCTGCTTTGACCGCGCTGTACAGCAGCACCGGGACGGTGATGTTGCTCGCATCGCCATACAGGAAGTTGCTGACCACGAAGTCGTCGAGCGATGCGGCGAACGTGATCATCGCTGAGGCGAAGATGGCGGGGACGAGAAGGGGAAGCAGGATGGTGCGAATCGCCTGCATCCGAGTGGCGCCGAGGTCTTGAGCTGCAGTCTCGAACTCTGGTCCGATGCTGACCAGTCGACCACGCACGATCACCAGGATGAAGGAGATTGAGAACGTGATGTGGCCCAGCAGCAGCGCCGTACGCCCGAGACCGATCCCCACATAGAGGTTCGTGATCACCAGGTAGAGCGCCGATCCGAGAACAAGTTCGGGGGTGACGAGGGGGAACAGCGAGATGCCGTTGGCTGCATTGCTGGTCCGCGAGCGCCAGCGGGTCAAACCGAGCGCCAGCGCAGTGCCGATCGGCACGGATATGAGCGTGGCCAGCACGCCGATGATCAGGCTGTTCTTCAGGGAGAGCAGCAGCGCCGGGTCTTCGGCAACCGAGGCGCCCGCGGCGATGGAGTCGGGGCCGCCGCAGCAGTACCAGTCGGTCGTGAAACCGTTCCACGAGCTTCGCGACCGCGAGTCGTTGAACGAGAACTGGATGGCAATGAGAACCGGCACGAGGCTCCACGCCACGTAGACCCACGTGATCGTCGCCAGCACGTACGGCCGGCGCCACGGGTTTCGCCAGGGTGGAACGAACCCCTTCTTGGTCGGCTTCGCCGACTGCGGTGGTGGAACGTAGCGTCCGCTTTCGTCCCAGGCCTTCGAGGCGTCAGGTGCGTCGATCCCGATGGTCGTCATCGATCCGCCCGTGATGTTCGTATGGTCATCATCAAGTAGTAGGCCATGAACACGAGGAGAACGGCCGACAGCAGGAGGACCAGGCTGGCTCCCTGTGACCTCGAGAAGCCGCTCTGGATCGACCTCTCGATGGAGTTGCCGATCATGACCGTGGTTGGAGAGTTCGAGACCAGGGTGTTCGTGTAGTAGTCGCCGAACATCGGAAGGGCAGTGATGACGAGCGAGGTGATCAGCCCGACGCGGCTCAGCGGCAAGGTCACGCGGAAGAAGGTACGAAAGCCATTGGCGCCCAGATCGCGCGAGGCCTCGATCAGGCGCTGATCGATGCGGTCGAGGAACGCGTAGAGCGGGACGATGAAGAACGGCAGGTATCCGTAGACAAGACCAGCGACAACGACGTACCACTGCCCGCCCAGCCAGTCGACCTTGGCGAACCCGAACTTGGTGACGATGTCATTGGCGTAGCCGTCGTCTCCGAGGATCCCGACCCAGGCGAGCATCCGCGTGAGGTAGTTGATCCACCACGGAGCCAGGATCAGAGCGAGCAGCAGGCCGCGGTTGCCGCCCGCGAGGCGTGCGACGTAATAGGCGACCGGGTAGCCGACCAGAACACACACGGACATGGCGATGAGGCAGTAGATGAACGTGTGTTCCCATGCCGACCGATAGATGCCGTCCACCGACTGGCTGAAGACCTGCTGCATGACGGTGAAGTCCCAGTAGGCCGGATTCCATTCGGGGATGGGCTGGCCGAGGAGGTCCAGCTGGCTGGAGAAGGCGACCGCCATGATCCCGTAGAACGGCACCAGGAACAGCAAGATGAGCCAGACCGTTCCCGGAAGCGCCAGGATCGGCCAGAGAAAGCGGGTCGAGGCGTCGCGTCGCCCCCCCGCTATGGTCTCAGCTTCCGCCACTCTGGAACGCCTGGAACGCAGCCAGCCACATGTTCTCCACCGCTGGCGGCCGCTCGAAGAACTGCAGCTCGGAGGCGAAGTCTGCAGGGACGACCACCGCGGGCATCATGTTCGACTTGATGTAGTCCTGCTCGATGAGATAGTCGGCGGTCAGCTTCGTCAGGGGTGGCTGGTAGCCGTTCCAGCTGAAGTTCAGCTCGGACACATCGTTGTCGAGCAGCTCGTTGATGAACGTGTGCGCCAGGACGGGCGAGGGCGAGGACTTGGGAATCGCGATGTTGTCGTTCCCGATCACTCGGTCGGTGTTGGCCTCAGGGACCCAGTAGCCGAGCACGTCGGTGCTCACGCCCTTCGGCAGGTACCACCGAGCGGCGATCATGTCTCCGGACCACGCTTGGTGAACGGTGAACTTGCCGCTCGCGATGGTCTCGTACTGGGTGATGTCGACCTTCACGCCGAGCGGGATCAGGTCGTCGAGCTTGGCCTGGGCCGCGTCGACGAGCGCGGGGTCAGCCGTGTTGATGTCACGGGTGATGTCCCACGCCAGCATCGCCATGGCAAGAGCCTCGCCGGCATCGTCGAGAACACCCATCTTGCCGGAGTAGGCGCTGTTCCAGAGCATCTTGTAACCCTCAGAGGGGTCGGTGACGCGATCCGCTCGATAGCCGATTCCGCTGGTGTAGACGGTGTAGGGGACTGTGTATTGCGACCCCTGGTCGTACCACGGGTCCTCGTATTCCGGCCAGACGTTCTTCAGGTTAGGAACGTAGGAATGTTGCAGCGGCTGCAGCAACTTGCCGTAGACCATCCGGCTCAGGTAGCTGGGCCCAGGAAAGACGACGTCGAACGCTGCACCCGGTGCGGTGAGCTTGGTGAGCATCTCGTCGTAGTTGTTGTACGGCGTGACCTGCAGCTCAACGCCGTACTTCTCCCCGAACTGCTTCTTCACCTTGGGGGCGATGTAGTCGGCGTAGTTGAGGATGCGCAGCGCGGCGACCTTCTCGATCTGTTGCCCGCTGGCAATCGCTGGATTGTCGTCGAAGATCGGCAAGGTGACCGGCGCATCCGGGCGCGCGAGCGGGTAGGGACCGTCGCCGGTGCCTCCCGAGGCGCCGGTTCCGCCGGCGCTAGCGGTGTTGTTGCTGTCCCGCGAGCAGGCGGCCAACAGCGGTCCGGCCGTCAGGCCAGCGGCGGCCAAGCCTCCGAGCCGGAGGACGTCGCGGCGGGCCAACTGGGGCCGCCACTGTGGCGCTCGGTCGGTTGACTTGCGTTCCATCGGCATGCCGGTTCTCCTGGGCCATTGAGGGTGCGAACGGTCTGTCGGATCTCCGTGTTCGACGTGGCTCTCCTGACTGGTTGTTCAGTTAAGTGTGTCGAGATCAGGCGTAGATGACAAGGGTCAGGCTTCGCGGACCATTGTCAGTCACGGTGCTCGACCTGTGGTTCAAGCGGTCCAAATCGTGATGAGTCTGTGGTCTGAGCCACCTCAGGGTGCAGGCCTGTTCGGAGGCTGATCGTCGCGCGTGGTCGGCGTCCTGGTGAAGGAGAGCAGAGTGTCCGTACCGCGCTTGACGATCTCGTTGGCGATGATCAGGCGTTGCACCTCGGAGGTGCCCTCCCAGATCCGATCCACGCGAAGCTCGCGGTAGAGCCGCTCGACCGGGTATTCGCGCAGGTAGCCACGCCCCCCGAAGATCTGGACGCATCGGTCCACGACGCGCCCTGCCGCTTCGGAAGCAGCGAGCTTCACCAGCGCAGCCTTGGCGTGCAGCGTCTTACGGTCCATTCCCCGACTCGCCTCCCAGGCGACCTGGTGGACGAGCGCCCGATTGGTCGCGATGTCGACGGCGCAGTCGGCGAGCATTCCTTGGATGAGCTGGTGATTTGCGATCGTCGTGCCGCCTTGTTCGCGTGTCGTCGCCCACGCAGTGGCCTCCTGCAGAGCTCGCTCAGCGGCGCCGATCGTGCGGGCCCCGATCATCAGCCGCTCCTCGGTGAACCAGTCCCGCGTCAGCTCGTAGCCCTGCCCGATGCCGCCCAGGCGCTGGTCGTCACTGACGCGGACGCCGTCCAGGACGAACTCGGGGTGCTCGTAGACGAACGTATGCATGTAGCGCGGGGTGCGGGCGATCGAGACGCCCGGCGTGTCCTTGTCGACAAGGAACATGGTGGCGTCCCGGTTCTCGCCCGCGAGCGCGAGGACGAGCAGGAAGTCGGCCACGTCCCCCACGGTCACGAACCACTTGACCCCATCGATCACCCAGTCATCCCCGTCTCGCCGCGCGGTCGTTCGCATGGCCAGCGGGTCACTGCCGGCCAACTCCTCAGTGATCGCCACGGCGTCTCGGCGCCGCCCCTGGATCGCTGGCAGCAACCACCGCTCGCGCTGCTGGTCGCTGCACGCCTTGAGTGCGTTCGCGGGGCGCCACACGCAGTCCCACAGGGCGTTGGTCAACCGACCGAGCCGCTCCTGCACCACGACCTGTTCGAGCAGCGTGAGTCCCTGCCCACCCCACTCAGCAGGCATGTTGATCGCGTGCAGCGACTGCGCCCGTACGGCGTCGGCGATCGTCTCGTGCGCCTGCTCGTCCAGGCCGTTCTCGAGCTCGCAGCTCAGCTCGAACGGCTCGATCGCCGCGACCAGCCGGGTCGCACGCTCGGACAGGTCGGCGAGCTCTGGGGAGTAGGCAAAGTCCACGGCGGTCCTTTCGGCTCACTGACTGAACAGACAGTCAGACACTCGGTCAGTGTAGAAGTGAATATCGAGGAAGCACGGTGCACACCTGACCAGACCACTAGGTTCGAGCCCGCATCGTCTCGCGTAGCGGTCGCGGGCTCGGCAGTGGGGGAGTGCATGTCCAAAGTTGGTTCGGCGCTGAGCGAGACCGGCTCCTCGCTCTCGACGGTCTTCAAGAATCCCGGTCTTCGCCGAATCAACATGGCCTTCGCAGGCTCCGCGATCGGCGACTGGGCCTATGCGACGGCGATCGTGGTGTGGGCCTATGACGTCGGTGGTGTCACCGCGGTCGGCATCTGGGGAACCGTTCGGCTGCTGCTGATGGCCGTCGTGACTCCGTTCGCCTCGGCCATCGTCGACAGGTATTCGCGCAAAGCCGTGATGGTCACGACAGATCTGCTTCGGGGCCTCATGGTGTTGGGGTCGGCGCTGCTCATCTGGGGGGACGCCCCAGCTGGCTTCGTCTTCGTGTTGGCCACGCTGACCTCGCTGGTCGCCGCCCCGTTCCGACCGGCTGTGGCGGCGCTGCTTCCGAAACTGGTCTCGCGCCCGGAGGAGCTCACCGCCGCCAACGGGACGGCCAGCACGATCGAAAGCCTGGCCTTCTTCGTCGGACCGGCCCTCGGCGGCATCCTGATCACCGCCTTCTCGGTGCCGGCCGTCCTCGTCTTCAACGCGGCGACCTTCCTCTGGTCGGCGGGGATCGTTTCGCGCATTCGGGTGCCACCTGTCGCCGAGGTTGAGGTCAAGGCTGCGGACGAGGGGGCTGATGGCGCCGCTGATTCCGGCCGTGGCGAGGATGCCGACGAAGGCGGGTTCATCTCCGAGTCCATGGCAGGCTTCAAGGTCATCGCGCGCAACCGGGACCTGCTGTTGGTCACGCTCGTCTACTGCGCCCAGACGATCGTGGCCGGTGCGTCGATCGTGTTCAGCGTGGAGATCGCCGTTCAGATGACCGACTTCGGTCCGAAGGGCGTCGGCTATCTCGACAGCGTGCTCGGCGTCGGCGCGGTCCTGGGTGGCCTCGTCGCCATCGGTCGCGCATCAGCCCGCAAGCTGGCCACGGACTTCGGCTTCGGCGTCATCTTCTGGGCGCTGCCACTCCTGCTCGCCGCGATCTGGCCAGAGCTCTGGGCCGCGTTCCTAGCGATGTTCATCATCGGGTTCGCCAACCCCATCGTCGACGTCAACGCGTCGACCATCATTCAGCGGCTGGCCGATGATCAGGTGATGGGGCGGGTCTTCGGCGCGCTGGAGACCGGTTTGATCACAGCGATGGCCCTGGGTTCGGTCGCGATGCCGGTGATGGTCCATCTGTGGGGGCTTCGCTGGTCCCTTGCGGTGCTGGCCCTGTTCATCGCGATCATCGTGACCCCTGCGATGGTCCGCCTGCGCCGCTTGGACAAGACGCTCGGCGAGCCGGAAGGACTGGCGGTGCTGCGCAGAGTGCCGCTGTTCTCACCGCTTGAACCGAAGTCGCTGGAGCTCGTGGCCCAACAGCTGGGCCGCCGCGAGGTGCCCGCTGGCGAGGTCATCATCGGTGAAGGCGAGCCCGGTGACCGCTTCTACGTCGTCGAGACCGGCCGGGTGACAGCTAGTTTTGCCGGCGAGACCCTGTCGACAGCCGGCCCCGGTGATCCGTTCGGCGAGATCGCGCTGCTGCGTGATGTGCCACGGACAGCGACGGTCACTGCGGATGAGGACTGCGTCCTGCTCTACCTCGAGAGGGATGACTTCCTCTCCGCCGTCACTGGCGACAGCGAGGTGTCCGGACGCGCGGACGATCTGATCGCTCGACGGATCCCGACCTACTGACGCGCGTTCCCGCTTGCCAAACTGACTGGTCGTTCAGTTAGGCTGTGCTCCAGCGAGCCTCGGGGCGTGAGGCCGCGCCAACGAAGGGAACTCTCGTGACCGGCACGGGCACCGCACGCGGCAGTTATGACGCGATCATCGTCGGAGGAGGGCACAACGGACTGGTCACGGCGGCGTATCTGGCGCGGGCCGGGCTGAAGCCACTCGTCCTGGAAGCAAGAGGCAACCTCGGCGGTGCAGCGACGACCGAGACTCCCTGGGGACCGGAGTTCAAGATCACCGCGCTGTCCTATGTCATGAGCCTGATGCCCGGGCAGATCCTGCGGGAGCTGCGCCTGCCCGAGCACGGCTATCACGTCATCCCGATGGGGCCGAGCTTCATCCCCTTCCCCGACGGTCGGTCGATGCTGCTCAACGGCGACCACGCCAACGACCACAAGGAGCTCAGCAAGTTCTCCGCCAAGGACGCTGACGCGTTCCCGAAGTACGAGGCGTGGCTGAAGGGCATCGCCGACGTCTTGTCGCCGCTGCTCATGAAGAGCCCCCCCAAGGTGGGCTCCAAGCGACCCGGCGACCTCCTCGACCAGCTCAGGCTGGCCTGGGGCATGCGTGGCCTCGACGTACGCAAGGTGGGAGACACCACGCGCTTGTTCACTATGAGCATCGCCGACCTGCTCGACGACTGGTTCGAGTCGCCCGAGGTCAAAGGGATGATGGCCATCAACGGCGTGATCGGCACCTGGGCCGGACCCTGCGAGCCCGGTACGGCGTACGTCATGCTGCACCACTCCATCGGCGACGTCGGTGACGGATCCATGAGCGGCACCATGGGTTCCTGGGGGTATCCCGTCGGCGGGATGGGAGCGGTGTCCGCGTCGATCGCGAGCAGCGCACGCGCCTTCGGCGCCGAGATCCGGACCAACGCGCCCGTCGAGCGGATCTTGGTGCAGGGCGGCAAAGCGGTAGGGGTCGCACTGGCCGACGGGACCGAGATCAAGGCAGACCTGGTCGTGGCGGCGACCCATCCCCAGATCACCTTCCTTCGCCAGCTCGATCGGCGCGATCTTCCGTCCGACTTCGTCGAGGACATCGAGCGGTGGAAGTCCCGCAGCGGCACGGTGAAGATCAACCTGGCCATCGAAGGCCTGCCGAAGTTCGCCTCGGCGCCCGACCTGGCGCCCGAGGACTACACAGGTGTGCTCGAGCTGTGTGACTCCCTCGAATACGTCGAGACCGCGTTCCAGGAGGCTCGCTCCGGCAAGGCGGCAACAGCGCCCTTCAGTGACACGGTGATCCCGTCGACGGTGGACCGGACGCTGTGCCCGGACGGCACCAACGTCATGTCCATGTTCACCCAGTGGGTGCCACACACGTGGAGCGACGAGTCGCACCCAGAGGAGCTTGCGGCCTACGCTGATCGGGTCATCGACCTCTACGACAAGCTGGCACCCGGCTTCAAGAAGCAGGTGCTGCACCGACAGGTCATCGGGCCTTATGAGATGGAGCACGAGTACGGGCTCATCGGTGGGAACATCTTCCACGGGGAGCTCACCCCCGAACAGCTGTTCCACATGCGTCCGGCGCCCGGTTACAGCGACTACACGACGCCGATCGATGGGCTCTACCAGTGTTCCTCGGCCACCCATGGCGGAGGTGGAGTGACCGGGATCGCCGGGTATCTCTGTAGCTCGAAGATGCTCAGTGACCGCAAGCGTCGTCGCTTCCGCCGTTCTGCCTGAAGGGAAGGAAATCGATGAGCAGCGCCCCCGTAGCAAGCCCCGCGCCGATCGCGGCTGACCGGCTTGCGACCGTGCTCGACCTCGAGTCGAGCGGCACCATGCTTCCACGCGAGGCGTACGTCGATGCCGAGGTCCTCACCTGGGAGCGCGACTTCTTCTTCCGCCGTGGCTGGGTCTGTGCCGGCCGGGCCGACGCGCTGGCCGAGCTCGGGCAGCAGCGGGCCATCGCCGTCGGCGACGAGGGTGTTCTGCTGGTGCGGGGGAGCGACGGGGTGCTGCGCGGCTTTTCGAACTCCTGCCGCCACCGCGGTCACGAGCTGCTTCCGTGCGGAGGGGCCACGACCGGCAAGGCGATCGTGTGCCCCTACCACGCTTGGGTGTACGGCTTCGAGGGCGAGCTCAAGGGGGTCCCGCCGCTGCACCGGGACGACGTCCCCGATCGCAGTCCGTTCTCGCTGAACCCGGTCCGGATCGAGGAGTGGCAAGGCTTCGTGATGGTCAATCTCTCCGGCGACGCTGCCCCGTTGGCTGAGCACTTCGAGGGGCTGGACGAGATCTTCGACCGCTACAGCTGTGACTCGCTCACGGTGGCTGCGACGCACTCCTACGAGCTCGAGGCGAACTGGAAGCTGATCGTGGAGAACTACCACGAGTGCTTCCACTGCTCATCGATCCACCCCGAGCTGTGCCGCGTCTCGTCCCCCACGTCTGGCGACTCGATGCTGGGGCAAGGGTCCTGGATCGGTGGAGACATGGAGCTGATCGAGGGCAAGGAGACGATGTCCCTCGACGGTGCGTCGCACGGGGTGCCGATCCCGAGCGTGCCCTCAGAACGGCTTCGCGACGTCATCTACCTGCAGGTGACCCCGAATCTGCTGGTGAGCCTGCACCCTGACTACGTGATGACTCACCGCATGGAGCCGGTATCCCCTGGCCGTACCAAGGTGGAGTGCCAGTGGCTGTTCCCCGCCGAGGCCTTCGCGTTGCCAGACTTCGACCCCTCCTACGCCGTGGACTTCTGGGATCTCACCAACCGGCAGGACTGGACCGCGTGCGAGTCGGTTCAGCGCGGGGTGACTGCGCGGTCGTTCGTCCCTGGTCCGTTCTCCAGCTTCCACGAGATCGTCGTGCAAGCCTTCACCCAGCAGGTGGCCCGCGCCTATCGGGACGGCACGCCGATCTCTGCCGAGCCACCGCCGGTTTCGCAACGCTCCCTGGCCGCCCAGGAAGGAGCCCGACAGTGACGCTCACAGACGCTTCGACCTTCGAGGTCCCAGTCCAGGAGCACACCGGGGCGGCCGACCTCGCGCGGATGGACGTGCTGATCGAGGAGCAGGAGGCCGCCCTGCTCGAGCGGACGGCCGTCTCACAGGCGTTGCGGGAGGAGGCCCGTGCCTCGCTGGCTGGCGGAGTCGCCTCGTCCTGGCAGGACGCACCGCCGGCGGCGATCTGGGTCAGCCACGGGACCGGATCACGGGTTTGGGACGTCGACGGGTTCGAGTACTCCGACTTCCACGGTGGCTTCGGCGTTGGCCTGGCCGGCCATGCCCATCCCGCGATCGTCGAAGCCGTGACCAAGCGGGTCAAGCTCGGGACGCACTTCGCCCAGCCCACCGAAGACGTCATCCCAGTGTCTCGTGAGCTGACCCGCCGTTACGGCATCCCGTTGTGGCGCTACAACAACTCGGGCACCGAGTCGACCATGGACGCCTTCCATCTGATGCGCATCGCGACCGGCCGCGACAAGGTGATCAAAGTCGAGGGCAGCTATCACGGGCACCACGACTCTGCTCAGGTGTCGGTCTATCCGGAGGACGACCAGGTCGGTCCCGTGGATCGTCCCAAGTCGGTGCGCGCCGCGGCCTCGATCCCGCAGGCCGTGGCAGACCTCACGATCATCGTGCCCTTCGGAAACCTCGAGGCGGTCGAGCGGGTCCTGATCGAGAACCCCGGCGAGATCGCGGGGATGATCGTGGAACCGATCATGATGAACATCGGCATGATCCCCCCGCCGCCCGGCTACCTGCAGTCCCTGAAGGAGCTGCTGCACGCTCATGGTGCCTACCTCACCTTCGACGAGGTGAAGACCGGTTTCGGGGTTGCCTTCGGTGGGGCGATCGAGCTGTCTGGAGTAACGCCGGACATCGTGTGCCTCGCGAAGGCCATGGGGGGTGGGCTGCCCTGCGGGGCGGTTGGTGCAGTGCCCGAGATCATGGAGCTGGTCGCCAATCGGACCTACGAGCAGGTGGGGACGTTCAACGGCAACCCGCTGACGATGGCGGCGGCCCGGGCCATGCTCGAAGACGTCCTGACGCCGGAGGCGTACGTCGAGTTCGACCGACTCCGGACAGCACAGGTGGCCGGCTGCGAGGACGTGCTGAGGCGCTACAACCTGCCTGGCTACGTGCAGTCCTTCGGGACCAAGGGCGCAGTGATTTTCACCAATCGCCTCAACGACTACCGTGACTTCCTCGGCTATGACGACCAATGGGGAAACGCCCACTGGCTCTTCCAGCACAACGGCCACGTGTTCTTGCCGCCGTGGGGCAAGTGCGAGCAGTGGACCATGTCGGTCCAGCACACCGACGAAGACGTCGCCCGCTTCGTCGCCAACCTGGAGACCTTCGCGATCGCTCTTCGCGGCCAGCCGGCTGCCTCCAGCTGACTAGCCCGATGCGAGCTCGGGGGGCAGCGGGTGTTCGTGGACGACGGTCAGGCTGGATACGGCGCGGGTCAGGACGACGTAGAGGCGGTTGAGGCCGCGCGGCTCGGCTGTCGCGATCGCCGCTGGTTCGACGACGACCACATGGTCGAACTCAAGGCCCTTGGCCAGCGTGGCGGGCACGACCGTGAGATCCGCGGCGTAGGTCATCTCCTCGCCCAGGACTACGGGCGCGAGTGCCGCATCCACCAGCCAACCAGCGACGTCGCTGACCACAGCGTCAGCGCAGATCACTCCGACCGACCCCGGCTCGCCCAGGACTGCTTGGCACGCCGCGACCACTGACTCGGACAGTGACTGAGCAGGTACGACCTGGAGCATCCCTGGGTCGTCGCGTACCGATGTGGGTGGGTCGAGCTGGACATCGAGGTGTGGCAACAGCCGAGCGGCGAAGTCGATAACCGCTGCGGGGACCCGAAAGCCTCTGGTCAGGTCGGCTATCTGCGCGCGCGGATGCCCGAGATGCGCCAACGCTTCGGGCCAGCTGGTTGCCGCCCAGGTCGTCGTGCCCTGAGCCAGATCGCCGAGCACCGTGATCGAGCCGGTGCTGGCACGCCGCCCCACCGCCCGCAGCTGCATGGGTGAAAGGTCCTGCGCTTCGTCGAGCACGACGTGGCCAAGGCTCGGAGTGCGCTCGATCAGGTCAGCCACCTCGTCGATGAGCACCGTGTCGGCCGGTGCCCAACGAGCCGAGGCCGGGCCGCGCGCAGGTTTGGCCCAACGCAGGGCAGTGATCTCCTCCGGGGTCAGGACGCCCTGGGCGCTGTCCTCGAGCAGCCCCTCCTCGCCCAGCAGCCGCATCACCAGCTTGGTCGCGTCCAGGCGGGGCCAGATCGTGTCGACGTACGCCTTCATGTCCCTGGTGCGGGCTACTCGGTCCTGGTCACGGTCGTCTGTGACCATCCCTTGCCGTTCCATGGCGACGAGCACTTCGTGGGCCAGCCGCTGCCCCAGAACCGCTCGGCCGGCGCCGTACCGCACGTCTCGTTCGCGTAGCGCATCGACGGCCCTCGCCGCCTGCGAGGTCGGGACTCGCCAGCGCCTGGATCCGAGGGTCACGACCAGCGCTTCGGTGGGTGGTCGCACGTGGGACCAGACCGCCCGGCGCAGGACCGTTGCCATCCGGGCGTCACCCTTGAGCTGCGCCACCTCAGCCGACTCGTCGGCGCGAAGGCGCAGCCGATCTACGCCGGTGAGCTGCTCCACGGTGGTTTGTTCCACCTCGTACTCGCCGAGCGCGGGGAGCACCTGGGCGATGTAGGAGAGGAAGGCCCGGTTGGGGCCGATGACCAGCACCCCGCTTCGGCGTAGTCGCTCGCGGAAGGTGTAGACCAGGAAGGCGATCCGGTGCAGCCCGACGGCTGTCTTCCCGGTGCCGGGCGCCCCTTGAATGCACAGTGACTCGTCGAGGTCAGCACGGACCAGCGCGTCCTGCTCGGGCTGGATGGTCGCGACGATGTCGCGCATCGGCCCGGTCCGGGGACGTTCGATCTCCCCGGCCAGGATCGCGCTGCGTCGGGCGGTCTCGCTGGAGTCGGTGAGGTGTTCGTCCTCGTACGCGGTGAGTCGGCCACCTTCGAAGCCGTAGCGGCGGCGCAGCCCCACGCCCATCGGTTCGGTTCTGGTGGCGCGATAGAAGGCGAGTGAGACGTCGGCCCGCCAGTCGACGACGACCGGCTCGCCAACCTGGTCTTGGACGTGCCGCCGACCGATGTGCCATCGCCCCGACCCGGTATCGATGCGGCCGAAGAACAGTGGGACGTCCGGGTTGTCGACGAGGGCGCGGGCGCGTTGTTCGAGCGTGGCGGCGAGGTAGCCGTCGGAGATCGCGTCGCCCCCGACCGCCTCGAGAGCCAGCACCCGCTCGCGCATCGTTGCCAGGTCATCGCGGGCTTTGGCCAAGAAGGCCTGCTCCTGCCGGAGCGTCGTGTCGGGATCGGCGACGCCGCTGGGCGTGCGGTCCTCGGGCATGGCGCAGCGGCCTCCGATCAGCGTTCGCGACGGGTGGGAGCCGGGTGAGGCTAGCAGCGCCTAATGTCTGATGACGTGACGATTCTGGTTGACGCGGCGACCTGGGCAGGGCGTGGGCGGATGTGGTGCCACCTGGTCAGCGACGAGTCGTTCGAGGAGCTGCACGCCTTCGCGGCCCGGGTCGGCATCCCCGAGCGGGGCTTCGATCGAGATCACTACGACGTGCCCGGTTCCCACCGGGATGCCGTGGTTGCCGCCGGAGCCGTCGAGGTGTCCAGCAAGGATCTCGTCCGACGCATCACGGCGGCCGGACTGCGCCGTCCCAAGCACCGGCCACCGCCCTCACCGCGACGCGAGACGGGTTAGCTCGTTGGTGAGGTTGCGGCGCGCGGCGCTCTCCCATCGGGCCAGGCCTTCGGCTGTTCGATAGATGGTGGGCCGGTCCAACAGGCCTTGCAGGACCGCCGTGCGGCCGCTTCGGAAGGCCGCGTCGTCGACGAAGGCGTACTCCTGGCGCACCGCCGCGGCGTAGGAGGCGTAGCCCTCGGGGTCACGTCCGAGCACGGCCAGATCTGCGTCGCACAAGACAGCCCCGTCTCGGTCGTCCGGGTGCGGGTCGTGGTGCGCGGTGAGCCGGACGAGGCGGGCCACGTCCTCCACGACCCCTGCCGCAACCTGCAGGCCGGACAGCTCACGGATCGCGAGGTCGGCGCTGCGGTCCTCATTGTCAGCCCGCTCGGGGTCGTAGACCGCGTCGTGGAACCACGCCGCCAGCCGGACGGCAGCCGGATCCGGGGCCACCCCCTCGAGGGCATCGATGTGAGTGAGCACCTCCATCAGGTGGCGCAGGTCGTGATAGCTGCGGCTCGGCTGCGCGTAGGCCTCCAAGAGCCGCGCTCCCGCACCGGCGACGTCGTCGCGCGCCACGACGACTCGGCAGACCTCGATCCACGCCGGGGCGAGCTGGTGGGGCTGCATGTCCTCCGGTCTACCATCACCAACCCCGGCCACATCTGCGCTTCACCCACCGGAGCGTCCTCCTTCACCCACCGAAATACCCCCCAAAAGCGGACATCGGGGGCATCGCCGGCTCCCACAAGGGCGCCCCGCTGGGTGAAGCGGGGGTGGGGGGGAGGTCAGTCGGCGTCGAGGGTGTCGAGCTCGTGGGCGTCGACGATGCGGTAGGCGTAGCCCTGCTCGGCGAGGAAGCGCTGTCGGTGCGCCGCGTAGTCCTGGTCCTGGGTATCGCGGGAGACGACGGTGTAGAACCGGGCGGTACGGCCGTCGGCCTTGGGCCGAAGCACCCGGCCGAGTCGCTGCGCCTCCTCCTGACGAGACCCGAACGTGCCGGACACCTGGATGGCCACCGCCGCCTCGGGAAGGTCGATCGAGAAGTTGGCCACCTTGCTCACCACCAACGTCGGGATCTCGCCGGTGCGGAACGCCTCGAAGAGACGTTCTCGCTCCTTCACCGTGGTCTCCCCCTTGAGTACGGGGGCGTCCAGGCGTTCGCCAAGGTCGTCGAGCTGGTCGAGGTATTGCCCGATGACGAGCACGCGCTCGCCTTCATGGCGCTTCACGAGCGCCTCGACGGTGGCAGTCTTCGACCGTGCAGTGGCGCACAGCCGGTACCGCTCCTCCGGCTCGGCGGTGGCATAGGCCAGCCGCTCGTGGTCGGTGAGAGTCACCCGAACCTCGACGCAGTCGGCGGGTGCGATCCAGCCCTGCGCCTCGATGTCTTTCCAGGGCGCGTCGTAGCGCTTGGGCCCGATGAGGGAGAACACATCGCCCTCGCGCCCGTCCTCGCGGACCAGCGTGGCGGTGAGCCCCAACCTCCTGCGGGACTGGATGTCGGCCGTGAACCGGAAGATCGGAGCCGGAAGCAGGTGCACCTCGTCATAGATGATCAGCCCCCAGTCGCGCTCGTCGAAGAGCTCGAGGTGGGCGTAGACGCCCTTTCGGCGGGTGGTCATGATCTGGTAGGTCGCGATGGTGACCGGACGGATCTCCTTGCGAGAGCCCGAGTATTCGCCGATCTCGTCCTCGGTGAGACTGGTGCGCTTGATCAGCTCGTGCTTCCACTGCCTGGCCGACACGGTGTTGGTCACCAGGATCAAGGTGGTGGCCCCGGCCCGAGCCATCGCGGCGGCCCCGACCAGAGTCTTCCCTGCGCCGCACGGCAAGACCACGACCCCGGACCCGCCGTGCCAGAAGCCCTCGACGGCTTCGTGCTGGTAGGCGCGAAGGGTCCAGTCGTCCTCGACCAGGTCGATCGGGTGCGCCTCACCGTCGACGTAGCCGGCCAGGTCCTCGGCCGGCCAGCCCAGTTTGAGCAGGACCTGCTTGACGGTCCCTCGCTCGCTCGGATGAACGACCACGGTGTCGGGGTCGATACGTTCGCCGAGCAGAGGCCGCATCTTCGCCGAACGGATGACCTCCTCCAGCACCGGCCGGTCAGTGGCTTCCAGCACCAGGCCGTGGACGGGGTGCTTGAGCAGCCTCAGCCGGCCGTAGCGAGCCATGGTCTCGGCGACGTCCACGAGCAGCGCGTGGGGGACGGCGTAGCGGCTGAACGTCAGCAGGGCGTTGACGACCTGCTCGGCGTCGTGTCCGGCCGCTCGGGCGTTCCAGAGACCGAGCGGAGTGATCCGGTAGGTGTGGACATGCTCGGGGGAGCGTTCGAGCTCGGCGAAGGGTGCGATCGCGCGTCGGCAGGCCGCCGCCTGCTCGTGGTCGATCTCGAGCAGCAAGGTCTTGTCGGACTGGACGATCAGGGGTCCGTCGGTCACGCGACGCCTTCCGGGCTGGATGCAGGTCGTCCATTGTCTCCTGAACCGGCGACGGCGTCGTCCTCGGTGAGTTCGGCCACCCCGCTGATTCGGTGAACCGCGAAGGTGTGGACCTCCTGCTTGCGGTGGTCGAAAGCCGTGAGATAGCCGCCGGCCAGCCGAAGCGGATCGACGACGCGCTCGGTCACGCCTCCGTGCGGATCGACGTAGCCGATCCACAGCGGGCGCTCGGCCGCAACGGCAGATCCGAGAAGGGACAGCGTCTCTGCCGTCGTTCTGCTCGGGAGCACGCCACCGAGCGGCGACCCCACGGTGCGTCCACGAGGAGCGGTGGAGGCCCGCTCGCCCGCTCGGATCGCGCGTACGGCTGCTGTCAGCAGCTTCTCGCCCGGCAAGGCCTGCCGCACGGCCAGCCGGGGGGGCCGCTGCCGTGGAGGCGTACGCCGACTGTCCGGGCGACGCACGACGACGGTCCCGTCGGGTGCCTCTGCCGCCGGCGCCAGGCCCATCGAGCGCAGCCCGGCAAGCACCTGGTCGGGTGGCGCCTGAGCGGCCACCACAGTCGGCGCCAGTCGTCGCATGCGGAGCGTGGACGAACGACGATCCGCGAGCATCTCGTCGAGCAGGGCCACGTCGTCACAACGGATGTAGGACGATGCCACGCCGACTCGAATCCGGCCGTGCCGTCGCGCGACGTCATCGATCAGATAGGTCAGCGGCTGCGGCACGGGAGTCCTGGACCGCGCAGCGAGCATCGCATGGAGATCGGCGGCGCTGCGCCCGGCGTCCAGTGCGCGTCGCACCGATTCGGGGGTGAAGCGAAAGACCGTCGCCCCGCCTGTCGACTCGACATCGGCGACCAAGGCCAGCTCCCCTGCCAGCGCCGACTCCAGTGGTCCGGGTGCCACCGCGGTCAGGTCGGCCTGGATCAGCACGTGGTCGAGCGGCGTCGGGAGCAGGGGTGCCAACACGTCAGCGGCCTCGTCGGCCCCCTTCGTGAGGAGGACGCGACCGGGGCGGGAGAGGGCGCCCCGCCCGGTGATGCCCAACAGCTCCGCCTCGGCCAGAGTCCAGTCGATGAGGTCATGGCGGGCTGGGCCGCCGCGCCGCGGATGGCTCCAGTCCATTCGCTTCTTCAGCTCGCCGGGGCCTGGTGCGTGGCCTTCGGGAAGGTCAGCCAGCAACGTCAGGACCGCTGCACGCAGATCGGGGGCGGCGGGCCGCTCGAGGTCTGGGCCGAGGGCCGCGCGAGTCTTGTCGCGGGTGTCGCGGCTCCCGACCAGCCCAGCGGCGCGCGGTGACGCCAGCCACGCTGCGGCCAGCTGGCTCCAGCGATCGGCGGTCTCTTGGGCCAGCCACAGGTCGTAGCCGGGGGTGGGCGCGAAGGCCTCATCGAGCTCTCCGTCTGCTGCGAGGAGCCCAGCCGCGTGCGCGACCTCGATGACGCTGGCCGCGGTCGTCTCATCCACGTCGAGCAGCCCAGCCGCGCGTTTCAGCTCACGGACTCCCAGGCCGCCGGCGCGCAGCACGGGGGGTGAGTCCAGCCCCCAGGCCTCCAGAAGGGTCTCGACCAGGCGAACAGCGCCAAAGGCCTGTCCGGCCGCTGAGGCCTCGACGTGCTCGCGCGGTTCACCGGTCAGGGTCGGCGGCCGTGGTGAGGCATCGCGGCGGACCACGCCGTTGCGCAGCACCAGGGCCACCTCGCGGGGCAGGACGACGGTGTCTGGGCCGACAGCAACCAGGAACGAGTGGGCCAGCAGCCACTCCACGGGAGTCTTCGCTTGCGCCGGGTCCTTGACCAGGCGCCGCGCATTGTCCAGACGACCGTGCGGTGGCCCCCAGACCAGCTGATCCAGAGCGGCCGTTGCGCCTTCCGGCCCCTCAGCGAGGGTGTCCCGGAGCTTCGCAGGATCCGAGGCCAGCGCTGACACCTCGGCGTGCGAGGCCGCCATGGCCGGACCTAGTCCGCTGATGGTCGGACCAAGCGCGTCGATGGCGCCGCGCACCAGCCGTTCGTCGCCCTCGGGGCCGTACAGCACAGCCAGACCCCGCATCCGCGCGAGCGCCTCTTCGAGTGCAGCCTGCTCGACTCCTGGGAGCGCTGCAGACAGCGATTCGATGTCGATCTGCTCCTGGAGTACGGCTGCCGCCTCCAGGACGTCGAGATCGAACTGATCGAACTGGTCCAGGGCCCGGGACACGGACGGGATCGAACTGGCGCGAGCAGCCAGCGAGGCCATGTCGTGCGGAACTGGTGCGACCAGGTCGGGCCTGGCGCGCAGCAGGCTGACGAACTGCTCGTCGGTCCACGCACGCAGCGCGTCGGCCAGACTGCGCGAGGGCTGGACCGTGGTCATCCGAACGACGTTACCCGCTCGCGTCAGTACTCTCATTCCCGTGCCCTCCACCCCGTTGGTCGTCGGTTTCGACCTGGACATGACCCTGATCGACTCCAGACCGGGGATCGGAGCGGTCCTGGAAGCGCTCGCCGCCGAGACGGGGACACACATCGATGTCCCGCTCGTGCTGACCCGGCTTGGTCCGCCCTTGAACACCGAGCTGGCCAACTGGTTCGCGCCGGAGCTGGTGCCAGCAATGGCGGATCGGTTCAGGGAGCTCTACCCGGGTCTGGCTATCGAGGCGACGCCCGCCTTGGCGGGTGCAGGGGAAGCGCTGGCTGCGGTCCGGGCGGCTGGGGGGAGCACCCTGGTCGTCACCGCCAAGTACGGCCCGAACGCCGCCCTGCACCTCGACCACCTTGGTCTGGGGGTGGATGTGCTGGAGGGCTGGCGCTGGGCCGAGGGCAAGGTTTCCGCCCTGAACGACCACCGGGCGGGGATCTATGTCGGCGATCATTCGGCGGACGTGGCTGCTGCCAGGCAGGCGGGCGCACACGCGGTCGGGGTCACCACCGGAGCAACGACCAGCGCCGAGCTGACGGACGCCGGCGCCGATGTCGTGCTCGACTCCTTGCTGGAATTCCCGGGCTGGCTGGACCAGCACCTGCTCCGCAGCCGGCTGGAGGCGCTGGAGCTGGAGTTCGCAGCGCTCGACTCGGCGGTAGTGGCGTTCAGTGGGGGTGCCGATTCGGCTTTCGTGCTGGCGGCCGCCGTACGAGCGCTAGGACCGATGCACGTGGTCGCAGCCACCGTGGTGTCGGAGTCGATGGCCCCAGGAGAGCTTGAGCTGGCTCGGGACATCGCTCACGATCTCGGCGTACGCCACCTCGCCCCGCGATCGTTCGAGACGACTGGAACGCCGGACGTCACCGGCGAGCCGGGCCGCTGCTATTTCTGCAAGGCGGAGCTCCTCGAGGTGCTGCGCCCGGTGGCTGACCGCCTGGCCGTTCGACACATCGTCACCGGCATCCAGGCCGACGATGCTGATCACGAGCGACGTGGGGCGGCCATCCGCAGCGCCGACCAGCTGGGAGCTCTGTCCCCGCTGCGCGATGCCGGTTTGACGAAGGCACAGATCCGGGAGGCGTCGCGCCTGTGGGACTTGGTGACGTGGGACAAACCGGCGACCGTTTGCGCCGGGCACGACGTGAGCGTCGACCTGGTGGAGGCGGCGCCGGACAAATGAACGACGCGTCGCGGGCCATGACCCGGCTACGCTAGGTGGTCCCAGTCATCGTGCAGCGCTCCGGCGAGACCGCCCGGGGTCGATGCAACCACCTTCACCGCACCGCTCCAGGAGATTCTCGTGCCCACCGGCCAGGTCAAGTTCTTCGACACCGAGAAGGGCTTCGGCTTCCTTTCCCGTGATGACGGCGGTGATGTGTTCGTCCACGCCTCTGCCCTGCCCGACGGGCTAGAGGCGCTGCCGACCGGCGCACGCGTCGAGTTCGGGGTGGCAGAGGGCAAGAAGGGAGAGCAAGCGCTGTCCGTACGGCTGCTCGACCCGATCCCGTCCGTCGCGAAGGCCAAGCGCCGTCCGGCTGAGGACATGGCCGTGATCGTGGAGGATCTGATCAAGGTGCTCGACGGCGTCGGCAACGGACTGCGACGCGGACGATACCCAGCTGACACGACCAAGGTCTCGAAGATGTTGCGCGCCGTCGCCGACCAGATGGACGGATGATCGCGTGGCAACGCTGACCCTCGATGCGGCCGGGGCCGCGGTAGTAGACCAGGCGCGGGCGGCTGCGGTGGAGCTGGTCGGCGACGCGGCCGTCGGAGAGCACTTGTCGGCGGATGCTGCAGCCGAGCGCGTTGTCACGCATCTGTTCGAGAGCCTGCTGCCCGGCTACGTCGGATGGCGTTGGGCGGTGACGGTCGCACGAGTGCCTCGCGGACGAGTCGTGACCATCGACGAGGTCGTCCACCTACCTGGACCGGACGCGCTGCTTGCTCCGGCGTGGGTGCCTTGGGCGGAGCGGCTCGAGCCTGGCGACGTCGGCGTCGGCGACATCTTGCCGACCGCCGATGACGACCCGCGGCTCGCTCCCGGGTGGTCCGCCCTGGGTCAGGAGGAACCCGATGAGGACGTGGTCTTCGTGGCCCGCGACCTCGGGCTGGGGCGGCGGAGGATCTTGTCGGCCGAGGGTCGTGAAGAGGCAGCGGATCGTTGGCTGAACGGTGCCGGAGGACCCTACGTCCCGCTGGCCGAGCAGGCACCTGGCACCTGTGACAGCTGCGGCTTCCTCGTGCACATCGGTGGCGTTCTGGGGCAGGCCTTCGGGATCTGCGCGAACCTGTACTCACCGAGCGACGGCCACGCGGTCTCGTTCGACCACGGCTGCGGCGCACACTCCGAGGGGTCAGCCGAGAGCCGGCGGCTGAGGCAGCCGGCTGGGTTGCCCGCGCCGATCGTCGATGACCTTGGCTACGACGACCTCGGACACTCCTGAGCCGTCCGTCAGCCCTGTCCGGAAGCCGTCTTGCCCACCCGGCGATAGGCCGCACGGCGCCGGAGGACGAAGACAGAACCGAGCACTCCGAGGCCGAGGCCCACTGCACTGATCTGCACCCACGGAGGGTCAGCCTGGATGACGAGCCCGATCAGCAGCGCCGCTGCCCACAAACCAGTGCCGACCAGCACCGGGAGGACGGCGTCTGCGTGCGGCGCCTCCGGAGGTTCGTGACTGGGCATGGACGCAGCCTATTGACGTTGTCCCGATCGGTGTCCGCTTGGGTCAGCGGTGGGGATGCTCGGCCCGCGTACGCTCGACTGCATGGATCCAAGGACACGACGGTGGCTGGTGCCTGCAGCCTTGGCGTTCTTGGTCCTCCTGGTTGCACTCGGCGCCCTACTCACCTGACTCGACCCTGAATCCATGCCGGAACCACTGCTGCCCGCGCTTGCCGCCATCCGCACGTCCATCCTGGATCCGGCTGCGTTGGTGCGTGCGGTCGGCGCCGGCCGACGCAAGGGTTTTCCGCGGCCGGTTGCCGCCCGCGTCGAGATTCGACCGGTGGAACTGAAGAAGGGGCGCCGGCTGCTGATCGCGTCCTGGGACGGCGTACAGACGACGACCCAGCATCTGGCGTACGGCCCCGAGGCTGAGGTCGTCGTGGATGAACTGTTGGCGGAGGCGTACGGCAACTGGCACGTCGAGACGCTCGACCAGACCGTGCAGCTTCGAGTGACCAAGAAGGGAGAAGCTCAGGTTCACCGGTCCGCGGCCGAGCGAACGCAGCAGACCGCGCATGACCGAGCCGCCGGTCATCTCCTTTCGGCGGGAGATCCCGTTTTCGACGTCGTCTCCGCCGATGCCGACAAGCGGCGACAGGTTGAGGCGTTCTTGCGCGCACTCGACCCTGTGGTGCCCCCCGCGAGCGACCGTCCGCTGGGAGTGGTCGATCTGGGTTGCGGCAACGCCGCCTTGACGTTGGCGACCTACCGGCACCTGACGGTCAACCGCGACCGGCCCACCCGGGTGGTCGGGGTGGACATCAAGGCCCAGGCGCGCGAGCACAACCAGGCTGCCGCCGACCGGCTCGGTTGGGCCAGCGACGTCAGCTTCGTCGAATCGACGATCATCGACGCGGCGCTCGATCTGGGGACAGCCACCTTGCAGCTCGTCCTCGCACTGCACGCGTGTGACACGGCCACCGACGACGCGTTGGCGCGAGCCGTCCGGTGGCGGGCGCCGATCATTCTGGCGGCGCCGTGCTGCCACCATGACCTGCAGGCCCAGCTGGCTCGCGCGATGCCGCCGGAGCCGTACGCGATGCTGACCCGGCAGGGCATCTTAAGGGAGCGATTTGCCGACGTGCTGACCGATGCGCTTCGGGCAGAAGTGCTGCGGTTGCTCGGTTATCGGGTCGAGGTGATCGAGTTCATCGGGTCGCGGCACACTCCCCGCAACACCCTGATCAGAGCGGTCCGAACCGAGGCGCCCTTCGATCCATCACGGGCCAGGGACTACCTCGAGCTCACGGAGAAGTGGGCTGTCAGACCCCGCCTTCAGGACCTGCTCGAACCCGAGCTCGCTCCGGTTCTCGCCGCGGCTCGCGACCGTTGAGTCGCTCGAGGCGCGGACCTTGGCCAGCCGTTGTCGCGCTGGGCGTCGGGTTGCTCGTCATGCCCGCTGTGCCGCCCGCGAATGCAACCGAGGCGTCGCAGCAGGCGACGACCAAGCAGCTCACTATTCGTGATCCGCGGATCCAGGAGTCCAGCGGGCTCGCGGCCAGTCGAAGCCTGCCTGGCGTCCTCTGGACGGTCAACGACAGCGGAGGAGAGCCGGAGGTCTACGGCGTAGGTCCGGATGGGCGTACGGCGCTGACCGTGCGACTTGACGGGGCGGCCAACCGCGACTGGGAGGCCGTGTCGGTGGGGCCTCGGCCAGGTGGCAGGAGCTGGCTTTGGGCCGCAGACATCGGTGACAACAACTCGGTATGGCCAACGATCCGGGTCTATCGGGTAGCTGAGCCGACCGTCGCCGAGGACCAAGTGGCCGCCTGGACGGCCTACGACCTTCGTTACCCCGACGGACCACGCGACGCCGAGACCTTGCTGGTTGATCCGAGGAGTGGCCGGCTCTATGTGGTCTCGAAGCGGGTTCAGGGTGCGGCGATCTATCAGGCACCTGCGAGCTTGCGGGCTGGCCAGGTCAACCAGTTGACGCGGGTCGCCTCGGCCGGCCCGCTGCTGACGGACGGCGCGTTCGCGCCGGATGGGCGAGTGGCGCTGCGGGGCTACCTGGGCGCGACCGTGGCGCCGGGCATCGGGAAGAAGGCAACCCGCCTGGCGCTTCCCTTGCAGCCCCAGGGGGAGTCCCTGACCTGGCAGCTCGATGGTTCTGCGGTGCTCGTCGGGAGTGAGGGCGAGCGGAGTGCGGTCTGGCGGGTGCCCGTGCCCGCGACTGAGCTTGAGTCGCCGTCAATTTCACCGAAACCGGCACCGACGAGTGGTGAGGCTCCCCCCGACGACGCTCTCGCTCCCGCGCGGGAAGGTAGTTCCGGCTGGTCGATTCTCTGGGTAGGAGCCGCCGGCCTGCTCCTCGGTGGAGGGCTCGCGTGGGCAGCCGCCGTACGGCGCAGGCGCTCGCACTCGAGCTAGGCGCAACCAACCGACGGCTCAGGCGAGGGCATCGACGACGTGCTCGATGCAGGCTGTCAGCGCGGTGACATCAGCGGGCTCGATGGCTGGGAACATCGCCACTCGAAGCTGGTTGCGGCCGAGCTTGCGGTAGGGCTCGACATCGACGACGCCGTTGCGGCGCAGGACGCTTGCCACGGCGGCGGCGTCGATCGAGTCATCCACGTCGATGGTGCCGACGACCTGAGAACGCAACCCGGGATCGGAGACGTAGGGCGTTGTCCATGGCGTCTTCTCGGCCCAGTCATACAGTCGCGAGGAGGAGTCGGCCGTACGGCTCACGCACCAGTCGAGCCCACCCTGGCCGTTGAACCAGTCGACCTGCTCGGCCATCAGCAGGATCGTGGCCAGTGCCGGGGTGTTGTAGGTCTGGTCGAGCCGGCTGTTGTCCAACGCGATCTTGAGATCGAGGAACGCGGGCACCCAGCGGCCCGAAGCCGCGATTCGTTCGATGCGCTCCACCGCTGCCGGGCTCAACAGGGCGATCCACAGTCCCCCGTCGGAACCGAAGGACTTCTGCGGGGCGAAGTAGTACGCATCGAACTGTGCCGGATCGACGGGCAGACCTGCGGCGCCGGAGGTGGCATCGAAAACCATGAGCGATCCAGGGTCGGCACCGCTGACCCGGGTCGGCGTGACGGCCACGCCGGTCGACGTTTCGTTGTGCGGGGTGGCATAGACGTCGATACCGGTCTCAGCCTCGAACTGCGGCGCGCTACCTGGCTCCGAGCTGATCACGGTGGGCTCGCCGAGGTGCGGCGCCGCCTTGGCCGCTGCCGCGAACTTGGACCCGAACTCGCCAAAGGCCAGGAACTGCGCACGATCGGTGATCAAGCCAAAGGTCGCCGCGTCCCAGAACGCCGTCGAGCCACCATTGCCCAGCACGACCTCGTAGTCCGTGGGGAGGCCGAAGAGCTGGCTCAGCCCGGATCGCAGTCGACCGACCTGGGTCTTGACGGTCTTCTGGCGGTGCGACGTTCCGAGGTAGGTCTTGGCCAGGTCGGCCAGAGCCTCGACCTGCTGGCCACGTACCTTGCTGGGCCCGGATCCGAACCGCCCATCCTGGGGAAGCAGGTCGGCGGGAATCGTGATGAGCGTTGGGTCGGCGGGCATGCGGCAAGGGTAAACGCGGCGCCTCGGCGCTTTTCTCGCGGTCCAATCGGCGAGACAGCCGACGCACTTCCTGGGTTCTGTCGGGCGTGCCGTCGTAACAGACGTGTGGACAACTTCCCGCGCAGCCAGCCTGAGCGTGGAGACCAAGCAGGTGACCAAGAAGCCGCCGAGCACCCGCCTGGCCTGGGCGGCGAAGCAAGCTGCGCGGAGACGTACGACAATTGCTCGCGTGAGCGAGACTCCTGAACTACTGACCCCAGATGCGGCCAGTTGGCGCTCGTGGCTGGCTACCAACCATGAGACGTCGAGTGGCGTTCGCCTTGTGCTGGCCAAGAAGGGCGTCAGCGAGCCGACTCGACTGACTTACGACGATGCGCTGCCCGAGGCGCTCGCCTACGGGTGGATCGATGGCCAGCTCACCCGTCGAGATGAAGCCACGTATCGAGTTCGGTTCACGCGCCGGCGTCCGCGCAGCTCATGGTCGCAGCGCAACGTCGATCTGGCTGAACAGTTGATCGCTTCTGGGCGGATGCAGGCAGCGGGTCTGACCGAGGTCGAGCGGGCCAAGGCTGATGGGCGGTGGCAGCGCGCCTACGCCGGTTCTGCATCGATCGAAGTCCCGGACGACCTACGTGATGCGCTCGCCGCCTCGCCCAGCGCCCAGGCGATGTGGGACGTGCTGACTCGCACGAACAGGTTTGCCGTCCTGTACCGGGTGCACGACGCCAAGCGCCCAGAGACGCGTGCTCGCCGGATAGCGCAGTACGTCGAGATGCTCTCGCGCGGCGACACGCCGTACCCCCAGGCACGGAAACCTTGAGCCAGGTTGCACTCAGGCTTCGGCGATCGCCGCGATGGACACCTTGAGGCCGGGCACTCGCGCCGGTAGCTTCGCGCCCTGACGCGCCGGCGGATCCGACGGGAACCAGCGCAGCCACTCTTCATTCATGCCAGCAAAGTCGTCCTCATCGGCTAGCACGACGGTGGCGCTGACGACGCGGTCCAACGAACTGCCGGCCGCTTCGAGAATGGCGCTGACGTTGGTCAGGCATTGCCGCGTCTGCTCCTGAATGGTCTCGCCCACGAGCGCGCCCGTGGCTGGATCGGCAGGGGCCGTCCCGGAGACGAAGATCAGCCCCGCGGCTTTGACGGCCTGACTGTAGGTCGGCGGCGGTGCCGCAGCAGTGGAAGTGAACACGATGTCACGGGTCATGCGTTGAATCCCCTATCGCGTCGAAGGGCGCCTGGCTGATCAGCCTTGAGTATGGCTGGGATGCGAGCAAAGGCTTTCGCACGCCTCGTCGGCCGCGACCTACCCCCACCCGATGGTGGGGCTCCCTTGGTTCGTTCGATGAGGAATGCCTCGCACCTAGCGCGAAATGGAGGTGCCCCTCAATTGGCTGGGCTGTTGCCGTCTGCGGATTCGTCGGCACACATCTGTGCCAGCTCGTCGTAATAGTCAGCCAAGGTCCCGAGGCCGACAGACTCACGAGCAGCGTCCACGCCATGGCTGTCCGCCAGCGGTGTCGCGGGTCGTGGTTCGCCGCCGTCACAGCGGATCTGCGTGCCGTAGGTCTGGGGTCTCCCGCGATTCACCGCGACCCGATCCTCCAGGTATGCCAGGTCTGTGGCGTCTGCTTGACCGTCGGCCACTGCCTCGGTCATCAGGGCCAAGGCCCTGGTCTGGAAGTGCACGGAGAAGTCGGCGTGCTGGGCGATCAGCCAGGCGGCTTCGGCGCCGTCATGCCCCACCAGATCCCAGGTCGGCCACCCGAAACGAGCGATGATCTCCTTGAGTCTCAGCATGCGAGTGGCGTCATGTGTCGGTCCCAGTTTGGTGCCCGGCGGCAAACCGTAGCCGGTTCTTTCCTGCTGGTCCTCGCGGAACATGTCGAGGAGCTCGTAACGCAAGCCTGGTCTTCCTACGTCACTGGGCTTCGGACTTGGCCACGGCGTCACGGGTTCGAGGGAGGCGCTTGGACTGACGATCGTCGTAGCGGCGCCATCGTCGCCAATCGCGGATGTTGCCGGCGCCGACGTCGGCTGGCTGCACGACGCGACCGCGAGGGCCACGGCGACGGCCAGGAAGGTCGACGAGACACCTCTAGCCCCTCTCGATCTCGCCGCCGCCGTCGAAGGCGCCGCCGGTGACGCAACTACCAGCGGGTTGGCAGATGCCTTGTCCATGTCAGGCATGGTGCCGGGCACAACCCAAAGAAGCGAGTCGAACCGCGTTGGCGGCCTATCACTGATCAACCAGCTGGGAGCGCTGAGCAGCGGCGCCTTCCTAGCCGACGGTGATGGTGGCGCCGGACACGGTGATGGGTAGTGCTGCAAGCGGCCGTGGCGCTGGACCGCCGAGCACCGAGCCGTCGGCGATTGAATACTGGCTGCCGTGACACGGGCATTGGATCGCGCCGTCGGCGATTGACGAGACTGTGCAGCCTTGATGGGTACACACAGCCGTGAACGCTTTGTACGTCCCCGCGGTCGGCTGCGTGATGACGATCTTCTGATCAGCCAAGATTTCACCGCTTCCAACGGGGATATCTCGGGTCTGCACAGTTGTCGCCGCCCCCGCATCTGGGTCGGCTGACGCGGGGCCGGTGGCCGTCGGCGGGGGCGTTGAAATGTTCGAGCCACTCGAGCTGCAAGCGGCGGTGGCGGCCGCCGCGGCAAGCATGCCTCCGGTGAGGATTACGGTTCGGCGACTCGGGCCTCCCACGGTGAGGCGTGGTGGACTTCCGTTCGTCGCTTGGGCATCGAGATCGGTCACGGATTCTCCAAGATTGTGGATGGCACGACACGAGAGCCGGTTCTAGGCTCCGGCCCTGCGGGTAGAGCTGCGCAGCTCACGCTCGGCTGCGGACCGTTCCTGGCGGAGGGATGCCCGCCAGGACCGGACCTGGACTTTGAGTCAGACTTTGACCTTGGCGGAGCAGACAGCACCGCCACGGGTGGCGGTCGCCCTGATGGTGTCGATGCCGGCTCGGTCAGCCGTCCTGCGTTCGATGCTGAAGGAACCGCTCGGACCGTGAGTGGTTCGTCGGCCGGCGAAAACCTTGTTCCCGTTGTCAGTGACCTTTGCCGACCAGACCTGACCAGAACGGTTCGTGTCGACCTCGAACTCCCATTCGATCCGTGCATCATCGTGCTTTGCCTTCAGTTTCCATGTGGCGCCGTTGGAGCAGGTGCCCTGCGCTCTGACGGCGTCCGAACCCTTGCCCTGGGCTGGTCCGGCAAGCGCGATCGGCACGGCCAGCGCTGCGAACGTTACGACCAGTGCCATTCCGTTGATCTTCTTCGTGCTCATCGTTGTGCTCCCTCATTGGTCCGAAACTGCTGTTCCTCGATGAGCGTCGAGGCACATGGGTCGGGTACGCCATTGGGCAATGGTCGTAGGACCAGTCACAGGTACCCGTCGTCGGCCGAACCGGAAGAGGTCCTCGCAGCTTTCAGGGCGACGACCAGGTATCAGGCCCCGTCGTCCTCTGGCGGGAGGTGCTCGCGTGCCCACAGCGCTGCGCTCGTCCGGTCGCTCACCCCGATGTGTCGAAACACTTTCCCTAGATGTGCCTTGACGGTGCGTTCGCTGATGCCAAGCGACCGGCCGATCTGCTTGTTGGCGAGTCCGCGGGCGGCAAGACGAAGGACCTGCATCTCGCGGGCGCTGATGCCCGCAGCCGGCGATGCAGCGTTGACCGAGGGAAGGAGGGCTCGGGCAACTCGCGGGTCTAACGGCGCGTGGCCCTGTGCTGCAGCGCGGACAGCGGCCAGTAGATCCCCCGGGTCGCAGTCTTTGAGGAGATAGCCGACTGCACCCGCACGCAGCGCCTCGCCGACCCGCTGATGGTCGGAGAAGGAAGTGAGCACGACAACGATGCTGTCCGGCTGGGCTTGAAGCAGTTCCCTGGTTGCCTCAACTCCGTCCATGACCGGCATGGACAGATCCATCAAGACGACGTCGGGTCTGAGATCACCGGAGAGTTCCACGGCGCGTCGACCGTTCTCCGCCTGTCCGACAACCCGAAGATCATCGGTGCCATCCAGAAGTGCAGCGAGCCCGGCGCGCACCAGGCTGTGGTCGTCGGCGAGCAGGATGGTGATCATCGGCGGGGAATCGTCAGCTTCCAGCAGGTGCCGGCACCTGGCGCCGAAGAAACCTCCAGTCGGGCGCCGGACTGTGCGGCGAGATCTCTCATGACCCTCAATCCCAGGTGGCCCTCGGGCGGGCTGCGGAGTGTGGCGTTGACGTCGAAACCCATCCCGTCGTCGCACACTGTGAGCAGCACTTTGTCCCCGGCTATGACGAGCGCGAGCTCGACGCGACTGGCTGCGGCGTGGCTGGCCGTGTTTCTCAGCGCCTCCTGCGCCACCCGGAAGACGAGGCGCTCCTGCTGTTCATCAAGGCCGGTGATGTTGTCCGCGGGCACGTCCAGGCGGACGTCGATGTCCCGGGACTGCACGGTGCCTGCCAGGTCGGTCAGCGCCGCGACTAGACCAGCCGTGCGCAGGCTCGGCGGGTAGATATCGACAAGGAGTGAGCGGAGTCCTCCGATAGTCCCGCGGACTGCCGCCGCCGCGCTTGTCAGCACCTCGCCTAGGTCTCGCCTCCCGTCTGTTGCGGCACGCTCCGCAGCCCCGGACACGGCGAAGGACGCCGCCGCCAACTCCTGGACGACCCCGTCGTGAAGGGTCGCCGCGATGCGCCTCCGCTCGTCCGAGGATGCGTCCACGGCGTGCTCAAGAAGCGCCACCTGCTGATCTCGGGCCTTGTTCACCTGGTCCAACAGCCGCCACAGAATGGGCAGCATGAGCGCGATCAGGAGCAGCAAGCTCGCGAGCGTGATCCCGGCGAACCCGCGCCACAACTCACCGGTCCTTGTCGTTACCGAGTCGTATGGCATGTAAGTCTCGAACAAGAGCGGCTGCCCGCTCGGCGTCCAGATCGGCCGGTAGACCTCGAGCAGCTTGCCTCGACCCGTTTCGTAGCGGTTCTCCGGGCGGGTGAGATCGCTGACCTCGGCGTGCGTCGTCGGCGACTTCAGAACCGAGCGTTCTTCCTCCCCGAGGTCAAAAGTCTCGCCGACGATCCTTGGCTCATCGGAGTAGATGATCTGTCCCTCAGGTGTCCAGACCTTGACCCGCACCACCCTCGGGCCGAGTACCGATGAGCGCACCGCTCCGTCGAGCCTGTCGAACGCGGCTGCCGAACCGGCCAGGAGGCCGTCCTCGATGGCCGGCTGAACTACCGAGTCGGCAAGCAGGTCAGTTGTCTGGGCGGCAGCATTCACCGACTGCCGTTCCGCCACGCGACGGCTTGCGAATACCCCCACGACAGCCACGACCACCAAGACCACGGCCGCAGCCGCGATGACCTGTATGAAGATTCTGCGCATCCGCACCGGCTGGTGACCAAGTGCTGGCCGGCCGGGGCCATCGGTCACTACGACCCATGGGGTGGCCTGGCGCAGGGGAGGAGGAAGAGCCGAGGAGGCCGAAGCGGTCTCTGCGGATCCCGTGCTCTCAGACGTCCCTGTCACGAGTGGCTTGAGCCCTCCCGACTGTGTCTAGAGTCGTCGCCTCCGTGGTGCTCGAAGTCGTCGTCTCCATGGTGTGCGGAGCCGGCCCCATTGTGTCTTGAGTCGTCGTGTTCGGTGTGCCTTGATTCGTCATGTTTGTCGTCGCCGGGTTCGAGGTAGTTCGACTTTCCACCGGCGTCATCCTCGAGGTGGGCGTGTGCTGGCACGCGCACCGGGACTGTCTCCGCGAAGGACGGGTTTCCGGCGAGCCCAACCACGGCCGCTACGACTGCTGCTGCGGCGACGACGCTGAAGGCGAGCAGGCGCTGCATGGGTGCTCCTCGGGTCAGGCGATTGTGTGCTGCCCCCCATTACCCGCGCCAAGCGGTGCCTTACGCCATCGGACGATGGCACTAGTACCACAGCCGATCCCACCTCCGGTGCGCTCGCGCGACGGCTCACAGGTCACGGGCGACTGCACGAACGTGCGCCTGGAAGGCCGGTGAACTACGTGGTGGGCGGAGCGAGGGTGTATCCGGACGGTGCCACCATGACCGGGTCCCAGCCGGGGACCTCCTCGGGCTTGCGCGGCGCTGGCCCTACATAGCGGGCCGACGGCCGGATCAGGCGACCGGTTTCCTTCTGCTCGAGGATGTGCGCGCTCCAGCCGGCCAACCGAGCACAGGTGAACATCGAGGTGAACAGGTGAGCGGGGACTTCGGCGAAGTCCAGCACGATCGCCGCCCAGAACTCGACGTTGGTCTCCAGCACTCGGTCGGGGCGCCGGGCGCGCAGTTCCTCGAGCGCGGCCTTCTCCAGGGCTTCGGCGACCTCGTAGCGGGGGGCGCCAAGCAGTTTGGCCGTACGTCGCAGCACACGAGCGCGCGGGTCTTCGGCTCGGTAGACCCGGTGGCCGAAACCCATCAGTCGGTCGCCACGATCGAGCAACTCCCGGACATAGCTGCCAGCGTCTCCGCGGCGCTCGATCTCCTCGATCATGCCCAGGACCCGAGAGGGCGCTCCACCATGCAGTGGTCCGCTCATGGCCCCCACGGCCCCGGAGATGGCAGCTGCGACATCGGCGCCCGTCGAGGCGATCACCCGGGAAGTGAAGGTGGAGGCATTCATCCCGTGCTCGGCGGCCGACACGAAGTAGGCGTCGACGGCTTCCACGTGCTTGGGATCAGGATCCTCACGCCACCGGATCATGAAGCGCTCAACGATGGTCTGGGCCTCGTCTATGCGAGCCTGCGGCACCATCGGCTCGCCGAGGCCGCGCGCTGACTGCGCCACGAAGGACAGCGCCATCACGGAGACGTGCGCCAGGTTTTCTCGGGCCTCGTCGTGATCGATGTCCAGCAATGGCTTCAGGCCCCAGGCAGGAGCGAGCATGGCGATGGCTGACTGCACGTCGACGCGTACGTCACCGGAATGGATCGGGATTGGGAACGGCTCCGCGGGCGGCAGGCCGGGGTTGAACTCGTTGTCGACCAACAACCCCCAGACCTGCCCGTAGGAGACCCGGCCGACCAAGTCCTCGATGTCGACGCCGCGATACCGCAAGGAGCCACCGTCGCGGTCAGGTTCGGCGATCTCGGTCTCGAAGGCAATGATGCCCTCGAGTCCGGGTACGAAATCTGACATGCGTGTCGTCTCCTCCGTCGCTGCGCCACGGTCCTTGGGGCCGCCCACGCTACGTTGCATCACTGTCTGAGGGCACCTGGAAGGGACCCGCGTGGCCTCGATTCAACCGCATCTCACGTGTGCCACGCTGAACGGGTGGGTTCCCAGCGCCGTTCCGGCAGCCATTCTCAGGTCGATGTTCAGGCCCTGCGCCGGACCTACGGCGCGGCAGGTCTGAGCGAGAAGGACCTTGCCGCAGACCCGTGGTCGCAGTTCGAAGGCTGGCTGGCGACCGCACTCGAGGAGGGCGTGGTCGAGCCCAACGCGATGGTTGTGGCGACCGCGTCCGCCGACGGGCGGCCGAGCGCCCGCACGGTTCTGCTCAAGGGTTATGACGAGCGTGGCTTCGTCTTCTTCACGAACCTCGGTTCCCGCAAAGGGCAGGAGATCGCGGCCAATCCTCGGGTCTCCCTCGTCTTCCCCTGGTATCTGCTCGAGCGGCAGGTCGTCGTCGTCGGAGATGTGGAGGACGTCAGCCGGGAGGAGACCGAGGCCTACTGGCGTTCGCGCCCGTACGGCTCCCGCCTCGGGGCGTGGGCGAGCCCCCAGTCACAAGTCGTGGGTTCGCGAGAAGACCTCGACAACCGCTGGAAAGACGCCCAGGCCCGTTTTCCCGACGCCGATTCGGTGCCGTTGCCGGCCGGTTGGGGTGGTCTTCGGGTGGTGCCTGTGACCGTGGAGTTCTGGCAGGGGCGGCGCGACCGGTTGCACGACCGGCTGCGCTTCACCCGGGCCGCTGCGGACCGGCCCTGGTCGGTCGAAAGGCTCGCGCCCTAGGGCCTGGTCGAATCCGTTCGGCTGCAGGCTCAAGACGGCCGTCGCCGGGGTCGAAGTCCCTGTTTTCACGAGCGTCTGGAGGCTGTGCCGATGCGCGTTGCGTACACCGCTGGGGACGGGCCGCTGGAAGGCTGGGCGTACACCGTGGAGCGCCGCCTGCAGCTGAACGAAGAACTCGAGCTGGCCGTGAAGGACGGCTACTCAGCCATCTATCGGGTCGGCCACGGCTGCAAGCTCTGGTTCGTCAACTTGCTGCCTCCGGTGGCCTAGCCGCGACCTTGACGAGTGGCATCGAACGGGTCAGTCGAGACGCCCAGATCGCCCCGTTCGGCACCACTCGTCGACGTGGGATCGGCGCCCGGTCTTCATGAGGAGCCGCCCGGCAGATCTCCGGCCAGCCGAGCCGCGAGCTCTTCGAGCCCGACGGTCTTCGCGCGCGCTTCACGCACGTTGACCGCGAGTCCGTAGACCCTTCTCCCGTCAGCCCGGAACAGCTCGGTCCAGGTCGCCTTCTTGGGTGCCGCAAAGGGTTCGGTGCGCTCGGTCGACGTGATCCCCGCGGCTGTGGAGGCGATACCGGTCACCGGCGCCGGCGCACCGGAGTAGGGATCTTTGGGCTGCCCCGCACAGGCACGCAGGTCGGCTAGTCGAAGCTTCACAAACTGTTGGGCCTCCTTCGCGCTTGCGAAGTCCAGCCGGAGCATCACAGCGGGAACCGACGACCCCCGGTGGACGAACGTGTCCTCAACAACGCGCGTTGGCCGGGGGAGGGACGAACGCTGCACACACCCCAGGGGGACGGCCAACGTCAACACCTCCTCCACGTCGCGCGAGTCGTGGGCAGCCCCATCTCGTTCCCAATCGGGTCCCATGATCGTCCGCGGGTTGCTAGCGGCAACGGCTGAGTCGGATCCGGTCGGCGACGGAGACGGCCCGGACGTGGACGGCTCGGCTGGGGCGCTCCCCGTGCTGGCTGGCGGCGTAGGGAGCCCCGAGGCTGCTGTAGCCGGCGCTTCCGGTTGACGTGTGGCGAGGACGACCGTGGCGACTGCGACAGCAACCGCCACAAGGAGTGCGGCCACAGCAAGAGCGGCTCGCGGTGGTCCTGCCGACCGGCGCGAACCCGAGCCGGAGTCGAGGCTCATCCGCCGTTGGCAGAGAAGTGCTGATAGTCGGGGTGCGACCAGCGCGCTCCCCATGGCCAACCTCGCGCAGCCATCGCCTTGGCGATGACGCCACCCCTGACGATCATCCCCTTCCGCTTGTCACCTCGGTTGAGGAACTTGCGGGAGCCGTCTGGGTAGACGTGGCTGCTGGTCACGTACGGATTCTCCCGCGGGTTGATGTCCACCGCGATCCCCACCGAGTGGGTCGAGAGGCGGTAGGGGTTGCCAGTCACCGGTCGGCAGTTGAACGCGGAGGTGTTGTTGGCTTCCATGGCGCGGATGTCGGACCGCGACGGCGACACCTTCCCGCTGCGGTAGAAGGCGTCGACCGGCGTCATCCGAAAGATCGGGAACGCCTCCTTGAAAGCGGCGCGGAACACATGCCGCACATCGGCCACGGCATCCTTGCGCACGATCACCGAGCCACGCTCGATCGACCCGTCGAAGCCGACGTGCAGCATCGAAACGCGTCGCAGCTGCGACGGTGTGACCGGACAGCCGGGCCGATAGGAGTACGGCACGTCGGCGCGCGTCAGTGGGCCGGTCACCGTGATCCCGGCGCCGGGTGGCTTCGGCGGTACGACGCTGATGGCCGTCCCGGGCAGGCCTTCACCGTCTCCGGATGTGGCGCGGGAGGCAGCTGCGGGACCGCCCAGGACAAGGAGCAGCGAGCTCGCGCCCGCCATGCCGAGGCGCGCGAAGCGCTTTACATCGTGGATCCGGCTCACCCTTCATGTTTCGGTGATTCCGCCGCGAGAGTCAAGCCGACGACGCAGGTGGGCGCGTCAGCGGGGCTTCACGCGCTCAGTGGTCGAGCCACTCCGACAGCACCTGAGCAACCAGGAGCTCAGGTGTGACGTCCCGCTCGGTGGCCGCCTCGGCCAGCGCCCGGCGAAGCGGCTTCGGCAACGCGACGACCAGCTCCGGGGGAAGGAGATCAGGTGCAGTCGGTTGGTTCAGCTTGGCCCGCTTCTTGCCCTTCTTGGCTTTCTTGCTGGCCCGCTTCTTGGCTCTCTTGGGCTTGTCCTTCTTGCTCTGGTCGGCCTTCTTCGTCTTCGCGGCTTTCCCCGGGTCCCCGGCCTGCGAGGCGGCGTCGTCGGGCTGCCCCGCGTGTTGGCCCCGGCGCTGATTCGGAGATGGAGCGATCCTGATCTGCCCTGCTTTCAGGGTCTTCCCGTCAACGCCATGCGTGTTTCCCGGTCGCGGCACGACGAGGGCGCCGTCCGGCTTGCCCTCCTCGCGCTGAAGTGCGGGCCGTGGCCCGGGGTTGCCTCGGGCGCCGCTCCGCTGCGGGTTGGCTGTGCTCATGCCCGCATCTTTGAGGCGAGCGGGCCGTCTGCGATGCCAAGCGCGAGGAACGTGTCCAACAGATCGTCGAATGCGTCGCCGACCTCGCGGGCTCCCGGTGACCGCCAGGCCTGCACCGGAACGCACGCACCCTCGGCCTGCTGGATCGCCGTACGGTCCGGGATCGGCGGGTTCAGAACCAGCGACCCGTAGGCGGCACGCAGTTCCTCGATCCGGAAGCGGTGCTCAGTCGAGTGCGCGCGCAGCTTGTTGACGACGATCCCCGCCGTCCGGAGACGCAGATTGTCCGCCCGCACCATGTCGATCGCCTCGAGCGCTGACTGAGTGCCTTGCAGCGCGAAGAGGGAAGGTTCGGCGACCACCACCGAGTAGTGAGAAGCGGCAAGCGCGTTGCGGGTGAGGCCGCCCAGGGAGGGCGGCGCATCGATCAGCACCAGGTCGTAACCACCGAGTCCGTTCAAGGCGATGCGCAGCTGGAGTGCGGATGCGCGACCGGTGACCAGGTTGTGCCGCTCGAGCAGGCTGTCTGCAGCGACGACATCGACGGACTCTCCCCAGCCACTGCGAGAGATGGCATGCCCCAGCAGCCCGGAACCGGGGTCGGCCAGGACGTCCGAAGCCGAGAACCGGACCTCTGGAGGGTCCAGCACGGTCGAGGCATTGCCCTGGGGATCCAGATCGACCACGAGGGTTCGGAGGCCGCGTGCCCAGGCTGCGCCCGCGAGGCCGAGAACGACGCTGGTCTTGCCCACCCCACCCTTGAGGCTGATCACGCTGATCACGAGCACAGCCTGAGTCTGCCTTACCCGGCGGAGCTTCGAATCGGCTATCCAGAAGCCCGTCGGGCACGGTCGTAGCGCCCGAGAGCCTCCTGTCGCTCCAGACCGTGATCGACGATCCGCTCGGGGTATCCGGCCGGCACGCCAGCCGTCGCTTTCCATGGCTCGTGCACAGCTGGTCCGGCCAGCTCAGCAAGCTCGGGGACGTAGGTCCGGACGTAGTCACCGTCGGGGTCGAAGCGCAGCCCCTGGCTCACCGGGTTGAAGACACGAAAGTACGGCGCCGCATCGGTGCCGGTGCCGGCCACCCACTGCCAGCCATGCTGGTTGGACGCCAGGTCCCCGTCGCGCAGCCAGTGCAGGAAGTGGCGGGCGCCGCGGGCCCAGGGCAGGTGCAGGTCCTTGACGAGGAAGGAGGCGACGACCATGCGCACCCGGTTGTGCATCCAGCCCTCGGTCAGCAGCTGCCGCATGCCCGCGTCGACGAAGGGATAACCCGTCCGCCCGGCGGCCCAGGCGTCGAACCGCTGGTCGGCGAGCTCACCCTGGTCGACCTCGATGTGCACGAGGTCTGTGCGCAGGTCCCATCGGGCGGACCCCGGGTTGTGGTGGAGGACGTCGGCATAGAACTCCCGCCATGCCAGCTCCTTGCGGAAGGTCTCGTGGGAGCGAGAGTCTCCGAGGTGACTCAGCAGGGTTCGTGGATGGATCTCCCCCCACTTCAATGCGGCGCTGAGGCCGGACGTCCCGGCCAGGTCCGGTCGATCACGTGACTCCGCATAGCGGTCCAGCCCGCGCTCGCAGAAGTCCAGCCATCGCCGGAGGGCGGCTTCCTCGCCAGCCTCAGGCAGTCTTACGTGCAGCCCACCGGGGGCGTCGGGGATCCCATCGTCCCCTTTCGGCGTGACGAAGGCCACGTTCGCGTCACCTGCGGACGGGGCTGGACGCCGCCAACCGTGGGCACGCCAGGCCCGATAGAAGGGGGTATAGACGCGGTACGGCGTCCCGTCTTCCTTGAGCACGCGACCCGGCGCCACGGCGTAGGCCGACCCGGTGCGCGTGAAGGCATTTCCCAAGGCGTCCGCGACGGCGGCGTCGCGGCGGCTGCCGTACGGCCCGAAGTCTGCGGCGGCATGGACCGACGCAGCCCCGAACTGCTCGGCCACCTCGGACACCACGGCCGTGGGATCGCCGTGCCGCACGAGCAGCCGCCCGCCGAGCGTCGCCTTGAGCGCATGTAAGGAAGCAACCAGGTAGGTCCGGCGGACGGGACCGCTGCGCCGCCACAGCAGCGGGTCCAAGACGAACAGCGCAAGCACGTCACCGGCTCCAGCCTCGGCAGCGGCCAGCAGGGCGGGGTTGTCGGAGAGACGGAGATCGCGACGAAACCAACAGATGGCCGGGCTCACCCATCGACCGTTGCGCGCCAACACGACTGACGCAACTTGGGGTCGCGCCAATTCGTGACCGGTTCCGGTCGTCGCCGTGGCGTGTGAGGATAGGCGGCGCTAGGTCCCCGCAGCCTTCACCTGACCGGAGTCGTCCCCTCGTGAGCGACCTCATCGACACAACGGAGATGTACCTCCGCACGATCTTCGAGCTGGAGGAGGAGGGGATCGTCCCGCTGCGTGCGCGAATCGCGGAGCGGCTGGGTCAAAGCGGTCCAACAGTGAGCCAGACGGTGGCCCGGATGGAACGCGACATGCTGGTCACCGTCGAGGGTGACAGGCACCTCGAGCTCTCCGAGCAAGGTCGGGCCCTCGCCACCCGGGTCATGCGTAAACACCGACTCGCCGAATGCCTCCTTGTCGATGTGATCGGCATGGCCTGGGAAGACGTGCACGCTGAGGCGTGCCGGTGGGAGCACGTGATGTCCGAGGCGGTCGAGCGGCGGCTGCTGGAGCTGCTCGATCACCCGACGAATTCGCCGTACGGCAATCCGATCCCCGGTCTGGCCGAGCTCGGCGCCGCCGAGGCTGAGGCCGACGGCGAAGTTCTGGTCACGCTCATGTCGATCGCGGTGGACGAGCCACACCGAGTCGTCGTCCGAAGGATCGGGGAACCGTTGCAGACCGACGCCGCCCTGATGGCATCCCTTCGGCGTGCGGGAGTCCGGCCCGGGGAAGTGGTGAAGGTGACCACCTCGGCCGGCGGGGTGCTGGTGGGTTCGGGGATGGAGTACGCGGAGCTCGATCCCGAGACGGCGGGTCACGTTTTCGTCGTCGCCAGCACTTTCTAGCCCGTTCGAGGGACACGCTGTGACACAAATGTGACAAACGAGGATCCCTCCCGTAGCCTCATCCACGCTCCCGCACGGGCGGGAGCGCTTTGACGTGATCGCCGAGTTCTGCCCCACGTCGAGGTCGGGTTGACAGTCCGTTGGGCAGGAGTGGGGGAACCACAGGTTTCACGGTTGGAACGACGGCCTTCGGGCCGCTCGCGCCGACCTTGGGGTGAAGGTGCTCGCTTCCGCCTAGTGCGGATCGATCACCCGGGCCAGCTCCGGCCCGAACCCGACAGCTCACCTCGCAGGCGTCGGAGAAGGATCTGCTGTGTTCGGCACTCCCAAGGCTCCTGCGCGCCCGAAAACCCATCACCAGCTTCGCACCCTGGCCGTTGTGACGGTCACGGCAGCTGCTCTCGCAGCCCCGTTGGTGCAGGCCTCGCCGGCCTCGGCCGTCGTGCTGCCGGTGAAGCCTGCGACCGCGACCCTCGCGAGCAGCCACTCGGGCGCTGCCGCCAAGGGACCACACGGTTCTGGGCTTGCCCGGGTCAAGCCGACGGGCGGCAAGCACAAGCACAAGGCGCACAAGCACAAGCACCTGTTGACCTCCAAGCGCATCCTCAAGACCGCGCGGAAGTATGACGGCGGGCCGTACCGCTACGCGGGCACCTCACCCTCGGGCTTCGACTGCTCGGGCTACACGCGGTACGTCTTCGCCAAGCTCGGTCACTCCCTGCCGCACAGCTCGGCGGCGCAGTACACCCGGGTGAAGCACGTGAGCCGGGCGCACGCCCGTCCCGGCGACCTGATCTTCTTCCGCAGCAGCAGCGGGAGCATCTACCACGTCGGGATCTTCGCCGGGCACGGCAAGCTCTACCACGCCAGCCGCCCAGGCACCCGCACGGGCCTCGGCGTGATCTTCAGCTCCCACGTCAGCTTCGGGCGGGTTTAGCCCCAGCGCGGCCGTCCTGCGGGTCGGACCGGTAGCGTCCCGGCCATGGCCGAAGCGACAAGTCCCTTCGTAGCTGGACTGCTTGCCGACCGGCTCGCTGTCGTCACCGGAGGCGGCAGCGGGATCGGTCGGGCGATCACCTTGGAGCTTGCCGAGCTCGGCTGCACCGTGGCGGTGCTCGGCCGACACGGGGAGACCTTGGCTGAGACGGCCGCCATGGCTGCCGACCAGCCCGGAGCCGTGCACGCCTATCCCGTCGATGTGCGCGAGCCCGAGCACGTCGAGGCGGTGCTGGATCAGATTGGAAGCGAGCTCGGCCGGGTGGACACCCTGATCAACAATGCGGGCGGCCAGTTCGTCAGCCCGGCCGAGGACATCTCGCTCAACGGGTTCCGCGCAGTGACCCGGCTGAACCTGGACGCGGTTTGGCATCTCACCACGACGGTGGCGAAACGGTGGATGATCCCCGACGGTTTCGGTGCCGTGGTTTCCATCGTGCTCAGCCCGCGCGGCGCGCTGCCCGGCATGGGGCATTCGGCGGCCGCCAGAGCGGGGGTCGAGAGCATGACGCGCACGATGGCGGTCGAGTGGGGCCGGCACGGCGTGCGGCTCAACTGCGTGGCTCCGGGGTTCATCCACACGCCCGCTTGGGAGAGGTACGGGCTGGCGCCGGAGGCCGCCTCGGCTGTGATCCCCGCCGGTCGGCTCGGCACCCCGGCAGAGGTCGCGCATGCCGTGACCTACCTGGTGAGTCCGGCCGGTGCTTACGTGACCGGAGCCACCTTGCTGGTGGACGGTGGCCTGGACAACGCCGGTCCCCGAAGCCCGGAGCCGCTCAGCTAGGCCAAGAGGCCGGTCGCGAGCCGAGCCGGCTCGTCGGTTCACGCAGGTCGATGGTGGCGTCGACCTCGCCCGATGCGTGCAGATCCAGGCTGTCGTACGGCCCAAGCCCCGCGTCGATCAGGCCGCGTGCCGCTTCGGCGGAGATCCCGGGGTGTCTGGTCTGCCACAGGGTCATCTCAGCTGGCGTGAACCAAGCGGAGGTCCACTCCAGCGCCAGGGATTCGGCCTGCTCGACCTGCATCCAGTGCGGGTGGTCGGCGCACCGGAACGCGGGGTGCATCTCGAGCAGGACCTTGGCCATGTCCGAGGGTTCACTGGTTCGTGCGGTGGCATGGCGCTCCCACGACGCGGCTGGCCACGGCGGCCTGGCGGTTGGCCCTCGCGCCACGCCGGAGATGTGGACGTCCAAGTCTGCGGAGTGCACCGTGGTGAAGGCTTCCGGAAGCTGAGCGGCGGCCAAGCCACGGGATCGGCTTGTCCACCGACGAATGACGTCGGACAGGCGCATCGCGACCTCCAGTCACTCAGAGTGTGCCCCCGCCACGCGTCTTGACCGGTGACCTGACCCGGCGTGTCACCGAGCGTCACTAGAGTCGGCCCGTGACGCTGCCGAGCTTTGAGGACCATCACGACCCGCGCGTGGTCTCGACCGGCCAGCTGCCGGATCCGCAGGCTGTGCAAGCGGTCGTCGACGAGTCCTATGAGCGGTATCGGGGTCTTGCGGACGGAACGGTGGCCGACTACATCCCTGCGCTGGCCCGAGTCGACGCGGCCCTGTTCGGTGTTGCTGTCGTCGGGGTCGCCGGACGATCCTTCACGGCTGGCGACGCCGACCATGCCTTCTCCATCCAGAGCGTCTCCAAGCCTTTCGTCTTCGCCCTCGTCTGTCAGGCCATCGGCTATCAGGAGGCCCGGGAGCGCCTCGGGGTCAACGCGACCGGACTCCCGTTCAACTCCGTGATGGCCGTTGAGCTGAATGACACCCGCACCATGAACCCGCTGGTGAACGCCGGAGCCATCGCGACGTCGAGCCTGCTGCCCGGAGCGACGGAGGAGGAGAAGTGGGTCGGCTTGGTCGAAGGACTCTCCGGTTTCGCTGGCCGGACACTGGTGATGAACGAGGAGATCTACGCTTCCGAGGCGGCCACGAACCAGCGCAACCAGGGCGTGGCCCATCTGCTGCACAGCTATGGACGGATGTACGCCGATCCCGATGAGGCGACCGATCTCTACACCCGCCAGTGCTCCCTCGAGGTCAGCGCACGAGACCTCGCGACCATGGCGGCGACCTTGGCCGACGGTGGCGTGAACCCGCTGACCGGTCAGCGGGTCATCGACGCCTCGCTGTGCCCCAAGGTGCTGTCCGTTCTGGCTACCGCGGGGCTCTACGAACGATCCGGCGACTGGCTGTTCGACATCGGTCTCCCCGGTAAGAGCGGCGTCGGCGGCGGGATCGTGACCGTGGCGCCAGGCAAGGGCGGGATTGCCACCTTCTCGCCTCCGCTCGACGAGGCAGGCAACAGCGTGCGCGGCCAGTGCGCGACGAAGTTCCTCGCGGATCGGCTCGGCGTGAACCTGTTTGCCTCCAACCCGTTTTGAAACGTCCCGCTCCCGGCCACTCTGATCAGGCCGGCCGTTGGGACGCAGACAGGGAGTCGAGTGGCTCCAGTGGCACGAGCCCGCGGATCAAGTCGGCGAATGCCTGATCCACGGTCACGAGCGCGTCGGCCTGCAGCCGCGTCACGGCGACGTACTCGGCCTGGTAGGTCGTCTGCCACCCTTGCTCCTTGGCGATCTTCCAGGCGGTACGTCGTGAGACGCGATCGCCGAGCAGCCGCATCTTCAGCTCGGTGAAGCGCTCGTGCTGCTGCAGGGCCATGTCCTCGGGCAGGTCGCCACTGCGGACCCGCTCGAGCAGCAGAGAAAGCGCCTGCGAACGAATCAGGTTCGGGGCGACGAGTTGATGACCGGCACTTACCGTGATGTCGTTGGCCACGATATGGAGGAGGGTCGGGGCATCGATCACGAATCGGCTCATTCCGAAAGACTAGGCAGCGCTGGCTCGAGCCGGGTGGCACTACGAGTCCCTGACGATGCCCGAGTTCTTCTTCGCCGTGCGCGTGATCACGCAGATCGCAACTACGCCGACGACCTCAACCTCGACGTGCTGGCGGCAATCGCGGGGATGAGCAAGTACCACTTTCAGCGCTTGTTCTGCGCGACCTACGGGCTCAGCCCAGCGGCCTATCTCTCGGAACGGCGAATCGAGCGGGCGCAGGACTTGCTTCGAGCCACCAACCTGACCGTTACCGAGGTCTGTCACGCAGTGGGGTTTTCCAGTCTCGGCTCGTTCAGCAGCCGCTTTCGCCAGCTGGTCGGCTGTTCGCCTCGTGAGTTCCAGCGTCGATACGCCCAAGGAGCCCCGCACATCCCTGGCTGCTACCTGTTCATGTGGGGTCTGGCCGAGCGGAACTCCGCAACCTAGGAGAAGCGCGGTCGCACGAAGGCGTCGTAGCGTCTGGCGCATGATCACAAACATTTCGCTGGTCTCGGTCTTCGTGAAGGACATCGATGAGGCCAAGACGTTCTACATCGACGTGCTCGGATTCGAGGAGCACACAGACATCACTCTCAGCGACGGCTACCGGTGGTGCACCGTCAAGCAGCCCAGCCAACCCGAGCTTCAGGTGCACCTCACCAGGCCCGGGCCGCCGTTCACCCCGGAGATGATCTCCGCGATCGAGCGCTCGCTCGACGAGGGTGGCATGAACGGTCTCGGCCTGGCAGTGGACGACTGCCAGAAGACGTTCGAGGAGCTCTCCGGCAAAGGAGTGCAGTTCCTGCAGGACCCCGCAGAGCGGCCTTACGGTGTCGAGGCCGTGTGCCGTGACAACTCAGGTAACTGGATGGTGCTGGTCGAGCAGCGCGACTACACCGGGGCCGACTTCGACCACTCCTGACGTCCCGTCGGCTGATCGATTGATCCGTCCGATCCAACGCCGCTGTGCCACGTGGGTCAGAATCCAGCGACGGTGCCCCCGGGCAGAATCGAACTGCCGACACACGGTTTAGGAAACCGTTGCTCTATCCCCTGAGCTACGAGGGCGGACTCGCGCAGTCTAGTAATCATGGGTCGGTCCGCCGACGCCGCGCTTCGGGGATCCGGTGCATGCCGGCGACTACCGGACGCCCCCGGAGTCGAGCAAGATCGCGGCCGCACGTGCGATGGGCAACAGCTCCTCGCCACCGTCGGCGAGGTTTTGATGAAGGCGGTCACGCATTCGCGGATCCCAGAAGCGGCGGATGTGCGCCGCGACCGCGGATGCCGCGTCCTCCTCGGATAGGTGCGGGAACTGGATAGCGATCTCGTTCGCCAGCCGCACGGAGGACGGCAGGTGCGAAGGGTCCACCGTTTCAGCGGCCGTGTCAGTCACCGAACCCGGCCCCTGACCTGGCCGGCACGTGCCGAGCCTCGACATCCGCCGCCTCGCCCGCGGCGCGCGGGTGGGCGAGCTCCACCTGAACGGCGGTCACCTTGTACTCCGGACAGTTGGTGGCCCAGTCGGAGTGCTCGGTGGTGATGACGTTCGCCCCGGTCTCTGGATGGTGGAAGGTCGTGTAGCAGACCCCTACCGGCATTCGTTCCGCGACCTTGGCTTGCACGGTGGTCGTTCCAACGCGGCTGGTCAGCGTGACGAGATCGCCGTCGCTGATGCCGCGGTCTTCGGCGTCGTGCGGGTGAAGTTCGAGCAGGTCGCGTTCGTGCCAGGTCACGTTCTCGGTCCGTCTGGTCTGCGAGCCGACGTTGTATTGCGACAGGATCCGACCGGTGGTCAGGATGAGCGGGAACCGACGGTTCGTTCGTTCCAGGGTCGGGACGTACGTGGTCTCGACAAAGCGACCCTTGCCTCGTACGAACTCGTCCACGTGCATGACCGGGGTACCGAGTGGTGCGGCCTCGTTGCACGGCCACTGCACGCTGCCGACACGGTCGAGCAGGTCGAACGACACACCCGCGAACGTCGGTGTCGTCATGGCGATCTCGTCCATGATCTGGCTGGCGTCGTCGTAGTGCATCGAATAGCCCATGGCCAGTGCGAGCTCGCAGGTGACCTCCCACTCCTGCTTGCCACACTTCGGCTCCATGACCGGACGGACCCGATTGATCCGCCGCTCGGAGTTGATGAAGGTGCCGTCCTTCTCGAGGAACGACGTCCCAGGTAACAGCACGTGCGCGAACTTCGACGTCTCGACCTCGAAGAGGTCCTGCACGACGAGCAGGTCGAGGTTGGTGAGAGCAGCGCGGACGTGGTTGAGGTTCGGGTCGGACTGGGCGATGTCCTCGCCTTGCACGAACAAGGCCCGGAACGACCCGTCGATGGCGGCGTCGAACATGTTCGGGATCCGAAGGCCGGGCTCGGACAGCAGGGGTACGCCCCAAGCTCGCTCGAAGCTGCGGCGCACGTTGTCGTCGCTGACGTGTCGGTAGCCGGGGAACTCGTGCGGGAACGACCCCATGTCGCAGGAGCCCTGAACGTTGTTCTGCCCGCGCAAGGGATTGACGCCTACCCCGGTGCGTCCGATGTTGCCGGTGGCCATGGCCAGGTTGGCCATACCCATCACCATGGTCGATCCCTGACTGTGCTCTGTGACGCCGAGCCCGTAGTAGATCGTCGCGTTTCGCGCCGCGGCGTACAGCCGCGCCGCCGCGCGAAGATCCGCGGCCGGGATGCCAGTGATCTCCTCGACCGCCTCGGGACTGTGCTCGGGCTCGGCGATGAATGCCGCCCAGTCAGCGAAACCCTCGCACCGGGTCGAAACGAACTCCTCGTCGACCAGGCCCTCGGTGACCACGACGTGGGAGAACGCGTTGACCACGGCGACGTTGGTGCCCGGCCTGACTGGCAAGTGGTAGTCGGCTCGAAGGTATGGCGAGCGCACCAGATCGGTCCGACGAGGGTCGACGACGATCAGCTTCGCTCCTTGCCTCAAGCGTCGTTTCATCCGGGACCCGAAGACCGGGTGCGCATCGGTGGGGTTGGCGCCGATGACGAGCATGAGGTCGGTCTCGTCGACGGAGGGGAAGTCTTGCGTGCCGGCCGAGGTCCCGAACGTCTGGTTCAGGCCGTAGCCGGTCGGCGAGTGGCACACCCGACCGCAGGTGTCCACGTTGTTGTTGCCGAATACTGCGCGGACGAGCTTCTGCATGACGAAGACCTCTTCGGCCGTGCAGCGCGACGATGCGATAGCTCCGATCGAACCCGGTCCGTGCAGCTGCTGGATCTCGCGGAGGCGGTGCGCGACGAATGAGATCGCCTCGTCCCACTCGACCTCGCGCCACGGGTCGGTGATGCTTTCGCGCATCCGCGGCTTGAGGACCCGGTCGGGGTGCGCGGCGTAGCCGTAGGCGAACCGGCCCTTGACGCAGGAGTGGCCCTCGTTGGCGCCGCCCTCCTTGTACGGGACCATCCGCACCAGCTGCTCGTCGCCATCGCTGTCAGTGCGTAGTTCTGCCTTGAAGGTGCAACCCACCCCGCAGTAGCCGCAGGTGGTGAGGACCGACCGCGTTGGCATCCCCAGCTCGACGATGCTGCGTTCCTGCAGCGCGTCGGTGGGGCAGGCCTGCACGCAGGCGCCGCACGACACGCACTCGGAGCTGAAGAAGTTGTCGGCAGCGGCGCCGGCCGACATCCGGGAGTCGAAGCCACGACCCTGGATGGTCAAGGCGAACGTGCCCTGGATGTCGTCGCACGCGCGGACGCACAGGGAGCAGACGATGCAGGCCTTCGGGTCGTAGTCGAAGTAGGGGTTGGAGTGATCTGCCTGCTCGTGCAGGTGGCTGTGCCCAGCACGGCCGTAGCGGACGTCGCTGACCCCCACCCGCTCGGCCATCCCGTGCAGCTCGCAGCGGCCGTCACCAGCGCAGTCGGCGGGGTGGTCGGACAAGTAGAGCTCGACGACGCCCCGGCGTAGCCTGTCCAGCTTCTCGGACTTGGTGCGGACGACCATGCCCGGTGCGACCGGTGTGGTGCAGGAAGCCGGCGTGCCCTTGCCGCCCTCGATCTCGACCAGGCACATGCGGCAAGAGCCGAACGCGTCGAGCCGGTCCGTGGAGCACAGCTTGGGTACGTCTACGCCGGCCAGCGCCGCGGCGCGCAGGACTGACGTACCTGAGGCGACCGCGACAGGCAGCCCATCAACGGTGAGCTCGACGGACGCCTCACCGATGCGCTCTCCCGGGGCGGGTGGCGTGCCTAGGTCAGGTTCGGTCAGCACACCTGGCTGTTCCAGCAGCGTCATCGCGACGCCCCCTCTTTCGTGACCGGCTGATTGACGTCTGGGGTGCCCTGCGGGCCGAAGTCCTCCGGGAAGTGGCGCAGGGCGCTACGCACCGGCATGGGGGTCAGTCCACCCATGGCGCACAACGACCCGTCGGTCATCACCTCGCACAGATCCTCCAGCAGCACGAGGTTGGCGTCGCGGTCCTGGCCTGCTCTGATCCGATCGATGACTTCGGTGCCACGCACCGACCCTACGCGGCACGGGGTGCACTTGCCGCACGACTCCTCAGCACAGAACTCCATGGCGAACCGGGCCTGTTCAGCCATGTCCACGGTGTCGTCGAAGACGACGATGCCGCCGTGCCCGAGCATGGCCTGCACGGCGGTGAGCGACTCGTAGTCGAGCGCGGTGTCGAGCTGAGCTGCCGACAGATAGGCGCCCAGAGGCCCGCCGACCTGCACTGCTCGGACCGGCCGGCCGCTACGGGTGCCGCCGCCGTATTCCTCGACGAGCTCGCGCAAGGTGACGCCGAACGGGGCTTCGACGATGCCCCCGCGGGCGACGTTGCCGGCCAGCTGGAACAGGCTGGTGCCGAGGCTGCGACCGGTGCCTACGGCCGCATACGAGGCCGCGCCACCCTCGGCCAGGATGCCTGGCACTGTCGCGAGCGTCACCACGTTGTTGACGACAGTGGGACGGCCGAAGAGCCCTTGCAGGGCGGGGATCGGCGGCTTTGAGCGGACCATCCCGCGTTTGCCCTCCAGGCTGTCGAGCATGGAGGTCTCCTCGCCGCAGATGTATGCGCCGGCGCCGATCCTCAGCTCGATCTCAAAGGCGAATCCGCTGTCCAGGACGTTGTCACCGAGCACTCCGTGGATGCCGGCGATGTCGATCGCGCTGCGCAGGATTCGAGCCGCCGAGGGGTACTCCGAGCGCAAGTAGACGAATCCCTTGCTGGCACCGACGGCGTAGCCCGCGATGATCATGCCCTCGAGGGTGGAGAACGGGTCACCCTCCAGCATCATGCGGTCGGCGAAGGTCCCGCTGTCGCCCTCATCGGCGTTGCAGCAGATGAACTTCTGACCGGCGGGCACGATACTGCTTGGGTCGTCGACGCCGGGAGTGTCCAGGACGGTCTGCCACTTGATGCCCGTCGGGAAGCCGGCGCCACCACGGCCCCGAAGGCCGGACGCAGTGACCTCAGCGACGACCTCCGCAGGGGACATTGCCAGAGCGCGACGAAGGCCGGCCAGTCCACCATGGTCGGCGTAGTCCTCCAGCGACAACGGGTCGACGACGCCGACGCGTGCAAAGGTCAGTCGGTGCTGGTTCGCCAGCCAGGGCAGCTCTTCGACCAGCCCGACGCAGCGTGCGTGGTCGGTCGGCCCCTCCGTGAGTCCCGGGGTCGCGAGCAGAGCGGGCAGCTCCTCGGCGGTGAGCGGGCCGTAGCCGACCCGCCCCACCGGCGTGTCTACCTCGAGCAGAGGTTCCAGCCAGAGGGCACCGCGGCTGCCCGTGCGGACGACGTCCGCTGCTGAAGCGGCGGCAGCGGCGAGCTCGTCGGCGCCGACCGCGACGGCGGCGGTGTCCTGGGGCACGTAGACGCGGGTGGTGGGCTGCGCTGTGCCGTTGGGAACCTGGGCCGACTCGTGGGTCGAGCCATGGGCCGGCTCCACGGCACGGTCGAGCAGCGCGTCGAGAGCGACTGCGTCGACCCGGCCGTGCACCGCATCGTTGACCTGCACGGACGGGCCGAGCGCGCAGTTGCCGAGACAGAAGACCTCGTCCAGGGTGATCGCACCGTCGGGAGTCGTCGCGCCGACCGGTACGCCGAGCCGGTCCATCGCGTGGTCGATCAGCGACTGGCAGCCGTTGGCCTGGCAGGCCTCGGCCCGGCAGATGCGTACCGTCGCGCGGCCGGGGGCCTCGGTGCGGAAGTCGCGGTAGAAGCTGACGACACCGTGGACGTCAGCGCGCGTCATGTTCAGCTCGTCGGCAATGACCGGGATGGCGGCTGCGTCGATCCACCCGTGCTCGCGACAGACGTCGTGCAGGATCGGCAGCAGCGCGCCGGGTTCGTCTCGGTGGGTGGCAGCCAGGGTCCGCACGGCGGCGGCGTACGGCGTGTCCGCCTGCGGGGCCTGTTCCGAGCGACGGGAGTCGCGGGTGCCCTTGCGGCGACGGGGCTGCTCGTGAGGGGCGGTATCTCCCAGCTGGCGCCCGGTCGACTGGTCCGTTTCGGGCTCCTCGATGGCCATGGCGCGATCTTCTCACGCGGACGGTTGAGCGTGTTTGCCGACGGCCAGGCCTGGAAGACATGGACGAGAAGGACGAAGGCGAGTAAGACCGAGCCGAGTAAGACCGAGCCGAGTAGGCAAACGAGGAGGCGGGCATCCTTGCTCCGCGATCGGCCTGACCATGCTGTCTGAAACCGTCAGCGCGATCCTGCACGCCCTGGGGATCTCAGGCGCCATGACCTGGGAGATCTTGTGGGCGTTGATTCTCGGCTTCGCCCTCTCCGGGGTCGTTCAGGCACTGGTGAGGCGCGAGTCGGTGGCGCGAGCGCTGGGAGACGAGCGACCGCAGACCCTCGCGCTCGCGACCGGGGTCGGAGCGGCGTCTTCCTCGTGCTCCTACGCTGCCGTCGCCCTAGCCCGGTCACTGTTCCGCAAAGGGGCCAGTTTCTCGGCAGCGATGGCCTTCGAGATCGCCTCGACCAACCTGGTGATCGAGCTCGGCATCATCATGGCTCTGCTCTTGGGGTGGCAGTTCACGCTCGCGGAATTCGTGGGTGGGCCGATCATGATCGTCCTGCTGGCCCTCGTGTTTCGGCTCTTCCTGCGCGAAAAGCTCCTGACTGATGCTCGCGCGCAAGCCGATCGTGGGCTCGCCGGCTCGATGGAAGGTCACGCCGGCATGGACATGAGCGTCCAGGGGGAAGGCAGCATGTGGGAGCGGCTGCGTTCGCCGGCCGGGCTGACCGCGGTGTCCCATGTCTTCGTCATGGAATGGGCTGCCGTCATCCGCGACATCATCGTCGGTCTGCTCATCGCGGGCGCGGTAGCAGCGTGGGTGCCGATGACCTTCTGGGAGTCCTTCTTCTTCACCGATCACCCGGTCGCGTCAGCTGTGTGGGGACCGCTCGTCGGCCCCATCGTGGCCATGTTGTCCTTCGTCTGCTCGATCGGGAACGTCCCGCTCGCGGCGGTGCTGTGGAACGGCGGCATCAGCTTCGGGGGGGTGATCGCCTTCATCTTCGCCGATCTGATCATCTTGCCGATCCTCAACATCTACCGGAAGTACTACGGCATGAAGATGATGCTGTTCATCCTCGCCACCTTCTACGGGTCCATGGTGGCAGCCGGCTATCTGATCGAGATCAGCTTCGGCCTGCTCAACCTCACCCCGACCGAGCGCGACGCGACCGTCCTCGAACCCAGCATCACCTGGAACTACACCAGCGTGCTCAATCTGATCTTCCTGGCGCTGGCGGCTGTGCTGATCTGGCGCTTCTTCCGCACTGGAGGGCGGGAGATGTTGGCCATGATGAGCGGCCCACCCGATCGGGCCGGCGAGGAACGCTAGAACACCACGAGCCCAGTCCTCAACGCTCCTAGGATCCTCTGCTATGGGCATCGAGGACCAACCCGGTCTGCGTGAGCTTCTTGATGCCGTGGTCTCGGTCAACTCAGACCTCGACCTCCCAATCGTGTTGGAGAAGATCGTCGCGTCAGCCTGCGCGCTGTCGCAGGCGCGGTACGGCGCGGTCGGGGTCCTCGCCCCCGGGACGCGGCGGCTGTCGGAGTTCGTGACGTACGGCATCACCGAGGAACAACGGACGCGCATCGGGGACCTTCCCGTGGGACAAGGCGTTCTCGGCGTCCTCATCGACGACGCTCGTCCACTGCGGCTGAAGCGGTTGGCTGATCACCCGAGATCGGTGGGCTTCCCGCCAGGGCATCCACCCATGAACGGTTTCCTCGGGGTCCCGATCTGGGTCGCGGGCGCAGTTTTTGGCAACCTCTACCTGACCGACAAGGCGCTCAACGCAGAGTTCACGGCGGAGGACGAAACGCTGGTGGTCGCGCTGGCGGCAGCCGCGGGAACCGCGGTCGAGAAGGCGGCGCTGTACGGCGCCAGTCGCCAACGTGAGCGTTGGCTTGCAGCTGAGACCGAGATCACGACCGCCTTCCTCGCGTCACGACCCAGGTCCCAGGCGCTACGGATGCTGGCTGCTCGGGCACGAGAGGTAGCCGACATGGATCTTGCAGCGATCATGCTCGGGCGAAGCGATCAGCTCACTGTGGAGGTGGTGGATCAGTCGCCGGACGCCAGTGCGGGTAGGTCCGATCGAGGCTGGGCCGTCGGCGACGAGGTCGAGGTGTCCGGCCCCTTGGCCTCCGCTCTCGCCGGGGGGCCGGCGCGTCTTGTCCCGTCCGCGACCTGGGGGGCCGACGTCGGGCTGGGGGACGTCATCGTCGCGCCCCTGCGCTCCACAGCCGGGGTCGTGGGGGTTCTCGTGCTCGGTCGCTGGGGCGCAGTCGACCAGGGCCGAACGGCTAGCGCCGACCAGGACGTCGCCTTGGCGGCGCGATTCGCCGAACAGACGGCCGTGGCCTTGGAGTTGGCGCGTGGTCAGAGCGACCGAGCGCGGCTAGCGGTCTACGAGGACCGCGACCGGATTGCCAGGGACTTGCACGACCTGGTGGTGCAGCGGCTTTTCGCGGTCGGCCTGTCCTTGCGCACCATGACCAACAGGACCCTGCCCGAACCGGAACAGGTGCGACGGGTCTCCCAGGCCGTTGACGACCTCGATGCCACGGTCAAGGAGCTGCGTCGCTCGATCTTCCAGCTGCACCAACGGCCGGGCGAGGGCAACCTGCGAGCCGACCTCGAGGCCATCCTCGTCGCAGCGCGAAACTCGCTGGGTTTCCTCCCCGACCTCGAGGTGAGCGAGGGCCTCGACAAGATCCCCGAGGAGGTAGCGCCTCAGCTGGCGGCTGTGGCCCGTGAGTCGTTGTCGAACGCCGCCAGGCACGCGGCTGCCACCTCGGTGCGCGTCCGCCTGAAGGTCGAGGACGACATCATCCTCGAGATCGAGGACGACGGCGTCGGTCTTCAGCCGGGCAGCCACCGAGGTGGCCTGACCACCATGACCCGCCGCGCCGAGGCCTTCGGAGGTTCCTGTGAGGTCGTTTCGGTCCCGTCCGGCGGCGCTCGGGTGACCTGGCGGGTGCCCCTGTCCACCGCTTGACGCCCACGCGTCAACCGGTCAGTGCCTCGGGTGACCCGATCAGTCGGCCGGTGACGTAGGTGGGGGTGATGCGTACGAACACGTCGCGTGCTCCGCCGGCCCACGACGCAAGCTTCAGCTCCAAGGCCCGGTGCAGCTCTGAAGGTCGGCTCAGCTCGCTGGCGATCCCGACAACGACGACGCTCCAGCCGGTCCGGGTCGCCTCGTCGGAGTCATCGACCTCAAAGGCCACAACGGCATCGCGGGTGCCCTCGGCCAGCCGTGAGCCCGGAGCCGTACGGAACACGATCGCGCCCCCGGACACGACATAGTTCACGGGCGTGATGGTCGGAAGCGCGTGGTCGGTGTAGGCCACGCGTCCAACACTCTGCGCCCGGAGAAGCCCAAAACTGTCGGCGCGGCTGAGGACTCGCGACCGGTCGCCATCTTCTGGCGGAGTGGGATTCACGGTGCTCACCCCACGAGGGTGCGCTTCCACCCAGCGCGCGCAACAGGGCCGAAGGACCTAAGAACCGTCGGTGAGCTTGGTGGAGAAGATCGCCGCCTGAGTGCGCCGTTCCATGCCGAGCTTGGCGAGCAGGCTGGAGACGTAGTTCTTGATCGTCTTCTCCGCCAAGAACATCTGTTCGGCGATCTGGCGGTTGGTCAGCCCTTCCCCGATGAGAGCCAAGACCCTTCGCTCCTGCTCGGACAGCGAGGCCAACCGAGTGTCTTGCGGTTTGCCGTTGCGGAGCCGTTCGAGCACCTGGCCGGTGACGGCGGGATCGAGCAGGGACTGACCGGTGTTGACTCGACGGATGGCATCGACCAGGTCGTTGCCGTGGATGTCCTTCAGGACATAGCCGGCAGCCCCCGCCATGATCGCGGCGAACAACGCGTCGTCGTCGTCGAAGGACGTGAGGATCAGCGCCTTCACCTCGGGCTGGCGGCTACGGACCTCTCGGCACACGTCGATCCCGGAGCCGTCGGGCAGCCGGGCGTCCAGCACGGCCACATCGGGGCGCAGCGCCGGGATCCTTGCCAACGCCTCTGCGGCGGTCCCGGCTTCGCCGACGACCTCGAGATCAGCTTCCGGCTCGAGGAGCTCACGCAGGCCGCGCCGTACGACCTCGTGGTCGTCGAGCAGGAAGACACGGATCGGCGTGGGGTCCATGGGGACATCCTGGCGCAGGTGGTCCTCCAGCACACGTGACCTAGGTCCCGGCTTGGTGGGGACGTTCGAGGGTGGCGCCAGTCACGCGCTTGCTGGCCTGCTAGAGGGGAGGCGGGCCAACCCCCGTCGGAGCGTGTGAGGAGGCCGCGATGCCCAGATCCCTGTCCGTCCGCGAGTTCGAGGACGCGATCGCGGCTGCCGTACTTGCCCCGTCGGTCCTGAACAGCCAACCGTGGCTGTTCCGCTCAACCGGCTTGGGCGTCGAGGTCGTGGCCGATGGCACTCGGGCAGCCGTCCACCTCGACCCCATGGGTCGTGAGCTGCTGATCTCGTGTGGTGCGGCGCTGTTCAACCTGCGACTGGCCCTGGCTGCGAGCGGGCGTGCGGTGGAGGTAGCCCTGCTCCCCGATGCCTACCGTCCGGACCTGATCGGCGTGGTTCATGTCGTGGGCGACACGGTGCTCAGCGCGGAGGAGCAGCGGTTGTTCGATGCGATCCCCAACCGAAGGACGAGTCGACAGCCGTTCGACGATCGGCAGGTCCCCGATGACGTGATCGAGTCGCTGCATCGCGCGGCCGCCCACGAGGGCGCCCGCCTGGAACGGCCGCCGGCGTGGCAGCGTGCTGCGATCACCCGGCTCGTCCACGATGCCGACATCGCCCAGCGTGATCGTCCGGATGTGGTTGACGACGTGCGCTCCTGGACCAGCGGCCGACCCGATGAGGGATCGGGCATCCCTGTCGAGAACCTCGGGCCACGCGCCCGCGTTCACACGTCGTTGGTTCGAGACTTCGCAATGTCGAGCCACGTGCCCGAGCGCTCCGTGGCCGACTTCGACGATGAGAGCCTGCTGCTCGTGCTGCTGACCGACGAAGACTCGGCAGCGGATCGCATCACCGCTGGACAGGCGCTGGAGCGAGTGCTCCTCGAGGCAACAGCAGCTGGTGTGTCGACGGCGTTGCTGACCCAGCCGACCGAGGTTGCGGAGCTTCGGGAGTGGCTGCGTGACCCGGGTGGACGTTGGGGGTACCCGCAGTCGCTGCTTCGGCTGGGGTACGGAGAGCAGCCGCCGCCGGCGCCGCGCCGCTCAGTCAGTGAGGTTCTGCTCACCGACTGAGCCTGACACCGCCTCGGGCTGCTCGAGGATGGCTGGTCGACCATCGAGGCGACCAAGGCGGTCAAGCGTCGGCGCCGGGGGATCGCCGAGCCCCATGGTCTGGGAACAGTTCCCGAGGCAGTGGGATCGCGCACCCTGCCGCGTGGGACTGACCTGGCGTCATGCTGCCTCAATTGCGTTGCCAGGGACTGGTTCCTTGAGGAGTTTGGATGACCAGCAGAGCTTTTGAAGCCATTGAAGTATCTGCCTGCCTGGGGGCGCGCCGGTCGGCTTTTCCGGGGTCGACCGGCGCCTTCCCCGATCCGGGCGCACGGGCATGACAACCGTTCACGGTGACGCCCCGGAGCTGATCAGCTCTGGGGACGACCGAGGCGGATTCGCCAGATCCTGGATCGATCGCGGCGAGCAGCGACGGAGTGAGTCGATCGCCTTCGTGGCCCTTGCCTTGGCCGCGCTGGCTTTGGCCGTGTCGCTGGTCCGCCCTGGCCTGGACAGCTTCACATCCGCTGCGGTCGCCCAGCAACCGCAGACTGTCGTCGATTGGTATGCCATGAGTTGGCAGGAGGCTCTGGGACTGGCACCGGCGGCTCTGCGGCAGCATTTCGAGGTCGGCTGACGGCTGCCGCTGGGCACCGTCGACGGCGTGGTCATACTCATCGGGTGACCCCGGATGAGGACGGCCCGCGTGTTGTCCGTCGCCTCATAGGCGTCTACAACGCCGACGGCGGCGTCCGCGGTGAGCTCGCCTATGCCGTGGGGCACCTGCGCGGGACCGCGAACTGCGCCCTCTGCGACATCACCCACAAGGGGGTGCGGCGCCGCCGGTCTTGGGACATGTTCTGCGAGGAGCTAGGAATTCCCTTTGACCTGGTGCATCGCAACGAGCGGAGCGCGGACCTGCTGAGCTTCACTGGAGCTCGAACTCCGACCGTCGTTGCCGAGCTTGCGACCGGCGGTCTCGTCGAAGTACTGGACGTGGCCGCGCTGGATGCCGTGGCCGGCGATGTCGAGGGTTTCGGCCGCGCGTTGGCGGGCGCCCTCGAGGACAAACGGCTCAAACGTCGCTGACCGAGGCCCCGCCGCACCGGCGGCGCTCACACGACCACGGACGGGAGGTCCCATTCGTCGTCGGTCGTGCGCAGAATCGCCACTGAAGCGGCTAGGAATCCCACAGCATTGAGCAACCAGGCGCCGGTGTCGAGCGCGGAGTTCGTGAGGAAGACCAGGGCGACGAAGTGGAGCGGCTGCGAAACCCCGGTCGCGATCGCGGCCCATCGAGGCACGGCGCCGCTTCGCCACATGGCGACGCCGAGAGCCACCGTGCCGGTCACGTGGCACAGCACGAAAAGACCGAGGGACAGACCTACGGTGGGGTGCATTGAGTCGAACAGACGCACGAGGGAGCCCCGGTCGAGACTGGCATTGGCACCAGTCCAGAGCAGGATGTCGGCAGCGAGCATGATCGGCAGGGCTAGATAGCCGATTCCGGCCAGGACCACACCCACGAACGTGGCGGTTGGTGATCGCCGACGGGTCAGTCGACCTACGGCCAAGACCCCTGGGAGCAGGGTCAATGCAGCGATGAATCCCGCCCAGACAACGAGGGACTGCCGGCCGGGGTTCGCGACGACGTCGTCCACGGTGGAGGCATTCGTCGTGGCTGTGTAGTACGGAAGCACAGCACGTATGACGGCGACCGCGAGCGGGCCGAGGGGCAGGATCACGGCTGCGATCACGCGGGAGGTGCGTCGCAGATCGCGAGGGCGCCGGTTCCGGCGCGGCTGGTCGACGACCACGCTGCTGCTCTCCATAGGTCCTCCCAGGTAGGTGGCGGACTGTCAGGCTGGCTCACGCACGTTCCTCCCCAACAGGTCGATACGAGGGCCGGAAAGGGATGCGATCCCGTGGCCGGGGGAGAGATTCCCGCCATTCCGGGACTGTGTCGGGGGCAGACTGGGCCGGTGCGAGATGGCGCCTCAGAACCAATCGATGGGCAACGAAGTCCCTTCGCGCCGGCCCTGCTGCTGGGGGCTCTTGCCATGGTCGCATCGGCGGTCGCACTGACCCGGATCGCTGGCTGGACCTGGTCGGACAGTCTCAACGCCTTCGTCGTCAGCAACTCCCTGATCGGGACCTCGTTCGCGGTCTGCGGGGGGTTCATCGTGTGGTTCAGGCCGCGAAATGTCGTCGGTTGGCTCCTCGTCCTGGCCGGGTTCGGCCACCTGTTCAGCGCAGTCGCCGCGCCAACCGCATCGGTCCTCCACGATCACGGTGCGCCGACCACCGCCGTCGCCGGTGCGGTATCGATCTTCGTCTGGGCGTGGCCCTGGTCGATCGGTCTTTTCCTCCCGGTCCTGCTGCTGCTCTTCCCGGACGGCGCACTGCCGTCGCGCCGGTGGCGTGTGGTGCTGATCGCGGTGATAGCCACAGCGCCGTTGTTCGTGCTCGATTCGGGTGCGGACCCGACCCCTGTTCAAGCCGGGATGCCACCCGCTTGGGGGTCGATCTCCTCCTACGACTCGCTCGGTCCTTTGTGGATCGTCGCCGAACTGCGAACCCTGGCGGCCCTGGCTGCGGGGGTCGCTGCCTTGGTCGTCCGGTACCGCAGGGGAGACCCAACGACGAGGCAACAGCTGTTGTGGCTGATCCTCGCCACCTCGGTGGTGGTGCTCGGAGTAACCCCGTGGAGCCTCGTGGCCGGTACACCCGTGCTCGTGCTGTTCGCAATCCCACTCATCCCAACCGCCGTGGCAGTGGCGATCCTGCGGGCGCGCCTCTACGACATCCGACCGATCGTCTCCCGCGCTTTGACCTGGTTGTTGCTGAGCAGCATCGTCGTGCTGGGTAGTGCTCTGGTTGTCGCGGCCGTGGAGTCTCAACTGGTCGAGCGGACCGGGATCGCGGCCGTGCTGTCGGCCTGTGTCGCAGTGGGGGCGGCGTTCTGCCTTCCCGGTCTTCGTCGGGCGGTCGAACGGATGGTCTACGGGGCACGCCGCGACCCCGCAGCTGTTGTCGGTGCTGTGAGCAAACAGCTGGACGGCGTCGGCGACCTGGACGCAGTCGCTGACGCCATCCGTAACGCGCTCAAGCTGCCGTACGTCGCCGTGCTTGCCGGCCCCGAGACCTTGGCTGTGTCGGGCGCGCCCGGTGCTGCACCGTGCCATCTGCCGCTGAGATACGGCGGCAACGACGTCGGCGAACTCCTCGTCGAACCTCGGCCAGGTGAAAGTCGGCTGAATTCGCTGGATCAAGAGGCCTTGTCGCTCGTCGCTGCGCCGCTCGCTGCGGCACTACACGCGCTCGTGATCTCCGAGGAGCTACGCCTGTCGCGGCGGTTGCTGATCGGCGCACGCGAGGAGGAGCGCCAACGTCTCCGACACGAACTGCACGATGGGTTGGGGCCATCGCTGACCGGCATCGGCCTCGCGGCTGACGCTGCCGCAAACCTGGTGGCCGTTGATCCACAACGCGCCGCCTCGGTGCTTGTGCAGCTCCGCGCCGATGCGCGAGAGACGCTGCTCGAGGTTCGCCGCCTGGTCGAGGGGCTCCGGCCCGAGGCCATCGATCGGGCCGGTCTCGTTGGGGCGCTCAGGGCGCGTGCCGTTCAGCTCTCGACGCATGGGACGCCCTACCCGTTGGTACTTAGGATCGAAGCCCCTGACTCGTTCCCTGCCCTCCCGCCCGCCCTTGAGGCGACGGCATTTCGGATCGCCACCGAGGCCATGACGAACGTGGCGCGGCACTCGGCAGCGTCGACGGCGGTCGTCAGCCTCGAGGTGACCGACTGTCTGGTCGTCGGTGTCCGGGATGACGGCTTGCATCGCGAGCCGTGGACGGCCGGTGTTGGTCTTGAGGCCATGCGCGCGAGGGTCCGCGAGCTCGGCGGCACCTTGATTGCGGGGCCGGGCGAGGGCGGTGGAGTGGTCGAAGCTCGATTGCCGCTGAGCCCGCGATGAGGATGCTGCGGGTTGTTCTTGCCGATGACCATCCCGTGGTCCGTCGTGGTTTGTGTGAACTGCTCAGCTCACTTGAAGACATCGAGGTTGTCGGAGTCGCGGCGAATGGTCGCGAGGCCGTGCAGCAGGTTGTGACCCGCAAGCCCGATGTCGCGCTCTTGGACCTGCAGATGCCTGAGCTCGATGGCATCGGCGCCATCGCCGAGCTGGCGCGGGTGGCGCCCAGTGTCGCGGTCTTGGTGCTGACCATGTTCAACGACGAGGACAAGCTCATCTCCGCCCTGCGTGCCGGCGCCCGCGGATACGTCGTCAAGGGTGCCGAGCAGGACGAGATCGCCGGCGCGGTACGGGCGGTGGCGGCGGGTCAGCTGGTCGTCGGGGCCGGTGTCTCCGCTGCTGCCGTCGAACTGGTGCTCCGAGCATCGGTCGAACCACGCCAGGTTTTCCCCCAACTGACCGACCGCGAGGTCTCGGTCCTCGAGCTGATGACCGATGGACGCTCGAACGCGGCCATCGGTCGAGCGCTCGGCCTCGCCCCCAAGACGGTGGCCAACAACGTGTCGCACATCCTGGTCAAGCTCGGCGTGAGAGACCGCGCAGCGGCGATCCTGGAGGCGCGCGCAGCCGGATTGGGTGGGCCTGCTGGAATTGCCTGACGACGCCCCTCGGGCGGGGCGGATGTCAGGCTCGGTGGCCCCACCAGGCGAGCCGGTGTGCGACCGTAGGAGTGTGGGACACCTGGTCGATGGCCGCCGCGTCCTCCGACTCTCGGAGGACGGTGCGCGCGAGGGTCCGGACCAGGTGGCCGTCGAGGCGCCGCTCACGATCCGGATCGCTCGCACCACCGTGGCGACGACCATGCGCACTCCCGGCCACGACCTCGATCTGGCACTGGGGTGGCTTGTCTCGGAGGGAGTTGTCCAGGAGCCAGGACACGTGGCGGAGGCCATGGCGTGCGACGCTGACACCGTCGACGTACGGCTAGCAGCGGGCGTCGCGGCACCGGCGGCGCGGCTCGGAGCGACCAGCAGCGCCTGCGGTATCTGCGGAAGCGAGTCGATCGCGAACGTGTTGGCCCGGCGCGGTCCCCTTCCCGCGCCGGAGCTTCCACGGATCGAGCAGCGCGTGCTGGCGGGGCTGCCGGAGACCCTCCGAGCCCAGCAAAGCGCTTTCGACCGTTCGGGCGGGCTGCATGCGGCAGGGTTGTTCACCGCCGATGGTGAGCTGATGTGCATCCGGGAGGACGTCGGTCGGCACAACGCCGTCGACAAGGTGCTCGGCTGGGCGCTGCAAGCCGGGCTGCTGCCGGCTCACAGCTCGATTCTTCAGGTGAGCGGACGCGCCTCCTTCGAGCTCACCCAGAAGTCGGCGATGGGCGGAGTCCCTGTGCTCTCCGCGGTCTCGGCACCGTCGACCTTGGCCGTTGATCTTGCTCGCGAGGCCGGGCTCACCCTCGTGGGCTTCAACCGGTCGGGCTCGATGAACGTCTACGCCGGAGCGCAGCGAATCGCCGTGACGGGAAGGGCGAGCATGCTGGTCATTTGACTTCCAGGGGAGTCTTCTGAGCATCCTGTTGGTCTCGCGCCAGCGGTTCAATGGGAACCGCGGTTGCGCCGAAAGTCTGAGATTCGGCTGAAAATTCGGTCAGTCGGCCCCATTTCCCCGTTCGAGCACCTGGACGTGGCGCGGGTCACAACCGAAAGGGCGAACGGATCGGGGGTCTCGGGCGTCGACATAGAGGCACGGGGAGATCAGACGAGGAGGTGCGCCATGACTGCGCTGCGTGGATATGGGATGTCGGTCCGAAGTTATGAGACCGATGAGAACGTGGTGGCCGTCCCGGCTCACCCGGAGGTCTACCACTGCCCGACCGGGCACATGCTGACCCTGAACTTTGCGGCCGACGCCGACGAGATCCCGGGAACCTGGGACTGCCCCAAGTGCGGGCGCACGGCCCACCGCGACGAGACCGCTGCCCGCCGAGCCTCGCTCACCGAGGGCGACCTCAGCGTTCCGACGTTGTCCCCGAGGACCATGGTGGCGAGCAAGACCCACTGGGACATGCTGATCGAGCGCCGTACGACCGCCGAGCTCGAAGAGCTTCTCCAGGAGCGGCTGGCGCACTTCCGCAACCGGTAACGTCCAGAACCGCTGCCCCCCCGGCATTCCTTGCGTCCGACGAAGTGCGGGTAATAGCCCCCACTTCGTCGGACGCTCGGCTGAATTGGGCGCGCCGCGGCGGGGCGTGACAGGGTGGCGGGATGGCTGATCGTGAGGTGGTCGATGCTGTCGTTCTCGGGCTGGGACCTGGGGGCGAGGACGTGGCCGGAAAGCTCGCCGAGGCGGGCTGGTCGGTCATCGGGATCGAGAAGGAGCTCGTCGGCGGGGAATGCCCCTACTGGGGCTGCATTCCCAGCAAGATGATGATCCGAGCGTCGGACGCGCTGGCTGAGGCGCGGCGTGTGGACGGGCTTGCCGGCAGGGCAACTGTGACCCCCGACTGGGCGCCGGTCGCCAAGCGCATCCGCGACGAAGCCACCGACACCTGGAACGACCAGGTCGCCGTCGACCGGCTGGTCGACAAGGGCGCCAAGGTCGTCAAGGGCGCTGGCACGATCGTGGCGCCTCGTGTCGTCGAGGTGGCCGGCGTCGAGTACGAAGCCACCAAGGCGCTGGTCGTCGGCACCGGCTCTTCGCCAGCCGTACCCCCCATCGACGGGCTCTCGGGCACGCCGTACTGGACCAACCGTGGCGCCATCGAGACCGAGGAGGTCCCGCGCTCGCTGGTGGTGCTCGGCGGCGGGGCGATCGGGCTGGAGCTCGCTCAGGTGTTCTCGCGCTTCGGCGCCGAGGTGACCGTCGTCGAGGCGGCGGACCGGCTGCTGGCCCTGGAGGAGCCCGAGGCCTCAGACGTCATCGCGAAGACCTTCGCCGACGAGGGCATCAAGGTCATGGTCGGCGCGAAGGCTGACCGGATCTCCCATGACGGGTCGGAGTTCACCGTCACCACCAGCGCCGGTGAGGTGCGTGCCGAGCGGCTGCTCGTCGCCACCGGCCGCAAGGTCGACCTGGGCGTCCTGGGCGCCGGCGCGCTTGGTGTCGACGAGTCTCTGCGTGCCTTGCCGATCGACGACCGGTGCCGTATCGAGGGAGCGGATCGTGCCTGGGCGGTAGGGGATGCGACGGGCAAGGGCGCCTTCACCCACACCTCGATGTATCAGGCGGCCATTGTCGTGTCCGACCTGCTGGGCCACGATCACGCCCCGGCCAGTTATGCGGCGATGCCGCGGGTCACCTTCACCGACCCGGAGGTCGGCGCCGTGGGCCTGACCGAATCGGCTGCTCGCGACAAGGGAGTGCGCGTCGCCACGGTCGACTACGACCTGAGTACGTCGGCACGCGGCTGGATCGCCAAGGCCAACGGCGTGGTCAAGCTGGTGGCCGACGCGGATCGCGGGGTGCTCGTCGGAGGAACCGTCGTCGGGCCGTCCGGCGGGGAGGTCATGTCAGCGCTGGCGGTGGCCATCGCGGGTGAGGTCCCCCTGTCGACGCTTCGGTCGATGATCTGGGCGTATCCGACGTTCCACCGGGCCATCGAGTCCGCCCTGGCCGAGCTCGACGCATGACCGGCGCATGAACGGTGCGAGCGAGCCGGATGAGCCGATCCTCCCGACCCTGACCTCGGACGAGTCCGAGCCGGGGTGGGGTGACGAGGCGGCGGCTCGGGAGGGCGACCCGGACGACCTCGACCGCTTCCTGCGGGACGTACCCCCGCACCACGGCGACTGAAGCCTCGGCGACGCCGACTGGTCGTCAACGGGGCGGTCTGAGCCGCTGGATCGACCGGTTCGACGCCACGCGTCGATCGTGCGTGGTCGGTGTCGGGTGCGGTCAGTCGCGGGCCTTGAGTTGGTCTCTGATCTGCCGCAGGACGTCGAGCTCGGATTCGGAGGCGGCTTCCTCCGGCTCGCCCGCCTTGCGCGCCTGCAGCTCCTTCATCTTGTTCATGGGCAAGATCACCAGGAAGTAGATGGCCGCCGCGACGACGAGGAAGTAGAACAGCGCGTTGAGCACCAGACCGATGCTGAAGACGGCATCGTTGATCGTGAACGTGCCCACCTTGCTGAAGTCGGTTTCCCCGAAGATGGCTGCGATGAGCGGAGTGATCAGGCCATCGAGCACGGCCTTGATGACCGTGGCGAACGCGGCGCCGATGACGACGGCGACCGCCAGGTCGACCACGTTCCCGCGGGAGATGAACTCCTTGAAACCCTTGAGCATGACGCGCCTTTCCGAGCAGGGATCGCGGCCGGTACGGCCACGAACCTAGCGAGAGGGGCGGACGCCGATCAACTGGGCGGGCCATCGGGAGCTCAGCCCACGAGCAGCACGCTCAAGGGTCCGAGCAAGGCGGCCCGCGCGAGACCTAGTGCCTCCGTCCGCGAGACAGCGACGACCAGCAGCCCCGTGGCCGTGGTCGCGCTGCCAACGAGTGCGGAGCCGGACTGGGTCGGCTGTACAACTGACAGGACCAGCGCTCCCGGAGCCACGACGCGCGCATCGGCGGGAGCCGTACCTCCCGACACCGGGTCGCTCGATCCCGCCTGGGCAGCGACCAGATCGATGCGATCTCCGGGGTGCAGCAATGCGGCAACGGTGGGATCCGCCAGGCGTACGGGCGTCGCGACGCGGCCGGACTCCAGGACCGCGCTGGCCAGCGACGGGCCGACGAGCCGCATCGATGTGATGGCTTCGCCACGGGACAGGCCGGCCGCCAGCGTACGGCCCACCACGTCGGTCACCGCCGTCGCTGCAGTGTCCGGAGCCAGTACGGCTGGCCAGTCGGCCAGCCGTAGGTCAGAGCTGTCGAGCAGCGTGCCGGGCGCGAGTTCCCTCGCCGCCACGACGATCTGTTTGCCAGGCGGTGGTGGCGGGGCGACGGCGTCGAGCCCGAATGCGACAGCGCCCGCGACCAGTACGGCCGCGATCCAGCGACGGCGTGCGCGGATGGCGCGCATCCACCGGCGCCTGGTCGGGTGTGCGGTGGGCTGGCGGACGTTCGGTCGCTCTGCGGTCTGCACGTCGGGACCCAGAGTCAGGGGAGTTCGAACGGCAGGCGCAGGCCGTCGACGGCTTGCCCGCACTCGCAGGACCGCGCGTCGTTGCCGGGCAGCCTCGGGATGGTGTCGAGCAGGACGTCGCGAAGCCGTTCGATCGTGGCGGCGAACACCTCGAGCACCTCGGCATGGGTGACGCCATGGCCTTCCTCCACGCCGGCGTCGAGGTCGGTGACCACCGCGATGGAGGTGTAGCACAGCGCCAGTTCTCGGGCGAGGGTCGCCTCGGGATGACCGGTCATGCCCACTACCGACCAGTTGTTCGCGCTGAACCACTTCGACTCGGCGCGCGTGGAGAACCGGGGTCCTTCGATCACGACGAGAGTGCCGCCGTCGGTGGGGGACCACTGGGCGGCGCGACCGCTGGCCAGCGCCGCTGACCGGCCGACGTGGCAGTAGGGGTCGGCGAGGGAGACGTGGACGGCACCTTCGTCGTAGAACGTCTGCACGCGGCCGGACGTACGGTCGACGAACTGGTCTGGGACGACCAGCGTGCCGGGGCCGAGGTGGGCTTGCAGCCCCCCGACGGCGCACGGGCCGAGCACCTGCCGGACGCCGAGGGAGCGCAGCGCCCACAGGTTGGCGCGGTAGGGGACGCGATGCGGTGGGAACCGGTGGTCACGCCCGTGCCGAGGCACGAAGGCCACCCGCCGCTCTGCGACGGTGCCGAGCACGATCGGGTCGGACGGTGGGCCGTACGGCGTCTCGACCGTGAGTTCCTCGGCGTCGTCGAGGAACTCATAGAAGCCGGTGCCCCCGATGACCCCGATCTCGGCCGGGCTTGCCTCGTCCACCGTGGACGCTGCCCGGGAGGAGGTGGGGTGGGCGGAGGGCGCCAGGAAGGCTGCGTCGCTCGTCATGGAGCGAGGCTAGTGGGGCAGCCCGGTCGCAGCGGGCCGTCCACAGGCGGGTTTGCCCCGCCGTCGGCGCTCAGGCGGCGGACGTGCCGCTCGAGCTGCCGGAGCCTGAGGGGGCGGGCGCCGGCGCAGCGGGCTTGGTGTTGCTGCTCGAGCCGCTGCTGGACGACTTCTCCGAGGTGCCGGAGTCCTTGCCGGCAGACGTACTTCCCGCTTTCTCCTTGCCATCCGCCTTGGCGCCGTCGGTCGACTTGTCGCCAGCGCCTTTGGCGTCGGACTTCACGCTGTCGCCGGATCCGTTGGCCGACTCCTTGGCGCGAGAGTCGTTGCGGTAGAAGCCCGACCCCTTGAAGACGACGCCGACGGCCGTGAACACCTTGCGAAGCCGCCCTTGGCAGGTCGGGCAGACCGTCAGAGCGTCATCGGTGAACGACTGGACGACCTCGAGCGGGGCGTCGCACTCGGTGCAGACGTACTGGTAGGTCGGCACGGGACGGTCCTCCGGGGCTGGCACTCGTGGGGTACGAGTGCCAATGATAGCGCCGCGAGGCCCTCGCTCGGGACAGCTGCTCACAGGTGGGGCCTACCGGGCGGAGGACCTCAGCGGGGGTTGGCCCGGGTGAGTGCGCTCAAGGCCGAGGCGGTCGGCTGGCTTACGCTCGCCCTCGTGACCTCCGACCGGCTGCCCTCGGCGCCGGCACTCCCGCCTCTGCCTGCCTTGCCCCTGCTGATCGGCGCGTGCGCCGCGGGCGGCGCCTTGGGGGCGCTGGCGCGTTGGGGAGTGGAGGAGGCCTGGACGCCGAGCACCGGTGCCTGGCCGTGGTGGACCTTTGCCGTGAACGTCGTGGGCTGCTTCCTGCTCGGCACCCTGCTGGGGTCGCCGGCGGGGCAGGATCCGATGCGCCGGGCCTTCCTCGGCGCCGGGGTGCTGGGAGGGTTCACGACGTTCTCGACCTACGCCGTCGAGGTCAAGATCCTTGCCGACGACGGTCACGGAGGCACGGCCTCGGTCTATGCGCTCGCCTCGATCGTGGCGTGCCTGCTCGCGGCCCACCTCGGGCGTCGGTTGGGTGAGCGCCGAGACCACCTGACCCCCGCCGAAGAGCAGGGCGACGCATGATCGGGGTCCTTGCCGTAGCGCTTGGCGGCGCAGTCGGCGCGGCGCTGCGCTACTCCCTGGCCCATGCCCTCGGGCACGGGCACCGACCCACCCGCCTGCTACCCGTCGGCACGCTGATCGCGAACACCGTCGGATGCTTCGTGCTGGGGTGGGCTGCTACGGCACTGAGTGGCACGGCGCTGCTGCTCGTGGGCACCGGGTTCTGCGGGGGACTCACAACGTGGTCGACCTTGGCCACCGAGACCGACCGATTGTTCGCTGCCGGGGAGCGTCGCCGTCCGACGCTGTACTTCTTGACGACCGTCGTCCTCGGTGGTGTCGCCGTCGTGCTCGGCTATCAGCTGGGCTGCTGCCCGGCTTCGCCGGTCTGACCTGAGCGGCCGGCGCCCACGTCAGCGGGCTGGGTGTTCCACCGGGGCGTCGGCCGGCGCGATCCAGCCCGTGACTCGGCGGTCGTGCAGGTCAGCGGGGACGGCTCCGGGATCGAGCACCTCCCCGTCGTGCACGAGGACGAGCACCGGAATGCCGGTGGGCACTCGGGCCAGCGCGCGGTCATAGGACCCACCGCCCTGACCCAGCCGTACGCCGTCCCGATCCACCGCCAGCCCGGGGACGATCACCACATCGGCCTCAGCGATGGCCCGCACCCCCAGCCTCGGCCCACGGGGGGTGGCCGGGCCGCGCAAGGGGTGCGACAGATCGGCGTCACCGGTGTCGACGGCCCAGTCGAGGTCGTCGTCGTCGAGCAGTACGGGCAGCAGGACGCGAACCCCTGCCGCGCGCAGAGCGACCCGCAAAGCGCTGGTGCCGGGCTCGGAGCCGTAGGACACGTAGAGCGCGACCGTGGAGGCCTTTGCGACATCCGGACGGGCCAGCACGGCGCGGGTCAGCCCGGCCGCGGCCTCGCGAACCGCGTCGGGCGACATCGCCCGCCGCCGCGCCCGCAGCACCGACCGCAGCGACGCCTTCGCCTCGTCGACCTCCATGTACACATAGTGCCCCCTCGGTGACTGTCTGCACTCGTCCGAACGGGGCAACAATTCTTCGGGACTCCCGTCACCTGGCCAGGGCCATCGCAGCGGCGCCATTAGGCTCAGGTCATGTCTGTCCCTTCCACTTCCTCTGTCACCAAGGCGGTCATCCCGGCCGCCGGGCTGGGCACCCGGTTCCTGCCGGCCACCAAGGCCACTCCGAAAGAGATGCTGCCGGTCGTCGACAAGCCGGCCATCCAATATGTCGTCGAGGAAGCCGCGTCCGCGGGGCTCACGGACATCCTGATGGTCACGGGCCGCAGCAAGCGGGCCTTGGAGGACCACTTCGACCGCGCGCCCGACCTCGAGCAGGTCCTCGAGGCCAAGGGCGACAAGGTACGGCTGGAGCAGGTTCAGGCCAGCGCGGCGCTCGCCACAGTCCACTATGTGCGTCAAGGTGACCCGCTCGGTCTTGGCCACGCGATCGCCTGCGCCGAGCAGCACGTGGGTGACAACCCGTTTGCTGTCCTCCTCGGAGATGACCTGATCGACCCACGCGATCCGCTCTTGTCGGCGATGATCGACGTCCGTGAACGGCACGGCGGCTCGGTGCTGGCCCTGATGGAGGTTCCTCGCGAGCAGATCCACCTGTACGGCTGTGTCGCGGTTGAGCAGACCGACACCGCCGACGTCCTGCGGGTCACCGAGCTCGTGGAGAAGCCGGCGCCCGACGAGGCCCCGAGCAACCTGGCAGTCATCGGCCGCTACGTGCTCGATCCGTCCATCTTCGAGGCCATCCGCGGCACCGCACCGGGAAAGGGCGGCGAGATCCAGATCACCGATGCGCTGCAGATCGCGGCACGTGCCTCGGCGAGCTCCGGTGGAGGCGTCCACGGCGTCGTCTTCCGCGGTCGGCGCTACGACACGGGAGATCGTCTCGACTACCTCAAGGCCGTGGTCCGTCTGGCGTGCGACCGTGAGGACCTGGGACCGGACCTGATGGCCTGGCTCCGGGATTTCGTGCGTACGGATGTCGTGCGTACGGAAGTTGTGCGTACGGACTCCGCATCCACGCAAGCCGAATGAACGACCTGGGGGATCACCGATGAAGAGCGTCGACGCCCACCTCGAGTCCTGCCTGCGCGGGATCGACGTCCTGGCTCCGATCGACCTTCAGCTGCTCGACGCCCAGGGCTGCGTGCTGGCCGAGGACGTGGTGGCAGCGACCAACCTCCCGGTGTTCGACAACTCCGCGATGGACGGTTATGCCGTGCACAGCGTCGACGTCGCCAACGCCACGCCCGCGACACCGGTGACGTTGCCTGTCCTCGGGGACGTACCTGCGGGATCACCGGCCGCGCAACGCCTGGCTCCGGGCACGGCGATGCGGATCATGACCGGTGCGCCCTTGCCGGACGGCGCCGACGCGGTGGTGCAGGTCGAGCTGACCGACGGTGGCGTCGCCAGCGTGCAGATCCACGGCTCGGTCCCGGCCGGCCGCCACGTGCGACGCGGCGGTGACGACCTGATCGCCGGTGACGTGGTGCTACCCGTCGGGACCCGCCTCGGACCGCGGCAGATCGGCCTGATGGCGGCCATCGGGCGCGACCGGGTGCTCGCCCGCCCCAAGCCGCGGGTCGTCGTGCTGTCGACCGGGAGCGAGCTCGTCGAACCCGGTGCGCTGGCCGCCGGCGGCCAGATCTGGGACTCCAACTCCTTCCTCATCACGACAGCCGCACGTGAGGCCGGCGCCACCGCCTTCCGGATCGGCATCGTCCCCGACGAGCCCAAGAAGCTCATCGATGCGATCGAGGACCAGCTCATCCGCGCCGACCTGGTCGTCACGACCGGCGGCGTCAGCGTGGGCGCCTACGACGTGGTCAAGGAGGTCATGTCGCGACTGGGCACCGTGGAGTTCGACCGGATCTCCATGCAGCCCGGGATGCCCCAGGGACACGGCGTCATCGGACCCGACCGCACACCGATCTACACCCTGCCGGGCAACCCGGTGAGCGCCTACGTCTCGTTCGAGGTGTTCGTCCGCCCGGTGATCCGGCGGCTGCTGGGCGCCAAGACGATCTTCCGTCCCGAGGTGCGGGCCTCAGCGCTCACCGGCTTCAGCTCACCGGCGGGCAAGCGGCAGTACGCCCGCGGGGCGCTCGGCGTCGAGGACGGGCGCTACGTCGTACGCCCGCTGGAAGGCCAGGGAAGTCACCGGGTGCGGGATCTGGCGTACTCCAACTGTTTCATCGTGGTGCCCGAAGATGTCACCGAGATCCCCGACGGTGGAACGGTCAAGGTCATGGTCCTGGAGCGGCGCCTCACGTGAGCGAGTTCACCCACCTCGCGAGCGATGGCTCGGCGCGGATGGTCGACGTCTCGCACAAGGAGATCTCCGCCAGGTCGGCGACGGCCACGGGGTTCGTGCATCTGTCCGGCGAGGTGGTCGCGTTGCTGCGAAGCAGTGGTGTTCCCAAGGGTGACGCCCTGGCTGTGGCCCGGATCGCCGGCATCCAGGCGGCCAAGCGCACGCCGGACCTGGTGCCGTTGTGCCACCCCATCGCGATCCACGGAGTCGACGTCTCCCTTGAGGTAGCCGACGACGGGGTCGCCATCACCGCGACGGTCCGCACGGCCGATCGCACCGGTGTGGAGATGGAGGCCCTCACCTCGGTGTCTGTCGCGGCGCTGGCACTGATCGACATGGTCAAGGGCGTCGACCCGGCTGCCTCGATCACGGACGTGCAGGTGGAGGAGAAGCTGGGCGGCGCCACCGGACGGTGGGTGCGCGAAGGATGAAGCGGGCGCTCGTGGTCTCGGTTTCCAACCGTGCCGCGGCCGGTGTCTACGCGGACACGAGCGGCCCGCTGCTGGTCGAGGGGCTGCGCAGGCTTGACCTCGACGTCGAGGGACCGCGCGTGGTTCCCGACGGAGAGCCCGTGGAGGCCGAGCTGCGTGACGCGATCGGCCGGGTCGACCTGATCGTGACCAGTGGCGGCACCGGGCTGTCCCCGACCGACCACACCCCTGAGATGACCCGCCGCGTGATCGACCGCGAAGCGCCAGGGATCGCCGAAGCCCTGCGCGCCTACGGCGCCGCGCACGGCGTCGCGACGGCCGTGCTGTCGCGGGGAGTTGCAGGCCTCGCCGGGCGCACCCTGATCGTGAACCTGGCCGGCTCGACCGGGGCCGCGCGAGACGGCCTGGCGGTGCTCGGGCCTTTGCTGCCCCACCTGCTCGACCAGATCAGCGGCGGTGACCACCCCCGGGTGGAGGAGCCGGCCGACGGACCGGATGCGGACGGATCGGGTGCAGCCGGACCCGCTGCAGAGGAACCGGGCGCTTAGGCATGACCAAGGGCTGGCCGGCGCGGCTCACCGAAGGATCGGTTCACCTCAGACCGATCCGACTTCGAGACCGCGGTGCCTGGACCGAGGTACGCGCACGCAACTCCAGCTGGCTCAGCCCCTGGGATGCGACCAGCCCGGACGGACCCGGCGAGGCGCTGCCGTCGTTCGCGGCCATGGTGCGTCATCTCTCCGCAGAGGCCAGGGCCTCGCGGGCGTTGCCGTTCGTCGTGGACTACCGGGGGCGTCTGGTGGGGCAGCTCACCGTCGGCGGAATCACCTGGGGTTCGCTGCGGGCGGCCCACATCGGGTACTGGATCGACCAGCAGGTGGCCGGTCGGGGCATCATCCCGACGGCGGTGGCGCTGGCATCCGACCACTGCTGGCAGGTCCTCGGGCTGCATCGGGTCGAGATCAACATTCGGCCCGAGAACGTCGCCTCGTGCCGCGTGGTGGAGAAGCTCGGCTTCCGCCTCGAGGGTCGACGACCGGCCTACCTGCACATCGACGGGGCGTGGCGAGACCACGTCACCTACGCGCTGCACGCCGAAGAGGTGCCGGGCGGCCTGTTACGTCGGTGGGTGCACACCCGCTCTCACGTCCCCTGAGCTGCGACGGCCGCGACACTCCGGCGTGGCTACCTGATCGGGGCTCTCGGCAGCCGTACCGTCACTGACCGTGGGCATCGCATCCGTCGTCGTCGCAACGGATCGAGGTTGACGTGCTGTATGCGGTGATCATCGGACTGTGGATCTGCATCCTGCTTCCGATGTGGTTGCGTCGTCATGACGAAGCCCTGGAGTCGCGTTCGGTCGACCGGTTCTCCTCGGCCATGCGCACGCTCTCTCGACGGTCGACCGGTGACAGCCGGGAGGTGATGATGCCGGCACGCGGCCGCGAGCCGCTGCATGCCGACGGGCCGGAGCGCGCGGCAGCACAGGGTCGCGCCGTCCTCGCTGCTCGTCGCCGTCGCTCGCTGAGCCTGCTGGTCGCGGGCACCTTGGTGGTCGCTGGCTTTGCCGCCTTGGGCATGGTGTCGGTGTGGGCCGTCCTTGCGCCGGTGGTGCTGCTCATCGGCTTCCTGATTCACCTGCGACGTGAGTCACAAGCCCAGCTCCTGAGAGATCGCCGTCGTCGTGCGCAGTTCGCGGCAGCCGAGACGCGCCGCCAGCGGCCGCCCTCGCGCCAGCGGGTGCACGACGTCGAGGTCGAGCGCATCCTGCCAAGGGCCGAGCCGCTGCTGCCCGAGTGGGAGACGGCTCTGGCTTCGGCGGGGTTGGACCTCGAGGTGCTTTCCCCGACCGAGATGGTGGTCGCCGAAGTCAGCGCTGAGTCACCCGCGGACGTGCCGTACGACTCCGAGGCCGAGCGGGCCTGGGCGCCGATTCCGGTGCCTCTTCCGACCTATGTGACCGCGCCGAAGGCGCCACGATCTGTCCGGGTGATCGATCTGACCAAGCCCGGCCTCTGGACCTCGGGCCACGTGGACGCGGAGGAAGCCGCGCGGCTTGAGGAAGAGGCCGTCGCCCACGAGGCAGCAATCCATCTCTCGGAGGGGTCGTCGGCAACAGCGGTCCGGCATGAGCCGACCGACGGCGGCAGCATCGTCACGGGAGAGCTCGTCATCGAGCGTCGACGGGCGGTCAACGACTGAGCCCGGTCGGGACGACTCGATTCGGGTCGGTTGCTGCGCCGCTGTTACCCTGACCGACTCTGGGGCTGTGGCGCAGTCCGGTAGCGCACCTCGTTCGCATCGAGGGGGTCAGGGGTTCGAATCCCCTCAGCTCCACCCAGGCCATCCGCCCAATCCCGCCGAATCCCTCCGATCCGGGCGGATGTCGGCGGTTCAGGAAGATGGTCCCCGGCCCTTCGGGACCAACGCACCTATCCCGTCGACGATGCGCTCGGTTGCATGGACGGGTTAGCGGTCATCCACCCGCTGACGACGCGCCCCGGGCGCGTCCCAAGCAGGTCTGCTTTCGAAGGAGTTCGCCATGCGCGCCGCCGTCGTCCCGTCACTGGGCGCCCCACTGGAAGTACAAGACATTCCCGTCCCCACTGCAGGCCACGGCCAGATCCTGGTCCGAATCGAGGCGTCCGGGATCTGTCACACGGACATCCACGCCGCCCGCGGCGACTGGCCGGTCAAGCCCACCCCGCCGTTCGTCCCAGGTCACGAAGGCGTTGGCATCGTTGAGCAGCTGGGCGAAGGCGTCACCGAGCACCAGGTTGGTGACCGGGTCGCGCTCCCATGGCTCGGCTATGCCTGCGGTTCGTGCCGCTACTGCGTCTCCGGATGGGAGACGCTGTGCGAGAGCCAGCAGAACACCGGCTACTCCATCGACGGTGGATACGCGCAGTACGCCGTCGCGGCGGCCCGGTTCGCCGTTGCGGTCCCCGAGGGTGTGGACCCGACGGACGCGGCACCGTTGACCTGCGCAGGTGTGACCACGTACAAGGCCGTGAAGGTCTCCGGTGCCCGATCTGGCGATCTCGTCAGTGTGATCGGCGTCGGCGGCCTTGGTCACCTCGCCGTGCAGTACGCAACCATCGCCGGTGCCACTGTCGTGGCCGTCGACGTGCACCCCGACAAGCTCGAGCTCGCCAAGCAGCTCGGAGCCACCTACACCGTTGACGCCTCACAGGAGAACCCGGCCGAGGCGATCCAGCGGCTCGGTGGAGCCGACGTCGCCATCGCCCTGGCAGTGCAACCAGACGCCATCGAGCAGGCGTTCGCCTCGCTGCGTCGCGGCGGGCGGCTCGTGCTCGTTTCGCTGCCCAAGGACGGCGAGCTCCACGTGCCGATCTTCGACACCGTGCTCAAGGGCATCAGCATCATTGGGTCCATCGTCGGTACGCGCCAGGAACTCGCTGAGGTGTTCGCGCTGCACGCCGCCGGACGCACCCGGGTGGTCGCCGAGGAGCGGACCCTCGATGACGTCAATGACGCCTTCGAAGACGTACTCGCCGGACGCACCCCGGCTCGGCTGGTTATCCAGATGTAGTGACCTGACAAGGCGGGGCGCGTGGTGATCCACGCGCCCTGCCTGCTGCCGTCAGGGCAGGACGCTCGTCAGGAGTGCCACCGCATGCTCACGTGCGTCGCTCAGATCCAAGAGCGGAACCACATCAGATGGCTCCACTGGTCGTGGGTGATCGGCGTCGCGGTCCAGATCGGCCAGAACATGCCGGAGACGAGAACGACGGCAACGACGTACGCCCCCGCGATCGCCGCTCCCCAGGCTCGTCTGGCCGGCGGTGCGTCCGCGCGGCCGAGCACCGACCCCAGCAACAGGACCAGCGCGATCACGAGGAACGGGACGAAGACCACCGAGTAGAGCTGGAACACGGTGCGTTCGCCATAGATGAACCAGGGCAGCCAACCGGCTGCGACCCCGACCAGGGCGCCGATCGCGCGCCAGTCGCGACGGGAGATGACCAGCCAGATGCACCACAGCAGAGCGAGGCACGACGCCCACCACAGGATCGGGTTTCCGAGCGCCGTGACCGTCTGGACACACGAGTCCGACCCGCAGCCGGGCTCGGTCTCATAGAAGAAGGCCACTGGACGTCCGAGGATGAGCCAGCTGATCGGGCGCGAGGCGTAGGAGTGCCCCTCGGTGATCCCGGTTGAGGTGTGCAACATCTGCGCGTGGTAGTGCCAAAGGCTGCGCAAGGAGTCGGGGATGAAGCCGAATGAGGTTTCAGCACCGGAGGTCTGCGCCCAGTCCCGGCCGTAGCCCCTGTCGGTGAGCAGCCAACCCGACCAGGTCACGACGTAGACGACGACGCCGGTGACGGCAACAGCGAGGAAGTCCGGGATCGCGTCGCGACTCAGCACGCCCAGCAGCGGATGCCGTACCCCCACCGCGGCCCTGGCTCGATAGTCCCACCACACGAGCAGCAGGCCGAACGCGGCGAGGTAGAAGACCCCGCTCCACTTCGTGCCACAGGCCAGCCCGAGGGCGACGCCGGCGGCCAGCCGCCAGGGGCGGAAGCCGAACGCTGGGCCGTCCTCACCGTGTCTCATGTGCCCCAGGCCGCCGCGCGCCTCCGCCCACGCGAGAGCTCGCTCGCGCACCCGGTCGCGGTCGACCACCAGGCACCCGAAGGCGGCCAGCACGCACAAGGACAGCGTGATGTCCAGGTAGGCCGTGCGACTCATCACCAGGTGCAATCCGTCGATCGCGAGCAGCAAGCCTGCCGTGGTGCCGAGCAGGGTGGATCGGGTCATCCGGCGTACGACGCGCGCGAGGATGAGCACGCTGAGGGTGCCCACCAGCGCCATCGGCAACCGCCAGCCCCACGGGGTCACGCCGATGAGCCACTCGCCGGAGGCGATGACCCATTTGCCGAACGGTGGGTGGACGACGTAGCCAGGCGCGCCGGTGAAGATGTCGAGGTTGCCCTTGAGGATCCTCTTGTCGGCGTTGGACACCGTCGCCTGCTCGCTGCCGAAACGCAGCAGCCCGAAGGCATCCTTCACGTAGTAGGTCTCATCGACGATGATCGCGTGCGGTCGTCCGAGGTGGAACGTGCGCAGGAACAGCGCCAGGACAGTGACCGAGAGCGGGCCGATCCAGCCCCACCAACCGTCGTCCGGCATCGGCGGGCACAGCCGCCTGCGCAGGTCGGCCCGCTCGCGCTCGGAGATCTCCTCGTGCGCGGGCGCCTCCACAGCCAGCCCCGCGGTCACCCGGGCATCGTATGCGTGCCCGGACCTCCAGCGGGGTGGGTGGTAGACAGGGGGCATGGGTGGGCTGCTGGTGCTGGCGGCCGCCCCGCTGGGTGATCCACGCGATGCCTCCACCCGCCTCGCCGAACTGCTCGTGAGCGCGGACGTCATCGCCGCGGAGGACACCCGTCGGCTGCGGCGGCTGTGCACCGACCTTGGGGTACGGCCCGGCGGGCGAGTGATCTCCTACTTCGAGGGCAACGAGCAGACGCGCACGCCGGACCTGATCGCCAGGCTCGCCGAGGGGGCCACCGTCGTCGTGGTCACCGACGCAGGGATGCCGTCCGTGTCCGATCCCGGCTACCGCCTGGTCGTCGCGGCGGTCGAGGCGGGCATCCAGGTCACGGCCGCCCCCGGGCCATCCGCGGTTCTTACCGCCCTCGCCGTGAGCGGCCTGCCCGTCGACCGGTTCTGCTTCGAGGGGTTCCTGCCACGCAAGGCCGGCGAGCGCGCGCGACTGCTCGGCAGCCTGGCAACCGAGCTCCGCACGATGGTGTTCTTCGAGGCGCCGCATCGATTGTCGGCGTCGCTGGAAGCCATGGCAGCCGCCTTCGGACCGGACCGGCCGGCCGCCGTGTGCCGCGAGCTGACAAAGACCTACGAGGAAGTACGGCGAGGCGACCTCGCCGACCTGGTCACCTGGGCGTCCCCCGGTGTCAGGGGCGAGATCACCGTCGTCGTCCAAGGCGCGCCGGAACCGGAGCCGACCGACCTCGAGGACGCCGCGGCCGCCGTACGCGATCGCGTCGCAGCGGGGGAGCGCCGAAAGTCAGCCGCTGCGGCGATCGCGGCAGCGACCAAACTCTCCGCCCACGATCTCTACGAGGCTTCCCTGCGGCCGAGCAGCGGTGGTGGGACGCGCGGTTAGTCGCACGCAAAAGCCGTTGCGGCGCGCCCATAGGATCGGGCCATGTCCAAAGCCATCTTGACGGCCGTCGCCTGGCCCTATGCCAACGGCCCACGGCACATCGGGCACGTCTCCGGTTTTGGTGTCCCCTCTGACGTGTTCAGTCGATACCACCGCATGGTCGGTGACGAGGTCTTGATGGTCAGCGGCACGGACGAGCACGGCACGCCCGTCCAGGTCCAGGCCGACAACGAGGGCGTCACCGCCCGTGAGCTGGCCGACCGCTACAACCGGGTGATCGTCGAGGACCTGCACGGCCTCGGCCTGTCCTACGACCTGTTCACCCGCACCACCACGCGCAACCACTATGCGGTGGTGCAGGAGTTGTTCACGACGCTGTTCCGCAACGGCTACATCGTCGCGCGGACGACGCTCGGGGCTATCTCCCCGTCGACCGGACGCACGCTGCCCGACCGCTATGTCGAGGGCACCTGCCCGATCTGTGGCTATGACGGCGCCCGCGGGGACCAGTGTGACAACTGCGGCAACCAGCTTGATCCGATCGATCTCAAGAACCCGCGGAGCAAGATCAACGGTGAGGTCCCCACCTTCGTCGAGCAGGAACACTTCTTCCTCGATCTCCCCGCGTTCAGCGAGGCCCTCGGGTCCTGGATGGAGACCCGCCACGACTGGCGGCCGAACGTGCTGAAGTTCAGCCAGAACCTGTTGTCCGACCTCCAGCCGCGCGCCATCACCCGCGACCTCGACTGGGGGATCCCCATCCCCCTCGAGGGCTGGTCGGATCGTCCCGACAAGCGGATCTACGTCTGGTTCGACGCCGTCATCGGCTATCTGTCGGCGTCGGTGGAGTGGGCCCGTCGAAGCGGTGACCCCGACGCATGGCGCAAGTGGTGGCAGGACCCCGAAGCGACCAGCTTCTACTTCATGGGCAAGGACAACATCGTCTTCCACTCCGTCATCTGGCCAGCGATCCTGCTCGGCTACGACGGAAGGGGCACGAACGGGGGGACCCCCGGCGCTCTCGGCGCGCTGGATCTCCCGACCGAGCTGGTGTCCAGCGAGTTCCTGACCATGGAGGGGCGGAAATTCTCCTCCTCGCGTTCGATCGTGATCCTCATCCGTGACTTCCTCGCCCGCTACCAGCCCGATGCCCTGCGCTACTACATCGCAGCGGCCGGCCCGGAGACCCAGGACACCGACTTCACCTGGGCTGAGTTCGTAAGACGTACCAACGACGAACTCGTGGCCGGTTGGGGCAACCTGGTCAACCGGACGGTTTCGCTCGCAGCCAAGAACGTCGGCTCGATCCCGGGGGCCGGTCAACTGACTGACGCCGATCACGCGCTGCTCAGCACCGTGCGGGACGGGTTCACCTCGGTCGGCGACCTCCTCGCCGGCTCGAGGCAGCGCGCCGCAGTGGGTGAAGCCATGAGGGTGGTCTCCGAGGCGAACAAGTACCTGTCCGACCAGGCGCCGTGGAAGCTCAAGAACGAGGACCCGGCGCGGATGGAGACCGTCCTGCACGTCGCGCTGCAGGCGGTGCAGGACTGCAACACCCTCATGTCGCCCTTCCTCCCGCACTCGGCTCAGACGGTCCACGCGCTGCTGGGTGGCGAAGGAACGGTGAGCCCCGCACCGCAGATCCGTGAGGTCGAGGACCTCGACGGCGGCCCGGGCTATCCGGTGATCATGGGTGACTATGCGGGGCACGCAGCCTGGGAGTCTCGCCCCGTTGTTGCTGGTACGTCGCTGCAAGCACCCACTCCGGTGTTCACCAAGCTCGATCCCGCGATCGTCGACGAGGAGCTGGACCGCCTGGCGGCCGAGGGGTGACAGACACCAGCTATCCCCCTGCACCCGAGGCCCTGGCGGCGCCGGTCTACGACAGCCACTGCCATCTCGACATCGGACGCGGCGGGCGCGAGGACGGCCAGGGATCACAGGGCCAAGAGGTTGGCCGACTCTCCGTGGCCGACGCGTTGCGGAAGGCCCAATCGGTGGGCGTCTCCGGGATCGTGCAGATCGGCTGCGACCTCCCCAGCGCCCGCTGGTCGGTTGCGATCGCCGAGTCGACCCCCGGGATCCTGGCCGGCGTCGCCCTGCACCCGAATGAAGCACCGGCTCTGGCAGCGAAGGGCGGTGCCTCGCTGGCCGAAGCGTGGGACGAGATCGATGCCTTGGCGGCGCACCCACGGGTTCGTGCCGTTGGCGAGACCGGCCTCGACTTCTTTCGTACGCCTCCGCCAGGACGTGCGGTTCAAGAGGAGTCTTTTCGACGACACATCGCCATGGCGAAGGCGCACGACAAGGCGCTGGTGATCCACGACCGGGACGCTCACGAGGCGGTCGTCGCCGTGCTGAACTCCGAGGGCGCACCGGAGCGGGTCGTTTTCCACTGCTTCTCCGGTGGTCCCGACCTGGCCAAGATCTGCGCCCAGCGAGGGTGGTTCATGTCCTTCGCCGGGACTGTCACCTTCAAGAACGCAGCCAACCTGCGGGCCGCCCTCGCTGTTGCGCCGCCAGAGCTGCTCCTGGTCGAGACCGACGCACCCTTCCTGACCCCTGAACCCTTTCGTGGACGGTCCAACGCCTCCTACCTCATCCCGCTCACGGTCCGGGCGATGGCCACCGTCCTCGACCTGCCCGAAGCAGACCTCGCGACCCAGATCGCTACCAACTCCGGCACCGTCTTCGGAGATTTTGGACCGATTTGACCCGGTATCGGCGGTCCACCCGGTGGACCGAGGCTGACATCGCCGGTCCATAGCGCTACCGTCGTTGGCTTGTCGGCCGGGGCGGGGAAGCCTCGGCGGGCGCCTGTGTCGAGGGGGGCACACGCCAGCGTGGGCCGAAGGGTCCGCACCGTGCGCCACCTCGACCACTCGGTGCGGCCGACGGCCGTGGCGTGGGGCGCTTGCCGAACCCTGTGCCCGGGGTCTGCTAGCCCTGGAGCAACGTGAGGCGTCCGAGCTCTGCCGTGGTCGTACGTGCCCTTGTGGTCGCGACCCTCGTGGCGGGCACGGTCGGCTTCATGAGCGCCGACAAGACCATCACCTTGTCGGTGGACGGGGACTCCCAACAGGTCAAGACGTTCGCATCGACGGTGGCCCAGGTGCTCGCCGATGAGCAGGTCGTCGTCGGGGGGCACGACGTGGTGATCCCTTCGACGAGCTCCGCGGTGGGTGACGGCGCCCGGATCGAGGTGCTGCGCGGCCGCCCGGTGTCCCTGACCATCGACGGGGTGACCCGCCAGGTATGGACCACCGCCCAGACCGTCGATGAGCTGGCCGCCTCTCTGGGTTCGCGCTACGCAGCCGCGACCCTGACCGCGTCGCGATCACAGCGCCTACCGCTCACCGGCTTCTCCCTCGAGCTCACGACCCCCAAGGCGGTGACCATCCGCCATGACGGGGTGACGAGCCGCGTGGTCACAACCGCTTCGTCGGTCGCCGAGGCGCTTCGCGAGGCGGGTGTCGGCGTGCGTGCCGCTGACTTGGTGAGTACCGACCTGGCGCGGCCGGTCGCGGCGGGGATGACTCTGACCGTGGTGCGGGTGACGACCAAGAAGTCGACGAAGAAGCGGTCGGTGGACTTTCGGACGATCCGCAAGGCGGACGGCTCGATGTACAAGGGCACCACGCGGGTTGCCCGGTCCGGTCATGTCGGCCGGCAGCGGGTCACCTACCTGTTGACCTACCACGACGGAAAGCTGGTCAAGAAGAAGCGTGTCTCGGTGAAGACCGCCCGTAAGCCCGTCGCTCAGGTCATCCGCTATGGCACCAAGGCGCGGCCGACCTCCAACCCGTCCGTGGGCGGATCGGTCGACCAGCTCAACTGGGCGGCGCTGGCACGCTGCGAGAGCAGCGGCAACCCGAGATCCGTCGGCGGCGGCGGGCGCTACTTCGGCCTCTACCAGTTCACCCTTGGCACCTGGGCCAGCGTCGGCGGATCGGGAAACCCGATCAACGCCTCGGCCAGCGAACAGACCTATCGAGCCAAATTGCTCTACCGCAGCCGTGGCGCGCAGCCGTGGCCCGTGTGCGGTCGCATGCTGTTCACGTGAGCGATGACGGACTCCTGGGTGCTCGCGACGTCCGCGCTCTTGCGCAGCAGCTGGATCTGCACCCCAGCAAGCAGCGCGGCCAGAACTTCGTCATTGACGCCAACACCATTCGAAGGATCGTCCGCTGCGCCCAGCTGAGTCCCGATGAGGTCGTTCTCGAGGTCGGACCTGGTCTCGGCTCGCTCACCCTGGGTCTGCTCGCTGCAGGGCACGACGTCGCCGCGATCGAGCTCGATTCCCGTCTCGCCGGTCAGCTCCCGATCACCGTGCGGGAGCGAGCGCCTCGATGGTCGAAACGGCTGCGCGTGCTTGAGGCCGACGCCCTTCACGTGGCAGAGATCCCCGGACCGGCCCCGACCGCCCTGGTGGCCAACCTTCCCTACAACGTCGCCGTTCCCGTTCTCCTGCACCTTTGGGAACTCGTGCCAACCCTTAGGCGCACCCTGGTGATGGTGCAGGCGGAGGTGGCCGACCGGCTCGCCGCCAGCCCGGGTGGCCGGGTGTACGGCGTCCCGTCCGTCAAGGCCCAGTGGTACGGCGACGTGTCCAGGGTCGGGAACGTTGCGAGGGGAGTCTTCTGGCCGGCGCCCAACGTCGACTCGGGGCTGATCGCCGTCGACCATCGCGCCCCCCCGCGCACCTCAGCCAGTCGGGCTGAGGTCTTCTCGGTGGTGGATGCGGCTTTCGCCCAACGTCGAAAGACCTTGCGCGCAGCGCTCGCCGACTGGGCCGGGTCAGCCGTGGCTGCCGAGAACGCCCTGCGGGCTGCTGGCGTCGATCCGTCCGCCCGCGGGGAGCAGCTCGGTATTCGGGAGTTCGCCAGCCTCGCCGAGCGCCGTCCCCCCGTAGGCTCCACCTCGTGAGTTCCGCGGCCGTGTCATCGCCAGCCGTGACCGTTCGCGCACCGGGCAAGGTCAATCTCCAGCTCTCGGTGGGGGCGCCCCGGCCGGACGGTTACCACGAGCTGGTCAACGTCTTTCATGCGGTTGGGCTCGTCGACGACGTCACAGCGAGCCCGGGAGACGGGACGGTTTCGGTCTCGGTGCGTGGTGACGGCGCCGACGACGTACCGCTGGATGAGTCGAACCTTGCTGTTCGCGCCGCGCTGGCCCTGGCCGAGGTCGCACAGGTCGAGCCCGACGTCCACCTTCACATCCAGAAGGGCATCCCGGTGGCAGGTGGCATGGCCGGAGGGTCCGCCGATGCTGCGGCCGCACTCATCGCGTGCGACGAGCTCTGGGGCACCGGCCTGGAGCGCGCGGAGCTCGTCGAGCTCGCGGAGGGACTGGGCGCGGACGTGCCGTTCGCGCTGCTGGGAGGTACGGCCGTCGGGGTTGGGACCGGCGCCCAGCTGACTCCCGCGCTCGCCCGCGGGCGCTTCTTGTGGGTGTTCGCCCTGGGCGACCGAGGGCTGTCCACGCGCGAGGTCTACGCGGAATATGACCGGATGGCCGAAGGTCACGTCCGCCCGGAACCGCGGGTGTCGGACTCTCTCATGGCGGCACTTCGGGCAGGCGACGCGACCGAGCTCGGCGCTTCGCTCAGCAACGACCTCGAGGGAGCGGCGCTGTCGCTCCGACCCCGTCTGCACCAAGTGCTCGACATCGGCCAGGAGCATGGCGCCTTGGGCGGCCTCGTCTCCGGGTCCGGGCCGACCTGTGCGTTTCTCGCCAGGGACGAGGAGCACGCGCTCGACCTGACCGTCGCGTTGTCCTCGTCCGGCGTGTGCCGGCTGGTTCGACGAGCCGACGGTCCGGTCCACGGCGCGCGCGTCGTCGATCGCTCGGCCTGATCAGCGAGTCTGCACCTCGTGAGCAATGCCGTCGTCAACGTCGTCAACCTCGAAGCCGTCACCAAGGCCTACGGGCCACGCAGGATCCTCGATCGAGTGAGTCTTGGGGTGTCATCGGGCGATCGGGTCGGGGTGGTCGGGCGCAACGGTGACGGCAAGTCGACCTTGGTTCGGCTGATCGCCGGTGTCGAGACGCCAGATTCCGGTCGGGTCACGCACACCGGCGGGGTCCGGGTCGGCTTCCTGGCCCAAGAGGACGTCCTGGATCCGGTTCGCTCGATCCGCTCGGCCGTCGTCGGCCAACGTTCCGACCACGAGTGGTCGGCTGACTCCTTCGTCCGCTCCGCGGTTGCCGCACTCGTGGGTGATCTGCCGTTCGACGCACCGGTAGGAGCGCTGTCGGGAGGAGAACGTCGACGGGTGGCGCTGGCGGGTCTGCTGGTCGATGCCCCCGACCTGGTGATCCTGGACGAGCCGACCAACCACCTCGACGTCGAGGTCGTGGACTGGTTGGCCGGCCACCTCGTCGCACGCCGCGGCTCGCTCATCGTCGTCACGCACGATCGGTGGTTCCTCGACGCCGTGGCGACCAGGACGTGGGACGTGGCCGACGGTCAGGTGCATGAGTACGACGGCGGCTACGCGGCCTACGTGCTCGCCCGCGCCGAGCGCGAACGGGTCCGCGCCGCCGAGCAGTCTCGGCGGAGCAACCTGCTGCGCAAGGAGCTGGCTTGGCTGCGCCGCGGTCCGCCAGCGCGCACCAGCAAGCCACGCTTCCGCATCGATGCGGCCAACGAGCTGATCGAGGACGAGCCACCCGCGCGCAACTCCGTCGAGCTCGTGCGTTTTGCCACCACCCGGCTTGGCCGCACCGTCTATGAGGTGCTCGACGCGTCGCTCCAGGTCGGCGAGCGGACTCTCCTCGATCACCTCACCTGGGCTGTTGGTCCGGGTGATCGGATCGGGCTGGTCGGGGTCAACGGAGCAGGCAAGACCTCGCTGCTGCGCCTGCTCAGTGGTGAGCTTTCACCGGCGTCCGGCCGGGTGCGGGTCGGTCAGACCGTACGCCCAGCCTTCTTGACCCAAGAGGTCCCCGAGACCGACGGGGCAGTGCGGGTCCTGGAGTCCGTCGAGAGCGTGCGGCGAGAGGTCGATCTCGGTGCCGGTCGAACCATGTCGGCCTCGGCGTTGGTGGAGCGGCTCGGCTTTCGGGCCGATCGAGCGTGGACGCGGGTGGCCGAGCTCTCCGGTGGGGAACGGCGACGCCTCCAGCTCGTGCGCCTACTGATGGACCAGCCCAATGTCTTGCTCCTCGACGAGCCCAGCAACGATCTCGACATCGAGACGCTGACCTCCCTCGAGGATCTCCTGGACGGGTTTGCCGGCACGGTCATCCTCGTCTCGCACGACCGGTACGTGCTCGAGCGCGTCTGCGACCAGATCTATGGACTGCTCGGCGACGGACAGCTGCGGCACCTGCCACGTGGCGTCGAGGAATATCTCGAGCTGCGGACTCGAGGGCGAGCGCCCGGCTCGTCGACTGGGTCGGCCGGATCACCTGGGGGAGACGACTCGACGAGCAGTGCCGCTTCCGCGCAGCGGCGGGCAGCGAGCAAGGAGCTGGCCAGGATCGAACGCCGGCTCCAGCGGCTCGTGGCCGACGAGGCTCGGCTGCACCAGGCGCTGGTCGACGTCGCGGCCGACCATGAAGCAGTTCTGGCACTCGACACCGAGCTCAGATCCCTGTCGAACGAACGCGCCGAGCTCGAGGACGATTGGCTTCGCCTGGCCGAGCACGTCGACGACGTCCCGTAGGGTCGCTTGGCCACCGCGAACCCGCCGAGCAGGCAGCCGGCCCGCCTGTGAGGAGGCACATGACACGCGTAGAGCTCGAATGGGGTCCGACCGGCGCCCGAGAGCTTGCCGAGCGCTGCGATGCGCTGGTCCTCATCGACGTGCTGTCCTTCACCACAGCCGTCACCGTCGCCGTACGGCGTGGGGTCCTCGTATGGCCGCACATGTGGGGCAACGAGGGTGCCGAGAACCTCGCACGCGAGATCGGCGCTGTCCTGGCCCGGGGGCGCTCCAGCAGAGAAGGCCCGACGCTGTCGCCCAGCAGCCTGCTCGACCTCGCCCCAGGCAGTCGGCTGATCCTGCCCTCACCGAACGGGTCCGGTATCGCCCATACCGTGGTCAGTGCCGGCATTCCGGTCTATGCCGGCTGTCTGCGCAACGTTGCCTCGGTGGTATCCGCCCTTCAAGGCGTCGACCGGGTGGGGCTGGTCCCAGCGGGTGAGCGGTGGCCGGACGGAACGTTGCGACCAAGCTATGAGGACTTCATCGGCGCGGGTGCGCTCGCCGCCGGTCTGGGGGCGGTCGAGGGCGACGCGAGCCCAGACGCTTTGGCAGCAGCGCTCGCCTTCGGTGGACGGCGTCCATTGGCTGAGTGCCCCAGCGGGCTCGAACTCATCGAACGCGGCTTCCTCGGCGACGTACAGATGGCCGACGAGCTCGACGTCGACGACGTCGCTCCGATCCTGCGCAACGGTCGCTTCGAGTCCGCCTGACCGGATCGCGACGCACCTGGCGGGCCTGCTGGCAGCCCGACCTCGGTCACGGGGCGGGTGAGTCCTCGGCGTCGAAGGGGGAGACGAGGATCCGTAGCAGGTCCGCGAGCTGGGCGCGCTCTTGGGGCGTCAGGTCGGTGAGGATGGCTCGCTCGTGCTCGAGCAGGTCGGCCAGGGCGGCGTCGACGGCCGCGCGTCCCTCGTCCGTGAGTCGAACGAGGACACCCCTGCGGTCGCTGGGAGCAGCTCGACGGACCACGAGTCCCCGCGATTCCAGCCGGTCGATCCGGTTGGTCATGGTCCCCGACGTGACCAGGGTGCGAGTGAGCAGAACGCCGGGTGACAGCTCGTACGGCGCCCCGGCGCGTCTAAGGGCTGCCAGCACGTCGAACTCCCATGCCTCGAGCTGGTGCCCGGCGAAGGCCGCCCGGCGCGCCCGGTCGAGGTGACGGGCCAGCCGGCTGACGCGGGAGAGGACACCGAGCGGCGCAACATCGAGGTCCGGCCGTTCCCGCTGCCAGGCTTCGACCAGCCGATCGACCTCGTCTTCCACGGTCCAACCGTAGTGTCTCGACGTCAAGAGACCACTCTTGCCGCCACGGCCGCGTTGATCGGGCTAGTCGCCCTCGGCTCTAGTTGTTCAACGCGTTGTCGAAGCACGAGGTCCGCTGCGCGTCGGTCAGGCTGGTGTCGAAGCAGTCCCAGGTGCGCGAGAGAAACCAGATCGCGAACACGGTGGCGATCACCCCGATGACGATCGCGACCAGGCCGAGGATGGCTCCGGTGACGGCCATGGCCATCCCGGCGCCGCGCCCGGTGCTGGCCCGCCGCCAGGCGACGATTCCCAAGATGACGGCGACCAGCCCGATGATGGCTCCCACAACGGGGATCCACGAGCCGAGCACCGCGACGATGCCGACGATCAGCGCGCCGACGGCAAGCCCCTGCGGCAGTCCCTGCTTCGCCGGTGGGTAGGGCTGCGCATACGGCTGCGCGTAGGGCGGGGGATAACCGGGCGGCACTTGACCACCCGGTGCCGCTGGTGGCGGCTGCCAGGAGGGCGGCTGACCGTACTGCTGCGGAGGCGGTGATGGGGGCTGGCCCTGAGGTGCGTACGGGTCCGGGGTCTCAGTCATTGGACGACGCTAGCGCCAAGTAGGGCTCGTGCGCTGCCCTCAGCCGTGCAGCCGCGGTCGGCTCTCCAGCCCGGACAACCCGTTCCACGCCAGGTTGACCAGATGAGCAGCAACATCGGCCTTCTTGGGCTTGCGCACGTCCAGCCACCACTGACCGGTCAGGGCGACCATCCCAACGAGCATCTGGCTGTACATGGGTGCGAACTTCGTGTCGAAGCCGCGAGCCTTGAACTCACCCAGCAGCAGGTGCTCCACCCGGGTGGCGATGTCGTTGATGAGACTGGCGAAGGAGCCGCTGGTCGTTCCGACCGACGAGTCGCGGACCAGGATCCGGAAGCCGTCAGCGTTGTCGTCGATGTAGTCAAGGAGGGCCAAGGCGGCCTGCTCGAGCAGGCTCCGCGGGTTCCCCGCCGTGAGGGCGCCGGTGACCCCGTCGAGCAGGCGTTGCATCTCGCGGTCGACGACGACGGCGTACAGTCCCTCCTTGCCGCCGAAGTGCTCGTAGACGACCGGCTTCGACACTCCCGCCTTCGAGGCGATCTCCTCGACGCTGGTGCCGTCGAAACCCTTGTCCGCAAACAGGGAACGGCCGACGTCGATCAGCTGTGCGCGCCGTTCTGCACCGCTCATCCGACCTCGAGTCCGGATCGGCGGGGTCTCAGCCGGCCGGCCAGGCACGGTCGTCGCTGGAGCCTTCGTGGGCTGCGCGCCGTCGCTCCCCGTCACTAGGCGGCCCTTCTGGCAGCGAGGCGCTCCTCGGTCGGCCAGCGCACGTCGTAGGCCCAGCCCGCTCGTTCGAACGCTCTGATGACTGCCGCGCTGGGGTCGATCTGTCCGGGCAGCACTCCGTGGCGGGCGGCGGTCGGGTCGGCGTGGTGCAGGTTGTGCCAGGACTCGCCGAAGGACGGGATGGCCAGCCAGGCGAGGTTCCCCGACCGGTCACGGGTCACGAAGGGCTTGGAACCGTAGACGTGGCACAAGGAGTTGATCGACCACGTCACGTGATGCAGGAGCCCGACGCGGACCAACCCGGCCCAGAAGAAGGCAGTCACGGCGCCTTGCCACGACCAGGTCAAGAGCCCACCCAGCAGCGCCGGTCCAAGCAGCGAGAACGCGACCAGCCAAGGGAACGAGCGCGAGATGCGCACGATCGTGGAGTCCTTGAGCAGGTCGGGCGCGTACTTGGCCTGATTGGTCTGCTCGACGTCGAAAAGCCATCCGACGTGGGCGTACCAGAGGCCCTTGGTCAGCGCTCGCACGCTCTCGCCGTAGCGCCAGGGGCTGTGTGGATCACCCTCGCGGTCACTGAACGCGTGGTGCTTGCGGTGGTCGGCCACCCAGCGGATGACCGGTCCCTCGATGGCCAGCGATCCGGCCACCGCGAGCGTGGCTCGCAGGGCGCGCTTGGCCTTGAACGCGCCATGCGTCAGGTAACGATGGAAGCCGACGGTGATGCCGAGGCCGGAGAAGACGTAGAAGGCCAGGGCCAAGCCCACATCGGCCCAGCCCATGCCCCATCCCCAGGCGACGGGTACCGCAAGCAGGATGGCCAGGAAGGGGATCGCGACGAACAAGGCGAGCGCGAGCTGCTCCCAGGTCTTCTTGCGGTCGTCACCGTGGAAGGCGCGCACTTCCTGGACGGCTGTGGGTGTGGGATCAGGCACGGGTTCACCTCGCTGCGCGTGGGGTCTTTGGCTACGCCACCGTAACCTACGGTGGCGTAGGTTGCTAGCTGGCGGCCTGCGGGGCGCGAAACTGCGACCCCGTGCCGCGGATACCCTGATGCCCCGGTCCCGGGTCGTTCAATGGCAGGACGCGACTCTTTGGAAGTCGTCATCGTGGTTCGAATCCACGCCCGGGAGCGCACCGTTACGCTGGGCCTGCCCGCCGACGTCGTCCAGGGAGCGTGGAGCTCGGTGCCTCCGGTGAGCCTGTGAGTCAGCCCCGCCCGGTAGCCGCGATCGTTCTTGCCGCCGGCGAAGGTCGGCGGATGCATTCGGCGACGCCGAAGGTGCTGCACGAGATCGCCGGGCGCAGCCTGGTCAACCACGTGCTGAACACGACGCGAGCGATCGGCCCCGATGAGCTGGTGGTCGTCGTCGGGCATGCGAAGGAGCAGGTGGCCGCCCACGTCCTGGCGTTGGACGTCGGCGCCAGAACCGTCGAGCAGCCCGAGCAGCTCGGCACCGGGCACGCCGTAGGACTTGCGCTGCAGACCGTGGCGGCCGAGAGCGGCGTCGTCGTCGTGCTCGCCGGTGACACGCCACTCCTGACGCCGCAGGCCCTTGACCGGTTGCTGAGCTGTCATCACGACAGCGCCGCGGCCGCGACGGTCCTGACAGCCGTCGTCGACGATCCGACCGGCTACGGACGAGTGCTGCGCAACCCCGATCTGCTGGTGGACGGCATCGTGGAAGACCGTGATGCGACCGCGGAGCAACGGGGCATCCGGGAGGTGAACTCCGGCGTCTATGCCTTCGACGTGACCGCCCTGCGTGACGCGTTGGGCAGGCTGTCCCGAGACAACAGCCAAGGTGAGGAATACCTCACCGACGTCATCGGGCTCCTGACGGCGGATCGGCGCGTCGTCGCGGCGGTCGTCGCCGACGATGCCGTCGAGGTCCTGGGGGTCAATGATCGGGTCCAGCTCGCGCAGGCGGGCGCCTGCCTGCGCGACCGCTTGCTGACCGGGTGGATGCGGGCGGGCGTGACCGTGGTCGACCCAGCCACGGTTTGGCTGGACGTCGGGGTGGTTCTCGCCGCAGAGGTGACCCTGCTGCCCGGGGTCCAGCTCCATGGGGCGACCGTCATTGCCGCCGGTGCCGTCATCGGTCCCGACTCGACGCTTCGGGACACGGTCGTGGGCGCCGAGGCTCGCATCATTCGTAGCCACCTCGATGGGGCCGAGGTGGCCGATGGTGCGCTGGTCGGACCGTTCTCCTACGTGCGCCCTGGCACCGAGCTGGGGGTCGGTGGACGCATCGGGGCCTTCGTCGAGGTCAAGAACTCCACCATCGGTGCCGGGTCCAAGGTCCCGCACCTGTCCTACGTCGGGGACGCTGAAGTCGGCGCGGGCGCGAACATCGGCGCGGCGACGGTGTTCGTGAACTACGACGGTGTCGGCAAGCATCGAACCGTGGTGGGTGACCACGTACGCGTCGGAAGCGACACCATGCTGATCGCGCCGGTGACGATCGGCGACGGTGCCTACACCGCCGCAGGATCGGTGATCGACCAGGACGTTCCTCCGGGCGCCATGGGCGTCGCCCGGGCCCGACAGCGCAACATCGAGGGCTGGGTGGCGCGCAAGCGAGCGGGGACACCTGCTGACGAGGCAGCCGCCCGCGCGCATGATCCCGGGGAGGGGGCACAATCCTCCGCAGGCACCCCCGGCGGGGACCCCACCGACCCAGCCGAAAGCCCGATGACCAGCTCTCCGGACCCACATGAGGGGCAGAACCCGTGACCGGCATCAAGACGGCCAACGAGAAGACGCTCAAGCTCTTCAGCGGGCGCGCTCACCCGATGCTTGCCGAGCAGGTCGCGGAAGAGCTGGGCGTCCAGCTGGTGCCGACCGCCGCCTACGACTTCGCGAACGGCGAGATCTTCGTCCGCTTCCAGGAGTCGGTCCGAGGCAGTGACGCCTTCGTCATGCAGTCGCACTCTCAGGACATCAACAAGTGGATCATGGAGCAGCTGATCATGGTCGACGCGCTCAAACGGGCGTCGGCCAAGCGGATCACGGTGGTGCTCCCCTTCTATGGCTACGCCAGGCAGGACAAGAAGCATCGCGGGCGTGAGCCGATCTCTGCGCGGTTGATGGCCGATCTGTTCAAGTCCGCCGGCGCTGATCGGCTCATGGCAGTCGACCTGCACACCGCGCAGATCCAGGGTTTTTTCGACGGACCGGTCGACCACCTCTTCGCCCTGCCGCTTCTCGCGACCCATGTCGGACGACGGATCGACAGGTCCCGGGTGGCGGTCGTCTCGCCGGATGCCGGTCGCCTGAGGCTGGCCGAGCGGTGGTCGGAAACACTAGGCGGGGCGCCGCTGGCGTTCATCCACAAGACTCGCGACCCCGATCGACCCAACGAGGCCACTGCCAACCGCGTGGTCGGTGACGTCGCTGGCCGCACCTGCATCCTGCAAGACGACATGATCGATACCGGCGGGACGATCACCAAGGCCGCCGACGCGCTGTTCGAGGCGGGCGCAGCCGATGTCATCATCGCAGCAACCCACGCGATCTTCTCGCCACCGGCTGTGGACCTGCTCAAGAACTCACGAGTGTCCGAGGTGGTCGTCACCGACACGCTCCCGATCTCCGACGAGCACCTGTTCGACAAGCTGACCGTGCTATCCATCGCGCCGTTGCTCGCTCGCGCCATTCGCGAGGTTTTCGACGACGGGTCCGTGACCAGCCTTTTCGACGGCAACGCCTGAATTCCTGCTCCGGGAACCTGATTTGGGCGGCCCCGTCCCTGGGCCTACACTTCGGGAGTTGCCTCGGCGAGGGAGCGAACGTCGCGTTCGTCCTCCGTGATCGACGCGGTCCCCGCCGTGTCGTGCGCCGGGTCGACCGCATCAGCCAGCGTGGTCCAGCCGCGCGTGTCTTCGAGGAGCCCCACCGCATGTCCGAGATCCAGATTGCTGCCGAACCCCGCACCGAGTTCGGCAAGGGTGCTGCTCGACGCGCTCGACGGGCTTCGCGGGTGCCGGCTGTCGTCTACGGCCACGGGACTGCCCCACGACACGTCACCTTGCCGGAGCACGATCTGATGCTGGCTCTGAAGAGCGCCAATGTGCTGCTCGAGGTGGCCCTCGAGGGGGGCAACGAGCTGACCCTGCCGAAGTCGGTCCAGCGTGACCCCATCCGCGGCACCATCGAGCACGTCGATCTGATCGTGGTGAAGCGCGGCGAGAAGGTTGTCGTCGACGTGGTGCTCCACATCACCGGAACGCCGGTCGACGGGGGCGTCATCGACATCGTCGAGAACACGATCACCGTCGAGGCGGAAGCAACGGCGATCCCCTCTGAGCTCACCTTCGACCTCGACAAGGCGACGCCAGGCATGCAGGTGCACGCAAGCGACCTGCTGCTGCCCCCCGGCACCACCTTGCAGATCGACCCCGAGCTCCTGGTGGCCCACGTGCTGTCGCCGCAGGTCGAGGCTGAGCCCGAGGTAGCCGAGCTCGAGGGCGTTGAGGGTGAGACGGCCGAGGAGCCTGCAGACGGCGATGCTCCCTCCGACGGCGAGTCCTGACGAGCGCAACGCCTCGACCGGCTTGCTGATCGGAGCCGTACGGCATGGCTGATTGCTGGCTGGTGGTCGGGCTCGGGAACCCTGGGCCCGGTTATGCCGGGAACCGGCACAACGTGGGGTACCAGGTCGTCGACCTGCTGGCCGCGCGCTTCGGTGCTCGGTTCAAGGTCCACAAGAGCCGCGCCGAGGTCGTCGAGGGCAGGCTGGGCACGCATCAGGTCGTCCTGGCCAAGCCCCGCTCGTTCATGAACGAGTCCGGTGGACCGGTGTCGGGGTTGTGCTCGTTCTTCGGCGTCGAGCCGAGCAGGCTGGTGGTCGTTCATGACGACCTCGATCTCGACTTCGGCGTCCTGCGGCTCAAGGCGGGCGGCGGGGACGGCGGCCACAACGGCTTGCGGTCGATCACTCGTGCCGTCCAAGGCCCGGACTACTCGCGGGTCCGGGTGGGCATCGGTCGCCCCCCCGGTCGGATGGACCCGGCGGCATTCGTGCTTCGCGACTTCTCTTCGGCCGAGCGGAGGGAGCTCGGCCACGTGGTCGAGCGGGCTGCCGACGCCTGCGAATCGTTGATCGAGGACGGATTGGCCGCCGCCCAGAACACCTACAACGTGCTCCCGTGACCGCATCCCGGGGCGGTGAGAGTGCTCCTGCCCGCAAAATCCGGGGGCCGGTGGCCGAATAGGTCACGCAGAGAATCTCTTTGACTCCATTGGGTTAGTCCGTTGGGCACCCCCTCGGGTCAACCGTTCGGTTCGTTCCGGCGGCCAGGGCTGTCGCCGGGTGCCGGAGCCTGCTTGACTCAGCACACCGCCGCAACGGGTCGCCGGGTGTAGGTGCGGCCGGAACGGTGGCGGTGAAATGGTCCGTAGGGGAATGGCTAGGGGAGCGATGTCGGTCGAGGACGAGGTCCGCGTGGTGCGGCAACCGATGGTCTCCGAGACCTCTGACGTCGTGCCGGATCCAGCCGACCGGCAGGTTGAGCGGACCGACACCCTGCGCGTGGTTCCCGACCAGGAGGACGCCGCGGTCGACACGTTGCGGGTGGTTCCTGACCAGGAGGACGCCGCGGTCGACACGTTGCGGGTGGTTCCTGCCCGCGACGACGAAGCGGTCGACACCTTGCCCGACCTGCCCGAAGGTTTGGACCTCTCGGTCCCGACGACAACGCTCGCAGGTGGCGAAGCCGACCAACTGGAGCCGACCGACGTCACCGAACCCTGGCAGCGGCGTTACCGCACGTCGGTGCTCTTGGTCGACGTCCTGGTCGCCATCGATGCCTCCATCCTGACTTTGCTGATCCGGCCGGCCGCGTTCGAGCGGGCCGTCATGATCGTCTCCGCCATGCTCCTGCCGTTGGTCTGGGTGGGCTTGCTCGGGCTGGCGCGCGCCTACGACGAGCGGATCTTCGGGGTCGGTTCGGATGAATACCGTCGAGTCCTGTCGGCGGGTGTCGCTCTGGTGGCGAGTGCAGCCTTCGTCGCCTACGCGCTCCAGCTGACGGTCGCACGCGGATTCGTCCTCGTTGTGCTGCCGTTCACCGTTCTGCTCGACCTGGCCGGCCGCTATCTCCTTCGTCGGCGACTGCATCGGCGGCGGTCCCGTGGCGAGTGCATGAAGCGGGTCGTCATCGTCGGCGACGACAGGGCGGCCCTGGGCTTGGTGACGCAGCTGCGGAGACGGCCGTTCCATGGACTCGAGCCCGTGGCGGTGTGCTTGACGTACGGCAGTGATCACACGGCGGTTCAAGCCGCCGGTCTCCCGACCATGGTGGGCGTGGAGCGCGCGGCCGAGGCCGTACGCGCCCACCGGGCCGACGTCGTGGCCGTCCTGACCGGACCGGTGATGGCCGGGCCCAACCTCCGGCGTCTGTCGTGGGAGCTCGAAGGCTCCGACGCGGAGCTGCTGGTCTCTGCCGGACTGATCGAAGTAGCGGGTCCCCGGGTCCACGTCACTCCCGTCGACGGTCTGCCCCTGCTCAACCTCGCCAAGCCGAGGTTCAGCGGCTTCAGCCGGGTCGGCAAGGGCCTGTTCGACCGGATCACTGCGCTCGCGACGTTGGTCGTGCTCTCGCCCGTGCTGCTCGCCATCGCGGTGGCGATCCGTCGGACCTCGCCTGGACCGGTGTTCTTCCGGCAGACGCGAATCGGCCGTGCCGGCCGTGAGTTCAAGATGATCAAGTTCCGTTCCATGGTGACGAACGCGGAGGACATCCGGGCGGATCTGCTCGACCAGAGTGACCGCGACGGGTTGATGTTCAAGATGCACGACGACCCACGCATCACCTCTGTCGGCCGCTGGATGCGCCGGTATTCCTTGGACGAGCTGCCCCAGCTGCTGAATGTCGTGATGGGTCAGATGTCTTTGGTCGGTCCTCGCCCACCGCTGGCGGAGGAGGTCTCGGCGTATGACGACGAGGTCAAGCGACGCCTGCTGGTCAAGCCGGGGATGACCGGGCTCTGGCAGGTGAGTGGTCGCTCAGACCTGGCCTGGGAGGAGTCGGTCCGGCTCGACCTTCGATACGTCGACAACTGGTCGATCGCCTTCGACGTGGTCATCTTGTGGAAGACCTTCCGTGCTGTGCTGCACGGCGAAGGGGCTTACTAGCCGCTCGCCTGCTGGGCTTCAAGGGCTCAGCCGGTCACCCGTTCGGGTGACACCCGATCGCAGTAACTTGTTCCGGGCGGCGTCATGACAGCCGCCCGGGTGGGTCCGTGTGAGCGAGGTCACGGTTTGCGTTGCCAGCTGTGACTGGCTTCACCCTGCCCTCACCCAGCGTGCGGACACGCCCGGCCTCAGCGCAGGGTTCCGCGGCATGTGGTCACAGACGGTAGTCGGGGGGCTGCCACCCGGCTGTGGACGACGCCGGATCCGCGCTTCGAGCTGTCTTTGACCTCGCGCGATCACTACGTACCGTCGACGCCCGACGACAGGTCGGGTGGGTCAAGGGCCTCCGACCGCAGGCCGAAAACAGGCGGGACGGACTTGTTCCCCCTTCCACCCGTTCGCGGGTCAGCAACGAAATCGGAGCGCAACCTCATGGGTCGACACGCTGTTCAACGCCCTCGAACGGCAATCTCGCTGGTCGCTGCCGCCAGCGCCGCGGCGCTCGTGGCCAGCATTTTGAGCATCAACGGAGCGGCTACGGCCGAAGCGCCACGACTGTCGGACAACCTGGTCAGCAACCCCGACTTCGAGTCGGGCAATGCTGGGTGGAACACGCAAAATCCAAAGGTGACGCTGAGCAGCGGAGCTGGGCACGAAAGCCGTCGCGCGGCCAAGTTGACCGCGCTGACGCGAACCAGCCTCCTGCTGAACGACAGCCCCAATGTCATCGGGTCCGCCGCCAAGGGCGACCGGTATGTCGCGTCGGTGTGGATCCGCACCGACACCCCGCGCCTGGCCGTCACGTTCCGGTTCCGGGAGGTGGCGGGAACTTCGTTGGTCGGGAAGACCGAGTCGAAGGCCAGCCTGACCGATGGCGCCTGGCACCAGGTCAGGGCTGAGTACACCGCCGCCGGGAACGGCACGCAGATCGCGGTACAGGTGTTGGCGCTTCGGGCCGCCAAGGGCGCCACGCTCAGCGTCGACGACGTCGACGTCCGCAAGGTACTCACCGATCGCGATCAGGCCGAGGCCAAGCCAGCGCCGAAACCGAGCAAGACCGACAAGCCCGACCCCTCACCGACCGAGTCGGAGAAGCCGAAGCCCGAGCCCAGCAAGTCCAAGCCCGACAAGTCCGACGAGCCAAAACCACCGACAGCATCGAAGGGGAGCACGCTGTTCGGCGCGAGCGTCTACACCGGGGACGGTACGTCGTTCGCAACCGCCCTGGCACGGTCCAACGCCAACTATGGCGGGCTGAAGGTCGTCCGCGTGTTCTTCCCGGGAATGCCCTCCGCATGGCCGGGCAAGGCGGGAAGCACCGGCGGGCCGATCGTCGTTTCGTTCAAGGCATCGCCCCAGCAGGTCGTGTCGGGCAGCCTGGACGGCTTCTTCCGCAACTGGTTCGCGAACGCACCGCGCGACCGCGACATCTACTGGACCAACTTCCACGAGCCCGAGGACAACATCGAGCACGGTGAGTTCACCGCCGGTCAGTACCGCGAGGCGTTGCGGCGCCTGGACTCATTGGCCGACGCTGCCGGAAACCCACGCTTGCACACCACCACGATCTGGATGTGTTACACCCTGCGATCGGGGTCGCATCGGGATTGGCATGACTACTATCCCGGCAACGACGTCGTCGACGTCATGGGCTGGGACTGCTACAGCAACCCCTCGGACAAGCGGATCTACCTCGATCCTGAAGGTCTCCTCGGGGACCTGCGCCGAGTGTCGGAGTCGCAGGGAAAGCCATGGGGCATCGGAGAGTACGGCAGTGAGGTTGCGGCCGGGGACGATGGAACGGGCCGCGCGCAGTGGCTGAAGCAGTCGGCTGCCTACTTCAGAGACCACGGAGCCTTGTTCGTCAACTACTTCGACGCTCACCATGGTGACCACGAGTGGCGGTTGCTGGACGCTCCATCGCGTGCCGCCTGGAAGTCGGTGGTCAGCGGCAGCTGATCCGGGCCGCTAGCAGCGGCGCGATCATAGGCGTTGCATTGATGCGCCGGACGGCCCACGGCCGTTCGGCGCATCAATCGTTGCCGGATCGGATGATGTAACTTCAAGTGATCGGCGCGACACTGGTGGCGACGTGGGCTGCGCCGGATCGGATGATCCGTTGTCAGTCGATTCCGACGGTGGGACTTCGTAGTGAGGATCGGGTGTTGACTGCGACGAGTCAAGACGAGGGTCGTCGTCCATGGGGTGGGGCGCAGATTGCCCTGGTCGTGGTCTGCGCGCTGCTCGGGGGAGTTGCCGGCTTCGCGTTCTATGCGCTGCAGACACCGGTCTACGAGTCCGAGGCTTCGGTCCTCGTCCTCCCGACGGCCGGGGGGCTGGATTCCTCGATCGACGGCGGGCGCACGACTGAGGTGCAGATCCAGACCGAGGCCGAGGTGGCGCACTCCGCCCAGGTCGCGGCGGACGCCGCCAACGCGCTGGGCGCCGGGCTTACCGCCCAGGACCTGATCGACAACGCCGACGTCACTACCTCACCCAACAGCCAGGTTTTGGTGATCTCCTTCACGGCCAAAACCCCTGAGCTGGCTCGTGACGGCGCTCAGGCGCTCTCCACCGCTTATCTCGACCGACGATCTACGGCAGCCGTCGAGATTCGAGACGCGGCCAAGGCTGGCCTGGAGAAGCAACTGGCCACCCTGAACAGCGAGCTCGATGGGTACGCAGCCGACCTTGCTGCCGCCAAGGCGGCGGGCACTGAGGCGGCGTTGGCGAGGGCTCAGGCGAAGATCGCCATCACCCAGAGTCAGATCTCTGACATCAACAGTCGGCTCGTCGCTTTGGATGTCCAGACGACGCAGGGCGGGCAGATCATCAGCGAGGCCACGCTGCCCGCGAGTCCCACGTCGCCGGTGCTGTGGATCGATGTGCTCGCCGGGGTCGTGATCGGTGGTCTTCTCGGATCAGGGCTGGTGCTCTTGATGCAGCGTCGAGGCGCTGACGCGGACCTGGCGTCGAGTAGCTCGAGCGCCTTGGCGAGCCTGTCGCGCCCCGCCGCCTCAGTTGTGACCGTCGCCGAGCCAGGGGCAACGTTCCCGGCCACAGCGCCGAGCGAGTCCCCGTCCCCTGAGGCGTTCTCCCCGGCGCCAGCCGCAGCCGCAGTGAGCGAGGCCCCTCCTCGGTCGAGCCTGCCCGCTCAGCCAGAGCCGTCCGAACCCCTGTCGCCGACCCGACTTGACGTCCTCGGCTCAGTCGAGGTCGACGAGTCGGGCGCGGTGGCCGGAGGCGACCACGCCGGGCTCGACGGTCTGGTCACCTCCATCGCTGCCGCTTCGCATCGACGAGGTCCGCTGGTGCTGGTCGGAGTCGACTATCCAGACCTCATGACGCGTGCAGCTGTCGCGATCAGCGATGCCGTGAATGAGGTGCTCGGAGGTGCCGCCCTGGTCCTGACCGAGCCTGGTGGGCCGGTTCTGGCAGACCGGTTCACCTCTGACGCACCCGGACTCTCTAACGTCTTGGGCGGCGAGTGCCCTGCCGCGGATGCAGTTCCCGCTGTCTCCCGACAGGGGGCTGCGGTGATGGGGTCTGGCAACGGCTCGACCGACATTCCGCCCGCCACGCAGCGTCGCCGGTTGGGCAAGCTGTGGACCGAACTGGCCAGCAGCCACGGGACAGCAGTGGCTCAGGTGCAGGTGCCGCTGGACGGGGCGCTTGCACAGAGTGTGCTGCAGACGGCTGGTCCGGTGCTCATCGTGGTCAAGGTCGGTCTGAGCCAGCAGCAGGATCTGGTCTATGCCGTTGAACAGCTGACCTGGCTCGGGGTCACCGAGCACGTAGTCGGCATCGTGACCGTTTCCGACCTCGGGGGCCACGCGGCGTCGTCAACCATGGAAAACGGCCGGACGATCGACCTGGGCTCCGAGCCCGCGGACGTGGCGCCGTCGCAAGAAACCCAAACCCAGGAGCCGACTGTCCAGCCTCCCGAAGCATCGGAGGGCGCGGAGACGGATCCGGTCGGTGGGACCCCGGCGAAGGCGCGATCGACTGCCAGGAGCGGCGGACCGTGGACACGCCTGAGCCCGACCGCGCGCCCGCGGTGGCTGTGGTGGTGCCGACCCGTGGCCGTCCTGAGTTGGTTCGCAAGGCTGTCGAGAGCGTGGTCAGCCAGACGTACGCCGGCGACGTTCATTGCATCGTCGTTCATGACCAGGAAGCCCCAGATGTCAGCCTCGAGTCGCTGTCACGGCCCGGGCGGTCAGTGCGCGTGATGGCCAACACGGGCGTGACTGGCTTGTCTGCGTCCCGCAACACGGGGTTGCGCGAGGTGACGGCCGACTTCGTCGCCTCCTGCGACGACGACGACGCGTGGTTGCCAACCAAGCTCGAGCGCCAGATGGAGCGGCTGCTCGGCGAACCAGCGCTCATGGTCGTGGGGGCAGGGATCCAGCTGCAGATGGCTGAGGACCGCGTCGTCGAATGGCTGGGACCTGCAGATGTGGTCACCCAGGGTGACTTGTTCCGCTCTCGCCGCAAGGAACTGCACTCGTCCACCCTGCTCATGCGGCGATCGGTGTTCGATGTTGTTGGCGGCTACGACGAGAAGCTGCCCCAAAGCTACGCCGAGGACTACGAGTGGCTCCTGCGCGCCGTCCGCCTCGGGCCCATCGGCGTCGTCCGCCAGCCGTTGGCCAGGATCAAGAAGGACGGCCAGTCCTGGTTCAGGGAACGCAACGAGGTGGTCTCCAACGCTCTCCAGTATGTCCTCGACCAGCACCCGGAGATCTCGAGGTCGAGGGCTGGTCACGCTCGGATCATGGGTCAGATCGCCTTTGCAGAGGCCAGCCTCGGTCACCGGAGGGAGGCCTTGGGTTGGGCCGGGCGCTCGTTGGCACGATGGCCGATCGCTCCGCAGGCCCTGCTTGCCTTGGTGCAGGTGGTCTTCGCTTTTGATCCCCGGTTTCTCCTCCGGTCGGCACGGGTGGTGGGCCGTGGCCTGTCGTGATCCTCATTCGTCGGCCGCGGACACGCTCGTCGGGCGGTTGACTCCGCCGCGATCCAAGGTTGGGGGGTGTCATGCCCAAGCCCAACTTCATTTACATCGGCCCTGACAAGGCCGGTTCGTCGTGGTTGCACGAGGTGCTGCTTACGCACCCCGCCGTCTACATGCCACCCGCGAAGGATCTCTACTTCTTCGACCGATACTACGATCGAGGACTTCCTTGGTACCTCGATCAATTTGCCGGCGCGACCGACCAGCATGCGGTCGTCGGAGAGGTGTGCCAGGACTATCTGTTCAACGATCTGGCAGCAGCCAGAATCTGGGAGTCCCTGGGTGCTGTCAGGACGATGGTCACCCTGCGCGACCCAGCTGATCGGGCCTACTCGTCGTACTTGTACATGCTCAAGCAGGGAGAGCGACCCGGGTCGTTCTTGGACGCGCTCGTTGCTCGACCCGAGCTGCTCGACCACGGGCGATACGCGACGGGGCTAGCTCGGTTCTTCGAGGTATTCGGCAGGGATTCCGTCTACGTGGCGGTGTTCGACGACTTGGTGGCCGACCCACAGTCGTTCGTTGATGAGTTGATCGCATGGCTGGGTTTGGAACCGTTGCTGCTCAGCGATGAATTGTTGTCGGCCCGGCTACCGGCCGCGAGAGCGCGATCGATGCTCGTGTCCAGGTTGGCGCGACAGGGAGCCGACTTGGCACGCGAGCGGCTTGATGGCGCCAACCTCGTTGGTCGAATCAAGCGTTCCGCCCTGGTCCAACGCAGTCTCTATGTGCCGCTGGGCAATGATCGACCCGAGATGACTCCGGAAGAGCGCGCAGCCGTGCAAGGAGCGCTGGGCGAGGAGGTTCGGCGTCTCGACGAGTGGTTTGGGCTCGATCTCGCGACCCGTTGGTGCTGGGAGGGTGCCACCTCCACGGCTGCCGACGGGCATGCCTCGTGAGCCTGCTGGACCGCCCGCAGCTGGAGGCGTCGCAAGAACTCGGGCGCGAAACGCGGGCCGGGTGGTTGGAGCGGCGCTTCGGCGCGGCTTGGCCTCTCAAGAGCCTGCTGCTGGGCTTCCCGGTGTGGTGGGCACTCGGACTGGCCAGCTTCATCACGCCCATCCTCGCCGTGATCATGGCCTACTCCATGCTGCGTCGCCGTACTCTTCGGTTGCCAGCGGGTTTCGGGCTCTGGGTTCTTTTCCTGGTCTGGATGCTCGCCGGAGTCTTCGTCCTGTGGGCACACGCACCCGGGACGATCGATGGCGGCGGCCCCGAGCGCTTGGTGCCGTATGCCTATCGCGTCGTGTGGTACCTCGCCGTGACGGTGGCCGTGCTCTACCCGCTCAATCTCACGCCCAAGCAGATGCCGGCCATGGACGTCGCCCGTTGGCTCGGCGTGCTGTTCATGTACTGCGTGATCGGCGGGCTTGCCGGGGTGGCGGCCCCCCATTTCGAGTTCCGGTCGCTGATGGAGTTCGTGCTTCCCGGAGCGGAGACCAACACCTTCCTCAATTCCCTCGTCCATCCGTCGCTGACGACAGCGAGCGACTTCCTGGGTTATGAGCAGCCTCGACCCAAAGCACCGTTCGCCTACCCGAACGCGTGGGGCAACAACATCGGTCTGCTCCTGCCGTTCTTCGTCTACTCCGCCTGGGCGGACCGACGTCCCTGGCCTCGGTTCCTCTTCCCGGCGGCCCTTGCACTTGCGGCCGCATACCTGGTTGGTCCACGGCCGGCTGTGATCGCCGGCTTTGCGGCGCTGGCCGTCGTGTTCGACCCGCGAGGCGCCCGTCGGTGGCTGGTGCCCATCGGTCTTACGCTCGCGGCCATCCCTATCGCGTTCTCCCTCAACCGGGGTCTATGGGTGGGGATCGGCCTGATCATCGTTGTGGCCAGCATGGAGCTCGCTCGGCTGCGGCGTTATGCCGAGTTGTGGATCATGGCGTCCGCGGTCCTCCTTGCCGCGATCCTGGTCGTGCTGTCCCCGCTTTGGGCGACGATCACGTTGCGAGTGGCCACTCCGCACAGCAACGATCGCCGGGTCACGGTCGCGGAGGTGGTAGCCAAGACGACCTGGGAAGGTTCCCCCCTGCTCGGCTTCGGGACCACTCGCAAGGTCCAGGGCAGCTTCTCCTCCATCGCTGGGGGAGACAACCCGAACTGTCATCAGTGCGCAGCCCCTCCGCTGGGGACGCAGGGCTTCATGTGGAGGCTGATCTTCACAACCGGATTCGTAGGAACGGCGCTGTTTGTCGGTTTCCTAGGAGTGCAGTTCCTGATGCACTTTCGCCGTCGGGACCCGTTCAGCATCTTGGGCTGCATCGTGCTGGTCACCTCCGTGCTGTTCTTCTTCGTCTATGACTCTCTGGAGACCCCACTGTTCTTGCTGTTCTTGGTGCTGGGGCTGATGAACCGGGAGCGCATCGTCTCGGAGGGCGCCGAACTCATCGCGGCCGGAACGGCGGCGTTGGATCGAGCGCCGACGGCGAGTGGCGACGACAGTGGCTGATCAGCCGGCAGGATCGGGCGGCCTGGCGCAGGTCGAGGATTTCTGGCCGTCGGGAGGGCGCTCCTGGACGCGGAGACCCGGCCCTGGAAAGTCGCTACTCGTACTGCCTTCCGCGCGATCCCCCAGGCTCCTCGTGCCGTCAGGCGTTCCTGGGGCCTCCGTGATGTTGAAGCGGATGAGCCGCAGCTGGGTGCAAAGGCTCGCGCAGGAGGTATTGGCCCTCGGGGTACGCACCGGCTCGTTGGAGTGGCTCCCCGTTGGTCGGCTGGCCGCACCCGTCGGCCCAGGGTTGGAGGACTTCGTACGCACTCAGGTGCCGGATGCTGTTTCACTCGGTGTGATCCTTGGGCCGCCTCGTGCCAACGGGAAGCCAGTGCTCCAAGTCTTCGGCCCGGACGGACGAACGTTGGCCTTCGGGAAGGTCGGGCATGACGAGCGAGCCGCCTGCCTGGTCAGTCGGGAGGGCAGGGTCCTGCTAGACCCGACATTGTCTGCCCTGCCCTCCATCGACATTCCCGAAGTGATCTTCGCTGGGCAGTGGAATGGCCTGGAGATCTTGTTGCTGACGCCGATGAGCGCTGCACAGTCGCGTGCCTCGTCGTGGACGGTCCCGATGGCAGAGATGGTCGAGTTGGCACAGTCTGCGGCTGTGACGCACGAGCTCTTGGCGCGCAGCTCATACTGGGCCGCCCTCGTCGACCGCCTGGCCGCTCTCAAGCCATCTCCGTCAGCGCCCGGGTCGGAGCTCCAGGCCGCCGTGAGCGAAGCGCTGGGCGATCTCGAGCTGGGTTTTGGGCGCTGGCACGGCGACTGGGCTCCGTGGAACATGGGCCGCGTCGGGGGACGCCTGCAGCTGTGGGATTGGGAGCAGTCAAGCGCGGGGGTCCCACTCGGGTTCGATCTCGTCCACTTCCTGGTCCAGCGGGAACTCGACCAGAACCACGGGCGAAACGAGGCGTCCACTTCGCTGTTTCTTGGCCGTATTCGCGAGGGCATGCTCGCTGCACCGCCTGGATGGTGGTCGACGCAGGATGCGATCGACGCGACGATCCTCCTCTACGTGATCGAGATCCTGCACAGATATGCCTCCTTGGCTGGCGACCAGCCTCCGCCAGAGCTCCAGCGCAGAGTTCGACGCCTGCAAGACCTGGCGGCTGCCGTGGCGAGGGGAGGTGCCCCCGGTGGGAAGTGAGAGCCCGGAGCGTCGGGAACTCTTCGGCCGAAGAGCGCGTCCAAACCAGCTGTGGGGGAAGCGATGCTGAGCCTGCCGACCATTGTCGGCGATCGTGACCCCATCATGCGGGCCGGCCGGCGTGCCGTCATCGGCGTGCTCCTGGGCGCACTCGTCGGGACTGCCGCAGCTGGAGCCTGGTATCTGAGCCGTCCAGTCGAATATTCCTCAACCGTCGCGCTCGAGCTATCGGCCGCGGCTCCCCTCGTCGACCTCAACCCCGTCGGGCCAAAGGTGGACGACCTCACCGTCGATACCGACGCCGGGATGGCCGACTCCGATCGTGTGGTTGACGCGGTCGCAGGGGAAACGGGGCTCACGCCGGATCAAGTCCGCGATCGGATCGCCGTACGGGCTCGGCCGCTGTCTCGGGTCCTGGAAATCACCTACACCACCCCTGTGTCACCCGATTCCGCTCGCGACGGTGCGACGGCCGCCGCCGAAGCCCTGCTGGACCAGCGCGAGCAACTCATCATCGAACCGGTTCGTGCCTATCTGAGCGCCGTCGAGCTGGCCACCATCCGGATCCAGAACGCCAACGAACTCGATGACGGCTCTCCCCTCGAGGATGTGACCGTCGCTCGCGGGCAAGCGGCGCTGGAGACTCGTCTCGAGCGCGCCCAGGGCTATCAGGTCCGGATTCCACAAGCCGGCCTGGTCGTCGACTCCGCGAGCACTCCCGACGTCCGCCGCGGCACGATCGACGTGATCTTGATGTCCGGCGCCGGCCTCGGGGCGCTGATCGGGTTCGGGATCGGCCTGCTGTGGGAGCGACGCGCCCTGCGACCGGTGGCGCCGCAATGAGCGAGGTGCTGACCAGGAGTCCGGAACTGGACGCCGACCCACCCGTCACGCAGCGCACCCGCCCGGGTCGCTGGGTGCGCCGCACCGCGTGGGTGGTCGCACTGGGTGTCGCTGGGGCAACCCTTGGCCTAGCCATCGGGACGCGCCTGGACGCCCAGGTCAGTGCGGAGGCATCGGTCCTGTTGACACCGATGCCCGGGAACGCCTATGCGGACCGGTCCGGAAACCTGCTGACCGACACGGAGACCGAATCTCATCTCCCCCAGTCCGATGCCGTGCTGAGAAGAGTCGCAGCAGACGGGAAACCGGTGCCCTCAGCCGATGTCATGCGCCGCCGCTTGACGGCGGCCGTCGTGCCGAACACCTCCATCATCCTCATCCGCTATCGAGCGGAGACGGCGGCACAGGCGCGGGAGATGGTCGCACGCATTGCGCGAGCAACCCTCGCCGAGCGAGTCGCCAGGGCGAAGGCCGTCTCTGCCTCCCAAGTGGAGGTCCTGCAAGCCCAGATGCGCCAGGCCGCGGAACAAACCGACCTGCTGTCGCCGACGAGCCGGGAGACGAGCAAGGCCCTGGCCCGTCGGGCGGCTGAACTCAATTCCCAGCTGATAACCGTGCAGCAGGCCGCCGATCAGGCGCCGGGCAGGGTGATCAAGACGGTGAACCGTCCCGATCGCCTGCTCCCGAAGGTGCGACTGGCAGTGCTGGGGCTGTGTACGGCGCTCGGTCTCCTGCTCGGGCTCTGGGTCGCCCGGGACACCGCGGCCCGCAGCTCTTGATCCTGGCTGGGAAGTAAGACCACGCAACGACGGCACCGGCGGCCGTGGCCGTCGGTGCCGTCGAGGGTTGGTCGTTCGAGCAGAGATCTCGTAGAGCAGGGACCTCGTAGAGGCTGAAGCAGTGCCAGCCGCTACAGCTTGCAGGCAGTTGACGATGCCAGGCTGCGCTTGAACGCGGCGAGCTTGGCCGAGGACTCGTTCAGTGGCCACGTCTTCTTGAGCGTGTTGTTGCGGCTGCTGTTGAAGTACGCGATAGCGCAGACCCGATTGCTGTGACTCGCCGCCCAGTTCCACGAATCCGTCCACCACGTGGCGCCATTCGGCTTCCCGAAATCGTTGGTCGCGCCAGTCTCCCCGATGCCAACCATGAGGTCGGAGTGCCCACGGCCGTCCAGCCACTTCAGGATGCCGGCCAAGCGGACGCTGTATCCCTGCCCAGTCTTGTTCTGGTACAGGTCTGTGCCGACGAAGTGGCAGCGGCTCAGGATTGAGTTCGGCAGGAAGGCCCCGGGGTCGCCGTGCCGGTTGATCGGGGAGAATTCCCACTCGCCGAGGATCGGGACCGAGATGACGTTCTTGAGGCCGGTCTCGGCCTTCATGACGTCGTGGATCCTCACCCATGCTCGCGCGAAGTCGGCGGGACTTCCGGTCTTGTCGTTGTGCGGCTCGTGGTTGAAGGTGACGATGATCGGCTTGGAGTGCCGCGCATAGCGGCGGGCCCGGGCGCGAATATCAGCGTCGTAGCGGCCAGAGGCGATGGCTGCCCAGCCACCCTTGGCGGTGGAGGCAGGCTTGAAGGAGACCCACGGCATCCGGTTGGCGGCGTGGTCGGCCTTGATGTTGCGGTCTTCCCGGCTCCCGTCACCCCAGCGGTAGTAGGTGCGGGCCAGACCCACCGGTCCGGTGTTGCGGATGGAGTCGTTGATGCTGCCAGCGGCGGTTACACCGAGAAAGATGCGCCCAGGCTTGTGACCGGGGAACTTGGCCGCGCTCTTCTTCTTCTTCCTGGCCTCGGCCGGGCCGGTCACGGTGGCCACGGAGAGGCCGGCGACACCGGCCGTGGTCACCGCGGAGTACTTCAGCAGATCGCGTCTGGTCAGGGTCATCGTGACCTCTGAGCAGGCTGGTAGAGGGCGTGCAAGGTAGACAAGGGGACTCTCTCTCCGACGCCTACGAGGTCAGCTGTCGGGTTCGGGCTGGAGATGGCCCGGCCGTGCGAGACGGCTTAACCCCGAGGACACCTGGCGGGTGCCCGAGTGTGGGTCCCCCGCTCCTGCCAGCGGATGGTGATCGATTCCGTACGCGCGAGACAGGACTCGGCGGTGACGCGAACGGGCTCAGCTCGACGCGGCTGGGCGGCCCAGACACTAGGTGTGAAATGGCTCAGATGCAAAGCGGCACACCGGAAACTGGGGCGACTGGTTCGGGCGAGACTGATGTGACTCGTGGTGTCCAATTGTTGAGACGCGGTGACGATGGGCTCGACGAGCGGTCGCGTCAGCGGGCGTACCAGCGTTGCACCGGCGCGGTGAGAGCGGTCACCAGACGCCGATCTCTCGCAGGCATCTTCTCGCTCCACGCATCATCGAGTCGTAGCGTGATCGGCCCGGTCACGAAGCGCATCGGGTTCCCGGCAACGGAGTGAGAGGTGCCGAGTTCGACCTCGTGGCCCGAGATCTCAAGCGTCGGTGAGACCGGCAGCTCGAGGTCCGCCGCCAACATCGTGAGCGTGCGCTGCGGGTCCTCGACCAGCTCCTCGTAGCGGACTCGCGTTACCGGCAGCCCGCGCAGCCGCAGGCTGTCCGCCAGCAGGTTGCTCGTCATCCATCGGCGGCCGCTCGTGGATGCGGAGTACTGCGGCATCAGCGCGCCTTGCGTCGTGGACTCGGGCCGCGCCACCTCGCGTGACCAGCTGTAGGCGACGGCACGCGCATCACGGACCAGGTGCACGATACGCAGATCGATGTCGACGTCGTGGCTGAGCGCAAAGGCGAGCGAGACGTGCTTGCTCGAGTCGACGATCACGCGAGAACCGGTCAAAGCTGCGGCCGCCCGATAGATCGCACCGTAGTAGCCGGCGTACTCGACAAGCGCTCGGCGAGTTGATCGGCTCACGACCGACGTAGCGGTCATGGGGATGCGCCTCTGACGGTCGACGAGTCGGCGCAGCTGGAGGACCCGTCCCGCGTCTACCTCGGCCCACCCTCCGAAGGCGCGCTCCCCGATGGCCGTCCAGGTCGAGCACCTGCTGAACGGCTCACCGCAGGCACAGCGCTCGTCGTTGGTCAGTCCGCGTTCCCACAGATGGACGACCTCGCCGAGGCAGGTGATGCCCGGACTTTCGCCGAGCAGCCGCTCGAGCAGTGTCGAACCGCTGCGCCCGAACCCGGCGATGAAAACGACTGCGGGCGCGTCCTCCGGTCGGACCCGCCCCTGCAGGCGCGCTTGCGTGACCATGCTGCCCAGCCGGCGCACACTCCCGTCTACCGCTGAGTCAGCGGCCGCCGCTGCCCTTCCCCTGTCGAGGGCAGATTCCAGGGCCAATCCGAACGTCGTCTCGTCGGTGTGCCGGTCGATCACCCCCTTGCCGGCGAGCCACGCAGTGAAGCGCAACTGATGGTCGTCGACATGCTCCCCCTGGGACGGGTCGCGGGGGACGACAAGCGGCAGATGCCCGGCAGCGCGCGCCTCGGAGATGGTCGCTGGCCCCCCGTGGGAGACCACGACATCACTCTCGTCGATCAGCGCCGTCAACTCGGCATGGTCCAGGAACGCACGGCCCCTGGCGGACGTCGGCGGCTGCGAGCGGCCGTACTGCACGGTGACGTCGACGTCCGGGTGAGTTCTCGCCCACCGGTCCAGCCAGCCAACGGCACGGTCGAAGGGGTGGTGGTCAGTGCCGAGGAGCGCGAGGACGCGTCGTCGGCGAGCGTCCTGGGTCACAGCACAGGTCCCACGACGTGGGCGTCGCGGTAGAGGTGTTGCTGTTCGGGCCACTGAACGAGCATCAAGGTGGTGAACGGCCTGCAGAGACGTCCGGTGAGGGTGGCGGTCTCGATGCGGTCGTACACCTCGAGGTAGACGGTGGTCCGGCGGCGCAGCCGTCCGAGGATGAAGTACGGCAACGCCACCGCGGCTCCGGTGCTGACGATCACATCCGGCCTGAACGCCCTCATCACCCGACGTGCCTGCCAGGTGTTGCGCAGGAGATTCGGCAGGTTACGAGTAGTCGGGTGGTAGGCCCAGGTCACGGGTTCCCCGGCCAGCGACGACCGGGCGTCTGGGGTGTCGAATGTCACCCACGCCCGGTCCCCTTCGGACCACCAGCCGCGCAGGGCGATCAACTGGGCCAGATGGCCGCCGCTGGACCCGACCAGGAGGACTCGAGCAGGCGGGTCAGCCGAGCCAGCGCCCACTGGTCGTGTCACCTCGCTCTGTCTCGATTGCGGACCGATCGGGCCTCGTCCGGGCCGCTACCAGTGCCGCGAGCATAGCCAGGCCAGCCGGGTGAACCGGTGGTCGCCGGTGAGGATCGGCCGATGGGCGAGTTCGTTCTGGCCGTTCGGACGGATGCTCGATCGGCCTGGTGCCGTAGGCTCAGAAGTCGTTCGCGCAGGTGTCGATGGGAGACGTTGGTGATGCTCGCGCCGACCCGGCGTCTCGCGCGGGAAGCTGCCTTCCAGTTCGGTCAGGTGACGAACAAGGGCCGCCTCCTCCCGACCTTCCTCGTCGCAGGAGCGCAGCGCAGCGGCACCTCAAGTCTCTACCGAGGGCTGGCCGAGCACCCTCAGGTGCTCCCTGCGGTGCTGCACAAGGGAGTGCACTACTTCGACCGCAACTATGACAAGGGCCTGACGTGGTACCGCAGCCACTTCCCGCTGCGGTGGAGCGCCGATCGGGTTCGGCGACGTACGGGCACCGCGGCGGTGACCTTTGAATCCAGCCCCTACTACCTGTTTCACCCGCTGGCCGCTCAACGAATCGCGCAGGACCTGCCCGATGTCAAGGTCATCACCTTGATCCGTGACCCGGTCGAGAGGGCCTTCTCAGCCCATGCGCACGAGCTGGCCCGAGGGTACGAGACCGAACCGTTCGAGGTGGCGCTGGAGCTGGAGGCCGAGCGCACCCGCGGAGAACGCGAACGGATGATCGCGGATCCGACGTACAACAGCTTTGCGCTGCAGCATCATTCCTACCTCGCGAGGAGCCGGTACATCGAGCAGTTCGAAGCGCTGGTCCGCCACATCGACCGCTCCCGCTTCCTCGTGGTCGACAGTCATCGGCTGTTCGAGGATCCAGCGCCAGCGCTCAAGGAGGTGTTCGACTTCCTCGAGCTTCCGCAGCCCGATCAGGCAACCTACGACAAGCACAACGCCCGGCCGCGGACCCCGATGGACAGCGCGCTCAGGGAGCGGTTGGAGGCACAGCTCCGCCCCCACGACGAGCGGTTGGCGGCCTGGCTCGGCTGGACGCCTCGATGGATGGGATGAATCCGCGGCAACCGGCGGCGGATCCTGCGGGAACGGCTCAAGATCCGGACAACCGGGCGCTTCCCGCCGACGACGAGGGCGTAGATCTGCGCAGTCTTGCCCGAGGTGGCGTGTTCGTCCTCGCCGGCTCGGTCACCGCTGGGCTTGCGGGGTTCGTCCTGACGGTCCTGCTGACCCGCAACGTCAACACCGTGACGGTCGGTGTGATCTTCACCTCGATCTCGCTGTTCATGCTCGCCTTCACCTTCGTGCGACTAGGGGCGTCCACGGGCGCGGTCTACTTCGTTGCTCGGCTGGCGGCCCTCGGCGAGCCCGACCGGATCCGATCAGCGCTCAGGTCGGCGCTGACTCCGGTCCTGGTGTTCTCCGTCGCAACCGCAGCTGTGCTCATGCTGCTGGCCGGACCCATCGCGCGACTCGTCGTTCCGGCGCATCCGGATGTGGTCGTCGGGCCGATCCGGGTGATGGCTGCGTTCCTTCCCTTCGCTGCACTGATGGACGTGTGCCTGTTCGGCACCAGAGGGCTCCACAAGCTGCGACCGCTGGTAGTCGTGGATCGGATCGGCCGACCGATCGGGCAAGTCCTGCTGATCGCGTTCGCGATCGCGGTTGGCGCGACGAGTTCGTCCGCGCTGGCGCTTGCCTGGGCCTTCCCCTATCTGCCCGCGGCCGCGCTTGCGGGTTGGTGGCTGTGGCGCCTGCTCAGGCACGTGGAGCGACGGAGAGGGGTCCTCGCCCCGCGGCCGGGAACGATGCACCGCGAGTTCTGGGGCTACACCTGGGCACGCTGGCTGCAAAGCCTCGCCCAGATCGGCCTCAACCGCCTGGACATCATTCTGGTCGCAGCCATGGTCGGTCCTTCGGAGGCAGCCGTCTACGCAGCGGTCACCCGCTTCCTCGTCTTCGGCCAGCTGGCCGCCGGGTCGATCGCCGCGGTGGCGCAGCCTCGGTTGAGCAGATTGATCGCCCTGCGCGACGACGAAGGTGTGCGCACCGTCTATCGCGTCTCCACCACCTGGTTGATCCTGGCGACGTGGCCGATCTATCTGTGTCTGGCCGTCTTTGCTCGTGAGCTGCCGTTGCTGTTCGGTCCTAAGTACGCCACTGGAACCACGGTCCTCGTGGTGCTCAGCCTGACCATGCTGGTGGCGACCGGGTGCGGCCTCGTCGACGTCGTCCTGGCGATGGCGGGTAAGACTGTTTGGACCTTCGCGAACGCCTTCGTCGCCCTCGGGCTGAACGTGGCGCTCGACCTGGTGCTCATCCCCCTCTGGGGCATCAACGGTGCGGCGGTGGGCTGGGCACTAGCGATCCTCTACAACAACCTGGTGCCCCTGACCCAGATCGGCGTCAAGCTCCGGCTGCATCCCTTCGGGCGCAGCACCTGGGTGGCGGCGTTGGTGGCCGTGGGGTGTCTTGGCGCCATTCCTGGGGGACTCGCACTCGCCGACGTACCCACCGCCTATCAGGTCATGGCGTTCGCGCTGGGGCTCCTGGCGTACACGGCGTGGGTCTGGCGGTTGCGGGTGTTGTTCAGCCTGCATGTCCTCTTGTCCAGGCCCGCGCGTGAGGCTGCGGCATGAGCCCACGTGGGCGCGCGGCGGCCGCTGTAGGACTGCTGATCGCGTGTCTGGCCGCTGGCTGCTCCTCGAGTCCGAGCTTCACCCCGAATGACGGACCGCCGATCGCGGTGCCCGGGCCGGATGAGCGGGTGACGCTGTTCGGCACGACGGTCTATCGAGGGGCTGGCGATTTTGAAGAGGCTTTGGCTCGCCAGGACACGGCATACGGCCGGCTCGAGGTCGCCCGAATCTTCTACCCGGGGGGGCCTGAACCCTGGGTGGGCAGTCCTGCCGACGTCGCGGACCGACCGGTCGTCGTGTCGTTCAAGCTGCCGCCGGCGGAGGTGATCGCCGGCGATCATGACGCCTCCCTCAGAGCATGGTTCTCGTCGATTCCGCGGGATCGACGGGTCTGGTGGGTCTATTTTCACGAGCCTGAGGACAACATCGAGGACGGCCACTTCACCGCCGAAGACTTCCGAGCGGCGTTTCGCCACATCCGAGAGCTGTCCTTGGAGGTCGATCGCCCCAAGCTGCGGGCAGCGCTGGTGCTGCAGTGCCGGACGACCAAACCGGAGGTTGGTCGGACCTTCGAGGACTACGACCCGGGTTCGGAGTACTTCGACGTCATGGGCTTCGACTGCTACAACCGTGAGGTGCGCCAAGGCTCCTATCCCGACGCGGCCTCGTGGCTAGCGCCGATGGTCGAGAAGGCCCAGCAGGTGGGCCACCCCTTGGGGATGGCCGAGATCGGGTCACAGCTCGTCCCCGGCGACGACGGGACGGGACGAGCGAGGTGGCTGGAGCAGGTGGCAGTCGAGCTCATCGATCTGCAGTCACCGTTCGCCGTCTACTTCGACTCACCGATCACTGGCACCGACTACCGACTGACAGATGCGCCGTCGAGGCAGGCCTGGCGCCAGATCCTGACGGGGACACCATGAGTGACGAACCGGACTCCTCGCGACTGGTCTTCGTCGCCGGACTGCATCGCAGCGGCACGACCGCTCTGGCCAAGGTGCTGGCCCAGCACCCGGACGTGAGCGGCTTCGCGGGAACGACCGCCAAGGAGGACGAGGGTCAGCATCTGCAGGACGTTTATCCGCCGGCGCGCACCTATGGAGGTGCAGGACGCTTCGCGTACGACCGCAGAGCCCACCTGACCGAGAGCTCACCGCTGGTCACGCCGGAGAACGCGGCGCGGTTGCTGGCTGCCTGGGAGCCGCACTGGGATCTGGACCGCCGGCTGCTGCTGGAGAAGTCCCCCCCGAACTTGTTGATGACCCGGATGCTCCAAGGACTGTTCCCCAAGGCCTGGTTCGTCGTCATCGTTCGCCACCCCGTCGTGGTCGCGCTGTCCACGCACAAGTGGGTGCGACGGCGTCGACTCAGCGTGCCCTTCGGACACTGGTTTGCCGCCCACGATCTGTTCGAGGCCGATGCGACGCACCTGCACCGTGTGCATGTGGTCAAGTACGAGGCGTTGCTGGCGCAGCCACGCGATGAGCTCGAGGCGATCGGCACCTTCCTCGGGCTGCAGGGCGCGATCCCGAGCGACGGGTTGGAGGGGGGACGCAGCAGTCGCTACGCCGAGCGCTGGGAGGAACTCGCTCACGACAAGGTTCCGTGGCGCAGGTTGGAGCGAGCAGCGTTGGCCAGGAGGTACGCCGCACGCGCAGCCCACTTCGGCTACGACCTGGAGGACCTGGACCACGTCGCCCCGTGGCCCACCTCCATCACCGGCAGTGCCTGAACGCGCAAGCCGGGTCGAGACACGCAGGGTGAGCGCTTCTGACGCTCCGTCAGGAGCTATGGCTCATTCGGGTGGCTTGCGGTGGGCCGTTCGGACACCGTGCGGCCCGGGGCCTTGTCACGCGGTCGGGGCTCCCGGGCACGATGACATCGGTCTGGTGTGGAAGGCACACCAGACGGACTCACGTGGGGGATCCACCGTGCGCTTGCTCACCACCCGTCGTTCCTCGGTCGTTGCCGCAGCAGCCATCGTCATCGCGGGGGTGGGCGTTCCGCTCGCGGCCCCGGTCTCAGCGCAGACGGTGGCTCAACCCGCGATCGTGAGCGACAATCCGGCCAACTTCACGCCCAACGTGCTCGACGGTCGGGTCACGTCGTTCGCCCAGGTCGGCAATCTGATCATCGCCGGCGGCAACTTCAGCCGAGTCCAAGCGGCCGGCAGCGGCACCACCTTGACGCGCAACAACCTCATGGCGTTCAACGCGACGACCGGCCAGATCTCCACCACTTTCACGCCGAACGTCGCAGGTCAGGTCTATGACGTTGAGGCCGCCGCCGACGGCACCTCCGTCTACGTCGTGGGCTCCTTCACCCAGGTCAACGGCAGTTCGTCATCGCGCTTGGCCAGGCTCGACGTGTCCAACGGCCAAAAGGTCGGCGGCTTCTCGCCCCCTTCGTTCAACGCCGTGATCAAGAACGTCGACCTCGTCGGTGGGCGGCTGCTCGTCGGTGGGAGCTTCAAGACCGTCGGAGGGCAGAGCCGTACGTCGCTGGCTTCGCTGAATCCAACGACGGGTGCTCTGACGTCGTTCCTCGACCTGGACTACTCGGGGCAGCTCAACGGTGGCGCCCTGCAGGTGCTCAAGATGGCTGTCTCCCCAGACGGTTCGCGCCTGGTGACCATCGGCAACTTCACCCAGATCGACGGATCGCCGCGTCAACAGATCGCCATGATCGATCTCACCGGCACGACCGCGACATTGACGAGTTGGGCGACAGACTTCTACACCAACACCTGCAGCAAGTCCTTCGACACGTACATGCGTGACCTCGACTTCTCCCCTGACAGCTCCTACTTCGTGGTGAGCACGACGGGCGCCTACCACGGGTCGACCTCACCGTGCGACGAGATCTCCCGATGGGAGACGGCGGCGACCGGGAGCGGACAGGTGGCGACCTGGACCGACTACACCGGTGGAGACACCACCTATGCCGTTGCGGTGACGGGTTCCGCGGTCTACATCGGTGGACACATGCGCTGGCTCAACAACCCCTACGCCGGCGATCAGGTCGGCCCCGGCGCGGTGCCGCGAGAGGGCATCGCCGCACTGGACCCGGTATCGGGTCTCCCTCTGTCGTGGAACCCCGGACGGGCACGTGGGGTCGGCGTGTTCGACCTCTTCGCGACCCCGGACGGACTCTGGGTCGGAAGTGACACTGATCGGATCGGCGGCGAGACACGTCGAAAGATCGCGTTCTTCCCGCTGGCCGGAGGCACGACGCCGCCCGCGCAGGACTTGCCGAGCCTCCCCGGGAGCGTCTACCTGCTCGGGCAGTCGGCAGGCTCAGCCGATCCCGGAGTGCTGTATCGCGTCAACGCCGGCGGCCCAGCGCTGCAGTCGGCAGACGACGGACCTGACTGGATCTCAGATGCAGCCGCATCAAGCTATCGATCGGGGAGCAGCGCCACCTCGTCGTCATCGACACCGGCCACTCCGAACGCTTCGGTTCCCGCCTCGTCCGGGGACCGGGCGCCGGTGGCCTTGTTCTCGACCGAGCGCTACGGAAACAACTCCGGCAACGAGATGGAGTGGCACTTCCCGGTTCCCGCGGGGTCAGCTGTGACCGTGCGGCTCTATCTCGCCAACCGGTACTCGGGCACCAGCCAGCCGGGCCAGCGGATCTTCGACGTGACCCTCGACGGCACAACGGTTCTGAGCAACTGGGATCTGGTCCAGCGCTACGGCGACCAGGTTGGCGCCATGGAGTCCTTCGACGTCACCAGCGACGGCTCGGTCGACCTTGGCTTCCTGCACAAGACTGAGAACCCGCTCGTCGACGGAATCGAGATCATCGCCACCGGTTCGCAAGGCGGAGGCGGAGGAAGCACGGCCGCGGACAACGTCCGCGTCGTGGGCTTCGACGGCACGACGGCCGGCACGCAGTCCACCACCGCGGGGACGGCCCCCTGGAGCCTGGCGCGTGGAGCCTTCCTCATCGACAACGTGCTCTACACCGGCTCAGCGGACGGGACGTTCAGCCGCCGTCCGTTCAACGGAACGACCTTCGGCTCACCGACAGCGTTGCCGATGTACGGCGGATCGTTCGGGAGCGACATCGGCAATCTCACCGGGATGGTCTACAACCAAGGACGGATCTACTACACGTTGTTCGGAGACAACAATCTCTACTGGCGCTGGTTCAGCCCGGAGAGCGACGTCGTGGGTGCAACGCCGTTCACCGTGAGCGGCGCGAGTGGGCTTGACCCGAGTCGGGTCCGCGGGATGTTCCTTTCCGGCACCAGCCTCTATGCCGCCGACCGGGACAGCGGAGACCTCGTCCGCGTCACCCTGGCGGGCACGGAAGTGACGGGTTCGGCGACCACGGTCGACACGACCGTCGACTGGCAGGCCCGAGCGATGTTCCTGTCCGATGACGGGGCGCCGCCGCCCACGAACAACCCACCGACGGCCCGGGCCGGTCTGGTCGGCTGCGAGGACCTGACCTGCACCTTCAGCTCGGCCGGAAGCAACGACGGCGACGGGACGATCGTCTCCTATGAGTGGGACTTCGGCGACGGCACCTCCAGCACCGCCCCGAACCCCGAACACCTGTTCACCTCCTCGGGCGACAAGACCGTGACCCTGACGGTGACCGATGACGACGGCGCCGTTGACAGCGACACGGTCACGGCCACGCCGAGTGACCCGCCGCCGGGTAACCAGGCCCCGACAGCCCGGTTCACGTTCACGTGCACGCAGCTCAGCTGTGACTTCGACGGCTCGACGAGCAGCGATCCCGAGGACGGCGACGTCGCGTCGTACGCGTGGACCTACCAGGGCGGAGGAACGGCCACGGGGGCGACGCCCTCGCACACCTTCGCCGGACCGGGGGCCTATGACGTCACCTTGCTGGTCTCTGACGGTCCGGGGCTGACGGACTCGATCACCAAGACGGTGACTGTCTCCGTGCCTTCCGGGTCCGACATCGCCTTCCGCGGGTCGGCGACCGATGCGGGCAACGTGACGAGCAACGACATTCCAGCACCTGCGGGGATGCAGAGCGGGGACGCCCTGCTCATGTTCGTCACCAGCAACAAGGGGCTCAGCCCGACGTCGACACCGGCTGGGTGGACCGAGGTGGATGACCGGACAGATGGCAGTGACCTGCGCACCACGCTCTACCAGCGGGTTGCTCCGGCTGGTACGAACCTCGGTACGGTCGACTGGCCCGAGCGGACCAAGACCAACCTGACCGTGCTGGCCTACACCGGCGCAGTCGCGTCGCCGACAGCTGTCGAGTCGATGGCCAAGAGCGGCTCGACCAACAGCTACCCGGCTCCCGACGCGGCGGTTTCCGCAGATGGATCCTGGGTGGTCTCCTTCTGGGCGCTGAAGACCTCTCAGACCGTCCCGGACTGGACCGAACCGGGGGGGACCACGGCGCGGGCGAGCGACGCGGGTGCCGGTGGTGGGCTGATCTCCGGCTTTGCCGTGGACCAGGGCCCGGTCGGCGCGGGGACCTACTCGGGCAAGACGGCCTCGGCATCCGTAGGAGCCGGGAAGGCCACCGGTTGGACGGTCGTTCTCGCGCCCGCCTGACCTTCCCCGAGGGAAGCCACCGATCGTCTTGTTACTGCTCGTCACGAGTGGTGCACGATCCGTGCTTGCGATGCTGTCTCCGGCATCAGTCGAACGTCCAGACTTTGCCACGGCTCAGGTGATCTTGGCCCGTCACTGACGACGTGCGCCCTTGGCGTGCGCGAGAATCGTCGGCACAGCGTCCGGAGACGCCGTCGAGGACTGCTCACCCAGGGGATTCAGCCGATGCACCGCACCACTGCTATGCCATCACCTCACCGCGGTCGCCGGCTCATCGCCGGGCTCGCCGCCGTTGCAGCGGCTGGAGCCTCGATGGCGCTCGCTGCTCCTGCCCGAGCCCAGGGCGACGGCACGGCCGTCCACGTCAGCATCGTTTCTGCCGATCCGGCGGACTTCACGCCGTACGTCAAGGACGGCATCGTCGAGTCGGTCGTGCAGGTCGGCAACCAGATCGTCATCGGCGGCACCTTCACCACGGTCGTCAAGGGCACGTCGACCTACACCCGAACCGGTCTCGCGGCGTTCAACGCGACGTCAGGAGCGGTGTCCACCAGTTTCGCGCCGACTCTCAACGGTGAAGTCACCTCGTTGGAGGTCTCCGCCGACGGGCAGTCGGTCTATGCGGCCGGTGGCTTCAGCACGGTCAACGGGGTCACCCGGAAGAAGGTGGCCCTGATCAAGGTGTCCGACGGGTCGCTGGTGACGGCGTTCAAGGCGAAGGGCATTTCGGCCCGGGTAGCTGACGTCCGGCGGGTCGACAACACTTTGTGGATCGCCGGACAGTTCAAGACGGTCCAGCAGCAGGCGCGGCCGGCTCTCGCCACCCTCAACGCAACCACCGGAGCCTTGACCGACGAGAGCACGCTGGTGTTCTCCGGTCAGCACAACGAGGTCACCGACCCGGCTCACAAGGGAAGCACCAACATCCGTGAGCTAGCGATCACGCCGGCCGGGGACAAGTTGCTCGCCATCGGCAACTTCACCAAGGTCGACGGCGCCACTCGCGATCAGGTGGCGTTGATCAACATCGGTGGCTCGACCGCGACCTTGTCGGGTTGGCAGACGAGCTTTTTCGCGGCGAAGTGCAATACGCGCGCCTTCGACACCTTCATGCGTGACGTCGCCATCTCGCCCGACGGCACCTACGCGGTCTTCGCCACGACCGGGTCTTACCGGGCCGATACATCCTGCGACACAGTCTCGCGGCTGGAGATCTCGGGGAACGCCGCCGGAGTGGTTCCGACGTGGGTCAACATGACCGGCGGCGACACGACTACAGCCGTGGCGATCGTGGGTTCGGTCGTCTACACAGGCGGACACTTCCGCTGGGTCAACAACCCGAGCGCGGGCGACAAGGCCGGCCAGGGAGCCATCGAGCGCACCGGGCTGTCCGCCCTCAATCCGATCAACGGCATGCCGTACGACTGGAACCCGACGCGTGAGCGCGGATACGGCGTGTATGACTTCCTGGCCACCGACCAGGGCCTCTGGGTGGGGTCCGACACCGACACCCTGGGCACCGAATACCACCCGCGCATCGGGTTGTTCCCGCTGGCCGGCGGGTCACCTGTCCCCAGCGACGCCGTGGGCTCTGCTCCGGGGGACGTCTTCGCAGTCGCTCCACAGGCAGCCACCAACTCCGTGACCATCACGGGCGTCAACGGATCGGTTGCGCCGGGAAGCACGTCGAACGCCAACACCAGCGACTCCTGGCAGAACGCCCGAGGAGCCATGATCGTGGCGGGCACCCTGTTCACGACGTCGACCGACCGTGGCTTCTACGCCAGCCCGATCAGCGGCTCAACCGTCGGGACGCGCTCTGCGAGCAACCTGAATGTCGGCCCGACGTGCACGTCGAACAGCGGTCTCTGCCTCAACGCCTTCGCGTTGGACGCCCCGAACGTCACCGGGATGTTCTACGACGCCGGCCGGATGTACTACACGATGTCCACCAGCAGCTCGCTCTACTACCGCTATTTCCAGCCCGCGGGTGGCATCGTCGGAGGCGCGCGCTACACGGCAACGGGAGGGGTCTCCACCCTGAACCCGAGCCGGGTGCGCGGCATGTTCCTCAATGCTGGCCAGCTCTACTTTGCGGACAGCGCGACGGGAAACCTCCTGAAGGTGTCCTTCAGTGCCGGTGTCGTGGGCTCTGCCGTCAGCACGGCGGACTCCTCACGTGACTGGCGGGCGGCCGGACTGGCGCTGCGCGCCCAGACCGGTGGCGGCGGGGGAAACCAGCCTCCGAACGCGGCGTTCACGAGCTCGTGCACCTACCTCACCTGCTCGTTCAGCTCCGGTAGCAGCGTTGACCCGGACGGCTCGATCACGTCGCGCCAGTGGGCCTTCGGTGACAGCTCGACCGGCTCGGGGACGACGGTTGCTCACACCTACGACTCCGCGGGCACCTACCCGGTGACGCTGACGGTCACTGACAACTCGGGGGCCACGGACTCGGTGGCCCACTCCGTCACGGTCAGCGCGGCTCCCGCATCGACGATCGGTCTGCGCGCGAGCAGCTCGGCCAGCTCGAACGGCGGCGCTGCGAAGGTCAACGTGCCGTCGTCCGTGCAGGCCGGTGACACCCTGCTGCTCCTCGTCACCTTGAACGGCGACGCGGCGACCACCCCACCGGCTGGGTGGACGCAGATCGGCGAGGAGAGCGACGACCTGGTGACCCGAATCTTCCGCCGGACGGCCGACGGCTCGGAAGCGGGCCAGCAGATCAGCGTCTCCGTGGCCGGCACCAAGAAGAGCGCCACCACGTTGCTGGCCTACCGCGGCGTGAAGACCTCAGGCTCCCTGGTGCTGGCATCGGCTGCTGAAGGCGGGACGACTACGGCACACCAGGCACCGGCGGTGCAGGTGAGCGATGCCGGGTCTTGGGTCGTCAACTACTGGGCCGACAAGACCGGCGGGACGACCGGGTGGACCGTGCCGGTCTCGCTGAGCGTGCGTGAGCTTGTGCTCGGTAGTGGGAGCGGCCAGGTCGGTGGCGTCACGGCGGACAGCAACGGACCCGTTCCCACCGGCACCCGGGCGGCCGCGACCGCCACGTCATCGACGTCGGGCGGGAAGGCCACCTCGTTCAGCATCGTGCTCCCCCCGGCATGATGGGGCCATGGCGACTCTGATCGAGGCAACCGACGACGACCACACCCTGGCAGCCCAGCTCGCACAGCGCGCGGGTGAGCTGCTGCTCGAGATCCGGGGGAGCGGCCTTGAAGGAGCCGAGCTCAAGGACGCAGGCGATCAGGGATCTCACGACTTGTTGATGGCTGAGCTGGCCAGGGTCCGCCCTGACGACGCCGTCTTGTCCGAGGAGGGCAAGGACGACAAGGCCAGGTTGGCGGCGGCTCGGGTTTGGATCGTCGACCCGCTCGACGGCACTCGTGAGTTCTCCGAGCTGGACCGCGACGACTGGGCGGTGCATGTCGCGTTGTGGGACAGCGGCGAGCTGACCGCAGGAGCAGTTGCGCTTCCCGCGCAGGGACAGGTGCTGTCCACGGGACAACCCCCGGTGCCAGCCGTACGCCTCCCTGGGGCACCCTTGCGGATCGCTGCCAGCCGGTCCCGGCCGCCGGCGTGGCTGGCTGACCTGGCACGGGACCTCGGCGGCGAGCTGGTGCCGATGGGCTCAGCGGGCGCCAAGACGTGCGCTGTGCTGCAGGGCCGTGTCGACGCCTATGTTCACGGCGGCGGGCAGTACGAGTGGGACTCAGCGGCACCGGTCGTGGTGGCCCGCTCCGGGGGGTTTTGGACCTCGCGCGTCGACGGTTCGCCCCTGGTCTACAACGCAGACAACCCATGGATGCCGGACCTCGTGGTCGGACATCCGGAAATTGCTGGGACACTGGTTGCTGCCCTGCAGTCCGTCGCAGCCCGCGACGACACCTAGGAGAGCCCAACCCGATGAGCGAATACCGCCTCAGTTATGTCCGCGCGCTCGAGGCCGAGACCATTCACATCATCCGCGAGGTGGCCGCGGAGATGGAGCGCCCCTGCCTGCTGTTCTCGGGCGGTAAGGACTCCATCGTCATGCTGCGGCTGGCCGAGAAGGCGTTCACGCCGGCGCGGATCCCGTTCCCGGTCATGCACGTCGACACCGGACTGAACTTTCCCGAGGTCATCGACTACCGAGACCGTCGGGTGGCCGAGCTCGGCATCCAGCTGGTCGTGGCCTCCGTGCAGGACGCCATCGATCGCGGCCTGGTCGCCGAGGAGGCCAACGGCTCCCGCAACCGCATCCAGACGGCGGTGCTGCTCGAAGCTGCCGAGAAGTACCGCTTCGACGCGCTGTTCGGCGGCGCCCGGCGGGATGAAGAGAAGGCACGGGCCAAGGAGCGGGTGTTCTCCTTCAGGGACGAGTTCGGACAGTGGGACCCGAAGAACCAGCGCCCCGAGCTGTGGAGCCTCTACAACGGGCGAGTGGCGGCTGGCGAGAGCATCAGAGTCTTTCCGTTGTCCAACTGGACCGAGCTGGACATCTGGTCCTACATCGCCGACGAGGACCTCGAGATTCCCTCGCTCTACTACGCCCACGAGCGCGAGGTGGTCGAGCGTGACGGCATGCTCTACGCCGTCAACGAGTTCGTGCCGCTCAAGGACGGTGAGACGTCCCGGGTGGAACGCGTTCGCTACCGCACCATGGGTGACGCCAACCTGACGGCCGCCGTGGTCTCCGATGCCGACACCGTCGACAAGGTCGTCGAAGAAGTCGCCGTGACCCGACTGACCGAGCGCGGGGCCACCCGCGGCGACGACCGGGTCAGCGAAGCCGCTATGGAAGACCGCAAGAAGGAAGGGTATTTCTGATGTCGGACATGCTGAGGTTCGCGACCGCCGGGTCGGTGGACGACGGCAAGAGCACCCTCATCGGAAGGCTCCTCTACGACAGCAAGTCGGTCTTCGAGGACCAGCTCGATGCCGTGGAACGGACCAGCCGGGAGCGCGGTGACGACTACACCGACCTCGCGCTCCTGACCGACGGCCTGCGGGCCGAGCGGGAGCAGGGCATCACCATCGACGTGGCTTACCGCTATTTCGCCACCCCGCGGCGCAAGTTCATCATCGCCGACACCCCGGGCCACATCCAGTACACGCGAAACATGGTCACGGGTGCGTCGACAGCAGATCTGGCGCTGATCCTGGTCGACGCCCGGAAGGGGTTGGTCGAGCAGAGTCGCCGTCATGCATTCCTCACCACCTTGCTCCGAGTCCCGCACATCGTCTTGTGCGTCAACAAGATGGACCTCGTCGACTACTCCGAGGAGGTCTTCGAGGGGATCCGCCGAGAGTTCGGCGAGTTCGCGACCAAGCTCAACGCGCCGGATCTGACGTTCATCCCGGTGTCCGCGCTCAAGGGCGACAACGTCGTCACTCGAAGCGACGCCATGCCTTGGTACGAAGGATCCTCCCTGCTGCACCACCTCGAGACCGTGCACGTCGCCAGTGACCGGAACCTGGTGGACGCCCGGTTCCCCGTGCAGTACGTCATCCGGCCGCAGTCGAACTCGACACACGACTATCGCGGCTACGCCGGACAGGTGGCCGGAGGGGTCCTGAAGCCGGGTGACGAGGTCATCGTGCTGCCGTCGGGCTTCACCACGACGATCGCCGGCATCGACACCGCGGACGGTCCGGTCGACGAGGCCTTCCCGCCGATGTCGGTCACGATCCGGCTGTCCGACGAGATCGACATCAGCCGCGGTGACATGATCTGCCGTCCGCACAACCAGCCTGACTCCACCCAGGATCTCGACGCCATGGTGTGCTGGATGGATGAGAGGGTCGAGCTCAAGGCGGGCGCGAAGTTCGCGGTGAAGCACACGACCCGGTCGGCCAGAGCCCTGGTCAAGGACATCAACTACCGGCTCGACATCAACTCGCTTCATCGCGACGAGTCCGCGACGGCGTTGGCACTCAACGAGATCGGACGGATCCGGCTGCGCACGACCCAGCCGGTCTTCGCCGATGACTACGCGCGCAACCGTACGACTGGCGGCTTCGTGCTCATCGACGAGCAGACCAACCGCACCGTTGCTGCCGGGATGATTACCTCGACCGAGTGACTGGTGGCCGGCGTGAGTGTTGGCACTGAGTTGGACGAAGCCGCTGCCCGCCATGGCTTCTCCGGTGCGGTCCGCATCGAGCGTGCCGGACAGCTCGAGCTCGAGCGGGTCTACGGCCTCCGTGACCGTGCCCATGGTCTCCCGGTCGGTGCCGATACCCAGTTCGGCCTGGCCAGCGGCACCAAAGGACTCACCGGGCTGACCATGGTGAGCTTGGTGGCCGAGGGCCGCCTCGAGCTGGAGACGCCGGCTAGGAGCCTGCTCGGCCAAGACCTGCCGCTCATCGACGACCGGGTCACCATCGAGCACCTGCTCTCGCATCGCTCCGGGATCGGTGACTACCTGGACGAGGACTCCGACGACTACGACATCAACGGCTACCTGATGCCCGTCCCGGTGCACTCGTTGGCCACTACGTCGGACTATCTGAGCGTTCTGGACGGTCATCCGCAGGTGGCGGCGCCCGGAGCAACTTTCGCCTACAACAACGGGGCGTTCGTCGTTCTCGCCCTCCTGGCCGAACGTGCGACCGGACAGCCGTTCGACGAGCTCGTCGTCGAGAGGGTCTGCGATCCGGCGGGACTTGTGGACACCCGGTTCCTTCGCCTTGACGAGTTGCCCGCGCGCGCCGCCGTCGGCTATCTCAGCGAGTCGCCGCGAACCAACGTGCTTCATCTGCCGGTGCGAGGCAGCGGCGACGGGGGAATCTACTCGACCCTGCAAGACGTCAGCCGGCTGTGGTCTGCGCTGTTCGCCGGTCGGATCCTCCCGCAGGGGTGGCTGGACGAGGTCTGTCGGCCACGCCATGCGCCCACGGCTGATTCCTTGGGCTACGGGCTCGGCCTATGGCTGCACCAGGACGGGATGGTCGAGCTGCACGGCTACGACGCCGGGGTCTGTTTTCGAAGCATTCATTCACCAGCCACGTCGTCGACCTGGACGGTCCTGTCGAACACCAGCGGCGGCTCATACCCGATCGAGCAGATTCTGGAGCGAGACGCCGGCTCGTAGGGCGCGCAGACATCGCGCAGACATCGAGCCGGGATCGATCAGGCGGTGATCAGGCCGCGGCGGAAGAGTTCGGCGGTGATGACGTTGACGGCCGCGTCGATCGGGGTGTCCGTCGTGTCGATGACGAGGTCGGCATCCGTGGGCTCCTCGTACGGCGAGCTGATGCCGGTGAACTCCGGCACGAGGCCGGCGCGGGCCTTCGCGTAGAGACCCTTCCGGTCGCGCGCCTCGCACACCTCCAGCGGTGTGGAGACGTGCACGAGGACGAACTCACCGACGGCTTCGGCCCTGGCGCGCATGTCGGCACGCGCCGCCGCGAACGGCGCGATCGGGGCACAGATCGCCAGACCACCGTGCTCGGCGACCAACGCGGCGACGAACCCGATCCGGCGCACGTTGAGCTCGCGTGACTCTCGGTCGAATCCAAGGCCGGCGGACAGCATTCGCCGCACCTCGTCGCCGTCGAGCAACGTGACGGCGCGCTCGCCGGCGTCCTCGAGCCGATCGGCCAGGGCGCGGGCGATCGTGGACTTGCCCGATCCGGACAGTCCACTGAGCAAGATCACCGCTCCGCGGGCCGGCCCGACCGGATGAGACCGACGAAGCGCGACGAGAGACGCTTCTGGGAGAAGATCGCCTGCATCGCCTCCCGCGGTCACCCGTTGGAGGTCGGCGGCCTCGTCTGCCCCGCGTGTCGCGGTGGCGTCCAGCGTGGCGACGCAGCCGTACGGCCGCAGGAGCTCGTCCAGCGGCTGGGTCAACGCTCCGGAGGGCCTCGCCGTCGCCGGGACGACGAGAGCCTCAGCTCCATCCAGGGAATCTGCTGCGCTCACCACGGCGCGCACGAGGTCCGCCGGACGGACGCCGACCGGCGCCCCATGGCCGACCAGCGCAACGAGCAGCAGGCGGTTGCTGTCGGAGGCGGCCTTGAGGTCGGCAGCTCTGCGCAGGTCGCCTCGAGTGGGTGCCTCTCGGAAACCGACGGCCACGGATGGCCCACCGTCGAGGACGGTCGTGGCAGGAAGGCGCAGGCTCCGCCCGGGTCCGTGCGCGGGCGGTTGCAGCGGCGTCAGCGAGTCACCGTCGAGTCGGGCCAGCGGGGTGCCCTGCGGGTCGCTGAGGACAAGTCCGTCCCCGTCGGCGGCCTTGCGTGCGTCCGGCGTCAGGTCCAGCGAAGGCGGGCCACCGCCGGCGCCGAGCAGCACGAGGTCCAGTTCGTCGAGCGCGGCGTCGTCCAGCCCGTGCACCGGCAGGTCGGCCAGGCCGGACCAGTCGATGGCGGCCGGTTGGTCAGGTTCGGTCACGTCCGGTCTCCGACGCCCGCCTGGTCGGGCGGCTCGTCGGTGCGGGCTGGGCCGGAGCTGTTCGCGCGAGCGGTCACCGGCTCAGTCTCTCCTGTCGCCTCCTGCTGGGTCGACGCGGCCGCCCGAATTGCCCGCCGCCGCTTCGCGTACTGCGACCGGATGACGATCCAGGCCAGGTTGCCCAGCACCAGGGCGGCGACCACAGCGGCGAGAATCACGGTGTTGCTGGCACCGAGCAGCTTGAGGCCGGAGGCGAGCAGGACGATCGCAAGCGCCCGTCGCACGAGTCCGCCAGGAGCCTGGGACGAGAGCCGAGCCCCGAGGTACACCCCGGGGATGGCGCCGATCAAGATCGTGCCGGTCAAGGCGAGCTCGAAGTCGCCGAACAGGATGTGGCCCAACGAGGCAGCAGCCACCATCGGGATCGCCTGGGTGAGGTCGGTCCCGACGAGCTGCGAGGCCTTCAGAGCCGGGTACAGGAACAGCAGGATGACGATGACGATGGAGCCCGCGCCGACCGAGGTCATGCCGACGATCAGGCCGGCGACGGCGCCGAGCAGCAGGGTCGGCAGCGGCCGTACGTGCATGGCGGGGGTCGTCACCTGACCCGAAGGACCTTCGCCGGCCAGACTGGACTTCTCGACGAGCACCATCCAGGCGCGCACCACGAGACCGGCGGAGGCGAGCAGCAGCGCCGCGCCGAGCGCCTTCTTGACGATCGCGGCGAGGTCCTCCCCGTCACCGATCCAGCGCAGGACGAAGACCCCGCAGAAGGCTGCGGGCACCGACCCCATGCACAGCCACTTCACGAGCTCGAGGTTGACCGTGCCCCTGCGCAGGTGGACGAACGCGCCGACCGGCTTCATGAACAGGCTCGCGACCAGGTCGCTGGAGACCGCGGTCAGGGGGTCGACCTTGAAGAAGAACACCAGGATCGGAGTCATCAAGGCTCCGCCGCCCATGCCGGTCAGCCCGACGATGATCCCCACGAGCACGCCAGCCAGAGCGAGCGCCGGGTTGAACCAGTCCATTGCCTGACCTTTCTGACTGATTAAGTAGGAAATAGGGTAGACCATGGAGGCGGTCGAGGCCCTCTCCGCCACCACCTAGTCTTGGATCGACCGTCCGCCCACACCTCGCGGGACGGTATTTCGCACGCCCGGATCCCCCCGAAACACCAGATGCTGGAGATGCCTGACCGTGAGCCTGGCCGGCCTGCTCGACGTCGTCGGGAGAGATCCAGGCCTGGCCGGGTGGCGAGCCGCGGCGCAGGCGTGGCGCCAAACCGACGCCTCGAGCTCGCAGATCACGGCTCCCGAGGCGCTGCGCCCGTTCGTCGCCGGCCTGCTGGCTGCTGATCCGAGCTCCGGAGCGGGCCGCTCGGTCCTGCTTGTGACGGCGACCGGTCGGGAAGCAGAAGACGCCGTGACCGCGCTGGCCGATCTGCTGCCACCTGGGAGCGTGGCCGACTTCCCAGCCTGGGAGACCCTGCCGCACGAGCGACTCTCACCGCGCTCGGACACGGTGGGACGTCGGCTGGCCGTCCTGCGTCGGTTGGTCCACCCGGACCCCGCCGATCCCGGAGCCGGGCCGCTTCGTGTCGTCGTGGCTCCAGTGCGCTCGTTGCTCCAGCCGCTGGTCCCTGGTTTGGCCGACCTCGTCCCGGTGGTCCTGCGTCCCGGCGATGAGCGGGCGTTGGAGGAGTGTGTCCGGCAGCTGGCCGACGCCGCCTACACCCGAGTCGACCTCGTGGAGAAGCGCGGTGAGTTCGCCGTCCGCGGCGGGATCCTCGACGTCTTTCCACCGACTGAGGAACATCCGCTGCGTGTCGAGTTCTGGGGCGACACGGTGGAAGAGGTCCGCTGGTTCAAGGTCGCCGACCAGCGCAGCCTCGAGGTTGCGCCCAACGGGCTCTGGGCGCCGCCGTGCCGTGAGCTGCTGCTGACCGACGACGTACGTGCTCGCGCAGCTCAGCTCCTCCAGACCCACCCGGCCCTGAGCGATGTGCTCGGGAAACTGTCCGAGGGCATCGCCGTGGAGGGGATGGAGTCTCTTGCGCCCGTTCTCGTGGACGACCTCGAGCTCCTCGTCGATCACTTGCCGACCGGCGCGCACGTGGTCATCTGCGACCCCGAGCGGGTACGGGCTCGGGCGGCCGACCTGGTGGCGACCAGTGAGGAGTTCCTGGCCGCCTCGTGGGCCAGTGCGGCTGGGGGCGCAGCAGCTCCGTTGGACTTGGGTGCCGCGTCGTTCCGCACGCTGGCCGACGTACGATCCCACGCCCTCGGCTCGGGGATCCCTTGGTGGTCGCTGACGTCCTTCGCTGTCGACGCGGAACTGATCGAGGCTGACGAAACGGTGGGGGCGACCACGCTGGTCTCTGGCTTCCAGCCCGCACCGGCCTACCGAGGCGACACGGCGCGCGCCCTGGGAGACGCCCGCCGTTGGTTGACCGACGGGTGGCGCGTCGTGCTGGTCACCGAGGGGCACGGACCCGCTCAGCGGCTCGTCGAGCGGCTGGCCGAGGCCGACATCCCGGCCCGGCTCGCCTTGACCCTCGACGCTGCTCCTGACGCAGGGCTGGTGCACGTCGCAACTGGTGGCCTTGACCACGGTTTCGTCCACGAGCAGCTCAAGATCGCCGTGCTCACCGAGAGCGACCTCGTGGGCCAACGGTCCTCCACCAAGGACATGCGGCGGATGCCGTCACGTCGACGGCAACAGGTGGACCCCCTGCAGCTGCGTTCCGGCGATCTGGTGGTGCACGAGCAGCACGGCGTGGGACGGTACATCGAGATGGTGCAACGCACCGTCCAGGGGGCCACCCGCGAGTACCTCGTCATCGAGTACGCCCCCGCCAAGCGTGGGCAGCCCGGCGACCGCCTCTACGTGCCCTCGGACGCCTTGGACCAGGTCACGCGCTACGTCGGCGGCGAGGCTCCGGCGCTGCACCGGCTGGGCGGCGCCGACTGGGCCAAGGCCAAGGGTCGGGCCCGAAAGGCCGTCAAGGAGATCGCGGGGGAGCTGATCCGCCTCTACAGCGCCCGGATGGCAGCGCCGGGTTACGCGTTCGGCCCCGACACTCCGTGGCAGCGTGAGCTCGAGGATGCCTTTCCCTACGTCGAGACCACCGACCAGCTCTCCACGATCGACGAGGTCAAGGCTGACATGGAGCGCCCGATCCCGATGGATCGAGTGGTGTGCGGCGACGTGGGCTACGGGAAGACCGAGATCGCTGTGCGGGCGGCCTTCAAGGCGGTCCAGGACGGCAAGCAGGTTGCCGTTCTCGTGCCAACGACCCTTCTCGTCCAACAACACCTTTCGACCTTCGGTGAGCGTTACGCAAACTTCCCGATCAACGTCGCAGGGCTGTCCAGGTTCCAGTCCGACCGCGAGGCCAAGGCCGTGGTCGACGGTCTCGCCGAAGGCACCGTGGACGTGGCCATCGGCACGCATCGCCTGCTCACCACCGGCATCCGGTTCAAGGACTTGGGGCTGGTGATCGTCGACGAGGAGCAGCGCTTCGGCGTTGAGCACAAGGAGCACCTCAAGGCGTTGCGCACCCACGTTGACGTTCTCACCATGTCCGCGACCCCGATCCCGCGCACCCTGGAGATGGCGGTGACGGGCATCCGGGAGATGTCGACGATCACCACACCCCCCGAGGAGCGCCACCCGGTTCTGACCTTTGTCGGTGCCTACGACGAGCGCCAGATCACCGCAGCGATCCGTCGAGAGCTGCTGCGCGAGGGACAGGTCTTCTACATCCACAACCGCGTCGACTCGATCGACCGTGCCGCCTCTCACCTGCGTGACCTGGTTCCCGAGGCGCGGATCCGGATCGCCCACGGGCAGATGAACGAGCACGAGCTCGAGCAGGTGATCATCGGTTTCTGGGACAAGGAGTTCGACGTCCTGGTCTGCACCACGATCGTGGAGTCCGGCATCGACATCGCGAATGCCAACACCTTGATCGTGGAGCGAGCCGACGTGTTCGGGCTCTCCCAGCTGCACCAGCTGCGCGGGCGGGTCGGCCGGGCCCGCGAGCGCGCCTACGCCTATTTCCTCTACCCGCCTGAGAAGCCACTGACCGAGCTCGCGCACGATCGGCTCTCGACGATCGCAGCCAACACCGACCTCGGCGCGGGGATGGCAGTAGCCATGAAGGATCTCGAGATCCGCGGCGCAGGCAACCTGTTGGGGGGCGAGCAGTCGGGGCACATCGCCGACGTCGGCTTCGACCTCTACATCAGGCTGGTGGGAGAGGCCGTTGCCGCCTACCGCGGCGACGCTGTCGAAGAGCCGGCAGACGTGCGGGTCGAGCTCCCGCTCGACGCGCACATCCCCCACGCCTACGTCCCCGGAGAGCGGTTGCGGCTGGAGGCCTACCGGCGGATCGCCGAGATCATCACCGACGCCGATGCAACGGGGGTCCGAGAAGAGCTCGTCGACCGCTACGGGCCCCTTCCGACCCCCGTCGAGACCTTGCTCGAGGTCGCTCGATTCCGGGCCAGGGCACGCGAGGCCGGTCTCACCGAGGTGACGGTGCAGGGCAACAACGTGCGCTTCGCTCCGGTGGAGCTACCCGACTCCGCGCGGGTCCGGCTCGCGAGGCTGTACCCGGGGAGCATCATCAAGGCGGCGATACGTACGATCCTGGTACCACGTCCACGTACGGCCCGCGTCGGCGGCACCCCGCTCGCTGACACCGAGCTGCTCGCCTGGGCACGTGAGTTCGTCGAAGCCGCACTCCCCGTGCGGCAGATCGAAGCGCAAGACCGGGAGCCCGTTGAGCCGAAGGGATCAGCATGACCAGAGCCACTCGTCGAGGGCCTGCCACTTCGGCGATCCTGGGACTCATCGCCTTGTCGAGCGTCGTTCTCACCGCGTGCACGCCGACCCAAGCCGGGGCGGCGGCCATCGTCGGCCAGACACGCATCACCGAGACGCACGTCAACCAGGCCGCGGCCGAGGCCGAGCAGGCAGCGGCCACCCTCCCGGACACCCCGGAGAACGCCCTCGACACCTCCACCTTCCTGCGCGAGAACACCAACCGGCTGATCAACTCCGTGGTCCTCGAACGAACGTGCGCTGAGGAAGGCATCGTCGTCACCCAGGCTGAGGTCGACGCGCTGCTCCTTCAGGCTGCGGGCGGTCAGCCGGCTGACGTTCTGGCGGCAACGGTCGCCGCCCAGCTCGCAGTCCCGCCCACGGAGCTCAACCAGTTCGCCAAGGACTTCTTGCTCAGCCAAAAGCTGGGACAGAAGCTCGTCCCCGGCACCGATACCGCGGCGCAGAGCGCCGCGGCCCGCGCCCGCGTCGCCCAGACAGCGAACCAGCTCGGAGTGACGGTAAATCCCCGCTATGGCGCGTGGGATCCCTCGCAGGCAGCCATCATCGACGACCTGGATGACCTGTCCCGCCCCGCGGTGGCACCAGCGCCTTCGCCGAGCGGCCACCCGCCCCCCGTCGGCGGCAACTGAGCCAACCGATGGACGACGTCGGTCTCTCCGCGGGCGGCCAGTCTGCGCCGACGGTCGTCGGGGCTCGCCTCCTCGAACTCGTGGCCGTCATGGACCGACTGCGTTCGCCCGGCGGCTGCCCGTGGGACGCAGAGCAGACCCATGCGTCGCTCCTGCCCTACCTGCTCGAGGAGGCCTACGAGACGGTCGAGGCCGTCGAGTCCGGTGACCGTGCCTCGCTTCGCGAAGAGCTCGGCGACGTACTCCTCCAGGTGGTCTTCCACGCACGCGTGGCGGCCGAGGACGGGGAAGATCCGTGGGACATCGATGACGTGGCCGCCGGAATCGTCGCCAAGCTCATCTCCAGACACCCCCACGTCTTCGCCGACGGTGACGCCGAGGACGCAGCCGCGGTCGAGGCATCGTGGGAAGCCCTCAAGCGGGTAGAGAAGGGGCGTACGTCTGCCGTGGATGGTGTCCCTCTGGCCCAGCCAGCCCTTGCGCTGGCCGCCAAGCTGATGAGTCGAGCACAGCGAGCCGGCGTGCGTGTGCCGCTGCCGGCGGTTTCGGTCGCCGCTGCGCTGGATGAGGGTGCTGTCCTGACTCCCGACGAGCTGGGAGATGTGCTGTTGCTGCTCGTCGACCGAGCTCGACGCGACGGTCTCGACCCCGAGGCCGCCCTGCGAGCCAGCGCCAGGCGCTACGCCGAGTCGGTGCAGAAGCTCGAGAAGTTCTCGGGACCACCCGAGCCGGCGAGTTCTTGAGGGCCGAGAGCATCTAGGCTCGTGCGCCCCCCGCTAGGCTGAGCGCTCGCCGTTCACCCCTAGTCGCCGGGAGATCTGTCTGTGGCCAGCATCGAGTCCGTGGGCGCCCGCGAGATCCTTGACTCACGTGGCAACCCAACCATCGAGGTGGAGGTGGAGCTCGACGACGGCACCTTTTCCAGGGCAGCTGTGCCGAGTGGCGCTTCTACGGGCGCCTTCGAGGCGGTCGAGCTGCGCGACGGGGATGCAGGACGGTACAGCGGCAAGGGAGTTCAGCAAGCCGTCCTCGCCGTACTCGACGAGATCGGGCCGGAGCTCCTCGGCTTCGATGCGAGCGAGCAGCGGCTCATCGACCAGGCGCTGATCGACCTTGACGGCACCTCGGACAAGAGCCGCATCGGTGCCAACGCAGTGCTCGGCGTGTCGCTAGCCGTGGCTCGCGCAGCTGCGGTCAGCGCAGACCTTCCGCTGTTCCGCTACGTCGGCGGTCCGAACGCACACGTGCTCCCCGTGCCGATGATGAACATCCTCAATGGCGGTGCGCACGCCGACAGCAACGTGGACGTCCAGGAGTTCATGGTCGCGCCGATCGGCGCCACGACCTTCTCCGAGGCACTGCAGTGGGGTGCCGAGGTCTACCACTGTCTGAAGGGCGTGTTGAAGGAGCAAGGTCTCGCTACGGGCCTTGGCGACGAGGGTGGCTTCGCTCCGTCGCTGTCGAGCAACCGGGCCGCGCTCGACCTGATCGGCCAGGCCGTCGAGCGAGCCGGCTACCGACTCGGCGACGATGTCGCTCTGGCGCTCGACGTCGCCGCGACCGAGTTCTTCTCCGACGGTTCCTACACCTTCGAGGGCAAGGCGATGGACGCGGCGCAGATGAGCGCTTACTACGCCACGCTCGTGGCCGACTATCCGATCGTGTCCATCGAGGACCCGCTGTCGGAGGACGACTGGTCTGGCTGGAGCACCCTCACCGCGGAGCTCGGCGGCACGGTGCAGATCGTCGGTGATGATCTGTTCGTCACCAACCCCACCAGGCTGCAACGAGGCATCGATGAGGCCTCTGCGAACGCGCTGCTGGTCAAGGTCAACCAGATCGGCACGTTGACCGAGACGCTGGACGCTGTTTCGCTGGCGCACTCGAGTGGTTTCCGCTGCATGATGAGCCACCGGTCCGGCGAGACCGAGGACACGACCATCGCCGATCTGGCCGTCGCGACCGACTGCGGTCAGATCAAGACCGGTGCGCCGGCGCGTTCTGAGCGGGTCGCCAAGTACAACCAGCTCCTGCGCATCGAGGAGCTGCTCGACGATGCGGCGCGCTACGCCGGGCGCGGCGCCTTCCCGCGGTTCGGGGCCTGAGCCAGGCATCCTCGTCTTATGGCTGGTGGTGATGCACGCGCGCGACGGGGTCCCACCGCGCGTCCGGCCGGACGCACGTCCAGTCCTACGACGACACGTCGGACCACTGCTCGTCGGCAAGGCGTCGAGCCGATCGCAGAAGCCCGCAAGAGCGGCGATCCCGCTGCCGGGGTGCGTCAACCATCGGTTCGTCCGCATCTGACCGGACGCGCTGCGATCCTGCTGATCGTGGTTGCCGCCCTCGCCGTGACGCTGGCCTGGCCGGCGCGCGCCCTGCTCGACCAGCGCCGTGAAGTAGCAGCTCTGCGGGCGGAGAACCAAGCCACGCTCCAACGGATCTCAGACACCCAAGCAGCGCTGGACCGCTGGCAGGATCGGGCCTACGTGGAGTCTCAGGCCAGGGCGCGGCTGCACTTCGTCCGGCCCGGGGAGACGGCCTACGTCGTCGTCGGTCCAGGTGAACAGACCCCTCAGGTGACCGCCCCACCTGTCGAGGTCGCCAAGGCGCCGTGGTTCGACACGCTCTGGAAGTCCGTGGAGGGCGCAGCCGCCGATGCGGGCTAGCGCTCTGGGGAGGCCGGTGGCCCCATGACGACCTCCGAAGCCGCGTCGGCGGTCGATCTGGCCGCCGTGACCGCCCAGCTGGGGCGACCGGTCCGGGCCGTCAACGGCGTCGCCCACCGGTGTCCCTGCGGACTCCCCGACGTGGTCGAGACCCTTCCCAGGCTGCCGGACGGGACGCCCTTCCCGACCTTGTTCTACCTGACGTGCCCCCGCGCGTCGGCGGCCATCGGCACGCTCGAGGCCGAGGGGACGATGCGGGTGATGCAGGACCGGCTGTCGACCGAGCCCGAGCTCGCCGAGGCCTACCTCGCGGCGCACCACAGCTACCTCGAACGACGCCGCGGGCTGGGTGTGGTTCCCGAGATCGAGGGGGTCTCCGCGGGTGGGATGCCGCACCGGGTGAAGTGCCTGCACGTCTTGGTCGCCCACGCCCTCGCCGAAGGTCCCGGCTGCAATCCGCTGGGCGACGAAGCCCTCGCGCGGCTGCCCGACTGGTGGGCGACCGGACCCTGTGTCGACGCGGAGGTCAGCGCATGACGACGCGTCGGGTCGCTGCCATCGACTGCGGAACCAACTCGATCCGGCTGCTGGTCGCGGACGTCGACCTCGGCGCGGCGACCCTCGAGGACGTCCACCGGCAGATGGAGATCGTTCGGCTCGGTGAGGGGGTCGACGAGACCGGACGACTCTCCGAGCAGGCTTTGGAGCGCACGTTCGCCGCGTGTGACCGCTACGCCCGCACGATCGAGGCACTCGGCGTGGACGGCCTTCGGTTCGTCGCGACCTCGGCTTCCCGGGACGCTGCCAATCGCAGCGATTTCGTGGCGGGGGTTCAGCGACGATTGGGTGTCGAGCCCGATGTGGTCTCGGGAAACGAGGAGGCGCGGCTGTCGTTCGCCGGTTCGGCGCGAGAGCTGGCCGGGCGCGAGCCCGGTCCTTTCCTGGTCCTCGACATCGGCGGCGGCTCGACGGAGTTCGTCCTCGGATCGGCGGAGCCGGAGGCGGCGTGGTCGGTGGACATGGGCTGCGTACGGCTCACCGAGCGGCACCTGCGTTCGGATCCGCCGACTGCCGCGCAGGTCGCGGCCGCTCGACGCGATGTCGAGGCGCTGATCGACCAGGCAGCGTCCAGGGTTCCTCTCGAGCGCAGCCGCACGCTCGTGGGTCTCGCGGGATCGGTGACCACGGTGGCCGCGATCGCCCTTGGGTTGGCCCGCTATGACTCCTCGGTGATCCATCACTCCCGAATCAGCCGGGCTGACGTCCGCGCCGTCACCGAGCAGCTCCTAGGCATGACGAGAACCGAGCGAGCGGCTCTCCCCGTCATGCATCCCGGGCGAGTGGACGTCATCGGTGGTGGGGCGCTCGTTCTTGACGCCGTGCTCGACAGGTTGGCCATCGTGGCGGGTGTCGGCGACGTCTTGGTGAGCGAGCACGACATCCTCGATGGGATCGCCTGGTCGGTGGCTGGCGCCGCATGACCCCGGCCCCACCGGGAAGGGCGGTTCCTCCGGGAAGTGGGTGGCCAGGTGACCCCGCTACGGCACGGACGCCGGTGGCTCAGCACGCGGGAGACGTCGCCCGGCTGGCTGGCTCCGCACGTGACTTGCGGGCGCTCGAGGCCCGCGAGTCGGTGTGCCGAGCCTGCCCGAGGTTGGTCACCTGGCGTGAGCGGGTCGCGGCGGACAAGCGGGCGTCCTTCGCCGATCAGCTCTACTGGGGCCGACCGGCACCCGGCTTCGGTGCTGCCGCACCGACCATCCTCGTCCTCGGGCTGGCCCCGGCAGCGCACGGGGCAAACCGCACCGGACGCGTCTTCACAGGTGACCGCAGCGGAGACTGGTTGTTCGCCGCCATGCACCGGGCGGGTCTGGCGAACCAGCCGGAGTCCGTGCGCCCCGACGATGGTCTGCACCTGTTCGACGCCCGGGTCGTCGCGGCTGTTCGTTGTGCGCCGCCTGCCAACAAGCCCACGCCGGAGGAGCGCGACACCTGCGCGCCCTGGCTGGACCGTGAGATCGCGCTCGTCGCTCGGTCGCTCAAGGTGATCGTCGCGCTCGGAAGCTTTGCTTGGGCCGCGGCGTTGGCAGCACTGGCGCGTTCCGGTACGGGCGTACCCTCCCCGCGGCCACGCTTCGGTCATGGCGCGGAGATCGACCTCGGGGCGGTCACGCTCCTCGCCAGCTTTCATCCGAGCCAGCAGAACACGTTCACCGGTCGGCTCACCGCGGCGATGCTCGACGAGGTGTTCGACCGGGCGGTCTCCCTCGCCGGCAAGCCCTAGCGGCTGCGTTGGCCCGCAGAAGTTGTTGGACCTAACGTGGGAGTCATGATCACCAAGGCCCCTCGTCACCCGCCACGCATCCTGATTGTCGGCGGGGGATACGTCGGGATGTACACCGCGCTGCGCCTGCTCAAGAAGCTCCGTCGCGACGAGGCGATCGTGACGGTGGTCGACCCGAAGTCCTACATGACCTACCAGCCGTTCCTTCCCGAGGCGGCCGCGGGATCGATCCAGCCAAGACACGTCGTCGTCCCGCTTCGACGCGTGCTCGATGGCGCCGAGATCGTCACCGGACACGTGACCGCCTTGGACCACGCGCACAAGACCGCCACGGTTGCTCCGTTGGAGGGTGAGCCCTACGACGTGACGTATGAACACGTCGTGATCGCCGCTGGCTCGATCTCCCGCACCTTGCCGATTCCCGGACTGGCTGAGCAAGGGACGGGCTTCAAGACCGTCGAAGAGGCGATCCAGCTGCGCAACCACGTGATCGAGTGCATGGATATCGCTGAGTCGACGCACGACCCGGCGATCCGCCGCCGAAGGCTCACGTTCGTCGTCGTGGGCGGGGGCTACGCAGGCATCGAGGCGCTGGGTGAGCTCGAGGACATGTCGCGCTATGCCACCCGGTACTACCGGACGATCGAACCCGCGGATCTGCACTGGGTCCTGGTCGAGGCCTCCGACCGGATCCTGCCGGAGGTAGGACCCGACATGGGGCGCTACACCCTGCAACAGCTCCAGGCCCGGGGGATCGCCTGCCTGCTCGAGACCAGGCTCGAGTCCGCTGAGGGTGGGCACATCGTCTTGTCTGACGGGCAGGAGATGGACACCGAGACGCTCGTCTGGACGGCGGGGGTCAGGGCCAATCCCCTCGTGACCCGCACCGGCTTCCGCTTGGCTGGAGGGCGGATCCTCGGACGGCCGACGCTGCAGGTGGCCGATTTCGAGGACGCGTGGATCGCCGGAGATGCGGGCGCCATCCCAGACCTCAGCGCCGAGGCGGGGACGTGGACGTCTCCCTCAGCTCAGCACGCCGTACGGCAGGCAAAGACGTTGGCAGACAACATCATCGCCGCCCTGCGAGGGTTCCCCCTGGAGGACTACAAGCACAAGCACGTCGGCTCGGTGGCGTCTCTCGGCTTGTACAAGGGCGTGGCCCAGGTCTACGGCATAAAGCTCAAGGGCTTTCCCGCCTGGTTCATGCACCGGACCTATCACATGAGCCGGATGCCGACGTTCGCTCGCAAGGTCCAGGTCCTCATCGACTGGAACCAGGCCTTCTTCTTCCGGCGCGAGATCGTGTCGCTGTGGGAGATGCGCGAGCCGTTCGAGGAGTTCCAGCAAGCCGCAGCGGCAGGCGGCAAACCTGAGGACCACGGTTCGCCCGACTAGTCATTAGCAAGACTAATGACCTAGACTAACGATGTGCCCTCCCCGACGACCACAGCCGAGATGACCAGCGCCCTTCGGATCGCGGTCATGCGGACGGCCCGCAGACTGCGCAACGAGCGCGCCGATGCGTCCCTGTCCATCGGCGCGCTCGCCGCGCTGGGCGCTCTTGACCGGCATGGCCCACTGACGCCTGGCGAGCTGGCAGAGCATGAACGCGTCCAGCCGCCCTCCATGACACGCACGCTGGCTGCACTGGAGAGCGCCGGTTTGGTCGAGCGGGCGCCGCACCCGACGGATGGCCGCCAGGTCCTGATGTCGGTGACGGAGGCGGCTCGGGCGATGTTGCGGGCCGACCGTCGACGACGCGACGAGTGGTTGGCCGTACGCCTGGCTGCGCTCACCCGAGAGCAGCGCACCACGCTGGAGGCCGCGACGGAGATCCTCGACGGGATCAGTCGCTCGTGAGCCCAACGTTCCAAGCCCTGCGCAACCGCAACTACCGGCTCTTCCTCGCAGGGGCCTTTGTCTCCAACATCGGCACCTGGATGCAGCGCATCGCCCAGGACTGGCTGGTGCTGCAGCTGTCGGATGGCAGCGGGCGGGCGCTCGGCATCGTCACCGCCCTGCAGTTCTTGCCGTTGCTGCTGCTAGGGCCTTTCGGTGGTGTGCTTGCTGACCGCTACCCCAAACGCAGGGTCTTGATCGTTGCTCAAGGGGCGTTGGGCCTGCTCGCGCTGGCTCTCGGCCTGCTGGACGCGTTCGACGTGATCTCCCTTGGCGGTGTCTACCTCCTGGCCCTGCTGCTCGGCGTGGTGACCGCCGTCGACGGACCGACGCGGCAGTCGTTCGTGATCGAGATGGTCGGCCGCGACGACCTGCCGAACGCCGTTGGACTGAACAGCACCGCATTTCACGGCGCCCGGATCATCGGGCCGGCCATCGCGGGGGTCCTGATCGCGGGGGTCGGCACCGCTCCGGTGTTCTTGATCAACTCCTTGACGTTCCTGGCCGTCATCGGGGGCCTGCTGGCCATGGATCCTCGGCTGCTTCGTCCTACCCCCCGCGCGCCACGCGGTCGCGGTCAGATCCGGGCCGGGGTGCGCTATCTGCGCACTCGCCGGGACCTGCTCCTCGTCATGGCCATCGTGGGGGTCGTTGCTACCTTCGGGCTGAACTTCTCGATCACTATTGCCCTGATGGCCACGCAGGTCTTCGGCAAGGACGCCCAGGGCTTCGGCCTGCTCGCCACGATGCTCGGCATCGGCTCGCTGCTCGGCGCCCTGGTGGCCACTCGTCGCCGAAACCCGCGAGTTCGCTTGGTAGCCGGCTCAGCCTTGACCTTCGGTCTGGTCGAGCTGGCGGCCTCGGCCATGCCGACGTACACGACATTCGCCGTCGCTCTGGTGCCCTGCGGGTTGGCCGCCCTGACGGTCATGACCGCCGCCAACGCCACGGTGCAGCTCGGGGTGGACCCCGCGTTCCGGGGGAGGGTCATGGCCATCTACCTGACCGTCTTCCTCGGGGGGACGCCCATCGGCGCCCCGATCGTCGGCTGGCTCGGGGAGGCGTTCGGGCCGCGTACGAGCCTGGCGCTCGGCGGTGTTCTCTCGGCCGCCGTCGGCGCCCTGGCGCTGGCTTTGATCGGTTGGGCCGCCCATCACGGAACGGCGGTGGCTGACGAAGAGTCGGTGGCCAAGGCCGTGGCGATCGACCTGTCCCACGGTGCGGCGCCGGTGCCCGGAGATCAACAGGTGGCTGTCACTGAGGACGCGGCGGCCTACCCTGGGGGCGCCCCCGTAGCCCAACGGCAGAGGCAGTCCCCTTAAAAGGGATCCAGTGTGGGTTCGATCCCCACCGGGGGCACGAGTCGAGCCGGACCTTCCGGTCCATGACGTCGAGCGGCGCAGCAGCGGCGCGAGCGGTTATCCTTGGCTATGGCCACTACCGATCGATACTCGAGTCGCAACCCCGTGCTCAACCGGGAGTTCAACGACCCAGCCCGCTACGCGACCTTCCAGGCGCAAGGCGCCGAGGCTGCCACGATGCAGCAGCAGTACGCCCCTCCGGAGGCGACAGCCACTGGTCAGCGGATGTCGGTCCAAGATGTCGTGGTCAAGACCGCGATCTTGTTCGTGCTGCTCGTCCCGATGGCCATCGTCGGCTGGAATCTCGCCTTCGACTATCCGTTCCTAGTCTGGGGCGCCATGCTCGTGGGCCTCGGCCTCGGGTTGTTCAACGCCTTCAAGCGCACCGTCAATCCTGTGCTGATCATGGCCTACGCCGCTGTCCAGGGAGTCTTCCTCGGCGGCATCAGCAGCTGGTATCAGAACAGCCCGGATCTCAACCCGAACCAGGTGAACCTCGTCGGACAGGCGGTGCTCGGCACGCTGGTGGCGTTCGGAGTCATGCTCGCCCTGTACTCCTCCGGGAAGCTGCGGGCGACCCCGCGCTTCCAGAAGATGATGATGGTCGCGATGGTGTCCTACCTGGGCATCGCGGTGGTCAGCCTGATCTCGGCGTTCTTCGGGGTCGGCGAGGGCTGGGGCTTCTACGGAGTCGGTGGTCTGGGCATCCTGTTGTGCGTCGCCGGTGTCGGCCTGGCCGCGTTCAGCCTGGTGCTCGACTTCGACGCGATCGAGAAGGGCGTCGCGTTCGGGCTGCCCGAGCGGGAGTCATGGCGCGCCTCGTTCGGCCTCATGGTCACGCTGATCTGGCTCTACCTCGAGCTGCTCCGCCTCCTGGCGATCCTCAACCGCAACTAGCCAGTCACGCCGCTCACACCCACCCAACGTCACCCTCAGCGGGGTGGTGGGGTGGGGCGTCGGGTCGGGAGAGCTCAGCTGACCCGGCGGGCGGCGCGTTGCATGTCGTACTCGTGCACGATCGCCTTCGCATAGCTGTGCGCCAGGCCGTGCTCGTCCTGCAGCCAGTGGATCCGGTCGTCTGACTTGATCAGCGAAGGACCGGCATCCACCTCCTTGCACCACTCTTTGATGTCTCGCCCGGTTGCCTGTGGCAACCGGGCCACGAGGTTCGCGTAGGTCTCGTCGGAGTGGTGCACGGACATGGGCGCCTCCCAGGTCAGTCGCCCCGGCCAGGGCGATGTCACTACGGTGCCCGTCGGATCGTCGGCGCACAAGTCTTTCGGCAATACCGGCGCCGGACAGTTTGAGAAGGCACCGAAGAGGACCTCTACGCTGGTGGCATGGCAGCGCCGCTGGTGGAGGCGCTGACCGTCGAGGTCGAGCGGGTGTCGGACCGGCTTCGGTCCATGTCAGACGTCCGCTTGGGTCAACCTCTGCGGCATGGCGCAACTCGCGCGGAGGCGGCCAGAGGGCTCGCCCAGCGCCTTGCCGACGCCGCACAGGGGATCGAGCAACGCGCGGACGACGAGCCTCCGCGCCCGCGCGTCGTTCCCGATCTTGGGGTGTTCGCGGTGGGCGACCAGGTCGCGGTGACCGGCCGTGACCTGGCCCGCGCGGCCGCCAGGCTCCCCAGTCAGGCGCTGGTCTGGCGAGGGTCAGCGAGGGCGTCAGCGGAAGACGTGCTCGCGGAGCAGGTGGCAGGGGTACGTGAGCTGCGACTCAGTCTGTGACACTGGCCGCTACGTCCTCCTCGGTGTCACGTCCCTCGGCGGGGACATCCTCGTCACCGGTCGCCTTTGATCGGCGACGGAGCGGGATCCGGTGGCGCAGCGTTGCCCAACGGCCGCGGGTCGAGCGGTCGTGGCCGTCGACCTGCGCCCCTGCCAGCTCGCTCCCGCCAGCGTCGGCCGCCTGGACAGCGGCCTGTGAGATAGGCAGCACCTCCTCGTGGCGATTGGCGTCGAGGGCCGGCTCGGGATCGGGGCCGTACCCGAGGGCCGCACACACAGAGGGCAGCAGAACCTCGGCCAGCCGGCCGTAACCGAGGGAGGAGGGGTGGAAGCGGTCGGCGCTGAAGTAGTCCTGGGGTGCCTCGTCGAACTCCGGACCCAGCAGCGCCGCGAGCGATACCGATCGGCCGCCCGCCTCGATGACGGTGATCATCTGGGCTGCGGCCAGCTGGCGAGACCATCGGCGCCCGATGGCCCGCAGTGGTTGGGGCAGCGGGCGGACCGTACCGAGGTCAGGGCAGGTGCCGACCACTACCTCGGACTCGAGGTCGCGCAGTCGGCGCACCGCTTGGTCGAGGTATCGGACGCTGGTGGACGGGGTGACTCGGTGGGTCACGTCATTCGCGCCGACGAGCACGACCACCAGGTCGGGCCGGACGTCTTCGATCCGGTCGATCTGGGCACCTAGGTCGCTCGTCCGCGCCCCCACGACTGCCGCGTTGACGAGGGTCACGGGGCGCCTAGCTACCTCCGAAAGGCCTTGGGCCAGCAGCACTCCCGGCGTATCGGCAGCGCTGTCAGCGCCGAGCCCGGCGGCAGCCGAGTCGCCCAGGATCACCAGGCGGATGGGCTCTCCGCTGACCTGCGATGCGCTGTAGACGCCGTCCACCGGGAACGTCTCCTTGGAGACTTCGCCGACCCGCCATCGTGCATAGACGGTCTCGGCCCAGAGGAAGGCCGCCGCCGACGCACTGGTCACCAGCAGGCCGCCTCCGCCGTATGCGGCCCTGGAGGCGATCCGGCGGGCCGTGGATTCCCGCGACAAGGGTCAGAAACCTCCGCGAAATCCTCGGGGCCGCCGCAGGAAACCGCGTACGGCCTCGCGCGCACCGTCGCGGATCTCTGGGCCGTGGGTGAACGCGGCGACGTCGTAATCGAGCTCGCCGAGCACCTGAGCGGTCTGCTGAGTGAGCTGCACGTCGGTGCAGAACGACAGCACCGACCACGTCAGGTGGCGGCGGACGTTCCAGATCGCATCGCCGGTGATCAGCAGGCGGGTCGGTTCGTGAAGGAAGCTGACGTGACCCGGCGAGTGCCCTGGCGTATGGAGAACCCGCAAGCCGCCACCGACGTCGATGACCTGACCGTCGTGAAGCTCTTCGTCGACCGGAGCTGCAGGCGACTTGCCGCCCCGCTTGAGCAGCCGGCCCATGAGCAGCGACTGGTCGAGGGGTGGTGCGCTCCCCTCGCGCACCGTCGCCGCATCATCGGCGTGGACGGCGAGCGGGGCCTGCGTCTCTTCCCGCATGCGTGCCGCACCGCCTGCATGGTCGGAGTGGCCGTGAGTCAGGAGGATGCGAGTGACGTCACTTGGCGAGCTGCCGATTTCCTGCAAGGCCGCCAGGATGCGTGGCGGCGCGGACTTCAGGCCGGTGTCGACCAACGTCACCTGACCGTCGTCGTCGCGGAGGACGAAGCTGTTGACGAGGTCCTTGGGTGTGGTCGGCACCCGCCAGACGCCGGGTGCCAGCGCGATCGCGGCGGGCTTGCTCACGCAACTTTCTCCTGTCTGGCTGAGTTTCCTCCGATGGTAGTGCGGCTCATCGACCGGCTGCGTCTACGGTGATCGGCATGCGCGTTCACGACTCGGTCATCGATCTGATCGGCAACACACCGTTGGTGAGGCTCCACCACGTCACCGACGGTGCTCCTGGGCAGGTCTTGGCGAAGGTGGAGTACCTCAACCCCGGTGGTTCGGTCAAAGACCGGATCGCGGTGGCCATGGTGGACGCGGCCGAACGCGACGGTCTGATCAAGCCCGGCGGGACCATTGTCGAGCCGACCTCCGGCAACACCGGCGTCGGACTTGCCCTGGTCGCCCAGCAGCGGGGCTATCGCACGATTTTCGTCTGCCCGGACAAGGTGTCCGGTGACAAGATCAACGTTCTGCGAGCGTACGGCGCCGAGGTTGTGGTGTGCCCTACGGCCGTCGAGCCGGAGGACCCCCGCAGCTATTACCAGGTCAGCGACCGGTTGGCGCGGGAGATCGAGGGCGCCTGGAAGCCCGATCAGTACTCCAACCCGCAGAATCCGGCGTCGCACTACGCCAGCACCGGGCCAGAGCTGTGGGAGCAGACCGAGGGTCGGATCACGCACTTCGTCGCTGGGGTCGGAACTGGGGGGACGATCACTGGGACCGGACGCTTCCTCAAGGAGGTGAGCGACGGTCGGGTCCAGGTCATCGGTGCAGACCCTGAGGGTTCGGTCTACAGCGGGGGGACCGGACGCCCCTATCTCGTCGAAGGGGTCGGCGAGGACTTCTGGCCGACGACCTACGACAAGACGGTCTGCGACCGGATCATCGCCGTGTCGGACAAGGACTCCTTCGTCATGACGCGCAGGTTGGCGCGCGAGGAGGGGCTGCTCGTCGGGGGCTCGTGCGGGATGGCCGCGGTCGCCGCAGTGCGTGTCGCGGCGGAGGCGGGACCCGATGCGGTGGTCGTCGTGCTGCTTCCTGACGGTGGCCGTGGCTACCTGTCGAAGGTTTTCAGCGACGACTGGATGGCCGACTACGGCTTCCTCAGCACACCCGGAGAGCAGTCGGTGGGGGACGTCTTGGAGGCCAAGACCCATGGCATCCCGTCATTCGTGCACACCCACCCCAACGAGACGGTGCGAGAAGCGATCGACATCCTGCGTGAGTACGGCGTCTCGCAGCTGCCGGTGGTGAAGGCCGAACCCCCCGTCATGGCGGCGGAAATCGTCGGCTCGGTGGTCGAGCGCGATCTCCTTGATGCCTTGTTCGGCGGTCGAGCTGCCCTCGCTGACCCGGTGGAACGGCACATGTCAGAGGCACTGCCGGTGGTCGGGGCAGGTGAGCAGATGGCTGCTGCCATCAGTGCGCTGGAGACCGCCGATGCGGCGGTCGTGCTCGACGATGGCAAGCCGATCGGTGTGCTCACCCGCCAAGACGTCCTCGGGTTCCTGGCCCGCTGAACTCGCACGGTCCTGCACAGGGGATCTCGTCGGAGCCGTACGGCGCTGCTCAACTTTGTGCGCTCGTTGCCGATTCTTCAATCAGCACCACCGCACGGCCAACGGGGACACCAAAGGTCGGGCGAGGCTGACGACGGGGTAGCCTCGCCCGACCTTGTCGTGTGGTCGAGCTATCTGGTGCAGACGGTGCTAGTGGGTGCGGACCGAGAAGTGCCGAACCTGCACACCGTTCTTGTACACGTCGACCGTGTGCTTGCCGCTGTGCTTGGGGAAGCGAGCGACGATCGTGTCGGTCTCGCTGAAGCCCTGCTTGATCTTGGCGATGCGCTGGCCGTCGGCCATGACGCGCCACGTGACCAACTTGCCGACCGTGGAGTTGGCCGGCTGGGCCTTGCTGGTGAAGACCAGCTTGGCCTTGTGCTGGCCGACCGTCTTGTGGGCCTTGGCCTTGACGTCAGCGACCGTGTTCGCGGAGAAGGTGTACGTCGTGTCGCCGTAGGTCTCCGAGCCGAGGTAGCCGTCGCCCTTGACGCCGGAACCCAACGAGAAGCCGCCGGCGTAGACCCGGGCGGTCGCCGGAAGAGCCGCCTTCCACTCCGCCAGGGTGCCGAAGTAGGCCGATCCGTTGCCCGTGTTGTTGGCGCCTGATGGATCAACGGCCTTGGCGTCATCGGATGATCCGTTGGTCAGCCACCAGTTGGCACCGTAGTAGGTGGGCTCGCCAACCAGGATGTTGAAGTCGTTGCCGTTGCCCGCGACGTCGTCCACGTCGAAGACGATCTGCTGGCCAGGCTGCGGCTGGGTGCCGTACCAGGTGAGCGACGCGCTGGTGGGCAATGGGCCGGTGACGCTGAAGTACTCCGCGGCCTTGGCCTGTGAGGTCGTGTCATCGGTCATGACGTGCAGACCGTCAGCGAGGAAGGTGACGTGACCGGCGGAGCGGGTGTCAGCCAGCTCAGGGATGAGGTCAGTCTGGCGGATGGTGATGGGGGCCGTGTCGGCGTGCGCAGCCTGCGTGAAGCCGAGGCCGGTGACGGCGATGACAGCCGTGCCGAGGACGGTCGTGCTCTTGGTGAACTTGTTCACGTGTTGAGTCCCGTTTCGTCTGAGGGTCGGGTGCCGGATCGCACCCGTACCCATCAGACGTGGGGGACGCCCGATCATGGCGCAACCCGAGCGGTGACCTGCCTCACACCACGGGAGCCGCGCCCAGGCTCAGCTCCTGATCACTCGGACAGCGGCGGAGCCTTGAACTGGCGTACCTCTTGGGGCCAGCCGCACGCTTCGGCAATCTTTCCGGCCCACAACTTGGCCCTCGCCTCGTCGGCAACGTCGACGATGGTGAGCCCGCCGAGGTACTCCTTGGTCTCGACGAACGGTCCGTCGGTGATCAGCAGCGAGCCGCTGGTCGCGTCGGCGCTGAACGCGTTCTCGGTGTCCTCGTCCAGCCCTCCGGCGAAAACCAGCTCGCCGGCCGCCTTGATCTCGTTCACCACGCCCATGGCGAGCGGTCCGCGACTGCGGAACCACTCCTCGGTGTGGTCGCCCACCCACTGCTGATTGAAGTAGATGAGGTATTCGGCCATGGCTTCCCCTTTGTCTTCAAGCGATCCTCAGCGCGGACCCGGTGTCCGCCTCAACCTATAGACGAACGGCATCGGCCGGATACGACAGCTTCCGGCAGGAGATTTCACCGGGCTCGCGACTGCGGCTACGCGTCTGCCGGGAAGGGAACTCCGGTTGACGAGTGGCAGTCGTAGCCGTGCGGAACTTTGTGCAGGTACTGCTGGTGCACGTCCTCCGCGTAGTAGAACTCCGGCGCAGTCATCGCCTCTGTGGTGATCGGGTCGAGGCCTGCCCGATCGAGGGCGCCTTGGTAGGTGTCCTTCGACCTCTCGTAGGTCTCCCGCTGAGCGTCGGTGGTCCAGTAGACGGCCGATCGGTACTGCGTTCCCACGTCGTTGCCTTGGCGGAAGCCCTGGGTGGGGTCGTGGATCGTCCAGAAGACCTTCAGCAGATCGTCGTAGGAGACGACCGCGGGGTCGTACACGACCTGCACCGCTTCGCTGTGACCGGTCCGACCGGTGCAGACCTCGTCGTACGTCGCGTGCGGAGTGTGGCCGCCCTGATATCCGACCGCTGTGGAGTAGACCCCGGGGACCTGCCAGAACTTCCGTTCTGCTCCCCAGAAGCAGCCCAGACCGAAGTAGGCGACCTCGTAGCCCTCGGGCCAGGGTCCGAACATCGGCGTCCCGAGCACGGCGTGGGTCGTGGCGACGCTGAAGGGTCGGCTGGATCGACCGGGCAGCGACTGGTCGGCGGTCACCAGCTGGGACTTGCGGGAGCTGAACAGCACGGGTCCTCCTTAGGGGTCACCCGGTCCAACACCATCCCGGGGTCCCGGTGTTCCACGCAAACCTGACGAAACGGTGACAGCGGGGGTGGGGCGGGTCGGGCGGCAGCGGGCTAGCCTCAGACCATGACTCACGGAGATCACGGTACTCATGGTTTCGAGACCCTCGCGATCCACGCGGGCCAGGAGCCGGACCCGACGACGGGCGCCGTCGTCCCCCCGATCTACCAGGTGTCGACCTTCAAACAAGACGGTGTCGGCGGACTGCGTGGCGGCTACGAATACGCCCGGTCCGGCAATCCCACGAGGACGGCGCTCGAGGAGTGCCTCGCCGCGCTCGAGGGCGGCGCTCGCGGTCTCGCTTTCGCATCCGGACTGGCGGCCGAGGACACCTTCCTGCGCACTCTGTTGTCGCCCGGCGATCATGTCGTGATCCCTGATGATGCGTACGGCGGAACGTATCGACTGTTCTCCCAGGTGCACGAGCGGTGGGGCGTCGCGAACACCCCGACCAAGCTGTCTGACGTCGACGCCGTGCGGTCGGCCGTGGAGCCGGGACGCACCAAGCTCGTCTGGGTAGAGACGCCCACCAATCCGCTGCTCGGGATCGCCGACATCGAGGCGATTGCAGCGATCGCCCACGAAGCTGGGGCGCTCCTCGTCGTCGACAACACCTTCGCGTCGCCGTACCTCCAGCAGCCGATCGTCCTCGGCGCGGACGCTGTCGTGCACTCGACGACGAAGTATCTCGGCGGGCACTCCGATGTCGTCGGGGGAGCCATCGTCGTGGCAGACGGGGGCCTGGGCGAGCAGCTGGCCTACCACCAGAATGCGATGGGAGCCGTGGCTGGCCCGTTCGACTCCTGGCTGGTCCTTCGTGGCGCGAAGACACTGGGTGTGCGGATGGATCGGCACTGCGCCAACGCCGCCCGGGTGGTGGATCTGCTCACCGCGCACCCCAACGTGGTCGAGGTCTTCTGGCCGGGCTTGCCTGATCACACCGGTCATGACGTCGCGGTCAAGCAGATGCGCGACTTCGGCGGGATGGTCTCCTTCCGGGTCAGCGGGGGCGAGGAGGAGGCGCTCGCGGTGTGTTCCCGGGCTGAGGTCTTCACTCTCGGCGAGTCACTCGGCGGCGTCGAGTCACTGATCGAGCACCCGGGTCGGATGACCCACGCCTCGGTCGCGGGCTCTGTCCTCGAGGTACCCGCCGACCTGGTGCGGCTTTCGGTAGGCCTCGAAACCGTTGACGACCTGCTCGCCGACCTCACCCAGGCGCTTCGCTGACCTCGACGGTGACGCGCATCCTGTGCGTCGATGTCGGATCAACCTTCACCAAGGGCGCTCTCATCGAGGTGCCCTCCGGGCGGTTGTTGGCCACGGCGACGCATCCGACGACGATCAACACCGACGTCCTCGATGGCCTTGCCGCCGTGCGTACGGCTGCCGAGCAGAGCGCCGGGGATGTCGCCGACCACGTGCGGGTCTGCTCCTCGGCTGGCGGGGGACTCCGGCTCGCCGTCGTGGGTTACGAGCGGCTGGTCACGGCCGAGGCTGGTGCCCGAGTAGGTGTGTCGGCTGGGGCGCGCGTCGTCCACGTGTCTTCTGGGCCGATGGACAAGCGGGGGATCACGGCCCTGCGTGCCGCCGAACCAGACGTGGTCCTGCTCGTAGGTGGCACGGACGGAGGCAACGCTGAGGTCCTGCTCCACAATGCCGCGGCCCTCGCTGCCGGGAAGATCTCTGCTCCGGTCGTGGTGGCAGGGAACGCAGCGGCCACGGATGAGGTCTGCTCGATCCTCGACGCCGCGGGGCGTACGTCGCTGCCGACGGCGAACGTCCTGCCGCGCATCGGCGTTCTCGACCCCAGCCCGGCTCGCGCGGCGATCCGCGAGATGTTCATCAGCCACGTGATCGGCGGGAAAGGAATGTCGAAGGGGGAGGAGTTTCGTCGCCTCGTCCGAGCGGCCACGCCGGACGCCGTTCTGTCCGGCGTCGAGCTGCTGTCCGACGGTTCGGAGGGGGTGCCCGGCGCCGGGGACGTGCTGGTGGTGGATGTCGGGGGAGCCACGACCGATGTCTACTCGGTTGTGACGCCGGACCCCGAGGACGCTGCTCTCCATCGCGAGGTGGTCGAGATGATGTGGCGCGAACGCACGGTCGAGGGCGATCTCGGTGTGCGATGGAACGCCCCAGGTGTCGTGGAGGCAGCCGAGACCGAGCGGCTGCTTGCAGCTGGGGATCGGCTCGAGGCCGGCGCCGAGGCTCGAGCGGCCGACCCAGGCTGGTTGCCGACCGGAGCCGCCGAGCGGCGCGATGACCTGACGTTGGCGCGGCTGGCTACCACCATCGCCCTGCGCAGACACGCTCGACCAACCGCCGCCGTGGCGCCCGACGACCCACGGCGTCCGGGCAAGGACCTTCGCTCGGTCACGATGGTCGTTGGGTCAGGCGGCGTGCTCCGGCACGGTGGTGCGGCTGCCATCGAGTCAGTCCTAGGTCCGGCCCTGCGCGACCATGCCGGCGGCTGGAAGCTACCTGAGCGTGCGCGGGTGGTCGTGGATGGGTCCTATGTGCTGGCGGCGGCCGGTCTGCTGTCGACGGATCACCCCGACGCGGCTGCGCGGCTGCTTGGCGCGGAGCTCTCCGGTTGATCCGCCCTGGGCACTGAGCACTTCCTGAGACGCCCACTAGGGTCCGAGTCATGAGCATTCGCACTGCCGTCGAGACCGCCGAGTCCGTTCGTGCCGGTGAGCTCTCGCCGACCGATTCGGTCGCGCTGGCCCTGGGTCGGATCGCCGCTCACGATCCGAAGCTCGGCGCCTTTCAGCTGGTCCGGGCTGAGAAGGCGCTGGCCGAGGCGGGGCAACTCGCGACCAGGGACGATCTGAGCTCTCTGCCGTTGGCTGGGGTGCCCGTCGCGATCAAGGACAACGTGGCCGTCGCCGGCGAGCCCATGCGCGACGGATCGTTGGCCACCAGCGACCGCCCTCAGCCGGCGGATCATCCGGTGGTGCGACGCTTGCGGGCCGCTGGTGCCGTGGTTGTCGGTATGACACGAACTCCTGAGCTCTGTTTGTTCGGCGCTTCCGACTCCCCGTTCGGCGTGGCAAGAAATCCCTGGGACGTCACACGAACGCCGGGTGGATCCTCGGGTGGCGCTGCTGCGGCCGTGTCCGCAGGACTCGTCCCGATCGCCCACGGCAACGATGGGTTGGGGTCGATCCGGATCCCAGCAGCCTGTTGCGGTCTGGTGGGAATCAAGCCAGGCGAGAATCTCATCCCGGCTGACATCGGTGCGAACAGTTGGTACGGGATGTCGGAGAACGGCCCTCTCGCGACGACGGTTGCCGACCTGGCACTGATGTTCTCGGTGCTCGCCGACCGTCCGGGATACGCCGAGATCCGCTGGCCCGACCGACCGCTTCGGGTCGGACTGGCGCTGGACAAGGCGATGATCGTTTCCCCGGTCGACGACGGCTGGGCAGACGGGGTGCGCGGGACGGCTGAAGCGTTGGCTGCCGCGGGTCACATGGTGGAGGAGGCGCCGTTCCCTTACCCGCTCAACACCTGGCCGATCCTTGCCCGGTGGTTCGGTGGCGCTTCCCAGGATGCGGAAGGCCTAGACCGAAAGGCGATGGAGCGCCGAACTCGCGTCCATGCTCTGCTCGGCGACGCCGTACGGCGTTTCGATCTGGTCAAGGACACGCAGAAGCAGGCGTGGGCCGAGAAGATGGAGCCTTGGTTTCGGCGGTACGACGTCCTGCTCACCCCGACCCTGGCGCAGCCGCCGATCTCGTCCCAGGAATGGGGACGTGGCTCGTGGGCCGCGTCGGTGTGGGCCAACATCCGGTTCGCTCCGTTCGCCGCGCCATGGAACCTGCTGGGCTGGCCGGCGGTTTCGGTGCCCAGCGGTGTCCACCGAGTCGGCACCCCGACGGCCACCCAACTCGTGTGCCCCCCCGGTGGCGAGACGCTGCTGATGGGTCTGGCCGCGCAGATAGAGGAGGCTCGGCCGTGGGTGCGGCTTGCACCCGGCTATGACACCTGAGCCCTAGTCAGGCGGGGAGGGCGCTGACTTGGGTTTGGTCTCTGGCATCCGGAACACGGTCAGCAAGGCGATGACAGACACGCCAGCCGTCGCGAAGAACGCGACCTCATAGCTGTAGGTGTCGGACAGGGCTCCTGCCACGAGGGGTCCGGTGAACGTTCCGGCGTCCGCCGCCATCTGATAGGCCGCAACGGGGGTGCCGCCACGTCCTCCGATGACGTCGCCGACGACGGCCGCTGACGAGACGCCGATCAGCGCAGATGCGGCGCCGAACAGGGCCATGGCCACCAGGTAGGGCGCGACAGAGCTCGACAGTGCCAGGACCACCGCGGCGGCCAGTGCGAGCGAGGCACCGGCGAGGAGGTACGGCTTGCGCCCGCGGGTGTCGGCCAGGCGGCCGGCCGGGATCAGCACGAGGACCTGACTGATCGCCCCGACGACCAGGCCGATCCCGGTCCACGACGCCCCCACCTTGAGCCCTTCGACCACGAAGATCGGGATGAGCGCCGCGCGAACACCGAAGATCGACCAGCCGTTGGCGAAGTTGTTGACGACCGCAGAGCGATAGGCCGACGAGCGGATCGCGGTCCGCAACGACGTCGGGGAATGGGCCGCGCCGGTGCGCTGGTCTCGCTCCCGCAGTGAGCTCTGCGCCAGGTAGACCATCGCGACTGTTCCGGCGGCGGCGAGCGTCCCCGCGTAGACGAAGAACGGTGCTCGGATCGACCACTCGGTCAGCGGCCCGCCGAAAGCGGGACCGAAGATCCCCCCGAGCAGGAACCCAGATTGGAACGACCCGCTGGCCTGGCCACGCTGATCGGGCGTTGCGACGCGCAACAGCAAGCTCAACGCCGAGACCGTGAACATGGCCGATCCCACCCCGCCTATTCCGCGCAGGATCAGCAGCTGGGGGAAGGACTGAGACAGCCCGGCGAAGAAGCTCGACACCGCGACGATGCCGATCCCGCTGGCCAGCACAACCCGTTCCCCGAGACGGTCGACCAGCCTCCCGCCGGTGAATGCCGAGACGAAGCGCATCAGAGCGAACACGCTGATGACCGAGGAGGCGGCGAAGTTGGAGACGCCGAAGTCCTTGGCGAAGACGGGGATCGCGGGCGCCAGGATTCCGAACCCCAGAGCGACGAAGAACGCCACCGCGGTCAGGACGGCGACCTCGCGCGGCAGCCCGTACATCGGCAGGCGCTGGATCCATCGGGTCCGCCCGGCGGGCGCGGGGGAGGCAGGCGAACTCATGAGATCGCCATCCTCTCGCACGAGCCCGACCGTCGCTTCAGTAGGGCGGTCAATGGCACGGGGCGCAACCGACACCCGGAGTGTTGACGACTCCAGCAACGGGGAAACTAGGTCCGTGGTGGGTTTCCTGTTGTCCGTTACTTTCACGTGCGGCTTGTTGATCGCGGTTGCGCACGTGGTCAACAGAGGTTTCATCGCGCCCGTCTACGACGTGGCGGCGAACCTGACGGCTTTTGCCTGCGCCGTAGCTGCTTCACTGCTGCTCGGCCATTGGATCCCGGCGTTGCTGTCCGCGGGTGCGATCGCGTGTTGGTTGGTCCTGGCGCGGCGGACCATCCTCGCGCGCCGCCGAGGGCGGCATGGCAGTCGCACAGCAGCAGGTCTACCGTCCGGCGGCCACTACTAAGTTCGCCGGCCGATCGCCTGGCGGGACCTCAGGAAGTCACTCACGACGTAGTCGCCGAGGCGACCGGCATCGGGGTTGAACACCCGACCGCCGTTGCGCCGGGCGACTTCCTCCACGAAACGTCGAAGACGTTCCTCGTCGCCGAGCATGAAGATGTTGAGAGTTGCCCCGCGGCGAGTCATCTTGTCCACCTCTGCCAGCGTCAGCTCGAGGGTCTCGGGCGCAGGTGGCCAGTCGAAGAACGAGCGCCCATCCCGGGTGAGGTGCGCCGTGGGTTCCCCATCCGTCACGACCAGAACAACGGGTTCGAAGTCGGGGTGGCGGTCGACGAACCGTCCCGCCATCAGCAAGGCGTGCTGGAGGTTGGTGCCCTGCACCATGTCCCAGTCGAGACCGGCAAGTTCGGTGGGCTGAAGCTCGCGCGCATAGTCGGAGAATCCGATGACCTGCAGAGCATCCTGCGGGTAGGCCGTCGACACCAAGGTGTGCAGGGCGAGAGCGGTCTGCTTGGCCGAGCCCCAGGTGCCGTTGAGCACCATGGAGTAGGACACGTCGACCAGCAGACACACCGCGGCAGACGTACGCCTCTCGGTCTCGCGAACCTCGAAGTCGTCGACGGCCAGCCGGATGGCCTGACCGGAACCCCGGGTTCGGTTTCGTAGAACTGCGTTCGACAGAGTTCGTACGACGTCGAGAGGTTGCTCATCTCCGAAGCGCCAGGCCCGCGTGGCGCCGGTCAGGTCACCCGAGGCACCGGCTGAGCGGACGTCGTGCGCGCCGCGATAGCCGGCCGACAGGGAGGCGAAGACCTTGGTCAAGGCGGTACGGCCGAGGCGGCGGACAGCCTTGGCGGTCAGCTCGAGCTCGCCGGATCGGCGGACGAGGTATCCCTGGGCCTCCAGCTCCCGCTCGACCCGGCGCAACTCGTCGAGATCGTCGACGGCCTGCCGACCCAAGGCGCGGCGCACGGCATCCTCGTCCACGTCGGCGAGCGACGCACCGTTGTAGTCCTGGGCCAACGATCCTTCGAGTGCTTCGAGATCGGCCAGTTCTTCAAGTGCTGATGTTCCGTCGCCGAGCCCAAGCGGTTCGTCTCCGCGCATCCGGGCACGAGAGCTGCGGTCGAGGTCCGGGCGGCGCTCGGCCAGCTGATCACCGAGCTGAGCCAGCTGTGCGGACAGGTCGAGGTCGCCCATCGACTGCTCCATGAGTGCTGCCAGCTCAGCGCGCTGATCGGGGGTCAGCGATGCCATCATCCGCTCCGCCGCTGCGGCGCGCCGGGCCAATGAGTCGATGAGCTCTTCCAGGGTTTGCGGGTCATCGGGGAAGAAGTCGCCGTAGGACTGCATGAACCGTTCGAAGTCCTCGGATGTGTCCTCACCACGAGAGTCCTTCGCGAGCATGGCGTTGAGATCGGCCAGCATGTCCTTGATGCGCGCCATGGCCTCAGGATCAGGAGACTCCAGGGCAGCCTTCATTCCACGGAACTGCTGGTCGAGAACCTCGGCCCGAAGCAGCTCGCCGATCTGCTCGTAGGTTGCCCGGGCCTCAGCCGATCGCCAGTCGTAGCTCGACAGCTCCTGCACGGCTCGGGCGGTCGAGGTGGGGAGAGCGTCCAGCTGCTGCTCACGCCAGCGCGCGTCGTCGGAGGGGTCGGGGAACAGTGCAGCCTGCTCCTGTCTCACGGCTTCGTCGAGCAGCTCGCGGACCTCCTCGAGCGTTCCGCCCAGCGCGCCGCGCTCCCTGACCTCGCGGAGGCGTTGTTGCGTACGTCTCCGCAGGGCATCCAACCCGCGCAGCCGGTCCGTCCCTCGATCCAGCAGCTCGCGCAACGCCTCGCCCGCCGAAGCTCCGGCCAGCACCTCCTCGCCCAACGCGTCGACGGCTTCGGCGACGTCGTAGGGCGCCGCGAGCGGGTCGGGACCGTCGTCGTAGGGGCCGTACCGGTAGTCGTGCATCGGCGAGCCTCAGCCTCCGCCGTAGACGCTGCGACCGGGAATGCTGTCTTTGGAGATGCGCCGATTGAGGTAGAGACCCTCGAGGGCGAGCTCGACGGCGGCTGCCACGACGCCTGGCTCGGGCGAGTCCTCGCCGATACGCGTCACCAGGGCACCAAGACCTTCGACCGGCCCGAGCCGGTTGAGCAGCTCCTCGGCGGTGACGAGGTCGCCGCTCTCGACACTCCCGCCATCCTCGAACCTTGCGGTCAGTGCGTTCAGGTCTGCACCGCCCAGCCGGGCGCGGAATGTCTCCGCGACGGCGCGCCGCAGCAGGTGCTCCAGCACCTCGATCTCGCGGCCCTCTTCACTGACCTCGAACTCGACCTTCCCGCGGATCGTGGCGACCACCGACGGCAGGTCGCAAACTCGAGCGACGGCCGGGGCTTCGCCGGTGATGGCCGCCCTCCGCAATGCTGAGGCCGCGACAGTCTCGGTGGCAGCGACCGCGAATCGTGCGGAAACTCCGGATCTCGCGTCTACGGCCGGGGATTCTCTGACGGCTCGAGTGAAACGCCCGATCACCTCGACCAGGTGCTCGGGAACCGTGGCCACGAGGGTGGCCTCTTGGCGAACCAACCGGGTTTCGTCAGCAAGCCGCAGCGGATAGTGCGTGCGGATCTCTGCGCCGAACCGGTCCTTGAGCGGGGTGATGATGCGACCCCGGTTGGTGTAGTCCTCCGGGTTGGCGCTGGCCACGAGCAACAGGTCGAGGGGCAGCCGCAGCCGGTAGCCGCGTACCTGGATGTCGCGCTCCTCCAGCACATTGAGCAGCGACACCTGGATGCGTTCGGCGAGGTCAGGCAGCTCGTTGACTGCGAAGATGCCGCGATTGGTGCGGGGGACCAGCCCGTAGTGGATGGTCTCCGGGTCCCCCAGGGTCCGACCCTCCGCAACCTTGATCGGGTCGACGTCCCCGATGAGGTCGCCAACACTCGTGTCCGGCGTGGCCAGCTTCTCTCCGTAGCGGTCGTCGGCGGCCAACCAGTCGATGGGCGTCCGCTCGCCGTGCTCGGCAACCTGGCGTCGTCCCCACGCGGTGATCGGGGTGTACGGGTGCTCGTTGAGCTCGGATCCAGCAAGAACCGGGGTCCACGAGTCGAGCAGTCCCACCAACGAGCGGATCAGCCGGGTCTTGCCCTGGCCGCGTTCCCCGAGCAGGACGACGTCGTGGCCCGCCAGCAGCGCACGCTCGAGATCGGGCCGCACGGTCGCGTCGAACCCGACGATGCCGGGGAACGGATCCATCCCCGCGGCGAGTCGAGAAATCAGGTTCGCGCGAATCTCCGCCTTCACGGGTTGGTGCTCGTGACCGCTCGCGCGCAGGTCGCCGAGCGTCGCAGGTAGGTCGGCAGGTGGCGTCGAGGATCCACCCTGGACTGGGGTGTTGAAAGAAGTCACGTCACGAACGTACGTCTCCGGCGTCCAACCCGCATCAGCCGGCACCAGGTCCAGGGGGTTGGATAGCCGCGTGGTGCGGTGCGGGGACGGTCTCGCGGTCGGGGTAAGCCCCGAGCGTGCGGTCGAGCTTGCCGTCACCGAGGCACTTCTCCCGCTGGCTGGTCACCCACCGAACTTGGCCTGCGTGTTCGTGAGCGGGATGGAGCCGGACGACGCCGGTGAGGCCCTGGCCCAAGCCGCGCAGCGGTGCGGCGCCGCGACGGTGGTGGGTTGCTCGGCGGACGGAGTCCTCGGTGCTGGTCAGGCCGTCGAGGGCCAACCCGCGGTGGCGGTGTGGTTGGCGGCCGCACCGGAGCTGCGGTTGCGCTCGTTCCACCTCGAGGTGCTGCGCAGCGACACCGCCATGACCGTTGTGGGAATGCCCCCGGTGGACGACGCCACGGTCGGGATGCTCCTCGTGGACCCGTGGACCTTTCCGGTCGACGGGTTCGTGAGTCGTAGCAACGAGACGCTGCCTGGCTTGCCGCTGGTCGGGGGAGTGGCCACCGGGCTGTCCGGGGCGGGCGGGACGCGGTTGATGGTGGACGGGCGGGTGGTGAATCGAGGGGGCGTGGGCATCCTGATCTCCGGAGCCGCCTCGGCGCGGACCTTGGTGAGTCAGGGGTGTCGACCGGTCGGGCCGACGATGACTGTCACCGCGAGCGAGGGCAACCTGCTGCTCGGCCTCGCCGGTCGACCGGCTCTCGACAAGCTTCGGGAGGTCGTGGCCGAGCTCGAGCCCGAGGATCAGGCTCGTGCTGCTGGTGGACTGCAGCTCGGGATCGCCATGGATGACTATGCGGAGGAGCACGGCCAGGGAGATTTTCTGGTCCGGGGTCTCGTCGGCGCGGATGACTCACGCGGCGCAGTTGCCGTGGGCGATGTGGTTGCGGTGGGGCAGACCGTGCGCTTTCACGTCCGCGATGCCGAGGCGGCCTCAAGTGACCTGCTCGGCTCCTTGGCCCGGTTTCGTGCAACAGCTGAACTTGATGCTGCCGGTGCCCTGCTGTTCTCCTGCAACAACAGAGGCGAGGCGCTGTTCGGCGCTGCGGATCACGACGTGCTGACTGTACGAGCGGGTCTCGGTACCCGTCGAGTTGCTGGGTTCTTCGCCAACGGGGAGATCGGACCGGTCGGCGATCGCAACCATCTGCACGCCTTCACTGCGACCATTCTGGTGCTCGGGTCCGCGCCGAGTCCCAACCCATGAGCGAGCCACCGGTGGTCGGGACGGTCCTGGCGCTCGACATCGGGGGCACCAAGCTGGCCGCCGGCTTGGTCACGCCAAGCGGCGAGATCGTGGACGCCGTACGTGCCGCGACCCCACGGGGCGACGCTGATGCTGAGGTCCTGTGGGGAACGGTTCACGACCTGCTGGAGCGGGTGCGTGGCTCTGCCGAGATCGCGGGAGTCGGAGTCGGCTGTGGAGGCCCGATGCGGTGGCCGGAAGGAGTCGTGTCACCGCTCAACATCCCTGGGTGGCGCGAGTTCCCGCTCCGAGAACGGCTTGCGCAGAGCTATCCGGGGGTCCCGGCCCGCGTGCACAACGACGCGGTTTGCTTCGCGGCGGGCGAACACTGGCTCGGGGCCGGTCGTGGGCATCCAGACATGGTCGGGCTCGTGGTGTCTACCGGCGTCGGTGGCGCGATCGTCCTCGGCGGGAAGATCGTGGACGGTGTGACCGGGAACGCCGGCCATCTGGGTCACATCGTGGTCGATCCCGAAGGACCGCACTGCGCGTGTGGTGGACGGGGCTGCCTGGAAGCCGTTGCGAGCGGTCCCGCCTCCGTCACCTGGGCGACGTCACAGGGCTGGAAGCCTCCGACCGGCGTCGGCGCTTCCGGAGTGACCCTCACCGAGTCCGCACGTGCAGGGGATGAGCTGGCTCGCGCCGCCCTCGCCCGTTCCGGGCGCGCCGTGGGTGTGGCACTGGCCTCGGCGGCGGCGCTGCTCGATGTGTCCAGGTTCGTCATCGGCGGCGGGTTGGCCGAAGCCGGGTCGCTGCTGATCGATCCGGCGCGAGCCGCTCTGGCCGAGCACGCTCGGCTGCCCTACCTGGCCGGACTCACCCTTGCCACGGCCGAGCTTGGTGGCGCTGCCGGGCTTGTCGGTGCCGCGGCCCTGCTTCTGGTGCCTGGCTATTGGCGGGAGGGGACCTCGGGTAGCTGAGCGTCCGGTCGGTCGGTCCCGGTTGCGTCCCCTAGCTCAGCCACCTCAGACATCGGGATCTCCGTGGGCTCCGGAATGTCCAGCGCCAGCTCTGGCTGAGCCGTCTGCTGCTGGGGCGCATCGTCGCGCTCGCGCAGCCGCTGCTCCTTGAGGAACAGCGCCAGCAGGAACGCCGCGATGGCCACGGGCACCGCCGTGAGGAAGACCTGATCGAGGGCCTGCACGAAGGAGTCGATCACCGGAACTCGAAGAACGTCGGGCAGTGCCAGGATCACCTGCGGTGAGCCGGTGAGCTTGCTGGGATCGATGCCAGCGAGGTTCTCCGCGGGGATCCGCGAAGCCAGCTCCGATGTGAGCGTGCTGATCAAGACCGTGCCGAAGATGGCGGTGCCGAACGTTCCACCCATCGAGCGAAGGAACGTTGCCGTGGAGGTCGCCACCCCCATCTGCTTGGGGTCCACGGCGTTTTGGATGGCCAGGACCACGACCTGCATGGTGCAGCCGATCCCGACGCCGAGGACCAGGAGGAACAACGCCAACACCAGGTAGGGCGTCGTCGTGCTCAGGGTGGTGAGCAGAGCGACGGCGACGATGAGCAGCGCCGTACCCAGAATCGGGAACATCCGGTACCGACCGATTCTGGTGATGATGCGACCGGAGGTGATCGACGCAGTGAGCAGGCCGAACATCAGCGGCAGCAGCATGAGACCGGACTTGGTCGGAGACACCCCCATGACGATCTGCAGGTAGACCGGCAGGTAGACGATCGCTCCGAACATCGCGAACCCGACGAGGAAGCCGACACCACCACCGACCCGGACTGTGGGGATCCGGAAGAGGTCGAGGGGGAGGATCGGCTCGGCGACCCTGCTCTCCCACCACAAGAAGATCGCGGTGAGAACGCCGGCGGCAACGAGCAACGACACGATGAACGGCGAGGACCATCCGAGCTCGTTTCCGCGGACGAGGGCGAACAGCAAGCTGCACACGGCGCCGACAAGGAGTACGGCTCCGACGTAGTCGATCTGGTGGTCGCGACGAACGTGGTGCAGGTGCCGCAGGACCGAGCTGGTGACGACCAGAGCAAGGATGCCGAGGGGGATGTTGATGAAGAAGATCCAGCGCCAGGTGAGTTGGTCGACGAAGAAGCCTCCCAGCAGCGGTCCCACGATGCTGGAGACGCCGAAGACCGCGCCGAACAAGCCCTGATAGCGACCGCGCTCCCGAGGCGGGATGATGTCGCCGATGATCGCGAAGGCCAGCGACATCAAACCGCCGCCCCCCAAGCCCTGGATGGCGCGGGCTCCTACGAGCTGCCACATCTCCTGCGACAAACCCGCAAGCACCGAGCCGATCAAGAAGACGACGATCGCGAACTGATAGACCGGCCGACGGCCGTAGATGTCACTGATCTTTCCGTAAAGCGGTGTGGACGCCGTTGACGCCAACAGGTAGGCCGTGACCACCCAAGAGATGTGGTCGATGCCGCCGAGCTCACCGACGATGGTGGGCAGCGCGGTCGAGACGATGGTCTGGTCGAGCGAGGCCAGCAGCGTGCCAGTCATCAGGCCGGTGAGCACGATCATGATCTGTCGGTGGCTGAGGGCCCCTGGAGCGCTCAGCTGCGATCCGGCGGGCTGAGTAGCGCTTGGATTGCTGTTGCTCATCGGTGGTTTTCCACTTTCAGGTCGTCGGCGAGGCGCTCGAGCAAGGTGCTGAGCTGAGAGCGGTCGGCGGAGGACCAGTGCTTGGTGGCTCGACCCAACGTCGCGGCTCGGTTGTCGAGGATCTCCGCCAGGGTGTGCCGCCCCGCGTCGGTCAGGGTTAGCTGCTGAGCGCGGGCATCGTCGGGATGGGCGCTGCGAACGAGAAACCCCTTGTCGACCAGCGCCGTGACGTGCCGGCTCACCGTCGACAGGTCCAGCCGGAGCTGGTCGGCGAGGTCGGACGGGCGGATCGGGCCGAGCCGACCCACGTCGGCCAGCATCGTGACGGTCACGCGATCGACTGGATCCTGCACCGCGTGGCGAGAGCCTTGGACGACCGCGAACAGGGCGGCGGCAAGGGCGCGGTTCGCCTCAGAGACGCGGGGGATAGTTGCTTGCACCATACAAGTAAAACCGAAAGGCGTTGTCCTCGCAAATCCCGCCGCCTCGCCGCTTGAGGACGCAGGAGTCACCGAGAGTCCGGTCGAGATCCGCAAGACTGCGGGACTATGGATCCGTACGAGCTCACTGAGCCCGGCACTTTGCGGACGGCGCGGTTGCTGCTGCGCGGGTGGCGCGACAGTGACCGGGAACCCTTCGCGCAGATGAATCGCGATCCAGAGGTGATGCGTTACTTCCCGGGGCTGATGGAACCTGATGCCTCTGACGCCTTCGTCGACCGCCTCCAGGACTTGCACCGGCAGGTCGGCTACACCCTGTGGGCCGTCGAAGTCCTCGACAGCGAGCGCGGCGCAACGTCCTTCGCGGGCTTCGTCGGCCTGCAGCGCCCGACCTTCGATGTTCCCTTCGAGCACAAGGATCCGGTCGTGGAGGTGGGCTGGCGTCTGCAGACCACGTGGTGGGGGCTCGGAGTTGCCAGCGAAGCGGCGCGAGCATCGGTCGCGTACGGCTTCGACGTCGTCGGCCTGCCAGAGATCGTCTCCTTCACCGTGTTGGCCAATGCCCCCTCGCGAGCCGTCATGGAACGGATCGGCATGCATCCCGACGGGGAGTTCGACCACCCCAGAGCGCAGCCCGGTGACGCCTGGCGAAGGCACGTCCTTTACCGGATGGGTCCAACCGACGCCCGGACGTGACCGAAACCTTCGCCTCGGGTCATCGGTGTCTGCAGACGGCCAGCCTCATGCACCCTTGGTCGCCGTGCACAAGAAGATGCCGAACTCACGGTCGCCCTTGAGGACGCTCGTGGCGTCGACGAAGCCGATGTCGACGAAGCCGGCCGCGGCCAGCTGCTCGGCCAGCCGCTGCCTGTTGAAACCGTCATGCCCGTCGAAGTCGACCTTGTCGGCGTGGAAGGCGCCCTCGGGATCCTCGTCGAGGTCCGCGATGGCCAACCGACCACCGTCGACGAGCAGCCCCGCTAGGGACCGCAGCAGCCCATCCAGGTCGTGCACATGGTGCAGCGCCATGGAGCTCCACGCCACGTCATAGGCACCCGCAAGAGGGTCGACCGTCAGGTCCGCCCGGACCGCGCGCAGTCGGTCACTGAGACCGGCTGCCTCGATCCGTTCCCCGGCGACCTGCACCATTCCAGCCGAGGGGTCGGTCACGACGACGGAACCGACCTGGTCGGCGAGCAAGATGCTCAGCCGACCCGTCCCTCCACCGACGTCGAGGGCGTTCATCCGAGGGCTGAGGTCTACGGCCTCCTTGATGGCACGGGCCACCGCCGCCTGCCGTCTCTCGTGCCCGGGGTCGTCGTCCCAGGTCGCTGCCTCGTCGTCGAAGCCCTTGTGTTCGTGCATGAACTCGACCCTAGTCCGGCAGCTATCTGCGCAGAGGGTCAGCGGGGGCGCCGACAAGGCGATGCTGCCCGGACGACCACTCCAGAACGATGCTGGCACCCCACTCCCCATGGCCCAGTCGTTCGACGTGACATCGCCGGTCGTAGGCTCGGAGAGTCTTGGTCGGCGACCTCGAGGAGCACCTCGCCATGTGCCACAGCGACGAGAGCAGGCCGCCGGCGCCGCCGGAGATCGGCCCAGTGTCCAGCCATGGCGCTCTCGAGCTCAATGCCGCTGACGGCAACCGGCTCATGGCCTACGAGGCGCACCCGGGCCGCGCGTCGGACGTGGGCATGGTGATCCTGCCGGATGTCCGAGGCCTGCACGCCTATTACGGCGACCTCGCGATCCGCTTCGCCGAGGCCGGCTTCCATGCCACGGCGATCGACTACTTCGGGCGCACCGCCGGGAGCGGCGACCGGTCCGAGGAGTTCGAGTACATGCCGCATGTGCAGCAGACCACCCCAGCGGGTATCGCGGCAGACACAGCCGCTGCCGCCGCGCACCTCCAATCGCGCGCAGGCGGCGACGTACGTTCGCTGTTCACCGTTGGGTTCTGCTTCGGTGGGGGAAGCTCGTGGCGTCAGGCGGCCGACACACCTGGGCTGTCCGGGGCCATCGGCTTCTACGGTCGAGTCGGGCCGGTGGAAGAGGTCCAGGAGTCGGTTGGCGCGCCGTTGCTGGTGCTGCTTGCTGGTGCCGATGCCAACATCGATCCCGCCTCCTTCGATGGCCTCATCGACCGACTATCGGCTCGCGGTCTGGACTGCGAGCGGTATGTCTACGACGGGGCTCCGCACTCCTTCTTCGACCGCAGCTTTGCTGACCACCAGGCTGCGTGCTCCGATGCGTGGTCACGGATCATCGACTTCACCCGACGTCACAGCAGCGCCTGACTCAGGTCGAGAGCCAGTTCGCAACCCCGCAGCTCGCATCTGTGGACAAGCACCAGGGGTTGTCGGTGCGGTCTGCTACAGAAACCTGTTGTGAATAAACAGGAATCCGCCTGTGCACGGTCGTGGAACTGTCGGTGCCTTGTTCTAGAGTTCAGGCATGTCATCCACCCCGAGCGCAGCGGTCACCGCGACCGAGATCGGCGCGCTGGCGACCCGGCTGACCGGGCTGGGAATCGTGGCAGGTGCTGCTTGTCAGGGGATCGATCAGCTGCGTGCGTTGGAGGAGTTGAAGGCCGCGGTGGCGGCGGCGCAGGTGCGGGTGACCGCGGCGTTGACCGTGTCCGAGCAGCGACGCAGCGTTGAGGAGCACGCGGCGCGGGTGCGGGCGGGGTCGGAGGGGTTCGAGGCGTGGCGGGCGCGCCGGGATGCGGAGCGGTCTCGGTCGTCGGTGGGGGCGCAGGTCGGGTTCGCGCGCCGGTTGTCCCCGCATCAGGGCGCCCGGCAGGTCACGATCGCCACCGCGCTGGTCGAGGACCTGCCGGCCACGTTGGCCGCCCTGCAGGCCGGGCTGATCAGTGAGACCCGGGCCGGGATCATCGTGCGGGAGTCCTCCTCCCTCACCCCCACCGACCGCAGGGTCCTGGACGCCGAGCTGTGCACCGATCTTGACCAGCTGTCCTGCTTGGGGGACCGGGAGCTGACCGGCCGGGTCCGGGCGATCGGCTACCGGCTCGACGCCCAGGCCGCCGTGGAGCGGGCCGCGCGGGCGGTGCAGGAGCGTCGGGTCAGCCTGCGACCGGCCCCGGACGCGATGAGCCAGCTCGGTGCGTTGTTGCCGGTCGCCGGTGGGGTCGCGGTGATCACCTCCCTGCAGGAAGCCGCCGCCACAGCCCGCGCCCAAGGAGATCCACGCAACCGGGGGCAGGTGATGGCCGACACCCTGATCGAACGCGTCACCGGCCAAACCGCCGCCGCCGCGGTCCCGGTCGAGGTGCAGGTCGTGCTCTCCGACCCGACCCTGCTCGGCCAGGACGACGCGCCCGCGCGGATCCCCGGCTACGGACCGGTCCCGGCCGGGATCGCGCGTGAGCTGGTCGAGTTCGGCTGACCGGGACGCGAAGGTGTGGCTGCGCCGGCTCTACACCCACCCCCAAAGCGGGGCGTTGACGCAGGTGGAGTCCACCCGCAGGGTCTTCCCCCGCGGGATGCGCCGGTTCATCACCACCCGCGACCAGACCTGTCGCACCCCGTGGTGTGACGCGGCGATCCGGCACCTCGACCACCTCCACGACCACGCCCGAGGCGGCCGGACCAGCCTGACCAACGGTCAGGGACTGTGCGAACGGTGCAACTACCTCAAACAAACCCCCGGCTGGACCACCGAAACCGACCCGTCCAGACATGCGGCGCCCCCACCGGGTCCGGGTCACCACCCCCACCGGACACACCTACCACTCCACCGCCCCACCACTCCTCCCCGGACGCCGACCACCGCCAGCCGGACAACCCGAGATCTACAGCCACCTCGAAGCCCGGATCGAATACCTCCTCAGCGCCTGATCAGTCAGCCGGCTGGCGTGTCACGCAACATGCGGCGCAAAATCTTGCCCGCTGCTGACTTGGGGATCACGTCGACGAACTCGACGTTCCCCAATCGCTTGTAGTGAGCCACCTGGTCATCGACGAAAGCTGCCACGTCGGCGGCATCGGCTTCAGCGCCGGCCTTCAGGACGACGTAGGCCACCGGTACCTCACCACGCGCCTCGTCGGGGCGGCCGATGACCGCTGCGTCAGCAACCGCGGGGTGCTCGAGGAGCAGTCCTTCCAATTCCGCGGGAGCCACCTGGAAGCCGCTGGACTTGATGAGTTCTTTGAGCCGGTCGACGATGAACACGTGCCCATCTGAGTCGATCCGGCCGATGTCGCCTGTGTGCAACCAGCCGTCTGCGTCGATCGTCGCTGCTGTCGCGGCCGGGTTGTTGAGGTAGCCCTTCATGACCTGGGGTCCTCGGATCCACAGCTCACCGTCGGCGTCGATGTCTAGGTCGGCACCGCTTGCGACGTCGACGACGCGAAGCTCGGTGTTGGGAGTGGTCACACCGACGGAGCCCGGCTTGAAGCCGCCTGGGGGAGTCAGCTGGGTGACCGGAGATGCCTCCGTCATGCCATATCCCTGGACCACCTCGCAGTTCAGCCGTGCTCCGGTCTCCAGTGCCAGCTCGGCAGACAGCGGCGCCGCTCCGGAGAACACCTGTTCCAGCTTGGACAGGTCGTACTTGTCGACGAGCGGGTGCTTGGCCAACGCCACCACGATGGGCGGTGCTACGAAAGACCGGGTGATGCCGTACTTCTGGTGCAGGTCGAGGAACATCTCCAGATCGAAGCGCGGCATGGTGATGATCGTGCAGCCAGCCTTCAGGCCGGTGTTCATCAAGACCTGCATGCCGTAGATGTGGAAGAACGGCAAGACCGCGATGAACGTCTCATCGCCCCGGATGTCGGCCGGCCCCAGGACCTGAGCCACGTTGGCCGCCAGGTTGCGGTGGGTGAGCATCACTCCCTTGTTGATGCCGGTGGTGCCCGAGGAGTACGGCAGCACCACCACATCGTCCGGGCTGACCGGCACTTGCGCAGTCAACGGGGCGCCGAACCACGACGTCACCGAGGCGACGCCTTCGGCCTCGCCGATCACGACGACCTCCGTGACCCGTGTCCCCTCGGCCGCCTCGGTGGCGATGTCGAGAAATGGCGCCACGGTGACCATCCGCGTGGCGCCCGAGTCGGTGAGCTGCGACCTGACCTCCCGCGCGGTGTAGGTCGGGTTCACCGTGGTCACGATGCCCCCCGCGAGGGCCACCCCGTGGAAGATGACGGCGTACTCCGGGAGGTTTGGTGCCATCAGCGCCACGACGTCCCCCTTGGCGAACCCGTTGGCCACCAGCCCGCCGGCCAAGGCTCGGACGGCGGACTCGAGATCGGCATACGTGAGGGTCCGGCCGGACGGTCCGTCGATCAGAGCAGGCTTGCCGCCCAGGTCGCGCGCGCCCGCCAGGATGTATTCCGGGAGAGGCTCGTCGGGGATCTCGACGTCGGGAAGCGGGCTCGGGTGGATCACGACAGACTCCTCGGCGTCGGGGGTTTCGCGGCCTCGATCCTGTCAGTGGCCGCGGCGCGCGTCCATGTCGAGGGAGCGACCCACGTCAGCCGTCGCGTGTGCGCCGTCGCAGGATGGCGGGCATGCCGTCACGTGGCCGAAGCGTCACCGCGGGACGTACGGCTGGCGCCCGGTCAGCCATGATGACCGGCGCCCACGAGCGGGCCAGCGTCGCGAGAACCAGCACGGCCTCGGTCCACGCGAAGGACTCGCCGATGCAGACCCGAGCGCCTAGGCCGAACGGGAACCAAGCTCCCTTGGGCTGCCCTGGCGCGGTCTCGTCGAAGGCGCCGCTCGCGTCCAGCCAGCGGCCGGGGCGAAACGCGTCTCCGTCCCCCCACCATCGTGGGTCGCGATGGAGCACCCACTGGCTGGCCAGGGTGAGCGACCCAGCAGGCACCAGCCACCCGTCGATCTCGAGGTCGGCGGTTGTCCGACGGCCGATGGTCCAAGCAGGTGGATACAGCCGGAGAGTCTCGGCGACGACAGCGCGGGTCCACGGAAGGTCCTGGACGCAACCAAGATCGAGTACGGCTGGTAAGGCCTCGACCTCGGAATGCAGCCGCTCTGCAACATCTGCGTGCCGCCCCAAGAGGAACCAGGCCCAGGTCAGGGCATTGGCGGTCGTCTCGTGACCAGCCAGCACCAAGGTCATGACCTCGTCGCGGACCTGCCGGTCGGACATGCCTCGGCCTTCGCCCTCGTCGTCTCGCGCGCTCAACAGCATCGAGAGCACGGTGTCGGTGGGAGCATCAGGGTGAGCACGGTGAGCGGCAATCAGCTCGGCCATGATCGAGTCGAGGGTGTCGAGGGCGTGCTGTCGACGCGCGTTGGCCCTGGTCGGCAGGCGGTCGAGCAAGCTGTCTGCCCCTCCGGTCATCCGGCGTTGAAAGTTGTGAAGCAGGGCCGACAGCGCGTCCGCCACTTCCGACGCTGTCGTGCTGAGGTCGGTACCGAACAAGGTCTTTCCCACGATGTCCAGGGCGAGGGAAGACATCTCGGTGGACAGGTCGACAGGCTCACCGTCCCGCCAGGCACGACTGCGCTCGAGCGCCACCTGGACCATCGTCTCGGCGTACCCCTCGATCCGCTTCCGATGGAATGCGGGCTGCACGAGTCGCCGCTGCCTGCGGTGCAGCTCCCCTTCGGAGGTCAGGAGGCCGTCGCCTAGGAGGGGACGCATCTGCTGGACGCCGCGGCCCTTCATCGTCGATCGCCCATGCGTGACGAAGACAGAGCGGACCAGGTCGGGGTGGCTCAAGACGTAGAGGTGCTCCTTAGGGAGCCGGATGTGGGCGATTCGTCCGTGCTCGCGCGCCACCTTGGTGAACATGTCGTGCGGAGACACGCGGCCCGACAGCATGGCGGCGATGAACACGGCGCTGTTCGGCCCAGCCGGTCGAGGCACGTGGCGAGTCGATCTGTAGGTGGGACCCGACTCGGGTTTGGACTGGACCGGGGTAGACATCCGCACCAGCGTCTCACCGATGCCAGACTCCCACCATGGCCGACGACCTCAAAACCACGCGCGCTACGGCACCTTCCGCGGCGAGGGCACCGACAGCCGCCGACGTCGAAGCCGCCCGCGAGCGACTCGAGGGCGTCGCTCGGCGAACTCCCATGGAGGGTTCCCGACCGCTCAGCGAGCTGGTGGGTGGCCCGGTGCACCTGAAGTGCGAGAACCTGCAGAGGGCCGGGTCGTTCAAGATCCGCGGTGCGTACAACCGGATTTCCCGGCTGTCGGCCGAGGAGCGGGCCCGCGGTGTCGTGGCCGCCAGTGCTGGCAACCACGCGCAAGGGGTCGCGCTCGCCTCACAGCTGTTGAACATCTCGTCCACGGTGTTCATGCCGGAAGGAGCGACGATCCCCAAGATCGCGGCCACGCGCGCGTACGGCGCCGAGGTGCGCTTGCAAGGGCAGGTGATCGAACAATGCCTGCAGGCCGCTCAGGAGTTCTCCGAGACGACCGGTGCGGTGCTGATCCACCCCTTCGACCACCCAGACATCGTGGCCGGGCAAGGAACGACGGGGCTGGAGATCCTTGATCAGTGCCCGTCGGTGCGCACGATCGTCGTGTGCACCGGAGGCGGTGGACTGCTGGCGGGAATTGCGTTGGCGGTCAAGGCTGCGCGCCCCGATGTCCGCGTCGTCGGGGTGCAGGCCGAGAACGCCGCGGCCTACCCGCCATCCCTGACCGCCGGCCATCCGGTCGCCCTGTCAGAGATGGCGACCATGGCCGACGGGATCGCAGTCGGACGCCCAGGCGATGTCCCGTTCGCGCTGGTGCGCCAACTCGTCGACGACATGCGCACGGTCTCCGAGGAGTCGCTTTCGCGGGCGCTGCTCCTGTGTCTTGAGCGGGCCAAGCTGATTGTCGAGCCCGCTGGCGCGGCAGCGGTCGCGGCCATCATGGACGATCCGCGCGCGTTCGAACCACCGGTGGTGGCGGTGCTGTCCGGGGGGAACATCGACCCGGTGCTGCTGCTGAGAGTCATCCGCCACGGGCTCGCCGCCGCCGGGCGCTACCTCGCGCTGCACGTGCGCGTTCCCGACCGGCCGGGACACCTGGCCAAGCTCCTCGCCACCCTTGCCGACAACGACGCCAACGTCTTGGAGGTGGAGCACCTGCGCACCGATCCCGGCCTACGCGTGGACGAAGTGGAGATCGGTCTGCAGCTGGAGATGCGCAGCGCGGAGCACTGCGAGCAGGTCGTGGGTGCCTTGCGCGTGGCTGGTTACGGGGTCCGCGAGGCGATCTCTGCCGCTTGAGAAGAAAAAACACAAGATGGACTTGACAGATTGAGAGTGTATGTTGTCAAATCATGTCCATGACATCGAACGACACCCCAGACACCGACAGCTCCGGCACCAACACCACAGGCCGCGACACCTCGGGAAGCGACACCACAGACACTGACCTTCGCAGCCTGCTGGCCCAGGTCGCCGCCGGCGCCCTAGCCCCCGATGAGGCCAGCAAGCGACTGGCCGCGGAGTCGTCGACCGGCGCCACCGATCCATCGGCCACCGCCGCAGGCGAGCCGCGCAGCGGCGTCCGCGTCGTTCCACCTCCTGCCGGATCGGGTTCCGGCCCAGCCGGCGGGGAATCCTCGTCCGGGCCGATCCAGCGGGTCGTCGTCCGGGCCACGGCCATCGCGGTCGTGCTCGTGGGTGACCCCACGGTGGTGGGAGCCAGTGTCGAGGGACCGCATGTGGCTCGGCGCGACGGAGGAGCGCTCATCATCGACACCGACGGCGAGCCGGGATTCGGGGACTTCTCCTATGAGACCGGCGCCCGTCGGATCGGCAAGGCTTTCGGTCGTTGGCGCAACACCGAGACCGTGGTCGTCAAGATCCGTCCCGAGCTGCCCGTCGAGGTGACGGTTCAGGCAGGCAGCGTGGTGGCCACGCGCCTCGAAGGCGGCCTGCGCTTCACCGTTGAAGCCGGCTCGCTCAAGGCCATGGAGTGTTCCGGCGAGATCGATGGAAGGGTCGAGGCGGGAAGCGCCAAGCTCGACTGGCTCCTTGACGGCGGCGCCTCGCAGGTGAGGTGCGAGCTGGGCAGCGTGAAGATGCGTCTCGATCCGCGCTCGAACGTGACGGTCAAAGGGCGGGCCGAGCTGGGCTCCATGGAGCTCGGCGGCGGCAGAGGTCCGCTCGTGGTCGGCGCTGGTGAAGGAACTCTCGACGTCAAGGTCGAGCTCGGGTCGGCCAAGATCAGTGTGGGGGCCTAGCGATGACTGACTTCGCCACCCGGTCCCCCGGGCACGCGCACCGCCCGCCGCGGGACTGCCCGGTCTGCGCGGCCCACCTGACCATCTCGCGGCTCGGATGTGCCAGCTGTGGCACGGAACTGTCCGGGTCGTTCGAACTCTCGCCGTTCGCCGGCCTCTCGGCCGAGGACCACGAGATGCTGCGGGTTTTTCTGGTCTCGCGTGGCAACATGCGCGAGCTCGAGCGACACCTCGGGGTGAGCTACCCGACCGCCCGGCAGCGCTTCGCCGAGCTGTTGGTGCGCCTCGGGCTCGAAGGGCCAGGCAGCGAACCGCCGCTGGACCGCGACAAAGTGCTCGCCGACCTGGCCGCAGGTCGCATGTCGGTTGACGAAGCCGAGGCTGCTCTGCTCGCTGCTGGTCTCGGCTGACCCCCCAACCACCCAACAACCCTCCCGAAAACCCCTTGAGGAGCACCGCCATGTCCGAAACGATCTATGCCCATCACCTCCAGGTTCACAGCGATCGGCTCGTTCAGGTGAGCCAGGACCGGCCCCGCCGTCAGCTGCTGGCCCAGGCCCGCGCACGCCGGCAGCTGGCGCGAGCCGAGCGCCAGGCCGCCCGCGCCCGCCTCGTTCTCGCCGCAACCGATCAGTCATACGCTCGAAGGGCCACTCGCCCCCTCGCAGCGGGGTAGTTCATCCCTTGGCCCAGCTGCAGCGACCCAACAAGACAAACCGAACCCACGAGCACGACTGTCACGACTAGGGAGACGCAACTCATGACCGATGCCATCGTGGCCGAGGGTCTGGTCAAGACCTTCAAGGGCGAGGTACGCGCCCTCGACGGGGTCGACCTCACCGTCCCAGAGGGGGCTGTGGTCGGTCTCCTCGGCCCGAACGGGGCCGGCAAGACGACGACCGTTCGGGTGCTCACGACCTTGCTTGCACCGGACTCCGGCCGCGCGTTCGTGGGAGGGATCGACGTCCTCAAGCGCCCGGGAGACGTACGCCGGCTGATCGGTCTCACCGGTCAGACTGCAGCCGTCGACGAATACCTCACCGGCCGCGAGAACCTCAACATGGTCGGGCGCCTCTACCACCTCGACCCGGGCTACGTCCGCCGGCGCGGTCAGGACCTGCTGGAACGCTTCGACCTCGTCGAGGCCGCCGACCGACCATCCAAGACCTACTCCGGCGGGATGCGTCGTCGGCTCGACCTGGCGGCCAGCTTGGTTGCCAGCCCACCCATCTTGTTTCTGGACGAGCCGACCACGGGACTCGACCCGCGCTCCCGCCTACAGATGTGGGACGTCATCAGCGACCTCGTCAGCGATGGGACCACGGTGCTCCTCACGACCCAATACCTCGAGGAGGCAGACCGGCTAGCCGACGACATCGTCGTCGTCGACCACGGCAAGGTGATCGCCCACGGCACAGCCAGCGCGCTGAAGGATTCCGTCGGTGGCGACCGGGTCGAGATCGTTGTTCGCACGCCTGACCAGATCGGTCAGGCGGAGCTGGCTCTGCGGCCCCTCGCCAGCGGAGAGGCGGCCACCGACACCGATGCGCGCAGCGTCACGATCCCGGTCGCCGGGGGGACCGGGACGCTGCTGAGCGCGATCCGGGCTCTCGACGCAGCCGGGGTCGAGCTCGACGACGTCGCGCTACGTCGCCCGACCCTGGACGACGTGTTCATGTCCTTGACCGGCCACGCGGCTGAAGAGGACGCCGACCCCAGGACCGAGGACACCATCGACCCGGCGAACGCGAGGAGTTCATCGTGACCAGCATCGACCTGACCGCGGCGCAGCCAGGCAGCGGTCGCCGCCCCCCACTGGGGTGGCTCCTGTCCGACGGATGGGTGGTTGCCAAGCGTGATCTGCTGAAGATCCCCCGGGTGCCTGAGCTGCTCTTCTTCTCCATCGTGCAGCCGATCATCTTCGTTCTGCTGTTCGCGTTCGTGTTCGGCGGCGCGATCCCCGTGCCGGGCGGGGGCGACTACAAGGAATACCTGATGGCCGGCATCTTCGCGCAGACCGTCGCCTTCAACGCGGCCGCGACCACGGTCGGCCTTTCCGAGGACATGAGCAAGGGAATCATCGATCGATTCCGGTCACTGCCGATGGCTGCATCTGCCGTCGTCATGGGACGCACGACCTCGGATGTGGTGCGCGCCATCATCACCCTCAGCGTGCTGGCCGCCACCGGGCTGCTCATCGGTTGGCGGACTCACACCTCCGTGGCCGAGGTAGCGGCTGGCTTCGCTTTGTTGTTGGCGTTCGGCTATGCCATGAGCTGGATCGGGGCCTGGGTCGGTCTCCACATGCCGAGTCCGGAGGTCGCCAACACTGCAGGGCTGGTGTGGCTGTTCCCGCTGACGTTCCTTTCCAACGCCTTCGTGCCCCTTCAGGGCATGCCTGCCGGCCTGCAGACGATCGCGGCGTGGAACCCGCTGTCCAGCGTCACGCTCGCCGCGCGAGAGCTGTTCGGCAACCCCACCGGCCTACCCGGGGACCAGTTCCCTCAGCAGCATCCGGTGTTGATGTCCGTCGTGTGGACGGTGGCGATCCTGGTCGTGTTCGTCCCGCTGGCGGTCCGTCGCTACAAGGCGACGGTCACCACCTGAGTGAGCAGGGACCAACCCTCAACCTGAGTACGGCTCCACAGCTTTGATCTCGACCTTGATGGTTCGACCGTTCGGGGCGTCGTAGGACACGGTGTCGCCCACCGATGCCCCGAAGACGGCGGCCCCCAGCGGGCTCTGCTCGCTGTAGACGTCGAGGTCGTCGCCGACGCTGACCTCTCGACTTCCCAGCAGGAACCGAAGGTCATCTCCCATCAAGTCCACCGTCACCACCTGGCCGAGCCCGACGACGCCATCGGCCGTGGGTGGAGCCTCTCCGACCTCGGCATCCTCGAGCAGCTGGCGCAGCTGGCGGATCCGCGCCTCGTTCTTGCCCTGTTCGTCCTTGGCGGCGTGATAGCCGCCGTTCTCTTTGAGGTCGCCCTCCTCGCGCGCGGCTTCTATCCGCTTGACGATGAAGTCACGACCCTCTCCGGTGGCGTGGTCGTATTCGGCCTTGAGGCGGTCGTAGGCCTCCTGGGTGAGCCAGGTGGTCACAGAAAAACTCCTCCTGAAGACGGTGATGGTGGGTCGAGCTCAGTCCTTCAGCCTACGCGGCCGTTCAGGGTTGAGCCGATTCGATGGCCGCGCAGGAATTGACCGTGACCACGACAGCCCGACCGACGGTCGTCAGCGTCGTTTCCACCAGCGTGGTTCCGACTCCCTGCGGAATCTCGATGATGGTCGTGCCTACCGGCTGCGTGTAACGGTCCTTGGCCAGGATCTCGCAGCGGACCCCAGCGCCCCCGTGATTGGTCACTTCGACCGTCGCCGTGACCAACGAGTCGGACTCGACGGAGTAGGAGTGGATTTGCCCTCCAAAACGATCTTGGTCGCTCCACCACCACCACCCGAATGCGAGAACGGCCACGACCAGCAGCCCGATTCCGCTGATAGCCAAAGCGCGGACGCGGGCCGGAGAACGCGGCGAGCTTCGGCCGTATCGCGCCTCGAGGTCGGTCACGGGTCCATTGTCCCGTTCCCTCCGCGGACGGCACACCCGGCGAGGGCGGGAGCAGTTTCCGGTCTGGGAGGATAGGTGGGTGACGTATGAGACAGCTCAGCAGCTGCGGTTGCTCGCCGTACACGCCCATCCCGACGACGAGTCGAGCAAGGGGGCCGCATCCACGGCTCGCTATGCCCGTGAAGGTGTCGACGTGATGGTGGTCAGCTGCACTGGTGGTGAGCGTGGGGACATCCTCAATCCCGCGCTCGCGGACGATCCGGAGATCTTGGCTGACATCTCGGCCGCCCGCCGTCGGGAGATGGAGCAGGCGCGCGACATTCTCGGTGTGCGGCACACGTGGCTCGGTTTCGTGGACTCCGGGTTCCCCGAGGGCGACCCGCTGCCGCCGTTGCCGGATGGGTGCTTTGCGCTGGTTCCTCTCGAGGAGTCCACCGAGGCTCTGGTCAGGGTGATCCGCGAATTCCGGCCGCACGTCGTGACCACGTACGACGAGAACGGTGGGTACCCGCATCCCGACCACGTCCGTACCCACGAGGTTTCGGTCGCTGCGTTCGAGGCTGCCGCAGATCCCGAGCGATTCGCGGATGCGGGCGAGCCCTGGCAACCGCTCAAGCTCTACTACCAGCTCGGGTTTCACAAGCCGCGCATCGAAGCTCTGGACGCGGCCGCGGTGGCGGCCGGGCTCGAGCCGCCGTTCGCCGAGTGGCTCGCGGCCTGGGAGGACAAGCCAGAGGACCAGGAACGATTGACCACTCGGGTGGAGTGCGCGGAGTTCTTCGCGGTCCGTGATGCCGCCCTGCGGGCTCACGCGACCCAGGTCGATCCCGAAGGCCGCTGGTTCGCCATCCCGCTGGCGCTGCAGGCCAAGGCTTGGCCTACGGAGGACTACCAGCTGGTCCGCTCGTTGGTCGAGACCTCGCTGCCCGAGGACGATCTGTTCGCCGGGCTGCGCGCTGACGGAGATTTCCCGTCGCTGGGCAACGATGAGCGGACGCAGAGCGCATGACGGGCTCCGCCGTGCTCGCCGAGCGCTGGTTGACGTTCCTGGCACAGGCTTCGCCGAAACCGCTGACCGACGACACGGTGCGGCCCGGCTGGCTCGGCTTCGGCGTGTTCATCGTGCTGGCGATAGCCGCGTTCCTCTTGTTCCGTTCGATGAACCGCCAGATCAAGAAGATCGACTTTGTCGAGGAGCCGATCGACCGTCTCGACCGATCCGCGGGCGCTCCACCCGAGCCAGATACCCCCGACCACTGAGTTGGTCGGTTACTGACCGTCGGTGGTGCTGCGTCGAAGGCGTTTGGTCTCTCCGCGCTTCTTCTTGCTCGCGATCCGGCGCTCGGTCGACGCCTTGGAGGGCTTGGTGGGACGGCGGCGACGGGGAGGCGGAGCCGTGGCTTCGAGCAGCAGGGAGACCAGTCGGCGCTCGGCGGCCTCCCGGTTCTGCAACTGGCTGCGGTGCTCGGATGCCGTCACGGTGATCGTGCCGTCGACAAGGCGACCAGCCAAGCGCTCCAGAGCCCGACCCTTGAGTGAGGGGCCGAATGCCGAGGACGCCGCCAGATCGTAGGAGAGCTCAACCCGCGAGTCCGTGGTGTTCACGCTTTGCCCACCCGGTCCCGAGGATCTCGAGAAGCGCCATGACAGCTCGCCTTCGGGAATCACCGCCGAACGGACGCGCAACGGACCCGGCACGGGAAAAGCATGCCGGATCCGTTGCGTCCGACCGATGGTGGCCTATACGGCGCACTTGGTCGGACGCAAGGTCAGTGATCACTCAGCGGTCGGCCTTGGAACTGGTCGTAGCCGGAAGACGCGAAGATCCCTGCCGGATCTTGCGGCATAGGTGTCGTAGGCCGGCCAGACCGAGGTCAGGAGCGGCCAAAGTCGCTCCCGTTCCTCTCCCTCGGCCAATGTCGCCCGCACCGGGATCGGGTCGTGGTCCAGGGTGATGCTGGCGAGTGGGTTGCTGATCAAGTTGGCCGACCAGGCGGGATGCTCCCGCTGGCCCCAGTTGGAGGCGACCACGACGAAGGCTTCGCCGTCCCGGGCGTACAGCAAGGGGACAGGCCGCGGCTGCCCGGAGCGCCGCCCAGTCGTGGTGAGGATGAGCTGAGGGACGACGCCGCGGCCGATCAGGGTCCAGCGACCCTGGGTGGCTCGGTAAACGGCACGGTCGAGCGGGACAACGGCCCGACCGAGACTGGCAAACCAACGTTGGTGGCCCAGGCGAGCGACGGCCTCGGCGTATCCCACGCCGCCAGCATCCCAGGTCACGATCGCTACGCTTGGACGGGTGAGCCGGATCTTTGCCGTGAGCGTCGCGTCGGTCTACCCGCACTACCTGGCCAAGGTGGAGCGGAAGGGGCGCTCGAAGGCCGAGCTCGACGAGGTCATCGAGTGGCTGACCGGCTTCGACGACGCGGAGCTCCATCACCACCTCGAGGCTGGGACGACGTTCGAGAACTTCTTTGCCCAGGCTCAGCTCAACGAGAACGCCGGGCTGATCTCCGGTGTTGTCTGCGGGGTGCGGGTCGAGGAGGTCGATGATCCCTTGATGCAGAAGATCCGCTACCTGGACAAGCTCGTGGACGAGCTCGCGAAAGGACGGCCGATGAGCAAGGTGCTTCGATCCGTTTGAGGCCAGGCGCGGGCGCCGTCAACGTCGCCGGATGTGGCAGGGTCGCTGGATGAACCGGCTCGCTGGCGAGACCAGTCCTTACCTGTTGCAGCACAAGGACAACCCGGTCGAATGGTGGCCGTGGGGGCAAGAAGCCTTCCGCGAGGCGGAGCGGCTCGACCGGCCGGTCTTGCTCTCGATCGGCTACGCCGCGTGCCACTGGTGCCACGTGATGGCACACGAGTCCTTCGAGGATCCGGCTACGGCCGAGCTGATGAACAGGCACTTCATCAACGTCAAGGTCGATCGCGAGGAGCGACCGGATGTCGATGCCGTCTACATGGAGTACGTCCAGGCACTGACCGGTCAGGGTGGGTGGCCCATGACGACGTTCCTGACACCGAGCGGGGAAGCCTTCTATGCAGGGACGTACTTCCCTCCGAAGCCGCGTCATGGCATGCCGTCCTTCCCGCAACTTCTCCAGGCGATTGCCTCGACCTGGGCAGAACGAAAACCTGACGCCGAACAAGCGGCCGCTCGGATCAGCCGGGCGTTGGCCGATCGCGTTGTCGTCCACGATGGTTCCCCGCCGCCGGATGCGGCCGGTATGGCCGCCGCCCTGGACGCCCTCGTCCCCACCTACGACCCTCGGCGAGGGGGCTTCGGTGGAGCACCCAAGTTTCCGCCGTCGATGGTTCTTGAGTGGCTCCTGCGTCATCACGCGCGCACGGGGGACGAGCAGGCTCTGACCATGGCCGCCAAGACCTTCGACGCGATGGCCCGCGGCGGGATCTACGACCAGTTGGCCGGGGGCTTCGCGCGGTACTCCGTTGACGACGCGTGGGTCGTGCCACACTTCGAGAAGATGTTGTACGACAACGCTTTGTTGTTGCGGACCTATCTGCACTGGTGGCGAATCTCCGACGATCCCCTCGCTCGCCGGGTGGTGGAGGAGACCGCTGAGTTCCTGCTTCGCGAGCTGCGGACCGAGCAGGGCGGATTCGCCTCGGCCTTGGACGCCGACACCGACGGCGTCGAGGGCCTGACCTACGTCTGGACCCCAGCCGAGCTAATCGACGTCCTCGGGGAGTCCGACGGAACGTGGGCAGCGGGTCTGTTCGCGGTGACTGACGGGGGGACCTTCGAGCATGGCGCCTCGACCTTGCAGCTGCTGGCAGACCCCGAGGACTGGCGGCGCTGGCGGGAGGTTCGTGCTCGGCTGCTGGCGGCTCGCGACGGTCGGGCTCAACCCGGCCGGGACGACAAAGTCGTTGCCGCCTGGAATGGACTGGTCATCGCCGCTCTGGCGGAGGCCGGGGCGCTGTTGCAGCGACCGCTGTGGACGCAGGCGGCGGTCGAGGCTGCCGAGTTGCTCGTTTCAGTGCACCTTGAGAGAGCCGGCACTGAGCAGCGGCTCCTTCGAGTGTCAAAGGATGGCGTGGCCGGCCGACATGCCGGAGTGTTGGAGGACTATGCCGATGTGGCAGAAGGCTTTCTGAGCCTCTACTCGACCACTGGCGTCGAGGGGTGGCTGGATCGCGCAGGCGGACTCCTGGACGTCGTCATGGAACGATTCGCTGCCGGCGACGGGAGCTTCTTCGACACGGCAGTCGACGAAGAGCAGCTGGTGCGCCGGCCAAGAGATCCGACGGACAACGCGACGCCTTCGGGCACGGCGGCCGCAGCTGGAGCACTGCTCAGCTATGCGGCATTGACCGGGTCGAGCACCCATCGAGCCGCGGCCAGCGACGCCGTGGCCGTCTCCGGCCGGATCGGCGTGGCGTATCCCAGATTTGCCGGTTGGGGACTCGCGGTGGCCGAGGCTCTGCTGGATGGTCCGCGCGAGATCGCCATCGTGGGTCCGAGCGGCCGGGCCGACACCGAGGCGCTCAGGCTCACCGCGCTGCAGACCGGTGCGCCGGGAGCGGTGCTGGCCGTCGGCGATCCGTCGGTCACGTCGTCGGTGCCTCTGCTGACCGGCCGGCCGCTGATCGGCGAGGCCGCCACGGCGTACGTCTGCCGCAACTTCGTCTGCCATCGGCCCGTCACCGCTCCAGAGGAACTGAAGATGTTGCTCGAGTAGCGACTTGCTAAGTAATTGTGTAATCATCATTACATGACAAATCAATCTGCCCCCGACCACACCGTGGACCAGGTGCGGGGTTGGCTGTCCGGCCGACTCCCCGCTGAGTGGTTCTCCGGCTCCCTCGACCTCACCATCGACCGTGACGAGATCACGATCGTGGGAAAGCGGGCGACTCCCGCTCTTCCGGACGATGCCTCCGATGTGGCGCGAGCTGCAGCGATCTCCGGTGCCATCAAGCAGTTTCGTGAGAGCACCCGCGATCAGCGCATCGAGATCGCTCGCGAGATCGAACATCGACTGGGTCGCAAAGTCAGCTGGGGAGTCGACATCGACGGAACCCGGGAGATGTTCACGACGCTGGCCGTGCCAGCCATGACGCGACTCAGGCAGGCGGACCGTTTGGTCCTCGACACTCTGGTCGAGGCCGGCGTCGCGCGCTCGAGGGCCGACGCTCTGGCGTGGTGCGTCCGCCTGGTCGGTTCAAATGCGGAGACCTGGTTGGCGGACCTGCGCTCAGCAATGGAAGGTGTGGCCAAGGTCCGCGCAGAGGGACCTACCACCTAGCTGTCCGTTCCGACTCCCGTCGAGTTGAATGGCTGCATGGGCAGGGACTCCAGGGGCAAGGACATGCGTGACGACGACGTGGTCATCGACGGCGGAGTGCTGGTGGGCCACGACGGATCGCCCTCGGCCGATCGGGCTCTCGCCTTCGGTAGGGAAGAGGCGAGGCTGCGCGGGTGGCCGCTGCATGTCCTACGCGCTTGGTCGCTGACGAAGACGCCGCGCCCGGCGGACGTCCCCCATGGCGTGGTGGCTTCGGTGGACGACTACCAGGCCGCGGTCGAAGCTGAGCTGGCCGAAGCCGTCGCTCGGGACGGTGACTCCGACGACGGGGTCGAGGTCGTGCTGCATGTGGTGCACGGGGCCGCCGCGTCGACCCTGATCAGCGCTTCGGCCGGCGCGGACCTGTTGGTGGTGTCCTCTCGCGGCCGAGGAGGTTTCGCGGGCTTGCTGTTGGGCTCGACCTCGGAGCAGGTCGTGCGGCATGCCGACTGCCCCGTGGTGGTTCTTCGCGGTTGACCTGTCTCAGCGGCTCAGCACGATGACGACAGCGGCGTATTGCGCGAGGTAGGCCACCAGCGTGCACGCATGGAAGATCTCGTGGAAGCCGAACCACGAGGGGTACGGGTCGGGTCGGCGTAGTGCGTAGACGACAGCGCCAGCCGTGTAGGCGAGTCCACCGACCACGAGCAGCGCGAGCACCGCGATTCCGCCGCGGGAGGCAAAGTTCGGCAAGAAGAACACGGCGGTCCATCCCATCGCCAGGTAGGCCGGGACGTAGAGCCACCGCGGCGCACCGACCCACAGGATGCGGAAGGTGACACCGAGCGCCGCGGTCGTCCACACGATCCACAGCAGGGCGGCCCGCTGACCTCCTTCGAGCAGGATGACCGTGAACGGCGTGTAGGTGCCGGCGATCAGCAAGAAGATGTTGGCGTGGTCAAAGCGCTTCAGCACGCCGTGGGTCCGCGCTGACCAACGGCCGCGGTGATAGGTCGCTGAAACGGTGAACAGCAAGGTCGTGGTCAGCGCATAGATCGAGACGGCCACGAACTCAGCGGTTCCGCGCGCCAGAAACATGAGGGCGATGCCACCGATGAGGGCGACGGGGGCCGCCCCCAGATGCAACCAACCCCGCAGTCTGGGCTTGACCGCTTCTGGGACATGCGGTGCGGCACGGGCCACCGCTGCCCCGACCGTGCGGTCCAGCGTCCGCGCGAACGTGTCCTCGATGTCGCGGTCGACGTCGGGACCGTCGACGTCCGGAGGGCTCATGGTTCAACAGTAACCTACGACTCCGTAGGTTACCGATCAGTAACATATGATCTCGCCGGTTCAGGTGCGTTCCGCGGCTACCCTGAGGGGGTCGAAGGAGGCTGAATGGGGCCGATCGGACTCCTCTACGGGGCCTATGAGTCACGGCTGCTGCGGTCCTTGGATCGGTCCAGGATCCCGCGCCACGTCGGTGTCATCTTGGACGGGAACCGGCGCTGGGCTCGGGAGGTGGGGCAGTCCACGGCCCACGGGCATCGGGCGGGCGGGGAGAAGGTCCAGGACCTGCTGGGCTGGTGCGAGGACGTCGGCGTGGAAGTCGTCACGGTGTGGCTGTTGTCCACCGACAACCTGTCCCGACCAGCAGCGGAGCTCACGCCTCTGCTCGAGGTCATCGAGGACACCGTTGAGCAGCTCGCCGCTGCTCGGCGGTGGGTCGTCCATCCGGTCGGGGCCCTCGATCTCCTGCCGGACGCGACGGCCAACGCGCTGAAGGCGGCCGAGGCCGCCACCGCCGACGTCGACGGTCTGATGGTCAATGTGGCGGTTGGCTACGGCGGGCGCCAGGAGATCGCGGATGCCGTACGTTCGCTGCTTCAGGAGCAGGCCGGGCAGGGCGTGTCTCTCGACGACCTGGCTCAAGTGCTCGACGTGGACCACATCGCCGCCCACCTCTACACCAGGGGTCAGCCCGATCCTGACTTGGTCATTCGCACCAGCGGCGAACAGCGGCTCGGTGGCTTCCTGCTCTGGCAGAGCGCGCGGTCGGAGTTCTATTTCTGCGAGGCCTACTGGCCGTCGTTTCGAAAGGTCGACTTCCTCCGGGCGGTCCGCTCCTACTCAGCTCGACAACGTCGCTTCGGCACCTGAGCCGGTCCTCGCAGGGCCGATGCGGAGGCCGCCTCCGACACGAACGGCTGGTCCACGGCAGGTCCACGGATCGGGCCTGGTCCGCGCGTAGCGTCGATGAATCGGCCGGCAGGGCGCCGGACCGCATCGGGAGGCCAGCCTCGTGCCTGCATCCACCCGTCGACGCTCACCAGCCAAGCGTCGCGTCTACGTCCTCGACACGAGCGTCTTGCTGTCGGACCCCCATGCCTTGCTCCGTTTCGAGGAGCACGACGTGGTCTTGCCGATCGTCGTCGTCACCGAGCTCGAGGCGAAACGGTCTCACCCTGAGATCGGGTACTTCGCCAGACAGTCGTTGCGGCTCTTGGACGATCTGCGCGTCAGACATGGGCGGTTGGATGCACCGCTGAACCTCAACGATGCGGGCGGGACGCTGCGCGTCGAGCTGAACCACGCGGATCCGTCGCTGCTCCCAACGGGATTTCGCCTGGGCGACAACGACTCTCGCATCCTCGCCCTGGCCCTCAACCTGCAGGCTGAGGGACACGACGTCACGCTGGTCAGCAAGGACCTGCCCATGCGGGTCAAGGCGTCCGCGGTCGGTCTGCAAGCCGAGGAATACCTCGCCGAGCTGGCTGTCGAGTCTGGCTGGACGGGCATGGCGGAGCTCGAGGTCGACAGCGGCGATCTCGACGCGCTCTACGACCAACATGTCCTTGACCTTCCGGAAGCGCGCGAACTGCCCTGCCACACCGGGCTCGTCTTGCTGTCTGCGCGCGGTAGTGGACTCGGCCGAGTCACTCCCGACAAACGCGTTCGCCTGGTGCGTGGAGACGTGGAGGCCTTCGGGCTGCACGGGCGCAGCGCCGAGCAGCGAATCGCGCTGGACCTGTTGCTCGATCCCGAGGTTGGCATCGTCTCCCTTGGTGGACGGGCCGGCACGGGCAAGTCTGCCCTGGCGCTGTGCGCAGGTCTCGAGTCGGTACTGGAACGGCGCGAGCACCGCAAGGTCGTGGTGTTCAGGCCGGTCTACGCGGTGGGTGGTCAGGAGCTTGGCTACCTGCCCGGCACCGAGGCGGAGAAGATGAGCCCTTGGGGGCAGGCGGTTTTTGACACCCTGTCCGCCTTGATGACGACCGAGGTCGTCGAGGAGGTGGTCGACCGCGGGATGCTCGAGGTGCTGCCGCTCACGCACATCCGTGGCCGGTCACTGCATGACTCCTTCGTCGTCGTCGACGAGGCGCAGAGCCTCGAGCGCAACGTCTTGCTCACGGTCTTGTCCCGCATCGGTCAGGGCTCGCGTGTCGTCCTCACCCATGACGTAGCGCAGCGCGACAACCTGCGAGTGGGGCGACACGACGGGGTGGTGGCCGTGGTGGAGAAGCTGAAAGGGCATCCGCTGTTCGCGCACGTGACCTTGACGCGCAGCGAACGTTCGCCGATCGCGGCTCTTGTCACCGAGATGCTCGAGGACCTGTCGGTGTGAGACGCCCGCTCCGGAGACCGCCTCAAATGTCACGGAAAGTAACTGCATGATTGCCCACGCAGGGTAGTCGTCGACCGTGTGTGACCTATCCCACCGTCGTTGAAGTTGGCATCCGGCCGGATTGCTTGTCAGTGTTGATGACGTCCATACCCGCACTGGGCGTGGCGATCGGCAGCTAGAAGACGCCAGATCGTCGCGACGTCGTCAGTCCAGGCGAGTCGTTGCCGACTCCTTGTGCCCTCGCGGGGCACCGCGCTCGATGGCCCACGCACCCGAATTCTGGGCGGGCTGTTGCAAGGCGAGAGGAACCCCCTTCATGTACCGCATCTCGATGCGGCGGATCCGTTCGTCCACCGCTACCCGACGCTTCAGCGTGGTTGTGGCCATGCTCGTCGGCGCCACCACGCTCGGGGTCACGACCACGGCCTTCGGGTCCGTCGACCGCCCGACGGTGACCGGCCCCGCGGTGGCGCCGGAGATGGTGAACCTGGCAGCAGCTCGCACGGCCGCCGCCGCTGACCACCGGTTGGCCATCGCCAAGGCGAAGCACGTGGCCAAGGTGAAGGCGGCCAAGAAGAAGGCGGCCAAGAAGAAGGCAGCCAAGTTGCGCGCCGAGAAGCGCGAGGCGGCTCGGGCAGCGGCCGCCAGGAAGGCCGCTGCGGAACGCGCGACACGTGCAGCGGCAGCCGTACGCCCCGGCACGAATCGTGCCCTGGGCAAGCAGATGGCGGCTGCACGAGGTTGGGGTGACGCGCAGTTCGTCTGCCTAGACAAGCTGTGGACCCGTGAGTCCGGCTGGTCGCAGCGGGCGGCAAACTCTTCTGGTGCCTACGGAATCCCGCAGGCGCTGCCCGGATCCAAGATGGCGTCGGCTGGGTCGGACTGGGCGACCAATCCGAAGACTCAGATCACCTGGGGCCTGAACTATGTCGGCCAGCGCTACGGCACGCCGTGCGGTGCGTGGTCGGCCTTCCTGGCCAAGGGCTGGTACTGATCCCAGCGGATCCGAACCAACTGTCCGGCTGCCACCCAGAGCGGGGTGGCAGCCGGACAGGTGTAAGCGAGATCAGACCAGGTCTCGGCACTGACCGGTGGCACGCCCTCCAACGACGTTGACCGCCCCGGGAGTGAATCCCCCGGAGACCCCCGGGCTCAGGTTGTTGCAGATGAGGTTGTGGCGGATCGTGTTCTGCACGATGTAGACGCCGGGCGCGCCGGGATCAACGTCGTGCAGCGTGATGTTGCGCAGCCGGACGGTGCCGCCGACCCGGTTGAACAGCACGCCGACCCACTCGGTGGTCTGACCCATCACGGTGAGGTTGCGACGGAATACGTTGTTCTTGATCGACCAAGGAATCATCGGGTCGCCCCCGCCGATCACCCGGACATGGCCTCTGACCCTGATTCCGTTCAGCAGGACGGCTGTCGCGTTGATGGCCGTGACCTTGCCCTTGATGAAGATGTGCGAGTGCCCCTCCGGGTCCACAGCGCATTCATGCGCCGAGTTGCCTGTGAAGGAAGGCGGTTGGCAGCCGAGCCCTAGCAGCGAGCCCCGGCCGGCGAAGACGTTGCCGCGAACGAAGATCTTCGACGGGGCGCTCTGCGCGTCAAAGGTCGCGTGCGGCCAAACTTTCAGGTTCCCGTCCACCCGGATCATGGCGTTGGGCGCTACCGCGCACTCGCCCTTGACGGTGATGCTGGCGTAGTGCCCGGACGGGATCTCGCCGCCTGTGCACGTGTACCTCATGGGTTTGTGCGAATGGTGCACGCCGGCCGCGGCCGGTACACCCGCGAGCACGAGAGCCCCCGCAGCGGCGGCAACCGCCACGATCCCGAGCCTTGTCTTTCGCATGGTCATTGATCCCCTCTCCCGTAGTGTTCAGGGCGCTGAACGTCTTCGGTATACACCTGGCGACGCGAGAGGGGAAGGGGTCCAGCTCCCGTCTCACCCCCCAGAGTGAGGGGCGGGGCAGATGTCCACCGACTAAGGTCGGGCGGTGGTCCAGACGTTGCCCGCGTTGACATTCCTGGGGCACAGCACCGTGCTGCTGAGCATCGGTGGGCGACGGGTTCTCACGGATCCAGTGCTGCGACAGCACGTCACGTTCCTGACTCGGCTCTCCATGCCTGTGCCACCGTCGCTGTTCGCTGACATCGACCTCGTCCTGCTGAGCCACCTCCACCACGACCATTGCGACGTACCCTCCTTGCGCCTGGTCGGCCCCGATGTGCCCATCCTCGTGCCCGCAGGTGCCGGAACATGGTTACGTGGCAAGGGTTTCAATGAGGTCCACGAGCTCACCGTTGGCGAGTGCTTCGTCGATGGCGAGTTGACTGTGCGGGCGGTCAACGCTGTCCATGACGGCAAGCGGGAGCCGTGGGGCCCGCGGGCGGATGCACTCGGTTTCGTGCTCGAAGCAGGGGAGACCTGCGTCTACTTCGCGGGCGACACCGACATCTTTCCGGCGATGGCCGATCTCGCCGACGAGGTGGATGTTGCACTGCTACCGGTCTGGGGATGGGGCCCAAACCTCGGTCCCGGGCATCTGAACCCGCACCGAGCAGCCCAGGCGGCTGGGATTCTCGGCGCCCGGTTCGCTGTCCCTGTGCACTGGGGCACGCTGTTTCCCTACGGATTGCGGCACGCCCTGCCGTCGCGCCTCTACGATCCCCCTCGAGCCTTCAGCAGTGCGGTGAAGGAGCTCGAGATCCCCGTTCAGGTCCTGCACACGCCGCCCGGCCAGCGGGTGACCTTCACCCCGTAGGGAGACACGTCGCCGATGTCGGAGCAGACCAGCGCGGCACGCGAGTCCGTAGCGCATGGCGCGACTCTCGTGCGAGGAGCCAGACATGGGGTCTGGCCACGCATTCGCGGCCTGCTTTGGACCTGGCTCGTCACCGCGTTGTCTCTGTGGGTGGCCTTCGCCGTCGTCCCGGGCCTCGACTACGACGGCTTCGGATCGATCGTGGGACTGGCGCTGGTCGTCGGCCTGGTGGGCCTGGTCATCCGTCCGCTGCTGAATCGGCTGGCCCTCGCTCTTGGATGGGTCGGAATCTTCATCCTGGCGCTGTTCGCCCAGTCGGTCATCCTCTGGGTGGCGATCGTGCTTGCTCGCGATGTCTCCTACACGTCGCTGTGGTCGGTCTTTGCTGCGGCTTGGCTCGCCTCCCTGGTCGCGACCGCCGTGGGCTTCTTGGACTCTGTCGATGAGGACGAAGTCTTTCTGGCCCATGTCGTGCGAACCGTCCGTCGGCGACAACAACCCGTGGAGCGCACCGAGGTTCCGGGGCTCGTCATCATCCAGCTGGACGGCGTCCCCCTGCCCCTCCTGCGCTTCGCGGTGATGAATGGAACAGTCCCCACGATCAGCCGGTGGATCAGGCAAGGAAGCCATGCCCTGGACGGGTGGACCGCGCGGGTGCCGAGCACGACGCCGATCAGCCAGGCGGGCATTCTGCACGGCTACACCGAGGACATGCCCGCCTTCCGCTGGTACGAGAAGCAGGCCGGGCGGCTGCTTGTGGCCAACCACCCTCCCGATGCAGCGGTCATCGAGGCGCGCATTTCTGACGGGCACGGGCTGCTTGCCGATGGTGGTGTCAGTGTCAGCAACCTGTTCAGTGGCGACGCACCGACCTCGATGCTGACGATGAGCAGCTTCGGCAAGGATCGCCGCCAAGGCATCGGCAGCTCGGGGGACTACGGAGCCTTCTTCGCGACGCCGTACGGCTTCAGCCGCTCGCTGTTTCGAACCATCGGCGAGATGGTCAAGGAATGGTTTCAGGGTCGGCGTCAGGTTTCCCGAGACATCCAACCGCGCATCCACAGGCACGGCTCCTACATCGCTTTGCGTGGGATCACGAATGTGATCCAGCGTGACCTGATCACGGCACTGATGACCGAGCAGATGCTCAAGGGCGCCAAGGTGCTCTATGCCGACTACCTCGACTACGACGAGGTGGCCCATCATGCCGGCGTCGCCCGCGAGGAGTCCCTTCGTTCGATGGAGGGTGTCGACAAGGTCATCGGGATGCTCGAGAAGATTGCCGAACTCGCCCCCCGGCCGTACCACTTTGTCGTCTTGTCCGACCACGGCCAGAGTCAAGGTTCTACGTTCTTGCAGCGGTACGGCGTATCGCTGGAGGACACCGTCCGTGACCTGATGGGCGGGGCCGACGGGGTGGCCGCAGCGACGGGGAACGATGAGGACTGGGGACCCCTGAACATCTTCTTGTCTGACCTGTCGAGCCAGTCCAGCTTCTCCGCGTCGGTCACCCGCGCGGTCGTCAAGGGTCGGCAGGAGGACGGGGCGGTCTCGCTGGGGCCAAGAGCCCGGGCCAACGACGATGCCGAAGAGCGCCCGGAGCTCGTGGTCGCCGGCTCGGGCAACCTGGGGCTCGTCTGGTTTGCTCGTGAGCCGGGGCGCCTGACCATCGAAGACATCGAAGCGCGCTGGCCGGGACTCGTGCTCAACCTGGCTCAGCACCCTGGGATCTCAGTCCTGGTCGCCATGTCGGACGCCGATGGGCTCGTGGCCCTGGGCAGCGATGGGGTTCGCATCCTCGCCTCCGGCGAGGTCGAGGGCATCGACCCCTTCGCCATCTTCGGTGACCAAGCCGAGCGCGCGGCAGCGGACTTCGCCCGTGCGGGGAGCTTCAGCAACGCCCCGGACCTCTACCTGAATTCCGTGTTCGACCCGGACAGCCTCGAGGTCGCAGCCTTCGAGGAGCTGGTCGGTTGCCACGGCGGCGTCGGCGGCTGGCAGACCGAGCCGATCCTGGTGCACCCGGCCGGCTGGCCCATCGACGAGCCGCTCATCGGAGCCGAGGCGGTGCACGGCCAGCTCGTCGGTTGGCTCGAGAACCTGGGCCACCGCACCGACCTGCCCCCCCGGAGCCAGCGCGGCGACCCCGCGCCTTCGTCGTAGCGGACCCAGGTCGCCCTGGAGCTGCCTCGGGCAGAATTCTTCGCCCTCACCCGTTGTTGCGTTTGGCGCCGGTCATGGCAAGGACATCGAGTGCGGCATCCACCTCGGCCTCGCTGACCGTACCGTCGGCGATCAGTCCGCGCTCGACGATGATGTCGCGAACGGCGCGCCGTTCGACCTGGGCCTGTTTGGCGATCTCGGCTGCCAGGTCATAGCCCAACAGCCGGTTGAGCGCGGTCACGACCGCGGAGGAAGCCTCCGCGTAGGAGCGCATCACCTGCTCGTTGGCCCGCAGCGTGGAGATGGCGCCCTGCAGCAGCCGTACGGCCGACGCGAGCAACTGAGCCGACTCCATGAGGTTGCGGGCCATGACCGGGATCTGCACGTTGAGCTGGAAGGACCCGGAGGCGCCAGCCCACGCGACTGCGGCATCGTTGCCGACCACCTGGGTACACACCTGGAGGACCGCCTCCGGCACCACGGGATTGACCTTGCCCGGCATGATCGATGACCCGGGTTGGAGATCTGCCAGCTGGATCTCGTGCAGCCCGGTCGCTGGTCCAGAACCGAGCCACCTCAGGTCGTTGCAGATCTTGGTGAGCGACACAGCCACAACGCGCACCTGCCCAGACATCTCCACGAGTGAGTCTCGACTCGCCTGCGCTTCGAAGTGGTCGGTGGCTTCGACCAGCGGAAGCCCGTACGCCTCCGCCAGCTCGGCGATCACGGCAGCTGCGAAGCCCTCGGGCGCGTTCAGCCCGGAGCCGACAGCAGTGCCGCCCAGGGGCAGCGAGCACAGTCGCGGGAGCGAGCCGAGGATTCGATCACGGCCCAGCTCGACCTGGCTCGCCCAGGCGCCGAGCTCCTGACCGAAGGTGATCGGCGTGGCATCCATGAGGTGGGTGCGACCGGCCTTGACCAGATCGACGTACTCGTCGGCGCGCTCCCGAAGTCGCGCGGCCAGGGCGTCCAGTGCAGGGACGAGCTCGTCGGCCACGGTCGCGGCCACGGCCACGTGCACGGCCGTGGGGAACGTGTCGTTGCTGGACTGGCTGGCGTTGACCACGTTGTTGGGGTGGATCGAGCGGCCGACCAGCCGACCCGCGAGAGTCGCGACCACCTCGTTGACGTTCATGTTCGTCGACGTGCCGCTTCCTGTCTGGAACACATCGACGGGGAACTGGTCGGCATGGAGTCCGTCGGCGACTTCGAGGGCAGCCGTTCGCACCGCCTTGGCTGACTCCTCGTCGATGACCCCCAGTCGCAGGTTCGCTGTGGCGGCGGCAGCTTTGATCCGCGCAAGAGCGCGAACGATGGCTGACGGGACCGGCTGCCCGCTGACCGGGAAGTTGTCGACGGCACGCTGGGTCTGGGCCTGCCACAGCGCGTCAGCCGGGACCTCCACCGGACCCAGCGAGTCCCGTTCGGTCCGTGTCGAGGATTGCTCGGCCATCTAGTCATCCTTTGCGTCCGACCCAAGGTGCGCAATAGGCCACGCTGGCTCGGACGCAAGGAGTCGAGAGGTTGTCCCCAGGTGGTGTGCGTCCTCAGGTTGCCGTCGGGCGGTTCAGATCGGGGCTCGCCCACTCGAGCGTGGCGTCATGCCTAGGCCTGTGCTTGCCCCCGCGCGTCCCCTGCCAACGGCTGCGACGGCTGCCGCCCGCATCCGCCGGCGGGCCGAGGTCGAGCGGTTGGCGGCGGATCAGGGCGGAGTCGTTCACCGGCGCCAGCTGTACGCCGCTGGCATGACCCGTTGGCAGGTGTCGGCACAGGTGCGCGCCGACCGGTGGAAGCGCCTCGGCCCTGAGACTGTCTTGATCCTCCCGCAGGGGCCAAGCCTTGAAACCGAATGGTGGCGGGCGGTCCTCGAGGTCGGCCCGGGTGCGTTGCTCGGAGGTGTTTCGGCGCTCGAGTCGTACGGCCTGCGTGGCATCGGCTCCGACCGGATCCAGGTGGCCGCGCCGAAGTCATGTCGGCCGCGCGGAGCACGCGGCGTCCGGGTCTACGAGACCCGGCGGCTTCGCCCAGAAGACATCGCGGTCAGCACGCTGCCGCGGTTGCGCCCTGCCCCTGCAGCTTTGTTCGCGGCTCTTTGGGCGCGATCCGACCGGGAGGCCGCATTGCTGATCGTGGCACCGGTGCAGCAGCGGATCACCACTGCTGAGGCCATCTCGACTGCGCTGGATCGCGTGGTGCGGCATCCGAGGCGGAGACTGTTGCGCGCCGTCGTCGCCGATGTCCGCGAAGGAGCCCAGTCCCTGGGGGAGCTTGACTTCGCTCGGCATGTGTCGCCGCCGAGGACTCCCACCCCCAACCCGCCAGCGCGTGGTTCGCCTCCCAAGTGGGCGCGTCTACCTCGATGTCTGCTGGGACGACTTCCGCCTAGTTGTGGAGATCGACGGGGTTCAGCACCTGGATGTCGTTGCCCACCTGCCGGACGCCTTCCGCCAGAACGAGGTAACCCTCGATGGCCGTACCGTGCTCCGGGTCCCTGTCCTTGCGCTGCGCACCGATCCGGAACCCTTCCTCGACCAGGTCGAACGCGCCTTGGTCACCGCTGGCTGGCCCGGAGGCTTACGTCCGAGGAAGCGTGGCCAATAGCCCTCACTTGGTCGGACGCAACGTGAGGAGTCAGGGCTGCGGGGGACCCACCGGGACATGGGTGATGATCGGGGCGGGCGAAGGATCGGTGAAGAAGTCGTTGCCCTTGTCGTCGACCACGATGAAGGCGGGGAAGTCCTCGACCTCGATCTGCCAGATGGCTTCCATCCCGAGCTCTGGGTATTCGAGGACCTCGACACGGCGGATGCAGTCGAGGGCCAAGCGGGCTGCTGGACCACCGATGGATCCGAGGTAGAACCCGCCGTGCTCGTGGCAGGCCTGCGTGACGGCGGTCGAGCGATTCCCCTTGGCCAGCATGACGAACGACCCACCGGCGCGTTGGAAGGAGTCGACGTAGGAGTCCATCCGGCCGGCCGTCGTCGGCCCGAAGGAACCTGATGCATAGCCCTCGGGAGTCTTCGCGGGACCCGCGTAGTAGACGCACATGTCGCGCAGGTAGTCGGGCATGCTCCCACCAGCGTCCAGCCGCTCCTGGATCTTGGCGTGGGCGATGTCGCGAGCCACCACCATCGGGCCACTCAGCGACAGCCGGGTCTTCACCGGATAGCGAGACAGCTCAGCTCGAATCTCGGACATCGGCCGATGCAGATCGACGGGTACGGCTTCGCCGAGTCCGTCGTCGAGGTGCTCGTCGGTGACCTCAGGCAAGTACTGAGCGGGTTCGCGCTCGAGGGCCTCGAGAAAGACCCCTTCCGGGGTGATCTTGCCCTTCGCCTGGCGGTCGGCCGAGCACGAGACCGCGATGGCGATGGGCAGCGATGCTCCATGGCGCGGAAGGCGAACGACGCGTACGTCGTGGCAGAAGTACTTCCCGCCGAACTGCGCGCCGATCCCGAGGCGCTGGGTCAAGGCAAGAACCTCGGCCTCGAGCTCGTGGTCCCGGAAGCCGTGCCCGACCTCGGAGCCCGCCTTGGGGAGCTGATCGAGGTAGTGGGCCGAGGCATACTTCGCGGTCTTCAAGGCGAACTCAGCCGACGTACCGCCGATCACGATGGCCAGGTGGTAGGGCGGGCATGCCGCGGTTCCCAGGGCGCGGATGCGCTCCTCGAGGTAGGTCATCAAACGGGTGGGGTTGAGCACCGCCTTCGTCTCCTGGAACAGGAAGGACTTGTTGGCCGATCCACCTCCCTTGGCCATGAACAGCAACGTGTAGCTGGCCTCGTGCCCTGGAGTCGTGTCCGCGTAGATCTCGACCTGCGCCGGGAGGTTCGTCCCGGTGTTGCGCTCTTCCCACATCGTCAACGGCGCCATCTGGGAGTACCGAAGGTTGAGCTGGGCGTAGGCATCGAACACCCCGCGGCTGATGGCTGCCTCGTCAGAACCCTCGGTCAGGACGTGCTGGCCCCTCTTGCCCATCACGACAGCGGTCCCGGTGTCTTGGCACATGGGCAGCACGCCGCCGGCTGAGATGTTGGCGTTCTTGAGCAGGTCAAGGGCCACGAATCGGTCGTTGGGCGATGCCTCGGGATCGTCCAGGATGCGTCGAAGCTGAGCCAGGTGCGCCGGCCGTAGGAGATGCGAGATGTCGTGCATCGCCTCAAAGGTCAGCAGCCGCAGCACTTCCGGTTCGACGGACAGGAATCTGCGTCCGGCCGCTTCCACCGTGGAGACGCCCTCGGTGGTGATGAGGCGGTACGGCGTCTCGTCGTCGCCGACCGGAAGCAGATCTGAGTACGCGAAGTCAGCCATGGCCACGTGCCTCGGACTCGGAGTGCTCGAAGTCCACGGCGGCGTAGTGCCGGAGCTTGTCGAGGTGATGTTCGCTCTCGATGAGCCGGATGGTTCCGCTTCGTGAGCGCATCACCAGGGAGTGGGTCTGGGCTCCGCCTGAGCGGTAGCGGACACCTCGCAACATCTCGCCGTCGGTGATGCCGGTGGCAACGAAGAAGACGTCCTTCCCGGTCACCAGATCCTCGGTCATGAGCACGCGGGACAGGTCGTGGCCGGCGTCAAGAGCCTTGATGCGCTCGTCTGCGTCGCGCGGCCACAGCTTGGCCTGGATCACGCCGCCGAGGCATTTCATCGCGCAAGCCGCGATGATTCCCTCGGGCGTACCGCCGATTCCGACGAGCAGGTCGATCCCGGTGCCGTCGCGGGCCGCCATGATCGCTCCGGCCACATCACCGTCGCTGATGAACCTGATCCGTGCTCCGGTCGCGCGGATCTCGCTAACGATCCCGTCGTGCCGCGGGCGGTCGAGGACACACACGGTCACGTCGTCGGTGCTCTCCCCCTTGGCCTTCGCGACCGCGCGGACGTTGTCTGCGACAGGCGCGTTGATGTCCACCGTTGAGGCAGCAGCAGCGCCGGTGACCAGCTTGTCCATGTAGAAGACCGCCGACGGGTCGAACATCGTGCCTCGTTCGGCAACGGCCATGACGGCCAAGGCATTGCTCATGCCCTTGGCGCACAGGGTGGTCCCGTCGATCGGGTCGACGGCCACATCGCAGGGTGGACCGGAGCCGTCGCCGACGTGCTCCCCGTTGAACAACATGGGCGCTGCGTCCTTCTCGCCCTCGCCGATCACCACGATCCCGTTCATCGATACCGAAGAGATCAGCTGCCGCATGGCGTTGACAGCCGCCCCATCGGCACCGAGCTTGTCGCCGCGCCCCACCCACCGACCTGCGGCCATGGCCGCTGCCTCGGTGACCCGGACCAGCTCGAGGGCGAGGTTGCGATCTGGCGTCTCGGTCATGGGTCGATCTTAGGAGGGCCGCGGCGAGCTGCACCCCAGCGCTCATATCTCCGCATTTGCAGAGCTATCCTATGATCTATGACGCAGATGCGGATATCGGAGGCAGCAAGGTTGCTCGGGGTCAGCGACGACACGGTACGTCGCTGGATCGACGGCGGTCGGCTCGAGTCCACCAATGACTCTGCTGGTCGTCGGGTGGTCGATGGCGCAGAGCTGGCCACGGTGGCCGTCGAACTGCACGATCCCCCCGCGCCGGGGCGTACGGCTGCCGCTTCCGCCCGGAACCGGTTCGTCGGGATCGTCACCCGGGTCGTGCGGGACACCGTCATGGCGCAGGTCGAGATGCAGGCAGGTCCCTTCCGGGTCGTGTCGCTGATGAGCCGCGAGGCAGCCGATGAGCTGGGGCTGGAACCCGGCGTGGTCGCCGTGGCGTCGGTCAAGTCCACCCACGTGGTGCTGGAAGTCTCCGAGTGACCCACCGCAAGAAGACGGTCCGGCTCCTGCGCGCCCTCGCAGCCATCGCGGTGGTGCCGGCAACCCTGTCGGCGTGCGCAGCGTCAGGATCGGGGCGTGCTGAGCCACCGCACCTGACGGTTCTGGCCGCGGCGTCGCTGACCGAGGCCTTCGGCGAGCTCGGCGACGTCTATCGGGCGGAACATCCTGGGACGGTGGTCGACTTCTCGTTCGGCGGCAGCAGCAGCCTCGTGCGGCAGGCACTCGACGGTGCCCCAGCAGCTGTGCTCGCAACGGCCAGCCCTACCAACATGCAGGAGGCCGTGGACGGTGGGGTAACCGTCGGTCAGCCGGTTGTCTTTGCGCGAAACTCCCTCACGCTGGTGGTGCCTCCAGGCAACCCGGCCGGGGTGACCGGCTTACGTGATCTCGCCGATCCGGCGCGCACCGTCGTCATGTGCGCCCCGGAAGTTCCCTGTGGAGCGGCTGCCGTGCATGCCTTCGAGGTGGCTGGACTGGTGGCGGCGCCGGACTCCCTCGAGCAGGACGTCAAGTCGGTGGTGGCCAAGGTCGCAGCGGACGAGGCGGATGTGGGCGTGGTCTACGTGACGGATGCCCGCGCAGCCGCTGACACGACGGATGAGGTGGTCCTCCCCAAGCCGGAGCAGATCACCACCGACTATCCGATCGTCGAGCTGACCGGTTCGGCCGGCACTGGCGGCGCCGCGTCCGCCTTCATCGCCTTGGTGCGGTCTCCCGACGGGGCAGCGGTGCTCGAGAAGTACGGCTTCCAGCTTCCATGAGCAGGCCGGAATGAGGCGGGCGACCCCGCGGGCAGCCGTGGCAACGGCCCCTCCACGCATCCTGCTCGTTCCCGCTGCACTGGCCATGGGGTTGCTGGTGATGCCGCTGGTTGCCCTGCTGGTTCGGGTTCCTTGGAGTGACTCGGCGACCTTGTTCACCTCCTCGGTGGTGACCGATGCCCTGGTGCTGTCGATCTTCTGCTCCGCCTGCGCGACCGCGGCATGCTTGATCCTTGGAGTTCCCCTGGCCGTCGTCCTTGCGCGCGCCCACGGGCGCTGGGCGTCCGTGGGGCGGGCCCTGGTGACCGTCCCCCTCGTCCTCCCCCCAGTGGTCGGGGGAGTGGCGTTGCTGGCCGCATTCGGGCGCAGGGGATTGCTCGGCGGCCCGCTCTACTCACTGACTGGGCTGAGCCTGCCGTTCAGCACTGCTGGCGTGATCGTGGCCGAGACGTTCGTGGCGTTGCCCTTCCTCGTGGTCACCGTGGAGGGAGCGCTGCGGCAGCGAAATCCCCGGTTCGAAGAGACAGCAGCCGTCCTCGGGGCCAGCCCATGGACTCGCTTCCGCCGAGTCACGCTGCCCCTGATCGGCCCGGGAATTGCGGCCGGGACCCTGCTGGCGTGGGCCCGCGCCTTGGGTGAGTTCGGGGCGACGATCACCTTCGCCGGCAGCCTGCAGGGTCGCACCCAGACGATGCCGCTGGCTGTCTATCTGTCCCTGGAGACCGACCCGGGCGCCGCGTTGGCACTCGGCGTTTTGATGCTGGCGGTGTCGGTGGTCGTGCTGTTCGCCTTGCGCGATCGGTGGTGGGTCAGGGCATGAGCACCGTCGCGCTCGGCCGTGGCGAGGACCTGGCAGCCCGGGTGCTGTGTGAACGTCCGACCCTCGTCGTCGATGTTCGGGTCTCGGCTGGGCCGGGAGAGGTCGTGGGGGTTGTTGGGCCCAATGGCGCGGGCAAGACAACCCTTCTGCGGGTCCTGGCCGGACTGGAACCCGGGGGGCCAGGAACTTCCATCAGCGTCGGCGGGGAGTCGGTGGAGTCGCTCCCACCGCACCGGCGCCCGGTGACCTACGTCGCGTCGGACCTGATGCTGTTCCCCCACCTGTCTGTCGTGGACAACGTGGCGTTCGGCTTGCGCGCTCGCGGGGAGCGGCGGCGTCCGGCAGATCGGGCGGCACGGGGTCAGCTCGACGGCTTGGGCATCGCCGACCTGGCAGGCAGAAGACCGACCGAGCTGTCGGCCGGCCAGGCCCAGCGGGTGGCGCTCGCCCGCGCTCTGGCCCTTCGACCGCAGGTGCTTCTCCTGGACGAACCCCTGGCCGCGCTCGATGCAGCAACGCGTATCGACGTGCGAGCCCGGCTCAGGGAAGACCTGGAGGATTTCGGTGGAGTGACCCTGTTGGTCACGCATGACCCGGTCGACGCCTCGGCTCTTGCGGACAGCCTGGTCGTTCTCGAGGAGGGCCGAGTCGTCCAGCGGGGCACGCCCCGCGAGGTGGCCCGGCAGCCACGGACGCCGTACGTCGCCCGGCTCGTGGGACTCAATCTGCTTTCCGGGCTCGCCAGCGGCGTCCGGGTTCGGCTGAGCTCCGGTGTGGATGTCGTCGTGGCGGAGTCGGCCCACGGCCCGGTCATGGTGGCCTTCCCGCCCACTGCGGTGGCCGTTCACCGACAGCGACCCGAGGGAAGCCCCCGCAACGTCTTTCCGGGCACCATCGAAGGTTTCGAGCCGCATGGCGAGCGAGTGCGGCTGGATGTGGGGGGGCCGGTCCCTGTGCTCGCCGACGTCACAGCAGATGCGTTCTCAGCGCTCGGGCTCGCCCGCGGCATCGAGGTGTGGATCTCGGTCAAGGCGGTGGAAGCGGTCGTCTACCCGACCTAGGTCCCGACCGTGCGACCATTCACCGGTGACTGTCGACGTCGAGCGTCCCCCGAAGCGCGGTCGTCAGACCGTTCGGGACATGGTGTGGTCGCTGGCCGTCGTCGGTCTGTTCGTTGCGTTTCTTGTCGGAGTCACCTACCGGGCAAAGCCCGAAGCGGTTCACGTCGTGGACCCGACCACGGCGGTCGTGAGCGCCCGGGCGGCTGCCCCGTTCGTGGCGAGGGTTCCGACAGGACTCAGCGCCGCCTGGCAGCCGACCAGCGCCCGCTACGAGCCGCCTGAGGTCAGCAGCGTCCCCGAGTCGACCGTGTTCCACATCGGGTATGTCACGCCGGAGGGCCAGTACGCCGCCCTCCAACAGACTGACGCGTCCCCGGCCCGGGCGGTGCGTACGTTGTTCGAAGGCGGCAGCGCAAGTGGTGCGGGCACCGGTGCCTTCGCCGGGTGGGAGCTGTGGCAGGCCGATGACGGCCGTCGGCACGCGTACGTCCGCGAGCTCACCGACTCCACCCTGATCATCCAGGGGAGCGCCGCCGACGCAGAGCTGGCCGACCTGGTCGCTTCGCTTCGTCCCCCGGTGCCGCAGGGCTAGTCGTCGCTCTCCGGCTCTGCTTCCGCAGCCCCAGCTTTCTCGTCGGATCCACCCGCCCCCTGCGCCGCGTGCGCGGCCAGGCGTTGCTTGGCACCGTCCAGCCAGGACTGGCACGTGGCCGCGAGCGCCTCGCCGCGTTCCCACAGGGCCAAGGACTCCTCGAGGGTCGTCCCCCCCGACTCCAGGCGGCGAACGACCTCGACCAGCTCGTCGCGGGCCGCCTCGTAGGACAGCTCAGGGCGAGTGGTCGAGCTCTCGGCTGCTGCGCCTGCAACGGAATCGCTCACGAGGTCAGCCTAGGGCGGACGGGTCAGTCGGTGCGCGTCGCCTGCAGCTCGCCTGCTGCCACGCGGACACGCAAGGTCGATCCGATGGAGACCTGGTCAGGGTCGCGCACCACGGCGCCGGCCCCGTCCTGGACCACGGCGTAGCCGCGCTCGAGGGTGGCCGCCGGCGACAGCGCAATGACTTGGGCCCGAAGGTGGGCGATGGTGTCGGTGGACCGATCCAGGGCGTGGCTCAGCGAGTTCGCCGTACGCCGCTGCAGGTCGATGATCGCGTCAGCCCGGCCGGCGAGCAGCGTCGTGGGCGTGGCCAGTACCGGGCGCCCTCGAACCGCGTCCAGGGCACGCTGCTCCCGCTGGAGGAGCGCTGCCACGGCGGCGCGCGCTCGAGACCGGGACTGCTGGATGCGCTGAACCTCCTCGGCCATGTGGGGCACCACCCGACGGGCCGCGTCGGTCGGCGTGGACGCGCGCACGTCGGCGACGAGGTCGAGTAGCGGGCTGTCCTGTTCATGGCCGATCGCGCTGACGACGGGTGTGCGGCAGGTGCTGACCACTCTGAGAAGTGACTCTTCGGAGAATGCGAGAAGGTCCTCTACCGAGCCTCCCCCCCTGGTCACCACGATCACATCCACTGCGGCGTCGCGGTCGAGGCGGTGCAAGGCATCGGTGATCTCGGGAACAGCATGAACGCCCTGCACAGCGACGTTCTCGATCCTGAATGCGGCGGCCGGCCACCTCGCGCGGGCGTTCTCCAGCACGTCGTGCTCGGCGGCCGATCCGCGACCGCAGATCAGCCCGATGCACTGAGGCAGGAAGGGAAGCGGTTTCTTGCGGTCGTCCGCGAACAGTCCCTCGGCCGCGAGGGTGACACGCAAAGCTTCGATGCGGGCCAGCAGCGCGCCGAGTCCGACCGATCGGATCTCGATGGCCACCAGACTCAGCGTGCCCCGGTTGAGGTAGAAGTCCGGGCGTCCATGAACCACCACCCGAGATCCGTCGACCACGGGCGGGACCACTGCGTCGAGTACGGCCGCCGGACACGTCACCGTCATCGAGACGTTGGCCACGGGATCACGCAGCGTGACAAAGACCGTTGTCGCGCCCGGTCGGCGGTTGAGCTGAGCGACCTGTCCCTCGACCCAGACTCGCCCGAGCCTGGCGATCCAGTCGCCGATCAGCCTGGCTACGGTGCGGACCGGGATCGGCTGCTCCGCGGAGGTTTCGAGCGGCATTCGGCTCCTCGCTCGACGGCCGGGTCGCGAACGACGTGGCTCCACCTACGATGGACGGGTGACTGAGCCTACGACCGATCGCCCTCGCACGAGCGGGGGACGGGTTCTCCTGGCGGCGCCGCGCGGCTACTGCGCAGGCGTCGACCGCGCGGTGATCACGGTGGAGAAGGCACTCGACCTGTACGGGCCGCCCGTCTACGTTCGCAAGCAGATCGTTCACAACAAGCATGTGGTGGAGACCCTCGAGGGCCTGGGGGCGGTGTTCGTCGAGGAGACCGACGAGGTGCCGCCCGGGGCAACGGTGATCTTTTCGGCGCACGGGGTCGCACCGACAGTTCACGAAGAAGCTGCGGCTCGCGGTCTGCGGACGATCGACGCAACCTGTCCTCTGGTGACCAAGGTGCACCACGAAGCCCGACGCTTCGCCGACGAAGGACTCCAGATCCTGCTGATCGGGCACGAGGGTCACGAAGAGGTGGTCGGCACCAGTGGTGAGGCGCCGGCTCACATCACGATCGTCGACGGACCTGCCGGCGCGGCATCGGTGGAGGTGCCCGACCCCGAGAAGGTCGCTTGGCTGTCGCAGACGACGCTGTCTGTCGATGAGACCCTCGCCACGGTCGATGCGCTGCGTGGAAGGTTCCCGGCGCTGATCGACCCGCCTAGCGACGACATCTGCTACGCCACTCAGAACCGGCAGCAGTCGGTGAAACAGATCGCTGCGGAGTGCGATCTGGTCCTGGTGGTCGGTTCGACCAACTCGTCGAACTCGGTCCGTCTGGTGGAGGTCGCTTTGGAGGCGGGCGCAGGCTCGGCCCACCTCGTCGACCGGGCGGCAGACATTCGGCCCGAGTGGCTTTCCGGGGCGCGCGTCGTGGGAGTCACCAGCGGGGCCTCGGTCCCGGAGATCCTGGTGCGCGGGGTCCTCGAGTGGCTTGCTGGACGAGGGTTTGACGACGTCGAGGAAGTGCGTTCGGTTGAGGAAAACCTGCTGTTCGCGTTGCCTCCTGAACTCCGACGAGACCTGAAGGCCGCCGCGAACGGCTGACGCCGTCGGTCTCAGCTGTGCGCCCAGCGGTGACGTCGAACGAGGACGATCACTGCGGCGGCGACCGTGGCCAGCCATAGCGCCGGCGCCCGGGTGGCCAGCTGGGAGACCAGGTCGAGGACGTGGTCTGACCAGCCACCGCCGCTGCTGTCGAGGAGCGATGCGCCTAGGGCGAGCACGAAGAACACCAGCGGCGGGACGATGACCGCACTGAGCAGATCGCTGGGCCGGACCTGAAGCGCGGCATAGACCGATGAGGCGACGAACGCCACCGCGTAGATCAATCCCGAGTCGACGGTGAACCGATCGATGAGCAGTCCGACGAGACTCCCCGCGAGAACGATGACCACGACGCCGGGTGCGGTCAGGCCGTGCTCGGCGCGCTGGACTCGGGCCTTCGGCGCCGTGGCGTCATCGCGGCGCGGGGTGAGGTCGGCCGGGAGTTCGCTCACCCTTCGAGGCTACCCGCGACTTCGCCCGTGTCATCGCTTCCGCTGGCCATGTCGAGCGAGGTCTGAGCTGGCCCTTCGATGCCGTACCGGTCGTCGGTGGTCAGCTCGTGGTCGAGTGAGTTCTCGGCGCGCTCCAGCGCACGGACATCCGGCGGGAGCAGCAGCTCGTGACTGGTCAAGGGGCGCACCATCGCCGCGTCGAGCACGCGTGGAGCGGACAGTTCCTCGTCGACGAACTTCAGATCCTTCAGTCGTCGAGCGCTGGTGAGAACTCGGCCTTCCAGCGAGCCGACGGTGGTGTTGTAGTCCTTGACCACCGTGCCGATCGCGCGGCCGAGCTTGTCGACGTGACTCCCGAGGGTGCCGAGTCGTTCGTAGAGCTCTCGGCCCAGGTCGAAGACCAGGCGCGCGTTGTCGGCGAGGGCTTCCTGCTTCCACGCGTAGGACACGGTGCGCAGCAGGCTCAGGAGTGTCGAAGGCGTGGCGATGATGACCTGCTGTTCCATGGCGTGTTCTTGCAGGCCAGGGTCGGCTGCCAAGGCGTGGACCAGGAAGGACTCCCCAGGAACGAACAGCACCACGAAGTCTGGCGCATTGGAGAATTGGCGCCAGTAGGACTTGCTGGCCAGCGCGTTGACGTGGTCGCGCATGTGTCGTGCGTGGGCCACGAGCCGGGCTTGCGACACGTCGGCGTCCTCGGACTGAGTGGCGTCGAGGAAGGCTGCGAGGGAGACCTTGGCATCGACGACGATCTGCTTTCCGCCCGCCAGGTGCACCACGAGGTCGGGGCGAGTCGTGCCGTCGTCGGTGGTCACACTGACCTGCGTCGTGAAGTCGCAGTGCTCGAGCATGCCCGCGAGCTCCACCACCCGGCGCAGCTGCATCTCGCCCCAAGCACCGCGGGCCTGCGGAGCCTGCAGGGCTCTGACCAGCGTCGCCGTCTCCGAGCGCAGTGACTGGGACGTCTCCGTGGCGATGCGTACCTGCTCCATGAGCCCAGCGTGCGACGCGGCTCGGGACTTGTCGGTCTCGCGGATGGACTCCGCGACCTTGCCGAGGGTTTCCTGGATGGGCGCGACCAGTTGCTGGACCTCCGTGGTCCGTTTGCCCAGCTCGGCCGCCTGGGCTTCGTGAGCCGTACGTAGTCGTTGGTCGGCCAGGGCGAGGAAGGCCTCGTTGTTGCTGCGCAGCGCACGGGCGGCCAGCGCCTGGAATCGCTCGGACTGGTCTGCCTCGGCGTCGCGCAGGGCCTGCAGCCTGGACTCGGCCGCGACCCGCTCAGCGTCGAGAGTCGCCGTCAGCGCCACGACCTCGTGCTCAGCGGCAGTGGCTCGTCGCTCCAGGGCGTCGTTCGTGCGCCGCGCCGCGGCCACGGCGAGCGCGACTCCCGCGGCGAGGCCGAGCATGGCCGCGACGAGCAGCACTGCGACGTTGGAGATGGGCACCACCGAAGCGTCGCAGGAACTGCCGACAACTTTCCCCGCGGCACGCCAGCGGTGCCCCTGAACACACGGGTTCGCGGCACAGTTCTCGGTTGTGCTTGACGTTACGTCAACGGATACGGTTCTGGGCATGCGTGCTGAACCCGACTCCGGAACCGCCTGGACGACCGCGCAGGTCGTGCGGATGACCGGTCTGACGTCGCGCACCCTGCGGCACTACGACCGGCTGAACCTGGTGGTCCCGATGGCCAAGACGACGGGCGGAATGCGGGTGTACGGCCGACCGGAGCTGCTCCGGCTGCAGGAGGTCCTGCTGCTGCGCGAACTGGGCCTGAGCCTGTCGACCATCCGCTCCGTGGTGGACGGCAGAACCGACCGGGCTCAGGCGTTGCGCGAGCACCAGGCGCGGCTGCTCATCGAGCGGGACCGGCTGGCGCGGCTGGCGGAAACCGTGCAGCGAACGATCGAGGACCTTGAGGGAGGTCGGCCGATGAGTGAGGAAGCGTTGTTCGAGGGTTTCGACCCGGAGCGGCAGAAGGCCTATGAGCGCGAGTTGGTCGAGGACTGGGGCGTCAGCCAGCAGGCTCTCGACCGGTCGCGGGCAGCGGTCAAGACCCTGGGCAAGGAGGGCATAGCCGCCCTTGAGGCCGAGCGGGCGCGCATCGAGGCGGCGCTGCTCGACCTCATGGCCGGGGGAGTTGCCCCAGACGATCGGCAGGTCATGGACACCCTTCGCGGTCACTGGGAGCTGACTGGGCGCTATTGGGATGCCGATCCGAGCGCGGAGGCGTACGCCGGGCTGGGTGACATGTACGTCCAGCACCCGGACTTCAAAGCCCGCTACGACGCCATGGCGCCGGGCATGGCCCAGTGGATGAGCGATGCCATGACCGCCTACGCCCTGGCACGCCTCACCTGATCCCGGCGCGGCACTGATGGCCACCTAGACTGCTCCGCCGTGGCTCTCCAGATCGGAATCGTCGGCCTGCCCAACGTGGGCAAGTCGACCTTGTTCAACGCCTTGACCAAGAACGACGTCTTGGCGGCCAACTACCCCTTTGCCACGATCGAGCCGAACGTTGGCGTTGTCGCCGTCCCCGATCCGCGACTGCACGTGCTCGCCGGCATCTTCGGCTCGGCCCGCGAGCTGCCGGCCACGGTGGAGTTCGTCGACATCGCCGGCATCGTGAAGGGTGCCTCCGAGGGTGCCGGCCTGGGCAACAAGTTCCTGGCCAACATCCGAGAGGCCGACGCCATCTGCCAGGTCATCCGGGTCTTCGACGACCCCGACGTCGTCCACGTCGACGGACGGGTCTCGCCCACGGACGACATCGAGACGATCAACACCGAGCTGATCCTGGCCGACCTGCAGACGCTGGAGAAAGCGTTGCCACGGCTGCAGAAGGAGGCTCGTACGGCCAAGGAACGCGCGCCGGTTCTGGCAGCCGCCGAGGAGGCCCAAAAGGTCCTCGACGCAGGCCAGACCGTCTTCGCGTCGGGGCTGGAGCGAACGCTTCTGGGTGAGCTGCAGCTGATGACCGCCAAGCCGTTCCTCTACGTCTTCAACCTCGACGAGGCGGAGCTGGCCAACCAGGCGCTACGCGCCGACCTGGCAGCCCTGGTGGCGCCAGCGGAGGCGATCTTCCTCGACGCCAAGATCGAGGCGGAGCTCACCGAGCTCGAGGACGACGAGGCGCTGGAGCTGCTCCAGTCGATGGGAGTGGACGAGCCCGGTCTCGCCGTACTCGCCCGGGTCGGTTTCGACACGTTGGGGCTGCAGACCTATCTGACGGCGGGTCCGAAGGAGGCGCGCGCGTGGACGATCCGCAAGGGCGCCACCGCCCCCGAGGCAGCCGGGGTGATTCACACCGACTTCCAGAAGGGCTTCATCAAGGCCGAGGTGATTTCCTTCGACGACCTGGTGGACGCCGGCTCAACTGCCGAGGCCCGGGCGCGGGGACGCGCCCGGATGGAAGGCAAGGACTACGTCATGGCCGACGGCGACGTTGTGGAGTTCCGCTTCAACGTGTAGTCGTCAGCTGGTCGCGGCGCGTCGCCGTTCGAGATCCGGTTTGCTGCGCTTCGGCGGGGTTTACCAGGATGCGGATGTGTTCAATGATCAATCAGAGCCCGGTCCGTCGGACGGTCTGACAACGGGGCGGCTGCCCGCATTCTTGGGCGCGACAATTGGCGAACGTTAGCGGGAGGTGGCTGGTGGGCGCGAAGAAGCAGAAGAAGCTCAAAGCGAAGGTGCGCAAGCTGGAGGCCAAACTCGAGACCGCGAGCGCCAAGGCCGAGCGGTGGAAGAAGAAGGCCAGGCAGCAGGAGGCTGCCGTCGCGTCGGATTCGCCCGCTGCCGCCGCAGCTCCGGACCGGGCCGCCTCACCCGATGAGACCTGGACGGTCGCCCAGCTCCGCGAGGAGGCACGGGCGAGGGGTCTCACTGGCTACAGCAAGAAGCCCAAGGCTGAACTCATCGCCGATCTGAGTTGATCGAGAGCGTGCCACTGGGTGCGCTGGCAGACGACGGCGGTCACAAGGAGGCGAGGAACGCTTGCACCCGTTCCATGAGGAGCGTGGTCGCCTCCGGGTCGTACGCGTCGAGGGAGGAGTCGGCGAACAGGTGCTGGTCGCCGGGGTACAGGAAAAGCTCCGCGGCCGTTGTTGAGTCGGCGAGCTCCCGTGCGGCCGGCAGGTCTTCATCGAAGAACTCGTCGCCCTCCTTGCCGTGGATCTGCACCGGCACTCCGTCGGGCCATGCCTTCCCGAACTCCGCGACCGGGAGGCAGGAGTACATGAGCAGTGCGGCGCGGGCATCGGGACGGGTCTGCGCGAGCTGCTGGGCGATCGTCACGCCGAAGGAGAATCCTGCGTAGACGAGGCCAGGGCCGAGCGCGTCGGCCGCGGCGGCGCCGCGTTCCCGGATCGTGTCGAAGCCTGTCTCGCGGGCGAAAGCGAAACCCTCCTCGATGCTGGCGAAGATGCGGCCGTCGAACAGATCGGGGGCGTGCACGGAGTGCCCCGCCTGGCGTAGGTCGTCGGCGAACGCCTGCACGCCGTCGGTCAGACCCTGGATGTGGTGGTACAGCAACACTTCGGCCATGTCGGTCGTGTCCTCTCGGTCATTGATCGAATAATGTCGAACGTTCTGGAATGCTAGTCTGTTGCGTCGTGGCCGACAACTCCCCGGATTACGAGCTCGCCGATCGGATGGCGTTGACGAAGCCGGCCCAGGTGAAGGCCATCGGCCACCCGCTGCGGACGACGATCCTGCAGCTCCTCCACGAACGGGCCGCGAGCGTCACCGAGCTCGCGGTCGCCGTCGGGCGCCCGAAGAGCACGGTCGCCCACCACGTGGACGTGCTCACCCGAACCGGCCTGCTGCAGGTGGTGCGCACGCGGAAGGTTCGGGCGATCGAGGAGCGCTTCTATGGGCGCACGGCGCGCATGTTCTACGTGGCAGCCGAGCCTTCAGCCACGGGGGAGGTGATGCCAGGCGACTTCAACGACTTTGACGTGGCTGCACGCGAGTCGGTGGAGGCCTTCGAGCACGGAAAACTTTGGGGGTTCATTCGGCATGCTCGCATCTCCCAGGAGCAGGCCTCGCAGTTCTGGGACCGGATGGCCGAACTGGTCGATGAGTTCGACCGGATGCCGAGGTCCGGCGAAACCATGTACGGGTTCGCGATCGGCATCTACCCCACCAACCACCCCACTCTGCCAACGGCAAAGTAGCGCGCCCACTCGAGAAGCGCGGACCGAACCCGACGATGTTCCAGCGACGACTGGCAGAGGCTGCGCGTGGAGGTTCCGCTTCGACGTTTGAAATCTCCTGCCCTGCGCCGCGGTAGGGTCCGCCCGTGTTCGAGCGCGCAGGGGCATTAGCCGGGATCGGCAGCACGCCGGTCGTGCGGCTCTCGACGTTTCCGGGTCCGGGCGCGGCCGAGGTCTGGGTCAAGTTGGAGTCCGCGAACCCGACCGGTTCCTACAAGGACCGGATGGCGCTGGCGATGATCGAGGCAGCCGAGCGGAGGGGAGACCTGCAGCCCGGCCAGACCGTCGTGGAGTACACCGGCGGGTCAACTGGGAGTTCGCTGGCGCTCGTGTGCAGTGTCAAGGGCTATCCGCTCAAGATCGTCACATCGAACGCCTTCGCCGAGGAGAAGCTTCAGACGATGCGCGCATTCGGCGCCGATCTCGAGATCATCCCCAGTGACGACGGCATCCATCCGGGCCTTGTGCGTGCGATGCAGGAACGCGCCGCCCAGATCGCCGAGCGCGAGGGCGCTTTCCCCACCGATCAGTTCAACAATCTCGACACGCTCGACGGCTATCTCGAGATCGGGCGCGAGCTGGTGGAGCAGATCGAGGGTGAGATCCACGGGCTCGCCGTCTACGTCGGCGTTGGCGGCGCCTACACGGGCACCTACCGCCCGATCCGCGAGCGCTGGCCCAACGTGGTGGGGACCGTTGTCGAACCGGCGGAGTCGGCTGTGATCGCTGGCGGCCCCGCGGGTAGCCACCGCATCGAAGGGGGCGGGGTGGGCTTCGTCCCGCCGCTGATCACACCTGATAGCTACGACCGCCTCGATGCGGTGAGCACCGCGGACGCCTTCCAGGCTGCGCGCGACCTGGCTCGGACCGAAGGAGTCTGGACCGGCCCTAGTGGTGGCGCGAGCATCGTTGCCGCATGCCGGATGGCACGCGAGGTCGGCGTCGGGCACACGATCGTGACCCTTCAGCCCGACTCCGGGTTGAAATACCTGCTCGGTGACCTCTACCGCTGACCCCTCGTCATCACCACTGAGAGTGGCACCAGCTCAGTCGCTTGTTCCAAGTGTTCGGGCGGGCTCCCTAGGGCCGGGGGGACACTGAGGGGCATGGATCCGAACTTCGAAACCCTCGACCGCTGGTGGCGTGCGGCCAACTATCTCTCGGTCGGCCAGATCTACCTGATGGACAACCCGCTGCTGCGCGAGCCACTCCAGCCCGAACACGTCAAGCCTCGGTTGTTGGGGCATTGGGGCACGACACCCGGTCTGACCTTCGTCTACGCCCACCTCAACCACGCGATCATGCGCCGCGACCTGGACATGATGTACGTGACCGGCCCCGGACACGGTGGACCGGGTGTGGTTGCGGCGGCCTACCTCGACGGCACCTACTCAGAGCTCTACCCGGAGGTCAGTCAGGATGAGGCTGGCCTGCGACGGCTCTTCACTCAGTTCTCCTTTCCGGGTGGGATCCCGAGCCACGCCGCCCCCGAGACGCCAGGCTCGATCCACGAGGGCGGCGAGCTCGGCTATTCGCTTTCGCACGCGTACGGCGTGGCGTTCGACAACCCCGATCTGGTGGTGGCCGCAGTCGTCGGCGACGGTGAGGCCGAGACCGGTCCGCTCGCCACCAGTTGGCACTCAACGAAGTTCGTCGACCCGCGACGAGACGGCGCGGTGCTGCCGATCCTGCATCTGAACGGCTACAAGATCGCCAACCCGACCGTCCTGGCCCGCATCCCGGAGGACGAGCTGCTCGCTCTGCTGCGAGGCTACGGACACGCTCCGTACGTCGTTGCAGGTTCTGACCCCGAGCAGATGCACCGCAACTTCTCGTCGGTGCTCGGCCAGTGCCTGGATGAGATCGCAGACATCCAGGCCGAGGCGCGCTCTGGCCGCGGTCCCACGCCACGCCGTGCCTGGCCCATGATCGTGCTGCGGTCACCCAAGGGCTGGACGGGGCCGAAGGAGGTCGACGGGTTGCCGGTGGAAGGCACCTGGCGCTCCCACCAGGTGCCGTTCGCCAACGCCCGCGGCGACGACGGTCACCGGCAGGTGCTCGAGGAGTGGATGCGCGACTACCGCCCTGAGGAGCTCTTCGACGCGGCCGGCGCCCCCGCCGAGGACATCGCGGCCTTTCATCCTGCTGGTGAAAAACGGATGAGTGCGTCTCCGCACGCGAACGGTGGCACCCTGCTCCGCGAGCTCCGCCTGCCGGACTTCCGCGACTACGCAGTGCCAGTCGAGGAACCTGGGACTGGCGCGATCGGGGCGACCCAGGTGCTCGGCGGCTTCCTGCGCGACGTGATGGCCGCCAACATGGACAACTTCCGGATGTTCGCGCCCGACGAGAACAGCTCCAACCGCCTCCAGGCCGTGATGGAGGTGACCGACCGTACGTGGAATGCGGAGATCGTCCCCGAGGACGACCATCTCGCCCCCGACGGCAGGCTGATGGAGATCTTGTCCGAGCACACCTGCCAAGGCTGGCTCGAGGGCTATCTGCTCAGCGGTCGGCACGGGTTCTTCTCCTGCTACGAGGCGTTCATCCACATCGTCGACTCGATGTTCAACCAGCACGCCAAGTGGCTCGAGTCCGCCAGCCGGATCCCTTGGCGCCAGCCGGTCTCCTCGCTCAACTACCTGCTGACCTCCCATGTGTGGCGCCAGGACCACAACGGCTTCTCTCACCAGGACCCGGGCTTCATCGACCACGTGATCAACAAGAAGGCCAGCGTCGTCCGGGTCTACCTGCCTCCGGACGCCAACACCCTGCTCTCCGTGGCCGACCACTGCCTGCGCAGCAGGGACTACGTCAACGTGATCGTGGCCGGCAAGCAGCCGGCGCTTCAATACCTCTCCCCAGACGAGGCGGTCCTGCATTGCACCAAGGGGATCGGCATCTGGGAGTGGGCATCCAATGACGGCGCCGACGGGCCCGATGTGGTGATGGCGTGTGCTGGCGACGTTCCCACCATGGAGGCGCTGGCAGCCGTGTCGCTGTTGCGTGAGCACCTTCCGGAGCTGAGGATCCGGGTCGTCAACGTGGTCGACCTGATGCGATTGCAGCATGAGCGCGAGCACCCGCACGGGCTCTCCGACGCGGACTTCGACTCGTTGTTCACTGTCGACCGTCCGGTGATCTTCGCCTACCACGGCTATCCGTGGCTGATCCACCGGTTGACCTACAACCGAACCAACCACGCGAACTTCCACGTACGCGGCTACGTCGAGGAGGGCACGACCACGACCCCGTTCGACATGACGGTCCTCAACCGGCTCGACAGATTTGACCTCGCGATGGACGTCATCGACCGGGTACCGCGGCTGCGTTCGACATCCGGTGGGGTCCGCGAGGGATTTCGTGATCAGCTCATCCGGCATCGGCAGTACATCCGGACGGTGGGAGAAGACCTTCCGGAGGTGCGCGACTGGCACTGGACCACTCCGGTCGAGCCGGAGGGGTGACGTGCGCACGCTGGTAGTGAACCCGGGGTCCAGCAGCGTCAAGATCTCCGTGCTCGAGGACGGCGAGGTCGCCTTGGACCGCAGCATCGACCGTCCCGGCGAGGACGCCGAAGACCTGATCGGGATGGCGCAGGAGGCCGGTGAGCTGCAGGCGATCGCCGTACGCTTCGTGCACGGAGGTCCCCACCACACGGCGCCGGTGGTGGTCGACGAGGCTGTGCTGGCCGAGCTGGACGCGGTTGCCTCGTTGGCCCCGCTGCACAACCCGGTCGCCAGCGCGGCCGCCCGGGTGCTGCTCCGGGAACACCCAGACATCCCGCTGATCGCCTGCTTCGACACGGCCTTCCACACATCGATGCCTGCCGCGGCCACGACGTACGCGCTCCCGCACGAGTGGAACGAACGGTGGCAGCTGCGCCGCTACGGGTTCCACGGTCTCTCGCACGAGTGGGCGTCGGGCAGGGCCGCCCGGCTCGTCGGACGACCAACGGAGTCGCTGCGCATGGTCGTGTGCCACCTCGGCGGGGGGGCCTCGCTCTGTGCGGTGCGCGGTGGGGAGTCGGTCGACACGACGATGGGCTTCACACCGATGGCCGGCCTGGTGATGCAGACCCGAAGTGGCTCGGTCGACCCCGGGCTTGTGCTGCATCTCCTCCAGCACGAAGGCGTCCCGATCGACCTTCTGGGCCGAGTCCTCGACCGGGAGTCCGGGCTTCGCGGGTTGTCCGGCACGAGCGGTGACATGCGCGAGGTCGTCGAGGCGATGGAACGAGGAGACCAGGCGGCGAGTGCGGCGTTCGACGTGTACATCCACCGGCTCTCCTCCGAGATCGGATCCATGGTCGTCTCGACGGGCGGCCTGGACGTGCTGGTCTTCACCGGTGGGGTGGGGGAGCACTCACCGCGGGTGCGAGCCGCGGCTGCTGAGCGTCTCGCCCACCTCGGCGTCGAGCTGGACGTGGCCGCCAACGACGCGCTGATTGGTGAGGGCGCGATCGGCGTGCGGGGCGCGGCGGCGTCGAGCGTCGTCGTGACCTCGCGCGAGGACCTGCAGATGGAGTCGCAGGTCCACGCCGTCCTCGGCTGGGGGCCAGGCTGACGACCTGGCTGGGGCCTTGGCTGACGGCGTAGGCAACGTGCCAGCGACAACTGAGGTCGGAGGTCGACCGGGTCGGCACGACGGCCGCGTCAGGCATCCGCCGGCTGGTCTGGTCGTGCCGCAGCTATCTGCCCGAGCTCACGCCAGACAAGAGCCAGGGTGATGCCAGACCCCACGAAGGCGAACCAGAATGGCGCGGTCAGACCCCATGTCTCGGCGATCCAGCCGCCCAGTGCCTGACCGACGACCAGACCGCCGAACAACCCGAGCATGTACACGCTGGTCACCCGACCCTGCAGCTCGGTGGGGACCGCCCGCTGCCGGACCGTCTGGGAGACCGTGCCCCAGACGAAGGCGTACGCACCGAAAACGACCATGATCAGCATGGCCACCCAGCCTGCGGACGTCAGCGCGAGCGCTAGGTGGGTGAGCACTTCCAGCAGCAGGCAGGCCCGCATCACGGCGGCCAGCGGGAACGTCCGCTCGATCCTGGTGAACGACGCGATCCCGGCCAGCCCGCCGACGGCCGCCGCCGTGGTCAAGAGGCCGAATCCGATCTCGCCCATGTGCAGGTGGTCGAGGGAGTAGAGGACCAGAACCGACCAGGCGGCTCCCCACGTGACGTTGAAGGAGAAGATCACCAACGCCAGGGTCCGTACGGCCCCGTGCTTCATGAGCCAGCGCACGCCCTCGGCGATGTCGCGGCGGATGTGGGTGTCTGGCACGCTCCTGACCTTGTTGGGGAGACGCATGCGCGCGATCAGGAGGAGTGCCAGCACGCCGCAGAAGACCTGGACGAGGAAGGGCCATGCCATCCCGGCGGCGAACAGGAAGGCCCCGATCGGCGGTCCGATGATCTGGTTCGCGACGAGATAGCCGCCGAGGATGCGTGAGTTGCCGAGCCCGAGGTCGGCCGGCTGGACCAGCATCGGGAGCAGCGTCGTGGAGGTGGTGTCGGCAAATACCTCAGCGATCCCGAGCAGGAACATCGCCGCCAGGACGACGACGATGTCGATGCGACCGGACGCGATGATGACGGCAAGGACTCCGACCACAACGACCCGTGCAGCATCGGCGGTCATCACCAGCATCTTGCGGTCGACCCGGTCGGCGACGGCGCCGGCGTAGAGCCCGAAGATCAGCCAGGGCAGCCGTTGGAGCAGCGCCGCCAGGGCGACCAGCACGGCATTGTGCGTCTGCGAGGCCACGAGCAGCGGACCGGCGGCCAGCGCGATGCCGTCGCCGATGTTGCTGATCCAGGTGGCACCGAGCAACCAACGGAAGCCCTCGCCCATGCGCGGTGGCGCCACACGCGCCACGAGTCGGCTCACGATCGAGCGAGCCTACGTCAGGTCGCTTGGCCTCGTATCCTCCAATCGGCCACGGGCGGACCGATCGGGCTTGGACGACAGAGGTGGGCGGGATGAGCGACGAACACGTACCGGAGACCAGAGGTGTCGATGCCGAGACGCTGGCCACGATCGACCTCGGCCAGGAGATCGGGGCGATGACCGGACTCCGACTTCGGATGCGGAAGTTCACGTTCGCCCCCGGCGCGGTGTTCGGCCCTGTTCATGACCACATCGGCAGACCAGGAACGGTGTTCGTTTTGGAGGGCACGATTACTGACCACCGAGACGGGATGGCCACGGACTACGGACCGGGGCTCGGCTGGCCCGAGGATCGCCACACCGTGCATTGGCTTGAGAACCGTGGGTCAGTTCCGGCCGTGGAGATCTCAGTCGACGTCGTCAAGGAACCTTGAGGCTGTTCGGTCGGCTCGCGAAAGGTGCCCCAGCCGGATGCCTCCGGTCAGCTCTGGGGCGCGGCTCCACACGACTGGAGCCATACGTTCTAGGCTGACCGAACCGGCGGACGCGCGAGGTTCGCGGAACGAGCGGCCGGTCATCTGAGAGGACCTCCGCTGTGCCCTTCGAGGTGCTCTTCGCGATCATCGTGACCGCGCGGTTCCTCCTGCCGCTGCTGATCTTTCACTATCCCCTGCCAGCGATCATCGGCTGTCTCGTTCTCGATGCCGTCGACCAGACCGTCTTCCAGGCTTTCGGCTACGACCCGCCGTTCTACCAGGGTTACGACAAGGCGATGGACGTGTTCTACCTCGGGGTCGCCTACATCGCGACCCTGCGCAACTGGACGAGCCTCCCGGCGTTCAAGGTCTCGCGGTTCCTGTTCTTCTACCGGCAGATCGGCGTCGTTGCCTTCGAGCTGAGCCAGGTCCGGGCTTTGCTGATGGTCTTCCCCAACACGTTCGAATACTTCTTCATCGCCTTCGAGGCTGTCCGGTCACGGTGGTCGGTGGTGCGCTACAGCATGAAATTCTGGGTCGGGCTGGCCGCGTTCATCTGGATTGTGGTGAAGCTCCCACAGGAGTACTGGATCCACGTCGCCCAGCTCGACTTCACCGACACGGTGCAGGACTACTGGTGGTTCGGACCGCTGATCGTGCTGGGTCTGCTCGCGCTGCTCGTCGTCTTCTGGTTCGCCGTACGGCCCCGCCTCGACCCGGTCGACCACCCCTGGGAGTTCAAGGCGCCGCCGCTGCCGGGGGGCATGCGTTCCGCCAAACAACGCGACGCGTGGATGGTCGCCCACGGAAGGGTCTGGTCAGAGGCCTCCCTCGAGAAGATCTTCCTCATCGGGCTGCTCAGCGTCATCTTTGCGGAGGTGCTCCCAGGCGTGACGGCGAGCCCACTGCAGGTGTTCATCGGGATCTCGGTGTTCGTGCTGGTCAACGCAGCGATCGGGCTCTGGCACTCCGGCTGCGGCCGGGCGGTCGACTCTGTGCTGTTGTCGTTCGTGATCAGGCTTGTTGTGAACTTCGGGCTCGTGGGGATCGTCCAACTGCTGCGCGCAGTCACGGTCGAGGACTATGCGATCGACCTCACGAGCCTGATCTTCTTCGTCTTCCTCTTCAGCGTCCTGATCACCCTCTACGACCGCTACCGCCCGGTCTACGACTACCGCTTCAGCGCCGCGACTCCGATCTGAGGCCTCCCCGTCACCAGCCGAAGATAGCCGCGAGGCGACATGACAAGCCGGCCCGACGTGGTTGTGAGTGCAGGATGGCCGAGTGATGGAAACCTCGGGAACAAGCGCGATCGGGAACCCCCCACCTTTGCGATGGATCGGTCGACACCCGGAGCACGTCGTCGACTTGTTCGTCTACGTGGTTGTTCTGAACCTGTTCATCGAGTACTTCCCATCCGTGATCAGTGAGAGCTTCACGCTCTCGCTCCTGACAGCCGCCTTGCTCAAGATCACGTTGGAGCTGGTACTCAAGGCCAAGACCAGGATGATTGTGCGGCTGCGAAATGCTGCAACCAACCGCGCCAAGTCGTTGCCCGCGCTGTCGCTCTGGGCGATCGCAGCGGGCAGCAAGGTTGTCGTGTTGGAGCTAGTTGGTCTGCTGTTCGGTGACGCAGTCAGCCTTGGTGGTTTGGTGTCGGTGACCCTCCTCGTGATCGCTCTTCTTGTGTCCCGAGCGGCAGTGCGGCGCCTGCTCTACGGTCGCGCTTCATCGCTGTAGCAACCTCAGGCGATGGGCATGCTCGTGCTGTAGTCGCGGGTCACATGTGTTGCACCGTGCCCTCGTCCGCCGAACTCCGGCGTCTCGTCCGGTCTTGTCAGACCGGGTCGGTTGAGCCGAGGCCCGCCGTGCGCGCCTTCACTGCGGCTGAAGCGCGGTCGGCGACGAGCAATTTGGCGAAGATGTTCGACACGTTGTTGCGCACCGTCTTCTCGCTCAGGCCGAGCGAAGTGGCGATGGTGGTGTTCGAACGCCCGTCGGCGATCAGGCCCAGCACGTCGCGCTCACGGGGAGTCAGCTCGGGGAAAGGGTGGATTTCGCTCTCGCGCCCGGCCGTGAAGAAGTGGCCCATGCGGCGGGCCAGTCCCGCTCCGAAGATCACTTCGCCGGCCGCGACCGTGCGGATCGCTCGCACGATGTCGTCGGGCGTCGCGCCCTTGAGGATGTAGCCATGCGCACCGGCGCGGACCGCCGCGAAGACCGACATGTCGTCCTCCAGCATGGTCACCATGAGCACCGCGACGTTCGGTAGAGAACGGACCAGGTGCCGAGTGACATCGATGCCGCTGGAGTCGGGCATCTTGATGTCGAGCAGGACTACGTCGGGCACGACGTCTTCGCAGATCGCGATAGCCGCCTCTGCGTCGCCGGCCTCGCCGGCGAGGTCGAGTCCCTCGGCCTCCTCCACGAGCAGGCGGAGGCCGGCGCGGAACATGGGATGGTCATCGACCACGACGACCGTAATCGCGCCTACGTCGGCAGCCACGCTCTCACCACCGTCCCCGCGCCTTGGCCCGCTTCGACGACGCACGTTCCACCGAGCTCGGCCGCCCGTTCCCGCATCGAGGTGATGCCGACGCCCGCACGGTAGCCGTCAGGGATGCCTACGCCGTCGTCGCTGATGACGATTTCGAGTCCCTCGTCGACCCGGATCCGCACGGAGCCGCTGCTGGCCCTCGCGTGCCGCGCGGAGTTGGTCATCGCCTCCATCGCGATGCGGTACGCCGCCACCTCGGACGCAGCTGGGAGCGCTGGCATGGATGTGGGACCGGTGACCGTGAAGCTGCCGAGCGACCGGGCCTGCTCGTCCAGCGCTCTGACCAGTCCCAGGTGGTCGAGTGCCGGTGGCCGCAGGTCGTAGACGAGTCGTCGAACATCGGCCACGGCCTCCTGCAACTGGGCGGTGAGCGCCCGGAGCTGCTCGGCGGCCGCCTCGGGTCGTGCGTCGATCAAGGCGTTAGCGCGTGAGGCGCCGAGCACCGCGCTGGAGAGGGCTGGACCCAAGCCATCATGGAGATCGCGCCTCAGCCGACGACGCTCCTCCTCCGTCGCGGACACGAGTCGCTCGTGGGACGCCGCGAGGTCACGGCTGAGCGACGTCGTGCGAAGTGCGGCAGCGACCGGCCGGGCGATTCCGGCGAGCAGGGCATGACGCTCGGCGTCCATGGGGGTGTCACCCTCAGACTGGGTCGCGACCAGCGTCCCCACGTTCTCCCCGGCGTAGACGAGTGGCACGCTCACGCGGCGGCCGTCAGTGGGCTGGCCGGCCTCAGCCGCCAGGGTGTCGCCGTCAAGGATCGCCACGTGCTGGAGCCGCAGAGTCTGCTGGAGAGACCGAGCGGCACCTGGCAGCACGTCGTCCGCAGCCGCGGCTCGTTCCAGCTGATCGCCGAGCGAGAGCAGGGTCGCCACGGGGTCATCGCGAAGACCGAACACGAGACGGTTCGCGACGCGCTGCAACCGGTCCCGCAAGGGCACGGCGACAAGAACCGCGACGACTAGCGCAACGGGGGCGGTCGCGCGAGAGGCGCCGAGGTTCGTGAGCACGAGAGCGACAACTGCGTAGGCGAGCAGGACGCAGACGCTCAGAGCGCCGTACACCAGGCTGCGCTGGATGACGAGTCGCGCGTCGAAGAGGCCGTAGCGCCGGATCGCGATCCAGCAGGTGACGCCGACGGCCACCATGCCGAGCGACTCGAAGGGCAGCGCATAGGCCGACGGAGCTCCGAACGCCGTGATGACCACGCAGGCCCACCAGGCGAACACCAGCAGCCACACCGCTGGTCGCACGAGTCGGGCGATGGCGCGCGCTGCCTCCTCGGCGGCGTGGCGCTGCTTGATCTCGAAGCCGATGGCGCCAACCAGAGTCATGGGTGCGACCAGGGCGATGCAGTTCATCAACCCGTACGCCAGGTCGCCTGGACGACCGCCGAGGCCCGTAGGGTTGTCCTGCTGAGACCAGTCGAGCAGGTGCGGGCCGAGGAGGGCGGACGCGGCGAGAGTCGCGCAGAGCGCGAGGTTGACGCCGATCGCGATGCGCCACCGGCTGGACGGAAGCCGCCCGTCGGGGAAGAGCAGCGGCGCGAACAGCGCGATGCCGAGCTGGGCCGGAACCCATGGCCAGCCGTCGAGCCACCCGGCCAGGTGGGCGAGCGGGAGGTCCTGGCCCAGGTCGAAGACCGCCCGGGCGTAGAGGTAGGACGCAATGGCGATGGGCGCGAACGTCCCGCCGCCGAGCAGCAGCCAGCCGACGACGTTGCGTGGCACGGCCCGGACGGCGCTGGCACCGACCATCGCGAGGGGAATTATCGTAATCGTCTCGACGGCGATGAGGATCGAGTACGGAGACCGGTCCCACCGCGCGACCACGATCAGCGAGACGACCGCGCCGCCGACCGCGGCGGCGATGCCCGCGCGCCCCAGGGCTGTCGCCCAGCGGTTCATGGCCACTTATTCTTCCGCGCGAGTCCGGTGGTTGTCAGGCAGTGGCGAGCACAGGTTCGTCCGGGGTGGCCTGGCGTCCACGGCTCAGACTCATGGCGAAGACGACCCACGTCGCGAACAGCACCCCGTAGCCGACGATGCTGATGGCTCGAACCCCGCTGAGCTGACCGACGATTCCGAGAATCGGCCAAAGGCCCGTTGCGACCGCCGCCCAAGTGGGGACGGTCCTGGCCCTGACCAGGGCCACCGCCATGAGGATGGCGCCGACGGCCTGGAGGAGCACGTACGGGAACAGGCCCACCGCGAACCAGGCCGAGTTCTGCCAGCTGTCGACGAGGTTCACCATCGCGACCTGGTCCGGCTGTGCACTGGCGAAGAACGTCAAACCATCCAGGCCCATGAGCGCCGGCAGGCTCGCGACGAACGGGAAGAACAAGAACGCGCCGGCGGTCGAGGCGAGCGCGGACGTACGGGAGCCGGCTAGGTGCCCGATGAACAGGAACGCCGGAGCCGCGAGCAGCACCGGGAAGTCCAGCGCCAGCGTCCACGCCATCGCGGCGTGGTGCTCCGAGACCTTCGCCAGCATCTCGGCGGCCGTGAGGTCACCGAGTAATGGCGTGATGATGATCTGCAGCAGGACCGCTGCGCCGCCGACGACGAGCGAGATCGCGCCGACGATCTGGTAGCGAGAAGGCATGGGACTGCTCCTTGGGCGGCCCGTTGGGTACGGGCGGTGGCCCGAGCGTCGCCGTTCGGGTCGTCCCGGGCCCAGAGGCAGGTGTCCCTGCTGGCCGGGATTTGCGTCGGCGGATCGCAGGCGGCGGGCTACCTCGTACGGCGGAGCGCGCGGTTCTCGTCTCCGGTGAGTGGAGGAGAGGCCGTGGCTACTACCTCGTGGCTGAGCCGAGCTGCGAATCAGGGAGCGAGCAGGTCGTCTAGTCGGTCCGTGGCGCCTTGGTCGAGCCGAGGGATCGCTGCTTTGAGGGTGTCCCGCGCCTTGATGGTCGAGGGCAGCAGGCCCCCTGCGCTGCCCAAAGAGCCAAACGGTTCGGCGACCAGCGCCGCCAGATAGTCGCTCCAGGCGTCGACACGCGCGCGATACTCCGAACGCGCTTGGCGCAGCGAGCGATGCCACGGCAGCACGGTGACCGAAGCCACGTCGGCGGAGGATGCGCGGGTATTCGGCAGTGCCACAGCGGCCGCTTCGGAAATGTCGGTGAGGAAGGAATCGCGCACGCTTCCCCCGCTCGGGCCGTAGAGCGTCGGGGTGTAGTAGTCCAGGACGACCTGCAGGGAGCCTGACGCGGCGTCGATCGTCTGTTCGCCGGACGCGACCTGGGTCAGCAGGGCATCCATCTCGCGTCGCTGCTGCCACTGGTCGGCGACCAGCGCTGCCACGATCAGGATCACCAGCAGTCCGAGCACCACCCGGTGTCGGTGGGCCCACAGGGACAGCCGACTGCGGCCCCGCTCCGAGCCTGAGGTCAGGACGTCGTCGATCACGGACACAGTCGATCAGCCGCCGTCCCAGGCGCATTCCGATTGCGGCCGATCATGTGGTCGTCCGCGTTGCGGTCACGGTCATCACCGGAGAGCTCAGCAAGGTCTGCAGGACCACGCAGTACCGCTCCGTGAGCCGTATCAGCGTCTCGATCTGCTCGGCTTCGGCGTCCGTGTCGAGGTCGAAGGTCAATCGGATGTTGGTGAAACCCACCGGTGCCGACTTGTCCACGCCGAGGGTCCCGCGGAAGTCGAGGTCGCCGTCCGCGCCCACCCGACCCTCGCGCAGCTCGATCCCCAGCGACGTCGCAACCGCCTCCATGGTCACGCCAGCACACGCAACCAGCGCCTGCAGGAGCATGTCGCCGGAACAGACCGACAGCCCGTCGCCTCCGGTCGCTGGGTGCAATCCCGCGGAGACGAGCGCTTGGCCCGTGGCGACTGAGCACGTTACGCCCTCACCCAGGACGCCGGCCGCGGAGAGGGTCACCAGGGCGGCCGCCGGATCTTCGCGATAGCGCTGCTTGAGCGGTGTCTGGACGGACTTCAGGTCTTGCGCGTCCACGGTTTCTCCGATCCGGTCGAGGTGTCCTAGCCTCCTCGCTTCCCCGCTCGGGCGCCAGCGAAGTGCCTGTTCTCCCTCTGGATGTGATGCTGGAGACAACCAATGAGAGTGAGGCTGCAGTGACCTACACCCGCGATTCGGTCCCTGACCTGACCGGCAGGAAGACCGTGGTCACCGGCGCGAACGGCGGCCTCGGTCTGGAGACGGCGAAAGTGTTCGCCGGCAAGGGCGCGCACGTGGTCATGGCGGTGCGTAACCAAGACAAGGCGGCGGAGGCGGTGGAGGAGATCCGGGCCGAGACCCCGGACGCCTCGCTCGAGCTGGTCGAGCTCGACCTCGGCTCCCAAGCCTCGGTGCGCAAGGCCGCTGAGCAGATCCTCGCCCAGCACGACAGGATCGACATCCTGGTCAACAACGCCGGGCTGATGGCCCTGCCGGAGCGGCAGACCGCCGACGGCTTCGAGATGCAGTTCGGCGTGAACCACCTGGGGCACTGGACCTTTACGGCGCTGCTCATGCCGGCGATCATCGCCGCGGATGCCGCTCGGGTGGTCACCGTCACGAGCACGGCCCACCACTTCGGACGCCCTGTGGACCCGAACAATCCCCATCTTCACGGGAAGTACGAACCGTGGCGCGCCTACGGCCAGTCAAAGCTCGCCAACTACCACTTCGCCTTGGGGCTGCAAGGGGAGTTCGAGAGGGCAGGCGTGAGGGCGCAGAGTCTGATGGCCCACCCGGGTCTCTCGCACAGCGACCTGCAGGTGCGGACTGTCGCCGAGGGTGGTGGGGGTTTCATGGGTCCGTTCTGGGTCCAGCTGGCTAGGCACACCGGCATGAGCGTCGAGAAGGGTGCGATGCCGCAGATCCGGGCCGCGACCGATCCCGCAGCGAAGGGTGGGGAATTCTACGGGCCGAGGTTCATCAACAACGGTCCCGCCGTGCGCGTGCCGGTGCTACGACGCGGCAACGATGCGGCCATCGCGACCCTGTGGACGGTCTCCCGGCGCGAGACCGGCGTAGCTATCGACGTGTGAGCGTGCCGCCTCGGAGCTGCCGGACCCGCCTCGGACTCGCCTGGGGATGTGGCGCACCTAGGTCGGGCGTACGGCTCCGCCGGCCTTCAGCTGTTCGAGCAGGATGTCGCCGTGCCCGGCGTGCCGGGCGAGCTCGGCGATCATGTGCCCGTAGATGAAACGCAGGCTCACGGGGCCAAGTCGCCACGGGAACTGCTCCTCGAGCGAGTGGGACGCGGCCACGACCCGCGAGTGCTCGCAAGCAGCCCGGAAGGCCTCGGTCACCGACTCCACGGAGTCCTCGTCCTCGAGCAGGAAACTCTCGTCGACGGTGTCCGGCAGGCCGAGCTGGGAGCGCTCAACGCCGGCGACGCGGGAATGAAACCACACCTTTTCGACGAACACCGCGTGCTTGACCAGCCCCAAAGGCGTCGTCAGCGAGGGCACCAACCGCGTTCGTGCGGCACGGTCGTCGACGTCGGTGAGGAGCTCGGCGATGGCCTCGCGCTGGACGTCGAGCATCCCCTCGAGCAACGCGCGCTCGCCCGCCACGAAGAAGTCCACGGGCCAAGGCTAGGCGCCCTCAGGGTCTCCGCACTTCGGCGAGCAGCGAGGTGGGCGTGGGATGCTTCCGGAGGCCCGGCACCCATTCGGGGCGCGGGGGCGGGACTCGCGTGAGAGGTCTTTGATGAACGGGCTCACCCTGGGAGTGCTTGCGCACTCGGGCATGGAGAACGAGTTTCGACTCCCCATCCATCCGCAGCACGTCGAGCGGATCGACGCCGACCTACGCGAGCGCATGCTGATCGAGAAGGGGTACGGCGACCGGTTCGGCGTCTCAGACGATCATCTGGCCGGACTTGTCGGCAGCCTGCACACGCGTGAGGAAGTCATCGCTGGATCGGACATCTTGCTTCTCCCCAAGCCCACCCTCGAGGACGTAGCCGCTCTCCGAGAGGGCCAGGTGCTGTGGGGCTGGCCGCACGTGGTGCAGGACCGGCAGCTCGCACAGCTCGCCATAGACAAGCGGTTGACGCTGATCGCGTGGGAGGCCATGAACCACTGGTCTCCTTCAGGCAATTTCGTCGTCCATGTGTTCCATGTCAACAACGAGCTTGCCGGCTATTGCTCGGTGCTCCACGCCATGGCGCTCATGGGAACCACGGGGGCCTACGGTCGCCCTCTCACCGCCGCTGTCATCGGCTTCGGTAACACCGCACGTGGCGCGGTCACCGCCCTGGACGCGATGGGAGTCCGCGACGTCACGGCGCTCACCATGCGAGACGTCGCGGCGGTAGCGTCGCCGATGCCGGCGGCTGTCCTCGCCAACATCTATCGAGACGAGGACGACCCTGCCCGCACGCTGATCGAGACCGATGCGGGCACCGTGCCCACCGCGGAGTTCCTGGCCGGCTTCGACATCGTGGTCAACTGCGTGCTGCAGGACACTGACGCACCGTTGATGTTCGTCGACGATGCCGATCTCGCGTCCTTCACCCCGGGGACTCTGCTGGTCGACGTCTCCTGCGACCTAGGGATGGGATTTGAGTTCGCGCGACCGACCACGTTCGACGAACCGATGTTCTCCGTGGGTGACGGGATTCTCTACTACGGCGTGGACCACAGCCCCTCCTATCTGTGGAACAGCGCCACCTGGGGGATCAGTGAGGCGTTGATGCCTTACCTGCGCCCGGTCATGGAAGGGCCGAGCGGGTGGGACGCTGAGCCGACCATCCACCTCGCCATCGAGCTGCGCGACGGAGTCGTACAGAATCCCAAGGTCTTGTCGTTCCAGAACCGGGCGCCTGACTACCCGCACCCACACATCTGAGCTACCCGCCCGGAGCGATGTTCTGGTTGATGTGGAACAGGTTGTGGGGGTCGTAGCGGCCCTTGACCTGGACCAGGCGGTCGTAGTTGTTGCGGTAGGAAGCCCGCACGCGGTCCTGACCCTCCTCCATCATGAAGTTGATGTACGCACCGCCGGCGGACGTCGGGTGCAGCGCCTCCCAGTACTCCTTGCACCATTTGGTGATGGCCTCGTTGTTGACCGGATCCGGATCGACGCCGACGATGACTCCGGCCCACCCGCCGTTGCGAAACGCGAACGGTGTGGCGTCCTCGGCTACCCGGGAAGCGGCACCGTCGATCGGGTAGAGATGCATCGTCGAGTGTCCGGTGGGCAGCTGCTCGGCGAAGGTGCAGTGCGCCTCGATCGCCTTGTCGGTGATCTCCTCGAAGAAGTCGGCGCGCCAGTACCACTGCAGCCCGGCTGGGTACAGCGCGTCGAAGGCTGTGGTGAGGATGTTGTAGGGCATCTCATGGAGGCCCATCACCAGCGGTGAGCCGAAGGTCTTGATCGGCTCGAGCACCGCGTCGGCCTTGTCGTGCGGGCCGGAGTAGCACCACACGATCGCGCAAGACTTGCGGCCCCACAGCTCCTCGGGGAATGGCGGTGCAGGGGGGATGGTGAGCACCCCGAGCCAACCGCTGAGTTCCTCGGGCAGGGTCGGCTGGATCTCGCGATACCAACTCATCACCTCAGCCGTGTCGGCCAGGTCGTAGAGCACCGGGCCGCCGATGATGACGCCGTTCTCGCCGATCGGGTGGCATCGGAACAGGAAGGTCGTGACCACACCAAAGTTGCCTCCGCCGCCGCGCAAGGCCCAGAACAGGTCGGGGTGCGAGGACTCGCTCGCGGTGACAAAGCTGCCGTCGGCCAGCACGACGTCGGCCGACAGAAGGTTGTCGACGGTGAGGCCGAATCGGCGACCCAGATAGCCCGCGACGCCGCCGCCCAGGGTGAGGCCGGCCACGCCGGTAGAACCGATGAAGCCGGACGGTGTCGCCATCCCGAAGGCGACGGTCGCGTGATCGACGTCAGCCCAGGTGCAACCCGCGTCGACGCGCACCATGCTCTCATCCGGCGACGGCGTGACGCTTCTCATCATGGATAGGTCGATGACCAGCGCGTTGTCCCAGACGCCGAGCCCGGCAGCGTTGTGGCCACCGCCTCGTACGGCGATCTCGATGTCGTGGTCTCTGGCGAAGATCACGCAGGCGCGGACATCCGCCGCGTCGCGGCACCGCACGATCGCTGCGGGGTGGCGGTCGATCATCCCGTTGTAGACCGCGCGGGCGGCGTCATATTCGGCGTCTCCTGGGCGGATGATCATCCCTCGTAGGGCGGGGGCCAGGTCGTCGAATGCTGCAGCCGAAGCGGCAACGGTGTCTGTGGTCATGGAAACTCCTCGGAGCATCGCTGAAGGGGCGGGCCGAACCTACGAACCGGGGCGTTCGGCAGACGTTCGGTCCTGGGTGCAGGGAAGCGACGTTCGGCGAACGCCTCACGGCTCCCTGCGCAGGTCGTCGCTGCATCGCCGCTCCAGTGCCACGCTGTGTTGGCCGCGAGCGATCTCGAGCCCCCTGACCAGCAGCTGCCGACGCTCGTCGCCTTCGAGGTGCGCGGCCTTCAACCGGAGCAGCTCTGGCGCCCACCACGGCTCTTCGTGGCGCTGCGCGGCAGCAAGGCCCTCGTCGAAAGCGGCCAGCGCCTCGGCCGTCCGCCCGGCGCCGTCGAGCGTGCGACCGAAGAGACTCAGCCAGTACGGCATCCGCGCATAGGCCCCCTGCTCGCGCAGGTTCGCCAGGCCGGTCTCAATGAGCTCCACGCCGACCGTGCCGCCGGTCGCCCAGCCTCCAACGATTCGGCCCCAGTCCCCGTAGTAGGTGAACTGATAGCGCTCGCACAAAGACCGCACCGATGCTGCCACCTCGAGGCAGGCCTCGACCTCGCCGAGCAGTTGGCTGGTGATGGCCTCGTAGGCCTTGGCCACCAGCAGGCTATAGCGGTGGCCGAGCTCTTGTGCCAGCGCCGAGGCATCGGTCGCAAGCCGACCAGCTCGGGCCGGATCACCGCAGGTCCAGGCGGCGTGCGCCCACCAGGCCATCGTGTGCACCCGGGCGTGCGTGCCCACACTCATCCTCGCGTCCCGCGTGGCAGCCCCAGCGATCTCGAAGTGTTCCATCGCAAGGTCTGGATCACCGCCGTGCAGCACCGAGCCACCCATCGAAAAGTGTGCTTGGCCGAACTGCTCGTCGCCCGGCTGCACCCGCGCGACAGCCTGCTCGGCGATTCGTCGCGACTCCGCGATTCGGCCTTCGACGAACCGCGAAGCCCAAAGCCCCACCATGGCGGTGAGGGCGCGAGTGTTCTCCCCCAGGCTCTCGGCCAGTTCGACCGCACGTTCGACGGCGTCCCGCAGGAGCGGCGATGAGTAGCCGTAGCGCGCGTTGAGGGGCGGGATGGTCAACTCGAGCAGGGTCAGTTCCTGCTCGTCACGGCTGCGGCCAGGCGGCAGCGAGACCAGGACTGTCCGCGCCGATGAGAGCAGCGAGATCGCCTCTTCGTGAGCAAACATCGCGGCTGCTACGTCGGCTCCCTGCCGGTAGTAGCGCAAGGCCCGCTCGGCGTTGCCCGCGCGGCGATACTGGTCGGCAACCTGCGCTGCGACCCCGTCCAGGTTCCCCGCCCATAACAGCTCCAGAGCCTGGCCCAGTCGGCGGTGCAGCAGCCAGCGGCGCGGCTCGCGCACCGTGTCGTACGCCGCCTCGCGCAGGAGGTCGTGGGAGAAGTCGTAGCTGTCGCCGACGCCGCGGATGATCCGCTGTCGCCACAGCTCATCGACCGCTGCGACCACACTCTCGGCCGGGAGCTCGCTGGCCTCGACCAAAAGCGGGATCGTGAAGTCGCGGCCGACGGCGGCGGCGAGGCCAGCGACCTCACGGGCCGCTGGGCTGGTCTGCTGGAGGCGTCTCGGCAGGATCTCCATCCAGGCCAATGACGAGGGCTGGCCCTGGGCTGACAGGTCGTGCGATGAAGACCTTGCCGCCTCCACGACGTATAGCGGGAATCCGCCAGTGGCATCGAACAAGAGCTCGGCGGCCGGTCCTTCCGGCGCCTGGCTGGTGAGGGCTCCGGCCAAGGTCGCCGTGTCCATGAGATCCAGCGGCTGGAGGTTGACCTCCGTGAGCAGGCCTTCGTCGCGGATGCGTTCCAGCCACCGGTCGAGAGGGGTCTCCTCGCTGGTGTCCGCTTGTCGAGCCGTGGCGATCAGCAGAAGCTGCGAGTCGGGAGCAAAGTTGAGCAGGAACCGCACGAAGCTCAGCGTGTCCGGGTCTGACCACTGCGCGTTGTCGAGCACCAGCAGCAAGGGACGTGACGTAGCGAGCAACGCGCGGGACAGCCCCTCGAAGAATCGGGGGCGCTGCCATACATCGAGCCCGACGGATGACGGGGCGGTACCGGCGTTGGATTCAGCTTCGAGCCCTGAGCGCTTACCGACAGGGACGAGGCGATCGGCCTCGTCGCGCCAGACCTGGTCGATCAGCCGGCGAGCCGACACCAGTGCTGGTTCGCGCAACCAGTCTGCGACGGGCGCCAGGGATAAGCGGCCACTCGTGTCGAAGCACCGCGTGATGCCCACGACTGCGTCCTGTCCTCGGGCGAGCGCCTCGAGCTCGCCGACCAGGCGGGACTTGCCGACCCCCGGGCCGCCGCGGACCGCCACGATCGCAGCCCTCCCTTTGCTGGCCGCGGTCCACGCCTGCCAGAGCTGATCGAGCTCGATCGCCCGCCCGACCAGGGACGCCCGGGCAGGTGGCCGAGGGCTTGCCCGGGGGAGTGGAGCGCCAGGCGTCGCGGTAGAACCCATCAGCTGCGAGAGCGTGGCTGCCGTCTCGGGTGACGGCGTGATCCCGAGATCACGCTCGAGCAGGCTGGCAAGCTGGTGGTAGGTGCTGACTGCGCCCGCTCGGTCCCCACTTTCTGCCTGCAACTCAATGATGGTGCGATAGGCAGCCTCGTCGTAGCGCTCGATGCTCAACTGGCGACGCATGGCTGCCATCGCCACGTCCGACCGGCCGCGCGATCGCGCGGCCCGGCACACGAGGTCGCATACCGCGGAGCAGCGGTCCTGCAGCTCCTCGCGTAGTTCGACGAGCCACTCCTCATCGAGACCCGGAAGCAGCGGGCCGCCGTACTGCTCGAGCGCCGCCTGCCCGTGCACCAGGGCAACGCGCTCGTTCCCGGCCTCGTCGGAGTCGGTCGCGGCGGCGGACTCGCGCAGGAAGATCGCCAGGTCGACCTCATGCGTGCCCTGGTCGTGCCAGCACAGCTGAGTCGGGGTCACCTCGAGGGAGTCGTCGGCATCCGGGCCGAGCACCTCGCGCAGCTCGTGCAGCTCGCGCCGGAGGTTGGTCAGCGCCTGGGAGTCGCCCGAGCCGGGCCAGAACAGCCCGGCGATCGCGGACCGGTCCTGCGGCCGGTCGGTGTGGGCGATGAGCAGGCCCAGCAGGGCGATCGTCCGCGACGACCGGGTGCGGATGCGTCCTGACGTCGCATCCACCACGGCCTGCGATCCCAGCAGGCTGATGGTGAGCATCAGGGCGGACCCTAGTCGCCTGGGGCTGGGCGAGCGCCCGAACGCGTGAGCGCCCAAGATGGGGAGGTGGAGAAGCTGAGCAGGCTGGGGGACTGGCTGTTCCGCGACCGGAGGACCGGCCGCATCGTGGTCGGGCAGCTCCCCAACGTCCCGCTGATCGTCTGGCTCGCGGCAACGGTGCTGGCCGCGGTCACCTCGGGAGGCGTCCACACCACCTTCAGTGTCGTGGCCACCCTGGGGCTGGTGGTCTGGGCCGGCGACGAGCTGATCCGAGGCGTCAACCCGTTCCGGAGGCTGCTCGGCGCCGTGGTGCTCGGCTGGAAGCTGTACTCCCTGGTCCGCGGCTGAGACGCAGCTCAGGGCTGGCGGCCGAGGAAGGCCACCAGCCGGTCGAGCGCCGGCGCCTCAGGGTCCACAGGCACTGAAGGAGCGAACCGACCGGGACGGGCGTCGTCGCTCAGCTGACCCTGGGCGAAGACGAGGGCCTGCGTGGCCGCGTCATCGGGGAGCTGCGCAGCCTGGCCGGTCGCCTGCGCGATGTCCCAGCCGTGGGCAAGCAGGTCATAGAGGCGGATCTGCAGTCGTTCGGCCCCCGTCGCGGGGCCGAACGGACCGTGGAAGGTCTGGTCGAGCACCCCGGGCTCGCCAAAACCACCCAGCAAGGCGATGGCCGATGCCCGGTATGCCTCATCGAGCTGATCGTCGGGGAGGTCGTCGCCTCGGCGGGGTAGGGGCTGGTCGGCGAGCATCGCGGTGAAGACCAGGTTCATCCCGACCAGATGGGTGACCACTCGGCGGACCGGCCACTCGGAGCATGGGGTCTGCGCACCCCACTGCTCCGGTCGGATCGCGCTGATCAACGCCCCGACGGCATGCAGCGAGCGCGCGAGCTGGTCGAGCAGGGGGTCGGTTTCTGGGGCCACGGAAGCCACCCTTTCAGGTTTTCGTGACGTTTGACTCTTACCGTCGCACGGGGCGAGGGCGATGCTGGAAGTGCTCGAACTAGGAGGTCCATCATGCGTGCACTCGTGATCTACGAATCCCTGTATGGAAACACCCACCTGATCGCGGAGCGGATCGCCCGGGGGATCGGCCACTCCGCGGAGGTCGACCTGGTCTCGGTCCACGACGTGACCGACGAGCTGTTGGCCTCGGCCGATCTGCTGGTAGTCGGCGGTCCTACTCACGTCCACGGCATGGCCTCATCGATGAGCCGGCGGTCGGGCGTCGAAGCGGCCGAAAAATCCGACAGCGGGCTCCATCTCGAGCCCAACACCGAAGGCCCATGCCTGCGCGGATGGTTCTCGGACCTAGGCGAAGTTCACGCCCAGCACGCCGCCGCGTTTGACACCCGGATGAATCGCTCCGCCGTCGTGACCGGTCGCGCCTCAAAGGGCATCGCCAAGCGGCTCAAGAGGCACGGTTGCACCCTCGTGCTGCCGCCGGAGAGCTTCGTGGTCGATGTGCACAACCACCTGCTCGAGGGAGAGCCGGCGCGGGCTGAGTCTTGGGGACGCACTGTCGCAGGCGCTTTCGTGGCCGCAGGTTGAGGGCGACGGGTGAGGGCCAGCAGGCGCCGCCCACTCTGGCGGAGTGGACGGCGCCTGGCCCGCGAGCGCTGAACGCGACGGGGTTTTCTACAGGTTCTGCAGATGCCTACAGGTTGATCGGGCGAAGCACCCGTGCGATCCCATGGGCGATCTGCAGGTTGCCGGCGTTGATGTCTAGGTCGGCCGGGATGAGCAGCGGGTTCAGCGCGTCGGGGTCGTTGTCGACGAGACGAACCTTGAGCGGGCTGACCGAGCGGACGCTCACCGTGAACGTGCCGCCCTGAGCGGTGGTCAGCGCGGCTCCGTCAGCTCCCAGAGCGGTAGCGGAGTCGATCGTCGCGCCGGGCACGACGTGGTAGAGCAGCACGGCCTCGACCGTGTCGATCCCCAAAGAGGCGACGGCCTCGAAGGTCTTCTTCTCGTTCAACCAGCTGCCCGTCAGGTTGTGCACCAGGCGGCGGAAGGCGCGATCAGTGGGGATGAAGGCGGTGAGAGCGACGTCGCCGTCGGCGAGCAGCGCCACGGGAGTGCCGTCGACACCCTTGGTGGCGATGACTGCATCGATCGCCTCACGGACGATGTCGAAGTCGTCCCAGTTGTGGTCGAACCCGTTTCCGGGGACGAGGTCGTTGCCCAGGACAGCGGCGAGGGAGGTGTTGCCTGGCTCTGAGGCTGACGCGGCAGGGGCCACGGCAATGGAGCCGACCGCGATCGCGCCGACGGCGGCCACGGCGGCAAGGCGCTTGGCAATTCGCATGGGATTCGCCTTTCTCGGATCTGTTGACCCGGATGGGTGGTGTCTCATGGGGGTCTTCCGTGGTGGGCGAGGGTTTGGATGCACCCAATCTCAGGTTGGTGAGACCTGGGATCATCACCCGGTGGCTTCTGCAGGTGACGGGATCGAACCGGACGAGCTGGCGCTCGCCCTACGGGTCATAGCGCAGAGCCAGGAGCTGCCGACCGAGCATCCCGACGCGGTAGCCATCCGCCGGGCGACCGCGGCGATCTTCAAGACCGTGAAGAAACAGCGACGGACCGATCGGCGACAGGCAGTGCTCGACGCCGATCGTTCGGTCATCGCGGCCACGGCCACCGGTGCGCCCGACCGGATCGATGACGAGACCCGAGGTCTGCCACTGACGTCATCGGCAGAGGGCGCTCTGGCCGGAACGCTGCTGCGGCCGCACGCCTGCTACATCTGCAAGCAGCGCTACTCCGAGATCGACGCGTTCTATCACCAGATGTGCCCGGACTGCGCGGCCAAGCACCACGCCAAGCGCAACGCCCGTACCGACCTCGCTGGTCGGCGCGCCCTGTTGACTGGGGGGCGGGCCAAGATCGGCATGTACATCGCGCTGCGCCTTCTGCGCGACGGCGCGCACACGACGATCACGACGCGATTCCCCAATGATGCTGTACGGCGCTTCGCGTCCCTGCCGGACAGTCAGGAATGGTTGCACCGCCTGCGGATCGTCGGGATCGACCTGCGAGACCCGGCTCAAGTGGTGGCCCTGGCCGACTCGGTGCGCGACCAGGGACCGCTCGACATCCTGATCAACAACGCCGCTCAGACGGTCAAGCGCAGCCCCGAGTCTTACGCCGCGCTCGCCGCTGCCGAGGCTGCGCCGCTACCGCTCGGGCCGCTGCCGGAGCAGCTCTCCTTCGGCCGCACGAGCGACGCCCACCCGATAGCCCTGGCGGGCGCTGTGGCTCCAGCGGTCAGCGCGGCTGAGGTGTCGGCGTGGGCGATGGAGGCCGGATCCTCGTCGCTGACGCGGATCGCGACCGGCACTGCCATCGACGCGGGGGGCCTGGTCCCCGACCTGGCGCCCGCGAACAGCTGGACGCACCGGGTAGAGGAGGTCGACGCGCTGGAGCTGCTCGAGGTCCAGCTGTGCAACAGCACGGCTCCGTTCATCCTTGTCAGCAGACTGCGCGCGTCGATGGCTGCGTCGCCCGCGCGGCGCACGTATGTCGTCAACGTCTCCGCGATGGAGGGCCAGTTCGCCAGGCGCTACAAGGGGCCAGGGCATCCGCACACCAACATGGCGAAGGCCGCCATGAACATGCTGACCCGGACGAGCGCACAGGAGATGCTCAGAAGTGACGGCATCTTGATGACCAGCGTCGACACCGGGTGGATCACCGATGAGCGACCCCACCCCACCAAGCACCGCCTCGCCCAGGAGGGGTTTCATGCGCCGCTCGACCTGGTTGACGGCGCGGCCCGGGTCTATGACCCGATCGTGCGCGGCGAGGCGGGCGAGGACCTCTACGGCTGCTTCCTCAAGGACTACGAGCCAGCTCCCTGGTGAGGAAGGTTCAGCGCGTGCAGGTTGCCAACATTCGTCACGATCGACCACGGCTGCGCTGCGCGTGCTCACCGTGGTGCCGGCGTCCTAGGTGGCGCCGGCGCGAGTAGCCGTGTCATGGATGCGGTGCGCGAGCTCGATGTCGAGCTGTGTCACGCCTCCTGCGGAGTGGGTGACCAGGAAGAACGTGAGCGACCGCCATCGGATGTCGATGTCGGGGTGGTGGTCCATCTCCTCGGCCGCAACCGCGACCTCGCGCACGATGTCGACTCCGGCCAAGAAGGCCGGAGCGGTGTAGGTGCGCCGCACGCCGGCGGCGTCACCCTCCCACCCAGGCAGCTCCGCGAGCTGGCGGTCGATCTCTTCGGCGTTCAACGGTCGGCTCATGGACTGAGCCTTGCACGTCGAGAGAGCTCGGTCATCCCGCAACCGTCTTGATGGCGATCACGACGGCGGCGACCACTGCGACAACCACGGCAAACCACCGGAACGCAGCCGGGGGCAGGCGTCGCGCGACCCGAACTCCGAGCACTCCGCCGATGACCGAGCCACCCCCGACGGACAGCGCAACCGCCCAATCGACGTGACCGGTGGCTATGAACAAGACCGCGGCCACGAAATTCGCCACCAGGGCCAAGGCGTTCTTGAGCGCGTTGGCCTCCTGGACGTCGGGCTCGTACAACGCCCCGATCAGAGCCAGGAGGATGACTCCCTGCGCGGCACCGAAGTAGCCCCCGTAGATGCCGGTGAGCCCGACGCCGAGGACCAGCAGCCACCAGGCCCGGCGATGCCCGCCGCGTCGCTCCAGCCAGGCATTGACCCGCGGCTGCACCGCCGTGAGCGCCGCCGCCAGGAGCAGCAGTAGCGGCACTGCGCGTTCGAAGCTCTCGGCGGGCAGGACCAGCAGCAACGAGGCGCCGATGATCCCGCCGACTGCTGCCACCGCCCCCAGCCGATAGAGAACAGGTCGTCGCGCGAGCAGCTCCTGCCGATATCCACCGACCGCGCCGAGGCTGCCCGGTAGCAGGCCGACAGTGTTGCTGGCGTTGGCCGTGACAGGTGGGATGCCGATCGCCAGCAGCAGCGGAAAGCTCACCAGACTCCCGGCACCGACCACCGAGTTCATCGTTCCGGCGATCAGCCCACCGGTGAGTGCGACCGCGACGTCGCTCAGATCCACCTGTCAGCCGGCCGTGGCCCTCGGCCGCATCAGAGCCAGCCGGGGGTTGTCCGGCCACAGGTGCGCCCCCTCCGACAACGCACGGTCGGCATCCGCAGGGCGTCCCTGCCCGGCTCGCACGGCGGCGAGGGTCAGCAGATCGTCGGCCGTGTCATGGGGGCCGCGCTGCCAGGCAGCTGCCTCGTTCAGCCAGTGCTCGGCCTCGCTCCAGTGCTGGGTGATGGCGCAATGCCGCGCGTGCAGTCCAGCCAGAGTCATGCTGCTGCTCACCTGTCGCTGGGCCTCTTTCAGCGTGTCCCGAAGCTCGGGCTCGACGGCCTGGGAGGACAGGTCACCGGACTCGACGCCGACGAGCAGCGCACGCGCGTGCGCGATGGCGGCGTCGGCTCGTCTTCGACCATGCTCCGGCGCGGCTGCCAGCAGCTCACGGGTTGCGTCGGCGGCCCCGCCGAAGTTGCCCTGCGCGGCACGTGCGTCGGCCAGCGCCGCGAGCGCCGTACGGTCGGCCGGTCGACCGTGCAGTCTTTGCAGCGCGAGCGCCTCTGCAGCGGCCGGATCCTGCGCGACCTTCTTCGCTGCCTTGCGCGATCCCCGCGTCGGGATGGTGGATCCGAGGTGCACGATCGGGTCGTACTTCAGATCGGCCACCCGCTCCTTCATCGGGATGAGCGCGTTGTCGGTGATCTTGATGTGCTCGGGGCAGACCTCGGTGCAGCACTTGGTGATGTTGCACTGGCCGAGGCCGTGCTCCTCCTGGGCTGCGCGTCGACGGTCAGCGGTGTCGAGCGGGTGCATCTCCAGCTCGGTGATCCGCATCAAGAACCGAGGCCCTGCGTAGGAGCTCTTGTTCTCCTCGTGGTCTCGGATCACATGGCAGACGTCCTGGCACAGGAAGCACTCGATGCACTTACGGAACTCCTGGCTGCGTTCGACGTCCAGCTGCTGCATGCGGTATTCGCCGGGTGCGAGGTCAGCCGGTGGCCGGAACGACGGGATCGTCCGAGCCTTCTCGTAGTTGTACGACACGTCGGTCACGAGGTCGCGGATCACGGGGAACGTGCGCAGCGGCGTGACCGTGACCGTCTCATCCTGGCTGAAGGTGTTCATCCGGGTCATGCAGGCCAACCGGGGGCGGCCGTTGATCTCCATGCTGCACGACCCGCACTTGCCGGCCTTGCAGTTCCAGCGGACCGCGAGATCGGGCGCATCGGTGGCCTGGATGCGGTGGATGACGTCGAGGACGACCTCCCCCTCGTTGACCTCGACGTCGAAGGCCTCGAAGTCGCCGGCCTCGGCGTCACCGCGCCAGATGCTGAACTTTCCTTCGTAGCCCATCAGTGCTCTCCCCCCACCGCGGTCGGCAGCTCGTCGGGCGTCAGGTACTTGGCCAGCTCGCTGACCTCGAACAGCGCGATCAGGTCCTCCCGCATGTCGGGCAGCGGTTGGCGCTTGATCGTGACGTCCCCCTGGTCGCTCACGGAGCAGATCAGATTGACCTGTCGCCACACCGGATCCATCGTTGGATAGTCGTCTCGGGTGTGGCCGCCGCGGGACTCCTGGCGTTCGAGGGCAGCCTTCGCGACGCACTCGCACACCAGCAGCATGTTGTGCAGGTCGAGCGCGAGGTGCCAGCCCGGATTGAAGGCACGATCGCCAGCCACCCCGACGTTCGCCGCCCGAGCCTTGAGCCCTTCCAGGGCGGCCAGAGCTTCCACGATCTCGCTCTCGCGCCGGATGATTCCCACCAGGCTGTGCATCGTCTGCTGCAGGTCACGGTGGACGGTGTAGGGGTTCTCGCCGCCCGGGTTGTCGAAGGGTGCCAGGGCCGCAGCCTCGGCGCGTTGGATCTGCTCACTGGTGAGCGGCGGTCGGCTGGTGAGCCCGCGCACGTATTCGCCGGCGCCGAGCCCGGCTCGGCGACCGAACACGAGCAGGTCGGACAGGGAGTTGCCGCCCAGCCGGTTGGACCCGTGCATGCCACCGGCGACCTCGCCCGCGGCGAACAGCCCTGGCACCAGGCTGGCTGCGGTGTCTGGCACGACCTCGACGCCGCCCATGACGTAGTGACACGTGGGCCCGACCTGCATCGGCTCGGCCGTGATGTCGACGTCGGCGAGCTCCTTGAACTGGTGCCACATCGACGGCAGCTTCTTGCGGATCACCTCGGCCGGAAGCCGCTTCGACACGTCGAGGAAGACGCCGCCCTGCGGTGAACCACGCCCCGCCTTGACCTCGCTGTTGATGGCCCGGGCGACCTCGTCGCGCGGGAGCAGCTCGGGGGGACGCTTGTTGTTGTCGGGATCGGCGTACCAGCGATCCGCCTCTTCCTCGGTCTCGGCGTACTGCCCTCGGAACACTTCGGGCACGTAGTCGAACATGAAGCGCTTGCCCTCGGAGTTGGTGAGGACGCCCCCGTCGCCACGCACCGACTCGGTGACCAGGATCCCCCTGACGCTGGGTGGCCAGACCATGCCCGTCGGGTGGAACTGGATGAACTCCATGTTGACCAGCGTCCCGCCGGCCCGCATGGCCAGGGCGTGCCCGTCACCGGTGTATTCCCAGGAGTTGCTCGTGACCGAGAACGACTTGCCGATCCCGCCAGTGGCCAGCACCACGGCGGGCGCCTCGAAGGCGAGAAACTCACCGTCCTCGCGGCGGTAGCCGAAGCAGCCGGTGACCGCGCCGGAGGCGTCTTGCAGGATCTCGGTGATCGTCACCTCGGCGAACACCGTGAGTCGTGCCTCGTAGTCGCCGTACACGATCTTGTCGTCCTGCTGCAGCGAGACGATCTTCTGTTGCAGGGTCCGGATGAGCTCCAGCCCCGTCCGGTCTCCGACATGCGCTAGTCGTGGGTATTCGTGACCGCCGAAGTTGCGCTGGCTGATCTTGCCTTCCTTGGTGCGGTCGAACAGCGCACCGTAGGTCTCCAGCTCCCAGACCCGGTCGGGGGCCTCCTTGGCGTGGAGCTCGGCCATGCGCCAGGAGTTGAGGAACTTGCCACCGCGCATGGTGTCGCGGAAGTGCACGTCCCAACCGTCGTGGCTGTTGACGTTGCCCATCGAGGCGGCGATCCCGCCCTCGGCCATGACGGTGTGTGCCTTGCCGAACAACGACTTGCAGATGATCGCCGTGCGCAGGCCCTGGGCGTGTGCCTCGATGGCGGCCCGGAGACCGGCGCCGCCGGCGCCGATGACGACGACATCGAACGGAAGGGGCACGTGTTGGCTCATGCGGTGGTCCGGTCCTGCGTGCGCGCGGTCATTCGCGTCGTCTCCCTAGTTGATGAAGCGAAGGTCGTTGATCCAGCCCGCGGACACCGCCATGACATAGAAGTCCGTCACGGCAAGGGTGCCCAGCGTGATCCAGGCCAGCGCCATGTGGCGGGTGTTCAGCCGGGAGATGCCTGTCCACAGGCGATAGCGGATCGGGTGCTTGGAGAAGTGGTTGAGGCGGCCGGCCATGGCGTGCCGGCACGAGTGGCAGGAAACCGTGTAGGTCCACAAGGCGATGACGTTGATCCAGAGAATCACCGTGCCTAGGCCGATGCCGAATCCTTCGGGGCTATGGAAGGCCTGCACCGCGTCCCACGTGTTGATGAGGGAGATGATCACGGCGGCGTAGAAGAAGTAGCGGTGCAGGTTCTGACCGATCAGCGGCACCTCGGTCTCACCGGTGTAGGTGCGGTGCGGCTCGGCCACGGCGCAGGCTGGCGGCGACATCCAGAACGAGCGGTAGTAGGCCTTGCGGTAGTAGTAGCAGGTGAGCCGGAACAGCAGCAGGAACGGCAACGTGAGTGCCGCGTAGGGCAGCCACCACACGTCGGGGAGGAACCGGCCGAACTCGGCTGCTTCGGGCACGCAACCGTCGGAGACGCAGGGGGAATAGAACGGCGTGAGGTAGTGGTATTCGCCGACCCAGTACCACTGCTGCATGAACACCCGCACTGTCGCATACGTGATCCACGCGACCAGGCCGACAACCGTGAGCAGCTGAGGCACCCACCAGCGGTCCTGCCGCAGCGTGCGAGCAGCAATCCGAGCCCGGCCAGGGGCGGTGGTCACTCCAGCCATCGTGGGAGCCTCCGATGCCTCTCTCGACGTGGATGCGCCCTCGTGGGCAGCGGGATCCAGAGGTCGTTGTGTCGAATACCCTAGGGCCCCGAAGTCGTTCGCGCGGTGTGGCCCTCGTCACGCCCCACCGACAGTCACCCACCAGCCCAGAGACGAGCCCACCCTCATGCCCAGCCGCGACCTCACCCCGCGCGTCCGCCGCGAGGATCTGCGCAACGTCGCGATCGTCGCGCACGTCGACCACGGCAAGACGACGCTGGTCGACGCCATGCTCTGGCAGTCCGGCGCCTTCTCCGCCCACCAGGCCGACGAGGGGTCGGTGAAGGACCGCGTCATGGACTCCATGGACCTGGAGCGGGAAAAGGGCATCACGATCCTGGCGAAGAACACCGCTGTACGACACGCGATGAGCGACGGGACGCAGGTGACGATCAACATCATCGACACCCCCGGCCACGCCGATTTCGGGGGCGAGGTGGAGCGTGGTCTGGAGATGGTCGACGGCGTCCTGCTCCTCGTGGATGCCTCTGAAGGCCCGCTTCCGCAGACCCGCTTCGTGCTGCGCAAGGCCTTGCAGAAGCGGCTTCCTGTGGTGCTGGTCATCAACAAGGTGGACCGATCCGATGCTCGGATCGCCGAGGTGGTCGACGAGACCTACGAGCTGTTCCTAGACCTCGACGCCGACGAGGAGCAGATCGAGTTCCCGATCGTCTACTGCCAGGCCAAGGCCGGCAAGGCGTCCCTGGTTCGCCCGTCCGACGGCGCAAGCCCGGACGCTGCTGACCTTGAGGAGTTGTTCACCACCATCGTCGAGACCGTGCCGGCCCCTTCCTACGTCGAAGGCGCACCGCTGCAGGCGCACGTGACCAACCTCGACTCCAGTCCCTATCTCGGACGGCTGGCGCTGTGTCGGGTTCGCGAGGGCACCATCACCAAGGGCCAGTCCGTCGCCTGGTGCCGGGTCGATGGCAGCACCGAGCGGGTGAAGGTCACTGAGCTGCTCATGACCGAGGCGCTCGAGCGGGTGCCGGTCGAGGAGGCCGGGCCGGGCGACATCATCGCCGTGGCGGGGTTCCCTGAGATCACCATCGGCGAGACGCTCGCGGATGTCGACGATCCCCGACCGCTGCCGGTCATCACTGTCGACGAGCCGTCGATCTCCATGACCATCGGCATCAACACCGCTCCGTTGGCCGGTCAGAGCGGTAAGAAGCTGACCGCCCGGCTGGTGAAGAGCCGCCTCGACGCCGAGCTCGTCGGAAACGTGTCGATCCGCGTGGTCGCGACCGAGCGGCCAGACACCTGGGAGGTCCAGGGAAGAGGCGAGCTCCAGCTAGCCGTCCTGGTGGAGCTCATGCGGCGGGAAGGCTTCGAGCTCACCGTGGGCAAGCCGCAGGTGGTCACCCGCGTGGTGGACGGCACGGTGCACGAACCGATGGAACAGCTGACCGTGGACATCCCTGAGGACTACCTCGGCGTGGTCACCCAGCTGATGGCGTTGCGCAAGGGCCGCATGGAGCAGATGGTCAACCACGGCACCGGCTGGGTGCGGATGGAGTACTCCGTGCCGGCGCGCGGGCTGATCGGCTTCCGCACCGAGTTCCTGACCGAGACTCGCGGCACTGGGCTGCTTCACCACGTGTTCGCCCGCTACGAGCCGTGGCACGGGGAGCTGCGCACCAGGCCGACGGGCTCGCTCGTCGCTGACCGCTCCGGTCCGACCACCGGATTCGCGCTGGCCAACCTGCAGGAGCGCGGCACGATGTTCGTCGGACCCGGCACCGAGGTCTACGAAGGCATGATCGTGGGCGAAAACTCGCGTTCGGACGACATGGACGTCAACGCGACGAAGGAGAAGAAGCTCACCAACATGCGGCAGAGCTCGGGCGACATCCTCGTTCCGCTGATCCCGCACAAGCAGATGTCGATGGAGCAGGCACTCGAGTTCTGCCGCGAGGACGAGTGCGTCGAGGTGACTCCGGCCACCGTCCGTCTTCGCAAAGTGATCCTCGACCGCACCGAGCGTGACAAGGTGCGCGGGCGCGCCAAGCGAGGTTGATGGCCTTCGATGAGGTCTAAGTCAGATTTGCGGCTCAAACGTCCCGTTCTCGGCCCGATCCGCGTGAAAGGCTGCGGTGCGGCGGCGGTCGTATCACGATATGGACACGAGGCGCGTCCGCCGTTGGGTGGCTACGCCTGTTTGACATACCGTTCGGACGTTCTGCCGACCCGGCAGCCGGTCAGGCGTCTCGACGATCTCGAGAAAGGGAGTCCTTTCGCATGAGTGTTGTGGACGCGCCTGTCGAGCAAGAAGCCCCGGAGCAGGGTGAGATCCAAGCAAGGTCGCTCAAGCAGATCGCCTGGTCGCGTCTCAAGCGAGACCGCGCCGGCATGATCTCCCTCTACGTGATCATCGCTGTCACTTTGGTCGCGATCTTCGCTCCGTGGATCACCCGTGCCCTCGGAGTCGATCCGCTCAGCTTTGATGCGGACGCGCTTTCGGACGAGCTCGGTGGTCTGCCCGCGAGCTGGAGTGCCGATGGCACGTGGTGGGCCAAGGCAGGGATGAGCTGGAACCATCTGCTCGGGGTTGAACCAGGCACCGGCCGCGACATCCTGGCCCGGCTGCTCTACGGCGCCCGCGTCTCGTTGTTCATCGCGACGACCTCCACCCTCATCATCGTGATCATCGGCACCGTCGTCGGCATCGTGTCGGGCTACTCGCGCGGCTTCGCCGACCAGGCGCTGGGCCGGCTGATGGACCTCGTGCTGGCCTTCCCCCTCGTCCTGATCGCGCTGGTGATGTCGCAGCCGCTGACCGACCGGATCCAGCAGACGTTCGGCCTTGGCGCACAAGCAGCTCGAATCTCGTATCTGATCCTGATCTTCAGTCTCTTCGGTTGGCCCTACCTTGCCCGCATCGTGCGCGGACAGGTGCTCAGCCTTCGAGAACGCGAGTTCGTCGAATCAGCCGTGTCGCTCGGGTCGGGCACGCCGCGCATCCTGTTCAAGGAGATCTTGCCCAACCTCTGGGCGCCGATTCTGGTGGTGGCCACCATCACCTTGCCAGGCATCATCGCCGGCGAGGCCGGACTGGCCTTCCTCGGCGTCGGCGTGCTGCCGCCGACACCCACCTGGGGTGCGATGCTCGGCGACTCGACGCGCTACTTCAAGACGATCCCCACTTTGCTGTTCATCCCGGGAATGGCGCTGTTCATCGTGGTTTTGGCCTTCAACCTCTTCGGAGACGCCATCCGCGACGCGCTCGATCCCAAGGCAGGTCGCGTGTGAGCGGCCGCCTTCCACAGGTGTCCTCGGCGCTCGGAGCCGAGGAGGTCCTCGCGATTGCTGCGGGGCTTGGTTCGGGGCGACCGCCTCGAACTGCGATCAGGAGGAAATGACATGGGCATGGCCAAATACGGCCTTCGCGCGGTCGCCTTCGCGGCGGCGGGCACCATGCTGCTCGCGGCGTGCGGTGGCAGCAGCGGCGGCGGCTCGAACGGTGACACCGGAGGGGGTACGCCGACCGCGGGCGGAACACTGACGTTCCTCGACTTCCGCGAGCAGTTCAACAACGTCGACCCCCAGCGGGTCTATACCGGTGAAGACTTGGCGCTGTTCAGCGGCACGATTTTCCGGACGCTGACGGTCTACAAGTTCTCCAAGGACAACGTCGAGGGCACCACGCTCGAGCCTGACATGGCCACGGACACCGGTCGCTCCTCCGAGGGCGGCAAGGTCTGGGAGTTCACCATCCGCGACGGCGTCACCTTCCAGGATGGCTCGGCGGTGGGCTGCAAGGACATCAAGTACGGCGTCTCTCGCACCTTCGCCACAGACCTGATCACCAACGGTCCGGCCTACGCGATCTCGATGCTGGACATCCCCAAGGACAAGGACGGCAGCTCCGTCTACAAGGGGCCGTACACCGACAAGGGCAACGACAAGGCCGCCTTCGACAAGGCCATCGTCTGCTCCGCGGATGACAAGACCATCACGTTCAACCTCGCCCAGCCGGTCCCGGACTTCAACTACACCGTGACCTTGGCCGCCTTCGCCCCGGTCCCCGAGGCTGCGGACACCGGCGAGAAGTACGACGACTCGCCCGTGTCGTCTGGTCCCTACCAGATCGAGACGTACAAGAAGGGCAAGGGCGGCACGTTCGTCCTCGTCCGCAACCCGAACTGGAACAAGGACTCCGACCCCTACCGGCCGGCGTACCCCGATTCCTTCGTCTTCGACTTCGGAATCGACCCGTCGGTCTCCACGCAGCGCGTGGTGACCAGCACGGGCGAGGACGTCGACTCGCTGACGGCGGACATCCAGTCGGCTGACCTGGCGAGCATCTTCACCGACCCCGACCTGGAGAACCGTCGGGTCAACGAGCTCGACCCCTACGTTCGCTACTACGCGATCAACGTCCAGAAGGTCCCCAACGTCAAGCAGCGGCAGGCCATGATGGCCGCTCTTGACCGTGAGGCTCTTCGCACGGTGGCCGGTGGAGCGTTCGCTGGTGACCTGGGTGACGGCGTCATCAAGCCCAACATCGGCATCGACTACGCGCCGACCGGGCTGTGGACCGGGCTGCTCGGCCAGGAGATCCCCGACACGGGAGACCCCGAATACGCCAAGCAGCTGATCGCTGACTCGGGCGAGCCGATGAAGACGATCACGTTCGACTACCCGCAGAGCCCCGACAACGACAAGGCTGCGGCCGTCGTCGTCGACTCGATGGGCAAGGCGGGCATCACCGTGAAGCTGAACCCGCTCGAGGCTGGCGCCTACTACGGCGTCGTCTTCGATCCGCAGAAGGCTCACGAACTGATGTCTGCTGGCTGGGGACCTGACTGGCCCAACGCCTCGACGGTCATCCCCGAGCTGTTCACGCCATCTGGTGGCTTCAACCTCAGCCAGGCCGACGACCCGGAGTTCAACTCCGCGTCCGACGCCGCGAAGGTCGAGCTCGACCGCCAGACGCAGGCCACTGACTGGCAGGCGCTGAACACTCAGGCCATGGAGAAGGGCTTCGCCATCCCGACGCGGTTCGGCAAGGACCAGCGTCTCGCCGGGACCGGTGTTGGCCCTGACGTGATCTACCTGTGGCCGGCATACGGCTCATGGCCGTACGGCGCCATGTGGGTGAAGAGCTAGTCCGCACCCGCACGTTCAGCACCACCAGCTAGTCAGCTAGTCCCGGGTCCGGGAGAAGGCGAACAGCCTCCTCCCGGACCCGGGCCCTGACGGTCCGGTCCGTAGGCAACTTTTTTGCGTGTCCGGCGCCGTCGCCTGGCCGTTGGAGGCAGACTGTCCTCGAGGCACCCTCGAGGCAGCGCCCCCAGGGGTCACCCACCTTCGTCAGGAAGGGCTAGACCGTGGCCGGCTACGTCGTACGACGACTGCTCTCGATGTTCGGCATGTTGATCGCTTTGAGCATTGCCGTGTTCTTGCTCTTCGCGATCATCCCGACCGATCCAGCTCGTCTCACGTGCGGCAAAGCCTGCACCCCGCAGATCGTCGAGGCCAACCGGGTCCGGCTCGGTCTCGACAAGCCCCTCATCCAGCAGTACGGCGCCTTCGCCAAAGGCATCGTCGCTGGTCGCACCTACGGCTCGGGGACCCAGACGTTCGACTGCCCCGCCCCGTGCCTCGGCTACTCCTTCCGGCAGAGCGAAGACGTCACGACCCTGCTCTGGCAGGCGCTCCCAGTCACCGCGAGCCTCGCGCTCGGCGCGTTCGTGCTGTGGATGATCGTGGGGATCGCGGTCGGGATCTTCGCAGCTTTGAGACGCGGGACCTGGATGGACAAGACAGCTATGGGCGTCGCCCTTGCTGGCTACTCCTTGCCTTCGTTCTTCATCGGTCTGCTGCTCTACTTCTTCGTCATCTTGAAACTGCATCTCTTACCCCCGCCGCACTACGAGGATTTCTGGGAGAACCCCCAGGCATGGTTCGAGACGCTGCTCCTGCCTTGGATCGCGCTGGCCATCCTCTACGCAGCGTTCTACTCCAGGATCACCCGTGGGCAGATGCTCGAGACGCTCGGCGACGACTACGTCCGCACCGCGCGTTCGAAGGGCTTGCCGGAGCGCACCGTCATCACCCGGCATGCCTTCAGGTCCGGGCTCTCGCCGCTGGTCACGGCAGCGGGGCTCGATCTGGCCGGGCTCCTGGGTGGCGCGATCATCACCGAAAGCATCTTCTCGCTCCCGGGTCTTGGCACCCTTTCCATCCGGTCAGTGCTCGACTACGACCTACCAGTGATCGTCGGTGTCACGCTGCTTGCGGCCACCTTCATCATCGTTGCGAACTTGATCGTCGACCTGCTGTATGCCGCCATCGATCCCCGGGTGAGGCTCACATGAGCGAGCCGTTCCTTTCCGTCCACCACCTGTCCGTCACGTTCCCGACGGAGGATGGCTGGTTGCAGGCGGTCGACGATGTCTCCTACTCCGTCGAGAAGGGCCAGACCCTCGCCGTCGTGGGTGAGTCGGGCTCGGGCAAGAGTGTGACCGCCCAGGCCCTCATGGGCCTGCACAACCGCAAGGCCGTGAAGATCAGCGGCGAGGTCTACCTCGAGGGCAAGGAGCTCATCACCGCCTCGGACAAGGACATCAGAGCCGTCCGAGGGCAGAAGATGGCGATGATCTTCCAGGATCCGCTGTCCTCCTTGCACCCCTACTACTCGATCGGTCGCCAGCTCGTCGAAGCGCGGCGAGTGCATGTCGAGGAATCCAAGTCGGAGGCCCGCCAGCGCGCCATCATGATGCTCGACCGGGTCGGGATCCCCAGTGCGGCACGGCGCATCGACGACTACCCGCACCAGTTGTCCGGTGGTATGCGCCAGCGGGTCATGATCGCCATGGCCTTGATCAACGACCCCGAGCTGATCATCGCCGACGAACCGACGACGGCACTTGACGTCACCGTTCAGGCACAGATCATCGACCTGCTGCAGGACCTGCAGCGTGACTTCGGCACGGCGATCATCATCATCACCCACGACCTCGGCGTTGTTGCGAACGTCGCAGACGATGTCGTGGTGATGTACGGCGGCCGAGTCGTCGAGAAGGGGTCTGTTCGCGACGTCTACTACAAGCCGGAGATGCCTTACACGCTGGGACTGCTCTCCTCAGCACCCCGCATGGACCAGGTGAACGACCGCCTCGACCCGATCCCTGGTCAGCCACCTTCGATGTTGCGACTCCCGGTGGGCTGTGTCTTCAGACCGCGCTGCACCTACCACGAGTTGGTTCCCGGAGACAGATGCGACACCGAGCGACCTGAGTTGTTGCCGACCGAGCCCGGACACGAGGTGCGCTGCCACCTCGACGCGGCCGTTCGCCGTGGGATCGCGGTTGAGCGCCTTGGTCTACTTGCGGGAGGGAAGGCATGACGGCCACCGAAGCTTCGCCGGCCTCGGCGACCGTGGGCAACGGTGATCCGCTGCTCAAGGTGACGGGTGTGAAGAAGTACTTCCCCGTCACCTCGGGCTCCATCCTGCGGCGGGTGGTCGGGCAGGTTCAGGCGGTGGACGGCCTCGATCTCGAGGTGTTCCCCGGCGAGACCGTGGGTCTGGTCGGCGAGAGCGGCTGTGGGAAGTCGACCGCTGGGCGCACCATGATCAAGCTCTTGGACCCCACCGAGGGGAAGCTGGAGTTCGACGGGCGCGACATCACCGACCTGTCCCGCAAGCAGATGGTGCCGCTGCGTCGCGAGATGCAGATGATCTTCCAGGACCCGTTCTCCTCACTCAACCCACGGCACACCGTTGGGAAGATCGTCGGGGCACCGTTCGAGATTCAGGGCATCGAGCCACCCGGGGGGGTCAAGGTCGCCGTCCAAGACCTCATGAAGAGGGTCGGTCTCAACCCGGAGCACTACAACCGCTATCCCAACGAGTTCTCCGGTGGCCAGCGCCAGCGCATCGGGATCGCGCGCGCCGTCGCGCTCCAGCCCAAGCTCATCGTCTGCGACGAGCCAGTGTCTGCACTCGACGTGTCGATCCAGGCGCAGGTCGTGAACCTGCTCGACGACATCCAGCGCGAGTTCAACCTGGCCTATTTGTTCATCGCCCACGACCTGTCCGTGGTGCGGCACATCAGCGACCGCGTCGTGGTCATGTATCTCGGCAAGATCATGGAGATGGCCGACCGCGACACCCTGTATGCGCGAGCCCAGCATCCCTACACCCACGCGCTTTTGTCGGCTGTTCCGATCGCCGACCCCGACAAGGAAGCATCTCGCGAGCGCATCCTGCTCGAGGGCGACCTGCCGAGCCCGATCAACCCACCCTCTGGCTGCGTGTTCAACACGCGCTGCCCGAAGGCCCAAGAGCTGTGCCGCGTCGAGGTTCCAGAGCTCCGCGAGCTCGCACCCGGACACATCGCCGCCTGCCACTTCCCGGAGGAACGCGACGTCGTCGGAGTACTCGAGGCGGAGCATGCGACGCAGGAGGCAGCGAGTCAGCCTGCAACAGGCGCACCGACGGCTCCTGCTCCGGACAACCCACCCCCAGCGGGGTAGGTCATCGTCGCTGGGGGTACCAGCAGCTAGCCCCCTCCGAGGGCCTCCCGCAGGAACTCGAGTTCGAGACGCAAGATGTTCTCGGTCACGACCTCTTGCGGCGTCATGTGGGTCACCCCGGACAGGGGTAGCACCTGGTGGGCGCGCCCGGCTTCCAGCAGGGCGCGGGACAGTTGGAGGGTGTTGGCCACGACCACGTTGTCGTCGGCCATGCCGTGGATGATCAGCAGGGGGCGCTCCAGCTTGGCCGCCAACGGGAGCAGCGAGGAGTTGGCGTATGCCTCCGGCTGCTCGTCCGGGAGCCCGAGGTAACGCTCGGTGTAGGCGGTGTCATAGAGCGTCCAGTCGGTAGGAGGCGCCCCAGCGACGGCGGCATGGAAGACATCAGGACGCTCGAGCACGGCAAGAGCGGCCAGGTAGCCGCCGAAGGACCAGCCGCGGATCCCGACCCGATCAAGGTCGAGCGCGTCGGGTACGGCGCGGGCGGCCGCCTCGAGCCCGCGCACTTGCCCCTCAAGGGCTGGACCCGCGAGGTCGAGCCGCATTGCGCGTTCCCACATGGGGCTGCCCGGCGTTCCTCTCCCGTCCGCCACCACGACCGCAAAGCCCTGGTCGGCGATCCATTGCTCACCCAGGAAGGCGCGACACGCGTGCACGACGGCTGCATGATGCGGCCCGCCGTACGGCGACATGATGACCGGCAGCCGCCCCGCGCTCGGCGACCACCCTCGGGGCAGGATCACCATGGTGCGGTTGTCCCCGTAGGGACCGGTGACCAGCTGCAGGTTTGGCATGAACCCCGGGTCCTCGGCCAGCGAACGGATCTGTCGACTCTCACCGCTCTCGGGTGTGGCGGTGAACGTGACACCGGCCGTTTCCGAGGACTCGACGCGCAGCAGCGTCGTACCGCCGGACCGCGCGCCGGTGACATGCGCGTCCGCGGGACCGAGGCCTTGGACGGAGCCGTCCTTGCTGATCACGAACAGTCGACGCTCGACCGGGTCCACGTGACCCGCCACCAGCACGGAGTCCTCGAGGACGTCGATCACGGCCCGCACCTGCAAGCCCACCGGTGACACCGGTTGCCCGTCGACGCAGAGCCGGTAGGTGTCGTCTGACACCTCGACGGTCGCCAAGCCGTCGCCCCACCAGGCGGGGGAACCAGGGACCACGTCCACCCAGGACTCGTCGCTGATCTCCCGGATCGAGCGCAGTCCCCCCTCGGCGTGCGGGTCGACGACCAGCACCTGCTGGCGGGACTGTCGGCGATCCATCACGAGCACCAGGGCCGGCCGCGCATCGTCGACTCGAACGTCAACCAGGTAGGGGAAGCTGCTCCGGTCCCACCGGAGTTCGCGGCGCTGCCCGGTCAGGTCGACGGTCCACAACGTGACGTCTGCATTGGCCGTTCCCGCGGAGGGATAACGATGCTTGTGGGGTTGCACCGACGGCTGGGCCGCGTCGGCAACCCACCAGGTCTGCACGGGCGCCTCGTCGACGCGCGCTACCAGCGCCGCCGACGAGTCGGGCAGCCACCAGTGACCGCGGTAGCGCTCGAGTTCTTCACTGGCCGCGAACTCGGCCAGTCCCCACGACACGTCCGGCTCGTCCTCGGCTGGCGTGACGTCCGTCGAGTCCGTTCCGTCGACGGAGATGACGTGCCAGCCCCGGTCCGCGGCGTAGGCGACGTAGCGGCCGTCGGGTGACATGCGGGGGTCGATGACCGCCCCCTTGGCGACCAGCTCCCGCACCTGTGGCCCACCGGTTTCGGAGGGGTCGAGCTCGGCGACGTACAACCGGGAGGACAGCGCGAACGCCACCGTCCTGGCTTCTCGGTCGGTCGAGTAGGCGGTGATCCCGGCGCCGCCCTCGCGCATCCGTTCGCGGCGGGCCCGCTCCTCGGCCGACAGCTGCTCGCTGGACTCCATCCCGAGGAGCTCGGTCGGATCGACCACGAGGGTCTCGTCGCCCGTTGCGAGGTCCATCGACCACAGCAGCCCCGTGCGCGATGTCCCGGACCGGGAGCGGATGTACAGGACCCGTCGGCCGTCGGGTGAGAGGGTCAGGCCGCGGGGGACCCCGAGGGTGAAGCGGGCGGTCCTCGCCATGAGTCGGGGGAAGGATTCGTCGACGGCGGGGTCGGTGACCGGCCTGTCCAGGGTGCTCATGACGACCATCTTGGCGAAGGAGAGCAAGACGTGCACGGCCGATACGATTTGACGATGCCTGACCGTGCTGAGCAAGGCCTGCTGTTCGTCCACGCCCACCCCGACGACGAGTGCATCGGCAACGGAGCGTCCATGGCGCGCTACGTCGCCGAAGGTGTTCCGGTCACTTTGGTGACGTGCACCCTTGGTGAAGAGGGCGAGGTGCTGGTGCCCGGCCTGGAGCATCTCGCGGCCGCCAACGACGACGCGCTCGGTGCTCACCGGATCACCGAGCTGGCGGACGCGATGGCGATCCTGGGTGTGACAGATCACCGCTTCCTCGGCGGTCCCGGACGCTACCGCGACAGCGGGATGATGGATACGCCGACGAACGAGCGGCCGGACTGCTTCTGGCGCGCGGACGTCGACGAAGCGGCCGCGTATCTCGTCGAGGTGATTCGGGAAGTGCGGCCGCTTGCGGTCGCGACCTACGACGACAACGGCGGATACGGGCACCCGGACCACATTCAGACCCACCGGGTGACGATGCGCGCAGTGACGCTGGCCGCCGACCCTGGATTCCGACCCCACCTCGGGCCAGCGTGGGAGATCCCGAAGGTCTATGAGAACGCGATCCCGAAGTCGTGGCTGCAGCTGGGGATGGATGCGATGAAGGAGGCGGGCGTCGACTTCTTCGGCACCGACAATGTGGACGACTTGGAGATGGGGGTCCCTGACGAGGTCGTGACCACGCGGGTCGATGCCACCGAGTACGAGCCGGCGAAGATGCGGGCCCTGGCTGCCCACGCCACGCAGGTCACGGTTGACGGGCCGTTCTTCGCCTTGTCCAACCACGTCGGGCACCGCGCCTGGGGCTATGAGTTCTACCGGCTCGTTCGTGGCCAGGCTGCTGCACCCTACGACGAGGACGGGCGCGAGACGTCGCTGCTCAATGGCCTCCTCGAGCGGGCGTCGACGGGCTGATCGCCGATCCACCGTTCGGTCGGATTTCCGGCTGCTGGATGCGCCGTACGGGTGAAGGGGGCAGACACGGCCTGCCCCGCCTAGCAGACTCACCCTTGGTGACGCAGCGTCACCGGAGCAGGGGAGGACGACGTGGCGATCACGGAGAGTAACGACGAGGGACGCTCAGTGGTCAGCGCACGGACGGCTGACGTAGGGGTCAGTCGGGAGGTCAAGCGCCGCAAGCGACTGTGGACGATGGCGCTCGTCCTCGGGATCCCGGCCCTGTTCCTGTGGGTGCGGATCATCGATGGTCGGCCCTTCAATCTCTTCGCCTTGCCCCATGTCGACCCACTCCTGCTCATGCCCGGACTGTTCTTCCTGGCCTTGATCCTGCTGCTCGTAGGCACGACCCTGGGTGCCGGCCGGTCGCCGCACGTCGTCTATCGCCCTGAGCAGATCGATGTCCGCCTCGATGACGTCATCGGGATCGACGCGGTCAAGGAAGACGTCGTCCGCTCGCTCAACCTGTTCCTCGCGCACAAGGCGTTCCGCGAGGAGATGGGCGGTACTCCACGACGCGGGTTGCTGTTCGAGGGTCTGCCAGGCACGGGAAAGACCTACCTCGCCAAGGCGATGGCGGCTGAAGCCGGAGTCCCGTTCTACTTCGTCTCGGCGACGGCGTTCCAGTCGATGTACTACGGAGCCACGGCGCGCAAGATCCGCTCCTACTTCAAGGCCCTGCGCAAGGCTGCTCGCGCCGAGGGGGGAGCCATCGGCTTCATCGAGGAGATCGACGCGATCGCCATGGCCCGCGGTGGGTTGTCGGCGAGCGCGATGCCCGAGACGCTCCGTAGCAGCGGAGGACCCATGTGCTGCGGGGGGCTTACTGGGCTGCCCGCAGAATATGCCGTGGTCGCTGGCAGTGGTCCGGTGTCCGCAGCTGCTCGACCGGTCACGAACGCCGTCGTCAGCGAAGGTGTCGGCGGGGTCGTGAACGAGCTCTTGGTGCAGATGCAGTCCTTCGACGAGCTGTCCGGGGGACAGAAGCTCAGGGCCTGGTTCATCGACATGATCAACCCCTTTCTGTCCGCCGAGCGGCAGATCTCGCGCCCGCTGCCTCCGTCCACGAACGTTCTCCTGATCGCGGCGACCAACCGCGCCGACAACCTCGACCCAGCTCTGCTTCGTCCGGGACGGTTCGACCGTCGACTCACCTTCGAGACACCGGGGAAGGCGGGGCGGCGCGAGCTCATCGACTATTTCCTGCGCAAGAAGTCACATCACCTGGACCTCGACGAGGAGGAGCAGCGCGACGGCCTCGCGGCAGTGACCCAGGGCTACACCCCGGTGATGATCGAGCATCTTTTCGACGAAGCCCTGGTGAATGCCCTGCGCCGTGGGGACCAGCTCATGAACCGGTCAGACATCGAGCGGGCCAGGCTGGTGGAGGAGGTCGGCATGGGGCAACCGGTCGCCTACACCGTCCACGAGAAGCGGCTGATCGCCACTCACGAGGCCGGTCATGCCACGATCGCGTGGCTCGTCGCGCCGTACCGCCGACTGGAGATCCTCACGATCATCAAGCGGCGCGATGCGCTCGGGCTGCTGGCGCACGGGGATGCAGAAGACGTCTACACGCGCTCACGAACCGAGATGTTGCACCTGATGCAGATCGCCATGGGTGGGCAGTGCTCGGAGGAGTTGTTCTTCGGTGACGTCTCGACCGGCCCGGGGGGCGATCTGCTGTATGCGACCAACATCGCCGCCCAGATGGTGGGCGCTTGTGGGATGACCGACACGCTCATCTCCTACGGCGCGGTGCAGAACTCGGCGTTCTCCGACACCAACCTCGTCGGTCGCGTGCTGTCCGACGCGGACGGCCGAAAGCGCGTGGAAGATCTGCTGCAGCAGCAGAAGATGGTGGCTCGGGAGCTTCTCATGGCCAACCGTCACCTGGTCGAGGCGCTTCGGGATGCGCTGCTGGACCGCCATGAGCTCGTGGGACGCGAGATCACGGACATCTTGTCCAACGCTCGTGACTCGCGTGTCATCGACTTGCGCGAGGGAGCCTTCAGCGAGGCCTGAGCCGGTCGCGGCCCGCTTCAGCCCGCGAGGACGTACGCCGATGTCCTCGGTGTGGAATCCTCCCCTGCCCTGATCGAGGCGGATGTTGCCGCGGACGAACTCGAGAGCGCGGCGACCGAGGCACGCGCCGCGGCCCCGGAGGCCGTCGTGGTGCGCTTCGGGCGGTCGAGGTACGGCGTGGCGATGAGTGATGTCGCTGAGGTTGTTTCCGTCCCCCGGATAACCCGCGTCCCCGGGACCCCGGAGTGGCTCACCGGCGTGGTGAACTGGCGCGGTCGCGTGTTGGCCGTGCTGGACCTGCGTTCAGTCATCGGTCACGATCAATCCCCCCTACCCAGCAGCGCGCGGGTGGTCGTGATCAGCGCGGATGGGATCGAGGCGGGCCTCATCGTCGAGGCAGTGTCCGGCCTGCTGTCCGCCGACGCCGGCCCCGTGGAGCCCGTACCCGCCACGGTTGGGTCCGCCGCCTCTGAACTGATCACCGGGCTGGTCGATGACCAGGGTCCGTTGGCGCTGTTGGATGTCCCCGCCGTCCTGCGGCTTCGCGCCTCGCTGCCCAGCATGCGGACGGGCTGAGCCGATCGCACCCCCTTGTCCATCTCCGTCGATCGTGAGAGGCCGTCCGTGACGACGTTCGAACAGGTTGCCGACCGCACAGCCGAGGTATCGACCTCCCTGCGCCTGATGCGCATGGCGGCCATCGCCTTGTGGGTCGAGCTGGTGCTTGCCATCGGCGCTGTCGTCGCCGGAGATGTGCCGAGCTCGTCCGCGGTGCTGGGGTTCTTGGGATTCGGTGCCGCGATAGCTGGCCTGGCAACCGCCGTGGCGCTGAGCTCGGGTCAGGCGTTCTCGGGCGGCCTTCGCGAGGGGTTGTCCTGGCCGACGATCGTGACTCTCGTCGGGCACGTGGTGTGGGTAACCGGAATGGTGGCGCTGTCCGGAGGTCTCGACGGGCCGCTGTGGCCGATGTTCGTCCCCATCGTGCTGTTCGGCTCTATCGTGCTCGACCGGGTACAGAATGCCGCGCTGTCGATCCTGCTGGCCGCGCTGCTGCTCGGCGCTGCTCAGTGGTCAGGATCCCTCGACGGTGGCGGATCTGCTCTCGACATCGTGGCAGTCGGCTGCGTCATCGGCTGCGGACTCATCAGCGACGAGCTTGCTTCATCGTTGTTCAAGATGGAGGCGGACTCAGAGGTTGCTCGGCGCTCCCTCGAGAGCCAGGTGGCCGAGCTGTCTGCTGCCCTCGAGCGGGTTTCTGCCGGTGATCTTTCGCAGGTCGAAGCCAACGAGTCCGAAGAGACGCTGATCCGTGGGTTGACCGAGTCGTTCAATCACACGGTGGGGAATTTGCGGGTGTTGGTGGATCAGATTCGTGGGGGTGGTGAGCAGATTTCGGTGTCGGCGGGGGAGTTGTTGGCGTCGGCTCAGGAGCATGCGGTGTCGGCGTCTCAGCAGTCGTCTGCGGTGGCGGAGACGACGTCGACGATTGAGGAGTTGGCGGCGACGGCTGCGCAGATCGCGGAGACGGCTGAGTCGGTGGCTCGGTATGCGGCGGAGACGTTGCGGCATGCCGAGGATGGTCGGGTGGCGGTGGGGGCGAGTGTGTCGGCGATGGATGCGATTGCGTCGCGGGTGGATTCGATTGCGTCTCGGGCTCTTAGCTTGGGGGAGAAGTCGCAGGAGATCGGCCGGATTTTGACGGTGATCGATGATTTGGCTGATCAGACGAATTTGTTGGCTTTGAATGCGGCGATTGAGGCGGCTCGGGCTGGTGAGCATGGGCGTGGGTTCGCGGTGGTGGCTGCTGAGGTGCGGAAGTTGGCGGAGCGTAGTCAGGAGTCGGCGGGGCAGATCCAGGCGATTGTGACGCTGATCCAGGCGGAGACGAACGCGACGATCTTGGCCTCGGAGGAGGGCGCGAAGGAGGTGCATTCGGGGGCTGGGTTGGCTCGGGATGTGGTGGATGCGTTGGAGCGGATCTCGGGGATGGTGGATGAGACCACGACGGCGGCTCGGGAGATCTCGATCGCGACTCAGCAGCAGCGCAGTGCCTCGGATCAGGTGGTGTCGGCGATGACGCAGGTCTCGGATGTGTCGCGGCAGTACGCGGTGGGTTCCAAGCAGTCCGCCGCCGCGGCGGCGCAGTTGAACACCCTGTCCGCGGAGCTACGAGCCAGCATCGCCCAGTTCAGCACCGACCGAACCTGACCGGCTGCTCTGGCCCGCTGTCTGGTCGCTGGTGGCTGGTGGGGGTCGGGGGCGGCACGCTCGCCCACCCGGCCGCATAGCCATGCGGCCTCCTGCCAGGCCCGGCCACGCTCGCTTACCCGCCCCCGACCCCCCCCGCCCGGCCGCGTGGCTGTGGCCTCCTGCCAGGCCCGGCCACGCTCGCTTACCCGCCCCCGACCCCCACCCCGCCCGGCCGCGTGGCCGTGCGGCCTCCTGCCAGGCCCGGCCACGCTCGCTTACCCGCCCCCGACCCCCACCCCCCGCCCGGCCGCGTGGCCGTGCGGCCTCCTGCCCGGCCACGGGGCTGCGGGCTGCCGTTCACCCGGTTGGGCTACAGGTGAGGACCGTTTGGCCCGAGATCCAAGACGGGGGTCAATGAGGGGCCGCTCACCGAAAGGCGCCTCACGAGCGAGTAGATGAGGGAGCGTGGACGGTCGTGTCTTTACTGAGGCATGAGCCAGAGTTCGCCAGCGCTGCCGCGCACCGGTCTGCCCTTGAGGCCTTGGAAACCGTCGACCGGACCAAAGTGGGCGGCGCCTCGCTGCCGTTCAACCGGCGAAACGCCACCGAGACCATAGCTCTGCACATCGGTCTCACCGGATTCAGTGTGGCTCTCGTGGGGCTGTGGTCCGCTGGCACGTCCGTGGTGACCGCGCCCATCATCGGGCTGTTGGCTGCGCAGCTTGCGGTCACCGTGGTTGCCGCTCTGCTCTCGGTGCGCGCCGTGCGGGCTGGCCACTACTACTCCACCACCGACGTGTGGGACGGGATCTGCGGTACGGCGCAACTGCTGGCGGCGGCGTGCCTGACCGTCTGGACCGGGGGCGTGTCCAGTCCGTTGTGGATCGTGGTGATGCTCTCCGCGGCCTATCTGGCGACCGTCCTGGTCTACGCGAGCGGCTGGATCGTCGTAGCGCTGCTCACCGTTGCGGCACCGGTGAGCGGATGGCTGTCGGGTTCGGTCAACCCCGACATGGTGCCTTCTGAAGCGGCGTGGACGCTGGCTTTGATGATCGGGATGCCAGCTGTGTTTCTCATTGTTCGTGGGGTGGCTCGCTCTCTCTACGAGGCAGCCGAGGGTACGGCCTGGCAGCAGGTCGTGCTTTCCGTGCAGCTGCGTGAACTTTCTGAGGTGCTCGAACGCGTCTCGGCCGGCGACGTCTCCGGAGGGGTCGAGGTCACCTCGGCCAGCGAACAACACGGGGGGGACACCGCGACGACCGAGGTCGTGCTCGAGCTCGTGGATTCGTTCAATCACACGGTGGGGAATTTGCGGGTGTTGGTGGATCAGATTCGTGGGGGTGGTGAGCAGATTTCGGTGTCGGCGGGGGAGTTGTTGGCGTCGGCTCAGGAGCATGCGGTGTCGGCGTCTCAGCAGTCGTCTGCGGTGGCGGAGACGACGTCGACGATTGAGGAGTTGGCGGCGACGGCTGCGCAGATCGCGGAGACGGCTGAGTCGGTGGCTCGGTATGCGGCGGAGACGTTGCGGCATGCCGAGGATGGTCGGGTGGCGGTGGGGGCGAGTGTGTCGGCGATGGATGCGATTGCGTCGCGGGTGGATTCGATTGCGTCTCGGGCTCTTAGCTTGGGGGAGAAGTCGCAGGAGATCGGCCGGATTTTGACGGTGATCGATGATTTGGCTGATCAGACGAATTTGTTGGCTTTGAATGCGGCGATTGAGGCGGCTCGGGCTGGTGAGCATGGGCGTGGGTTCGCGGTGGTGGCTGCTGAGGTGCGGAAGTTGGCGGAGCGTAGTCAGGAGTCGGCGGGGCAGATCCAGGCGATTGTGACGCTGATCCAGGCGGAGACGAACGCGACGATCTTGGCCTCGGAGGAGGGCGCGAAGGAGGTGCATTCGGGGGCTGGGTTGGCTCGGGATGTGGTGGATGCGTTGGAGCGGATCTCGGGGATGGTGGATGAGACCACGACGGCGGCTCGGGAGATCTCGATCGCGACTCAGCAGCAGCGCAGTGCCTCGGATCAGGTGGTGTCGGCGATGACGCAGGTCTCGGATGTGTCGCGGCAGTACGCGGTGGGTTCCAAGCAGTCCGCCGCCGCGGCGGCGCAGTTGAACACCCTGTCCGCGGAGCTACGAGCCAGCATCGCCCAGTTCAGCACCGACCGAACCTGACCGGCTGTTCGGCGCCTGGTCGCTGGTGGCTGGTGGGGGTCGGGGGCGGCACGCTCGCCCACCCGGCCGCATAGCCATGCGGCCTCCTGCCAGGCCCGGCCACGCTCGCTTACCCGCCCCCGACCCCCCGCCCGGCCGCGTGGTCATGTGGCCTCCTGCCAGGCCCGGCCACGCTCGCTTACTCGTTCACCCAGTTGGGCTACAGGGGAGAGGCGCGGCCGCCGATGACCACCACAGGGACGCCGACTGCGGCGACGTACTGGGGAGGTATGACGGTGGAGGAGGCCTACTTCTCACGTCGTGACATGCATGCGACGGCTTCGGTCCACCTTCTGGTGGCCACCCTCGCTGTTGCCGCGTGGCTGCTCGAAACTCGGTTCACCGCTGACCTGGTGGTGTCGTGGCCGCTCACTGCCGTCGGTGTCGCGGTCATGATCGGGACGGCCATCGTCGCGACGACGTTCGCTGTTCGCGCGTGGTCCAACAAGCTACCGATCGCCAGCACCTCGGTCTGGGACCCGGCGACCTCCTACATCCAGCTCGGTGCGGCCATTGCTTTGACCTACTCCCTCGGCGGGTTCGCCGGCGCAGGCTGGGGACTCGTGCTCGTCCTCGTGCCCTACTTCGGAGTCGTCTTCGAGTCCCTGCAGTTGCGGCTGCTGGCCGTAGGCACCGGTCTGGCAGTAGCCACCGCGGGCTGGCTGGCCGGTACGGCAACTGCTGAGACCGTCCCTGTGGCCGTGATGGTCATGGCGGCGACGGTGCTCGGCATGTGGTTCACCGAGCAGTCCTCGACCTACATGTTCGAGATGCGCCGCCAGGCGCAACGCCAGCGCCAGGCGGTCGAGCTGCGCGTCGAGGAGATCTCCCAGGCGCTCAGTGCGGCTGCTCGCGGAGACCTGACCGTGCAGGCACTCGTCGAGGATTCCCGCGCGAGCGAAGAGTCCCTGGCCGACTCCGAGCAGCACCTGCGCGTGCTCACCGAGTCGTTCAATCACACGGTCGGCAACGTCCGCTCCCTCGTGGATCAGATTCGTGGGGGTGGTGAGCAGATTTCGGTGTCGGCGGGGGAGTTGTTGGCGTCGGCTCAGGAGCATGCGGTGTCGGCGTCTCAGCAGTCGTCTGCGGTGGCGGAGACGACGTCGACGATTGAGGAGTTGGCGGCGACGGCTGCGCAGATCGCGGAGACGGCTGAGTCGGTGGCTCGGTATGCGGCGGAGACGTTGCGGCATGCCGAGGATGGTCGGGTGGCGGTGGGGGCGAGTGTGTCGGCGATGGATGCGATTGCGTCGCGGGTGGATTCGATTGCGTCTCGGGCTCTTAGCTTGGGGGAGAAGTCGCAGGAGATCGGCCGGATTTTGACGGTGATCGATGATTTGGCTGATCAGACGAATTTGTTGGCTTTGAATGCGGCGATTGAGGCGGCTCGGGCTGGTGAGCATGGGCGTGGGTTCGCGGTGGTGGCTGCTGAGGTGCGGAAGTTGGCGGAGCGTAGTCAGGAGTCGGCGGGGCAGATCCAGGCGATTGTGACGCTGATCCAGGCGGAGACGAACGCGACGATCTTGGCCTCGGAGGAGGGCGCGAAGGAGGTGCATTCGGGGGCTGGGTTGGCTCGGGATGTGGTGGATGCGTTGGAGCGGATCTCGGGGATGGTGGATGAGACCACGACGGCGGCTCGGGAGATCTCGATCGCGACTCAGCAGCAGCGCAGTGCCTCGGATCAGGTGGTGTCGGCGATGACGCAGGTCTCGGATGTGTCGCGGCAGTACGCGGTGGGTTCCAAGCAGTCCGCGGCCGCGGCGGCGCAGTTGAACACCCTGTCCGCGGAACTACGAGCCAGCATCGCCCAGTTCAAGGTTTCCTGAAGTGGCCGGGAACGGCTGGACCGACGACCCGGAGCTGGTCGCGATCTTCCGCGCCGAGGTTGACGAGAAGCTGGCTTCGCTGCGTGATGGACTGCTCAGGCTGGAGGACCATCCCTCGCCCAAGCAGCTGGTCATCAGCCTGTTCCGCGACGCTCACACGGTGAAGGGCTCGGCTCGAGCGTTGGCCCTCGACGGCGTCGTCGGCCTGGCGCACCGAGCCGAGGACGTCCTGGCGGCCGTACGTGACGGACGCTTCGGCGTCCGACGAGACCTCGTGGACCTCCTGCTGGCCGTCACCGAGGCCATCTCCCGTGCCATGCCCGGCGCCGACGAACCGATCGAGGACGAGGACGTGCAGGCGCTGACAAGCGCACTGGACCGGGCTCTTGCAGGAGAGGACCCAGTCGAGGTTCCCCGGCTGACCCAGCGCGGTTCGGCGGATCCAGACGGTGACGTCTCCCGAGTGCGCAGCGGTGACTCGATCCGGGTGCCGACCCGCCGAGTCCATGACCTTCTCGACGTCATCGGCGAGGCCGAGCTCGAGGGTCGCCGGGTGGAACGGCAGGTCGCGGTCGTGGCGAGCCTGGTCGCCGACCATCTTCGGTGGGCCACGGCGATCCGGTCAACGGCTGCAGCCGGCCATCGGCTGCCCGCCGAGATCGCCGACGCCGTTGCCGGCCTCGTTGCCCTCGGCGATCAGCTGAATGCGGCCAACCGTGAGCTCCGCGGTCGGGTTGAAGACTCGCAGAATCGGCTGTCTACCGTTCGTGAAGGGGCCATGGGCCTGGCCATGGTGCCCGTGCGCAGGGTCGTGGCGGCGTTCCCCCAGCTGGTCCGCGAGGTCGCCGGGGCGACGGGCAAAGACGTGCAGCTGGTGCTCGAAGGGCAGGACGTCGAGCTGGACAGCAGGGTCCTCGACGGAGTGGCGGATGCGCTCAAGCACCTCGTCACCAACGCCGTAGACCACGGCTGCCGAACGCCTGAGGAACGACGCGCCATCGGACAGGGACCACAGGCAACGGTACGGCTGTCCGCGCGCAGCGCTGGGGCAACGGTCACCATCTCGGTCAGCGACGACGGCCCCGGTATCGACGAGCAGAGCCTGCACGAAGCCGCGGTCCGCCGTGGTCTTCTGTCCGCGGACTCATCGACGTCCGGGCAGGCGCTCCTCGGCCTGCTCTTCGCGCCAGGCTTCTCGACGCGAGAGGCCGTGACAGAGACGTCCGGGCGCGGGATCGGCCTCGACGTCGTTCAGCGCGCCGTTGAGGGTTTGGGCGGCGCTGTCGAGATCGACTCGCAGGTCGGAGTCGGGACGACGTTCACGATCACCTTGCCGGTGACCCTCGGAGTGATGCGCTGCCTGGTTGCCCGGATCGGCGACGAACGCTTCGCCCTCCCCGTGACCAACGTGGTCGAGACGCTCAACATGCGCGACGCGGCCACCCAGGACGTCGCAGGTTCTCCCATGCTGCTGCGGCACGGTCAGACCATCCCCGTCTCGGACCTCGGCGGTGTCCTCGGTGTGACGGGTGAGCGCGCCCAGCGCACCGCGGTCGTCGTTCGGTACGGCGGGGGTGGTGAGCAGGTGGCGTGGGCCGTGGATGCCCTGGAGGGCGAGCTGGAGCTCGTCGTCAAGGACCTCGGCTCGTTCTTGGGCCGCCCCCCCGGCGTCAACGGCGCAACGATCGACGGCGACGGGACCGTGCTCCTGCTGCTGGACGTCCGAGAGCTAGCCCTCAAGCAGCTCGCCAGTGGCCAGGCCTTCCGTACTGCCGCGTCGGCAGCCCCCCGTCAGGCGGGGCTGGAGCCGGCCCCCGCGGTCGCCGCGAATCGACGACCGCGCGTGCTGGTGGTGGAGGATTCGATCGGCGTGCGAGAGCTCCAGCGAGTCATCCTCGAGGGTGCCGGCTACGAGGTCCTCACGGCTGTCGACGGTCAGGACGGCGCCGGTCGGCTCACGGGTGACCCGGTCGACCTGGTGCTCTCCGACGTCGAGATGCCTGGCATGGACGGTTTCAGCTTGACGCGAGCCATCCGCAAGACGCGCGGCTGGGAGGAAGTTCCGGTCGTCATCATGACCTCCCGCGGTGACGACGCGGACAAGCGCGCCGGCCTCGACGCTGGTGCCTCGGCTTACCTGCTCAAGAGCGACTTCGATCAGGCCGAACTCGTGAGTACGGTCCGACGCCTCGTCGGACGATAGGAAGGACCGCCATGCCCACCGTCGTTATCGCCGACGACAGTCCCACGCTGCGGCGCATCGTCGGAATGGTGCTCGAGCGAGACGGCTTCACGGTCGTCACGGCCGAGGACGGCGTCGAAGCCGTCCAGGCCGTATTCGCCCATCAACCCGACTGCGTCATCCTTGACGTCCAGATGCCGAGGGTGAGCGGCTACGTCGCCGCGCGCGTGCTCAAGGACGACTGGCAGACCGCGGACATCCCGGTGCTTCTCCTCACGTCGCTGGACGCCGCGAGCGACCGCTACTGGGGTGAGCACGTGGGCGCGGAGGCGTTCCTCACCAAGGACTTCGAGGCACCAGAGCTCGTTGCCACTGTTCGCCGACTGGTGCTCGAGGCGGACGAGTCGCGGGGCGGCCGCGAGCGGTTGACTCCCGACACGTTGGAGCTCAGCGACGACGACGTCTTCGGGCGTGTGTGCGACCTGCTCGACCGGAAGCTGTTCGAGGCGCAGGTCGCTGCGGAGATGACCGGCATCGCTGGTGAGGTCTCGGGATTCGAGGAAACGGTGGCCGCCGTCCTCGCCGTCCTCGGCAAGATCGTCGACTACGACCTCGCCTCGGTGTTGATGCTCGATGACAAGACGACCTACCTCACGGTTGCTCGAGAGACCTCGCACACGCAGTACGGCGAATTCTTCGCCGCAGTCGCCGAGTCAGCCGCTCAGCTGACGGGTGAGGTCATCGAGGCTCATCACCTGCAGGCACGCGTTGCCGACCCCGCGGGACACCTCGGGGCCGACGACGAGGGGGAGATGTCGACGTTCCTGTCGATGCCCCTCCGGGCTCGCGGTCGAGTCGTCGGCGTTCTAGGGCTCTCCAGCGCGGTCAAGAATGCCTTCGGGGAGACCTCGCTGAACACGCTTCGTTTGGTCGAGGCGCCGGCCGCGGTTGTCATCGACAACGCGCGACTGTCCGGATATCAGCCCGCCTGACCAGTCCGGGTCGCCGCAGCTCGGTCGCTACGCGGCGGGGGCGCGCGACGCGCGGGTAGGGTGCGCGCGGAACGCCGGATGGCTGCGCCGCGTCTACCATGAAAGTTGGTGGCCACCCTCCTAGGGTCCCCAGCTTCCCTGATTTCCCCGACCCCGGAGCAACCTCCCGCGTGAGCATCGACCCGACCCTGCCACCTGCCTCGACTCCTGCCGGGGCTGACCCCACGCGCCGTCGCAGCTGGATCATCGGTGCCGGGTTCGTGCTGGGCGCCCTGGTCCTGTACGGCCTCCTGCTGGCCGCCTCCGGCGGAGACGTACCCAAGGGCACATCTGTCCTTGGCATCGACATCGGAGGGATGTCGCAGTCTCAAGCCGTCGCGACGTTGGACGACAGCCTCGGCGACCAAGCGACCCAACCGATCAAGGTCACGGTCGGCACGGAGACAACCAGCGTGGCTCCGGAGAAGCTGGGCCTGTCTTTCGACGCGGACGCGACTGTCGCGGTGGCCGTGGCACCCACCTACAACCCGATTCTGCTGCTCACCAGGCTCGTGGCAACAGATGAGCTCGAACCTGTGGTGCGCGTCGACCAGGAGACCTTGGGCGGCTTCCTCGAGCAGGTCGGCTCGAGCGTTGCGGTGCCTGCCAAGGACGGGGGTGTCCGCTTCACCGAGACCTCGGCGGAGCCGGTGGACCCAGTGGACGGACGCGGCCTCGACCAGGCGGCGGCAGCCGCTGCCTTGCGGGCTGCCTACCTAAGATCCACGGATCCAGTGGTGCTCCCCGTTGTTGTCGTCGAGCCCGCCGTCGACCAGGCGGCCGTCGAAGCCGCCCTGAACGATTTCGGACGGCCGGCCATGTCCGGTCCGGTCACGCTGCTGGTGCAGGGGACCACGGCCAGCAAGCGCGTATCGGTCACGCTCACGCCGAAGCAGTTCGGACCGGCGTTGGCCATGAAGGCGGCCGCTGACGGCTCGTTGGCGCCGGTGGTCAAGGTCAAGGCCCTCCGCTCCGTGATCGACCGCAAGCTCTCTGACGTGTTGCGGGAACCCAGGGACGCCACCTTCAAGATCGTTTCTGGGAAGCCAGTGGTGGTGAAGTCCAAGGCCGGACAGACGGTGGACGGAACTGAGCTGACGGCTGCCCTCATTGCGGTCTTGCCGAAGACCAGTGATCGCACGACGACCGTCGGGGTAGAGCACATCGATCCCAAACTCACCACGGCCGATGCCAAAGCCCTAGGTGTGAAGCAGCTGATCTCCACCTTCACCCAGCCGTTCCCGTACGCCGCCTACCGGGTCACGAACATCGGCCGGGCCGCCCGCTACATCGACGGGACGCTGCTCATGCCCGGCGAGACGTTCAGCATGAACGACACGGTGAAGGAACGAACTGTCGAGAACGGCTACACCGTCGGCACCGTGATCTCGGGAGGTCGGTTCCGAGAAGAGCTCGGCGGCGGCGTCTCGACCATCACGACCACCATGTGGCATACGGCCTTCTACGCGGGTCTGGAGCGGGTCGAGCAACGCGGCCACTCCTTCTACATCTCCCGCTACCTACCCGGGCTCGAGGCGACCGTGGCCTGGGGAAGCTTGGACCTGCGTTTTCGCAACGACGCGCCCACCGCCGTGCTCATCAAGGCAAGCATCACCAACAGCTCGGTCACGGTCTCGATGTATGGGACCAAGCGTTACGACATCAGTGCAGAGTTCGGTCCCCGCACCGACATCCGTGGCTACCAGACGATCTACGACCCCTCCCCGGGCTGCGTCCCGCAGGGTGGAGTCGAGGGCTTTCGGATCGTGGTCACCCGGGTGTTCAAGGACCTCGACGGCGCGGTGGTGAAGCGCGAGAAGCTTCCGACAAGCTACAACGTCGCCAACAACATCATCTGTGCCGAGAAGCCGAAGCCGCCGAAGAAGCCCTCGACGCCTCCGACCCCCAAACCCAAACCGTCCGGCTCGGGCTGACGCGGCACGGTCAGCGGGCGACGGCCACGAAGCGCAGCCGGACGTAGTCGGCAATCCACTCCTGATCGGGACAGAGCCCATGTTCACGGCCGTGAGCATCGATGTGCGCTCGAAGCTGCGGTGCGAGCTCGGCGTCGACGGCGAGAGCCTGCGGGACAAACATCGCCACCCAATCGGCCAGTGATACGTCCGGCGCCAGGGGCGTGGGACGCTCGAACAGGTCCAGCGCGCGGACCTGAAAGCCGCACCGCTCGAGTCTCGACGCCTGCTCTCCCGGCGACGGGAACGTCCAAGGAAGCTGGGGGACGGGCAACCCGAGGTCGGTGCATGCGGCGGTCAAGGCCGACCAGACGGCGGCGATGTTGCCGCGCCCTCCTTGTTCGACGACCAAGCGTCCTCCGGGATCGAGCAGATCGTGAACTCCGGCGAGGACGGCGTCCTGGTCTGGCATCCAGTGCAGCGCGGCGTTGGAGACGACGGCGTCGAACCCGCCGGCGAGGGCACCCAGGCGTCGCAGCTGCTGGGCGTCCGCGTGTACGAACGTGATGTCGGGATACTGAGCGCTAGCGCGTTCGATCATCGCTTCGTCCGCGTCGAGACCTATGACGTTCACTCCGCGGCCGGCCAGCTCGGCGGCCTGATGACCCGTGCCGCAGCCGAGGTCGAGGATGCGCTCTGCGGGCTGAGCCGACAGCAGGTCGATCAGCTCGGCGCCGTGCCGGGTGACGAAGGAGAACGTCTGGTCGTACGTATCGGCGTCCCATCTCACCCGCGAGATGTTAATCCGGCATCCGTATGGCGAGCCGATCTGTCTCGATATGTGAACGGCGGATAATCCGAAGAGACACCGCCTAGATGGCGAATCCCGGCTCGCCTGGTGCGACCCGGTAGTGGTAGTCATGGTGGCGCTGGAAGCGCATCCGGCCGTACAGCGCGAGCGCGATGTCATTGTCGGCGGCCACCTGCAGATAGACATGGCGGGCACCCGCGCGACCGGCCCAGGCCACGAGTTCGCGCATGATGTGGGTCCCCAGACCCCGGCGGCGCGATCTCGGTGACACCTCGACGGCGGTCACGCCCACCCAACGCTGCGCCACAGCTGCTCGAGCGATGGCTTCGACGCCGTGGTCACCCCGCACCGTCGCGAAGACCGCTCCCGCCCCTGCGGTGATCACTGCCCGGGCGTGCGGGGGCAGGTGGCCGCCTCGATAGTGATAGGCCAGCAGCCAGTCGTCGTCGACGTCAGGGGACACCTCCACGGCCGGCAGCTCGGCGCGTCTTGGCGTGCCCGACACGACCTGCTCCACGTCGCAGACCATGACGTGGACCGGGTCGTGGACGGTCCAGCCCAGGTGGTCGAGGCGATCGTCGTCTGCACGGGCGAGCGGCAAAGGCACCTGGAACATGGGCCGCAGCCCTCGACCGCCGTAGAAGTCGCAGACGTGCGCCAGCGCCTCGTCCCAGGGGCAGCCGGGCTCTCCCAGGGGGAGGGCGGAGTTGGCTCGACCCGTGAAGCCCCCGGCCGCTCGAAGGACCCATTCGCCGAGGTGTTCCTGCTCGAGTCCGGGCCAGCCGGTCCAGGCGATGGCTTCCAGGTCTCGAGCACCTATCTCGGCAGCCGTACGGATCCGCCTCGGTGGGGCTGGAGGCACCCGGCGTGCTGCGATGACTGAGTCGACCGGCACCTGAACGAGAAACCCGTCTCTGCGCCGGATCGACAACGTGGAACCATCCGCCTCTGCGAGCTCCCCGACGACATCGGTGGCTGCCCGGGCACCCATGGGGTCGGCGACCCAATGACGGACGGACACCCGTCGGCCGACATCGCTGTGGCCGAGCGGCCCTGACGACGACACGTTCCTCCCTCCACCGACCCCGGTCGCGACAACCGGCCCGGTCGCCGCGATACTAGGCATGGCCGGTTGGGAGGCTCGCGAAGGGCGCGGGCCGACCGCTTGAGGAGGGACCCGTGACCTACGTCATCACGCAGCCTTGCGTCGACCTGCTCGACAAGGCATGCGTCGAGGAATGCCCCGTGGACTGCATCTACGAGGGCGAACGGATGCTCTACATCCACCCCGACGAGTGCGTCGACTGCGGGGCGTGCGAGCCGGTCTGCCCGGTCGAAGCGATCTTCTACGAGGACGACGTCCCCGACGAATGGAAGGACTTCTACAAGGCCAACGTGGAGTTCTTCGACGATCTCGGGTCGCCCGGCGGAGCCGCGAAGATGGGCAAGATCGAGAAGGACCACCCGCTGGTCGCGGCGCTACCACCGCAGGCCCAAGAAGAACACTGAGCGCACCGCCGCATCGCGTGCTCTCGAGCCGGCTGCCCGACTTTCCCTGGGACACGATCGCTTCCGCAGCGGCCACGGCCCGCGGGCACCCGGACGGCGTCGTCGATCTTTCGATCGGCACCCCTGTGGACTCGGTGCCTCGAATGATCCAGACGGCGCTGAGCGCCGCCGCGGACAGCCCTGGCTATCCGGCGGCGCTGGGAACCGACTCATTGCGTATGGCTGCCGCGGCCTGGATGCAGCGGCGCCTTGACGTCGGCGGGGTCGACCCGGCCAGTCAGATCGTTCCCACTGTCGGCAGCAAGGAGATGGTGGCGTGGTTGCCGACCCTGCTGGGTATCGGTCCCGGCGACACCGTTGTCGTGCCGACCTTGGCCTATCCCACCTACGCCGTCGGCGCTCAGGTGGTCGGAGCCACAGTGCTTGCTGCCGACTCGTTGCTTGCGCTGGGGCCGCAACGGGTTTCGCTGGTCTGGGTCAACTCGCCCAGCAACCCCACTGGGCGAGTGCTGCCCGCGGAGCACCTGGCGAAGGTCGTGTCCTGGGCACGCGAGCGTGGCGCCGTGGTGGCCTCCGACGAGTGCTATGCCGAGCTCGGCTGGGAGTCTGAGCCGGTCTCGGTGCTCCATCCCTCGGTGTGCGGGGGGTCCTTCGATGGCGTCCTGGCGCTGCACTCGCTGTCGAAGCGGTCGAACCTGGCCGGCTACCGCGCCGGATTCGTGGCGGGAGACGCCTCGCTGGTCGGGGAGATCCTTGCGCTGCGAAAGCACCTGGGCATGCTCATGGCCTCGCCAGTGCAAGCGGCCGCCGCGGTGGCTCTGGAGGACGACGCCCACGTCGAGGTCCAGCGGGCGATCTACGCGCGACGCCGGGGTTTGCTGCGGGCCGCCTTCGAGGGGGCCGGCTTTCGTATCGATCACTCCGAGGCTGGGCTCTATCTATGGGTCACCCGAGGCGAGCCGTGCCGTCGGAGCCTCGAGCGGTTGGCAGCGGCGGGCATCCTGGTGGCACCCGGCGACTTCTACGGCGCCGCCGGTTCGGAGCACGTACGCGTCGCCCTCACTGCCACGGACGAGCGGATCACCGCCGCCTGCGGACGGCTCCTCGCGATGCAGTAGTGCCGGGAGGCGTCACCAGGCGCGAGATGGGCAACTGCCAGGTCAGCGCACGGCGAGGGTGTAGCGGACCGGCTGGTCGAAGCCCAGGGCGCCGTCCGCGGTCCGGGCGGCCTCGAGCAGTTCGGCGGCTCGCTCTCGTACGCCGCCGCGCTCAGCCTCAGGGACCCGCTCCCACATCTGGCGCTGGCCGGTGGACCAGGTCCACTCGTGCCAGTGTTCTGCACTGGAGAATCGGACCGGCACCGTCATCGTCTCAGTGGTCACCTGTGTGAATCCCGCCTCTTCGACGAGCGTCTCCATACCCGCGTCGCTCGCGAACGGCCCGCTGATCCCAGTGGTCCTCGCGTCGAGCATCTGCGCCGGCAGGTAGGGGTCGAAAACCGCTTCGACGGCTCGCCATTCCGGAGGGATGGGGCCGAAGGTTGAGATCCCCAACCGACCACCTGGCCGCAGCAGCGCATGCCACGCCGTGAGTGCGGTGGCCGGGTCGGACAAGAAGAACAGGACGAGCGAGCACGCCACGATGTCGAAGGACTCGATCGGCAGCGGTGGAGCGGCCGCGTCGGCGACGAGGACGTCGCCGGCCAGGCCCGCCGACTCAAGCGCCGCGCGGCTGGCCGCCACCATCGCGGGAGAGAGGTCGAGGCCGGTCACCGCCCCGGAGGGCCCCACCGCCTCGGCCAGCCGGAGCAGCGCAGCGCCTCGCCCGCAGCCGACGTCCAGCGCCTGGTCCCCGAGGTCGGGTCGCAGGTGGCCGACTAATCCATCGGCGATGGGCTGGAAGAGATCCACGCCAACCTGGTCATAGCTCTCGGCCAGCTGGTCGAACAACGCCGCCACCTGTGCGTGCTTGTCCATGGTTCTCCTCATCCGGCACCACGTGTGCACGGGATGCTCCCATGCGGCCGGGGGAGTTGCTGGAGGCGGGCGACGAATAGGCCCGTCTGCGCAACCGTCAGGCAGTCACGAGCCGCGCAACACGTCGACGTGAACATGGTCGAGGTGGCGTTGGATGGCGGCCGTCTTCGGGTTGCTGCTCAGGTTGGTCGGGGTGAAGCTTCTCCAGCCCTCCCGCGAGCGGGCGGCCGTCCAGATGTGGTCGTCGTAGATGACTGTCGCCAGCTCCAAGCGCTCGGCGTTGACGACCAGCCATTGGGCCAGCGCCCAGCCGGCCTTGACCTCGGCCGGGTCGGTGTGGGGTCGGAAGAAGACGTCCAGGGCGCGACCGTCGTAGTGCGCCGAACCCTCGATGTGCCCGGTGTTGACGCCGCCGGGAGCGAAGCCCCCGAGCGACTGTGCGCCGAAGGTGGCTTCGATCTGCTTGCGCACCTGGGTGGTCCTAGCGGTGAGGCCGGAGGGTCCCTCCGCCTGAGCCGCGACGCTCGGCGGGGTCACCGAGCAGGTGAGTGAGGCGGCCGAACTGCCGGAAAGGGCGGAGGCCAGGACGCGGGCATCGGCCTCGTGATCGGCGTACGCACCAGGGAACGCGCTGCGTTGCACAGCCTGGGCGGCCGCGGTCACCTGCATGCTCGTGTAGCCGTCCACCTTGACCAGCTGGTCGAAGAAGCGGCCCGACGCGTAGACGGGATCGGTGACCTGGGCGTGGGACCCCCACCCCTGTGAAGGGCGCTGCTGGAACAGTCCGGCGCTGTCGCGATCACCGCCGTCGAGATTGCGCAGGCCCGATTCCTGATAGGCCGCGGCAAGGGCGATGGTGCTCGCCCGGGCGGGCAGCCCTCGTTGTGTCGCGACCGCGGCGATCGTGGCGGCGTTGACGGCCTGCTCGGGGGAGAGCGTGACCGTACGGTCGCCGACGGTGGCGGTGCACCCGTCCGGTGAGAGCAGCGAGGCTAGCGGGCCGGACTTGAGGACGAGCGACGTCGCGGCCACGGCGGCGATCAGGAGGGTGGCGACCAGCAGCCACCGACCGCGTCGCGTCCTGCGAGGCGGAGGGGGAGGCGGGAGCGGTGACCGGGCGAGCTCGTGGGATACGGCCATCAGTCGTTCGCGTGCAGGGCCGCGTTGAGGCTGCCCCAGCTGCGGCCGTGGGGAACCGCCTCGAGCGCTCCGGTCACCGAGTTACGACGAAACAGGATGCCGCTCTCACCGGAGAGGGTGGCGGCTTTCACGACTGCACCGTCGGGGAGCGTGATCTTGGAACCGGCAGTGATGTAGCAGCCTGCCTCGACGACGCAGTCGTCGCCGAGGGAGATGCCCAGCCCAGCGTTCGCACCCACCAGGCTGCGTTGGCCGACCCGGATCACCGTCGTCCCGCCGCCAGACAGCGTGCCCATGATCGACGAACCGCCGCCGATGTCCGACCCCTCGCCGACAACGACACCTGCCGAGATCCGACCCTCCACCATCGACGTCCCGAGGGTGCCCGCGTTGTAGTTGACGAAGCCCTCGTGCATGACAGTGGTGCCAACCGCCAGGTGCGCGCCGAGCCGGACGCGATCGGCGTCAGCTATCCGCACCCCGCTGGGAAGCACGTAGTCGACCATCCGTGGGAACTTGTCCACGCCGTGCACGGTGAGGTGGCCGTGGGCTCGCAGCCGGAGGCGTACGTCTTCGAATCCTTCGACGGGGCATGGGCCTTCTGAGGTCCACACGACGTTGGCCAACAGACCGAAGATGCCCTCGAGGTTGGCCGCATGCGGCTGGATCAGCCGATGGGAGAGCAGGTGCAGCCGAAGGTAGACGTCTGCTGCGTCCGCCGGTGGGGTGCTCAGGTCCTCGATGCTGATGCGCACCACCTCGGTGCGGGTGGCGCGGCGGTCGTCCTCCCCGACGAGGGCCTCGAGCCCGGCGTGGTCGGTCTGGCTGCCGCTGTCCGCAGCCAGCGAGGGCTTCGGGTACCAGACATCCAGCAGGGTGCCGTCGGGGCCATATGTGGCCAGCCCGACGCCAGAGGCCGCAGAGGTGGAAAAGGTCACCGGGCTAACGTACCCACGTGACCACCTCAGACCTGCTCGATCTCGGCTCCGACGTCGTGACCCTGACCACAGCTCTGGTGAACATCCCCTCGGAGAGCCGTCACGAGAAGGCGATCGCTGACGCGGTGGAGGCGGCGTTGCGTCGGCTGAAACATCTCTGGGTCGAGCGCGTCGGCAACACCGTCGTCGCCGGCACTGACCTGGGCCGGAACGAGCGCGTGGTCATCGGGGGGCACCTGGACACGGTCCCGGCAGCCGAGAACTTGCCGGCAACGCTCACCGACGACCGGTTGATCGGGCTCGGCGCGTGCGACATGAAGGGAGGAGTGGCCGTCGCGCTACGGCTGGCCGCGGCGGTGACCTCGCCGGTGCGTGACGTGACCTACGTCTTCTACGAAGCCGAGGAGATCGAGGAACGGTTCAACGGTCTGCGTCGCCTCGTGGACGAGCGGCCGGAGCTCGTGGCCGGCGACTTCGCCGTACTCATGGAGCCCTCCGGGGCCTCGGTGGAGGCCGGGTGCCAGGGCACGCTGCGCGCGGAGGTCCGTGCCGTGGGTCGGCGAGCACACAGCGCGCGGTCGTGGTTGGGGGAGAACGCGATCCACGCAGCGGGGGAGGTCCTGGACCGATTGCGTGCCTATGAGCCGCGCGAGCCGGAGGTGGACGGGCTTCGCTACCACGAGGGGATGAATGCGGTCGGTGTGTCGGGCGGAGTCGCCGGCAACGTCATCCCGGACGCGTGCACGGTGACGGTGAACTACCGCTTCGCGCCCGACCGCTCGCTGGCCGAGGCCGAGGCACACGTCCGGGAGCTGTTCGACGGCTTTCCCGTTGAGATCACTGACGGCGCCGCCGGGGCCCTGCCCGGGCTCGGGCAGCCGGCCGCTGCCGCCTTCGTGGCGGCCGTCGGTGGTCAGCCCCGACCGAAGTTCGGCTGGACGGACGTGGCCCGCTTCTCCGCGCTCGGTGTACCCGCGGTGAATTTCGGCCCCGGCGACCCCTCGCTGGCCCACACCCGCGAGGAGTACGTCGAGGTCGCCGAGCTCCGCGCCTGCGAGGAGCGGATGCTCGCTTGGCTGACCGGAGACCACTAGCTCGGGTGCCCGGTCAGCCGGCCTACGCCCGGTGACGTAGCGCCTGTGGTCAGGCCTGCTTGATGGCGCTTACGTCGAGAACGATCTTGACCTTGTCGCTGACCAGGAGTCCGCCGGCCTCGAGGGCGACGTTCCAGGTGAGGCCGAAGTCCTTGCGGTTGATGGTCGTCTGACCTGAGAAGCCGGCGCGGGTGTTGCCGAACGGGTCGGTGACGATTCCTTCGGTCTCGACATCGATCGCCACGCTGCGGGTCACGCCCTTGATCGTGAGGTCGCCCACCAGGACGAAGTCCGAGCCATTTGCGCGGACCTCATGCGAGACGAACTCGAGCGTCGGGAATGCCTCCACGTCCAGGAAGTCGCCGTTGCGCACGTGGGCGTCGCGGTCGGAGTTGCCGGTGTCCACGCTCGCGGCGTCGATGGAGACCGTCGCACTGCTGGCGGCGGGATTGTCACCGTTGAGCTCGAGAGTGCCGGAGAAGACACCGAACGAGCCACGGACGGTGGCGACCATCGCGTGCTTGGCCGAGAAGCCGATCGTCGTGTGGCTGGGGTCCAAGGTCCAGGTGCCGGTCAGTGCTGAGAGTTCGGTGGCGGTGATGGTCATGGTGTCCTCCGATGGAAGTAATTTAACTTTCAACAGACCGTACATCGCTCAGAGAGATAGTGCAAGTTTCAATCAACTACGCGTTCCTCGAACTGGCCACTAGCGTGAGGACCGTGCCAGAACCTTCCCCAGCCACGTCAGCGACCGACGGCCCCGACTTCGTGCACGAGCGCCAGCGCGGACCGGTGACCCTTCGTCGGACGCAGGTCCAAGAGGGGACCACAGATCAGCGGCTGCTGGACTCTCGAGGCCCAACGGACTGGGTCCACACGGACCCGTGGCGGGTGCTGCGAATCCAGTCGGAGTTCGTCGAGGGCTTCGGCGTGCTCGCCGAGCTGGGTCCGGCGGTCAGCGTGTTCGGATCCGCCCGAGCGAAACGGGACAGTCCCGAGTACGCCTCCGCGGAGCTGCTCGGTCGGGCGCTCGCCGAGGCGGGTTACGCCGTCATCACCGGGGGAGGCCCTGGGATCATGGAGGCGGCCAACAAGGGCGCCTGTGAGGCCGAGGGAGTATCGGTGGGCCTCGGGATCGAGTTGCCCTTCGAGCAAGGCCTGAACCCTTACGTCGACATCGGGATCAACTTTCGCTACTTCTTCGCCCGCAAGACGATGTTCCTCAAGTACGCCCAGGGCTTTGTGGTGTTGCCAGGAGGCTTCGGGACCCTGGACGAGCTGTTCGAGGCCATGACACTGGTGCAGACCCGCAAGGTGACGTCGTTCCCCATCGTGTTGCTGGGCACCGCCTATTGGAGCGGCCTGGTGGCGTGGCTGCGGGCCGCGGCTCTCGAGGGCGGGAAGATCGCGCCAGCCGACCTCGAGCTGATCACCGTCACGGACTCGGTCCAGGAAGCCGTCGAGATCGTGCAACGAGGCCGTGCGGGTCCGGCCAGGGGCAAGGAGGAGGCGGCAGCGCTGGCTGCCCGTGTCGTTGCAGAACATCGCGCTGCCGGAGGTCCGCCGACCGGGGGGTCTGCATGAGAACAGACGACGTCGACGTGCCGCCGGCCATCTGCGTCTTCTGCGCGTCCTCGACGACGATCGCGCCCGAGCACCTGGACACTGCGTCGGAGCTGGGGGAGCAGATCGCCGGTCGCGGCTGGACGCTCGTCACGGGCGGCGGCACTGTCGGATCGATGGGCGCTATCGCTAGGGCCGCTCGGGGGGCAGGCGGCCACACCGTCGGAGTGATTCCCCGGGTCCTGCTGTCGCAAGAAGTCGCCGATCACGACGCCGACGAGCTCGTGGTGACCGATGACATGCGTGAGCGTAAGGGAGTCATGGATGCGCGATCCCATGCGTTCATCGCCCTTGCTGGCGGGCTGGGCACCCTGGAAGAGCTCTTGGAGGTATGGGTGGCCCGCACCCTCGGGATGCATGCCAAGCCCATCGTGATCCTCGACCCAGAAGGGATCTACTCCGGGCTGCGGGCCCTCGTCGCGGATCTGTCCGAAGGCGCCTTCGTCCGCGGCGAGGCGCTGACGGCGGTCCACTGGGTGAGCACCGTCGACGCCGCACTGGATCTGTGTGAGCGCGGCTGGGCCGGGACGGAGCTCCCGCCCGAGCCAACGCCGGAAGAGGTCCTCGAAGCCGAACCCTGAGTCGGCACTCCGGCCCATCGCGACCGAGTCTGACTGCTTGCCCTGACGGGACGGTCCTGGCGGTAGCACCATGTCAACCACGTAGCCCCCGCGAAACGACTTAGGGGTGTGACGAAGGTGCGCAGCGAGGTGGAGCCCCCGGCGTGGGTCGCCATTCCGGACGCACTCGCCTCCACATCTGACCACCGCGTGACGATCCAACCGGAGCAGACCTTCGACGCCTTTTATCGTCGCCACTACCCCGGACTTGTCGCCGTGGCCAGGGCGCTTTCAGGTGGTGCCCCCGCTGCCGAGGACATCGCCCAGGAGGCCATGTTGGTCGTCTACCGCAGATGGGACGAGGTCGTTCGCCTCGACTACCCGCAGGCCTGGGCCAGGCGGGTCTGCGCCAACCTAGCCACCTCTTCCGCTCGCCGTCGTCAGGCCGAGCTGCGAGCGTTGCTACGGCTGTCCGGACGTCGCCAAGAGTCCATCGTTCTGGGTGAAACCAGCGAGCGCTTCTGGGCTCAGGTCCGGCGGCTGCCGCGTAGACAGGCTCAGTGTGTCGCCCTGTTCTACGCCCTTGATCTGTCAGTGGAAGAGGTCGCCCTGACCTTGGACGTCAGCGTCGGCACCGTCAAGGCCCACCTTAGTCGGGCTCGGGGCTCCCTGGCCGAACTCATCGACCCCCATGAGGACGCCTCATGAGCATCGAAGCCCAAGCCCAGGCGGCATCTGCAGAGTTGCGAGCGTCGGTGGCCCATCTCGTGGACACATCCGAGGCTCGAGCTCGATTGGACCGTCGAAGAGTCATGCGACGTGTCGAGACCGCCATGCTCGTTGTAGTGGGGGTAGTCGCCGTCTCAAGCTCTGCTGTTCTACTCGAACGGTCAGCCTCGCAACCGGACCTGCCCGCCTCCGTACCCTTCGTCGATCAGGGTGCGACGCCAGCGAAGGACTGTCTGTTCATCCTCTGCGAGAGCGGGGTCTATCGGGCCGCGCTGTCGGTGCCGATGACGTTCTCCCCCCAGGGTTTGGTCAGTGTCTCGTCGGACTCTCCTGAGGTATTGGTTCTCACCGACAGTTACGGGGTCCACGGCCTGACCGTTGCCGCCAACCCGCACACGGATAGAGGCGTTGACGCTCGCGGCGGCCCGCAGATGGACACCGCACTGGCTCTGGCGGACAGGCTCGCGCACCGAAGCGATCTGCGAGTCTCCCCAGCCCTCAACGTCACCCTCGCCGGGCGTCCTGGTGTCCAGCTCGACATAACAGCGGCCGGTGATGACACGCCGGTTCTGTTCACCGCAGGCAGCTCAGCCAGACAGCGCATCGAACTCGGGCCGGACGAGGCCGTGCGTCTGACCCTGATCGATGTCCCAGGCAGTGGCACCGTTGCGGTGCTTCTGCGCGGGCCGACCAACGGATCATCCACACCGCAGGCGTCGGCGTGGAGGCTCGAGCCGCTCATGGCCAGCCTCGCCTTTGGGACGAGTTGAGCGCCGTGCGATCGCTCCAGCTGACGCGCCGCCAGACGTTGACGCTTGCCGCGGTCTCAGTGGCGGGCCTGTGGTTCCTGGCCACCGGCCCCGGGGCAAGTTCGCCAGACAAGCACCGTACTGCCCCCGTTGGCTCCCCGGGAGCGTCGACGAGCGCTGTCGAACCGGAAGCGGGATCGTCTGCTCCCGAGGGCGTTATCGCCTTCGCCGTAGGGGGACTGGGACAGATAGTCGTCACCCACCCTGATCGGTCGGGACTCACGGAGCTGGCCACCAACGCGTCGTGCTGCCCGACGATGTCCCCTGACGGTGATCACATCGCCTACACGTTCACCACGGCGAACGGCAAAGACGCCGTCGCCATCGACTCGATGACAGGTGGGGAACGCCGAAGGGCCGCTGCGAAGTCGAGGCTGGAGCTCATTCCGGGTGTCTGGGCTCCCGACAGTGCCCAGTTGGCGCTCGGTGCGCACGACCGTGCACACCCCGGACTCAACGGGGTGATGGTCCTCGGGCCATCGGGAAAGCTCCACCGGCTGACGCGTACCCGCGGTCAGGCTTTCGACCTGCCGTTTGGTTGGGCGCCGGACGGGTCGAGAATCCTGTTCATCCGAGTCCCTTCCGTCGAGGACTACCCGTTGCACGGCAACCTGTTCAGCGTGGCCGCGGCCGGTGGGCCAATAGATCGGTTAAACGCTCGCGGCACCTTCGTTTGGTATCTGTTCGTGCCTCCGGGGAACTTTCTCCCCGACTCGAAGCACGTCACGTTCGTTCAAGCAACGGCGGAGAACAACGACGGCTCGGTCATCGTGGCACGGGCAGACGGCGCGTCTCGGCGGACATTGACCAGGCCGTCGCACTACACGACGACGGCGCAAGCATCCCCCGACGGAGCCTGGATCGCCTACGACGTCGTTCGCACCGACGTCGCCATGCATGACCTGTTCCTGATCCGCCCCGACGGAACCGGTCGTCAGAAGATCGAGTCGGTGGAGTCCGGAGTCTGTTGCGCGGTCTGGTCCCCGGACGGAGAGCGACTGCTCTACAACCGTGCGATCAGCGACCAGGCCAATAACCTGGAGTGGGTCTCCATTGACGGCTCCGACGGCGGGACGATCACCTCGACGGGGGGCCAGTGGTTCCAGGACTACTCATGGGGAGTGGCCGGCAACTGAGTGCCGCTCTACGCCAGGCCGCGGCGGGTGGCTGACGGCCGGCGCGTCCCCCTGATGCTGGCGACCATGTCGAGCGTCTCCCGGGTCTCTCGCACGTTGTGAGCCCTGAACACTCGAGCACCGAGCCAGGCCGCAACGGCAGTGGCGGCAAGGGTGCCGGTGAGACGCTCGCCCACGGGTCGGTCGAGGGTCTCACCCACAAAGTCCTTGTTGGACAACGACGCCAGCACCGGCCAACCGGTCGCCACCAGCTCGGGAATGCGCCGTGTTGCCTCGAGGGAGTGCCACGTGTTCTTGCCGAAGTCGTGTCCGGGATCGACGAGGACCGAATCTCGCGACACCCCGAGAGCAACGGCGCGCTCGGCCTCCGCGGTCGTACGGCTGACGATGTCGCCCATCACGTCCTCGTAGCCGACGCGGTGGGGTCGGGTCCTGGGGATCAGGCCGCCGGCGTGGGTACAGACGAGGGCGACATCATGCGCCGCCGCGACCGCGGCCAGTTCCGGGTCGTGGCCACCCCATGCATCGTTCAGCAGGTCGGCGCCGACAAGGCAGCACTCCCGGCCGACCTCGTGACGCCAGGTGTCGACGCTGATGACGAGTTCTGGATGCCTGTCGCGCACCTCCGCGACGAAGCCCACCGTGCGGTCGATCTCTTCTGCTGTCCCAACCGCGGTGCCCGGCCCGGCCTTGACTCCGCCGATGTCGACCAGGTCGGCGCCCTCGGCGACCGCCCGGTCGACGGCCTCGAGCGCGGCCTGGTCGGAGAATGTCGAGCCTTGGTCGTAGAAGGAGTCGGGCGTCCGGTTCACGATCGCCATGACCAACAAGGCATCGTCGGCGAAGACCCGGCGACCTAAGCGGAGCGGCACAGGCCCAGCCTGCCCCAGCCGTCGGACTCGCGCAGCACCCGGGCCGCCTGCACCCTGGCAGGGATCTTCGCGTCACCTGGTCTTGGCGAAGAAGCCACACGCCCCGGTCAGGTTCCGACGCTCGGCGATCCGGCCCGGCCGCGGGACACGGGCATCGCGGCAGGGTTCGCCGTCGCATGGGACGATCAGTCGGTGACCGCGCTGTTCGTTCTGCTGGCTCTCGCCGTCCTCGGGGCGGTCGCGGTCGTTGCTGGCGGGCGTGGCGGCGAGCTCGGGGAGCCTGGCGACGACCGCCCCCGCCCGTGGCTGCCTGTCGACCGGCCGGTTGCGGCCGACGACGTCGACGCCGTGCACTTCGGGGTCGGGTTTCGTGGCTACCGGATGGACGAGGTGGACGAGGTGCTCGACCGCCTCGCGGACGAGCTGCGAGAAAGGGATCAGAGACTGCGCGAGCTCGGCGCTGGTTCCGCTGGACTCGAAGCACCCGGGCCTGGTGAGCATGGCGGAGCCTGAGCAGCCCGAGAGTCTCGAGCAGCCCGGGCAGTCACGAGCCTTGGATCGACCCCTGCCCTACGACGCCGAAGTCGTGGTCGATGTCATCGTGCATGCCCCTGTGACGCCGGTCTGGGAGGCAGTGACCGACTGGGCTCGCCAAGGTGAGTGGATGCTCGGGACCACGGTTCGCTCGACCGGTCGCGGCGGCGACGGGAACGGCGGCGGCGTCGGTGCCGGGCTCGAGGCGTTCACCGGTGTCGGCCGCTTCGGTTTTCTCGACACGATGGTGATCACCTTGTGGGAACCGCCCTGGCGCTGTGAGGTCCTGCACACCGGCCGGGTCGTGCGAGGAACTGGGGTCTTCGAGGTGCTGGAGCTTCCGGGAGATCGGTCGCGGTTGGTCTGGTCGGAGCAGCTTGTCCTTCCCTGGGGACGCCTGGGGCGACTCGGGTTTCCGATGGTGGCGCCGGTGTTCTCGGCTGGAGTCAGGCAGTCCCTGGGCAGACTGGGGCGAGCGGTCGAGGCGGAGTGGGCCCGTGGGTGACCTCATTGTCGGCGCGGACGAGCTGGCGCGCTGTGCATGGGGGGCCTCGACCGCCGACTACGAGGTCTATCACGACGAAGAGTGGGGCCGGCCCGTGCACGGCGACGATCGACTCTTCGAGAGGATCACCCTGGAGGCCTTTCAGTCCGGACTGTCCTGGCTCACGATCTTGCGTAAGCGCGAAGCGTTCCGGGCTGCTTTTGCCGGGTTCTCCATCCCGGCTGTGGCGGCGTACGGAGCCGACGATGTCGAGCGCCTGATGAACGACGCAGGAATCGTGCGCAATCGCGCCAAGGTCAGCGCCACCGTGACCAACGCCCGGGCGGCAGCTGAGCTCCTCGAGGCCGACGGGGACGGCGCCCTCGACCGGTTGATCTGGTCGTTCGTCCCGGGCGGGGCCCGCAAGCGGCCGCGGCGGATGGCGGATCTCCCGGCGCAGTCCCCACAATCCAAGGCCCTGGCCAAGGCACTGAAGGATCGCGGCTTCGTCTTCGTCGGCCCCACGACCATGTACGCGGCCATGCAGGCCTGCGGTCTGGTTGACGATCACCTCGTGGGTTGCCACCGCAGCTGAAGCTTTCGGCTCCCTAAGCAGTTCTCGCCAGGCAGCGGTCGATATGTCGGGCGGCCGCCGGGAGCAGCCGCGCAGACTCCGCGGCGAAGTAGTCGGCGGCTTCGATGCCCGGCCACCCGGAGGGCACGAGTGCGCGAGGCAGGCCTGGGTCGCGGAAGAGGAACTTCCGCCACTCGTTGACCAGGCGGCTGCGCAAGGCGAACGCTTCCTCGTCGGTGGCCGGTTCCCTGGCGAGGAGGACCTCTGCCTCTTCGAGCCAGCGGGCGTAGTCCTCTCCCAGACCCGCGAGGTCCCAGGCGGTCCTGACCAAGTCGTCGATCGATCCCGGCCCCGTGGCTGGCCCGTTGTGGATGGCGGTGAACCGCTGGGCATGGACCTGCTCGGAGGCGAGAACTCCATCGACGTCGGGGTGGGCTCTCGGCGCCACGAAGACGCTCTCCTCCACCGGCGCGTAGCCGAGGAACGCCAGCTGGTTGCGTAGACGCTGCCGACCCGCGCGCGTCGCCGGGCGCCCCGAGACCACGACGTGCCACTCACCGTTCCATTCCAGATCACTGCTTCGATAGACCCGCAGCGCTGCATCGTCCATCCGGTGAGCACCCTTGGCGGTCAGCTCGTACCCCGGCCCTCCTGGCAGCCGGACCGGTGCCAGCCAGCCCTGCCGTGCCATCCGTGAGACAGCGGTCCGGACCGCGGGGGGCGCTATGTCCAGGGGCTTCATCAAGGTGATGAGTACGGCTACGGGAGCCGCTCCACCCCGGGTGCGCAGGTGATCTCCGTAGACGTCGAACAGAGCGGATCGTGCGTGCACGGCATGCAGTCTGCCGGGCCTTTCGGTGCAGGGGTGCACGCCCCCGACCCCTCCGGGTGTCGGCGGCTGTCCTTCGATGCGGGATAATGGCTGCAGAGACCGTCTCGCGAGGCCGCGAGCCGGGTTGTGCAGGCAGGAAGGGGAAGCGGATGGCGGCCATGAAGCCGCGTACGGGCGACGGCCCGCTCGAGGTCACCAAGGAGGGCCGTGGCATCGTCATGCGCGTGCCGCTCGAAGGGGGCGGACGCCTGGTCGTCGAGCTCACGCCGGCCGAGGCTGCGGCCCTGGGCGATGCTCTCAAGGCGGTCGGCTGACCTAGCCGTCCTCGTTACGAGTACGGCGGCACCAGACCGTCGCAGCGATTCGAGACCCCGCTCGGACCACGTCCGGGCGGGGTCTGCGCCGTCGTGACGCAGCCGCTGCTGGCACAGTGACCCGCGTGACCCGCCTGCAGACGATCGACTCGGCCGACCGCGTCGACGTCCCCCGGACAGTCGTCCTGCTCACCGGGCAGGGACCAGACGGGTGGGAATGGTCTGCCGGGTCACCCTCCGGGACGACGTACAGCTGTCTTCGCCGGGCCGGGCTCGACCAGGTCGCCATCGCCGATCTCGCGGTCCACCTGACCCGCGCCGAGGCCAGGGGTGCGGCAGGGGAGACCGTCGCCGTGCCGTTGGTGGTGGCGGGTTCCCCGCTCGAGCAGGTCGTCTTCCTCGGCGTCGGTGACCGGTCGCCTGACGCGTTGCGCCGCGCGGGCGCCGGGTTGGCCCGGCGGGTCTTGGCCGGCGACCTCGTCGTGTGTGGGCTGCCACGCATGGCGGCAGCAGGTTTGCGCTCCTTCGCCGAAGGTTTCGGGCTTGGTGAATACCGATTCGGGGCCGACCCGCCGCGGCGGACGTTGTCCATCGTCGGGGCGAGGGCTCGCCAGCGCAGCCTCGAGCAGGGCGCTATCACCTCCGGGGCCGTAGGGCTCGCGCGAGATCTCACCAACACCCCTTCGTCGGTGAAGACCCCACGCTGGATGGTTGCTCGGTCCCGCCGGGTGGCCCGGCAAACCGGCCTGGGGATCTCGGTGCTTGGGGTCGGCGACCTTCGACGTGATGGTTTCGGTGGATTGATCGCCGTCGGTCAAGGGTCGAGCCGCCCGCCTGCCCTCGTCGAGCTGAGCTATCACCCCGCAGGCGTGCGTGGTCGTCGCGCGCGCGACGTCCCCCACATCGTTCTCGTCGGGAAAGGCATCACGTTCGACACCGGCGGGATCTCCCTCAAGCCGTCGGCCGCGATGGTGGCGATGAAGACCGACATGGCCGGTTCTGCCACGGTCCTCGCGGTGATGAGCGCTCTGCGGGCTCTCGATGTCGAGGTTCGGGTGACCGGGCTGCTGGCGCTGGCCGAGAACATGCCCTCGGGGTCAGCGACGCGTCCCGGAGACGTGATCACGCAGTACGGCGGGACCACCGTGGAGGTCCTCAACACCGATGCAGAGGGTCGGTTGGTGCTCGCCGACGCGCTGGCCTACGCCGCCGCCCGACTCCGCCCCGATGCCATGGTGGACATCGCGACGCTCACCGGCGCCGTGGGCATCGCGCTGGGACGGCGAGACGCGGGTCTGTTCGCCAACGACGAACGACTGGCGGCGCGACTGCGACGTGCGGCCGACGCCTCCGGGGAACGGGTGTGGCGGTTGCCGCTGGTCGAGGAGTATCGAAGATCGTTGGCTTCGCCGGTGGCCGACCTGGCCAACATCGCCAGCCCTTCCGGTCGCCTCGGTCCGGGGGCAGGAGCCGTTGTTGCAGCGCTATTCCTGGAGCGGTTCGTGGGGAACATCGCGTGGGCGCACCTGGACATCGCGGGCACCGGCCGCGCTGACGCCGACGACTTCGAAGTCAGTCGCGGGGGTACTGGCTGGGGTGTACGGCTGCTGCTGCGCTGGCTGGAGTCAGGCCGGGTGACCTGAGCCAGGTCAGCGACGTACCGCCACGAGCAGTCCGTCACCCACGGGAAGCAATCCCGTGATGAGCTCCTCGTGGTCACGCATGGTCTTTCCGAGCTCGCGGACGGCGACGGTGTCGGGATCGCGCTGGGCCGGGTCTGCTACCCGGTCGCTCCACAGAGCATTGTCGAAGACCAGGACCCCCCCGGGGCGCAACAACCGGAGGGCTTCCTCCAGGTGGTCGGCGTACTCCTGCTTGTTGCCGTCGATGAGCACCAGGTCATAGGCCGCGTCGGTGAGCCGCGGCAGGACCTCGGCGGGCCGGCCGGTGATCAGGCGGGCGCGGTTGGCCGGCACCTCCGCCTCGCTGAAGGTGTCGCGGGCCAGCCGGTGGTGCTCAGCCTCGGTGTCGATCGAGGTGAGCACGCCTTCGGCGTTCATCCCCCGCAGCAGCCAGACTCCCGAGACGCCGGTGCCGGTGCCCACCTCGACGACAGAGCGGGCATCGACCAAGGCGGCGAGCAGCCGGAGAACCGCTCCCGCGCCGGAGGTCATGGGCACGACGCCGACTTCCTCGGCGCGGGCTCGGGCATGCTCGAGCACCGCGTCCTCAGGGATGAAGGCTTCCGCGTACGTCCACGACTGGTTCAGGCTTCCTGGCATCCGCGCAGGATACGGGGCCTGGCCGGGTTTGGTCCTGCGGGCATCTCGCGCGACCATGGGAGTCGGCGGATCGTGCACACAGGATGCTGCGAGCCAGGTCGGCAGCCGCCGGCGAGTCGAAGGGGACACGTGACCAGCCCGGTCGAGGACCTCCGTGGTGAGCGGGCCGCTGCTGCCCCCGACCCGGTGCTCGACCCTGCGGACCTGTCCTGGGAAGAAGTTGTCTCCCGCCACGGTGATCGGGTCTATCGCCTCGCCTATCGCCTCACCGGCAATCGCCCCGACGCAGAGGACCTCACACAGGATGTGTTCATCCGTGTCTTTCGCTCACTCGAGCGTTACACACCGGGATCCTTCGAGGGCTGGCTGCACCGGATCACGACCAACTTGTTCCTCGACGGCGTGCGGCGCAAGGCACGCATCCGCTTCGGGCCGCTCGGAGACGACGCAAACGATCGTTGGCCGGGGCGCGAGCCGACGCCGGAGCGTGACTATCTCGAGCGCACCCTCGACTCCGACATCCAGGCTGCCCTGGACGCGCTGGCCCCGCCGTTTCGAGCCGCGGTGGTCCTGTGCGACATCGAGGGGCTCACCTACGAGGAGATCGCCGTCATCCTCGATGTCCCCATGGGTACCGTGCGCAGCCGCATCCACCGGGGCCGTACCCAGCTTCGGGCTGCCCTGCCCCACCTCGACCCGACCCGACGTGGCGATCAGGCGGTGGAGCTGCAGTGAACGGCCACCTCGGATCGCGAGCCGCTGCGTACGTCGACGGTGCCCTTCCCGCGGCTGAGGCGTCGCAGGCGCGTGAGCACCTCGCGACCTGCGAGCGGTGCCGCGCCCAGGTCGACGAGCAGATCCGGGTGCGCGACCTGCTCCGCGGCGGAGACCGTGCCACCAGCCAGGCCGCGTCGTTGCACCCGCAGGACGACTTCTTGGCCGCCCTCGCTGCGATGCCCTCCACCGGTGTGCCGCAACGGCGGCCGAGCTCTGCCGCATCGACCGCCAGTAGGCGAGACGTGACCCAGCGGGTTGCCGTGTCCGGGGTGGTCGCCGGGCTTGCGCTGGTCGGCGTCGCCTGGACGGTCGGTGGCTCGTCCGGTGACCAGGCGGTTGCCGTGTCGCCCGAGAGTCTCACCGTCCAGCACGCCGCGACGGCCGGTGACCTACCGTTCTGGGGCAGCGCGGGCGAGTCGACGGTGCAGGCCGCGGCGGCCGGGAAGAACTCCGCGCCAGTGTCTGCGGTGCAACGGCTGCGTGAGGGCGCCGGAGCCCTGCAGACCGTGAGCTATCGAGGCGTTCAGCAGTGGCTGATCGACCGGGACGGTTCCGAGCGGGCTGCCGTGGCTGAGATCAGTCACATCGCCGGGCACGGAACCGCCACGCGGCTGGTGTCCGATGGTCGGTCAGCAGCGTCGTTCCGACCAGAAGCACCGACGGACGCGGTGGAGGGACGTGACGCCCTCGCCCTCCTGTCCAGTCGCTACGTCGTGGTACCCGACGGGTCAGCCACCGTGGCCGGTCGCGCCGCTGATCGGGTAGCGGCCTATTCCGCGGATGGGGAGGTGGCGGCGCGATTCTGGATCGATCGAGCAACGGGTCTCCCGCTAGCCAGTGAGCGCTACGACGCCGCCGGCCACCCCGAGTCCAGTCACCGCTTCACCACGGTGGCCGTCGACGAGGCAGCCGTCATGCCCAAGCACCTCCCCATCGCAACGACCGCGACCTGGGTGGAGGCACCAGGTGGTACGACTCCTGCCGCGGTAGAGGCGGACGGCTGGCTGTGCCCGGGCGCGACCATCGCGGGTGACCTCGACGCCTTCGACGCACGGTTGGCCGAGGGGACCCCCGCCCCGGTTCTGCACCTGGTCTACACCGACGGGCTGCGCGCAGTGTCGGTCTTCGAGCAGCGGGCTCGCCTGGACCCGGCCCAGCTGACCGACTACGCCGTCGGCACCCAGAACGGCCGACAGGTATTCCATCGAGACGGCGTACCGAGCCAGGCCACCTGGGCCGAAGGTCCGCTCGTGATCACGGTGCTCGGCGACGAAGCGGCGATCTCTGCGGTCGTCGAGAGCCTGGCGGCCGAAGATCCGCCCCCGGCCGACGGGACTGATCGCCTCGGGCGGGTCAGCACCGGACTGGCGCGCGTAGGCTCGTGGTTTGACCCGTTCGGCTGACGCCGATCCCGCGAAAGGTGCGCCAGTGACGGAGGACGAGCGGCCGGCCTGGTGGGCGCGGGCCTCCGACCCGTGGGCGCCACCGCGTGATTCCGATGACCGTGGGGGCGATGCCGACCCACGACGGATGGGGCCAGCAGAAGCTGAAAGTGCGGCGGATGCAGATCCCGGGCCAGGCTCTGACGCGCCCGTCGACAGCACACCCTTCGCCGTGCCGGACGCGGGGATCGGAGACACCCGGGTCATCGGACCAAGTCCGGCGAGCTCGCCCTACGACGCGATCTATGGCAGCGCCTATGCCCCGCCTTCCGAAGGGCCGCCGCTCGGCTCAGGCCCGCCGTGGCCCTACACGCTGCCGCCGGCTGCTCCGCAGGACTGGGACACCCTCGGCAATGCCGGGCGACCACCCGGGCGCGGTCCGGGCTGGGTGGCTCTGGTGGCCGGGGGCCTGGGGATCGCCTTGATCGCCGGGCTTCTCGGCGGGGTCGTGGGTGCTCGCATGGGTGATGGCACGACCACGAACTCGTCGGTCTCGCTGGGGACAACCCCCACCGGTGACCTGGCGCGTCCGCCGCGCACCGTTGCAGGCATCGCCGATCGCATGCTGCCGAGCGTGGTCTCCATCGAGGTTCGGGACGGCAACTCCGGTGGGACCGGTTCCGGCTTCGTGCTCACCGAGGACGGCTATCTGCTGACCAACAACCACGTCGTAGCGGCAGGCGGCCCGGGAAGCGCCATCACTGTGACGTTCAACGATGGATCGGCCGAGCCCGCGCAGGTCGTCGGAACCACGACCACCTACGACCTGGCGGTCCTCAAGGTCGAACGCTCCGGCCTGCCGGTGGCGCCCCTGGGCAACTCCGACTCCGTCGTGGTGGGCGACTCGGCGATCGCCATCGGCTCACCGCTCGGACTGTCGGGCACCGTCACGTCGGGCATCATCTCCGCCGTCGACCGGCCGGTCACCGCAGGGGAAGGCAGCGGGTCCGACGTGTCCTACATCGCAGCCCTGCAGACCGATGCGGCGATCAACCCGGGCAACTCCGGTGGCCCCCTCGTCGATGGCTCGGGCAAGGTCATCGGGGTCAACAGCGCGATCGCCACGTTGAGCACCGATCTCGGGAGCCAGTCCGGATCGATCGGACTCGGCTTCTCCATCCCGATCAACCAGGCCAGGCGAACCGCCGAGCAGCTGATCCAGACCGGGTCAGCGTCCTACCCGATCATCGGCGCCAGCCTCGACCCGACCTACACCGGGAAGGGAGTGCGGATCGCGGACCAGGCGGCCGACGGCAGCCCGGGCGTCGCCGACGGCGGACCCGCGGATCAGGCGGGTGTTCTGCCAGGAGACGTCATCGTCGCCATCGACCAGACTGCGGTTGCCGGACCTGATGAGCTGATCGTCGCGATCCGGGCCCAGGTGCCTGGCGACACCGTGACCTTGACCATCGAACGCAACGGCGAGCAAGAGACGATCCCGGTCGTGCTCGGCGAGGCCAAGGACTGAGTAGACGACCGGTCACGCGGCGCGGAGACGTACGCTGGGGTGGTGTTCGACGTCGGGTTCTTCGAGCTGCTCGCGCTGGCAGCGATAGCGCTGTTCATCTTCGGGCCCGACAAGCTGCCCAAGTTCGCCGCCGATGCAGGTCGGATGCTTCGCCAGCTGCGTGACATGGCCCGGGAAGCGAAAGAGGAAGTGACGGGCTCTCTGGGGTCGGAGTTCGCCGATCTGAACCTGAGCGATCTGGACCCTCGCGCCTTCGTCAAGCGGCAGCTGCTCGACGAGAAGAGCGACCTCGAACGGCTCTTCGGTGAGGGATCGACCGACGCAGCCGCGGAGCCGAAGGCGGTGAACGGCGAAGCGGTCAACGGGCAGACCGCGGCCCAGCCGATTCCGCCGGCCGCTACCAGCTATGAGTCCCCCCACTACGACTCGGACGCAACCTAGCGATCCCTCGCGTCACGCCCGAGCCGCGGGCGTCAGCCCCAGCGAGCGCCCCGCGAGACCGCGAGGTCGCCCACCGAGCCGGTCGGCGATCTCGTCGAGGACCTGGGCCGCTGGGGCGCTGGGGTCGGAGACGACCAGGGGGACCCCGAGGTCGCCGCCCTCGCGAAGTGCCACGTCCATGGGGATCTGGCCCAGCAGCGGCACGTCGGTGCCGGTCGAGCGACTCAACGCCTCGGCCACCCGCTGTCCGCCGCCGCTTCCGAACAGGTCCAGCCGACTGCCGTCGGGCAGCTCCAGCCACGCCATGTTCTCGATCACGCCGACGATGCGCTGGTGGGTCTGCAGCGCGATTGAGCCCGCCCGTTCGGCCACCTCGGCCGCCGCCAGCTGAGGCGTGGTGACCACCAGGATCTCTGCGTTCGGGACCAGCTGCGCGACGGAGATGGCGATGTCGCCGGTGCCCGGCGGGAGGTCCATCAACAGCACGTCCAGGTCGCCCCACCACACATCGGCGAGGAACTGCTGAAGCGCGCGGTGGAGCATCGGCCCCCGCCAGACGACGGGGGTGTTTCCCGAGGTGAACATGCCGATGGAGATGACCTTCACCCCGTGCGCCGAGGGCGGCATGATCATGTTCTCGACGGGAGTCGGCCGCTGGTCTGCGCCGAGCATGCGCGGGATCGAGTGGCCGTAGATGTCGGCATCGACCACGCCCACCGACAGTCCACGCGCCGCCATCGCCGTAGCCAGGTTCACGGTGACCGAGGACTTGCCGACACCTCCCTTGCCCGACGCGATGGCATAGACGCGGGTCAACGACTCCGGCTTGGCGAAGGGGACCTCGGGCTCGGCTCGACCACCGCGCAGCATGCCGGTCATCGCCTTGCGCTGCTCGTCCGACATGACCGCGAGCTCGACATGCACGTCGGTGACACCGGCAACGCTGCGAACCGCCCGGGTCACGCGCTCGGTGATCTCCGTCCGCATCGGACAGCCGGCGACCGTGAGCAGGATGCGTACGTCGACCGCGCCGGACTCGTCTGCCGTGACTGCGTCGACCATGCCGAGCTCGGTGATCGGGCGATGGATCTCGGGATCATCGACCTTGGCCAGCGCGGCCATGATCTGGTCAACGGGAACAGTCGGCATGCCTCGAGCCTACGTCGGCCGTCGGGGTATCCACGCTTCGGTCGAGTCGCTGATGCGCCTAGCCGGCCCGCGGAGTCTTCGTCGGTGGTTCGTCGCGGAGCTCGTCGAGGAGCTCCTCGAGCAGGTCGCGCAGCTCCGAGCGCAAGAAGTCACGTGTGGCGACCTCTCCCAGCGCGATCCGGACGTCGGCTACCTCGCGGGTGAGGTACTCCGTGTCGGCTATGGAGCGCTCGTTCTGGGCTCGATCCTGGTCGTAGGTGACCCGGTCGCGGTCCACTTGCCGGTTTTGCGCCAGCAGGATCAAGGGCGCGGCGTAGGACGCCTGCAGGGACAGGACCAAGGTGAGCAGGATGAACGGGAAAGGGTCGAACTTCAGGTCATCCGGGGCAAAGACGTTCCAGCCGATCCAGGTCACCACGAACACGGTCATGTAGACCAGGAAGCGACCCGTTCCGATGAAGCGGGCCACGCGTTCCGACCAACGACCGAAGGACTCCGGGTCATACGCCGGTCTGGGCAGGCGGCGATTCGGATCCAGCGGCTGGTCGAGACGCGGGATGCGTGATTCACGCGCCATGGCCCACCGCCTCATCCCGTGCCGACTCCGACGAGGAAGCCTGTGCCGCCTCCTGGACGTCGCGTTCGCGCCAGTCGTCCGGGAGCATGTGGTCGAGGACGTCGTCGATGGTCACCGCGCCGAGCAGATGGTCGCTCGCGTCGACGACGGGGGCCGCCACCATGTCGTAGGCGGCCAGGTAGGCCGCGACCTCGGGCAGCGCGGCATCGGCCGGCAACGCCTCGAGATCGGTGTCGCTGACTCCTGCAACCAGAGCCGACGGCGGCTCACGAAGCAGCCGCTGGAAGTGGCAGACCCCGATGAACCGGCCGGTCGGTGTCTCGAGCGGAGGTCGGCAGACGTACACCTGGGAGGCCAGGGCAGGGGACAGGTCAGGGTTGCGGACCCTGGCCAGCGCCTCCGCGACGGTTGCGTCGGGTGGGAGGACCACAGGTTCGGTCGTCATCATCCCGCCGGCGGTGTATTCGTCATAGGACAGGAGTCGGCGGACGTCATCGGCATCGTCGGGCTCCATCAGCCCCAGCAGCCGCTGAGCCTGCTCCGGGGGCAGCTCTCCCAGCAGGTCGGCGGCATCGTCGGGGGCCATGGCCTCGAGGACATCGGCGGCCCGCTCCTGGGCGAGCACACCAAGGATCTCCACCTGGTCGTCGTCGGGCAGCTCCTCGAGCACGTCTGCCAGCTGCTCGTCGTCGAGTGCCGCGGCGACTTCGCCACGTCGTTTGGGTGACAGCTCATGCAGCACCTGGGCAAGATCGGCCGGGCGCATCTTGTCCATGGTGGCGAGCAGGTTGGCGGCCCCCTGGTTGGCCTCGGCCGTCGCAAATCCCGTGACCTCGGCCCAGTCCAGCGTCACGGTTGCCCCACGTCGGCGGAACCCGCCGGGCGCGCTCTTGCGCACGTGGACCTTGCTGAGCTTCCAGTCGTGGGTCCTCGTCTGCGCCATGGCGACATCGACCACCGTCACCGGCTCACCGGTCTCGACGATGGTGACCACGCGGTCGAACAGGTCTCCGACCACCAGAGTCTCAGCGGCACGCTGCTCGAAGCGGCGCATGTTGACCAGTCCGGTCGTGACGACCTGACCGGGATCGACCGCGGTCACCCGCGTCATGGGCACGAAGATGCGTCGCCGCATCGGGACCTCGACGACCAGCCCGGTGACTCTGGCGGACTCGGCAGTCGTACCGAGGGTGACGATGACATCGCGAGTACGACCCACCTGGTCACCGTTGGGGTCGAACACCGACACGCCTACCAGGCGGGCGATGAAGACCGTCGCGCCGCTCACCTCGCCAGGCTAGTGCGGGCAGGTGGAGCAGCGGTGAGGCCGCGCCGATCGGCCGGGGGCGGTCAACCGGGCGGGTCCACGTGCTGGTCAGTGATGGGCGGTGCTGGGCGCACGCCGGTCAGTGCCAGGATCGCCGCCATGGCTGACTTCTGGCGTGGTGGCAGTGAGAGTGGCAACGACCCTTCGACGCTGGCCGGAGGGATCGGGCCGGACCTGCTCGACTACGACATCGTCGATGTCTTCACTGACGAGGCGTTTCGCGGCAACCCCCTCGCTGTGGTGCGCGGGGCGCAGGCGCTGACCGGCGAGCAGATGCAGACGCTGGCCAGGGAGTTCGCCTTGTCGGAGACGGCGTTCCCGCTCACGCCCGATGACGGTCAACGGGCAGCGGGGGCGACGTACGTCCTTCGTATCTTCACCCCGGTGACCGAGCTCCCCTACGCGGGGCACCCCTCGATCGGCACGGCGTGGGTGCTGCAGCGCCGCGGTCTGGTGACTGGGGGTCGCGCGACCCAGGCCTGCGGAGCTGGGCTGTTGCCGTTGGAGATCACCCCCGAGGGGCAGGTCACCCTGGAAGGCGGAAACCCGCACTGGGAGAAGGCGGCCGATCCCTCCGCTGGTCTCGCCGCCGCCGGCCTCGGCGGCGAGGTGGTGGACCCGATCGCGCCGGCGCGAGTCTGCGGTGTCGGCATCGACTACCTGGTCATCCCGGTCCGCCCGGAGGCGCTCGCGCAGTGCTCCCCTGACATCGCGCTGTTGAGCGCCTTCGCCTTCCCGGACGGGATCGCCACCGGCGTCTACCTGGTGAGCTGGGATCCGAGTACGGCTACCGCGGCGACCCGGATGTTCACCGCCGACCTCAACGCCGCCGAGGACCCAGCCACCGGATCGGCGGCGGGGGCCTTGGCCGTCTGGCTGTCGGTGTCCGGCCTCGTGCCGAGCGGCACGGCGAGGTTCACGGTCGTGCAGGGGGTAGAGATGGGACGGCGTTCGACGATCGAGTGCACCGTGACCACTGTCGGGGGCGAACCGACCGGCACGACGATCAGCGGTTCCGCCGTAGCCATCGCCTCCGGACAAATCCGTGTCCCGTGAGCGAGTTCCCGGAGTACCGTTTCGGCATGGTTGAGCGACCGGGCGACGACGCCGTGGACGGCGCGGGAAGCCAGCAGGGACCGAGGCGCGACCGTTCCACCGACGTCGCGGTGCAAGCATCTCCCGGGGCGCGGGCGGTGGCCCTGCTCGTGGACTGGATCTCGATGCTCGTCCTGTCGATCATCGTGATGGTCGTGGTGTGGTTTGCCACGGCGCCCTTCGTCCCCAGCATGACTCCCGACATCAGCGCTGGCGGCGCACCTCCTGAGATCACCGGTCCGCTGGCTGGAGACGCCCCGGTCTGGGTTCTCGCCTTGATGGCCCTCGTCCTGCTCGTCGGCGTGCTCGGGCTGTCGGGGGCGCTGCGGGATCAGGGCCGCACCAGCCTCGGCTTGCGGGCCTCCGAGCTGGAGTTCGCCGATCCTCGCCCCGCGCGCTGGCGGGTCGCCGCGCGCTGGGTCGTGCCCGTGACGCTCTTCTTGGCCATCGGGGCCGGCAACGATGCGATCCTGGCGATGCTTGTCGTGCTGCTGGGTTGGGCGCCGTGCCTGCTCGGCCGACGGCGATCGGTCTATGACTGGCTTGCCGGACTCACCGTGGTCGACCCGACTGCCACCCGGCGGCGAGCGCTCGCGGATGCGAGACAGCGATCCCGGTCCGACTGGACGCAGCGCAACTGACACTCAGCTGGACGCAGCCGCAGCTCAACGCAGCCGCAGCTCAAGGCCTCAGTCAGCGTCGGATGCGGCGCGGACGACGTGGATGTTGAACCCAGCTGAACCGGTGGAGCCCATCAGGCGAAGCCACAGGGGCAGCCACATCTCGGGACCTCGCGACGCTTCGATGCCGCCTAGGTCGTGGATGTTCCCCGGCAGCCAACCGGCTGACGTGAGCAGATCGCGCACCACATCCTTCGCGGCTGGATCGTCACCGGCGATGAACAGGTCGGTGGGCTCTGCGAGCCCGGCTGGGTGGAGCATCAGGTCGGCATTCAAGGTGTTGAGCGCCTTGACCACCCGAGCCTCGGGGAGTGCCCGCTGGATCTGCTCGCCCAGGCTGTCGTCGTTGACCACCGACAGAGTGGGCGGGAAGCCGTTGGAGAAGTCGAGCGCGTTGGAGACGTCGATCAGCACCGATGAGCCCACCTGATCGGCGATCTCGGACAACAGCTGCACAGACGCTGCCCCGTTGGTTGCGTTCACGACCACCTCTGCCCAGGCGGCCACCTCGCCAAAGGTGCCCGCTCCGTCGGCCTGACCGTTCGTGGTCGCCCACTCCAGGGCCTGGGGATTGCGCGCCGCGCGCGAGCCGAGCCGGACCTCGTGCCTGAGGGCGACGAGCGCCGTGCCCAGCGTCTGTCCCACGACACCCGTGCCCAGAACGGCGATCTTCATGTGAGAACTCCTTGGTCAGCTGCACCACTCGGTGGGTCGGTGGCCAGGCGTGCGTGCAGGTGCGCGTCGTCCCAGCCACCGCCTGGACGTTCATGAGCCTGCCGCATGGTCCCCTCCAGGCGATAGCCGCAGAACTCCGCGACGCGGCACGACGGGAGGTTGTCGACGCCGTGCTCGAGGATGATCCGGTGCAAGAGCAGGTCTTCGAGACCGTAGGTCGTCACCGTCGTCACGACCCGGCGAGCAAGGCCCCGCCCGCGGTAGATCTCGAACAGGCCGTAGCCGATCTCGGCCTGACCGCTGCTCTCATCGATCTGGTGCAGGGCTACCCGGCCGGCGATCTCGCCGGTGGGGACGCGGATCGTCCACTCCATCCGGTTGGGGGTGGCTCGAGAGCGCGCCCAGGTCCTGGTCTCCTGCAGGTCGTTGACCCGGCCAAGCGAGCTCCAACGGCGCATCTGGTCGTCGGCCCGCACCTGGCGATACAGCTCCTCGGCGTCGTCGGGGCGGAGGGCTCGCAGGACGAATCCGATCCCGCCGAGCGGCGGTGGGATCAGGGCGGCGGGTTCGGTCACAGCAGGTCGCCGGGCAGGAGGTCCGCGACCCAGCTGTCGTGCCGGACCCCCCGGGACACGCAGTGCTGGCGAAGCACTCCGTCGAGAGATCGGAAGCCGACGGCCTCAGCAGTTCGTCGCGAGGCCTCATTGCCGACATGCGCGAACCAGATCACGTGCGCGACTCCGCCCTCGGTGAAAGCCCACGTGCAGGCCAGCCGCAGCGCTCGTTGCATGTGGCCCTTGCCGCGCATCCTGGGCGCCAGGGCATATCCGACCTCAGCTCCGCCGTCGCCGTCCAGGCGGAGGTCGATGGCGCCGCCGTAGTGGTCATGGCCGGCTTCGGTGATCACCCATACCGGATTGCGCCCCTCCCGCCAGCCGACCGAGTCGGTACCGTGATTGGCGACGAACTCCACCGAGTGCTCGCGGGTGTAGGGCACGGGGACGGTGGTCCACCGTTGGGTCTCGGGGTCCTGGCAGGCCTCGGTGATGTCGTCCACGTCGGTGGGCAGCAGGGCTCGAAGGACGACTACACCGTCGGTCAGGCGTACGGGAGTCATGTCGAGATCTTGCCCGTCTCGGCTGCGCCACGCGACCGACTTGTCGTCGAAGTGGCCGTGCGGGGCGGCTGCAGCGCCAACCAGGTCACGAGCCGATTACGATGGAGTCAGCAGCCGCGGCCCACTGCGGCGTAGGAACCAGGAGTACCAGTGCCCGCTTTTTTCGATCGCTTGATGCGTGCTGGCGAGGGCAAGATCCTCAAACAGCTGGCCCGCATCGCCGACCAGGTGAACTCCGTCGAGGATGACTTCGTTTCACTGACCGACGCCGAGCTCCGCGCCGAGACTGACAAGTTCCGCGCAAGGTTGGACGACGGCGAGACGCTCGACGACCTGCTGCCGGAGGCTTTCGCCACTGTTCGGGAGGCGGCCAAGCGAACACTTGGTCAGCGGCACTACGACGTCCAGATCATGGGTGGTGCCGCGCTGCACCTCGGCAACATCGCCGAGATGAAGACCGGTGAGGGCAAGACGTTGGTGGGCACACTGCCGGCCTACCTCAACGCGCTGAGCGGTCGCGGAGTCCACATCGTCACCGTCAACGACTACCTCGCCGAGCGCGACGCGGAGTGGATGGGCCGCGTCCACCGATTCCTCGGCTTGAGCGTCGGCGTGATCTTGGCCGGGCAGCCGCCAGCCGTGCGTCGCGAACAGTACGGCTGCGACATCACCTACGGCACCAACAACGAGTTCGGCTTCGACTATCTACGCGACAACATGGCGTGGGACAAGGCTGACCTCGTGCAGCGTGGTCACGCCTTCGCGATCGTTGACGAGGTCGACTCGATCTTGGTCGACGAGGCCCGGACGCCGCTGATCATCAGCGGGCCGGCCGACCAGGCCACCCAGTGGTATTCGACGTTCGCGGCCCTGGTGCCCCGCCTCAAGCGAGGGGATCCCGAGAAGGGGATCGACGGCGACTACGAGGTGGACGAGAAGAAGCGCACGGTCGGCATCCTCGACAGCGGAGTGCAGAAGGTCGAAGACCACCTCGGCATCGAGAACCTCTACGAGTCGGTCAACACCCCGCTCGTCGGCTATCTCAACAACGCCCTCAAGGCGAAAGAGCTGTTCAAGGCGGACAAGGACTACGTCGTCATGAACGGCGAGGTGCTCATCGTCGATGAGCACACCGGGCGCATGCTGGCCGGCCGTCGATACAACGAGGGCATGCACCAGGCGATCGAGGCCAAAGAGGGGGTGGCGATCAAGGACGAGAACCAGACCCTTGCCACGATCACCTTGCAGAACTTCTTCCGCCTCTACGACAAGCTCAGCGGGATGACGGGTACGGCCATGACCGAGGCCGCCGAGTTCTCCCAGATCTACAAGCTCGGCGTCGTACCCATCCCCACCAACCGCGAGATGCAGCGGATGGACCAGGCGGACTTGATCTACAAGTCGGTGGACGCGAAGTTCGACGCGGTGGTCACGGACATCAGCGAGCGGCACGCCAAGGGCCAGCCGGTGCTCGTCGGCACCGCCAGCGTGGCAACCTCCGAGCACGTCTCGGGCCTGCTGCGCCGCAAGGGCGTCCCCCACGAGGTGCTCAACGCCAAGCACCATGAGCGAGAAGCGCAGATCGTTGCGCAGGCCGGGCGCAAGGGCGCCGTCACGGTGGCCACCAACATGGCCGGTCGCGGCACCGACATCATGCTGGGTGGGAACCCCGAGTTCATGGCTGCCAACGAGCTCGCACAGCGCGAGCTCTCACCGGTCGACACGCCCGACGAGTACGAGGCCTCCTGGCCGGACGCGCTCGAGAAGGCCGTCAAGGCTGTCGAGACCGAGCACAACGAGGTCGTCGCGGCAGGCGGTCTCTACGTTCTCGGCACCGAGCGTCATGAGTCCCGGCGGATCGACAACCAGCTGCGCGGCCGCTCGGGCCGGCAAGGTGACCCGGGCGAGTCTCGCTTCTACCTTTCGGTCCAGGACGACTTGATGCGGTTGTTCCAGGGTGCGCGAATCGAGTCGATCATGACCAGGTTCAACCTCCCAGACGACCTGCCGATCGAGCACAAGATCGTGAGCAACGCGATCCGCAGCGCGCAGGCGCAGGTCGAGGCGCAGAACTTCGAGATCCGCAAGAACGTCCTCAAGTACGACGACGTCATGAACCGGCAGCGACTGGTCATCTACGACGAGCGCCGCCGCGTCCTCGAGGGCGAGGATCTGCACGAGCAGATCGGTCCGATGATCGAGGACACCATCGAGGGATACGTCGCCGGGGCCACGGCCGATGGGTTCCCCGAGGATTGGGACCTCGACCAGCTCTGGACGGCCCTCAAGACCCTCTACCCGGTCTCCTTCACCGTGGATGAGGTCGTCGAGCGATCCGGCGGTGACCGAACCGACCTGTCCGCGGAGTTCTTGGCCGAGGAGCTCAAGGCAGACGCGGCCAAGGCTTACGCAGATCGCGAGGAACGGCTCGGTTCGGAGACCATGCGCGAGCTCGAGCGTCGGGTGATCTTGTCGGTTCTCGACCGCAAGTGGCGTGAACATCTCTACGAGATGGACTACCTGCAGGAGGGCATCGGCCTGCGAGCGATGGCGCAGCGGGATCCGCTCGTGGAATACCAGCGCGAGGGCTATGAGCTCTTCACCGCGATGATGGAAGCCATCAAGGAGGAGTCCGTCGGCTTCTTGTTCAACGTGGAGGTCACGGTCGAGGAGTCGGCCGAGGAGGACGCCGAGGCCGGTGGAGAGGACATCGGCCGACTAGCCGTCACGCAAGCTCAGGCGGTGGGTGCTGCTGCCCCGGTCCTGCCGACCGACGAGCAGCCGAAGGCCGGCACCGCTCCGGCCAAGCTCGTGGCGAAGGGGCTTCGCAGCGACGCGCCGCGCAAGCTGGAGTACTCCGCGCCGTCGACCGATGGCGATGGCCAGGTGACCCACCGGGTGGAGAAGCAGCCGGCGAACGTGGTGGTAGACCCGAATGCCTCCCGCGCCGAGCGCCGGCGTCAACAGCGGGAGGCGCGCAAGAACCGCTGACCTGACTCCGATCTGTCGCAGGCCTGCTGGCCAGCTCGCTCAAGCCAGCTCCAGGGCCATGGCTCGCCAGCGCCCGTCCAGGCCCTCCAGTCGGACGGCGTAGGCCAGCGAGCGGTTTCCGTCGTGGATCACCGCGCAGACCTCGGCCACCCCGTCGGCTGGTTCGCTGACATGCAGCGAGCGCAGGATCGGGCGCGCTGCACCGGCCCGCGCGCCTGGTGCTCCACCGCGGCGCCTGGCCTCCACCCGACGCCGCAGGTCTTCGTAGACCTCCGGCCCTGCCCAACGCGCCAACTGGCTCAGCGGTCGGTCCAGGGTGAGGATCTCGGCGATGCCCTGGAGCAACCGAGCGGCCCACGGTCCCGGATCTGGGAGGTCTCCGCGGATCGTCGGAACGCGCCCGAAGTCGTCGGTGTCCTGCACCGCTGCGCCGGCTGTGCCTGGTCTGGGTAGGAGGCGGAGCTGCCCGGGCTGTGGAGTCGCCGGCAGGCCGCCGGGCAGCGACCACTCCAGAGGCAGGATCTGCTGGCTGCCTCGCCGTCCGTCACCCGGAGCCGGTGTGGTCACCTCGTCGTCGAAGGCTGGCTCCCGATCTGGAGCCGGTGCAACGCTGAGGCACGAGACCCGGTCCTCGACGACGGCGGTCACCGGGATCCCCCCGGCACGCGCAGGACCTGTCCCGGCTGGATCAGATCGGGATCATTGCCGATGACCGCGCGATTGGTGTGCCACCACAGCGGCCAGGCACGAGCAATCGAGGAATTGGTCGGCGGACGGGGCAGGTGCGCGGCAGCTATGCCCCACAAGGTGTCTCCCGGGGTGACGGTGTAGGACTGCGGTTGACGCGGCGGCACCAGTTCGTGGGCTGCCGCGCTGGTTGCCGGCCGGTCAAGGGATGGCAGAGACGGTGCTGTCGCGTCGTCCGCCGCTGCCCCAGCGCCGGCGGGGGCGGTTGCGGTGGTCGCCTGTACGGGCGTCGCGATGCCGCCGACTCCGGCGATCACCGCGGTCACGGTGCTCAGCGCCAGACCCGTGCGCAGGGTGCGCCCCACGAGGTCGCGAACCGAGCTCGGTGTCACGGCGCCCGCGACCCGGGCCGGCCACCGAGCCTGGCCGAAGCGTCCTCCGACGGCTACGCCGGCCGCCTCGACCAGGGCGGCAGCCGTACCGAGGAGCAGCCATCCACACACCAGCCACGCCGCCGCGGCACACGCCAGCGCGACAGCATCGCCGGGCTCTGGTTCAGCTGAGGCCGCCTGGATCAGCGGTCCGGTCGACCAGGTGAGGACGCCGACGCCGACGGCGAGCCCGCCGATCCAGAGCAGCCACCGGCTCAGCCACCGGAACGGCCAGCCGGTCAGCAATGCGTGCATCTGATCTCCATTTACTTAAGTTTGCTTATGTTTGACTGGACTATCCTCCGTTTTCGCTCAGAGTCAAGGAGTCATCGGCTCGGATGTGGAGCTAGCCCGGTTCGGCGTGGCCTAGCGTCTGCTGCGTGCGTTGGGAAGAGCTGTTCGGCGACCTGGAGGCGCAGGCAGCCGCGGGTGAGCGAGCCGAGCTCGACGCGGAGGTCGCAGACCGGGCTCGTCGCGAGACCGCTCGGCTGCGGATCGTCGACCGGCTGCGTGCGGCGCACGGCACGGGCGGCGAGCTCACCGTGGACGTACGTGGGCTCGACCCGCTCGACGGTCGGGTGGCCGCCGTGGGATCGGACTGGATGCTCCTCGCTTGTCAGGGCGTCGAGGTCGTGGTTCCCGTGGCGGCGCTGACCGGCATCCGCCGGCACGGCGCTACGTCGGCGGATCCGGCGAGCGAGGGACCGGTCGATGCGCGGCTCGGGCTGGGTCACGCGCTTCGAGCCGTGGCCAGGGACCGTTCGGAAGTGGTGGTGACCACCCTCTCGGGCGAGAGCCACTCCGGAACCATCGACCGGGTAGGTCAGGACTACCTCGAGGTGATGGAGCATCCAGCGGGTGAGCCACGCAGCCGGATCGGCCTCCGGCTGGTGCCTTTCGCGGCGCTGGCTGCCGTACGGCTGCGGTCAGCGGACTCCGGGACGACGAGCGGTCGCGGGGTCTAGAGGTCGGGAGACCCGGCGTCGTCCGGCCCACCGAGGGGATGGTTGGCCACGAAGTCTGCGGTCTGCGAATACATCCGCTCGATGTATTCCTCGAGGCGGCTGGCCTCGACGCGCCACTGACCTCGGCCGCCCACCTTGATGGCTGCAAGGTCACCTGACCGCACGAGTGCGTAGGTCTGCGCCGCGGAGATGTTGAGCACCTCCGCGACGTCGGCCAGCGTCAGGAACCGTGGTTCGGGGGTCACGGGCCGATCATCGCAGAGCGCGCCGTCGCAAACCGGCCGGCCGAGTGCCTGTGGATCACCCGTACGGGTGTGGAAAGCCTCGGCGAGGCTCGTTGACCTGGGGCACGATGAAGGTCTCGAGGTCGATCGATGTGCGCGGGCCGGCGAGAGCCGGCACGACGCGAAGGCCGGGGTGGGACGTGGTATCGGAGACCAGTGCCTCCGTGGAGGCGGCCGGGCGCTCGCCTGCGGCAGCTCGGCTGGCTCGCCCACGATGGCGCGACGTCCGTCTCCTCGGCGGGGTGCTGCTCGTGCTGGTCTCCGTCGTTCTGGGTGCCCGAGCCCTCGCCGCCGCTGACGACACGGTTGCTGTGTGGTCAGCGGCTGGTGACCTCGGGGCGGGTTCGGTGCTCCAAGCCGGCGATCTGCGGACGGTCCAGGTCCGCCTGGGAGATGCGGCGCGGGCCTACGTCTCCGCCGACGCGGCCCCACCGGTCGGGTGGATCCTGCTGCGCCCGGTGCGAGCCGGTGAGCTCCTTCCGGTCACGGCTGTTGCCTCGACCCCGGTTGGGCCAGCACTTCGCCAGGTGACCGTCGAGGTCGAGCGGTTCCATGCGCCGACCGACTTGGCTCGGGGTCACCGAGTCGACGTCTATGTGACACCGGACGACGGTCAGACCTACCTGGTCGTGGAGGCCGCTTTGGTGCAGGACCTTGTGGAGGACGGCGGTCGCCTCGGCCCGTCGGGCTCGGCGATGGGGGTCGCGTTGGGTGTGGAGCCCCTCGACGTGCAATCACTGGTGCAGGCGGCCCAGGACGGCCCCATCGATCTGGTCCAGGTCCCCTCCTCATGACCGGCATACCGGTGCTGCTTGCTCTCGAGGGGGCACCGGCTGAGCCAGTGATCCTCGCGACCATCGGTCGGGCCAGCGGTGTTCGCATCGTCCGGCGGTGCGTCGATCTGGCCGACCTGCTGGCCGTCGCCGAATCCGGTCAGTCCGCCACCGCGGTGATCTCGGCCGGCCTCAGACGCCTGGACCATGAAGCGTTCGATCGGTTGCGTCGCCTCGGCGTCGCGGTCGTGGTCGTGGTTGCCGCGCAGGACGAAGCCGCCGAACGACGGATCCGGATGATGGGCGTTGCCGACGTAGTCGCGGTGGATGCGACTGACGCCGACGCGGGTGCGCTGGCCGTTCTCGCTGTCGTACGTCGTGGTCCGCTGGAGGTGGTTCCGGCCGAGCGCGCCCAGCCACCCATCGAGGTCGAGCCGCCGCGGCGAGGGCGCCTGGTCGCGGTCTGGGGGCCAACGGGCGCCCCCGGTCGCACCTGCGTTGCGAGCTACCTCGCCCACGAGTTGTCCCTGCTCGGGCAGCCCACATTGCTGGCCGACGCCGACACCTATGGGGGCGCCGTCGCGCAGCTGTTGGGACTGCTCGACGAGGCGCCCGGGATCGCCGCAGCGGCCCGGGGGGTGGCCGGCGGAGAGCTCGACCTGGCCTCGCTGTCGGGCAGTGCGCGGGAGGCGGCGCCCCACTTGCGCGTGCTCACCGGCATCGTCCGCCCCGACCGGTGGCCGGAACTCCGGCGGGCGGCGCTCACCCAGGTGTGGGCGCAGAGTCGCTTGCTGGTCGACTACACGGTGGTCGATTGCGGCTTCGGGCTCGAGCAGGATGAGGAGCTGAGCTACGACACCTCCGCGCCCCAGCGCAACGCCGCCACCCTGGCCACCCTGGAGGACTGCGACGTGCTGCTGGCCGTGGGTCGGGCGGACCCGATCGGTGTCCACCGGCTGATCCGCGCCCTCCCCGAGGCAAGGAAAGCGGCGCCGACGGCTTCGCTGCGCGTGGTCTTGACCCGGGTTCGCAAGAGTGCCGTGGGTTCGGCACCGGAGCGGCAGCTGCGGGACAGCCTCGAGCGGCACGCCGGCGCTGACGACGTGGTGCTGATCCCCGATGACCCGGACGCATTCGACAAGGCGCTGCGCACCGGCCAGTTCCTCGCAGCGGTCGCTCCTCGATCCCCGGCTCGAACGGCGTTGGCCGGACTGGCCCGCGAGCTCGCGCCGGAGTCCGAGGGCGCTGGTCGCCGTCGACGCCGATCCAAGGCAGCCGTCGGCACTTAGAGCGGCCTCGTAGGGTGGCGTGGTGCCCGCTGCTTCGCCCGGACCGTCGACGATCATCGGTGCAGGTGTGCTGGACACCTGGGCTCAGGAGAATCTCGCCGGCTCCGGCCCTTGTGATCTGCAGCCCTTGGGCGCTGGCCACAGCAACCTCACCTTCGCCGTGACCAGGGCTGGCGCGCCGCCGTACGTGCTCCGCCGCCCGCCCTACGGCCCCTTGTTGCCGACGGCGCATGACGTGCTGCGCGAGTTCCGCATCCTGAGCTTGCTGCAGGACGGCGTGGCTCGGGTGCCTCGCGTCGTGGCCGCGTGTGAAGACCAGAACGTCCTGGGCGCCCCGTTCTACGTCATGGACCGGGTCGAGGGCGAGGTGATCCGCGAAGAGCTCCCACCGTGGCTGTCTGGGCAATCGCGGCGCACCTTGGGCTACGAGCTGATCGATCAGCTCGTCGCAATCCATCAGGTGCCGGTGTCGCGCTTCGCGGAGGCGGGCTTCGGGCGACCGGTCGGCTATCTCGATCGTCAGCTCAGTCGCTGGGTCGCGCAGCGCGAGGGACTGTCTGCGGCTGTTGCGCAAGCCGGCGGAACGGCTCGTGGGCTGCCGGACTACGACGTGGTCCGGGACTGGCTGCAGGACACCCGACCGACAGCTGTCCCTGCCACTCTCGTGCACGGAGACTTCAAGCTCGACAACGCGATCGTGAACCCCTCCGACGCATCGGTGGCAGCCATCGTCGACTGGGAGATGGCCACGATCGGTGATCCGCGTGCCGATCTTGGCTACTTGTTGACGTTCTGGCCCGAACCCGGCGAGCACCTCCCGTTGCCGATGTCTCCCACGACTGCTGGCGGTTTCCCGAGCAAGGCAGAGCTGGTGGCGCGCTGGGAGGAGTCCATGAGGCGACCAGCCGGCGATCTGCGCTGGTTTCGGGCACTTGCGTTGTGGAAGCTCGCGATCCTGCTCGAGGTGAGCTATCACCGCTGGTTGGCCGGACAGTCCGACGATGCCTTCTTCGCTCGCCTCGAGCGCGGTGTCCCGGATCTGCTTGCGGCGGCTCGGGAGGTCGCGGGTGCCTGATCGCGAGCTCGCCGGCCTGATCGTGGACTGGGGCGGGGTCCTGACGAGTGATCTCACGGCATCGATGGAGTCCTGGGCAGCTGACGATGCCGTTGCCGTCGACGGATTCCGCCAAGTGATGCGTCGATGGTTGGGCGACGGCGTGGGTGCCGAAGCGGTCTGGAACCCGGTCCATGCCTTGGAACGAGGAGAGCTGGAGGTGCCGGACTTCGAGCGACGGCTCGCCGCGGAGCTGCGCACCGTCAAGGGTGCGCCGGTGGAGCCGGCAGGACTGCTCACTCGGATGTTCAGCCGCTTTGAGCACGCCGCCGACATGGTTGGTCTGGTGCGACGGGCCCGTGCCACAGGGATCCGTACGGCCCTGCTGTCGAACTCCTGGGGCAACGACTATCCGCGCGACGGGTGGGACGAGATGTTCGACGTCGTCGTCATCTCTGGTGAGGTCGGGATGCGCAAGCCGGAGCCGCGGATCTTCCAGCACACCCTGGAGCTGCTCGAGCTCGAGGCCGAGGATTGCGTCTTCGTCGACGATCTTCGACCGAACATCCGGGCGGCCACCGAGCTCGGCTTGGTCGGCATCCTGCACGCGAACTACGTAGAGACGGCCAGCGAGCTGGAGATCCTGTTCGGCCGTGCCCTCGCGTCCTGACTGAGACGCATCCTCGTCCGCTCCACGTAAGGCCAGAGCTAGGCGGAGAACAGCAGCGTGAGGCCGGCCAAGGTGAAGAAGACCATCAGGGCGAGCACCGGAAGTTGCGCGACCACGGCACGCGCAGGGGGCACCAGGGCCACGGTGCGGTCGTGTGCCAGGACCACACCCAGGATGTGCCCCACCACGACCGCCAGGATTTGCACCGTCGCCACAGTGGTTGCCCCGACCAACGTGTAGGAGATGCCGCCGTTGGCGGTTCCGAGCCAGTTGGCGCCAGTTCCGAGGGGGTCTGAGAGCCGCGCGACCGTCTGCTGACCCACGATGACCAGCAGGGAGTAGTAGTGCGCGATGGCGTATCCCAAGGCGATCGGCACAACGGTGTGGGCCAGCTCACGTGGCAGCTGTTTGGCCAGCCCAGGCTTTCCGGACAGGCGTCCCGACCAGACCGTGGCCCCTAGGTAGGTGGCCCCAACCACGGCGACCACCGCGAGGAGGCCCCCTGTCGCGGCGACTCGCGCAGGCACAGCGGCCTCCTGCACCCACGCTGCCCACCAAGGGGCGCTCGACAGGCCGTCGTAGGCGGTGGTCCCGAGCAGCACACAGACCACGGCGGCTGTGCCGGCTTCCTTGCGAAGGCCGGCGATCCCGTTCAAGGGAGAGCGGAGCACCAGCGCGCGGTCGGCCCGTCGGCCGAGGACGGACAGCCGGCCGTAGAGGTCTGAGATGACCTCGAAGCCGTCGGCCTGGTGGATCCATCGATCGCCGAACAGAACGGCGCCGCCGAGCACCCAGACCGCGTAGCCAATGAGATACAGCGTCAGGACATGGGTGGTTGCTCGGTCGGGGGCTACGAGTTCCAGCCAGCCGAAGCTCAGGATCGCCAGCGCGCCGGGCCAAAGACCCAGGGCGGTCGGTGGGGGCAGGAAGCCTTTCTCCGGCTGGTGCAGCAGCAGGCGACAGCCGATGAGATGCACGCTGCGCAGCGGGTTGATCAGGCGCCACACCGGGCCGAGCAGGGCTGAGGCCACGACGAGGGTGCCGACCCACAGCAGCACGTAGACGACGCCGGCGGACGGATTCAGGGCATCGTCTGGCCCAAGCAGGAGGCCCAGGAGGAAGTAGCCGGTCAGGACCAGGCCGACCACGCGCAGCGTCCACCGCAACCAGGAGGAGTCCAGGACTGCTGACCACCCCGGGGCGACGGGACGTCCGGCTGCGGCCCCGGTCAGTCGGGGGGTGCGCCAAAGCGCGCCAAGGGCCACGAAGGAGGCGACGAGTGCCACCACCGCCGCCGCGAGTGCTGCCGCGAACGGCACGGGAAGGTCTTTGCGGTTGCCGACACCGTGGGCCAACCGCCCGAGCAGGTCGGGGACTGCGGACAGCGTTCCGTCGACCCACCAGGCGCCCACGGCGTGCCCGAGGCTTTGGCTCACTGCACCTTGAGCTCGAACAGCAGCAGGTCTGGGTCGTGCAGCTCCGCCTCGTAGACGCCCGGCTGGCTGCTGGCGGTGAACGTGTAGGTCTTCGTCCCCGGCTCGATCTCGGTCTCGAGCTCTGGGTCGGCGCCGTGGATGTGCAGCTCACCTGACCGATCGGTCGTGAGCGTGAGGGCGATCGCATCGCCCGGCGCGACCTCGATGGTCGCGGGCTTTGGTGTCACCGTGTTGCCGTCGACGGTGACATCGATAGCGACTCCCACGTCGTCTGCAGACTCTGTTGGCGACGGGCTCGGTGACTGCGCGGGGGAGCTGGTGGTGGCGGCCGGTGTTGGCGCGGTGCTCGCCGATCCACCTGATGAGCTGCAACCGGCAAGGCCGAGCGTGGTCGCGGCGGCGCACAGGCCGAGGACGAGAACGGAGCGGCGCATCTGGTTCTCCAGTCGAGGTTTCGAGATTCGGGGTGGCACTATCTGATTCGGCTCATGGGGAGGTTGTCTGGACCGGTGAACCCAATCTGAGCGGTCCCTCGAACGTGGACCGCTCGCGATGCGCAGCAGCCATCGCGTGGCGTGAGCCCCCTCAAGCCAGACGCCCGTGACACGATAAGAGTTCCCACGACGCCGTACGGCGGTCGGGGGTTTCCCCGCCGATGCCGCTGGAGTGACTCGATCGTGTCAGACCGTCTCAACCCGTTGGACGTGTCGTTCCTCTACCTCGAGGAACCCACCACACCCATGCACGTAGGGAGTGTGGCGCTGTTCACCGTCCCGGACACCGGCTTCGACTACGACCGGCTCGTGCGCCTGATCAGCAGGCGGATCGCGTTCGTGCCGCGGTATCGGCAGCGGATCCGCTGGATCCCCGGACACATCGCGAGTCCGGTCTGGGTTGATGACGAGAACTTCGACATCGCCTATCACGTCCGTCGATCAGCGCTGCCCAAGCCAGGGACCGAAGAACAGCTTCGCGAGCTGGTGGCTCGCATCATGAGCCGCCCCCTGGACCGCAGCCGCCCGCTGTGGGAGACCTATCTGGTCGAGGGCATTGAGGGCGGGCGATTCGCCATCCTGACCAAGACCCACCACGCCATGGTTGATGGGGTCAGTGCCGTCGACATCGGTCAGGTCATCTTGGACGTCACGCCAGAACCGCGTGAGACACCAGCGGACACCTGGCGCCCGGCGGCCGAGCCGTCCTCGATCGAGCTGGTCGCTGGCGCGGTCGGCGATCTCATCCGCCGGCCCAGCGGCGCGGCGGATCTCGTACGCACGACAGTGACCGACGTGCGCCGCACTGCCGGTCGGCTGGCTGGGGTGGCGGGAGGTGTGCTGGCGATGGCGCGCACCGTGGCGCGTACGGCGCCGACGAGCCCGCTCAACGCCGAGATCGGCGAGCAGCGACGGTATGCCACGGCCGACATGCGGCTCGAGGACTTCAAGGCGGTGCGGGCCAAGCACGGCGGCACCGTCAACGACGTCGTGCTGGCGGTCGTCGCCGGGGGACTGCGCACGTGGTTGATGACGCGCGGCGAGTCGGTCGGCGGTGCAACCGTGGTGCGGGCGATGGTTCCGGTGAGCGTGCGGACCGAAGACCAGAAGGGCGCCCTGGGCAATCGCGTGGCGTCCTACCTGGTCGACCTCCCGGTCGGCGAGCCGAGCGCCATCATGCGGCTGCACCAGGTGTCCTACGCCATGAAGGCCCACAAGGAGACCGGTCAGTCCGTGGGGGCGGAGGCGCTTGTCGGGATCGCCGGATTCGCGCCCCCGACCTTGCACGCGCTCGGTGCCCGGGTGGGGAGCGGGCTGTCGCGGCGGATGTTCAACCTGGTCGTCACCAATGTTCCCGGTCCTCAGTTCCCCCTCTACAGCGCCGGCGCTCGCATGGAGGCTGCCTATCCGGTGGTCCCGTTGGCCAAAGGGCAGGCGGTGAGTATCGGGCTGACGTCCTACGACGGCGGGGTCTACTTCGGTCTCAACGCCGACCGTGACGCGATGCCCGATGTCGAGGTGCTGGCTCAGTGCCTGGTGGATGCGCTCGCGGAGCTGCGGGAGACCGTGCGGTGAGTGGCAGGTCGCCGCGCCGCGGCCTGGTGCTGGGTGCTGGTGGCGTGCTCGGGGCCACCTGGACGCTGGGTGCCCTGCAGGCGCTCGCCAAGGTCGACGGATTCGACGCGTCATCTGCAGAGGTGATCGTGGGCACCTCGGCTGGGTCGGTGCTGGCGGCCCTGCTCGGCGCAGGGGTCGGCGTCGAAGACCTGCTGCGTCACCAAGGCGGGCTCGCGGTGACCACCGGCCCACTGGCCGGACATTCCTACGACTACGACCGTGCGACTGGGGGCGCGCTGCCGGGACGTCCTCGCCCCGGCATCGGATCGAGCCGGCTGCTGTTGCAGAGCATGCGGTCGCCCAGATCGATCCCGCCGTTGGCCGCGATGTCAGCGCTGCTCCCCAGCGGCCGGAAGTCACTGTGGTCGGTTCCTGCTCTGGTCGAGGCGGTGACACCGCAGGGTGAGTGGTCGCCGCACCCGGCGCTGTGGATCGTCGCGATGGACTACGACTCGGGCCGACGCGTGGCCTTCGGTCGCCCTGGCGCGCCGCAAGCCGGACTGGCCGAGGCCGTGCACGCGTCGTGCTCCATCCCCGGCTGGTTCGCTCCCGTACCCATCGGCGGGCGACGCTACGTCGACGGGGGGACCTGCTCACCTACGTCTGTCGACCTGCTGGCGGGCGCTGCGGTCGACGAGGTCTATGTCCTGGCACCCATGGTTTCCTTCGACTACGACCGCCCGTCCGGGCTGGGTGCGCGCGCGGAACGAGCGTTTCGCCGCACCATGACTCGGCGCATGCTGGGCGAGGCCGCGAAGGTTCGCCGCGCTGGGATCTCGGTGACCATGCTGGGTCCAGGGCGTGAGGACCTCGAAGCGATCGGTGCCAACCTGATGGACCCCAGCCGCCGCGAGGCGGTCCTCGAGACCTCGCTGCGTACCAGCACCGAAGCTCTGCGGCGCGCGAGGGCCGATGAGATGAGCTGGATCTGACGTGCTGACCGAAGCATGACCAGCTCGACGCGCGTGTACGTCCCCGCGACGATGGCCGACCTCGAGACGTTGCAGCGTCTCGGCCAGGTCGAAGCCAACGTCGCGTGCGCGGTCACGGAAGCCTTGCGAGGCTCATTGGTCGACGAGGACGTCGAGGTCCTCGAGAACGAGGCGCTGCTGGATGCTGCGGAGCTGTCGGTCGAACGCTTGGGTGGTCAGGCTGGGGTCGTTCGGCGTCGGGTGGTGCTTGCCGCGGACCTGCCGACCTCTCGTGTTGTCGAGGACCCCCTGGCCGGGGCGTCAGTGGTGCGCCTGACAGGGCCGCTCTCGTTGGCCGAGGTCATGTCGGTGCACATCGACGAGAGCGCAGTCGGCTCTGATGCCGAGCTAGCGGAGCTGGCAGACCTGGATCTCTTGTGGTTCTCAGTCGAGGAGATCACGTCTTTGCTCGACCCTGGGTGACCGTTGGCGGACGTGCCAGGATGGGTCGGACCGCACGGTCGGCCGTGACGCGCATCCGGATCGAGGAGCAGTTCCATGTCGTTCGACGCCACCACCCGAGTGCCCGACCCGATCAACGAGCCGGTCTTGCTGTATGCACCCGGAAGTGCGGAGCGGGCGGCGCTTGAAGAACGGGTCGCTGGGCTGGCCGGCACACCGGTCGATCTGACCATGGCCATCGGCGGAACGCGACGGGCGGGGTCTGGCTCGCCCATGGAGATCGTGCAACCGCACGCGAGGGCGCACGTGCTCGGCGTGACCCACCAGGCAACCGCTGACGACGCCCGCGAGGCGGTGGCGGCGGCGAAGCAGGCGGCCCGACCCTGGCGGGAGCTCTCCTTCGACGACCGGGCTGCTGTGTTCCTGAAGGCCGCCGACCTCTTGGCCGGCCCGTGGCGGCAGACGCTGAACGCCGCCACCCTCCTCGGCCAGTCGAAGACGGCCTTTCAGGCCGAGATCGACGCGGCTTGCGAGCTCATCGACTTCTGGCGCTTCAACGTGTCCTTTGCCGGGCAGGTGCTCGCCGAACAACCCAGGTCGTCGGCGGGTATCTGGAACCGGACCGACCATCGACCGCTCGAGGGCTTCATCTATGCGGTGACCCCGTTCAACTTCACCGCCATCGCCGGCAACCTGCCGACCGCGCCGGCACTGATGGGCAACACCGTCGTGTGGAAGCCGGCGCACACCCAGCAGTTCGCGGCGCACTTCCTGATGGCGCTGCTCGAAGAGGCCGGCCTCCCACCGGGGGTCATCAACATGGTGACGGGCGACGGGATCGCCGTCTCCGACGTCGTGCTGGCCGATCCTGACCTGGCCGGGATCCACTTCACGGGATCGACGCGGGTCTTCCAGCAGCTGTGGTCGCGGGTCGGGGGGAACATCGCCGGCTATCGGTCCTACCCGCGGATCGTGGGTGAGACCGGGGGCAAGGACTTCGTGATGGCACACCCCAGCGCCGACATCGATGTCTTGCGCACGGCGATGGTGCGAGGGGCCTTCGAATACCAGGGTCAGAAGTGCTCGGCGGCTTCGCGCGCCTATGTGCCGAGGAGCTTGTGGGAGGGACTGCGAGACGACCTCGCGGCCGAGGTGGATGCGCTCACCATGGGTCCCACGACAGATCTCGCCAATTTCATGGGCGCGGTCATCGACGACCGCTCCTTCGGCCGATTGTCGAAAGCCTTGGACCGCGCGAAAGACGTGGAGTCGATCACCGTGCTGGCCGGCGGCGGCTACGACGACTCCGAGGGCTGGTTCGTACGGCCGACCGTGCTGGTCGGCACCGACCCCACCGATGAGATCTTCACGACGGAGTACTTCGGTCCGATCTTGTCGGTGCACGTCTACGACGACGGTGACTACCTCGCGACCCTTCGCCAGATGGAGTCGGCGTCGCCGTACGCCTTGACCGGCTCGGTGATCGCCCAGGATCGCCGGGCCATCGCCCAGGCAACCGACGAGCTGCGCTTCGCGGCCGGCAACTTCTACATCAACGACAAGCCCACTGGTGCAGTCGTCGGTCAGCAACCGTTCGGCGGTGGCCGGGCCAGCGGCACGAACGACAAGGCGGGGGCGGCGCAGAACCTGCTGCGGTGGACCTCGACGCGATCGATCAAGGAGACCTTCGTTCCGGCCAAGGAGTCGCGTCACCCCCACCAAGGCTGAGACAGGGCGATAGCCTGCAAGTGCGGACAACGGCGTCCGCTGGACCACTCGGGCAGGACGACGATGCTCAACAAGTTCGACGATGCCAAGCGCGACCTCATCGAACGCGCGGTTCATCTTCGAAGCGGATCGGGGCCGGCCAAGAGCGACCGCCTCTTCCTCGAGCGCTACTACCGTCGCGTCTCGCCGGAGGACCTGGTCGGGCGTGATCCGGTCGACGTCGCAGGGGCGGCCTTTTCGCACCGCGACCTCGGCTTGAATCGCCCACAAGGGGCGGCGAAGGTACGCGCGTTCACACCAACCGTGGACGAGCACGGGTGGTCCTCCGGGCACACGGTGGTGGAGGTCGTCACCGACGACATGCCCTTCTTGGTGGACTCGGTGACCGCCGAGCTGGCCAGTCGGGGCCACGCCATCCACCTGGTGATCCACCCTCAGCTCACGGTCCAGCGCACGCTCACCGGCGACCTCGTCGAGGTTCTTGACGAGGCCGCCGACCGGCCTAGCGACACGTCCCTCGAGTCGTGGATGGAGGTGGAGATCGATCGGATCTCCGATCCTGAGGAGCTGGCCGAGATCGAAGCCGGCCTGCGCCGCGTCCTCTCCGACGTCCGCGAGGCCGTGGAGGACTGGGGAAAGATGCGGGTGGTCGCCTCCGACGTCGCCCAGTCACTCACCGCTCAGCCCCCTGTGGGCATCTCAGATCAGGAGATCGCGGAGGCGCGGGAGCTTCTCGAGTGGCTGGTGGACGACCACTTCACCTTCCTCGGGGTCCGCGAGTACGCGCTGACCCGTGAGGACGGGGAGGACGCGCTCGTGGCTGTCCCCGGCAGTGGGCTCGGGATCTTGCGCTCTGACCAGCGCGTCTCGAGCTCGTTCGACAAGCTGCCGCCTGAGGTACGCGCCAAGGCCCGCGAGCCGCGTCTGCTGATCCTCACCCAGGCCAACAGCCGGTCGACGGTCCATCGGCCGGCCTATCTCGACTACATCGGGGTGAAGTCGTTCGACGACTCCGGTCAGGTGACCGGAGAGCGTCGATTCCTCGGCTTGTTCACCTCGGCGGCGTACGCCGAAAGTGTCCTGCGGGTGCCGGTCTTGCGTCGCAAGGTGCGTCAGGTCCTGGATGCCTCCGGCTTCGACCCAGCCAGCCATGACGGCAAGAACCTCCTGCAGATCCTCGAGACCTATCCGCGTGACGAGCTGTTCCAGGTGTCCGAGGACGAACTGCTCCCCATCGCGATGTCGGTCCTCGCGATGCAGGAGCGCCGCCAGACTCGGCTGTTCCTGAGGCGCGATGTCTACGGCCGGTTCATGTCCTGCCTGGTCTACCTCCCACGTGATCGCTACACCACAGCAGTGCGCCTGGACATGGCGGAGATCCTGAAGGAGGCCTTCGAGGGCGTCACCGTCGACTACACAGCCCGCGTCTCGGAGTCCGTGCTGGCGCGGCTGCACTTCGTCGTCCGCGTGGCCCCCGGCGCGGCGCTGCCCGAGGTCGACGTCGAGGGGCTCGAGGCACGGCTCGAGGAAGCCACCCGTGACTGGGTGGACGATTTCGACGACGCGCTCGTGGACCAGTTCGGCGAGGAGCGCGGCACCTTGCTCCAACGGCGTTATCTGGATGCCTTTCCGGAGGGCTACAAGGAGGAGTTCGGCGCTCGACTAGCCGTCGCAGACGTACGGCAGATCGAGGGGCTCGCCGAGGACGGCGCCATGTCGCTCAACCTCTACTCCGCGATCGGCGCGCGCCCGGAGGAGCGCCGCTTCAAGGTGTGCACGCTGGGGACCCCGATCTCGCTGTCAGAGGTGCTTCCGGTCCTGCAGCGCCTCGGCGTCGAGGTCGTCGACGAGCGTCCCTACACGATCGACCGCAACGGCGCGTCGCCCGCGTTCTTGTACGACTTCGGCCTCCGCGCCGGAACTGCTGCCGGGGTGAGCGCCTTCGGCGGGTCCGCGGGTAAGGGCCTGTTCGAGGAAGCGTTCGCCGCCATCTGGGGCGGTCTGGCCGAATCGGACGGGTTCAACGCGCTCGTGCCTCGAGCCGGCCTCACGTGGCGGCAGGCGGCCGTGCTGCGTGCCTACGCGAAGTACATGCGCCAGGCCGGGTCGATGTTCAGCCAGGACTACGTGGAGACCTGTCTGCAGGCCAACATCGGACTGGCTCGCCTGCTCGTGCGGCTGTTCGAGGCGCGCTTCGACCCGGCGATCTCGGGAGAGCGCAGCGAGCTGTGCGAAGCCATCGTCGAGGAGATCGCCGGGGGACTGGACGAGGTGGCCAGCCTCGATCAGGACCGGATCCTGCGCTCCTACCTCGCCTTGATCCAGGCGACCCTGCGGACGAATGTCTTCCAGCCCGATGCCGCGGGGAACCGGAAGAGCTATTTCTCCTTCAAGCTCGATCCCTTGAGCATCCCGGACCTGCCCAAGCCCCGGCCACGCTTCGAGATCTGGGTCTACAGCCCCCGGTTCGAAGGTGTCCATCTCCGGTTCGGTCCGGTCGCGCGTGGGGGGCTGCGTTGGTCCGACCGGCGTGAGGACTTCCGCACCGAGGTGCTCGGCCTGGTGAAGGCGCAGGCCGTGAAGAACGCGGTGATCGTGCCGGTCGGTGCCAAGGGTGGGTTCTGCCCGAAGCTGCTTCCTGACCCAGCGGTGGACCGGGAGGCATGGCTCGCAGAAGGGATTGCCTGCTACAAGACGTTCATCTCGGGCATGCTCGACATCACAGACAACCTGCTCGAGGGCAAGACGGTTCCCCCGCCTCAGGTGGTGCGCCACGACGGGGACGACCCATACCTCGTCGTCGCGGCCGACAAGGGAACAGCGACCTTCTCGGACATCGCCAACCAGGTGTCGGCCGACTACGGCTTCTGGCTGGGCGACGCATTCGCGTCCGGCGGCTCGGTCGGCTACGACCACAAGGCGATGGGGATCACCGCGCGCGGCGCGTGGGAGTCGGTCAAGCGGCACTTCCGCGAGCTGGGGCACGACACGCAGACGCAGGACTTCACCGTCGTTGGTGTCGGTGACATGAGCGGCGACGTCTTCGGCAACGGGATGCTCCTGTCGGAGCACATCCGTCTGGTGGCTGCCTTCGACCACCGCCACATCTTCATCGACCCCGATCCGGATGCCGCGAAGTCCTACGTCGAGCGCAGGCGGCTGTTCGACCTGCCGCGATCGTCCTGGGCCGACTACGACCCCGGCCTGATCTCGCAAGGTGGTGGTGTCTTCCCAAGGTCGGCCAAGTCGGTGCCGATCAGCGCAGAGGCACGGGCGGTCCTGGGTCTGGAAGCCGACGTGTCCGCGCTGACTCCGGCGGAACTGATGCGAGCCATTCTCAAGGCACCGGTTGACTTGTTCTGGAACGGCGGCATCGGCACCTACGTGAAGTCCTTGGACGAGACCAACGCCGAGGTGGGCGACAAGGCCAACGACAACATCCGCGTCGACGGGGTCGACCTGCGGTGCCGGGTCGTCGGCGAGGGAGGAAATCTCGGGTTCTCCCAGCTGGGACGAATCGAGGCGTCCCGGCACGGCGTGCGGATCAACACCGATGCGATCGACAATTCCGCCGGGGTCGACACCTCCGACCACGAGGTGAACATCAAGATCGTGCTGGATCAGGTCGTTCGATCCGGTGACCTCACGACCAAGCAGCGCAATGAGCTGTTGGAGGAGATGGCTGACGACGTCGCCCTGCACGTTCTGCGGGACAACTACGAGCAGAACATCTTGCTTGGCAACGCCCGCGTGCAGGCGTACCCCATGCTGCCTGTGCACAAGCGGTTCATCCGCAAGCTGGAGAAGGAGCACGAACTCGATCGGGCGCTGGAGTTCTTGCCGAGCAACAGCCAGATCGACCGGCTGCACGCGGCCGGCCAGGGGCTCAGCTCTCCGGAGTTCGCTGTGCTGGTGGCGTACTCAAAGATGACTCTGACCGAAGTGCTGCTCGAGTCGGCGGTGCCCGACGAGCCGTGGTTCGAGCGAGCTCTGCGCGGCTATTTCCCGCGGCAGCTGGTCGAGCGGTACGGCGACCGGTTGGCCGACCATCCGTTGCGCCGCCAGATCATCACGACCGTGATCGTCAACGATCTGGTGAACCGTGGTGGCATCACGTTCTCCTATCGGGCAGGCGAGGAGACCTCGGGCACTCCGGCAGAGGTGGCGCGGGCCTACACCGTCGTGCGCGAGGTGTTCGGGCTGGAGGACTTCTGGGCCCGGGTCGAGGAGCTCGACGCGGTCGTTCCGACGAATGCTCAGACGGCCCTCTACCTGGAGTGCCGGCGGCTACTCGACCGGGCGACGCGGTGGCTGCTGCAGGCTCGGCGCACCGCGGTAGACGTCGCGGCGGAGGTTGAGCACTTCTCCCGCGTGGGTGCATTGGTGCCGCTCGTCCCTGGTTTGCTGCGTGGGACCGAGCTGGAGCGTTTCAGCCAGCGCCAGGCAGACTTCGAGACCCTCGGCGTGCCCACGGACCTGGCACGGGACGCAGCCGCCCTGCTCGATGCCTTCTCGCTGCTCGAGGTGATCGAGATCACGGCTTCGACCGGCGAAGAGCCGGACCGCGTGGCGGCGATCTATTTCGCGATGTCCGAGCGCTTCGCCGTAGATCGGATGCTCACGCGGATCACGGCGCTGCCTCGAGATGATCGATGGGAGGCACTGGCCCGGATGGCGCTGCGCTACGACCTCTACGAGGTGCTGGCGTCTCTCACCCGGGGTGTGCTGATGGCCGCGCCGGACGTCGTCGACACCGACGAGCGGATCGCGATCTGGGAGGCGGCCAACTCCGAGGGACTGGCGCGCGCCCGTGGAACGCTCTCGGACATCGGTCAGGCCGAGGTCTTCGACCTGGCGACCCTGAGCGTCGCTCTGCGGACCGTCCGCACGCTCGTCCCCACGGGCGGCGCTGGCTGATTCGCCCGCGAGACTCGTGTCGTGCTGGCTGGCGGCACGAGGACGCCGCAGGCGGTGGCACCCCGTGGTTGTCCAGGAACCACGCCGCGCGGCACCTTCCTGGCGGCAGTTCCTTCTGGGAGAGACCTCGCGTACCGCGGAGCAGAACGAGGTCACGGGAGTCGAGCCCTGGCTGGAAGCATGGTTGCCGGGCGGCGGCCGCGCGGTCCGACCAATCGAAGGAGCCAGCCATGGCGCGGATGGACCCCATCCCGTTGGAGGAGTGCACCGACCCCGATCTCGCGGAGGCGTTGGATCACTTCACGCACACCCTCGGCTTCGTGCCCAACAGTCTTCTGACGATGCAGCGAGTGCCCGCGATCGCCAAGGCCGTCATCGGGCTCAATCGGGCAGTTTTCAATCCAAACGGCCAGGTCGACCTAGGCCTCAAACGGCTGGTGGCCCACATGGCCAGCTTTGCCTCGGGCTGCCAGTACTGCAAAGCCCATACGACGGTCAGTGCGACCCGTCACGGCATCGATGACCAGAAGATGGCGGCGATCTACGACTATCCGACCAGCCCGCTGTTCACCGACAAGGAGCGGGTCGCGCTCGACTTCGCCTTGGAGGCGGCGTCGGTTCCCAATGCTGTCACGGACGACTCCTACCGGGCGCTTGCAGAGCACTGGACCGAGGACGAGATCGTCGAGATCCTGGGGGTCGTCTGCATGTTCGGAGTGTTCAACCGCTGGAACGACTCTCTCGGCACCCCACTGGAAGAATTGCCGACAGCGAGAGCCTCCCAACTGATCGGTGACAAGGGCTGGGATGTGGGCAAGCACCGCCTCTAGGCGTCGCTGGCTGCAGCCGGGTCCGTGACGCGAGCGTCGAGCTCAAGCCCACGGGCGTGCGCCAGCAGGACCTCCCGCAGTGATCGCGCCGGCTCGGCCGGTGGGAAGTCGACCACGACCCAACCCTCTTCAATGCGCGCAGGGTACGACTCGAGCGTCTGGGATGGCTCGTCGGTCCGCGCTCCGGTGGTGACGTCATAACGCCACCAGTGCTCCGGGCACGTGACGACGCCGTCCCGGAAGACCCCGTCAGACAGCCGGCCCTCCCGATGAAGGCAGGTGTCGGAAACGGCGTAGGGATCGCCGTCGACGATGGCGACTAGTACGGCGCGACCCTCGAACTCGGCACGGCGGCAGCCCCCATCCGCGAGTTCCTCGGCCGGACAGACCCGGTGCAGCATCCCAGCGCTCATTCGGGGAACCGAAGCACGACGGCCTTGGCCTCGGTGAAGAACTCCTCCGAGTAGGCGCCGCCCTCACGGCCAAGACCAGAGTCCTTCATGCCACCAAACGGGGCGCGCAGGTCCCGGACGAAGAAGCAGTTCACCCACATCGTGCCGGTGCGCACCTCGCGCGCGACGCGGTGGGCTGTGTTGAGGTTGGTGGTCCAGACCATTCCAGCGAGACCGTAGCGGCTGTCGTTGGCCAGCGCGATGGCCTCCTCAACGGTGTCGAAGGGCATGACAACCTGCAGCGGCCCGAACACCTCCTCCTGTGCGACACGACTGGTGTTGTCAACGTCGGCGAAGACGGTCGGCGCGATGAAGTTCCCCGCTCGCAGGGCTCCGTCCGTCACGCGCCCGCCCCCGGTCATCAGCTTGGCACCTTCTTCTTGCGCCAGTTCGACGTAGGACATCACCTTGTCGAGATGCTCGGTCGAGACCATCGGCCCGACATGGGTCTCGCTCGCTCGAGGATCGCCGACGACGAGCGCCTCGGCAGCCGCCACGTAGCGGGCCAGGAACTCCTCGTAGACCGGCCGCTGCACCAGCAACCGAGAGCCGGCCAGACAGACCTCGCCCTGGTTGCGGAAGATGCCGTCGATAGTGCCGGACAACGCAAGATCGAGGTCGGCGTCGGCCATGACGATGCTTGCGCTCTTGCCTCCCAGCTCGAACGAGCACCGCTTGAGCGTGGCGGCGGCGTTGGCCATGATCACCTTGCCCGTCGCGCTCTCGCCGGTGAACGTGACTAGGTCGACCCCAGGGTGCGTCGTCAACCGCTCACCCGCCGCGCCGGGCCCGAAGCCCTGCACGACGTTGAAGACGCCGTCGGGCATCCCCGCGTCGGCGAAGCACTCCACGAGCATCGAGGCGGTGACGGGGCTCTGCTCGGCCGGCTTGAGAACGACGGTGTTGCCGAAGGCAAGAGCTGGCGCGACCTTCCATGACTCGAGCATCATCGGAAAGTTCCATGGCGCGATGCAGGCCGACACCCCAACGGGTTCACGGACGGTGTAGGTGAGCACGCGGTCCCACGGCTTCGGGAAGGCCTCACTGTGAGCCTGCTCGGCCACGTCGGCGAAGAATCGGAAGTTATAGGCCGTGCGCGGCACGTCCTTGGCTCGCGCCTCGCTGATCGGCTTGCCCATGTCGAGGGTCTCCCACGCGGCCAGTTCGTCGAGACGCTCATCGATCAGCGCGGCAGCGCGGTAGAGAACCGCCCGCCGCTCCCCGGGGCTCATCCGTGGCCACGGCCCGTCGTCGAAGGCTCGGCGTGCCGACTCGACCGCGCGATCCGCGTCGGCTGTGGATCCCTCGGCGACCACAGCGACGACTTGGTTGTCGATGGGCGACACAGACTCGAAGGTCTTCCCATCGAGGCTGTCGACGAAGGCTCCGTCGATGAAGTGCTGGACCAGTCGCGGTTGCTCGCTCATCCGTCCTCCGTAGTTCGGGAAGGGACATCTTCAGGTGGCTGCGCGGCTCCGCCCCGCACCTGCGCGTAGGCACGACCGCCAATGCCCCACTCGTCCGCTGAGACCTCGTAGATCGCGACCCTGACCCGGTCGATGGGGGTGTCGAGTGCAGCGGCGGCGGCCTCGGAGAGCCCACGGATCAAGGCGTGCTTCTGGTCCGGAGTTCGTCCGGCCACCATCGTGACCTGGATCAAGGGCATGTTCGGGTCCTCCTCACCGGCAAGCGATCTCGAGCGTGCCCAGTCGGTCGAAGCGCGCCACGATGGTGTCGCCCGGCGCGACCGCGACGGCCTCGGTCAAGGCGCCGGCCATCACGATGTGGCCCGCGCGCAGGCCCCGACCGCGGGCCGCGAGGGCTCGAACCAGCCACGCCACCGAGGCAGCCGGATGGCTGAGGACGGCCGCGCCGGCAGCCGTAGCGACCAGCTCTCCGTTCTTCTCGAGCACACACCCGACCAGACGCAGATCGATGCCGCGTGGGTCGACAGCGTTGCCAGCGAGGACGAATCCCGCGGACGACGCGTTGTCAGCAACGACGTCGGGCAACGTGAACGAGTAGCCAGCGAAGCGCGAGTCCAGCACGTCCACGGCAGCAAACACCGCATCGGTCGCGGCCAGCACATGAGCACCGGTGATGTGAGCTCCCTCAAGGTCACTTTGGAGGAGGAATGCCACTTCCGGCTCACACCGAGGCTGGATGTAGCGGCCGCAGGCCAGTGCCTCGCCCGTGTCGAGCTGCATGTCACCTGTCAGCCAGCCGTAGATGGGTGAGTCCACACTCATCTGACGCTGTTTGGCCTCGCTGGTTAGTCCGAGCTTGGCTCCCACCACCTGCGCTCCGGCCGCGACGCGCGCGTTGACGACAGCGTCCTGGACCACATAGGCCGTCGCGACGTCGAGGTTGTCGATGTCGTTGGTCAAGGGAGGCACCGCGGTTCGGTCGCGCACCGCGCTGATCAGCGTCCGCACCAGGGGCTCCGTGTCGAGCTCGCGAACCTTGGTCATGCCGGACCCCCTGAGGACGAGCCTTCTCCCGCCCAGGCGGTGCGGGCCAGCTGGGCGGAGATGTCGTCGACCGGGCCGAGGACGTCGGAGGCCCCGACCCGCATCAGGCCGGTGCCGCGGTTGCCCGATCCGATGAGCGCGCGGAGATATCCCATGTTCAGCCTTCTCAGACAATCCGCAACGAGACCGGACCGAGCCGGTCGAAGTCGGCCCGATAGACCTGACCCGGCAGCACCGGTACGGCCGCGTGGAGTGCGCCGGTCATGACCACGTCGCCCGCCGACAGCGAAGCGCCAAGCTCGTGGAGCGTCCGGACCAGCCAGGCCACCGCCTCTGCGGGATTGCCCAGCGCCGCCGCGCCAGCGCCGCTGGCCAAGACTTCCCCGTCGCGGCTGAACACCATGCCGACCAGCCGAAGGTCGATGTCCGCCAGGGGAACTGCACGCCCGCCCAGGACGATGGCCCCGCTGCTCGCCATGTCGGCCACCGTGTCGGCCAGCGTGATCTTCCAGTCGCGGATCCTGCTGTCGACCAGCTCCAAGGCGGCTACCGCACCTGCGGTTGCTCGGAGCACGTCGACGGCGGTGCAGTCGGGCCCGGACAGGTCGGTTGCGAGGACCAGCGCGATCTCGGCCTCGAGCCTCGGCGCGATGAAGTCAGCAGCATCGACCGCCGCCGCATCGGGCCGCACATGCGACGCCATGACGGGGGCGAAGTCGGGAGAGGAGACTCCGAACATCTGCTGCATTGGGGCGCTGGTCAGCCCCAACTTGTAGCCGACGACACGGTCCCCGTCCTCCACGTAGCGCCGTACGACCCCCTGCTGCACGAGATAGGCGTCACCGACCGAGAGATCAGGATGGGCCTCGGCGAGCGGCGCGATGGCCACTCCCGTTCGCCGGGCTCGGTACACGTCGTCGGCGAGCCGGTCAGCTTGTCTGCTCGTCAAGGTCATGCCGGTCCCCCCCGCGCCGCGACGCGATCCCGCCAGCCCAGTCTCCGACTGATGGCGGCCGCCGACTCGATGACGGGTCGGGCGAAGCGCTGCATGCTGTCGCCATCCAAGCGCTGAACCGGCCCGGCGACCGACAGGGCCGCCACCACGTCGCCCAGAGACCCGCGGATCGGCGCTGCCAGCGAGCCGACGCCGATCTCGGTCTCCTGGACGTTCTCGGCATAACCCCTGGCCCGGACCATCTGCAACTGCGTGCGCAGAGTTCGTTGGTCCGTGACCGTGAAACGGGTCTTGCGCGGCAGCCGCCAGTCCTTGAGCACAAGGTCGAGCTCTTCCGGAGGCAGGAATGCCAAGAGCACCTTGCCCGTAGAGGTGGAGTTGGCGTTGTTTCGGTGGCCAACGCGACCGAACAGCCGGATGGTCTGGGGGCTTTCTCTGCGCTCGATGTAGACCACCTCGCGGAAATCGAGCACCGCGATCTGCACGGTCTCCTTGGTCAGGTTGCGTAGCTGCTCCATGACCGGCGTGGCAGCCGAGTGGATGTCCATCCCGCTTTGCACGCTGGCGCCCATCTCGTGCATGACCAGCCCCAGTCGGTAGGCGCCGGTCTCGGGGTTCTGCTCCAGCAACCGCTCGCTCGCGAGGGTGTGCACCAGCCGATGCGCAGTGCTCTTGCCGATGCCGAGCCGTCGCGCCAGCTCGCTCACCCCGAGCTCACGCTCGCCGCCCCGACCGAACTCCTTGAGCAGCCGTGCCGCGTTGGCGACGCTCGTGAGCACCTGCGTGCCGCCTGTGGACCGCTTGTCATCGACCATGCGAAGCCCCCCAGGGCTGCGCCGTGCGCTGCTCGCGGACGGCGCTCAACAAGGCCCGACGCACCTCGACCGGGGAGCCGCTGACCGCCGCTGAGCGGACGTGGTCGTCTCCCGGCATGATCGCCTCGGCCAGCAGCGCCGCGGCCCTGGGTAGGCCGACCTGCTCGGCTACGGCCAGCTCGTCGACGAGCTCGGCGCGGTCACCGACAGCCGCTCGCAGAGCGTCGAAGTCGCGAGCGGCGGCAGCATGCTGGTTGGCCAGTCCCGTGCCCGCGTGCTGCGCGTGGTGGGGCGAAAGGCCCCCGCCCGCACTCACAGACAAGTGATAGACCATCGCCCCGACCCCGAGGACCCGCCGGACCTCGGAGGCGGAGGCCTCGCCGTTGTCATCCAACAATCCGAGTTCCGGCAGGACAACCGGGTCAAAGAATCGAAGCGACCAGGTCAGCCCTGGGAGTTCGTCCACCACGACGACTTCGGGCCCTTGCGGAGCAGGGAAGGCGTCGCTGGTGGCGATGAGGTGCAGCTGGCGGGCGGCGGCCGCCGCGACCACGAGCTCGCCAGCGGCGAGTAACGGCAGCCTGGCGCGCTCGGCTGGGGCCAGCTTCCGGGCCTGATCGAGGTAGGCCGCGTGGAGGGACCGGACGAACTCGGCGACCAGGGCTCGCATGTCCTCGGGGCGCGGTGACTCCATCGGGCGACCGTAGACCATGCCGTCCCGCATGGCGGCACGTAGTCCTGTCATGCGGGACGACCCGTCGTACCGTCGGCGGCACCGACCCCGACGCGCGAGGCGTCTGACTGCGAGGTGGCCGATGGGCGTGCTTCGGATGGCCCACGTCGACGTCACGGTCACCGATCTCGACCTGGCCACGGCTTACTACACCGAGGTCATGGGCATGCTCGTGTCCGGGCGTGACGAGGAATCGGTCTACCTGAAGTGCTGGGACGAGGCCGACCACCATTCCTTGCGCCTGGTCTACGCCCCACGAGTCGGGCTTGACCTGATGGCGTTCAAAGTCGACCACGACGATGACCTTGCCGAGTTCGAGATCGCGGTGACGCGTTACGGGTTCCCGGTTCAGCGCATCAGCAAGGGCGAGTCCGTCGGCCAGGGCGAGTCCATCCGGTTCGCAACTCCCTCCGGGCACACGATGGAGCTGGTCCGCGACATCGAGCGCGTCGGCGGCGTGCTTCCCAAGGTCAATCCGCCGCCTTTCGCCCAAGGAATACCGGGCATCGCGCCACCTCGGATGGACCACTTGCTCGTCACTGCTGAGGAGGTCGGCGAGGCCACGACGTTCTACACAGAGGTGCTGGGTTTCAGGGTGACCGAGCAGCTGCTCGACGGCAATGGCCACCAGATCGGCACCTGGATGGAGCGGTCGCACTCCCCCCACGACCTAGCCGTGGTCACCGGCCCGAACGGTGGCCTCCACCACTTTGCCTACTGGCTCGACGACTGGGATCACGTGCGACGTTCCGCGGACATCCTGGCCTACAACGGGATCCAAATCGATGTGGGGCCGACGAGGCACGGCATCACACGCGGGACCACGATCTACTTCTTCGACCCGCTAGGCACGCGCAATGAGGTCTTCACCGGCGGTTACCGTCCTGACCCTGACTTCCCGACCATCACCTGGACCGAAGACAACGTAGGGCGTGCCATCTTCTACTACGAGGGCGAGCTCAACGAACGGTTCATGAAGGTCCACACCTGATGGCCATCCTTCGCCTGTCGCACGTCGAGCTCCGTCAGCCTGACCTCGAGCTGGCAGCGGCCTACTACACCGAGGTCGTCGGGATGGTCGAGACAGCCCGCGAGCCCGGACGGGTGTTCCTCAAGTGCTGGGACGAGCACCAACACCATTCCATCGTGCTCACCGAGGCACCCACCCACGGCCTGGCGCACCTGGGCTTCAAGGTGACGGACGCCTCCGACCTTGATCTGTATCAGTCTCGCCTCGAGAGCGGAGGAATCGCCGTCAAGCGGCTCCAACCTGGGGAATGGGCTTCCGGGCATGGCGAGTCGGTGCGCTTCGAGCTGCCCAGCGGACACACCATGGAACTGGTCCATGCCATGGAGCAGGTCGGAAACCTGCTCCCGCTCACCAATCCGCCACCCCGGCCTCTGGGCTTGGTAGGTATCGCGCCCCCAAGGCTCGATCACGTCTTCCTCACCGCCGAGGATGTTGCTGGTCTGACTGGGTTCTTCACCGAGGTCCTGGACTTCCGGGTCACCGAGCAGGTCGTCGGCGACGACGGATTCAAGATTGCGACCTGGCTCGAGGTCTCACACAGCTCACACGACATCGCCCTGATCACCGGGCCTAACGGCGGTCTGCACCATGTCGCGTTCTGGGTCGACGAGTGGACCGACCTCCGCAATGCCGCCGACGTCTGCGCGTACCACGGCGTCCGGCTTGAGACGAACCCCACGCGGCACGGCGCGACGCGGGGCCACTGTCTCTATTTCTTCGACCCTTGCGGCAATCGCAACGAGGTCTTCACCGGCGATTACTGGGTTGACCCGGATGCCGAACCAACCACCTGGACCGAGGCGGAGATGGGTCGCGCGCTGTTCTACTACGACGGCGTCGTCGACCAGAAGTTCCTGACGGTGCACTCATGAGGCTTGGGTCGTGACCGCCTTCCGCATGAAGGACGGCGACGCCGAACCCACGGCTGGTGTGGCTCCTCGTGCCGAGCTGCCCCGTATCGAGCGTCCGGACGCGCCCGCCTACCTCACTCGATACCGGCAGCGGCTGGCTGAGGAACGCGACCGCAAGAGGAGCCGACAAGCGAAGCCGGCGCCATCCCGTTGTATTTGCGGCGCTTCCGAGAACGTCAGCACGGCGGGGACCCGGCACGCCAGGACGTGCCGACCGACGGGCGCGCCCAGCGTGGGAGGGTGCAGAACTGCCGGCCACGCGTGCATGGGCCGAGGTGACACGGACCAAGGAGATCGTCCCGGAGCGACGGGATCAGGCGGCCGACGTCGTCACGGACGTCTATTTCGTCAGGCATGGCGAGACTCAGGGGTACTCCTCGGAAGCAGGACTCACCCCACTGGGCTCCTGGCAGTCCCACAACCGCGGGCGGGAGATCGCGCGCCGGGTCTACGACGGGCATCGAGTGGCCCTGGCGAGCGCCGACACGAATCGCGCACGGCAGACCGCCGAGCACCTCAAGCGAGGACTGCTCGACGGTATGTCTCTCTATGGCCGTGAGGCCGAGGTCGGCGAGATCTCCGCCTACGAAGAGTTCTCCAACTTCAAGGTATGGACCCCCGAGGGTTTCCGAGACATCACGGCAGCCTTCCGCCAGTACCAACGCGAGATGGAGCGCTACGAGCGGACAGCACTGGGAGAGCGCCCCGGCTGGCTGGTGGAGGTCGACAGGTTCTGGGGCATCCAAGATGGCGGCGGCGATCCGATCACTCATTGGCTGACGATGCCGATGCTCTATCTCGAACCTCCCACCTCTTGCGTCCGTCGCTTCTGGTCGGGGCTCTTGCGCGTAGCAGAGGAATCCGCGGGTCGGACCCTCGTGGTCACCACCCACTCCGGACCGATCCGCGCCTTCGCCACCTGGGCCATGGGCTACGACCCCGGAGAGCCCTTCAACACCGAGTTCGTCCGCGTCCGCCTCATCGACGGGGGTGTCACCGCGCTGGTCCTCTACCGCAATCGGGTCCAGGAGGTTCACGTGCCGTCACCGGGCGAGCTCCCGGACTGGTCCAGGCACGCAATGACCGAACTCGTTGAGGGAGGAGCGCGATGAGCGTGGTGGTGTGGTTCGACGCATTCGTCCCCGAGCAGCGCGCAGCGGTGGGCGGCAAGAGCGCCAGCCTGGGGGAGATGGTTGCGGCGGGACTCCCTGTCCCGCCAGGATTCGCGGTGACGACCGATGCCTTCCGCCGCGCGCGGGATGAGTCGGGCATCGTCGATCGCATCGCCGAGCTGCTCGACGGGTTGGACGTCGACGACCTGCCCGAGGTATCGCGGCGAGCCACCACGATCCGCTCCCTGATCATGTCCTGGCCGATGCCCGCTGGTGTCGACCAAGAAATCGCCGACGCCTACACGCGCCTGTGCCACCGCTGTGAGACTGATGACGTCCCGGTCGCGGTGCGATCCTCAGCCACGAGTGAGGATTCGCCGGACGCCTCGTTTGCCGGCGAGCACGACACCTACCTGTGGATCTGTGGGGCCGAAGCCGTCAGCCGTCACGTACGGCGCTGCTGGGCCAGCCTGTTCACCGACCGCGCCCTGTGCTACCGCGTGGAGATGGGTTACTCCCACCTCGACATCGCCATGAGTGTCGCGGTCCAGAAGATGGTTCGACCCAAGGCTGCCGGGGTCGCGTTCACCCTGAATCCCGGCAACGGCGACCGGTCCACCATTGCCATCGACAGTTCATGGGGCTTCGGCGAGGGCGTGGTGTCGGGCGAGGTGACGCCGGACAACTTCCTCGTCGACAAGGTCCTGTACGCGGTCAGCCAGCGGACCATCTCACCCAAGACCCATGAGTACCGGCTCGTCGACGGGAAGGCCGTCGAGTTCCTGGAGGTGGACCCGGACCGCGTCAACACCCCCAGCATCACTGACACAGAGATCCAGGCTGTGGCCCGCCTCGCGCGAACCGCAGAAAAGCACTACGGCTGCCCGCAGGACATCGAATGGGCTGTCGACGCGGACCTTCCCGAGGGCTCGAACGTAGTCCTCCTTCAGTCCCGGCCGGAGACGGTGTGGAGCAAGAAGGACCGCTCGGTCACGCACGGCACGACCGACCTCATGAGCAGCATCGTCAGCACGCTCGTCAACCCGCTGTACTCCCGCAAGGACTAGACCGGAGGTCTGGCAATGGCCGATCGTTTCCCGAGCCCGTTCGAGATCGAGACCCCAACAGGCGCTGAGGGGTGGGAGGGGCTCTATAGCTACTCCTCGTTGTTCAGCGAGGACCGTCGCGAGTACGAGGACGCGGGGTTCTGGTTCCAGGACGGCGTGCACTGGCCCGAGGTGATGACGCCCTGGGATGCCACGTTCTACGAGTTCGCCCTGGCATCGCTGTCCCAGTACAACACCCGCCACTACCTGATCCCCCCAGCACTTGGCGTCGACTTCCGCATCCTCAACGGCTACGCGTACCTAGCGCCTGTCGGTGTCGCTGACCCGGAAGAGATCGGCGCCCGGATCCCGCACTTCATGGAAAGAGCCGGCTTCTACTTCGGCAACTGGGACGACCTATACGACAAGTGGTTGGTCAAGGTCCGCGCGCTGGTGCAGGAAATGACCGAGCTGCGGATTGAGCCGCTGCCCGAGAAGGAGGACCTCGAGGTGGTCACCTCGGGGCGGGGCATCGGATCCGGGTACGACCTCCAGGCCACGTACCACAAACTCCTCGACCTTTCCCTGCAGCTGTGGCAGTACCACTTCGAGTTCCTCAACCTGGGTTATGCCGCGTACCTCGATTTCTTCGGCTTCTGCAAGGAGGCGTTCCCCAGCATCCCCGATCTCGCCATCGCGAAGATGGTGGCCGGGGTAGACGTCGACCTGTTCCGGCCCGACGACGAGTTGAAGAAGCTCGCCAGGATGGCCGTGGAGTCCGGGATCAGTGAGCACTTCGCCGGCGATCCCGAGTCGGTGCGCGACGCGCTGACGGGGACCGAAGAAGGTGACGCCTGGCTCGCCGCGTGGGAGGACTCGTGCGAGCCTTGGTTCAACTTCTCGGCGGGTTCGGGCTTCTATCACTCGGACAAGATCTGGATCGAGAACGTCGAGATTCCGTTCGGCTTCATCCGCGACTACATCGCCAAGGTGCGCGACGGGGTGGACCTGGCACGCCCCATCGCGGCTCTGCACGCCGAACGAGACCGGGTGGTGAGCGAATATCGCGAGCTGCTGGCGACGGACGACGACAGAGCCGCCTTCGACGGCAAGCTCGGGTTGTCGAGGACAGTTTTTCCCTATGTGGAGAACCACAACTTCTATGTCGAGCATTGGGCGCACTCGGTGCTGTGGCGCAAGATGCGCGGGCTCGGCGAGATCTTCGTCAAGGAGGGCTTCTTCGCCGAGGCGGACGACGTCTTCTTCCTCAAGCGTGACGAGGTTCCCGAGGCGCTGTGGGACATGTACTCAGCGTGGGCCGTCGGAACCAAGCCCCGCGGCCCCCACTACTGGCCGCGCGAGATCGAGCGACGAAAGGGAATCGTCGATGCGCTGAAGACCTGGAAGGCAGTGCCCGCGCTCGGGGAGCCCCCGGAGGTCGTCACAGAACCGTTCACCGTCATGCTCTGGGGCATTACCTCCGACAGCGTCCAAGGGTGGCTGTCATCGTCAGATGCGGGCGACGGTGGGCTCAAGGGCTTCGCCGCCTCACCGGGATTGGTGGAGGGACCTGCTCGCGTCATCTTCAGCGCCGACCAGATCGGTGAGGTGGAGGATGGAGAGATCCTGGTGGCACCCCTGACAGCGCCTAGCTGGGCACCGATCTTCGGCAAGATCCAGGCGACGGTCACCGACGTGGGCGGCATGATGAGTCACGCCGCCATCGTGTGCCGCGAGTACGGCTTGCCTGCCGTGACTGGGACCGCGTTCGGCACGTCAACGATCAAGACCGGGCAGCGGATCCGAGTGGACGGCAACACCGGACACGTGACGGTTCTGGAGGACTGATGCTTACCGTCGAGCAGAACGAAGAGCTGACCAGGGTCGGACCAGGGACGCCGATGGGCGAGCTGCTCAGGCGCTACTGGTATCCCATCGCGTTCGAGCAGGACTTCGACGAACGGCCGACGAAGACCGTTCGGCTGCTCGGAGAGGACTGGACGCTCTACAAGACGGCGTCGGGTCGCTACGGGATCATCGCCGAACACTGTCCGCACCGGCGTGCCTCGCTCACCTACGGGGTCGTCCACAACGACGGCATCCGGTGCGGATATCACGGGTGGAAGTTCGACTTCGATGGGTCGTGTGTTGAGCAGCCGGCCGAGGCGGACAACCAGAATTTTCGTGACCGTGTCAGGGCCAAGGCAGGTAGCGCACAAGTGATGGGAGGCATGGTGTGGGTCTATGTCGGACCTGGTCCGGCCCCGCTACTGCCGCGCTTCGACGTGTTCGTCCTGGACGGAGTTCGTGACGTAGGTGTGTCGACCTTGCCCTGCAGCTGGTTGCAGATCATGGAGAACTCGGTCGACCCGCACCACGTGGAGTGGCTGCACGGCTACTACTTCGAGTTCCTTGGCCAGACGCAGGGTTTCGACGCCCCGAAGTCGTTTCAGAAGAAGCACGTCAAGACTGCGTTCGACGAGTTCGAATGGGGCATCATCAAGCGTCGGGTCCTCGAGGGCCACAGCGAAGAGGACGATGACTGGGCGATCGGGCATCCCTTGGTATTCCCGTTCTACATGCGCGTCGGCGGCCAGTACATCGACCAGATGCAAATTCGGGTGCCGATTGACGACACGCATACGTGGACGCTGTTCTACTCCCTTCACCACCCTCCCGAAGGGGGCTGGGAGCCGCAGGACCGTCCCATGGTCTACGAGTACCCGTGGCAGCGAGCCGACGGCACCCTGATCACCGACTACGTCGAGGGCCAGGATGTGATGGCGTGGGTCTCGCAGGGCCCGATCGTCGACCGCTCGTTGGAACACCTTGGAAGGAGCGACGCCGGTGTCGCGATGCTCCGCAAGATGTTCAAGGAGAACATGCGGAAGGTTGCCGACGGGGAGGACCCCATCGGCACGATCCGCGAGGAGCACGAGGTGATCACGTTGCCCTGCGAGAAAGACAAGTTCGGCGCTGGGGCCGCCTTCACCGACCAGTGGATCACCGGCGGGTCGATGCGCTACAGCCCCATCAAGGATGATCTGCTGAGGCTGCATCGAGACGCGGCCGCTGCCCGTGCGGCTGCAGACAGCAGTGGCTAGGTCCAACGCGGTGAGCAGTCAGCTGCCGCCCGATCCTCATTTGCTCCCCGACCCCGGGGAGTGGTTCGCCCCCGACGCCGAACGGCATCTGCTCGACCGGCCGAAGTTCTGCCCGATGTGCGGCACATCCCTCACGACGGGCATCACGACTGAGTACTGGTCCGCCGACGAGCGGGTGTTTCTGACCTGGTGCGCCTCCTGCCGGTGGACCGGAAACGTCGTTCGCTTCGATCGGGCGACGATCTATGAGCCAGAGCATTGAGATTCGACGCCGATGGACGCCCAGCGAGTCGCTGACACGATCCTGGTCGCCCGACGCCGGGGTGTCCTGCTCAAGGCGCCGCTCAGCGACGGCCCCGATGGGCTGGACGAGGCGTACGCCGTTCAGGAGCGTGTTGTCCAGGCCCGCCTCGAGAGAGGCGAACGGATCGTTGGGTGGAAGCTCGGCTACACCTCCGCGGCCATGCGCCGCCAGATGGGCATCGACGAGCCGAACCTCGGGCCGCTCACCGACTCGATGGTGGTGACCTCGGGGGCTGTGCTGCCCGAAGCCGGTCTCCTCCACCCACGGGTCGAGCCGGAGATCGCCCTTGTCGCAGGAGCAACGCGGGAGGGTGACGAACGCGACCCGGACGCAGTTGCCGCAGCCGTCAGTAGTGCGCGGGCGGCTCTGGAGGTCGTCGACTCTGTGTTTCTGGACTATCGCTTCCGACTGGAGGACAACACCGCCGACGGGTCGTCGGCTGCTTTCGCAGTTCTGGGTCCAGAGCTGCCGCTCGATGACGAGGGAAAACACCTGCGCGACATCCGAGTGACGCTGCGTCGCAACGGTGAACCATGTGGCGTGGGAGCGGGTCGAGATGCCATGGGAGGGCCATTCGACGCCCTGCGATGGTTGGTTCGGGCGCTCGCAGATCGTGGACGTAGCCTCGTCCAGGGTGACGTCGTGCTCACGGGCGGGCTGACCGCTGCTGTGCCTCTTGACCCGGGCGACGTCGTGTACGCCGATTTCGACCGACGCGGCGTCTCCGTCAGCAGATCAGACCCGGGCCAGGCTCGGTGACCGCGCTGGTCCTCGACTTCGGCGGCCCCGTCCTACGTACCCCTTTCGAGTTGGTCCGCGGCGGTGAGAAGCGAGCCGGCCTCCCGCCGGGCAGTCTGGCGTGGAGCGGACCTTTCGATCCGGATGCCGATCCAGATTGGCGGCTCCAGCAGGCGGGGGGCATCAGCGAGCGGGAGTACTGGCGGCGACGTATCGAGGAGTTTGCCTCGCTGACGGGGCGGGCCGTCGAGTTCACCAGCCTCATGGGCCTGCTCTACGACGCACCCGAGTCCGAACTCGTCCGGGTCCAGGCCGCTGAGCTGATTCGCGATGCGAAGGCGTCGGGACTTGTCGTGGCGGTGCTCACCAACGACCTGCTGGCCTTCCACGGCGAGGAGTGGGTCGCCGGGCTGCAGGTGCTCCGTCGAGTCGACCTGGTGGTCGACGGGTCTGTCGAAGGGGCCCTCAAGCCAGAGCCAGCCGCCTACCAGCTGATGCTGGACCGGCTTTCCCTCCTGCCGAGCGACCTGTTGTTCGTCGACGACCAACCGGCCAATGTCAGGGGGGCAGAGTCGCTGGGGATTCCCTCGCTGAGCTTTGACGTCACTGATCCCGAGCGGAGCTTCCGTGACGTCCGCGCCAGGCTGGGCATGGACTGAGCGGCGCGGCGCCAAAAGCCCGAGAGCCTGGCGCCTGCCCGCCTAAGGCTCTCGGACCTCGGTCGGGCCGAGGTCTTCGAACTGGCGACCGTCAACGTCGCTCTGCGGACAGGTCGCACGCTTTTGTCCCCACAGGCGGCGCCGGCTGATCAAGCCCAAGATCATCGGGGCCTGCGAGCCGTTTCGGCGTGTGGCGAATGGGGCAGGCGGGGACTGTGGTCACCAGGTGGCTGGTGTGTCAGCGAGGCTGTCCCCAGTTCGGATGAACCTCCTTGTTGGGCTTGCTTGCGAGCCCCTAGCGTCCCAAGCGGGGGCGTTGATGCGCTGAGTTCCGTAGCGCCGACTCGAGGGGCGGGCAGCCGATGGGCCTGGCGATCGACCCGGTGACCACAGTCGAGGACGAAGTACGAGACCTCGTCCGACGCCGCGGCGTCGATCCGTTGGCGCAGCCGCAGCTGGTTCGTGAGCTGGTGGCGGAGGTTCTTGCCGACTACGACCAGAGAACCCTCTCCGGCGGACTCCCGGTATTGCCCGACCCCGGCGCTGCAGCCCGCTCGGTCTTCGACTCGGTCGCGGGATTTGGCGCCCTGCAGCCGTACTTCGACGACCCGACGGTCGAGGAGGTCTGGATCAACGAACCTGGCCGGGTGTTCGTCGCCCGCCATGGGCGCAGTGAGTTGACGGCCGTGGTGCTGACGAGCGATGAGGTGCGCGACCTCGTCGAGCGGATGCTCAAGGCCTCCAATCGCCGCGTGGACCTCAGCCAACCGTTTGTGGATGCCATGCTCGTCGACGGCAGCCGCCTCCACGTGGCCGTACCCGACATCACCCGGGCGCATTGGTCGGTCAACATTCGCAAGTTCGTGGTTCGGGCCAGCCATCTCGACGATCTCGTCGAACTAGGGACCCTGACCCCTCAAGCGGCCGCATTCCTGGACGCGGCGGTTGTCAGCGGACTCAACATCATCGTGGCCGGCGGCACGCAGGCCGGGAAGACGACCCTGCTGAACTGCCTGCTGAGCAGCGTCCCGGCGGGCGAGCGGATCATCACCTGTGAGGAAGTCTTCGAGCTCAAGATCGGTGCCCCCGACTGGGTGGCCATGCAGACCCGGCAGCCGAGCCTTGAAGGGACGGGGGAGATCCGGCTGAGGCGACTGGTCAAGGAAGCCCTGCGGATGCGGCCCCAGCGCCTGGTGGTCGGTGAGGTCCGTCAGGAGGAGTGCCTCGACCTGCTGATCGCTTTGAACAGTGGTGTTCCTGGCATGTGTTCGGTGCATGCCAACAGCGCCAGGGAGGCAGTGACGAAGATGTGCACGCTCCCGTTGTTGGCCGGCGAGAACGTTGGGCATGCGTTTGTGGTGCCGACGGTGGCCGCGTCGGTTGATCTCGTTGTCCACGCGGAGACCGACTCGGCGGGTCGGCGCCGCATCCGCGAGATCGTCGGCCTCCCTGGCCGGGTGGAGGGCGACGTCGTCGAGATCGAGGACCTGTTCGTCACACGGGGAGACCGTCTGGTGAGAGCGGACGGCTACCCGCCTCACGCTCAGCGCTTCGACCGCCAGGGCTTCGATCTGTCCGACCTGCTCCGGCCGGGCCTGGACTGACCATGGGTGCGTTGACCGGTCTCCTCCTCGGCCTCGGACTGGTCCTCGTCATCAGTGCGCTCACCCGCCCACCGGAGGCTGGGGCCGAGGTGGCGGCCAGCCGGTCGAGGCTTGCCGATCTGGTCACCGAATCAGGGGTTCCTGGAGCATCGGTCTCACGGTTGCTCGCAGCGGTGGTGATTTGCGTTGGTGTGACAGGGTTCCTCGCGCTTGGCATCTCCCGGTCGCCGGTTATCGCCCTCGCGTTCGCGGTGATCGCGGGAATCAGCCCGATCAGCTATCTGAGGTGGCGGCGTCGCCAGCGCGCCGACGAGTTACGTGCGGTCTGGCCGGACGTGGTGGACAACCTCGCGAGCGGCGTACGCGCAGGTCTCTCGCTGCCCGAGGCGCTGGGCCAGCTCGCCACGAGAGGCCCTGAGCCGCTGCGCGCAGCGTTCGGCCGGTTCAGCGAGGACTATCGCGCCTCGGGTCGCTTCAACGAGTGCCTCGACCGGCTGAAGGATCACCTGGCCGACCCGGTCGGTGACCGGATCGTCGAGTCGCTTCGGCTTGCCCGCGACGTCGGTGGCTCAGACCTCGGACGACTGCTCAGGACCCTGAGTTCATTTCTTCGAGAGGACGCCCGGACCCGCGCGGAGCTGGAGACCCGACAGGCTTGGACGGTCAACGCCGCCCGCCTGGCGGTTGGTGCTCCGTGGGTCTTGCTAGCGATGCTTTCGCTGCGTCCTGAGGCGGTGGACGCGTACAACTCACCCGCCGGATTCGCCGTCCTTGCCGTCGGCGGGGTGGTCTGCGTCGTCGCCTACCGCATGATGCTGCGCATCGGTCGGCTGCCTGATGAGCCTCGGGTGCTTCGATGACCCTCGCCATGCAGGGCGCTCTGCTTGGTCTTGCGTGCGCCCTCGGGCTCGTCACGATCGCCCGGCGGGTGCCAGCGGCGCGCCGGGCGACTCTCGAGGACCGCCTTGCCCCTTACCTGCGCGACGCGGCCTCGGCGGAGACGCTGCGGCACGGCGGCCTGGCCGGTCGTGGCCTCTCGCAGCGCGTTGTCGCCGAGGCGGTGTCCCGGCTCGACCAGTGGCTCGGTGGCACGGCGTCGGTACGCCGCCGGCTCGACCAGCTGGGCCAAGGCGGAACGCTGGAGGAGTTCCGCTCCCGCCAGCTCGTCTGGGGCGGGTTCGGCGTCGCGTCCGGATTGGCTGCGGCTCTTCTTCTATCGGCGGCCGGATCGAGCCACCCGTTCGGGCTGCTTGCGGTGGTAGCGGCTTGCGGAATCACCGGTCTCCTGGCCTGTGACCGCAACTTGTCCTCGCAGGTCGCTGCGCGGGAACAACGGATGCTGGTGGAGTTCCCGACGATCGCGGAGCTGCTCGCATTGTCTGTGGCCGCGGGGGAAGGCGCCGTGGGTGCGCTCGAGCGGGTGACCCGCCGCAGCCAAGGAGAGCTCGCCCGCGAGCTCGGCCGGGCCTTGGCCGATGCGCGCTCCGGGGAACCTCTGGTCCGCGCGCTGGAGCGCGTGGCTGATCGGGCCGCCCTGCCCGAGCTGCGGCGCTTCGTCGATGGGGTCGCGGTCGCCGTTGAGCGTGGGACTCCATTGGCGGAGGTCCTTCGCGCGCAAGCCGTCGACGTGCGCGAGGCCGGGCGCCGGCGACTCATGGAGGCGGGAGCACGCAAGGAGATCGTGATGATGCTCCCGGTGGTCTTTCTCCTGCTGCCGCTGACCGTGATGTTCGCCCTGTTCCCAGGTTTCTACGGCTTGTCCATCAGCACCCCCTAGGAGGAAACCATGTCCAGTCTGCTGCTCCCGCTGATGCTGTGGGATCGGTTGAGCATGCGTACGGCGGCGCTCATGCGTGAACGCGACCGCGGAGACGTACCCGGTTGGGTGCTGGTGACCGTGATGACGGCGGGTCTGGTCACAGCGATCTGGCTGGTGGCCGACGACCAGCTGAAGAACATCTTCAGCAACGCGGTCGAAGGTGTCACCGGCCCCTGAGCCGAGACCGGGGGGCGATGGGCGGCCGCGTGCCAGGGCGAGTGAGTCGGGTGCTGCCGTCGTCGAGTTCGTCCTGGTCTCCATCCTCGTGGTCACCCTGTTCCTCGCCGTCGCCCAGCTCGCCCTCGCCCTGCACGTGCGGAACACGCTGGTCGCAGCGGCTGCCGAGGGCGCTCGCTACGGCGCGAACGCCGACCGTGGGCCGGCGGATGCCGTGACCCGGACGCAGGACGTGATCGCGCAGAGCCTGTCGCCGCGCTTCGTCGGCGACGTCAGCGCCAGCTTCGAGGACGTGGCAGGCGCTTCGACGGTGGTCGTCGAGGTGCGCACCACCTTGCCCCTGGTCGGCTGGCTCGGCCCGGCGCGCTCGCTGTTGGTCCGCGGACACGCTCTGGACGAAGGATGACCCCCGCTGACGGTGACGTTGTCCGGAGAAACGCCGGCGTGTCTTGCGTACAACGTCTCCCTCAGCGGGGTGGGTGGGCCGATGCGGGCAACGCGATGGTGGAGTTCGTGTTCCTCGGGGTGCTGCTGTTCATCCCGCTGGTCTACGTCGTGGTGGCCGTCTTCGACGTCCAGCGGGCGGGCTATGCCGCGAGTACGGCCGTCCGGGAGGCCGGTCGTGCCTACGTCACCGCGGAGTCGACGGGCTCGGCTGAAGACCGGGCCGAGCAGGCGGCCCGGTTGGCCTTCTCCGACCAGGGAATGGACCTCGCCCCGGGCCAGCTTCGGGTGAGCTGCTCGGCGGACCCGTGCCTCACGCCAGGAGCGATCGTCACCATCACCGTCGCGACGCAGGTGTCGCTGCCGCTTGTCCCCGCGCTCGGGGGGCAGGACGCCGCGTCGGTGGCCGTGACGGCACGTCACGACGAGGTAGTAGACGCCTTTCGATCGGCACCGGACCCGGGCACACCGTGAGCGGCCCCGCCGTCCGTCGCAGCGAGGTCGTGCCGAGCGAAGTCGTGCCGACAGACGCCGGCTCGGTGCTCGTCCTGATGCTGGGGTTCGCGGTGCTTGCGGTGCTGCTCGTGGCAGTGGTCACCGATGCGTCGTCGCTCTACCTCACGCGCCGTTCCCTCGCCGGCTCGGCCGATGGCGCTGCTCTCACCGCCGTGCAAGAGCTTGACCGCGTGGCCTTCTACACCGGACCTTCGGGCGAGGCGATCCCGCTCGACCCCGAGGCGGCTGCCGGCGCGGTGCAGGACTACGTGACCCGAGCGGGACTCGTCGAGCGGTACGAGGCGTTCGTGGTGACTAGGGTCGACGTCGGGCCAGAGTCGGTCACGGTCTCGTTCCGGTGCCTGCGCAGACTGCCGTTCCCCGGAATCGTGGGAGGCGCGAGTGGCGCGGTGCTGGTGGATGCGACGGCCACCGCGCGAGCGCCGTACGTCGACTGACCCTAAACCGCCTCGACTGCGTCAGGTCGCGCGCGACGGCACGGCGAGCATGGACCTCCCGCACGAACCGGACAGCAGCGAGCTGAGCTCGCCCTTCTCGGCGGCGTCGATCGTGAGGCCCCACCGGTACTTGATCTTCACCCAGTGGTGCGCATACCTGCACGGGTGGTCGGTCGGCAGCCAGCCGGCAGGATCCCGATCGCCCTTGGAACGGTTGGAGTGCGCGGTGACGGCGTCCAGGCTGAGGTTCCACCCGAGGTCGTTCGCGTAGCGCTCGCGCTTGCCGGCGCCCCAGGACCGGGCGCCGGAGACCCACGCCTCGTGCAACGGGACGACGTGGTCGATGTCGAAGGTCGAGGGGTTCCTCGTGACGACGCCGTCATACCAGGACACCCAGCGTCCACCGGTGAGGGAACAGCCGCTGCCGACCTTCACCTTCCTGGTGGACTCCTTGATCAGGACCTCTTCCCTGGTGTCGCACCCGTCGTGGTCGGCATCGATCCAGAGGTGGAACTTCGCCCGGTCGTACGTGCTGCCGCCGGTCTCGGGTCTCACCGTGAGGCGGGACAGCAGGGCACGAGCCGAGACCTGACCGCTGGCGGCGGTCGTCGCCGTTAGTCCTGCCGTGGGGGACGGAGGCGCCGGACGAGCAGCTGCCGGCCCGGCCGGGCTCGATGCGAGCACGCCACTCAGCCCAACGACGAGCAGCGCAACGGCGACATTCAGCGTTCGCACGCGATGCCGTCCTTGTCGCGGTCCATGCTCGCCTTGTTGGCCTTGTAGACGCCGGGTCGAACCGCCGGCTTGCCGGTGGCCCCGCGCGCCTTCCACTGCTTGGTGGTCAGGCTGACCTTGGAGACGCCGTGCGGGTAGACCTTGGCGAGTGCTGTGCAGTTGGCGTACTGCTTAGCCAGGAGCATCGGCTGCGCGGAGGCTGGCGCTGCTGTGCCGAGCAGGACCAGACCGGTGACGGCGAAGGCGGTGAGTGCGTGGGTGCGCGTGGTCCTGCTCATGGCGAGGCTCCTGGGGTGTCCGGCTGGGTGTCTCCCTAAGACGCGCGCGCCAAGCGTTCATGACGAGACTGGCGATCGCCGCGTCCGTAGCGCGGACCAACCTCGCCACCCAGAGCAGGTCGCGTAGGCTCGGCCGACGTGGCCGCCTCCGACAACACCGACGCTGTGGCCGAGGTTGCCGCGACGCTGACCAGCATCGAGAAGGTGCTTGATCTGCCGCGGATGCGGGAAGATCTCGCGAGCCTCAACGAGGCGGCGGCCGCGCCTGACCTGTGGGACGACCAGGACAACGCGCAGACAGTCACGTCACGCCTGTCCCACGTGCAGGCCGAGATCAACCGGGTCGAGAGTCTCCGCCGGCGGGTGGACGACCTGGAGGTGCTCTTCCAGATGGCCGAGGAGGAGGGCGACGAGGCCACCCGGGTCGAGGCCGAGCAAGAGCTCGCGGCACTCCAGTCGGCGATCTCCGAGCTCGAGGTACGCACGCTGTTGTCGGGGCCGTACGACTCGCGCGAAGCACTCGTGACCATCCGCGCGGAGGCCGGCGGGGTGGACGCTGCCGACTGGGCCGAGATGCTCATGCGGATGTATCTGCGCTGGTCGGAGCGCCACGGCTACGCCGTCGAGGTCTACGACGTCTCCTACGCGGAGGAGGCCGGCATCAAGTCCGTGACCTTCGCTGTCAAGGTGCCCTACGGCTACGGCACGCTGTCGGTGGAGCAGGGGACGCATCGGCTGGTGCGGATCAGCCCGTTCGACAACCAGGGGCGTCGGCAGACGTCCTTCGCCGGGGTCGAGGTGCTGCCGGTGGTGGACCAGGCCGATCACATCGACATCCCGGACAACGACATCCGCGTCGACGTCTTCCGCTCGTCGGGACCCGGTGGCCAGAGCGTCAACACCACCGACTCGGCCGTACGCATCACGCACGTGCCCACCGGCATCGTCGTTTCGTGCCAGAACGAGAAGAGCCAGATCCAGAATCGGGCGGCGGCCATGCGGGTGTTGCAGGCCCGGCTGCTGGAGCGGCGCCGGATCGAGGAACGCGCCGCCATGGACGCCCTCAAGGATGACAACGCGGGTTCGTGGGGCAACCAGATGCGCTCCTACGTCCTGCACCCCTACCAGATGGTGAAGGACCTGCGTACCGAGTACGAGACGGGCAACACCGGGGCCGTCCTCGACGGCGAGATCGACGACTTCATCGAGGCCGGCATCCGCTGGCGCATGCAGGCCCAGCCCGCCTAGCTGGGCTCGAGGTTGAGGGAACTGCGCTGAGGAGGGGCGGCGCGTCTGTGGACAGCCTGCGCGGCTGACCAGCCCAAGCGACGTACAGTGTTGCGCGGTCGGACGCCTTCCCCCGTCCTGTCCCCGTCCCCGGCCGCCCCTCTCCCTGTGATCCGTTTCTCCGAGGTCAGCAAGCTCTACCCCAACCAGGTGCGCCCGGCGCTGGACGCCGTCACGCTCGAGGTGGGGAAGGGTGAGTTCGTCTTCCTCGTGGGGGCCTCAGGCTCGGGGAAGTCGACCTTCCTGCGCCTGCTGCTCAAGGAGGAACGCCCCACCGGCGGACGCGTCGAGGTCCTCGGCAAAGACCTCTCCAGGCTGTCCAACTGGAAGGTCCCCCAGCTCCGCCGGCAGATGGGCACGGTGTTCCAGGACTTCCGGCTGCTGCCCAACAAGACCGTCTTCGAGAACGTCGCCTTCGCGCTGGAGGTCATCGGCCGTCCGGAGTCGACCATCAAACAGGTCGTCCCCGAGGTCCTCGAGCTGGTCGGGCTGGAGGGCAAGGAGCTGCGCCTGCCCGGCGAGCTGTCCGGCGGTGAGCAGCAGCGGGTGGCGATCGCACGCGCCTTCGTCAACCGACCCCTGTTGCTGATCGCCGACGAGCCCACCGGAAACCTTGATCCCTCCACGTCCGTTGGGATCATGAAGCTGCTCGACCGGATCAACCGCACAGGCACCACAGTCGTGATGGCCACCCATGACGCGGCCATCGTCGACCAGATGCGCAAGCGCGTGATCGAGCTCGAGCGCGGGCACCTCGTCCGCGACCAGACGCGCGGTGTGTACGGCTACTCGAACTGACCCCGACCGACACCGGCAACCGACCCCGAACCGACCCCACCGACTCAGCGCCACCGGCGCGTGACCACCTGAGGACACCAACCAAGATGCGATGGCGCTTCGTGCTCGGCGAGGTCGGTATCGGCCTGCGCCGAAACCTCACGATGACGGCGGCGACCATCATCACGGTCGCTGTCTCGCTGACGATGCTTGGCGGGGCGCTGCTCGTGCGTTCTCAGGTCGATCAGATGAAGAGCTATTGGTATGACAAGGTCGAGGTCGCGGTCTTCTTGTGCGGGGACGCCTCGTCGGAGACCTCGTGCCCCGATGGTGCCGTCACCGACGAGCAGCGCACGCAGATCGAGGCCGACCTGAGGGCCCTGCCCGAGGTGTCCGAGGTCTACTACGAGTCCCAGGAACAGGCCTTCGAGCGGTTCAAGGAGCAGTTCAAGAACAACCCGTCGATCGTGCAGAACACCACGGCCGACGTCCTCCCGGAGTCCTTTCGGGTCAAGCTGCAAGACCCTGAGCAGTTCGCCATCATCTACAGCGCGTTCAACGGGCGACCCGGGATCGAGGAAGTGCAAGATCAGCGGGCGCTGCTCGAGAAGTTCTTCAAGTTCCTGAACGGCGTTCAGCTGGGCGCGCTGGTGCTGGCCGTGATCATGATCGTTGCCGTCATCTTGCTGATCGCCAACACGATGCAGGTGCTGGCCTTCAGCCGAAGACGCGAGACCGGAATCATGCGGCTGGTCGGGGCGAGCAACGTCTACATCCAGCTGCCGTTCGTGCTCGAGGCGATGCTGGCCGCCTTCATCGGCGCGATGATCTCGGTGTTCTTCCTGGCCGTCGCGATGAAGTGGGTGATCTTGACCTGGCTGGCCAGGAACTTCCAGTTCATCGCCTACATCGGCTGGTCCACGTTCTGGAGCGTCACGGTCCTCGTGGTCATCATTGGGCTGGTCTTGTCGGCTTTGGCCAGCTGGATCACCGTTCAGAGATACCTTCGCGTGTGATGACCGCCCCCACGCGCCAGCGCCGCGCACGCCGACTGGGCGTGGTCGTGGTGGCGGCCGGCGCGTTGGTGGCGTCCTTGGCCGTCCCGCCGGCCAGCGCGGACGACGAGGACAACCTGCGGCGCAAGGCCAAGCAGCTGCAGGAGCAGGTGAAGGCGCAGGTGGGCGACGTCGGTGCCACGACCCGGCGGGTCGGCCGCGCCGTCGCCGAGCTGGCCAGCGTCCGAGCCGAACTTCCCGCGGCGCGTCAGGCGGTCGTCGAGGCCAACGCCCAGCTCACCGCCGCCCGCATCCAGGACAAGGCGGCAGCCGCTGCCCTGCGGGCGGCCGAGGCAGAGCAGGAAAAGGCGGAGCGGGCTGTGGCTCGCGTTCAGTCCAGGATCGATGCGACCTATGCCCTGGTCGGGGCGCTGGCTCGGCAGAGCTATATCCAGGGTGGGTCGTTCGCTGAGCTCGGCGTGGCCCTGGAGGCGGAGTCGCCAACCGACTTCGCTGGTCGGATCTCGGCGATGGACAGCATCGGGCGGGCGCAGAACGCGATCCTGGAGCAGCTGGCCGTCGACGAAGCAGACCTCAAGATCAGCCAGCGTGACCTCGAGCTCGCGACGGCCGAGACCGAGGCCAAGCGCCTCGCGGCCGCCGACCAGCTGGCTCGCTCGGGCGAGCTGGCCAAGACGGCGCGTCGGGCCAAGGACCGCGTCGAGGCCCTGGTGGCTCGAGCCACGCACGCGCTGTCGGTGGCGGAAGCCGCCAAGCAACGAGAGCTGGCCAACCTCAAGCAGCTCAAGGCCGCTCAGGCGAAGGTCAAGCGCGAGCTTGCCGCTGCCAGCCGGGGCAACGGGCTGCCCAGCGGCGAGCTCCTGTGGCCGGCCAACGGGCCGGTCACCCAAGGCGTCGGGTCCCGCATCCACCCGGTCTATGGCTACCGCTCGTGCCACACGGGCATCGACATCGGGGCGCCGTACGGCTCGACGATCTCGGCCGCACTCGGCGGCCGGGTCATCGCGGAGTACTTCAACACCGCCTACGGCAACGTCACGCTCATCGATCACGGCCAGGGACTCTCCACGTTCTATGCCCATCAGTCAGCGCGGCTGGTTCCGGTCGGCACCCGGGTGTCCAAGGGGCAACCGATCGGCCGGGTCGGAGCCACCGGCTTCGCCACGGGTCCGCACCTGCACTTCGAGGTGCACATCAACGGGGTGCCGTACGACCCAATGGGCTGGTTCGGCGGGACCAAGCGTCCGGTCTCCTGCTGATCGGCCGCTTCCCGGCTCGGATCCGTACACTTCTGGGGTGTCATCCCCGACGAGCCGCAAGCATCGGCGGCTGAGCGCTGGCGTCCGCAAGGCGGCCGGCTATGTCGTCGTGGCCGGCGTCGCGTTCAGCCTGGGGGCCCTGGTGGTCCAGCCCTCGTCGCCCCCGTCGCCCGGCGTCTTGGACGAGGCGGCCGCCCGGATCGCCCGTGACGCGGCCCGGCCGGTGGACCAGCAGACGCTGGAGAAGGCCGCCGTGGAAGGGATGCTCGACACCTTGGGTGACCAGTGGTCGGCCTACTACGCACCGTCGGACTTCTCGGCCTTCAGCGCGGCCCTCGAAGGTCGCTACACCGGCGTAGGTGTCTGGTTGCGGCAGGCGCTGGGGGGCGTCGTGTCGGTCGCGAGCGTTCAGCCCGGCACCCCCGCGCAGAGCGCCGGACTCGCGCCAGGGGATCTCGTCACCGCGGTCGACGGCGTCACAACTTCCGGCAAATCCGTGTCCGAAGTGGCCAGACTCCTCCGGGGCGAGCCGGGAACCTCCGTCCAGGTGACCGTCGCGGCGGGCGCTGGTGCCGCGCCGCGCACGCTGACGTTGACCAGGGTGACGGTGACCAGTGATGACGTGACGGTGGAACGGCTGACCGGTGGCGTGCTCAACATCCGGGTGAACTCATTCACGCGCGGCGTGGGTCGTCAGGTGCGGGCCGCCGTCAACGCCGACGCGAGCTCGGGTCGTGAGCGGGCCGGCATCGTGCTCGATCTGCGCAACAACCCGGGAGGCCTCGTCGACGAGGCCGTCGAGGTGGCCGGGGCCTTCCTCGACGGTGGGGTCGTCGTCAGCTATGACCGACGTGGACGCGGTAGCCGTACCCTCCAGGCGGCCCCCGGGGGCGACACGACCACGCCCATGGTCGTGCTCGTCGACGGCGGCACGGCGAGCGCCGCCGAGATCGTTGCCGCTGCGCTGCAGGACCGGGGCAGGGCGGTCATCGTGGGAAGCCGGACGTTCGGCAAGGGGTCGGTCCAGGAGCCAGCCACGCTTACCGACGGATCGGCGATCGAGCTCACGGTGGGGCAGTACGTGACTCCCGACGGCCATCTCATCGATGGGGTCGGCATCGCGCCAGACATCTCCGCAAGTCCGACCGATCCGGCGGTCGCCGAACGGAAGGCGCTGGACGTGCTGACCGGCCTGGTCGCCGCCCTGCCCACCGGCGGACGGGGCTGACATGCCCCGGGAACAGGGCCGAAAGCTGATCGCCCAGAACAAGAAGGCGCGCCACGACTATCACCTCGAGGACACCTACGAGGCGGGGATCGTTCTCACCGGCACCGAGGTCAAGTCGTTGCGTGCCGGGCGGGCGTCGCTCATCGACGGGTTCGCGTCGATCCGGGACGGAGAGGTGTGGCTGCACAACGTCCACATCCCTGAATACACCGAGGGCACCTGGAACAACCATGAGCCGCGGCGGCTGCGCAAGCTTCTGCTGTCGAAGGCGGAGATCCACCGGTTGGTGGCGAAGACCAAGGAGTCCGGCCTGACCATCGTGCCGCTGGCGCTGTATTTCAAGGATGGGTACGCGAAGGTCGAGATCGCCCTGGCCCGAGGCAAGAAGGCTTACGACAAGCGGCATGCCCTGGCCGAGCGGCAGGCGACCCGCGAGACCGCCCGGGCGCTGAGCCAACGGTCGCGTGGCATCGAGTAGGGCTCGCCGCGCCGCTGCCCTGGTGGGTGTGGCGGCGCTCGCGCTGCTGGGCTGTGCCCTGCTCGGCGCTCCGGCGGCGCAGGCGAGCGGCGGCGAGCAGATCAACGACTATCAGGTGCAGGCGGTCCTGGACTCCGACGGCACCCTCAAGGTTGTCGAGACGATCGTCTACGACTTCGGGACGAACCAGCGGCACGGCATCTATCGGACCATTCCGGTGCGCTACGACTACGACAAGACCTACGAGCGCATCTTGAAGGTCGACGACCTCTCGGTCACCAGCGACGCACCGGACGACGTCAAGACGTCCAACGAGAACGGATCGTTGGTCATCCGTGTCGGTGACGAGAACAAGACGGTCACCGGCGTGCACACGTACACGATCCGCTATCAGGTCAGGGGGGCGGTGAACGCGCTCCCCGAGCACGTCGAGCTGAGCTGGAACGCGATCGGCACCGAGTGGTCGGTGCCGATCGTCGCTGCATCGGTACGGGTCAGCATGCCCGGCCCGGTCACGGGCACCGCCTGCTTCGCCGGGCCGGAGCACTCCGCGCTGCCCTGCGCCTCCACGAAGGCGAAAGGAACGACAGCGACATTCACTGACGCAGACCTGCAGCCCTATGACGGGCTGACCGTCGTCGTCGCAGCGCCGCTGGACTCGGTCGCGGCCGCCGGAGCCGCACCGATCCTGGATGAGCGCTTCTCGGTCACTCGGGCATTCGCCGTCACACCCGCGACGGCGTCATTGTCGGGAGTCATCCTGCTGCTCGGCGTCGGGGGAGTTCTCGCACTGCTGTGGCGGCACGGCCGCGACCGGCTGTGGCCAGGAGTCACGCCCGGACTCACCCCACCCGGCGACGTCGCTGTCGAGACGCGACGCCCGTTGTTCTCCTCCCCCGAAGGTCCCGTCGAGTTCCAACCACCGGCCGACCTGAGACCCGGGCAGCTCGGCCTCATCCTCGACGAGCGTGCGGACACCCTCGACGTCTCGGCCACGGTCGTGGACCTGGCGGTCCGCGGCTACCTGCGGATCGAGGAGCTCAAGCGGGCGCACTGGTTCGCCTCCCGCGACTGGCGGTTGACCCGGTTGCGCACGGACGGCGCCGGCAGCAACGATCTGCTGCCCTACGAGTCGCTCCTGCTCGGTCACCTGTTCGCTACGGGAGACGAGGTAGACCTGTCGGACCTCAAGAAGACCTTCGCCCCCCAGCTTGCTGCCGTCCGCAAGGCCATCGAGACCGACGCGGTGAGGCGCGGATACTTCCGGACCAGGCCAGACACCACCCGGTCTGTGTGGACTGTCGTGGGCGTGCTTGCCGTCGCGCTTGGCGTTGGTCTGACCTGGTTGTTGGCCATGGCCACGCATCTCGGGCTGCTCGGTCTCGCTGTCGTGGCCGCTGGCGTCGTGCTGCTCGCCTCGGCCCACCGGATGCCGGCGCGCACGGCCAAGGGGAGTGCAGCGTTCGCCCAGGTTCTCGGGTTCCGGCGCTACGTCGCCACGGCGGAGGTCGAGCAGCTGCGCTTTGAGGAATCGGTCGACGTGTTCAGCCGCTACCTTCCCTACGCCATGGTCTTCGGTGAGACCGAACGCTGGGCCAAGGCGTTGGCCGCGCTGGCTGCAGCTCAGGCAGCGACCGGTTCCGCAGCCACCCTCGGTTGGTATTCCGGACCGAGTGGCTGGGACCTCGGGTCTCTGGGCGACGGTCTGGGGTCGTTCGCGGAGTCCAGTGCATCGTCCTTCTCCGCAACGGCTGGCTCCTCGGGAGGTTCGGCCGGCTCTTCCGGTGGAGGCATGGGTGGCGGCGGCGGCGGGAGCTGGTAACCGTGACATCCGCGGTCGTGATCGGTCTCATCCTGGTCGTCGGCTGGGTCCTCCTCTCGCGCCGGTTTGATCGCTGGAGCATCACCGCGCCGATCACGTTGCTCATCGCGGGCTACCTGGTGGCCCGCGTCGGTCATCTCGACGTCGTCCTGGAGGGCGCGCAACTTCGTGCGCTGGCGGAGGTCGCGCTCGTCCTCGTGCTGTTCCGCGATGCGTCGAGCGTCACCCGTTCGCAGCTTCGCAGTGAGGCCTGGCTGCCCGTACGCCTGCTGGCGGTCGGCCTGCCCTTGACCATCGCGTCCGGTGCGGCAGTCGCCTGGCTGCTGTTCCCTGGCGAGAACTGGTGGGTTCTGGCGCTCCTGGCGGCGGTGCTGGCACCGACCGATGCGGCCCTGGGGGAGTCCTTCGTCAGTGATCAACGCATCCCGTCCCGGCTGCGGACGCTGATCAACGTGGAGTCCGGCCTGAACGACGGGCTGGCGACACCCTTCGTGCTGTTCTTCCTCGCCGGGGCGGCAGCGGATCAGGAGGCAGGTTCGATCAGCCATGCGATGGCCGACGCGCTCGTGGAAGTCGTCGTCGCGGTAGCCGTGGGCGGCCTCGTCGGCGGAATCGGCGCGCGGGCGCTGCTGGCCGCCCGCCGGCTTGGCTGGTCGCAGCCGAGCCTCGATCCGATCGCGGTCTTGGCCCTGGCGCTGCTGACGTATTTTCTGGCGATCCAGCTGGGTGGCAACGGCTTCGTCGCCGCCTTCATCGGTGGTCTCTCGTTCGGCCTGGCCGCGCGCGAGCAGGAGCGCGACGGTCTGGTCCTCACTCAGCAGGCGGGGACTCTGCTCGGGCTCGCCGTGTGGCTGGCCTTCGGTCTCACCGCCTCGCTGGTCCTCCCCTCGGTGACGTGGCGGTCGGTGGTCTACGCCGTGCTCAGCCTGACGGTCATCCGGATCGTTCCCGTCCTGTTCTCGCTCGCCGGATCTGGTCTCGGCTTTCGCGACTCGCTGGTCGTGGGCTGGCTCGGACCGCGGGGTCTGGCTTCGATTGTGTTCGCCCTGCTGGCCGCCGAGGCCCTGACTGGTAGCGACGAGCAGCTGATCCTGACGACCGTGACCGTGGCCGTCACGCTAAGCGTCGTCGCCCACGGGCTCTCGGCCGGGTGGATCGCCAGCCGCTATGGGCGGCTGACCGACGCGGAACAGCCGGCCGCTAGTCACCCGGTCGACGGCTGAAGGCCCACGTGCTGCGTGCCGACGAACGGGGGATGGGCACCTTCCGCGCTCGGCGATCCGGTTGGCTGGCCGTCCTCGGGGCTTCGGTGATGGCGGTCACAGCAGCGGCCCCTTCCGTGCCCGCGGCCCTGGCCTCCGCGCCGGCGGCAACGGCGGGCGCGGCTGTCACCGCGGCCGACCCCGTGGTCGGGCTGGAGACCCCGCGCCTCAAGGGGACGTCCTGCGCGGTCTTCCCCGCGGACAACTACTGGAACACCTCGATCAAGAACATCCCGGTGCACCCCAAGTCGGCGAAGTGGATCGCCCATATGCATCCGTCCAGCCGGTTGCACCCCGACTTCGGTCCGAGCTACGGCGATCTCCCGGTGCCGTACGGCATCCCGATCACGATCGTCACCGGCGAGCACAAGAAGCACCACGTCACCTTCGGCTACGCCTCGGAGAGCGACCGCGTGAAGTACCCGCTCGGCAAGGACACCAAGATCGAAGGTGGTCCGGGCGCTTCGGGGGACCGGCACGCCATCGTGGTCAACAAGACCTCGTGTCGCGTGTTCGAGACGTTCGCCACGCGCAAGACGTCCAACGGATGGAAGGCTGGGTCAGGGGCCACCTGGTCGCTGAAACGCAACGACCTGCGGCCGAAGGGCTGGACGTCGGCAGACGCCGCCGGGCTGCCCATCCTCCCGGGGTTGTTGCGACTGGATGAGGTGAAGGCGGGATGGGTCGGCCACGCCATCAGATTTACCACCGATGTCACGGATCGGTCCTTCGTCTGGCCGGCCCGCCACCAGGCCGGCTCGGTCTCGTCAGCTGCGTATCCGCCGATGGGAGCCCGGTTTCGGCTCAAGTCCAGCTTTGCCACCAAGGGGTTCCACCACAGCACCCGCGTGGTGCTGAAGGCGATGAAGACCTACGGCCTCGTGCTGGCCGACAACGGGTCCCCGTGGTATTTCCAGGGCACGTCGGAAAAGGGCTGGGGGCACACCATGCTCGACGAGCTCAAGACGATCCCCGCGTCCGCCTTCGAAGCAGTGGACACGTCCTTGATGAAGGTGGACAACAACAGCGCCAGGGCCAACGGCTGAACGGCGAAAATCTGCCAGGCGCGTCGCCGGCGGGATGCCGTATCCTGGAACCACAACTGCACAGGGGGTGAACGGTTTCGACTTCGGATGTTGTTGCAGGGGAAGCGGGCCGAGGATCGCGGTACTGATCTCGTCAACCATGTGCCGCAATAAACACAAGTGCGAACTCTAACCGCACCGATTTCGCTCTCGCTGCCTAAGCAAGAGTGACATCTGTCAGACCGGGTGTGCTTCCGCCCCGGACCCTGGCATCAGCTAGGAAGCTCCACTCGACGCCCCGGCCGCGGGGACGACGAGGACACTCAACAGTGGCTGGGCCTGGTCACAGCTTGCCTGCGTGACTGAGAGGGCCGAGAAAACCACAGCAGGCTGCGCCCGGAGAAGCCCTGGTTCGACACCGAAGGACGCGGGTTCGATTCCCGCCACCTCCACGTTGTGGCAGCACGTATGGTCATGCCTGAAGGCCGTCATCCCTCTCGCCAGGGGTGGCGGCCCTTCTTGTGCCTGGGTCGAGGCATCGAGGTCGGCCGCGACGGTGACCTGGCTCCGGTTCGTCCGTGGGGCGCGGGCGGGCACGTCACCGCTCACGGGCATCCGGCGTGGGGGACGTCGACCTGCTCGACGAGGATCTGGCCCGTACGGCTGCCGTCGCCGATCGCGTCCATTCCCTTCCACTCGGCTGCGGCAATGAAGAGCGACTTACCGTCCTCTCCACCGAGCATGCAGGCAAACGCTCCGCGATCGATGTCTATGCGCTGCAGCACCTCGCCCCCTTCCCGCACTCGGGAGCAATGCCGGCCGGGCACACTGGCATACCAGACCGCCCCCTCCGCGTCGAGGCAGATGCCGTCGGGGGCGTCGCCCTCGAGATCCGCCCAGACACGGCGGTCGGACAGCGCTCCCTCGTCGCCGATCGTGAATGCGGTGAGGCACGCCCCATGTGACTCGGCGACGAGCAATGTGCGGCCGTCGGGCGTGACAGCCATTCCGTTTCCGAACCGCAGTCCGGCCGCCACCTGGGCACACGATCCATCCGAACGCACGAGGACGACGACGTTCTCCCCGTTCACAAAAGTATGGCCCAGGGGGCTCACCACGATCTCGTTGAACACCGACCCGTACGCCGACAAGTCCACATAGGCGACGAGCGAGCCGTTGGCGTCTCGGTGCAGCAGGCTCGCCTCTTGCCCGGAAACGACCAGAAGCGCTCCGTCGGGTCGCCAGCTGATCGAGTAGGGAACGGTTGTCTCAACGTGCGCCGCGACCTCTGCCACCTGATCGGCGCCGACCACGACGATGTCTCCGGTCGTCCAGTTGCAGAACCACAACCGGGCCTCGTGCCAGCGGGGCGACTCAGGGATACCGAGACCGTCGAGCAATACGCGCGGCGCCGTCACAGCGAATCCAGATAGTCGGCCAGTGCCTCCGGCTGCGAGAGGGCCAAGAGGTGGCCGCCGGGCAGCACGTCGGCCTCGATGCCGAGGCGTTCGCGCGCGACGCGCTGCTGAAACGCCACCGGAAAGAATCGGTCATCCGCACCGGCGGCGCAACGGATCGGGACATCGGGCCACGCAGTGAATTCGCAGGGTTCGTTGAAGACGGTGTCGACCTCGTCGCGCTGGTGAGATTCGCCCTCAGCTGCGACCACGGGGTCGACGTCGTGCAGGAAATATGTCTCGAGGTCGATCTCGGTCGAGTAGCCGCCGACTCTCGCCGCGTCGATGCGTGCGGCCTGAGAGTCGGTGTTGTCCCACCACGCCCCTGCGGTCTCGCCAGGATTCGGGATCATCGCGTTGAGAAACACGATGCCTTTGAGCGCGATGCGCTGCGCGGCTACCGCCGCGGGAAAGCCGCCGAGTGACTGGGCGAGGAGCACGACACCGCTACGCGCGCCGGGGGCCGCCTCGATGATGGAGGCGTATTCGGAAAGCCCGGATTCGACGTCGTTTCCGGGAAGGTCGACCGCGATCGCCTCGTGGCCGGCCCGCTCGAGCTGCGGAACGAGTCGGCTGAAGTACCAGGCCACACCACCCGCGCCGGGGATGAGGACGAAGGTGCTCACGTCAGGGGGGGTCCGATCTCACCCGTTCGCTCATAGTCCTAACTTAGGACGAGCAGTCCTGATATGCAACCACTTGCACTATGCTCGTCTCATGGCGACCGGGACCCGGTACGACGACCCGTGTGGAATCGCCCGCGCGATGGGCGTCATCGGCGATCGCTGGGCCGTCCTGGTCGTTCGGGAGCTGATGTTTGGCCCACGCCGCTTTGCCCAGGTGCGGGAGGGCTTGCCGGGCATCAGCCCCAACGTGCTCTCGCAGCGCCTGCGCGACCTGGAGAAGTCCGGCGTCCTGCGTCGCGTCGACGAGGAGGCCCTGGGCGTCACGGTCTACGACCTCACCGATCGCGGCCGTTCGCTCGAGCCGGTCCTGATCGAGCTCGGCCGCTGGGGCAGTCGCGAGACGCTTACCTCGCAGAACGACCTGAGCCTCAGCGCGATGTTGTTCGCCTTCAAGACGTTGTTCGACCCGTCGAGGGCATCGGACGGGACGTACGTCATCCGGGTCGGCAGCGGCACGGCGACCGTCACCATCACCGGCGACCGCATCGACGTACGCCGAGGCTCAGACGAGGCCGCTGACGTCGTCCTCGACGCCGATCTCGCGACGCTTCGAGCCATCAGCTTCGGCCGCGAGTCGATCAGTTCCGCCACGCGCGCGGGCCGTCTGGGTGTGACGGGTGACCGCCCTCTCGCGGCCGCGTTCACACGTATGTTCCCCGTCCCGGACCCCTCGTAGACGATGGCGTCGACCGCGAGCTGGTCGTCGCTCCCTAGTGCGGCTTGAGCAGGACCTGCAGGGAGATCACGACCAGACCCACCACGCCTCCCATGGCTGACGCCACCGCCAGTCGCCAGCCCCGGTAGCCGGCCTGGCTTGCGGCAACGGCCGCGAGGAACATCAGCGACGCCACACCTCCCCAGAGCAGCACCTTGATCGTGGATACGGCGTCCAACGGGGTGAGCCAGCCGATCAGCAAGATGGTCAGCGGCGGGACAGCGGCCAGCAGGATCCCGACCTCGCGCCCGGCCAAGCCCATCCACTCGGCGCGGCGAAGAGGCCTTCCCACCTCGACGTGCAGCGACATCAGGTCAGCGAAGTAGTGCGCGAGCAGCAGGGCGACGATGGGGGCGATGATCACCAGGGCTGTGCCGAAGAACGAGGTCAACGAGGCCCACCCCTCATAGACCACGAGCACCGACATCAACACGACCGTCCCGTAGACGGCTCGCTCGACGTTGAGGTGATGCCAGAGCCGGTCGTTTCCCACCCGAATACGGTCCCATGGTGGCGAGGCCCATGCGTGCGTTTGGGGCCTGGTGGCTGGAAGGATGACCCGACGCTGCCCGCATGAGCCAAGGAGCCACCTGTGCCGGTCAACCTGCGCAATCGCGATTTCCTCAAGGAGATCGACTTCACCGCCGAGGAGCTGCAGTTCCTCCTCGACCTCGCCGGTGACCTGAAGCGCGCGAAGCGTTCTGGTGTCGAGCAGAAGCAGATGACTGGCAAGAACGTCGCGTTGATCTTCGAGAAGACCTCGACGCGTACGAGATGCGCCTTTGAGGTGGCCGCCTACGACCAAGGGGCGCACACGACGTACCTCGATCCCACCTCCTCCCAGATCGGGCACAAGGAGTCGGCAGCCGATACCGCCCGCGTCCTCTCCCGCTACTACGACGGCATCGAGTTTCGCGGCAAGGCCCAGGCCACGGTGGAGACGCTGGCCGAGCATTCAGCGGTACCGGTCTTCAACGGTCTCACCGACGAGTGGCACCCGACGCAGATGCTTGCCGACTTCCTCACCATGCTCGAGCACGGTCACGGCAAGCGCGTCGAGGAGATCTCCTACTGCTATCTGGGGGACGCCCGCTCCAACATGGGGCACTCGCTGTATGTGATGGGCGCGATCATGGGCGCTGATGTGCGGATCGCGGCTCCCAAGGCGCTGTGGCCCAGCGACGAGGTGCAGCTCATCGCCGAAGATCGAGCGGCCGCCTCCGGCGCCCGACTGCTGCTCACGGAGGATTCTGGTGAGGCCCTAGCGGGTGTCGACTACGTGCACACCGACGTGTGGGTCTCGATGGGCGAGGCCAAGGAGGTGTGGGACCAACGGATCAAGCTCTTGTCCCCCTATCAGGTCAACGCCAGGGCGCTCGAGTCGACCGGGAACGCTGACGTCAAGTTCATGCACTGCCTCCCCGCCTTCCACGACACCAGCACCATCGTCGGCCAAGACATCGCCGAGAAGACCGGCATGACTTCCGGGCTCGAGGTGACCGACGAGGTCTTCGAGTCGCCGTACAACATCGCCTTCGATCAGGCCGAGAACCGGCTGCATACGATCAAGGCCGTCATGGTCGCCACGCTCGGAGCCGAGTCGTGAACCGATGGCTCGCCTTGGTGGCGCTGGCCACCGCCCAGTTCGTCATGGTCCTCGATCAGTCCGTGATGAACGTGTCGATCAGTCAGCTGGTGATCGACTTCGACACGACCGTGACCACGATCCAGGCGATCATCACCTTGTACTGCCTGGTGATGGCGATGCTGATGCTCACCGGGGCCAAGATCGGCGACCTGATCGGGCGTCGTCGCGCCTTCGTCATCGGACTCGTGATCTATGCGTGCGGGTCGGCTCTCACGGCAGTCTCGCAGTCGGTCTTCGTCCTCGCCCTGGGCTGGTCGATCCTGGAAGGCGCCGGCGCAGCTCTCGTGCTGCCAGCCATGGCTGCGCTCATCGCGGGCAACTACGAAGGCCAGTCCCGCAAGGTTGCCTACGCCGTGATCGGAGGCGTCGCGGGCGCGGGAATCGCCGTCGGCCCCATCCTCGGTGGGTGGGCGACGACCGAGCTGACCTGGCGGATCGTCTTCGTCGGCGAGGTGCTGCTCGTCGGCTTCATCCTGGCGATGACCCCCAAGGTGGCGGATGCCGTCCGCGAAGGCAGGGTCCCGAAGCTGGACGTCGTCGGCGCAGTCTTGTCGGCGACCGGGCTGGGCCTGGTGGTGCTCGGCGTGCTCCAGTCGAGCACCTGGGGTTGGCTGCTTCCGAAGGACTCGCCGATCAGCCCGTTCGGCTTCTCGCTCACACCCTTCATGATCGCCTTCGGTGGCTTCTTGTTGTGGGCCTTCGTGCACTGGCAGCGTCGCCGCGAAGCCGGTGGCTTCGATCCGTTGGTGCACCTGTCACTGCTGCGGATCCCTCCGTTGCGGGCCGGGCTGATCGGGCTGTTCACCCAGAACCTGATCCTGATGGGCGTGTTCTTCGTGATGCCCCTCTACCTGCAGCTCGTGCTCGGCCTGGACGCGCTCGAGACCGGGATCAAGATGGTGCCGATCTCGGTCACCATGTTCCTGGCCTCAGCGGCGGGGAGCCGCTTGTCCACGCACATGACTGTGCGCGCGATCGTCCGGTGGGGGCTGAGCAGCACCGTGGTCGGGATCCTGCTGCTCCTCGACACCGTGGAGCCCGAGCTGGCCGGTGGGATGTTCGCTGTGTCGATGGCCGTCATCGGGATCGGCATGGGCCTGATCGTGTCCCAGCTGGGCAACGTCGTGCAGTCCTCGGTTGACGCGTCCGGGCGCAGCGAGGCCGGCGGTCTCCAGTACACCGGCCAACAACTCGGCTCCTCCTTGGGGGTGGCCCTCATCGGGGCGATCGTGCTCACCGGCCTGGCCAACGTTTTCGTCGGCACGATCGAGGAGGATCCGCGAGTCAGCGCCGAGGTGGCGACCCAGGTGGGCGTGCAGGTCGAAGGCGGAATCGACTTCTTGTCCGTGGAGCAGGTCCGGCAGGCGGCCAGCGATGCGGGGCTGGACGACGCGACGACGGCAGCGATCGTCGAGGACTATGCCGGCGCTCAGCTCACCTCGTTGAAGGTGGGCCTGCTCGCCTCGGCTCTGCTGGCCTTCGCCGCGTTGCCGTTCACCCGGCACCTGCCGCACGGCTCTGGACCGGACGAGGAGGCAGAGGAGGCGAGCCCGGCGGCATCCTCCACCTGAGGGAGTCGTCGGGGAAGGTCGGGACCGCCCTTTACCCTCGGCGGATGGCCGAGGTCCACCAGTTGAGCCGAGCCGACGCTCGGCGGATAGCCGTACGAGCGCAGCTGCTCACCGACCCCCGACCGACCGATCTGGTCGAGACGGTGCGTCAGCTCGGCCTCCTCCAGGTCGAGCCCACGCGCGCGATCGCACCCACCGCGGAGCTGGTCATGTGGAGTCGCCTGGGAAGCGGCTTCGAAGCCAGCCAGCTCTGGAACGCCGTCGACGAGCAACGGCTGATCGAGCTGCAGCAGACCCTTCGGGTCGCCGATGACATCGCGCTGTTTCGCGCGGAGATGGAGCAGTGGCCCGGCTCCGGGGCGCTCAACGAATGGCAGCAGCAGCTGCGCGACTGGGTGAGCGCGAACAGCTATTGCCGGCAGGACATCCTCGACCGGCTGCGGGCCGATGGGCCGCTGCCGTCGAGCGAGCTGCCGGACACGTGCGAGGTCCCATGGAAGTCCAGCGGCTGGAACGACAACCGCAATGTTCGGATGATGCTCGACAAGCTGGTCCAACGCGGCGAGGTAGCGGCTGCCGGGGGCACCGGGCGTGACCGGTTGTGGGACCTCGCCTCCCGGGTCTATCCCGACGATCCGGTGCCACCGATCGACGAGGCGCGGGTCCGGCTCAACCAGCGCAGGCTCACGGCCCTAGGTATCGCCCGGGCGAAGACCACCAAGCTGCCCCTCGAGCCGGTCGACGTCGGCGAGACCGGTGACATCGCGCAGGTGGAGGGGGTGCGTGGCCAATGGCGCGTCGACCCCGCCCAGCTCGGGCAGCCGTTCGTCGGCCGTACGGCGCTGCTGTCGCCCTTCGACCGATTGCTGGCCGATCGCAGGCGGCTCAGCGAGATCTTCGAGTTCGACTACATCCTCGAGATGTACAAACCGGCGGCCGCCCGAATGTGGGGCTACTACGCCCTGCCGATCCTCCACGGGGACCGGCTCGTAGGAAAACTCGACGCGACCGCGGAACCCAAGGAAGGCGAGCTACGCGTAGCGGCGATCCATCAGGACGAGCCGTTCACTCCCGAGATGATCGAGGCGGTCCGTCGCGAGATCGACGACCTTGCGCGCTGGCTGGGACTCGAAGTCGTCCTGCCCGACGAAGGCTCGGGCTGAGGAAACCACCACGCTTCGCCGTCGCGCGCCCCGGGACGCTCAGCCGTCGATGGGTGGCCCGACGACCTGCAGCCCGTACTTCGGACCGACCTGGTTCCATCGGGCGATCTCCACGTCCATGCTCTGGCCGTCGTCGCCGGGGAGGCGGTGCTCCCGGGCTTCGATCCCGACCTCGTCGTAGAGATCCATCAGACCGCCCGGGCTGGTCAAGGCGAGGAACTGGGTGGGCTCCTCGCCGGTGACCCGGAAGGCGTGAGCCATCCCTTGGGGCAGATACATGAACGATCCGGATGACAGGTGGAAGATGTCGTCGCCGGCACGGTAGGTGAGCGTTCCGGCCAGCACGTAGAACGCCTCCGCCTCGCGGGTGTGCACGTGCAGCGGCGTGGCGGTGCCGGGGGGTTGGGTCACCAGCGAGACGCCGAGTGCGTCAGCCGACTCGGCGGCGCCCAGCAGGCGTTCGAACAACGAGCCCATCGCCCAGGTCGCCCGGCCCTCGGCAGCGGTTCGGTGGATGGCGCGGAGGGTGGTGGCTGACGAGTCGAGCATTGGGTGCTCCTCAGACTAGATTTCGTCCGAAAGACTTTCGGATGAATATTGGTACGGTAGGACCCATGGCCCGCCCCGTCAAGACCCGCCCCGTCGAGACCCGCGCGTACCGATCGCCTGCGCGTGAGGCCCAGGCCGACCAGACCCGCCGCGCGGTCCTCGTGGCGGCCCGCGAGCTGTTCACGGTCACCGGTTATGGGGTCACGATGAGCCAGGTCGCCGAGCGGGCCGGGGTGGCGATCGACACGGTCTATGCAAGCGTCGGCCGCAAGCCTGATCTGGTCCGCGCCGTCATCGACATGGTCCTCGCCTCGGGCGATGATCCGGTCCCGGCTCGTCAGCGTGGGTACGTGCGCCGCATCCGGCAAGCAACCTCGGCACAAGCCAAGATCGAGTTGTACGCCGAGGCGCTCAGCGACCTGCTCCCCACGGTGGCTCCCTTGCAGGAGGCGCTCAGGCAAGCCGGACGCGACGACATCGAGTGTCAGCGAGCATGGTCGGGGCTGATCGAGCGTCGGGCGGCCAACATGCTGGAGTTCGCCGCCGATCTGCGGAGCACCGGCCAGCTCCGTTCCGACCTCACCGACGCAGAGGTGGCCGACATCGTCTGGGCGACCAACAGTGCCGAGTACTACCTCCTGCTGGCCGGCCGGGGGTGGGACCCGGGACGATTTCGCGACCACCTCGTCGACCTGTGGACCCGGCTGCTCGTGGACCCCGGAGTCTGGCTGAAGGAGGCGCAGCGCGGACCAGACTAGAATATTTGTACGATTATGTGTCAGGCTGCGCAGATGGCAGCTGGCGGGATGAATCGGTCGGTCGACGCCGGACGGTCCCCGCTGTCGCAGCGTCGTCGAGGGCAATTGGCCGAGTCTCCACCCGGCGACCCGACATCCGGCGACCCGACATCCGGCGCCCCGACATCAGGTCCGGCCGACGATGCGGGTCGGCCCTGCTGGCTGCGGACCGGGCCAGCCGACGTCCCCGGCGTGGTCCACGGCTGGCGTCGTCGAGGCGACGAGAGTGGGCAGGCGCCCGACCCCGGCTGGGACGCGCTGGTCGTCGCCTGGGTGCCGCAGGATGCCGTACGCCCCCGCGGGAAGTAGTCGGCCCGACTCAGACTCCTGCCGGTTGCTTGTCCTGGTCGAGCTCGTCGGGCTCGTCGTAGTCGACGATCTCGGCGGCGCCCGCCTCGATGTCCGCCTCGGACTCGACGCTGACGTGGGGGAGGATCCGGTCGAGCCAGCCGGGCACCCACCAGTTGGCCGGTCCGACGATGGTCATCAGTGACGGGATCAGGATCAGCCGGACCACGAACGCGTCGAGGAGCACAGCAGTGGACAGCGCGACACCGAAAAGCTTGATCGTGGCGTCGTTGCCGAGCACGAAGGCACCGAAGACGCTGGTCATGATGGCCGCCGCGATGGCGACGACCCGACCCGACCCGGCCAACCCACGGCGTACGGCCTTGCGGTTGTCCTTGGTGTTGACCCACTCCTCGTGCATGCGGCTGACCAGGAACACCTGGTAGTCGCACGACAGCCCGAACAGGATCGCGAACACCATGACCGGCAGGAACGGGAAGATCGGACCTGTCGACTCGACGTTGAGCAGGCTGGCGAACCAGCCCCATTGGAAGACCGCCACCGTGATGCCCAAGGCTGCTGCCAGTGACAACAGGCTGGACAGCACTCCCATCGCTGGCACCGCGACCGAGCGGAACAGCACGACGAGGGCGAGGAAACCGAGACCGACGACCACCAGGAGGAACCACGGCAGGGCATCCTGCAGGACCTTGGTGAAGTCGACCGTCACGGCTTGGAAGCCACCGACGTAGGCCGAGGCGCCGGTGTCAGCGGTCGCCGCCGGGATCACGTCCTCGCGGAGGTGGTAGAGGAGCTCGGTGGTCGCCTCGTCCTGCGGTGCCGTGGTCGGGAAGACCTGGATGGGCACGACCGTGGCGTCGGCAGCGACCGGTGCGCCGGCAGCCAGCGCAACTCCTGGGTCGTTGTTCAGGGCATCGGTGAGCGCGTCTACCGCGGCCTGATCGCCGGCCTGGTCGAGCTCGACGGCGAGATAGAACGGACCGTTGACCCCCGGGCCGAAACCTTCGGCGGTGAGGTCGTAGGCGATCCGGGTCGGACTGCCCTGCGGAGTGCCCGAGTCATCGGAGAAGCCCAACCGCAAAGACAGCATCGGAATCGCGATGATCAGCATGACGATCAGCGCGGCAGCACCGGTCAGCCAGGGTCGTCTCTGCAGCCAATGGCCATACCGCGCGAAGGCATTCGGCCGGGTGGGGTCGGGCACGTGGCCGCGGTGCACGATCCAGCGCCAGGCCAGGCCGATGAGAGTGACCGGGAAGTAGAGCACCCAGCCCAACCACCGAAGCACGTTGCTGATGCCGTGAGCGATGCCGTTGTAGCGGCGCTGTGGCACGGCCTCGGAATCGGAGATCCAGGCCATCCGACCGACGAAGGCCCAGCTGCCGAGCAGCGACAGGACGGCCGGGAGGAGGAGCAGGGCTCCGACCATCACCATGAACACCGTGATGGCCGACGCCACCGCGATGCCGTTGAAGAACGTGATGCCCAGGACGAAGAGACCGAGCAGCGCGATGATCACGGTGAAGGCGGCGAACTGGACGGCCCGCCCGGAGGTGCGTACGGCTTCGAGCGCGGCCTCCCGGGGAGTTCGGCCGTGGATCATCGCCTCGCGGTAGCGGTTGATGACGAACAGCGAGTAGTCGATACCAACGCCCAAGCCGATCATCGAGGCCAGGATCGGTGCGAAGGTCGCCACGTCGAAGTAGCGCGCGACCAGGGGCAGGACGAACGTCGTCGTCAAGGCGACCGACACGACGGCGGAGATGATCGGCAGGAACGCGCCCAGGATCGACCCGAAGGCGAACAGCAAGATGACCAGCGCGACGGCCACCCCGATGCTCTCCGACGACGGGGGCTCTCCGGCGACGAAGGAGAAGATGCCGTTCGCGCCCACCTGAAGGTCTCCGGAGCCGTTCTCTTCCTTGACCAGGTCGAGCACGGCTGAGATCTCGTCTGTGTTCAAGTCGTCGAAGGACGCACCCTCGAAGGTCACCGTCGCGTAGGCCACCGACCCGTCAGGACTCACACCAGCCTGACCGAAGTGCGCGTTCGGGCCTTCCGCCTCGGGGGACAGCGGCTCGGCGGGGGGCGGTGGTGCACCGTCGTCGGCCGGGGGGTTCGCGTCGGACTGACCGCTGGGCGGCTCGGGGCAGCCGGACCCGAGCGGGTCGCCGTACGGCGTCTGCACGCAACTGACGCCTGGGCTCGTCGAGGCCTTGGTGAGCAGCTCGGTCATCGTGGATTCGACGGTCGAATCGGTCACCTGACCCGAGCTGACTCCCCACACGATCTGCCCCTCGAGCCCTGCACCGGTGCCGGCTCCGGAAGAGAGGTTGCCCAGAAGGTCCTGAGCCGTCGTGGACTCGGTGTCAGGGAGCTCGAAGTTGTCGTTGTAGTCGCCACCGAACTTGGTGCCCACGACACCGATGATGATCATGGCCGCGATCCAGGTCACCAATGCGAACCACGGGGCACGAACAGCCCATTGTGAAACCCGACCCACCAGGTCCTGCCTTTCGGTGCCCGGCGGGCACACATCGTCGTGCTGCGGGTGATCAACGATAGCGGCGGATCAGCCCCGCCTGCACATCCCTTTGGTTGGCTCTAGCCGGGCGCGGGTCGGACAGCAGCGGCCGCCGGTCCGCATGCCAGACTCGCCGACATGGGTGACAGCGACGAGGGGCCGGACTACCGGACCGTCTTGGCCGCGGAACGCACGTACCTCGCCTACATCCGCACCTCCTTGACGCTGCTGGCTGCCGGGGTCGCGGTGGTGGGGGTTTTCCCAGACGCCGGCCACGTCGAGCTCCGGCGGACGGCGGGAGTCATCTTGGTTGCCACCGGCATCCTGGTCGGCGCGACCTCGCGGCGCCGCTGGAAGGTGATCGAGGGGGCGATCCGCGAAGGTCGCCCGATCCCCGCCAGCCGGGTGGATATCGCCACCGTGGTCGGGCTGGTGGCGGCCGCGGTCATCGCGCTCGTGCTGGTTCTCGTCGTCTGAGCCCGGCGGGGGCCGCAGAGGAATACCCTTGCTGCTGGGAGGTTTCCATGCGTGCCTCGAGGTTGGTCACGGTGTGCTGCGCGGCGTCGGTGATGCTCGCCGGTGGGGCGTTCTGCCCGAGCGCTCAGGCGGCGCCGGCGCCCACCGACGGCTGGGTCCTCGGGCTGGGCTTCGAGTCCACGGCTGGCGGTCAGGTGCCCGACCGTTCCCCCTCGGGTCTCGCCGGGGTCCTTCGCGGCACGACGTTGCCGGTGACCGTCACGGGCAAGTCGGGTCATGGCCGAGCGCTCCAGCTCGATTCCCGGCTCCAGCAGTTCGTCGATGTTCCCGATGGTCCGCAGCTGGACGTCGACAGCTACACCCTGGCGGCCTGGGTGCGGCTTGTCCCACGCATCCACGACGATCGCTGGGAGGTCTTGGAGAAGGCCGGCGCCTACTGGATGAACATCCGCACCGACACCCGGCGGCTGCGGGTCGGCGGCTTCTACGGCGGCTGCGACGGCAAGGTCGGCAACACCTGGCGCTACTTCGACAGCTCGCGCAAGATCCCCAACCGCACCTGGATCCACGTGGCGAGCACCTACGACGGCCACCAGCTACGCATCTACATCAACGGCACCCTTGACTCCTCGTTGGCCGTGTCCGGCGCCACCTGCAGCAATGCCGAGCCGCTGGCCATCGGCGCCAAGAACAAGACCCGGGCCGGGCTCATCGAGGCCTACTTCGACGGGCGCATCGACGACGTACGGGTCTACTCCAAAGCCCTGACCGCTGCGCAGATCAAGGCGGTGCGCTCGGCCTCCGTCGGCTGAGGGCGGCTGGCCGGTCGCGATCTCCTCCGAGGAGGAGGCCCCCGGCCTCAGCCGTGTCGCATCACCCAGATCGGCAGCTCGCCCACCTGCGCCCGGCCGGCCACCTGCCAGCCGGCTCGTTCGTACAGCTCGACGTTGGCCGGGTTGGACGTCTCCAGGTAGGCGTCGGCGCCGTCACGCGCAGCCGCGGCCAAGCCCGCAGCCATGACTGCGCGCCCCCATCCGCGGCGAGCGGTCTCGGGGTGCCGGGCCAGGACACCGAGATACCAGTGCGGGCTCGTCGGGCGGACCGGGTCGACCACGGCGTCGTACGCGGCGAGCCGGGCCTGGACGTCGGGCGCGAGCTGGGCGTACGGCGCCGCCTCTCGCTCGCGCGCAGGAACCGTCGCGTGAGGCGCGTCCCACATGGCGACCGCCTGGCCGCCCTCGATGATCCAGATGGTGCCGCCCGCCACGCGCTTGTCGAACAGCAGGCCGGCAAAGGCGCGGGCGAACCCCGGATAGCCCGAACCTCCCGCGCTGTCGCCGAGGAAGTAGCCGAAGGCAGGGTCGAGGACGAAGGCGGCTTCGACGGTGTCGACGACCTGCGCCCGGTCGGCCGGGGTCGCCCGGTGCACCTCCGGCTCACTCATCTGCTGACCATAGGGGCTGCCCTGGGCAAACCCGGGAGGGGACGCTGAAGTCGGAGGCGGTGCGGGTCGATACATGGGGGGAGGCGGCGGCGCGAGCTCCGTGGCCGATAGCGGCGCGGATGCGTCGGGGGACTGGGGGAGCACGTGGCGAGGCAGCGCAGTGAGGCTGAGGAGCAGATCGCTGAGCTCCTGCGTACGGCCAAGTCCTCTCTCCAGCTCAGCGTGGCGTTCCTGTCCCGGCTGGATGGGGTGACCCAACACCTCGAGGTCGTCGAGTCCTCGGTGCCCTTCTTGTTCAAGGAGGGCGCCAAGCAGGTGCAGGCCACCACGTTCTGCCAGGCGATCCTCGACAAGACGCTGCCGCCGGTGATCCCTGATGTCCGCGCTTTCCCCGAGGCGATGCGGCTGCCGGCGGCTCGCCTCCCACGCATCCGCTCCTACGTCTCCGTGCCGGTCGTCCTCAGCGACGGCAACCTCTATGGCACGTTCTGCGCCGCCGGGCTGACCTCGGACAAGGAGCTCACCGAACGCGACCGCGCGTTGATGGACGTGCTTGCGCACGCGGCGGCGGTCATCGTCGAGCCGGTGGTGCACGAGCGCGAGCGCCGCGATGAGATCGAGGGCCGGCTCAAGCCGTTGATGGCCGCGGGCGGACCGACGGTCCTGCTCCAGCCCATCGTTGACCTGTCCAGTGGCTACCGGATCGGGGCCGAGGCGCTGAGCAGGTTCCCTGCGGAGTGGGAGATCGCGCCCGACGTCTGCTTCGAGCAGGCGCACAGCGTGGGGCTCGGTCACGAGCTCGAGCTCCTCGCGCTGGAACGAGCCGCCGATCTCCTGCAGACCGTGGCCGGCTACGTCGCGATGAACGTCTCACCCGCGACCTTGGTGACGACGCGCTGCACGCTGCTGCTCTCCGGGCTCCCGCTCGAGCGGATCGTTCTCGAGCTGTCCGAGCACGACCGGGTCACCGACTACACGGCGCTGGACAACGCACTGGCCCCGTTGCGCGCCCGCGGGATGCGCCTGGCCATCGACGACGTCGGCGCGGGCTTCTCCTCGCTCCGGCACATCGTGCTCACCGGTCCCGACGTCATCAAGCTCGATCGCACGATCGTCGACGGGGTCGCCAGCGACCCGGTGCTGCGGACCTTGGTCCACTCGCTGGTCGACTTCGCCCATGGGTGCGGGGCGAGCGTCGTCGCCGAGGGGATCGAGGCGGCGGTGGACGCGCACACCCTGGCCGGGCTCGGGGTCGATCACGGGCAGGGTTGGCACTTCGGTCGGCCCGGGCCTGCCGAAGCGCTGGCCGCCTACATGCCGGTCGCCGGCGCCTTGTCCTCGCGGCGCCCGGTCACGACGCCGGTGTCGTTCACGCCGCAACAGGCGGCGGCAGCGGTCGAGGTGCTCCCGCGCTAGTGCAGCGCGCCATGGGCCTTGCCCATAGTTGCTACGCGCGAGTGATCGCGGCTGACGGGGCCATGACGATGACCGGGTGCTGGTCCGGGTCCAGCCATCGAAGGACGCGCAGCATCGCTGACCGGCTGACCGAGACGCAGCCGGCGGTCGCCCCGGAACCGTTGACGTGCAAGAAGATCCCGCCACCCTTGTGCAGCTTCGGCTGGCGGGTTGCGGTTGGCAGGTTGTAGTTGAGCACGACGGAGTAGGCGTACTGCGAGCCATAGCTGCTGAGGTGCTCGGCCCAGGCTGCCCGCACGTTTCCACGCCCGTGCTCGAGCCATCGGTTGTACGTCTTCGGTGAGCGCGGGTCGTACGCCCACCAGTCGTTGCCGTCGACTCGGCGGTAGTCGAGAAGGCTGCCCGGGTCGGGGCTGTTGCCGAAAGCCCATGGCAGCTTGAACGTCCCCGCGGGGGTCTTCCCCGAGTTCTGCCGGCGATCCTTCGCCCAGGCGAACCCGGACCAACCCAGGCGGGCCGGGGTCGGCGCCACAACGCGGCACCAGTCCCTGCCGCGCAGCTCGTAGGCGCGCAGCCTGGCATGGGTGGAGGACCACGATCGCGAGGTGACCACGACGACCTGCCGGGCCTTGCCGAGATGGGCGAGTTTTCCGGGCAGCTTCGCGGCGCAGCCGCCGCCCGTCGGGGTCGCCCGGGCTTGGCCGACCGGCAGCTGACCCGGCGGCTGTGCGGTGGCCGTCGGGGCCAGGGTCAAGGCGAGGACGGTCGCGAGACCTGCCGCAAGGGCCGTGGCGCCGGGTCGTAGCACGTCAATCACTGTACGTGCCGAGCTGCGTGCTGTCAGTGATCACTCGGTCGCAGCCGGTCAGCCGACCAGTCTCCGGCGGGTGGCTGAGAACCAGCCCGACGGCGCGCGGCTCGGCCCAGGAGAGGTCCATGGACACCCACCCCGTTGACAGCGACCATGGGAATGACCTGTCTCGTTCTTGCGCAAGATCAGCAAAAAGCGGGCAGGCTGAGCGGAACATCCTGTGCCATTGGTCACTCGACCAGAGGGAGGATGGAAACCTTGTAGCGGACAGGGCACCCTGGCGATAGCGGCGCTTCGCCCTCGGACCCCAGGCACTCGGAGTTGTCACATGAGCATCCTCGGCAGCATCCCCGGATTGACCGATGCACCCACCACCAACGCGAAGCTGCTCAGCTGGGTCCGAGAGGTCGCTGAGCTGACGCAGCCCGACCGTGTCGAGTGGTCCGACGGCTCGCAGGAGGAGTGGGAACGGCTGACGGCCGAGCTGGTCGAGGCGGGAACGCTGATCGCGCTCAACCCCGACAAGCGACCGAACTCCTTCCTCGCCCGCTCGAACCCGAGCGATGTCGCACGCGTCGAGGACCGGACGTTCATCTGCTCCGCGAAGGAGGCCGACGCGGGCCCGACCAACAACTGGCAAGACCCGACGCAGATGCGCGCGACGCTCAAGGGTTTGTTCGCCGGCTCGATGCGCGGTCGCACGATGTATGTCATCCCGTTCTCGATGGGTCCGCTCGGTTCCCCCATCAGCCAGCTGGGCGTGGAGATCACCGACAGCGCCTATGTCGTGCTCAACATGCGGATCATGACCCGGATGGGCAAGGCCGCCTTGGACCTGATCGGTGACGACGGCGACTTCGTCCCCGCCCTGCACTCCGTGGGCGCTCCCCTCGAGCCCGGTCAGGCCGACGTGCCGTGGCCGTGCAGCGACACGAAGTACATCGTGCACTTCCCTGAGACTCGCGAGATCTGGTCCTACGGCTCCGGCTACGGCGGCAACGCGTTGCTGGGCAAGAAGTGCTTCGCGCTGCGGATCGCGTCGGCGATGGCTCGCGACGAGGGTTGGCTGGCCGAGCACATGCTGATCCTGAAGCTGACCTCGCCGCAGGGGACGGTCAAGCACCTGGCCGCGGCGTTCCCCTCGGCCTGCGGCAAGACCAACCTCGCGATGCTCGAGCCAACCATCCCCGGCTGGAAGGTCGAGACGGTCGGCGACGACATCTGCTGGATGCGCTATGCCGACGACGGCCGACTGCACGCCATCAACCCCGAGGCCGGCTTCTTCGGCGTCGCGCCCGGCACGGGGATGTCGACCAACCGCAACGCTGTCGCTGCTCTGTGGGGCAACTGCATCTTCACCAACGTGGCGCTCACTGACGACGGTGACATCTGGTGGGAGGGCCTGACCGACGAGCCGCCCGCGCACCTGATCGACTGGAAGGGCAACGACTGGACCCCGGCTTCTGAGACGCCCGCCGCGCACCCCAACGCCCGGTTCACCGCACCCGCCGACCAGTGCCCGTCGATCGCCGACAACTGGGAAGACCCGGCGGGCGTGGCGATCGACGCGATCCTGTTCGGTGGGCGCCGCGCCACCAACGTCCCGCTGGTGACCGAGTCCTTGAGCTGGGACCACGGCGTGTTCATGGGCGCGACGGTGTCCTCGGAGCAGACCGCCGCCGCCGAAGGCACGGTGGGTGCTTTGCGTCGCGACCCGTTCGCCATGCTGCCCTTCTGCGGCTACAACATGGCCGACTACTGGGCGCACTGGCTCGACGTCGGTCGCGCCACGTCACCGGACAAGCTGCCGCGGATCTTCTCCGTCAACTGGTTCCGCAAGGACGCCGAGGGCCGTTACATCTGGCCGGGCTTTGGTGAGAACAGCCGGGTCATCGAGTGGGTGGCCAACCGGGTGAGCGGTGACACCGACGCCGTCGACAACGCCCTCGGACGCGCGCCGGCCCCGGGAGCGCTGAACCTCGACGGCCTCGACCTGTCCGATGCTGATCTGGCCGAGTTGTTCGCGATCAACCCGGACTCCTGGCTCGCCGAGGCCGACCTCACCGCGGAGTACTTCGCACAGTTCGGAGACGCCGTACCCACCGCGCTGCACGAGCAGCTGGACGCCCTGCGCGCCCGGTTGTCCGCCTGAGCCACCCGCTCCCACGTCACGGCGAGGGCGGCCGGAGCGGCCGGCTCATCCCTAGTCGTTGGGGAGCGGGGTCTGCTGGTAGTGCGCGAGCCGCCATTGATCGTCGGCATTGACGTAGACGCTGGACATGACCCCGGCGAAGGCCGGCTCGTCCGCGTCGCGGTAGGCCGTGCCGACGTAGACCAGGGTCGCCCCGTCTCGCCCGGCGGCGCTGAGCCGTACATCGCTCATCTCGTAGTCGCGCCACGGAGGTGCGTCCGCGAGAGACTCGATCACCGCATCGCGATCCAGCACCGCGCCGTTGGCGAGAACCATGACCGCATCGCGCGTCATGATGTCGCCGTAGAAGTCAGCACCGCTGCCGGCGCACAGCGAGTCCCACCCCTGACGTTCGAGATCGACCAGGGTGACCAGCGTCTTCTCCAGCTCGGCGCCCTCGGACTCGCTTCTCGCAAGCTCACTTCTCTCCAGCTCAGCACTCATAGGGGCGGCGTACCCATCGCCTTCGTCGGGTAAACGGCTCCGTTCAGGCGGGGTCGCGTCAGGCGGGGTCGCGCTGGATCGGGCAGCTCATGCAGCGTGGGCCACCTCGACCGCGGCCCAGCTCGGAGCCGACGATCGTGACGATCTCGATGCCGTTGCGGCGTAGGAACGTGTTGGTGGTCGAGTTCCGTTCGTAGCCGAAGATCACGCCCGGGGCCACGGCCAGGAAGTTGTTGCCGTCGTCCCACTGCTCCCGGGCCGCGCCCATCTCGTCGATCGGCGTCTTCAGGGCACGCACCTTCTCCACGCCCAGCGCCTCGGCGACCACGGGGAAGAGGTCGACGTTCTCGGTGATCGAGTAGGAGCCGCCATCGTCGACCTTGTTGAGCGTGTAGGACTTCAGCTCCGGCGGCAGGTAGGGGTAGACGGAGAACGCGTCCTTGTCGACCATGGTCATGGCAGTGTCGAGGTGCATGAACGAGCGCATCTTCGGCAGCTCGACGACGATGACCTTGCTGATCTGCTGGCGGGGATCGGTGAAGTAGCCCTTCACCAGCATGCTGATGCCCTGCGGGGTGGTGCGTTCACCCATCCCGACCATGACGGCGCCGTTGCCGATCACGAGGATGTCGCCACCCTCGACGGTCGCCGGCTGGTGGCTCTGGTCGTCGTTGCCGTAGTAGAAGTGCAGGCCGGCGTCGCGGAACATCGGGTGGAACTTGTAGATCGCGCGGCTGTGCACGATCTCGCGCACCCGAGCGGGCTTGGCCATCGGGTGGACCGAGAGGCCCTGATAGGCGAAGGCGGAGTTGTCGCGCTGGAACAGGTGGTTGGGCAGCGGCGTCAGGATGAAGTCGTTGTCGTCGAGGTATTCCCACAGCAGCGACGTCTCCTTGGCCAGCTGCAGGTCCCGTTTCAGGATGCCGCCGATGAGGTATTCGGCCAGGACTGCGCCTTCGACCGACTCGGCCAGCTCCCGCAACGGTTCGATGAGCTGAGGCCCGACCGTGTCCTCGTTGGCCAGTCGGCTGAGCACCCACTCGCGCGCCTCGGGGTCGTCGAGGACCTCGGCGAGCAGCTCGGCGAAGTAGTGCACGGTGACGCCCTTGTCGCGGAGCTTCTGGGCGAACGCGTCGTGCTCCTCACGAGCCCGCTGGGACCACATGACGTCGTCGAAGAGCAGCTCTTCGACGTTTTGCGGGGTCAGCCTGGACAACTCCAAGCCCGGTCGGTGCACGATGACCTGCTTGAGGTCTCCCACCTCGGAGTCGACGGTGTAGGTCATCTGCTGGTCGTCCTCTCGCCGGGCGCGCTGGTGGCTCAACGGTATGCGGGAACAGGGTCCGGCCGGGTCATCTTGGAGCGTTGAAGCAGGTAGATCGGAATTCCGACGATGAAAGCGACCCCGGCGTAGATGAAGGGGAGGTACTCGTCCCAGGTGCTTCCTCCGGTGATGCGCGAGTACCAGATAAACAGCACCGAGAACACCAGGGCCACCACTGCGACCAGCACGTCGCGCACGAACCGCGGGGTAGCCAGCGTGCGGTGGTCCACCACCCGCCACTTGATCTGGGCCAAGGCCGAGAAGGCGTACGGGATCGCGGCGGTGATGCCCGACATGTAGACGAGGGTGTTGAAGACGTTGTAACCGCTGGCTCCTCCGTAGGCGAGATACATGGCAATCGACGCGAGCACGGTCGAGGCGACGATGCCGAACGCGGGGACCCCGCGTGCGGAGAGCTGGCTGAACCTGGCGGGGAAGAGCCCGTCGTTCGCGGCGGCAAGCGGCATCTCGGCGCAGATCATGGTCCAGCCGTTGAGAGCACCGAAACCGGACACGACGACCAGCGTGGCCATCACGTAGCCGGCCCAGGTCCCGCCGAAGATGTCGTCGGCGGCGGTCGAGAACGGGGCGGCTGAATCGCTGAGGTTGGCGCTGCCGACGATGCCGAACACGGCGATGAGCGACAACAGGTAGACCACTGCGGTGGCGAGCGTGCCGAAGACGGTAGCTCGGGGGACGTTGCGGTCGGGGTTCTTGACCTTGGCTGCGGCGACGGCGGCCGTCTCGACGCCTAGGTAGGAGAACAGGCACAGCGCCATGGCACCGCCGATGGCCGACACGTTGGTCTCACCACTGATGTTCCAGGTGTCGAAGTTGGCGGTGCTGATGAAGAACAGGCCCACGGTGGACATGAAGACCAGGGGCACGAACTTGAGCACGGAGGTCCACATCTGGACGCTCCCCATGTTCTTGACGCCCGAGAGGTTGATCGCGGCAGGAATCCACAGGCCCACCAGGGCGACGGTCACCGACCACCATTTCGTCATCTCAAAGCCGTCGATCAGGCTCTCCATGACGTATTGCACGTAGAAGACCCAGCCGACGACGATGGCAGCGTTCCCGGCCCACGCGGTGATCCAGTACGACCACGCGTTGGAGAATCCGGTGGCGTTGCCGAAGGCTGTGCGGGCGTAGGCATAAGGGCCGCCATCGGCTGGCAGCCGTCGCGAGAGTGCGGCGAACATCAACGCCAGAGCGAGTGCGCCGATGGTGGTCAGGCCCATCGAGATGATGCTGATCGGCCCGTAGGAAGCCAGCGACCCGGGGAGGTTGAAGATCCCGACTCCGACGATGCTGCCGACGATGAGCGCTGTCGCCTGCGGCAGCTGCAGTCGTCGGACCGGGGCCGATTCGGTCAGAACGGGACTTGGCGATCCGCTGCGCTCGTTGCTCATGACTTGGCCTCCATCTCGCGCGGGGTGCCGGTCTGCGATCACGCGCTGGTGCCGGTCTGCGCGCTGCCCATCTGGTCGACCTATCTGGTCGACCCGATCCTGGTCCTGAGCCCAGCGTCGTGTCTCGGGCCGAAAGTCACCTCTTCAGGCTCCGAACCCCGCCGGGTCAGCGGTGCGCCTGGAGGCAGCGCACCTACTGCAACGCACCTACTGCACAGCAACGGCCAGGCGTCCGCTGAGGAACGTGTCCACGATCAGCGTCGCGCGCTGCGTGGCCGCCTCCTCGTGCTCCCTACTCTGCGCGACCAGGCCGTCGACGGTCATGCCTCGGGCCTCCAGCGCAGCAACGCCTCCGCCGGCCCAACGGCCGACGATCTCCGGCGTGACCTCGGGATGAAACTGGACGCCCAGGGCGGCGCCGTACGCATAGGCCTGCGGTCCCACGGGTGACCGGGCCAGCTCGACGGCTCCGGGGGGGACGCTGAATCGATCCGTGTGCCACTGCATGTAGGGCCCTGTCGGGATCTGGTCGGCGACGTCGGAGTCGATGGTGAACCAGCCGATCTCACCGCCGTCCGGCGCGACCTCGACCTCGCCGCCGAGAGCGTGGGCCAGGATCTGCGCCCCGTAACAGATGCCGAGCACCGGCACCGAAGCGTTGACGCAAGCGCGCAGGAAGTCGGCCTCACGCTCGACTGCGGGGGCCAGGTGCTCCCAGTGGACCGACCACTCCGAACCGAGCACGAGCACTCGGTCGTGCTCGTCGACGGCGGGCATCGGATCGGCGACGTCGTCGCGCCAGACCCGGTGGAGAGTTGCCCCGCGAGCAACCAAGGCATCACCGATGAGGCCGGTCTCCGGGTCGTCGCGATTGGCGAGGACGAGAACACGCATGATCGGAGGGTAGGGGTACGGGCGCGAGCAGGGCAGGATGGGGGGATGGTGCTTTCGCTGGCCGGCCGCCTGCTCGTGGCGACGCCTGCACTCGAGGACCCCAACTTCCGCAGGTCGGTGGTGCTCTTGCTCGACCACGACGAGGAGGGCGCCCTCGGCATCATCTTGAACCGACCCAGTGAGGTCGCTGTCGGCGAGGTGCTCGACAGGTGGGCGCCGCTGGTCACGGGGGAGCCCGTCTTGTGGGTGGGCGGACCGGTCGGCACCGACTCAGCGCTCGGGGTCGTACGGCTGCCCGACCGCCAGGAGCCGGAAGGTTTCCGGGCCGTCCCAGCTGCCGGTCTGGGCCTGGTGGATCTCGATCTCGATCCGACGGTGCTGTCGCCCAGCTTGACCAGCGTGCGGATCTTTGCGGGCTACGCCGGGTGGGCCGCCGAACAGCTGGAGGAGGAGCTCGCTGACGGCGGGTGGTATCTCGCCGAGGCCGAGGCCGGTGACCCCTTCACCGCCGACCCCGAACGGCTGTGGCGCCAGGTGCTGCGCCGTCAGGGCGGCGACCTCGCGCTCGTGTCGACCTACCCCGACGACCCGTCCGACAACTGAGCAGCGCAGCTCGTCTGAGCCCCCTCGTAGGATGCGGGCATGAGCGATCCCCTGAGCCCGGCCGGGCCGGACACCACCGGTGGGACGGCGACCCTGGTCGAAGAAGACACCAGGCTGGCGCCGACCGACAGCGGTGACCACGAGCGGTTCGCGCACTACGTGCGCAAGGACAAGATCGTCGAGTCCGCCGTCGTCGGGACACCGGTCGTGGCGCTGTGCGGCAAGGTGTGGGTTCCCAACCGTGACCCCGGCAAGTTCCCCGTCTGTCCGGAGTGCAAGGAGATCTACGAATCTCTGCGTGGCGGGGGTGGCGACGGAGAGGGCAACGGGTCCGACACGTGATCAGGGGCAACCCTGACGGTGTCTATGGTCCCCAGCTTCGTGGTCTGACCGCCGGCATCTTCGGGGTCGTCTTCTTGGTGGCCTTCGAGGCCATGGCGGTGGCCACGGCGATGCCGGTCGCCGTCAAGGACCTCGACGGGCTGCCGCTGTACGGCTGGGCCTTCAGCGCCTTCCTCGTGAGCAGTCTGTTCACGACGGTGGTGGCTGGCGGGCTCTCCGACTCCCGCGGTCCCAGGCTCCCGCTGCTCGGCGGCATCGCCGTGTTCACGGTCGGCCTGCTCGTTGCGGGTACGGCCCCCGAGATGGCGATGTTCATCGTTGGTCGCGCGTTGCAAGGCTTCGGTGCCGGCGGTGTGATCGTCGCGCTGTACGTCGTCGTGGCCCGGGCCTACACCGAACGGCTGCGCCCGCAGGTCTTTGCCCTGATGTCTGCGGGCTGGGTTCTGCCTTCGCTGGTCGGCCCGCCCGTGGCCGGTGCGCTGGCCGATCACCTGTCCTGGCGCTGGGTGTTCCTGGGCGTACCCATCCTCGTGCTGCCCGCGGTCGCCCTGGTCGCCCCCTGGCTGGGGCGGTTGGAGGGCGGCCACGGCGAGCGGGCCAGGTCTGGTCGCACGTGGGCGGCGCTGGGTACGGCCGTCGGGGTCGCGACCCTGCAGTACGCCGGCACCCGTCTCGACCGGCTGTCCCTGCTGCTGATCCTGGTGGCCGCCGTGCTGCTGGCGCTCAGTGTGCCGCCGTTGCTTCCTGCTGGTGCGACCCGACTGGCTCGGGGGCTGCCCACCTCCGTGCTGATGCGCGGCTTCCTCGCGGCGGCGTTCTTCGGTGCCGAGACGTTCTTGCCGTTGTCGCTGATCAACGAGCGAGGCCTGTCCACCACGATGGCCGGGCTGGCGCTCACCGGCGGTGCCTTGGGCTGGGCCTCCGGGTCGTTCTTCCAGGGCCGACCGACCCTCGAGCGGCCCCGCTGGCAGCTCGTACAGATCGGCTGCCTTCTCGTGGCCGTAGCCATCGCGTGCGTGATGACCACTTTGATCGCGTCGGTGCCGATCGTCGTCGGCGCGGCCGGCTGGATCCTTGGGGGCTTCGGCATGGGTATGTCGATGGCGTCGATCTCGGTGATCACCCTGGAGCTCTCGCCCAAGGGCGACCAAGGCATCAACTCTGCCGCCCTCCAGGTCAGCGACGGGTTGTTCTCGACGGTCGCCATCGTGGTCGGGTCGACGATCTTCGCCGCCGGCCACACCAGTGCCGGGAACGACGCCTCGGTGTTCGCTGCGATCTTCGCCGTGATGATCGTGGTGGCCGTTGTCGGCGCTGTCGTAGCACCACGGATGCGCCCCTCGTTGGGCCGGGCGCCGGCAGCTGGTCGTCCTGGTCTGGAAGGCGCCGGCGACGCGCCTTAGCCTCGGCTGGCTGGTGCGCGGCTCGCGGCTTGGTCACGATCCGGGATTGGGCGTCCGGTCGCGCGTGCGGGATCGGTAGGCTTCCCGCGCCGGACCACCACTTCTGGGCACCCTCATTCCCCGTACTCCTCGGTAAGGATCTCCTCATGAAGCACCCGCTCCCGACCCGTGCCGCCGTGGCGGTTCTCGGCGTGGCCGCTCTGACGCTCACGGCGTGCGGCGCCGAGTCGACTCCCACGGCCACCGAGCCGCTCCCGAGCGGAAGCGCGCTGGACTGCAGCATCGCGAACCTGCCGCTGCACACCGCGGGAACGCTCACCATCGGGACCGACAAGCCGGCGTACCCGCCGTACTTCGAGGACAACGACCCCACCAACGGCAAGGGCTTCGAGTCGGCCGTCGCCTACGCCGTGGCGGAGAACCTCGGCTTCACCACGGACCAGGTCACCTGGGTCACGGTGCCGTTCAACAAGTCCTACGCCCCCGGCGCCAAGGACTTCGACTTCGACATCAACCAGATCTCGATCACGCCCAAGCGTCAGGAGACCGTGGACTTCAGCGACGGCTACTACGCCGTGCAGCAGGCGGTCATCGCAGTCGACGGCACGCCGGGCGCCTCGGCCACTTCGATCGCGGACCTGCAGGCGCTCAAGCTCGGCGCGCAGGTCGGCACCACGAGCCTTGTCCTACATCCAGGACGTCGTGAAGCCCACGGCGGCGGCATCGGTCTTCGACGACACCAACGCGGCGACGCAGGCGCTCAAGAACGGCAACATCGACGCGATCGTGGTCGACCTGCCGACGGCGTTCTACATCACGGCGGTGGAGCTGGACAACGGCGTCATCGTCGGTGCGTTCCCCGCCGAGCAGGGCGGTGAGCAGTTCGGCTTGCTGATGGAGAAGGGCAGCGCGCTGACGCCGTGCGTCAACCAGGCGTTGGCGCAGCTCAGCTCCCAGGGCACGCTGGCGTCGATCACCGACCAGTGGCTCGGCGGCGAGGCGGGCGTTCCGACCCTCCAGTGACGGAAGGCGGTTCGGGCCGCCCGGGAGGTGCGGTGACGCTGGAACAGGGCAGCCAAGGCATCGTGCCGTACGTCGATCCCGTGCGTGCCGAAGCCGTACGTCGCCGCGGGCGCCGCAACGGTGTTCTCGCGTCGATCAGCACGGTCCTCTTCTTCTCGGTGCTGATCACGCTGATCACGGCCACGCCCGGGTGGCCCGCGGTGAAGGAGACCTTCTTCAACCCGGCGGACTTCCGTGCTTCGGCGCCCGACGTGCTCCGGGCGTTCGTGCTGAACATCAAGATCTTCCTGATCGCCGAGCCGCTCATCCTGATCCTGGCGCTGATCATCGCCTTGATGCGTGGCCTGCGGGGTCCGGTGTTCCTTCCCCTGAGGATCATCGCCGCGGTCTGGACCGACGTCTTCCGGGGAATCCCCACGATCTTGTTGATCTTCTTGTTCGGGTTCGGGATCCCGGCGCTGCGCATCTCCGGTCTCACCAACTCGGTGCTCGTGTGGGGGACGGTGGCGCTGGTGTGTTCCTACAGCGCCTACGTGGCCGAGGTGTATCGCGCCGGCATCGACTCGGTGCATCCCAGCCAGCGGGCGGCCGCTCGCTCCCTGGGGCTGTCCTCGACGCAGACGATGCGGTTCGTCGTGCTGCCCCAAGCGGTTCGCCGGGTGATTCCGCCGTTGCTCAACGACTTCATCTCGCTGCAGAAGGACACCGCGCTGCTCGCCATCCTCGGCCCGATCGAGGCGATGCGGGCTGCCGGGATCTACGCCGCCTTCAACTTCAACTACACGCCCTACGTGGTCGCCGCGGTGTTGTTCATCGCGTTGACCATCCCGTTGGCGCGGTTCACGGACTGGCTGATCGCCCGTGACCGGCGCCGCCAGTTTGCGGCCGGCTCGGCATGACCGGCAGGGCGGGCATGACCGGTATGGACGGCACGGACGGCACGGACGGCACGGACGAGCCGCTGCTTCGCGTCGAGGACGTGCACAAGGCGTTCGACACCAATCCCGTCCTGCGGGGGATCTCCTTCCAGGTGGCGCGGGGCGAGGTGCTGTCGATGATCGGGGCGTCCGGCTCTGGCAAGTCCACGATGCTGCGGTGCATCAACGGGCTCGAGGTCATCGACGCCGGGCGGATCCTCCTGGACGACCTTGAGGTGAGCAGGATCGGCGCGGACGTGGACGCCGTACGCAAGAAGGTGGGAATCGTCTTCCAGAGCTACAACCTGTTCCCGCACATCAGCGTTCTCGACAACGTGACCCTCGCGCCGCGACGCGTGCTGAAGCACGACCGAGCAGAGTCGGAGGGAGCCGCCATGGCGCTGCTGGCGCGCTTCGGGCTGGCGGACAAGGCCAATGAGTACCCCGACCGGCTGTCCGGGGGACAGCAGCAACGGGTGGCCATCGTCCGGGCGCTGGCGATGGAACCGGAGCTGATGCTCTTCGACGAGATCACCTCGGCGCTGGACCCGGTGCTGGTGGGTGAGGTGCTCGACGTGATCCGCGAGCTGAAGTCCGAGGGGATGACCATGGTGCTGGCGACTCACGAGATGGCGTTCGCGCGTGAGGTGTCCTCGCAGGTGGCCTTCCTCGATGGGGGTGCGGTCTGCGAGACCGGCCCGCCCGAGCAGATCTTCGGCGAGTCTCACAACGAGCGCACCCGCGCCTTCCTGCGGCGCGTCGAGCACAGCGGCCGGCTCTGACGGCGCGCCCGCCGTCCTGCATGTCGAACAGTTCGACTTTCGTGGGCCATAGACCCGGAAAGTCGAACAGTTCGACTTACACCCATGGCGGCGTCGTTCTCGCCATACTGGAGCTGTCTGTGGGACCGAACAAGGAGAGCACGTCGATGTCTGGACTGACTGCGCAGGACAAGCGAGACATGGGTCGTTTCCTCGGCCGCACCTGGGGTGCCCTGCTCGCAGCCGGCATCATCACCCTGGGCCTCGGGATCATCGTCTTGGTCTGGCCCAAGGAGACAGCGGTCGTCGTCGGCTGGCTGCTCGGGATCTACCTGATCGTTGCCGGTGTCTTCCAGCTGGTGCAGTCGTTCACCGGCGACCGGTCCGGTGGCATCCGTGCGCTGTTGGCGATCGGTGGCGTCTTGTCGCTGATCCTGGGCTTCTTCGCCTTCCGCTCCGTCGCCCACTCCGTCGCCCTGCTGGCCGTCGTCATCGGCGTCGCGTGGCTGATCAACGGCATCACCACCCTGATCACCGCCATCGGTGACCACGACCTGCCCGGCCGCGGCTGGGCCATCTTCGGCGGGATCATCGTGACGATCGGCGGCATCATCATCCTCGCCTGGCCCGCCCCGACCCTCTACGTCCTGTTCACCTTCTTCGGGATCTGGCTGATCGTCATCGGGTGCTTCGAGATCTACGCCTCCTTCCGGATGAAGGGCGAGGGTCAGCGGCTCGCAGCGGCCTGAGTCCGTACGGCTGCCGCGTCCGGGCGCGGCTACCCTGACCTGCGTGGACGCACACCAGGCCGACCTCGAGGTTCTCGACGAGATCCAGCGGCGCATCTTGTGGCTGGCTGTGCGGATGGTCGACTCGGCCAACCACGACCGGGACAGCGGCGACGGGGTCAAGGTCGGCGGCCACCAGGCGTCGTCCGCGTCGCTCGTGTCGGTGCTGACGGCGCTCTACTTCGCGCACCTCGACGCCCCCGACCGGGTCAGCGTCAAGCCGCACGCCTCGCCGGTCTACCACTCGATCCAGTACCTGCTCGGCAACCTCGACCGCTCCTACCTCACCAAGCTGCGGGCCAGGGGCGGCCTCCAGTCCTACCCGTCCCGGACCAAGGACCCCGATCCCGTCGACTTCTCCACCGGCTCGGTCGGTCTCGGAGCTGCCGCTCCGCTGTTCGCCGCCGCCACCCGCCGCTATGTCGACGACCACTTCGGCGCCCGCCCGCCGGCCCGCTTCTACGCGCTCATCGGCGACGCCGAGCTCGACGAGGGCAACATCTGGGAGGCCATCGCCGACCCGGCCACCGAGGGGTTGGGCAACGTCACGTGGGTCGTCGACTTCAACCGGCAAAGCCTCGACCGTGTGGTGCCCGGGGTGCGGATCCAGCAGTGGCGAGGGCAGTTCGCCGCGGCCGGCTGGCACGTCGTCGAGGTGAAGTACGGCCGCCGCCTCCAGGCTGCCTACGCCCAGCCCGGCGGCGAGGCGCTGCGCGACTGGATCGACGCCATGCCCAACGAGCAGTACCAGTCCTGCTTCGGGCTGAGCGGGGAGGACTTGCGCAAGACCTTCCTCGACGGCGCCCCGGACGAGGCCGTCGCGTTCGTGCGCGACGTACCCGATGACGAGCTGGCGCCACTCGTCCAGGACCTCGGTGGGCACGACCTGGCCGCCCTGCTCAACGCGTTCGCCGAGTGCGACGCCGTCACCGATCGGCCGAGCGTCGTTTTCGCTTACACCGTCAAGGGATGGGGCCTGCCGCTGGCCGGCAACCCGCGCAACCACTCGGCGCTGCTGACCACCGACCAGGTCGCTGAGCTGCGGGCCGCGGAGGGACTCGCACCCGACACCGAGTGGGACCGGTTCGACCCCGCGAGCCCGGCTGGGATCTGGACCAATGTCCGTCGCGAGCACCTGGCCCGGCCGAAGGTCGAGCCGGCCCTGCCCTTCGAGGTGCCCGAGTCGACAGGTGTACGGACGGCCAAACCGCTGTCCACCCAAGAAGCCTTCGGGCGCGTGCTCGTCGACCTGTCCCGCAACGAGGCGGTCGGGCGGCACTTGGTCACGACCGCACCCGATGTTGCGACGTCGACGAATCTCGCCGGATTCCTCAACCGCACAGGGGTCTACAGCCCGGTCGAGCGTCGTGCGTGGAACGAGGACCCGGTCCTGAAGTGGGCCGAGGGTCCGACCGGCCAGCACATCGAGCTCGGCATCTCGGAGATGAACCTGTTCCTGCTGCTCGGGCAGCTCGGACTGTCGTGGGACCTGTCCAGCCAGCCGCTGCTCGCGGTCGGCACGGTCTACGACCCGTTCGTCTGCCGAGGGCTCGACGCCTTCATCCACGCGGTCTACTCCGGGTCGCGGTTCGTGATCGCTGGTACGCCCTCCGGGGTGACTCTCGCCCCCGAGGGTGGCGCCCATCAGTCGACGATCACCGCGTCGATCGGCCTGGAGCTGCCGGGGGTGACGTTCGTCGAGCCGACGTACGCCACCGCCTTGGACTGGTTGCTGTGCGACGCCTTCGGCCGGATTGCTGCCGGTCCGCCGGCGGCTCACACGGCGGCGCCGTACGACGACGGCGCCTACTACTTCCGGCTGACGACGCGTCCGGTCGACCAGGCGCCCTTCGAGGCCGCGCGCGCCCGGATCGGCGACGCGGTGCTGCGCCGGCAGGTGCTCGCGGGGGCCTACCGGTTGGTCGACGCATCGGAGCTGGCCGCAGAGGGCGCGCCGGTGGTGCAGCTCGTCGGCTCCGGAGCCGTGCTCCCCGAGGTGCTGCTGGCCGCGGCCGAGCTGGCCGAGGAGGGCATCGCGGCGCACGTCGTCGACGTGACGTCGCTGGACCGGTTGTACTCGTCGTGGCAGCGCACGCTGCGCCAAGGAGTGCGTACGGCGACGACGCCGTCGGTGCCCGGCGCTTTGCGGGCAGCCTTCCCTGACCGAGCGCCGGTGGTGACCGTGCACGACGCGGCCAGCCACGCGATGGCGTGGCTCGGGTCTGCGCTCGGCGTCGCCTCGGTGCCGCTGGGGGTGGACTCCTTCGGGCAGTCCGGTTCGGTGCACGACCTCTACGAGCTGCACGACCTCCTGCCCGGGTCGATCGTCAACGCCGCCCTAGCGGCCCTCTCCCTCGGCTGAGGGTCTTCCTCGGGTGGCAGGGGCGGGTGCTGCGAGCGGCGGCGCTTCGGCTGCTAGTCGCCCGCGATGACGTTCAGCTCGATGAACTCCGGCGGCCCGTCGAAGATCTCGCCCATGGCCGCGCGGATCGACCCCAAACCCTCCTGGCGACGTGGGTCGGACTCCCGCGCCCGCGCCTGCTCCTCGCTCTCGAACGTGACCATCATGTACATGAGGGTCGGGTCTTTGGTGTCCACGGCCGCCGTGGAACGGATGAGCCCCGAGCCGGGCTGCTCGATCGCCTTGAGCTGGTCGAGAAGTCCGGCTATCTCGCTTTCCTTGCCCGGCCGCACCCGAGTCTTGATGATCTGGGTCCACATGTCCGCCCCTCCAGTCCTGGATCTGCGCCGCCAGCGAAGCACTCGAGGCGCCCCCGCGCAATGCTTTCGCGGGCGTGCCACCGATCCACGACAATGGTGGCGATGCAGAATTGGCCCAGCTGGGGCGTTTCACTCGATGCTCTGCGTTGACGAGGACGGATGGTGTCGGTGATCTCCGGTTTCGCGTACGTCCATCACGTACACAGAACAGGAGACTGGCGACTCGTTTTGACACTCGTCGTTCTCCTGGTCGCGATGACGCTGGTTGCCTATGTCCGGATCCTGCGACCGCCGTCGAGGAGGCTGGACCTGTTGGTGCTGGCCGGCTGCGTCGTCGTGGCCGTGATCTGGGTCGCCCAGGCCGTAGTGCCTGAAGGGGCCGTGCTGATCAGCTTCAACCGCGCGCACGGTCTGACCGAGTCCGACCTGCTGGTCTTCCCCCTCCTGGCCGCCGGCTGCTGGCTTGGCGTGCGGTTGATCTGGTCCAAGGAGGACCGGGAATCAGACGGCGTCGAGGCTCTGCGATAGTCGGGCGATGATCCTCGACGTCCCTCTCGACCAGCTCCGGCAGCGCACCAGCGTCAAGTGGCGGGCCTTCGATCCCGACGTCCTCCCGCTGTGGGTCGCCGAGAGCGACGTCGACCTCGCTCCGCCCATCAGGGCGGCGCTGGCCGAGCTCGTCGAGCGCAGCGACACCGGCTATGCGGGACAGGCCGGCGCAGCGGAGGCGTACGTCGGATTCGCGAAACGTCGCTGGGACCTCGCGGTCGATCCGGCCAACGTGGTCGTGGTGCCCGACATCCTGCGTGGGGTGCTCGAGCTGATCCACACGTCGACCGAACCGGGCGACGGAGTGATCATCAATCCGCCGGTCTACCACCCGTTCTTCAGCACGATCCGGCACGCCTACCGTCGGGTCGTCGAGGTTCCCCTGCTGCCCGACGGCGAGCGCGGGTGGACCTTCGACATCGACGGCCTCGACGCGGCGTTCTCAGCCGGCGCCAAGGCTTTTCTGATGTGCAGCCCGCACAATCCGGTCGGCCGGAGCTGGACCGCCGAAGAACTGACCGCGGTGGCCGAGGTCGCCGACCGGCACGGAGCGCTCGTCATCGCCGACGAGATCCACGCGACGCTGCTGCTCGACGAACGCCCGCACGTGCCGTTCGCCAGTCTCGACGTCGGTGCCGCGAAAGATTCGATCTCGCTGATGTCGGCCTCGAAGGCGTTCAACCTGGCGGGCCTGAAGGCAGGCATCGCAGCTGCGTCCAGCCCGACCGGCCGGGCGACGCTCGACCGGGTCGGCGACGAAGTCTCCTACGGCGCCAGTCACCTCGGGGTCACCGCCAGCCGAGTCGCGTTCAACGAGGGTGACGCGTGGCTCGACCAGCTGGTCGGCGAACTGCGCGACCGGCGCGAGCTGCTGGGTTCGCTGATCGCCGAGCACCTGCCCGGCGTGGTGTACCGCCAGCCGGAGGCGACCTATCTCGCGTGGCTGGAGTGCAGCGCGCTCGGTCTGGCCGACCCGTTCCAGCACTTCCTCGATGAGGCCCGGGTCGCCGTGGACGCCGGCCCGAAGTTCGGTTCGGGCGGAGAGACCTGCGTGCGGATCAACTTCGCGACCTCGGAGGCGATCCTGAGCGACGCTCTCCGTCGCATGGGCGCGTCCCTTCCCTGATGACTGACGTTCGGGAGGCCGAGGGCGCGGACTGGCCCGAGATCTGGCCGATTTTCGAGCAGGTCGTTGCGAGCGGTGAGACGTACGCCTATCCGCTGGATCTCACCCTCGACACGGGCCGTGGCTGGTGGATGGAGTCACCGCCGGGCCAGACCTTCGTGGCCGTCGACGGCGAGACGATCCTCGGGTCGGCCAAGTGCGGTCCCAACCGGCCCGGGCGTGGGGCGCACGTGGCGACGGCCAGCTTCATGGTCGACCCCGCCTGCGCCGGGCGAGGCGTGGGGCGGGCGCTGGCCGAGCATGTGCTCGGGTGGGCGAAGGCGCAGGGCTACCTCAGCATGCAGTTCAACGCGGTGGTCGAGACCAACGAAGCTGCCGTTCACCTCTGGCAGGCACTGGGCTTCTCGATCATCGGCACCGTGCCCGAGGCGTTCGACCATGCCCGGTTCGGACTCGTGGGGCTGCACGTGATGCATCGCCCACTGTGATGGGGATAGGAGTGGGATGAAGCTTCTGCTGACATCCGCGGGAATCAAGAACCCGAGCATCAGCGACGCCCTGGTCGAGCTGCTCGGCAAGCCGATCGCCGACGCCGATGCCCTGTGCATCCCCACGGCGTCGTACGGGCACCCGATGGCCGGCCCCGGCCGGGCCTGGGACTTCATCAGCGGACGCGAGCCCAACACCCCCATGTGCGAGCTGGGCTGGAAGTCGATGGGCGTGCTGGAGCTCACCGCACTTCCGAGCCTGGATCAGGACCGCTGGATCTCCTGGGTCCGAGGCGCTGACGTCCTGCTCGTCAACGGGGGCGACGCCCTCTACCTCGCCCACTGGATGAAGGAGTCCGGGCTGGCGGACCTGCTGCCCTCGCTGCCCGAGCTGGTCTGGGTAGGACTCAGCGCCGGGAGCATGGTGATGACGCCACGTATCGGCGAGGACTTCGTCCAGTGGAGGTCGCCGACCGGCGACGACGCGACGCTGGGCTTCGTCGACTTCTCGATCTGCCCGCACGTGAATGGTGACGATCAGCCGGGCAACACCATGGCCGAAGCGGAGAGCTGGGCGGCCGACATCGCCGGTCCGGCCTACGCGATCGACGACGAGACGGCCATCAGGGTCAGCGACGACGCGGTGGAGGTGGTCTCCGAGGGGAGCTGGAGGTTCTTCTCGGGGGACTGAAAGGCCGGGCGGGTGCAGCCGCGAGGGGGACCCGGAGTCGGTCGCCTCACCCATCCGGCCTCATGGTCATTCGGCCTCCCGCCAGGCCCGACCAGGTTCGGCGACCGACCCCGGGTCCCCCTCGCTCCGTCCCTCGGCCTCATGGTCATTCGGCCTCCCGCCAGGCCCGACCAGGTTCGGCGACCGACCCCGGGTCCCGCTCGCCCGTCCGGCCTCATGGTCATTCGGCCTCCCGCCAGGCCCGACCAGGTTCGGCGACCGACCCCGGGTCCCCCTCGCTCACGCTGCATCAGCTCGCGGAAGGCGCCGAAAGGGAGACGCTCAGGGCCAGAGAATGGCCGACTTTCGGCGCATTCTGGCGATGCGAGCTGGTTCGTCGGGGATGCGTTGCGCTCAGATCAGTTGGACCTCGTCGCCGCGGTGCACCCGACCTTCGGTGGTGACCTCGGCATAGACGCCGAGGTAGAAGCCTGGCCCGTCGTCCTCGGTGGTCGTGCGGCCCTTGTAGGCGCCGATCATCCGTAAGGTCTGCAGGTCGACGACCCCGGTCTCGGGGTCGCGGGTCGTGGCGGCGCATCGCTTCACCTCGCGGCCGACGCGCAGGACGACCTCGCCCACGCGCAGCTCGCGGCCCTCCCACGAGTCCTCGTCGAGGGGGTCGGACCCGGCGATCTCGAGGTTCATCCGGAAGCGGCGCGGGTCGACGCCGCCGACGCCGGCATGCTGGCCGAGAGCTTCGCTGGTGGCCGCGCCGATGAGGGTGACGGGTGCCACGTCGTAGCCGCCGGTGACGCCCTGGATCAGCCGCACCGGCTCCCCGACGATGTCGGAGAACAGCTCGTCCCAGCCGAGCGCGACGTGACCGGCCACCGTGCGCAGCCCGTAGAAGTCGGCGTCGACCGGCTCACCGAGCTCCACCGGCTCGCGGCGCAGCAGACCGGCCGGACCGGTGACGCCGAGCACCCCGGTGTCCGCGTCGTAGTCGGCGGTGTGCTGCAACAGGGCACCGACCTCGGTGCAGCTGGGGATCTGACCGGACTCGTCGAGCAGGAAGAAGGCCCGGTTGCCGACGACGCCGCCCCGGGTCAGATCGAGATGGTCGGGGTGGTGCAGAGCCAGACCCTTCACGGGGGTCATCGAGAGCTGGGACACGTGCATCGACTGCCTCCAACTCTCCTAGCGGTGCAGCGTCCTGGAGTGGGCAGAACCGCCAGACCTGAAAGGGCATCGTGGCACAGTGGCCCGTGTGAGCCCGGCCGAGACCTCCCAGACGCTGGCCCGCGGAGTGCGGGTCCTCGAGCTGTTGGCTGATGCTCCGGACGGCCGTACGGTCGCCGAGCTCGCCCAGTCCCTGGACGTCGGCCGGACCGTGGCCTACCGGCTGCTCACCACCCTCGAGGAGCGCGGGCTGGTTCGGCGCGACGCCGACGGTCGAGCGCGCATCGGGCTTGGGATGCTGCGGCTGGCGCGCGCGGTGCACCCGTTGTTGCGGGCGGCAGCCGTACCCGAGCTGCGTCACCTCGCCGAGTCGGCCGGACTCACTGCGTCGCTGAGCGTCCTCGACGGTGCGGAAGTGCTCGCCGTTGCGGTGGTCGAGCCGACGTGGACGGAGTTCCACGTGGCCTACCGCGAGGGTTCGCGGCACCCGCGCGAGCGCGGCGCGGCCGGCCGGGCGATCGGTGCGACCACACCGTGGGTGGTGTCGGAGGGGGAGCTGCAGGCCGGGGCGTACGGCCTGGCGGCTCCGCTGACCGTCCCCGGGCTGGACGCGTCGGTGGGGGTGATCGGCCTGGAATCGATCGACGTAGAGGTGGTCGGGCCTCAGGTGGTGGCTGCGTCGGCGGCGATCGCGGCGGCGCTGAGGAGCGGCAGCACGCGGTAGGGGACCGGGGTGTCGAGGGCGATCGTCGTGGCGGTCCGCTCCACGCCCTCGATCGCGACGATGGCGTCGATCACCCGCTGCAGGTCGGCGTTGCTGCGGCCGACGACGCGGACCAGCAGGTCGTTGGGGCCGGTGATGGTGTGCGTCTCGAGCACCTCGGGAATCTCGGCGAGGCGGTCGGTGACGGGATCGTGGCCGCGCACCTGACGCAGCTGGACGGTGACGAACGCCTCGACCTCGTAGCCGAGCGCCGCCGGGACGAGCTCTGGCCCCCAGCCGATGATGACGCCGCGCTCGGTGAGGCGGTCGAGGCGGGCCTGCACGGTGCCCCGGGCGACCCTCAGTCGGCGGCTCGCCTCCAGGACGCCGACGCGGGGCTCGGCGTGGAACAGCGTGATGAGCGAGACGTCCAGCGAGTCGAGGTCTTTCATGGACATAGTGTGCAGCATTTGTGCGGTCTAGGCTTGACAGATTGGTCGATCTGACCAGTTCTGAGTGGCCGGGTTGACCAGGCGGCGCTGGACCGCCAACCTGCGGGGATGAGCAACGTGACCCTGACCCCAGAAGAACGCGCCGCCTCCCTCGACGCCGACCAGCTGCGCCAGCTCGTCGGCCTGGTCGACTACGACGAGAGCACTGACCCGTTCCCCGTCACCGGCTGGGACGCGGTGGTGTTCGTGGTCGGCAACGCCACGCAGGCCGCGCACTTCTACCAGACCGCCTTCGGCATGGAGCTGATCGCCTACAGCGGCCCCGAGACGGGCAACCGCGACCACAAGGCCTACGTGCTGCGCAGCGGGTCCATCCGGTTCGTGCTCAAGGGTGGCGTCAGCCCGGAGAGCCCGCTGCTGGAGCACCACCGCCGGCACGGCGACGGCGTGGTCGACATCGCGCTCGAGGTGCCTGACGTCGACAAGTGCGTGAAGCAGGCCGAGGCCGCCGGGGCGCGGGTGCTCGAGGCGCCCCACGACGTGTCCGACGAGCACGGCACTGTGCGGATGGCGGCCATCGCGACCTACGGTGAGACGCGACACAGCCTCGTGCAGCGCGGCGACTACACGGGGCCGTACCTCCCCGGGTACGTCGAGCGGACGGGGACCTACGTCAAGCGCCCCGGCGCACCGAAGCGGATGTTCCAGGCGCTGGACCACGTCGTGGGCAACGTCGAGCTCGGCCAGATGGACGAGTGGGTGGCGTTCTACAACCGGGTCATGGGTTTTGTGAACATGGCGGAGTTCATCGGCGACGACATCGCCACGGAGTACTCCGCGCTGATGAGCAAGGTGGTGGCCAACGGCAACCACCGGGTGAAGTTCCCGCTGAACGAGCCGGCCGTCGGCAAGAAGAAGAGCCAGATCGACGAGTACCTCGAGTTCTACCGCGGGCCGGGCGCGCAGCACCTGGCGCTGGCCACCAACGACATCCTCACCACCGTCGACGCGATGGTGGCCGAGGGCGTGGAGTTCCTGGCGACGCCGGACTCCTACTACGAGGACCCCGAGCTGCGGGCGCGCATCGGTGAGGTCCGGGTGCCCGTCGAGGAGCTGCAGAAGCGCGGCATCCTGGTCGACCGCGACGAGGACGGCTATCTGCTGCAGATCTTCACCAAGCCGGTGGGTGACCGGCCGACGGTGTTCTTCGAGATGATCGAGCGGCACGGGTCGCTGGGCTTCGGGAAGGGCAACTTCAAGGCGCTGTTCGAGGCCATCGAGCGCGAGCAGGATCTTCGCGGCAACCTCTGACCCCACCGCAACGAGGTCGTTCGTCCGTGCTCTAGGCCGAACGAGCTCTAGGTCGGACGAGCTCTAGGTCGGACGAGCTCTAGGCCGGACGAATCACCCCGTGGCTGGGAGGATCCGGCCGGTCACGGGGCCGAGCCCGATGCGCACGCCTTCGGGACCGGTGGCCCAGCCGGACAAGGTGACCTCGTCGCCGTCCTCCAAGAACGCCAGCTCCCGCCCGGACGGCAGCGACAGGGGCTGCTTGCCGCCCCACGACAGCTCCAGGAACGACCCGCGCTGGTCGACCTCGGGACCGCTGACGGTGCCGGAGGCGTACACGTCTCCGGTCCGCAAGGACGCCCCGTTGACCGTCATGTGGGCCAGCTGCTGGCCCGGGCTCCAGTACATCGACCCGAACGGCGGCCGCGACACGACCTCGCCGTTCAGCGCGACCTCGAGGTCGAGCCCCAACGTCCACGGCGACGGATCAACGAGGTAGGGCAACACCTCTGGGTCCTGCGCCGGCGCCGGCACCCGCGCCCCTTCGAGCGCATCGAGCGGCACGATCCACGCCGACAGGGAGGTCGCGAACGACTTGCCCAGGAACGGCCCGAGCGGCTGGTACTCCCACGCCTGGAGGTCGCGCGCCGACCAGTCGTTGAGCAGCGCGACGCCGAAGACGTGCTCGCGGAAGTCGGCAGTGGGTACGGCGTGCCCGAGCGCGGACGGCACGCCAACGATGAACGCCACCTCGCACTCGATGTCGAGGCGCGTCGACGGCCCGAAGTTGGGGAGCTCGGCGTCGGGGGGCTTGCGCTGCCCGGAGGGCCGTACGACCTCCGTGCCGCTCACCACCACGGTCCCCGACCGGCCGTGGTAGCCGATCGGCAGGTGCTTCCAGTTCGGCGGCAAGGCGGGCGAGTCGGGGCGGAAGATCGCGCCGACGTTCATCGCGTGGTGCTCGGAGGAGTAGAAGTCGACGTAGTCGGCGACCTCGATCGGCAGATGGAGCGTCACTTCGTCGACGGGGTACAGGTGCGGCTCCACCGATTCCCGCGAGTCCTCGGAGGTAAGCAGGTCGGCGACGGCAGCGCGCACCTGGCTCCACGCTGGGCGGCCCAGCGCCATGAAGGCGTTGAGGCTTGGGGCGGCGAAGGATTCCCGATGCGGGACCGGCGCGCCGGACAGGTCGAGTACGTGGTCCCCGATGGCGACCCCGCACCGCGGCGCACCTCCCTTCGGCGAGAAGACGCCGTACGGCAGGTTTTCCACCGGGAACGGTGAGCCCTCCGGCACCCGCACCCAGCTCCGGTTGGTCGCGTGCGTGGCGGTCATGCGTCTTCCTCCAGGGTCAGTCCGAGAGCGGCGAGCTCGTCGAGCGGCTCGGTGACGCCGCAGCAGCCGAAGGAGACGAACGAGCGGCGGATCGCGCGGTGGTCGGCACCGGCCAGCATGTCCAGCAACAGCGCGGGCTCGCGCGAGCCCAGCACGACAGCCAGGTCGCCGACCGACGCACCGTCGTGCGCCAACCCGACGGCGGCGAGGACGTTGAGCACTCCGTGCTGCTCGAAGCCCTCCGCCGTCGTGTGGCGCAGGGCGTGATGCAGCCCGGCGGTCAGCTTGAACGCCAGCCCTCGGGCGACGCACGCATGCACGAACGACGCGAGCTCCACCTCGCTCGGGTGCGCCTCGGCCGTCAGCCCTCCGGTGCGGAACTTCGCCCGTTCCACGCCGTCGGCGGCCAGCACGTCGAGGGCTCCCTCCCAGCCCTCGACGCGCGGCACCTCGATGTAGGCCTGTGCGGAGAACGCCAGGCCGCCGATCAGCGCCGTCGCGGCAGCGGCGGGTGGGTGATCAGGGGGCAGCGCGATCTCGAGCTGGGTCAGCGTCGCCGCGGCGTCGAGGTCGAGCAACAGGTCGCGCGCGTGCGCCAGCTCCACGAGCCCGCCGGCGGGCGAGGCGATCAGGCCGACTCGCAGATCGTCGCCGGCCCGCACCTCGGCGACGAAGGCGGCGACATCGGCGGCGCGCATGAGCAGCGGGCCGAGCGCGGGGGCGTACGCGCTTCGCCGCAGCTCGCGGTGCGTGGCTACGGCGTCGGGGATCGAGGCGTTGCCGGGCGGGAAGACGGCCGCGTCGTCGAGCAGGCCAGTGAGCAGGGCGCTTGACACCCGGCCGACGCTAGCGGAGGCTTGCTGAGAGGACAACCGACGCCGATTATCGGACAGTCGGTTGCCGCCCCATCTAGCCCTAGCTCCAACGAGTCCCGTTCAGCCAGCATCGGACACCGGAGGTTTCTGTCGTGGCCTACTACCGACAGGTCGGAGACATCCCGCGCAAGCGGCACACCCAGTTCCGCACCCCAGAAGGCGGCCTCTACGCCGAGGAGCTGATGGGCATCGAGGGCTTCTCCCACGACTCGGCGCTGCTCTACCACCGGGGGCTGCCGACCGCCATCGTGGCCGCCGAGACCTACGAACCGCCGACCGACCAGAGCCTGACGCCCAACCAGCCGCTGCTACCGCGGCACAGCCTCAGCCACAAGGTCGGTTTCGCACCCGGCACTGACGCGGTCACCGGGCGACGGTTGCTGCTCGGGAACGGCGACGTGCGGATGACGTACGTCGCCGCCGACGCACCCTCCCCGCTCTACCGCAATGCCACGGGCGACGAGCTGGCCTACGTGGAGTCCGGATCGGGCACCTGCGAGACGGTCTTCGGTGCGCTGTCGGTCGGCATCGGCGACTACGTGCTGCTGCCCACGTCGACCACTCACCGCTGGGTGCCCGACGGCGGCGAGCCGCTGCGGCTGATGATCACCGAGGCGTCCGGTCACATCGGGCCGCCGCGGCGCTACCTGTCACCGAGGGGTCAGTTCCTCGAGCACAGCCCCTACTGCGAGCGCGACCTGCGCGGACCGGGCGAGCCGCTGCTGGTCGACGGCGAGGACGTCGAGGTGCTGGTCCGGCACCGGCAGGGCTGGACGCGCTACACCTACGCCCACCACCCCTTCGACGCGGTCGGCTGGGACGGCTGCCTGTACCCCTACGTGTTCTCGATCTACGACTTCGAGCCGATCACCGGGCGCCTGCACCAGCCGCCTCCGGTGCACCAGACGTTCGAGGGGCCGAACTTCGTGGTGTGTTCCTTCGTGCCGCGGCTGTTCGACTACCACCCGCTGTCGATCCCGGCGCCGTACAACCACGCCAACGTCGACAGCGACGAGGTCATCTTCTATGTCGGTGGCGACTTCATGTCGCGCAAGGGAGCCGGCATCGAGCTGGGGTCGCTGACGCTGCACCCGTCCGGATTCACGCACGGCCCGCAGCCCGGATCGGTGGAGGCGTCGATCGGCGCCAAGGCGACCGAGGAGCTCGCGGTCATGGTCGACACCTTCCGACCCCTCGACCTCGCGACCGCGTGGACCGAGGGAGAGGACTCGTCCTACGCCTGGACGTGGTCGCGTCGCGAAGGCGCCTCAGCCTCCGAGACCGGCACCACCTTCGGCTCCGCCTGATTCTCCGCGCCCACCCTCCCTGCCGAACTGTTCGACTTTCGGGGTCCATAGACCGTGAAAGTCGAACTGTTCGACTTTCAGGAGGCCCGGGCCGGGGCGACGCGTCGGCGAGCACGTCGGCGAGCGCGGAGCCGGGTGCGCTCAGGCGGCTGAGCCTTGCCAGCCACGGCGGATCAGCGCAGCACGTACAGTCGCAGCGACCTCCGCCTCCCGCTCGCGGACGACGAAGTTCGGGAAGCGAAGGAGGCCCTCGCCGGCGACCTCGTGCTGGTTGGCCCGCGCGAGGTCGGCCCACCAGATGCTGGCCTCCATGTGCCAGAGGCCATCGATCTCGACCACGAGCCCGTACTCGTCGAAGAAGACGTCCAGCCAGCGTGCCCGACCGCGGGAGTCCTTGCGTACGACCTGCCGGCTCGGCTCGGGGAGCCCGTAGCGGCGGCACAGCCCCGCGAAGTCGAGCTCGCCGGCAGCGTGCGCACCGAGCTCGGCGTCGTCCAGGACGTCCAGCATCATGGCCCGGAACTTCTGGCGCGGCAGCCCGAGGAGCACGGCGCGCAGGTCGGTCGGCCGCACGCGCCGCTGCTGGATGCCCGCCACCAGGATGGTCCGCGCCCGGTCGAGGCTGCCCGCCCAGGCCGCCGCGTCGAGGATCGAGCGGGGCAGCCGGGTGCGCACCGGAGGCTTGCCGACCTGGATGGAGTCGGGTCCAAGGTGGGCACTGCACCGGAGCCGTACTCCATCGGCGACCCCCTCCACGCTTCGTCCCGAGGGGAGCACGATGTCGGTCGGAGGCCGCGGCAGCTGGCGCGGAAGGACGTAGCCGTCGAGCTCGGCCGCGGCGACGCCACCGATCACGGCCTTGGGCCCGGCCGACAGCAGCTGCGCCCATAACAGCTGGCTCGCCGTCGGCGGCCCGGAGTGAGCTAGGTAGACCGAGCGCGCCATCCGCTGCCATCTCCCGGACCTCACTCGCCACCTCAAGCTGTCGTCGTCGATCACCCGGCGCAGCTGCCACCGCGCGATGACCTGCTCTTGCTCAGACAGGAGTGCCGCGACGTCGTCGGTTGTGGCTGCGGTGGCTCGGGGTCGTACGGCCATCCGGTCACCCTGCTCAGTCGCCACAACGCGCGCGTCTTCGAGGTGGAGTCGGTGGATGGTCGAGAGCCTGTGGACGATGGACCCCGTAAGTCGAACAGTTCGACTTACGGGGTCCATAGACCCTGCAAGTCGAACAGTTCGGCAGCGGCTCGTCCCCGCGACTGGGCCCACGCGCTCAAACGGACAAATCGGGCAAAGAGTTGTGATCTTCGCGGTGCCCGGGTCAAGGTGGTACGTCTCCGGGTCGAGAGACCCAATACCGGATCAGGAGGCGGGAACGGCGCCAAGTTCGCCGACCCGTCGCCTCACCTCTCGCAAGGAGCAGCCCCTGTGATCGCCGTGCCCCGTCGCCTCGGCCGGATCGTCACCCACACCGGGCTGGCCACGCTCCTGGTCGCGAGCGTCGTCACCGGTGTCGTCGCGACCGCGACACCGGCCACCGCGGGCACCGTCAACGCCGCCAAGGAGCCGGCGCCGCGCAAGCTGGTCAGCGGCTGGATGCCGTACTGGACCCCCGACACCTCGCTCGCCTCCTTCCGCGCCAACGCAGACCTCTTCAGCGACGTGACCGGGTTCTGGCACACCTCCACCGGCGCCTCGACGATCGTCGACCAGCTCTCCGACGCCCAGCGCGCCGCCATCGTCAACGCGGTCCACGCCAAGGGCGTGCGGATCATCGGCGCTGTCACCGACGGTACGGCTGCCCGCAAGATGTCCAGGATCTTGAAGGACAAGACCAGGCGCACCGCACACGTGAAGGCACTGGTGTCCCTTGCCGTCAGCAACCACTACGACGGCATCGACCTCGACTACGAGAAGTTCGCGTTCTATGACGGCTCGTCCACCTGGGCGAACACCCGCCCCGCCTGGGTGGCGTTCGTCAAGCAGCTCTCGAAAGCCTTGCACGCCAGGGGTCTGTGGCTCACGGCGTCAGTCCCCGTGATGTACAACTCCAACCGGGACAGCAGCAGCGGCTACTGGGTCTACGACTACAAGAACATCGCCCCCTACGTCGACCGCCTGCGGATCATGACCTATGACTACAGCGTGTCCCGACCGGGTCCGATCGGCCCGATCGCTTGGGTGCGCCGCGTTCTCGACTACGCCACCAGCCAGGTGCCGGCGGGCAAGATCCAGGTCGGTGTTCCCGCCTACGGCCGCGACTGGCCGACCACCACCGACGGCTGCCCTGTCGACAACATGCCGACGACCACGTCCTACACGAGCTCCGCTGTCGAACAGCTCGCCCGCGACAAGGGCATCACCCCGACCTGGGACGGCACGAACGCCGAGAAGACGTTCTCCTACAACAAGACCTATGCAGGGCTGAACAAGAACGGGAACCCGACCACCTGCAAGGTGAAGCGCACGGTGTGGTTCCAGGAGGCCACGGCGACCAAGCGCCGCGCGCAGCTCGTGGGTGAGTACAAGCTCGGCGGCATCGCCCAGTGGACGATCGGTGGCGAGGACCCAGCACAGTGGAAGCGGCTGCGCGACTACGCGCTCAGCATCGCCAAGACCTCACCGAAGGTCGAGCTGTTCGCCGGCGACATGGTGCGCGGTGGCAGCGTCAAGGTGCACGCGACAGTGCGTACGGCCTCCGGCAAGCCGATCGTCGGCGAGGACTGGGTCCTCTACCGGCGCGGCATCAACTCGAGCAAGTGGAACAACGCCGCGCACGGGACCACCGATGCCAAGGGCGCCATGGCGAGGACTCGTTCGCCGAAGAAGACCTCCTACTGGAAGCTGTGGGTAGGCGGCTCGTGGTACCGCTACAGCGCCACGACGCAGCCCAACCGCACTCTCGTGAAGCCCAAGTCGAGCGCTCAATCGGCCTCCACGTCGACCTCCACGTCGGCCTCCACGACAGCGTCGACGTCGAAGCTGCAGGTGGGCGCATCGTTCTCCAAGGCCACCCTCGACCTGACTGACACGGTCACCCTGTCGGGGACGGTCGCCCCGAAGGTTGCCGGCCTGACGGTCAAGCGGCAGCGGCTGATCTCCACCGGCTGGGTCACGGTCGGCACGACGACCTCTACCGCCAACGGGCGCTACTCGATGAAGGTCGTACCGACCGAGAAGGGCTTCTACACCTACCGGGTGCGGGTGAGCGGCGCCGTACACCACCGCAACGGCACGAGCCACACCCTGCACTTCACCGTCCGCTGAGCTGCCTCAACCGGTTTTCCAGCACAGCTTTTCCAGCACAGCTCTTCCAGCACGGCGCAGCTCACTTGGCGAGGCACTGCTCCGGGAGGTCGAACCACCGCAGGCCCTCGAAGTCCGGGCTCAGGGTGGCGTGCTCCGTGGTGGCGTCGGATCCCGAGCCGTTCGCAGAGCCCTCCGACTCGGCGAGGGCGGCCCGCTCTGCGAACAACCGCCGCGCGTCGGCCAGGTGCTCCAGCAGCACCGACTCTGGCGCCACCACCCGCGTGTGCGGGTAGCAGAGCTCGCCGGCGGCGTCGTAGCCCACATCGCCCATCCGCAGCGGCGGTTCCGACTGCCCCGCCCGGTGCCGCCACAGCCCAGACGCCGGGTCGAAGCGGTAGTCGGGCAGCAGCCGCCAGCCCTCCTCGGCCACCAGGGTGACGGCCTCCACGACGTAGCGGAACACCGGCTCGGAGATGAAGTAGTTGAAGTTGACGCGCACCCAGCCGGGCTTGATCCCCTCGCAGCCGGCGGTGATCTCCCGCTCGAACTCGTGGCTGCGCTCGAGGTCGATGCCGAGCAGCCGGTGGCCGTACGGCCCCGCGCACGAGCACCCACCCCGGCTCTGCACGCCGAACAGGTCGTTGAGCAGGGCCACCACGAAGTTGTGGTGCAGGAACCGCCCCTCGGGCCGGCGGACGACGAACGACACGATCGAAAGCCGTTCGGCATCAAGGTTTCCGAGCACCTCGACGCACGGGTGCGCGCTCCACGCAGCCACGGCTCGCCGCAGGTAGTCCTCCTCGTGCGCGCGGATGACGTCGGTGCCGACGGCGTCCTTCAGCGCGAAGACCATCCCGCAGCGGATCGACTCGATGATCGCCGGGGTCCCGCCCTCCTCGCGGTGGACGGGGTCGGCGAGATAGACGTGCTCGTCGGGGTTCACGTAGGCGACGGTGCCCCCACCGACGACGTCCGGCACCCGGTTGGTCATCAGCTCCCGCCGCATCACGAGCACCCCTGGTGTGCCCGGCCCACCGATGAACTTGTGGGGCGACAAGACGATCGCGTCCTTGTGGGCCGCCGGGTGCGCGCTTTCGGATGGGTTCATGTCGATGTCGACGTACGGCGCCGCGGCCGCGAAGTCCCAGAACGCCAACGCCCCGTGGGCATGCAGCAATGACGAGATCGCGTCGGTGTCGGTGACGATGCCGGTCACGTTGCTGGCTGCCGAGAACGACCCGATCTTGAGAGGTCGGTCGGCGTGGCTTTCGAGCTCCTCGGTCAGTCGTCCGACGTCGATGTGCCCGTCGAGGTCCTCGGGGATGACGATCACGTCAGCGATCGACTCGCGCCAGGGGAGCTCGTTGCTGTGGTGCTCGTACGGTCCGATGAACACGACCGGCCGCTCCGAGCGTGGGATCTGGGCGGTCAGTCCGTAGCGGTCGTCGAGGTCGGCGGGGAGCCGAAGGTTGAGGATTCCCAACAGCTTGTCGATCGCACCGGTCGACCCTGAGCCGGTGAACAGCACGACGGCGTCGTCGCCGGCATTCACCGCGTCGTGCACGATGCGCCGCGCGTCTTCGCGCAGCCGAGTGGTCTGCAGGCCGGTGCCGCTGGACTCGGTGTGGGTGTTGGCGTAGCGGGGGAGCACCTCGTCACGCACGAAGTCCTCGATGAAGTCCAGCGCCCGGCCGCTCGCGGTGTAGTCGGCGTAGGTGACCCGGCGCGGACCGTAAGGCCCGTCGCTGATCTGATCGTCGCCGATCACCCCCGCCCGGATCCGCTCGAGCAGCGGCGGCTCCGGCAGCCCGGCGCACCGTTTCGGGATCTCCATCGACGGGTCGGAGTGCCTGGGCTGGCTGGACGGCATGGCTGCCATGGTGCCACTTCTCGCAATGGGGAAGTTTGTCGCGGCTATGGCCGTAGCAAACTTCCCCGTTGCGGGCGGGCGGCTACATCGCGAGGACGCTGCGGATGCCCAGCCACAGCCCGGCCGTCATCACGACGCAGGCCGCGATGAGCGGAAGCCTGGTGAGTACGGCGAGTACGGGCCGCGGCACCACTCCACCGGCGGCCACCCGCCGGGTCAGCCCGCCGGCGCGGACCACGATGACGCCGATCATCGTCAAGGTGAAAGCCATGCCGACGCCGTAGGCGAGCACCAGGAGGAGCGCGAACCACGAGCGACCCAGCGCGAAGCCGGCGAGCAGCACGACGATCGCCGACGGCGACGGGACCAGCCCGCCGGCGAGGCCCAGCGCGACGATGCGTCGGGTTGGAGCGCGGCTGCCGTGCGGAGCAGTGGGTTCAGCGTGGACGGTCCCGTGTGGGTGTGGGTGCGGGTGTGCGTGGGGGTGGGGATGCAGGTCCGTGCCCTCGTGCCGGTGCTCGTGGGAAGGGGCGGCGACCAGCGTGGCCGTACCCGCCGCCGAGGCGGCCAGCGCGGGCGAGCCCTCGTGGCCGTGCCCGTGGTCGGACAGCGCCGGCGGCAAGGGCGAGTGATCGTGCGAATGGCCACCGGGACCGTGCGTGTGCCCACCGGGTCCGTGCGCATGACCGTGCGAATGCCCATGCAGCCCGTTCAGCCCGCCGCCGCGGCGGGCCGACCGGAACAGGCTGATCCCGACGCCGACCGCGAGGGTGGCGCTGGCCAGGCCGAGCCAGGGGTAGGCCGTCTCGGGGGCGATCGTCGAGGACAGCGACAACGCCACTGCCAGCACCACGACCCCGGCGGTGTGAGCGGTGGTGACGGAAGCGCCGAGCACCAGGGCGTCTCGCCGACGGCCTTCGGTGCCGATGAGAGACGCCGCCATCAGCGTCTTTCCGTGCCCGGGGGCCAGCGCGTGCAGGCCGCCGAGCGCGAGCGAGATCGCGAGCGCCAGCAAGGCGAAACCGAAGGTCACCTGATGGGCGCCGACCAGGTTGGTGAAGGCGCGGGTCGCGCCGTCCAGTCCACGCGGCGCGATGGCGGTGAGACCGGACGCGGCGGCATCGGCCGAGGTTTCGGATGCCGACGTGGTCGATGAGGACGAGGTTCCGGCAGCGGCTGCGGTCCCCTCCGCCGCAGCCGCGCCCTCGCCCGTGCCCTTCCCAGCCCCGCCGGCGTTCACACCTGGCGTCCAGCTGATCGACGCGGCCTGCACGTCGAGCGGACTGACGCCGACCGGGTAGGCGGTGAGGCGCTGGCTTGCCGTCTTGGTGGGTACGTCGCTGGTCAGCTTCACCCCGTCGCCGACCGCGGTCACCTCGTGCCAGCCGACCCGACCCTGCTCGACAGCAACCGCCAGCTCAAGACCCGTCGCCGAACCGGACGGACTGGTGAGCGCGCACTCGAGCCGGGTCGTCGGCAGCCCGCCCTGGCCCTCGGGGAAGGTCACCGCGCTGCGCGTGACCTTCCAGGTCAAGGGTCCTTGCGCGGTCGTGGCGACGATCTGCTCAGCGGAAGAGGCGCAACGCGCGGCCCCCCAGGCCGCGGCCTCCGCGTCGGACACGGCACCGTCGCCGTCGGTGTCCATCGCGCGGCGCTCCTGGAACGTCGGGACCTCGGCCAGGTCGAGCACGTGGTCGACGAGGACCCGGTCGGGCGTGACGGTGACGCCGACATAGGTGTTGCGGGTGAAGTTGCCCAGCGGGTGGGCGCTCGCCGCCGGGGCCAACGCGACCGACACCGAGGCCGCGCCGACCACCGTTCCGACAACGACGCCGAGCGCCACCACGAGCCGGCGTGGCCTCATCGCGCGTTCCCGGTGCCCGCCCCGAGGACGGCGAGCTCGGCCCTGACCCGGTCCATCAGCACCGGGTCGACGGTGGGGCTCAAGGCGAGGGCCTCGGTCAGCAGGGTGCGGGCGGCTGCCCGGTCGCCAGCCGCGGCGTGGGCCAGGCCGGCGTGCGCGAGGAGGCGCGGGTCCTGGGTGCCCAGCCGCAGGGAGGCGTCTGCCGCGCGGACCGCCGCCTTCGGCTGGCCGTTGGCGAGCAGCGCCCACCCCAGGGCGTCGTAGCCGTAGACGTCCTTGCGCGTGCTGAGCTCGGCTCGCGCCTCGGCCACCGCGGCCTTGGTGTGCACGCCCCGGCCGGCCCGCGACAAGACGACGGTGCGGTTGAACAGCTGCTGCACCGACTCGAGCTGGGCGACCACCTCGACGGTGCCGTAGGCGTCTGCGGCGCCTGGCTTGTCACCGAGGGCGGTGCGTACGTCGCCGAGCGCGCTCAGCGTCCCCGGCAACGGCACCGTGTCACCGGCCTGAGCCAGCGCAGCCTCGGCGCCTGGCAGGTCACCGGACGCGGCGAGTGCCGCGCCGAGCCCGGCCAGGGCCGCGTGCCACCCAGGGGCGGCGGACAGGGCGGACTGGTAGGCGCCGACGGCCACGTCGTAGCGACCCTCGTCGAGCGCGAGCTTGCCGATGACCAGGTCATAGGTCGCGCGAGCCGTACCCACCGCACCGTCGGCGTCTGCGGCCGCGGCGGCCCTGGTGGCGAAGGCCGCCGAGGTGATCAGGTTGCCGTGCAGCTCGGCCCAGCGGGCCTCGCGCAGCAGCACCTGCGAACGGTCCGGCGCGAGGGTGGACAGCGTGTCGAGGTAGCGACCGGCGGCGGCGTAGCGCCCGGTCTCGTAGGCCGCGTCGTAGGCCGCGCCCAGGGCGCCCGGGTCTTCGGGGTTGATCGCGAGCACGAAGGCGGCGTCCTTGCGCGCACCGACCCAGTCGTGGGTGGTGACCCGGGCCGAGGCCCGCTGCGCGCGCAGCGCCAGGTCGTCGGGCGCCTGCTTGATGCCGCGGTCGAGCGCGCTGATCGCCCGGTTGTAGGTGTCGGCGTCGCCGGTGACGGCAGCGCGCTGCAGCAGCAGCCGGGCGAGCAGCGACAACGTGCCGGGGGAGCCGGTCGTCGCAGTGCTCTGCTCGAGGCGGGCGATGGTCGCGTCGACGTTGCCGTCGGCCAGCGGGATGCCGATCGCGGAGGCGGCCGGCAGCGGCGGGGTGGTGACGTCGGGAGCGTCGGGGGCCTCGAACTCGTCGTACGCACCGCCGCCGCCTCGCGCCGCCTCGGGGGACGGGCTGCGCACGACGTACGCCGTCCCGACCACCAGCAGCGCGACGACGATCAGCGCGATCCCCGGCAACCAGTCCCGAACCCTTCTCCCCTGAGCCGGGGTGGTGGGGGTCTCGGTGGTCTCGGTGCTGTCGGTGTGAGTGCGGGACACGACGGGGCCTTTCGGAGACTGTGGGCGTACAGCAAGAGGGGGTCGGTCGGCGGGACGCGCAGCGGTACGGGTCCCGCCGACCGGGTGGCCGGGCCGCTGGTGCCATGCACACCAGCGGCCGGCCGGAAACCGACTAGTGAGCCGCGCCCACGTAGGGGAAGTGGCTCTTGTAGTCGGTGTGAGCGTCAACGCAGTCACTGGTGATGGCTCCGTTGGTGACGATCCCGAGCTCGGCGTCGATGACGTCGTCAGCCAGCGCGCGGCCGTTGAGCGGACCGGCGGCGGCAGTACGGGTGTCGTAGGTCAACACGTCGGGCAGCAGGACGTCGGCGAGGCCGCCGGCCTGAGCGTTGTTGTAGCCACCGAGTGACTTCAACGTGTTGACGATGTTCTCCCGGAACAGCGCCTGGTCACGCGAGGGCTGGATCCGGTTGAAGATGTTCTTCTCCTGGCCGTGGTTGAACACGGTGTTGATCGCCGGGCGACCCATCCGGTCGATGCGACCGTCAGGCATCCGGGTCAGCGCCCAGTAGCCGATCTTCTTCCCGAGCCACGCGTCGGGCACCTCGAGAACGATCGAGTTGACGTTCAGCGGCGCGAAGAAGTCGGTCGTCTGCTTGTCGCAGAACGTCCGGCCGTTGTCCGCTCCGCCCACGGCACCCTGGAAGGCGTCGAGGTCGAAGAAGAACGGGTCGGAGCGCAGTCCCGCAAACACCCGCGCGCCGTGCCCGATGTAGGTCGTCTTGCCGGTCCAGCCCTTGGCGATCTGCTTGCCGTGGCTGAGGTGCTTTCCGTGGTACTTCGTGACGGTGTACGCCTGACCGGCGCCCGTCCCGTTGCCCTTGCCGAACCGGAAGACGAAGCCCAGGTCGCGCTTGGCGTCGCCGTTCTTGTCGATGGACATGATGTAGGCGACGTCCGAGCCGTAGTCGAGGGGAGCGATCGCGCCCGCCCCCGGCCCGGTGTTGAGGACCAGCGCCGTGTGCGACGCGTTCTTGCCCTCGAAGGCGTAGATGTCGGTGATGTCGGCGTCGGCCCGACCCGACGGCGCGGTCAGACCGGGCGCGTCGAGGTGGTCGGCTGCCCCGGCGATCAGGGGCGGACCGGCGAAGGCGAGCGCCAAGGTGGCGATTCCCGCCCCGGCGATCGTCATCTTCTTGGGGGATCTCACGGGGGACTCCTAGGTGAGGGAACAGATGGATGGACGTCCACCTGTGCCTTCGGAGCCGTACGCCCTCCGGATTGGCCGCCCCTGGCAATCGCCTCGCAACGGGGTATTTCGCACCGGTCAGGGCCGGGGTGAATTACCCCGTTGCGGGCACCTGGATCGTCGGGATGGCCGGCTCGCCTCGGGAGAGCTTGAGGCCCTCCCAGGGCAGCGTCCCCAGGACCGTCTGCAGGTGCGCCCGCGCGTCTTCGAGCGAGGGCAGCGGCTTGGCGAGGAGCCCGGCCGTGAGGTACGGCTGCTGCAGCGCACGGTCCCCAGCCGCAGGCGACGGCTGCCCCGCAGCGCTCAGGACCTCCTCCACCGCGGTCCCCGACGACCGGTGCCGCCGGTAGGCGAACTTGCGCCCGCCCACCGTCGCCTTCGACTCCGAGCGCTTGGCGACCGGCCGGCCCTCGACCTCGACCAGCTTGTAGACGAACTGCGCCGTGGGCGCGCCCGACCCGGTGACGACCGACGTACCCACCCCGAACACGTCGACCGGCTCGCCGTTCAGCGCGGCGATGCCGTGCTCGTCGAGGTCGCCGGACAGGACGATCTTGGTGCCGGTCGCGCCCAGCGAGTCCAGCTGCGCGCGAGCCTGGCGCGCCAGCACCGCCATGTCGCCGGAGTCGATGCGGATCGCTCCCAGCTCAGGCCCGGCGGCCTCGACGGCGTGAGCGATGCCCTGGGTCAGGTCGTAGGTGTCCACCAGCAGCGTCGTCCCGACCCCGAGCGCGGCCACCTGCCCGCGGAACGCGCTCAGCTCGTCGTCGTGCACCATCGTGTAGGCGTGCGCTGCTGTGCCGGTGGTCGGTACGTCGTAGCGCTGGCCGGCCGCCAGGTTCGACGTCGCCGTGAACCCAGCCAGGTAGGCCGCTCGCGCGGCGTGGATCGCGGCCTCCTCGTGGGTGCGCCGCGACCCCATCTCGATGCACGGGTGCCCGTCCGCGGCGACCACCATCCGGGCGGCCGCCGACGCGACGGCGCTGTCGTGGTTGAGCACCGAGAGCGCGAGGGTCTCGAGCAGGACCGCCTCGGCGAAGGTCCCCTCGACGGTGAGCACGGGGGAGCCGGGGAAGTAGAGCTCGCCCTCGGCGTAGCCCACGATCTCGCCGCCGAACCGGTAGTCCGCGAGCCACCCGCAGGTGTCGGAGTCGACGACCTCGCTCTCCAGCAGGAACGCGAGGTCCTCCGGAGAGAACCTCAGCTCCGAGATCGCCGCGGCGAGCCGCGACGTGCCCGCGACCACGCCGTACCGCCGCCCCTCCGGCAGCCGCCGAGCGAACAGCTCGAACACGCACCGTCGCCCAGCCGTCCCGTCGTGCAGGGCGGCCTGCAGCATGGTCAGCTCGTACTGGTCGATGAGCAGCCCGGACGCCACGCGCCCGAGAGTAACTTGATCGACATGAGCGACTCGAGCGATGCGAGAGACCCGAGAGACACAGTCCTGGTCACGGGCGGCAGCGGGTTCGTCGCGTCTCATCTCGTCGACCAGCTGCTGGAGCGCGGCTACGCCGTGCGCGCCAGCGTCCGCAGCCTGGCCAACCCCGCCAAGGTCGACCCGCTACGCCGTCTGGGCAGCTCTCGAAAGGGCACCCTCGAGCTGTTCGAGGCGGACCTTCTGACACCTGGCGCGTTCGACGAGGCCGCGCAGGGCGCGAAGTACGTGTTCCACGTCGCCAGCCCGTTCCTCACGCCGAGCCAGATCAAGGACGGCCTGCGCGACGTGGTCGAACCGGCGGTGCAAGGCACTCAGAACGTGATCCAAGCCGTCAACCGAGCCGAGTCTGTTCAAAGGTTGGTCGTCACCTCGTCGGTGGCCGCCATGTTCGGCGACAACGCTGACGTCCGACGGATGCCGAACGGCACCCTGTCCGAGGCGTCGTTCAACACGACGAGCACGCTGGACAACAACCCGTACAGCTATGCCAAGACGGTCGCGGAGAAGGCCGCCTGGGACGCGGCCGCAGCGCAGGACCGGTGGTCGATGGTGACCATCAATCCGGGGATGGTGTTCGGTCCGTCGCTCACCGGCGCATCCGAGTCCGGCAGCCTGTTCTTGGCGAACGACCTGATGGCCGGCCACCTCTTCTACGGCGCGCCGAACTTCGCCTTCGCCTTCGTCGATGTGCGCGAGGTGGCGACGGCGCACATCGAGGCGGCCGAGCGCCCTGAGGCCAGCGGCCGCTACCTCCTGGCCCGCCCCGAGATGGTGTCCCTGCCGGAGATCGCCCGGGCGATCGTCGCGAGCAACCCGCGACAGGGGCTGATACCGCGGCACCGGCTGCCGGACGCCGTCGTGAAGATCCTCGGCCCGAGGGTGGGCGGCCTCACCTCCGCCTACATCGAGAAGAACCTCAGCATCCGCTTCCCCATCGACAACCACCGCAGCGTGGAGGAGCTGGACATCGACTACCGCCCCTACCAGGACACCGTGCTCGACCACTACGAGTCCTGGCAGCGCTGGCGCAAGCGCTCGTAGCCGTACCGGCTGCTCAGGACTGCAGAATCGCCCCGGGTCGGGCCGTGCGAGGGCGATCGCGCAGTC
>CAWDUP010000003.1:0-59880 GCA_963805505.1 uncultured Actinomycetota bacterium | reverse complement strand
CAGCAGTAGCCACCCCGATGCCAACGCTGATCCACAGGAAGCGACGGGTGGAGTGGGCATACTCCAGCAGGCGAGGATCAACGGCTCTCACCCCGCCATTCTGACGGCTCTGATCCATCGTGGACCTCGCGCGTCCACCGCGGTGCCTGCCAAGGTGCCTACAGTGAGCAGCACACCGCCATCGGCGGCAATCGTGCCGACCAGGTCCAGCCCGTCAGGGAGGTCCCATCATGTGCCGCTGGATGGCCTACGTAGGCGAGCCGATCCGTGCCTCGGAGCTGCTTCTGCACTCCAAGCACTCTCTGGTCGCTCAGTCACTGGATTCACCGCTAGGCGCTGAGACGGTCAACGGGGACGGCTTCGGATTCGGGTGGTATCCCGACACTGGTTCGCGGGACGCGCCGGGGATCTTCCGCAGCATCGAACCCGCCTGGAACGACCAGAACCTGCGCGAGATCGCCTCCGCAGTCACCACTCCGTTGTTCTTCTCCCATGTCCGGGCCGCCGCCGGACCGCCCATCCAGCAAACCAACTGCCATCCATTCCGGCACGAGAACTGGCTGTTCATGCACAACGGTCTCGTGGCCAATTTCGGACGGGTCAAGCGGGACCTCACCTTCGCGGTGGATCCGGCGCTGTATCCGCTGATCCACGGGACCACCGACTCCGAGGTTCTCTTCCACCTCGCACTTACCTACGGGCTGCGCGACGACCCGATCGCAGCGGTCGAGCGAGCGATCCGCAAAGTCGAGCAAGTGGGTCACGATCATGACGTGCAGTTCCCCATGCAAGGCACCGTGGCGGTCACCGACGGGTCCACGATCTGGGGGTTCCGCTACTCGTCGCAGGGGCAGACCCGAACGCTGTTCCACTCCGCCGAGGTCGCGGTGCTCCAGCAGATGTACCCGGACGTTGAGCGTCTGCAGACCTTCGGGCAGCACGCCCAGGTCGTGGTGTCCGAGCCGCTGAACGACCTCCCGGGAGCCTTCATCGAGGTTCCCGAGTCGACTGCAGTCATCCTCGACGAGTCCGGCTACCGCCATCAGCCCTTCCTCGCGGGCGCCGCCTAACCTAGGTCTTGATGCGTTCGTTCTTCGGATCGTAGAGCGGTCGCAAGGAGGCGACGGCCGCGCATCTGGTGCCGGCCACATCGATCTCCCAGGTGCCCGCATCCAGCCAGCCCTGATCGATAGGTACCCCGGCTTCGATCATGGCGAGGCCGACGGCACCTCCGAGAGTGAAGCCGTACGACGCCGCTCGCACATAGCCGACGGCGATCCCGTCACGAAGGACGGGCTCGGCGTGATAGAGCAGTGGCTCAGGGTCGCTCAGCTGTACCTGCACCAGCCGCTTGCGCAAGGGACCACCGGCCCGCTGCGCGAGCACCGCCTCGCGTCCGACGAAACCGCCGGGCTTGTCGAGGTCAACGGTAAAGCCGAGGCCGGCTTCGAGCACCGAATCGGTGTTGTCGATGTCGTGCCCGTAGTCGCGGTAGCCCTTCTCCATCCGGAGGCTGCCCAACGCCTTGAGGCCAGCGTGCCGAAGGTCGTACGACTCACCGGCCGCAACCACGCGGTCGTAGACATGGGTCGCCTGCTCGGTCGGGATGTAGAGCTCGTAGCCGAGCTCGCCCACATAGGTGATCCGCACGCAGAGCACCCGGGCGTAGCCCAGATCGATCTCGCGCGCGGTCCGGAACGGGAACGCCTCGTCGGACAGGTCGGTCGAGGTGAGTGACTGGAGGAGCTCACGAGATCGTGGACCCTGGACGTTGAGCTGCGCGAAACCCGACGTCACGTCGGTCACGAAGGCGTGCGCTTCAGTGGTCGCCCGCCGCATCAAGGTCTCGGCATGCCGGTGGGCCGTGTCCGACGCCACCACCCAGAAGCTGTCGTCGGCCAGCTTGGTCACGGTCAGATCAGCCTCGAGCAGCCCGGCCTCGTTCAGCCACTGGGTGTAGGTGATCCGGCCCTCATCACCGTCGACATCAGCGACCGACAAGTGGTTGAGCACCCGCCCGGCGTCTCGACCTTGTACCCGGAACTTGGACATGAACGACATGTCCATGACGATCACGTCCGAGCGGCAGGCCTCGTGTTCGCCCTGCCAGTAGGGAAACCAGTTCTGCCGACCCCACGACAGCGCGTCGACCACCGGTTCGACGCCCGCGGGGGCGTACCAGTCCGCGCCTTCCCACCCGCTCACGTCACGGAAGTACGCGCCGCGCGCGGCCAGCCGGTCGTGCAGGGCAGAAGTCTTCGCGCCCCGTGCCGTCTGCATGGACTTGGTCGGGTAGTGGCACAGATAGACCGTTCCGAGCGACTCGACGGTGCGCGTGGCGCGGTATTCGGGTGTCGACTGATAGGTATGGAGACGATCGATGTTCATCCCGGTCACGTCGATATCGGGACGCCCTTCGACGATCCAGTGCGCCATGGCTCGACCCAGTCCGCCGCCCGTCAAGATGCCGATGGAGTTGAGACCAGCGGCAACGAAGTAGTTCTTGACTTCGGGCGCCTCCCCCACGACCGGCTGCAGGTCGGCGGTGAAGCTCTCCGGGCCACAGAAGAACTTCCGGATCCCGACGTCCAACGACCGCGGCACGCGCGCCATGGCCTTCTCGAGATAGGGGCCCATCCGCTCCCAGTCGGGCGGCAGCTCACCGAAGGAGAAGTCCTCGGGTATGCCACCGACGTTCCAGGGGGCGCAGATCGGTTCGAACATGCCGATCATCAGGCCCCCGCCCTCCTCCCGGAAATAACCGTGATGGGACGGGTCCTCGAGCACCGGCCAGTCCCGCGAGACCTCGGGCATCTCCTCGGTGAGCAGGTAGTAGTGCTCGGCTGCCTGCAGCGGGATGTTGACGCCGTTCTTCGCGCCGAGCTGGCGCGCCCACATACCTGCGCAGTTGACGACGACGTCGCACTCGACATCGCCGTACGGCGTCCGCACGCCAGTCACCTCGCCACGCGCAACCAGCACCTCGCTGACTGACACGCCCTCGAGCACCTTGGCCCCCGCCTGGCGGGCCCCCTTGGCGAGCGCCATCGTGACGTCGACGGGGTTTGCCCGGCCGTCTTCAGCGACGTAGAACCCGGCCAAGAGATCGTCAGTGCGGGCGAGCGGGAACATCTCGCCGACCTCGCGCGGGGAGATCTCATGGACGTCGACGCCGCACAGCCGGTTGAACGCCGACACCCTGCGGTATTCCTCGAGCCGATCAGCGTCGCTGGCGACCTCGATGAAGCCCACCGGGCTGAAGCCGGTGGCCTGACCGGTCTCGGCCTCCAGGCGGGAGTAGAGGTCCGCGGTGTATTGCCGCATCGAGGTCGAGGTCTCCGACGTCGAGCCGAACGTGACCATCAACCCGGCCGCGTGCCAGGTGGTGCCGGACGTCAGCCGGTCGCGCTCGAGCAGGAGGACGTCTTCGCCCAGATGCGCTAGGTGATACGCGACCGATGATCCGATCACCCCACCACCGACGACGATGACCCGGGCGCGGGTAGGTACAACGGGATCAGCCATGGCTGCAGGGTAGCCAGCCCCTAGAGGTACGCAGCGCCTCGGTCAGCGGTTGTCTCGCTTGGCCTGCCGCCTTGCTCCGGCGGCTTGCGAGGACCGAACCTGCTTGGTCTTAGCCGGGCTACGAGTCCCCTGGGGCGCCTTCGGCGTCTTCGCTGTCTTCGGCGATGCCGCACTCGCCCCCGGGCGAGCTCCCTTGGGAGAGCCGCCACCACGGGCTGCTGAGCCCGTCGGTGGAGTCCCTCGGGCGGCTTTGATCCGCTCGCGACGAAGCTCCTTCGCGCTCTCGCGGGCCAGCACCGACAGTCTCCGGCTCACTCGCGCCAGGGCATCTTCGAAGATCTCTGCCTTCATTGCTGTCTTGTTCGACGATCCACGGGCCGCACCGCGCGAGCGCTTGGCGCTCACCCTTTTGGTGGACTGCCGCCGATAGTTCTTGGAGTACTTGTTCCGCGCCCGCCGCACCCGGAGCAACAGGTCGCCGACCTCGTCCTCGTCTTTGGTCGCGAGCACCGACGGCTCGGTTTCCCCCATGAGGAGGAGCTCCGATTCGCTGAGCAAGCTGATCTGCGCCTTGTTCATGCAAGGTCTCCAGTCGACGAAGTGCGTGGGCGGCCATGGCTGAGACATACCCTCTCAGCGGGCAACGGAGCGCGCCACCTGGCTACGGAACGGCAGGGAGGTGCCCAGAGCTCGCTGCCTGTTCCTGCGACTGGCCGCGATGATCGTCGCCAGTTCGGCACGCTCATGCGGGTGATCGGCGAAAGCGCAGTTCGCTCCCACCCCGCGTGGCCGCTAGGACTACCGTGACTGGCATGCCGCGAATCGCCGTCCGTCTGCTCGTGGCGCTGGCCACGAGTGCCATCGCGTTGTGGGTCGCGTCCCTGCTGCTGGACGACATGTCGATCACAGCAACCGGCCTCATCACTGCCACGATCCTGTTCACGATCCTGACCGTGCTGCTCGCTCCGGTGGTCGAGGCCGTGCTCGAGAAGTACGCAGCGTGGGCCAACATCGCCGCAGGCCTGATCGTGTCGTTCCTTGCCTTGCTGATCACGACGTTGCTCTCAGACAACCTGACCATCGAGGGTGTGGGCACCTGGGTCGTTGCCACCGTCCTCGTGTGGGTGGCCTCGATCGTGACCGCCTTGGTCCTGGCCCGGGTGTTTCGTCAGCACCTGCGCGAGACCGACTGACGGTCATGCGGCGGGGATCAGCCAACCGTACGAACGCTGGGAGCTCCATCGACCTGCACGACGCGGCTCCCGGGTACTCCCTTGGGGACAGACTTGTGGATAGCCCTGTGGATGTCCTGTGGGTGCAGGCTCAGCGCCCTGTGGACAAGAAAAGTTCCAGAAGATTCTTCCCAAAAACCCTTGCGCACCAACGATTCCGTCGCGTAGAACTACCCCCACGCCAGCAACAGGGGCGGGCCGGCTCGAGGCAACTCGAGCAGCCGAAGCACCGGGGTAACCCGAGGCGGAGGGGCCCGCACGTGGAGCAGGCGGGTCGGTCGAAGACCGGCGCACCACCTGTCTGGGCAACCAGATGGATCGCAGGTGACGCTGCGGTGTGTGCGTACGGATCGGTCGAGGACCATCACCTGACGGGTGACCGGGCAACCGGGATGCGTCGGGCCGCACGTCACGGCGGAGCTGGTGAGGAGGGAAACCTTCACGCCAGGCAGTGGTTGCACGAAAGGCCCCTCGAACTCATACTTCGAGGGGCCTTTCCTCATGTCGGCTACCTTCATGTCGGCTACCTTCATGTCGGCTGCCTTCATGTCGGCTTCTCGCTCGATGAACGGCTGACATCACCTCCTCGATGGCATGCACCGAGTGGCCGCTGACGAACGTGTCGACCGAGGGCAGCGCCGCCGCCATCCCTCCGACCAACGGCGCGTAGCCCTGGGCAGCCTTGCGCGGATTCACCCAAATCACGTGAAAGGCCAACCGGTGCAGCTGGGTCATGGCCCGTTCGACCAGGCGCGGATCCTCGATCTCCCAGCCGTCGGACACGATCACCACCACCGCCCCCCGGGCCATCCCGCGACGCCCGTATCCGTCCACGAATGCCTGCAACGCGCGTCCGATCCGAGTACCGCCGGACCAGTCAGGGGCCGCCTCGGCGGCTCGGCGATAGGCCACATCCGGCTGCGTGTGCCCCAGGGAACGGGTCAGTCTCGTCAGCTCGGTCGCGAAGACGAAGGCTTCGGAGCCGAGCGCACGAACGGCTCCGCGCATCAGGTGAAGGTAGATCCGCGCATAGGGCTCCATCGACCCCGACACGTCGGCGATCAGCACGAGGCGTCGAGGTCGCACTTGTCGCCGCCGGTGTACCCGACGAACCGGGTCCCCGGCCGTTCGGTGGGCCGCGCGAAGCGTAGCCCGCACGTCCAGCCGTGACCCGGCATGGTGACGCCGCTCCCGGCGAGTGATGCGCAGCGGCGGAACGAACGGCAACGCCTCCACCAGGCGGGCCAGGAGTGCCAGCTCCTCAGGGGTGCAGTCGGCAAAGTCCTTTCTGGTCAACCGCTCCTGCTGACTGACTGCCGCAAGCACCGCAGGATCCTCGCCATCGGTCTCCCCGGCCGATGAAGGGTCGGGGATCGCGCTGGTGGCGAGCGGACTCGGACTCGCCGGCACCTCCCGCTTGGGTTCGCCGGGACTGCGTTCACCCGCCGAAGAAGCCTCGGGGGGCGGCGCCTGCGAAGGCGGCGCCTCGCCGCGGAACTCCGCCGGATCGTAAAAGCCGCCGAAGACCTGGGCGAAGACACGATCGAAGATCGGGATCTGGTCACGGCTGCTCACCAGGGTGGTCCGACCGAGCCTGGCCAGCTCGGGCAGGCTCTGCGGGGCGGCCAAGGTGATAGCGGCAGCAAAACGACCACTTCGCTCTGGGGTCACCGGCACCCCAGCGCGATGAAGCAAGTGACCGAAAGCCGCAATCACCTCAGCCAGCCCAGCCCCAGCATGGGGATCGGCGGAACTAGCCACCGGCCACCCAGGACAAGCCACGCAGGCGCACGACGTCATGGTCCTCTCGGTACTTCAGGACCGACCCCAGCGTTGCTTCAACGGCACCTTCATCCAGGGAAGCCACTCCCAGCAGGTCTGCTGCCAAGACCCAGTCGATCGCCTCAGCGACGCCGGGAGGCTTCTGCACCTCCAGAGACCGCAGGCGAGACACGGCACTGGTCACCTGCTGCACGAGCGCATCGTTCGCACCAGGCACCCTCGCCCGAACGATCGCGGTTGCCCGCTGCAGGTCTGGATAGTCGATCCAGTGGTAGAGGCACCGTCGCTTGAGTGCGTCATGCAGGTCGCGGGTGCGGTTCGACGTCAAGACCACGATCGGTGGTTGCGTCGCGGTGATCGTGCCGATCTCGGGGATCGTCACCGCGGCCTCGGCCAGCAGCTCGAACAGGAAGGCCTCGAACTCCTCATCGGCGCGATCGACCTCATCGATGAGCAGCACCGCCGGGCGCGGGCCGGCGTGCTCCAGAGCTGCTAGGAGCGGACGCCTGATCAGGTAGTCCGGGCCGAACAGGGACTCCTCGACAAGGTCCCCTCGACCACCGGCCTCGGCCAGCCGGATCCCCAGCAACTGCCGCGGATAGTTCCACTCGTACAGCGCCTCGGCCGCATCAATGCCTTCGAAACACTGCAGCCTGATCAGCGGCGTGTCCAGGAAGGTCGCCAGCGCCTTCGCCGCCTCGGTCTTCCCGACGCCCGCCTCCCCTTCAAGCAGCAGTGGCTGCGGGAGCCGCACGGCACAGAACAGTGCCGTCGCCAGTCCCGCGTCGGTCAGGTATCCAGTGCTCGACAGTCCCTCGGCTAGGACCTCGGGCGAGCTCACCAGGTCGGCGACGGTCACGAGCCGACGTATGTGCTCGGATCGGCAAGGAACGCTCGCCGACAGCCGGCCCCACAGAAGTAGTGATCGACGCCCTCGACCTCGGCGTGCAGGGCCGTGTCAGAGATGACGACAGTCATGCCGCAAACGGGATCTACGGCCGTCTCCCCTGCATCGTCGACCGACTGGGCGGCGGCAGGCTCGCCAGCTCGAGGGCGGACGCGTTCGGCAATGATCTGCGCGTAGACCGACAAAGCGATCTCAGCCGGTGAACGTGCTCCGATGTCCAGCCCGGCGGGGGTGCGGATGGACCGCTTCTGGTCATCGTCGAGGTCGAGGGATCCGACGACCGCCGCGCCGCGCTTCGGACTTGCGATCAGCCCGACATAGGGAACCTCTGCCCGCACCGCGTCGATGAGGACGCGGTCCTCGTCCCCGCGTCCATGGGCCGCGACCAGAACCGCACCAACCCCGTCCGGTAGCGCTCCGTCCAGGCGCTGGACGTCGTACCCCAAGGCTTGACCAACGCCGGCCATCGCCGCGGCGATCGGGCTCTCCCCGAAGACGGATACCACCAGCGTGGGCAAGATCGGCTCCAGGAATATCTCCAGGGTCCCTCCGGACAGGCAGGGATTGTGAACGACTGTCTTTCCGGCCTGCTCCGCCTCGGGTGCTGCTGCGATGCGAAGCAGCATGGACTCACCCGAGGCGAGGACCGCAAGACCTTTTGTCCGCACGGTGTCTTCGGCGCAGTCTCCGCCGACGAAACCTTCGATGGCGCCATCGGACAAGATGAGCGCCTCGTCTCCGGGCTTCGCTGACGTCGGCCGTTCAGCAAGCACGACGCGGGCATGCACGAACGGCTCTCGCCGAGCACGCAGTTCCTCGGCGCGCTGCCGAAGTGCAGTCATCGGGTGGTTCCTAGTTGACCGCGAGGTCGGTACGAACCGGTCGGCCCTGGATCGCCCGCCAGACGTTGGCCGGAGTCAGCGGCATATCAGCGTGCCTGACCCCAAGTGGTGCTAGTGCATCCATGACGGCATTGACGACGGCGGGAGGTGATCCGACGGTTGCAGACTCACCTACCCCTTTCGCGCCGATGGGGTGATGCGGGGACGGGGTGACCGTCTCGCCCAGCTCGAAGTTTGGGCACTCCATCGACGTGGGCAGCAGATAGTCCATGAACGATCCACCGAGATTGTTGCCGTCCTCGTCGAACGCGATCACCTGCATCAAGGCCATGCCCACGCCCTCGGCCAGACCGCCATGCACCTGGCCCTCGACGATCATGGGGTTGATTCGGGTGCCGCAGTCATCCACGGCGATGAACCGCCGCACCTTGACCTGACCGGTTCCGGCATCCACGTCGACCACGCAGATGTAGCAGCCGTACGGATAGGTGAGGTTCGGCGGGTTGTACACCACCTGTGCATCGAGGTGACCTTCGACGCCCTCGGGCAGTTCGAGGGCGCCATGCGCAAGCATGGCGATCTCCTGGATCGTCTTGCCCTGCTCCGGGTCACCTTTGACGAACCACCGGCCGAGCTCCCACTCCAGGTCGTCGGGCGCGCACTCCATAGCCGCGGCGGCAATGAGCCTGGCCTTGTCCTTCACCCGCCTGGACACCATCGCTGCGGCGGCACCAGACACCGGAGTCGAGCGCGAGCCGTAGGTGCCGAGACCGAAGGGTGTGTTGTCGGTGTCGCCGTGAATGACCTCGATGTCCTCGGGTGGGATTCCAAGTTCGTGACTGACGATCTGGGCGAAGGTCGTCTCATGTCCTTGACCCTGGCTCTGCACGGAGATCCGGACCTGCGCCTTGCCAGTGGGGTGCACCCGCAGATCGCACCCGTCGGCCATCCCCAGACCCAGGATGTCCATGTGCTTTCGAGGTCCAGCACCTACACCCTCGGTGAAGAACGCCAGCCCGATGCCCATGTATTCACCCTTGGCTCGCTTCTCCGCCTGTTCACGGCGCAGGTCGTCGTAGCCAGCCAGCTCCAAGGCAACCCGCATGGTCTTCTCGTACTGACCGGAGTCGTACTCCCATCCGGTCGGCGTCGTGTAGGGGAACTGCTCCGGGCGCAGCAAATTCTTCAACCGCAGCTCAGCAGGGTCCATCTCCAGCTCTGCTGCGAGGCAGTCAACGACCCGCTCGATGGCGTAGACGGCCTCGGTGATGCGGAAGGAGCAGGCATAGGCGACGCCCCCTGGAGCCTTGTTGGTGTAGACCGCCCGCACCGAGCAGTAGGCCGCCGGATAGTCGTAGGAACCGGTGAAGATGTGGAAGAAACCGGCCGGGTAGTTGGTGGGCTGTGCGACCCCGTTGAAAGCGCCGTGGTCGGCCAGCACGTCGACCTTGACGCCCACGATCTTGCCCTCGCGGGTCGCTCCGATCGTCGCCTTCATGTGGTAGTCGCGGGCGAATGACGTCGACATCAGGTTTTCGCTGCGGTCCTCGACCCACTTCACCGGCTTGCCCGTGACGATGGAGCCGACGATCGCGCACACGTAGCCCGGGTAGATCCCAACCTTGTTGCCGAAGCCGCCACCGATGTCGGGGCTGATGATCTGGATCTTGTGCTCAGGAAGCCCGGCAACCAGCGCGTAGACGGTGCGATGCGCGTGCGGGGCCTGAGTGGTGGTCCACATCGTGAGTTTTCCGGTGACCGGATCCATCGAGGCCACGGCACCACACGTTTCCATCGGCGCCGGGTGCGAGCGCGGATAGAGCATGTCTTGGGTCACCACGACCTCAGCCGCAGCGAGAGCCGCGTCGGTTTCATCCTTGTTGCCGGCGTCCCAGTCGTAGATGAAGTTGTCCTTCTTGTCCTCCTTGTCGTCACGAATGACCGGTGCCGAGGGATCCATCGCCCGCTTGGCGTCCATGACGGCAGGGAGCGGCTCGTAGTCCACCTCGATGAGCTCGAGAGCATCCCTTGCGATGTATCGGGATTCGGCGACCACGAAGGCGACCTCCTGGCCCTGGAAGCGCACCTTGTCCGTGGCGAGTACGGCCTGCGTGTCGTAGGACAGCGTCGGCATCCATGCCAGGTTGAGGGTCTCGAGCACTGCGCCGGTGATGACCGCGTGAACGCCGGGTAGTGCTTCAGCCGCCGAGGCGTCGATGGAGCGGATGCGCGCGTGGGCGTACGGGCTGCGCAAGACGGCGCTGTGCAGCATGCCAGGCAGGTTGACGTCGTCGACGTAGTTGCCCTGCCCGCGCAGGAAGCGCACGTCCTCCTTGCGCGGCATCCGACCAAACCCCATCGGGTTGCCGGCTGGGCTGACGGGTGTCTCCGCGGTAGTCGTCATGCCGTCACCTCACTGGTCTCGACAGAACTATCGGCTGCAGGGCCTTCGTCTCCGGACGACCCGGCCGGATGCTCCGCTGCCCACTGGACGGACTCCACGATGTTCTTGTAGCCGGTGCACCTGCACAGCTGGCCTGAGATGGCCTCGCGGATCTCTCCCTCGGACGGCTTGGGGTTGTGATCGAGCAGCCAACGAGCGGTCATCATCATCCCTGGAGTGCAGAATCCGCACTGCAGGCCGTGGCAGGCCATGAAGCCCTGCTGCACCGGATCGAGCTCAGCCCCCGACGCAAGGTCCTCGACGGTGCGCACCGTGCGTCCATCAGCCATCACGGCAAGCACGGTGCAGCTCTTGACCGGCTCGCCGTCGAGCCACAGCACGCAGGTGCCACAGTTCGAGGTGTCGCAGCCCCAGTGCGTGCCACGCATGAGCAGCTCGTCGCGAATGAAGTGCACCAGCAGCATTCGAGGCTCGATGTCTCGGGTGTGCTCGGTCCCGTTGACCGTCATCGTGACCTGCATGATCAGGCTCCTTGGCTGGCTTGGGCTGAGCGCCGCAGCGCACGCAGGGACAGTTCGAACGCAAGATGCCGCTTGTAGTCCACCGGTCCGCGCTGATCGGCGTAGGGGGTGCACGACTCCGAAGCCAACCGAGCAGCTGCGGAGAGGTTGTCCTCAGTCGGCTCGCGCCCGATGAGCGACTCCTCCGCCCCTGGAGCACAGAAGTGGTCGGCGCCAACAGCGGTCAAGCCGATTCCACAGTCACTCACCGTGCCATCGGTGATGACTACGTAGGCGCCCGCTGACGCGACTGGCCAGTCACCGACTCGTCGCTCGACCTTCTCATAGGCACTGCCTGCCCCCGGCCTGATCGGGAAGCGCACCTCGGTGAGGATCTCCGCAGGGGCCACGGCCGTCTCGTAGGGTCCGCGATGCAGCTCCCGGATGGGGATCGTCCGTTCACCGTCGGATCCTCGGATGACCACGGTGCCCTTGAGCGCCGCCCCTACCGCCGACAGGTCCTCTGACGGATCGGCCTGACACATCGACCCGCCGATCGTGCCTCGATTGCGCACGATCGGGTCAGCGATGACCTTCTCCGCCTCCGCAAAGATCCGGTAGTGCTCGGCCAGGATCGGAGAAGCGAGAACTTCCGCGTGCCTGACCATCGCCCCGATGACGATCTCGTCCCCCTGCACCGAAATACCTTTGAGATCAGCAAGATCGTTGATGTCGACGAGGAACTCTGGACGGGCCAGCCGCAGCCGCATCATGGGGATGAGGCTGTGTCCACCGGCTATCAGCCGCGCCTCCTCGCCATGCTGCTCGAGCAGCCCGATCGCGTGGTCCACTGAGGTCGCCTTGGCGTAATCCACGGGTGCCGGTGTCTGCATGTTCCTGCCTCTTCATCGGGATGGATACGAACTGTTTCCCCCATGAGCAAGCTCGCAAGTCGGGCACCTCACCCGGTCGCCTGTCCGGCCGACCGCGCCCTCACCTCATCGACGCCGCCGGAAGATCCAGACGATGAGGCTCAAGATCACCAGACCGGCCAGGACGGGGGCCGCGCGCTTCAGCACGGGAGCCCCTGCAGTCCCGAGCAGGTCGATGCTCTCCTGGTCCGCAGGTCGTATCGGCGACACCGGAGCCATCGTGGCGCCGGTGTCCGCGCTGGTCGGCTCCGGCAGGTCGTCTGACCTGGCGCCAGCGTCCGAGGAACTCATCACCGTTGCCAAGTTGGCGGCGAACTGATCGATGATCCGCCCCGCTACGTCCTGCATGACCCCGCGGCCGAACTGGGCCGCCTTGCCGGTGATGGTCAGGTCGGTTGTGACGTCGACCCGAGTCAGCTCAGCGCCTTCGGAGACCAGCGTGGTTGTCACGTGCGCCATAGCCGTGCCCGTCCCCCGCGACTCCTTGCCGGTCCCCTCGATCACCGCCGTGTGGGTCGCTTCGTCCTTGCTCACGAACTTCGCCGTACCGCCGTAGGTCATGCTGACTGGCCCCAGCTTGACCTTCACCTTGCCGGTCATCTCGTCCCCATCGACGGACTCCAGCGTGGCGCCAGGCATGCACGGGGCGACGGTCTCGACGTCCAGCAGGGTTGCCCACGCCGTTTCCACGTCGGACGGGACGGTGAACGAGTTCTGCAGTTCCATGCCACTCCCCTACTGCGCTCGGCCGCTGCCGCGCATCTCTCATGACGCTAGTACGCCCAGCGCATTCCGGCTACCTCGCTGCGAAACCGGCGCCGCGCCGCTGCGCAGGCACACCGAGGGGGTGATGATGGGTGTATGCGCGAAGTTCTGAACGCTCTCGTTGCCGCGACCGAGCAGGGGCAGACCGCGGCTATGGCGACCGTGGTGCGAACCTGGCGGTCGGCCCCTCGCCCGGCCGGCGCGTCCATGGTCGTGACGTCCGCCGGCGAGGCGATCGGCTCGGTCAGCGGCGGGTGCGTCGAGGGCGCGCTCTACGAGCTGGGGACCCAGGTGCTGACATCCGGCGTCCCCGTACTCGAGACCTACGGGGTCAGCGATGACGACGCTTTCGCCGTCGGCCTGACCTGCGGAGGAATCCTCGAGGTCTTCGTTGAACAGGTCTCGCAGCGCAGCTGGCCGGAGCTGACGGGCATCGCAGCCAGCATCGAGTCGGAGCAGCCCGTCGCCGTGGCGACCGTGATTCGTGGTCCCGCACACGTCGGGCGCCATCTGGTCGTTCGCGCCGACTCGCTCGAAGGCAGCCTTGGCACCGAACGCCTGGACCACAGCGTCGGAGCGGACGCACGAGGGTTGCTCGAATCCGGAACCACAGGTTTCCTGCACTACGGGCCAGACGGCGAGCGCCTCGGCTCCGGGCTCGAGGTGTTTGTTGCGTCGTTCGCCCCACCCCCCCGGATGTACGTCTTCGGAGCCATCGACTTCTCGGCAGCCTTGTGCCGAGCGGGGAAGCTGCTCGGCTTCCACGTGACGGTCGTAGACGCCCGCGAGGTGTTCGCGACACCTAAGCGGTTCCCGGAGGCCGACGAGGTGGTGGTCGACTGGCCGCATCGATGGTTGGCGGCCGCACCCGTCGACTCCCGCACGGTGATCTGCGTACTCACGCACGACCCGAAGTTCGACGTCCCTGCCCTTCAGGCGGCGGTTCGTACTCCAGCTGCCTTCATCGGGGCCATGGGATCACGCCGCACCCACGACGATCGAGTTTCCCGGCTGCGGGACGCAGGGATGACGGAGCAGGAACTCGAGCGCATCCATTCCCCCATCGGCCTGGACCTCGGCGCCCGGACGCCGGAGGAGACGGCCATCTCGATCGCAGCCCAGATCATCTCCGTGCGCTGGGGTGGCTCCGGGGCGTCGTTGACCGAGGGAGTCGGTCCAATTCATCTACCCCCACCGCCAGCGACGGTCGCTAGCGTCGACCCGGAAGCCCCAGCAGATACAGCCAGTTAGAACTCGGTGCCCGTACGGCTGCTCCGCTAGGAGTCCAGGCCGGCGGCCGCGGACACAGCCCGCTTGGTGAGGACACGTGCCAGGTGTTGCCGATAGTCCGGGTCGGCGTGCTGGTCCGTAGTCGGGCGAGTCCCGTCGGCGGCAGAGTCCGCAGCCGCGGCGATGGTCTCTGCCGAGCACTCGCTGCCCGCGAGCGCCGCCTCAACGGAGGCTGCTCGGATCGGCGTCGGTCCCATGTTCGTCAAGGCGATCCGAGCTTCGGCGATAGTGTCCCCATCCAGTCGTACGGCTGCTGCCACACCGACGATCGCCCATGACTGAGCGGTCCGGTGGAACTTCTGGTAGTCGAAGCCCCAGCCGTCGGCCATGGACGGAATCCGGACCTCTACGAGGATCTCGTCCGCCTCCAACGCGGTGGTGAAGTAGTCGACGAAGAACTCCTTGGCCCCGACACTTCGGCGACCGTTCGGGCCGGCGAGGACCATCTCCGCGTCCAGAGCCAGCGCCACCGTCGGGAGGTCCCCCGCCGGGTCGGCGTGCGCGACCGAGCCCCCGAACGTGCCGCGGTGCCGAATGGCCGGGTCAGCAACCGTCCGTGCCGCCATCGCGATCAACGGCGCGTGGGTGGTGACCAAGTCGTCGTGCATCACGTCGTGCGTCGTGACCCCTGCCCCGATGACCAGGGTGTTCCCATCCATGCTGACCGTCCGCAGCTCCTCCAAGGCGCTGACATCAATGAGCGCCGTTGGCGCGTTCAACCTCAACCGCAGGACGGGAAGCAGGGACTGACCACCCCCGAGCACCTTGGCGTCTTCACCCGCCGCCGCCAGAGCTGCGACAGCGTCGTCAACCGACCGCGGACGGACGTAGTCGAAAGCAGCGGGGATCATGACCGGGCCTCCTTCGCCGCGCGGATGGCTCTCCAGACGTTTTGCGGTGACGCCGGCATGAGCACGTCGTTCACCCCCAACGGACGCAGCGCATCCACCACGGCGTTGATCACGGCTGGCGTGGAGGCAATCGTGCCTGCCTCCCCGACGCCCTTGACTCCGAGCGGATGCGTCGTCGAAGGGGTCTCGGTGCGGTCGGTCACGAACGAGGGCAGGTCGGCTGCGCTGGGGATGAGATAGTCCGCCAGCGACGCGGTCAGCAGCTGACCCTCGTCGTCGTACACAGCGCCCTCGAACAGCGCCTGACCGATCCCTTGAGCGAGGCCTCCATGCACCTGGCCCTCGACGATCAGGGGGTTGATGGTCTTCCCGATGTCATCGACGCAGACGTAGGAGCGCAGCTTCACGGACCCGGTCTCTGTGTCGACCTCGACGGCGCACAGGTGGGTCCCGTGCGGGAAGCTGAAGTCGGCGGGGTCGACGGTCGACTCACCGGACAGCGTCGGCTCGAGCCCGTCCGGCAGGTTGTGGGCGGTGAACGCCTCGAAAGCCACGGCTTGGATGGTCGTCGACTTCTCCGGGTCGCCGACCACCCGGAAGGTCCCATCGACGAACTCCAGGTCGGACACGCTGGCTTCCAGCTGGTGCGCGGCGATGGTCTTGGCCTTCTCCACCACGCGTTCGGCAGCCAACATGATGGCCTGACCGCCCACGGCCAGAGATCGTGAGCCGTAGGTGTCCATGCCGTACGGTGCGCGTCCGGTGTCGCCATGGATCACCTCGATGTCCTCGACAGGCACGCCCAGGAAGTCACTTGCGATCTGGCTCCACGCCGTCTCGTGCCCCTGGCCGTGCGGGGAGGTGCCCGTCACCAGTTCGACCTTGCCGGTCGGCAGTACTCGGATCGTGCATGCCTCCCAACCCCCGGCCACGTACTTGAGCGCACCCAGCGTGCGCGACGGAGCGAGTCCGCACATCTCGGTGAACGTGGAGATGCCGATGCCGAGCTGGACCGGGTCCTGCGCCCCGCGCCTCGCAAGCTGTTCTATGCGCAGATCCTCGTAGCCGAACAGCTCGACCGCCTTGGCCGTTGCCGCCTCATAGTTGCCCGTGTCGTAGGTGAGCCCGGCGATCGTCGTGTAGGGGAACTCCTCATGGGTGATCCAGTTCTGCTTGCGCAGCTCCAGGGGCTCTCGGCCGAGCTCGTGGGCCAGTTCGTCGACGATGCGTTCGATCGCGTACGTCGCCTCTGGGCGTCCCGCACCTCGATAGGCATCGGTCGGTGTCTTCGTCGTGAAGACGCCTGTGCAGGTGAAGTCGAGCGCCTCCATCTTGTAGATGCCGTTGTACATGAACATCCCAAGCAAGGGGGTGCCCGGAGTGATGACCTGGAGGTAGGCACCCATGTCCGCGAGCAGGTCGACCTTCAGACCAAGGATCGTTCCATCGCTGGTCGCGGCGATCTCGATGTCCTGCACCTGGCCTCGGCCATGGTGGGTGGCAACCATGTTCTCGCTGCGCGTCTCGGTCCACCGGACGGGACGACCCAGCTTGTTTGCCAGCACCGTGGCCAGGACTTCTTCGCGATAGAACTGCAGCTTGGAGCCGAAACCTCCCCCCACGTCAGGGGCGACGATGCGCAGCTTGTTCTCGGGGATCCCGGTCGAGAGCGCCATCAGGACGCGAACGACATGGGGAATCTGGGTCGAGCTCCAGAGCGTGAGCTCCCCGCTGGCTCCCATCGGTGAGGCGACGACGGCCCGAGGTTCCATCGGCGAGGGGATCAGGCGCTGCTGGATGAAACGCCGGCTGATCACGACGTCTGCCTTAGCCTTCGCAGCCGCGTAGTCACCACCGGCCAGTTTCGCTGTGTAGCACCGATTCGTGCCTGCCGACTCATGGACGAGCGGCGAACCTTCGACCAAGGCCGCTTCGAGATCGACGACCGCCCCAAGCGGCTCGTAGTCGACCTCGACAGACTCCAAGGCGTCCTCCGCCGCCGAACGGCTGGTCGCGAGCACGACAGCAACACAGTCACCGACGTGGCGAACCTCATCGATGGCCAACGACGGAAAGTCCGGCATCACGATGTCGTCGGTGACCGGCCAGACGCACAGCACCTTGGCGTTGAGATCACCGAGCTCAGCAGCGCCATAGGCGGCGACGACGCCGGGGCGGTCGAGAGCGGGGGAGACATCCAGCCGGCTGATACGTGCATGCGCGAGGGGGCTGCGGACGATGGCCATGTGCAGCTCGCCGGCCAAGGTGATGTTGTCGGTCCACTCGGTGGTGCCCGTCAGCAGTCGCGCGTCCTCCTTGCGTCGGATCGGGCTTCCGATTGCGCTCGTGTGCTCCGCCACGTCGGTCACTGGTCTGCGCCTTCCCGCATGAGCACGGCAGCGTGCTCCACCGACTTCACGATGTTGTGATAACCCGTGCAACGACAGAGGTTCCCTTCCAGGCCCTCCCGAATCTCTTCCTCCGACGGGTCGGGGTTCTCACTCAGCAGATCCACCGCTGCCAGCACCATCCCCGGCGTGCAATAGCCGCACTGAAGGCCGTGGCACTCCTTGAACGCCGTTTGCACGGGATGCCACTCTCCGTCCGCCAGCCCCTGGATCGTCGTGATCTGCGCGCCGTCAGCCTGCACGGCGAGCACGCTGCACGACTTCGCGCTTCGGCCATCGATCAGCACGGTGCAGGACCCACAGTTGGAGGTGTCGCAGCCCACCGGGGTGCCGACGCGACCGGCGCTTTCTCGAAGCCAATGCACGAGTAGGGTTCTCGCCTCCACGTCGTCCTCGTGCCGCACCCCGTCGACGTTGACACTGATTCGAACCATCGCTCCTCCACAGATGAGCTGCCCGAGTTGCCTGCATCGGACCCTACGGTCGTACCCCTGTCGCGCGCTACCGTTCCGGCAACGCGAGCTGGGAAGGACGATGCGTGCGCGAGAAGAGGGGTATCCCGCCCACGGCGGGGCTCGTGCTGGCGGCCGGGGCCGGCCGCCGCTTCGGCGGGCCGAAAGCGGCGGTCCTGGTCGAGGGAGAGCGCCTGGTGGATCGCGCAGTGCGCATTCTTGGCGAATCCGGCTGTCATCCCATCGTCGTCGTTCTCGGAGCCTGGATCGGTGAGGTGGATGGCGCTGATGTCGTCATCAACGAGCTCTGGGACGAGGGGATGTCGACCTCGCTGCACGTCGGTCTCGCGGCCATCGAGGAGACCGACGCCGATCGGGTCATCGTCAGCCTGGTCGACCTCGTGGGCCTGACCAGCGCGGCCGTTCGCAGAGTGTTGGCATGCGACGCAGAGCTGGTGGCTGCCACCTACGGCGGGGTCCGAGGGCACCCCGTGATGATGGCCAGGACGCACTGGGCGGGGGCGGCGGCGAAGGCTCAGGGGGATCGCGGAGCGCGGGCCTACCTGGCCGAACACCGCGACGAGCTGGTCCTGATCGAGGTCGGAGACCTGGCCGACGGACAGGACCTGGACGAGCGGCCGTAACGGGACTGCCTTAGCCTCACACCGTCATGGTCGATCCAGAAACCGGGGAAGTCAGCATTCTGATCCCCGCCGACGAGTTCGACCCAGCCGAACCTGACCATGTCTGGTTCCACCTGCGCGATTTCGGGGCCGACCCCGCGTTCACCCGAACCGAGAACGGCTGGCTGGCCAGGCTCCCTCCGCCACCGGTCGACCGGCTGGAGTACTTGATCTCGGTCCGCTCCGAGGACGGCACGCAGTCGCTCGTCCTGGATCCCACGAACCCCTTGACGGTCGCTGGCGTCTTCGGGGACCACTCCGTGCTGGAGCTCCCCGGGTACGCGCCACCCGAGTGGTGCGCGTTCACGTCGCCACCGTGGGAATCCGCGCAGTTCGAGGTGCCGGGATGTCCTGAGGGGCTGGCGATCTCTGGCGAGCTGACCGCCCTGCCTGGAACCGATCCGAAGGCCCCCCTGCCGCTGCTCGTCGTTCATGACGGGCCGGAGTATGCGCAGCTCGCTCGCCTCGGTGACTACCTGGGCTGGCTGGCTGCGGGCACGACCCTGCCGCCGTGTCGGGTCCTCCTGTTGCGCCCTGAGGACCGCAATCTCTCCTATGCCGCAAACCTCACCTACGCAAGCGCCTTGACTCAGGAGGCGATCCCGCTGGCTCGCCAGCTCGTGCCGGTGACGCACGTCCTTGGCCTTGGCGCGAGCCTCGGGGCCTTGTCCCTGGCCCACGCAGCGGCGACACATCCCGGCACCTTCGCCGGCCTGCACCTCCAATCCGGCTCCTTCTTCCTGCCCACCTACGACGCCCACGAGGTCCGGTTCCGATACTTTCCGCAGGTGGTTGCAGCCGTCGCGGCCCTGCATGTCGACCCCGCCGGTCTGCGTGACGTGGACCTGTCCTTGACCGTCGGGCAGGGGGAGGAGAACCTCGAGAACAACCGAGCATTCGTGGCGCGGATGGTCGAGCTCGGTGTGACAGCGCGCATCTTCGAGGCCCGCAGCGGGCACAGCTACACCGCGTGGCGTGATCTGCTGCACCCTGGTTTGGGCACCTTGCTCGCCCGGTGCGCTACTCCGAGCGTGACATGAGCCGAATCGACGTGCGCCCATCCCGGAGAGGGCAGACTCGCAGACATGCCTCAGACCTGGACGCTGGACGCCCCGAGCCTCGGCGGGGCCGGCCGAGTCCTCGTGTATGGGCACTGGGGGGTTCCGGTGCTGTTCTTTCCCGCCGAGGGTGGGAGCGCCTCGGACATCGAGTCCAACGGGATCATCGCGGCCATCTCCGACCTGCTCGATGCCGGTCGGATCAAGGTCTATGCAGTGGATTCGCACGACGGGGCGACCTGGTCCGACCACACCCAGCCGATCGAGGAGCGGGCGCGCCGCCACGATCTCTATCACCAGTGGCTCACAGATCTGGTCGCGCCGGCGATCCACGGTGACTGCGGGGGCGCCATTCCCATCGCGACCGCCGGAGCCAGCCTGGGCGCATTCCACGCCGTGAACCTCGCCTTACGCCGGGCCGATCTGTTTCCGTACGCCCTGGGGATGTCGGGGAGCTATGACCCGACGGCGTGGAACGGGTGGGGTGAGCGGGGAGACTCGCTGTACTTCAACAACCCGTTCGCCTACCTGGAGCACATGCACGGTGACCACCTGGCCTGGTTGCGTAGTGCCGTGTTCATCCAGCTCTGCGTCGGACGAGGCGCTTGGGAGGTGCACCCCACCCAAGCACTCCCATCAACTCACGCGCTGGCTTCCTTGCTGCAGGACAAGGGCATCCCGCACGACCTCGATGTCTGGGGTGAGGACACACCTCATGACTGGCCATCGTGGGCCAGCATGGCCGCACTCCACCTGGCAACGCTCGGCTGAGACGGAAGGACATCCATGACTGACCCCGACAGGTCTCACCTCGTGGGTCTGCTGCTGGGCACCGAGAACGACTGGCCGGTGGCGTTCGAGTCCCTGGTGCGGGCGATGGGCCCGGTGACCGACGGGCAGGGTGTACGGCACACGCTGCAGACCGAGCGGACCACGATCGAGCCCTTCTCCTTGCGAGACAAGCCCCGCCACTCCGCGGTGATCGATCGGCTGGCGTACTGGTACTACGTGCCTCGCGAGTGGCTGAAGAAGGCGTCGTTGATGGATGACGTCTACCTGCTGAACAGCCCCTTCACCTTCCAGTCCATGGAGAAGCACTCGGCTTACTGCGCCATGATGCGGCTGGGCCTGAAGATCCCCGAGACCGTGCTCGTGCCATTCAAGAATCCGGTCGACAACGCCCGCTGGGCCTACACGGCGCAGCGCTACAACAAGGCCTTCGACCTCGAGACCATCGCCGCGGACCTCGGCTACCCGCTGTACATGAAGCCGTTTGACGGGGGCGGGTGGCGCGGCGTGTCACGCATCGACGGTCCGGCCGCGCTGCGCAAGGCCTACGACGACTCGGGCGAGATGCTCATGCACCTTCAGCAGTCCAAGCCGCACGACGTCTTCGCCCGTTCGCTCTCGATCGGGCCTGAGACGATGGTCATGCGCTTTCAGCCCGATGAGCCCATGCATCACCGGTACGCGGTCGACCACTCGTTCCTCACGCCGCAGTCGGGTGAGGAGTGCGTGACCATCAACCGTACGGTGAACGCATTCTTCCGATGGGAGTTCAACTCCTGCGAGATGCTGGTGGCGTTCGGCCAGGATGGTGCGGCTGACGAGGTCTATCCCATCGACTACGCCAACGCCTGCCCGGACGTGGCCATCACCTCCCTCCACTACTACTTCCCGTGGGCGATGAAGGCACTGGCCCGCTGGACCGCCTACTGCGTGGTGACCGACCGCAAGCACCACATCGACCTCGACACCTCGGCCTACTTCGCGGTCGGCGACCGCGACGATCTGTCCTACGGCGAGAAGCTTGGCGCCTACCGACAGCTGGCCGACGAATATTTTGAGACCGAGCGCTACATGGATTTCTGTGACTCACGTCTGCGGCACTTCGACGAGGTCGCCCTCGACTGGTTCTCCGGGCCGGAGCTCGACCGGGTCATCGTCGACACGGTGACCGACATGTTCCCCGAGCACGAGCACGAGAAGTTCATCGAGCACTTTCGTGGACTGCTCGCGCTGTGGTGCCGCGACGAGGTCGCCCGGCTCTCGGCCTGACCGTCAGCTCATCGGTCAGCAGCGCCGCAAAGCGCAACGGATCGAAGCGGTGCGGCTCGTGGCCCGCGCCCGGGAAGATGATCAACCGGCTGTCCGGCAGGGCTTCGTGTGCTCGCTGTCCGTGGCTCATGGGGATGATCGGGTCGCGGTCACCCCAGACCAGCAGGGTTGGCACGTCCGCCGCGGACGAGAGCCGGCTGACGGCGGAGACTCGTTGGCCGTGCACATCCACGACACCTCTCAGGGTGGCCAGGAAGGCGGTCCGTGAGGCCGGATCCTGAAGGCCTTCCAAGGTGCGGATGGCCTCGTCGGACAGCCCGTCGTGACGGATGCCGATCGCGGCAAGGAGCCGCCCGAGGCTGGACATGGCGACCAACGATCGCTGATGAGTGATGAGCGGAAGGACGAACTCGGCTCCGGGCAGCGTCGCGGCCCGCAGGAAGGCCGAGGCTTCCTCCCCCAGCCCCCCGGAGGCCACCAGCACCAACCCGTCTACGCGCTGGGGGAACTGGTAGGTGAACTGCATGGAGATACCTCCGCCGAGGCTGTGGCCCACCAGCACGACGTTGTCCACGCCGAGGTGGTCGAGCAGATCGCGCAGGCTGCAGGCCAGCGCACCGAGGCTGTAGTCACCTCTGGCCTTGCTGGAGCTTCCATGACCTGGGAGGTCCACCACGAGCAAGGACTGCCCCGCTTGCTCCAACACCTCGACGACTGGGTCCCAGGTCGCCGCTGTTCCTCCGACGCCGTGCACGAAGAGTCTGGTCGGCCCTTGGCCGGGGACGTATCGGAAGGCGAGCTCCTGCCCGTGCAGCACCACGCTTTCCATCACGGCCATCCGCCAAGACTCCCCTACTCGTCAGTAACTTACTGAACCGTAGGTTACTGGCCCGTAGGAACGGTGTCCAGCCGGTCGCTCAGGGAGCGGGGGTGAAAGCGATCGGAAAGCGCACCGGTCCGGTGTTGCCCGAGCGGGGAAGCCACTTCCCCGGCCCGTCGCGGCGTGGGGCACGCAGCCGGCGGGCGAGCGTCGGGAGCGCCACGCTCATGTCCGCGCGGGCAACCCAGTGCCCGAGACAGTGGTGCACACCGCCGCCGAACCCGGTGTGCATCGGACGCTGCCCGGTGATGTCGAATGAGGGATCGGGCATGGCCAACGGGTCGGTGCCGGCGGACTGCGAGAACAGCTGAAGCGTCGTTCCGGCGGCTATGTCGAGCCCGTCGAACGTGAAATCCTCCAGCGCTTCGCGAGTGATCCAGGTGATGGTCGGGTTGACTCGCATCACCTCCTCGACGGCAGCCCGGCCCAGGTCGGGTCGTCGGCCAAGAAGCTCCCACTGGCCGGGATGTTCGAGGAAGGTCTCCAGTGCCAGCCCGAGTTGGTGCCGGGTGGTGTCCATGCCGGCAAACACCAAGAAGACCAAGGCATCGCGCAACTCCGTGGCAGACAGCGTGTCACCGTCGACGCTGGCTTCGACCAGGGTGCTCACGAGGTCGTCTCGTGGATGAGCGGCACGATCGTTGATCATCTCGTCGCAGGCGGCGTACAGGCCGGCGAGACCGCGTTCGATACGGGGGAGGTCGTCGGCGATCGTGATCCCGAGGGAGAGCCCGAGGTCTACGGCGAACGAAGAGACGCTCGACCAGTCCTCCTCCGGCAAGCCGAGCAGGATGCAGATGATCCGAGCCGCGTACGGCTCGGAGAACTCGGAGACGAACTCGCACCGCCCCGATTCGGCGAATCCGCCGATCAGCTCCTCGGCCAACGACTGGAACGTCGGCGTCAGGGCCTCGATGGTGCGCTGCTTGAACGCCGGGTTGAGCAACCGACGCAAGCGCAGCTGGTCATCCCCCTCAAGGCTGAGCAGAACCTGTTGCCACCAGTCGAAGAACGGCCCCTCGGTGATGCCGTTGTGCGCCGGCCAGGCCGCGCTTCCCTGGCGCAGCCGCCGATCCTTCAACAAGGCGGTCACCTGCGGATAACGCAGCACGGCGAGCCCGTACGGTGTGCGCGCATACCAGTTCAGGTCGCGCGCGGCAGCGACCTCAGCCGAGGTGACGTCGAAGGTCGTGTCGGTCAGCGGCAGGAAGGCCGAGTCCGTCCGCGCTGTGGTCACGAGAAGCGCCCTCAGCGCGCCGGGTGTACGGCTCCGCAGTTCGAGCAGGTGCGAAGCGCCTCGTCCTCACGAAACGCGGCGAACACCGGTGGCAGGTCTTGAACGATGTCTCGCACCTGCAGCTCGACTTCGTGTACGAGGTGATCGCACTCCTGGCAGTACCACTGGAACTTCTCGAGGGTTCCCTCTTCGCGGATCCGTTCGATGACCATCCCCACGGATCCCGCATTGGGCCGCTGCGGCGAGTGCGGGGTGTTGCGCGGCAACATCCACATCTCGCCTTCGCGGATGTCGATGGTCTGACGTCCGTTCTCGGTCATGACGACGACCTGGATGTCGCCCTTGATCTGATGGAACCATTCTTCGTAAGGGTCGACGTGAAAGTCGTCACGTTGGTTCGGACCACCGACGATCATGACGATGAAGTCGTCGCCGCCCGGCATGAGTTCCTTGTTGCCCACCGGAGGCTTGAGCAGATGCTGGTTCTCCGCGAGCCATGGATCGAACGCGATCGGGGCGGTGATTTCGGTCATGAGTCATTCCTTTCCGACCGATCGTGCGACACATGCGCCACGGCCTGGATCTCGATGAGCAGCTGCGGGTGCGGCAACTCCTTCACTGCGACCGTAGTCCGGGTCGGTCCACCCGAGGGGAAACGGCTGCCATAGACCTCGTTGTAGCCGGGGAAGTCCGCCATCGAAACCAGGTAGGTCGTCACCTGGACCAAGTCCGACAACGCGCACCCGACGGTGGACAGCAGGCTCTCGATCCGATCGAGCACGGCGGCGGTCTGCACGCGAATGTCGCCGGTGAAGCCGCCAGAAGCGTCGACCGCCGCTCCTTCGATCGTCCCGTCCGGGCGCCGGCTGCTGGTGCCGGAGACATAGACGGTCGATCCCGCTCGTACGAGATGGGGATACGCCCCCAGTGGCGCAGCGGCGCCGGCCACCACGACGCCAACCGGTTCAGATCTGGATGCAGACATTCGCCGTCTCCGAGTAGAACGCGAGGGAGTGCACGCCACCTTCTCGACCGATGCCCGAGGCCTTGACGCCGCCGAACGGCGTGCGCAGGTCACGCAGGTACCACGTGTTGACCCAGACCAGGCCGGCGTCCAGTGCGGGCGCAACGCGATGCCCCCGGGACAGGTCGCGTGTCCACACCGTCGCCGCGAGTCCGTACGCGCTGTCGTTGGCCAGGGCGAGCGCCTCGTCCTCGGTGTCGAAGGGGGCGATGTGGCAGACCGGGCCAAAGATCTCCTCCCGATTTGTCCGGGCGTCGGGGCCGAGCCCGGTCAGCACGGTGGGCTCGACGTAGGCTCCGCCATCGCGTAGGTCTCCGAAGGATGGGCGACCACCTCCGGTACGCACCTCGGCACCCTCCTCCCGGGCCAGGTCGAAGTAGCCGAGCACCTTGTCGCGGTGGCCCGAAGAGATCATCGGCATCATCTCGACGTCGTGATCTGTGGGCCAGCCGAACGTGCGCACCTGAGCACGCTTGGTCATTCGCTCCACGAACTCCTCGAAAACCGGCCGTTCGACGTAGAGCCGCTCGGTGCACAAGCAGACCTGGCCGCCGTTCGTGAACGTCGACCGAAGACTTCCTTCGACCGCAGCATCCAGGTCGGCGTCGGCGAACACGAGACCGGCGTTCTTGCCGCCGAGCTCGAAGGACACGGCCTTCACGCCCTCGGCGGCTACCTTCATGATGGCGGAACCGGTTGCAGACTCGCCCGTGAAGGTGATGGCATCCACGCCCGGGTGCCTGGTGAGGAACTCCCCCGCCGAGCCAGGACCGAATCCCTGGATGAGGTTGAAGACACCGTCCGGGACGCCGACCTCGGCGAAGACCTCCGCCACGACGGTCGCCGAGGACGGCGTCTCTTCGGACGGCTTCATGACGATGGTGTTGCCGCAGGCCAGCGCCGGAGCCAACTTCCACGTGGCCAGCAGCAGAGGAAGATTCCACGGCACGATCACTGCGACGACCCCGACCGGTTTGCGCACCGCGTAGTTCAGGGCTCGCTCACCATTTGCCGTGACCGTCTGAAACGACTCCATCGAGACGGTTCCCACCAGGTCGGCGAACGCGCGGAAATTCAGCTCGGCCCGAGGGATGTCCAACGTCCGCGCCTGACTGATCGTCTTGCCGGTGTCTGCCACCTCGGCAGCCACCAGATCGTCGAACCGCTTGACGAACCCGTCCGCAACGGCGTGCAGCATGGCCGATCGCTGCGGCACGCTCAAGGCGCCCCATGGACCCTCTAGCGCGTGCTGTGCGGCCACGACCGCGGCGTCGACGATCGCCTCGTCGGCTTCCTCCACCTCGATGATGAGCTCACCCGTGACCGGGCTGAACTTGGGGAACGCCTTGCCGCCGCTGACGAATCGTCCATCGACGAAGTTCTGCAGTCGTACGGGCTTCGCCGTCGGCTTGCCCATCATCAGGTCGCTGGTCCACCGACTTGCACTCATGACGATCCCTTCGAAGGGTTCACTCGGTCGAGGGCAGACTGAACTGCTGACAGCGCCCCTCGGGCGACGGATAGGGCCTGGCCGGCAGGGCTGGTCCGCCTGACCACCTCCGCGTAGGGGACCGTGCTGAAGGACACGAGCTCATAGCGCGTCGAGTAGTGCTCCGGGAACTGCCGCTCCAACGCGTGCTGCACGTCACGCGTGGCCTTGAAGACCGGGCTGGCCGTACGGTCGCGCATCTCCACGAAGTTGTCGAGAGCCATGTCTGCGATGGCCTCGGCGTTGGCCTTGCGACGATCCTGATAGATGGGCAAGGCCGTCGACCAGTCTCCAGCCGTCTCTTCCAGGCAACGGTCGAGCTCGACGCAGTCCTCGAACGAGGCGTTCGCGCCTTGACCGTAGAACGGGACGATCGCATGCGCCGCGTCCCCGACCAGAGCCACTCGACCATTCGCCTGCCACGGCAGGCACCGCACCGTCAACAAGTTGCCGACCGGATTCGTGTCGTACTCCTCCTGCATGTCCGGCATCAGGGCCACGACGTCTGGGTAGACCCGAGCGAAGTGCGAAGCGGCATCGGCGCCGGTAGCGATCTCCTCGAAGCTCTCCGGACCGCTGCGCGGCCAGAACAGCGTGCACGTGAAACTACGGTCGGGGTTTGGCAATGCGATCATCATCGAGCTGCCGCGTGGCCAGATGTGCAGCGCGTCGGGCCGGAAGGCGAAGTCTCCATCCACCGGTGGAAGCGCAAGCTCCTTGTACTGGTGGCCCAGATAGTCCTGCCGATAGTCGAAGCCCGGCATCGTCTGCATCCGACCGCGAACCGCGCTGTAGGCGCCGTCAGCGCCGATCACTACGTCCGCGCCTGCCAGCACGACCTCGCCGTCTGGTCCGGTGAAGGTCATCTCTGCGGCGTCGATGTCCAAAGCAGTGAGTCGATGGGAGAAGGAGGCCCGTACGGCCGGGTCGGTCAGCGCCACCTCGAGCAAGGCGTTGTTGAGCGCTCCGCGACTGATCGAATAGATGGCTCGATCACCTCCAGCGCTGTACGGCTGAAAGTTCGTCCGACCGTCGATGTCATGAATCAGCCGCCCATGCATCGGCAAGCCGTCGGCGAGCACCTGGTCCCGGATCCCCACTCGCTCCAGCGCGTCGAGCCCGCGAGCCGACAGTGCGAGGTTGATCGATCGACCACGTTCGGCTGCGACCGTCCGCGGGTCGGGGCGACGCTCGTACAGGTGCACGTTCATGCCCCGGCGCGCCAGCATGATCGCCATGAGCGAGCCCGCGAGCCCGGCGCCCACGACGGCGACCTCCTGCTGCGCGCTCACGGCGCACCCGTCGCAGCCAGAGCAACGGCCACCCGGTGACAGTCCTCGTAGGTGTTGTACAGCGGCGTGGGAGCCACCCGGATGACGCTGGGTCGTCGCACGTCGACGATGACCCCGTGCTCATGTCGCATGCGCGCCGCCTGTTCGCCCGCCTCTGTCCCAGCCACCCGGACCGAGAGCTGCGCCCCCCTGGAAGCGGGATCTCGAGGAGTGATCACGCGAGCCCCGATCGGCGGCAGCACCTCGTCGAGCAGTGACTCGAGATAGGCCGTGAGGCGTTCGCTTCGACCGCGCAGGACGTCGATCCCGGACTCCTCGAACATCCCCAAGGAGGTCAACACCGGCGCCATCGCCAGGATGGGTGGGTTGGACAGCTGCCAGGCATCTGCGCTCTGCGTCGGGGTCAGCTCGGGGAGCATCTCGAAGCGGTTGCTCGGGTCGTTGCTCCACCAGCCGGCCAGCCGATGCAGCGAGCGGTCGCCGACATGGCGTTCATGCACGAAGGCCCCCGCCACGGCTCCGGGGCCGGAGTTGAGGTACTTGTAGGTGCACCAGGCGGCAAAGTCGACGTCCCAGTCGTGCAGACGCAAAGGCACGTTGCCGGCTGCGTGCGCAAGATCCCAGCCGACTGTGGCCCCGGCAGCATGCCCCAAGCGGGTGATCTCCGCGAGGTCCATCAGCTCACCAGTCAGGTAGTTGACCCCGCCGAAGAGCAGCAGGGCAACCGTTGATCCCTCCCGATCCAGGAACTGCGCGATGTCCTCCGTGCGGAGCACGGACTCGCCGGCACGGGGGGCCATCCGCACGATGGCGTCGTCTCGTTCGTAGCCACGGAAGGCGGCGTGGCTTCGCACGGCATAGCTGTCCGAGGGGAAGGCGGAGTCCTCGATCACGATCCGGTAGCGGTCATCGGTCGGTCGATAGAACGTGGCCATGAGCAGGTGCAGGTTGACGGTCAATGAGTTCATGGCGACCGTCTCGTGCTCCAGCGCGCCCACGAGGCGGGCCGCCGGCGCACGGAGCAAGGCGTGATAATCGACCCACGGACGTACGGCTTCGCCGTGGCCCTCGACCCCGAAGGTCGCCCAGTCGTCGAGCTCCTGGGTCAGGTCGGCAGCCAGGCGCTTGGGCTGCAGCCCCAAAGAATTGCCTGCGAGATAGGCGATCTCCCCTCCAGCCGGCCGGGGAGGGACACGGAACTCCGTCCGGCGAGTCGGCACGGGGTCTGCCGCCTCCAGCGCCCGAGCCTGTTCGACGTCGAGGCTCATGCTGAAGACCCTCCCGAGGTGCTGAGTCGTTCCGAATTGCTGATCCCCAAAAAGCGCAGGGCATTGTCGCGAAGCACGAGCGTCTTCTCCTCCACGGACAGCTTTGTGGTTCTGCGCACCACCCCGCCGACCGGACGCTCGCCGAGCGGATAGGGGTAGTCACTGCCCATGACCACCCGATCGGATCCCATCACATCCATGAGGAGGCGTAGCGGGCGGTCGTCGAACACCACGCTGTCGACGTACATCCGATCCACATAGTGAGACGGTGGGTGTTCCGAGGTCCCGATGATGTCGTGGCGCCGGTGCCAGGCGTTGTCCATCCGACCGAGCCAGTAGGCGAACGAACCGCCGCCGTGGGCGAAGCAGATCCGCAAATCGGCCGACACTCGATCGAGGACGCCGCCGAGGACCAATGCAGTGATGGACAGATGCGTCTCGGCCGGCATCCCGGTGAGCCACTGGGCCATCCACCGGTCGTTGCGTGCGTTGACGGGCATGTCCCAGGGATGGACGAAGACGGGGATCCCGCGGCCCGCGCAGTGCTGCAAGAACATCTCGATACCGGGGTCATCGAGATCGCGATCTCCGACGTGGTTGCCGATCTCGACTCCGACGAAGCCAGCATCGTGGCATCGGTCGACCTCCACGCAGGCCGCCTCCGGATCCTGGAGCGGCACCTGGCAGAAGGGCCACAACCGCCGAGGGGCGGCGGCACAGACCTCGAGGGTCAGGTCGTTGAAGATCCGAGCGACCTTGATCGCCTGACCGGCCGGGCGGCCGTAGGAGAAGAACACCGGGGTGGGTGAGACGACCTGGACCTCGACGCCCTCGTCGTCCATGTCCGCGAGCCGTACATCCGCGTCCCAGGCCTCGGAAGTGATGCGTCGGAACTCTCGATCGCCCAACAGAACCATTGCTTCCCGTTCGGACTCGACCCGCAGCCTGGGCCAGTCGCTGCCTGGGCCAGCCGCTTCGGACAGGTCCGGCCAGCCCTTGGGTACCAGATGGCTGTGCACGTCGATCGCCGGCGTCGTCAGTGCAGCCGCGCTGCCGGCACCGCTGATGCTCGGCAACGACTCCACCTCCCCAGCATGGTGGCCGCGACCATGCCCTGTCGATCCGTCTTAGAGTGCGGGCATGACCACTGCGGACAACACCCGGCCCATCGAGCAGGGAGTCGTCTCAGACTTCCGAGTGAACCTCTCCTATGGCGAATACCTCCATCTGGACGAGATCCTCGGCGCGCAGCACGTCGTCAGCACGCCGGCCCACCATGACGAGATGCTGTTCATCATCCAGCACCAGACCTCTGAGCTCTGGCTCAAGCTGATGCTCCACGAGCTGCGTGCTGCACAGCTCCACCTGCGGTCCGATGACCTCCCCATGGCGCTCAAGGGGCTGGCGCGGGTGAAGACCATTCAACGCACACTCGCCGAGCAATGGTCCGTGCTCGGGACCTTGACGCCATCGGAGTACGCCGAGTTCCGCGGGTTTCTCGGGACTTCCTCGGGATTCCAGTCCTATCAATACCGCGCGGTCGAGTTCATCCTGGGCAACAAGAACAAGCAGATGCTGGAGATGTTCGAACACGACCCAGCGTCCCAGCGGATGCTGTCTGAGCTGTTGCATGCACCGAGCCTGTACGACGAATTCCTGCACTATCTCGCCCGGCACGGTCATGCCGTGCCGACCAGCCTGCTCGAACGTGACGTCACGCGTGCTCACGCGTTCGAGCCCGACCTCGTGCCCGTGATCCTCAAGATCTACCAGGATCCGCAGACCCACTGGGCGGCCTATGAGACGTGCGAAGAACTGGTCGACGTGGAGGAGAACTTCCAGATCTGGCGGTTCCGCCATCTCAAAGTCGTCGAGCGGATGATCGGCTGGAAACCCGGCACCGGGGGGTCCTCGGGCGTCGACTTCCTCCGCAAGGCCCTCGATCTCACCTTCTTCCCGGAGCTCTACGCGGTGCGCACCGAGGTCGGGGGTTGACCGCTGGGGGTCACCGCTTGGCGGCCGCGCGGCGACGATCCACATAGGCGAACCCGCTCGACCCGACGGCGAGCCCGATGAGCAACCCCAAGGCGATGCCGATCATGGTGGCGCCGGTCGTGATCAATGCGCTGATCCCGTCCACCCGATCATGACCGAGCAGGCTCGTCACACCGACCAGGCCGAGTGCACCAGGCACGAGCAACCAGAACGCCGGGAGGAAGCTCACCAGCAAGGGCGGACCGCTGCGCTGCCTGGCGACGAACATCGCCACCGGCGTCATGACCAGAGCACCGACGAACGCCGACAACTGGCTCCCGAAGAACAAGCCACCGATCACCTGACCGGCATAAGCGACGTACAGCACGAGGACTATCCAGCCCAGCGCGTCGCGTCGCGCGCACTGGTTGATCACCAAGCCCACCCCGAACAGGGCCACACCGATCCAGGGCGCCAGGTCGCCAAGGCCTTGGTGCGCAGTCTCGTCCAGAGAAGCACCTGGAACGCCGACCAGCTGCGCCCCGGCCAAGATGCCGACGGCGAGGAAGACCAGCTGCATCACGCCAGCAGCCAGGCGCCCCGCCCCGGCGATCATCTGACCCGTAGCCAGCTCGATCACCGAGGTGGTCAGCAAAGCCCCCGGCAAGAACGTGACCAGCGGCGACACCAGCGGCGCCAGGACTCCCACGTCGGCACTCGTACGGGCAAGCAAGAACACCACGACAGACACCACGAACGCGCTCGCGAGCAGCAAGAACACCTGGTAGGGCTGACTGACTCGTGCGAAGACGAGCCGAGCGGCACCGACGGCAGCTCCTAAGCACCCTGCCACGAGCAGATCGGTCCAACTGGCCCCGAGCAACATCGCGATCCCAAGGGTTTGCACGATGTAGCCCAGCAGCCGTAGCCGCATGCTGAACGGGGGCGGAAGGACCCGCGCGGCACGCAGCTGGGTCAGTCCCTTGGCGGGTGAGATCAGGTGCCGAGCGGCGCCCTCGACCACCCGATATATGGCGTCGATCTGATCGAGGCGCAAAGGGTCTCGGCCGGTTGCTGCGACGGCCGTCTGCACCGAACCCTCACCGGGAATCGAGACCATCAGTGCGGTGGGCAGCACGATGAACTCGGCATCCCGAATCCCGTTGACCCTGGCTACCTTGTCCAGGGTCAGCTGCACGCGAGTGACCGGGTCGTTCGAGTCTGTCATCGCCTCGCCCAGCTCGACGAGGAAGGTCATGGTGACGTTTGAAACTCCCTCGAGCCTGGGCACCGCCGGGGAGCCCGATGCGGATTCCGGATCGCGGCCAGGCATCGATGCCAGCGGCCCATCGCCGAGCTGGCTCAGCTCGCCTGGCAGCAGCGCGTCAGGCATCAGCTCGTCCTGGCCGGCTCCGTCGGCCACGTCGCCGTCGCGGCGCCGGTAGACGACTCGCAGCACCACGGCGACGGCCAGGAGCACCAGGATCGCGATGCCCACCGACATCAGCGGGATGCTCGAGGTCTGGGCTGCGGGTTTGCTCGCCGGACGGCTGGGTTTGCCGCTCTTCGTCGTAGACGGGGTCAGGGACGGTGATGCCGAAGCCGATGCCGATGGCTCGGGGCTCGAGCTCGAGGTTGGTGTCGGAGAGCTGGTCGAGGTTGGCGATTCGTCGGCGGTGGGCGACGGCGTCGGGCTGACCGTGGGACTGGCAGTGGCACTACCTCCTTGCGATGGCGAGACCGAGAACGTATTGGCCGCTGACCCGCCTCCGGCCTGCGCCGACGCCTGCCCAGCACCGATGCCGACAACGAGCATGGCACCGAAAGCCAAGCACCCGATCAACGCGAGCTGCACGCGACCGGATTCGGCGATCTGCAACCGTCGACAGCTCCACCGCGATTGCCTCATGACGGGCCATCATGTCGCGCCAACCCCGGTCGCAGGCAGGCGCAACGCGGCGGGTCAGGCGCAGTCGAGCAAGACGGCGAGCTTCGCGGTCACGGTGGCGAATGCTCTCAGCCGGACGATCTCCGGTTCGGACCGGTCGATCAGCACGCCGATCGCGGAGTCGGAGACTCCCAGGGCGCTCGCCTGGGCTGCGAGCCCGCGAACCCCGCCCTCAGCCGAGGCGAATCCCTCGCTCGCGAGCGTGGCGGCGAGATCGTCGATGAGCCGCTGCGTCGTCGCGTTGAGCGAGCGGGCTTCCGCGTGCTGCACCGTGGTCGACGGTGGTGCGACCGGGCTGGTCGCTTGCGGCCGGGCTGACGCGGGTGACGAGCCCGCCAACGGTGCGGACGAGGCGTGCGTCGTGGTTTCGAGGGTCATATCGGATCTCCTGTCTGATGCAAACCACGGTACGTACCTGCAGTCATAAGGAAAAGCGATCTTCTTTCATCATGTTCATTTGATATGCTTATGAGGTGGCGAACCTGCAGGATCTCGAACTTCGGCACCTCACCGCGTTGCGAGCGGTAGCACAGGAGGGTTCCTTCGGCCGCGCCGCCGCGCGGCTCGGCTTCTCCCAGTCCGCGATCAGCCAGCAGATCAGCGGCCTCGAACGCGCCCTGGGCGAGCCCGTGTTCGACCGACCGGGCGGTCCACGTCGCCCGGAGCTCACTCCCGCCGGCCGGATGCTGTTGCGGCACGCCGAGTCGATCCTCGACCGCGTCGCGTTGGTTCAGGACGAGCTTGACGCGCTGCGATCGGGCACCACCGGACGACTGGTCGTCGGCACCTTCCAAAGCGTCTCGGTCAAGCTGCTGCCCGCCATCGTGGGTCGCCTGCGAATCGAGGCGCCTGACATCGACATCCGCCTGGTCGAGACCGATCTCGATCCGGTCCTGATCGACGGCCTGGTGAAAGACGAGATGGACATCGCGTTCATGGTGGGGCCGATCACCGACGACAGGATCGAGTTCATCGAGCTTCGCCGCGACCCGTTCGTGGTCGTCCTTCCCGCTGATGAGTCGGCTGCGCCGGACCCGTACCCGACTCAACGGCTCGACAGCGTCGCGATGGTCGGCGAACAGCTGTGCTCCTGCCAGCTACTGATCGAGCAGGGGCTCCAACAGCTTGGCGTGAGTCCGACCTACGTCTTCAGGTCGAACGACAACAGTGCCGTTCAAGCGATGGTCCGCGCAGGCATGGGAGCCGCAGTGATGCCGCTGCTTGCCGTCGAGAGCACCGATCCCGACATCGCGGTCCGATTCCTGGATCCGCCACTTGAGCCCCGAACCATCGGACTGGCGGTGCTTCGTGGTCGCACCCGCGCGCCCGCCACCGACCGGTTCATCGAACTCGCGGTCGAGTCCTGCCGAGCCATCGCGGAGGGCGTTTCGGCCTAGCCGATCACTGCACCTCGCGGCCGGGTCTGGAAAGAGCGAGCCAGCCGGGCGAACCCCTCCTCGAGGCTGACCCGAGGAACCCAGCCGAGGGCAGACCGCGTGGTCTGCTGCTCGAACCAGTGAGCGGTGCCGAGCTGTTCGGCCAGGAACCGTGTCATCGGCGGGTCTTGCTCGATCTCGCGCCAGCCCCACCAGGTGTCCACCGCGGCACCAGCCAGCCAGGCCAGCCGGAAAGGCACCCGCCCCCTTGGCCCGGGCGCGCCGGCGGCAACACAGATGCGTCGGACGATCTCGGCGATCGGACGTGGTTCGCCGTTGGTGACCACGAACGCACGACCGCCCACCACAGGTGCCCGATCGAGGGCGGCTAGGAGCGCCTCCACGGCGTTGTCGACGTACGTCGTGTCGATCAGGGAGGTCCCACGTCCGACCAGCGCTAGCCGGCCGGCGCGCGCGCGGGAAAGGATGCGATCGACCAGCTGGGTGTCGCCGGGACCCCAGACCAGATGCGGTCGCACAGCAACGACGGCCATCGATCGACTGTTCGCCGCCAGGGCGATCCGCTCTGCCATCGCCTTGCTCCGCGCATAGTCGCCGCGAGCCGTGGCGGGGTCGGCTTGACCTGCGGCTGCACCCACCAACGAGGCGCCAGCATGTGCGACCGAAGGCGACGAGACTTGGACGAACCTGCTCACGCCCGCGGCCGAGGCAGCACCGACGAGTCCGCGGGTACCTTCGACGTTGATCCGCCGATAGTCACTCCACTGACCGATCACGTGCACCTTGGCGGCCAGGTGGACCACCGCATCCATCCCGCGAACGGCCCCGCGCACTGTCGCGAGGTCGCTGATGTCTCCGAGCCGCTCCTCCAGGTCCAGCCCGCTAGGGCGCCGCTGCAAGACCGTGACGTCGTGGCCCCTGGCTTCCAGGGCCAACGCCGTGCCGCGGCCAAGCAGCCCGGAGGCTCCGGTGACGAGGACCTTCATCCGCAGATCACGACAACACAGCGGTCGCCCAGCGCGCCACAGCGTTGCGATCGACCTTGGAGTTGTGCCGGACGTCGACGGGCAGAGTGTTCATGCAAAGCACTGCAGCCACCTCCGCGCCCAGCACATCACGAACTGCCGCGGTGAGCTCCGGATTGGCCAGCGGTCCGCTGCGCCGGCGCTGATCGTCGGGCACCACAACCAGCACCGTCACCTGCGCACCCATGGGGCCGACGCCGACCGCCGCGGCCGAGCTGACACCGGGCAAGGTCTCGACCCGCTGCTCGAGGCCGACTGGGGTGACCGGGCCGCGCGCGGTGGTGATCACGTGCTGCAGACGCCCTTCGATCCACAGGCGGCCCTGCTCGTCCAGATGCCCGACGTCCCCCGTTCGGTGGCTCCCGCGGGCAGAGGCGGCCTCAACCCCCCAGAGTCGGTCGTAGCGATCCTTCATCCAGGCCGAGCAGACGACGATCTCCCCGGTGACTTGCGGCTCGCGCGTCAAGCCCCCGCTTGGCCGGCCGTTGTGGTCCAACGGGTCTACCTGAACGCTGACGCCTTTCACCGGACGCCCGACGCAGACGCCGTGCGCCGTCGACCCGAGCTCTCCGGCGGCAACTCGCTCGTCCAACGAGATATCGGTGACCGGAAGGACTTCGGTCATGCCGTACGGCGTCCGCGCCTGGGCCCCCGGGAACAGCGCGCGCACGTCGGTCAACAGGTGGAGGGGCACCGGAGCGCCGGCGCTCATCAGCAGCCGAACACCGGTCAACGCCTCGCGTTGCGCCGGAAGCAGTCGGTCGCGGGTGTCCCAGACGTTGCGCAGGGAGGCGGGCGAGGCCCACACCATCGTGGCCCCGACTGCGGCGATGGCGTCGGCCAGCGCGGGGGCAGTCAAGGTGGCAGGGCGGGTGACATCCATGTCGGGAACCGCAGAGGCGATGCCGAGTGCGGGGCCGTACAGGGCAAAGGGCGCGAAGGCCGCAACCAGCCGATCGTCGTCACCAACCTGGTAGTGGCGGGCGAGGGCGTCGCGATTGGCTTCGATCTGGGTGTGTCGGTAGACCACCCCCTTCGCCGGCCCGGTCGCACCCGAGGTGAAAAGCACCGCTGCCTCATCGTGCGGTGAGGGAGGTTTCGGTAGTTGTGCGCCGCGACCCGCCCTGGCGAGATCCACCAGCGTCGCCTCGGCGCCGAGCAGCCGAGCCTTCCTCGACGACATCCCGACCGCGAAGCGCCGCCCACCGACACCCAGAGCTCGGGCAGCGACCAGTCCACGGTCGACCGCGATCACATGCTCGGGCCACGCGCCCCGCAGAGCCCGAGCAAGACCGCGCACTCCCAGCCCAGCGTCGGCGACGACGATCACCGCGCCGATCCGCCAACAGGCGTAGACCGCCGCCGCAAGATCGGCTCCCGGGGGGACCAACAAGGCGACGCGCTCACCCGGACGTACCCCAGCTGCCCAGAGACCCGCGGCGAGTTCGTCGACCACCGACCCCAGCTTCTGCCAGGTGATCCGACGACCCCGTCCGGATAGCTCAGCGAGCGCCGTCTCGGCGCCAGCTTGCGGGTCGGCCGCCTTGCGCGCCAGCTCGGCACCCATGACCCGCCGGGTCTCGCCCACCTCGACTTCGTCAACCTCGAAGTCCTCGCCCGGCTCGCCGACGTTGTGCGGCGCGTCCGACGTGGTCGTCAGCCGGTCGACCCATTCCCGGATGTCGTCGATGGCCCGCGAAGCGTCCTCGGTCACCAGGTGGGAAGCGCCCTCATAGCGATGGACGTCGGCGTGCGGAAGGCGTTGCACCAAGTCGCGCAGATAGCGATCAGAGAAGACCGGGTCGGCGGGACCCCAGGCCAGCAGCGTCGGCACCTCGAGTCCCGAGATCCCGCGTGCAATCTCATCGAGCGCAGCCATCGACGGATGGTCGCCGGTCAACGGGATGTCCGCCACGAAGTCGGCCACGGCCCGACGGCGCGCTCGAGTCCGGTAAGGCGCGACGAAAGCGCGCCGAACTTCAGCCGGTAGCGCCGGGCGGGAGAGCGCTGTCGTGCCCCGGACGAAGGCGGGGGTCAGCTCGCACACCGCCCGTAGAACCCCGGGAGTCCGGGCGAGTCGGATCAGGCCGGGCGCTCGTGAACCGGGGGGTTGATGCACCGCGGTGTTGGTCAGCACGACCCCGACCACTTGGTCGCGGTGCGACAACGCCCAACCGAGGGAGACCGGACCGCCCCAGTCGTGCGCCACCGTCACCACTGGCCCGTTCAGCTGCATGGTCGAGGTCAGGGCGCCGAGATCGGCTATTCGCTGCTCGAGCAGTCGCGGCTCAGCCAACCGTTCCGACCACCCCATACCGAGCTGGTCGAGCGCCACCACCCGCCAGCGGTCAGGGGTTTCGGCCAACAGCCCCCGCCACAGGTAGGACCAGGTCGGGTTCCCATGAACGCACAGCACCGTACCGATCTGATCGTCGACCGGTCCGGTGTCGAGGACGTGAAACCCACGCCGGACCCCATCCGCGTCGACGACATCGATCAGATGGGACCACTCCGGGTCGAGCCCCGTCAGGCCCGCGGCCGGCACTATCGCAGGTTGCGAGAGATCTGACCTGCTCACCACTCGATCTCGAGGGCCGAAGCGTTGAGCCCCGATCCGATACCCATGAGCAAGACACTGTCCCCCGGGCTGAGCGAGTCGGCTTCGTGCGCCAGGGTGAAGGGCACCGATGCCGGTCCGATGTTGCCGCGGGTCGGGAAGGTGCTCGGCGCCTTGTCGGGATCGATGTTCAGCGCCTTGGTGATCGCCGCGGTGTGCACCTTGGAGATCTGATGGGACACGTAACGGTCCATCGTCCCCCAGTCGTGCCCGCCCTTGGCTTCCTCCCACAGCTCGATCGAGAGCTGCAGCCCCGCAGCGAACAGCGCCTTGGAATCGGTGCGCATGTCCTCGAGGGTGCCGACGCACAGCTCATGGTGCTCGGTGGCCGCCCGAGTTGCTCCACCGACTACCCGGTGGCCCTCGGGGTGCTCATCCTTGCGTCCGAGCACCATGGCCGCGCCACCAGAACCCAGCGTCAACGAGGCGAACTGCGACCAGACGTCTTCAGCGGTCGTCTCAGGTCGGGCGAGCCGTTCAATAGTGAGCTCCTGGGTGCGACGGCTCCCCTCACCGTCGACGACCACCGCGTACTCGACATGACCCGCATCGATCATCGTGGCCGCAAGGTGCATCGCATTGACGAAGCCGAGGCACGCGTTGGAGAGGTCGAAGTTCATGCACGCCGGCGACAGGCCGAGCTGGTGATGGACCGCAACGGCCTTGCTCGGCTCCAGGTGGTCCCGACACACCGAGGAGTCGATCAGCAGACCGATCTTGCGCGGGTCGACCCCGGAGTCGGCGATCGCCTTCGCCCCGGCCATGGCCGCCGCGTCCACGAAGCTGACGTCCTCCGTCCACCAACGACGCTCCTCGATGCCGGCCACGACGGAGAGCATCCCCGGCCGGAAGCCCGTGCGGTCGTAGGTCTCCGCCAGCTGCTCGTCGAAGGAGGCCGACGTGACCACGATGGGTGCGTCAACGGCAGTGACGGACAGGATCGCCGCGTTGCTGTGCTGGAAGTTCACGTTTCCCGGCAGGGCGGCCCGCTCCGATCGTTGCGGGCGGTCGGCGGGCGCAGCGGGATTCAGTGAGTCGGTCATGGAGGGCCTTTCGCGGCGAGCGGTCTGTGCAGTAGATGCCTCGGCTCAGACCAGCGCTCGGGGCAGGGTCTCGACCGGCGTTCATGCTCTCACGAGGACGCCCGACCCCGGAAACTCGCGTGCGAAGGAGAGGTCTCGGTGGCCTCGCTCAGGCGCCCCGGCTCAGACGTCGGCCTGTTCGGCGACGGCGCCGACGAACTGCGCGTTGTACAGCGCCGCGTAGGCGCCGTCCCGGGCGAGCAAGTCCTCGTGGTCACCCTGCTCCACGATGCGACCCTCCTCCATCACGAGGATCAGATCTGCGTCCCTGATGGTCGACAACCGGTGCGCGATGACAAAGCTCGTCCGATCCGACCGAAGCGCTGCCATCGCCTGCTGCACCAACACCTCGGTGCGCGTGTCGACCGAGCTGGTGGCCTCGTCGAGGATGAGCAACGACGGAGCGGCGAGGAAGGCGCGGGCGATGGTCACCAGCTGCCGCTCCCCGGCGCTCAGGCTGCTTCCTTCCTCGTCGATGACCGTGTCGTAGCCGTCGGGCAACGCGTGCACGAACCGGTCGACGTACGTCGCACGAGCTGCGGCGAGCACCTCGGCCTCGGTCGCGTCCGGGCGGCCGTAGGCGATGTTGTCCCGGATGGTCCCGCCGAACAGCCAGGTGTCTTGGAGCACCATCCCGATCTGGCTCCGTAAGGCATCCCGGGTCATCGTCGAGACATCCACGCCGTCCAGAGTGATCCGTCCGGCGTCCAGCTCGTAGAACCGCATCACCAGGTTGACCAGCGTCGTCTTCCCTGCCCCGGTCGGCCCGACGATGGCGACCGAGTGCCCAGGGCTAGCCACCAGTGAGAGATCTTCGATCAGGGGACGGTCGGGCAGGTAGCGGAACGAGACGTGCTCGAACTCCACGCGGCCTCGCGGGTCGGTGACCGGTGCGGGCACGAGCGGGTCGGGCCGCTGCTCCTCGGCATCGAGCAGCTCGAACACCCGCTCAGCCGACGCCACCCCGGACTGCAGCAGGTTGGCCATCGACGCCACCTGCGTGAGCGGCTGGCTGAACTGCCGGGAGTACTGGATGAACGCCTGGACATCCCCAAGGGACATGGTTCCCGAAGCCACCCGCAGGCCACCGATGACCGCGATGAACACGTAGTTGAGGTTTCCGATGAACATCACCGACGGCATGATGATCCCGGAGAAGAACTGCGCCCCGAAGCTGGCCTTGAACAACGCTTCGTTGCGCTCCTCGAACACCACCTCAGCTTCCTCTTGGTGCCCGAAGACCTGGACCAGCGAGTGCCCGCTGTAGGTCTCCTCGATGTGCGCGTTCAGTCGCCCGGTCTGAGCCCACTGCTGCACGAACAACGGCTGGGACCGCTTCGCCACCAGTGAGGTCACAAGGACCGACAACGGCACTGTCACCAGGCCGACCACGGCCAGCAGCGGCGAGATGATGAACATCATCGTGAGGACGCCGACCAACGTGAGCAGGGAGTTGAGCAGCTGGCTCATGGTCTGCTGCATGGTCTGCTGGATGTTGTCGATGTCGTTCGTGACTCGACTGAGCAGGTCGCCCGTCGGCTTGCTGTCGAAATAGCCGAGCGGCAGCCGGTGGAGCTTGTCCTCGACCTCCTGCCGCAGCCGTAGGACGGTTCGCTGGACGACACCGTTCAGGACATAGCCCTGGAGCAACATGGCCAGCGATGCGGCGACGTACAGCACGAGAACGAGCAGCAGGATCCGGCCCAAAGCGGTGAAATCGACCCCTTGACCAGGAACCACTGTCATCCCGGAGAGGAGGTTCGCGAAGCCGTCCTGACCTTGTGCCCGCGCGGCGTCGATCGCCTGCTGCTGGGTGATTCCACTCGGCAGCTGAGCCCCGATGACACCCTCGAAGATCACGTTGGTGGCGTTGCCGAGCAGCTTAGGTCCGATGACGGTGAGGGACACCGCGATCACCGTGAGGAGAACGACGATCGTCGCCAGCCAGCGCTCCGGCCCAAGCTTGCCCAGCAGGCGCCGGGCGGACGGCCAGAAGTTCAGCGACTTCTCCGCCGGCATCCCAGCGCTCATCGCGGCGGCAGGACCACGCATCGGTGGGCCAGGCGGCCGGACGGGCGCTGTGCGCTGACTCACGCGGCCGCCTCAGCCGGTAGCTGCGACTCGACAATCTCGAGATAGGTGGGGCAGCTGGTCAGTAGGTCCTCGTGGGTTCCGGCACCCACCAGGGCACCTTCCTCGAGCACCAGGATCTGATCGGCGTCGATGATGCTCGAGACCCGCTGAGCAACCATGAGGATGGTCGCCGACGCGATGAGGGGGCGCAGCGCCGCGCGAAGCCGCGCGTCCGTGGCCAGGTCCAATGCCGAGAAGGAGTCGTCAAACAGGTAGATCTCCGGCTTTCGGACCACAGCCCGGGCGATGGCCAGGCGCTGGCGCTGACCGCCGGAGAAGTTCGTGCCCCCCTGAGCCACCGAGGCGTCCAAGCCTTCGGGCAGGGCTCTGACGAAGTCTTCGGCCTGCGAGGTGCGTAGGGCCTCCCAGAGCTCGTCCTCGGTAGCCTCTGGCCGGCCGTAGCGCAGGTTGCTGGCCACCGTGCCGGAGAACAGGTAGGCCTTTTGGGGCACCAACCCGATCCGGCTGCGCAGCACCTCCGGATCGAGATCGACGACATCGACACCGTCGACCAGCACTCGTCCGCCTGTGGCGTCGAACAGTCGAGGGACGAGGGACAGCAGCGTGGTCTTCCCAGCGCCGGTGCTTCCGACGATAGCGGTGAGCTGACCCGGACCGGTGGTGAAGCTGACGTCGCGCAGGACCGGGTCCTCAGCCCCCGGATATTGAAACGACGCGCCTACCAGCTCGACAGTGCCCAGCTCTCGAACGACCGAGACCGGCGAGCTCGGCGGCTGGACCGAGGACTCCGTTTCCAGAACCTCGGTAAGGCGCTCGGCTGACACCGCCGCCCTCGGCACGAGGACCAGCATGAACGTCGCCATCATGATGGCCATGAGGATCTGCATGAGATAGCTGAGGAACGCCGTCAGGGCGCCGACCTGCATCTCGCCCGCTGCCACCCGGTGGCCACCGAACCACAGCACGGCGACGCTCGACACGTTGAGGACCAGCAGCACCGTGGGGAACATGTAAGCCATCAGGCGACCCACGCGAACAGCCGTGTCCGTGAGGTCGGCGTTCGCGGAAGCGAAGCGCTCCCGCTCGACGTCCTCGCGGACGAACGCCCGGACGACTCGGATACCTGTGATCTGTTCGCGCAGGACGCGGTTGACGGCATCGATGCGCACCTGCATCCGCCTGAACTGCGGCACCATCCGCGAGATGATGAAGCCGACTGCCGCGACCAGGACCGAGACGCTCACCACGATGAGCCAGGACAATCCCAGGTCCTCGCGAAGGGCCATGATGATCCCACCGATGCACATGATCGGGGCGGTGACCATCAGCGTGAACGTCAGCAGGACGAGCATCTGCACCTGCTGCACATCGTTGGTCGTCCGAGTGATCAGCGACGGGGCTCCTATCCCGGTCACTTCGCGGGCGGAGAACGTACCCACCCGGTGGAAGATCGCGGCCCGCGTGTCGCGGCCGAAGCCCATGGCGGTGCGCGCTCCGAAGTAGACCGCCGAGATCGAGCAGACGACCTGAACGAGAGTGACTCCGAGCATCACCGCCCCGACCCGCACGATGTAGTTCGTGTCACCGAGCGCGACCCCGTTGTCGATGATGTCTGCGTTCAGGCTCGGCAGGAACAAGGCAGCCAAGGTGGCGCCCAGCTGGAGCACGACGATGATGGCGACGGTGCGCGAGTACGGCCGCAGGTACTTGCGCAGTAACTCCAGGAGCACTCATCCCTCCTAAGGGCGGGCTATTCGTTGCCTAGAAGGGTCAGGACGTCGTTGGACTGGGGCTTGCTGCAGCGGCCTGGCACGCAGCTGCCTGGTCTCGAACGACCTGCTGCTGGGTTCGCAGCTGGGCGACCAGATCACTCAACGTGGCGGCGTCCAGATCTCTGGCCGCCTTTGCCGCCTGGTCGACGAGAGAGAGCAAGGCCTGGCTGTCGGTGGCGACCTGGACACAGTCGCCAGGGACCACGAGGTCGGGAGCTGTTGTTCCCGTGGGGGATGGAGCGGGAGAGGTGGTCGGCTCCGCGACGGGTGAGCCATCGTTCCCAAGACCGGCCAAGGCAATGATCCCCCCACCGAGCACGAGGCCGACGAGAAACGTGGCGGCTGGGATGAGCCACCAGCCCTTCCTGGACCGGTTCGTTGTCCAGGATTCCGCTGGCTCTTTCGGTTCTTGCCGCTCAGCTTGCTCTGTCAACGCATCGTCCCGCCGTGGGTGCTGAATTCTCGGAGTATTCGCTCTCGACCCTATGCCCGGGGAGGCGGGTGAGATAAACAGGTTAAATGCCCACAAACGCGATGACTGCCGGCTCCGACGACATCCGACTCTGGGATGGCATCGTCGTCTTCTGGGTCGTGTTCTGGCTCGTGATGGGTGTGGCGATCGGTTTCACGATCTGGAGCCTGTCGGGTCTGGCCGACAGCACGGTCGAGTCCGGTCGGGCCTTGGACAGCGCCGGACAGGCGCTGGAGGGACTTGGCCGGGTGCCTGTGATCGGTGACGGTCCGGGCGAGTTCGGCACGCAGGTGCGCACCACGGCCAGCGGTATCGTTGCGAACGGCGAGCAAGCCGGCCACAGCCTGAAGATCCTCGCCGTGCTCCTCGGTGTCTCCATCGCTGTCGTCCCGAGTGTTCCCGTGGCTGGGTTCTATCTGCCGTTCCGGCTGTCCCGTCGACGCGACGTCCGCCAGATCCGGGCGGCGCTGCGAGCGGGCGGACTGACCCCTCAGCTGCAGCAGTACCTAGCCGGACGGGCCAGCATCAATCTGGACTTCGCGCAGGTCAGCGCCGGCCTTCCCGGGACGGCAACCCCGGAGGTCGCGGAGCTGGCCACGCGCGAGCTCGAGAGGCTCGGAATCCAGCCCTCATCGTCAGCACCCAGTGCATGACGCTGCCGGCCGACGGGCTCCAGAGCGCTGGTCGCAAACGCAGACGCCCCAGGTTCGCTCAGATCTATGCCACGGCCGTCATCCGGCTTCGCTGGTTCGTCATTGCCGGTTGGGTCATCATCGTCGCCGTCAGCGCGGCCTACCTGCCGGTCCTGGGATCGGGTGATGACGAGGTCGCCAGCATCATTCCCACCGACAGCCCGGCTCTGCGGGCAGAGTTCCGGTCGATCAATGCGTTCGGCTACCCGCTGACCAGTCGAACGGCTGTCATCCAGCGCGACCCGGCCGGGTTGTCGCCCTACGTGCAGGCCGAATCGGTCCTTGACGCGCTGGCCGTCAATCAGTCACCGCCGCCCTACCCCTTGCTTGGCGCACTGCCGGTGACCAACACGTTTCGGCTCTTCCCGGCCTCGGCAGAGAGTGACACTGCCGTGCTGACCTACCTGTTCATGAACCCTTTCGCGAGTCTGGATGACCAGCAGCGTGGAGCCCAGGCCTACATCGACACGCATCTCAGTGCCGAGGACGACTACACGGTCGGGGTGACGGGTTCGGTTCCTGCGCGCGCCCAACAGGCCGACCTGGTCACAGAGCGGTTGCCCGTCCTGGAACTACTCACCATCCTTGCCATCGCGGTGCTGCTCGCCGTCAACTATCGAGCGTTGTTGCCGCCGGTCATGGCTCTCACGGCGTCCGCAGTCGCATTCCTCGTCACTTTGCGGGTCGGGGGCTACGTCGAGCAGGCCCTTGGACTAGCCATTCCAGCTGAGCTCGAGCCCCTGCTGGTGGCCCTACTGCTCGGAGTGGTGACCGACTACACGATCTTCTACGTCTCCGCCTACCGCAACGAGCTGCAGATCGACGAAGACCGACGGCTCGCAGCGCATCGAGCCGTCTCCTCGTTCACCCCGATCGTCCTGGCAGCCGGAATCACCGTGGCGGCGGGAACAGCAGCCCTGCTTGCGGCCAAGTCCAGTTTCTTCCAGGCCATCGGTCCGGCAATGGCGCTGTCGATCGTCGTCGGCGTCCTCGTGTCGGTGACTCTGATTCCTGCGCTGCTCGCAGTCTTCGGACGTGGGGTGTTCTTCCCCTCGAAAGTCCGGCGACCATCCCCCGCTAGCGAAACACCCTCAGCGGTCGTCGTGATCGATCCCCCGCTGCAGCATGTGCAGCAAACGCGGTTCATCACCTGGCTGATCAGGCCCAGGAACGCAGGTTTGGTGCTCGCTGCCTGCGTTGTCGGGCTGGTTCTGGTGTCCCTCCCGTTACGCCACATCAACCTCGGAATCGGCTTCACCCAGTCCCTGCCGTCCGACAACCCGGTCAAAGTTGCCTCGAACGCGGCTGCCGAGGCGTTCGCCCCCGGGATCACCTCTCCCACCACGATCCTCATCGAGGGCGAGGGGATCACCCGTGACCGAGCAGCTCTGGACGCCTTCCAGTCGTTGATATCGAGTCAACCCGGTGTTGCTGGCGTCGTCGGCCCCGCCGACAACCTCACGCCGCTCGAGGCCAACGTCGTGCTGGCGAGGACCACGGATGCCGCCAGGCTGCTTGTGGTCTTCGACCACGATCCCTTGGGCGCCACCGCCATCGACGACCTGTCTGCGATGCGGCAGGAGATGCCCCGACTGGCGGCCGAGAGCGGGCTGTCGGCCGCCACGATCAGCATCGCCGGTGACACCGCTTTGGCAGAAGGTCTGGTCTCGGACACCGGCGAAGACCTCAAGCGCATCGCCATCGCGGCGATCGTCATCAACTTCTTTCTCCTGGCGGTCTTTCTGCGTGCCCTGGTCGCGCCGATCTATCTGCTGGCCAGCAGCCTCCTGGCGCTGACCGCTGCCATGGGACTGACCACGTTCGTCTTTCAAGACCTCGCCGGTGGCGAGGGCTTGACCTTTTACGTCCCCTTCGCCGCTTCGGTGCTGCTGATCGCCCTCGGCTCGGACTACAACATCTTCGGCGTCGGGCATGTGTGGGAGCTCGCACGCGACCTTCCCATGCGTGAAGCGATCCTCACGGCCGTTCCCGAGTCCACCCGTGCAATCGCCACCGCCGGCGTGACCCTCGCCGTCAGCTTTGCCATGCTGGTCGTGATTCCGCTGGGGCCGTTCCGCGAGCTCGGCTTCGCCATGGCTGTCGGCATCCTGCTTGACGTGGTCGTGATCCGAAGCCTGATGACACCGTGCATGCTCACCCTGGTCGGCCCGGTGAGCGGATGGCCGAGCCATCGGTTCGCCACCCGGATCGAACCGCGCAGCCCCGCCGTCGAGGCAGCGATCGCCGACGCGGCTACGTAGCCGAGGATGCGGACCTCGGCCGGCCGCTAGAGCGCTGCGACCGCCGCCTCACTGCCCAGATCATCGCGCTTGGCGTTCACGAGGAACACCGCGCACGCCAAGGCGCAAGCCAGCAGCGCCGCGCCCCACACGAACGCCACGTGGTAGCCCTGGATGTAGGCAGCTGGGATCGCCTGTTGCATGTCGGCGGGATTGGTCACATTGGCCACAAGATAGGCGGTCACCGACGAGGCGAACACCGTGTTGAGCAGCGCCGTACCCAGGGAGCCACCGATCTGCTGAGAGCTGTTCAGCACGGCACTGGCGACACCAGCGTCGTGGTGACCGGCGCCAAGGAGCGCAACACTCGCAGCCGGGATGAACACGCCCGCGAGCCCGGCGCTCATCAGCAACTGTGCCGGCAGGACGTGTGTCGCGTAGGGGGTGTCGGCACCGATCTGCGTGAGCAGCAGCATGCCGATGATCGCCATGATCAGCCCAGGAATCATCAGCGGACGTGGGCCAATCCGAGGCAACAGTTGGGAGACAAGTCCGGCCGCGAGGATGATGCCCGCACTGAAGGGCAAGAAGGCACAGCCGGCCTTCAACGGCGAGTAGCCGAGGTTGAACTGGAAGTAGTAGGTGAGGAACAAGAACATCGCGAACAGCCCGGCACCCACGAACAAGAACATCAGATAGGACCCGCCGCGGTTGCGGTCGAGCACGATCCGCAACGGAAGCAGCGGATTGGTCGTGCGCTTCTCCCACAGCACGAAGGCGGCCAGCAGGACCACGGCAGCCACGAGGAAGAACACCGTCGTGGGTGCGGTCCAGCCCTGGACAGAAGTATCAGCCGGATTTTCGGGATGCGCTGCCTTGGCGGCTTCGGTGAAGCCGTAGACCAGTGAGACCAGACCCGCCGTGGACAAGATCGCGCCAGGGATGTCATAGCTCGTGTCGCCCGGCGCCTTGCTCTCGTGCACCACGTAGAAGCCGGCGACGGCTGCAGCCAGGGCGATGGGCACGTTGACCCCGAGGCACCAACGCCAGGAGAAGTACTCGGTCAGTACTCCACCCAGGACCAGGCCGATAGCGGCGCCCCCTCCGGAGATCGCACCGAAGACGCCGAACGCGCGGGCCCGCTCCTTGGAGGCCACGAACGTCACCGTGATCAATGACAGGGCCGCCGGAGCCAGCAGCGCCGCAAACGCACCCTGAAGGCCGCGCGCCGCGAACAGCAGGCCGGCGTTGGGGGCGACGCCGCCCAATGCCGACGCAGCGGCGAAGCCGAGCAGGCCGATGATGAAGGCCTTCTTGCGACCGGTGTAGTCGGCGATGCGACCACCGAGGAGGAGCAACCCACCGAAGGCCAAGGTGTAGGCGGTGATGACCCACTGCCGGTCAGCCGTCGTGATCCCCAGGTCTTCCTGGGCACTCGGGAGCGCGATGTTCACGATCGAGGCATCGAGCACGATCATCAGCTGAGCCACGGCGATGACGCCGAGGGCGAGCCAGCGACGAGGGTCTTCGGAGTCCATGCCCATGGGGTGCGCGGGCGCGGCGGCGGGGTCAGTCACAAGAGCTCCAGGTGGACTTCAGAGTCGGATCCATCGAACAAACGGGTAGCGGTGGCGTCGGCGCGTGAGATTAGCGGAACGCTCCGACAACCACGACGGGGTTATCCGACATTCCCGTCTCGGCAGATTCTTCGGCCGTGGGTTTTGGCTGGTCCAGGTTCTTGTCAACGGTGGATGTCTTTGTTGTCTACGTTGGAGGTCGTGGGCCAGGTGGAGTTGAGCGGTGCGGCGAGCGGCGAGCCCGACGGCTCGGCTGGTGCGACCCTCGACGTTCTGCGCCGATGGGAGGCGTCTGGCGCCCCCTGGCGGATCATCATCAATGCGGCCGCGGAGCCGCCTACGGTCGAAGTACAGCTGCTGACGTGCACCGGAGGAGACGTGGTCGAGGTCATCAGGTCCAGCGCCCCGGATGTCCTCTCCTACCTGCTCGGCCCTAGTAGGGCGGACGCCGCAGCACGGTGACGCAGAAATCTGACCCCTCGTGCCACGGCCTCAGGTCCCAGGTGGCGAAGCGGTGCTCGAGAGCCAGCCCGGCAGCTTGAGCGTCCGCGGTGAGCTGCTCAACGGAGTAGCCCCGGCCAGCTCCGAGGCCAGAGACGACGAACCCGTCAGGTCGCAGGTGGGCGCGGACCCTCTCCCACACGGCAGGTTCGGTGCCTGGGGCGACGAAGGCCAAGACATTGCCGGCTAGCACCGCGGCGTCGAACGGCTCCTGCTCGGCCTGCGCGGCGAGGTCGAAGGTCGAGAGATCACCAACCAACCAGGTCGGGCCTGGGTGATCTTCGCGGGCGGCTTGGATCAGCTCGGGATCGACATCGACGCCGACCACGGCGTGCCCACGCGCGAACAACTCCGCGCCCACGCGCCCCGGGCCGCAGCCGGCATCCAGGACCCGCGACCCGCGTTCCAACATCGCGTCGACGAGGCGCGCCTCGCCAGCGAGGTCGACCCCGTCCTCGGCCATCGCTCGAAATCGAGCGATGTACCACTGCGCGTGGCCCTCGTCTGTGTCGGTGAACCACCGAGGACGCGACCCGGCTCCCCCTGAACGTCCACCGCTACCCCTGCTGCTCATGCGGTCCATCCTGCCGGGCGCAGGCGCCTGACTGGTCAGTCGGCAGCCAACCTGGCTCGGCGGAGGTCACGAGCGGATTGTTCGAAGGTGCGCTTCATTCGCCACAGCCTCCGGTTCAGCTCGCGATTGACCGGGCGCTGCTTGGCCCGCAGCGAGGCGATCTCGTCGGCGTAGTCGGCCGGGTCCGTCAGGCCGCCCGCGATCTTCGCTGCGACGCTGTGGAACTCCTTCCACACGTCGACATACGGGGCGAGGTGCGCCTGGCCTCCCCACTGGAGACGGTCGCTGGTCGGTTCATGCCGAGCAAGCTCGGCGACGTACGCCTCGTAGGCGAACAACCGGCCGGCGCTGGTCAGACCAGTCCGCCGGATGTAGGTGTCATTCGCGGTCGCGGGATCACCAGCCTCTAGTGCCTTCACGGCCAGGTGCATCCGCGTGGCGTCACGCTGGAGCTGCTGGTGCGGAAAGACGTACTGGTCGAAGACGTCCAGCGCCACCAGCTCGGTGAGGATTCGGCGCTCGGCGGCCATCATGTGCTTGGCAACCCAGTTCGCGCGGTGCGGGTGGGCCGAAGCGAGATCGTCGTCGAGTCCCTCTGCGGCGCTCCGGAAGTTCTGCACCGCGCGGCCGAGCCGCTGCACGGCACGCTGGCTCACCCCGGGCAGGTCAGCCAGACCTACCCCTGGTTCGGCCTCGTAGGCGATCCGAGACTCGGCCTCGGTTGCCCTGGCAACGAAGTCCAGCAGGGGCACCGACGCTCGGTCGTGATCCACCCAGATGTCGTTGATCACCTCGATGTTCTGCCGCAGATAGTCGAAGTTCACGTTCGCGATGACGTCATAGTTGGTGTGGTAGTTGCGCGTGAGGTACTCCGTACCCACCGTGTTGAAGTAGAGGCCAGGGATGCCCGCCGCCGTCAGGGTGAAGTGGTCGGCGTTGGCCCAGACCACGTTCTGGTTCAGGGTGCCGAACGGGGTACGGGAGGGGTCGCTCTCGAGTTTCTCGACCGCATGTGCCAGCAGTTCGGCATGCGTACGGATCAGCAGTCGCTCACCGGGATCTCCTGTACCGAGCAGCTCGAAGTCCAGGCTGAGAATCGCCTTGTGCTTCCAGCTGGGTCGTTGGTGCGTGACGGCATACCAACATCCGATCAACCACTCGTAGTAGGCATCGGTATAGCCGTACTCCTCGTTGGTGCTGGCCAGGAAGAGGAGGGTACGACGCGGCCGGAAACCTGTCTCACGGACGGCCTTGGCCATCCCGAGCATGGCCGCCACGGCCGTCGCGTCGTCAGCCGCTCCATGAAACCACGCGTCGTGGTGACCGGTGAAGATGATGAACTCGTCCGCGCGGTCAGTGCCACGGATCGAACCGAGCACGTTGTATCCGACCCCTCCGTCCTCGGCCCGAGTGAGGTCTACCTTCGAGGTCAGCGTCACCATGGTCGGGCCGGCCGCGATGCGCGCCCTCAGGTCGTTGGCGGCATCGCGGGTGACGAACACGAACGGGACCCAGTCGTCGTCATAGGTTCCGTCGAAGCCGAGAAGCCCATCATCGCGTTTGTTGTAGAACGCTCCGTCTGCCGTCGTGCCGGTGTAGAAGATCACCGCGAGGGCGCCTTCGAGGGTCGCTTGGTGGCCATGCCGATTGACCCAGTAGTCGCCGTAGGCCCAGTCGACCAGGACGATCTTTCCCGTCGCGTCAACTCCGTCGTAATCACTGGCCTGCCCTGCACCGAGGTCTAGTACCTCTGCGGTGATCCCACCGGCCGGCGTACCGGGAACACCACCCCAGGAACTGGCTTCGCTCGTGGGTCCGCCCTCCACAGCGACCGTCGCGCCGTTGAACACCCACCTGTCGATAGGGACCGGCAACTTCGACACGTGCCGGAGCCCGACTCGCCGCATCTCCTCGGAGATCCAGTCGACAGCTTCGAGGTTGGCCGGCGAACCCCCCGGGCGGAATCCCGCAGGCGTGTCGCCGAAAGATACGACCTTCTCGGTCACGCGCTGGAGGTAGTCGACCGACAGACCCGCGCTCAGCGATGCCGCATCGCCGCGCCACGGGTGACGCCTCCGACGGCCAGAGCGTGAGCCGGACCCAGCGGCGGCCGCCGAACCGGACCAGGGCGCGAGGACGCCGACCGCTACACCGGCTGCTCCGCCGGCTAGGACTGCACGGCGAGACAGCCGTGCGGCGACGTGCGCCTTCATGGCCCGAGTGACGTTGGCGGGTTCGCCGAGGTCGGCCGGATCTGGCGCGTCCGCACCGTGTCCGAGGACGGAGCTGAGATCGGGCACACCTTCGAGCGCCCAGGTGGTCGGACCTCGATCTACCGGGTCCGGCGTGGTGGTCCTCGCAGGTGTGGGGTCGCATTCGCGCATCCGTGCCTCCGGTGTACGACACCGCGAGACCCGCTCGGATCGGTCACCAGGCGGTCGCCTTGCGGCGGCCTGGTCAGCGAACGTAGTCCGCACCGGATGAGCGGGTCAATGATTCGGGTGCGATGCGTGACGGATGGGACCCGAGTGCTTCCTGGTGCCTGGAACGTTGCAAAGTGGCCGGGCTGGGTAGGTCTCAAGCGATGGGGAGGACACCCAAACCTTCGACGTCGTGGCCCCTGGAGACGGGGCTGTTTGTGCCTAGGGTTGGCTCTGGACGAGGATCCTCGGAGTCGAGGGAGGTCGCGCATGCGACGAGTTCGGCTCCTCATCTTGCTGGCCGCGGCTTCGGCCACCTTGAGCGTGTTCACCGTCGGCAGCGCGCCAACAAGCGCGACCCTCGCTTCTCCGCTGCAAGCCGCTTCCGTCAGTACCGAGCCGAACACGTCACCCGGCCCGCAGCCGGTTCAGCCAGTCGGCGACGACAAGCGGGGCCGGGAGCCATCCGGTCGTGCCTGGCTGAGTCTTGGAGCAACGATGGCGCCGCGGCCCAGCGCCTCGATCACCGACTTCTCCGTCGACTGCTCCGGCGGCTTGGTGACGGCCGCAATCGGCGCGCGCTCCGGAGGACGAGTGGTCGTGGCCGGGACCTCCTACACGACATCGGCTTCGGTGACCGTCCCGCTGGTGCCAGGGCAGTCCCTGAGCTGGACATTGGATCGACCTGGGAAGAGCGTTGTCCACCAGCGGGCTCGCTGCGTCCCAGCGGACCTACCGTCGTGGACCGCAACGCGGACAGGGAAACCCACGAGTCAGTGGTATCTGCTGACACCGGATCTGACGATCGGTACCGACCCGCCGGGGCCGGACCGCTATGTCGTAGTCGTCGACGACCAGGGAACGCCGATCTGGTGGAGAGGCTCGGGCGCCTACGCGCCCATCGATGCCCACATCCTCCCAGGCAGGGGTTTGTCCTGGGGTGAAACAGGATTCTCGTACTCCCAGACCAGCACCTACCACAACTCCGACTGGGCGGGCGTCGAAAGCGTCGAGCTCGGGGCGAACTTGGCGTTGGACCACCACGACCTTGAGCCGACGGCGGATGGCAACTTCTTGGGTATCCGGTACGTATATCGCGACTGCATCGGCGGCGGAAAAGACTGTGTGGACATGTCGTTTGCCGGTGGATCGACGACGGCAACAATCATCGACTGCGAGGTCGTGAAGTTCTCGGCGAATGGGACCGTCCTGTGGACATGGAAGGCGCGAGACCACATCTCGATGGAGGAATGGGCGGACCTCGGAGCTCGCTTGGACATCGACGGCCACGACTACTGGGATGTCCAGCACCTCAACTCCGTGGAGGACGACGGGAACGGGATCATCGTTTCGTTCCGGCATCTGCACGCTGTGTACCGGATCCGCTCCACTGACGGTGGGATCGATTGGAAACTCGGTGGCACACCGACACCGCAGAGCCTGACCATCGAGGGGGCAGGGTCCGATCCGGTGCCCCACTCCCAGCACGATGCCCGCCGCCTGCCGAACGGTCACATCACCGTCTTCGACAATGAGACGGCATCGGGTCGACCGCCGAAGGTCATCGAGTTCGCCGTGGACCCCAGCGCCCGTACGGCGACGGTCGTACGGCAGGTGACCGATCCTGAGGTCACCGCCTCACCCTGCTGCGGCAGCGCTCGTCCGGTCGCCGACGACGGATGGGTCATCGCCTGGGGTGGGACGCCACGGGTCTCCGAGGTGGACTCGCTCGGGAGGCCGTTGCTGACCCTCGACTTCTCGGACGTCTTCAGCTATCGCGCCGTCCCGGTAGCTCCAGGTCTCGTCAGCCGGGCCACCCTGGTGGCTGGAATGGACGCGATGCTCCGCGCAGACCGGCCCGACCTCCTGTTCAGGCCACCGCCAACTGGAGAGGTGCTTCCCGCTGGTGGATCGTAGGACTGGGTCACCCCTCACAGCCGACCAGGCCGTAGATGCTCAGTGCTGCGGCTGCTCAAAACCAGGGAGCAGCTCGCAGAGGACGGAGCGGACGGGGACAGCGACGTCGAGACGGCACAGCACCCCGATCACTCCAAGCCAGACCCGTTGCGTCATGAGGTGTTCAGCCGGCAGCGTCAGCCCCATTGCTGCGGTGTAGTCGGGGTCACGGGCCGCGTCATCGCGAGCGAAGCAGGAGCGCAACCACGACGACGAGAACGAGAACTCCTCGTGGCGGGCGGGCTCGCTGAAGGGTGACATGACCGCTCGGAGGCTCCCGATATCAACCCTCCGGCCCGGCTGGACCAACCGGGCCGCCTCGAGCGCTGCCAGCGCGTCACCGGGGGTGGACTCATCGGCGAAAGCGCGCACGAGCCGGCCGAACGCCGGGGGCAGGCCGTCCGGCATCTCGACAACAGCTCCGAAGTCGATCACGCCGAGGCGGCCATCCGGCGTCACCCGGAAGTTCCCTGGATGCGGGTCGGCGTGCAACCAGCCCGCACGCGCGGGCGCCAGCAGCGCAAAGCGCTGATACAAGGAGGCGACCCGACGCCGCTCGTCATCGGAGTCCTCAGCCACGGCCACGAGCGGGCGACCGTGCACCCACTCGCTCACGAGAACGCCATCCGCAGCCGCGACTGCGTCGGGGACGACGTACTCGCTGGATCCGGCGAACGCAGCAGCGACCTCCCGCTGCGCCCGCGCCTCGTGCGCATAGTCGAGCTCCTCCGTCGCTCGCAGCCGTAGCTCGTCCACGAGAGGTGCAGCCAGCAGACCCGGAAGGACGGCTCCGGCAACGCGCAGGGATGCTGAAAGGGCACGGAGGTCGGCGAGGAGGACGGCCTTCGCGAAGGGGTACTGCACCTTCACCGCCACCTGCCGGCCATCGCACCAGGTCCCACGGTGCACCTGCCCCAGGGAGGCTGCAGCCACTGCCTGGGTGTCGATCTCGACCAATGACTCCCACCACCGCGCACCCAGGCCACGACGCAGAGCCGGCTCCACCTGCGCCCAGTCCATCGGCGGGTTGGACTCCTGCAGCGAGGTCAGAGCCTCGGTCCACGTGCGGTCAGGGTCCGGTGGAAACAGCGAGTCGACTGTTGAGAGGAGCTGGCCAGCCTTGAGCGCCCCGCCCTTCATCTCGCCAAGCGTGGTGCGGAGCGCATCGGCGTTGCGAGCACGGGACCTGCGACGAAGCTCGTGCGGCTCTTCATCGAACCGGGCACGTAGAGCAGTCATCGCCGAGCGGGCAGACAGACGCGCGACCAAGGAGGCGATCCGGGTAGACCGGAACACTGCCGATCGGCGCAGATCCGTGACCACTGCCTCAGTATGCGCGGCGCAGCCATCGAGCCACCTTCGGCAGAACCAGCGGCTTGCCGAGGACACACCGGGATGCCGCCGATTCGGCCGGCGGGTTCGCGGGTCCGCCCATGACCGCCTTGCGGATCAGCTGTGTTGGCGAAGCAATGGTTGGAACAACCAGGCCGCCAGTGCCCAGAACGCAAGGGCGAAGCAGACGAACACCGCAGTGCCACCTGTGCTCGCAGCCGGGTCAACTCGGATCACCATCACCAGCCCCATGGCGGCCACGGCGCTGCCTAGCAAAGCGCCCCAGCCGATTACCGCGTACGTCAACAAGGCCGCCCACCGCGCTTGTCTGAGTGCCCCCACCGCGGTGACGACCATCAAAGGCACGACCAGGCTGAGATCCATCCACTTCACGATCCAGAACACCGTCGGCCCCTGGGTATAGCCGATGTCGTAGGGAGGACCGTCGATCACGTCGACCAGCCCGCGCAGGTGAAGGCCAAAGGTGAGGAATATCGCAACCATCAAGAGGACCACGCCGACAGTGCGGCGCAGCGCATCGCCTAAGGCCGGCAGTGCCGCTACATCGACGGACCGCCAGGCGATCACGAATCCTGCAGCCGCAAGCCAGAACAGGACAAGCAGCAAGGGGGAGAGTCGTTCGCTGTCGCCGTCCACCGCCGCGAATTCACCGCCAACGGCAAGCTGGGTGTACAGGTACATCACGAAGGCGGTCGGAGCGAGCGCGAGCACTGGTCCTGCTCGGAGCCCGCGGAGGGTGAGCACGCCCGCCAAGACGCACACGGGTGCTACCAGAGCCAGCGCCACGAGGTCCCCACCGACAATCTGGTTCTCCACGTCACCGACGACGTGGTACTCAACCCACCCCGTGGCGAGTGGTCCGAGCAGCGCCGCGCAGGCGACCCCCGCTGCGAGTACGAAGAGCGGCACAGCGAGCAGCCGGTCGACCGAGTTCCTCGCCCGCTCGCCGGTCCCCTCCGTCGGTCCAGGGCCAAGCAGGTGAACCCCCGGCCCCTCTGACTCCGTCGCCATGGTCGCACCACTCCCACTCGCTGTTGCCGCTCAAGCCTTCTCCTGGCGCAACTGCATGGACAGGGTCGTTGGTCCGATCTTGATGAGTCACTTGGCCCCGCGCCGTCGCCCAGGCCATCCACGCGGGAACGAGGAGAGACAGGGCTGGCGTCCGCGACACCTGCTCGCGCGAGGAAGTAGCCCGTCCCGGGCCTGGTGACCAGGACGTTCCGCCATGCTGCCCGCGTTCGTGGCGCCGTACGCGAGCCTCCCTGTCGTGGGTCGCCTCGCCCTGGGGACTAGCAGTCGGGTTGTGCCTCGTGGGCACCAACATGGACAACCCGATGCGTGAGGTCCGGCTCTCCCTCCTGACGGGCTAGTCCGCACAGAGCGGCGGGAATGGATCGCCGGCCCCTCGTGCGGACGTAGGCTCCGGACCATGGAGCGACCTCCTGGCGTACCGGCCGAGTTCGACGTCAGGACCGTGGTCTTCCTGATCCGCCCGGACGACCCGCCCCAGCTCGACAAAGCGACCGTCCAGGACCTGCAGGGACGACACCTGGCCTTCGGCGCCGACCTCGCCGCCAGAGGGATCACCGCCGCGAACGGCCCGATGCGCTCCCAGACCGACGAACGACTCCGCGGCATGAGCGTCTACACCGTGGGTGTCGAAGAAGCCCTGGCGATCGCGAGCCAGGACCCGATGGTGAGAGCGGGCTGGCTCCGGCTCGAGGCAGCGCGGTGGTGCGTCGCCGCGGGGAAGATCACCTTTCCGACGTACGACGGCGACGTCGGCGAGGTCGTCCCCTTCGAACGCCTCGATGACTAGCGGGGGCGAGGTGGTCAGTTCACCTCGTCGATCCGCAGCGCGTTGAGGGCGGAGAAGTCGACGTGCGCCGTTCCGTTGCTCGAGGTGCAGAAGAAGACCAGCGAGTCGCCGCCGACGATGGTCACCGGGATCGACGCGCTGATCGCGTTGTTTGTGGACTTGTCCACATGGATCACCGCCAGCTGGGTCTCGGTCTGCGCAGCCTCGTTGTCGACGACCAGGCCGCAGTCAGCGCTCGCCTCACCAGAAGCGTCCAGCTGACCGCTCGCGCTGACCAGGTAGTCGCCCGCAGGAGGGGCGAGCTCGGCGATGTTCCCCAGGGCAACGGATGGAGAGACACCGGTCGTGTAGAGGTGGGTCGTGGTGCTCGTCCCTGGCTGGCCGGCCGGCCCTACGGGACCCGCGGGGCCAGGAGCGCCGGGTGATCCGACCGCACCCGTCGCGCCCGCAGGTCCGGCCGGGCCGGCTGGACCTGCTGGACCGGCTGGCCCGGCTGCGCCGGTCAGCCCCCCAGCGTTCCAGGTCACCGCCTTCTCGCTGCCTCGGCAGCGCTGACTGGCGGTGTCGATGATGCGCGCGCTGATGACCGTTGTACAGGCCGTGATCGTGCCGTCCGGTGCGGGGATGCTCGCGTTCGCCATGCCCACCGCTGCGATGACAAGCGCCCCTGCCCCAACGACGACGAATGCACCGCGCGAACGACCGTTCATGACCCATCTCCCTGCTCGTCGGGGCTGACCCGAGCAGGCTTCCTCAGCGCGAGTCCCGCCGACCAGGGGCCACAGTCCCAGGTGGGTCGGGCAGTTTTCCCATCTCGCCAGGTCCTCCGCTGCGGCTGCCGCGGACCGGAGAGGGACCGTGGAGACTACGTCGAGATTCGCGCGCAGAACTCTGGTCCGAAGCGACCTTCCATCGGGACAGATCGCGCGGGCATCGCCTCAGGCGGGGAGGCGGTCGTCGCCGTACGTTGCAGTCACGGAGCTGATCACGATCCGATAGCCGTCGTACCAGCGTTGCACCTGCCCCTTGGCCTCTCGGTGCTGTGGGAAGCGAGCCAGCTGTGCGACCGACTTCTGGTTCTCGAAGTAGTACATCGCGTTGACGACGCCGCCCTCAGGTGCATGCCAGGTCTCGGTCCGCACGAAACCGGGGAGGCTGCGAGCGAAGGCGGCGATCTGCTGGTCGAGACGATGGAAGTCGTCGTCGTAGGTGCCAGGTTTGAAGATGAACTGGGCGCAGATCATGCAGTGCTCCTGGACGTCGGTGGGCGCGTCGCTAGCTGGTGGCGCCAATGAGTCGTGTGACCGTGTCGGCTTCGGGGGTGTCGGCGGTTAGCGCGGCAATCAGGGCACTCCCCGCTGCTTCGAGCGCCGCGGTGCTGACGGGGTCCAGTCCGTCAAGGATGAACAGGATATTCCTGGTCCGCTCATCGAGACGGGTCCGTACGCATTGCCGCCAGTTCCACCTGCGGCAGGTCACGCCGACGTCATCGCGCCAGACCACCTCGCCAGGTCGGGCGGTGACCGTGACCGGCTCGCCGTTGGCGATCGTGTCGAACGGCTCGTCCCCGGTGGCACGCACGAGTCGAGGCGCCCCGACGTAGCGATCGAGGTTCTCCCCGCCGAGCGGGAGAAGATGCTCGACCGACACGGCGTTGTAGAGGTCGGTGACTCGGTTGATCCGGGGGAGGCCGGCATCGACGCGACGCACGAGCGCCTCCACGCTGCTGCGTGCCTCACGAGCCTTGACACCGAAGCCAAGGAACGCGTTCCGCCAGGAGGCGATCTCCGGGAGGGTCTCCGGCGCGCGGCCGGCCAGGCGCGTGCGGACGGTTTCCTCGGCGCGACCGAGTGCAGCATCGCTGACGGCATCTGTCGGGCCGCTACGAACGCCGGACACGACGATGAGCAGCGCACGGTAGTCGGGGCGAAACGACAAAACCCGGTCGTCGACGATCGCCCGGCCAAGGACGTCGAAGAGCCTTGCCTCGGGAGTCATGGCTGATCCACGGTCAGCGAGGGCTCGTAGACGACGAGACTGAAACGGGCAGGCCGGGTGGCCGAGGCGTTGCGGTAGGTGTGGGTGACCGCACCGTCGAAGCTCGCCGAGTCTCCCGGCTTCAGCCTGTGCCCGGAGCCGCCAACGAGCAGCGCCACGGTGCCCGACAGCACCAGCAAGAGCTCACGGGTCCCCGCGCGGTGGCCATCACCCCGGTACTCGTCGCCGGGGCCGAGCCGCCAATCCCACAGCTCCGTGACGTCGGGCGGACGCGTCCCGGCGACCATGCGCGCGGACCCTCCCGCGGCCGTCGTCCACATCGCCGTGACCTCGTGGGCTCGATGGACTACCACCGAGTCAGCTCCGTCGTCTGCGGTGTCCACCAACGCGGGCAGGCCGATCCCAAGCCCGTCGGACACGCGGAGCAGCGTCGCAATGCTGGGGTTCGCCACCCCCTGCTCGACGTTCACGAGCATCCGGCGGCTCACGCCGGAGCGCTGTGCGAGTTGGTCCAGGGTCCAGCCCAGCTGGACCCGACCAGCCCGAACGCGGCGACCGATCGCGCGCGCGGCCGCGGCGGCCGGATCGACCGCGACCTCGCTGACCATCCGGGCACTATAATGCACTCCATGTCCTTTCTAGTGCACTATGTGAAAGGAACTCTGATCACCGCTGGTGCCCGCTGTCGACCCCAGCTTGGCGTCAGCGCGCGGCCACCATCACGGGCCGAACAAGATCCGCGTCGAGCTCCGAGGCGCTGAAACCCTTCGCGATCAGCCAGATCGGCATGGCGACGAACTCGAACAACCCGCCGGGGAGCAGGAGCAGAAGGCCAAGTCCGGCGTTCATGTCGAGGACGCCCAGCAGGTCGAGGGGCACGCCAAGGGTCAGAGCCGTATAGCCCACGAGGCCCAGAAGGGCGATCGGGCGAGGCACCAACCGGGACCGGTAGAGCAGGTAGGTCAGGACCAGGCCGCCGATGCCGGTCGGGATGTAGACCCAGAGCATGTGGTTCGGGACGACCTCATGCCGGCTCAGGAGGTAGACGCCGCAGGCGACGGAGACCGCGAGCTCGACGACTCTGAGCACTGGATACCAGATGGCCAGGTTCGCATCGACGGGCCTCAGGATCGGGTACATGAGAAGGCCGATCCCGACGACGGCCAGCCCAGAGCACACCATGAAGAGCACGCCCGTGGTTGGGACCGTCGTGGTGTCCCCGGCCTCAAACGCCTGGATCTGCGAGCTCCCGATCATGGCGGTGATCATCTGGACGAGGAACAGGATCCCGACGGTAACCGCAGTCATCCGCCGCGAGAGAACACCTCGTCGTGGGTTGGTGCCGGGCGCGGTTGCTGCCCCGTGGCTGTTCATGTCGGTCCTTCCGTCGAGATGACCCGTACTTAGTACGATCAGACCGTACCGTACTAAGTACGAAATGGCCAAGACCCTGGTGACCGAGCAGCACAGTCCGACAGCACGCTCGAGAG
>CAWDUP010000002.1:0-862379 GCA_963805505.1 uncultured Actinomycetota bacterium | reverse complement strand
TCGCCGCACGCCACAATCTCCTCAGTCGAGTTCCGACCCAACACCGAGGAGGCGTTCATGCCGCCCGAGCAGCCGATCGACGTGCGGGACATGGCCATCGTCCACAAGACGTTCCGGCGCACGTTCACCGAAAGTGGCGAGCTGGTGCGTGCGCAGCCAAGTCCTTCGCCGGAACGGGTGACCTTCCTGGCGGATCACATCGACTTCGGCATCGGGCTGCTCCATCACCACCACGCGGTGGAGGACGAACTCCTCTACCCCCTGCTGGCCGAGCGAGTTCCAGAGCAGGCCGAGATGATCAAGACCGTGGAGGCGCAGCACTCCACGGTGACCGGCACCATCGAAGCGGCCACTGCCGCATGCCAGGCGTGGCGCGCGAGCCCGAACCCCGACACGGCTGGCGTGCTCGCGGACTCTCTCGACCATCTCAACGAGGTGCTCCAGCCGCACCTGGACGACGAGGAGAACAAGGTCGTCCCGCTCGCCGCACGCCACCTGACGCAGACAGAGTGGGACGCGGTTGGCGAACGAGCGACCGAAGACATACCTCGCGCGAAGATGCCCATCGCCTTTGGCCTGGTCATGGAGCCGCTCGGCGCGCCGGAACAGGCACTCATGAAGGCCCATCTGCCAGCGCCGGTCCGCCTGCTCTACCCCCTGCTCATCGACCGGCCGTGGAGGAAGTACGCCAAGACGCTCCGTCACGGGACCTAGGAGCGGCAGGGTCCGGACACCGATCGGGGAGTCACCAGCCGCTGGCTGCGGAACGACAACACCCTTGCCGAAATGCCACGGATCCGTAGTATCTCCTCATGCGTCCAACCTGGCGAGGCGTCGTGACGTCGCTGCTGGTCGGCCTCGGGATCGCCCTTGCCGGATGTACATCCCCCGGCCCCGGATCGCTCGGCAGCATCCAGCAGACCAACGCTCCGTCCATCCCGGTCTCGTCCGACGCGGGCTTGGACGACCCAGGTGCGGACCGCGATGCCTCGTGGAAGGCCGACCTCGAGCAGCTCATCCCCGGGATGGAAGCAATCCACCCCAAGCTCTTCCACGGGACCTCGCGCCGACAGCTCCAGACAGCGGTTGACGAGTTGTCGGCGGAGGTGTCGCAAGCCAGCGACGACGAGCTCATGGTCGGCGTGCTTCAGATCGTCGCGCTCGTCAGCGCGGCCGGCTGCGAGGGGCACACCGGAGCCTTCGTCTGGGGATCCGGCACGTATCCGGTCGACAGCCTGCCGCTTCGCCTGTGGCTTTTCGGTCGGGAGCTCGTGATCGTTGACGCGCTTGCGCCGTACCGCTCTCTCATCGGCTCTCGGATTGACGCGATCGACGGTCACCCCACGGCTGAGGTGCTAGCAGCCATCGCCCCCCTCGTGCCCCATGACAACGCCCAGACGATCAGGCTGGTTTCTCCGCGCATGGTGCTGATCCCGCAGGTCCTGCGCGGGCTCGGTCTCTCCGGCGACGGTCCGATCTCGTTGCGGGTGAGCCCAGCGACGACGCGCGGCGCCACGGCGCCCGGTCGTGGGCGCACGTTGGATGCTGCCCCGATTCCGATGTCTGACTACAACGGCTGGGCGGGGCCGTACGGCCTCCATCTGCCGGTCGATCCGAAGGTGGGCTATCTCTCCCGCATCGGAGACGCCTTGTGGTGGGAGATGTTGAGAGATCGGGCGAACAAGCACACCTTGTATGTGCAGTACAACCGGGTCGATCCCCTGCCCGCGACCCAGCTCGCCGAGCTGCGGTCTGCGCTGAGGCGTCCGCACGTCGAGCGAGTTGTGCTCGATGTGAGGCACAACTACGGAGGCGAAGTCTCCGCCCTGCCGCCGATCGTCTCAATGTTCGCTGGGTGGGCGGAGAACCGCACTGACCGCCTGTTCGTCGTGACCGGGCGCAACACCTTCTCGGCTGGCAGCCTGTTGGTGGCGAGGTTGCAGCGCGAAGCCAATGCGGTGGTCGTCGGCGAACCCATGGGCGGGTGCCCGACGACATGGGGCAACCCCGAGGAGTTCACGCTGCCGTTCTCGGGTCTCGTCGTGAGTGTGGCCAGCGAGCCGGCGGTCGGCGTCTCCCGCAACGATCCGCGACGAACGATTACGCCTGACCTCCGAGCCGTCCTCACCGTGCGGGAGTGGTTGGCCGGCCTCGACCCAGCGCTCGAGGCAACCGATCTTGACGCTGGGCGAGGCTGACCGACATCAGCCTGCGGCGTGCGGCCGGACGACCATCACGGGACCGGTCGCGTGCCGGATCAACGCGTGGCCGACCGACCCGAGCAGGAGCGTGCGGAATCCGCCACGGCCGCGGGAGCCGACGACGAGCAGCTCGGCTCCCCGCCCCTCGTCCAAGAGCACCTGCGCCGGGCGCCCACGGACAACGTGTTGCCGCACGTCCACGTCCGGGTACTTCGCGGCCCATGCCTCGACGGATTGGGCAAGGTCTGCGGACTCGTCCTCGACGATGGCGGTCGTGTCCGTCGGCACGGAGGACCCACCCATGCGCGGGGACGCAACATCCACGTAGTCGGAGTACCAACTCCGCACAGCTGTCAGGCCGATACCGCGAAGCTGCGCCTCAGTGAACGCGCGGCCAAGAGCGTCGTCGGAGGCGGCCGAGCCGTCGACCCCCACCACGACGCGACCGGCCTCAGGCCCTGGCACTGCGTTCTCCTCGGCGTGGACGATGACGACGGGCACATCGGCGTGCGTCGCGACGTGCAGCGACGTCGATCCGATCAACAGCGCCAGGAACGGGTTGTGGCCTCGAGACCCGACCACCAGGAGGGAGGCTTCGTCCATGGCGTTGAGGAGAGCCACCGCCGCCCCTTGCGTGGACAGGTGACCAGACACGCTGATGTCGGGTCGCCATGCCCTGGCCAGGTCCAGTGCCTCGTCCAGCAGCTCGCTACCGCGATCCAGGACCGGGTCGTCTGCGGCGTCGTAGTAAGCCATGCCCATCCCGTTGCGCACCAAGTCGGGGAACTCGGCGTGCAGGATCGTCACCGGCACTGCGCGGAGAGCGGCCTCCTCCAACGCCCACCGAAGCGCGCGCTTGCTGGTTTCGGAGCCGTCGTATCCCACCAGGATCGGTTTGTCACCGCTGTCCATGGCTACCTCCTCGGATTTCCTCGACCCCGACCGAAGCGTGGGCCGACAGCTCCAGGCTGGCCCGACGGGCGGGCCGTTCCGAGGGGCGCACGTCGCGGCCTTCGAGGTCCTTCGGCCCTAGACCCGCCGGCCGAACTCGAGCAGGCTGGACGGCGGCGTCGGCGCACTTTGGCTGTCGGTCAGAGCCGGAGCCGGTGGCTCGCGAGCTCGAGGAACGCTGGCCGTACGTGCTGCACGACAGCCTGCCCCGCCGGGTCGAGGTGGACGTCCTTCGGGCCGGGCCGCTGGAAACCGGTCGACTGCCACACCGAGGAATACCAGTGGGGTCCCCAGACGCCGTCACTGTCCCGCGGCCCCGCCGGCCAGGACAGCATCGCCTCGTCGAAGGGGATCCTCATCCAGTCACACAGCCAGCGCAAGTAGGCCGGAGGGTCGGCGAGGAAGTCCGCGGCGTCCACCACCGGAGGGGCGTCGCCAGCCTCGCTCAGCAGCTCGAACAGCTGCAGCTGACGTTCCACGCCGATGTCGTCCGGGACCACCTGCGCTCGGCTGCGTTGGTAGGACGCCACCACTTCGGCCGGGTCGCGGATCAACAACACGTTGCGCAGCTCGGGGATCCAGGACACGTCGGTCTCGGGCAGCAGGTGGTGGCACATGTGCTTCTGGTAGTACACGTCCGCGTCACCCGGAACTGGTCCGAGCAGTCCCGAGACAACCAGATCCAGGTCCGACGGCTGGCTGGCCATGACCTTTTCCCGAGCAGGGTGGTCGATCCCGGAGTGAGTGAGGTAGTAGCTGTAGAGGGGCTCATCCACCACGACGGTGTCGGGACGGTTCTCCCACGAGCGCATCAAGGCGGTCGACAAGTTGCGTGGTCCCGACCACACCGCGATGCGAACGGTCACTGGCTCTACGGGGCACGCCGGGCAGCGAGCCCTGCGACGTCATCGGCCACCAGCTGAGCGTACAAAGCCTGGAGGCGGTGGACCATCGGCCCTCGGGTGCCTCCGCCGATGACACGACCGTCCACCTGTCGGACCGGCACGAGCCCGGCGAACGTCCCGGTCACGAACGCCTCGTCGGAGCTGTAGACCTCGGTGAGGCTGAAGTTCTTCTCCCGCACAGGTATGCCGTTCGTTCGACAGACCTGGATCACGTTGCCTCTGGTGATCCCTCCGAGGCAGTAGTCACCGCTCGACGTCCAGACCTCGCCGCGACGGACGACGAAGAAGTGCGTCGAGTTGCAGGTGGCCACGAAGCCATGGGGGTCCAGCATCAGCGCCTCGTCCGCGCCGGCGGTATAGGCCTGGATGCATGCCGTGATGTCGTTGAGCTTGCTGTGGCTGTTGAGCTTCGGGTCGAGAACATCGGGGGACCCGCGACGCACATGAACGGTGAACACGGTGATTCCGTCCGTGACCGTGGAAGGCAACGGTTGCTTGTGCTCGGCGATCATCACGATGGTCGGGGCGCCGGCAGAGAACCTCGGATCCTGGTACGGCGTGGACTTCGGTCCGCGCGTGACCATGAGCCGGACGTGCACCCCGTCGACCATCTCGTTGGCTTCCAGCAGTCGATAGAGGTCCTCCGTCAGTTGTTCGCGCGTGCGACCGAGGTCCAAGGCGATGGCGGCTGCACCTTCCAACAGACGATCCAGGTGCCGGGTCAGGAATGCCGGGTGTCCGGCGCTGATGCGGATGCCCTCCCAGATCCCATCCCCCAGAACGAAGCCCGAGTCGAAGACGCTGACCCTCGCCTGGTCGCGTGCCACCAACTCACCGTTGACGAGGACCAGGACGTCACGGTTACGGGGATCATCGGCATGGTCGTGGGTGCCATGAGCCTGCTCATGGGGGGCAGCGTTCATGGTGCGCCAGCGTAGGGCTGTCGTGCACACAGGTCATTCACAGGTTGATGACAGATCCTGCTCAGGTGTGGCCCGCAGGCTGATTCGGTCTCATTCGGTCTCGACGGTCCATCTTCGACGCAAGGAGCGCACCATGAGCAAGCGAACAGCAGCCCTCGTCCTGTCCGCTGCCCTGATCGCCGGCGCCGGTGCCGTGGCCGTGACACCGGCTTCGGCCGCGTCCGCGGACAACCCCATCGCCAGTCGCCTCGGCTGGATCAAGGACGCCTTGAGCGGGCTGGTCAGCGACGGCACCCTGACCCAAGAACAGGCGGACAAGGTCGCGAGCACTCTTGATGACGCCCTCCCCCAGCGCGACGAGCACCGCTGGGGACCGGGACCGGGTGGCCCGATGCGTGGGCCGGCCATGATGCGTGGACTCGACGTCGCCGCGAAGGCCCTGGGCATGACCGATGCCGAGCTGCGTACGGCCCTGATGAGCGGAAAGACCCTCGCCGACGTGGCCAAGGATCAGGGGGTGCCCGTCGACACCGTCGTGACGGCACTGGTCGACAGCGTCACCAAGGACATCGACCAAGCCGTAGCCGACGGGCGGCTCACCCAGGACCAAGCAGACACCTTCACCAAGGACCTCAAGGCGCGGATCACCGATCGGGTCAACGGCGTTCGCCCGCAGTGGCCCGGCCACCACGAGATGCCCGGACCCTCCGATCTCCCAGGCGCCCCCGGGGGATCGGGCCAGGACACTCCCACCACGAACACCGGTTACTCCCCCAGCATCTGACCGAGGCCATAGCCTGGCCGCATGCGGCTGATCTTTCTTGGGGTGCGCGGCTCGACGGCTGCGCCAGGCCCCGACTTCGTCCGCTACGGCGGCCACACCTCGTGCCTCGGAGTCGTGCCGACCGGAGCAGACTCACCGTCGGTCGTGCTCGACGCTGGTACCGGACTCCGCAACCTGACGGTGCGCCTGAACGGTCAGGCCTTTCGAGGAACCATCCTGCTCAGCCACCTGCACTGGGACCACGTGCAAGGCCTTCCCTTCTTCCCCGGTGGTGACCGCACTGACTCTGACGTCGACGTCTACGTCCCCGCTCAGGACGGCATGAGCGCTCGCGACCTGCTGGCCCGTTCGATGTCACCTCCGAGCTTCCCGATCACTCCCGAGGGCCTCGCCGGACGGTGGGGATTCCACGCCATCGAGACGGAGGCGCTCGAGATCGGCGGCCTCGTGGTCACCCCCTTCGATGTGCAGCACAAGGGCGGGCGAACCTACGGCTACCGCGTGGACGAGGGCGAGCGCTCCGTGGCCTACATCCCGGACCATCGGCTCTCATCAGGGGTGTCCCCAGAGGCCCAGGCCCAGGTCAACGGAGTGGATGTCCTCATCCACAACGCCCAGTTCCTGAGCACCGAGCGAAAGATCGCCGACGACTACGGGCACTCGACCATCGAGGATGTCGTCGCGTTCGCGGCCTCGAGCAACGTCGGGCGACTGGTGCTGTTCCATCACGGGCCGGCGCGCACGGACGACGCCATCGACGCATTGGTGACGGGGATCGAGGCCCCCATGCCGGTCAGCGCGGCGGCCGAGAACGACGAGCTGCAGATCGGCTGAGACACCCGCTTCGGGTACTCAGAGCCTCAGAGACCCGCCTCGTCCAACTGATCGGCGTCGGCCGTCGGCGTCGCTGGCATCGGATCGCCGGACAGGAGTGCCCGTACCTCAACTTCGCGATACCGCCGGTGCCCGCCCAGCGTACGGATCGAGGTCAGCTTGCCGGCCTTGGCCCAACGCGTGACGGTCTTCGGGTCGACGCGGAACATGGCGGCGACCTCGGAGGGGGTCAGCAGCGGTTCCGCATCAGGGATGCGCGCGCTCATCGCAACGGGCCCCTCGCTCTCAGGGTCGGCGAACCCGACCAGGACGACCATCATGGTGCCGGGCTGTCCCTTCTGTCTGAAATAGCCTAGAAGTGCCATCTATCTCAGCCGTCCCGAGGTTTGCGCGAAAGTCGCCGGGCGGCGTGCAAAGGTGGGGGCGTGGCTGTTGGCATGGGTGACGGCTCCGCCCCGACGATCAATGCCGTCGCTCCGGGCGGTCACGAACAGATCGTCGTGCACCACGACCGCGCCACCGGTCTGCGAGCCATCGTGGCCATCCACTCGACGGCCCGCGGCGCTGCGCTTGGCGGCACCCGATTTCGCGCCTACCCCTCCGACGGGGACGCGCTGGCCGATGTGCTCGCCCTGTCGAGGGCGATGAGCTACAAGAACGCGCTGGCCTCTCTTGACCACGGTGGTGGAAAAGCCGTCATCATCGGAGATCCAGCAACGACGCGATCACGTGACCTCCTGCTCGCCTACGGCCGCCTCATCGACTCCCTCGGCGGTCGCTACGTCACCGCGGGAGACGTCGGAACAACCGTTGCCGATCTCGACACGATGTCCGAGGCGTCGAGGTGGGTGACCGGCAAGTCTCTGGAACGTGGGGGTGGAGGCGACTCCGGACGACTCACCGCCTGGGGAGTCTTTCAGGGGATGCTGGCGGCCGCCGAGGACGTGTGGGGCGAACCGTCGCTGGCCGGGCGCTCGGTGGCGGTCACCGGGTTGGGCAAGGTGGGCCGCCGCCTGGTCGGCCACCTGCTCGAGGCCGACGCCAAGGTCTGCGCCTTCGACCCGGGGGCTGCCGCGGAAGACGTACGCCGGGAACACCCCGCGCTGGAGCTGGCCGACTCCTTGCCAGCCTTGCTCGACATGGACGTCGACGTGTTCAGCCCCAACGCTCTCGGCGGGGCCGTCGACGAGGGGGTGGCCCGAAACCTGAAAGCCAAGATCATCTGCGGCGCTGCGAACAACCAGCTGGCCGATCACGCCCTCGCCGATGTCCTCGCCGAGCGAGGGATCCTCTACATGCCTGACTACCTCGTCAACGCCGGTGGCGTGATCCAGGTCGCCGACGAGCTGCACGGCTACGACGACTCCCGCGCACACGCCAGGGCGACCGCGATCGGCGACACGGCGCGCAGGGTTCTCGAACGAGCTCGGGAGCACGAGATCACGCCGGTCGACGCGGCTGACGCCTTGGCCGAGGAACGGATCGAGGCTGGCGCATGGACCGATCGGCTCTTCCCGGGCCTCGCCGCTGCACGACCCGCCCCGCATTAGGTACGCTGGAGGCCAGAGCACGGCGGAGCGGCCCTCCGGCCGGTGCACAAGAGACCAAAAAGGGGCAGCGGCCCCGAGCTAGGGGGTCGAACCATGGGACGCGGTCGAGCGAAGGCCAAGCAGACCAAGGTTGCCCGTGAGTTGAAGTACAGCACCGGCGACATGGACCTCAATCGGCTGCGGGCCGACCTGATCCACGAGGACGACGAGGTCGATCCCGAGCTGCTCGCGAAGTACGCCGACATCGCCGAGTCGTCCGCCAGTGACAGCGGTGACAACGATGACCGCGATGACCAGGACACCGACGACGACTCGGGTCGGTACGCCTCCGGGAGCTAACTCCCACCAACGACCGCTGGCCGGCCGACCCGGGCGTGGGCCTAGGCGTGTGTCGAGGCGACCGGGTGCCGGCCGACGAGCGAGACCGAGCCGCCGTCTCCGCCTTTGGCTGGCGCGTCACCGGTCTCCAGATCCTTGCGAGCGCGCACGGAGCCGGCCACCCACGCCGGGACACCCATCGACCCCAGGCTCTCAACCGCGGCGTCGGCGTTGTGACCAGGGACGAAGGCCACCATGCCGATGCCCTGGTTGAACGTGCGTTCGAGTTCGCTGTCCTCGACTCCGCCGAGCCTTCCGATCAGTCCGAAGATCGGTTTCGGCGACCACGTGGAGCGGTCGAGATCCGCGTGCAGGTGGGTCGGGAGGACGCGCGCGAGATTGGCGGCCAGCCCGCCTCCGGTCACGTGGCTGAAGGCGTGGACGTCGAGGTCGGAGGAGCGCGCGAGCTCGAGGCACGCCAGCGCGTAGATCCGGGTCGGCTCCAGCAGCTCCTGACCCAGCGTGCGGCCCAGCTCGTCCACGTGCAGGTCCAGCCCGAGTCCGCCGACGGTGAGCAGGACCTGGCGGGCCAGGGAGTACCCGTTCGAGTGCAGCCCGGAGGAGGCCATGGCTACCAAGGCATCACCGGCTTGGACTCGCTCGGGACCCAGCAGGCGCGACGCCTCGACCACACCGACCCCGGCGCCGGCGACGTCGTATTCGTCGGGCCCGAGCAGCCCAGGGTGTTCGGCGGTCTCGCCCCCGACCAAGGCGCAACCGGCGCGCCGACACCCCTCTGCGATCCCCGAGACGATTGAGGCGATCCGGTCTGGCACGACCTTGCCCGTCGCGATGTAGTCAGTCATCACCAGGGGCTCCGCGCCACAGACGACGAGGTCGTCGACGACCATCGCCACCAAGTCGATGCCGATGGTGTCGTGGACGTTCATCCGTTGGGCGATGACGACCTTGGTGCCGACTCCGTCGGTCGACGTCGCCAGCAGCGGTCGCTCGAAGGCCTTCAGAGCCGACGCATCGAACAGACCGGCGAAGCCGCCGAGGCTGCCGAGCACCTCCGGGCGCTGAGCCGACGCCACGGACTCCTTCATCAACGTGACGGCCAGCTCACCAGCCTCGGTGTCGACACCGGCGGCTGCGTAGGTCGTTCCGGCTCCCGAACCAGGCCCCGCCGATCGCGAGACGACCCCCGACAGCGGTCGATCCAGCTCACCGCTCACGGTCGGGTGAGCGCCTCCGCCGCCCCGCCACCGACCAGAGCCGCCAAGTCAGCAACATCCACGTCGGTGAGGTCTTCCAGCAGGTGCTTCCCGAGCAGCTCCCGCTCTGGAAGCTCGATGGGGTAGGTGCCGTCGAAGCACGCCCGGCACAGCCGCTCAGCGGGCACCGTCGTCGCTTCGACCAGCTCCTCGAGCGACACATAGGACAGCGAGTCGGCCCCGATCGACTGTCGAATCTCGTCCACCGACAGTCCGTTGGCGATCAACTCCGCTGGTGAGGCGAAGTCGATGCCGTAGAAGCAGGGCCACTTGACCGGTGGCGAGGAGATCCGCACGTGCACCTCGACGGCGCCGGCCTCTCGCAACATCCGGATCAAGGCGCGCTGGGTGTTTCCACGAACGATCGAGTCATCGACCACGACGAGGCGGCGACCGCGGATCACCTCGCGCAGCGGGTTGAGCTTGAGTCGGATGCCGAGCTGGCGGATGGTCTGGGACGGTTGGATGAAGGTCCGGCCGACGTAGGCGTTCTTCACCAGCCCCTGGCCGTAGGGGATGCCGGACTCCTGGCTGTAGCCGACCGCCGCCGGGGTGCCCGACTCGGGCACGGGGATCACCAGGTCGGCGTCGACGGGGGCTTCCCGGGCCAGCCGGCGCCCAACCTCCACGCGCGTCTCGTGGATGCTGCGGCCGGCGATCGAGGTGTCGGGCCTGGCCAGGTAGACGTACTCGAACAGGCAGCCCTTCGGGTCGGGAGCGGCGAAGCTCTGCGAGCGCAGACCATGCTCGTCGACGGCTACCAGCTCACCGGGTTCGATCTCGCGGACGAAGGAGGCCCCGACGATGTCCAGGGCCGCCGTCTCGCTGGCGACCACCCACCCCCGCTCCAACCGACCCAGCACCAGGGGCCGGATGCCCTGGGGGTCCCGGGCGGCGTAGAGCGTGGTCTCGTCCATCCAGACGAGGGAGAAGGCCCCCTTGAGGGACGGAAGGACCTCAGCCGCGGCAGCCTCGAGCGACTTGTCCGGGTGGCTGGCGAGCAGGGCTGCCAGCACGTCGGTGTCGGACGTGGATCGCAGCCTGGCCGATCCGCCAAGGGGCAGCTCTCCCGCGAGCTCACCTAGGTCTTCGACCTGCCGGGCCAGCTCGCGTGTGTTGATCAGGTTTCCGTTGTGGCCCAGGGCGAGGGCCCCGGTGGCGGTCGATCGAAGGGTCGGCTGGGCGTTCTCCCAGACACTCGCCCCGGTGGTGGAGTAGCGGCAGTGTCCGATCGCCAGGTGGCCCTGCAAGGACGCCAGGTGGCTCTCGTCGAACACCTGAGAGACCAAACCCATGTCCTTGTAGACCAGGATCTGTCGCCCGTCCGACACCGCGATCCCCGCAGACTCCTGTCCGCGGTGCTGCAGGGCGTAGAGCCCGAAGTAGGTGAGCTTGGCGACCTCTTCACCGGGTGCCCATACCCCGAAGACGCCGCACGCGTCCCGCGGACCCTTCTCACCAGGGAGCAGATCGTGCGAGAGCCGTCCGTCGCCGCGCGCCACCCCTTGATCCTACGGGCTCACACGGACCCCAGCCGACCGCACCGCCGTAGGGCGCTGTCCTCGACCACGATCCACAGCCAACGTCAGTCGGCCGAGCAGGCGGATCGCCGCGGCCGAACGCCGTTTCAGACTGGAACTCAGACTCGGCCCCCGCCGGCAGCATCGCCCGCTAGCCGCTGGCTGATGTAGATCGGGACGATCGACACGAGCACCAAGATGGCGGCGACCACGTTGACCACTGGCGCCTGGTTCGGCCGGAACAGGTTCTGGAAGATCCAGATCGGCAGGGTCGTCACGCCCGGTGGGGCGGTGAACAACGTGACGACGATCTCGTCGAAGGACAGGCCGAACGCCAAGATCGCACCAGCCAGCAACGCTCCGCGCAGCAGCGGAAAGGTCACGAGCCGGAAGGTCGTGAACCCACGTGCACCGAGGTCCATCGAGGCCTCTTCGAAGCTTGCGCCCGTGCGGCGCAGCCGGGCGATCACGTTGTTGTAGACAACGACGATGCAAAAGGTGGCGTGCGAGACCGCGACGGTCCACATCGACAGTGGCACGCCGAGCACCTCGGTGAAGGCGGTGCGGAACGCCAGGGCCGTGACGATCCCCGGCAATGCGATGGGTAGCACGACGAGCAGCGACAGCGTCTGCCTGCCGAAGAACCGGAACCGGGCCAGCCCGTAGGCGAGAAGGGAGCCCAACACCAAGGCGACCCCGGTGGCGACCAACCCCACCTCCACCGAAGTGAGAACGGCGTCCCGGACACCCTCGTTGTGGAACACATCGGTCCACCACTTGGTGGTGAACTCCTTCGGCGGCCAGGCAAACACCGTGCTCGCGTTGAAGGAGTTGATGACCACGACGCCCAACGGGATGTAGATGAACGCCAGCCCGAACAGCATCACGGCGCCGAGGACAGCTCTCCCGGAGCGCGACATGGTCATGGTCGACTCACAGGTTCTCCAGCGCACCCGTGCGCCTGACCAGGGCCAGGTAGATCAGCATCACGATGACGGGGATCAACGCCACGGCCGCCGCGAATGGGAGGTTTGCCGAGTAGTTCTGGTAGACGATGTTGCCCAGCATCTGGGTCTTTCCCCCGACGATCTGGACGGTGATGTAGTCACCCATGCTCAGCGAGAACGTGAAGATCGACCCGGCCACGATCGACGGGTAGACGATCGGCAGCGCGACGGACCGGAAAGTTCTCCACGAATGAGCGCCGAGGTCGCTCGAGGCGTCGGTGAGCGCCGTCGGCAACCGTTCGAAGCCGGCATACACCGGCAGAATCATGTAGGGGAGCCAGAGGTAGGACAGGGTGAGAATCACAGCGGTGACGCCGTAGCCAGGTCCGGAGAGTCCGAAAGGTTTGAGCATCCAGGCGATCACGCCGGTCTCCGGCTGGACCATGGCCTGCCAGGCGTACACCTTGACCAGGTAGGACGCCCACAACGGCGTGATGACCAGCGCGACCATGAGGTTGCGCCAGCGCGGCTTCGCGACCTTGGCCATGAAGAACGCCATGGGGACGGCGAGGACGGCGCAGATGACCGTGACGCTGGCGGCGATCCCGACGGTGCGAGCCGTGGCCCGCCAGTAGGTGGGGTCGGTGAAGACGTCCTGGACGTTCTCGACGGTGAACGTACGGACCACCGCGTTGGTGAACTCGTCGGTGGAGAAGAACGCGGTGGCCAGGAGCGAGAAGAGAGCAGCGAAATAGACGGCGACGAGCCAGAACAACGGCGCTGCCAGCAGCCCGGAGAGCCGTAGCCGCGGGCGTCGATAGAGCGCAGCTGACACCCGCCGCCCCACAGAGGGGCCGCGGGTGTCAGCTGTCGCGAGGGTCACGGATCGAGGTCAGCTGTTCTTGACCTCGCTCCACGCCCTGGTCCACTCGTCGTAGGGCACGCAGTCGACGTCTGTGCGACCGTCGAGGCACGAGCGCTGAGGGGTGGACCAGAACCAGACCTGCTGGAAGTACGGCTCATCTGCCGCGTGGTAGGTGTCGCAGTGCTTCGGATCCGTGGTCTCGTCACAAGCCTTGAGGTTGGCCGGTGCCTCACCGAACCACTCGACCACCTGGGCCTGAATGTCTGGGTTGGTGATCCAGTTCATCCACAGGTAGCCACAGTTGGGGTTCTTCGCCTTGGCGTCGAGCATCCACGTGTCGGCCCAGCCGGTCGCCCCTTCCTTCGGGAGCACGGCATCGACCTTTGCGCCGTTGCCCTGCGCCAGGTTGACGATGATCTGCCAGGTCGTGGCGGTGATCGTCGTTCCGTTCTCAAGGGCCTTCTGCGCATCGGCGTAGGCGCTCCAGTAGAGGCCGGTCACGGTCTTCTGCTGCTTGGCGAGGTTGACTGCCGCGTCGAACTGGGTCTGGTCCAGCGCGTACGGGTTCGAAATGCCGAGGTCGGGCTGGGTGGCCATCAGGTAGACGGCGGCCGCTGCGATGCCGTCGGTCGGCGAGTCGTAGACCCCGGTCTCGCCCGCGTAGGGGGTATCAGCGTCGTAGAGCACGCTCCAGGAGTCCGGCGGGGCGGAGACCTTGTCGGTCCGGTAGCCCAGCAAGTTGGCGCCCCACCCGTGCGGGATGCCGTAGGCGACGCCGTTGACCGCGTTCCAGGTCTGATCCTTCTGGAACGGCGCGATGTCCGCCCAGTTGGTGAACAGCTCGGTGTTGACGGGCGCCACCTTGCCGGCGTAGATCATCCGCAGCGACGAGTCGCCGGAGGCGGAGACCACATCGAACTGACCTGACCCCATCTTCTCGAACATCTCGTCGGAGGTGTTGGCCACCTGGACGTTCGCCTGGCAACCCGTTTCCTGCTCGAACGGGGTGACCCAGTCCACGCTCTTGTCCGTGCTGCCGTCTTCGGCGTAGCCGGGCCAAGCGAGGATGTTGATGGCACCTTCTCCGGCCCCGAGGCTGGCCAGCGGAGTCATGGCTGGTGGAGCTGGCTTGCCGGTCCCCGTGGAGGTGCTTCCACCGCTGCTACCGCAACCGGCGGCGACTACTGCTACGACGGCGCAGGTCACGCCGACCTGGAACAGACGCTTCGTTCGCATCTGGCTCCTCCTTGTATCAAGCCCGACCGCGGGGTCGAACTGGTCCTGACCGGCCGGTCGGCCGATCCGGTTGAACGCTCACGTCGAGTCCGCGACTCGGAACTCGTGCTCCTTCCTCCAGACCAGCGCCACCGGACGATCGCGGTAGCCCTGTACGTCCGTCGACGAGGCGTGCAGGTTCTGCTGGAGGGCCACGAGCGTGCCGCCGGCATCCAGATCGACGAGGAACCTCGTCGCAGAGCCGACGTAGACGACCTCCCGGACGGTGCCGAGCGCCAAGTCCTCGTCGGCGGTGGGCGCTGCGTCGACCTCGGCGACGCGGATCTTCTCCGGACGAACCGAGTAGGTCCCCTCCTTGCCCAGGACCGCTCGGGCGGATTCACCGGCCAACAGGTTCGATGTACCGACGAAGCCTGCTACGAAGGCGCTGCTGGGACGCTCGTAGACATCCGCAGGGCTCCCGACCTGCTCGATTCGACCTGAGTCGAACACCACGATGCGGTCGGACAGCGTGAGCGCCTCCTCCTGGTCGTGGGTCACGAAGACGAAGGTGATGCCGACCCCTCGCTGGATCTCCTTGAGCTCCACCTGCATCTCTTCACGCAACTTGAGGTCGAGTGCGCCGAGCGGCTCGTCGAGGAGGAGCACTTTCGGCCGGTTGATCAGCGCCCGTGCCAGCGCCACTCGTTGACGTTGCCCCCCAGAGAGCTGAGACGGCTTGCGGTCCCCGTACTCCGCCAGCCGAACACCTTGCAGGGCCTCGTCGGCGCGGGCGCGCCGCTCGGCCTTGGCCACCCCCTTCACCCGCAAGCCGTACTCGACGTTGGCCCGGACCGTCATGTGCGGGAACAGCGCGTAGTCCTGAAACACGGTGTTGACGTTGCGGTCGAACGGTGGGGTGTTGGTCACGTCGACGCCGTCGAGGATGATCTCTCCCGCGGTGGGCCGCTCGAAGCCCGCGATCATCCGCAGCACCGTCGTCTTCCCCGAACCACTCGGGCCGAGCATGGTCAGGAACTCGCCGTCGACGATGTCGAGATCGACGCCGTCCACCGCGCGCACCTGATCGGCGCCGGAGCCGAACGTCTTGCGCAGACCACGCAGACGGATGGCAGTGGTCATGGCCGGGGAACCTATCGCGAAAAGCGTCGCCGACAACATGATTTCCTGCGGATATCGCATCAATTGTTACCGGATGCCGGGTAATTGCGTCGTCTGCCCGATCACGCCGCAGTGCCGATGGTGCCCGGCAGCCAGTCAGAGGAGGGGGAGGTACGAAGACAGGTCGGCGCGCTCGCCACTGGCGCGTACGGCTCCACCGGCCAGGGCCTCTGCCCAGGTCACCCGACCACACGCCAGCCGGGTCCAGGTGACCGGATCTGCCTCCACCACGTTGGCCGGAGTTCCCCGGGTGTGCCTCGGTCCCTCGATGCATTGCACCGCGGCATACGGGGGTACCCGCACCTCGACGCTGCGCCCAGGCGCCAGCTCGGCGAGCGCAGCCACCAAGGTGCGCGACACCAGCCGCCAGGCCCTGGCCGGGAGCTCGGGGTCGCCGTGGTCCGCGCGCTCGGCCACGGATCGAGCGAGGTCATCAGCGTGCACGACGAGCTCGACGACCCGGGTCGTGAGCAGGTCACTGAGCCGGATCGGCTCCCGCCCGGCGACCACGAGCGGATCCCAGCCCGCCCGCCCGCCGGGGCCGACGGCCAGCTCATCCAGGCGCCCCGTCATCCCCACCCACGACGCATCGAGTGATCCGAGAAGGTCACCTGCGCTCTGGCGAGCACGCTCCTGAGCGGCGCTCGCGATCTCAAGCCGGCCGGCCGGATAGCAAGCGAGGTATCCACGAATCGTCAAAGGGACGACGCCGGCCTCAGCCACCTCCACCTCGGTCACCACGTCGAGGCCGCACCCCAGGTGCGCAGCCAGCTCGGCCACCGTCCAACGATCGAGGACGCTTGAGCCACCGTAGGTCTGCGCGGGCAGTGCCCCGATCCAGCCGCGCAAGGCGGCCCACGTCTCCTCCAGCACCGCGCGAACCTCGGCCACGTCCATGCTCAGATCCTGCCCGTTGCCGGTTGCCACGGCAGAGCCGACCGTCGGAGGCGGGTGCTGCTGTGTGTCAGCCGAACAGCGCGGGGAAGGTCGCCGTCGACGCGGTGCGCAACTCAGACAGCGCAATGCCGAACTGCGAATGGACCACCAGCTCGTCCCCGCCGACGACGCCCAGCCGGGTCATCGGGACACCGTGCGCGTCGCCGAGGCTGACCAGATCGTCCACCCGCCCCGGCCCCACGACCACGACTGCGCGCGCGGTCGATTCGGAGAAGAGCGCGACAAACGGATCCAACCCGTCGGGCAGCTGGATGGCAGCGCCCATCTCGCCACGCAAGGACATCTCGACCAGGGCCTGCGCCAACCCACCGTCGGAGAGATCGTGCGCTGCGGCGACGAGTCGGTCACGAGCCGCGGCCACCAGCAGCGAGGCCAGAGCGCGTTCGGCGGGAAGATCGACCTGTGGAGGCGTGCCACCTAGATGACCGTGCACGACGTGTGCCCACTCCGAGCCCCCGAACTCCTCGCGCGACTCACCAAGCAGGAACACGACGTCTCCTGCTGTCCGGAACCCCATGGGCGTCCGCTTCGCGACATCCTCGATGACGCCGAGGACTCCGATCACCGGCGTCGGCAGGATCGCGACCTCACCCGTCTGGTTGTAGAAGCTCACGTTCCCACCGGTCACGGGCACACCGAGCTCGAGACAGCCGTCGGCCAGTCCCCGCACGGCCTCGCTGAACTGCCACATCACCTCGGGGTCCTCCGGGGAACCGAAGTTGAGACAGTTGGTCACGGCGAGCGGTGCCGCGCCGGAGACGGCGACGTTGCGGTAGGCCTCCGCCAGCGACAGCTGCGCCCCCGCGTAAGGGTCGAGCCTGGTGTAGCGCCCGTTCCCATCAGTGGCGAGCGCCAACCCGAGGCCGCTGTCCTCGTCGACCCGCACCATCCCGGCGTCATCGGGCTGGGCGAGCACCGTGTTGCCTTGCACGTAACGGTCGTACTGCGCGGTGACCCACGACTTGTCTGCGAGGTTCGGCGAGGCGACCAACCGGAGCAGAGTGGCGCGCAGCTCCGCGGGACCGGTGGGCCGCGGCAGCCGTACGGCCGTCGGCTGGTCGGCCACCAGGGCGTCCTGCCCGCGCGGGCGGGCCAGCGGCCGCCGATAGACCGGACCTTCGTGGGCGACCGTGCGCGGTGGCACCGAGACGATGAGCTCGCCGTGCCACCAGATCTCGAGCCGGTCGCCGTCAGTGACCTCGCCGATCACAGTGGCGTCGACGCCCCATCGCTCGCAGATCCCCAGGAAGGCTTCCAGGTTCGCCGGTTCGACGACTGCGCACATACGTTCCTGGGACTCGCTCATGAGGATCTCCTCGGGAGCGAGCGAAGCATCTCGAAGGGGCACCCGGTCGAGCTCGACCCGCATCCCGCCCGTGCCGGCAGACGCGAGCTCCGAGGTGGCGCAGGAGATCCCGGCACCACCGAGGTCCTGGATGCCGACGACCAGATCGGCCGCGAAGATCTCCAGACAGGCTTCGATCAGCACCTTCTCGGTGAACGGGTCACCGACCTGAACGCTGGGCCGCTTGGCCGGGCCATCGGCGTCGAAGGTCTCACTCGCGAGCACCGACACGCCGCCGATGCCGTCGCCCCCCGTCCTCGCTCCGAACAAGATCACCAGGTTTCCGGGGCCGGAGGCCTTCGCCAGCTTGATGTCCTCATGCCGCATCACGCCGACACACAGCGCATTGACCAAGGGGTTGCCGAGGTAGGTGTCGTCGAAGACGACCTCGCCGCCGATGTTGGGCAAGCCCAGGCAATTGCCGTAGCCGCCGATCCCCGCGACGACACCGGGCAGAACCCTCCGGGTGTCCTGCGCGTCGGCCGGCCCGAAGCGCAGCGGGTCCATCACCGCGACCGGACGCGCACCCATCGTCAGGATGTCGCGAACGATTCCACCGACACCGGTGGCCGCCCCCTGGTAGGGCTCGACATAGCTGGGATGGTTGTGCGACTCGACCTTGAACGTGACCGCGTAGCCCTGGCCGATGTCGACGACACCTGCGTTCTCCCCCATGCCCACGAGCAGGGCCTCGGTCTTCGGGGCCTTGTCGCCGAACTGCCGCAGGTGGACCTTCGAGCTCTTGTAGGAGCAGTGCTCGCTCCACATGACGCTGTACATCGCGAGCTCGCTGCTGGTCGGCCGGCGGCCGAGGATCTCTCGGATTCGTGCGTACTCGTCAGGCTTCAGCCCGAGTTCGAGATAGGGCTGACCGGTCTCCGGGCTGGCTTGTGCAGCCTTGACCGTGTCGAGGCTCATGCCTGACTCCCGACCAGCCGGCTCCCGACCAGCTGCCCCAGGACGGAGGTGAAGAACGGCAGGCCGTCGGTCTCATGTCCTTCGGGACCGGTGAGCGCCTCGACGGCGTGCTCCGGGTGCGGCATCAAGCCGACCACGTTGCCGGCCGCATTGCTGATGCCCGCGATGTCGCGGCGCGACCCGTTGGGGTTGACCTCGAGGTAGCGCGCGACGACCCGACCCTGCGCCTCGAGCTCATCGAGGGTCGCCTCATCGGCGACGTAGCCCCCCTCGCCGTTCTTCAGCGGTACGACGATCTCCTGGCCCGAGGCGTAGTCGCTCGTCCAAGTCGTGCTCGTCGACTCGATCCGCAAGCGCTGGTCACGGCAGATGAAGTGCAGGTGGTCATTGCGGACCAAGGCCCCGGGAAGGAGACCCGATTCGCAGAGCACCTGAAAGCCGTTGCAGATCCCCAGGACCGGCAGTCCATCCCGAGCAGCGGGTACGAGCACCTCCATGATCTTGGCGAACCGGGCGATCGCTCCGCAGCGCAAGTAGTCGCCGTAGGAGAACCCTCCAGGCAGGACCACCGCGTCGACCGCGTTCAGGTCGGAATCCCCGTGCCAGAGGGGAACGCCCTCGCCGCCGGCCCGTCCGATCGCGCGAATCGCGTCCCTGTCGTCCAGCGACCCGGGGAAGGTCACGACCCCGATCCGAGCCGTCACGGGTGGACGTCCGCCGCGGCGGCGCGCACCACGAAGTCCTCGATCACCGGGTTGGCCAACAGCTGGTCGGCGACCGCACGCACCCGCTCCAGCGCGGCATCGTCGGCCGGACCGTCGAGCTCGATCTCGATCCGTTTACCGATCCGTACGTCGCTGACGCCGGTCACCCCCAGCTGCGGCAGCGCGCGCGCGACGGCCTGACCCTGGGGGTCGAGGATCTCGGACTTGAGCATGACGTCGACGACGACGCGGGCCACGGGGCTCCTCGTGGGTGGGGCGGCTGTGGGCCAAGCGTACCGGGGTCTCCCGAAACACTGGACATCTCTTTCTGGAAGTTGTACCTTCCTTTTTCGAAAGTTCATTTTCGAGAAAGAGAATCGTCATGCGTGAGCTTCTTCGGGACCGGGACTTCCGTTGGCTGATGACCGGACAGGTCGTGTCGATGTTCGGCGACACCGTGTTCCTCCTCGGCCTGGCCATCTGGGCCAAGGAGCTCACCGGGAGCAACTCCGTCGCCGGGTCGGTCCTGCTTGCGGTGGTCCTGCCCGGCCTGCTCGGCCCGCTGCTGGGGGTCCTCATCGATCGGTTCCCGCGACGAGCAGTCCTCCTGGTCAACGACGCCAGCTCAGCAGCCTTCGTGCTCCTGCTGCTCTTCGTCCACTCCGCAGCCGAGCTCTGGGTGATCTACCTGGTCGCGTTCCTGTACGGCATCGCGCTCCTCGTGGGCTCCTCGGCGCGATCAGCGCTCGTGGCGTCGGTGGTCTCCGATGAGCTGTTGCCCAGCGCGAACGCATCGCTGACCACAGCGCGGGAGGCACTGCGGCTCGTCGGCCCGCTCACGGGAGCAGCGCTGCTGAGCGTGTTCGGCGGTCATGCACTGGCGATCGTCGACAGCGTGACCTTCATGGTGTCGGTGGGCTGCCTGCTGGCGATCCACCCCGTCGAGAAGCGCCACGAAACCCCTCCCGTTCGCTTCCTGGTCGAAGTCACAGATGGCTTCAGGCACATGCGTCGGACCCCCGTCCTGTGGCGGTTGGTCCTCGTGATGGTGCTGTTCTGCTCGGTCGTGGGCATCTCCGAGTCCGTCTACTTCGCGGTGGTCGACCAGGGCCTGGGCCGGGCGCCGACCTTCCTGGGGGTGCTCTCCACCGTGCAGGGCGTCGGAGCGATCCTGGGTGGCGTTCTCTCGGCTCGGGCCATCCGTCGCCTCGGTGAGATGCGTGCGGTTGGTGCCGGTGGGTTCCTGTGCGCCGCAGGTGCCGCCCTCTCGGTCTCCTCGGCACTGCCGGTGGTGCTCTTCGGCTGCTTCTGCTTCGGAGCGGCTCTCCCCCTGCTCATCGTCGCGAGCATCACGATGATCCAACGCAGCACGCCGGCGCACCTGCAGGGTCGCGTCCTCACCGGTTTCACCCTGGCCGAGAGCATCCCGCAGACGGCGTCCATCGCGCTGGGGGCCGTGCTGATCGGGATCGTCGACTACCGGCTGCTGCTCGGCGTGCTCGCGGCTGGTCTGCTCGTCGCCGGCCTGGCTGCCCTGGCGCCGGTCAGAGGCGAAAAGCTGACGGTGGCACCCGCGCTGACCGGGTAAGGCTCACACGAGCTTGGGGAAGCTCAACAAGAACGCCACACCGATGAGGAACCCCAAGGTCGCGAACCCGAGCATCCCGTACTGCACCTTGCGATTGGCGAATCGCGTGGCGATCGCGGCGAAGAACAACACGGTTGCGAACAGGACACCCAAGATCGTGTAGTTGTCGCCTCGTTGGTTGTTGGCCAGCGCCTCGGTGTACTTGGCGTCGGCCTTCTCGTTGAGGGCGGTCACGTCCGCTGAACCGGGGATGACGTAGGAGTCCAGCGCGAACGGCGACTTGGGCGCACTCGCCGGGTCGCTTGATCCCGCCGAGCGCGACCCATTCGGTCGAAGGCCGGCTTGAACCACTCGGTGAATCGGTTCTGCACGTAGTCGCTCTGCTTCGCATCGCCGAACTCGACGCGCCTGCAGCCACAGCGAATAGATGCTCAGGTCGACCTGCCGGTCGCTGTCGACCTCGCCCTTGAGCCGTACTGGCTTGGACTCGGGCCGTCGATGCCTGAGCGAAGGAGATCGACATGGCGCCTCCCCACTTGCTGGACTGGAAGCCGCTCCACGCCACCAGGATCACTGTCACCGCGAGCAGCAGGGCCGACCACGTCTCAACGTGCTTGGGGGGCGGTTCGTCGCCGGCTACGCGACGGGCGAACAGCGACTGGTCGGACTCCTCGGTCTCCTCGAGGTCCGGCGGCCGATCCACCGAACCGTGCGGTGCGCCCTGGGCCGCCGGATGCCCCTCCGCCTCGAATCCACTGTCCTCAGCCATCGGTGTCTCTCATCTGTCGGTCGAGCGGACGGTCGCGCTCGATTCCTGCCAGGCGTCCCAGGCAGATTTCACCATGGCGTCGAGGCTGTGTCGCATCGCCCAGCCCAGGTCCCTCGAAGCCGCCTCCCCGGAGGCCACGATGCGGGCTGGGTCGCCGGGTCGGCGCGGCGCCCGTACCGGCTCGAACTGCACGCCGGTGACCCGGCTCATCGCCTCCATGATCTCCAACACCGAGGTGCCCGACCCGCTGCCGAGGTTGTAGGCGGGCAGGAGCTTGCGACCGGTTTCAAGGGCCTCAGCAGCCGCGACGTGAGCCTGCGCGATGTCGCCCACGTGCACGTAGTCACGGACGCACGAGCCGTCCGGGGTCGGGTAGTCCGTGCCGGAGACCAGAGGCGTCTCCCCGTCGGTGAGCGCCTTCATCACCTTGGGGAACAGGTTGTAGGGCGAGACGTCCCAGATGGCGTCGCTCATCGAGCCGACCACGTTGAAGTAGCGCAGACTCACCGCGTCCAGGTCGGTGACGGCCGCCGTGTCGTTGATGATCCGCTCGTCCATGTCCTTCGAAGCGCCGTACGGCGATTCCGGGGCGTGGGCGGTCTCCTCGGTGACCACGTCCTCCTGGGGGGTGCCGAAAACCGCCGCCGATCCGGAAAAGACCAGTCGCCGCACTCCGGCCTTCTCCATGGACTCGAGCAGGACCACGAGCCCGACGACGTTGCGTCGGTAGGTCTCAAGCGGGCGCTCCACCGACACCCCCGCATATTTGAAGCCAGCCACGTGGATCACGCCGTCGACCGGACGGCCCCCGGCGTCGAGTGCTGCCGCCAACGCCACCGGATCGTCCACCGACCCGCGGACCAGCGGCACGGAGTCGGGGACGAATGACTCGATCCCGGTTGACAGGTCGTCGAGGACGACGACTCCGCGCCCGGACTCGAGCAGGGAGAGCACCACATGGGAACCGATGTAGCCGGCGCCACCGGTCACCAACCAGGTCGTCACACGAATACCTTTCCGGTCAGTCGTTCAAACGCTTCGACGTACTTCGCCCGGGTCGCGACGACAACGTCGTCAGGCAGCGGGGGCGGCGGCTCGTTGGATGAACGATCCCACCCACTGGCCGGCGAGGTGAGCCAGTCGCGCACGAACTGCTTGTCGTACGAAGGCTGGGAGTGCCCCGGCTCCCACAGCTCGAGCGGCCAGAACCGTGACGAGTCGGGGGTGAGGACCTCGTCGGCGAGGACGATCCGACCCTGATCGTCTCTACCGAGCTCCAGCTTGGTGTCGGCCAAGACGATGCCGCGCGCGCGGGCGATCTCCTCGGCCCGGGCGTAGACGTCCAGGGTGATCCGCCGCAGGGCCTCCGCATCGTCGGATCCGATGAGCTCGCGGACGTATGAGAAGTCGACGTTCTCGTCGTGGTCGCCAAGCTCGGCCTTGGTCGCCGGGGTGAAGATGGGCTCCGGCAGCCGGGACCCGTCGGTGAGGCCTGGTTGGAGGGGCACGCCGCACACCGCTCCGGTGGCCCGGTAGTCCGTGAGCCCAGAGCCGGTCAGATAGCCACGAGCCACGCACTCGACGGGGAACATCGCCAGCCGTTTGCACGCCATCGCCCGCCCTTCGACCTCGGCGGGCACCTCGAGGGAGACGACATGGTTGGGCACCAGATCGCTGAGCTGGTCGAACCACCACAGCGACAGCTGGGTGAGCACCCGCCCCTTGTCGGGGATCGGCGTCGGCAGCACGTGGTCATAGGCCGAGATCCGATCGCTGGCGACGAACAGGAGATTCCCGTCGGGAAGCTGGTAGAGGTCGCGAACCTTGCCGGAGTAGACGTGCGGCAGATCAGCCAGCGTTGTCGCTTGCGCACCTGAGTTCATCGACACTCGGGCAGACTAGAGCCATGGCCCACGTCGACCTCACCCCGGATCGTCTCCGTGTCCGCCTCAGCCGGTGGGAGCGGGTGGGAGCCCTGCACGGCGACCTGGCGATCCCCCGCGAGGCCGTACTCCATGTCGACGTCGTCGCAGACACCAAGAGCGCCGTGGAGGGGATCCGTGCGCCGGGGTACGGTCTGCCGGGGCACGCCGCCGTCGGCACCTGGCGAGGCCGCGGTTGGAAGGACTTCGTGGTCGCCTACGCCGGCCGTCCGGGTGTCGTCATCGACCTTCGCTCCGACCGTCCAGACACCGAGTTCCGCCGCTTGGTGGTCACGGTCGAAGACCCGGAGACCATCGCCGCAGCACTTACCTGAGCGCTGCCTCGACGGCTCGGTCCAGACACTGCGCCACGTCGGCGGCGTGGTAGCGCCGTTCGGTTGGCTCGATCTGGCGCAAGAAGCTCGCATACACCGCCGCGAGGCGCAGCGGCTCCACCACTCCAAGCAGCTCAACTGCTTGCCGCGGGTCACTGTCCGGGAACGACGTATGCCAGGCCTCGACCCAGGCCTCCACCACCTGCTCCTTGGCTTCGGCAGGCAGACCGACACCGAGTCGCAGCGCATCGAAGGCGGGCTGCCCGATGTAGGAGTCACCCCAGTCCAGCAGCACAGTCCCGGCTTCAGCGCCCGACATCTCCACGCCTCGCCAGGCGATCGCGTTGCCGGGGTGCTCGTCACCGTGGACCAAGACATCCGGTAGCCCGCAGTCCGACGTCCGGCGCAGCTGCTCGTCCAGGCCGATCAGCAGGTCGATCAACAGGTCCGAGGCCGGATGTGCGGCGACGTGGTCGGTGTCCCCACGAAGCTCGGCACGGATCCACTCCGCCATGACGGCGCCGCGACGATCAGGAACACCAGCAGCAATCAGCTCGTCGACATCCGAAATGGACGCCAGTTGGATGCGGTGAGCGACGGCCACGATGTCGACACGTTCGGCTACTCCCGACTCATACAGATCTTCGCCCGCTACGTGTCCGAGCAGCATCCGGCGCTCGGGTCCCGCACTCAGCAGGGGAGGCGTGGAGCCGGGGACTGCCCGTGTCGCCCACTCAAGAACGGCGGCCTCGTGGGCGAAGAAGGGCGGCACCTGCTTCAGCCACGCCGTCCCCAACGGGCCGCCACCGGTGGCCGCGCTCGTTGGGCCATCAAGGCGCCAGATCGCCGAGAGGTTCCAGGTGCGCTGTTGGGCGGAGACGTACTCCTTGCCGAGTCGCTCACGAGCCCACTCAAGGGTTTCGGAGGGGCCACCGGGGCGCGCGTAGGGCATTCGCAACGACTCGTCCTGCGCCACCCGATCGCCGAGGTCCCTCGCAACGGCGAGCGGGCGCGGAGCTGTCGGTGGCAGCTCGCCGACCAGCTGGGCCAGGTAGGTGACCTCACCACCGTGCGGCTCGCGGTTACTCGTCGTCAGCAGCCGCAGGACCTCGACCTTGATGCCGTACCGGTCCTGGGCGTCAGCGACGACCTCAGCCACCTCCTGCCAGTACGGGAGGTCCACCACGAAGGCGGGCATGGCGCCGAGCAGGACGCCCTCCTCGTCGACGAGGACCAGGGTGACCGTCCTCGTCATGCCGGAAGCCTAGGTGGTGCAGGCGCGATGATGCGGACCCAGAGGGCGGCGCGTTCGGGGCCAGCCGGGCTCAGAGGTCCTTGCCGTAGCAGTGGTTCTGGTCGCTGTCCTTGTAGTAGCCGAAGGGCTCGATCTCGGTGTAGCCGCACCGCTGGTAGAAGGCCATCGCCTCGGGTTGGGCTCCCCCGCTCTCCAGGATCATCCGCGAATAGCCCGCTGCGACCGCCCGGGCCTCCAGCTCAGCCAGGATGCGGTCGGCCAGCCCGGAGCCTCGGCGCGTCGGACGCACGTACATCCGCTTGATCTCGGCAACCGTGCTGCCCGGGCCACCGTGCCGACGAAACGCCCCACAGCCACCGGGCTCGCCGTCGACCCGGGCCACCAGGAACAGCCCCGTCGGCGGTGCGAACTCGTCGTGGCTGACGGGGGTGGCGTCATGGCCGCCATAGCGGACGACGTACTCCTGCTGCAGCTCCTCGATGAGCTCCGCTGCGCTGGGCGCGTCGTAGGCCACGGCTGCTATCTCCACATGCTGCCGGGTTTCGGTCACAGAATTCCCCCTGGCGAGTACGTCGCCGCGCCCGGATGCTCTCGGGCGAGCGCATCCACCCGGGCGACGATCCGCGCGACCTGATCGCGCGCCGCACCGGTAAAAGCGATCGGATCCGCAAGCAGGCCATCGAGATCGGCGCTGGACAGACCGAGCCGGGCGTCAGCAGCCAGCCGCTCGAACAGGTCGTTGCTCTGCACCCCGGACTCGCGCATCTCCAACGCAACCGCCACCGCGTGCTCCTTGATCACCTCGTGGGCCGTCTCACGTCCAACCCCGGACCGAACTGCGGCCATCAGCACCTTCGTGGTGGCGAGGAAGGGCAGGAAGCGGTCGAGCTCCCGCTCCACCACGGCCGGAAAGACACCGAACTCTCCGAGCACGGTCAGGAACGTCTCGAACAAACCGTCGATCGCGAAAAAAGCGTCCGGCAGCGCAACCCGACGAACCACCGAGCATGAAACGTCTCCCTCGTTCCACTGCGCACCGGCAAGCTCACCGACCATCGTGGCGTAGCCCCGCAGCACGACGGTGAGACCGTTCACTCGCTCACAGGAACGAGCGTTCATCTTGTGCGGCATCGCCGACGAGCCCACCTGCCCCGGCTGGAACCCCTCGGTCACCAGCTCCTGGCCGGCCATCAGCCGGATCGTGGTGGCCAGGCTGGATGGTCCCGCGGCGGCCTGGACCAAGGCTGTGACCACGTCGTAGTCGAACGAGCGCGGGTAGACCTGGCCGACCGAGTCGAGGACTCGGTCGAAGCCCAGATGTCCGGCGACCCGCTGCTCGAGGTCGGCCAGGAGCGCGGGGTCCCCGCCGAGCAGGTCGAGCATGTCTTGCGCGGTGCCCATCGGTCCCTTGATGCCGCGCAACCGGGAGCGCTCGATCAGGGCCTCGAGCCGGTCGTGGGCCCCGAGCAGCTCCTCGGCAGCAGAGGCGAAGCGCTTGCCGAGCGTCGTCGCCTGCGCGGCCACGTTGTGCGAGCGCCCCGCCATGACGAGCGCCTCGTGCTCGGCGGCGAGCCGCGCGAGCCGTACCAACGTGGCTACGACCTTGTCCCGTACGAGCTCGAGACCGGCGCGGATCTGCAGCTGCTCGACGTTCTCGGTCAGGTCACGCGAGGTGAGTCCCTTGTGGATCTGCTCGTGCCCGGCGAGGGCGTTGAACTCCTCGATCCGGGCCTTCACGTCGTGGCGGGTGACCCGCTCGCGGGCCGCGATCGAATCGAGGTCGACCGCGTCGATGACCTTGCGATAGGCGTCGACCGCGCCATCGGGCACGTCGACACCGAGATCGCTCTGAGCGGAGAGGACGGCCAACCACAACTGCCGCTCGAGCACCACCTTGCGTTCGGGCGACCACAGCTCGGCCATCTCGGCGGAGGCGTACCTCCCGGCCAGGACATTGGGGATCACGACGTCATTGTCCCGTACAGCCGATCCGCTGGCTGCCACGCGTCAGGTCACGAGCGAGGGTCGAGCCAGGCCGGGGAGGACAGTGCGGCAATCGTCAGGCACAGCGGGGAAAAAGCCACCCGATCGAGATGCCGGAAGCTGGGCGACACCGAGCCGGGAACGGCCAGATCGGTGCGCCCCGCCAGGCCGAGAACTCCCCGGGTCGTCAGGACAGCAGCCACCCCCGCGGCGCCGGTGCGCCGCATGGGGAGTCGCACCGGACGTCCGCTGACGAGCACCGCGGCCAGGGTGAGTGCGGCTGCGACGGCGTAACAGGCCGGCGCCGAGGGAGCGGCATCGCGGCCGATCACGCGGTCGTTCATCGTCTCCCGATCGGGGAACGGCCACGTCGAGCCGAGCCCCCAGACGACGTGCACGCCGGCGATGCCCACGAGCATCGACCCGGCCGCAGCGGTTGCCAGCTGCCCCCACCTCACCAGCGCTCACTTCGGGGCATGCGACGAGCTCCGATCCGGATCGCCCAACGAGTTGGCCGCCGCTTCGGCAATGTCAGTCCGGAACTGCTTGCCCCTCAAGGAGATTCCGCCAACAAGTCTGTACGCCTCCGCGCGCGCCTCGAGCAGGCTGGGACCCACTCCGACCGCAGACAGGACGCGGCCGCCAGCCGAGCGCAGCACCCCGTCCTCGCCGCTCGCCGTACCCGCGTGCAGGACGCCGGCAACTCGTGCTCCGTCAATCGGGTCGCCGGTGACCGGCGCCTCCGGATAGCCGTCGCTGGCGATGACCACGGTCACGGCCGCGCCCTCGTCCCACACCAGCGGCGCCTGCTGGTCGAGACCTCCGGTGGCAGCTGCCATCAGCAGCTCGGCCAGCGGGGTCAACAGTCTCGGCAGAAGGACCTGGGTCTCGGGGTCACCAAAGCGGGCGTTGAACTCGATGACCCGCACGCCGCGGTCGGTGAGCGCGAGTCCGGCGTAGAGCAGCCCGACGAAGGGGATGCTGCGTCGGGCCAGCTCGTCGACGGTTGGCTGGAGGACTCGGTCCAGGACCTCGGAGACGAGTCCTTCCGGCGCCCACGGCAGCGGTGAGTAGGCACCCATCCCACCGGTGTTCGGCCCTTCGTCACCGTCGCGGAGTCGCTTGAAGTCCTGCGCCGGCTGCAGGGGGACCACGGTCACGCCGTCTGTGATCGCGAACAACGAGACCTCGGGACCGTCCAGGTGCTCCTCGATGACCACCCGTCCACAGGCCCTCGCATGGGCCAGGGCGACGGATCGGTCGCGCGTCACGACGACTCCCTTGCCCGCAGCGAGGCCGTCGTTCTTCACGACGTAGGGCGGCTCGAAGGCGTCGATCGCCGCCTCGGCCTGCTCGGGGGTGGTGCAGAGGTAGGAGCGACCCGTGGGAACGTCTGCCGCCGCCATCACCTCCTTGGCGAAGGCCTTGCTGCCTTCGAGCTGCGCTGCTGCTGCCGACGGGCCGAAGCAGGCGATCCCGGCCGCGCGGACAGAGTCGGCGACGCCTGCCACCAGCGGCGCTTCCGGTCCGACGACCACCAGGTCGACGCCGAGCCGGGTGGCGAGGTCGGCGACCGCCGTACCGTCGAGCATGTCCACCGGGTGCAGGGCGGCGATCTCTCCGATCCCCGGGTTTCCGGGCGCGGCATGCAGCTCGTGCACCCCATCGTCGCGCGCCAAGGCCAACACCAAGGCGTGCTCACGGGCGCCCGACCCGATCACCAGGATCTTCATGGGTGCCTCGATGCACCGGGCTGATTCACGAGGCGTGAGCCTAATGCGGCGGTGCGTTCGCCGGTCGGCCCGCCACCCGTACCCGCTCCCCCTCTCCCCCGCCCCCCGCCCCCCGCCCCCAAAAAAAATCCCCGCTTCACCCAGCAGAGTGTCCCTCCAGGGGTGCCGGGATGAGGGATATGCCCGGTATGGGGCGACTTTCGGTGGGTGAAGAGGGGCGCGCTGGTGGGTGAAGCGCGGGAAATTGGGGGGAGGGTCAGCGGCGGTGGACCCGGCCGGCCCGCATCACGAACGACACGTCCTCGAGCAGCCGTATGTCCTCCAGCGGGTCTCCGACCACGGCGATCAGGTCGGCCGCGTAGCCGGCGGCGATCCGGCCCAAGGTGTCCTCGCGCCGGAGCAGCGCGGCACCACCGAGGGTGGCCGACTGGATCGCTTGCAGCGGGGTCTGTCCGTGCTCCACCTGGTAGGCGAACTGCCGGGCGTTCCAGCCGTGCGGGTAGATACCGCTGTCGGTGCCGTACGCGATCCGCACCCCGGCCCTGACGCACTTGCCGAAGGCGGCGCGCTGGGTCTGGGTCGTGTCGTCGTTCTTGCGCAGCGCGTTCTCCGACCAGCCTTCGGCACGGCCGGTCTCGGCGATGTAGGTCCCGTCATAGACGTCAGCCACGAGGAACGTGCCCCGAGCAGCCATCAGCTCGACGCCCTCGTCATCCATGATCGAGCCGTGCTCGATGGACCGCACACCCGCACGGACCGCTCGTTTGATTCCTTCCGCCCCGTGCGCGTGGGCCGCGACGTCCACGCCGTACAGAGCGGCCTCCTCCACCGCCGCCCGGATCTCGGCCTCGGAGAACTCCGGCGCACCAGGATCTGTGCCTTCGGTCATCACCGCCCCGGTGGCGATGACCTTCACCAGGTCGGCGCCGCCCTGGATGACGGTGCGCACGGCGCGGCGCACCTCGTCCACGCTGTTGGCGACCCCGACCCGGAAGTCTCGTGGGACCACGGCGTCGACATCCGAGGCCATGCCGGTGATGTCCCCACCACCACCTGAGCAGGTGATGTAGGCGCCTGCCACCAGCATCGTCGGGCCTTCGACCCAACCCGCGTTGATGGCATCGCGCAACGCGACGTCGACGAAGGCTCTGAAGGTGCCCACGTCACGCACGGTGGTGAAGCCTGCCTGCACAGTGGCCCGCGCGTTCCGTACGCCGGACAACGCTTCCTGCGCCCCGCTTCGTTGGAGGAGCGCGGCGTAGCCACCGGCCGACTCGGGCTCCCCGACGAGGTGGGTGTGGCAGTCGATCAGCCCAGGGAGCAGGGTGCGCCCGGGGAGGTCGATGATCTCGACGCCGCTCGTGGGGAGGGCCGGATCGTCAGCTGCGAGTACGGCTTCGATGACACCGCCGTCGACGAGCACGGCGCGGTCGAGGAGCTCGCCCGTCTCGACGTCGAGGACCCGCTCGGGTCGAAGAACCATCCGGGTCGTCATGATCCCCACGCGTTCACCGTCGTCATGGCCTCACCTTGTCAGCCCGTCGTCAGTTGCGCGCGGAATCGCCGACCCGCTGATCCGGCCCGGTGAACTCCAACTGTTCGACTTTCGGGTGGCGGGCGCAGCCGGGTCAGGAGCCGGTGTAGTGCTGATCGACGACGGCGAAGGCCTCGTCGAGGATCGCCAGACCCTCCTTGGCTTCGGCGTCGGTGACCGTGCACGGCGGCACGACGTGCAGCCGGTTGTAGTTGATGAACGGCAGCAGCCCACGGTTGCGACACTCGGCGGCGAGCTGGTTCATGGCCGGGCTGGCGGAGCCGTACGGCGCAAGCGGCTCACGCGTCGCTCGATCGGTCACGAGGTCGAGCGCCCAGAACACGCCGAGGCCGCGGACCTCACCGATGACCGGATGCCGATCGGCGAGCTCTCCCAGACCAGAAGCCAGAACGTCGGTGCCGATGCGCGCCGCGTTGTCGATGACGCCTTCCTCCTTCATCGCGTCGATGCTGGCGACGATGGACGCCGCGGCCAGGGGATGACCGGAGTAGGTGAGGCCGCCCGGGAAGACGCGGTCGTCGAACGTCGCCGCGATCGGGTCACTGATGACGACGCCACCGACGGGGACGTACCCACTGTTGCTGCCCTTGGCGAAGGTGATGAGGTCAGGTTCCGCACCGAAGTGCTCATAGGCGAACCATGCGCCGGTACGACCGAAGCCGCACATCACCTCGTCGGCGATCCAGACGATGCCGTACTTGTCGGCCAGGGCGCGGACACCTTCGAGGTAGCCCGGCGGCGGGATGAGCACGCCGGCTGTTCCGACGATCGTCTCGATGAGGATCGCGGCGATCGTCGAGGGGCCTTCGAAGATGATGACCTGCTCGAGGTGCTCCAGCGCGCGCTCGGTCTCCTGCTCGGGGCTGTCGGACCAGAACGGAGAGCGGTAGGGGTAGGGGCCGAAGAAGTGAACGTGGCCGGCGGCGTACTCGTTGGGCCATCGGCGGGGATCGCCGGTCGAGACGATCGAGGCACCCGTGTTGCCGTGATAGCTGCGGTAGAAGCTGAGCACCTTGTCGCGGCCGGTGTGCAGACGTGCCATCCGGATCGCGTTCTCGTTGGCATCCGCGCCGCCGTTGGTGAAGAACACCTTGTTGAGCCCGGGAGGGGCGAGGTCTGCGATGCGCTTGGCGGCCTCGCCGCGCATGTCGTTGGCGTGCTGAGGCGCGATCGTCGACAGCCGGGCGGCCTGGTCTTGGATCGCGGCGACGACCTTGGGGTGCTGGTGGCCGATGTTGACATTGACCAGCTGGGAGGAGAAGTCGAGGTAGCGCGTGCCCTCGTAGTCCCAGACGTAGCTTCCTTCCGCGCCGGCGAGAGCCAACGGATTGAGCGACCCCTGAGCGCTCCAGGAGTGGAAGACGTGAGCACGGTCGAGGGCGCTGACCTCGGCACCGCGAGCTGGGTCAGGGGTGGGCTGGGTCATCGCGAGTGCTCCTCGATGTGCGCTGGACTGCTACCGCGCGGGGCCGTACGGCCTCGCTCGTCGCTCAGCGTAGAACCGCCTCGCCCAGAGCGCGAGGCTCAGCCTGTCAACGGATGCCCGGCCAACCAGACACGTTGTCAGAGCGTCCGGCCGCCGGGACATCGAAGCGACCTCAGCCGGTGCCTGGTCCGGACAACGCGTCGCCATCTCATCCGCTCGCGGAGACATCCCTAGCGCCGCGCGCGCGTAGCCGTGCCCGTACGTCGGGCCACTCCTTCGCGGTGATCGAGAACACCACCGTGTCGCGCACGCTCTCGTCCGCGCGGCGCTGGTAGCGGCGCAGCACCCCCTCGTAGCGGGCGCCGAGGCGAGCGATCGCCTGCTGGGAGCGCACGTTGCGGATGTCGGTCTTGAGCTGGACACGACCCATCCCGAGGTCGTCGAAGGCATAGCCGAGCAGCAGGAGCTTCGCCTCCGGGTTGACCTCCGTCGCCCAGATCGCGGGGGTGTAGGCGGTGAAACCGATCTCGAGGCGCGCATCGACGGGTGCGACCTCGAGGTAGGAGGAGGTGCCCACGACGGTCCCGGCCCGGAGGCCGTTCAGCCCACGGGTCAGCCGCAGGGTCCAAGGCCACCAGCCCGTCGAGGACACCTGCTCGATCCGTTCGCGCCAGGCGTCCGGCGACGTCGGGCGACCCCGGATGTGCGCCCAGACCTGGTCGTCGTTCAGCGCCGCCCAGAGCTCTTCCGCATCGGCGACGGTGGTCGGGCGCAGCTCCACGGTGGCGCCGGTGAGGACGACGTCTTGCGCTGGTGGCCAGTCGGCTGCCGGCCACGGCGAATCGTCCGGCCTGGGGTCGATGCGTGGTTGGAACCGAGGCAGGTCAGTCCGCCGCCCATCGGAGGCGTACGGCTCGGAGGCCTCGAGGTCGTAGCTCATGACGACGCGGTCGTTGCCGGCTCCGTCGTAGTCGGCGACCGGGTCGGAGACGGCGAAGCCCAACGCGCGGTGGAAGCGTTGGGATACCTCGTTGAGGGGGGACGTGACGGCCCTGACCCGTGTCCTGCCGGCGGCGCGCGCCAGGTCGAAGAACCGTTGGTAGAGCTCGGCTGCGAGACCACGCCGACGGTGGCTGGGAGCGACACCAGCGAAATGCACGTACGCCGTCCCGACCTGGTCGCGCGAGAGGAAGCCGACCAGGAAACCGGCGAGCTCCCCCTCGGTGGATTCCGCGACCAGGCTGGTGGACGCGAAGTGATCGAGGAACAACCTGGGCAGCATGGCGGTCATCGGTCGGCCGCCCCACCAGTCGTCGAGCACCTCGACGATGCGAGGGTGGTCGGTGGGCGCGGCGCAGCGAATCGTCAGTCCGGCGATCGGCTCCAAGTCACGGTCAGCCATGACGCCGACCCTCTCAGACTCTGCCGCTTTTCTTGGCCGCGACAGTTGAGACTCAGCGCTAGAGCGGATGGCGGCCGATGAATGCGAGCAGCTTGGTCTGCGCGTCGGCGTCGTCGGGCACCTCGACGCGTGGGCCGTACTGGCCGCTGGAGCGGAGAAGTTCGTCCATCGGCACCATGCCCTCGTAGAGCCGCTGGCACAGAGCCGGGTTCAGGAGCTCGTCCTGGCCGGTGGCGCGGGCCAGGTCCCAGGTGTGCATGAAGACATCGACGGTGTAGAAGCTGTCGATCGCCTGACCAACGGGAAGCTCACCGATGTGCGGATCGGAGAAGGTACGGACTGAGGCATCCGCGTCGTCCAGGATCGCCTGCACGCCCTCGACCTGCACCGCCCACGCGGCTACGGGATCTTCATCCGGACTCGGCCCTGCCGGCAGCTCGATGCCACTGCCGCTGTGCAGGAAGCCTGGGAACCAGTCGACGAGGTGGCGGACGACGTCACGCGCCTTCCATTCGGGTACCGGGGACTGCGCATCCCAGTCAGTGGTGCCGCGCACTCGATCGGTGAAACCTGCCACGATCCAACGATGCCTCTCGGCTGGGGTCTCCGACGCGTCATCAGCCATGCGCTAGAGGAAAGCACACGCGGCGGGGTCAGACGAGGTCGCGCACCACGATGGTCGCGTCGCGTTCTTGGCCAACGCCAATGACGGAGAAGGGGGCGCCCGAGCGCTCTTCGAGGAAGTCGACGTAGGCACGAGCGTTTGCCGGGAGGTCGGAAAGACTGCGGGCCGAGCTGATGTCCTCGGTCCAGCCGGGAAGCGACTCATAGACCGGCACGGCATGGTGGAAGCCGGTCTGGGTCAACGGGATCTCGTCGACCCGCTCGCCGTCGATGTCGTAACCGACGCACACCGGGATCTGCTCGAAACCGGTCAGCACGTCGAGCTTGGTCAGAACGAAATCGGTTACGCCGTTGATGCGTGCGGCGTAGCGCGCAATTGGGGCGTCGTACCAACCACACCGGCGGGGTCGCCCAGTCGTCGTTCCGAACTCGCCCCCCTGGGCGCGCAGCCGTTCCCCGTCGGCGTCGTTCAGCTCAGTGGGGAACGGCCCCTCCCCCACCCGGGTCGTGTAGGCCTTGACCACAGCGATCACCCGGTCGATGCGCGTCGGTGGGATGCCGGCGCCAGTGCACGCACCACCGGCGGTCGCGTTGGACGACGTGACGAACGGGTACGTCCCGTGATCGACATCAAGCAACGTCGCCTGGCCGCCCTCGAGCAGCACCGTCTTGTCGGCATCCAACGCCTTGTCGAGCAAGAGCGCGGTGTCGGCGACGTACGGGCGCAGCCGCTCGACGTAGCCGAGCAGCTCTTCCACCACCTCATCGACGGTGATCGCGCGCCGGTTGTAGACCTTCACGAGCAGATGGTTCTTCTGGTCGAGAGCGCCTTCCACCTTCTGCCGCAAGATCTTCTCGTCGAAGAGGTCCTGCACCCGCAGGCCGATCCGGTTCATCTTGTCGGCGTACGTCGGCCCGATCCCCCGACCCGTGGTCCCGATGCGTCGGCTGCCGAGGAAGCGCTCGGTCACCTTGTCGAGGGTGCGGTTGTAGGACGCGATGACATGTGCGTTGGCGCTGACCACGAGCCGGGACGTATCAACGCCGCGCGCCGTGAGCATGTCGATCTCGCCGAACAAGACCCCGAGGTCGATGACGACACCGTTGCCGATGACCGGCACCACGCTGGGCGTGAGCACCCCGGTCGGCATCAGGTGCACGGCGAACTTCTCACCGTCCACGACGATGGTGTGCCCCGCATTGTTGCCACCGTTGAAGCGCACGACGTAGTCGACCTGCGGGCCGAGCAGGTCCGTCGCCTTGCCCTTGCCCTCATCGCCCCACTGGGCGCCTACGAGCACGACTGCAGGCACGGTGGACTCCCAAGAGCAATCGGCTTGGCCGGAGGACGTACGTCCCGATGGACGGCGCGAAGGCTACCGGAGGGTCGGCCGAAACTGGAGATCTGCACTCTCGACGCCAGCAGATCGGTGCCGAGATCGACGCCTCGCAAGGGCGTGGCCGCGGCCCGCGTATTCTGCGGGCGACTCTGGCCCAGCAGGGCGCGGGCGGGAGTTTCGGAGCGACCGTGACGAGATCGACGGTACTGCGTGGTCGACCCGTCGCGACGGGGCGTCGATGAAGCCCACGCGGCGCGCAGTTCTTGCGCAGGCCATGGCCAACCGGTCGCTGCGCCGTGTGCTGGCCGCCTACTTGTTGTTCAACCTCGCCGAGTGGGCGAACTGGATCGCCCTGCTCATCTGGGGCTACGAGCGCAGCGGGGTGCGGGGCGCTAGCGCTCTCGCCCTGATCCAGCTCGTCCCGGCAACCCTCCTGGCACCCACGGCGGCGAACCTGTTGGCACGCCTGCCCCGGCGGAGAGCGGTGACGATGGGCTACGTCGCCCAGTCGGTGTCCTACGTCGCGCTCGGCGTTGCGCTGGCGACCGGGGCGCCGTACGCCGTGGTGGCCGTCCTCGCAGCTGTCGGAGCGGTCGCTGTCACGTTCACCCGGCCCGTGCACAATGCCTTGCTCCCCGAGCTGGCCGAGACCACTGCTGAGCTGACCGCGGCGAACACCGCGTCCGGCTCGATGGAGGCGCTGGCGGCGTTCGGCGGCCCGATGCTCTCGGCGATCGTCATCATTCCGTGGGGGCTGCCCGGAGTGCTGTTCGTCACGGGAGCCGGGATGGGCGTGGCCTTCGCGTTGACGGCACGCCTGCACCGGGTCAGCGGCAGCGCAGCCCGGGCTCTTGCCGGCGTCTCGGAACGGACGCAGCTGCGCAAGGTGGCCCGTCACCGCACCGCACGGGTGCTCAGTGCGATGGTCGCGGCGGAGTACGTCCTCGTCGGGATGATGGACATCTTGCTGGTCGTGCTGGCCCTTGACCTGTTGGGTCTGTCCGACTCCGGACCTGGGCTGCTCAACTCGGCCTTGGGTGTCGGTGCTGTCCTGGGCGCGGCGGGCACGGTGGCGCTGGTCGGTCGCGATCGGCTCGCGCCGGTACTCCTCGTGGCCGCCCTTGTCGCTGGGGTGCCGATCGCGCTGGCGGGTCAGGTGCCGGGCGTCGTTCTCGCCGTACTCCTTCTCACCCTGGCCGGCGCGGGGAAGTTGTTCGTCGACATCGGCTCCAAGACCCTGGTGCAGCGCGCTGTCCCCGAGCAGATGCTCGTGGCGGTGTTCGGGGTGCAGGAGGCGATGATGATGGCCGGTCTGGCCATCGGGTCGCTTCTCGCCCCCGTCCTGGTCACCACGGTCGGCGCCCATTGGGCGTTCGTTGCGGCGGGCGCTTTCCTTCCGGTGGTCACCGGACTGTCATGGTGGGGACTGCGGGACGCCGACGCCAAGGCGGTCGTGCCCGGAGACGTCTTCGACAGCTTGGCTCAGGTGCCGCTCCTGGCCGTCTTGGTCCCACGTACGCTCGAGCGCCTCGCGCGTGGGGCGCACAAGGTTGCGGCGCCGGCTGGGACCGTCGTGATCAACGAGGGCGACGCCGGCGACCTGTTCTACGTCATCGTCGCCGGCTCGGCGCGCGCCACCAAGGGCGGAACAGTCCTGCGTGAACTCGGGCCGGGTGACTGGTTCGGGGAGATCGCGCTCCTTCGTGATGTCCCGCGGACCGCGACGGTCACGACGACGGCAGACACCGACCTGGTGTGCTTGGAACGCGCACCGTTCCTCCTCGCGGTCACCGGGACTCCGCGCGCCATGGAGTCCGCCGACGTGCACCGCCGCGGATACGCGGACCTCGAGGACTGACCGCCTGCGGCGACGACCCCGTGCGGCCGGAACGGTCGTCGCGCCGAACCGGCAAGATGGACCCATGACGTCTGACAATCTCCTGGCCGGGCCCCCACCGACGCTGCTCCCGGCCGAACCTGGGGCCGACGCGCTGAGGGACGACTTCGCCGACCCCACCGAGGTCGCGGCCTCGCACCCGGCATCCTCGGCCGCCTGGGCAGAGCTGGCCGACCGCGCGTGGGAGGGCGGGCGCGTGATCGAGTCCTACGCGTACGCCCGTACCGGATATCACCGCGGCCTTGACGCGCTCCGTCGGGCGGGGTGGAAGGGCTACGGACCGGTGCCGTGGTCGCACGAGCCCAACCGGGGATGGCTGCGGGCCCTGCACGCGCTCGGCCGAGCGGCCGACGCGATCGGCGAGACCGAGGAGGCCGAGCGGTGCTCGAGCTTCCTGCGCGAGTCCTCCCCCGAAGCCGCCACCGCCCTCACCTGACCGCCCTCCCTCCCGCCTCCCTCCCTCCCCTGCCCCCTCCCCCCAAAAAGCTTCGGCTTCACCCACCAGCGCGCCCCGCTTCACCCTGTGGGAAAGCCCCCAAACCGGGCATACCACCCCTTTCGCCACCCCTGAAGGGACAGTTCGGTGGGTGAAGCGAGGAAGCGTCGGGGGAGGCGGGGTCCGCGCGCGAAGGCTTCGGCCAGCCGAAGGGCCGTGGGTACGGGGCGACGCCACAAGTCCTCATAGGTGTAGCGGACGACCTCGAGGCCGGCGTTGACCAGGCGCTCGTGACGCACCTTCTCCTTCCGCAAGGTCTCAGCATCGGAGTACTTCATCAGTCCGTCGGCCTCGCCAACGGTCTGCTGGTCGGCCCAGAACTCATCGACACGACCGACCAGGCCGTACTCGTCGTAGATCCAAACCTGGGGCTGTGACGGCGCCAGCCCCCGCTCGGCCCAGACCGCGGCCGCGAAGGACTCCAACGGGCTCTCGCGGAGTACGTTCCCGAGCCGCAACGCCTGGCGAGCCGACCGGGTCCCGGGCCAGCCGCGCTGACCGGCCAGGGCCATGTCCAACTCCTCCGCCGTGGCTCCCCTCCGAAGCGCGGAGTCGACCACGACCAGGCCGTCTCGAAGCTCACGTACACGAGCCAGGTCCACCGCCGTACGGGCGAGGTTCGTCACCGGGATGCCGAAAAGCTCGGTCACGTCCTCTCGCGCGAGGCGGGACGTCTGGACCGCCACTCCCTGCACTGCCGCCGGAGTGGCGCCGGGGCGCTTGGGCACAGTGACCCAGATAGCTGGCTGCACCCAACGAAGGAGCTCCAGGCCGTGCAGGTGCGCCGCGGTCTCATGGCTGGCCACTGCCCCATCGATAGCCAGGCAGGCCGCCGCCACCTCGCGGACGGCGGCGTCCACCCTCCCCGGGCCGGTCCCGGGTGAGAACAAGCCTCGTCGCAGGCGCAGCAGCCGACCATCCGCGACTCGGGTGCGTTGGGCCTTGGCGGACGTACCGAGCAGCCGAAGCTGCGCAGAGGTGAGCGCACCGCCTTGCTCGCGAGCCAGCGCCCACACATCCTCGGCCGACGAACCCATCGGCCCAGCGTGGGCCTTGTGGTCACCTGCTCGCTGAACTCATCCACAGCCCCCGCGCTTCACCCACGGGGGCGCCCTTTTGGCGCCGTACAAAACGGACATTCACCGCGAAATGGCCGCCGTCAGGGCACCTCTGGTGGGTGAAGCGCGAAAAATTTAGGTGAGTTTGGTGCCCGCGCTGCGGAGGTCTTCGCAGGCCGTCACCACGCGGGCAGCCATCCCGGCCTCGGCGGCCTTGCCCCAAGCCCGCGGGTCGTACTGCTTCTTGTTGCCGACCTCGCCGTCGATCTTGAGCACACCGTCGTAGTTGCGGAACATGTGCTCGGCGACCGGCCGGGTGAACGCGTACTGCGTATCGGTGTCCACGTTCATCTTGATCGTGCCGTAGTCGAGCGCCTCGCGAATCTCCGACAGCAACGACCCCGACCCACCGTGGAAGACGAGGTCGAGCGGCTTGTCCTTGCCGTACTTCGCGCCGACGGCGTCCTGCAGCTCCTTGAGGATGGACGGGCGCAGCACGACGTTGCCCGGCTTGTAGACCCCGTGCACGTTGCCGAACGTCGCCGCCACCATGTAGCGGCCCCGCTCGCCGAGCCCGAGGGCCTCCACCATCGCCAGCGCGTCGTCGGGAGTGGAGTAGAGCTTTGCGTCGTGCTTGGCCTCGACGCCGTCCTCTTCCCCACCGACAACACCGATCTCCAGCTCCATGATGATCTTCGCCGCCGCGCACTTGTCGAGCAGCTCCGAGGCGATGTCGAGGTTCTCGTGCAGCTCCACGGCGGACCCGTCCCACATGTGCGACTGGAACAGCGGCTCCTGACCGGCGGCGACCCGCTGGGCGCTGACGTCGATCAACGGCCGCATGAAGCCGTCCAGCTGATCCTTCGGACAGTGATCGGTGTGCAGGGCGATCGTCACGTCGTACTTCGCGGCCACCACGTGTGCGAACTCAGCCAGCGCGCTCGCGCCGACCACCATGTCCTTGACGCGCTGGCCGGAGGCGTAGGCCGCGCCGCCCCACGAGACCTGAACGATGCCATCGCTCTCGGCCTCCGCGAAACCCTGGATCGCCGCAACGATCGTCTGCGACGACGTGCAGTTGATCGCCGGGTAGGCGAAGGCGCCGGCCTTCGCCCGGTCGAGCATCGCGGCGTAGGCATCGGGGGTGGCGATCGGCATGACGTGGCTCCTGCTCGTGTCGGACCAGTTGTCGGTACGGCCTGTCGGCGCGCCTTCATCCTGTCATGCGCGTCGCACGCCAGGGATCGGTCGTCGGCCTCTATCGGTTGGGACCAAAGGCCGCGCCGGGAGGATGCTCACCCGGCCGGCGAAGCAGCCCGAGGACCACCAGCTCAGCCGCGAGGAGGATCCCTCCCCACAGGGGGTGACCGATGGCGGCAAGACCCAACGCCGCGCCCGCGAACAACGCCAGCTCGATGGCGACGCGTGCGGCGAGCGGCGCATCCACCCTCCGTTTCGGGGCGATGAACAGCCCCCACACAACCATCCCCACCAGCGCGAGCACCAGGCCGAGCAGCCAGCCGAGCACGCCGTCGACCAGGCCGATGCCGATGCCGACGAGTGCGGTCAGCAGCCACAGCTCCAGGATGAATCGAGCGATCAGCAGGAGCGCCGAGCTGGCCCGCGGCTCCTCGCCGTCCTCAGTCATTTGACCACCGTCCCTCACCGACCGGTGGTTGCCCGAAGATGTGCCTCCGCACCCAGGCGTGCATCGCCACAGCCGCCGCCGCGCCCGCGTTGATCGAGCGGGTCGAGCCGAACTGCGCCACCGAGAGTACGGCGCCGCACGCGTCGCGAGCCTCCACCGACAACCCAGGACCCTCCTGGCCGAGCACCAGGACGCAACGCTGCGGAAGGTCGAACGTCTCCAGCGGCACGGCGCCGGGGAGGTTGTCGATGCCGAGGAGCGGGAGCCCGGCCGCTGACCCCCAGGCCGCCAGCTCCGCAACGGACTCGTGATGCCGGACATGCTGATATCGGTCGGTGACCATGGCCCCGCGCCGGTTCCATCTGCGACGCCCGACGATGTGCACCTCGGCAGCGAGGAACGCATTGGCCGTCCGCACCACCGAACCGATGTTGAAGTCGTGCTCGAAGTTCTCGACCGCCACGTGGAACGGGTGCCTTCGGGCATCGAGGTCGGCCACGATCGCTTCAAGACGCCAGTACCGATAGCGGTCCACCACGTTGCGGGTGTCCCCGTGAGCCAGCAGCTCGGGGTCGAGGCGTAGGTCCTCCGGCAGCGGACCCTCCCACGGACCTACACCAACCATGGGGGCAGCGTAGGCGTCAGCGACTCCGCAGCGCCCGTACGCTGGTCAGCATGGATCCGGTCTCCCTGCTCGCCTTCGGCCCCGAGTGGCTGCAGCCGGAACACCTCATCCAGACCTATGGCCTGGCCGCCGTCTTGGTCGTGGTCTTCGTCGAGTGCGGCCTGCTGTTGTTCTTCCTCCCCGGTGACTCGCTGCTGTTCGCCACCGGGGTGTTCGTCGGATCCGGCGTCATCACCCAACCGATCGGCCTGGTCATCGCGGCGATAGCGACTGCAGCGATCCTGGGAAACCTCTGCGGCTACGCGATCGGTCGGATCGTGGGGGCTCCGTTGCTCGACCGCCCCAACTCACGCATCGTCAGACCCGAACATGTCGCGTCGGCTCACGCGTTCTTCGAACGCCACGGTGGGCGGTCCATCGTCCTGGCCAGGTTCGTGCCGATCGTGCGCACGTTCATCACCGCGCTCGCCGGCGTCGTGAAGATGGATTTTCGGGCGTATGCGTCCTACTCCGTCGTGGGCGGGATCGTGTGGGCGGGCAGCTTGACCCTGATGGGCTTCTGGCTCGGGAACGTGACCTGGGTCGCCGACAACATCGAGCTCATCGCCATCCTCATCGTCGCCGCTTCGGTGGTGCCGATCGGCATCGAATACCTCCGTGCGCGGCGTTCGTCGCGCGAGGCCGACCCTCTCGAGGACCCCTCCACGTAGGTCTCGTCGGTCTCGTAGGTCTGGTTGGTCACGCCCGACGAACACCCCAGCCTGATGCCGAACCCCCATCGCCCGCGCATCGACCGATCAGCTGAAGGAGACCCCCGGAACCGCGCGCACCTCGGGGTCGTCGGCCTGGAAGTACTCCGCCTTCTCGAAGCCGAACGTCTTGGCGACGATTGCCGAGGGGAAGGACTCGACGCGAGTGTTGAGGGCTCGCACGTTGGCGTTGTAGAAGCGCCGACTGGCCGCGATCCGGTCCTCGGTCTCGGCCAGCTGGGCCTGTAGATCGCGAAACCCCTCGTTCGCCTTGAGATCGGGGTAGGCCTCAGCGACGGCGAACAGCTGGCGTAGGGCGCCTTGCAGGACGTTCTCCTGGGCGGCCTGCTCGCCGGGCGTGCTGCCGGGGGCCGCCGCCACGGTCCGAGCCGCGGTGACCGCCTCGAGGGTGGCCCGCTCGTGCGCGGCGTACCCCTTGACCGTTTCCACGAGGTTCGGCACCAACGAGTGCCGCCTGGTCAGCTCGACATCGACCTGGCGCCAGGACTCCTGCACCAGGTTGCGCTGCTTGACGAACCGGTTGTACGAGACGACCACGGCGATCGCGACCAGCACGATCAGACCGAGAACGACCCATCCCAGAGGGTTCACGGTCGACCTCCATGCTCAGACGTGTCGGGCGGGTCCGCAGGCTCGGGGAGTCCGTCATGTTCTCGACCCTGGTCCGCAGGATCGTAGCCGTGGTCCTTCCAGACGAAGTCCGGAATGCCCGATACGACAGCCTGCAGCCGGGTCAGGGCCGGGTCGACGTCCTCGACGTCCAACGTCCCCTGCGACCAGGTCAGCACCCAGGTGCCGGCAACGCGCCAGGCGAATCGCGGTCCCGCGAGCAAGCGCTCCATCACCCTGGGCGGCAGCAGATCCGAGGCGAACTTCGGGTCCTTTGAGCTGACCCGGTAGGCGCGGTTGAAGTCCTCAGACTCCAGGTTGATGTCCGACCCGAGCCCGATCGCGTCAAAGGCTCGATGGATCACCGACTCGGGCGTGACCTCGAGCGTGGGCAGAAAGGTGGGTAGCGCGAGCGCGACGACGGCGAACCGGTGCGTGGTCGTCGTCCGGTTGCCCTTGCTGTCGGTCGAGCTGGTCTCGTAGGAGTAGGTGAAGGCCTCGAACTCGCGATCCCTGATCACACCGGACAGCACATCGCGCGCGCGACGACTGTCGCCCGTCCCGAAGGGCGTGCCAGTGGGCCAGCGCGCCACGAGGTCGGGTCGCTCAGGGGTGAAGGTCCAGCCCCGAGCGGCAGCCGCAGCAAACATCGCCTCGCGCCGCTTGCGCGCCGCCGCCGCGTTGATGAAGATCAGCGCCACGACGACACCGACCCCACCGATGATGAGGAACGGGATCAACGCCTCCATGTCGTGGTCTTCGTCCTTCCCGGGGCTGGCCTGGAGTTCGCGGCTTGCGGGTCAGGCTCAGAGGCCGAGGTCCGCGGGTGTGTAGGCGGCCCGATAGGTCAGGCCGGCTGCTTCGACCGTCGTAGCGGCGCCTCGCTCGACGATGACAGCCACGCCCACGACGTCAGCGCCTGCCTCGCGCAAGGCCTCGACCGCAGCAAGGACCGATCCACCGGTCGTCGAGGTGTCCTCGACGGCCAGCACCCGCCGGCCGGCGACGTCTGGTCCCTCGATGCGCCGCTGCAGGCCGTGCGCCTTGCCTTCTTTGCGAACGACGAACGCGTCGAGGGTACGGCCGCGCCGCGCGGCCGCGTGGAGCATGGCGGCGGCCACGGGGTCCGCGCCGAGAGTGAGTCCGCCGACGGCTTCGAAGTCGAGGTCGGCGGTCAGGTCGAGCATGACTTCCCCGACGAGCGGGGCGGCGGCCCCGTCCAACGTCACGCGACGCAGGTCGACGTAGTAGTCAGCCTCGCGGCCGGAGGAGAGGACGACCCGTCCGTGAACGACGGCCTTGCTGGTGATGTGGCTCAGCAGTTCTTCTCGGTTCGTCACGGCCGCGAGGTTACGCGAGATAGGTGCGCGACCGGGGATGGCAGGCTGGCACCCGTGGTCCCTCTCGCGTTGTGCTCGTCACCGTTGACCACCTCGGTGGCCTGGGGAGGAGTCCCGGAGGCTCTGCTCGCCCGCGGCGCCCGACCGGTCCCGGTGCACGCGCACAACGACGACCAGCCGCCGTACGCCCTGCGCTGGGTCGCGTCCTGCGCCTTGCAGATCGGCGGTCTCCCCGACGGACCGGTGGTCCTCGTCGGGCACAGCGGGGCGGGAGCGCTCCTGGCCCAGCTCGGCTTCGCCCTGCGGGCAAGTCACCGACGGGTCGCGGCGTACGCGTTCGTGGATGCGGGCCTGCCACGAGCGTCTCCGGGCAGTCGGCTGGACGGCTTTCGCCTGGACGACCCGCGCGGCGCCGGCGAGCTCGAAGAGCTGCTTCGCTCGGGGACGGCGTGGCCGAACTGGAGCGTGGACGACCTGGACGACATCCCCGCTCTTGCCGATCGCCGCACGGTCCTCGGAGCGCTTCAACCGCGCACCCTCGAGTTCTGGACCGAGGAGCTGCCGACGCCGTCGGACTTTCCCGATGCCCCTGTCGTCTACCTGCAGACCTCCGCGGCCTACGACGTGCCGGCCCGCGCGGCCCGGGCGCACGGCTGGGAGACCCAGCGCCTTGAGCTCGGTCACTTCCCCGGATTCGTGGACGCCGACGCCCTGGCTGCGACTCTGCTCGGGATGCTGCGCCCGCACGTTCCCGGCCTGACCCAACCCCTCGGCTGACGCACTCGCCACTGACCACCGCAGGGTGGATGATGAGTTCCGGTACGACGGCCGCCTCTCCCCTCCAAGAGGCGGCCGTCGTCCGGTTACGCCGTCAGCGCTCGAGTTCGATGAGCAGCGCGACAGCGCTCGTGTGGTCGGCTGGCAGGCCCTCGACCCACACGCGCGGTGGACGGCGTACGGCTGCCGCCAAGCCCGCTCGGGCGACCCGAGCTTCGACGCTGTCCCGGAGCCGGCGGACAGCCGAACCCAGGGACGCGTCGCGAGACGTAAGGGCGACCACACGGCCGCCGGACAGGGCGGCGAGCGACTGGCCACCGTCGAAGACCTCGCTCAAAGCCGCCGCGAGCACCACTCCGCGAGCCATCCGCTGCCATGGGTCCACCGGGGACAAGGTCCCGTCGAGAACGACCAGGCAGGACGTCTCGCCGGCAGGAACACCTGCGAGGTCAGCAGCTGCGTAGGTCTCCCGCAACCGGGTGCGTAGGTAGGCAGCGGTCGCCAGGCCCGTCAGGGCGTCTTCGCAACCAGCCGTGCGCACCGGCGCCACGCCGGCATCGGCCCAGCCTTCGGCCAGCGCTCGCACCACCCGCAGCGGGGGTTGGAGAACCCCCGCTGCGAGGTAGAGCGACGTGAGGTCGTCGAGAGCCTCCCCCAGGCCTACGCCCTCATCCGCGCGCTGCCGCCCGAGACGGTCGGCCGCAGCCTCGACGCCCCGAGACTCGACCACCTCCTCGGCCAGAGCTTCGGCGAGAGCCTCGACAGCCGGCACGTACCAGTCCTCCGGCCGAGCCCAGGTGGACCTGGCGCTGCGGTCCCGCCAACGCTCCCGAAGGGTGTCAGCGGCGCTTCCGGTGCTGGTCATGCTTCGAAGACGATGGTCACGTGGTCACATGACGCGACTCTGGGTGGGCTGTTCGGGTGAAAACGTGGTCTTGCTCACCATGACCGACGCCCAGACCGGTGGCGAGGGCGTCCCTGAGCGTCACGAGGCGGCCATCTGGGCGTCTTGAGGTCAGGATCGGCGCTCTTCTTGCCGATGATCTGACGAGAGAACGCCCCCAACGCGCGAGGATAGGTCTGTGACTCAGCCGACCGAGCTCGATGCCGCGGCCCTCGGGCCCAGCGACGCCGAGTTGATCGCGGCGGTCCGCGGAGGGGACGCGCAGGCGTACGGCGCCTTGTTCGAGCGGCACGCATCGTCGGCCCGCAACCTGGCCCGACAGCACTCACGCAACGACGCGGACGCCGACGACTTGGTGTCCGAGGCCTTCGCCAAGGTTCTGGCGGTTCTCCAAGCCGGCGGCGGCCCTGACGTCGCGTTTCGCTCTTACCTGTTCACGACCTTGCGCCGCGTGGCCTATGACCGCACCAAGGCGGGCTCGAAGGTCCAGCTCAGCGACGACCTGTCGGCCTATGACCCGGGCGTGCCGTTCGTCGACCCAGCGATCGAGGGACTCGAGCGCACGCTCGTGGCGGAGGCGTACGCCACCCTCCCCGAGCGTTGGCGGGCCGTGCTCTGGCACATGGAGGTCGAGGAGCTGTCCCCCGTGGAGATCGCGCCGATCCTCGGGCTCACTGCCAACGGGGTGTCCGCCCTGGCCTACCGCGCCCGCGAGGGCCTGCGGCAGGCCTACCTGCAGCAGCACCTGGTCATGCCGCACTCCGAGGGCTGTGCCGCGGTCAACGACAAGCTCGGGTCGTACGCCCGTGGCGGGTTGTCGAAGCGCGAGACGGCCCAGGTCGAGGAGCACCTCACCGGGTGTGTCGAGTGCAGGGCGCTGGTCGCAGAGCTCGCCGATGTGAACCACGGCATGCGCGTGGTCATCGCGCCACTCATCCTGGGCGTGCTCGGGGTCGGCCTGCTGAAGAGTGGCGCGCTGCTCGGTGGATCGGCAGCTGCCGCGTCAGCCGTCGGCGCGGCCGCCCGCTCCGGTCAGGCGGCCGGCGGCGCGGCAGCCGGCACCGGTGCCGCAGCGGGCGTAGTCATCGCCGGGGCGGAAGCAGGCGCTGGGGCCGCGGCCGGCGGTGGTGCCGGCCTGACCGGGGCGGTCGCGGCAGCCGCAGCTCGGTTGAGCCTCAACCCCGCCGCTGCGGTCGGGATCGCAGCGGCCACGATCGGCATCGTCGGTCTCAGCGCCGTGGCCATCGCCTTGCTGGGTGGCGGAGGAGGAGAGACGCCAACGTCGGGGACGGCCGACGGAGGCCTGCCGGGTGTCGTCGTGCCCGTGCCGACGACGTCGCAGTCTCCGTCGTCCTCTGCTCCGCCCACTTCCTCGCCGAGCGAGCCGGCCCCCACGGACACGGGTCAAGCCGCACCGTCGGCGCTCGCCAGCTCCCCAGCCGTCCCGTCCGCACCGCCACCGTCGGGGACGAGTCTCCCGCCCCCCACTTCACCCAGCGCTACCCCGACGACCTCTCCGACGACGTCGCCAAGCCCCACCTCCAGTCCCACGCCCACGCCCACGGCGACGGCGACGCCGACCCCCACTCCCACCCCCACCCCGATCGGGCCGATCCTCACCCTCAACCTCGAGCCGCTCGGTGACCTCGTGGCCGGCCGCTCGGGGGTCATCGGCTTCACCGCGGGGAACTCAGGTGACACCTCAGCTTCGGGAGTCACGGCAGACATCACGCTGCCTCCCGGTGTCACCCTGGCCGGAACCTCGGTCCTGACCGCAGGTGGACGGTTCGGGCCGGGTCTGATCCAGGTGGCACCGTTTGCCGTGACTGACGACTGGAGCTGCCTGGCCACTGACACTGGCGCGACATGCACCGGTCCGGAACTCAGCGAGAACAGCGACGCCACCGCCTACCTCGAGGTGGTCGCCGCTGCGGGAAGCGAAGGCACGACGCCCGTGAGCATCACGGTTTCCGCGCCGGACACCGACTCCGTCACCGTGACCGGCACCTCTGGCGTGGCGCCTGACGGCTACGCCGCTTCCTTCGCAGACCGTGGCCACCTCGCCGTCACCGAGGTCGGGGCGCCGCTGCTCAGCTGCCCGCGCGATGCGAAGGGCTGTGCCGAGGCGCAGGCACGGACGGCTTCCGGCTCCGCCCTCAACAACGACAGCTGGACCATGGTCGGGGTCGACGACGACGCCCACAAGGCGACCCAGACCTCGTCGAGCAGTCTCCTCGATCTGCCAGCGACCGCAACGGTGACGTGGGCCGGCTTGTACTGGTCGGCCAACGTCCCGCAAGGCGTGGACGCCGGCCGCCTCGGGGAGATCTCCCTTGCGGCGCCGGGGCAGGGCTACGTCGATGTCCTGGCCGATCGCGTCGACACGGGACAGCCGACCGGGCAGGGGCCGGCCTACCAGTCCTTCGCCGACGTCACCGCGGCGGTTCGCGCGGGTGGTGCAGGAACTTGGTGGGCGGCCGACGCGGCGGCGCGGACCGGGGCGGGACGCTTCGCCGGCTGGTCGCTGGTCGTCGTCTACTCCGACAAGACACTCCCCGAAGGGCGGGTCTCGGTGGTCGATGGGTTCCGGTCGGTCTCTCCGGGCCAGCCCGCAACGTTGGCCCTCCCCGGAACGGCAGGGATGGACGCCCGGATCGGGATGGTGGCCTGGGAAGGCGATGCCGGTATCGACGGAGACGTACTCACCGTCGACGGTGAACCACTGGCCCCAGCAGTCGGCGACCAGAGTGCGAACAACGTTGCCGACGCCTTTGCAGCTGGATCCCGATATGCCAACACCCTGGGTGTCGACGCCAAGCCGCTGTCAGGAGCAACGTTCACCGGCACCAGCGCGCAGGTTCGTGTGAACACGCGCCAGGACATCTTCTTGCTCGGCGTCCTGACGGTGTCCTCCGTCCGCTAGATCGCTCAACGCTGGCGCACCCTGCGATAGCCGCCGTTCAGCAACCGCCGCGGCGTGAACCGGGTCGCGGCGACGATGGCCTTGTAGCGAACCGAGGGAATGCTGACGGTGACGCCGCGCTCGAGGTCTCGCAGGCTGTCGGCAACGACGCGGTCGGCATCCAGCCACATCCATGGCCGCAACGAAGACAAGTCGATTCCGGCGCGCTCATGGAACTCGGTGTGGGTGAAGCCGGGGCAGACCGCCATGCACCGCACCCCGGAGCCGCGCAGCTCACCCTCCACCCCTTCGGTGAAGGCGGTGACATAGGCCTTGGCAGCGCCGTACGTCCCTGAAGGGATCCAGCCGGACACCGATGACACATTGATGACCGCACCCTCTCCGCGCGCCACCATTCCGCCGAGCGCGGCATGCGTCAGGCGCATGACCGCTCGCACCATCACGTCGAGGGCCCGCTGCTCCGCGGCCAGGTCACCAGTGACGAACCGCTGGTTGGTCGCGAATCCGGCGTTGTTCACGAGAAGGTCGACGACGTTCCCGTCGTCAGCTGACCGCGCCAGTCGAGCCTCGACAAGTCCGCAGCCCGACGTGGTGGAGAGGTCGGCAGGGAGCACCTCCACGGACCCGCCGAAGCGGTGCTTCAGGTCGGCGGCCCGCTCGACCAACCGCTCCGCGTCACGAGCGACGAGCACCAGGTCGTAGCCACGGGCGGCCAGGGTCGTCGCAAAGGCCAGGCCGAGACCAGCGGTCGCTCCGGTCACGAGAGCAGTCGGCATGACGACCACCTTGCCAGGAGCCGGTGGCAGTCGCCGATCCAGTTCGCCGAAACTGCTCGCTACGTCACCTGCGTGGAGTACGCAGGAACGGGCAGCCGCGCATTACCGTCTCACCCGGGTCACCACCACGGGAGCAGGATGAGCAGAGGTCGCACGCGCCGCCGAATCGCGGCGCTGGTTCTCGCAGCGGCTCTCGTCGGCGGGATGGCTGGGCCTGCCGCGGCCACCGTGACTGGCCCCCTGACGGCCGAGGGTGCCGTACCCAGCGTGCCGCCGCTGACCTCGCTCGACCTACCCGACGGCTGGTCTTTGAACCGGGACGCGAGCGGTCAGCTCGGGTTGACGTGGGCGTCGCCGCGGCCGCTGAGACCGGGCGGGGCCCGTCTCGAGATCAGCCTCGACGACGAGTCCTTGGGCTACGGCGTCGTAGCCCGCGACCAGCGGTCTGTCTCGGTCCCGATCAGCGCAGCGCGCGCGGCCGCGACCCAGACCTGGAGCGGCCTTGCGGTGCGGGCCGCCGGGCGACGCCTGGATGTCGCAACCGACGTGTCCCCCCTCGACGCGGCACCGACCCGGAACGATCCTCGCTTGGGCCGCGGTGCGCCCATCGATCACGATCCGGGTGTGCGGGGGTCTTTCACGACGACGACGCACACCTACGTCTTGCCGCGCGTGCACCTCGCGGGACTTCCCGCCAAGGTCGAGGTCCGCGGGGTCGTGGTCGCCCCGTCGGGCATCTCCACTCCCCGACCGCTGGTGCTGTTCCTGCACGGGCGACACTCAACGTGCTTCCGTGGGAAGCGCGACAGCGGCGACTGGCCCTGTCCCGACAACTATCGAGCAATCCCCAGCGAACGCGGCTACCTGCAGACCCAGAAGTTGTTGGCGTCACAGGGTTATCTCACGGTGTCGATCGCCGCCAACGGTATCAACGGTCAGGACTGGGCACTGGCGGATGGCGGTGCCGAAGCTCGGTCCTTGCTCATCCAGCAGCACCTGAAGCTGTGGGCCGGGTGGTCGGCCAGCAACGCGACGCACGCCCTGGCTCCCCCAGCCGTGGCCAAAGCGCCACGCGCCGACCTGTCGCGCGTCCTTCTCGTCGGGCACTCGCGCGGAGGCGAAGGCGTCAACCGGGCCGCCCTGGACAGCACGACCCGGCCCAAGGTGCCGTGGAAGATTCGGGGTCTCGTCCACATCGGACCGACCGCGTTCGGGCAGAACCCGGCTCCTGGCGTGCCGGTCGTGGTCCTGCTGCCCTACTGCGACGGTGACGTGTCCGACCTGCAAGGCCAGGCCTACCTGGACGCCGCACGCAACTATCACGACTCGGCCTTCCGCAGCGCTGTCCTGGTCTTGGGCGCGAACCACAACTACTTCAACGCTGAATGGACGCCAGGAGCAGCGATCGCCCCCGCATGGGACGACTGGTACGACCCGAAGGACAAGGTCTGCGGAACCCATGCACCACAACGCCTGAGCGCCACCCGCGAGCGGGCAGTGGGAGCGACCTACACCGCCGCCGCGGCAGCTCTGTTCCTCCGCCATGACGAGTCGGTGCTGCCGATGCTCGATGGGCGTGGCCGAAGGGCGGCCTCCGCTGGTGGTGCGGCTGTGCTGGCTTCGGCCATCGGCGCGCGACGGTCAGCCGCCGTCCGCCCCTCCGCGTCGTTGGGCGTGATCTCGACCCTCCCGACCAAGGCGCGGCTGTGCCGTACGGCGGAGTCGTCGTCGCGGCGTGCGATGTGCGAGCCCGATGCGGGGTGGGGTGTGACACCGCACTTCCTGCCTGTCTACTCGGTTGCGGGCGAACCCAGTCGAAGCGCCATCCACGTGTCCTGGACATCGGCCCAGGGGCGTGCCGAGCTCGTCCCGACGCACCAGCGCAATCTCAGCCGAGCAACGCGGCTGTCGTTGCGCGTCGCCGTCGAAGCCGGCGGTCCCGGTGCGAGATTCGGAGTCCGCCTTGTCGACTCGACCGGCACCCGAGTGGTCCTGCCAGCCGCGTCGGTCGCCTCGCTGCCTCGCACCAGCCACGGCTTCGAGGGGAAGACCTGGGCTCAGGAGGTCCAGGTCGGCCTGCGGACCCCGTCGGTTGCGTCCAGCGGCGTGGACCTGCACGCGATCACGCGGATCGAGCTGTTGCCGCGCTCCCCGCGGGGCGAGTTGTGGCTGCTCGACATCTGGGGGTGGCACGACGGCCTGTCTGCGGACAAGCCGCTTCGCCTCCCCCAGGTCGACGTCGCTCACCTGACCGTCGATGAGGGTGACCGCGATCACCTCGTGCGGCTTCCCCTGACCGTCCGGGGACCCGCACACGGCGCGGGACGTCTTTGGGTCGAGATCGTCGACCCGAATACCTCGGATTTACCCACCCGCATGGTCATCGACGTACCCGCCGGCGCCAAGCACGTTTACGTGGACGTCCCCGTCGCCGGTGACGATCGCGATGACTACGACACCGACTACGTGGTAGCTGTGAAACCCGTTCGTGGCCTCGCAGTTGGGGACTACGCAGGCGGCGTCACGGTCCTCGACGACGATCCTCCACCCACCCTGACGGTCACTCCGATCCGGACGTCTGTGCTCGAGGGAAGGACCCTGTCCTGGCGGCTCGACCTGTCCGCCCCGAGCGACGTGGGGGTCTTCCTCGAGCTGGTCGCTGTCGGCCCAGAGGTCGGAACTCCTCCTGAAGTCTCGACCGATGACCTGCCTCGCGCCTGGCTCCGGCGGCACGAGGTCGTAGCCGGCCCGGCGATCCCCCTGTCCGAGGCGGCGCCGTACGCCTATCTGTTCTTCGACTCCGACCAGTCGGTCACGTTCAAGGTGCCGACTAGCAAGGACAGCCGGGCCGAGGGCGACGAGTCCGTGACCTTCGCCATCGTGGGCGCCGAGCAGGTCACTTTGCCCGCTCCGGTCCCGCTGCTGGTTGGCACGGTTCGCGACCCCGCCTGATCCCAGCGGCTTCCGCCTCTAACCTTGGGCCGTGGAGGACGCAGAGGTGCTCCAGTGGCTGTCGGCCGGGGATCCGGCGATCCGCTGGCAGGTGCTTCGCGACCTGCTGGATGCTCCTGAGGCGCAGTGGCAGGAGATCCGCGCCACCGTGGAGACGGAGGGTTGGGGAGCCCAGCTGCTCGCCCTCGAGGATCCAGACGGGCAGTGGGCAGGTGGCGCGTTCGCGCCGGCTGGGTTCGACTGGAGTGAGTTCGAGACCGTTGGCCAGCCGTGGACCGCGACCACCTATGCGCTGACGCAGCTACGCGAGTTTGGGCTCGATCCCGCATCGAGGCGGGCACAGCGCGCCGTCGAGCTCGTCGGTGCCAACGCACGATGGGAGCACGACGGGCAGCCGTACTGGGACGGCGAGGTCGAAGAGTGCATCAACGGTCGGACGGTCGCGGACGGCGCCTACTTCGGGGTCGACATGTCGCGGCTCGTGGAACGGCTGGTCGAGGAACGGCTTCCCGACGGAGGGTGGAACTGCGAACGGACGAACGGTTCGGTCCGCTCGTCGTTCGACACGACGATCAATGTCCTCGAAGGCCTGCTGGAGTACGAACGAACCACCGGGGGGACCCCAGGCTCGAGGTCGGCGCGAGGCACCGGTGAGGAGTACCTGCTCGCTCGCAGTCTCTTCCGCCGGCTGAGCACTGGCGATCCGGCCGACGAGCAGTACCTCCAGCTGACTTACCCGAACCGTTGGCGCTACGACGTTCTGCGGGCCCTCGACTACTTCCGCGCTGCAGGTGTTCACGAATCCAGGTCGCCCGACCCTCGGCTTGGCGCCGCGATCGACTACCTCAGGACTCGTCGGCTTCCAGACGGCAGGTGGCCCCTGGATCGCAACCTCCGCGGCCGGTCCTGGTTCTCCCTCGACGACGGGGAGGGCCGACCATCGCGGTGGATCACCTTGCGAGCCTTGCGAGTGTTGCGCTGGTGGAGCGCGTGAACATCTTCCCGGCCCGGGCCTAGCCTGCAAGGCATGAATCGCCAGGCGCAGCGTGTCCAGGGACTCGGCACGACGGTCTTTGCCGAGATGTCCGCGTTGGCGTCAAGCACTGGCTCGATCAACCTTGGCCAAGGCTTTCCGGACACGGATGGTCCGAGTGAGGTGGCCGAGGCCGCCGTCGAGGCGATCCGTTCGGGCAGCAACCAATACCCACCTGGTAGCGGCCTGCCCGTGCTTCGTCACGCCGTGGCTGCCTACCGGTCGCGCTTCGCTGCTCAGGCGTACGACCCCGAGGGCGAGGTCCTGATCACCACCGGGGCAACCGAGGCGATCGCCGCAGCGTTGTTGGGTCTCATCGATCCGGGCGACGAGGTCGCTGTCCTCGAGCCGTACTACGACTCCTACGTCGCCTGCATCGGTTTCGCGGGCGGTCGGCGACGACCGGTCACCCTGCGGCCGCCGACCTACGCCTTGGACCCTGACCTCCTTCGTGCCGCAGTAACGCCGCGCACGAAGGTGCTGCTGGTCAACAGTCCGCACAACCCCACAGGCGCGGTGCTGTCCCGGGACGAGCTGACCGCGCTGGCAGAGGTGGCCATCGAGCACGACCTCGTGGTCGTCGCCGACGAGGTTTACGAGCACATGGCCTTCGACGAGGACCGGCCGCACATCCCGATCGCCACCCTGCCCGGCATGCGCGAGCGGACCCTCTCGATCGGGTCGGCGGGCAAGACGTTCTCGTTCACCGGTTGGAAAGTGGGTTGGGTCACCGGCCCGCGCGACCTCGTCGAGTGTGTGCGCCTGACCAAGCAGTTCCTGACTTTCGTATCCGGGGCGCCGCTGCAGCCAGCTGTGGCGGTTGGTCTCGCCCTCCCGGACCACTACTTCAGCGCCCTGCGAGACACGCTCGCCGCCAAGCGCGACCGGCTCTGCGATGGCCTTGCTGCTGCTGGGCTCGACGTGCACCGTCCCCGTGGCACCTACTTCGCGACGACCGATGTGCGGTCCGTGGGCTACGACGACGGTTGGGAGTTCTGCCGCGACCTGCCGGGCCGCACCGGAGTCGTTGCCGTCCCGCACGCGCCCTTCTGGGACGACCAGAAAGCCGGACGGCCGTTGGTGCGCTGGGCCTTCTGCAAGAAGGACGAGGTCCTGGACGAGGCGGTGCGCCGTCTCACTGCGGCCCACCCGCCGCGAGCGTGAGGGCGGTGCCGTCGGGCGCAACGTCGACCTTGACCGGGCTGCCGTCATGCACCTCTCCCGCCAGCAACGCCTTGGCGAGGGGATCGCCGATCTGGGTCTGGATCAGCCGCCGCAACGGTCGGGCGCCGTAGATCGGGTCGTAGCCAGCCAGGGACAACCATTCGCGGGCGGCCGGAGTCACCTCCAGGGTGATCCGCCGATCGGCGAGCCTGCTCGCCAGCCGAGCCACCTGCAGCTCGACGATCGCAGACAGCTCGTCGGTCGAGAGCGGGTCGAAGACCACGATGTCATCGAGCCGGTTGAGGAACTCGGGCTTGAAGGTCGCGCGGACGAGCTGCATCACCGACTCGCGGCGCTGCTCGACCGGGACGGCATCGTCGACCAGGAAGCCTGACCCGAGGTTGGAGGTGAGGATCAAGATGGCGTTGCGGAAGTCGACCGTACGGCCCTGGCCGTCGGTCAGCCGCCCGTCGTCGAGCACCTGGAGCAGGATGTCGAAGACCTCGGGATGGGCCTTCTCCACCTCGTCGAGCAGCACCACGGTGTAGGGACGGCGTCGTACGGCCTCGGTGAGCTGGCCGCCTTCCTCGTAGCCGACGTAGCCCGGGGGGGCACCGACGAGCCGAGCGACGGAATGCTTCTCGCCGTACTCGCTCATGTCCACCCGCACCATGGCCCGCTCGTCGTCGAACAAGAAGTCGGCGAGCGCCTTGGCCAGCTCGGTCTTGCCGACGCCGGTCGGGCCGAGGAACAGGAAGGACCCGAGGGGCCGGTCGGGGTCGGCGATGCCCGACCGCGAGCGGCGTACGGCGTCGGAGACGGCACCGACCGCTCGCTCCTGTCCCACCAGCCGGCGGCCGAGCTCGGCCTCCATCCGGAGCAGCTTGGCCGACTCGCCCTCGAGCAGCCGCCCAGCCGGGATGCCGGTCCAGGCCTCCACGACATCAGCGACGTCATCGGGGCCGACCTCCTCCTTGACCATGGGTGCCCCTTCGCCGATCCCGGCCTCGGCGCCCCCCGCCTCGGATGCAGCAGCCTCGGCGAGATCGCGCTCCAGGTCCGGGATCTGGCCGTAGAGCAACTCACTGGCCCGGACCAGGTCGCCCTCGCGCTGGGCACGTTCGGCCTCCATCCGCAAGGTGTCCAGCCGCTCCTTCAGCTCACCGACCCGGTTGAGACCGGCCTTCTCCCGCTCCCACCTGGCGGTGAGGGCCGTCAGCTCCTCTTGCCGGTCCGCGAGTTCCTTGCGCAAAGTTTCGAGTCGGTCGACCGAAGCGGCATCTGACTCTCGCTCCAACGCCATCTCCTCCATCCGCAGCCGATCGACTGATCGACGCAGCACATCGATCTCGACCGGTGAGGAGTCGATCTCCATCCGCAGCCGGGACGCTGCCTCGTCGACCAGGTCGATGGCCTTGTCCGGCAGCTGTCGCCCGGCGATGAAGCGGTCGGAGAGCTGGGCGGCCGCAACCAGCGCGGCGTCGCTGATGGCCACCTTGTGGTGAGCCTCGTAGCGCTCCTTCAGCCCACGCAGGATGGCGACCGTGTCCTCGACACTCGGCTCGCCGACGTAGACCTGCTGGAAGCGCCGCTCGAGCGCAGGATCCTTCTCGATGCGCTCGCGGTATTCGTCCAGAGTGGTCGCCCCGACCATCCGCAGCTCACCGCGGGCCAGCATCGGCTTGAGCATGTTGCCGGCGTCCAAGGCCGAGTCGCCACCCGCACCTGCACCTACTACCGTGTGGAGCTCGTCGATGAACGTGACCACCTGGCCGTCACTGCCCTTGATCTCGTCGAGAACGGCCTTGAGCCGCTCCTCGAACTCCCCGCGGTACTTGGCGCCGGCCAGCATGGCTCCGAGATCGAGGGCCACCAAACGCTTGCCGCGCAGCGACTCCGGCACGTCGCCAGCCACCATCCGCTGCGCGAGGCCTTCGACCACAGCGGTCTTGCCCACGCCCGGCTCTCCGATGAGCACCGGGTTGTTCTTCGTCCGTCGAGCGAGCACTTGGACCACCCGACGGATCTCGGAGTCGCGTCCGATCACGGGATCGATGGCGCCCTCCCGGGCACGAGCGGTGAGATCGACGCCGTACTTCTCCAGGGCCTGGAACGTCCCTTCGGGGTCCGCGCTGGTCACCCGCGTCTGTCCTCGCAGACGGGTCAAGGCCTCAGCCAGCGCGTCTCCCGTCGCGCCTGCCGCAGCGAGAATTTCAGCCGCAGCGCCGCCGACCGACGACAGAGCCAGCAGCAGGTGCTCGGTGGACAGATAGGCGTCGCCGCGGTCGGCCGCGCGCGCCTGCGCATCGGCCAGCACCCGCTGCAGCGCTCCGGAAGCCTGCGGCGCCGAAACGGTGGAGCCGGCGGCTCGCGGTAGCCGTTCGACCGCCGCCTCAGCCGCCGCGCGAACCGACGCCGGATCGGCTCCGACGGAGGTCAGCAGCGCGGCGGGGATGCTGTCACCTGGTCCCAACAAGGCTTCCAGCAGGTGCACCGTGTCGAGCTGCGCATGACCGTCGCGCACCGCTTTGTGCTGAGCAGCAGACAGCGCTTCCTGAGACTTCGTGGTCAGATCCATGAGTTCATTCCTTCAGTTTCCTAAGCTTCACAGGGCTACGGCTATTCGCTCCGGCTACCGGCTGCGCCGTCGCGTCGGACGCCAGACCACGACGGCTCCGCTGCGCTGGTCCGCCTCGAGCTGGACGAGTCGGCGACGCAGCCGTTCAACCTCTGCCTCGAGGTCGAGGACTCGACGGATCCCTTCGAGGTTCACACCGGCGTTCGACAGCATCTGCACGTGCTGCAGGGATTCGATGTCTCGTCGCGAGTAGCGACGCCCGCCGCCCGGTGTTCTTTGTGGAGACACCAGACCGAGGCGGTCGTACTGCCGGAGGGTCTGGGCATGGAGACCGCTGATCGAGGCGGCCACGGAGATGACGTAGACGGGTGAGTCATCGGTGAGATCGAACGGCTCACTCATGACCTTCACCTCCTTCGACTACGTGCGACTCGTCAATGCCTCAACCGCGCGCGGCCTCCGCCAGCCCAGCTCGTGGGTCATCGTCGGCCGTGGCGTCCCGGAAGGCCTCGAGGGTCTTCTTCGCTGCACCGTCGATACGTTGCGGCACGGCGACCTCGACCGTGACCAGGAGGTCGCCGTTGGATCCGGTGGCTCGCGGTACGCCCCGTCCCTTCACACGAAACGTGCGCCCGTTGGACGTTCCCGCCGGGATCTTCACGGTGACCGACTCGCCGGTGAGCGTCGGGACCGAGATCTTCGCGCCGAGCGCCGCTTCCGGGAAGGTCAATGGCACCGTGATCGTCAGGTGCTGTCCCCTCCGCCCGAAGACGGCATGCGGCGTCACGTGCACATCGATGTATAGGTCGCCATTGGGGGCTCCCTGGCCACCAGCAGCGCCCTTTCCCTTCAACCGGATGCGGGCACCGTCAGACACTCCGGCGGGCAACCGGGCAGAGATCGTCCGCGAGGTGGTGCCGCGCGTCGAGCCGTGGCAGGTCGGACACGGGTCGTCGACAATCACGCCGCGGCCGCTGCAGGTCCGGCACGGCTCAGCAAACGCGAACCCGGCACCGGCATTGCGCGACACCTGGCCGGACCCGTGGCAGGTGGGGCAGGTGTGCGGTGTGGTGCCCGGCCGGGCCCCCGTTCCGCGACACGTTGCGCAAGCACCTTCGGTGGTCAGTCGCAAGGGGATGGTGACTCCCTGAATGGCCTCGCGGAAGCCGATCGTCACTGAGGACTCGACGTCTGCGCCTCGGCGCGGTCCGCTTGCGGCAGACGTACGGCCCCGGCCGCCGCCGAACAGGCCGCCCAGGAGGTCGCTGAAATCACCGGCGCTCGCACCCGCGAAGGGGTTGCCGGAGAAGCCGCCACCCCCACCTGCGCCGCCCTGCCCAGGAAACCGGAATCCGGTGGCCCCCAGTCGACGCAACTCGTCGTATTCGGCTCGTCGAGTCTCGTCGTTGAGGACTCCGTAGGCCGCCGAGATCTCTTTGAACCTCGCCTCGGCTTTGGCGTCTCCCGGGTTCTTGTCGGGATGAAACTGCTGTGCCAGCTTGCGATAGGCCTTCTTGATCTCTGCCGAAGTAGCGCCCGAGGAGACCCCGAGGTCGGCGTAGTAGTCGCGTTCCAGATCGTCCTTCGCGCTCACGGGGTCCTCCTCTCACGAGCCTCGGTGTGTTTCACGGTTGATACCGCCCCGGTCCGGTGCCGGGGTCAGTTCGCGTCGTCCACCGCCGTCGCGGGCGAAGTGACGACGACTCTCGCCGGACGGACGATCCGGCCCGCAAACCGATATCCCGGTTGGAAGACCTCCAACACCACCGGCTCTCCCGGCTCGTCGGACGGGACCGCCGACAAGGCCTCGTGGACAACGGGATCGAAGGCCTCTCCGACCTGGGCGAACGTCTCCAGTCCAAGCTTGGCGACGGTTGCCTCGAGCGCCTCTCCCACGGCCTTGAACGCTCCTTCGAGCTCGCCGTGGGCGCGCGCACGGCCAACGTCATCGAGTACGGGCAGGAGCTCGGCCAAGGCGTTGGCCACGGCTGTCTCCCGCACCACGTCGCGATCACGTTCAACGCGCCGGCGGTAGTTCGTGTATTCGGCCGACAACCTCTGCAGGTCCCCGGTGAGCTCCGCGAGCTCAGCGTCGAGCACTGAGGAGTCTGGTGCTGCGCCGCCCCGAAGCGCTTCACCCAACGACGAGGCGGTTGGCCCGTCTGCAGGGTTGGCTGACGTCGAAGGTGCCGGCGGGTTGGCCGCCGGTTCCCGAACCTCATAGGTCTCGGGGTCGATGCGGCGCCGGTCCCGAAAGACCGGTCCGCCGCCCTCGCCGGCACCCTCAGATGTCACTTGGCCTCGCTGTCGGTCGACCCCTCGTCGACAACCTCCGCGTCGACGACCTCGGCGTCGACGATGTCGTCGTCGTCCCCGACGCCCGAGCCGTCACCGGCACCTGCGTCAGCGAACCCGGTGGGATCCTCGCCGGCGCCCTGAGCCTGGGCGTACATCGCTGTGCCCAGGGCCTGACTGGCAGCGCCGAGCGCCTCCGTCGCGGAGCGGATCGCGTCGACGTCCTCGCCCTCTAGCGCCTTCTTGAGGTCGTCCAGGGGTCCGTCGACATTGCTCTTGGCCTCGTCAGGAAGCTTGTCGGCGTTGTCGGCCAAGAACTTCTCGGTCTGATAGACCAGCTGCTCGCCGGTGTTGCGGGTCTCCGCCGCCTCCTTGCGCTTGCGGTCCTCGTCTGCGTACTCCTCGGCCTCGCGCATCATCCGCTCGATGTCGTCCTTGGGCAGCGCCGAGCCTCCGGTGATGGTCATCGACTGCTCTTTGCCCGTCCCGAGGTCCTTTGCGGAAACATGGACGATGCCGTCCGCGTCGATGTCGAACGTGACCTCGACCTGCGGGACACCGCGCGGAGCCGGCGGCAACCCGGTGAGCTCGAACATGCCGAGCTTCTTGTTGTAGGCAGCCATCTCCCGTTCGCCCTGGAAGACCTGGATCTGCACGGCCGGCTGGTTGTCGTCGGCCGTGGTGAAGATCTCCGAGCGTTTCGTCGGGATGGTGGTGTTGCGCTCGATCAGGCGGGTCATGATGCCGCCCTTGGTCTCGATGCCGAGCGACAGCGGCGTGACGTCGAGAAGGAGGACGTCCTTGACCTCTCCCTTGAGCACACCGGCCTGCAGCGCGGCACCGACGGCGACGACCTCGTCGGGGTTGACGCCCTTGTTGGGCTCCTTGCCTCCCGTGAGCTCGCGAACCAGATCGGTGACCGCGGGCATCCGGGTCGAGCCGCCGACCAGCACGACGTGGTCGATGCCGGAGACCGAGATGCCGGCGTCCTTGATGACGTTGGCGAAAGGCGCCTTGCACCGGTCGAGCAGATCCTGCGTCATCTGCTGGAACTGCGAGCGCGTGAGCTTCTCGTCGAGGTGCAGTGGGCCCTCGGAGCTGGCCGTGATGTAGGGGAGGTTGATGGTGGTGTCGGCCGACGAGGACAACTCGATCTTCGCCTTCTCGGCTGACTCGCGAAGCCGCTGGAGAGCCATCTTGTCCTTGCTCAGGTCCACACCGTGCGCGTTCTGGAACTGCTTGACGAGGTGGTCGACCACCCGCTGGTCCCAGTCGTCGCCACCGAGGTGGTTGTCACCCGAGGTCGCCTTGACCTCGACGATGCCCTCGCCGATCTCCAGCAGCGACACATCGAAGGTGCCGCCTCCGAGGTCGAAGACGAGGATCGTCTGGTCCTTGTCGCCCTTGTCCAGCCCATAGGCGAGGGCCGCAGCAGTCGGCTCGTTGACGATACGCAAGACGTTGAGACCCGCGATGTCGCCGGCCTCCTTTGTGGCTTGCCGCTGCGCGTCGTTGAAATAGGCCGGCACCGTGATGACCGCGTCGGTGACCGTCTCGCCCAGGTAGGACTCCGCGTCGCGCTTGAGCTTTTGGAGCACGAAGGCACTGATCTGCTGCGCCGTGAAGTCCTTGCCGTCGATCTCGACGTTCCACGTCGTGCCCATGTGCCGCTTCACCGAGCGGATGGTGCGATCGACGTTGGTGACGGCTTGCCGCTTGGCGACCTCGCCCACCAGGACCTCGCCAGTCTTCGCAAAAGCGACAACCGACGGGGTAGTCCGGGCGCCTTCAGCGTTGGCGATGACGGTGGGCTCGCCGCCCTCCAGAACAGAGACCACCGAGTTAGTGGTCCCGAGGTCGATTCCGACCGCACGTGCCATGAGATGCCTCCTGAGCTGAACAACGGGGAAGTGCGTGAACGCGCCAGCCACTGAACTGCGCTGACTCAAGTGTGCAGGCTTCTTCCGTTCATGTCAAGAGAGTTGAGTCTCCTCAACTCAGGTTTGATGCGTGGCCCATGTGATGCCTCCTGGCCACTCCCTCCGTCGGCCAGCCTCTAGGATCATCCGATGCATCGCTCACGCATCGGAATCGTGTTGATCGACCACCCAGCGGGGACCTACAACTCCGCCCTGGCCTTCTGGGGTGGCGTGCAGGGCCTGACGCCTGAGGCAAACGAGGACGAGCCATTTGCCCGGCTCGGCCGGATCGGCTCGGTCCATCTGGAGGGCCAACGCACCGGCGAGGGGACACCGCCCCGCGTCCACCTCGACATCGAGAGCGACGACGTCGCAGCCGAGGTCGCCCGGGTGGTCGCGCTCGGCGCTCGGGTCGTCGAGGACCGGGGCGACTACGTGATCTTGGAGGATCCCGGCAGGTTGGTCTTCTGCGTGGTCCCCGTGCAGACCGCCGAGCGGTTCGAGGCCGACGCGCTGACTTGGCCGTAACGCCCGCGATCGTGCCGCGCGTGGCTAGGCGAGACCGACGTCACGTGCCTGGCTGCCGACCGGGAGGTCTCCGGAGGCGTCGGGCCGGACATTCTTCTGTGAGATACCGAAGACCAGGTTGAGCAAGGAGCCGAGGACAACACCCACAGCCGCCCCACCGAGGACATCCAACGGGTTGTGCGCTCCCAGGTAGATCCGGGCGAGCCCTACGCCGATGGCGGTCAGGACGACGACGAACGCCCAACGTCTCGTCAGGTACGGAAGAACGACCACCGCAACAGCAGCGGCGATGATCGCGTGGCCGGACACGAAGGATGGACCCTCCAGGGGCACCCCCCGGAAATGCCCGCAGGACGGGTCGCCCTGGCACACGGACCGGAAGGGGCGTGCCCGATCGACGGTTTGCTTGACCGCGCCGAACTCCACGACGTACTTGAGGAGTGGGAGGACAGCCAGCGCCAGCGCCAGCCGCCAGCGACGCAGCGCGGCCGCCACGACGGCCACGCCCCACGGGAGCACGAGGACCCCGAGCAGCTGGACGGGGTAGGCGACCAGGCGGAGAACGTCGGGCCAGTCGTTGACAGCGTGGAACACCTCGCGCTCGAGCGCCGGGATCTCGTCCTTGGATGCCACCAGGGCGCACAACGCATAGACGGCGAGCCCGGCACTCGCGACGGCGAGATCCAGGATGCGGCGACGAGGAGGGCTAGATGTCGCCACGGCGCTGCAAGGTGACAAACGCGATCCAACCAGGAACGACGGGCACCCAGAAGGTCGCGAGCCGATACAGGAACACCGCGGGCACCGCGACGTCGGAGGCCAGCCCGAGGGTGGTCAGCCCGGCGGCGAGGGCAGCCTCCACCGCGCCGATTCCACCCGGGGTCGGCGCAGCGGCTGCTAGGGATGCCCCGGCCAAGAAGACCAGTGCGATCCCTGCGATCGGGATCCCACCCCCGAAGGCCTGGATGCTCGCCCATAGCGCACCGATGTAGCTCATGGTCAGGATCGCCGAGCCGAGGACCAGCATGGCAAGCCGTCCAGGGCTCGCCAGCAGCTCTCGTAGGTTCGCCAGAATTCTTGACAGGTGCGGTTTCACTGACGTTCTGAATATGCGCCGGATGCGCGGGATGAGTACGGCGACCCCGACCACGGTGAGGACCGCTGCGGTGACGACGAACACAACTGTGCCCGATGGCAGGAAGTGGGAGACGCTGACCGTGCTTCCCGCGGCGACGCCAAAGAAGACCAGAAGGGACAGGTGGACCACGGTGCCGATTCCTTGCGAGAGCCCGATCGAGGCTGCCGCCACCGAGGAGTCAACACCCTGCTTCTGGAGGTAGCGCACGTTGAGGGCGATCCCACCGATCTTGGCGGGTGAGATGCGGTTCACGAACGAACCCGCCAGGGTTGCCAACGTCGTCTTGCCTACCGACAGCCGGCGACTAACAGCGGCAGAGAGCGACATCGCAGCACCGACGTAGGTGAGCAGCGAGAAGACCAGAGCCGGGACCGCCCAGGCCCACTGCGCGCCCCGCACCTGCTGAAGGATCCGCGGCAGGTCGGCGAACTGCGGGATGAGGAACCAGACGGCCGCGAAGAGCAGGGCTGCCATGACTACGGCTCGTGGTCGGACCCGCTGGACCTGAGCCAGCTCGACCCGTTCCAAATCGGTGCAGCGGACTACCTCCTCGTGGATCTCCTCGAGCAGTCGGCGATCGGTCTTCAGACCCCTGCGGGTAGCCCCGCCGATCGTGAGCGTCTGCATCCATGGGGCAGCCTTGGCGACCGCATCCGCACCCACTACCGCCACAGCGTTGCTCACCGACCGCGCCGCCCCGACATCGAGGGCCGCGGAGATCACCAACTCGGCGACGTCCTGATCCAGCAACAGATCCTCTGCCGCGACCTCTCCGAAACCGAAGTCGATCAGGATGGGAGTGGCTGGTTCCGCGAGGAAGATGTTGGCCTGGCGGAGATCTCGGTGGGCAATCTGGTGGCGTCGCAGGTTGGCGACTTCGGCCCAGACGCCACGAAGCACTGTGTCGGTGAGCTCCTCTGCCGGCACCTGGTCCACGGAGCGACCCGTGACGCGTTCGTACACCAAGGCCATCGACCCGTCGGACAGCCGGACGGGCGCCACCAACGGAGGCGTAGCGACGCCGCTGCGCTGGGCCGCCATGGACACCAGCGCCTCGTGCTCGACTGCTCGCCGCAACGAGGAGAAAGGTCGCTCATCCCCGACCCCGGACAGCCGGAGCCATCGATAAACGCGAAACAACAGGTCCGCACTGCGCTCGTCGGCCCCGAGAACCTTGACGAAGTACGGCTGGCCCTGGACGCCCTCCGCGAAGTAGGGCGTCGACCCTCGGGCGTCGACGGCTGCACGACGCAGCGTTCGAACCGGGATCCCGGAGCGCCCGAGCGCCTCAGCGACCGCGACCGGCGTGGGCCTGCGCTCGGGAGCCTTGAAGACCACGACAGCCACGGACCCGATGAACCAGCCTCCGGCAAGTCCGACGACCAGACCCGTTGGCACGTCGTAGCCGACGAGCATGCGTAGCGGGACGACGAGGGCCAGCGCCAGCCAGCAGGCTCGACGCCACGGCCGGCTCATCCAAGGGCCGCTCACCACGAGCGCAGCTGCGAACCCTGCCATCCACGACGGGCTCCAGATGTCTTGGGTCATCCAGTCCGGCACGTCGACAGCGCGTTGGGGGAGGGTTGGCTCTCGTTCGGCGATGAATCCGCGCAACAGCCGGAAAGTGACAGCCGCCGTGATCGTGGTCAGCAGGTACAGCGCGATCAACCGCCAGTTTCGCCTGAACAGGACCCAGACCAGCACGACGGGAGGGACGAACATCCCGAACACCGCGAGCAGACCGAACAGGCTCAGCACGAAGAAGTGCGGCACCCCGCGGCCGATGCTCGACAGGTCGAGAACCAGACCTGAGGTCGTGTTCTCGGCGGCTTCCAGGACTCCCAGGGCAAACAAGAAGGCCGCCAAGGCCACGACGGCGCGCAGAAGATCCACCGGACTGCGGACCCAGGCGGCCGTTTCCGGGCCAGCCAGTGTGACGTCGCGCCCAGCAATGTCGACGCGGCGTTCGGCCACCTGGCCGATGGACACGGCGACCATCTTGGCGCAACTTGCCCTCCTGATCCACAGTCTTCGGCATGTACGGCTGGACGCGCCAAATCGTCGAAGTCGTCGACTGCTGACGCTGCTCGCCGAGCTTTTCGGGGGACGCGTTCCAGGGGGAACGCCCGTCCCTTTCAGCCAGCGTGGAACGCAGCCATCAGTCAGCACGGAACGCAGCCGAATCGCGCTGGCCGTAGGGTCCGTCCTGTCCCCTCGCGACCCAACGTCAGCGGTGGTTGAGAGGATGGCGACCACAACACCGCGCCGGCCATGGAAGGGATCCGTTCAGTGGACTGGAGCCTGATCGTCTTCCTCCTGATCGTCGCCGTCGCCGGGGTCGTCGCCGGCCGGCGATTGTGGTGGCTGTGGAGACTCATCCGGACCGGTCAGCCAGCCGTCGGTCGCAAGGACGATGTCGGCGTCCGAGCCCAAGCCGAGGTCGTCGAGGTGATCGGTCAGCGCAAGCTATTGGCTTGGACCGTTCCCGGGCTTGCTCACGCGTTCACGTTCTGGGCGTTCATCGTCCTCGGGCTGACGATCCTCGAGGCGTTCGGGGCGCTGATCAACCGCGAGTTCAGGATCCCGATCCTCGACGGCTGGGCGTGGATCCCGTGGGTCGAGGACTTCTTCGCCGTCATGGTGCTCGTGGCCCTTGTGGTGTTCACAGGCATCCGGATCGTCCAGAACCCGAAGAAGCTGGGCCGAGCGTCGCGCTTCTACGGATCGCACACCCGGGCCGCCTGGCTCGTGCTGTTCATGATCTTCTTGGTGATCACGACGCTCCTGCTGTATCGCGGAGCCCAGATCAACACCGGCAACTTCCCCTATCCGAGCGAGTGGGCCTTCGCGTCGAACTGGGTCTCCGGTGTCTTGCCGAGCGGGCTCCAGACCAACGAGAACATCGAGACGATCGCGCTGCTGCTCAACGTGGCAGTGATCCTTGGATTCTTGGTCCTTGTCGTCTACAGCAAGCACCTGCACATCTTCCTCGCGGCCTTCAACGTCGGCTTCTCCCGACGCCCGGATGCCTTGGGGCCGCTGCTGCCGATGTATTCCGGCACCGAGCAGATCGACTTCGAGGATCCGGGCGAGGACGACGTCTTCGGGCGGGGGAAGATCGAGGACTTCACCTGGAAGGGGCTTCTGGATTTCGCCACGTGCACCGAGTGTGGCCGTTGTCAGAGCCAGTGTCCGGCCTGGAACACCGAGAAGCCGTTGTCCCCCAAGCTCTTGATCATGGACCTGCGCGATCACGCATTTGCCAAGGCGCCCTATCTGCTGGCCGCCGAGGACGAGCGGGAGGCCTTGCCGGAGGACGTACGCGCCGAGGCCGAGCGGCCACTGGTCGATCTGCTGGAGAACGGCGGTGTGATCAGCCCCGATGTCTTGTGGTCGTGCACCTCGTGCGGTGCCTGCGTCCAGCAGTGCCCTGTCGACATCGAGCACGTCGACCACATCATGGACATGCGGCGCTACCAGGTGCTGATCGAGACGTCGTTCCCGAACGAGCTCAATGGGCTGTTCAAGAACCTCGAGAACAAGGGCAACCCGTGGGGGATGAATGCGTCCGGCCGCAATGCGTGGATCTCTGAGGTGGACTTCGGCGTCCGGGTCTTCGGTGCGGACGGCGAGGAGAAGATTCCAGACGACGTCGAGTGGTTGCTGTGGGTCGGGTGCGCCGGAGCCTTCGAGGACCGTGCCAAGCGAACGACCAAGGCGACGGCCGAGCTTCTGCACCTAGCCGGGATCGAGTTCATGGTCCTAGGGGAGGGGGAGACCTGCAACGGAGACCCGGCCCGTCGGTCCGGCAACGAGTTCCTCTTTCAGATGCTCGCCCAGCAAAACGTCGAGGTTCTCAACGAGATCGGCGCCAAGAAGATCGTCGTGACCTGTCCGCACTGCCTCAACACCCTGGGTCGCGAGTATCCCCAGTTGGGCGGGACCTACGAAGTCGTACACCACACCCAGCTGCTCAACCGGCTGGTGCGTGAGGGACGGCTGACGCCGATGTCCCCCGTCGAGGAAAAGGTCACCTACCACGACCCCTGCTACCTGGGGCGCCACAACAAGGTCTACTCACCGCCGCGCGAGCTCATCGAGTCATTGCCTGGACTCACGCTCACCGAGATGCCGCGAAACCGCGAGCGATCCTTTTGCTGCGGAGCCGGCGGGGCGCGCATGTGGATGGAGGAGAACCTCGGCACCCGGGTCAACGCCAACCGCACGGCCGAGGCGGTGGCCACGGGAGCTGAGACCGTCGCCGTGGCCTGCCCGTTCTGCCGGGTGATGATCAGCGACGGGGTGACCGGCCTTCAACAGGACGGCTCGGCGGAGGATGTGGAGGTCATGGACGTCGCCCAGCTGCTGCTCCGCTCGGTCAAGGGGGATACGGCTGCAACCCGGCCTGACAACTCGGCCTGACAACTCGGCCTGACAACTCGGCCTGACAACTCGGCCTGACAACTCGGCCTGGCCACCGCGGCCGATGTTCGCCGCGGTTCGGAGCCGGTGGCTACGGGCCAGCTCCGGTTCGCGGGACTGGATCTCGGGCAGCGGCGAGCGCAGGGTCGCGCCCGGCGAAGTAGTCGGCCGAGGACAGCGCCACAGGTAGGTCCACCGGAACGGCCGGACGCTTGTCGTCCGGGGTGCTGAACTCCCAGTACCGCGACGACACGTGCACGACGATCCCTGAGTTGGGTAGGTCCACGTCTAGTACGTCGGCGTACAGGTTTGGCCGCCCACCAGTAGGTTCACCCACGAACACGGCGTCGGTCTCGGCCTCGACCTCAGTGGCGAAGTTCGTGGCTGCCGAGAATGTCTCACGGCCAACGAGCACGCTGAGTCGACCGGTGAGCCGAGGATCCTCCAGGGCACCCAGCAACGGTCCGTACGACGTGTTGTCACCACCTCCGTTGTTTCGCAGATCAACCACGAGACGGCGGAAGCCAGGTCGCGTGATAGCGGAATCGATTGCGGCGACCGCGTTCTCAACGCCGCGCCGGACCTGGTTGTACTGGACGTAGAACACCCCGTCGGGCAGCTGCTTCCACCAGATGGGTTCGGTCCGTCTCGACTGAGACAGCGGTCGGTCCCGAGGCGGCAGCCCGACGGGGAACCAGCCCACCTGAGACTGGTAAGCCCCCCAGCTCAGGGCCTCCGGATTGACGATCACGTGCTTCCCAGACTGCGTCGTGATCCCGAACCGCGGCTTGCCAGCCCGGCCTACAATCCCCTTCGCCACGAGCCCCTCGACCATGACGAGAACCAGCGGCCGGCCGAACTTCTTGGTCTGGTTGTTGTCGTAGGACACCAACGGCGTGACGAGCTCATCGACCTGGTGCAACGGCATGCCGCCGACACTCGTCAGGCGTCCGCCGACCACGTCGGGATGACCTGGCGCCGCTATGACGTAGACGCCGTCGGAAAATTCGTAGAGCTCGAGGCCGTAGTAGTGGAAGCCCAGGTCCGTGGGATAGACCGAGGTGTGGCCGTCGATGGTGGCAACCAGCTCCATCACCGCCACTTCTGCCGCGTCCTTGTCGAGGCTGGGCAGCGTTTTACGAAGCAGGTCGGCTCGAGCAAAGAACTCGGACTTAGGGATTCGCCACCACGGGTTGATGTGAATGCCTTCGAGCCCAGCGATCAATGCGTCGAGATCCTCGTCCCACGGAGAGGTTGCCGAGGCGGTGACCGTGGTATTCGGGCTGGGAGGTGGCGCAGAACCGGTGACCGAGACCGCATCCGGAGCGGCCGTACCGCAGCCGGCCAACACCAGCACGACAATCGCTGCAGACGCCGCCTTGGCAGCGGTCCACCGAGTTTGCAGTGGCCGTCGCATGGCTGGATTAATAGCACGGGTCCGTGCTATTTGTCACGGACCCGTGCTATCCCGTCTGCGGCCGACTCGCGTCATGGAGCGCCTGCCTAGCCTGGACGGCCGCATCCGCGAGGGCCACCAGGAGGCGGCTCGCCTCGGCGCTGTCCCTACCCAGGGCCCTACGGAGTCGGCGATCAGCCTCGGTGAAAAACCGCTCGGCCTCTCGCTGGGCGGTCAAGCCGGCAGGGGAGAGCCGCACGCTCATCGCACGCTGATCACGCGGATCGCGCCGGCGGATGAGATGGCCACGTCGCTCCAGGGTGCGCACCAGGTCAAGCGCGGTCGTGAGTGGCATACCTGCCTCTCGAGACAGCTGGGTTGCCGAGATCGGGCCTACCTCGAAAAGTAGGCTGTAGACCGCATAGTCGTCCGGAGTCAGGGGGCTACCTTCCATCGCCGTGGCTAGGAGGGCACGAACCTCCCGGCCAGCCACATTGAGGTAGTAGAGGGGCGACAGGGTGGTCGTCTCCGGCTTCCGACTGCTCCCTGCCATGAGCAGATCGTAGGACCTGGCTCACCCGCCGCGAGCCGTGGATGTCGCTGCCCCCCCAGGCGCCTTCGTCCGAGCACGAGCGGCTGGCCAGGCACCACAAGTTCGGTGAGGTGCACCGCCTCGTTGACAAGGGGCGCCGCCCTGCGGTGGGCTCCCCGCATGGACCTCGGAGCAGACCGACGGCACGGCAACGACTACGTCGTGAGCCCCGAGGAGATCCAAGCCTTCGCCCGCGACGGCTACGTCCACCTGCGGGGCGTGCTGTCCGCCACCGAGTTGGCCGAGATCGAGGCGGTCTACGACCGGTTCCTGCGGCGTGAGATCGAGGTCACGGCCAAGGACTTCAATGACATGACCACCGGCGAGCACGGGACCGATCCGTCCGGCTACGCCATCGTCAACGTCATGCTCCCGCGCCGCTACTTTCCCGCCTGGGTGGACAACGTCTTCGAGCTCCGGGCAGCCCGGATCGCGGAGCAGCTTTGCGGTGAGGGCATGACCCTCGACTTCGACCAGCTGCTGGCCAAGCAGCCCGGCCGCGACGACGCGGTATTCGGCTGGCACCAGGACCAGGCGTACTGGATCGACACCGACGACCGTCGCACCGCCACCTGTTGGCTGGCCGTCGATGACTCGACCGTCGAGAACGGCTGCCTGCAGTTCCTGCCCGGGAGCCATCTCGAGCCGGTGCGTCCCCACCACCCGCTGCACGGCGACCGCTCAGAAAGCCACACGCTGGTGACCGAGCTGCTCCCCACGGACCAGATGCGGGCGGTGCCCATCTCTCGCGGCGACATCACGGTGCACAGCGAAGGAATCCTGCACGGATCTGGCGGCAATCAGACCAGCGACTCCTGGCGGCGGGCCTACATCGTCGCCTTCCGAAGCCACGCGACCGTGGCCGAGGAGCGCCGCCGGGGGTTCACTCACTCGCACAACGACGGCAGCGACGTTCTCGACACCGTCGCCGGCCTCACGGCCGGCTGACCCGGAACCGCGGGTCAGGTCCGATCGATCGGGGTGCGGTGGAAGTTCAGGTACGACTTCGACGGCGTCGGGCCGCGTTGACCCTGGTAGCGCGAGCCGTACTTCTCCGAGCCGTAGGGAAACTCCGAGGGCGAGCTGAGCTGGAACAGGCAGAGCTGGCCGATCTTCATGCCTGGCCACAGCTTGATCGGCAAGGTCGCAACGTTGGAGAGCTCGAGCGTCACATGGCCGCTGAAGCCAGGGTCGATGAAGCCCGCGGTGGCGTGCGTGAGGAGACCCAGCCGGCCGAGGCTGGACTTTCCCTCGACACGGGACGCGATGTCGTCCGGGAGGGTGATGACCTCGTAGGTGCTGGCCAGGGCGAACTCACCCGGATGCAGGATGAACGGCTCGTCGTCCTCCGGCTCGACGAGGCGGGTGAGGTCGGGCTGCTCGACCGACGGGTCGATGTGCGGATATCGGTGGTTCTCGAAGACCCGGAAGTAGCGGTCGAGACGGACGTCGATGCTCGACGGCTGGATCATCGAAGGGTCGTACGGCTCCAGGCTTGCCCGGCCGGACTCGAACAGGGCGCGAAGGTCGCGGTCGGAGATGAGCACGGGCGGCAGGTTACCTGCCGGGGTCGGCTATCCTCGCTCTGGTCGTCCGCAGACGGCTCTCGCGGGTGTAGTTCAATGGTAGAACATCAGCTTCCCAAGCTGACAGTGCGAGTTCGATTCTCGTCACCCGCTCGGTCGAAAACCGGATTGAGACGAGTGGCAACGAACTGGGCGATCTATGGTGTGGAATCGCCCCGTTCGTAACCACTCGTCGAGTCACCCCCATGGCCGACTCACCCCGATGGCCGCGCCAGCAGCGCGTCGACGTCTGGCAGCTGCGTGAACCGGCCGAAGGATCCCGCGTCCAGGATCTCTTTCGCTGCCTCGAGGAATCCTGCCCAGGCGGTGCGGGCAAGCGTCCCGCCGACGCTGATTCGTCGAACTCCTAGGTCAGCGGCCTCGGAGACGGTGATGAACGGGGCGTTGATCAGCAAGTTCACCGGCTTTGGGGCGACAGCGGAAACGACAGCTTGGATCTGCTCGACGGTTCCGAGTCGCGGCGCATAGAGGCAGTCCGCGCCAGCCTCCGCGTACGCCTGCAGCCGGCGGATGGTCTCATCGAGATCCGGCAACCCGACAACGAAACCTTCCGATCGGGCCGTCAAGAGGATGCCTGTGCCGCCCTCGTCGATCGCCTGACGCGCCGCTCGGACACGATCGACAGCCAGCTCGAAATCGTGCAGCGGGCGGTCGGAGGTGCCCGTCGAATCCTCCACCGAGAGACCGGCGATGCCGGTGGCAGCCGCTAACGAGACATTGGCCCCCACCTCGTCAGGCTCAGTGGCAAACGCTCCCTCAAAGTCGGCATTGACCGGCACACCAGCGGCTGTGACGACAAGGCGAAGGTGATCCAAGGTCTGGTCCCGGGCGACATGGTTGTCGGTCAGCCCCAGAGTCCAGGCGAACCCCGCACTTGTCGTCGCCAGTGCTTTGAAGCCCAGTCCAGCGAGGGCGCGGGCACTTCCTGCGTCCCACGGGTTCGCCATGACGAAGCACCCCGACTCGTGCAGTCGACGAAACTCGGTCACCGCGTCTGCTTGTGCGCTCATGCCACGACCACCGCATCTCCTCGCGTCGATGCTGCCACCAAGGAAATCTCTCGTCTACGCTCCTTCTTCACCCTCGCCGCACGGTAGGCGGCCCCCCTCGCCCTGTGGTCGCTGTGCCCTTGGCTGGCGCGCATCGGCTCCTGCGAGGCTTTCCAGTTCAGGAGCCCTTCAGTGCGCCGGCCCTTCGGGGCGCGAACGCGAGATTCCGTGTGGTGACGAGCGACGCGACGCCAGCCTGGCGGAGTTGGTGTCGACCCTGTCGATCGCCCCGGAGCTGGGAATGGGACGCCCCGTCGAACGGGTCCTGCGCCAAACCGTGATAGCTATGCGGTTGGCCGACGCTGCCGGCGTGGCTGCGGAAGTTCGCACGGCGACCTACTACACCTCCCTGCTCACCTGGGTGGGCTGCGCGTCCGACACCAGCGATCTCACCATGTTGTTCGGTGACGAAGAGGCCCTGTTTGCCGATACCCACGACGGCGACTTGACTCGGATGGCCATGGGCGTCTTCGTAGCGCGGCATCTTGGTCGAGGAAGCCCAGCCCTGCGGCGGGTTGGCCTGGTCGGCCGATTCGTGGCCACTGCCGGGCGCTCGGTGCAGGCGATCATGGAAGCCCACTGTCAGGCGACGGGGGATTTCGCTGACCGGCTTGGTCTTGGCACGGAGGTCCGAACGCCGCTCTTGCAGGCGTTCGAGCGTTGGGACGGCCAGGGGGTGCCGGGCAAAGCCGGGAGCGAGCAGCTGGCGGTGGCCAGCAGACTCGTCCGCCTGGCCGACAGCGTCGAGGCCTTCCACCATGCCGGCGGCATCCCGGCGGCCATCGCTGTAGCGCGAGATCGCCGCGGCACTCAGTTCGATCCCGAGCTCGTCGACTGCTTCAGCGACAACGCCGACCGGATTCTCGACGGCATCGGCGAGCTGTCGGCGTGGGAAGAGGTGATCGCTTTGGACCCTTCGCTCGGCGCACCGATGGATCCCGCGTTGTTCGACGAAGCGCTGGCCACCTTCGGTGACTTCGCCGATCTGAAGGACCCCCTGCGCACCGGGCACAGCCGTAGCGTCTCGTCTCTTGCGGGCGGTGCTGCGCGGTTGCTCGGATTACCGACGGGTGAGGTCGAGAACCTCCGACGAGCCGGGTGGGTGCATGACGTGGGCGTCATCGGAGTATCCAGCACGGTGTGGACCGAGCCTGGACCGTGGTCGTTCAGCCAGCGCGAGCGTGCGCGTACCCATCCCTATCTGACCGAACGCATGCTCGCCCGTTCGCCTGCCCTGCGCCAGATCGGACAAAGCGCGGCCCTGCACCACGAACGGTTGGACGGATCCGGATATCCGAGAGGCCTGACGGCTGCTTCTTTGTCAGTGAGCGCCAGGATCCTCGCTGCAGCTGATGTCTACAGTGCGCTGCGACAACCTCGCCCCCACCGACCTGCCATGGACGGAGCAGCCGCAGAGCGAGTCCTTCGAGACGAGGTGGCCGCGGGGCGCATCGACGGTGATGCGGCCAACGCCGTGCTGACCACGGCGGGCCATCGGGTCCGGCGTCGAGCGGGCCGGCCCGGTGGGCTCACGCCGCGCGAGGTTGATGTCATCGTGCTCCTGGCGCGCGGTCGGTCCAACCCCGAGATCGCCAAGCAACTCGGCGTATCGCGGCGAACCGTGACGTCGCACCTCGAGCACGTGTACACGAAGCTAGGCGTCACGGGTCGCACCGAAGCAGCTCTGTTCGCCACGCGACACGGACTGGTGGACGACTCCGTGGCGGATTGACTGCCGCGCTGCAAAATTCGTCAGGAACATCGGTGAGCTGACCGATTCGTCGGCCTTTCCGCGTCACTACAACTGAGGCATGACCTCCAGCTGCGAATCCATTCCCCCCTTCTCCGACGAGACAAGCAGCCTGTCCGTTGCGGGCCGAATCATCGATGGTCTCGTGGTCCGCGACTTCGACGCCCTGGGCGCCGCCCTGACCGACGATGTGGTCTTTCGGGCCCTGCTGCCCAGTCGCGTCCTCGAACTCACCGGTGACGATGCGGTGTGCTCCGTGTTTCACCGCTGGTTCGACGGTGCCGACCGATGGGAACTCGTTGAGGCCGTGGCAGGAGAGGTGGGTGACCGCGTCCACCTGCACTGGCGGATACGTCTCACGAAACCGGACCTCGGCCCAGGCGCATTCCTCGTGGAACAACAGGTCTACGCCGACGCCGGACCGGACGGTCGACTTCGCGACGTGGCACTCCTGTGCAGCGGCTATCGGCAGGAGAACCCATGGCCGTGATGACCTGGGGTGGATGGGACGACGCCATCCGCGACGACCCCTTTCCGACCTTCGACGAGGCGCGACGTAGCTGCCCGGTTCAGCACGCGAAGCTGCCCGACGGCCACGAGGCCTGGGTCGTGCTCAGTCACGATGCCGCTCGTGTCGCCCTTCGCGACGAACGGATGTCGAAGGACATGATCGCTGCTCTGCACCAGGACCCCGAGGTGGTCGCGGAGGGGCTTCCCGGGCCGGAGTTTGCGCACCACATGCTCGCAATGGATGCACCTGACCACCGGCGTCTCCGAGGCATGGTCTCCACGGCCTTCCGGCCGTCGCGGGTGGCGGCGATGCGGCCCGCCATCGAGCTGCTCGCCGACGACCTCCTTGACAGGCTCGCTGCCCCAGGACCCGACGCCATCGTCGACCTGCGCGCCGGATACGCCTATCCGTTGCCATTCGGGGTCATCTGCCAACTGCTCGGGGTGGATCACGATCGGCGGCGCGTCCTGTACGACGCGTTCACCACCTTGCTGCAGCCGTGGCCATGGCCTCCGCCGACCGAGGCGGTTGCCGCGTCCAACCTCGTGACCCACAGCCTTCGCGGGCTGGTGGCCGCCGCGCGACCCAGGCCAGACGGCGACCTCGTCGAGGTGCTCGTCGATGCCATGGACCGCGGCAAGGCCACCGAGGTCGAGGTGCTCTCGTCGCTGTTCCAGCTCGTCGTCGCCGGGCACGACACGACGTGCAGCCTGATCGGCAACGGTGTTGTGGCACTGCTCGACAATCCCGAGCAGCTTGACCTTCTCCGGCGCGATCCGGAGCTGTTTCCGCAAACGGTGGAGGAGCTGCTGCGCTTCACCGCGGCCGTACCTCACGCCACCTTCCGGTTCACCACTGAACCCGTTCAGCTGGGCGGGACAACCGTTCCTGCCGGTCAGCAGGTGCTGGTCAGCCTGGCCGCCGCCAACCGGGATCCGGCCCTGTGTGAAGCCCCGGACCAGCTCGACATCACCCGGCGCCGACACCGACATCTGGCCTTCGGGCATGGAGCGCACCACTGTCTCGGCGCTCCACTGGCCAGGCTCGAGGCAGAAGTTGCCTTCCAGCGCCTCTTGGCCCGCTTCCCCGACTTTCGGCTAGGCGTCCCTCGTAACGAGCTCGCGTGGTCCCACGGGGACGGACTGGTGCTCCGCGGACTGGCCACCTTGCCGATCTTGCTCGGCCCACAACGCGATACATGAAAGCCCAACCAGTCACCATCCAGAAGGAGTCAGCATGTCGATGACAACCACGAACACCCAGCCGCAGGTCGACAACGGCGTCAACGTCGCAGCGCTGATCGGGGCGCGCGAGGCACTGACGGAGGCACCGGAGGCAGCAGCCTTCACCTGGCGTGCCAGCTGCCATTGGCAGACCGGCACCCACAGCCGTTCGACCGTAGAGAGCTTCGCGGGACTCGGCACGGAGAACCAGCACACGCGCATCTACACCTTCGACACCGACCATCCGGAGTGCTTCGCTTCCGCGGACAACGGGGCTACCCCGGTCGAGTACGTGCTCGTCGGGCTCGCTGGATGTCTCACCGCGGGAATTGCCTCCGTCGCCCAGCACCGCGGCATCCAGCTCCGCTCGGTGACAGCCACGATCGAAGGCGAGATGAACGTGCTCGGCATCCTTGGGGCGGACCCTGACGTGCGTAACGGGTTCGGCCGGATCACGGCACGCTTCGCCATCGATGCCGACGCATCCCAAGAGGACCTGGAGGCCCTCCTGGCGCAGTCACAGAAGCGATCGGCCGTGTTCGACGTGGTGGCCAACCCGACCGACGTCATCGTCGAGCTGGTCTGATCGAATGCGAACCACTGCGGTCATCGTCGGGGCCGGTCACGCCGGCCTGGCGATGAGCAGACGACTGACCGAGCGATCGGTCGACCACGTCGTGCTCGACCGCAGTGACGTCGCCGACTCATGGCGGACCAAGCGGTGGCCCGGACTTCGGCTGCTCACACCCAACTGGATGTTCGAGCTGCCCGGCCGGCCGGTCGGGCAGCTCGAACCTGATGGTTTCCTCGCGGCCGGCGAGGTTGCCGACCTGGTTTCCGACTATGCCCGGCGGATCGACGCGCCCGTCCACAGGCACTCTGCCGTGCAGGGCGCTCAGCGCCACGCCTGCGGATACGAGATCCGCACCAGCGACGTGACGTGGCAGGCACAAGCACTCGTCATCGCGACGGGCGCCAACGCGAAACCGTTCGTGCCTGACTATGCGGCGGCTCTGCCCTGCTCGATAACCCAGCGCTCGGCTCTGGACTACCGAGGGCCTGATTCGCTTCCCGATGGTGGCGTCCTTGTCGTCGGTGCATCGGCGACGGGCGTCCAGATCGCCGCCGAGCTGCGTCGGGCCGGTCGCCCGGTGACCTTGGCCGTGGGCGAACATGTCCGTCTTCCCCGCACCTACCGAGGGCGCGACATCTTCTGGTGGCTGCACGCGACCGGCGTGCTCGGCCAGGGCATCGACGAGGTCGACGACCTCCCCAGGGCGCGGCGGCTCCCCTCGCCGCAGCTCGTCGGGGCAGCAACCCCCGTCGACCTCGCGGCGCTAGCGGGGGATGGGGTTCGGCTCGCCGGCCGGCTGGCCGGCGTGAAGGATGGGAATCTGCAGTTCTCCGCCACGCTGCGCAACCTATGCACCCTTGCCGACCTGAAGATGGCGCGCTTCCTCCAACGCGCCGACGAGTGGGCCAAGGCATCTGGAATGGGCGACAAGCTCGGTCAGCCGAGCAGGCCGTCCAGGACTCCAGTTCCCGACCGCCCGCGGCTTTCCATGGATCTCGTCGCGGACCACATCAGCACCATCGTCTGGGCCACCGGCTTCCAGCCGGACTACTCATGGCTCAACCTGCCGGTGCTGGACCGATCGGGGCGACTCAACCACATCGGTGGAGTCGTCACGGACGCGCCGGGTCTCTACGCGCTGGGGCTTCCGATGCTCAGAACGCGAGCATCCACCTACATCTATGGGGCCGCCGCCGATACTGCGGCGATCTCCGAGCATCTCCTCGCGCAGCTCGGCCGCCAGCAGCACGCGCCCAGCCAGGGTCGCGCCCGCAGGGGAGCAGGCTCGCCCAGCGCGCCCAAGGCCAGCGGGAAGTTATGTGGACGCGACACCCAAACTGTCTGCGCCTAGAACCTTGGGTGTGCCGTCCTCGTAGAAGACCTCGAGCTCCACGATGCTGAACCCTGCATCGACAAGTTGGTCGACGATGGGGCGGGTGAGGTGGCAGCCCCCCACCAGTCGCCTCTGGACCGGCTCCAGCCGATGCTGCCACGTCGCCACCGCCGGATCGGGCGCGAGTCCATGCTCGAGAAAATGCAGTCGCCCACCCGGTTTCAGCACTCGCAACAGCTCGGCGAGCGCCTGCTCGAGGTCAGGGATGGTGCACAGCGTCCACGTAGACAACGCCGAGTCGAAGACGCCTTCCGCAAACGGCAACGCCTGCCCGTCGAGAGCTGATCGAGTCACGGGTACGCGGGAGTCGGCGACCCGCCCCCCAGCCAGCGACCATGCAACATCCGAAGGTTCGACTGCGGCAACAGATGTCACGGCGCTGGGGTAGTGGGCCACGTTGTGCCCTGAGCCGAAGCCGATCTCGACCACATCCCCGGCGAGCCCGCGACAGACTCGTTCGCGCAACTCGTGAGACGACGCGGTGCCGCAGACGATGTTCATCGCCCTAGGGAGCACCTGTCGGCCGTAGAAGCTCATGGACCCAGCCACCAACCAGCCGTTACCGGTATTCGGGGTTCTCGAAGTCGAACCTCGCGCCCGCGTCCCAGGCTGCGCGCTGGTTGCCGTACGCCGGCACGCCGCCCGCGTCGTTCAACAGCTTGGCCAGGTGCATCAGGTTCCACGTCATGAACGTCGTGTTGCGGTTGGTGAAGTCGTTCTCCGGTCCGCCCGACCCCGGATCAAGATAGGACGGCCCAGGTCCCGCCTCACCGATCCATCCGGCGTCGGCCTGCGGCGGGATGGTGTAACCGAGGTGCTGGAGGCTGTAGAGGACGTTCATGGCGCAGTGCTTGATGCCGTCCTCGTTGCCGGTGATGAGGCAGCCACCGACCCGTCCGTAGAACGCGTACTGCCCCTCCTCGTTGAGCAGGCTGGAGCAGGCGTACAGCCGCTCGATGATGCGCTTCATCACCGAACTGTTGTCGCCCAGCCAGATCGGTCCGGCAAGTACAAGGATGTCGGCCGCCATGACCCGCGGGAAGATCTCCGGCCACGCATCGCTGTCAGCGCCATGCTCGGTCATGTCCGGCCAGACGCCGGTCGCGATGTCGTGATCGACGGCTCGCAGCACGTCGACTTCGACCCCGTGCTGACGCATGATCGCCGCGCTCGCGTCGATCAAACCTTGCGTGTTCGAGGTCTCTGGCGAGGGCTTGAGTGTGCCGTTGATGAACATCGCCCGCAGGCCGTCGAAACTCCAGTGCCGATGCTGATCGTTCACGCCTTCTCCTGGACTATCGGGGGGCCTTGGGTGGTTTGGGGGGCTGGGATCGCGCGAACGTGACCGCTTCGTCAACCCATCTCTCGAGCACCTCGTCGTCTTCCACCAAGGTGCCGGGGACCAGGACCATGCTGGTCATCGGGCGACCCGTGAAGGCCATCACCTCAGCGCCTCGCTGCAGCGCGGCCTCGTGGTTTGCCTTGCCGACCCGAACCATCAGATCGTCGCGGATCAGGCCGCACGCCATGTGGGTGTTGACCATGAACGCCAACCCCCCGAACATCTTCTTCTCTTCTGCCTCAGCACGCTCGCCGAGCAATCCCCTCACTCGCTGGGCCAAGCGCTCGTCGTAAGCCACGCGGCCATCATGTCGGCTGCGTCTGCACCGCGCAGTCCCCTGCATCCTTACGATTCGACATCTTTCCCGGCGGCCCGACCCGCGCCTCCGGGTGGACCTGGTCAGGAGCCGGCCGACGTCGACAAGGCGGAGCAATCCGCGGGGCTCGGTTCAGTCATCAGGGGTACGGCGACGGCTCGCAGCACGAGTCCCTGCATGAGCGGAGCCGTAGGGAGCTGGCTGTGGTCGATCTGGACTCCCGGACACACATCCTGCGCCACGACCTCAACGGCTCCGTCGAGCCGCGCGGAGTCGGGGGGTGTGACGACTTGGTCCTGATTGGTCCACATTGTCACCCACTGAGGTCCGGAGGGAGTGACATCGCCGCTGTTGAGCGAGCGCAACACTGCGCTGTCCGGAGCCAGCTGCTGGCAGGCCTCCGGGCACAAGCCACCCCCGATGAAAGCTCCGAGTCCAGCCACCTCCGTGCCGTGGTTGGGCGACCCCAGCAGCACGATTCGGCGGGCCTTCGATGCGCCCATCAACTCCGTGGCCCACAGCCGGGCTACCACGCCACCGGCGGAATACCCGATCACGTCGACCGAGCCGCGCCGTTGGCCAGCGCCTCGTCGACGGCCCTGTCCAGTCGTCCGGCCTCCACCCGCAGGTCACCAGTACCGTCACCGGCCAGCCGCAGGATCGCCGTTTGCCGACCCGCGGTGGTAAGAGTGCGGGAGAGCTGTTCCAGGGCGGTGGTCCCGCCGCCGTACCCCGGGACCAGGATGACCGGGCCGAGCGTTTGTTGATCGGTGGTCGCCTCCGAGCCCGGAGCCTGCCGCAGAGCGAGCGCTCCAACGACGATGGCCAGCACGCACCCGACGATCACGGCTACCGTCATGCCCCGAGGCACCGAGAAAGGCGAACGAGCGCGCGGGAATCGCTTCACGACGCCCGGGCGGCGCCCATGGCGCGAAGCGGGTCTGTGGCGAATTCACGCATCCCCTCCTCGAAGCCCACGCTCGCGGCAAAGCCGAGCCGTTCGCGGGCGCGAGCAGGCGAGGCGTTGATGTGTCGAACGTCGCCGAGCCGGAACTCCCCGGTCACCTGAGGAGCTGGCGCATCGCCTTCGAACCCCGCACGCAAGGCGAGGGCCATCTCCTCGATGGTGCTGACCCGGCCGGACGCGACGTTGTAGGCGCCAGACACCTCGCCTTCCGCGGTGAGCGCGGCCAGATTGGCGCGCGCGACGTCCCGGACGTGCACGAAGTCTCGACGCTGTCGCCCGTCCTCGAAGATCGACGGTGCGCGCCCGGCTTCGTACGCGCTTCGTACGATGCTCGCGACACCGGCGTACGGGGTGTCGCGCGGCATCCTCGGCCCGTAGACGTTGTGGTAGCGAAGCGAAACCACGTCCGCGGACGCGGCGATGGCGTAGGCCTGGCAGAGCTGTTCTTGGTGCACCTTGGTGGCGGCATAGACGTTGCGCGGGTCGAGTGGCTCGTCCTCGCCGACGGAGACGGGTTCCAGTGCCTCGCCACAGGTGGGACACAGCGGTTCGAACACTCCGATCGCCAGGTCAGCACTGCGGCGCGGCGGCGGACGGACGCGGCCGTGTGAGGCGCACGCATACCCGCCTTCGCCGTACACGACCATGCTGGACGCGAGAACGATCCGACCCTCGAACCGCCGCCGATGCAGCGCGCGCAGCAGGAACGCAGTGCCAAGAGCGTTGTCCGTCACGTAGCTCGTCACGTCATCGAAGTCGACGCCGAGCCCCACCCTGGCGCCCTGATGGCAGATCGCCTCCATGCCCGCCACCGCCTGCTGGACGGCCTGCTCGTCCACCAGGTCTGCGAACACGTAGTCAGCCGCTGGGTTCAGATAATCGGGGCGATCGTGATGGGCGGCGGCCGTCAGCGAGTCCAACACCCGCACCTCATGCCCTGAGTCGATGAGCAGATCCACCACGTGCGATCCGACGAAACCGGCGCCGCCTGTCACCAGAACTCTCATCGCCGTCCAACCATCGGTGCGCTGGCTGAGGGCTCAAGGCTCGAGCACATGGTGGCAAAGCGCGTCCCGGGTGCAGCAGCACTTACCGGTCGGAGGTCATCGATGGTGTCGACGTCGCGCAGGACCGGAAGCAGCGCCGTGCGCAACCCGAGTTCATTCAGGCGTTCGAGCTGGCGCCGCCCGGTGTCACCACGACTCATGGAGATGCCCAAGAAGACCCCTGGGTCCGGTCGACGCAGGCCGATCGCCCACCAACCGCCGTCCTCGGCCAACCCAAGAACCGCGTCGACCGACGACTCTGACAGCGTGGCCAGGGCGTGGTCCAGGAGCTGAGCCGTCACCTGCGGCGTGTCCATCCCGATCTGCACCCCACCACTCCCGAAGTCTTCCCAAGCGTTCGCGAGCCGTTCGTCCAGGCCCGAACCGCGCTGGTCGAGCACCTCGAACCCATCAGGCAACCACTCTCCGGCCGAACCCTCCAGGGCCAGCACGCGTCGACCTGCCTGGCAGTGCAGCACCGCATCGAGGGTGTCGGCCAGGCACGCCTGAGCCACGGCCGCAGCGCGATCGGGGCTGAGCGGGGGAGTGAGGCGGGTCTTGACACGCCCCGCGACGGGAGCCTTGGCCATGACCAGCACCTGCATCGCCCCATCAACCGGGGCCTTCGGACCGGTGCCGCTCGGGCTGGAGCCGGTCATCGCAGCAGCCCCGACATGTCCTTGACCGCGCGCGCGGTTCCGCGAACCGTGCCAGTCACCTTCGACGTCCCGACCCTGGGCAGATAGTCCACCTTCGTCTCTTCGATCGTCCAGGCTGCCGCATGGGCGCGTAGCACCATCTCGAGCGGCCACCCGAAGCGACGGTCTTCGATCTTCAGGTCCAGCAACGCTTCTCGCCGCGCAGCACGCATCGGCCCGAGATCGGTGAGCGGTAGGCCGGTACGTCTGCGCAGCTCCCAAGACAGGGCCCGGTTCGCCCAACGAGCATGCCGAGGCCAGGTCGGCGACCGGGGATCTCGCGCACCGAGCACGAGATCACTGCGTCCTTCACGAACGGGCGCGGCGACCCTGGGCAGGTCCGCCGGGTCGAAGCTGGCATCCGCATCCATGAACGCCACGAGCTCGGACTCGGCCGACATGAGGCCGGTGAAACAGGCTGCGCCGAAGCCGGCTCTGGGCTCGGTCACCACCGCGGCGCCGTACTCGCGCGCAACCTCTGCCGACCCGTCACTGGACCCGTTGTCGACAACGAGCGGGCTGAACCCGGTGGGCATCCGCGACAGCACCCAGGGCAGCGCGCCTGCCTCGTTGAGCACCGGAAGGATCACCTGGACGGTCATCGCGCGAGCACTCCCTCGACCGCGGCCAGCTCGCTGGTGCGTACATAGACGAAGGTCGGCCGGATCGCCAGATCAGTCACGGGGCGGTGGGCGACGCGATCATCGTGGTAGACGATGCTGTCCAGGACGTCGGGCGCCAGGGCAGTGAACTCAGAACCAAGGACGGGCTCGAACGGCGCGGCCTCGCCCGGGGTGTCGAGGATCACGACCGACACCCCGTCCAGGGCCGTCGCCCGCTCCGCCTCCAGCGCCTGCCGCGCCCGTCCGTCCCGTCCACGCAGCACGTCTCCCACGGCCAGCGCCTGTGCATGAGTCGGACGACCGGCCTGAGTGAGCAGGTTCGGGTGCACGGGGATGATCACGCGGCCGGGCAGCCTCTCGATCACCCTGATCAGACGGTCGCCAGCCGACCGGTCCGCCGCCGTCGGGACCAACTGCCAGGGCAACGTCCCACGCCAGGGGACCAGCATCAGGATGGCCAGCTGCACGCCCAGGACGATCACCAGCCGACCGGTGGTCAGCCAGCGGATCTTGACGACGCCGGTCAGGAGGTCGCTCACGGCGACACCGAAGACCAACGCGACAGCTGCGTAGGCCGGGATGACGACATTGGCGTAGCCACCGGAGTGCAGCCGTCCAGCCCAGGACGCCGCACACAGACCCACGGCCACAGCCGCGAGGTAGCCGTGCGGGGAGGCCAATCGGCTGGCCATCGGATGGGGTTCGGCGGCGCGCGCCCAGGCACCGAGGACGACGATCGCCAACAGCAGGGGCAGCGCCAGATCGATCACCCAGAAGCCCCACGTCCAGCGCCATTCGACGGGTTGGCCGAGCAGCTCGCGAATGACGTACTCGCTGTACCACCCGTCGGTCAGCGCCTCACCCAGCACCACCGAGGCGGTGGAAGTGACGGCAAGGGTCGCTGCAGCCACGACACCTGCCGCACGCCGATAGACGACCAGCCACGCCAGGATCGGCAACGCCGCGATCACGGCGTTCTGCTTGGTCAGGAAGGCGAGCAGCAGCAGGCCACCCACCAGCAACCCGCCTCGCCACCCCTTCGAGAGCAGACCCGCGAGTACGGCTGCGAGCAACAGGCAGAGGAACAGCGAGTCCACGCGCCCGATGTCGAGCCAGGCGCCGCCGAGCTGGAAGGTTGCAGCAAACAAGCCGGCTCCCACCAACCCGCCGAGCCAGCTGCCGCCGATCCGGCGAATGATCGCGGCGATCAGCAGCAGCGAGGCGATCGAGCTGAGCAACGACACCAGCCGGAGAGGTGTGTAGCCTTCGCCGGTCAGCCGCGAGACGCCCGCCGAGACCCAGAAGTACAGAGGCGGGTACGGCCACGGGGTGAAGTCGAACGTGGGCCGGACGTACAAGCTCTGACCCTCAGACACCCGACGGACCAGCTCGACCGACCCGCCCTCGAGCCACTCGAGGTCATACGGGTAGGTGAGGCGGTTGATGGCGATCCACAGATAGCTCGCGATCGGGACGACCGCCAAAAGCCCAAGGGTCCGGCGACCCCAAGAGCCAGCCGCGCCAGGCGCCGGCTGCCCGACGACGCGGACCTCGCCGCCGACCATGGTCACGCCGCGCGCATCAATCGCGAATATCGGACGGCGGTGACAGCGGCCGTCGCCATCGCGACGAGTCCGCCGATGATCACGAGGTTGCGACCGTACGGCTCGGTGAGCAACGTGCCCGCTTCCCCGTCACGGGCCGGGGAGAGCGCGAACACCATCCCGACGAAGAACGCACCTCCGAAGACGATGAGCGCCGCCTGGGTCGGGGCCACCGCGCGGGTGGGCAAGATCCTTGCCGGGATCGACCCCACGAGCAGGATCAAGGGGATCAAGACGAGGTCGTCGAGCACAGCCATCCCGAATACGAAGAGAACGAGGTAGATCGGATGAGTACGTTGCTGATCCACCAGTAGCTGGTACACCCCCCCGAGCAGCAAGGCAACGCCCACGGCGCCGAAGAGCACCCTCGCCTTCATACGACCGCCACCTGAGAGACCCACTTGGTCTGAAGCACACCCGGTCGATCGGGTGCGATCAGCCGGATCGGGTACCCGTGGTCGACGCTCAGGGGACTCCCGTTCAGCCGCAGCGCGAGCAGGGTGCGCGGATCCTGAGCGAACTGCGGCGGCACCTCGGCGGCGTTGTACAGCGCGTCACGCTCGAGGGACGACACTCGAACGGTTGCGTTGCGGTCGATCCCGGCCGCCGCGAGGAGGTCGCGCAGCCGTACTCCGCCCCACTGGCCACTGGCACTCCAGCCCTCGACGCAGGCGATGGGCAAGGTCACTGAGACCTGCTCCAGCTCGGCCAGCTCCGGCAGCGACAGGGTGAGCGGGTTCGGGCCGAGGACGGTCAGCCGATACGCCGAGTCGGTGGCCGCTTCAACCACTCCAGCCGAGCTCGCGAGGCGATTGATGGGCATACCGTCGGGCACGTCGCCGGGCGAGCGGGGAGCAAGCAGGCCGAGGTCACCCAACGCCCGTACGCTCTGCCCTGCCGTGGTCACGGCGACCAGGCCGGCAGCGCCGGCAGCGGCGAGGATCACCCCACGCCGCGAGATTCCAGCGGGCTCGGCGTTCGGCGGCTCGGTCGCGGCCGTCTCAACCTCCAGCTCGACCGGTGTGGGCGAGCTCGACCGCCTCAACGCCGAAACGATCGTCGGCCACTTGACGGCGAGATGGAGGACGACTGAGCCAGCAACCAACCAGGCGATGGCGTAGTGACCGGCCGGGAAGAAGAACGGCCACAGGTAGATGTGCGCGATGTTCAGAACGCCGGTGAGCAGCTCGGTGATCGTCGCGCCCACCAGAACGAGCACGCTCAGCCGTTCGAGAGCATGCCTCATCGATCGGACCGGGGGCCAGACGAACAGGTGCGGATAGACCGACCACATCTTGGCGAAGAAGATCGGAATAGCCGCGAGACCGGACACCACGTGAAGGCCCTGGGTCACGCGAAAGCCCCAAGCCGGGCTGGCGGGGAGCGGCAACCATCCGGCGGGGTGCTGGTGGAAGTGACTGATGAGTCCGGTGAAGAAGCAGATCGTGATCAGGATGCCGAGCATCCGACCCAGCCGCGCGGTCACCCAGGCCTGGCGCACCCGACTGGGGAAAGCCCCTTCATCGAACATCGGAAGCGGTGGTTTCTCGAGGTCACGAAGGGCCTTCATCGAGGATCCCCCCTTCGGCGCAGCTCCCCGAACCACCGTTCCCCGACGGTCCAGGTGTCCGCCACGCGCCACCCGGCTGCCAGCGCGTAGGTGCGAAGCTCGACGACCGAGACACGCGCCCACTCGAACCAGTCGGAGAACTCGCTGTCCCGACAAACCCTGGCGCGCTGGCCCCGCGTCTCGGCCGCAGGATGCTCAACCTCGGCGATCACCCGGCCGCGCGCTCCGACCAGCTCGCCCAGCCGCTCGAGCAGCGCCACGGGATCGCCGCCGATCCCGATGTTCCCGTCGAGCAGCATCGCCGTGGACCACGTGCCGATGCCCGGAACGGGTCCGAACACGTCGCCCTGCACAGCCGAGGACCCTCCCTGACGCGCCAGGCTCACCGCCGCGGGCGAAACATCCAGCCCCACGGCCGGGATACCCAGCGACTGCAGTGCCACCAGGATGCGCCCCGGCCCACAGCCCACGTCCAGGACGGGGCCGACGGCATGCCGTACCGCCGAGAGATCGGCGTCGTCAGGAGCCTGGTGCCACCGGGCGACGTCCAGCGCCACCACCTTCCCGGCATCGGTGTGCAGGGCGACGGGCGACTGAGCTGAACCGCAACCAGCCATCAGTACGTCGGACCAGGGTGAGCCTGGGACGGCTTGGTCGACGTCGGCGCGCGCCAACCCGAGTACGGTCAGCTGGGCCGGCGAAGCACCTCTGGCAACGGGGTCAGGCACACGAGCGAACCTAGCCAGAGTCCTGCATCCGCAACCGGTCTGCGCGCTTACGAAGCGATGACGGCGCAGGTGCGCCGACTACCCGTCGAGGACCTCAGCGACGGCAGCGACCACCTGCTCGCACGACCAGCGGAACAGATCCGGGTCCATGGTGAGGGCCGGCTGCATGCGGTAGACCCACTTCTCCGGAGCGCTGATCCCGAGGACACCACGCCGGAGCACGGCATCGTGGAAGGCGCTCTGCGCGGCACAGTCGGGTTGCTGCGATGCCTTGTCCTCGACGAACTCCAGCGCGGCCCAGGCGCCGTACTGGCGAACGTCACCGATCTGCTCGTGACGCTCGACCAAGGGCAGCAAGATCTCATGCCCGATCCGGTCCAGCTCCTTCACGTTGACCATCGCCGCCTCGAGCAGGTCAAGGCCCGCGAGGGCACCTGCCACCGCCGCCGGCTCCCAGACGTAGGTGCCGGTGGTGTAGACGTGGGTCTCGGCCAGCAGGTCGTCGGTGCCCAAGATCGCCGCCATCGCCTGACCGCCCGCTGCCAGCCCTTTCCCCGTCAGCAGCAGGTCCGGTTCGAGCCCCCACAGGTCCCCGGCCCAGACCGGCCCCGAGCGACCGAGACCGGACTGGATCTCGTCGCAGATCAGCAGCCAGCCGTGCTCGCGACACAATCGGTTGAGCCCGTCCCAGAATGCCTGCGAGGGGGCGTACACCCCGAGCTCGCCGGCGATCGGCTCGATGAGCACCCCCGCGATCTGCGACGGTTCTACCTGGTGGCGCAGCAACCACTGCTCGATGTAGTCGATGACCACGGTGTCGTCGTGTGGCCCCGGCCCTGACGCGAAGGGGACGCGGTAGGTGCTGGGGTAGGGGGCGAAGACCAGACCCGGCGCGTAGGCCGCGTTCCCGCTGCTGATAGACGGGAGCTCGGTCGACGTGCTGGCCGTGAGATACGTGGACTCACCGTGATACTGACCGAGGAAGGCCAGGATCATCGGCCGGCCGGTCCGCTCCCGAGCGATCTTGATCGCCCCCTCGACGGCCTCCGTGCCGGTGACCGTCGGTGCTACCCGAGTGATCTTGCCTGGGGCGAGGGCAACCAGGCGCTCAGCGAGCTCGACGACTGGCTCCGACTGCACGAAGCAGGAGATCTCCATGCCGTACCTGTCCCACGCCTCGATCGTGGCCGCCCGCACCTCGGAGGGGAACGAGCCATAGGGCGCGGCCCCCCAAGCCGATAGGTGGTTGGCGAAGGTGTTCCCGTCGACATCGTGCAGCAGCTCGTCGGCGGACTTGAAGTCCACGATGAGCGGGCAGCTCGGCCCCAGGTGCATCTGGTGGTAGAACACCTCAGCCTGTCGGTCGAAGATCTGTTTCGACCTAGGGCCGGGGAGCTCAGTAGTGACCTGCGGGTAGGTCCGCGTCACGACGGTCCCCTTCCTGACGCTGATGGCGGGCTTGCGAGCAGGTGCGCCTTGCTGGGGCCGAACGGCCCCAAGCATCGATTGAACAACCATTCAGGTTCGGGGCACAAGCACGTGCCGCCGCACCCGTCGGCGATGTCCGGTAGGCTGTTGGGCAGCAACCCACCAAAGAGGTTGCCCGGAGCGCGTGAATCCGGCCCTACCCGGGCCTAACCGCCGCACCGGTTTCGAGTCCCAGGCCATCAACCTGGCCCCCGAAAGCACCGATGCATCACGTGGTTGCCGTTCGCTGACGTCTCAGACGTCGCCGGTGGCCGCGCACGAAAGGAGAACCTCATGTACGAGGACGACTACGGTCCCTGGAACGACTAGTCCACAGCGACTGGCCTACCGGACCACGCGAGCAACAGCTCGCATCAGCGCCCCTCGACCCACCTCGGTCGGGGGGCGTTCCATGTTCGCTCGTCGCGGCCCTCGCCGCCCCCCTACGATCACCAGACGGGATCAACCGGTGAACCGAGGAGGGCGACGTGACCGAGCACCTGACGGAGACTTCGACAGTGGGGACGGCGCCGGCCCACGATCCGGCGACCTATCGCGTCGTCCCGAGCGCGTCGAAGCCGCTGAACCAGGATCGGGTCAAGGACCTTCTTGCAGCCGAGTGGGAGCGGTTCGCCACGGCGACCCCAGGATCTGGGGGTCACCATGAGCGCGCGCTCGGGTCGCTCCCCCTGGGTGTGACCTCGTCGTTCCAGCACTGGGACCCCTACCCCATCGCCATCGTCAGCGGTCGGGGCGCCTGGCTCACCGACGTCGACGGGCGTCGCGTCCTCGATCTCTCGATGGGGTTCGGCGCGATGCTGGCCGGTCACCTCAACCCGGTGGTCGTCGACGCGGTCAAGAAGGTGCTCGACGTCGGCACCCTGTTCGTGACGCCGTCGCCATCCGCGACCGACGCAGCGGAGCGCTTCCAGCGTCGCTTCGCCCTTGACCAGCTGCGGTTCACCAACTCGGGGACCGAGGCCACGATGTACGCGCTACGCACCGCGCGTGCCTACACCGGACGCAAGGCGATCATCAAGATCGAGGGCGGCTACCACGGCGGATACGACGCCTTGCAGGTGTCGGTGAAGCCGGATGTCGCGGATGCCGGACCCGAGGAGGCTCCGATCCCGGTGACGCCGTTCGACGTCGAAGCCGGAACTGTCTACGTCGTTCCGTACAACGACCTCGATCGCCTCACGCAGATCCTGGATGAGCATGCAGCAGAGGTGGCGTGCGTCTTCATGGAGCCGGTGCTGGAGAACATCGGAATCGTCTTGCCGGACGAGGGCTACCTCGCACGGGTTCGTGCGCTGTGCGACGACAACGACGTGCTGCTGGTCTTCGATGAGGTCAAGACAGGACTCACGGCCGGCCCCCAGGGAGCGTCCCAGCGACTCGGTGTCACGCCCGATCTCGTCTCTCTCGCCAAGAGCATCGGCGGCGGGCTCCCGCTCGCGGCCTTTGGTGGTCGCGCCGAGGTCATGGCGTGCGTGACCGATCACCGAATGCCGCACTTCGGCACCTACAACGGCAATCCGTTGGTCATGGCCGCGGCGGTCGCCGTCGACGAGATCGCCACGGAGTCGGCCCTCGCGGCTGCCGAGAAGCTCAACGTCGATGCGCTCGAGCAGATGAACGCGATCATCGCCGATCACGAGCTGCCGGCGCACACCGTCGGCTTCGGGGTGAAGGGCGCGGTGACCTGGGCGGCAACGCCCGTGCGCAACTATCGCGACTACAAGCGCACCGATTTCGGGGTGGCGGAGCTGTCCTGGCTCTGGGGCCTCAACCGCGGCGTGCTCACGCCTCCTGGCCTCGACGAGCAGTGGCTGGTGTCGCTGGCTCACACCGCCGACGACATGGGGGTTCTCGTCGAGGAGTTCCGTGACCTCGCCTCGGCCCTGCGTGGCTGAGCCGAGTCATAGGGCCGCACCGACCGGCCCATCCGAAAATGCTGTGCCGAACGCCCGAACTCGTCGTACATTGGCTGGACATGCGAGAGGAGGTGGTCCGATCAATGAGTTCTTATCGGACGCGTGAGGTGGCTGCCCGCTAGCCGCTGTCCTAGTTGGACGTCTGCCGATGTCCTCGCCGAGAGCGGCGGTGATATCCAGGCAGCCACCCGACCCCCGAGTGCCGGCCCTAGTCCGAACCGGCAGCCCTCGCCCAGCGAGCGGCAAGCTCGGGGGTCGACCCTTGCCCCTCGGTCCAGCCTCTGTGGTTGCGGAAGTTACTGGCGAGTAGCATGATGGATGTTACTGACGGGTACGGCTGCTGATCCGGCCGTCCGGCGAAGGGACTGCTTCCCGATGGGCCACTACAAGGCGAACCTGCGCGACATCGAGTTCAACCTGTTCGAGGTCCTTGGCCGCCAAGACGTCCTGGGCTCGGGGCCGTACGCGGAGGTCGATCTCGACACCGCGCGCTCGATGCTTGCCGAGGTCGAGCGGCTGGCGACGCACGAGCTCGCTGACAGTTTCCTGTCCTCCGACCGCACCCCACCCGTCTACGACCCGGTCGAGCACACCGTCACCATGCCCGAGGACTTCCGGAAGTCCTACGAGGCCTACAAGGCTGGCGGCTGGACCAGCCTCGACGCTCCGATCGATGCCGGCGGCACTCCAATCCCGTCCTCGATGCGCTGGGCCATCGCCGAGATGATCCTCGGGGCCAACCCCGGCGTGCACCTGTACTCCTCCGGACCCGCGTTCTCCCACGTGCTGTGGCACTTGGGCACCGACGAGCAGAAGCAGTGGGCCACGATGTGGGCCACCAAGTACTGGGGCGCCACGATGGTCCTGACCGAGCCGGACGCCGGCTCCGACGTCGGTGCCGGTCGCACCAAGGCCGTCCCGCAGGCCGACGGCAGCTGGCACATCGAGGGCGTCAAGCGCTTCATCACCAGCGCCGAGCACGATCTCGAGGACAACATCATCCACCTCGTGCTCGCGCGGCCCGAGGGAGTCGAGGGGGCCGGAGGCCCTGGCACCAAAGGGCTCTCGTTGTTCATCGTTCCCAAGGTGCATGTGGACTGGGCCACCGGTGAGCTCGGCGAGCGCAACGGGGTGTTCGCCACGAACGTCGAGCACAAGATGGGCTTGCGAGTCTCCACGACGTGCGAGCTGACGTTCGGCGGAGACGTACCCGCGGTGGGCTGGTTGGTCGGCGAGGTGCACGACGGCATCGCGCAGATGTTCAAGGTCATCGAGTTCGCCCGGATGATGGTCGGCACCAAGGCGATCGCCGCGCTGTCGACGGCCTACCTCAATGCCTTGGACTACGCCAAGACCCGGGTGCAGGGCGCGGACCTGACCCAGATGACCGACAAGACCGCGCCGCGGGTGACCATCACCCATCACCCCGACGTCCGTCGCTCCCTGATGACGCAGAAGTCCTACGTCGAGGGGATGCGCGCGCTGATGCTCTACACCGCGTCGATCCAGGACGACGTGGCGGTCAAGACGGCCGCGGGCGAGGACTACTCCTTGGACGAGCACCTCAACGACCTGCTGCTGCCGATCGTCAAGGGGTACGGCTCGGAGAAGTCCTACTCCCTCATCGGGCAGGAGGCGCTGCAGGTCTTCGGCGGCAGCGGTTACCTCCAGGACTACCCGCTCGAGCAGTACGTCCGCGACTCCAAGATCGACACGCTCTACGAAGGCACCACCGCCATCCAGGGCATGGACCTGTTCTTCCGCAAGATCGTCCGCGACAAGGGACAGGCGCTGACCCGGCTGCTCACCGACGTCCAGGAGTTCGCCAAGGGCGAGGCAGGCAACGGCGCGCTCGCCCACGAGCGGGAGCTGCTGGGCAAGGGGCTCGAGGACGTGCAGGGAATGGTCGGCGCCATGGTCGGCCAGCTGACGTCGGCGGCCGACGAGGTCAGCAACGTCTACAAGGTGGGTCAGAACACCTCGCGCCTGCTCTTCGCGCTCGGCGACCTGGTCTGCGGGTGGCTGCTGCTCAGGCAGGCCGAGGTCGCGCTGGCCGCGCTGGAGAAGTCGCCGTCGGCCAAGGACGAGGCGTTCTACACCGGCAAGGTCGCCGCAGCGCGCTTCTTCACCGCGCAGGTGCTGCCTCAGCTCGCCGTCCAGCGGGCCATCGCCGAATCAACCGACAACTCGCTCATGGACGTCCCCGAGGCCGCCTTCTAGCGCGCCCACCCCGTTGGACGCGGGGGCAGGTGCGCTGACCGAGGCACTCCACCGCGGTGCGGCGCGACGGGCCAGGCTGGGGCAAGATGAAGCCATGGCCATCGCAACCCAGAACCCCGCCACCGGTGAGACCGTCCAGACCTTCGAGGCGCACACGCCCGAGCAGGTTGATGCGGCGATCGCCCGCGCCCATGCGACCTTCGCCTCGTGGCGCAGTACGTCGTTCGCTGAGCGCGCAGCCCTGATGAACCGAGCCGCAGACCTGCTCGACGAGGACAACGAGCAGATCGCGGCGATCATGACCTTGGAGATGGGCAAGACGCTCAAGTCTGCGAGGGCGGAGGCGAGCAAGTGCGCCAAGGGGATGCGCTTCTACGCAGAGCATGCCGAGACGTTCCTGGCTGACGAGCCGGTGGCGCCGGACAAGGTCGGCGCCAAGCAGGCGTACGGCCGCTACGCGCCTCTCGGCATCGTGCTGGCCGTCATGCCGTGGAACTTCCCGCTCTGGCAGGTCGTGCGTTTCGCTGCGCCGGCGCTCATGGCAGGCAACGTGGGTCTGCTCAAGCATGCGTCCAACGTGCCGCAGTGTGCGCTCTACCTCGAAGACCTGTTCGGCCGCGCCGGCTTTCCCGAGGGTGCGTTCACGACGTTGCTGATCGGCTCGCGCGAGGTTGAGGCGGTTCTTCGCGACCCGCGCGTGCGCGCCGCCACGCTCACCGGATCGGAGCCCGCCGGCCAGTCGGTCGCGGCGATCTGCGGTGACGAGATCAAGAAGACGGTCCTCGAGCTCGGCGGCGCCGACGCCTATGTCGTCATGCCGTCGGCCGACCTCGAGCGGGCCGCCGAGATTGCGGTGACGGCGCGCTGCCAGAACAACGGGCAGTCCTGCATCGCGGCCAAGCGGTTCATCGTGCACACCGACGTCTACGACGAGTTCGCCGATGCCTTCGTGACCCGGATGGCGACCCTGGCGATGGGTGATCCGACCGACGATGCGACCGATCTGGGGCCGCTGGCTACCGAGGGCGGGCGCACCGACGTCGAGGAGCTGGTCGAGGACGCGCGCAGCAAGGGCGCCACGGTGCTGTGCGGAGGCGTACGGCCGGATGGTCCTGGTTGGTTCTATCCGGCGACGGTCGTGTCCGAGCTGAAGACCGACATGCGGATGTATGCCGAGGAAGTCTTCGGCCCGGTCGCCGGCCTCTACCGGGTCTCCTCCTACGACGAGGCGGTCGAGCTGGCCAACGCCACGAGCTTCGGCCTCGGCTCCAACGCCTGGACCAACGACGCCGACGAGCAGCAGGCGTTCATCGACGACCTTGACGCCGGCGCGGTGTTCATCAACGGGATGACCACCTCATTCAACGAGCTGCCGTTCGGCGGCACCAAGCGCTCCGGCTACGGCCGAGAGCTCTCCGCTCACGGCATCCGCGAGTTCTGCAACCTCAAGACCGTCTGGATCGGCTGAGCACCAGACCGCGATCCCCTTTCCTGCCTAGGCGGGGAGTTCCTCACTCTCACTAGAACCTTCACTCGAAGCGGCCTCGCTCTCGCTTCGGCCGCGCAAGTGGAGGGTGAGCTCTGTCGAACCGGCCGGGCTGAGCCGCAGCGGGACACCCCAGTCCTGTTGGTGCACATGACAAGCCGGGAACTCGACGAGTTCGCCGTCGTCGCAGGAGGCCGCGAAGGCGGCGACGTGCAGAACGCCGCTGGGTACCCCTGCCGCCAGCTCGACGTGCCGGGTCAGCTCGCTACCGCTACCCTCGCCCGACACCAGGAGCTCCGGAGGCGATGCCGTAACCAGCAGTCGGGTCGACGGACCGTAGCGCTCGTCGAGCTTCTGCCCGGACGGCGGCTCGAAGACGACCCTCAGCGTGAAGCCCTCCGGGCTCACCTCCATCGACTGACGGCGGGTTTGGTGGGCCTCCGGGTCGACGGCGAGGGCATGCTCGGGCAGCCGTACCCGCACCAACCGGTGTGCCGCTGACTCGACGACCACGAGGGTGTCGCCGTCGACCACCGCACCCGAGGGCTCGAGCAGCCCGGTGGCGAGCGTCGTGACTTCTGCCGTGCGAGGGTCGAGGCGGCGCAGAGCTCCGTTGTAGGTGTCGCTCACCACGACACTTTGATCGGGGAGGACAGTGACGCCGAGCGGGTGCTGCAGGAGTGCACTGTGCGCGGGCCCGTCCACGTGCCCGAAGTCGAAGAGCCCCGTTCCCACTGTCGTGGTCACCGCACCGTGCGCGAGCTGGCGCAGGGACGACGTCTCGGAGTCGACGAACCACAGCCGAGCCCCCTCCGGACCGTCTTCTACGGCCAGACCCGAAGGTTGCGCGAGCCATGCGTCCTCTGGGGCGCCGTCGCGCAAGCCCTCGTTGGTCGTGCCGGCCCGGACCGTGAGGGACGGGGTCACCGGGTCGAAGGACCAGATCTGGTGGACTCCGGCCATGGCGACCGCCACCTCGTCCCATCCCGGAAGCCACGCGACATCCCAGGGCGAGGACATGGCAACCGCTGGATCGGAGCTCATCGGCTGCGGGTCGCCGTGCATCCACTGCCGGCCGTTCCCCGCCACGGTAGTGACCTCGCCATCGCTCAGGCGTACCCCGCGCAGCGCGTGGTTGACGGTGTCGGCAACGATGACGTCGTAGCCACACCACGCAGACACCTCGGGTGGCAGCAGGCACAAACCGTTGGGCTCGTTGAACGATGCGGCACTCTCACCTCCGTCGACGTGGGCCGGATGCCCGGTGCCGATCCGACGGACTTCAGTCTCCAGATCGGCGGCCAGCTCGACCAGCTGGTGGTGTCCGGCATCGGCCACGAGGAACGTCCCGCCGGGCAGCCGTACGGCCTTGGCCGGGAATCGCAGGGTCGACGACCTCGGCTGGGGGGCGACGTACGGGCCAGCACCGCGGTGCAACGTCCCCTTCGCCTCATGCTCGGCGATGAGCTCGTCGAGCAGGGAACGAAGTCCATGGGCATGGCCTTCCCCCGACATCTGCGCGACGACGTAGCCCTCCGGATCGACGACCACCAGCGTCGGCCACGCTCGGACGGCATAGGCCCCCCAGGTCACCAGATCCGGGTCGTCCAGCACCGGGTGGTGCACTCCGTAGCGGTCGACGGCCGCCACCACGGCAGCGTGGTCGGCCTCGTGGACGAACTTGGGAGAGTGCACGCCGACCGTCACGAGGCAGTCGGCGTAGTCGGCCTCCACCTCCCGCAGCTCGTCCAGTACGTGCAAACAGTTGATGCAGCAGAAGGTCCAGAAGTCGAGGAGCACGATCTTGCCCCGGAGGTCGGCCAGGGTCAGTTCCCGCCCCCCGGTGTTCAGCCAGCCACCACGACCCACCAGCTCTGGTGCTCGTACACGCTGGAAACGCCCCATGGTCGCCAGCCTACGAGGCGATCCAGAACCGACATTTGCGGAGGACTGGGGGCAGCGACAGCATGTGTGTTTCTGCAATCCTGTGGTATGCCCCCTGATATCCCGATGTCACGCCAACGCATCCAGGCAGTGAGCGATCGGGAGAACGCTCGGTTCGTGGCTTCACGCCCCCGATCCGCGGCACTTTGGGAGCGAGGGCACGCGACCATGCCTCACGGCGTCCCGATGTCCTGGATGGAGAGCTTGTACGAGCACATGCCCACTTTCGTCGCCGATGGTGCCGGGTCGCGATTCCGGGACGTCGACGGCCACTCCTACCTGGACATGTACCTCGGGGATATGAGCGTGTTCTGCGGCCACGCGCCGGCACCTGTCGTTGAGGCTGTGACTGCACGAATGGCGCGAGGTAACCACTTCCTGCTGCCCACGGAGGACGCGGTCGTCGTCGCCGAGCACCTGGCGTCGCGCTACCGGATGCCCCAGTGGCAATTCACCCTCTCGGCGACGCAGGCGAACACCGAAGTCATCCGCGTGGCTCGTCACGTGACCGGTCGCGACGTCGTTTTGCTGTTCGACGGCAAATACCACGGCCACGCCGACGCGACCCTGGTCGTGCTCGACGGCGACGACGTGGTGCTGGAGGGTCGCGGTCTGCCGGGCTGGGTGCCACGTGAGGCACGGATCGTGCCGTTCAACGACGTTGCGGCTCTGGATCGCGCTCTCGCCCCACGCGACGTCGCCCTGGTCCTGACCGAGCCGGTGATGACGAACTCCGGCGTGATCAACCCGGAGCCAGAGTTCTGTGAGGCATTGCGCCGGCTCACGCGGAACGCCGGGACGCTGCTGGCCGCCGACGAGACGCACTCGCTGGTCGGCGCCTACGGCGGCATGTCCGCGGAGGTCGGGCTCACCCCGGACATGTTCACGATCGGCAAGTCGATCGCTGCAGGGATCCCACTCGGCGCGTACGGCATGACGGCGGACGTCGCCGCGGCGATTGGCACCGACGAGCACACGCTCGTGTCCGGAGTGCCCATCCCCGAGGTCCCCACCGGGGGGACGCTGTTCGCGAATGCTCTGGCGATGTCGGCTGCGCGGGCTGCCCTTACCGAGGTCCTAACGCCTGAGGCCTTCGTTCACGCTAGGGCTCTTGGCGCGCGCATGGCTGACGGGCTCGAAGCTTCCATCGCTTCCAGTGGGGTCCCATGGAGCATCGCCCGAATGGGAACCCACTGCTACTACGGATTCACCCCGACCCCGGCGTCCAACGGCGCCGAATCCCGTGACAGCGACGATCCGGAGTTCCGTGCGCTCATCCGCGTTTGGATGGCCAATCGAGGAATCTGGGAGTCGGGCTGGTGGCTGGGACCGACCGTGTCGGTCGCGCACAACGAGGCCGACGTCGACGAGTACCTGTCCGCGTTCGCGTCTCTGCTCGCAGAGCTGGACTGAGACTGCGAACATTGCCGCTCGCGCTCGCTTCCGATCGGGCGATCCGACACGCCCGATTCGGCAGGATGGGCGCATGTTGAGCGCCGCAGTCCGCAGGGTCGACTTCGGGTACTTCGTCCGTCCTGAGGAGGAGACGGGCACGGGATCCCCTCGCCCTGAGGCCACACCGCGACGACGTCGGAGAGCCGCTCCCAGTCTCGCCGGCGTGGATGGAAGTGCTACTGGCTATGGACCCGTCATGAGTCTTGTTCGCCCATGACCGTTCGGTCTGGAGACCCCTGACCGAACCGGTCGCTATCGATAGGTTCGGACGGGTGACTCTGGCAGTACCCCTGCCTTCGATCGGGCATGACGCGGCCCAGCCGGCGGCCGTTTGCCCGTGAGAGTTGACAGGGCTTACGTTCAGTGGGAGGGCCAGTGACCGTCGTACCTCAGTCCAGCCCCCTGGCCGTCTTCGACGGGGACTGCGCTTTCTGCACCTCCGGCATCAACTGGTTCGCAGGGGCCCGGCCCTGAGCGCAGGTTGCAAGCCGCTCATGGTGACACCGGCCCCCGGCCAGGCTCAGTCCTCGCCCCCCCGTGTTTAGCCAGCCACCACGACCCACCAGCTCTGGCGCTCGCACACGCTGGAAACGCCCCATGGTCGCCAGCCTACGAGGCTGGGATGCGGTCGTGGTCGCTCCGTTGACCTGGCGACGGTGCGCTCGGGGGAAGGCATCCGGGAGCGGAATGCTGCCTGCGTCCCATTGACGGCATCATGCTAGGTATCTATTGTGCTAGTCATCTAGTGCTATGGAGGTTCAGTGATCGAGTTCACGCTCGACTCGCGGTCCGGGGTCTCGCCCTACCTGCAGATCGTCCAACAGGTGCGCCAGGCTCTTCGTCTCGGGATCCTCCGCGAGGGTGACCAACTCCCCACCGTCAAAGCGGTTGTGGCGCAGCTGGCCATCAATCCCAACACGGTCCTGAAGGCCTATCGAGAGCTGGAGCACGCTGGCCTCGCGACGGCACGCCCCGGGGTTGGCACCTTCGTGACACGAAGCCTGGTGGGGGAATCACTTGCCGCCCACGAGCCGCTGCGACGCGAGCTGCGCCGATGGTTGTCCAAAGCGAGGCTGGCCGGGATGGACGAAGAGAGCATCGAGGCGCTCTTCGCGAGCACGTTTCGCGGCGAGCAGCGAGGCATAGCGTGACCGCGGTCATCCGGTCTGAAGGCTTGGGCAAGCAGTACCGCCGGCGATGGGCACTCTCGGAGTGCACCCTGGAGGTCCCAGCGGGCAAGGTCACCGGGCTGGTCGGCCCCAACGGGGCGGGCAAGACGACGTTCCTCAGTCTGGCGGTCGGCATGATCAAGCCAAGCGCCGGCACGGTGGAGACGTGCGGGGGCGCGCCCGCAGCGTCCGCCGATCAGCTCGCCAAGGTGGGCTTCGTCGCACAGAACACACCCACCTACGCGGGCATGACCGTGCAGGAGCACCTTCGCCTTGGCTCCCACCTCAACCCGCGCTGGGACGACTCGATCGCCCGAACCCGGATCGAACAGCTCGGCCTGGACCCGCATCAACGAGCCGGGCGGCTCTCCGGCGGCGAACGCGCCCAGCTCGCACTGACCCTTGGGCTGGCTAAACGGCCAGAACTGCTGGTCTTGGACGAGCCCGTGGCCAGCCTCGACCCGCTGGCCCGGCGCGAGTTCTTGCAGACCCTGATGGAGGCTGCCGCAGAGCACGAGCTCAGCGTCGTCCTGTCCTCTCACGTGGTGTCCGACCTCGAGCGGGTCTGCGACCACCTGATCCTGCTTGTCGAGTCCCTCGTGCGCGTCGAGGGGGACGTAAGCGAGCTGTTGGAAGACCACGTGCGCCTGACCGGACCGAGACGAGACGCCGCACGCCTGCCCGCGGACCAAGAAGTGGTCACCGAAAGCCACACCGACAGGCAGTCGAGCTTCGTCGTTCGTACCCAGCAACCCGCTCTGGACCCTGCATGGACCGTCGGCCGGCTCGACCTCGAAGACCTGGTCCTGGCCTACATGCAGGCCGCCAAGGGCGATCGGGACAAGCGCCAGCCTCTGGCGGCCGTTCGATGACCTGGCTCACCTGGCGACAGACTCGAACGCCTGCCTACGTCTTGTTCCTCGGCGTTGTCGTCCTCGCAGCGATCGGCGTCTTCACTCACGCACACCTCGTCCGGCTGGCAGGGACCGGTACGGCCGTCTACGACCTGCTCTCGCCGAACGACCGCCGCCTCTACTACGCCGGCGTCATGCTGCTGGCCCTCGCCCCGGCCATCATCGGGGCCTTCCTCGGGGCGCCCCTGGTCGCCCGTGAGCTGGAGCACGGCACCCATCGACTGGTGTGGAACCAGTCCATCACTCGACGCCGATGGCTCGGATTCCGTCTGGCGGCAGTCGCCGCAGTGGCGGCTGCCGCCGTCGGCCTCCTGTCATGGGTCATCACCTGGTGGTCGGCTCTCCTGGACGGGGCCGAGGGAGAGCGCGGCGGCAGCCTCCCGGCACGGATGACACCCATCGCGTTCTCCATGCGCGGGCTGGTACCCGTCGGCTACGCCGTCCTCGCGATATGCATCGGCGTGGCTGCAGGACTGGTCCTACGGCGCACGGTTCCGGCTATGGCCATCGTGTTCGGCCTCGTCGCCGCGGTGCAGATCGTCATGCCCCTTGTGGTGCGTCCGCACCTGATTCCAGCTGAGACGACGGTGGTCGCCTTCGATCGCGCTCACCTCGACTACATCCGCAACAACCCCAACGGGGCCATCCCCCAGATCGCGATGACGTCGGGGACTTCCGATGCGTGGATCCTGTCTCAACGGATGGTCGACAACACCGGAAGCGCGACGAGCACACCAGCATGGTTCGCCGACTGTCTGCCGAAGGTCGACGAGCAGCAGCGGGCCGGCCGACCGAATGGCGCTGACCCTCTAGACAGCTGCTTCGCGAGGTTGAACGACGAGGGGTACCGGCAGCTCCTCGTCTACCAGCCCGCAAGCGCCTTCTGGCCGTTGCAGTGGGCCGAGACCGGGCTGCTTGTGCTGCTGTCCGGCCTGTTGACCGGCTTTAGCTTCTGGTGGCTCGGCAAGGAAGGCTGATCCGACCAGTTCGAGGCGAACACGATGACCTTGCCCAGCGGTGATCCGATCGTTCCCGTTTGTGGGATGCCGTCATGGAAGAATGTTCGGGTGACCCAGGGACCAGCTAAGGGTGTCGTCAGGGAGTGGCACTCGGAGCAGGGCTGGGGTGTTCTCGACTCGCCACAGACACCTGGCGGCTGTTGGTGTCTCTTCGCCGCTGTCTCGGGTTCCGGCTTCCGTTCTCTTGCGGCACAAGAGATCGTCGAGTTCGTGTTCGAGGAGGCCGAGCAGGACGGCTACGCATACCGGGCCGTCGAGGCATGGTCTCCAGGACATCGCGATCAGGGGCAGACCGTCGACGACTGCCGACGGATTCCCTTCAGCGCCCTCACGATTCACGTGGAGGGTGCGGATCCGCCGGACTGACCAGGCGAAGGCTCCCCCTGCCCGGCCGCTGCGCGCCGCGCGCTAGGGGAGCGCCACGCGCCAGATGCTCGAGTGTGGCTTCTCGCTCCCGACAAGCACCCGCTTCGACGTGCCGTCCTGGGTGATCGATTCGCCCTTGAGCGGCAAGGCGAATCCCACCGGCGTGGCCTTCAGGGACGAGTACAGCCAGGCGTTGACATAGCCGCGCAGGACGAACCGCCCATCAGCCAGGAAGGTCGCGTCCGACATGCCCGCCGGCGCCGCGCCGACTCGAGTCAACTTGTTCACCTTTGTCGTGGACAAGGTCGTGGGTGCCGCGTAGATCGCTCCCGCTGCGCCTTTGACCTTGCTGACGATGTAGATCCGGGACGTGCGTGGGTCGACCATCAGTCCCTCTGCGTTGTGCCGACCGTCTGGGTAGGTGAACTCGTAGGTCGTCGGCACCAAGGACCCGCCCGACGTTGACAGGCTCGGCTCCTTGACGCGGTGCACGAAGATGCTCGACCGCTTCTTGCCGTTGTCGCCGATGTCCCCGACGTAGAGATAGCTGACCCCGCCGCTGACCGCGCGGGCCATTCCTTCCCAGTCCTTGTGGGATGCCCCGGTCAGTTCGAAGCGGGCCGTCGTTCGCCCATCCGCTCCCAGGGCGTAGATCGTCGTGCCGCCGCCACTGTCGTTGTGCGTCCACAGTCGGCTGGTACTGAAGCCGCTGGTCGCCAGGCCGCTGGACTCATCGATGGCCGGGTCCTGGATGGTCAGCACTTTGCTCGACGGCGTCACCGCCACCTTGGCCGCTGCCGCAGTCGCGAGTCCCGCGACGCAGAGCAGGGACAGCCCAACGAGACCGACGGCGGCAGCCGTACGGCCCCGCCGGTCAGAACTCCTTCGCAACGCTCCAGACCTGGTGTCGTCGATCAAGGCAGCTTGACCCGCCAGATGCTGGAGCGCCTGCCCTCTTGGCCCACGAACACGAAGTCCTTGTTTCGTGCGGTGGTGATGCTCTCGCCTTTAATGGGCAGCGCAAAGCCGGTGGGGGTAGCGCCAATCTTCTTGTACAACCACCCGTTGACGTAGCCACGCAAGATGAATCGTCCACCGGGCAAGAAGACGGCATCAGACATGCCGGGCGGGGCGGTCTGCACCTTCTTCAACCAGTTCACGCCGCTGGTCGAGAGCTTCTTCGGGGCACGGTAGATGGCGCCGTCGACCTTCTTGCCCTTGGAAACGATGAACAGTCGGTGGGATCGTCCGGGCTTGACCATGAGGCCCTCGGCGTTGTGCGCTCCGTCGGGGTACTTGAACTCATAGGTCTTGTACTTCACCGAACCGTGGTGCCTGCTCGGTTTCGGCTCCTTCAACCGGTGCACGAAGATGCTCGACCGCTTCTTGCCGTTGTCGCCGATGTCCCCGACGTAGAGATAGCTCACCCCGTGGATGACGGTGCGGGCCATGCCCTCCCAGTCCTTGTGCGATGCGCCCCGGAGCTCGAACTTTGCGGTGGTCCCGCCGCGCTTGCCGATCGCATAGATGGTCGTACCACCGCCGCTGTCGTTGGCCGTCCATAGCCGGGACTTGACGTAGTAGCTGCGGGCCAGACTGCTCGACTCGACGATCGCCGGGTCCTTGATGACCCGCGACTTGGTGGCTGGGGTCTTGGCGACCTGCGCCTGGGCGGCGGGCAGCAGCGTGGCCACCACGGAACCAGCAGCCAGCACGGCAACGGCCCCGACGACCAGGGCCGAGCGGCCGCCGACGACGCGCGAGCGACCGCCAGCGGGCAGCAGTCGAGCAGATGTCCTGAACAAGGGATTCCTTTCGTGGCCCCCCACGATCTCGACCACGTTACGTGGAAGGCTGCCGGATGAGTCAAGTCGTGATTACAGCCAGCGAGGCCCGCGGCACCGTCCGCAAGCACCGTCGCGCGCCGTACGTCCGACGAAGTGCGCGCTATTGCGCACCTTGGGTCGGACGCAAGGAGCGCGGGAGTGCGCGCCGCACGGACCTGGCGGCGGGGTCGCGCAGCGCGTACGTCCCCGCAGCCAGGCTCACCACGAGAAGAGCCGCCCAACGTCGGTGGGCGTCGGACCACTCCGGTCCCGGTTGCACCCACATCTGATAGCGCGAGGGAATGGCCGCGAGAGCACCCACCAGCACCAGGAGCACCACAGACACCGGGACGGAGGGCTCGAGGTGACCCGCTCGCGTGCGCAGCACGATCGCAACGGCAGCGGCCAGGGCCAGCAGGGCGGTGCACTCGAGGGTGACTCCACGCCACGGAATGTCGGCGACCATAGCCAGGACGAGCACCGGTCCGACCACCAGCAGGACCATCACAGCCAGCCTTGGCAGCTCCCGCCGCCACAGCGGCAACGTCGCCGCGGCCACCTGGTCGAAGCCCGCGTCGTCCAGCAGGGCCAGGGAGCCGGCGACAAGGATCACGCCGACAGCACGGGTGACCGCAAGGGCAACGGCTGCGTCGGTCAGATCGTCCCGCCGCCAGACCAGGATCACCAGGACCAGACCGGCCGCGATGGCTGGCGCGTCCCAGCGGACCGAGCGAGCCTGGGCTTGCGCCCGGTCCAGCATGGGCGGCGTACGCGGGGACGACCGAGGTGGCACGACCGTTGAACGGCTCGTCGAACCCGACCCATGGGGGTCCATCGGTCAGCTGAAGAGCTCAACGGCGTAGGGAGGTATCTGCAGGATCCCCGCGGCGACGACTACAGCCAACGACAGAACCATCGCTACGAACCAGCCGCGCTTACGCGACGCCTGCCGAAGTCCGACGGCACATAAGCCGAGTGCGGACCACGCGAACAGGTAGACCGTGTGCCAGCCGAGGTACTTTCCTGGCGCGACCAGGGTGTCATCGACTGAGTCCGACGAAACGACGAACCACGAAAGCCACGCGAACTTTCCTTGGTCAGCCACCCACAAAGTCAAGAACACCATGCCGAACAGCCCGATGAGGAGCGAACCCGGGAACGGCAACCATCGTGCGATGACGACCGCGAGGATTCCCGACCCGATCGCCAGAGCAGGTAGCTGGAGCACATCGGTCAGTGTCCACGCCTGCATCTGGATGTCGTTGACGGTGTCCTCGACGCCGTCGCCAGCCGCCCACTTGCCGAGCAGTGCGGTCACGAGGCCCACGAGTCCCGGCCCCAGCACTACACCTAGGCACAGGGCCAGGTCTCGGTGCAGCGGCCCTTGAGGCGCCGCTGCCAGCTGGCCTTCCGCCCCGGTGCGCCGGGCAGAGGTGGCCGTCAGGTGGACGGCCGGAAAGACAGCGATTCCGAAGAAGATGCCCCAGATCGCCGCGAACTCCGCTACCAGGCCCCGAGACCAGTGCTCACCGGCGACACTGGACATCCCCACAGTCACCAGCAGGTAGGCGCCCACGACGGCGAGCGCTGGCGACGTGAGCATCCGCCAAGCCTCACGCTGGGCCAGCGGCAACATCCCCAGTGCGTTCAGTCGCGGCCAGGACACAGCGCGACCCTCGACGAGGTCGGCGCTCACGCCGGCACCACCTCCTGCTCGGTCCCGACCAGCAGGAGGTACCCGTCCTCCAAGGTCGGGGGGAGGATGTCGGCGCCGACCGGCGGGTCCCCCAAGTTGCGATGCTGACCATCTCCCGTGCGCCAGGCCAACTGCGCAGCAGGATCTCGGTGCGCGGCGAGCCACACGCGTCCGTCTGCAAGGGCCGACAGCGACTGCGGGCTGCCCTGGAACCGAACCGCGCCGTCGTGCAGCACGACGACCTCGCCACACATGGCACTGACGTCCTCGGTCTGATGGGTTGAGAGCACGGTGGTGCGGCCCTCGCCGGCGCGCGACAGCAAGTCGCGGAAGCGCAGCCGCTGCTCGGGGTCGAGGCCCACTGTCGGCTCATCGAGGATGAGCAGCGCGGGATCACCGATCAAAGCGGCGGCCAACGCGACCCGGCGCTTCATCCCGCCGGACAGCTTTCGGATCCGCCGGCCCGACTCCTTGGTAAGGGAAACGACATCGAGAACGCGGCGAACCTCGTCGTGGCGGGCCCGACGATCGCCCCACTCTTTCAAGATCGCTACGTAGTCCACGAACTCGAATGCAGTAAACCCACGCTGGAATCCAGGGTCTTGTGGGAGATAGCCGAGGCGGCGGCGCAGCTCCAGCCGCTCGTCTGCACGGCCCGGGTCGTATCCAAGAACTCGCACGGCGCCATCGTCGGGGGCCAGCACCGTGGCGAGGATGCGCAGGAGCGTCGTCTTGCCGGCCCCGTTCGGCCCGAGCAGTCCGACGACTCCACCTTGGACGGAGAATGTTGCCCCATCAAGAGCGCGCCGCCTCACGTACCTCTTTGTCAGCCCCTCGACGCGCAGGGCGGGGTTGCTGGTCACATGAACCTCCGGAGGTCGTACGCCTGTGCGCGGTGAGCGCCGGCGCACGTCGCGATGGCAAGGGCGAGCAGTACGAGCGCCGCTAGCTGCGCGTCACGAGAGAAGAGCGGGTCGAGACTGCGACCGTTGGCCCACACCGTGAAGACGGACCCTGCCCAAACCACCGTGACCAGCAGGGCGGACGCGAGGGCAGGCAACCATGCAGTCAACGCCAGAGCGACAGCAACGAGGGCTGCGGAAGGAAGCAGCCAGACCACCGCAGTCCCGTGACCAGGCACCACGAGACCGGCCACAGCCACCAACGCAGTCGTGAACAACAAGACCGACCCCGTGCGCAGGATGATCAGACGCACCGAGGAGTACGGCGCCGCGAGCGTCGTCTCGAAGGTCGCGTCGACCCAAGGGCCATAGGCCAGGCCGACGCCGAGGACCGGAAGCACAGGTGCCAGCAGGAGGAAGAGATCCGGCCCCGTCCGTGGCGCCTCCGCAGCAAGCACAGAGAACGCCAGCAAGAACACGACTGACAACAGCCAGGCGCCTCGGAGCGCCGGAGCAGACACGGCAAGTCTGGCGTCGGACTCGGACAGACCCAGCCGGTGGACACCGCGCTCGAACCAGCCGAGCCGCGGCGTATCCATCCGCTCTACAACCTCGATCCACAGCGCCCCCAGACGCTCGGCCGACGCCATTGGACGCAGCAGTGACTGACACGGCGCGCAGCCCATCACGTGGGCTTCGAGCGATGCGGCTGCCGGGAGGCCGAGCGAACCCGTGGCGTACGCGCTTGCCAGCTTCTCGTTGATGTGCCAGTCCGTCATGCGAGCTCCTCCCTCAGCTGAGCGCGGGCGCGCATCATGCGGGTCTTCACCGTTCCAGCCGGAATGTCCAGCAGGCGCCCGGCTTCCCTCGTCGTCAGTCCGTCCAGGACGGTCGCCTGGACAACGGCTCGCAGTTCCGGTGACAGACGTTCGAGCGCACCCCCCAGATCGCCGAAATGCACGCCCACGAGCACGCGGTCTTCAGCAGACTCGACCTCTGACAGTGTTGCGTCCCCAAGGACGCCACTGCGGGTCGTTGCCGGGCGGCTTCGGCGCAGGCCGTCGATCAGTCGGCGCACCGCGATCCCCCACAGCCAGGCCCCGAACTCCCCGTCAGCCTTCCAAGACCCGGCCGATCGCCACACGGCGAGGAAGGCGTCCTGCACCACCTCCTCGACAAGCCCCTGGTCTGCGCAGCGCCGCTGCAGACGGAGCAGCAACCAGGGAGCGTGTCGGTGGTACAACGCCTCGAGCGCCGACCGGTCGTCCTCGGACAACGCGCGGACCAGGTCGGCGTCACTGAGCCCGGAGCTGATGGGCGAGCCGTCCATGGGAGTCACTGTCGACCTTCGGTCGTGTCGTGGCTAGCGTCGGGGGACTGTTCACCTCCATGACGAGTCGAAGCCCCTGATCGGTTCACCCGCTAGCCAGCACCCTCATTCGGTTGCGTCCGACGAAGTGCGCGCTATTGCCCACGCTTGGGTCGGACGTACGCCTTGGGGGGCCTACGGCAGGTCAGAGGCGGCGGTCGGCCAGGACGGGGAAGCGCTTGCGCCAGGCCGAGACGTCGTCGAGGTCAACATCCACGCTCAAGGTCTGCTCGTCGGCACCAGCCTCGCCGAGTACGTCTCCGCGAGCATCGACCACGACCGACATCCCACCCATGGCCTTGCCTACCTGAACCCCACAGGTGTTCGCGGCCACGACGACGAACTGGTCCTCCACGGCTCGCGCGCGGGCCAGCAGCGACCAGTGCGCCACGCGCTTGGCCGGCCAAGCAGCAGGGACCAGCACCAGTTCGGCGTCAGCGTCGGCGAGGGCTCTGAACAGCTCCGGAAATCGCAGGTCATAGCAGGTCGCCAGACCGATACGCCCCACGTCGGTGCTCACGACCACCACTTGATCACCAGCGGTCAGCAAGGCCGGTTCGCCCTCGGAGAAGCCGAAGAGGTGGATCTTGCGATAGTGCGCGACCAGTGCACCCGAGGGATCGACCAGCATGGAGGTGTTGAAGAGCCGACCGTCGACGGTGCGCTCGATGATCGAGCCGGCATGGACGTACGCACCGACATCGCGCGCGGCTGAGCTGATGGCCTGCAAGGTGGCGCCCTCGAGGGGCTCCGCGCCTGCCTCCCACGCCTCGTAGATGAACCCCCCCTGCGGCCAGAGCTCCGGCAGCACCACGAGGTCCGCGCCCACACATCCCCGTACGGCCTCGGCGGCCGCTACCCGTCGGTCCTCGATGACCCCGTCGTAGTCCGGGGCGAGCTGCAGGACGTCGATGCGCACAACCCCCACCATGCCACCTAGGAGTCGAAGCCGGCACGGAGTGCGTCGCGTTGGACCTTGCCCATGGCGTTGCGCGGCAGCGCATCGATCCAGACCCATCTCCGCGGGCGCTTGTACGCCGCGAGGCGCGACGCCGCAAGGTCGTTGAGCTGGGAGTCGTCAGCACGAGGGGACCTGGAGTCTCCGACCAGGTAGGCGACGACCGTCTCCCCCCAAGTGGGGTCAGGAATGCCCACGACGGCAGCGTCCACGACACCCGGGTGCTCGCGAATGGCGTCCTCGACCTCGCGCGGGTAGACGTTGTAGCCACCGGTGATGATGAGCTCCGACGTCCTGCCGACGATGGCCAGCGAGGACCCTTCCACGAGCCAAGCTCCAACGTCCCCGGTCTGGAACCATCCGTCGGACGTGAACGCCTTGGCCGTGGCTTCGGGCCTGTTGCCAGTAGCCGCCGAAGACCGCCGGTCCCCGCACCTCCACCTGCCCTGCCTCGCCCAGGCGAAGCTCGACACCCGGCAACGGCGCACCGACCGACCCGGGCACCCGAGGGCCGCCCAGCGGATTGGAGCAGATCATCACCGTCTCAGTCATGCCATACCGTTCGAGGATCTCGATGCCCGACCCCTCTCGCACCTTCGTCCAGAGGTCCGGAGCCAGGGGAGCCGACCCGCTGACGCACAACCGGAACCCGGCCAGCTCGCCGTGCCGAGGGGACTCCGCGAGCCGCGCATACATGGTCGGCACACCGAAGAACATCGATGCCGAGAGGTCACGCCGAGCGTCCAGCACCGCGTCGACGTCGAAGCGTGGCAGTACGACGACGCTCGCGCCCGCGCTCAGGCTCGCATTGATGCCGATGCCCAGCCCGTGCATGTGGAACAGGGGCAGGGCAAGGACAAGGCGGTCCTTCCGGGTCCAGCCCCACGCATCGATCACCGCCTGCGCGCCGGCCGCCAGGTTGGCGTGGCTGAGCATCGCACCCTTCGGCCGACCCGTCGTGCCGGAGGTGTAGCAGATCCAGGCGAGATCGTCTCCGGTGGCCCGGTCGAGCATCACCGGGCCGGCATCGGGCACGTCGGCACGCGGAGCAACCGCCGACAGACCCATCCCCGAGACCCGGTCCGGCTCATCGAGCACCGCCAACACCGGGGAGGCATCCTGCACGACATGTTCGAGCTCGACGCGCGTGTAGCCGGTATTGGCGGGCACTACCACCGCGCCCATCCTCAACAAGGCGACGTAGGCGACCACGAGGTCGATCGACGGGTCAGCTGAGACCAAGACGCGATCGCCGGGCCTTACGCCTGCCGCCCCAAGGCGCCTGGCCACCTGCTCGCTTCGGGCCGCCAAACCACCGGCCGTGACCGTGGCGCCGGACGGGTCGAGCAACGCAGGTGCGTCGGGGTCATCTCGCCACCGTCGCAGCCAGCCGGCGGGAAGCGAGGGCAGGTTGGTGCCGTGCGGCTTCGAAGTCACGCGGTCAGTCTGCCCAACTCACCCTGCCCAACTCACCCTGCCCAACTCACTCCGCCCAACTCACTCCGCCCAACTCACTCCGCCCAACCCACGAGACGTCACTCCATCGTGGCGAACGCGTCACTGTGCGTGGTGGTTCGCTCGCCCAAGCGCCCCCTCATCGACCGATCGACCGATCGACAGATCCGCCGAGCGGTTCGTAGGGTGGCCGTACGTGGAGGGACCGCGTGCAGACCGAGCCTGAGGATCTTTCGTGCGACGTGTGCTGGCACTGGCCGTCGCCGTCGCTGCCTGTCCGGTCGCCATAGCCGTCCAGGCTGATCCGGTCACCGCCGCGGATCCACCGACGGTGACTGCGCAGTGGGACATGAACGAGTCTGCCGGTGCTGCGGTCATGCACGACAGCGGTCCACTGCATCTGAACGGCTCCGTGGACCCGACCGGCGTCACCACCGGGTTCAGCTACGACGGGGCCACCGGCTACCACTGGGACCGTCGCCCCCCGGATACCTTGCCGGTCGCCGCGAACCGAATCATCTCCGTGCCCGATGACCCGATGCTCGACGCCGGCGCCGGAACGTTCACCCTCGAGATCCGCTACCGCACCAAGGAAAACTTCGGGAACATCATCCAGAAGGGGCAAGCCCACTCCTACGGCGGCCAGTGGAAGGTGCAAGCACCTCACGGCATCCCCTCCTGCCTGTTCAAGGGGTCCCTCGGCCGGGCCGCCACCGGAGCCGTCACTCCGATCAACGACAACGCGTGGCACACCTTGACCTGCGTGAAGACGCCCACCTCGGTGTCGCTGTACGTCGACGGCGAATTCCGCAACCAGAAGAACCGCGCCATCGGCTTGATGGACAACAAGAAGCCGATGACCATCGGCGGCAAGCTGGAATGCGACCAGATCGAGGTGACCTGCGACTACTTCAGCGGCGACATCGACTATGTGTCGATCACCAAGCCGCAGGCCGGGCCGTTCCTGTCCGCGACCATCGGGCCTAAGTCTCTGGTCATCGGCGAAGCGATCGATGTCAGCGGATCGGTCACCGACGGCGCCACCGGAGCCCCCTACGACAACGAGCCCATCTACCTGTTCGGGGCACCCAAGGCTGGGTCGGGTTACGTCAACTGGGGCGTGCAGGCGACGACGAACTCGGACGGGAACTTCTCCTTCTCCTTCGACCCCAAGGCAACGACCGACTGGTACGTCTCCACCGCGCCGGCTGGCAGCGGCGTCGACAGCGACGTGACGCACGTCAGGGTGATCGGGAAGGTGGGGATCCACCTGCACGACAAGTCGGTGAAGTCGGGCACCCGGGTGCAGTTCCATGGAAAGGCCCGGCCCTCGTCGGCGACGGTCGTCAAGCTGCAACGCAAGGAGCACGGGGAGTGGGTCACCAAGAAGACCACCGGCTCTTTGCCGAAATACTCCATCACCTGGAAGGCGAAGTCCAAGAAGGACTACACGTGGAGGACCAAGGTTGCCGGGCCTGACTTCAAGGCCGCGGTCAGCAAGAAGATCGTCCTGAAGGTGCACTGAGGTCAAGGCGCACTGAGGTCAAGGTGCACTGAGGTCAAGACGCACTGAGGTCAGGACGTACTGACGTATCAGCGGGTACTGAGGTCAGGCCCAGGAGATCGCTGCTGCCGGATCCTCCAGGACGCTGGCCACGTCGGCCAGGAAGCGCGAGCCCAGCGCGCCATCGATGTGGCGGTGGTCGAAGCTCACGGTCAGCTGCGCCACGATCCGGACCTTCACCTTGTGCTTGTGCACCCAAGGCTTCTCCCGGAACGCGCCGACCGCCAGGATCGCTCCCTCGCCGGGGTTGATGATCGGCGTGCCACCGTCGATCCCGAAGACGCCGACGTTGGTGATGGTGAAGGTCCCACCCGTGAGATCCGCTGGCGTCGTCTTGCCCTCACGAGCCGTCCGAACCAGTCCGTCCAAGGCGTGGGCCAGCTCGGGAAGGGACATTCGCCCGGCCCCCTTCACGTTGGGGACGATCAGGCCGCGAGGCGTGGCCGCGGCGATGCCGAGGTTCACCGACTCGCGATAGACCACCTCCTGCGCCTCCGCGTCGAAGTAGGCATTCAGGTCTGGCGTACGGCGCAAACCGAGCAGCACGGCCCTCGCCACGAGCAGCAGCGGACTGACCCGCGACTCTGCGAAGCCAGGAGTCTCGCGGAGACGCCGGACGAGCTTGACCGAACGGGTCACGTCGACCTCGACCCACTCCGTCACGTGCGGGGCGGAGAAGGCACTTCGCACCATGGCCTCCGCCATGTGCTTGCGGATCCCCTTGACCGGCTCCCGTCGCTCACCGTGCACAAACGCGAGGGCCGACGAAGGCACGTGCTCGACGGTGCCCTCGAGAACCCCGCCTTCCGCGGGCGACTGCCCGTGCGCCCCGAGGACGTCCTCTCGGGTGACGGTGCCGTCGGGGCCGGACGCAGTCACGGAGGACAGATCGACACCGAGGTCCTTGGCGAGGCGACGAACGGGGGGCTTGGCGCGCGTGGGGCCGTCCCCGCGCACGGCTTTCGCCTCGACTGCCCGACCGACCTCGAGCCCGCCATGGCGAGTCGGCTGCACCGGTCGGGTCGACCCACCCGCCGGCCGCCGCGGCCGCCGGTGGACCGCTGATTCGCGGACGCCATAGCCGACGAGGACCGCCTCGCGCTTGGGGCCGGCGCCAGCCGGGACGAACTCTGCTTCCGGACCTCGCGTTGCGTCCGGCCCTTCGTCGGTGGCGGGGTCAGCTCCGGCGTCAGCGGCACTCGTTGAGGGCTGACCGTCCGGCTGGGCCTCCGGCCCTTCGTCCGGCCCTGTGTCGGGCTGGTTGGCTTGCTCCGCGTCCGGCTCGGTGTCGATGGTGATGATCACCGTTCCGACGTCCACGGTGTCGCCGGCTGCCGCGTGCAGGGCGGTGACCCGTCCCGCATAGGGAGAGGGCAATTCCACGGCCGCCTTGGCCGTCTCCACCTCGACGATGGTCTGGTTGACCACGACGAGGTCGCCGACGGCGACGTACCACGTGAGGATCTCGCCCTCCGTCAGTCCCTCGCCGACATCGGGGAGCTTGAAGTCCTGCATCCGCGACACGTCAGTGCTCCAGCGCTCGGTCGACCGCGTCCAGGATTCGGTCGAGGTCCGGGAGGTAGTGGTCTTCCACGCGAGACGGCGGATAGGGCGAGTGGAAGCCGCCAACGCGAAGCACCGGCGCCTCCAGGGAGTAGAAGCAGCGCTCCTGCACTCGCGCCGCGATCTCGGCGCCCATCCCGAGCCAGACCGGTGCTTCGTGGACCACCACGAGTCGCCCCGTGCGTTCCACCGACGAGCAGACCAGGTCGAGGTCCACCGGGGAGAGACTGCGCAGGTCGACGACCTCAAGACTGCACCCGTCGGCCTCCGCGGCCGCCGCCGCCTCCAGACACGTCCGCACCATGGGGCCATAACAGACCAACGTGAGATCTGTGCCCTCGCGGGCCACCCGCGCCGACGACATCGGAAGCGGAGCCGGATCGTCCTCGTCGACGTCGGCCTTGTCCCAGTAGCGGCGCTTCGGCTCGAAGAAGATGACGGGGTCATCGCAGGCCACCGCCTCGCGCAGCATCCAGTAGGCGTCGGCTGGGTGAGAGGGGGAAACGACGCGCAGGCCTGGGGTGTGGGAGAAGTACGCCTCCGGACTCTCGCTGTGGTGCTCGACCGCGCCGATCCCTCCGCCGTAGGGGATCCGGACGACGACCGGCATCGGAACTTGGCCACGGGATCGGGCATTCATCTTGGCCAGCTGGCTGACGATCTGGTCGTAGGCGGGGTAGACGAACCCGTCGAACTGGATCTCGACGATGGGCCGGTGGCCGTGCATCGCCAGCCCGATCGCGGTCCCGAGGATTGCGCTCTCGGCGAGGGGGGTGTCGATGACGCGGTGTTCACCGAAGTCTTTCTGCAAACCGTCGGTGACCCGGAACACTCCACCGAGCTTGCCCACGTCCTCGCCCATGATCAGCGTCGAGTCGTCCTTCTCCAGGCATCGTCGAAGGCTCAGGTTGAGCGCCTTGGCCATGGTCAGCGTCTGCGCGCTCATCGGGTCGCTCCTTGCGGGACCGCGTGCTCGTCGGCTCCTTCGAAGGACTCGAGATAGTGCGCGAAGGCTGCGCGTTCCTCGCTGACCAGGGAGTGCGGCCCCGAATACACGTGGTCGAAGATCTCCAGCGGGTCCGGGTCCGGCATGGCCCGACACCCCGCGCGCAGCCGGACCGCCAGTTCCTCCGACTCCACGTCCAGCGCGTCGAAGAACGCTTGATCGACGAGCTGGTTCTTCCAGAGGAACGACCGCATCCGTTCGATCGGGTCCTTGAGCTTCCAGGCCTCGAGGTCGCTGGCCAGCCGGTAGCGCGTCGGGTCGTCCGACGTCGTGTGCGCCCCCATCCGGTAGGTGAACGCCTCGATCAGAGCCGGACCGGCTCCTTCGCGAGCAGCCTGCAGATGTGCCCTGGTGACCGCGAGGACCGCCAAGACGTCGTTGCCGTCCACCCGGACGCCCGGGAAACCGAATCCGTTGGCCCGCCGGTAGAGCGGGATACGAGTCTGCTTCTCCAAGGGTTCGGAGATGGCCCACTGGTTGTTCTGGCAGAAGAACACCACTGGGGCGTTGAACACGCTGGCCCAGATGAAGGACTCGTTGACATCCCCCTGGCTCGACGCACCGTCACCGAAGTAGGCGACGACGGCGGCCGAGTGCTCCGAGTCCCCGGACCTCGCCGCCTCCATCTGAGCACCCATCGCATAACCGACTGCATGCAGGCACTGGTTGCCGATCACGATCGTGTAGAGCGCGAAGTTTCGCTCGAAGGGGTTCCAGCCTCCGTTGGAGACGCCGCGGAACAAACCGAGCAAGGACAGCGGGTCTACGCCTCGGGTGAGCGCGACGCCGTGCTCACGGTAGGTGGGAAAGGCGAAGTCGTCCTCGTGCATGGCCCGACCGGATCCGACCTGGGCCGCCTCTTGCCCGAGACAGCCAGCCCAAAGCCCTAGTTCGCCCTGGCGCTGCAAAGCGGTGGCCTCGAGGTCGACGCGCCTGGTGAGCACGAGGTCGCGAAACAGCGCGCGGTATTCCTCGTCGGTCAGGTCGATGCTGTAGTCAGGGTGCGTGATCCGCTCACCCTCGGGCGTGAGGAGCTGGACGAGCTCGACGTGCTCTCCAGCCGGTCTCGTCTCGGACACGCAGCCTCCTCATCGCTGGTCAGCCGGCCTCGGGATCGCCGAGATCGCGGCCTGCACGGCGACCGTACGCCGTCGCGGGGTATGGCGCCGGGAGTACGGCCTTCGGCTCCATCCTGGCACCCTGCCGAGGACCAGTCGACGCCGGACCACGCCGAACCCTGCGGGTCGTGGGGCCTGTGCCAGGCTCTCGGGCGATGACGAACCCGCCCGCTGACCGCGACTCGTCGGTGCCCCTCGACTGGGGCAGCCCCCGGGCGCGGCGCACGCTCGCCGCGACGATCATCGCCTCCGGGGTGGCCTTTCTCGATTCCAGTGTGGTCACAGTGGCGCTGCCCAGGATGGGGGCGGATCTAGGGGGAGGATTCTCGACGCTGCAATGGATCCTCGACGGATACCTGCTGACCCTGGGCGCGCTGGTTCTCGTCGGCGGATCTCTCGGCGACCTCCTCGGGCGTCGGTTGGTCTTCGTCTGGGGGCTGTTCGGCTTTGCCCTCACCTCGACGATGTGTGCCTTCGCGCCGACGGCGCCTCTCCTCGTCGTGGGGCGGCTGCTGCAGGGAGTTGCCGCTGCGCTGTTGGTGCCCGGATCGCTGGCCATCCTCAGCGGATCGTTCGTCGGCGCCGACCGTGGTCGCGCCATCGGGGCCTGGTCAGGGCTCAGTGGGCTGTTCACCGCCCTCGGCCCGCTGGTCGGAGGCCTGCTCGTCGACTCGGTCAGCTGGGGATGGCGCGCGATCTTCCTCATCAACCCGCCGCTGCTGCTGCTTGCGTGGTGGTTCACCCGGACCGGTGTGATGGCGCTGCCGGGCAGGCGTACGCCGGGAGGACTCATCCGCCAGCTCGACGTGCCAGGGGTTGTGCTCGCCGCTTCCGCTCTGGGGCTCATCGTCTATCCGCTCATCGAGGTCGAGCGGCTGTCCTTGCCCCAGCTCCTCGGCATGACTGGCAGTGGGGTCCTCCTGCTGATCGCATTCGGCGTCGTCGAGGCCAAGAGCGCTGCCCCGATGCTGCCTCCCAGCCTCTTCCGCGTCCGGACCTTCACCGTGGCCAATCTGGTGACTTTCGTCGTGTACGGCGCCATGGGGGCCGCGCTGTTCCTGCTCATCGTGCACGTCCAGAGGGACCTCGGCTACAGCGCGCTGCAGTCGGGGTTGGTCGGGATCCCGCTCACTATTGCCTTGGCGTTGTTGTCGTCGCGGGTCGGTGGCCTGGTGCCCGTGCTCGGCCCGCGCATTCTGCTCGTCACCGGGCCGTCGGTGATGGCCGGCGCGCTCTTGCTGCTCTCGCGAGTGAGTCCCGGCTCCTCCTTCTGGCTGGGAGTGATCGCCCCGATGACGCTGTTCGGTCTCGGTCTGGTGCTCGTCGTCGCTCCTGTGACGACCACCGCGCTGGGTGACGTGCCGCCGGATCGATCCGGGGTGGCGTCGGGCGCCAACAACGCCATTGCCCGGGTCGGCAGCCTCCTGACGATCGCGGTGCTCCCGCTGGCCGGATCCCTGGGCGGCGAGGAGGTCGGCAGCCCGAGCGCCTTCGGGCCCTCCATGGTGGCTGCCGCCGGGTTGTGCGTCGCGGGAGCCATCGCCGCCGGAGTTGGCCTGCCGCGGAGGGTGCGACACCCGTAGGCGAGGATCGGCAGGTGCCGACGGCCAGTGAGCAGCGTGCGAGCACGGGCCAGGTGTGGACCGCGCTGTCGATCGTCTACGTCGTCTGGGGCTCGACCTACCTGGGCATCGCGATCCTCATCGAGTCGATGCCTCCGCTGCTCGCGATGGGCAGTCGATTCTTGGCGGCTGGCTTGTTGATGGCCGGATATCTTTTGGTGCGAAACGGTTTTGGCGTGCTGCGCATCACTCGGCGCGAGTTGCTCGCTACCTCGCTCATCGCCTTCTTGCTGCTCGGGATCGGCCTGGGCGGAGTGACCCTGGCCGAGGCCCGCATTCCCTCGGGTCTGGCGGCCATGCTGGTGGCGGCCACACCTTTGTGGGTCGTCATCCTTCGCCGCGCTTCCGGCGAGCGGCCGTCCTCCTCCACCGTGACGGGGGTGCTTGTCGGATTCGCCGGCCTTGCCGTACTGGTCCTTCCCGGCGGCTGGACCGGGAGCGCTCAGCTGGTCGCGGTCGGCATCGTCTTGGTGGGTACGTTCTGCTGGGCGTTGGGCACCTTCTTGACCGGTCGCCTCCCGCTGCCTCGCGACGCCCGCGTCCTCACGTGCTACGAGATGCTCTGCGGAAGCGTCATCCTGACCGTGCTGGGCGTCCTGCACGGCGAAGACGTCGGTTGGGGCACCTACAGCGCCCGCTCGATCGGCGCCTGGTTCTATCTCGTCCTGATCGGGTCCCTGGTGGGCTTCACGGCCTTCGTCTGGGTCATCGGCCATGCCCCGATCTCACTGGCCTCCACCTACGCCTACGTCAATCCGGTGGTGGCGGTGCTCCTTGGCGTGCTGATCCTCTCCGAGCCGCTCACCCGGTGGACCGTGCTGGGTGGGACCGTCGTGGTGGCCGGCGTCGCCCTCGTCGTTCGCGGTGAACGGCCGCCAGCCGCTGCCGTCGAGATCCCCGTCATGGAGACAGGCGACTCGGGTGAACCGGGCTGCGACTGATCGGTCTCAGCGGCTGTCTCTGCGGGTGTCGAGGAAGCCGCCCGCCACCTTCAAGAAACGGTCCGTGGCCTGCGGCTCACCTATGGTCACCCGCACCCCCTCGCCGGGGAACGGTCGCACCACGACGCCAGCCTCGGCGCAGGTCTGCGCGAACTCCATTGAAGCCTCGCCGGTGGGAAGCCAGACGAAGTTGGCCTGAGTCTCGGGGACGTCCCAGCCCTGCTCGCGCAGCAGATCACACACCCGGGCTCGCTCCGCCACGAGCGCCTCGACCCGCACCAACAACTCGTCCTCCGCGTCGAGTGATGCCACGGCGGCATCCTGGGCCAGCGTGGACACTCCGAACGGAACGGCAGTCTTGCGCAGGGCTGCGGCAACCGGCTCATGGGCAATGGCGAAACCGACCCTGAGCGCAGCGAGGCCGTAGGCCTTGGAGAAGGTTCTGAGCACGGCGACATTCGGGCGGTCCCGGTAGAGGTCGAGGCCATCAGGGACCTCAGTGTCAGTGATGAACTCTCGGTAGGCCTCGTCCACGACGACGAGCACCTCGCGAGGCACTGAATCGAGGAACGCCTCGAGCGGCGCCCTGCGTACGGCGGTCCCGGTCGGGTTGTTGGGGTTGCAGACGAGCACCAGCCGGGTCCGCGGCGTGATGGCCGCGCTCATCGCGTCCAGGTCGTGGCTCGCATCCTCGAGCAGGGGCACGCGGACGGCCGTCGCACCGGCGACCTGCACGATGATCGGATAGGCCTCGAAGGAACGCCAGGCGAACACGACTTCGTCTCCGGGGCCGGCGACCGACTGGACGATCTGCTGGCAGACCCCCACCGATCCCGTGCCCACCGCCACGTCGGACACGGGCACCTCGAAACGCTGCGCCAAGCGGGTGACCAGGGCCGTCGACGCGAAGTCCGGATAACGGTTCACCGATTGAGCCGAACGGGTGAGTGCCTCGATCACCGAGGGCAGCGGTGGGTAGGGATTCTCGTTGGAGGAGATCTTGTAGGCGCCCTCTGGCGCCGGACGACCCGCCCGATAGTCGGGCACGCCGCTCAGGACTGAGCGCAGAACCACGTCGGGGGGCACCTCACCAGGGTAGGCGATTCAAGGGATCGTCCGGCTCCGCCGATGGGAGAACTGGGGGTCAGACCACGCCCGGCGCGATCCACCTGTTCATCGACGTCATCCCGACTTGTGGGGGAAGGAACTTCAACCATGGACGACTTGCTCGCTGAGTTCGAAAGACCTCGGCAGGACACCCCGGAGGACAAGGAGCGCCGTCGCCGGCTCTTCGCGGCCTTCGGCATCGCCGGGCTCTCGCTCGTAGCGCTCGGCAGTCTCACGACCAACGCGCTGTTCACCGACAGCGACTCCGTCGACAGCGCCGGCTTCGTCACTGGAACGCTCCAGCTGACAGCCGGCCCAGCGACCGTGGGTTTCAACGCCGGCAACATGGCTCCTGGTGACACGGTCTCCGGGAACATCAACCTGGAGAACACCGGAACGCTCGGCCTGCGCTACGCGGCGACAGCCACGGCCGACAACACGGATGGCAAGAACCTCCGCGACCAGCTGGACTTCTCGGTCTACGACGGTGTCAACGCTGCCGCGTGCACCGGCGGCGCCCACCCGGGTGGCACCCTGGTCGTGAGCAACGTTCCTGGACCGATCGGTGCTGCCAACGACCTGTTCGGCAGCGTCAGCCAAGGGGCTCAGGCCGGCGACCGCACGCTGGGTGCCGGTGCGAACGAAGACCTCTGTGTCGTCGCCTCGCTCCCACTGAGCACGGGGAATGCTTTCCAGGCCGCGACGACCGTGGTGACGTTCACGTTCGACGCCGAGCAGACCCGGAACAACTAGCCGAAGCGGAGCGATCCTCGTGAGCACGGCAGGCATCTCCTGGGGACGGCGAGCACGACGGTGGACCTTTCGCCTCGTGTTCGCCGTCTCCTTGAGTGTTGCCCTGTTCGCGTACGGCCTGCCCCTCTGGTACCACGTGCACGGTCAGCGGATCCTGGTCGTCACGAGCGGGTCGATGGAGCGCCAGCCCGGGCAGCCGGTCCAGCCGGGGCAGTTCAACACCGGGGATGCCGTGGTGATCACCACGATCGCCCCGACCGAGCTGCGCACCGGACAGGTCGTCACCTTCTGGGATGCCGGACACAGCACACTCACCACTCACCGGATCATCGACCTCGTCGAACGCGAAGACCTCGAGAACGGCAAGGACCTGGGCACCACCACGCGATACATCCGGACCAAGGGTGACAGCAACGGCTCGCCCGACCCCGACCTGACACCAGTCGCCAACGTCCGCGGCGCGGTCGCCGACGTGAAGCCCGGCTGGGGATACTTCCTCGGCTACGCCCACTCGCCGCTGGGCCGATTCCTGGTCTTCGCTCCACCCCTCATCCTGCTCCTCACCGCCGAGCTCCTGTCCTGGCGCCGCCGACCCGCTGCAGGCGCCTCGGCCCGTGATGGGAAGGAGCAGCGCGATGCCGTCGCTTCTCCTGCGTGATATCGCGCGTCGTGATCAGCACCGACGCCTCACGGCGGCTGCGCTCATCGCCGGCCTCGCCTTCCTGGCTCACGCCCCCGGAATGACCGCTGCGGCGTTTACCAGCTCAGACACGGTCAAGTCCAGCACCTTCAAGACCGGCACATGGTGCGGCACCAACGTCTATCCCGCCACGGTGCAGGCCATGGCAGGCGGACCCCGCAACTACCTGCGACTGGACGACACGGGACTGGTCGTCAGCGTCGTCGACTCCGCTGGACCGCCCAACGCCACACCGGCGGGGGCCGGTCTGACGTGGGGTGCTCCCGGCCTCCTGGCCTGCAGCAGCTCGACAGCCCTGTCCCTGAACGGGACCGGTCAACCACAGGTACGCACCGGCGGGGCAGCCATCAACGGACCCGACCAGTTCACCCTCAGCATGTGGACGAATCTGTCCAGCGGCGACGGACGCCTGATCGGATTCTCCAACCAGCCCAACGGCTCTTCCTCGCGCTACGACCGCCACCTGTACCTCGACAACGCCGGCTACCTTCGTTTCGGCATCTGGACCGGCAGCGCGACGACGATTCGCAGCAATGCGCCGATCACCGGGGGTCGCCACCACATCGCGGCAACTCTCGGCGCGGCTGGGATGCGGCTCTACGTGGATGGAGTGCTCCAAACCGATGTGAACCCCGGCGTCACCCAGGGCGAGCAAGGCTTTACCGGCTACTGGCGGGTGGGTTGGGACAACCTCAACCTCTGGCCGGCGCTCAGCGCCGCCGCCCCGGTCCCCACGGGGACCCTCGACGAGGTGGCCATCTGGTCCTCGCAGCTGACTTCTGCTCAGGTCGCGACGCTGGCCGCGGCCAACCACGACTAGCCCGCTCAAAGCCGGTTCCCTTCGACCTCGCAGGCCCTAGCCTGCGGGCATGACGATGGCCACCGAGGGTCGTTCGAGCACGCGTCGGGTCGTGTCACTCGCTGCCACGGCGGCGATGGGTGGTTTCCTCTTCGGCTACGACAGCGCCGTCATCAACGGTGCGGTCGACGCCATCCAGCAGCAGTTCGGGATCGGTTCTGGGCTGACCGGCTTCGTCGTGTCGTCCGCACTCCTCGGGGCGGCGGTGGGCGCTTGGTCAGCAGGCGCGCTCGCGGATGTGCATGGTCGCGTCAAGGTCATGGTCGTTGCAGCCGCGCTGTTCTTCGTCAGCGGGATCGGCTCCGGTCTGTCGTTCGGGGTCACCGATCTCATCATCTGGCGGATGCTCGGCGGATGCGCCATCGGTGTGGCCTCCGTCATCGCCCCTGCCTACATAGCCGAGATAGCACCTCCCGCGCTGCGCGGACGCCTCGGATCACTTCAACAGATGGCCATCGTCCTGGGCATCGCGATCAGCCAGATCGTCAACTACGTCATCGTCCGCATGGCCGGCTCGGCGAGCAGCCAGCTCTGGGGCCTGAGCGCCTGGCGATGGATGCTGATGATCGAGGCGCTTCCTGCCCTCATCTACGGCCTGATGGCCCTACGCATCCCGGAGTCGCCGCGCTGGCTCGTGGCGCAAGCCCGTAGCGAGGAGGCGCTGGAGGTTCTCGAGCAGGTCAACGACGGGGACGTACGCCCGCTGCTGGCGTCGATCCAGGCCTCGATCGATGCCGAGCACAAGCCGGTCTTCTCCGACCTGCGTGGACCACGCTTCGGGCTGCTGCCCGTGGTCTGGGTCGGAATCGTGCTGAGCGCGTTCCAACAACTCGTCGGCATCAACGTGATCTTCTACTACTCCTCGGTCCTTTGGCAGAGCGTGGGAATCGGCGAGGACCAGTCCCTGCTCATCTCGATCATCAGCGCCCTGGTCAACATCGCCGGAACCGTGCTGGCCATCTCCATCATCGACAAGGTGGGCAGACGCCCCCTGCTGCTGGTGGGCTCGCTGGGGATGATCGTGGGACTAGGCACCTTGACCTACGTCTTCGGCAACGCCCCGATCGTGAACGACAGTCCCGCGCTCAGCCACACCGCTGCCACTGTCGCGCTGCTCGCGGCGAACGTCTTCGTGTTCTTCTTCGCGTTCTCCTGGGGCCCGGTCGTCTGGGTGCTGCTCGGCGAGATGTTCCCCAACAGCATCCGCGCGGCAGCGCTCGCAGTGGCGGCTGCAGCTCAATGGATCGCGAACTTCGTCGTGTCCACGACCTTCCCGACCTTGTCCGGTGTATCGCTGTCCCTGGCCTATGGCATCTACACCGCGGCCGCCATCGGCTCGTTCTTCTTCGTGCTCAAGATGATCAAGGAGACCAAGGGCACCACGCTCGAGTCGGTCCACTGACCGCCCGCGTACAAGCGCCGCCGTAGTCTGGTCGGGATGACATCACCAGTCTCCGCCGTCGTCGGGCCGTCGCACTCATCTCGGGGCCGGGCTCGTCGGCTGCTGGTCGGGCTGGCCACGGCCACCGTCGCGCTGAGCCTGTGCGCGTTCGTTGGCCCCCCACCAGCCGAGCCGACGTTGGCGATGACTGGCGTCGTCATCGTCATCGATCCGGGACACAACGGCCGCAACTGGGCGCACCCGGAGATCATCAACCGGACGATCTTTGCGGGCAACGGTGTCTACAAGGCTTGCAACACCACGGGAACAGCGACAAACGGCGGCTACACCGAGGCCGCCTACACGTGGGATGTCGCCAAGCGCACTGCGGCCGTTCTGAGACTTCGCGGGGCAACTGTTCACCTCACCCGCCACAGCAACTCCGGCGTCGGACCTTGCACTCCGGTGCGCGCTGCCACCGCCACCCGCTTCCACGCGGACGCCATGTTGTCGATTCATGCCGACGGCTCGACCGCACCCGGCGCCCGCGGATTCACCGTGATCGCGTCGACCCATCAGCTGAAGGGTGCCGGGGTCACCAGGCGATCGCATCACCTGGCCAAGGTCGTGCGCGGGAAGTTCCACCGGGTGACGGGCATGCCTTACGCCAACTACGCGGGGGGCGGAGACGCGTTGATCTACCGCAAGGACCTGGCGACCCTCAATCTGGCCACCGTCCCCGCCGTGCTGGTGGAGACGGGCAACATGCGCAACGCCACCGACGCCAGACGGATGAGGTCGAAGGCCTTCCGGCAGTCCGAGGCAGTCGCCTTCGCCGACGCCCTCCAGGCTTTCCTCGGTCGGTGATCAGCAAGCCCCGAGACCTGCCAGTGTCAGCGACGTACGGCCTGCAGGGTGTAGCTGGCGGCCACCCGATCGGGGCCGACGGTGAAGCGATATTCGCCGAGCTCGTCTCGGGTCATCAAGCCGGGTTGGGCATCCCACGGGACGCTGTCGTGCTCCTCGAGCATGGTCAGCGTCAGCCCCTCGTCGAGCAGAGCTGTCACGATCTCGCCCAACCCGTGGTTCCAGGAGTGAGTGACGTTGTGCCGAAACGTGACGTCGGTCTCGACGTAGGTGCCGTCCTCGTCGAAGATCTGCGGCTCCGCCGTCTCGAAGTAGGGATACCCAACGACGAGCAGACCGTCCTCCCGACTGTCTTCGAGGGCCCAGAGCATGGGATGGCCCTCCCGGATGAACAATCGCCCACCGGGGGCCAGCAGCGCCGCAACGATCTCGGCCCAACGCCGGACGTCTGGCAGCCAGCACAGCGCCCCGATCCCGGTGAACACCAGATCGAAGGAACCGCCCTCGAGGACGTCTAGGGCGGAATAGAGGTCTGACTCCACGAAGTCGACGTGCGGCCCCGCCTCCGCGGAAAGCCGACGGGCCTGCTCGATGGCGGCCGACGAGAAGTCCAGGCCAATCATCTCGGCACCCAGTCTGGCCAAGGACAGCGTGTCCGTGCCGATGTGGCACTGCAGGTGCACCCCGCGCAGCCCCGCGATGTCACCGAGGCGCGGCAGGTCGAACCTGACGACGCCGCTCAGGAACTCCGGGTCAGCGACGAACTCGTCCCAGGAGTAGTCCGGCGATGCCGCGTGCGCCGGCGCACGCTCGTCCCAGCTCAGCCGGTTGACGGCTCGGTAGTCGGTCACGAACGACACCGTACGACCTGCATGCCTGTCGGTGCGCGACACTTTTGGCGTGACCGACCTGCGTACCCTGCACACCGCTGATCTCAGACCCAAGGAGCTGCGGGCCATCCGGCCGCTCCTTGACCAAGCCTTCGGCGACCGCTTCAGCGATGACGACCTCGAGCACGCCCTGGGTGGCATCCACGCCATGATCTGGGACGGGGGCGAGCTGGTCGGCCATGCAGCTGTCGTCCAGCGAGGGCTGTTGCACGCACACCGCGTGCTGCGCGTTGGCTATGTGGAGGGTGTCGGCGTACGCCCGGACTTCCGGCGACGTGGGCTGTTCACTTCGCTGATGGACGAGAGCGAGCGGGTCATCAGGGCGGCGTATCACCTGGGAGCGTTGTCCGCCTCGAAGATGGCCGCCGAGCTCTACGTCGCCCGCGGCTGGACGGCTTGGCGTGGTACGACGTCGGTGCTCACGCCCCAGGGATTACGGCCCACCCCCGACGAGGACGGTTCGGTCTACGTCCTCCAGCGTGCCGACGACACAGTGGCTCTCGACCTTGACGGCGACCTGGCCTGCGACTGGCGTTCGGGGGACGTCTGGTAGTCCAGCCTTGCCCGGCCGGACGACCTCAGCCACCTACGCGGCGCACCCGGGTGGCCAGAAATCCTTCCCAGGTGAGTGCGCCGACTGCGTGCTCGGGCGCCAGGTTGGCACCTTCCCGGTAGGCCTTGGCAGCCTTGCCCGGCAACCGGATCGGGAGCATCGGGCGCCGGCGATGAGTGACCCGCAGATAGCTGCTGACCAGCTCCTTGATGGACAAGATCTGCGGGCCTCCGAGATCGGGGACCCGACCGGCCGGCCCGCTCAGGGCGAGCTCGACAAGGCGGCCCGCCACTTCGTCCACATCGATCGGTTGGAAGCGGAAGCCACTGGGAAGCGGCACCACAGGCACCTTGGCCATCTCTTGCACCATGGTGAGCAGCAAGTCGTGGAACTGGGTCGTGCGCACCGTTGTCCATGGCAGTCCGGAGTCGGCCACAACTCTCTCGGCGGCGAACTTGGTTGCATAGAAGCCGAACATCGCGCGATCGGCCATGCTGCTGACCGGGATCCGATCGACTCCGACGATGGAGATGAAGACCACGTGCGGCGCCGTACCGGAGGGGACGGCTCGGATCAGGTTGCGCGCCTTGTCGTCGTCACCCTTCGCGCTGCCCGCGCAGTGCACGATCGTCTCGACGTCACGCAGGCTCGCCTCGGCACCGTCTCCGGTGCTCAGGTCGGCGACGACCTGCTCGACGCCGTCTCGAGGGGCCTGGGCGTTTCGACTCATGACGCGCACGTGCGACCCTCGAGCGAGCAGCTGGTCGACCACGCGCCGGCCCAGGACACCGGTGCCTCCGGTCACCAAGACGGGTGCGGCCACGCGAATTCCTCACTCACTCGTTGTTCCAGTCGGCAGCGCCCAGCCATCGTGCCATCCTCCGCGGCCGAGGAGCCCGCAGCGCGGATCGCCGGCTCACCCAGGGCCGCCTGCTGGGTCGTCCAGCCCGCCGGTCAGCTCAGGTGAGCACGAGATGCTGTCGGCCGTCGAGCAGCTCGCGGACCACATCGAGGTGACCGGCATGGGTGGCCGTCTCGGTCAGCACATGGAGCGCCACTTCGCGCACCGACTCCAGCCGAAACGAACCGAAGAAGTCCGGCCACCACAGGGGGGCGGCGTCCAGTCCAGCCGCCCGGACGAGACGGTCAGCCTCCGCGGTCTCGAGCCGGTAGGCGTCAAGGATCTGCGCGGAGCTGCGATCGGGGTCGACCGCCCAACCGCTCTCGTCACCGAGGGCATCGATGGCGGGCCGATCTCCCGCGACGACGCAGCGGAACCAGAAGGTCTCGACGTCGACCGTGAGGTGCTGAACGAGCCCGAGACAACTCCATCCCGACGGCAGCACCGGCCGTCTCAGGTCGGACTCCCCAAGGCCCTCTACGGCGGTCAGGACATGCCTGCGCCGCCCGTCAAGTGAATCGAGGAGAGCCTCGAGTTCAACCGACACGGTGTCGTCACTTCCTCTCCGATGGGCTAGATCTGCGCCATGTCGACGAAGCGGGAGTAGTGACCCTGGAAGGCGACCGTCACCGTGGCGGTCGGGCCGTTGCGGTGCTTGGCAACGATGAAGTCAGCCTCTCCCGCACGGGGGGACTCCTTTTCGTACTGATCCTCACGGTGCAACAAGATGACGATGTCGCTGTCCTGCTCGATCGAGCCCGACTCACGCAGGTCGGACATCAACGGCTTCTTGTCCGTGCGCTGTTCCGGACCACGGTTGAGCTGGCTGACCGCGATGACGGGGACGTCGAGCTCCTTGGCGAGCAGCTTGAGAGAACGAGAGAACTCCGACACCTCCTGTTGACGTGACTCGACCTTCTTGCCACTGGACATCAACTGGAGGTAGTCGATGACCACGAGCCGAAGGTCGTGACGCTGCTTGAGGCGCCGGCACTTGGCTCTGATCTCCATCATCGACATGTTGGGGCTGTCGTCGATGAACAGCGGCGCTTCAGCCACGGCCGACATCGTGCGAGCGAGATGGTTCCAGTCGGTCTCACCGAGCTGACCGGAGCGCATCTTGTGCAGCGCGACCTTGGCCTCCGCCGACAGCAGACGCATGGTGATCTCGTTGCGGCTCATCTCCAAGGAGAAGATCACCGAAGTGAGGCCGTGCTTGATCGAGGCGGACCGGCACACATCCAGAGCCAGTGTTGACTTCCCGACTGCCGGTCTCGCCGCGAGGACGATCATCTGCCCCCCGTGCAGTCCGTTGGTCAGCTGGTCGAGATCGGTGAACCCGGTGGGCACCCCCACCATGGCGCCACCCCGGCTGGAGATCGCCTCGATCTCGTCGAGGGTCCCCTCCATGATCGCTGACAGCGGGAGGTAGTCCTCTGACGTGCGACGCTCGGTGACGGAGTAGACCTCGGCCTGCGCCCGGTCGACCAGCTCGTCGGCCTCGCCCCCGTCAGACGCGTAGCCCATCTGGACGATACGTGTGCCCGCCTCGACCAGGCGGCGCAGGATCGCTCGCTCGCGAACGATCTTGGCGTAGTAGCCGGCGTTGGCCGCCGTGGGCACGGACGCGAGCAGCGTGTGCAGGTAGGGGGCGCCGCCGATCCGGGCGATCTCTCCGCGCGTCTGCAGCGCGTTGGACACGGTGATGGCATCGGCTGGGTCACCGCGCCCGTAGAGGTCGAGGACGGTGTCGTAGACGGTCTGGTGGGCCGGCTTGTAGAAGTCTCCGGGCCGCAGCACCTCGACGACGTCGGCGATCGCATCCTTGCTGAGCAGCATCGCGCCGAGGACGCACTGCTCGGCGCCGAGGTCCTGCGGCGGTTGCCGGTCGAAACCGGCTGAGCCGTCGGATGAGCCGTCGTGGTCACGCAACTCGATGACGCTCACTCGACCTCCAGATCGTTGGCTTGCGGGCGTAGCGTGAACAACCTGCCGAGATCATCGATGGGCTGGCGACCGGGGCCAGCCAACCTTGCGGCACCGACACTTTCATCGTTTGGACGCGATCACGGACGCATGACCCGTCGCGAAGTCCGAGGCTCGGATCTGCCGTTGGAGTGTTGCGCCCGCGCGACCGTACGGGCGGGTCGGCCACGCAGTCCAGCGGGCCTGTGGACGGGTGTGGACAACGTGTCGTTCCGCTGTGCGTGACGCGCCGCTGTCCCTGTTGACAGTCGGCCGCATCCTGTGGATGAGGGTGTGGACAGTGAAGATTGTTTCCCAGGTACACCCCCTCTGACCTGCGACGATGCCCTTCCTCAGGGTGGGGAGGAAAACTCATGTCGGGCGTGTTCTCCCCGGACCGGCCGATCGGTGACCGCGCGGTGAGGCACTAGCCTGCCGCCCTGTGGACAAACACTGGGGACGACGGCTGCCCGGAGTGGCGCGCAGCGGCACCGACCGGGAGATCTTGCGGCTCGCGATCCCCGCGTTCGGTGCGCTTGTGGCCGAGCCGCTCTTCCTGCTCGGCGACGCGGCGGTCGTGGCTCGGTTGGGGACGGCGCAGCTCGCGGGAGTCGCCGTGGCCAGCACCCTGCTCGGCACGGTGGTCGGCTTGTGCGTCTTTCTCGCCTACGGCACGACCGCCGCCGTCGCCCGTCGGGTCGGGGCAGAAGATCACCCGGGTGCCGTGCGCGACGGCGTCGCCGGAGTCTGGCTGGCTCTCGGCCTCGGCGTCGGCTTGCTCATCGCGTTGGTGGCGACCGCCACCCCTCTGGTTCGAGCCCTCGGCGCCTCACCCGAGATCGAAGGTTTCGGGGTCACGTATCTAACGATCTCGGCCCTCGGGCTCCCCTTCATGCTGGTCGTCTTGGCCGGGACCGGCGTTCGTCGCGGACTTCAGGACACCAGGACGCCCTTGGTGATCGCGGTGATCGCCGCCGTGGTCAACCTCGCTCTGTCCGCAGCGCTGGTGCTTGGCCTGCACTGGGGCGTGGCCGGCTCGGCCTGGGCGACGGTAGCCACCCAGTTCGGTGCCGCCGTCGTCTACCTGCTGCTGATCAGGGCCAACGCCCAGGAGGCGGGCGTCCCGCTCCGCTCGGGCACGAGCGCCGTCTTGCGCTCTGCCCGAGACGGGTTCGCTTTGTTCGTCCGAACGGTCGCGCTTCGCGCGGTGTTCTTGCTCACCGTTGCCCTCGCTGCCCGGCTGGGCGATGCCGAGGTGGCTGCCTACCAGGTGGCTTTCCTCACCTGGATCCTCCTGGCGCTCGCTCTCGACGCCCTGGCCATCGCCGGTCAGGCCATCGTCGGGCGAAGCCTCGGCTCCGGCGACATCCCTGGGACCCGAGCCGCCGTCGACCGGATGATGCAGTGGGGCGTCTGGGGCGGCGTGGCGCTCGGCGGCGCCGTACTCCTGGCTCGGCCGTTCTTCGCACCGCTGTTCTCGCTTGAGCCAGACGTGGCCGCAGCCGTCTCGGCGGCCTTGGTCGTGGTCGCGCTGCATCAGCCGATCGCCGGCCCGGTCTTCGTCCTCGACGGGGTGCTGATCGGAGCCGGGGACAGTCGCTGGCTGGCCTGGGCTCAGCTCGTGATGCTCGCCGCGTACGTCCCCGCCGCCCTGGCGGTTCCATGGCTGCTGGACGGCACTCGAGGGTTGGTCGGACTGTGGTTGGCGCTGTTGTGGTTCATGGTTGTCCGACTTTTCCTGCTCGTGCACCGCGAGCGCTCTGACGACTGGCTCGTCACCGGGGCGACCCGTGGATAGGTCACGTCGGGAAGCGTGTCGATGCCCTCGGCGCGACACGCTTCCCGTCGAGAGGACCTAGCTCGCTGCGACGATGTCCACGGCGACGGTAGCCACGACCTCGGGGTGAATCCGCACGTTGACCTGGTGTGAGCCAACCGTCTTGATCGGGTTTCCGATCTCGATGCGGCGCTTGTCGACGTCGGGACCGCCGGCGGCCTTGACCGCGTCGGCCACGTCACTGACCGTCACAGACCCGAAGAGTCGACCGCCGTCGCCTGCTCGCGCAGCCAACGTGACGTCGAGCGCCTCGAGCTGACCCTTGATCTCCTGGGCGTGCCCAAGGTCGTGGACCGAGCGAACCTCGCGGGCGCGCTTGATCGAGACGATCTCCTTCTCAGCGCCCTTGGTCCACCGGATCGCATCACCGCGGGGCACGAGATAGTTGCGGGCGTAGCCGTCCTTGACCTCGACGACGTCGCCCGGAGCGCCAAGACTGGCGACCTCGTGCGTGAGGATGATCTTCATGGTGTCTCCCAGCCCTCAGCGAGCAGTTGAGGTGTAGGGGAGCAGCGCCATCTCGCGGGCGTTCTTGACCGCCTTGGCGATCTCGCGCTGCTGCTGGACGGATACGCCGGTGACCCGACGGGCCCGGATCTTGCCTCGGTCGGAGATGAACTTGCGAAGCAGAGCAGTGTCCTTGTAGTCGACGTAGTCGATCTTCGCCGCCTTGAGCGGGTTGCTCTTCTTCTTCGGTTTGCGGATCGGGGGCTTGGTGGCCATCGCGTGGAGTCTCTTTCGCTGCTGGTCGCTCGCAAGAGCGGGGAGGAAGGGGGAAGGGTCTAGAAGGGAGGCTCGTCGTAGGAGGCGGAGCCTCCGGACGTGGATTGCGCCGAGCCGGCGCTGCTGTCGACCGGACTGGCCCACGGGTCGTCCGACGGCGCTCCGCCGAAGCCCCCGCCGCCGCCTTGGCGCGCGACCTTGCTGACCTTGGCGGTGGCGTTCTTCAGCGCCGGGCCGACGTCATCGACGTCGAGCTCCACCACCGTGCGCTTCTCGCCTTCCTTGGTCTCGTAGGAGCGCTGCTTGAGACGCCCGGTCGCGATGACTCGCGATCCCTTGGTGAGGGACTCCGCGACGTTCTCTGCGTACTGCCGCCACACGGCGCAGCGCATGAAGATCGTGTCGCCGTCCTTCCACTCGTTGGTCTGCTTGTCCAGCAGCCGAGTGGTCGAGGCGATCGTGAAGTTGGCCACAGCCGCCCCGCTCGGGGTGAACCGCAGCTCGGGGTCGGCGGTGAGGTTGCCGACGATGGTGACGGAGACATCTCCTTGGGCCATCTGGATCGCCTACTTCGCTGCCGGTCGGAGCACCTTGGTGCGCATGACCGACTCGTTGAGGTTGAGCTGGCGGTCCAGCTCCTTCACGGTGGCCGGCTCGCAGGTCAGGTCTACGACGGCGTAGATCCCGTCCGGCTTCTTGTTGATCTCGTAGGCCAGTCGTCGTCGGCCCCAGATGTCGATGTTCTCGACCGTCCCGCCATCCTTGCGGACGACGTTGAGGAACGTATCGAGCGACGGGGCGACGGTGCGCTCCTCGAGATCGGGGTCGAGGATGACCATCAGCTCATAGCGACGCATGTGAGAACCCACCTCCTCTGGACTTGGCGGCCACGGTCGATCCGTGGCAGGAGGGTCAGCGCGATCCGCCGGGGCGGAACGTGCTCTACGTCGAGCGCCTGTGGCAGCGCGCCCAGCGGCTGAGGATACCCGACGGTGCGCGTCCGCTTGAAATCGTCCACCGATCGCGCCACGCTCCTTCCATGACCGAGCCCGGCGCCACCGCGAACCGCGACTTCCCCGAGCCTTCCGAACCAGCTGAGGGCACGTGGGCAGTGCTGCCGAACGACCCGAAGCTGCTCGGTCACTCAGCCACCGACACCCCCTCCGGCCACCACCAGCGTCAGCAGATCCTGACTGGCGCGACCATGGTCATCGGCGTCGCTGCGCTCGTGTGCGGATTCATCGAGGACGCGCACGTGGCGGGCGCGATCCTGGGCGCCATCGGCGTGGTGATCGGCTTCTACTCCCAGCTCACCTCCGAAAACACCAACCAGCGCTGGGTCGACATCATCGGCACCGGCGCCGCAGCAGTCGGGCTCGGCCTTTCCCTGGCGCACGGGGGGTTCGGCTTCTGAGCTCAGGCGAGCCGACTCGTCGGGCTGTCCGCCCCACGTCGTAGGGTCGGCGAGTGCGCGTCGCCACCTGGAACGTCAACTCGGTCACGGTCCGCCTGCCGAAAATGCTCGACTGGCTCGCGGGCTCCGCACCAGATGTCGTCTGCCTTCAGGAGCTGAAGAATCCGCCGGAAGCCTTCCCCGATGAGCAGTTAGCGGCGCTGGGCTACCAAGCGGCGATCAACGCCGAAGGCCGGTGGAACGGCGTCGGGATCCTGTCCCGCGTCGGACTGTCCGATGTGGTCCTTGGCCTCGACCAGCAGCCAGGCTATGAGGGCGCTGTCGAACCGCGCGCGATCGGGGCCACGTGCGGCGGCGTACGCCTGTGGTCGGTCTATGTGCCCAACGGTCGCGAACCCGAGCACGCGCACTACGGCTACAAGCTCGCCTGGTTGGACGCCTTGCGGCAGACCGTGGCTGATGAGGCCACCGGGTCTGCGCCGTTCGCCGTGCTGGGTGACTTCAACGTGGCACCCACCGACGCCGACGTCTGGGATCGTGCCGCCTTCGCCGGTGCAACCCACGTGACCGAACCCGAACGGGCCGCGCTGGCAGCGCTGCGCGCTCTGGGCCTGAGCGACGTGTTCCCCCGGCCGCTCAAGCACGATCACCCCTTCACCTACTGGGACTACCGCGGCGGCAATTTCCACAAGAACATGGGGATGCGCATCGACCTCGTCTATGCCAACGCGGCTTTTGCCGGTGCCGTCACCGACGCCTACGTCGATCGCGAGGCCCGCAAGGGATCGCTCAAGGAAGGCAAGGGGCCCAGCGACCACGCGCCGGTGGTTGTCGACCTCGCCCTCTAGCGCGGCGGCCTCGTGGCGGTCCTGCGCGACCGCCCGCCTGCCTCCCCTACCGTCCGACGTCGTGCGCGCCCAACCGTCTGTGCCGCCTAGGGTGGCGGCCATGCCGCTCGACGTTCGTCTCATCGATGCCGAGACCCAGGTGGCGTTCGTCGAGAAGCGCTCGGGGTCGTTCTTGCAGCTGCCCTCCTGGGCGGGCGTGAAAGCGGAGTGGGGCAGCCTCTCCCTCGGGTGGTACGACGGAAGCGAGCTGGTCGGCGCCGGGCTGGTCCTGCTCCGAGCAGTGCCGAGGATCAACCGATACCTCGCCTACCTGCCGGAAGGCCCCGTGCTCGACTGGAGCGCCTACGACTCGGCAGACGTACTCACCCCGCTGGCGGAAGTCCTGAAGAACCACCGGGCGTTCGCGATCAAGATCGGTCCGCAGGTGGAGGTCCGTCGCTGGTCGGCCGACACCCTCAAGAGAGCCATCGCGGAGGGCTCGGCCAAGCGCCTGGGCGCCGTGCAACCCGACATCACGTCAGCGGACGGAGCCAAGCTCGTCGAGTCCCTGCGCGCCGGCGGCTGGCGGCAGGCTCCCGACACCGGCTCTGGCTTCGGGGACGTCCAGCCGCGTTACGTGTTCCAGCTCTCCCTCGCCGGGCGTAGCCCCGACGAGGTGCTTGCCGGGTTCAACCAGCTGTGGCGGCGCAACATCAAAAAGGCGGCCAAGAGCGGCGTCGAAGTGAGCCTCGGTTCGCGCGAAGACCTGCCCGACTTCCATCGCGTCTACACGGTGACCGCCGAACGAGACGGGTTCACCCCGCGGGCTTTGTCCTACATGCAGCGGATGTGGGACGCCATGCAGGCCGAGGACCCTGACCGCATCCGCCTCTACCTGGCCCGCCATGAGGGAGAGGTGCTGGCAGCGACGACGGCCGTCCGCTCCGGACGTCACGTCTGGTATTCCTACGGCGCGAGTGCCGACCACAAGCGAGAGGTACGCCCCAGCAATGCCATCCAGTGGGCGATGATCGAGGGAGCGCTGTCGGTCGGCGCCGAGACCTATGACCTGCGCGGTATCTCCGACACGCTCGACCCGGACGACCCGCTGTTCGGTCTCATCCAGTTCAAGCTCGGCACCGGAGGTGCCGCCGTGGAGTACGTAGGGGAGTGGGACTACCCGTTGAATTCGTTGCTCTACAAGGGTTTCACCGCCTACCTCGCACGGACCGGACGACGATGACGTTCACCTTGCACGTCGACGGTCCCCGGTGGCGCTCCCACCTCGACCAGCTGGCGCTAGCCGTGCCCGGGCTGGTCCCGGTGGTCAAGGGGAACGGCTACGGCTTCGGAGGTGCTCGGCTCGGCGCTGAGGTCACCAGACTGGGCTGCACCGCGGCCGCGGTGGGCACGTCGTCAGAGATCGCTGCGCTGCGGGAGACCTACGACGGCGACGTCCTCGTCCTCACGCCCTGGCACCCGGCGACCGGGCCGCTACCCGACGCAGACGCCCGCGTGATCTTGACCGTGAGCACGGTTGAGGCTCTCGCCGCGTTGGCCGGCGAGACCCAGCGCGGTGATCGGCGGCGCGTGGTGATCGAGGTGGCCAGCTCGATGCGACGCCATGGCATCGAGCACGACCGGCTCGGCGAGGTGTCCGAGCTGCTCAACGGCATCGCCGTAGAGGGTTATGCCGTTCACTTGCCTCTGGCTCCCCCCGTACTGGGTCGGGCCGAAGAGACCGAGGCGACCATCGCCCGGCTGTGGGGAGCTGGGCTGGCCGTGAACCGGCTTTGGGTGTCGCACCTCGCCGACGCCGAGCTCGAGTCGGTGCGAGCCGCTCACCAAAGCATGGATGTACGTCCCCGTGTCGGCACCCGGCTGTGGCTGGGGGATCGAGGCTCGCTGCGCGTCACCGGCACCGTGCTCGACGTGCACCGCATGCGCCGCGGTGACCGATTCGGCTACCGGCAGCGTCGATCCCCCGGCGGATCCCAGCTGGTCGTCGTCAGTGGGGGAACCGCCCACGGCGTCGGGCTGGAGGCGCCCAAGCCGGTGTCGGGGATGGTGGCGCGCGGAAAGGTTGCCGCCCTGGGTGGCCTCGAGGCCGCCGGGCGGGTGCTGTCACCGTTCGCCGTCGGGGGAAAGCAGCGCTGGTTCGCCGAGCCGCCGCACATGCAGTGCTCCCTGCTGCTCGTCCCCGACGACCTCGAGGTCACCGTCGGCGACGAGGTGTCCTGTGAGGTCAGATTCACGACCAGCACCTTCGACGCCGTGGATCTCTCCGACGTCGGCTGGCCGGACGAGGCCGAATAGGACCTAGACCCGATGAACTCCATCAGCGCGGAGTTCCTCGGTCGGGAGCGGGCGCAGGAGCTGTTCGCTGTCCGGTATGGGAAGGAACAGCTCGCTCAGGCACGGACGGGCTCCCGGGGTCGATCGTGAGGACCTCGCCTGTGTCCGGGTCGACTCCTCTGACCGGATCGTGCTCCGGCCACCAGATGTCTCGCGTGATCAGCCCGCACACGACCAACGTGGCCGCCATCCGCATCAGCGTGGCCCACGTGTGCGGCCAGGTCGGTAGGGCCAGGTCGGGGTTGGTCAGCCCTTCCAGATACCACCAGATCGCGGCGAAGTAGACCGCCTCGAAGAACAGCCAGATCAGAAAGTCTCGCCATCTCGGTCTGGCCAGGGGGAAGAGGAATACCAGCCAGAGCGCGTACTGCGGGGAGTAGACCTTGTTGGTCAGCAGGAAAGCCGCCACGACCAAGAACGTCAGCTGCGCCAGTCGCGGGGGGTATGGAGCCGCAAGGGCGAGCCAGGCAATCGCCAGGCAGGCCAAGACGAACAGCCCACCTGCCACCAGGTTGAGGCGGTCCGCCGGAATCCCGTGCCCCAGGTCGCTGAGGGCATACCAGAGGGAACCGAAGGACGCGGGCCGCTCCCGGCTGAACGTGTAGAAGGTCGCCCACCCCTCCGGGGCAGCCAGCAGGACCGGGACGTTGACGATCAGCCAGGTCGACAGCGCTCCGAACAGGACCCGGACGAACACCGGCATCCGGCGCCCGCGGAGGCAGACGAGAAGCAGTGGCCCCAACAGGAACAGCGGATAGAGCTTCGCCGCCGCCCCGAGACCGATGAGCACACCCGCGAGCACCGGCCGGCCACGGGCCCAGGCCCATAGGGCACCGGCCGCCAGGGCCACGACGAGGAGGTCCCAGTTGATGAACGCGGCGAGAACCAGGCCCGGAGCCAGCATCGCGGCGTCCCACGGTCGCCGGCGGTGCGTGTTCGCGACGAACCAGCAGGCGAGCAGTGCGAACGCGCTGAGCAGGACGACGTTCACGTCGAAGAACGTCACGTAGGCAGGTTGACCGCCGGGCTGGTCCACGGCACGAGTGATCCATGCCGCCAAGGTCATGAGCCCGCCGGTGAGCACGGGGTACTCCAAGGGTTCCCATGATCCCGTGTCGACGTAGGGCCAAGCCCCCTGTGCGAAACCGCGATCGCCGTACAGCGGGGCGATGTCGGTGTAGCACATGCGCTGGTAGACGTTTTCTGCGAAGTCTCCGGAACGGCAGGGAACCTTTTGCAGGAACCCCAACGCGCAGGCCACGGCGACCATCGCCAGGACCACACGAACCGGCGTCCACCACCCGGTGGCCGAGATGACCCGGGATCCGGCTCGACCACCGACAGCTTCACTGGCCTGCGCCACGACCGAGTCGTCTCGACTGGGGAGCACCAGATGCCGCCCCGGGTTCCAGGTCACCGGGCCGATGATGTCAGCCGCCGTCAGGGTTCGGGTGAGGTGTCCTCGTCGGGGGCGGGCGTACCTGAGGTCGTCGGGGTGGGGGTCGGGGTTGGAGTGGGAGTAGGTGTGGGGGTGGGGCTCGTCGAGGGACTGGCTGTCGGGGATGCCGTCTCGCTGGGACTCGGGGTCCCGCTCGGCGACGACGACTTCGTCGGAGACGAGGACGGGGCGGGTTGTCCGCCGATCCAGGCCGGCGGCGGGAATCTGACCACCGGCTCATCCGCCAACGCGCCGCGCATCATGTCCGTCCAGATCCGCGCCGGGAACGACCCTCCGGTGACCGTCGAGAGACCACCCACCCCATCGAGGGAGATGAGGTTGCCGGCCTTGTTCGGCCGGAAGAGCACCACCGCGGTCGACAGCTGAGGGGTATAGCCGACGTACCAAGCCGAAAGGCCATCATTCGTGGTGCCCGTCTTGCCGGCCGAGGGCCGCCCGAGCGCCCTAGCAGCGAAACCAGTACCGACGGCCACGACCTGCTGAAGGGCATAGTCGACGTCGGCCACGACATCCGCGGTCAGCTCCTGGCGGCCAGTCGTGTCTGCCGTATAGAGCACTCCACCGTTGGCCGAGGTCACCGAGGTCACCGTGTAGGGCTGGTGCACGAGGCCTCCGCCGGCGAACGTGGCGTAGGCACCGGCCATCTCCAGCGCCGTCGGCGACGCGGTGCCCAGACTGACGGTGGAACAGGGATCGATAGGCACGTCTTCCGGGATACCGATGCGATGGGCCGTCTCGGCGACGGTCTTCGTTCCCGCCTGGATGGACATCGGGACGTAGACGGAGTTGACGGACTTCTCGGTCGCCTGCAGCAGGGTCAGCTTTCCGAAGGATTCCCCGCCGTAGTTGTTCACCGTGTAGTCGGCGCAGGGCGGATTCTTGAAGGTCTGTCGGTTGGCCCCGTTCCACACCGAGTTGAGCCCGATGTCGTCCTCCAGCCCGGCAGCGAGGGCAAAGGGCTTGAAGGTCGACCCGGCCTGAGCGCGCGCCTGCGTCGCGTCGTTGTACTGCCGCTTGAGGAAATCCGGTCCGCCGTACATCGCGACGACTGCACCGGTCGCGGGATCCACGGTCGCGAGCCCGACGTGGACGTCCTTCTCACTCGGCCGCTGACCCTTGACCGCAGCGACCGCAGACCGCTGCGCCGAGCGGTCGAAGGTCGAGACCACCCGCAGGCCGGCCGTATTCACCGTTTCCTCGTCGAAGCCGATGCTGGCCAGGTCACGCTTCACCGAGTCGATGAGATAGCCACGAGTGCCGGCATAGGTCGCCGAGGGCTTGAGCTTGATCGGCATGGGAAAGGTCAGGGAGGCGCGCTCGTCGGCAGTCAGCCAGCCCTCGGACACCATGCCGTCGACGACGTAGGCCCACCGCCCCTCCAGGTTGTCGAGGTGGTCCTCGGGGTTGTAGAGGCCCGGGTTGCGCAAGATGGCGGCCAGCATCGCTCCCTCGGACACTGTCAGCTCTTGGACGTCTTTGCCGTAGTAGGCCTGAGCTGCCGCCTGGATGCCGTAGGCGCTGCGCCCGAAATAGATCGTGTTGAGGTAGTCCTCGAGGATCTGATCCTTGCTCAGGGTCTGCTCCATCTTGAGCGACACCACGGCCTCGCGGATCTTGCGGGTATAGGTCTGGTCCTGATTCAGGTAGTAGTTCTTGGCCAGCTGCTGGGTGATCGTCGAGCCACCCTGCTGGTCACCGCCACGGAGGTTGTTCCAGAAAGCCCGAGCGATGCCGCGAGGGGACAATCCCCCGTGCCCGTAGAACCCGCGGTCTTCGGCAGCCAGCACGGCCTTTTGCACGTGCTCGGGCACCTCGGCCAGGGGCACGGACGTGCGGTTGGCCTCACCGATCTGCGCCAGCAGCGTCTTGCCGTCAGACCAATAGATCTTGGTGGCCTGGGCTGTGGCCTGCTCGTTGGGCGCGGGCACGTCGATCTTGGCGTACGCGACCGCGAAAGCACCGACCGCGAGGAACACCCCTAGGCAGAACATCGCCAGCCACTGCCGCCAGGACGGCCAGAAGCGCAGGACACCGCTCCGCTGCGAGCGCGGGTAGTCGATCTTCACGGTCCTCCAGTGTCCCTACGGACTCGAGTGTCGGTAGCACTCAAGTGTCCACAACCCTCAAGTGTCTCCGACGACACCCACTGCTTCGGCAAGCCGGCGAACCGGCCTCCGGCGCTGGCTACTCCGCGGCCCGACGGCGCCGTGGTGGGGTGCGGGGCACCCCATCTCCCAAGACGTACGAACGGTGCAGGTGGTTCCACCCACAACCCAGGCAGATCTCGAGCACGTAGACACGGAACTCGCCGTGCTCGCGAGCCATCACGGCCTGCTCGGCCACCGACTTGATCCGGCCGGAGTAGGGGCCGAGCTCGTCCCCGAAGGTGTAGCCGAGCTCGACCAGAGGGTCCTTGCGGCACAACGGGCACAACCGCTGGGTTGGTTCACCGTGATGCCGTGCGGCTCGCAGCGTGTAGGGGTCCGGGTCGCACACGTCGGTCGTCGAGGCCAGCCCGGTGCGGAAGGCAGCCAAGGTCGAGCGCTTCTGCAGCGCGTAGTCGACGACGGCCCGCTGGGACCACATGCGCAAAAGCCTACGTCGATTCCACCGACGCACGCGAAGAACCTGTGGGTAACCCTCCGAACGGGCGCAGCGCGGCATTTCGGGGCTTTCGACCCGCCGGGCGGCGAGCTGAGGTTTGCCAAGTGCGCCGGCAGTCGTCTAGGGTCCGATGTATCGACGCGATACATCGCTACGACGTCCATCTCACTGAGGAGCTCGCGTGAGCAAGCGTGCAGGGGTTCTGGAGCTCGCCGTTCTCGGGCTGCTCCACGAGTCACCGATGCATGGCTACGAGCTCCGCAAACGGCTCAACACCATGCTGGGCACGTTCCGCGCCTTCTCCTACGGGTCGCTGTACCCCTGCCTGAAGGAGCTTCTCGCGCGCGGGCTCATCGCCCAGGACGCACCAGACAGCGCGCCGCCTGCTGGCGGGCGGGCCAAGATCGTCTACAAGCTCACCGCCGAAGGCAAGGAGCATCTGCAGGATCTGCTGGACACTTCCGGGCCGGCCGCCTGGGAGGACGAAAGCTTCGGCGTGCATTTCGCGTTCTTCAGCCAGACCGACGCGAGCGTCCGCCTGCGGATCCTGGAAGGTCGGCGTAGCCGGCTCGAGGAGCGCCTCGACAACGTCCGCTCATCGCTGTCCCGCACGCGCGAGCGTCTTGACGGCTACACCCTCGAGCTGCACAAGCACGGACTCGAAGGAGTCGAGCGCGAGGTGCGCTGGCTCAACGAGCTGATCAGTGACGAACGCACCAGCCAGCACCACGAAGCCACCATCCCGAACAAGGCTGACCGGGCCGTTCCCGGCACCGTACAAAACAAGGAGTAGCCGGACATGGGTCAGGTTCGAGTAGCCATCGTCGGCGTCGGCAACTGCGCCGCGTCGCTCGTCCAGGGCGTCGAGTACTACAAGGACGCCGACACCACTGCCAAGGTCCCGGGACTGATGCACGTCCAGCTCGGCGACTATCACGTCGGTGATGTCACGTTCGTGGCCGCCTTCGATGTCGACGCCAAGAAGGTGGGTCACGACCTGTCCGACGCCATCGGCGCCTCGGAGAACAACACGATCAAGATCGCCGAGGTGCCGCCGACCGGCGTGACGGTCCAGCGCGGCCACACCCTCGACGGCCTCGGGAAGTACTACCGCGAGACGATCACCGAGTCCGACGACGAACCGGTCGACGTGGTCGCCGCGCTCCGCGAGGCACGGGTTGACGTCTTGGTGTGCTACCTGCCGGTCGGGTCCGAGGAAGCTGCCAAGTTCTACGCCCAGTGCGCCATCGATGCCGGAGTCGGCTTCGTGAACGCCCTGCCGGTCTTCATCGCAGGGACCAAGGCGTGGGCCGACAAGTTCACCGCGGCCGGCGTGCCGATCGTCGGAGACGACATCAAGAGCCAGGTCGGCGCCACGATCACCCACCGCGTCCTCGCCAAGCTCTTCGAGGACCGAGGCGTCACCGTTGACCGCACCTATCAGCTCAACGTCGGCGGCAACATGGACTTCATGAACATGCTGGAGCGTGAGCGCCTGGAGTCCAAGAAGATCTCCAAGACCCAGTCGGTCACTTCCCAGCTCACCCGTGACATCGGCGCCCGCAACGTCCACATCGGTCCGTCGGACTACGTCGCATGGCTCGATGACCGCAAGTGGGCCTTCGTCCGCCTCGAGGGCCGCGCCTTCGGCGACGTACCGCTCAGCCTGGAGTACAAGCTCGAGGTCTGGGACTCCCCGAACTCAGCCGGAGTCATCATCGACGCGATCCGCTGCGCCAAGATCGCGCTCGATCGCGGTATCGGGGGACCCTTGCTCGGTCCGGCGTCGTACTTCATGAAGAGCCCGCCCGTGCAGTACAACGACGACGAGGCGCGCCAAGCCGTCGAGGACTTCATCGCCGGCGAATAGAGCCACTGGCGACTCCCCGGGGCAATCCCGGGGAGTCGCTGTGTTGTTGGCGCCGGACGCCTAGGCTCTCGCTCGGAAATGCACCCGTCGTCCGCAGCTTGAGAGGTCTCCCATGACCGGCATCGAGGCACAGGCACCCGATCCCGACCCTGCGGACATCGCCGCGCTCGAGGCCGAGGTCGCTCGGCTGCGCGATGAGAACGAGCACCTTCGGCACGATTCGCCCACCCTCGTTCTCGACCGGCCACCCACGGCGCACCGACGCTGGCGCTGGACGGCGGCGGTCGCCCTCCTGGTGATCGCTGCCCTCCTCACACCCCCGGCCCTGGTGGGTTTCTGGGGGCGCCGCACCATCGTGGACTCGCAGCGCTATCTGTCCACGGTCGGCCCGCTGGCTCAGTCTGCAGTCATCCAACAGGCGGTAGCGACCGAGGTCACGGACGAACTGCTGTCACGCGTCGACCTCCAGGGTTTCGTCACGACGAACCTGCCACCGGAGGCAGCGCCCCTGACGCCCGCCATCACCGGGGCGATCACCAGCTTCGTGCAGTCCACCGTTCTCAAGATCGTGTCCAGCCAGGCCTTCGACAACCTGTGGATCCAGGTGAACACGCAGGTGCAGCAGGGTGTGGTCCAGGCTCTCGAGGGCGACACGACAGGGACAGTGACGGTCCGAGACGGCACCGTCTATCTCGACTTGTCAGTCGTGATCGAAGCCGTACGCCAGGCCCTCATCGATCGCGGCCTCACCGTCTTCGAGCGGGTCAACCCACCGGCAGCGACCGGGCACGAGATCGTCCTGCTCACCTCACCGCAGCTGGATGCGGCACAACAGGTGTGGACGTTCACCGACCCCATCGCCAGGTGGCTGCTGCCCGTGGTCTTCCTGCTCTATCTCGCCGCCATCATGGTGGCCCCGCAACGCCGGCGCATGCTGCTGATCAGCGGGCTCGTCGTGGTGGCCGCGATGATCCTGCTCGCGGCCGCCCTGGGGATCGCCCGATCGGCCTACGTCGACGCCACCAACGACACAACGTTCGGTGCCGCACTTACCGTGTTCTACGACACGATGCTGCGCTATCTCTGGGACTCGCTGGGGGCCCTCGCCGCGCTCGGCATCGTCGCCGCCTTCTTCGCCTGGCTGGCCGGACCGTCCCAGCCAGCAGGCTGGTTGCGCGACCTCGAGTCCCGCGCGACCTCGGCGCTGGGAGAGACGGCAGGTCGCTGGGAGCCCATGCAGCGGCTGGGTCGCGTGGTAGCCAAAGGCCGGATGGCGCTTCGCACCGCCGTGCTCGTCATCGTCATCGTCGTCTTCATCCTCGGTGGCCACGCCACCTGGCAGAACGTCGTGTGGTCGGTGTCGGCTGCCGCCGTGGCCTGGCTCCTCATCGACATCCTGGCGGCCGCAAGCCCGGCAGCACGGGCGAAGCTGTCCCCGCCCCCCGCAGACCACGGCACCACGCCGGAGCCGGCGCTTGCCTGACCAGGCGAGCGCCGCGGGTCGGCCCTGAGGACGACCGAACGGCCAGTCGTTGCCCTGTTCAGGGGCACGGGTTTCCGACGTCTGCTGTCGGTTCGCGTGGCCGGGCAGGTGTCCGACGGTTGCTTCCAGGCGGCTCTGGCGTCCTTCGTCTTCTTCTCCCCCGAGCGTCAGACGTCGGCGCTGCGCATCGCGCTGGCCTTCGCCGTCATCTTGGTGCCCTACTCACTCCTCGGCCCGTTCGCAGGAGTGCTGCTCGACCGGTGGAGCCGGCAGCGCGTCCTGGTCGCCGCCAACCTAGGCCGCGCAGTCTTGTGCCTAGGCGTGGCGGGACTCGTCCTCGGTGGTCGTGACGACGCGGCGTTCCTCGCCGTGTCGTTGGCCGTGATCGGCGTCAACCGCTTCATCCTGTCCGGGCTTTCCGCAGCACTGCCCCGGGTCGTCCCGGACGGGGTGCTCATCACGGCCAATGCGGTGTCAACCACGATCGGCACCTTGTCGACGGTGGCCGGGGTGGGCCTCGGAGTCGTCGTCCGCCTGCTCGGCGGCGGGTCGGACACCAGGGTCGCTCTCGTCGTCACGGTCGCAGCACTCGGATATGCCCTGGCGGGCGCGCTGGCCGCGCTGGGCCTCGATCGAGCTCAGCTTGGCCCCGCCCTGGACGAGGCCACGGCCGCCGTGCGGGCAGCGGTGACGTCGGTCACCCGAGGGTTCGTCGAAGGGCTCGCGCACCTTCGGGAACGCCCGCGAGCAGCGTCGGCGATCGCGGCGCTGGGTGCCTTCCGGTTCGGCTGGGGCATCGTGACCGTGGGGGGCGTGCTGTTGTTCCGGGAGACCTACAACGCACCTGATGACCCCGACGCCGGGCTCAGCGCTTTGGGTACTGCGTTCTTCTTCGGCGGGATCGGGGTCTTTGCGGCGGCGCTGGTGGCGCCGCCGCTCGTACGGCGCTGGGGGACGCCGCCGGTCATCTCCACCGCATTGGGCAGCGCGGCGGTTGGCGAGCTGGTGCTGGGACTGCAGTTCACCCAGGCCACGCTGTTCGCGGTCGCTTTCCTCGCCACGGCGGCGGGTCAGGTCGTCAAGATCAGCGCTGACACCTTGGTCCAGCAGGAGCTCGAGGACGTCTATCGGGGACGGGTGTTTGCCGTCTACGACGTCGTGTTCAACCTCACCTTCGTGGTTGGCGGGTTGATCGCCGCCTTGGTGCTGCCGGCGAACGGACGCTCGGCCGGAGTGGTCTGGATCGCGGTGGGGTGCTGGCTGCTGGGCTTGGGTGGATACGTGTGGATCTCACGCCGGACCGCGCAGTCGCGACCGTGAGCGCCACGATCTATCTCGAGGAGTACCAGGTGCGCAGCTCACGCTCGGCCTCCTCGGCTGGCATCGGCCCACGGTCGAGCCGCAGGTCGAGAAGGAAACGGTAGGCCTCTCCGACGAGCGGTCCGGGGGGGATCTCGAGGATCTCCATGATCTGGGACCCGTCTAGGTCTGGCCGCAAGGACGCGAGCTCCTCCTCTGCACCCAGCCGTTCGATGCGCTCCTCGAGGTCGTCGTAGGTGGCCGACAAAATCAACGCCTTTCGGCGGTTGCGCGTCGTGCAGTCGGCGCGAGTCAGGACATGCAGCCGTTCGAGGAGCGGGCCGGCGTCGCGCACATAGCGCCGGACTGCGGAGTCCGTCCACTCACCGGAGCCGTACCCATGGAAGCGAAGGTGCAAAGCGACGAGGCCACTGACCGCGTCGATGATCTCGTTGCTGAATCGCAGGGTCGTCATCCGCTTGCGGGTGAGCTTGGCGCCGACGACCTCATGGTGGTGGAAGCTCACGCCACCGCCGGGCTCGAACCGTCGGGTCTTCGGCTTGCCTACATCGTGCATGAGCGCCGCGAAGCGGAGCACGAAATCGGGTTCGCCCGGCTCGAGAGCGATCGCTTGTTCGACCACGGTCAGGGTGTGTTCGTAGACGTCCTTGTGGCGATGATGCTCATCGATCTCCAGGCGCAGCCGGGGCAGCTCGGGAAGGACGCGGTCCGCCAACCCCGTGTCCACGAGCAGGGCCAGTCCGGCTCGCGGATCCGGGCTCAGCATGAGCTTGACCAGCTCGTCGCGGATCCGCTCGGCGCTGACGATGTCGATGCGCTCGGCCATGGCCTCGATCGCGTCGACCACGTCGGCCGCGACCTCGAAGCCGAGCTGCGCGGCGAACCGGGCCGCCCGCATCATTCGCAGCGGATCGTCGGAGAACGAGTCGCCGGGCCGTCCCGGCGTTCGCAGAGACCCGTTCGCGAGGTCTTCGAGACCCCCGTGCGGATCCACGAACTGCGTGCCCGGCAGGCGAACGGCCATGGCGTTGACCGTGAAGTCGCGCCGGAGCAGGTCGCCTTCAAGGCTCTTGCCGTAGGTCACCTCGGGCTTACGTGAGCCGGTCTCATAGGTCTCGGCGCGGTAGGTGGTGATCTCGATAGTGAAATCGTCCTTGCGGGCGCCCACCGTCCCGAAGGCGATGCCGACCTCCCACACGGCGTCAGCCCACGGCTTGACCAGCCGCAGAATCTCTTCAGGCCGGGCGTCCGTGGTGAAGTCCAAGTCGTTGCCCAGCCGGCCAAGGAGCGCATCGCGCACGCTCCCGCCCACCAGGGCCAGGTGGTGACCGGCGCTCTCGAAGAGCCTTCCCAGATGGTCCGCGACCGGTGCAACCCGAAGCAGTTCGTGCACGGCCCGGCGCTGCGCCTCGGACAAGGTCTGCGGACGCGAGGGTGCGGCGGCCTCCGGGGTGGGCATGGTGGTCAGTCTAGGAACTTCCCGCCATGGCTACCCTGGCTGGATGGTCGACCGTGCGCATCCCGCACCAGAACCGCCGCGCACTCCTCGACCCCGCCCACGCCTGCGGACCGTCGAGGAGACTTCCGCCGGGGGTCTCGTGGTCGACCGTCGCGCGCCTGGACACGAGCAGGCAGCGTTGATCGCGCGCCACGACCGCCGAGGTCGGTTGATCTGGTCCCTCCCCAAAGGACACGTCGAGGCGGGAGAGACGGCCGAGGACGCCGCCGTCCGTGAGGTGCGCGAAGAAACCGGCATCGAGGGGCGCATCCTGGCATCGCTGGGCCAGATCGACTTCTGGTTCGTGGCCGAGGACCGGCGGGTGCACAAGACCGTCCACCATCACCTTCTGGAGGCGGTGGGCGGCGAGCTCAGCGATGCCGACATCGAAGTGGTCGAGGTCGCCTGGGTGCCACTGGACGAGGTCAACCGACGCCTTGCCTACGCCGACGAACGAGCCTTGGTCACCAAGGCGGTTGCCCTGCTCAGCGAGAGCGCGTGAATCTGGGACGCGCGGCGGCCGCCCTTGCTGCGGCGACCATCTCGATGTGCGGGCTCCTGCTGACTACGTCGGCCGCCCACGGCCTCGACCGTGGCGCCGAGGATCCCTCGGGCGACGACATCCGGGTCACCGTGACCGAGTTGGCACCTACCCTGCTCGACCCGGCAGGCAACCTCGTTTTGAGCGCTCGCGTCATCAACGCCTCCGATCAGACCCTGGTCGCCGTGGGCGCGCGCCTGCGCGTCGGCTCGCTCCCGCTCACCTCGCGCGCGGAGCTGGCGGCTTTCATCGGCGGCGACTCGCTGGTGCCGGTCGGGACCGTACCGGTCGCCTCGCTGGTGGACGTCGCGCCGACATTGGCGCCAGGAGCGAGCGCACAGGTTCGGATCGAGGTTCCTGCCGATCAGCTCGGGCTGATCCCAGGGTTCGGCGTCCACGCCTTGACCCTCGAGCTCAGGGTCGCCGAGCCAACCGGTGTGCGTCGGACCGCCGGCTCGGCGCGGACGTTCTTGGTCACTGACGGTCCGGGCGAGACGCCTCAGGTGCAGGTCACCTGGTTCGTCCCCTTGATCGGCACGCCCGGACGGCTCGCCAATGGCATCCTCCCGGTTGAGGCAGCCACGAAGCTCGCTGCGGCGTTGCAACCCGACGGCCGCCTTGGGGCCTTGCTCGCCGCGGGCAGTGGACGGGCGGTCACGTTCCTGGTCGACGCTGCCCTGCTCGAGGACGTCCGGAGCCTCGCGACCGGCCGCGATCTTGCCGCTGGCGCACAACCGGATCCAACCGCGGCCAGCTGGTTAGCGGCCTTGGCGGCCGAGCGAGCCCGCGCGGGATCCGATGTCGAAGTCGTTCCCTACGCGGATCCGGATCTGGTCGCCAGCCAGCGAGCCGGGCTCGGGGGCGACCTAGCCACCGCCAGAAACCTCGGGAAGCGCATCGCGGGCGAGCTGCTCGGCGGTGAGCTGCAGGAGGCCCCCGCCTGGCCGGGGTCGGGCTTGTCCAACCGAGCGACCCTCCGGAGCCTCGCCGCTCAAGGTTTTGGGTCGGTCCTGCTCAGCGCTTCCGGGCTGGTCCCCCAGACCGAGCTTTCCGGGACCCCTGACTCGATGACCACTCTGGTCGACCTACCTGACCTACCGGTCGTGACGTCCGACGCCACGCTCGCAGCCCTGCTCGACGCCGGCCCCGGCAGCCTCGGAGGTCCCGTCCTTGCCAAGCAACGACTGCTCGCCGAGACCGCGCTGATCGCCGCAGAGCGCCCGAGCGACCCCCGGGGAATCGCGGTCGCACCCCCACGACGCTGGAAGGCCAGTCCGGGCTGGACCACCACCGTCCTGGGTCTGCAAGCGCCATGGCTCACCAACCAGACCCTCGCCGAGCTGGCGGCGGCTCCCAGTGACGCGCCCGAACGGACGACCGAGCGGTACACGAAGGCCGATCGGCTGGCCGAGGTCTCGGCCAGCCAGCTCGCGGTCGTTGCCAGAGATCGCGAGCGGGTAGCGGCTTTCGCGCCGGCGCTCGCCTTTCCCGAACCGTTCGTCTCGGCCTACGAACCGGCGCTGCTGAGTGCACAGTCCACCGCCTGGCGGGGGAAGGGGCGATCCGCGGGACGCGCCTACACCGCCAACCTCACCCGCGCGGTCACCGCAGACGTCACGTCAGTGCGCCTGCTGGAGCGCGGGCAGGTCACGCTGTCCAGCAACACGGGCGTCATCCCCTTGGCTGTGCACAACGACCTCGACCAGGACGTGACCGTCCGGGTCAGTCTCCGGTCGATCCCGTCGGTCCGCCTGACCAGCCGTCCCTCGGAGCTGATCACCGTTCCAGCCGGCCGTACTGCCACGGTCAACGTCACCGCAGAGGCCGCCGCGAACGCGCGCTTCCCAGTCGTAGCAACGCTGCTGAGCGCTACGGGTCAACCCCTCGGCGACTCGGTGGAGTTCACCGTCCGCGCGACCGGGTACGGCCAGGTAGCCCGAATCGTCGTGGGTGGAGCATTGGTGCTCCTGGCGATCGCGGTGGTCGTCCGCGTGGCGCGCCGGATCAGGGCGGCGGGGACCTCTGACGGTGAGACCCTCACCTCGTGACCCACGACGGTGATGTCGTCGGCCCGGAGCGAGATCCGCAGGCCGGCGCTCAGGCCGATGCTGAGACCGATGCGGTAGCAGGCGTGCAGGCGGGCGTCCTGCGATCCAGCGGGGGCATGGCGATCGGCACGATCGTGTCGCGGGTCAGCGGGGTCGTCCGCGACATGCTCATCAGCGCGGCGCTCGGGGTGGGCGTTCTCGCCGACACATTCTCAACGGCCAACACGCTGCCCAACATCATCTACATCCTGGCGGTCGGAGGCGCCCTCAATGCGGTGTTCGTCCCGCAGCTGGTGCGACATGCGCGCACCGATGCGGACGGGGGGAACGGCTACGCGGACCGCCTGTTGACGTTGGTGGGGCTGGTGCTCCTGGGGATCTCGGCGATGGCCGTCGTCCTGGCTCCATGGATCGTGAGCCTCTATGCGCGATCGTTCTCGGCCACCGATCTGGAGGTCTCGGCGGCCTTCGCGCGATATTGCCTCCCCCAGATCCTGTTCTACGGCGTCTTCACGATGCTGACCCAGGTGCTGAACAGCCGTGGGTCGTTCGCCGCCCCGGCCTACGCCCCGGTGGTGAACAACGTCGTGATGTCCGCGGCAGCGCTGCTGTTCCTGCGGGCCGCCGGAGTCGATCCAACGACCGCAACCATCAGCTCTTCGGAAATCGCCTTGCTCGGGGTCGGAGCCACGCTGGGTGTCGCCCTGCAGGCCGCCGTACTGATCCCCTTCGCCTGGCGCGTGGGCTACCACTGGCGTCCACGCTTCGACTTTCGCGGCCACGGCCTGGGCCACGCCTGGCGGCTGGCCCGCTGGACGATCGCCTTTGTCGCGGTCAACCAGCTCACCTACCTGGTCATCGTCAACCTGGCCAACGCGGCAAACATCGCGGCCCAGGACGGCGGCGAGCTCTCCACCGGACTCACCAGCTATATGCGAGCCCACCTGTTGTTCATCCTCCCGCACAGCGTGGTGACGGTCTCCCTTGCCGCGGCGCTGCTCCCGCGGATGTCCGCTGCGGCTCACGCGGGCGATCGGGCGGGGGTCGCCGCGGACGTCGCGCGCGGATTGCGCACTGCGTCGGCGTTCGTCGTCCCGACAGCAGCCGCCCTCCTCGTGCTCGGCCCACGGATCACCCAGGTGCTCACGGCCTACGGCAACACCAGCCGAGCCGAGGCTGGTCAGATCGGGCTCGTCGTCCAGATGTTCGCGCTCGGTCTTGTTCCGTTCACCGTCTTCTACCTTGCGCTCCGCGGCTATTTCGCCTTCGAGGACACCCGCACCCCGTTCTTCCTCAACCTCGTCCTGAATGTGCTCAATGCGGTGTTCGCCCTCGGTCTGTACGTCTTGTCGCCCGTCCCGTTCAAGGTGCCCGCCCTGGCGCTGGGCTACTCCCTCGCCTACGCATGCACGGCCGTCGTGACCTGGCGCCGACTCGGGCGGCGGCTTGGCGGGCTGGCCACCAGGCGGACCGTGCAGACCCTGGTGCGGGTTCTGGTCGCCTCGGTGATCGCCTGCATCCCCGCCTACCTGGCAGCGACGCTCCTGACGACCGCGCTCGGGACGTCGAACGCTGCAGCCTTCGCCCAGGCCATGGTCGGCTTGGTCCTCGGAGCAGTCACGTTCATCGCGGTCGCCCTGCGCATGCGTGTGGCCGAGGTCTCTGAGCTCATGGATCTGGTCGGCGGCAGGCTTCGCCGCTAGTCGGCAGGACACGCACCTGGCTCAAGACCAGCGCTCAGCGCGCCGACATCTACTGACATGAACGCCCTCCGTTCGGAGCGCGGCAGCGTCGTGGTGGGCGGGCTGACCAAGCTCCTGTTGCTGCTGCTCGTCGTCGGCGTGGTCGCCTACGACGGCATCGCCATCGGCTACACCAAGTTCTCGGCGAGCAACCATGGCAAGAGCGCGGCTGACACAGCGGGTGACGTCTGGCGCGAGACCGGCGACATCCAGAAGGCTTACGAGGCCGCCCAGGGCAAGCTCAACCCCACCGGGGAGCACATCGTGCCGGGGACCTTCCAGATCGTCAAAGACGACGACACCGTGTCGTTCACCGTCACCACCACCGCCTCGACGCTCATCGCCCAGCAGCTGGGATTCACCCGCTCGATGACCGACATCTCCGTCGACATCAAGACCGACTCCGCCGCCCCGAGCTCCTGATCGACCGCGAGGGGGGCGCTTGATGTCATCGTTCATGCACGTCGGCTCCGTCACCTCGCGCCGTGGCGCCGTCGCCGGCGCAGCGGCCGCTGTGCTGGCCATCACGCTGCTCACCAGCAGCAGTGCCAGCGCTGAGCCGGACTCGCTGTCGGCCGCCAAGGCGAAGGCGAAGGCTCTAGCCGCGCAGGTCCAGCAGCTGGAGTCGCAGGTGGAGGTGGCCGGCGAGGACCTGGCGGCAGCCCAAGGAGAGCTCGGGGGCGTCGTCTCTCGACAGATCTCCGCGAACCAGAAGCTGGCCGAGCTGTCGACCGCGGCGCAGGAAAGCCGCACGGCGACCAACGAGCGCATCCGCGCCCTGTACATGAGTGGCGGCCAGGCAGGCTTGTACGCGACGGTGCTCGACGGCGGATCCCTGACCGATGTGCTGGCCCGGGTCGACGCTGTCGGTCGGGTCTTGGACCGCGACCGCTCGACCGAGGTCGCCGCGGGCGCGGCAGTCGCCGACGCCAGCGCCTTGCAGTCCGAGCTCAGCGCGCTGGCCACGCAACAGACCCAGCTCGAAGCCAAGGCGCGGACGGCTGAGACGCAGGTGCGCAGCTTGCTCGACGAACGTCAACGAGCCCTCGACAAGGCTGGGTCCCAGGTCGTTGCTCTCACCGAAGCCTGGCGGCAGGAGCAGGCCAGGGCCGCCGCGGCGCGGGCGGCTCTGCAACTCGGGGTCTCCGGTCCGCGGCCGACCACCCTGCCGCCGACCGACACCGTCGCGGGCACGGTCCTGCGAGCGGCCGACAGCGTGCTCGGAGTGCCGTACGTCTACGCGGGCAACGGCCCTAGCAGCTTCGACTGCAGCGGGCTGACCGTCTGGGCCTACGGGCATGCCGGTGTCCAGCTTCCTCGGACCTCGCGGCAGCAGTGGTGGGTGGGTTCGCACCCCAGCCTCGGGCAGCTCCAGCCAGGGGACCTGCTGTTCTGGGCGAACAACGTCAACGACCCCGCGACCATCCATCACGTGGCTCTTTACGTCGGGAACGGATGGATGATCCACGCGCCGCACACCGGCGACGTGGTGCGCTACGCCCCGATGTACCTCGACGGGTACATCGGAGCCACTCGGCCCGGCACCTAGCATCTGCGCGCTGCGAGGCCGCATACCCTCAGACCGTGGCCGTCGACCGCTATCTCCTCGTCGACCGCGTGGTGGAAGGGTCCGCGTGGTCCTCGTGGCGGGCCACCGACGTGGTCTTGAGCCGAGACGTCAGCGTGACGCTGGTCGAGCAGTACCACCCGCGCCGGGCCGAGGCCGCCGAGGCCGCCAGGATGGCTGCGTGCGTGACCGATCAGAAATTCCTCCACGTCTATGACGTGGAGGACCGGGTCGACGGCGGCCTGGCCATCGTCGGCGAGTGGACCGCCGGGGCGAGCCTGGTAGAGCAGGTCGCCGAAGCCCCGCTGACCCCTCAGGAGGCTTGTCTGCTGGGGATCCACGTCGCCAATGCCCTCGACAGCGCTGCTTCTGTCGGTGTTCGGCACGGAGCTCTCGGACCTGGCGATGTCGTGCTCACCGAGGACGGACGGACGAAGATCCGTGGTCTGGGGATCAGGCAGGTTCTCGAGCCGGCCGATCCGGCCTTGACGCAATCAGGTGACCCGGACGGTCCGGACGCCGCGAGCAGCCTGGACGCCTGGGCGGCTGCGGCCGTGACGTACGCGGCGCTCACCGGGCGCTGGCCCGGCCCAGCCCGCGACGGTATGCCAGGCACTGATCCGGGACCGCGTCCTCGCCCCCGCCAGGTACGGGCCGGTGTCCCCGGGTCGCTCGACGACGCGATCGTCGCCGCCCTGGAAGATCCACCGGCGCGACCCGTCACGGTGGCCGAGGCCCTGTCGACAGTCCTCCCCGGGCTGGGTCGCCGGATCTCTGACCATCCGGTGCCCACCGAGCCAGACCCGGACACTCCCAACGATCTTCCGTGGCGTCGCGTCGGCGCCGGTGTCCTGGCCGTTGCTCTGGTCGCCGCGGCCTGGATCGGCTTCACGCTCGCTCAGGAGCCCACCGAGGCACCGGGCCAGCCGCCTGCCAGCAGCGTCGGCCCGACCGACCCGGACCCCACGCCGGCGCGGAGCATCGAACCCGACCCCACAGGCCGGGTCCCCGTCGTGGCCGGCGCCGACTTCGACCCCTCCGGCAACGGGCACGAGCATCCCAACCAGGTGCCGTTGGCCTTCGACGACAACCTCGCCACCGCATGGACGACGCTGTCCTACCAACAAGCCGACCTGGCGCCGAAGTCCGGGGTGGGAGTCGTGTTCGACCTGGGACAGGTCGAGGCGGTCGGAGCCGTCCGGCTTAATCTGCTCGGAGCAGGTACGACGCTGCAGGTGCGGGTATCCAAGGAGCTCGGGACGCGGCCCAAGGACTTCGAGAAGTTCGGTTCGGCAAACAACCTGGGTGACCTCGTCGCCCTTCGCAGCCCGACTCCGGTGCAGGCGCGCTACGTACTGGTCTGGCTGACCCAGCTGCCTGCGGACGGCACGACCTTTCGAGGTGGTATCGCGGAGATCACGGTCGCACGCGCCTGACGGTTCCGTGCCGATAGACCCCCTAGGCTGGCCCGTTGTGACCCAGATCGTCGACGACGCGCTCGAGTCGCGCGACGACAAAGCACTGCTCGCGGCACACGTCACTGGAGATCCGCACGCCTTCAGCGCGCTGGTCCGTCGACACCAGACCCGCCTCTGGAACCTGGCGCTGCGCACCACCGGCAACCGTGAAGATGCCGCCGACGCCGTCCAGGAGGCCATGGTGTCGGCCTACCGCAACGCCGCTTCCTACCGCGGAGATGCCGCTGTCACCACGTGGCTGCATCGCATCGTCGTCAACGCCAGCCTCGACGTCTTGCGGCGCCACGCGGCGCGGCCGTCGGTCCCGTTGCCCGACGATGCCGAGCGCATTCCCGCGCAAGGTGATGCGATGGCCGCGAGCGAGACCTCCATGCAGATCCAGGAAGCTCTGGCCCAGCTTCCCCCAGAGCAGCGCGCCGCCTTGGTCCTGGTCGATGTCCAGGGCTGGTCGGTCGACGACGCGGCAAGAGTTCTGGGGTGTGCTCCGGGAACGGTCAAGAGCCGCTGCTTTCGCGGCCGAGCAAAGCTGGCGCCGTTGCTGGCTCACCTGCGGCCGAGCCTCGGGAACCAGGAGGCCTACGACGACGTCCCACCCTCGAGCCCGGATGAGCCAGCCGGCCCACCGCACGTCCAAGACCAGCCCCCGAGCGGAGGTGAGCGCGATGAGTGACGGCCCCCACGACGCCAACAGGGCTGACCTTGACGACCAGCTCCTCGTCGCTCCCCTTCTCGACCCCGAGACGGAGGCCGCGGTCACGGCAGCGCTGGCCGGGTTGCCCGAGATCGAGCTTCCCGACGACGTGGCTCAGCGCATCGCGGCTGCCCTTGCCGCGGAGCTGCCCCTCTCCGGCCCGGTGCCGGCGTGGGCCGCGGGAGGCGAGACCAACGTCAGCGTGCTGCCCTCGCAGCGCGAACGCGACCAGCGACGACGCAAGCTGGGGACGCGCGTTCTCTCCGGCGCCGCCGGTCTGGCGCTCGTTTTGGGCACGATCGCCGTCGGCACCCAATTCTTCAACAGTTCCGAGCCGGACACCTCGAGCGTGGCCGGGGGGGCCAATCCGGCCGACGCTGCCCTTCCAGAGGCCCAGGGCACGCTGCTCACGACGTCCGGGGCGAGCTATACGCCGGCCGACATCGACTCCCGAGTGACGAGCCTGGTCAGCGCCGCGTCCGCGCCCGGCGCGCCGTTGAGGACGCTGGACACCGAGACCGATGCCAGTCCGGACCCGTCCGCAGGCGCCACGAGCTACTCCGCCACGGACGTCGTCGTCGATGACACCGCCCGCAACGCATGCGTCACCAAGCTGGTCGACAATCCCCGTGAGCAACCCCTTGCTGTTGACTCCGGCACGTGGTCCGGTACACCCCTCAGCCCCTCACCCGGCCAGTCGCCGAGTCAGTCCTCCGGATCCGGTTCCGTGCCTGCGGTCGTGGTGGTCCTCACTGACGACGACCCCACCCAGGTAGCGGTCTTCGTGGTCGGCGCGAAGTGCGCCGACGCCAGCGACCTCGACGCCCACGTCCTCTACTTCGCCTTCGTCAAGAAGCGCTGAACCCGTCACGCAGCGCGCCGAACCTGTCGTTGGGCGGAATGCTGGAGCCGTACCCTGGGTTGATACCCCATATCGGCACCGGAAGAGGCATTCGTGACTGACGAGATCACTACCGACGACGGCAGCACCGACGAGATCCGCAACGTGATCATCATCGGCTCTGGCCCGGCGGGCTACACCGCGGCGATCTACGCCGCGCGAGCCAACCTGGCGCCGTTGGTCTTCGAGGGTTCGGTCACGGCTGGTGGCGCCTTGATGAACACCACTGACGTGGAAAACTTCCCCGGGTTCCCCGAGGGGGTCATGGGGCCAGACCTCATGGACAAGCTGCGCGGTCAGGCCGAACGATTCGGGGCGGAGCTGATCGCCGACGACGTCACCGACGTCACGCTCACCGGTCCGGTGAAGCTGGTGAAGGACGGATCCGGCAACACGCACCGCGCGCACGCCGTGATCCTGGCGACTGGCTCCGGCTACCGAGAGCTCGGATTGCCAGACGAGAAGCGGCTGTCGGGCCGCGGCGTCTCCTGGTGTGCCACCTGTGACGGCTTCTTCTTCAAGAACCAGCACATCGTGGTCGTCGGTGGTGGCGACACGGCCATGGAGGAAGCGACCTTCCTGACGCGCTTTGCGGCCACCGTCACCGTCGTCCACCGTCGTAGCTCGCTGCGGGCGTCCAAGGTCATGCAGGACCGGGCCTTCGCCAACGACAAGATCTCCTTTGCCTGGAACAGCGAGGTCGTCGAGATCCATGGCGACGACAAGGTGACTGGCGTTCGGCTGCGCGACGTGCTGTCCGGGGAAGAGCGCGACCTCGAGGCGACCGGTTTGTTCGTAGCCATCGGCCACGACCCTCGCTCGGAGCTGATGGCTGGGCAGGTCGACCTCGACGACGAAGGCTATGTCCTGGTTGAGGGACGCACCCAGCGAACCAACCTGGCCGGGGTCTTCGCCTGCGGAGATCTCGTCGATCACGTCTACCGGCAAGCGGTCACGGCGGCTGGCACAGGCTGTGCAGCGGCGCTCGACGCCGAACGCTTCCTTGCCGACCTCGAGGACGAAGCACTGCCCGACTCCGTCGCCCAAGCCGTCCCCGCAGCAGTCTGAAAGCGGAACCGTCCAAGCTCATCCAACGAACCATCACCGAACAGGAGAGACGAACTGTGGGCACCCACACCAAAGCCGTCACCGACGCCTCATTCACCGCCGATGTGCTGCAGAGCGACAAGCCGGTGATCGTCGACTTCTGGGCCGAGTGGTGCGGTCCGTGCCGCCAGGTCTCGCCGATCCTCGATGAGATCGCTGGTGCCCACGCGGACAAGATCAGCGTCGTCAAGCTCAATGTCGACGAGAACCCGCAGACGTCAGCCTCCTACGGCATCACCTCGATTCCCACCCTGAACGTCTATTCCGGTGGCCAGGTCGTCAAGACGATCGTTGGCGCCAAGCCGAAAGCGGCCCTGCTCAAAGACCTCGAGGCATACCTCTGACCCGCGCACGGGACGTTGTTCCCTGTCATCTGGACATTCGGTCGCCTACCATCGTGAGACGACACGAGTTCATCCGTTGATCGGGTTTGACCGGAGATCAGCAGTCGGCAGACGTCACCGCTGACGACGTTGAGAGGACGCGACGCGTGCAGGAGGTCTACCGCCGTGGCGACCACGGACCGGCCGTCGCCGACATCCGCGGTCGGCTCGTGCTGCTCGGGCTCTTGCCGGGGCGGCCCGCCACGACCCAGCAGCACAGCGCAGACGCGACCTTCGACGACGGCCTCGATCGTGCGGTCCGCCAGTTCCAGCAAGAGCGCGGCACCACGGTCGATGGAGTGGTTGGTCCGCAGACGTGGCGGCTGCTCGACGAGGCCCGGTGGGAACTCGGTGACCGGGTGCTCCAGCACGTCGTAGGACAGCCACTCGCCGGCGACGATGTCGCGGCGCTGCAGCAACGACTGCTCGACATGGGCTTCGACTGCGGCCGGGTGGACGGCATCCTGGGGCGGCGCACCGATCATGCCCTGCGCGAGTTCCAGGCCAACGTCGGCTTGGTCGACGACGGCACGTGTGGCCCACTGACGTTCAAGGCCCTCGACCGGCTGAGCCGGACGGTCACCGGCGGCGCACCGCACGCCTTGCGCGAGGCGGAAACGATCCGCAACAGCGGGCCACGTCTGGCCGGCAAGGTCATCGTCATCGACCCCGGCCACGGCGGCACGGACGGCGGGGTCGTGGCCGGCGACCTGTGCGAGGCCGAGGTGGCGGCAGACCTGGCGGCTCGCATCGAGGGTCGGCTGGCCACGATGGGCGTCACTGCCTATCTGACGAGAGGGCTACCGACAGCCGACCGGCCCGGGCCGACCGAGGCGGAACGGGCAGCATTCGCCAACCAGACCGACGCCGACCTGTTGATCTCCCTGCACTGCGACACCTCGACCGACGAACGAGCGAGCGGTGTCGCGTGCTACTACTACGGGGTCGGTGGTGGCGCGCACTCGGCCGTTGGCGAGGAATTCGCCGCCCTCGTCCAGCGGGAGATCGTGGCGCGCACCGACCTGCTGGACTGTCGTATCCACGGCAAGACCTGGGACATCCTCCGACACACCCGCATGCCGGCGGTGCGCCTGGAGCTCGGCTACCTGACCAACCCCGGGGACGCCGCGAGGTTGGCCGATGGTGCTTTCCGCGACACCGTCGCCGAAGCGGTCGCCGTCGCGGTGCAACGGCTGTACCTCGCCCCAGACGACGACCACCCGACCGGTGTGCTTCGCCTGCCGGAGCTGGTCAGCTAGCGCAGCGGGAGCAGCGGTACTGCGTGCTCGACCGCAACATCACCGCCATCGGACGGGACCGGAGCCTGGTAGGCGACTTCGCCGCCACGAATCGTCCGTCGAGGTGCCAGCAGGCGCAGCAGGAAGCTGAGCGCAGCCGCAACCAGGACACCGAGGAGGACCCAGGCGGCCCAGCGCGCGACACGCATGGCGAACCTCCTCGACGACCTGCGACGGACGAGCGTCCGACATGAGGCATCGTAGAGCCATGCTCCCCGACAGCGCCCCGACCCACCTCGGGCGCGGAAACCGACTCGACCCCTGGGTCGACAGCTACGCGACGCGGACCGCAGGGATGACAGCGTCAGAGGTACGAGCCCTGTTTGCGGTGGCCGCCCGGCCCGAGGTGGTGTCCCTGGCGGGCGGGATGCCCTACGTCGGCGCGTTGCCCCTCGACGTGGTGGCCGACACCGTTCAGAAGCTGATCTCCGAGCGTGGCGAGCAGGCTTTGCAGTACGGCTCCGGGCAGGGCGACATCGGACTCCGCGAGCAGATCACTGCCGAGATCTTGCCGACCGTAGGGGTGTCGGCTCACCCCGACGACGTCGTCGTGACCACGGGTTCCCAGCAGGCGCTCGACCTCGTGACGCGGGTGTTCTGCGACCCCGGTGATGTGGTGGTGGCCGAAGCGCCGTCGTACGTCGGGGCCCTGTCAACCTTCGCCGCCTACGAGGTGGACGTCGTTCAGGTGCCGATGGACGCCGAAGGCCTGGACCCGGCGTCCTTGGATCAAGCGCTCCGCACCGCGCGCGCAGCGGGTCGGTCGGTGAAGTTCATCTACACCGTTCCCAGCTACCACAACCCGGCTGGGGTCACCCAGGGTCCGCAACGTCGTGAAGCGGTCCTTGAGGTAGCCCGAAGCGCGGGGGTCCTCCTCGTCGAGGACGACCCCTACGGGCTGCTGGGATTCGACGGGGTCGTACCCCAGGCCCTTCGAGCGTCGGACTCCGATGGAGTGATCTACCTCGGCTCGTTCTCCAAGATCTTCGCTGCCGGCCTTCGAGTCGGCTACGCCGTGGCACCGCACGGGATCCGCGAGAAGCTGGTTCTCGCAGCTGAGGCGTCGGTCCTTTGTCCGTCCGCCTACAGCCAGCTCACGGTGTCCACCTATCTCGCGAGTCAACCGTGGTTGGAGCAGGTCAAGGTGTTCCGCGAGCTCTATCGCGAGCGACGCGACAGCCTGCTCGAGTCGCTGAGGACGCAGATGCCAGCCGGTACGACGTGGACCGCACCAGGTGGTGGCTTCTACTCGTGGGTCACCCTCCCCGAGGGCCTTGATGCCGGCGCCATGCTCGCGCGCGCGATCACGGCGCGGGTGGCGTACGTGCCCGGGACGGCCTTCTACGCGGGCACGGCCAAGGACCAACCGACAGCGAGGTCCTCCATGCGGCTGTCTTATTGCTATCCCCCCGCTGAGCGGATTCGAGAGGGAGTGCGTCGGTTGGCCGCGGTCGTCGAAGAAGAGTTGGAGCTCACCCGCACGTTCGGGACCACCTCAGGGCATCCCCGTTCCTCGCTGGGTGACTCGCCGTCCCCGGATCTGGCATGAACCAACCCACCACTCCTCATACCGTGGTCGTGATCGCTGGCGGGCTGTCGCACGAACGGGACGTGTCCTTGCGCTCCGGGCGCCGGGTGGCCGAGGCGTTGCGCGATTGCGGTCTGGAGGTCGCCGTCCTGGACGCCGACGCGGCGCTGCTACCCGCGCTGGCCGCCCGGCACCCCGATGTCGTGCTGCCCTTGCTGCATGGACAGGCGGGTGAGGACGGCGCCCTGCGGGACGTGCTTGATCTGGTCGGCATCCCCTACGTCGGATCCATGGCACCTGCCTGCCGGGTCGCCTTCGACAAGCCGGTCGCCAAGGCAGCGCTGGCCAGGGCAGACGTCTTGGTCCCCGAAGGTGTCGTGCTCCCGCACGCCACGTTTCGCGAGCTGGGTGCCACGACCGTGCTCTCGGCCTTGACCTCACGTCTAGGCCTGCCGCTGGTCGTCAAACCCTCACGCGGAGGTTCTGCCCTGGGTCTGTCCGTCGTCCGAGATGAGCGGGACCTCCCAGCGGCCATGGTTGCGGCGTTCGCCTACGCCGACACCGCTCTCGTCGAGCGCTGTGTGGACGGCGTCGAGGTGGCCGTTTCGGTGGTCGAGCTCGACGGCGTCCCCACCGCGCTGCCCGCCGTGGAGATCGCTCCCGACGGCGGGCTGTACGACTACGCGGCTCGCTACACCGCCGGCGCCACGGAGTTCTTCGCGCCGGCCCGCCTCACGAAGGACAGCGCCGCGGCCTGCGCGAAGGCCGCGGTCACAGCGCACCAGACCCTCGGCCTGCGCGATCTGTCCCGCACGGATCTGATCGTGGACGACCGGGGACTGCCATGGTTCCTCGAGACGAACGTGGCCCCCGGGATGACCGAGACGTCCCTGTTTCCGCAGGCTGTGACGGCGGCCGACCTCGAGCTCGGTGCCACGTTCAGAACTCTGGTGGAACGCGCCGTCACTCGCGGAGCGTGACGCCGCGGCCCTGGATGGACCGTTGTCGGGGGGCCCGGAGCGGGTAAGCGAGCGTGGCTGGGCCTGCCAGGTGGCCGCATGACCATGCGGCGGGGTGGACCAGCGTGCCGCTCTCGGCCCCCGCCACCCTTGCGATGAGCCCTGTCAGGCTCCGTCGGCCTCGGCTGCCCTGGCCTCGATGACCGAGACGATGCGATCGAGGTCTTCCAGGTTGCCGAAGTCGATCGTGACGGTGCCCTTGTTCTTCCCGAGCTGGACGCGTACGCGGGTCTCCAGCCGGTCCGACAGCCGGGCGGCCAGCTCAGTCAGACCGGGGGCGACCGGCTTGCGCTGGCGGTGACGTACGGCGGCGGGCGCATCGTCCCCACCGAGGGCCACGATCTCCTCCACGGCCCGCACCGAAAGCCCCTCGGCGACGATCCGGGTCGCCAACCGCTCGATCGCGTCGGCGTCGTCCAGGCCGAGCAGCGCCCGGGCATGCCCAGCACTGATCACTCCAGCGGCTACCCGACGCTGGGCACCCGGCGGCAAGCGGAGCAGTCGGATCGTGTTCGAGATCTGCGGCCTCGACCGGCCGATCCGTTCGGCGAGCTCGTCGTGGGTGCACCCGAAGTCCTGGAGCAGCTGATCGTAGGCCGCCGCCTCTTCGAGCGGATTCAGCTGGCTGCGGTGCAGATTCTCCAGCAGGGCGTCGCGCAGCATGGCTTCATCGCCGGTGTCTCGCACGATGGCGGGGATGATGTCCAGACCGGCACGCGCAGTAGCCCGCCACCGACGCTCGCCCATGACCAGCTCGTAGGTTCCCGAGCCGCTGGGACGAACCACGATCGGCTGCAGCAGGCCGATCTCACGAATGCTGTGGACCAGCTCTTCGAGGGCCTCCTCGTCGAAGACCTGCCTGGGCTGACGAGGGTTGGCGACGATGGCGTCGACCGGGAGCTCGGCGAAGTGTGAGCCAGACGAGCGGCCCATCAAGTGCTCGGAAACCGGGGATGAATCGGGTGATAACCGGACAGAAGGGTCATTCGACGCTCGTGCCGTCTCGGGCGGCTCCGGATGGCTGGGGATGAGCGCTCCCAGACCCCTGCCCAGACCCCGTCGCCGTTCACTCATGATCGCTCCTGCTGCTGGTCGGGATCCGGCCTAGTCGGAGAGGCTGGGTTGGCTGGGTTGGCTGGCCCGGCGTCGGACGTGCCGGCGCGAGCCCGGGTCCTGCTTGCACCGACCACGGGCCGACGGGCCAGCTCGCGCGCCGCCTCGAGGTAGGACAGGGCGCCGCTGGAACCGGGGTCGTAGGTCATGACCGTCTGGGCATAGCTGGGCGCTTCAGAGACCCGCACCGAGCGAGGCACGGCCGTGCGAAGCACGACGTCGCCGAAATGCCTCCGGACCTCTTCGGCCACCTGGGCCGCCAGCTTGGTGCGACCGTCATACATCGTCAGCAAGATCGTCGAGACGGCCAGGTCGGGATTCAGGTGCACCTTCACCAGGTCAACGTTACGGATCAATTGACCCAGGCCCTCGAGGGCGTAGTACTCGCACTGGATCGGGATGAGTACTTCTTCCGCCGCGACGAAGGCGTTGACGGTGAGCAGGCCCAGCGAGGGCGGGCAGTCGATGAACACGTAGTCCAACCGGCGGCCCTCGATCGCCTCGGTCATCAAGAACGAGCGCAACGCGCGCTGCAACCTGCTCTCCCGGGCGACCAAGGACACGAGCTCGATCTCGGCGCCGGCCAGGTCGAGAGTGGCCGGCACCACCCGAAGACCAGCCAGGTCAGGGGCCGGCTGGACGACCGAGGCGAGGCTGGCTCCGTCGACCAGCACCTCGTAGACGCTGGGCGTGCCCGACGCATGGGGGACTCCCAGGGCGGTCGAGGCATTGCCCTGCGGATCGAGATCGACGACCAGGACCCGCAGACCGTGCAAAGCCAGCGAGGCAGCCACGTTCACGGTGCTCGTCGTCTTGCCGACTCCACCCTTCTGGTTGGCCACTGTGATGACTCGGGTGCGCTCCGGCCTCGGCAGTTCGCCCATGCGACCGGACCGTACCTGCACGGCGGTGGCGGCCGCCTGCCCGATGGGAGTGTCCGAGAGCGATGTTTCACGTGAAACCTCGCTCGGGTCCGCTGCGGCGCCTGGCTCAGTCATGGCGTCTCCCGCAAGCCAAGGCGATTCCCCTGGGCTTGAGCCAGCCGGACCCGCACAACCGTGGCCGGCACCTCGAGGATGCCGGCTCCGACCGTCACCAGATCGGCCTGCGCCCCCGGCCAGCGTCTCAGTTCGGGTTGCGCACCCTCGAGCTCGGTGGCGGCCGACGAACCCTTCAGCGCCAACACCGTGCCACCGGGACGCAGCAGGGGCAGGGTCCAGCCCAGCAGCTTGCCGAGGGGTGCAACGGCTCGCGCGGTCACGACGTCGAAGACGCCCCCATCCATCAGTTCAGCTCGCTCGCGGACCACCTGGGTTTGGGTCAGGCCCAGCTCGTTCACCACCTCGGTCAGGAAGGTCGACCGGCGCAGCAGCGGCTCGATGAGCTGCACCCGCAGGTCGGGGCGCGCCAGCGCCAGCACGATGCCGGGCAGCCCGGCTCCGCTCCCCACGTCCGCGACCAGGGCGTCGGCCTCGATCAGCTCGGTCAGGACCGCACAGTTCAGCAGGTGTCGCTCCCACAGCCGCGGCACCTCACGCGGCCCCACCAGCCCTCGTTCCACTCCGGCCCCGGCCACCAGGTCGGCATACCGGCAGGCGAGGTCCAGTCGGGCGCCAAACAGCTGCGCAGCCACGGGGGGCGGGTCTGGTGCACCCCCGGCCACGACGGAGTGGGCTGCCGGGTCGGCTGGTTTCACGTGAAACAACGGTCAGCTGGGAAGTACGACGACGTAGCGGGAAGGCTCCACGCCCTCGGACTCGCTCGTGAGTCCGGCCGCAGCCACCGCGTCGTGCACGATCTTGCGTTCAAAGGGATTCATCGGCTCCAGCCGGACGGGTTCACCCGACTCCTTGGCCTGCGCGCTGGCCTGTCGTCCCCGTTCGGTGAGCAGCTCACGAACCCGCGCCCGATGGCCGGCGATGTCGAGCATCAGCCGACTGCGTTCGCCGGTTTCGCGCAGCACCGCCAGCCGGGTGAGCTCCTGCAACGCGTCCAAGACCTCACCATCGCGGCCGACCAGGTCGTCCAGGCCGGACCCGACGATGGACACCAGCGCTCGATCTCGCTCGACATCCATGTCGATGTCGCCGTCCAGGTCAGCAATGTCCAGCAGACCCTCGAGGTAGTCCGCCGCGATGTCGCCTTCGCGCTCGAGTCGTTCGGCTGGGCTCAACGACGCCGTGCCGTCACCCTCGGCCTCGATACCGTCAGTCTCGCCGCCTTCGTCACTCTCAGCCTCGTCACCCTCAGCTGCCTCGTCAGGCACAGGGGTCTCCTCTGTCACGTCCGTTTCACCAACCTCAGTTTTATCAACCTCAGTTAGCTCATCAACCTCAGTCACAGCGGTCTGGTCCGGATCCATCTCGGTCATGAAGTCTCCTTGCCGGTCTGGCCGGCTTGTGGATCGGGGGTTGACGCCTGTTCGTCGGGCGCCTCGCTCGAGGGAGCGTTGCTCGTCGTGGCGCCTGCGGCCGTGCCATTCTTCGGGCCCCGGGGACCGCCCTTGCGCTGACTCTTGGACTGCCGCTTCGGTTGAGATCTGACGACCGCCGGAGCGGGCGCGACGTCCACCGCACCACCTCCGTTGCTGGTCTCGGTCAACTGGCCCTTGGCCGCCTTACGTTGCTGAAGCTCGTCCCAGGCCGCCGAACCGGGCGTGGGATTGCGTCGGATGACCCAGAACTGTTGACCCATCGTCCAGAGGTTGGTCGTCAACCAGTACACCAGGACGCCGATCGGGAAGTTGATGCCGAACACGGCGAACATCACCGGGAACACGTACAGCAGGATCTTCTGCTGCTGGGCCATCGGATTGTCCGCGCCCGCAGGCATGTTCTTGACCATGAGCTGGCGCTGGGTGATGAACGTCGACGCGGTCATCGCCAAGATCATCAGCGCTGCGACGATCCTGACGTCGGTGGTCGTCGCCTTGGTGAACGACTCATAGATCGGTGCACCGAAGATCGTCGCGTTGCGCATGGACACCACGTCTGCGGCATTCATCAGCCCGACGGTGTGGTCCTGGGCGACTTCGTTCAGCACATGGAACAGCGCCAGGAAGAAGGGTGACTGGACCAAGATCGGCAAGCACGACGACAGCGGATTGGTGCCCGTGTCCTTGTAGAGCTTCATCATCTCTTCGGACTGCTTGGCGCGGTCGTCCTTGTACTTCTTCTGGATCTCTTTCATCCGCGGCTGCAGGGCCTGCAATCCTCGCTGGGCCTTGATCTGCTTGACGAACAGCGGAAAGAGCATGATCCGCAGCACGACCACTAGCCCGACGATCGACAGGCCCCAGGCGGCCCCGCTGTCGGGATTGAAGATCAGGCTCCAGAAGTCGTGGAAGCGCAGCAGCACCCAGGAGGTCGCGTTGACCAGCGGCGACAGCAGGTTGTAGAGCCAATCCACTGCTCAGGCTCCTCTGGTGCTCGGTGCCTCGACAACGCCGTCAGAGGCACTTGTCGGGCTTTTGGGACTATTGGGGATCTTCTGCACATTCTCGACATTCGGCCCGGGACGCAGCCGCTCGGCCTCCCAAGGCTTCGAACCGTCAGGCGGTGCGCTCAGGTCGAGCGTACGGCCTCGCGCCGGCGGGACCGGGTCGGGGCCACCGGCTGCCCAGGGATGGCATCGCATCAGTCGTCTTGTGCCCAGCCACACCCCGCGGACCACGCCGTGCGTGGCGATCGCCTCATAGGCGTAGGCCGAACACGACGGGTAGTAGCGGCACGAGCTAGACGTCCAGGGTGAGATCACTCGTTGGTAGACCCAGATCAGCGCCAAGAACGGCGCACGGACGATCCGGGCTCCGAGCCGCGGCACCGGAGGTGTCGCTGGTTCGCTCATCGCAGGCCCTGCCTCGAGGACGCCCGCTGGCCCGAAGACCCGCCGAGCCGGTCGAGCGCCCGGTCGAGATCGGCCCCGAGGACGCCCGAGGCGGCGCCGGCAGCCGCCGGACGCGCGCGGAGCACCAGCATCGATCCCGGAGCCAAGCCAGCCAGCCGTGGGCGCATCTGGTGGCGCAAGGCACGGCTGACCCGGTGCCTGACGACCGAATTGCCCACGGCCTTGGAGACTACGAGCCCAACGAGGGCTGGCGCGTCGCACGCGGGCCGAGCCACGAGGTGCACCACGAGCCGCGGTTCACTGGCTCGGCGACCGTCGCGAATGGCGCGTGCGAAGTCCTCCCGACGCTTCATGCGGTGATCGGCGGGGAGCACGAGATCGCGATGCGCACAGGAGAACCGTCGGAAACCGTCAGAGAGACGGTTCGCTCAGGCGGAGAGCTCCGCGCGACCCTTGCGGCGCCGTGCCCCCAAGATCGAACGGCCAGCGCGCGTGCGCATGCGCAGCCGGAAGCCGTGCGTCTTGGCGCGGCGACGGTTGTTCGGCTGATAGGTGCGCTTGCTCACGGGAACTCCATGGACCTTGGACGACGGGAAAGTAAGGCTCTGTCGAGCTCTGTCCGGCTCGGGCCGGCGATCACGGTCGCCAACGACGCCGGACCTGCCAGTTCTCTCCGGTAGGTCACCGTGGTGCTCACGTCGCGGACCAGCGAAATCGCCGCCATCCGACCAGGACGACGACAGATCCGCCTGGCCGACAGACCACGGTACGGCGGCACCCGGCACAGGGTCAAACCAGGGCCAGCGCTGCGCCGGCTGGCTGCCGGGAATCTGGCTCTACCAGGCTGGCTGTACCCCCAGCGGCTAGCCAAACCAACCCATCATGCCGAGCGCCGCGCCGGGGCGCGCCCGACACGCCGAGGACTGGGTGAGAATCGAGCACGATCTGTGGACAACGGGTTGTCCGAAGCGGATCCCGATGACTATGGTCAGCGCCCGGTCTCCACATTTGTGCCGCTGCACCTCGTCGGTGTTTCGCCATACACACCCTGTGGACGACCATGTGGACGAATTCCCCCGGCCACGCTCGATCACGGCACGTCAGACATCGATCACGGCAGATCGATCCACGCAAACCGCTCGCTTCAGCAAGGCGGCCAGCTCTTCGAAGGGGAAACCGACGGTGCAACCAACCGCGCAGGCCACCGACAACGTGACCACGGTCACGCTCGAACCGGACGAGACCATCGACCTGGCGCAGGTGTGGAGCCGCACACTGGCTGGCCTGCAAGACGTCTCGGCGCAACATGGCGCATTTCTGCGCCTCACCCGTCCCATGGCGGTCGTCGGCGATGCGGCGATCATCGCGGCACCCAACGAGTTCGCCCGCGACGTCATCGAGAACCGGTTGCGACCAGCCCTGACCAGCGCGTTGTCCGCTGAGCTCGGCCGCGACGTCGCCATAGCCGTGACCGTGGATCCGGATGCAGCCGGTGCGGGAGAAGAAGGCCGACCTGAGGCCCTGGAGGACCTCACCGACGAGGTCGCCGACGCCACGTTCGCTGCCCAGCTCGACGCCGTGCGGATCGCACCCGACGGTCCGTCGAGTCCACTCGGCCCCGTGGCAACCGCGGAGCCTGTCGACCCGGACATCTACGAGCCTCCGGTTCGCCCTGGCGCCGGTCAACCAAGCACCAGGCGCGACGTGGAGCAGAGCCGGCTCAACGACAAGTACACGTTCGACACGTTCGTGATCGGGTCGAGCAACCGCTTCGCACACGCCGCGGCCGTGGCGGTGGCGGAGGCGCCGGCGAAGGCGTACAACCCCCTGTTCATCTACGGGGAGAGCGGGCTCGGCAAGACGCACCTGCTGCATGCCATCGGCCACTACGCACGCAGCCTCTACAACGGCTGCCGGGTGCGCTATGTCAGCTCTGAGGAGTTCACCAACGACTTCATCAACTCCATCCGTGACGACAAGGCCGCTGCCTTCCAACGCCGCTACCGCGACGTCGACATCCTCCTGGTCGACGACATCCAGTTCTTCCAGGGCAAGGTGCAGACGCAGGAGGAGTTCTTCCACACGTTCAACACCCTGCACAACGCCAACAAGCAGATCGTCATCACGAGCGACGTCCCTCCCAAGCAGCTGCCCGCTTTCGAGGACCGGATGCGCAGCAGGTTCGAGTGGGGGCTCATCACCGACGTGCAGCCTCCCGACCTCGAGACTCGGATCGCGATCCTGCGCAAGAAGGCCGCCCAGGAGCGACTGTCCGCACCTCCCGAGGTCCTCGAATACATCGCCAGCAAGATCGCGACCAACATCCGCGAGCTCGAAGGCGCCTTGATCCGGGTCACCGCCTTCGCCAGCCTCAACCGGCAACCCGTGGACCTCGCCCTTGCCGAGGTCGTGCTGAAGGACCTGATCACCGACACCGCCGGGCCCGAGATCACGTCGGCCACGATCATGGCCCAGACGGCTGCCTACTTCGGCCTGAGCATGGAGGACCTGTGCGGGTCCTCGCGATCCCGGGTGCTCGTCACCGCGCGGCAGATCGCTATGTACCTGTGCCGCGAGCTCACGGACATGTCGCTGCCCAAGATCGGGCAGCAGTTCGGCGGCCGCGACCATACGACCGTCATGCACGCCGACCGCAAGATCCGCACCCTGATGGCCGAGCGGCGCAGTGTCTACAACCAGGTCACCGAGCTCACCAACCGGATCAAGTCGCAGGCGCGGGGATGACAGGGACACCCGCCTCGTTGGTGAACACCTGGCTAACCGCAGATGGCATGAGCATCGATGCGCCACGACTGCGAGATGACCGACGCCGCACACGCTGGGGACAAACCTGGGGACAAGACCCACTGATATCCCCAGACAAGGCCCGTGGGACCGGATTCTTGGCAGCACGACCATGCCGACCCCACCGGGACGCAGCTTGTCCAGACGCCGTCCACAAGCTGCGCGGGCGAGCAAACCCAACCTCACCTGGGCTTTCTCGCCCCGTCCACAGAAACCACAGCCCCGATGACGACAACGACAGATCTCTACTGGTGAGCTCCAACCCCAAGATGTGACCCAGGGATTCTGGGGACCAGCTGCTCACCCGGGGAGTGTCAGCGAGTCTGCAGGCCTTGGTACGAGCCCTCATCCAGTGCGCTGGGGGATCGACCACATAGGCTCCGACCAGGTTCATCACGACAGGCTTCTCCGAAGCCGGTAGGACGAGAGGACGACAGGTGCGCATCCGGGTCGAACGAGACACCCTTGCGGAGGCGGTGACCTGGACGGCGCGCAGCCTGCCGGCTCGACCGCCGGTTCCCGTGCTGGCCGGACTGCTGGTGGAAGCAGCTGGCGACCAGGTGACGTTGTCTTCCTTCGACTACGAGGTCAGCGGCCGGGTGGCTGTCGACGCCGTCGTTGAGGAGCCTGGCACGGCACTGGTGTCTGGGCGGCTGCTCGCCGAGATCACCCGTTCGCTGCCCGATCGTCCGGTCACGGTGTCGACCGAAGGATCCAAGGTTCAGCTGGTGTGCGGCTCTGCGACCTTCTCCCTCCCCACACTCCCGGTCGAGGAGTATCCATCGCTGCCCGAGATGCCAGCCCAGACGGGTTCGCTGGCCGGCGCTGCTTTTGCTGCTGCCGTGGCACAGGTCGCCGTGGCGGCCGGGAGGGACGACACCCTCCCCGTGCTCACCGGCATCAGGATGGAGATCGACGGCGAGACGCTCACCCTTGCGGCCACCGACCGCTACCGCCTAGCGGTGCGCGAGATCGCCTGGAAACCGGATGCTTCCGGGGCAGAGGCCGTGGCGCTCGTCCCGGCGCGCACGTTGGCCGACACTGCCAAGACGCTCGGCACCGGTGAGGATGTCGCGTTGGCTCTGTCCTCCGGTGGCGTGGGCGAGGGCCTGCTCGGTCTGGAGGGCGCCGGACGTCGCACCACTACCCGGTTGCTCGACGGTGAGTTCCCCAAGTACCGAAGCTTGCTCCCGTCGGAGTCCTTGTCAGTGGCCTCGGTGGACACCGCGGCATTCGTCGAGGCGGTCAAGCGCGTCTCGCTGGTTGCCGAGCGCAACACCCCGGTGCGCCTCGCTTTCTCCCGGGGCGAGCTGCAGCTGGACGCCGGGGCTGGCGACGATGCGCAGGCCAGCGAGACTCTCGAGGCCGAGCTGACCGGCGACGACATCACGATCGCCTTCAATCCGCACTTCCTGCTCGACGGCCTCGGTGCCATCGATGCGCCTGTGGCGGTCTTGTCGTTCACCACCTCGACCAAGCCAGCTGTGCTGACGGGGCGAACGCCTGACCGTGCTGATGAAGCCGCCTACCGCTACTTGATCATGCCTGTCCGCCTGTCGGGCTGACCCTTGCACGTCGCGCACCTCTCACTCACCGACTTCAGGTCCTATTCCGAGGTCGAGTTGCCGCTCGGCCCGGGGACAACGGCATTCGTCGGACCCAACGGTCACGGCAAGACCAACATCGTCGAGGCGGTTGGCTATACGGCCACCTTGTCCAGTCATCGGGTGTCGCAGGACGCGCCGCTGGTGCGCATCGGTGCGGAGCGGGCGGTGCTTCGTACATCGGTCGTCCGCGACGACCGCACCACGTTGATCGAGGTCGAGATCAATCCGGGGCGGGCCAACCGGGCGCGGCTGAATCGCTCACCGGTCCCTCGCCCAAGGGAGATCGTGGGTGTGCTGCGTTCGGTGCTCTTCGCCCCGGAGGATCTCGCTCTCGTCAAGGGCGACCCGGGGGAGCGACGCCGTTTCCTCGATGATCTCGCCGTACTCCGGACACCAAGACTCGCGGCGACGAGGGCTGACTACGACCGGATCCTCAAGCAGCGCAACGCATTGCTGAAGTCGGCTGGCGTCGCCACCCGGGCCCGCTCACAACCGGACCTGTCCACGCTGGACGTGTGGGACTCCCATCTGGCGAGCGTCGGAGGCGAGCTTTTGGCGGCTCGGATAGGTCTGATCGGTGACCTCGCTCCCCTCGTCGAATCGGCCTACAACAAGGTGGCCGGGGCCTCCGCCTCGTCGAATCTGTCGCGCCAGACCCAATTGAGCTACCTATCCTCGCTCGGCGTCGACGCCGAGCTCTCCACCGACCGCGTGGCCCTCACCAGCCAGCTGCTGGCCGCCATGAATGGCAACCGAAAAGCCGAGCTGGACCGTGGGGTGTCCCTGGTCGGCCCGCACCGCGACGACCTCCGACTCGATCTTGGGCCGGCGCCCGCCAAAGGGTTTGCCTCGCACGGGGAGTCCTGGTCCTACGCCCTCGCCCTGCGGCTCGCCTCCTACGACCTGCTGACCGCCGACGGCGGCGAACCCGTGCTGATCCTCGACGACGTGTTCGCGGAGCTCGACGTGTCCCGGCGCGCCCGGCTAGCCGAGCTGGTGGCGCCGGCCGAGCAGGTCCTGATCACAGCGGCGGTCCCGGCCGATGTTCCCACCGCGCTCGCAGGTTCGCGCTACGACGTGACGGCGGGGGTGGTGAGCCGTGCCGCCTGAGGACCGTGGCGACTCTGGCGATGGTGCCCAGACTGCTGGCACCGATCCTGGCGATGCAGACCGTGGGGGCGCCGGTGGGGATGACCCCACCGGCCCCAGGGGCGTCGACTTGGCACGCTCGCTGCTCGCCGCCGCCAAGGCTGACGCGCGGACTCGTGGCGCGGGCCGCCCGTTCTCCGCGGGTCGTCGCCGGCGCGCCGACACCCGATCCGGCGCCTATCCGGACGACCGAGACCCCCAACCCTTGGCAGCGACCGTACGTCGGCTGGTGGCCGAGCACGGCTGGGAGGACGACGTCGCCGTGGGCGGCGTCATGGGCCGGTGGGCAGAGATCGTCGGAGACGACGTCGGCTCGCACTGCGAGCCCGAAGGGTGGGCCGAGGGTGTGCTCACCGTGCGAGCTGACTCGACTGCCTGGGCGACGCAAGTCCGCCTGCTCGCCCCACAGCTGCTGCGCCGCCTGGGTGAGGAGCTCGGGCCGGGCACGGTGACCAGGGTCGACGTGCGCGGCCCGGGTGCACCGTCGTGGGTGCGCGGCCCCCGGACGGTGCGTGGACGCGGACCGCGAGACACCTACGGCTGACCCGATCAACGCCGGAGAACGGGTCGGCCTCGAGCCAACCGGAGAGCGCAGGAGAGCCGCTGAGCAAGGGTTCCCGCGTAGGGGGACACGGGATCCCCCCCGTTCGGGCGCCCAACTGTCCCCAGAGCCGCGTGGGAGGCATCTGTCGTCGGTCCCAGCCGCTAGACTGGAGCCTCTACGGGCCGCCTGACGGGCGGCCCGCCGCACGCTCAGCCCCAAGGAGTCACGTGACCACCGCCTCCGAGCATCCCGCCAGGGTCCTGACCGAGGACGTCGACGCTGCCGACGCCCCTTCTTCAGAGGCGGACCAGCCTGAGGTCGAGGTCAATTACGATGCCTCGTCGATCCAGGTGCTCGAGGGACTCGACGCGGTGCGCAAGCGGCCGGGCATGTACATCGGCTCAACCGGCGAGCGTGGCCTCCACCACTTGGTGGAGGAGGTTGTCGCCAACGCCGTCGACGAGGCGCTGGCCGGCTACTGCGACACCATCGAGGTGACCATCCTCGCCGACGGCGGGCTGCGGGTCGTCGACAACGGCCGAGGGATCCCCGTTGGCGAGGTCGAGGGCGAGGGCCGACCGGCGGTCGAGGTCGTGCTAACCGTGCTGCACGCCGGCGGGAAGTTCGGCGGGGGCGGCTACTCGGTCTCGGGAGGGTTGCACGGGGTCGGTGTCTCGGTCGTCAACGCGCTCTCCCGCAGGCTCGAGGTGGAAGTCCATACCGAGGGCTTCGCCTGGACGCAGTCCTACGACCGGTCTCGTCCGGTCGCTCCTCTCGCCAAGGGCGCCGCACTCGATGACACGGGCACCACGGTGACCTTCTGGGCCGACTCGGACATCTTCGAGACGACCGACTACGACTTCGAGACGATCTCGCGGCGCTTCCAGCAGATGGCGTTTCTCAACAAGGGTCTCCGACTGTCCCTGCGCGACGAGCGTCCCGATCACGAGGATGTCTCAGACGAGGCGCTTGCGGCGGCCGCATCCGAGGACGGAGCGCTCCTTCCGGCGCAAGCTTCGCCGCGCGTGCGTGAGGTCACCTTCCTCTATGAGGACGGGCTCATCGACTACGTGAAGCACCTCAACAGTCGCAAGGGCGAGGCGCATCGCTCGATCATCTCCTTCGAGGCGATGGCCGAGACGACCGAGCGCTCCGGCGTACCCATGAGCCTCGAGGTCGCCATGCAGTGGAACACCTCGTTCTCGGAGTCGGTCTACACCTTCGCCAACACGATCAACACCCACGAGGGCGGGACGCACGAGGAGGGCTTCCGGGCCGCGCTGACCACGTTGGTCAACAAGTTCGCGCGTGACTGGGGCATTCTCAAGGAGAAGGACGCCAACCTCACGGGTGAGGACATCCGCGAGGGACTGACCGCGATCGTCAGCATCAAGCTCGGCGAGCCGCAGTTCGAGGGTCAGACCAAGACGAAGCTCGGCAACACCGAGGCGAAGGCGTTCGTCCAGAAGACCGTCTTCGAGCAGCTGGGCGGCTGGTTCGAGGCCAACCCCGCCGAGGGCAAGGAGATCGCTCGCAAGTCCTCGGCTGCGGCCTCGGCTCGGATCGCTGCGCGCAAGGCGCGCGATCTCGCTCGTAACCGCAAGGGCCTGCTAGGGGGTGGCGGGCTGCCGGGCAAGTTGTCGGACTGCCAGTCGACGAACCCCGAGGAGTGCGAGGTCTTCATCGTCGAAGGCGACTCGGCCGGGGGGTCGGCCAAGGGCGGCCGCGACCCACGCACCCAGGCGATCCTGCCGATCCGCGGGAAGATCCTCAACGTCGAGAAGGCGCGGATCGACAAGGTGCTCGCCAACAACGAGGTCCAAGCGCTGATCTCGGCCCTGGGCACCGGCATCCACGACGACTTCGACCTCGACAAGCTGCGCTATCACAAGATCGTCCTGATGGCCGACGCGGACGTGGACGGCCAACACATCCGCACGCTGCTCCTGACCTTCTTGTTCCGGTTCATGCGGCCGCTGGTCGAGGTGGGTCACGTCTACCTCGCCCAGCCCCCGCTGTACCGCCTGCGCTGGTCCAACGCCGAGCACGAGTTCGTCTACAGCGATCGTGAGCGGGACGCACTGACAACGGCCGGGCTCGAAGCGGGTCGCAAGCTACCGAAGGAAAATCCTGTCCAGCGATACAAGGGGCTGGGTGAGATGAACGCCGACGAGCTGTGGGAGACCACCATGGATCCGGCCCACCGGATCCTGCTCCAGGTCACGCTCGATGACGCCGCCCAAGCCGATGCCCTGTTCACCACGCTCATGGGCGAGGACGTCGAGGAACGCCGCAAGTTCATCCAGCGCAATGCCCGCGATGTCCGGTTCCTCGACATCTAGCGCGGAATCTGAGGGACACCTCGTCGTGCCCCGACGCCCGGTTCTCGCCAGCCGCCACACGAAAGGCCTCTCGTGACCGACCTGCCAGGCAGCACAGACCTCGACGACCCAGGCCCCGGTGGCCGGATCGAGCCGGTCGAGCTCCAGTCGGAGATGAGCCGCAGCTATCTCGACTATGCGATGAGTGTCATCGTGGGTCGCGCGCTGCCCGAGGTGCGTGACGGGCTGAAGCCGGTCCATCGACGGGTGCTCTACGCGATGTATGACGGTGGCTACCGTCCGGACCGGGGATTCAACAAGTGCAGCCGCGTGGTCGGCGATGTCATGGGTCAATACCACCCGCACGGCGACACCTCGATCTACGACACGTTGGTGCGGCTGACCCAGCCGTGGACGCTGCGCTACCCGTTGGTGCAGGGCCAGGGAAACTTCGGTTCGCCGGGCAACGACCCGGCCGCCGCCATGCGATACACGGAGTGCCGGATGGCTCCGCTGGCCATGGAGATGGTCCGTGACATCGATGAGGAGACTGTCGACTTCCAGCCGAACTACGACGGCAAGACGCAGGAACCCCTCATCCTGCCGGCCAGGTTCCCCAACCTGCTGGTCAACGGCAGTGCCGGCATCGCCGTGGGCATGGCGACCAACATCCCGCCGCACAACCTCCGGGAGGTTGCCGCAGGCGTCCAGTGGTCCCTCGACCACCCCGACGCCACCGCCGATGAACTTCTCGAGGCGCTGATCGAACGCATCAAGGGACCGGATCTACCAACCGGCGCCCTGATCGTCGGACGCAGGGGCATCGACAACGCCTACCGCACCGGACGTGGCTCGATCACCATGCGCGCTGTCGTCGAGGTCGAGGAGATCCAGGGCCGTGCCTGCCTGGTGGTGACCGAACTTCCCTACCAGGTCAACCCCGACAACCTCGCACTGAAGATCGCCGACCTGGTCAACGACGGCAAGGTCGGGGGCATCGCCGACATCCGCGACGACTCGTCGAGTAGAACGGGCCAGCGGTTGGTCATCGTGCTCAAGCGCGATGCTGTGGCGAAGGTTGTGCTCAACAACCTTTACAAGCACACCCAGCTGCAGGACAACTTCAGCGCCAACATGTTGGCCCTGGTCGATGGCGTGCCGCGGACGCTGAAGATCCACGAGTTCGTCGTGCACTGGATCGCCCATCAGATCGAGGTCATCCAGCGCCGTACCCGCTATCGGCTGCGCAAGGCCGAGGAACGGGCACACATCCTGACCGGCTTGCTGCGGGCGATGGACCGGATCGAAGAGGTCATCGCGTTGATCCGGGCCAGCGAGTCGGCCTCGGCAGCTTCCGGGGGGCTGATGGCCCTGCTCGAGATCGATGAGCTGCAGGCCCGCGCAATCCTCGACATGCAGCTGCGCAAGCTCGCGGCGTTGGAGCGTCAGGAGCTGCAGTCCGAGCACGACGAGCTGATGGCCAGGATCGCCGACTACAACGACATCCTTGCCGACGAGGCCCGGCAGCGCCGGATCGTGGGGGAGGAGCTCGCCGAGATCGTCGAGAAGTACGGCGACGAGCGTAAGACCCGGATCGTCGCAGCCGAGGGCGAGATGTCCATGGAGGACCTCATCGCCGAGGAGGACGTCGTCGTCACGATCACCCGTGGTGGCTACGTGAAACGGACCAAGGTCGATCTCTACCGATCGCAAAAGCGCGGCGGCAAGGGTGTCCGAGGCGCGGCTTTGAAGACCGACGACGTCGTGGACCACTTCTTCGTGACTACCACCCACGACTGGATCCTGTTCTTCACGAACAAGGGTCGGGTCTACCGAGCCAAGGCCTATGAGCTGCCCGAAGCTGCTCGAGATGCCCGGGGACAACACGTCGCCAACCTGCTGGCCTTCCAGCCGGAGGAGCAGATCGCGCAGGTGCTGGACCTACGCGACTACGGGGTCGCGCCCTACCTCGTGCTGGCCACGCGGCTGGGTCTGGTCAAGAAGACTCGTCTCGGTGACTACGACTCACCGCGCAGCGGAGGGCTCATCGCGGTCAACCTGCGCGAGGACGACGAGCTCATCGCCGCGCGGCTCGTCGACGAGACCGATGACCTGATTCTGGTCTCGCGAAAGGGACAGTCGGTTCGCTTCCACGCCACCGATGAGCAGCTTCGTCCCATGGGACGCGCAACGTCCGGTGTCATCGGGATGCGCTTCCGCGGCGACGACCGACTGCTCGCCCTGGACGTGGTCCGCGAGGGCGCTGACCTGGTCACCTTCACCGACGGTGGTTTCTGGAAGCGCACTGCCCTGAGCGAGTGGACGCCGAAGGGCCGAGGTGGCCTCGGCATGATCGCCATGAAGCTGCCTGAGCACCGCGGGTCTCTGGTCGGAGCCATGGTCGTGGACGAGGGCGACCAGGTGCTGGCCATCACCGAGGGCGGTGGCGTCATCCGCACGAAGGTTTCGGAGGAGGCGTTGCAGCGTCGGGCCCGAGACACGATGGGCGTACGCCTGATGGCCCTGGCCGAGGGGGACTCCGTCGTTGGGGTCGCTCGAGCCGCCGAGGCTGACGACGAACCGGACGGCGAAGGAGCGGAGGACCTGGACCCGGTTGTGGCGGAGCCGCTCGAGCCGTCCGACTCGACAGTCGGCGACGCGCCCGAGCCGGCGGATGCGCGGGATCCGCTGAGGTCAGAGGATGCTGGTGAGTCACCGGTTGTGACAGACGGGGTCGACGAGGAGGACGTGTGAGCGGGGATCCCTCCGGATCACGCCCGTCAACCGGCGGGCGCCCGCCCGATCAGGGCGTCAGTCGATCCGGCTCGAGCAGCCGCTCTGGCCCTGCCACCACGGGATCGACCCCGCGGGTGACCAACCCCGCTCCGGGGAGGCCGGTGGATCGGCACCCATCGGGACGACCGCCGACCGACACCTGGGGCCCTGGGGGGTCAGCCGACCGCGTGTGGGACGAGGAGCTGGCCGGCGCCGGCAAGGCGGAACGGCTCGACCCGCCGGACGACTTCGGCCCTCCTACGGGCGCGATGGTTACGGCGGTGCCGCAAGCCGGAGTGGGCGCCGTCCGCAAGGCTCGGCTCAGTGTCAGCCAAGTCGACCCGTGGTCGGTCATGAAGATCAGCTTCGTCCTGTCGCTTGCTGGCGGGATCGTCCTGATCGTGGCCGTCTGGCTCCTGTGGCAGCTGCTCGCCGGTGGGGGGGTCTTCGTCTCCGTCGACCGTACGGTCGGCGACATCACCGGCTCCGGGTCATCCATCTCCGTGGTGCAGATTCTGTCGCTGCGCCGCGTGATGGGCGTCGCCTTGATGCTGGCCGTGATCCAGGTGGTGCTGATCACGGCACTCGCGACCTTGTGCGCGTTCCTCTACAACCTCACCTCCGGTCTGGTTGGGGGCCTGGAAGTCACGCTCTCCGAAGAGGCCTGACCGGGGGTGGATCGGCTTTGTGGGGCGCTCGAACGGTCGGGTACGCTGCGACGGCTCGTGCGGGGCCTATAGCTCAGACGGTTAGAGCGCTTCCCTGATAAGGAAGAGGTCGGAGGTTCAAGTCCTCCTAGGCCCACGCCATGCTCGTCTCGGCACTCCTTGGCACTGGTTGGCACTTTGGCACTCCTTGGCAATTTCCCCGCACAGGGCACGCCCCGACGAAGGGTAAGACCGTGAAGAAGCTCCTTGTGATCACCGCAGCTGCAGCCGCCATCGGGGCTGTGGTCTTCAAGAAGTTCAAGTCCGATCAAGCTGAGCAGGACCTGTGGACCGAGGCGACGACCGACGAGTCGCTCGACCTGCGCTGAGCCTGGACGTGCGCTGAGCCTGGACGTGCGCTGAGCTTGGACGTGCGCTGAGCTTGGACGTGCGCTGACCTAGGTCAGGTCTCGTCGTTTGAACGACCAGATCCCAGCGATCAGCACCACGCCCACGGCGACCGAAAGCACCAAGGCGCCGTGGGTGTTGGAGAGCAGGATCTCGCGCTCGCTGCCGCCATCGAAGGGCGAACCCTGGTCGTAGATGTACACCCGCCAGCCACCCCTGGTGATCAGGGCGAGGGTGTTGTCCGTGATCAGCCACTGCTGCCAGGCGGGTTTGAGCACCCTGATCGCAGTCTCCAGGATCGCGAAGTACACGAACCCGATCCCGAGGGCAGCGCCGGTGTTGCGCAGCAGATTGGCCAGCGCGAAACCGCCAACACTGGACAAGACGGCCAGGAGTACGGCTCTGCATTGCAGACCTACCAGGTCGTTCCAGAAATGCGGTGACAGGGTCGTCGTCCCCTTCGTGGCGGCCAGGGCGAAGCCCGCGCCCAACCAGAGCAGCTGGACCACGGCAGCGATGACGGCGACGGATGCGATCAAGACGGCGAGCTTGACGGCGGCGACCTTCAGTCGGCGCGGTTCCCAGAACAGCAGCGCCATCATCGACCGGGTCGACCACTCGGCTCCGATCCAGGTGGCACCGAGGAGGAACATCACCGCAGCGACCGCGAATCCGATCCCGGTGGCGGCGTCGGCTATGCCCGGGTCAGCCGGGAAGGGCTGCTTGGGAAGGTAGTACGTCGCGTCAGCGCCGAAGTTCTCCGCCGTGAACGGCGGGCCGCAGAACTCCTCCGCGCTCATGCCCGGCGGGATGTCCTCCTTGAGGCACTCGTCGCGATAGCTGTTCTGCTGGTCGACGTCGTCCTGAATGCGTTCCTGAGCCTGAGCGAGCAGCTCGGGGGTGGTCCGAGCGTGCTGCACCCAGGCGATCGTGATCCCGGTCAAGAAGCCGATGGCGATCAGTGCCACCAGCAATCGGATGAACCGCCGATGCACGAATCGTCTGGCTTCGCTGCGCGCGAGGCTGGCCCGCGGCTGGCCATCGAGCGGTTCGAGCAGCTCCGTGCTGTCCGTGCTCGTCGTGCTCACCGCGCCACCTCATCGGCGCCGGTCGAGGCCGCGGCTGGGGTCTGGTCGGGCAACTGCCCGGTCAGCTGGAGGAACACGCTCTCCAGATCAGCGGCGACGGGGGTCAGCTCGCTGAGGTAGTGCCCGGCGTCGGACAGCGCCCGGGTGATGGCGGAAGGATCGGGTACGTCGTGCACGGTCCAGGCGTCCCCCGTGGAGGTCAACCGGAAGCCGGCCCGATCAAGGACGGCATGGGCTCCCATCGGGTCAGCCACCCGCAGCCGTACGTCCGAGGTGGTCGAGGCGGCCAGCACCTCGCTGACTCGCCCATGAGCCACCCGGCGACCGCGCGCCAGGATCGTCACGTGGTCGCACACCTGCTGCACCTCGCCAAGCAGGTGGCTGGACAAGAACACGGTCGTGTGTCCGTCGGTTCCGAGCCTGCGCAGGAGTTCGCGGACGTCGCGGATCCCAGCAGGGTCCAGGCCGTTGCTGGGCTCGTCGAGGATGAGCAGGCGCGGCTTCTTGAGCAGAGCGGCCGCGATCCCCAGTCGCTGCTTCATGCCCAGCGAGTAGCCCTTGAAGCGATCGGCTGCGCGATCGCGTAGGTCGACGATCTCCAGACACTCCTCGACGCGCGCCGCTGACACCCCGGCGACGTCGGCGAGCAGCCGGAGATTCAGTCGTCCGGAGAAGTTCGGGAAGAACAACGGGGTCTCCACGAGCGCCCCGACGCTCGGGATGACCTCGGGGAGCGACGCCGGGACCGGACGGCCGAACAGCCGCAGATCACCACCGTCGGAGCCGACGAGGCCGAGCAGCATGCGGATGGTCGTTGTCTTGCCGGACCCGTTCGGGCCGAGAAAGCCATGCACCCCACCCGCCTCGACGACGAGGTCGAGGTCGTCGAGCGCCTTCTCGGGTGGACGTCTAAACCTGGTGTAGGTCTTGCGAGCTCCGACGACCTCGATGACGCAGGTGGCGGATGTGGCGGGTGGGGCGGGTGTGGCTGACACCCGACCACTGTCGCAGGTCAACGGCGTCAGACGGCTGCGTTTCGGTCCGTGTCCCGCCCCGGGCTAGGCTTGAGCCTTCCGGGGACGTAGCTCAATTGGCAGAGCACCGCCTTTGCAAGGCGGGGGTTAGGGGTTCGATTCCCCTCGTCTCCACGTCCATTCCACGATCTGTTGGATGAAACCGACTCCCGGGAAGCGAGCCATCTGTGGCCGAGCGCCTTTTCACCACGCTGCACACCAATCACGGTGACATCGAGATCGAGCTGCTGCCCAACCATGCGCCCAAGACGGTGGCCAACTTCGTAGAGCTGGCCGAGGGGGCACGCGAGTGGACGGATCCACGCTCGGGGCAGGCGACGTCAGCAAGGCTCTATGACGGGACGATCTTTCATCGAGTGATCCCGAACTTCATGATCCAAGGTGGCGACCCGTTGGGCACCGGCACCGGAGGCCCGGGCTACCGGTTCGCCGACGAGTTCCACCCTGAGCTGGTCTTCGACCGGCCCTACCTGCTGGCCATGGCCAACTCGGGCGCTAACACGAACGGCTCGCAGTTCTTCGTGACCGTTGCCGCTACTCCGTGGCTGACGCACAAGCACACGATCTTCGGCGAGGTCGCCGACGCATCAGGTCGGGCCGTCGTCGATGCGATCGCGGCGGTAGCGACGGGGTCTCAAGATCGGCCTCGTGAGGATGTCGTCATCGAGTCCGTGAGCGTCGAGCGCCGGGACAGCTGAGCCGGCAACCGCCGAGCGCGACGATCGACAAGGGATGACTGAGCAAGGATGACCGACGAGCCTGGCGTCGATGCACCACCGGTCTGCTACCGGCACACCGACCGCGAGACCTATATCCGGTGCACCCGGTGCGACCGACCGATCTGCCCCGATTGCATGACGTCGGCGTCGGTCGGGTTCCAGTGCCCCGAGTGCGTGCGGGAGGGCGCGGCCGGTGTACGCGAGGCGCGGACGGTCGCCGGTGGTCGGATCCCGGCCTCCGACGGCTTGGTGACCCGCGTCATCGTGGCGGTGACCGCCTTCGTCTTCGTTCTCCAGCTGCTCACGGGTGGTGTCAACGGCACGGTCACCCGAGCCCTGGAGCTCGTCGGCGTCGAGATCGCGGCGGGCGAGTACTACCGGTTGCTGACGGTCATGCTCGTGCACGCGGGGATCTTCCACATCCTGCTGAACATGTACGCCCTGTGGATCGTCGGACCAACGCTCGAGCGCTGGCTCGGCCATCTGCGCTTCGCAGCGCTCTACCTCTTGGCAGGGTTTGCCGGAGGGGTCTCCTCCTATCTGTTCAACAGTCCCTTTCAGCCGTCGGTCGGAGCTTCTGGCGCGATCTTCGGCGTCTTCGGGGCGCTGCTCGTCGTCGCCCACCGGATGCACTACGACGTCCGTGGCCTGCTCGTGCTGGTGGCCATCAACCTGGCGCTTCCCTTCGTGTTTCCCGGGTCGATCGACTGGCGGGCGCATCTGGGGGGCCTGGCGGCGGGGCTGGTCCTCGGGGTGATCTTCGCGTACCCCCCGCCGCGACTGCGCAACCTCGTCGCGGTCGTCGGAAGCATCGCCGTGCTGATCGCCTGCGTGTTCCTTGTGGGTGCGCGCACCCAGGCTCTGCAAGACAGCCCGGTCTACGGCCCGTACGTCTCCCAGATCCAAGACGCCGGGTAGCCGCCGGACCAGACGTAGGATCGACGCGTTGCTGGATCCGTTGGGTACGTCGCTGCTGGCTAGGAGTCGGTCGTGAGGGACGCTGTCATCGTCGATGCTGTACGGACTCCCGTGGGCAGACGTGGGGGTGTCTTGTCGGGGATCCACCCCGTTGACCTGTCTGCGCTGGTGCTCGAGGCGATCGTCGAGCGCACCCAGCTCGAGCCTGCCGCCGTGGATGACGTGATCTGGGGGTGTGTCTCCCAGGTCGGCGAGCAGACCTTCAACGTCGGCCGTAATGCGGTGCTCGCTGCCGGCTGGCCGGAGTCCGTGCCCGGGACGACCGTCGACCGGCAATGTGGCTCCTCGCAGCAGTCGGTGCACTTTGCTGCCGCGGGCCTGATCAGCGGCCAGTACGACGTGGTGGTTGCGGGCGGGGTCGAGTCCATGTCACGGGTCGCGCTGGGCTCCTCGGTGGCCGGCGGGATGCCCTTCGGTCCACGGGTGCTCGCGAGGTATGCCGACGCGCTCGAACAGGCGGGGACGCCGATGTTCAACCAGGGTGTCGGCGCCGAACTCATCGCCCACGCCTGGGCTCAGACCCGCGAGCAGCTCGACAGCTTTGCTCTTGAATCTCACGACAAGGCGGCCGCGGCGACGGACTCGGGGGCTTTCGACAGTCAGCTCGTCCCCGTGACCACCCCCCAGGGCGAGGTCGTGACCGTGGACGAGGGCATCCGGCGGGGCGGCACGCTCGAGGGGTTGGCCGCGCTCAAGACGCCGTTCAAGGAGGGCGGGCTGGTGACGGCCGCGTCGTCGTCGCAGATCTCCGACGGCGCCGCCGCTGTGCTGATGATGACCAGCGAGAAGGCCGCGGCCCTCGGTCTGCGCCCATTGGCTCGCATCCACACGGCCGTGGTTGTCGGTGACGACCCGGTGATGATGCTCACCGCCCCGATCCCCGCGACAGCGAAGGCTCTCGAGCGTTCCGGACTGGCGTTGGCCGACATCGGGGCCTTCGAGGTCAACGAGGCGTTCGCCCCGGTGCCGCTCGCGTGGCTGGCAGAGACCGGGGCCGATCCCAAGTCCATGAACGTGCACGGCGGCGCGATCGCCCTGGGGCACCCGCTTGGTGGGTCGGGCGCGCGCCTGATGACCACCCTGGTTCATCACCTGGTGCACAGCGGGACGGCGTACGGCCTTCAGACGATGTGCGAGGGCGGCGGGATGGCCAACGCCACCATCCTCGAACGCCTCTAGTCACGCTCGGTCTGCAGCGACCGCGCCTTCGGCCCAGCCTCAAGGCGAGCGGACCGGTCGTGCGTCGTCCACACTGGGGACAACCCCTGTGGAACGAATGACAGCCGTGTAAGTCAGCCGGTCAACGGCCCGTCAGCCCCGTCAACGCCACTGCGTCGCGCAGACGAAACCACCGAGGATCAGCCCGAAGCCGATGGCCACGTTGACCAGCGAGCTGAGGTCCTTCATGACGGGGATGTCGTTGCCCGCGAGGTACCACAGCACCAGATAGACCAACCCGACGATGAACAGGGTCACCATGAGCGGCGCGATCCAGCGCCGCTCCTTGGGCGCGACCATGGCGTGCGGCTGCGGCGGGGGTACGTAGGCCTGCTTGCGGCGGACCCGAGATTTCGGCACGGCGCGACTCCTCCAGGGAACCCCGGGCGCTCCCCGGGACGTCAGTTAGCGTAAGCGACAACGGCGGGTCGGTGCGAACACTGCTCGAACCGGGCTGTTCGGCGACCACGCTCGAGACGACCAAGGAGGCACCCGGTGCGACGCTCGCTGCCTGGGTGGCAGGTCGGCGTGCTCGCGGCGTCCGCAGTCGCCGGGCTGGTCATCGTGGCCGGCTCCGCCACGGCGAGGGGGACAGATCTGAGGTCTGGGGTGCGCGCTGATCTGCCGTCGCTGATCAGGGCGGCTGAGCAGCGTGGCGACGCCACCCAGGAACGAGTCGATCGACTCAAGGCCGACGTCGCGCACGTCACTGGGTCCCAGCAGGGGCTCGACCCCCAGCAAGTTGAACAGCTGCAAAGTCTCGAGGCCGCGGCCGGCGCGACCGAGCTCACCGGCACCGGCCTGCGGGTGACTCTCGACGACGCGCCGACACAGGGTCAGACACGACCCGACGGACTCGGCCCGGACGATCTCGTCGTTCACCAGCAAGACGTCCAGGCGGTGGTGAACGCCTTGTGGCGCGGGGGCGCCGAGGGTGTTCAGGTCATGGACCAGCGGCTGCTCACGACCGACGCTGTTCGCTGCGTGGGCAACACCTTGATCCTGAGCGGCCGGGTCTACTCCCCGCCCTACGTCGTCTCGGCGGTAGGCGATCCGGCCCAGCTCAGTTCCGCGCTCGCGGACGAGCCGAACGTGGTGCTGTTCCGGGACTACGTGAAGGTCGCCGGCCTGCGTTATGTCGAGAAGTCCTTCGACCGGCTCACCCTGCCCGCGGCACCGCTCCCCGCGATGAGCTTCGCGCGGGTGGCCCCATGAGGAGGCGCCGCCGATGAACGGCCTGCGGTCGGTGATCCGTGGCACTGGTGAGGTGCTCATCACCCTCGGCTTCGTCGTTTTGCTGTTCTGCGTCTATCAGCTGGTGTGGACCAATGTCTCTGCGAACGCCATCGAGGCCGAGGCGAGAACCTCGCTCGAACAGCAGTGGAGCCGTCCGCCCACAGCGACCGCGAGTGCTCAGCCGGGCCAGGGGAAGCTCCCCCCTGCGGCCGTCTCACCTGGTGACGCATTCGCCGTGCTCTACATCCCGAGGCTGGGGAAGTCGTGGGCCAAGGCGGTCGTGGAGGGCGTGACCCTTGAGGACCTGCGCGGCACGATCGGGCACTACCCCGCCTCCCAGATGCCGGGTCAGGTGGGCAACTTCGCCGTGGCCGGCCACCGGGCTACCAATGGAGAGCCGTTCCGTGACCTCCCCGAAGTGCGCCCGGACGACAAGGTCTACGTCCAGACCGAGAAGACCTGGTACGTCTACACGATCCGCAGCACCGAGATCGTGCAGCCGACCGAGGTGGACGTGATCTTGCCGGTTCCGAAGCGACCTGGGGTCGCACCGACGGAGTCACTCATCACCTTGACGACGTGCAACCCGCGCTGGGCGTCGTACGAGCGGTGGATCACCTACGGGGTCCTGACCGACTCGATCCCCGCTTCCAAGGGCCCGCCGCCCGAGCTGTTGATCCAAGGCTGACGAACGTGTACGCCGCCTTGTGGAGGAGCCTGCCCGGCCCGTGGCCGGTCAAGGCGCTGCTGTGCCTCGTCCTCCTGGCGGCGGCGGTGCTGGTGCTGTTCACCGTCGTCTTCCCGTGGGTGGAGCCTCGGCTGCCCTTCACCGACGTGACCGTGGAAGACTCCGGGGTCAGCGCACCGGCCTGACCGAGGAGGCGACGTCGTGCCGAGGATTCTCGTCGTCGACAACTACGACAGCTTCGTGTTCAACCTCGTCCAGTACCTCGCTCAGCTCGGAGCCGAAACCACCGTCGTTCGAAATGACCGGGTCGGCCCCGAAGACGCTCTCGACTACGACGGGGTCCTGCTCTCTCCCGGTCCCGGCGTGCCAGAAGCGGCTGGGGTGTGCGTGCCGATGGTCCGAGCAGCAGCCGGCCGGGTCCCCGTGCTCGGGGTGTGCCTCGGTCATCAGGCGATCGCCGTGGCTTACGGCGCGCGCGTGCGCCGCGCCCCCGAGTTGTTGCACGGCAAGACGAGCAAGGTCCATCACGAAAACTCCGGCGTGCTGGCCGGCCTACCCGACCCGTTCACCGCGACCCGCTACCACTCCCTAGCCGTTGAGCCTTCGAGCATCCCCGACGAGCTGCTGGTGACCGGCCGTACGTCCTCCGGGGTGGTCATGGGGCTGCGACATCGCAGCGAGCTCGTCGAGGGCGTGCAGTTCCACCCCGAGTCGGTGCTCACCGAAGGCGGACACCGCTTGCTGGCCAACTGGCTCGTCGAGTGCGGGGATCCGGGCGCCCTCGAACGAGCAGCCGGCTTGGCACCTGTGGTCGAGCGATCAGCCGTCGTCGCTGGGTGACACCGTCGGGCTGGGGCTCGGTGAGGGTGATTGGGTCGGTGGAGGAGGCTCGGTGGCTACGGTGATCGTCACCGTCTTCCCTGCGCCCAGGAATGTCCCGCCCGTGGGACTTTGCGCCAGCACCGTCCCCGGGTCGACGCTGCCATCCTCCTGGGTGATGACGACCACATTGAACCCTGCGTTGCCCAGGTCAGCCTTGGCCTGCGCCTCCGTCTCACCCCGGACGTCGGGCACCTTGACCTTGCCTGAGGACACGACCAGTGAAACGGCGCTGCCTTCGTCGACGAGCGTGTCTTCTGGCGGGTCGCTGGACAGCACCGTGTCGGCCGGCAGGTCGGACGCCTTCTGATCCAGCGATCCGAGGGTCAGGCCCGCGCTGGTCAACGCGTTCAACGCCTCGGCCCGGCTGAGCCCGACCAGGGTGGGTACGGGAATCTGGGCAGGCCCGGATGACACCACGACGTCGACCGCACTGCCGGGCTCGACCTCCGCATTCGTGAGCGGGTTCTGGGAGATGACCGTGTCTTTGACCTGGTCGCTGGTCTCCATCGTGACCGCGCCGATCTGCAGTCCCTTCTGGGACAGGGTGGCCGTCGCGAGCTCGAGGGTTTGACCGGTGAGATCGGGCACCCGGACCTTGGTTCCGCCGCCGCCGAGCACCTGGGTGGCCAAGAAGAAGACGAGGGCGAGGGCGGCCACCGTGCCGAGGGTGAGCAGGACGTACCAGCCGGCTCGTCGTTGAGGTTGCGGTTCGGCTGCTGGGGGCGTGGCCGGGATGAGCTGGGTGGCGTCGGCAGCGACTGGGACGACGACGGGCGCAGCTGCTCGAGCTGGCGCGTCCCCGACGACGAGTCGGTCGAGGTCGGCCTTCATCTCCGCCGCCGTCTGATAGCGGTCGGCCGGATCCTTGGCGAGGGCGGTCAGGATGACGGCGTCGTAGCCGGCCGGCAGGTCTGGGTCGATCTGCGACGGGGGGACGGGGTTCTCCCGGACGTGCTGGTAGGCCACCGCCACGGGTGAGTCACCGGTGAACGGAGGCTGCCCCACGAGCAGCTCGTAGAGCAGACACCCGGTGGAGTAGAGGTCGCTACGGGCGTCGACCTTCTCGCCTCGCGCTTGCTCAGGAGATAGATACTGCGCGGTGCCGAGGACCGACGACGTCTGAGTCATGGTGGCGGCGCTGTCCGCGACTGCCCGAGCGATACCGAAGTCCATGACCTTGACCTGCCCGGTCGTGGTCAACATCACGTTGCCGGGCTTGATGTCCCGGTGCACGATTCCGTGCCGATGGCTGTAGTCGAGGGCGGCCAGGATCCCCGAGCCGATCTCAGCGACCCGCTGAGGCATCACTCGCCGTCCCGAACGCACCAGGTCTCGCAGGGTCTCGCCCTCGACGAGCTCCATGACGATGTAGGGCTGCGCCGATCCGGTCGGGTCGTCGTCGAAGGCTTCCTCGCCCGTGTCGTAGACAGCAACGATGTTCGGGTGGTTGAGCGAGGCGGCCGACTGCGCCTCGCGCCGGAATCGGGACTGGAAGGAGGGGTCGCGCGCGAGGTCCGAGCGCAGCACCTTGACGGCGACCGACCGCCCCAGTCGAGTGTCCCGTCCGCGGTGGACCTCGGCCATCCCGCCGCGGCCGACGACCTCGCCGACCTCATAGCGTCCGGACAGGCTTCGCGGCGGCGGCGTCGATCCGTCGTCGGTCATGACGTCATCCTCCCAGTTGAGTGCGGGACCCCGTGGTCGCCGCACCGCAGTTGGCCGGCCCGCTCACCCCAGCACCGCCTCCATCACAGCTTTGGCGATCGGAGCGGCAAGCTTGCCGCCGGTGGCTTCTGAGCCCAGGTTGCCGCCGTTCTCGACGACCACGGCAACCGCGACCTGGGCGTTGGTGTCGGCGGGAGCGAAGGCCAGGAACCAGGCGTGCGGCGGTTGGCCCTTGACGGTCTGGGCCGTCCCGGTCTTGCCGGCCACTTGGACTCCGGGGATCTGGGCGGGGGTTCCGGTGCCGTTGTCGACGACGTTGATGAGCATGTCGGTGAGCTCTTGGGCGATCTCGGGTGACACCGCACGGCCGAACTCCGTGGGTCCGGGGCCACGACTGAGCACGGACAGGTCTGGGGCGAGGATCTCGTCGACGAGATAGGGGTTCATGACGACTCCACCGTTAGCGACGGCCGCCCCCACCATGGCGATCTGCAAGGCGGTGGCGCGTACGTCGAACTGACCGATCGCCGCCTGCGCGGTCTGCGGCTCGTTCAGCCCGGACGGGAACACCGACGTGGCGGCGGTCATGGGGACCTCGAAGGAGTGGTTGAACCCGAATGCTTCCGCCTGTCGTCTCAGCTCGTTGTCACCGAGGGTCAGTCCGACCTCGGCCATCGCTGTGTTGCAGGAGATCTGGAGGGCCTGCTCCAGGGTGACTTCGCCGCCGAAGCAGGGCCGACCGTCATAGTTGGGCAGATCAGCGGTCGTGCCGGGCAGGTCGAGCACCGCAGGAGCGGGGATCTTGGTGGTCGTCGTGTATTTCCCGCTGGACAGCGCTGCGGCCGCGGTTACGACCTTGAAGACCGAGCCGGGAGGGTAGGTCTTGGCCAACGGCCGGTTGAGCAACGGTTCCTTCGGGTCGGCTGTCAGCGTGTCCCAGGCCTTGCGGTTCTCCGCCGGGTTGTTCGAGGACAACGGATCGGGGTTGAAAGAAGGGCTGGTAGCCATCGCCAGGATGCGCCCGGTGGACGGCTCGATCGCGACGACTGCGCCGTTGTACTGCCGAATTCCGTCCCAAGCGGCCCGCTGCGCCTTGGGGTCGAGCGTGAGACGTACCGAGGCACCTTGCCTGGCGCCACCATGGATCAAGGCGTCGAGCTGGGTGCCGATGAGTCGGGGGTCGTCGCCGCTGAGCAGCGCGTTCTCTTGCCGCTCGATGCCGGTGGCGCCGTAGACGATGGAGTAGAAGCCGGTCGCCGGAGCATATTGCGGGCCGTTGCTGTAGCGACGCTCGTAGCGCAGCCGTGGATCTCCGGTGTCCACCGATCTGGCCACGGCGGTGCCGCCCACCAGGATCGAGCCGCGTTGTTGGCCGTAGGTGTCGATGATGGATCGGGTGTTGCCCGCTCGGGTGTTCAGCTCGTCCGCGCGAATCACCTGGATCCGATTGGCCTGGATGAGCAGGCACAGGATCAAGATGCCAAGGATCAGCGCCATCCGACGCACCGTGAGGGTCATCGGCGGATCACCTGCGTCTCCGCACTGTCGATGGCCATCGGGGCGGGCGTCGGCCGTCGCCCCGAGTCGCTCACCCGGAGGAGCAAGGCGACGAGTGCCCAGTTGGCAACCAGCGATGATCCACCGGCGGAGAGGAAGGGTGTGGTCAGGCCGGTCAGCGGGATCAGGTTGGTCACGCCGCCGATGACCACGAAGACCTGCAGGCCCAGCACGAACGCCAGGCCGAAGGCGAGCAGTCGTCCGAACGGATCCCGGGCGGCCAAGGAGATCGCCATCCCGCGAGCAACGATCACCGCGTAGAGCACCAGCATGGCCATGAACCCGGTGACGCCAAGCAGCTCACCGAGGGTCGCGGCGATGAAGTCCGAGCTCGCGTACGGCACGAGGTCGGGGTGCCCGTCGGCGATGCCGGATCCGAGGATGCCGCCGTCGGCCAAGCCGTACAACGCCTGGACGGTCTGGTAGCCGGTGCCGGACGGGTCGGAGAACGGGTGGAGCCAGATGTCGAAGCGGGTCTGCACATGCCCGAACAGCAGATAGCCCATCGCGATGCCGGCTGCGGCGAGGACCGCCCCGATGACCAGCCAACCGACGCGTTCGGTCGCGACGTAGAGCATGGCCACGAACAAGCCGAAGAACAGAACGGAGGTGCCGAGGTCACGTTCGAAGACGAGAACTCCCACGCTCACCAGCCACGCCACGACGATGGGACCGAGGTCGCGGCCACGCGGCAGGTCGATGCCGAGGACTCGGCTCCGCGCCAGGGACAAGACATCTCGCTTCATGACGAGATAGCCGGCGAAGAAGACGATCAGGACGATCTTCGCCAGCTCGGCGGGCTGGAACGACAAGGAGCCGACCCGGATCCAGATCCGTGCCTGGTTGATCGTCACGCCAAGGCGGGGCACGAGCGGCAGCACGATGAGGATGAGCCCTACGAGCATGGCGGTGTAGGTGAAGCGCTGCAGCCAGCGGGGCTCGCGAACCACGATGAGCACCGCGACGAACAGGAGCACTCCGAGCCAGGTCCAGACGACTTGGTCCTGCGCTGCGAGGGAGGGGATGCTGTTGTCCGACGCCGCGTCGATGATCGCTGCGAGGTCCAGCCGGTAGATCAGCGCGAGTCCGAGCCCGTTGAGGGCCACCACCGTTGGGAGCAGCACCTGGTCGCTCCACGGTACGAGGAGCTGGGTGCTGAGGTGAGCCGCGACGACGGCTCCGACCCCGATTGCGAGCCACATCCAGTAGCCGGGCGGGAGCTGGCCCGAGTGCGCCAGGTCGACCTGGGCGTAGGCGAGTGCGCCGATCGCGACGGCGGGGATCAGCAGCAGGAGCTCGGTGAGGCGGTAGGGAGCCTTCGTGCCCGTCCCGGCGGGAGGGGGCTTGCCGGCCTCGACGATGAGGGGCGCGGTCACGGGCAACCCAGGGTCCCGGGCGCGCTCAAGCAGCTGTCCGCCGCGTCCTGCAGCCGCTGGACGACGGCTTCGGCGGCCGCCTCATCGCTGGCGGTGATCCCCTTCACCACCTCTTCGCGGGCGAACTCGGGCAGGGTCACAACCTCGATGCCTGTCTCTTGCTCCACGCTGTTGAGGGCGACCGGGCCGAGGGAGACGTCCAAGCCGGAGAAGATGGCGACATTGCCGTTGTCGACGCCCACGTACCACTGGTCCTGAGACCAGCGCCACGCGGCGAACCCCGCGCCGACCACCACGATCAGGAGCAGCCCGACCAGCCAGGGCCAGACCCGCCGGCGCCCACCGTCGGCCTCGTCGAGGACGTCCTCGTCGGCTACGTCGGCCACGGGGTCTTCGAGGCGTCGTTTCACCGTACGCTCGTCGGGAGGACCAGAAGGGTCATCGTCGGACACCAGGGTCGACGCGGCGGCAGTCTCGCCGACGGCTCCCACGAGCACACCGCCGGGAGCGTGCGTCGCGTCGTCCGGAGAGTCCGCGGCGAATTCGCTGCCGGCGGCGTCGACCGTGTCGACGACGATGACGGTCACGTTGTCGGGTGCACCCGCGTCCAATGCTCGGCTGATCAGCTGGTCGACCGCCACCGACGGGTCTGGGATCCCGAGCGTCTCGCCGAGCGCCGCCGCGGAGACGTATCCGCTGAGCCCGTCGGAGCAGATCAGGAATCGGTCCCCCGGCGACGGATCGATGGCTCGCAGGTCGACGTCGAGCTGCGGACGACCGTCCATGGCCTGCAAGATCACGGCACGTTGCGGGTGCGTTCGGGCCTGCTCCTCGGTGATGTGGCCGTCGTCGATGAGCGTCTGAACCAGCGTCTGGTCGTGGGTCAGCTGCGACAGCACGCCCTCGCGGAGCAGGTAGGCGCGGGAGTCGCCGACGTGGGCCAACGTGAGGTTCGTGCCGTTCCAGGCCAGTGCGGTCAGCGTCGTACCCATGCCGTCGAGGTCCGGCCGGGCCTCAACGGCTACCCGCAGGCGGTCATTGGCCTCGGCCACCGCGGTGCGGACGGTCTCGAGCGGGTCCGGACCGAGCTCGGAGCCGTCGAGTCCGACGAGCGCGGCGACGACCGTCCGGCTCGCGACCTCGCCGGCCACTTGGCCGCCCATGCCGTCGGCGACGACGAACAGGCTGCGTCCGGCAAAGCCGGAGTCCTCGTTGCCTTGCCGGACCAGGCCGACGTGGGATCTGGCCACGGCGCGCAGCGCGAGAGGCACGGTCGCCTACTTCCGCAGCTCGAGGACGGTCTTGCCGATCTTGACCGGAACCCCGATCGGGATAGGGGTGGGGGCCACGACCTTGGCCTTGTCGAGGAACGTGCCATTGGTGGAGCCGAGGTCCTCGACGACCCAGCCCCCGTCAAACGGGCGCAGCCGCGCATGGTGACTCGAGGCGTAGTCGTCGTCGAGGACCATGGTGTTGTCAGCGGCCCGTCCCACGGTGATGGTTTCTTCGCTGAGGGGCAGGGTGGTGCCGCTGAGCGGCCCGGCTGTGACGGCCAGTGTTCGTGGCTGTCCTCGCTTGCCCTTCCGCGGTTTGGCGGCAGGTGCTGCGATTGGTGCTGCAGGGGTGGGCGGCGCCACGACTGCGGCCGAGCCCTTACGGCTAGCCGTACGCCTCCGGCGAGGCATCAGCTCACGCCGCATGGCTGCGGCAACCACCAAGACGAAGATCCACAGCAGCGCGAGGTAGCTGATCTTGATCAAGAACAGGCTGAGGTCCGACACGCGTTCAGCTGCCTAGCCGGAAGGTCAGGGACGTCCCGCCGAGGGACACCCGCGAACCGTCGAACAGCTCCGCGTCGGTGACCGGCCGGCCGTCGAGCCAGGTGCCGTTGGTCGAGGACAGGTCGACGATGCGGCTCGGATCTCCCAGGACGATCTGAGCATGCCGTCGGCTGATGCCGGGGTCATCGATGCGGAGGTCCGCCTCGTCACCACGCCCGATCACGGTGGTCTTGCGGGTCAGGGGGACTTGGCGGTCACCGATCTGCAGACGAGCCGCAACCGGCGGCGGGGCACCCGTCGAAGACCTCGGGGCCGCGCTGACATCGCCTCGGGCCTCGCTGCGGATCCGGAACAGCCCGGTGTCGAGATCGTCAACGCGCTCGAAGGAGACGGCGACCGGACCGACCAAGGCGTAGCCCTGCTCGCTGGAGTGCTCTCGGACCATGGCCGCGAGCTCATCACCGAGGGGCTTGGCGTAGACGTTGAGTCGCTCGTAGTCGGACTGACCGAGCTCAACGGCGAACACGTTGGGCACCATCGTGCGGCCCCTGCTGACGATCGCAGCGCGATCATCGCATTCGCGCTGGAGCGCCGCGGCGATCTCGACAGGCTCGACCTCCGCCTTGAAAGTCTTGGCGAAGACTCCGTTGACCAGCCGGTCGAGGCGGCGCTCGAAGCGATCCATGACGCCCACGTGCCACCTCCTCTTCGCCGCAGGCATGGGGGCGAGGGGGTACGAACCCGACGGGTTCGCCCTCTGGTCCGAGCCTTCGTAGCGATGGTAGTGGTGGAGGCTGATGGAGAGGCGGAGGGCGTTCAGGACCGTTGCGCGGCCGCCGAAGGGGCCCTGACCTGCGTGTTAGCCTTTGGTGCTCTCGCGCGAGTGGCGGAATAGGCAGACGCGCACGGTTCAGGTCCGTGTGCCCGAAAGGGTGTGGGGGTTCAACTCCCCCCTCGCGCACAACAATCCTGCTCTTGCTGCCTTCGAATCGATCGGGTCGACGAATGGCAAGAAACTTGCTGCCCGTGCGGCTCAAGGCCAAGGCTGCCGAGGGCAACGCTTCGCGGAGGTCACGACCATGACAGAAGTTGCAGCAGGCTGGTACCCCGACCCGCAAGATCCCCGCTACACCAGGTTCTGGGACGGGAACGCGTGGACCGATCGCGTGGCACCTCTGCCACCACCGCCGCCGCCGGGACCGTCGGCCTATCCGGCACGTCTGAGCATCGACTACGCCGCCTCCTACGACCGCGTGACCACGGTGTTCCGCCTCATCTTCATCATCCCGATCGCCGTGGTGCTCGCCGTGCTCACGGCCGGGAGCACGAGCACAGTCACCACCAAGGCGGGTGAGACGGTCAGCACGACGACGGGAGGCATCGTCTCGGGGCTGTTCCTGGCGACCCTTCTCATGATCTTGTTCAGGAGGCGATATCCGCGCTGGTGGTTCGACTTTGCGCTGGAGCTGACGAGGTTCTCCACGCGGGTCGGCGCCTACTTCGCGCTGCTCACCGACGAATATCCCTCGACGGTTGAGCCGCAGCGCATCCACATCGACCTCGACTATCCCGACGTCCAGCGAGACCTCAACCGCGGCCTTCCGCTGGTCAAGTGGTTGCTCGCGATCCCCCATTTCATCGTGCTCTTCGCCCTGACCCTGGCGGCGCTGGTCGTCGTCGTGCTCGCCTGGTTCTCGATCCTGTTCACCGGTCGCTATCCACGCGGACTGTTCGACTTCGTCGTCGGCGTCGGTCGTTGGTGGCTGCGCGTGGACGCGTACGCGTTCTTGCTGATCACCGACCGCTACCCACCGTTCTCACTGAACTGACGGTTTCGTGAACTGACGGCTGCATCCGCTGCTACTCGGCCCGCTAGTTCGGGTTATCGCTCTGGCCCGGCCCGGGGTGCCCGGACCGCATCCGCCAGGCGTCGGTGACCAGCTCGTCGAGTCGCTGGGTGTCGACGGTCTCGAGCCTGAGCATCACGAGCGGCCACCCGTCGTAGGCACGAGTGGTGAAGAAGATCTCGGGCTCGCCGAGGACGAGGGCCTGCTTCTCTGCCTCGTCGCCCACGTAGAGCACGGCGATGTCGGATCGGATGACCCGACCTCTTCCTGGCTGGCGATCCGGGTAGGACCAGACGAATCCCTTACCCCTGACGCGGAAATCGAAGCCATCGCTGTCGATCTCTTCTACGTCGGCCAGGCTCAGAGCGATCCGGCGTACGTCTTCGGCGTCAGCCACGGCTACCTCGGCACCCGACCGGTCTCGTAGGCCCAGACGGCGAGCTCGACCCGATTTCGGCTGCCGAGCTTGTTCATCAGGCTCGTCACGTGCGTCTTCACCGTGCTCAGACTGACGTGCAGCTCCTGAGCAACCTCGGCATTGGTCAGACCTCGCGCGACGACCAGCAAGATCTCTTCCTCGCGGGTCGTGAGCGGGCTCAGCGGTTGCTGAGGTTCGGCGTCGGTGGCGCTTGCCGCGAAGGTTGCGAGCAGTCTCGCCGTGATGCGGGGTGCGATGAGGGCGTCGCCCGCAGCGGCGGCCTCGACCGCCTGCCTCAGCAGATCCGGGCCGGCGTCCTTGAGCAAGAAGCCGCGGGCACCGGCCTTGATGGCGCCGAAGACGTACTCATCGAGATCGAACGTCGTGATCACGACCACTGCGAGCGGATCTTGGACGTCGGGTCCGGCGAGCTGGCGGGTCGCCTCGAGCCCGTCGAGCTCGGGCATGCGGATGTCGAACAGGCAGACGTCGGGTCGCAGGTCGCGGGCCATGGCGACGGCCGTTCTGCCATCGGCGGCGAGCCCCACGACGTCGATGCCGGGCTGAGCGCCGAGGATCATGGCCAACCCGGTGCGCACGATCTCCTGGTCGTCGGCCACGAGGACTCGGATCGTCATCGGGTGGCGCCTGTCCGAGGCAGGGTCGCCGTGACGGCCCACCCCCTGTCTGCGCCCGGTCCCGCCTCCAACGTGCCACCAAGGAGCGCAGCGCGTTCGGTCATGCCCACGATGCCGTACCCGGGCGTGCCGCGCGCCTGATCGACCTGCCTGCCGTCGTCGACGACGGTGAGCAGCACGTCCTCGCGCCGGACATCGACCCGGACGAAGATGCCTGTGGCCGACCGGGCGTGCCGTACGGCGTTGGTGATCGACTCCTGGGCCAGGCGGTAGAGCGCGGCCCCGACCGAGGGCGAGACGGCGGCCACATCTCCGTGCAGCTCCACGATCACCGGTGGGGAACCGCCCGCAGACTCGGCGAGGCGCTGGATGTCGGTGACGCTCTTCTGGGGCTCCAGCTCGACCTCCCCGCTGTCGCGCAGTCCCCCAACCATCAACCGCATCTCGCTGAGGGCGCGCGATGCCTCCAACTCGATGACCCGCAGCGCCTCAACAGCTGCGTCGGGCGCATCGTCCGCGACCACCTGCCCGGCCTGCGCTCGCACGGCGATCGCGGAGACATGGTGCGCCACCGTGTCGTGCAGCTCACGGGCGAGCTGCTCACGCTCACGGAGCTTCACCTGCTCCTTCTCACGAGCCTGATACGTCGCTTGATAGCGGACCAGAGCGCCGAGCACCGGAGGGAACATGAAGAACACGGCGGCGGCAATGGCATCCCCCACGCCCGTGTATTCCACTGAGATGCCAAGACCGAAAGCGACGATCAGGATCGGGATGCCGAGAATGACGTCTCGCCCGCTTCCCCAACGCAGGAGGGCGTAGGACAGCAGGAGGACGAACACCATCGTGTAGAGCCCGACCGAGCCCACACCCGAAGCGGCGGACACCACGGACAAGCCGATCACGGTGCCGAAGACCAGGGCCACCATGGCGAGCGGTTTGGTTCGGCGCCACAGCAACGGCCACGCCAGCGCCACGGCCAGCAGGAGAGCCACCGGCCGCCAGACCACGTCACTGCGCAGGGTGCCCTCGAGCAGCGCTGTCAGCGTGACGGCGCCGACCAGCACCCAGTCGCGCCAGACGCGCACGGGGGCGTCCGGCACCTTGGGTTCGGCCCAGAGTGCACGGATCGCGTCGGGTACCACGCCTGCAGCGTAGAGAAGCCGGTCACGCCGCGACTCGGTCACAAGTCGTACTCCTTCCTCGGCCGATGGATGGGCAACTCTCCGGGCGCCGCGGCCGATGGCTCCGCCCTGCGGGCTCGTGACGCTGGACGCAGCGCGGCGGACTTGCGCCGGCGCACAGTCACCGAGGAGCGCGTGATGTCGGATTGGATGGAGCAGTGGGGTCGGCTTGCCGCCCGGCGGCCGTGGCGGGTGATCGGTGTGTGGGCGGCGCTCATGATGGTGGTGCTCGCCGCGTCGGCGACATTCGGCCAGAAGCTCGAGGACTCCTACGTCGTCCCGGGGCTCGACTCGCAGCAGGCGGTCGACTTGCAGCAGGCCGCCGGTTCCGCGCTGGCGGGGCTCACCGCACAGGTCGTGCTGACCCCGGTCGAGAAGGGCGTGACCTTCTCTTCCGACACCGCGGCGAAGGCTCAGCTGGCGACCGTGCGGACAGCGGTGTCAACGCTCCCCCACGTGCTCGCCACCACGGAGTCGGTCTCCCCGGATGGGCGAGTCGCACTCCTCAGGCTCCAGTACCCAGTGGTGTCCGAACTGCAGCCGACCGACCTGGACAACCTGGTTGGGAAGGTCCGGGAGCAGGCTGACCGGTCCGACCTCCGGATCGAGGCCAGCGGCGACCTGTTCTTCGCTTTTGAGGAGCCGCAGACCGGCCTGGGTGAGGTGCTCGGGCTCCTCGCGGCGGTTGTGATCCTGCTGGTGGCGTTCGGATCGGTGATCGCGATGGGCTTGCCGATAGCCATCGCCCTGATCGGGCTCGGCGTGGGGGTCAGCGCGCTGACCCTGGTCACGTATGTCATCGGCATCCCCAGCTTTGCGCCGGTCGTCGGTGCCATGGTCGGGCTCGGTGTCGGGATCGACTACTCGCTGTTTCTTGTGACGCGGCATCGGGAATTCCTCGCGGAGGGCCTTAGCGTCGAGGAGTCGGTGGGCCGGGCGGTGGCGACTGCTGGGCGTTCGGTGGTCTTCGCAGGTGGCGTCGTCGTCATCGCGATCCTTGGGCTGGCTGTCGCGGGCATTCCGTTCATGACCGCTGCGGGGATTGCCGTCTCGATCGTCGTCGCTGTCATGGTCGTGGCGGCCGTCACGTTGCTCCCAGCGCTGCTCGGGCTTGTCGGTCTCCGCGTCAACGGCAGACGTCGTCGCCGTGGCACGGCGCGGCGGCGGGTTGGCGCGACTGGTTGGCACCGTTGGGGACTGCACGTCTCTCACCATGCTTGGGGCTACACCGTCGGAGGCACCGCGTTGCTCTTGGCTCTCGCGGCACCTGCACTGTCGATGCAGCTCGGGTTCCCCGACGAGGGAGCCCTTCCGGACAGCCGTACCGAACGGCGGGCCTACGACCTGCTTGCCGACGGCTTCGGGGCTGGGGTCAACGGTCCCCTCGTCGTTGCCATCGACAGCTCTACCGACCCTGAGGTTGTGGCGCCCGTCGCCGAAGCCATCGCGCTCGACCCGGGAATCGCCTCGGTGACTCCGGTCGATCGATCCTCGGACGGATCGGTGGCGACCCTGCTCGCATTCCCGACCACGGCCCCGCAGGACGAGGCAACGGAGCAGACGATTCAGCGGCTTCGAACGGAGGTCCTCCCGCGCGCGCTGGCCGGCAGCAGCGCGGAGGCGCACGTCGGCGGCCAGACGGCGACCTGGCGGGATCTGGGGGGGCGAGTCGGTGACCGGCTTCCCTGGTTCATCCTCTCGGTGGTGCTTTTGTCCTTCTTGTTGCTGGCTCTGGTGTTTCGGTCCGTTCTCGTCCCGCTGAAGGCCGCCTTGATGAACCTGCTCAGCATCGGCGCGGCCTACGGCGTGATGGTCATGGTGTTCGAGTGGGGTTGGGGAAAGGACGTGATCGGCCTGGAGGAGGCCGTCCCGATCATCGCGTTCATCCCCATGTTCATGTTTGCCATCCTGTTCGGCCTGTCGATGGACTACGAGGTCTTCCTGCTCTCTCGAGTGCGCGAGGAGTACGCCCGCACCGGGGACAATCAAGGCTCGGTGGTGCGCGGCATCGCCAGCACCGGACGGGTGATCACCTCGGCTGCCTTGATCATGATCGCGGTGTTCTTCGGCTTCGTCCTCGGGGACGACCCAGCCATCAAGATGATGGGGATTGGGCTCGCCACGGCCATCTTCCTGGACGCCACGGTGGTCCGACTGGCTCTGGTGCCGGCCACCATGACCCTCTTGGGTCACGCCAACTGGTGGCTGCCAGCCTGGCTCGACCGGCTCCTGCCGTCCCTCGGCCAGGAGCCGATGGCGGAGCCCTTGCCGGACCGAGCGGGGGCTCCGGTGCCGGCTGAGGACCCCGTGACGACGAACGACCATGGGTCGCTGGTCCAGGCTCTTCTCCCCATCGACTGACGTCGCCCAGCCAGGCTGGTGCGTCAAGGCGGTCCTAGCATCGGCGCATGCTGCACGAGGTCGGGTTCGAGGCCGTTGACCACTTCGTCCGAGTGCCCGTAAGAGTGGGCGAACGGGACTGCCGGTTTCTTTTCGACAGCGGGATCGGCGTTACCGTCGTGAGTACGCACCTTGCTGACGCGTGCGGCGCAACCAGCACGAGCGAGACCTTGTCCGGACGACGGATGTCAGGTCAGGAGGTCACGTCGCCCATGGTGCTGCTGCCAGAGGTTTCACTGGGCGGGTTCCTCCTGCACGATCACCCCGCAGGCGTCATCGATCTGGGTTCGACGCAAAGCGGGGAGGGCTTCGACGGGATCCTGGGTCTGGACTGCTTCACCGCGGCATGCATCACCATCGACCCGGGCAGCAGTCACCTGATCGTGAGCGACGCGGTGCCAGACGGGATAGCCGTTCCGGTCGATGTTCGACGAGACGGCCGGGCGATCTCGATGTTCGCCCCGCTGGAGCTACCGAGCGGACGGGTGGTCACGGTGGAGGTGGATACCGGCTCGGCCGCGCTGATTCTCGACGAGCAGTACCTGCCCGATTGCCAGGTGGCCATTGACGATCCCCGCGTGGAGGAGCGGCACGGATCTGACGAGACGGGCCACGTCTTCACTCGAAGGTTTGTCACCATCGACGGGGCGGTCGGTATCCCCGCGGTCCCCCAGACCGTTCAACAGGGACCGCGGGTCATGTTTCAGCAGATCATCTACGACGGGCTGGTGGGCACTGACTTCCTCCACCGCTTTCGTTGCTCGTTTGATGTTCGTGGCAAGCGGTTGGTCCTCCGTGGGTTCCAAAGCTCCACCACCTGACGGCCGCGCGACAGCGTGATTGTGCTGCGGCAGTTCGCCGGACGAGGCGCCAAACTGGACCCGAGTGGATATCCTCTTGACACCAGCCCACCCGGGGCTCCAGGGAGTCGCTGTGCCCGTCGTGATCGCCTTGCTGACCCTGTCACTGGCCGCGGCGTTCGCGGCAGTCTGGTTCGGGCGGCAGCGCACCAGCACGATCGACGACCCAAGGCTGGCTCGAGTGGCCACCGCTGACGCCGAGCGGACCCGGTCCGCGGCCTACTTCTGCGCGCATCTACCCATGGACAATCCTCGAGCGTCACACCCTCGAGGCTGAGTCACCGACCTCGCGGGCTTGTCGCCTGGTCGGGTTTTCCCGGCCAGGCGACATCGTGTGCCCTAGGGCACCGAGCAGCGCCGGCTGCGAGCAGCGACCCGCGAGTCGTGGCTCGCACTCCGGCCAGCCGCGGTCAGCAGGAGGTCTTGAGCGATCCCAGGTCGACGTCGGACGGAACGAGCACTCCATCGATGATGTGGACCACTCCGTTGCTGGCTTCCACGTCGGCCGTCGTGACGGTGGCGTCATTGACCATGACGCCGTTGTCCGTGGCCAGCGTGACGCTCTGCCCCTCGACGGTGGCGGCATCGCCGGGGGCGATGTCGGACGAGGTGACCTTCCCGGCCACCACGTGGTAGGTGAGGACCTGGCTCAGTGCCTCTTGATTGCACGGCAGCAGGAGCTGGTCGAGCAGACCGTCGGGAAGCGCCGCGAACGCCTCGTTGGTCGGCGCGAAGACCGTGAACGGCCCGTCACCTTGCAGCGTGGGCACCAGGCCTGCTGCATCCACGGCCGTGACCAGGGTGCTCAGATCTGAGCTCGCCGAGGCAACTGCAACGATGTCGCCGGTAGAAGGGCTCGGCGCCGGGGTCGTTTCCGCGGGTGCGGCCTGCCCGCCACCGGACGAGCTGCAGCCGGCAAGTGCCAGGACGGAAAGGATCGATACAGCGACGAGTCGTCGACGCATGAGGACTCCAGAGGTGACGGGGGCTCGCGGGTCGAGCGCCTTTGACCGGTTCTTCCGGAGAGACCCCGTCCTCGGATGCAGTCCCGAGGAGGAAACTTCAGGCGCTTGCTCGTAGCCGGTCGATGAGCGGGCCGTTCTGGGCGCACAGGTGGCCGGGCATACTCATTCGGTGGACAGCGCGCCGGGTCGGGACGCGACCGAACGACCCTGGTGGCGTTCCCCGGCGTTCGGGTCCTCCGTGGCCGGGCTCACCGTCTTCATCGTGGTGGCCGGAATCTGGTCGGCCCACGCCGACGAGGACCTTGCGCCAGCCGTCCCGGCGGTGTCAGCGACGACCCCCGCGCCCTCGAGCTCAGGCCCGGCCACGCCCAAGATCACGATCGAGCTCACCCCGACCTGGGAGTCCGCGCCGGACCCAGCAGCGCTCGGCCCGTTGTGGCTGAACACGAGTGGCCAGGACGCCATCGTGGCCGACCCTGGTTCGTACGGTCCCGGGCAGGAGGTCGCCGAACCGGTCCTGCTGGCCGGGCCGGGCTCGGACGGTGCTCGATTCCGTCGGCTGAACCCGTCGAACGGGTCCTGGGACTGGGTGACCAACAGCATTCGCTCCTCGTTGACGTGGTCCGGGACCACGGCGGTCTTCTCCGGCGAGGCGCTCGATGCAACCGGCGTGCCTGCGCTGTCGGGGGCCGGTCCAAAGGTGCGGGCTGTGGATGCCGCGGGGCGCGAGGTCTTTCGTTCCCAAGCCGGACTGGTCGTCAGGACGACCGCCGCACGGATCATCGTTCGAGACGGGCGCCGGCTCACCTGCCTCGATGCGGACGGGCGACCGCTCTGGCACGCGAGGCTTCCCGCGGGGGTCACCGATGTGGCCGCCTCGACAACGCCCGACGATCCGCTGGTGTTCACGAGCCAGACAGGGCCGGCCCGGGTGAGCATCGTGGACGTGGTCAGCGGCTCTCTGACCACCCACCGGCTGCGCACCCCTGATCCCGGCGCCTTCAGCACGAACATGGGAGTGCTCGTCACAGACCAGGGAAGCCCGTTGACGATCACGCGGTACGACTCCGCGTGGCGGCCGCGCTGGACGATCACCGGGCAACTGCAGGTCGAGGACGTCCTCGCCGACCTCGTCTTGGTGTCCAACCGGGCCAACGACACTCTCCAGCTCCTCGACCTACGCAGCGGGTCGGTGCGCTGGACCAGTGAACCCCTGACCGCTCCTCTCGCCAGAGCCACGCTCACGCAGACGACCAGCCGGGTCATGCTGGTGTCCGTCGAGCACGCAGAGGGCAGCGGAGAAGGGGTGGCTGTGCTGGCTGCCGATCCGTTGAGCGGGCGCCTGCTGTGGCAGGTCGGCGACCGGGTGGTGCTCGCCGTGTGGCACGACTACGTGATTCTCGCGGAGTCCGGCGGACCCGTGCTGTCCGCCCTCGGCGTGACTGATGGCACATCCTTCGCCACGCTCAACGCAAGCACGCAGGTCACGAGAACAAGTAGCGCGCTGGTGGGAGACTCCTTGATCTATCTGGACGGCCGATCGGGAACGGCTCGGGCGATCCAGCTGAGCGGTCCTTGACCGGACAGCGCGTGCGGCTCAGCCTGCGGCGTGTCTAGGGCGGCGGTCAGAACGTGCCGGGGCCGCGCGAAGCCGAAGGCCGGCAGCGCACCCAAGAATGATCAGCGCGACGACGCCCAGAGTCACCGGGACCGACGGAGGAAGGCCTCCGGTACCGCCGGGTGAGTCTGCGGCTCCCGCCTGTGCCTGCACCGGGAAGACCAGCCGCTCCGCGCGCGGAAGTCCAACAGGTGGCTCTGCGGCGGACGTCGCCCGCATGAGTGCGCCCGGGCTCAAGGCGGGGGCTGGATCCTTCGCAACCACCCGGTCCTTCCTGGCCTTGGCTCTCGTCGGGGCAGCCTTCTTCTTCGGAATCGCCGGCGAGCTGGCTGCCTGGTGCGCAGGCTGGGACTTGGCCGCCTTGTGCGGCGTGCCAGCCTGTTTCTTCTTCGCTGGGGGCTTGGGAGCGGCGCTGCTTTGCCCAGCCGGCTGGCGAAACACCTCGGCCACCCACATCACGTGACCGCGGACGACCACGCCGACCCCGACCTCGCGATAGGTGGTGTTGAGGATGTTGTGCCGGTGGTCCGGGGACTTCATGAACGCCTGATGGATGGTGGCCACATCGGGGCCGTAACCGACGTTCTCGGCCAGCGCCGACCAGTTGTGTACCGAACCGCCGAGGTTGGGGTTGTGAAACAGATCAGAAGCGTTGGCCATCCGCTGCGCCTGTGCCTGAGCCGCGGCCTGCAGGTCAGCTCGGACCACGAGGGCGTGCCCGGAGGGGCGCGCTGCGTTGATCCTGGCCACGAAGTCGGAGGCCGCCGATGCGTGCGCGGGCGTTGCCAGCCCGGTAGCGACGGTGCCGGCCACCAGCAGGGCCGCTAGACCACGGGCAGCGCGAGACCACCCGGAAGTCAGCATGCTCTGGATGTCGGCGTCCGCACGGGAGGCCACCAGTGGGCCAAACGGGTGAACCCCTCGATCGGTCCTTCTGCCATCGCCGTCAGGAACCTCGGCCTACCCTTGTCGGGTGCCCGAGCTGCCCGAGGTGGAGGCGCTCGTGGAGTTTCTCCGCGAGCGTGCCGTGGGTCGAGTCGTCGCACGTGTGGACATCGCGGCAATCTCGGTCCTCAAGACCTATGACCCTCCGGTGACGGCCCTCAGCGGGCTCACGGTCGTGGCGGTCTCGCGACGCGGGAAGTTCCTGGACCTCGACGTCGACGGCCTGCACCTCGTCATTCACCTTGCGCGGGCTGGCTGGTTGCGGTGGAAGGACGAGCAGCCGTCGGCGCCGGCGAGGCCGGGCAAGTCGCCGTTGGCGCTACGGGTCCATCTCGACGACGGCTCAGGCTTCGACCTCACCGAACAGGGCACCCGCAAAGGGCTCGCGGTCTACGTCGTCCGGGATCCGGCCGACATCCCCGGGGTCGCCCGGCTCGGCCCCGATCCACTCGCTCCTGGATTCGATGAAGCGTCGCTCGACGCGATCATCTCCGCGCACCCCCGGACCCAGCTCAAGGGGATGCTGCGTGAGCAGTCGGTGATCGCAGGCATCGGCAACGCCTACAGCGACGAGGTCTTGCACGTAGCGCGCCTAAGCCCGTTCAAGCTGGCCGGGACCCTGGACCCCGCCCAGCGGCGGATCCTGTTCGACGCCATCGTCGAGACGCTGCGCGACGCAGTTGATCGTTCTCGTGGGTTGGCTGCGGCAGATCTCAAGGGTGAGAAGAAGTCCGGGCTACGGGTGCATGCGCGGACCGGACTCCCGTGCCCGGTCTGTGGTGACCTCGTGCGCGAGGTGTCCTTCGCAGACTCCTCGCTGCAGTACTGCGCGACCTGCCAGACCGGCGGAAAGCCGTTGGCCGATCGACGGATGTCCAAGTTGCTCAAGTGAGCCGATCCAGCTTCCCGGCGCCGTAGGAGAAGCTCGCTCTGGACTGGTTTGAAACTCAGAGGTCTCACGTGACGCAGCCGAGCGTTCATCACCTCGTCGGTCTCAGGTCTCCCCACCCAGGGCCAGGATCGGGCACCATGACTACGTGCCGGCTCCCACCCTGCGGGCCACCGAGGTGGTGGCCCACCGAGGATCGTCCAGCGACGTTCCAGAGCACACGTTGGCGGCCTACCGACAAGCCTTGGAGGAGGGCGCGGATTCCCTCGAGTGTGACGTACGTCTGACCGCCGACGCCCACTTGGTCTGCGTTCACGACCGTCGGGTCGACCGCACGAGCGACGGTCGGGGAGTGGTGTCGACCCTGGAACTGGCTGCCCTCGAGGAGCTGGACTTCGCAGCGTGGCGGGACGGATCGCCGTGGCAGCGCTGGGACGACTACGAGGAGCCGGCCCAGGTGGACCCGGAGCGCCGCGGCGTCCTGACTCTCGAGCGACTGCTCGGCCTGGTCGCTTCCTACGACCGGCCGGTGCAGATCGCGGTGGAGACCAAGCACCCCACGCGCTATGCGGGACTCGTGGAGCGGCGCCTCGTCGAGACACTGGACGCGTTCGGCTGGGCGCACCCTAGGCGCGGCGCCCGCTCGCCGGTCCGCGTCATGTCGTTCTCCTGGTTGTCCCTGCGCCGGATGCGGACCATGGCACCAAGCCTCGATCGAGTGTTTTTGATGGACCGTGTCCCTGTGCGCTTCCGCGATGGAACCTTGCCGGAGCGATCGCGGATCGCCGGGCCGTCCATCGAGGTCCTGCGCCAGCATCCCGGCTATGTGAGCAAGGCGCAGCGGCACGGGCATCAAGTTCACGTATGGACCGTGGACGAGCCCGCCGACGTCCAGCTCTGCCTCGATCTGGGCGTGGATGCGATCATCACGAACAAGCCAGGAGCCGTGCTGCAGGCGGTTCGGGGCCGGCCGCAGCCGTCGAACCTGGCGAGCACCGCCGACCTGCAGTTTCCGGCTTGATCGCCCGGTTTGAAGTCACCCACGCCACGGAGGTTCGGATAGGCAGAGAGCGGGCACACACCTAATGTCTGGGAGATTCAGGATCTGAGAGCTCGAGGCCCGAGAGTTCGGTGCCCGGAATTCAGTAGCCGGGTGATTCGGTCGAACAGAGACGTTGCAGGCGAGCGGAAGGAGACCCAGAGCGTGCCGGTCCCTCCCTCGCTGCTGGGCATCACGGACTCCGTGGTGCTTCCCGCCGAGGCCGCTTCGGTGGCGCTCGCCCGCCACCAGGTGTCTCGCGGCCTGCGCCTGCGAGGCGTCTCGGACGCGCTGATCGCAGACGCCCAGTTGGTGGTGTCGGAGTTGATGGCCAACGCCATCCGGCACGCGCGACCCCTGCGTGACGACACGTTGCGGGTCGCGTGGCGCGTGCGCCCAGGGCTGGCCGGTGATGACCAACCGACGGAGGTGGAGCTTGCGGTGTCCGATGGCGGCGCACCCTGGTACCCCCGAGTGGAGACGCCCCCGGCCGACGCCCCGAGCGGTCGAGGATTGGGCATCGTCTCCACGCTGACCTCGTCGTGGGGGGTCGAGGGCGCAGGCAGTGAGCACCAGCTCGTCTGGGCCGTCCTTCGGGTGGCCTGACCAGCGGCCCTCCAGCCGTGGGTAGCCTGCCTGCCCATGGCCAAGCGATCCAAGACTTCACGTCCTGCGGCACCGGGTGGTTCCGGAGCCGTCCCCGTCGTTGGGGGCCGTGAACCATGCCCGTGCGGCTCTGGGCGGCGCTACAAGGCTTGCCACGGTCGAGAAGCCGCCCAGGCGATGCACGAATTCGTGGCCCGGCCGTTCGAGGGACTACCCGGCGAGGTCGACTGGGTGATGATGCGGGAGATCGTGCCCGCCGCCACGGCCACCGTCGCACTGGCGCCGGACAGCGGTGGGCATGCCGGTCGTTCCGTCACCGTAGCCACCGTTCTCCCGCTGGCCTGGCCGGCGCTGACCCGCCTCGATGGTGAGGTCTTCTTGGGTCTGCAGGTTGCAGGAGGTAGTGGAGACGTCAGCCGCGATCTGGCGGGCGCGTTGCTGCGCGCCCTCGAGTCGCCACCTGGAACTCCGGTCCCCGCTGGACCGCTGGCAGGAGCCGGCCCGAGACTCCAGGACCTCCTTGACCTGAACCAACCCTTCGAGGTCAGCCTGCATGAGGGATTCGACTTCTGGATCGAAGGCGTGGACGACGTGGATGAGGACACCCGCGCATCGATGGACCGGGCCAATGCCCAGGTGATCCCCACGGCGCGGCTTTCCTCGGTGGAAGGCGCCTACTGGGCGAGGGTCCGTGACCGCTGCCACCTGCGGTGGGCGTGGCCGGAGCCCGAAGACATCTTGTTGGACGCGATGGCCCGACTGCATGCCGTGGGCGGCCTCTCGTTGGGTGCGGGTACGCGCTACGTGGGTGCCTTCCGGGCTCACGGCCTGCTCGTACCGGTATGGGATCTGGCCGTCGACTCTGCTGCCGAGGCAGTGGAGGATCCGGCGGCAGGCCTGCGAGCGCGCCTCGATCAAGCACTGGCCATCGAAGGGCCGCTGGCTGAACCGGAGCGACGCGCCCGCAACGGTCTCCTGAGTCGGCAGCTCACTCTCAGGTAGCGCGTCCGGGTGAACCTGATGATCGATTCGTGACACGGTCGTCACACGGTGCCCAAGAATTCCGGATTTGGTTGGCGCGCCTTGTCGGGCTCGCTAGTCTGACGACGGCCCGAGCGTCACTGCATCCCCCGTCGGTGGCGCTCGGGCTTCATGCTGCGTAACCGAATAGGGCTCAGGCGCGAACGGCGTCGACGAAGGCCAGCAGGGACAGCACCGCCAGACTTGCCGCTGCGACCAGCCGGACTCGATGCAGCGGGATGCGCGTGGTGAGCCACCCGCCAGCCGCCACGGCTATGCCAGCGACTACCGCCAGCGCCACCCAGGCTCCGACGAACACCGCGAGCGGCTGACCGGTGCGCGCGGAAAGCCCGGCGGTCAGCAGCTGTGACAGGTCACCCCATTCGGCGACGAAGATGAGGCCGAAGGCGGCGAAGAAGCCGGAACGCTTCGTGGATCCCTGCAGATTCGTCCGAGCCTCGGCGCTCTCCGCATCCCAGTCAGCAGCCCAGTCCGCCCGAGCCTTCAAGCCCCCGCGCAGCATCACCACGGCACCGAGGCCGAACAGCACCCCGGCGGCCACGGCCACCCAGGTGCCGGGCAGCAATGCCAGCAATCCCCCCGCTGTCACGGCGATCAGGCACTGAACGCCGAAGGCGAGGGTCACTCCTGCCCACACGGCCGGCCGAGGGAATCGGGTGGCGAGAACCAAGCTCGCGACGAAGGTCTTGTCGGGCAGCTCGGCAGGAAGGATGACGAGGAACGTGCTCGCGGCTACCCCCAGGTCGAAGACGCTCATGAATTGCTCTGTTGGTCAGCCGGCAGAAACCGGCACGACGATCGGGATCTCGGGATGGGCCGCACGAGCGACCCGGGCGGCGAACACGCCTGCCCCGAACCCGTTGTCGATGTTGCACACCACGACCCCCGGCGCGCACGCGTTGAGCATCGCCAAGAGCGCGGCCATGCCGCCGAAGGCCGAGCCGTAGCCCACGGACGTGGGTACGGCGACCACGGGCAGTCCGGTGCGCCAGCTGACGCTCGACGGGAGGCTGCCTTCCATGCCGGAAACGACGATGAGGCAGTCGGCTTCGGTCAGCCTCTTCGCGTCGTCCGTCAGCTCCTGCAGTTCGGCAGGACCGACATCAGTGATGACCTCCGATTCGGCTCCAAAAACTCTGGCCGAGACGGCTGCCTCGTGCGCCACGCCGGCGTCGGCCCGGCCAGCGGCGACCACACACACCTGCCCGCGGGGGGGCGCGAGTTCGCCGAGCACGCAGGCACGGGCATCGGGGTGGACAAGAGCTGACGGAAACTCCAGCCGCACGGCCTCGAGCACATCGGAGGAGAGCCGGGTGGCCATCGCCGGGAGGTCTGGTCGAGTGGTCCGGAGGTCACGCAACGCAGCGATGACCTGTTCAGTGCTCTGGCCGGCTCCGTACAGCGCTTGCGCCAGCTCGGCACCGGACGCGGGCGTGGGCTGCCGATGAGGGGAGGCGCTCAGAGCGCTGGCCCGACTCATGGCGGCTTCGTCGGCGAGCGGCCCGGGGCCAACCGGGTCCACGTCGTCGCCTTGCCAAGAGCTGTCCTCGGTGTCGGTGGGCGTGCCTGCTCGGCCCTCCCAGGGGTGCAGCGGCACCAGGTGCTCGGGGTGGTCGGACTCCATGACGCGACCCTAACCGGGCCGTGCGCGGGGTCCAGCCCGCCGGGCTGCCCCTACCGGCGGTTACGCTGACCCAGCCCGTGCACCGCTGCATGCCGTTCGCCAGTGCGGCTCTTCGCGCCTGGCCCTCCGTAGAAGGATTCTTCGTGCCGCTCGACCCCGCCGTCTTGTCCTGGGTGGCCGTTGTCGGCGGGGGAGTCGCGCTGGTCGCCCTGGTGCTAGCGGTGGTCGCGCTAGCCAGGATCCGTGGCCTGCGCCGCGGGTACACCCTCCTGCAGGGCGATGGCGGCGCTGAGTCGTTCATGGAAGCGGTGGGGACTCAGGTGCGTGCGGTGAACGGCTTGCGGGGAGAGGTGGAGGCGGTCCAGCGCCGCCTCGACACCGTCCAAGGTGACCTTGCGGCGGCCCTCAGGCACGTTGCCGTCGTCCGCTATGACGCTTTCAACGACATGGGCGGTCGGCTGTCCTTCTCGGTGGCCCTGCTTGATGACGCCGGGGACGGTCTCGTCCTGACCTCGATCAACGGTCGGACCGAGACGCGTACCTACTCCAAGGGGGTCAAAGCCGGATCGAGCGAGGCCTCCTTGTCCCCAGAGGAGGAGCAGGCCGTGGGCTTCGCGCTTCGTTCGCGTGGGCAGCGAGCATGACCTCGTGACCGCCTACGGCTATCTCGGGCCGGCCGGGACCTTCAGCGAGGCCGCGCTGCTTGGGTGTGCCCCGGAGCCGGATGCGGAGCTCGTTCCCTACCCCACGGTGCCGACCGCGTTGCGAGCGGTGCGGGCCGGGGAGGTCGAGGCCGCCCTGGTCCCCTTGGAGAACTCGGTTGAGGGCTCGGTGTCGCAGACCCTGGACGAGCTGGCCTTCGGCACCTCGCTGGTTGTCGTGCGCGAGGTGCACCTCCCGGTCAGCTTCGTGCTGCTCGCGCGACCGGGATCCAGCACTGAGGACGTGCGCACAGTCGCCACGCACCCGCATGCCGAGGCGCAGACGCGGTCGTGGATGGCGGAGCATCTCCCGCAGGCTGTTGTCGTCCCCGCCTCCTCCACGGCCGCGGCGGCGGCGGGCCTGGCCGACGGGAGTGCTACCTGGGATGCGGCGGTGTCGGCGCCGATCGCTGCCGACGTGTACGGACTGACGGTGCTCGCTACGGACGTCGCTGACAACGACGAGGCGGAGACCCGCTTCGTCCTGGTCGCCAGGGCGGGGCCGCCGGACCCGGCGACGGGCACGGACAAGACCTCGCTGGCGCTGTTCATCGGGCAGGACCACCCAGGCGCCTTGCTGGAGATCCTGACCGAGTTCGCGGTGCGTGGGGTCAACCTGACCCGGATCGAGTCGCGCCCGACTGGCGGCCGGATCGGGGACTACCTGTTCTCCGTGGACATCGAGGGTCATATCGACGACGCCAGGGTCGGGGAGGCCTTGATGGGACTGCGCCGGGTGTGCGCCGACGTCCGCTACCTCGGTTCCTACCCACGCGTCGACGGTCGCCGACCGACGCTCCGGCGTGGTGTGTCGGACTCGGACTATCGCGACGCGCAGGCGTGGCTGTCACGGGTTCGCGACGGGCGCAGCTGAGTCGCCACCGGTCCCAGCACGCTCAAGCGCGCGGCCCGACACGCCGAAACCTCAGGAGGTAGGGGTCTGCTTGTCGCCGGGGGGAGGACTGTGTGCGGCGCTTCGGCCTGACGCGTACGTTCGCCCTGGTCAGTTTGCTGTCCATGGTGGCGCTCGGCGCTGCCCTGGTGTTCGCCAGCGCCACCCTGCTGCGCAAGCAGGCGATGACGGCGGCGTCAGCCACCGCGGAGACCTACGTCCAGCTCGCCTTGGACGCCGACACCCCGCTGCACGACGCCCTGATCGACAACCAGGTGCTCGAGGGAAAGCAAGCCCAGCCCCTGTGTGATCGGCTGGCCCTGGATCCCGGCTCGGGTGCGCTGCTCGGCATGCGCGTCTGGGCGCCGGGCAACAGCAAATTGATCTTCGACTCCGACACTGCCTGCTCGACGCCCGCTGACCCGGCAGTGAGCACGGCGGGCTTCCCCGACGGACTACGTCTTGACCGCGCGGTGAACGGTGAGACGGTTCCCGCCGTCACTCGCGACGTGACCCGCGTCGGCGGTGACGTCCAGTCGGTGCTGGATGTCTACGTACCGGCGAGGTTCGGCGGCGAGATGGCAGTAGGGGTCGCCGAGGTGGCCCTCGACTACAGCGCCACCGAGGCCGCGGTCCTCCAATCCATCCAGGTCGTTGCTCTGGTCGTCATCGGTGGCCTCGGACTGTTGTGGCTCCTGCTGTTCCGAACCGTCTGGCGAACGTCGAAGACCCTGCGCTACCAAGCCGCCGAGACTGCTCGACTCGCGCTGCTCGACCCACTGACCGGGCTCCCCAACCGGCGACTGCTCAACGAACGGCTCGAGCGCGCCGCGGCCGCCAGTGCTCGGGCCGGAGATGCCGTCGGCCTGGTGTTGTTGGACGTCGACCGGTTCAAGGAGGTGAACGACACCTTGGGCCACCCGCGAGGCGACCAGTTGCTGATCGAGGTGGCGAACCGGCTGCGCGAGATCGTCCGCGAGACCGACACCGTAGCCAGGTTGGGTGGCGACGAGTTCGCCGTACTCCTGCCGGCCATGGGTTCGGTTGCCGACGCGGAAGTGTTGGCCCAGCGGGTCTTCTCGGTCTTCTCGACGCCCTTCGACCTCGACGGGCTGCTCCTGCACGTCGAGACCTCGGTCGGGCTTGCTGTGCTCCCTGATCACGCGGACGACATCACCGCGCTGCTCCAGCGAGCCGACGTGGCGATGTACACCGCCAAGGCGGCGAAGGCAGGTGTGGCCACGTACTCACCGACCGGAGACGAGAACAGCCCCTCGCGTCTGGTGCTGCTGGGAGACCTCCGCCGCGCGCTCGACCGCGACCATGAGCTGTCCATGTACTACCAGCCCAAGATCGACCTCCGCACCGGCGCGGTCACCGGGTTGGAGGCGCTGCTGCGCTGGAACCACCCGACGCGAGGATTCGTCCCGCCGGACAACTTCATCCCGCTCGCCGAACAGACCGGCCTCATCAAGGACCTGACGGCTCGGGTGCTCGGGATGGTCTTCGCGCAGGTGGCGGAGTGGTCGCGCAACGGCCGCCGGCTCCCGGTCGCCGTCAACCTCTCGGCGCGCAACCTGCTCGAGCCGGATCTCGACCAGGTGGTGGCCGCCCTGCTCACCATGCACGAGCTCGACCCAGATCTGTTGGAGTTCGAGATCACCGAGTCGGCGATCATCCAAGACCCGGTACGCGCCGGGGCCATGCTGACCAAGCTCACCGACCTGGGGATCGGTGTTGCGGTGGATGACTTCGGGATCGGAAGCACGTCCATGAGCCAGCTGCGGTCCATGCCGTTGCGTACGCTCAAGATCGATCGCTCGTTCGTCACCAACCTGATCAGCGACCCCGGCGGGGCAGCACTCGTGCGCGCCATCGTCGAGCTGGCCCATGACTTCGGCCTGATCGCGGTGGCTGAGGGCGTCGAGGATGCAGCGGTGACGACGGTGCTGCGCGAGCTGGGCTGCGATCTCGCTCAGGGTTACCTGTGGTCCCGGCCGGTGGCCGTCGAGGACCTGGACGGTGTGCTGGAGCGGATCGCGGCCGAACCGATGCAACGACCCAAGCGTCGCGGGCGCTCGTCGGGGAGCCGGGTACCCTCGGCTGGGTGATCGATCTTCGCCACCTGCGAGAGGCCCCGGATGTCTACCGGGCCTCCCAGGCTGCTCGCGGCGAGCCGATCGAGCTGGTCGACGAGGTGCTGGCCGCCGACGAGGAGCGCCGCGCAGCAGGGCTGCGCTTCGACGAGCTGCGCGCCGAGCAGAAGACGTACGGCAAGAAGGTCGCGGCCTCCTCAGGCTCAGACAAGGCGGTCCTGGTGGCGGCCGCCCAGCAGCTCGCCACGCAGGTGAAGGTCGCTGACGCTGCCCGCGAGAACGCTCAGGTCCACGCTGACACGCTCTTGGCCCGGTTGCCCAACCTGGTCGAGGAGGGCGTGCCCGCAGGCGGCGAGGCCGACTTCGCCGTGCTGGAGCATGTGGGTGAAGTCCGCGATTTCGAGGCGGAGGGGTTCACCGCTCGCGACCACCTAGAGCTCGGCGAAGGCCTCCGGGCGATCGACACCGCTCGTGGCGCGAAGGTCAGCGGGTCGCGCTTCTACTACCTCACCGGCATCGGTGCGCAGCTGGAGCTCGCGATCCTCATGATGGGCCTCGACCAGGCACTGGGAGCCGGTTTCGTGCCGATGATGACGCCGACGCTGGTTCGCCCCGAGATCATGTCGGGGACCGGATTCTTGGGTGCGCACGCGGAAGACATCTATCGACTGGAGGCCGACGACCTCTACCTGACCGGCACGTCGGAGGTGGCGCTGGCCGGCTACCACGCCGACGAGATCCTCGACCTCGCTGACGGCCCGCTCCGCTATGCCGGCTGGTCGGCGTGCTACCGCCGGGAGGCAGGCTCCTACGGCAAGGACACGCGCGGGATCATCCGGGTCCACCAGTTCCACAAGGTGGAGATGTTCACCTTCTGCCGGCCGGAGGATGCCGCGGCCGAGCATCAGCGGCTGCTCGGGTGGGAGCGCGAGATGCTCGGCAAGCTCGAGCTGCCCTATCGCATCATCGACATCGCCGCGGGTGATCTGGGGTCGTCCGCCGCTCGCAAGTACGACTGCGAGGCGTGGTTGCCGTCGCAGTCGCGGTGGATGGAAGTGACGTCGACGTCGAACTGCACGACGTTCCAGGCGCGCCGACTGGGAGTGCGCGAGCGGACAGACGACGGAACCACCCGCCCCGTGGCGACCCTCAACGGCACTCTTGCGACGACCCGCTGGATCGTGGCGATCTTGGAGAACCACCAGCAGCCGGACGGCTCCGTGCACGTACCGACCGCGCTGCGCCCCTACCTGGGCAACCGGCCCCTCCTCACACCGCCCGGATAACAGACGCAAGGTCCCCTGCACCTGCCCTAGACGGGATTTCCTTGAGTCAACGTCTGTCCACCGCCTCCTCCGGAGGGGCCGACTCGTCGTGGCGCCCCGCGATGGTTGCGCTGGACATCGACGGCACCGTCGTGCCGGTGGGCAGTGAAACCGTTTCGGCGGCCGTGGTTGACGCAGTACGGCGCACCGCGGCAGCCGGCGCTCACGTGGTGCTGGCCACCGGGCGGCGGGTGGCGGGCACCCAGGCGATCGCCGAGCAGCTCGCTCTGGCCGAGCTGCCTGCCGTCTGCAGCAACGGTGCTGTGACGGTGGTGCCGGCCACGCGAGAGATCCTCGCCACTGAGACCTTTGACGCGACCACAGCGGTCCGGCTCATGCAGGCAGCGCTTCCCGAGGCCGTGATCGCCGTCGAGCGCGACGACCTGGTCTGGTTGGTCAGCCGCGAGCTGACCGACGGTGAGATCCGGGGTCCGCAGCAGGTGGCGTCGATCCAGGAGATGACCTCGCTGCCGGTGCTGCGGCTCGTGGTGCACTGGCCCGATGCGGCCCTGGAAGACTTCGTGGCCCGAGTGGAGTCGGCCGGCCTCCATGGGGTCAACTATGCGATCGGCTACTCCGCCTGGCTGGACGTCATGGCCCCCGGCGTGTCCAAGGCGTCGGCGTTGGAGGCGTTGCGCCGCCGCCTAGGTGTGCCGGCGGACCGGACGGCCGCGGTCGGTGACGGGCTCAACGATCTCGAGATGCTCGAGTGGGGCGCCCATGCGGTCGCGATGGGGTCCGCTCCGGCGGAAGTCCAAGATGCCGCCGGAGCGGTGACGTACTCCGCGGAAGAGGACGGTGCGGCGGCCGTACTCAACCGCTGGTTCGCGCGCTAGACGGCCGGCACGGTCTCCAGGGCGGTCGCCAGCACCTCGTCGCTGAGCTCCTGGTCGACCATGCGGCCGTCGAGGTAGGCGTCGTAGGCGGCAAGGTCGAAGTGTCCGTGGCCGCACAGCGCAGTGAGGATCACCTTCTCCTCGCCGGACTCCTTGCACGCCAGCGCTTCGCGCACACAGGCCGCCAGCGCATGGGTTGGCTCCGGCGCGGGGACGATGCCCTCGGTCCGGGCGAACTGGATCGCGGCGGCGAAGCACTCCTGCTGCGGGATCGCCACGGCTTCCATCAGCCCGAGCTCGTAGATGTGGGAGATCAACGGAGCCATGCCGTGATAGCGCAGTCCGCCGGCGTGGATGGGGTCCGGGATGAAGTCGTGCCCGAGGGTGTGCATCTTCACCAGCGGAGTCATCCCGGCGGTGTCTCCGAAGTCGTAGGCGTAGGTCCCTCGGGTCAGGGATGGGCACGCCGCCGGCTCGACGGCACGGATGACCGGGTCCATCCGGCCGGCCATCTTCTCGCGCAGGAACGGGAATGACAGCCCACCGAAGTTCGATCCGCCGCCGGTGCAACCCACCAGAACGTCGGGCGTCTCGCCGATCTTGGCGAACTGCAGCAGCGCCTCCTCACCGATGATGGTCTGGTGGAGCAGGACGTGGTTGAGCACCGATCCGAGGGAGTACTTCGTGTCCTCGTTCTGTGCCGCAACCTCTACGGCCTCCGAGATCGCGATCCCCAAGGAGCCGGTGTGCTCCGGATTGAGCTCGAGCTGTGCCCTACCAGCCGCGGTCAGGGGCGACGGTGAGCGGTGGATGGTTGCGCCGAACGTCTCGATCATCATCCGGCGGTACGGCTTCGAGTCATAGCTCGCCCCGACCTGCCAGACCTCGCACTCGAGGTCGAACAGGGCACACGCGAAGGCCAACGCCGTGCCCCACTGACCGGCGCCGGTCTCGGTCGTCAGCTTCTTCACGCCGGCCTTGGCGTTGTAGAAGGCCTGCGGCACGGCGGTGTTCGGCTTGTGCGAGCCGGCCGGTGACACCCCCTCGTACTTGTAGTAGATCCGCGCCGGTGTCCCTAGCGCCTTCTCCAAGCGGTGGGCGCGGAACAGCGGTGATGGACGCCACAGCCGGTAGACGTCGAGGACCTCGTCGGGAATGTCGACGAATCGGTCGCTGGTGACCTCTTGCATGATCAGGTCCATCGGGAACAGCGGCGCGAGATCGTCCGGGCCGATGGGCTGGTGGGTGCCCGGGTGCAACGGCGGCGGTGGTGGCGCCGGCAGGTCTGGGATGACGTTGTACCACTGGGTCGGCATCTCCGACTCGTCGAGCATGATCTTGTGCTGATCAGCCATGGCCATCTCCTTCGCCGCGATGCTGCCTCAAGTGGTCCCTGGGGTCTGACGCTAGCGGCCGGGGTCGCGAACTGCGAGGGTTCGGGCGGATGCGAGGCTGGGTCGCATGCCGCACCGTGTCCGCCTCGTGGCCACTGACCTCGATGGCACCATCGTCGACGGCAACGGCCAGGTGTCGCGTCGGACCGTGGCCGCGCTTCGCGCGATCGTCGAGCAAGGGGCGATGCTCGTGCTCGTCACCGGTCGGCCGATCCGTTGGATGACCGATGTCGTCGATCAGATCGGGCACCGGGGGACGGCGCTGTGCGCCAACGGTGCAGTCGTCTACGACCTGCTGCGCGGAGAGGTGATCGAGGTGCGCGCGGTGCGCCGGATCGTTGCGGCGCAGGTTGTGGAGCTCGCTCGGGAACACCTCGTGGCTCCGACGTTCGCTGTGGAGCTGGCGGGGGGGTTCGCGCGTGACCCGGCGTATGTAGCTCGGTGGGATTCCCAGCAACGCGCCGTGCTCGCTATCGAGGAACTCCTCGCAACCGCGCGGTCGACGAGCGCGAAGGAGGCGCTCGACTCGCGCGACCCGATCATCAAGGTGCTGATCCGAGATGAGTCCAGCGACGGCGACTCCATGCTTGCGACGATGGCGCCGCGGCTCGAGGGGATCGCCGTACCCACGCACTCCAACGCCGCCGACTGCCTGCTGGAGGTCAGCGCTCCCGGCGTGGACAAGGGCCTCGCGCTGGAGCGGTTGGCCGACAGCCTGGGCATCAGCTCGCAGGAGGTGGTGGCCTTCGGGGACATGCCGAACGACGTGTCGATGCTCACCTGGGCCGGCCGGGGCTACGCCATGGCCGATGCCCACCCCGACGTCCTCGCCGCCACGACCCGACGGGCTGAACCGCTCGCTGCGCATGGTGTCGCCGCGGTCCTGGAGTCCTTGCTCTCCGAAGGCCTCGTCGGGTCTGGGACGGATTCGAGCTGGACGGGTTCGAGCTGGACGGGTTCGAGCTAGAGGTACTGGCCGCGGGGCGGGTTGTCGTCGGTGACGACGTGCGGACCATCGGGGCTCGGTTCACCGGCCGTGATGGCCCGGCGCCGCATCTCCTCGAACTGGGCGCGTGCGGCCATCTGCTGGGCGAACAGCGCGGTCTGGATGCCGTGGAAGAGACCTTCCAGCCAGCCGACCAGCTGCGCCTGGGCGATCCGCAGCTCGGCCTCGGTGGGAATCTCATCGTCAACGAAGGGCAAGGACAGTCGCTCCAGCTCGGCCACCAGCTCGGGGGCCAGCCCACTCTCCAGCTCGGTCAGCGACCGGCGGTGGATGTCCCGCAACCGCGCGCGAGACTCCTCGTCGAGCGGAGCGGAGCGAACCTCCTCGAGCAGCTGCTTGATCATCGACCCGATCCGCATGACCTTGGCCGGCTGCTCGACGAGTTCTGACACCGCGGAGCCCCCGCCGGGGAGACTCATGGCTTGGCCGTCCGGTCCCACGACGATCACCTGGTTGTCGCCGGCGTTGACGTCAGCGCTGTCGCCGTGGACGTCGGTGCCACGGCCTACCTCAGGGGACTCGGTCATGGAGCCATCCAACCCGATGGGTGGAGGGCCGTCGACACAGGCGGCCCAGGCAGGGGGACGGCGATTCGTCGCCACTGGGGCTTCGGCTCGGAAAACCTGTGGACCGTACGGCCGCCTGGCCGGGATCCTCTGCTCGTGACAACGCTTCGCCCGGTGGACTTCGACGCTGACCTTGACGCGATCTTCGAGGTTGCCTACGCGTGCGAGCTCGAGGTGGTGGACGATCCGGACACGACCCGCGAGGACATCAGAAACCTGATCGAGTCACCCGACGCCGACTTGGTCCACGGCACGCGCGTCGCAACCGACGACGACGACACGATCGTCGGGTTCGTCTCCCTCGAGGTCGACCGTGCGGGTCGTGAGATCTTCGCCGACGCCTATGTCGCTCCAGGGCGGCCTGATGGCGCGTGGGACCAGCTCCTCCAGCACGCCGGGCAGTACGCCGAGGGGCTGGTCGCGGGCGAGCCCGCCGACCAACGTTCCGGTTGGGTGCTCGCCGCGGGTTCGTACTCGAGCGACGATCGCTATGCCGCCGTGCTCCGGCGAGCGGGGATGACCCCGGTGCGGCGCTTCCACACGATGGCTATCCACTTCGATCCGGCGAATCCCCCCAAGGCGCCGCAGCCGCTGCCCGGCGTCGGGCTGAGCGTCGTCGGGGAGGACGAGGAGTTGAGCCGTACGGCGCACGCGCTCTGGTCGGAGTCGTTCTCCGAGCACTGGCGGTTCGTCACGCGGCCCTACGACGCGTTCATGATGCACTCCCGCAGCCGGTCCTTCGATCCGACCCAGTGGTGGATCGCCTCGGTCGACGGGGTCCCGGCTGGCATCTGCCTCGGCAACGACCACCTCGCCGAGCTCCGCTGGGGGTATGTGAGCACCTTGGGCGTGCTCGCGGAGTTTCGCGGACGCGGGCTGGCCCGACTGATGCTCGAGACCTTCTTCGCCCAGGCCTTCGACCGTGGCCGGGTCGGCGTGAAGCTCGGCGTCGACACCGAGAACCACACCGGCGCCCCGGCGCTCTACGCGTCTGTAGGCATGACTCCGAGCCGGGTCATCGACGCCTGGGAACGCGCTCTTCCCTGAGCCGGGGTCTTTCCCTGAGCCGCAGTCACTCGGCGACCACCCGAAGGCTTTCCCCAGTCGGGTCGGCCGGGCCGTACAGCTGCACGCCGGAAGCAGCGGCCGAGACCAGCCAGTTCACGATCTCGGCAGTGATGCGCTCACCGGGCACGAGGACCGGGCTGCCCGGGGGGTCCGGTGTCACGAGCTCGGTGCACACGCGACCGGCGGCCTGGCCCAGGGCCACCGGCTCGGACCGGGCGAAATACGCCTCCCGCGGGCTCGTGGCCTGGACCGGCCGGTTGGGCGCGCCCGGCGGACGAGGGTGGGCCAGGGCCCGTCGCGGGCTGCCGATCGACTCCAGGATCTGGGCCAGCCGCCGCACCCCTGCGACCGAGTCGCCTGGGCCCACGACGAGATAGATCCGGTCAGCGTCGGAACCTTCCACCGTGACTCCGTGCTGCTCCCGGAGGACTCGTTCGGTGCTGGGACCCCGCAGCCCGCGACCGCGAACGTCAACCACGATCGTGCACGGGTCGAGCCCACCGTAGCTGTGGCCGTTGCTTCCCGACGCGGGGAGATCGACCTCTTCGAGGATGCACAGGCCGGGGATCCGGTCCAGCAGTGTCCGGGTCAGGCGAGCCAGGTCTACGGCCCAACCGATCAACGCGGTTCCGTCCTCCTCGAGCTGAGCTCGGCAGCTGTCTACGGAAGCGAGGAGAGGCAGGTAGGGGCTGGTCGACTGCGTCATCCGGACAGCCGAGGCGATCCGGTCGACCGGGAGCCGCCCGCCCTGGGTCAGGAGCACCGACGTCTGCGACAAGCTGGTCAGCAGCTTCTGGGTGGAGGTGATCACCCCATCGGCGCCGGCGGTGAGGGCGTCGATAGGCAGGCCAGAAGGGGCCCCGAACCGCAGGTGTGGGCCCCAGCTCTCGTCCACGACCATGGGGACATTGCGCGCGTGGGCGACCGCGACGAGACGCGGGAGGTCGGCGCACACCCCCGCATAGGACGGCGACACGAGCACGACCAAGCGGGTTTCGGGGTTGTCGGCGAGCGTCGCGGCCAGCGCCTCGGGTGTGATGCCCGTCCCGATGCCCCACGTCGGGTGCTGATCGGGTTCCACCCACACCGGGACTGCTCCGGTCATCACGAGAGCGGAATGCGTCGACACGTGAACGTCGCGCGCGCACACGACGGTGTCTCCTGGGCTCAAGGCCGCAAGGAACAGCGCCTGGGTGGCGCTGGTCGATCCGTTGCCGAGAATGAACGCACGCTCCGCACCCCACAGGTTCGCGAGCCGATCCTCGGCCGCCCGCCTCACGCGGTCGTAGGTCTGAGCACCCAGCGACACGTCGGCGCCGAACGCCCCCGTCCCGAGAATCCCTCGAAGTCTCGGATCCGCTCCGACGCCTCCCTTGTGGCCAGGGGAGGAGAAGGCCACCGGGTCGCCGAGCAGGTGGGTCTGCAGGGCATCGACGACCGGGGTCGGTGCGCGAAGCTGCGACCCATGGGTTCGGCTCGGCGGGCTCAGCACCGCGGTCGACGAGGATGTGAGATCGACCGACGGACCGGACGCACCCTGCTCGCGCATGCCGCGTGTGCGGCCGCGCGCCAGCAGCTCGGGCAGTGTGGCGTCGAGGATGCTCATCAGGCCACCGCCGTGTCCGGGACCAAGATGATGAATGCCTCGAGGCTCAAGATGATGGCGACGGCGAGCCACTTCGAAGCGGCCACGTCGACGCCGTAGTAGAAGCGGTCGATCATGAGCAGGGCGACCTGCAGGAGGACGATCCACGCCACGGTGACCTCCGCCAGCTCGGCGAAGCGCAGCGCGGAGCCGTACACCCAGAACAACAGGCCGAACAGAGCCAGACCCACGACGAACCACAGCGTCGATCGGTGCTCGGCCCAGGCCTTGGCCGCTAACGCCCCGGCCATGTCCAGCCCGGCGAGAACCACGGCGATCCCGGCGAGGAGAAGGGGCGTCGGGAGACGGGGTGAGCGGACGAGCTCGGGAAGGATCGAGGAGACAGCTGAGACAGGGGAAACGTTGATGTCAGGCATGCGGTAACCGTGCCGGCCCGAGCGCCCTGAGGCATCGGGAAGACGCCTTACCCGGCCACGGCCCGGGCCTCAATCTTGTCGGGGCTCTCCGACACCTCCGGCACCCTCGGGACGAGCCGGGATCAGGTCACGAGCAGGACCTTGCCGACGGCCTCGCCCAGCTCCAGCACCCGATGGCCTCTGGCCGCCTCGGTGAGTGGCAGTCGCCGATCGACCACCGGGACGACACGGCCGGTCTCGACGAGGGGCCAGACGTTGGCGACGGCTGACGCCACGATCGCTGCCTTCTCCGAGGCCGGGCGCGCGCGCAGCGCTGTGGCGAGTACGGCGGCCCGCTTGCCGAGCAGTCGGCCGAGGTCAAGCTCGGCCCGCGCGCCGCCTTGCAGGCCGATCACCACGAGCCGACCGTTGACCGCCAGGGCATCGACGTTGCGGGACAGATAGCTGGCCCCCATGTTGTCCAGGATGACGTCCGCCCCGCGACCGTCGGTCGCGTCACGCACGCTCTCGACGAAGTCCTGCTCGTGGTAGTTGATCAGGACCGACGCCCCCAGCTCAGCGCATCGAGCGAGCTTCTCGGCGCTGCCCGCTGTCACCGCGACGGTCGCACCCATGGCTGTGGCCAGCTGGATCGCCATCGTGCCGATCCCGGACCCGCCCCCATGGACCAGCAACGTCTCCACAGGTTGCAGCGCGGCCAGCATGAACACGTTCGACCACACGGTGCAGACGACCTCCGGCAAGGCTGCGGCGTCGACGAGGTCCACCCCTGGCGGCACCGGCATCAGCTGCCCCGCTGGGACGACCACCTGCTCGGCGTAGCCGCCGCCAGACAGCAGTGCGCACACCGCCTCCCCTGCGTGCCAGCCCTCCACGTCGGCCCCCACGGCGGCGATCCGCCCGCTGCACTCCAGGCCGGGCCAGGCCGGAGCGCCGGGCGGCGGGTTGTAGTGGCCCTGTCGCTGCAGCAGGTCGGCTCGGTTGACCGCCGTGGCCGTGACGTCCACCACCACGTCGTGCGGCCCGGGCTCGGGGTCGGGGACCTCGGCCCAGCTCAGGACCTCAGGTCCACCTGGCTGGCTGATGACCATCGCGCGCATGGAGTTCACCTTGTCACGCGAGCCTCGGGGTTCGTGCCCTCAGGGGCCGGATCTGAGAGGCCGGACCGGACCGATCGGATCTGAGGGGCCGGACCGGGGCGGATAAGGGGTTTGCCCGATGCCCGGTCGGGCGAGAACGGCCATGGTCGAGGAGTTCCTCCTCCACGCCCAGGAGTTCCGATGCCTCAGCTCGCCAGTTCCAGCAGCCCCCGCAAGGGGAGTGTCGCCAGCAGCAGTGCCGCGAGCAGTACTGCCGCAAGCAGCAGCACTCCCACGATGGTGACCCTGTCTGGGTTGCCTCGGCCGTACAGCGCGCTCACCACGGGGGAGCGCGCCGTACGCCGCGCCTACGTGCAACGAGAGCGGGCCCGGTTGGCCGCCCGACGCCGAGCCGCCCTGGCCCGCACGATCTCGGCCATCGTTCCTGCTCAACGCGGCCCGCACCTGCCCTGAGCGGACGTTCGAGGAGCAATCCCGCCACGCCCCCGCTACCGTCCGTCACCGGTTCCCCTTACCGTGACTCTGACGGGTTCCGCGATCCCCTCGCGGCCCGCCGAGGGACCGGAGGTGGACCACCGTGGCTGGGCGCAGCGCAGACCTGGTGGGTCGGGCTCAGGAGTCCCGCCGTCTGCAGGCGGCGGTCGAAGCGGCACTCATCGGAGAAGGACCCGCTGTCGCGCTCGTGGTCGGCGAAGCCGGATTGGGCAAGTCGAGCCTCGTGGCCGGTGTATTCGGCCCGAGCCGGCCAAGCGGCCCTGACGGCAGCGACGTCGTGGTCTGCCGCGCAGCTGCCCTGCCGGACACGGCCGAGACTCCGCTCCTGCCCTGGGCCGACGCGCTGCGGCACGCCGTCGACCAGTACGGCATCGAGGTCGCCGCACGCGAGGCCGGGCCGGCGCTCGCTGATCTTGCTGTGCTTGTGCCCGACCTCGATCCGGGCGCGGGGCCGGGCGCGGCGGGTCGCGCCGCAGACCTGCTGCCCTGGTATCTCGCCAGGTTGGCCACCGTTCGCCCGATCGTCATCGTCCTCGAGAACCTTCATCTGGCCGACGCGCCAACGATGGCTGTGCTGCAACGCATCGCCCACCGTCCTCCACCGGGACTGGCCGTCGTGGTGACCGGGCGACCAGAAGGAGATGGCCGGCAGCCGGGCTCCGCGCGAAGGTGGGCGGAAGCACTGGTCATGCTGCAACGGCAGGCGACCGCGATCGCCCTGGCGCCACTCACCGACGACGATGCCGCCGTGCTGGTGCGGAGACTCGCAGCCGCCAGCTCGCTGCGCCTCGATCCCGACTCCGCTGCCGACGTGGTGGCGAAGGGCGAGGGGAATCCCTTCTTCCTCGAGGAGCTCATCGCCGTGCGGGCCACCGGGCGCGGCACAGTGCCGGCCGCCGAGGTCTTGGGCGTACGGCTGTCCGGGCTCACGCCGGATGCGCTCGCGCTGGCCCGCGCCCTGGCGATCCACGGCCCGGCCGCCCCGCACGACGTGCTGGCCGAGCTCGCCGGCCTCGATGATGGGTCGCTGATCGCGGCGCTGCATGAGCTCGTGGGCGCCGGTCTGGTCACCGACAACGCATCCCCGTCTGGCGGGGGCGAGGCCAGCTACTCCTTCGCCCACCTGCTGTTCGGTGACGCGGTGGCTGACGGCATGCTCCCCGTCGAACGAAGTCGGCTGCACGCGGCGTGTGCCGCGGCCATCGAGTCCAGGCTCGACCAGGCCGGCCCGGTTCGTCGGCGGGCGATGCTCGGCGCTCTTCCCCGCCACTGGAGCGAGGCGGGTCGGCCGGATCTGGCGCTTCCGGCGGCGGTGCGCGCCGGCGAGGCCAGCGCGCTGGTGGCGCCGGAGGTGGCGGCCGGGCACTACGCGCGGGCCGTTGAGCTCGACGAGCAATTGACGGCATTCCCAGGTTCAGCCCGGGACTCTCCGGGCAACGGCGAGGGCGAGCGGCCCTCTCGCATGGAGCTGCTCGAGCGCCTCGCCGAGCAATACGCGGCGGCGGGCGACTCCGAGGCGGCCACCCGGTCGGCCGAAGCCGGGATTCGGCTCATCGCGGCCCAGCCGGCGGATCTCGGAACTGGATCGGTCGCGGACCCGGCGTGTGCGGCTCGGCTGCACAGGCTGATGGCGGTGCACGGCGAAGGGCTGTTGGAGGACCGGGAGGTGCAGGCCTGCTTCGACGCGGCTGTGCGAGCAGCCGAGGCGCTAGGTCCCTCACCCGAGCTGGCCGCGGCCTTGGCAGCACAAGCGCGCCGTGAGCTCGTGCTGGACCACAACGCCCTGGCCGAACCGTTGTCGCGGCGCGCCCGCGACATCGCGACCGCCGTACATGCCGAGGCCGAGGAAGCGCTCGCCTCGGCGACGCTCGGTGCATCGCTGTGCTATCTCGGGGCCTTCGACGAAGGTCTCCAGGCCCTGGCCTTCGCAGTCCCGGCTCTCGAGGCAGCCCATCGCCCCTACGACGCCGCGCGAGCCGCCCTGACTCTTGCGTGGGCGCAGTTCCACAGCGGGACGCCGTTGGTCGGTCGCGCCTCGGCCGAGCGCGCTGCCCTGGCGATGCGCGAGGGTGGCGGCCCGCGAGACGTGGCTGTGCGACTGCGCGCTGCGTGGCTGGAGATGGATCTTGCGGTCGGGCGGTGGGACGGGCTCGACGATGCGCTGAGCGAGGCCGATCCCGGTGGTCGCGACGACCCTGCCGCTGAAGTGGCGTCGGTCGAGGCAGCGTTGCTCAGGTCGGTCAACGGCGAGCTGGCCCTGCGGCGCGGCGACCTTGATCGTGCTGCGCGCGCGTACGGCGCCGTACTCGATCACTGGGGGCGGCTGGGACTTCGTTCCTACGACGCAGCCTCATTGGCACGGCTAGCCGAGATCGCTGCCGACCAAGGGCTGTTCGATCGAGCCCGCGGGTTCGTCGACGAGGGTCTGGGCGCCGTGCAGCAGGCCGACACGTGGGTCGCTGTCCTCGGCTTCGCTCGGGCGGCACTGGCGGTCGAGTCGTCGGCCGCGCGAGCTGGTCGAGCGACTGACCCGGCGCGGATCGAGCGACTGGCCGATCTCCTGGCGCGCGGCGAGGCCGGAGCACCCAGGGCATCGGTGGCCGAGGCGGAGCTGGCGACGGGTCGTGCGGAGCTGGCCCGCGCGCATGGGCGCGAGGACCCCGATGCCTGGGCCGAGGCGGTGACCGCCTGGTCGTCGCTTGGCTTCCCTTGGTGGCGGGCCGACGCCCTGCTGCACCAGGCGGCCGGGCTGGTCGCGCGTCGAGGAGCCCGGAGTCAGGCCGCAAAGCTGGTCCACGACGCGCTGGCGACTGCCGACCTGCTCGGGGCCGGCTCACTGCGGGAGCGTGCAGTAGACCTGTCGCGACGCGCCGGTCTCCAGGTGGTGGGGCCGGTAGGTCCGCCCACCGCCAGCGCTGAGCGGCAAGCGGCCACAGGGCCGCGCGTTCCGCCGCAATCGCGCGGCGTGGAGCGGTCCGATGTGTTGTCGCTGGACAGCTTGTCCACCCGAGAACGTGAAGTGCTGGGCCTGCTGTCCTCGGGGGCCAGCAACCGGCGCATCGCCGAGCAGCTGTTCATCAGCGACAAGACGGCCAGCGTTCACGTCTCACACATCCTGGCCAAGCTGGGGGTCAGCAGCCGGCTCGAGGCGGCAGCGCTCGCGCATCGCGCTAGTCGATAGCCGACTGGTCCTTTGCTCGTCGCACCACGACCACCCGGTCATGTGGATTGAACAGGCGCACCGTTCCCTCGTCGAAGCGGTGAACGGCGTCTCCGCGGATCACAGCGAGGACCAGGTCGTCGCAATCTTCTGGTCGCGTGCCTAGCTCGGCCGGTGTGATCTCCCGCTCGGCGATCTCGAGTCCCGCTCCAGGCACCAGCAGGTCACTGGCCAAAGCCCCGGCCACCGGAGACGTCGCAGCCAGACCGAGCAGCTGGCCGGCCGCCGAGGACGAGGTGATCACCGAGTCGGCGCCGCTTTGTTCGAGCAGCGGTCCGTTCTCCGACTCCCGTGCGGTGGCCACGATTCTCGCGCGCGCATTCAGGCGCCTGGCGGTCAACGTGGCGAGGACCGACGTGTCGTCCCGGTCTGTGGCCACCACGACCGTACGGGCCGACGGCAGATGGGCGCGTTGCAGCACGCCCGAGCGAGTGGCATCCCCTTGGACGGCGACCAGACCCATCCGGTTGGCCTCGGCGACCGACAGCGGGTCGGGATCGATGACCGCGAGCTGGCGCCCTGGCACGCCGTGGTCGAGCAGCGACTGCGCAGCAGCACGACCCTTCGTTCCGAAACCGAGGATGACCGTGTGGTCCTGCACGTGATCCCTCCAACGCCGGGCGCGACTTTCCATGCGGGATTGGGTCGTCAAGGCCTCGATCGTCGTCCCGACGAGCACGATGAGGAACAGGATGCGAAGCGGCGTGACGACAAGGATGTTGATCAGCCGGGCCGAGTCGCTCACCGGGGTGATGTCCCCGTAGCCAGTGGTCGACAGGGTGACTGTCGAGTAGTACAGCGCGTCCAAGGGGGACACCTTGCCGTCGGCGCTGTCGGTGTAGCCGTGATGATCGGCATAGACGACGATGGCTACGAGGATCAGGATCGCGACCGCGATGAGCAGCCGCTGGACGATGATCCGGATCGGGGACGCGGTCGTCCCCGGCAGCCGTACGCCGGTCGTGTCGGACACGTCCGGCAGCCTAGGCTCCCGACTGGTGCGAGTCTGACACCCCACGCCACCTTCGAGCGGAGGCCTCAGTCATGAGCCCAGGCGACGCCCCGGTGACCTTCGCCGTCTCCGAGCGGGTGGCCACCATCACGCTGGATGATCACGAGGCTCGCAACGTCCTGACCTCCGCAGTGCTCTCGGAGCTGGGTGGAGCCTTCGAGCAGGCGATGGCCGACGATGACGTGCGAGTGGTGGTGCTCACTGCGCAGGGGTCGACCTTCTGTGCCGGGGCCGACCTACGTGGCGCAACCTCTGGAAGCGAGGGGTCCTTCGCGAGCGACGCGCCGGCCCGACTGGCGGCGCTGCTGACCCAGTTGATCGAGGCGCCGAAACCTGTGGTTGCCCGCATCCAGGGACATGTGGCTGGGGGCGGCAACGGTCTTGTGGCAGCCAGCGACCTCGCGGTGGCGGTGGATTCGGCGCGGTTCGCCTTCTCCGAGGTGCGCGTCGGTGTGGCGCCGGCAGTGATCTCGACGGTCTGCATGCGGCGGATGCCGCCAGCGCTCGCCTCCGAGCTGTTCCTCACCGGCGAGCGGGTCTCCGCGCAGCGAGCCCGCGAGGCCGGGCTCGTCCACCGGGTGGTTCCCGAGGCCGACCTCGATGCGGCAGTGGCGACCTACGTGGAGGCCCTGCTGCTCGGCGGCCCACAGGCGCTGGCTCGGACGAAGGAACTGCTGCGCACGGTCCCGACGCTCTCGCTTCAGGAAGGCTTCGCCTGGACGAGCGCTCTGTCCAGCGAGCTGTTCTCCTCCGAGGAGGCGGCCGAAGGCATGGCCGCCTTCCTGGCCCGTCGACCCCCCACCTGGGCCACTCCACCAACCCCCTGACGCGCTTCACCCAGTGGAGCGCCCTTCCGGGGCGGGAGAAATGCCATCAACCGGACATTTCGCGCGCGGCTAGGGACACTCCACTGGGTGAAGCGCGGCTTGGCGGGGCCGGGTCAGGGCGTCTGGCTGGCCGCTGCTGCCCGCCGCACCGCGTCCACCGAACGAGCCACGTCGTCCTCGTCGGTGGACCAGTTGCTCACCGACACCCGCAAGACGGCGCGGCCGTTCCACCGCGAGCCCGACATCCACGCGGTCCCGTCGGCGAGCAACCGCTGCGTCACGTCCTTCGTCCGTTCGTCGGAGCCGAACGCAACGCTCACCTGGGTGAAGTCGACGTCGTTGAGCACCTCGGCCGTGTCGACCGTGGCGATCCCGGCTGCGAGCGCCTTGGCATTGGCCACCAGCTGCTCGACCTGGTGGGCCACGCCCTCGCGACCCAGCGATTTCAACGCAGCCCAGACCGGCACTCCGCGGGCTCTACGCGACATCTCCGGGACCATGGCCAGCGGGTCGGCCGGCCCGTGCTCGTCGGCGATGACGAGATAGGCGGTGTGCATCGAGAACGCCGCCCGTACGGCCTCCGGCTGACGCACGATGGCGATCCCGCAGTCGTAGGGCACGTTGAGCGTCTTGTGGGCATCGGTGCACCACGAGTCGGCGGTCTCGAGACCGGGAACGAGCGTTCGCAGACGAGGTGAAGCCGCGGCAAAGAGCCCGAAGGCACCGTCCACGTGCACCCACGTCGGCCGCCCCGAAGACCGGGCCAGGGAAACCGCCTCGCCAATAGGATCGAACGCTCCTGAGTGCAGATTGCCCGCCTGCAGCGCAAGCAGGAGCGGCCCGTCAGACTCGGCGATGGCGGCGGCGAGCGGCTCGAGGCGGATCCGACCCTGATCGTCTGAGGGGACTGCGGTTGGCGCTCCCATGCCTAGGTAGCGCAGCGCCATGTCGACGCTGTCGTGCCGCTGCTCTCCCACGAGCACGGTCACCGGCGGCGATCCGTTCAGGCCCAGCCGGTCGAGGTCCCAACCGGCATCGGTGAGCAACGCCTGGCGCGCGGCGGCCAACCCGACGAAGTTGGCCATCGTCGCCCCCGTGGTGAAGCCCACGTCGCTTCCCGAAGGCAGGCCGAGCAGGTCGAGAAGCCAATGCCCTGCGGCCTCTTCTGCCGCCGCCGTGCCGGGGGTGGCGTAGCGGATCCCGGTGTTCTGATCCCAGGCGGAGACCATCCAGTCAGCAGCCAGGGAGGCGGGCAACGTGCCACCCATCACCCACCCGAAGAAGCGTCCCGACCCGATCGCCATCAGGCCCGGCTCGACGACGTCCGCAAGCAGGTCGACGACCTCAGCCGGATCGGTGGGGGCGTCCTGCAGTGGGCCGCCGAGCTCCTTGGCGATGCCGTCGGCGGTGGCGCTGGGCGGGATGGGCCGCTGCGAGACGGTGGACAGCCATCTTCGAGCGTGGGCCGCAGCCCGGTCGAGGGCGGCGTCGTAGGACTGGGGATCAAAGGCCATCCCCCGAGTGTGGGCCCCGAAAGCGGACGCGGCTAGGGGATTGCGGTCAGGAAGCGGTCCACTTCGGTACGAGATCGCAACCGCACGACCTCCAACTCGGCCCACCGCGGATCGGCCGTTCGCTGGGCATAACGCTCGGCGTAGACCGCGTGCCGAGTCCACGCCCAGCGGATGATCGACTCCTCGGGCGCCGGGTGGACGAGCTTGCTCCACCGCTCCCGGTTGCCGTTCCAGAGCTCTTCCCTCGTGAGGACGCGCCTCGCCGAACGGGCGACGACCTGGCGCATCACGAGGCGCCGCGGCAGGTCGAGCCAGACCACGGTGTCGGCACGCTCCCACACGAGATCGAGGACGGTGGAGTAGTTCCCGTCCACGACCCAGCCGTCCCCGGTCGTGGCCCGGTCGACCTGAGCGAGCAACTCCGCCGGCTCGAGATCAGTCCAGTTGGCCTGATGGTAGAGCGCATCGATCTCGACGTACGGCACCGCGAGCGCCGTGGCCAGCCGCCGGCCAGTCGTCGACTTGCCGGAGCCTGAGTTCCCGACGATGGAGACCTTGTGCACCCCGCGAGGATGCCACGGTGTCGGCCGATCCTCAGCAGACCCGTGGGAGACTGGCGCCGCTGGGAGGGCTCGCATAGTGGCCTAGTGCGGCGGTCTTGAAAACCGCTAGGACGGGTGACCGTTCTCCAGGGTTCGAATCCCTGGCCCTCCGCTCTGGGGTGACTCGGCGAGTGGTTGGAAGCGGGGCGATTACACCCGCGAAATCCCCCCGTTCCTTGCCATTCGATGGGCAAAGATGCGACGGGCACCGACAGCACCGAGGAAAGGTCGGGCGCCGGCAATGTCTCGACCTGGTCACGGTCGGGCTGGAGGTCACCAGCGGGCACCGGGTTCTGGGCGATGCTGTGCCCCAAGAGGCCGGCGCTGAGCAGGAGGTGGTTGGTGACGGGGGCAGGCGGGCCTCGGCGGGCTCGGATCAGCCCGCTCTGGACTCGGGCAGCAGCCCGAGTGTTCCGCTCGGGCCTCACCGGATTGTTGCTCGTGCTCGCGATGGGGGTTGCGGTGGCCGCCGCGGCGTCTGCCCCGCTCTTCTCGCAGAGCGCGGGAAACGACGCCCTCCGGTCGGTCCTTGCTGCGGTTCCGGACAGTGCCTTCGCGCAGGATGCTCCGGTCGTACGCCTGGTTGGGAGCCAGTCGCCCAGCGGCGAAGATCAGCGCAGGTATCTCGCCCAGCTGCAAGCCATCGACGGGCTCTCCGACGAGGTCGTCACTGGCGTCAGCGTGGGCGCCGAGGTCCAGGGAGTGCGCTACCCGGTGGTGCGCGCCAACGGGACAACCGTGACGGCCCGGCTCGCCGCCGTGCCCGATCCGGCCTCCGCGCTTGATGTCACAAGAGACGGGGAAGCCGGGGCCGAGCAAGCGGGGAATGTGTGGCTGCCGGACCCACTCGCAGACACCCTCGGGGTCGGGCCTGGCGACATCATCGAAGTTGGCCTGGACGGCGCTCCGCTGCCACCGCCCGTGACGGGCGGGCCGGCACCGGGACCGGCGACGCTCACCGTCGCGGGGACGTACGCCGTGGCCGCCGATGGACGCCGGCCCGCGGATCCGCCGGGGACGACCGCGTGGTCGGCGCGACGTGGGGCGTTGCCGTCCGACTCCGCCATTACCTCGCGGCCCGCGTGGTTGCTGGTGACCGACGTCGCCACCACCGAACGGGTGGCGGCTGACATCGGCGATGACATTCTGTGGGCGGTCGAGGCCCAGCTGAGACCGAACCTCTCCCTCGAGGAGGCTGACGCGGCAGCAGCCGGAGTCGCAGAGCTGCGCCGGGACACCAGGTCACCGCAGAGCGCTGAGGAGTCGGTGCTACGAGTCGGCGTGGTCAGCGGCATCGAAGCACTGGTCGGTCGCGCAGACACGCTGGCCGAGGCCTCGGCCCGCCGTGCTCGGCTGTGGAGTGGGGCGGGCGTGGCCACGGGCCTGATCGCCGTGCTCGCGGTCGCGGTGCTCGCGGTGTCCGACCGCCGGCGTGAGCTGGCGCACGGCGCGGCGACCGGGGTGGGACCGGGGCGCGTAGCGGCCCTGTGGTCGGTGGAGACGGGTTTGCCAGCTCTCGCCGCCCTAGGTCTCGGGTTCTTGGGCGCCCTCCTCGCGAATCGACTGGCGCACCCTGAGTCCGCAGGCCCGGCCGCTGCCGGGTCCGCGGCAATGGGTGTTGGGGCGGCGGCTGCGCTCACCGGTGTTGTGATCGTGGCGACGGTCGGCGCTGGGGCGTGCGTCGCGCTGTCGCGCCCGGTCGTGGAAAGGGCGCCCCGCCGCGCGCCGTGGCTGGTCGCCCTGGTGGTAGCCACGGGGGTCGCCCTGCTCGCCGCACTCACTGCCCCGGTCGGCGCCCCCGGCCCGGTCGAGATCGCGACCCCCCTGCTCGTGGCGGCCAGCTTGGGTGCCCTGGCCGCGATGCTCGTGGGATTTGCGTTTCGTCGGCTCGGTCGTCGAGCCGGATTGCCCGGACCTCGTCGTTCTGGCCGTTGGCTGGCTCGGCGACGGATCGCCGCCCTTGGCACTGGTCAGGTGCTGGTCGTGGCCGCCGTCGCGGTCGGGCTCGGTATGGCGATGCTCGCTGCTGCGTCGGTGAATGCGACACGCACGGTGGTGGCCGATCGGATTGCCGTTGTGGCGGGAGCGCAGAGCACCGCGCAGATCGAGGGGTCCTGGCAGCTGGACAAGACTGCCGCCCGCACCCCGACCCAGGAGGAGCTGGCAGATGGCGCCAGGGTGCCGCGAGGCCGTACGCCGCCGATGCCGGACGGCCAGGTGTTCGTCTGGCGTTCCCGGGCAGCCATTGAAGGTCTCTTCGGCTACCGAGACCTCCTGCTCGCCGATCCGGAGCGGTTCGCTGAGACGGCTTCCTGGGGCGAGGGAGAACAGCTCGCCCAGGCCCGTGACCTGGTGCGGGCGTTGGCCGAGCCGCTGGCCGACGGTCAGCCGGTGCCGGTCATCGCGGTCGGGGAGGAGAGCCTTCAACCGGGTGACGCGGTGGTGGTCAGCGGCCAGGCGTGGCAAGTCGCGGCCAGGGTGGTCGCCAGCATCGACGCCTTCCCGGGTCTTCAGGACGTCCCGATGCTGATCGCCGCCGACGACGCCTGGCTGCACCAGCTCGGCGCAAACGACCCTCGGCTGGCTCCGACGCCGGGTTCCATGGATGCTCCGCGGCCATATTTCGAGGCTGATGTGTGGTCCAGTGGCTCCGTCGACCAGCTCGTCGACACCCTCCAGGCACAGGCTGTGCTTCCCAAGAGCACCACCTCTGCGGAGCAGGCTGCGCAGGCACCGGGGCTGATGGCGGCCACCTTCAGCCAGGGCTTCCAGGTGGCGATCGCGCTGCTGCTGATCCTCGCCGCCGCGGTCACCGCCGCGCTCTACGTGTTGCGCGTGGCGGCCAGGCAGCGGGGAGCCGATCTGCTCCTGGCCAGGGTCGGAATGTCCCTCCGTGGGGTACGCGCTGCCCGGACCTGGGAGCTGACCGTGCTGGTCGGTACGTCCGCGGTAGCCGCCGCGACCACGGTCTTGTTGATGCGGCCCCTTGGCCGCGCGCTGCTGGATCTGCAACCGAACCTTCAACCGCGCCTGGTCCTCGACGTGGGTTGGTCTGCCTGGGCCGCACTTGGCTGCGCGGCGCTGGTCGTCTTGTTGACGGCGTTGGGTGCGGCTTGGTTCGACGGGCGCACCGCAGCACGGCCGGGCTCAGCGTCGGGGGAGGAGGCGGTGCTGCGTGCCGGCCGTTGACTCCGGGCGGTTGCCGGTGCTCCTCCGGTGCTCCCACGTCGTGAAGCTCTACTTCGCCGCCACGGGGGAGACCCAGGCGCTGCGCGGCGTCGAGTGCGAGCTGGCTGGCGGGACCGTCACTGCCGTCACCGGGCCTTCCGGCAGCGGGAAGTCCAGTCTGCTGTCGATCATGGCTCTTCGGGAGCGCCCAACGGGTGGGGAGCTCGAGATGTGCGGTCAGCCGGTGGCCGCCCTGTCCGCGCGGCGGCTGGCCGCGGTGCGCCGCGCCAGCGTTGCTTGGGTGGCCCAGCGTCCCGCCGACTCGCTGTTCCCCCAGCTCTCCGTCCGGGAGCAGCTGGTGCAGGCATCGCGACTCAACACCGTCAGGCCGGACGAGGTCGGCCAACTCCTGGAGCGGCTGCAGCTCGGCGGTCGAGCTGCCGCCCTTGTGCATGAACTGTCGGGAGGTGAGCAGCAGCGCGTAGCCGTCGGTGCTGCCGTCGTCTCCGGTCGTCCCGTCGTTGTCGCTGACGAGCCGACAGCAGAGCTCGACGACGAGTCGGCCGCGCTGGTGCTGGCCGAGTTGGTGCGCTGCGCCGAGCAAGGCGCCGCGGTGGTCATCGCCACCCATGACGATCGGGCGACGGTTCGGGCTCACCGCGTCTTGGCCATGCGCCACGGTGTGCTGTCCACCGAACGCGAGCACGGCCGGGCTGCGGTTGCCCCGATCGATGCGGCCGGCCGTCTGCAGCTGCCCCGGGACGCGCTTGCGCTGTTTCCGGACGGCCGTGCCGTCGTCGACGTCGAGGCCGGACAGGTCGTTCTGCGGCCGCCCGAAGGGAGGCCGACGTGACCAGCGCGCAAGACACTCGTCTGGTGGTCGTCAGCGAGGTGTCTCATGTTTTCGGATCGACGTACGCGCTGCACGACATCTCCCTCGAGGTCGAACGCGGGCGGTTGGTCGTGCTCGCCGGTCGATCCGGGTCCGGCAAGAGCACCTTGCTGCACCTGGTCGCCGGTGCTGCCGCTCCGAGCCTCGGCACCGTGCGGGTGAATGGCACTGAGGCTCATCGACTTCGTGATTGGTCCGTCGTCTCGTTGATGCCTCAGCGAGCGTCCGTGTCCGGGGAGTTGAGCGTCGGCGAGAACGTGGAGCTGCCAGCGGCTCTGCACGGATGCCAGCCGCGGGGCGATCTGTTGGACGAGCTCGGACTGTCCGAGCTCGCGTCACGACGGGCCACCGACATCAGCCTCGGCGAGCAACAGCGGACGGCGTTGGCGCGCGCCCTGGTGCTGGACCCCATGTTGGCGCTGCTCGACGAACCCACCGCCCACCAGGACGACGAGCACGTCGATCTGGTCCTGTCCGCGATCAGTTCGGCCGGCGCTCGTGGGACCTCGGTCCTGGTTGCAACCCACGATCCCCGGGTGGTCGCCTGCGCGGATGAAGTGATCAGGCTGGAGTCTGGCCGGCTGGTCGGGCGCGACGATGGCACTCAACCAGGTTCGGCAGCGCCACCCAGCCGGGGCCGGCCGGACTGACGCGAGGATCAGCGTGTTGGCAGTTCCCCAGCGGTGAGCGGCGTGGAGTGCCTTCTCCACACCCGCCAGACTCCGTCTTCCCTGAGCCAGACGTCCGTGATCACGAACTGCCCGCTGCGATCCTGGCCATGGACCGTTGCCCGCTGAAATCCTCGGTGAAGGACGGTCGCCGTGTCTCCCGAGGATTCGATCTGCTGTGCCTCGACCGTCCACTCGTGCACGACGTAGTCCGGCAGGGTCATGAGCCATGCCGCCCGCGGCATGACAGCCGAATCGGGAACGACGAGGCAGAGCGCGTAATCCGGATGAAGGACGTCGTCCGCGGCGGTTCTATCGCGGGCCTCGATGGCCCTCTGGAACTGGGACATGCGCGATTGGAGATCAGTAGGGGTCACGGGCGAAGTGTGGCGCAGGGGGACGTCGTGTCGCTTCCGACTCCCTGGCCACCGGGGCTTCGAGATGCGGAAGTAGCGGCGCCGATGACCGGTACTGCGGGATCGTAATACCCCCCTGGGGTATGCTGGCCGACGCTACTTTCCGCACCGGGTGAGGGTGATCATGGGCGATGGACCGAAGGAAACGACCGGGCACAAGCCTCCGGGCTATCTGGACAGCAAGGCGGCCCAGCTGACGCGGCTGCGCCGTATCGAGGGACAGGTCCGCGGACTCCAACGGATGGTTGAGTCAGAGACCTACTGCATCGACGTCCTCACGCAGGTCTCGGCGGTGAAGCGTGCCCTCGACGCGTTTGCGCTCGGACTGCTCGACGAGCATCTCGGACACTGCGTCTCCGAGGCGGTCGCGTCCGGCGGCGCGGAGGCGAGCACGAGCATCGCTGAAGCATCGGCGGCCATCGCCCGGCTCGTTCGAAGCTGACGCACACTCCGTCGCTAGGAGAAAGAGGGAGCATGTCCGACGTCATCGATCTCGACATCACAGGGATGACGTGCGCGTCGTGCGCTGCACGTGTCGAGCGCCAGCTCAACGACCTCGAAGGCGTGCGAGCGACTGTCAACTTCGCCACCGCCCGGGCGACGGTGACCCACGACGATGCTGTGAGCACTCCCGATCTGGTCAACGCCGTTGCCGCTACCGGGTACTCCGCTTCGCCGGTGGAGCGGGTTGGCACTGCGCGGCGTGACGACGAGGGGGGTTCCACAGCTGCGGCCAGTCAGACTGTCCTGAGGCGACGGCTCATCGTCAGTGCGCTCCTGACGGCGCCGGTCATCGTCTTGGCGATGCTGCCGACTGCTCGGTTCGACGGCTGGGGTTGGCTTTCCCTCGTGCTTGCCACCCCCGTCGTCGGCTGGGGCGCTTGGCCCTTCCATCGTGCCGCGTGGGTGAACGCGCGCCACGGGGCCGCCACCATGGACACGCTGATCTCTCTTGGGGTCTCGGCCGCTTACCTCTGGTCGGTCTGGGTGCTGATCTTCGGCGAGGGTGTCGAGCTCTACTTCGAGGTCGCAGGCGTGGTCACCGTGTTCATCCTCTTCGGCCGCTACCTGGAAGAGCGCGCCAAGCGCAGCTCAGGTGCGGCCCTGCGCGCACTCCTCGCCATGGGCGCCAAGGACGTAGCCGTTCTGCGCACGGGCGACGACGGGAAGCAGCGCGAACTACGGATCCCGGTGGAGGAACTCGCGGTAGGCGACCTGTTCGTCGTCCGACCGGGGGAGACGGTGGCTACCGACGGCACGGTCACTGAGGGCCAGTCCGCCGTCGATGCCTCGCTGCTCACGGGCGAACCGATGCCCGTCGATGTCACTGCGGGAGACACGGTGGTGGGCGCCACCACCAACACCACGGGGCGCCTCGTCGTCCGGGCGACGCGAGTCGGGGGTGACACCCAGGTTGCTCAGATGGGTCGGCTGGTCGAAGCCGCGCAGAGCGGCAAGGCGCCGGTACAGCGACTCGCCGATCGGGTCAGCGCGGTCTTCGTTCCGGTCGTACTGGCGCTGGCGGCCGTGACCTTCGCCAGCTGGCTGGCAACCGGCCATCCGGCCGTGGACGCGTTCAGCGCAGCCGTAGCCGTACTCATCATCGCCTGCCCGTGCGCGCTCGGCCTGGCCACACCGACGGCCCTTCTCGTGGGCACCGGACGGGGGGCCCAGCTCGGAATCCTGATCAAGGGTCCGGAGGTCCTCGAGTCGACGCGCGCTATCGACACCGTGGTTCTCGACAAGACAGGAACGGTGACGACCGGCCGGATGGCCGTGGCGGACGTCTTCGCGGCTGATCCCGACCGGGTGGCCGAGGTGCTCTCCTTGGCGGGCGCGCTGGAAGACGCATCTCAGCACCCCATCGGCGCGGCGATCGCTGAGGCGGCCCGCGCGACCGGCCAAGAACGGCCAGCGGTGGTCGCCTTCAGCAGCGCGCCTGGCCAGGGTGTCCTCGGCACTGTCGACGGGCGTACGGCTGCCGTTGGTCGCCGGGCGTGGGTGGAGGGGCAGGTCGGCTCCCAGTCCCCCCAGGCTCTCGTGAGCGCCGCCGCGCACGTCGAGCAGGCCGGGCTCACGACCGTCTACGTGGGTTGGGCCGGACGGATGCGAGGCGTCATCGCCGTGGGCGACACCATCAAGGCGACCTCCGCGGAGGCCGTCCAGCAGCTGCGCGCGCTGGGACTGGAGCCCACGCTGCTCACCGGAGACAACGCGACGGTCGCAAGAGCCGTTGCGGCAGCAGTCGGCATCCACGACGTGGTGGCTGAGGTTTTGCCCGCCGACAAGGTTGACGTGATCACGTCACTTCGTGCAGCCGGCCGAGTGGTGGCCATGGTGGGCGACGGTGTCAACGACGCCGCTGCGTTGGCGAGCGCCGATCTGGGACTGGCCATGGGAACGGGGAGTGACGTCGCGATCGAGGCCTCGGATCTGACCTTGGTTCGCGGAGACCTGCGCAGCGCGGCTGACGCCATCCGGTTGTCCAGGGCGACGCTGCGGACGATCAAGGGCAACCTGTTCTGGGCTTTCGCCTACAACGTTGTTGCCATTCCGTTGGCAGCGTTGGGACTGCTGAATCCGATGATCGCCGCAGCAGCCATGGCCTTCAGCTCGGTATTCGTGGTCACCAACAGCCTTCGGTTGCGGCGCTTCCGTCCCTGGTCGGCCGCCCTGCCGATATCGCGTGTTTCGCTTGGTCAGCCGGCTGTTGCGCCGGCGGCTCGCTGACGAGCTCGGTAGTTGCGCGTCTTCTGGCGGTTCCCGCATCCCCACTCGCACCAGGTGCGGGATCGGTTCTTCGAGGCATCGAAGTACGCCCACTGGCAGGTGTCGTCCGAACAGATCTTCAGCCGCCTCCAGGTGTCGTCGGCGACGCTGTCCTGAACCGCGACCAGGAGCAGGGAGAGTGCACCGCGCACGCCAGTCTCTACCGGCCGGAGTCGAGGCTGGCCCGCGCCGGCGCTGATCCGCAGCGGTAGCGCGCCGGAGACGGCCTCCAGGTGCACCAACCCGCGACTCCGGTGGGGCTCAGTCAGGTCGTGGTTGCTGACGAACGCATCGTGCAGGGCCGAGCGAAGCTCGCGGGCCAGGCGGAGCTCCTCCTTGCTGGGACGCAACAGTGAACTGGCCAGACCCTGGTCCAGGAGCCAGGTGGCCAGCTCTCTCGGAGTGGTCAGGTCATCGGTCCCCTCGTCGTGGTCCACCGAATTCGTGAACGCGATGAGCAGCTGCACGTGTGGCGGTACGGCTGCACCCCGAGCGAGGTTGGCCGCACCACGTGAACCTGTCGGCATCGTCCCTCCTCGCATCACCTGTCGGCGGCACCCGCCGACAACACCAGCATACGCGGATTGGTGGTTGCGCTTCAAGCAACACCGGCATAACCTGTTTGCTGGTGTCAGGCAAGGGAGAGTCCCAGACACCCTCAGCGAGGGAGACCGCCATGCAGTCATACGTCACCGCATTGGTCTGGCAGCACATGGAGGAGCTGCAACGAGATTTCGGACATCGGCGTCGTTCTCCGCGCCGGTCGGCTTCGCCGACGGCCGCGGAGCGTTCGGCTGTGGCGGATCCCCCGGTGGGTCGCGCCGCAGCGCGCCGCTTCCGGCGATGGATGCACCTGCCCTCGGCCGGCCTCACCCGAGGCTGACGCCCGCCCTACTGCCCGAGCGGTAGTCCGGTTACCACAAGCCGTGGATCGGCGGCCCGTACGTCAGGCACACGCCGGCCGCGGTGGCCCCGAGGAACATGGCGACCAGGCCGATGGCGATGACCTGCTGCCAGCCGCGCCGCGGTCCTGGCATGGCGGGCGGCATGTAGATCGACGGCAGCACCGAACTGCCTCGAAGCTCGACCCAGTGCGGGTCGAGCACGGCGGCTGGGTCGGCCGCTGGGACCTCAGGGAAGCCTGAGATGCTCGAAGCGCTCTGGGCCGGTGACTCCCGCAACGTGGGCATGCTCTGAGTGTGCTGGCCGAACCCGTGGTGCGCAATCAGTGAGTCCCCGGCGTGGCCGAACGTGACTTGACCGTAAGACCCGGGGACACTGCTCGGATGTCAGGCCACTGTTCGTCCCGTCCGGCCCGATCAGTTCGGGCTGCGCGTTCGCGGCTCGTCATGGGCGTCTCGGTTGCGAGCCTGACCCTGTCCCTGCTTGCAGCCGGCAACGCCACGCCAGCGGCAGCGATACCACCCCCCGACGGCGGCCATGCAGGGCTGGGGACGGCCGCTCCTGCAGCGCAGCTGAACCTGGCGATCACGAAGCTGCTGCGTCATCGGCTGGCCAATCCGGCGTTGGGCCACGACACCGCCATCCAGGTGCGCTCACCGGATGGCCAGCAGGTGCTCTTCTCCTCCCGGGCGCGCGCGGCCCAGTTGCCTGCCTCGAACATGAAGCTGGTGACTGCACTCGGTGCGTTGACCTCACTCGGGCCAACCGCGCGGTTTGGCACCCAAGTGACGGCCCGGGCCAAGGGTTCGGGAGTCATCCTGGTCGGCGGCGGAGATCCACTCCTGTCGAGGACAGGTCTGGACTCTCTGGCGGCGCGTACGGCGACCGCACTCAAGGCGAGCCGCGACGGGGGAACTCCCAAGACCCTCAAGGTCTTCATCGACGACAGCCTCTTCAACGACACCTCGCTCCCCGCGGGATGGCCTCGTTCGTACGTCCCCAGCGAGGTCACGCATGTTCGTGCTCTCGGCCGCCTCGGGGTTCGCGTCACCGATTCCGGGCTGGAGGCAGCCCGGGTGTTCGTTGAACGTCTGCGCGCCAGAGGGATCCAGGCCACGGCCAAGGGCCGAGGCGGGGGCGCGCACGGCCCGCGGCTGGCGCGCCTCGGGGGACACACCGTGGGACAGGCCGTGTCGGTGATGCTGAGGGTGAGCGACAACCAGGTCGCCGAGATCCTGTTCCGGCAGACTGCCTTGGCGACGGGGCACCCACCGACGTGGGCGGGCGCTGCTGCTGCTGCTCGGCAGACCCTTGTCGAGAACGGCATCAGCACCAAGGGTCTGGTCCTCAAGGACGGTTCTGGACTCAGCCGCTCGGACCGGCTGACGACTCGGGCGCTGGCGCAGCTGCTCACCCTCGTTCGCAGCGGCAGGGACCCGAGACTGCAGGGTGTGGAGGGCTGGCTCCCCGTCGCAGGACGCAGCGGCACGCTTGGCCCCTACACCTCTCGCTATGTCACTCGTCCCAGCTCGTGCGCCGCCGGCCGCGTGCACGCCAAGACGGGGACGCTCACCGGAGCGCTGGCGCTGTCAGGGGTCGCCGTGGGCGTCGACGGACGGCGTCGGGTCTTCTCGATCATCGTCAACCACCCGCCGTACAGCCGCTTCTCCCCCCTGACGATCCGCCGGGCGATGGACGGCCTTGCTGCGACGGTGACCGGCTGCTGGTAGCTGCAGCCGAACGCGACCCCGGCCGATACAGACAGGGAAGTGCTCTCGATCGAAGGACCGCGACGTGCTCACCTGGATGGCGATTGGGCTGCTGACGGCTGCCGCCGTGGTCATCACCCGTTGGGTGTTCGGCCGTCATGACAGTCTCGGTCGACAGCAGTCCTTTCCCGTGGTCGCGGTCATCGCGCTGGTGGTCCCCGCCTTGGTGGCCGCCACGCCCGGCATCCTGCGATGGCGTGAGGAGCGCACGTTGGCGCGAGCGGCGTCGGTGCTCGTCGGCCAGCGTGTCGAGGTGGACTGCCAGACGTTCGGTAGTGCCTTCGTGGACGTCGGTTCCGAGCTCGGGTGGGTCGCGTACGGCCCCGACGGTGTGCCCGAACGAAAGACGCTGATCAAGTACGAGCAGTGCGCTGCGCTGCGTGACTATCTCGGGTCGAGCAAAGCGGCCCCACCGCCGGAGCAGATCGTCGCGGTGCACATCCTCAGCCATGAGTCGATGCACATGGCAGGCCTGACCAACGAGGCCGAGGCCGAGTGTGCTGCCATGCAGCGCGATGCCCAGACCGCCCGCCTGCTGGGTGCTGATCCGTTCGAGGCGCAGGCCTTGGCGAAGACGTACTGGCGCACCGTCTATCCACGGCTGTCCGAGGCATACCTCACCGGGGACTGCCGTCCTGGAGGTCGGTTGGACGAGCACCTGGCTGATGCGCCGTGGGCGCCGCCCACGAACTGACGAGGCCTCCTGACGAGCTGGTCAGGCGCCACCCTGGAGAACCAGCAGTGGCGTCAGGGAGTCCCACCGGTTGATCTCACAGCCGTTGATGCGCGAGAAGCTGGCGTTGACCGGTTGGCCCCTGAAGGTTCCCGTCACCGTGGCGGTCTGCGGGCCGCCGTAGATCTCGGTGCAGGCTTGATCCCTGGGTGTTGGAGCGAACGGGTCGGTCGCCGCCGCCAAGGCGGCGCATGCCGCATCGGCGTCGGGATGGGTGCCGCCAGCAGGGTCGCAGGTGAGGGTCCACGAGTCGGCCGGTGCGTCGGCGGAGGCTTTCGCCGTGATCGTCAACGACGTGGCGCCGCCGTCTCCACCAGACCCCGCGCCTGAGCTCGGGCCGTCCGTCGGCGCGGCGCTCGTGGTCGGACCTGACCCTGCCGAGCTCCCGCACGCGGCGAGGGCGAGGACGACGACGAGCAGCCCGAAGGCGGGGAGGGGTCTCATGGTGATCCGACGCCTACCCGCGACGGCCGGTTCCATGCCCGCTCGGTTCAGGGCCGGTTGCTGCTCCAGGTCGGCGCAGGATGAGGTCAGCCACCAGCGCCGTCCACCCGGTCTGGTGGGACGCCCCAAGGCCGTAGCCGTGATCGCCGTCGAAATACTCGAAGAACGACAAGCCCTCAGCCCAGCGGGGGTCGTTGCGAAATCGCTCGACGTTTGCGTAAGCAGGGACTCCGTCCTCTCCCGGCACGAACAAGGACACGAGACGCCTCCGCAGCTCAGCGGCTACTTCGGCCAACGTCAGCTGCTGACCGGAGCCGGTCGGGCACTCCACGGTGAACTCGGCTCCGAGATAGCCGTGGTAGCGGTCGAGCGCCTCGACAACAAGGTGGTTCACGGGGAACCAGACCGGTCCACGCCAGTTGGAGTTTCCGCCGTACATCGCGGTCCGCGACTCGGCCGGCTCGTAGTCCACGGTGAACGTCTGCCCGGAGACCTCGACCGAGAAGGGCTCGTCCTTGTGGCGTTTGGACAGCGAGCGGATGCCGTAGGGCGACAGCATGCCGTCCTCGTCCAGGAGCTCGGCGAGCACGAGCCGCAGGCGCTGGGGGTCGACCGTGCTGAGCATGACGCTGTCCCGGCCGGGGATTCGTTGGAGGAAGCCACAGGTGTCCAGCGAGTCCTCGGTGACTCCTCGCCGGGACAAGAAGTCGGCAAACCGCTTGCGCAGCCGAGTCCCCGGCTGGGTCGCCTCGGTCGGCACGGCGATCGCTGCGAGCACTGGAATGACGCCGACCAGAGACTTCACCCGCAGCGGAGTGACCGTCCCGTCCGCCTCGACGAGCTGGTCGTAGAAGAAGCCATCGGCGGCATTCCACAGGCCGGAGTCGTTGATCCCGTCGGTGATCATCACGAAGTGTTCGAAGAACTTGGTCACCAGATCCTCATAGACCGCGTCACGTTCGTTGAGGTAGAGGGCAATTCGCAGCATCGTCAAGGCGTAGAACGCCATCCAGGCTGTTCCGTCGGTCTGGTCCAGACGCACACCGGGGGGGAGATGGGAGCGGTCGACCGCGCCGATGTTGTCCAGCCCGAGAAAGCCGCCTTCGAAGACGTTGTTGCCCTCGGGATCCACGCGGTTGACCCACCAGGTGAAGTTCATCAACAGCTTCTGGAAGACCCGCTCGAGGAAGTCGTAGTCCTGCGACCCGTCGATGTGGAAGACCTCGAGGGCTGCCCAGGCGTGGACTGGCGGGTTGACGTCGTCGAAGGCCCACTCGTAGGCGGGCAGGGCACCGTTGGGGTGCATGAACCACTCGCGACACATGAGCAGCAGCTGGTACTTCGCAAAGGCCGGCGCGATGTGGGCGAGGGTGACGGCCTGGAAGCCGAGGTCCCAAGCGGCGAACCACGGGTATTCCCACGGGTCGGGCATCGAGAGGATGTCGTAGGCGTCGAAGTGCCGCCACCCGCTGTTCCGCCCATGCGTATGGGACTTCGGCGGCGGCGGTTCACCAGGGTCGCCGTCCAACCACAAAGGCACGTCATAGCGGTAGAACTGCTTGCCCCACACCAGACCGGCCATGGCCTGCCGCACGATGGCGACCTCCGCGGGGCTCGCGTCGGTGGGGACCAGCTCGGCGTAGTAGTCGTCGGCCTCCTTGGCGCGGGCGGCCAGGACCGCGTCGAAGTTCGGGCCGGCCCAGGAGCGAGCACCGGGTGCCTCGTCGGTCGGCGACCACAGGCGAAGCCGCAGCTCCTGGGTCTCCCCAGGTGCCACATCCAGCTGGTACCACCAGGCGGCCTTGGTGCCCGACTCGTCCGGGTTGACGGTGGCCGCACCGCGCACGACGTGGTCGTTGATGCCGTCCTTGGGGAACGTCGGACCGGCTGCGTCGCCGAACAGGAGCCGAGTATTGGTCGCGTTGTCGCAGAACAGTGCCTGCGGCGCCGTCCCGTCCGGCGCGGAAGCGCCGTCCAGACGGTAGACCCCCGCCCTCGAATGCTCGGCGACGATGGCATCGCCCAGAGCAGGGTCACGGCGGAGGACGGGTCGTTCGTGGCGGTCACCCCACGACCAGGTGTCGCGAAACCACAGGTGTGGGAGCACGTGCAGGGTCGCGCGATCAGGTCCTTCGTTGGTGACCCGGATCTGCAGGTAGAGATCGGTCGGGGCGGCCTTGGCGTACGTCGCCTCGATCCGCCAGTAGCGGTCGTCATCGAAGATCCCGGTGTCGATCAGCTCGTATTCCGGTTGGCTGCGGTCCCGGCGGGCGTTCTCCTCGACGAGGTCGGCGTAAGGGAAAGCGCGCTGCGGATAGTGGTAGCGCCACTTCAGATAGGCGTGGCTCGGGGTTGCCTCCAGATACCACCAGTACTCCTTGGCGTCCTCGCCATGGTTCCCCTCCGGACCGCCCAGACCGAAGATGCGCTCCTTGATGATCGGGTCGGCGCCGTTCCAGAAGGCGAGGGCGAAGCAGAGGTCTTGACGCAACGTGGACAGCCCGGCGAGTCCGTCCTCGTTCCAGCGGTACGCCCGGGAGCGAGCCTGCTCGTGGGGGAAGTAGCTCCAGGCGTCACCATCGGCGCTGTAGTCCTCACGAACCGTTCCCCAGGCGCGCTCCGACAGGTAGGGACCCCACTCCCACCACGGCCCTGCCTCACTGAGGCTGGCCTCGGGGTGCCCGACGGTTGCCATCCGCTGGTTCTCGGCTCCGGGAGTGCTGGCCTCAGGCGGCACGATGTCTCCATCAGGTCGGGGCGCTCGGGTGGCGCCGCCCACCGCGCAGCCTGCCTGGCGAGCCAGCGTCGCGCCAGCACTTCTCCGGGGCCTGGTGCGAACGGCGTCGGCATCGCCTAGAGTCGGCGTGGCCTGTGTCAGCAACGTTGACGGCCGGACGGTCCGTCGCCCGCCATTGGAGAGAACATGACCCTGGGTCCGGTTGAGCTCATCGCGATCGCCTTCCCCGAGGAGTACGTCGACCCGAAGGTCGTCGCTGAGTTCCTCGGCGTCGTCGCCACGGGCGCGGTGACGGTGATCGATCTGCTCGTCGTCCGCAAGAACGCGGCAGGAGAGATCTCCGTCGACGAGTTCGACGCCGGGATCGACGGCCTCGACCTCAGTGAGCGCCTCGACCTCGTCTCGGCGGATGACGTCGCGACGATCGGTGAGGGTCTCGCTCCCGAAACCTGCGCGGCTGTCATCGTCTACGAGCAGACCTGGGCCAAGTCCTTCGCCCACGCGGTTGGCGCCGCCGGTGGCGAGGTCGCCTTCCGGCTCACCATCCCCTACGACGTCGCGGAGGCCGCAGCGGCCTACGTCGGCGCCGACGTCTAGACCGAGGAGAAACCAGCATGCGACGCATGGGACGCCCAGGACTCGTTGGAACCGTGGCCCGCACGGCCGTCATCGCGGGTACGGCCTCGGCCACCGCAGGCGCGGTCAACCGCCGTCAGCAGGGCAAGGCTGATGAGAAGGCTCAGGCTCAGGCCTACGAGCAGCAGCAGCAGCAGATGGCCTACCAGCAGCAGATGGCCGCCGCGGCGCCCGTTGCTCCGCCCCAGCCGGCCGAGGACCCCACGATGGCCAAGCTCAAGGAGCTCGGTGAGCTGCACAGCCAGGGCATCCTCACTGACGAGGAGTTCGCCGCCGCCAAGGCGAAGGCGCTCGGTCTCTGACGGTCTGACGCCGGGGACCGACGTACCGTTGGCCCATGGCGTCCGGACCCGCTGAGGTTCGTCCGGGCTCTGCTCCAGAGTCCGCCGACGGCACGGCGTCTGCCCTGAGTCCCTGGCGCACGCCACGGTGGTGGGGCACTACGGCGATCGCCGTGCTGGCTGTCTTGGTGTGCGTCGGGCTCGGCGCCTGGCAGTTCGATCGAGCCCGAACCCGCGACCGACCGACGGTCGTCGTCGGCACCATGGATCGACCCGCTGCTCCGCTTGCGAGCGCGGTGCCGGCGGACGGCCGCGTCCCGGCCGGCTCGCCGCCGGCGGCTGTCCGTGCGGCTGGGCGCTATGACGGTGAGCATCAGCTGCTCGTGCCTGGACGGGTGCAGGACGGGAACACCGGCTCCTATGTGGTCACGCCGTTGCGGCTCGCCTCCGGATCGGCTGCCCTCGTCGTGCGCGGGTGGGTGCCGGCCGGGACGCCGGCTCCTCCCGCCGCGGACGCACCCGTCTCGGTCCTTGGCTGGCTGGTGCCCTCCGAGCCGCTCAGTGCGGCCACTGTCGATCCCTTGCGTCTCGGCCCGGGTCAAGTGGCCTCGGTGTCGGCAGCCCGGATCGCCGGGTTGGTGCCCTACCCGGTGATCGACGGCTACGTGGGGCTGGTGGAGCAGACCCCGGAGGGGTCGGCTGGGCTCACGCCCCTGCCCGTCCCCCAGGCCGTACCCACGGCGCCCTGGTCGTTGCAGAGCCTCTCCTACGCCATGGAGTGGTGGTTCTTCGCCCTGGTCGGTGTCTGGATGTGGTGGCAGGCTCTACGCATCGAGCGCGGCCGCAGCCGCAGCCTCTCGGTGGCTCCTCACGACCCGGGGCTCGACGAAGAAGACGGCTAGGGGGACCGTGCCGGCGGCCGCGACACCCACGATCTTCAACAGCGACCACTGGAACAGGTAGCCCACCACGAGCACGCTCACCACGTAGACCATGAACAAGAAGCCGTGGGCTGTTCCCGCAATCTCGACGACGGCCGGCTTGTCGAAGCCGTACTTGAGAGGCATCCCGATGAACACCAAGATCGCGAGGATGACGCCGGTCACGTAGGACATCACTCGGTAAACAGTGAACAGCTGTTCTTGCACCGCACCTCCTGAGGCTCGACCACGAGTATGTGTCGTCTCTGTGCTGAGCTCGGACACGGGGGTCGGCTGCCGCCTGGACGAGGTCAACCGTGAGCAGGACGGCCCTGGGTACGGCGCTGCGCGGTGAAGAGGTCGACCGCTTCGTCGACGTCGCTTGCGGCATCCCAGAGGTCGGCGATCTCGAGGACCCGACTGGTCGCATGGGCCGAATCGAGCAGGGCAGCTGCCGCGCGCCCGTTCGTGGGCCGCAGTGCCACGACAGCGTCGACCAGCACCGACCGCGGCCAGGCGGCCAGCAAGGGCTGAGCACGACCGGTCGAGTCGGTGACCACGGCGACGGTGGGGTGCGCGGGTGCGCGCACCGCAGAGAGCAGATCCGGAACCGCGCGACCAGCGAGCGGAAGATCGCCGGCGACGACCAGGACGACCGAGACATCGGCGGCTACCGCTGCCAGACCGGCCTCCACCGCGGCCAACGGCCCCCCCAGCGGGGGCGACTCGCGGACCCATTCGGCACTGCGTCGAGTCTGGCTCCGCGGTCCGACACAGATGACCTGGAGGTCGGCGGGCAGGCCGTCCAAGGTCGCGTCCAGCACGGTTCCACCACCCAGGGCCTCGGCCAGCTTGTCTGGTGGGAACCGCCTGGAACGGCCGCCGGCCAAGACGATGGCGGCCACCTCGATCTTCGCCGGGCGATCGGGGCGAGTCATGGGTGCAGGGCTGCCGCCCTGGACTCCACCCGTGCGTGGAGGGTGTCGACGTACCCCTCGTGCTCCGGCTTCATCAGCACGCTCCGCAGGATCCTTCCGCTCGGCTGGTCGGGATCGATCTCGGGCCGCCGCGATGTCAACGCGCCTCCGGTCACCGAGAAGGTGGCCAAGAAGATCGGATCGTCATCCTCCATGAGGTCGTGCATGATGCGCTGGCTGCGCGCGTCTACCTCTGAGAACCGCGCAGCCCTGGGCAGCAGCGAGACGATGTCGAGCTGGGGAGTCTGGTAGACGTCGAGGTGCTCGCTGTCCGCAACGAGCTCCGCCCATCGACGCGCCGCTCGTAGGCCGGGTCGAAGGACAGCCCCGAGACCGTCGGCGGTGAGAGGGAGCACCTGAAGCGTCGCCCACAGGGCTGCAGCCGAAGCCCCGGCGCGCGAGCACTCCAAGGAGATCTCGCCAAGATGCAGCTCTTCGGAGGTGAAGTAGGTGTAGGGCGAGTCGTGGGCGTAGAACCGCCCGACCTCTGGGTCGGTGAACAGCACTGCGCCACAGCCGTAGGGCTGGAGGCCATGCTTGTGGGGATCCACCACGACGGAGTCGGCCCGCCGGACGGCCGCAAACGGATCATGGACGACTCCGTCCGGGCCACCGTCGGCGACCAACGAGAAGAAGCCGCCATAGGCCGCGTCGACATGCACGCGCACGCCGTGAGTGTGGGCGACGTCGACGATGCGATCGACCGGATCGACGGCGCCGAGCCCGGTCGTCCCGAGCGTGGCCACCACCGTCCCGATGCCGCCTCCGGCCAGCAGCGCCTCCAAAGCATCGATGTCCATCCGGCCTCGGTCGTCCGCGGGGACCGCATGCCCAGCGATCCCGAGCAGCTGGCACATGCGCGAGTGCGTGTAGTGGGCCTCAGCCGAGTAGGCGACGCCCAGGTCGGGGTGCGACTCGCGCGCCACGAACAGCGCCTCGAGGTTGCCCAGGGTGCCGGATGACGCCAGATGGCCCAGATGCTGGGAGAGGCCGAACATCCCGGCCAGATCGGCGACGACCTGTTTCTCCAGAGCGGCCGTCGCGGGGCCACCGTCCAGCGCGTGGTTGTTGGGGTTGATCAGCATGGTGGCGGTGTAGGCGGCTACCGCGACCGGATGTGGGGGCTTGAGCATCTGGCCGGCATAACGCGGGTGCTGGAAGGGATAGTTGTCCTGCAGCCGGAGGGCGAGGGAGTCCAACGCCTCCTCCGGTGTCACGCCCCCACCCGAGCCTGGGACGGGTGCCAGGCTCGGGTGGGCGGGCACGGCGCCGTACGTCTGCTGCCAGGCCTGGACGGCTGAGACTGCTCGCGCGATCAAGGATTCGAGGTCGGTGCTCACGGCAGCAGTCTGGCCTGTCTGACCGGGCAGAGGGGTGCGGCATGACACTCTCCAGCCGATTCGTGCGACAATGTGTCACATGTTTGACGAGGCCCAGCTCTACGCACCCGTGACCGTCGGAGACGACTCAGAGGTCACCGTCCACCTCGGTGACAATCACCCCGGGGTGGGTGATCCGGTCTACCGACAGCGCCGCAACGCGCTGGCCGCCTTGGCCCTGCAGTGGAGCCCTGGCGAGCCCGTGCCGCACGCGCCATACACCGAGGAAGAGGACGAGGTGTGGGCCGTCGTGTGCCGCGAGCTCGCCGTCTTGCACCAGAGCCTGGCCTGCGAGCAGTACCTCGAGGGCGCCGAGGCTCTGAAGCTGCCAAGTGACCACGTCCCTCAGTTGGACGAGGTGTCAGCGCAGCTGAAACAGCTCACTGGCTTCCGTTACGCCCCGGCCGCCGGTCTGGTCGAGCTGCGGACCTTCTATGAGTCGTTGGCCGACTCCCTGTTCCATTCCACGCAGTACGTCCGCCACCACTCCGTCCCGCTCTACACCCCTGAGCCCGACGTGATCCACGAAGTGGTCGGTCACGGTAACTGCCTGGCGCACCCGCGGTTTGCCGCGCTCTACCGATCAGCGGGCGAGGCCGCTCGCCGGGTGAAGACGACCGAGGCGCTCGAGTTCGTCTCCAAGGTGTTCTGGTTCTCCCTGGAGTTCGGGGTCATGCGCGAGGCTGGCGTGGTGAAGACCTATGGTGCCGGGCTGCTCAGTTCCTACGGTGAGATCCAGGAGATCGCCAACGCCGACCTGCGCCCGCTCGACATCTCGCGCATGGGCGTGCAGACCTATGACATCACGCACTATCAACCGCTGCTGTTCTGCGCCGAGTCGTTCAACGAGATCGAGGACGTCGTCGGTGGCTTCTTCGACGTCGCCGACGATGACGCCATCGCCAAGCTGATGTCGGTCACCGCTGCCTGAGCCGCGCGGGCGGCCACCTACGCGGCACTCAGCTCAGGCGCGGGATCGTCGTCGTCGACTCGAGCTCAGGCGCCACTCCGCGAGGAAGTACGGTCACGGGGACGCTGGCGGCACGCAGGATCTTCGCTGCCGTGTCACCGAGGAACACTCGCGCGTGCGGCCCGTGTCCGGCCGATCCGACGAGCAAGGACTCACCAGGCAGCCAGTCGAGTGAGGCCAGCGCCTCACCGATGTCCGCGCCCTCGGAGATCTCAGCCGAGGCGTCGGGCACGCTGGCCCGCGCCTGCTCCAGCCACAGCCGCGCATCTGCACGCATCGAGTCCAGGGCGGCGGCGGCACCAGGCATCCGGCGAGGCGGGTGAGGCACGAGCGTCACGAGGCGCACGGGCAACTTCGTGCGGCCGACCACTTGACGCATAGCCACGAGGGCGGCCTCGGACTCGACGCTGTGGGCGTAGGCGACGCTCACCCGGGTGAGTGCCTCGACCCCGCGGTCGGCGTACCCGGTCGGCACAACAGCGATCGGTACGTCGCCCCCGTGCAGCAGCTGGTCGGCGGTCGTCCCGACGCGCACTGACCCGACCTCGGCCTGCGGTGCCGAGCCGATGACGACCAGCCGCGCATCGTGCTCTGCAGCGACGTCGCTCAGTCCTCGGCCACTTCCGCCCTGTTCGGCGATGACGTAGTCCGCGTCCACCTCGCGGATGTGCAGGCGCGCCCGATCCAGGACCTCGCGCGCCTCGTCGCGCAGGTAGGCCGCCCACTCGGCATCAACGGCACCCTGGGCGTGAGCCGGCCACGGCCGCGGGACCACGCACGCCACGACCAGTGACGAGCGCGATGCCCTGGCCCACAGAACGGCGAAGGCGAGGGCGTCGGCCGAGCGCGCGTCCCCGGAGACACCGACCAAGATGCGCATGCAGTCACGCTATCCAGGGGCGTGGCGGAGGGTACGGCGGCTTACCTGCTCGGCCCTTCCAGCCGAATAGGCTCACGCCCCATGCAGATGTCGCCGATGGTCCGTGCCACGATCATGTTCGCGATCGCCACCGCGTGGGTCGGCTTCGGCGCCTACAGCCTGGCGTCCGGTTTCTGGGTACTGGCGATCATCGACTTCGTGGCGGCGGCGCTGTTGGCCTACCTGGGATACCGGTCGCTCAATCCGAGGACGCCCAAGGGCCCAGTCAAGCCCTTGCGCGCTCCGCGCCTGCCCAAGTAGGCGCCTCGAGCGAGCCATTCCCATGGGCACGTTCTGAGCTCTGGACTAACCTTGTCGATCATGGATCGACGATGCCGGTGATGACCCGGGCCAGCTATGAGCGGCTTGTCGACCGACTGCGCGCCGACTATGCCGCCATCCCTGCGGGTGAACCGGTTCGGCTGGCCAAGCAGACCTCGAACCTGTTCCGGATGCGGGAGCCGTCCGAGCGCCCGGGTCTGGACGTGTCGGGGTTTGACGGCGTTCTCGACGTCGATGTCGAGGCGCGCACCGCAGACGTACTCGGCATGACGACCTATGAGCACCTGGTCGACGCGACCTTGCCGCACGGACTCATGCCGCTGGTGGTGCCCGAGCTGAAGACCATCACCTTGGGCGGGGCGGTGACGGGTCTCGGGATCGAGTCGTCGTCGTTCCGCAACGGATGCCCCCATGAGTCCGTCGTCGAGATGGACGTGCTCACCGGCGATGGGCGCGTCGTCACGGCCCGTCCTGACAACGAGCACGCTGACCTGTTCTTCGGTTTTCCCAACTCTTACGGCACGCTCGGGTACGCCCTTCGCCTGCGTATCGAGCTCGAACCGGTGCAGCCCTACGTGATGCTCAGCCACAGCCGCTACTCCAATGCCGAGGAGTTCCAGGCGGCGCTGTCGGCAGCGGCTACCACCCGGACGCACGCAGATGTGTCCGTGGACTTCCTCGACGGCACGGTGTTCTCTCCGTCAGAGATGTACGTCACCGTCGGAACATGGGCGTCCGAGGCGCCGTACACCTCGGACTACACGGGCAACCAGATCTACTACCGCTCGATCCAGGCTCGCTTTCGCGACTTCCTCTCCGTCCGGGACTACATCTGGCGCTGGGACACGGACTGGTTCTGGTGCTCCCGTGCGATGTACGTGCAAAAGCCGTGGCTCAGGCCGTTGGTGCCGAAACGGTTTCTCCGCTCGGACACGTATTGGAAGATCGTGGGCTTCGAGCGCCGGCACGGCTGGAAGGCCAGCCTCGATCGGCGTCGGGGAAAGCCTGAGCAGGAGGCCGTCATCCAGGACGTCGAGGTCCCCATGGATCGGCTGCCTGAGTTCCTGGAGTTCTTCGACACGGAGGTCGGGATCTCCCCGGTGTGGATCTGCCCGTTGCGCCAGCGGGACGCGTCGCGGACCTGGGACTTGTACGTGCTGGACCCGAAAACGACCTACGCCAACGTCGGCTTCTGGTCGACAGCGCCGCTGCCCCCGGGGGCGACCGAGGGACACCACAACCGACGCATCGAGCAGGTCGTCGCAGACCTCGGGGGCCGCAAGTCGCTGTACTCCACGTCCTACTACTCTCCTGAGGAGTTCTGGGCGACATACGGCGGAGTCACTTACGACCTGCTCAAGAAGTCCTACGATCCAGAAGGACGCTTGCTCGACTTGTATGAGAAGACGGTCCGAGGGAGGTAGCACCATGCGGCTGGCGGACGTGCTCGAGCAGGCGCTCGGCGGTGCGGAGGGAGTCGCCTTCCGGGCGTACGACGGTTCGAAGGCCGGCCCTGCTGACCCGGTCGGAGTCGTCGAGATCCGCTCACCCATGGCGATGCGCTATATCGTCGGGTCGCCCGGTGACCTCGGGTTGGCCCGGGCCTATGTGACCGGCGCTTTGGAGGTTCACGGCGACCTGTACGCCACGCTGGTCCAGCTGGACCGCGCCAATGCCGGCAACCTGACGCGTCAGCAGAAGATGAGTGTCTTCAAGGCGGCCGGTGGGTTGGCTGCCCTCAAGCGTCCTCCGCTCCCACCAGAAGAGTTGCGCCGGCTCAACGGCCGACGGCACTCCAAAGGACGCGACGCGGCCGCGATCAGCCATCACTACGACGTCTCCAACCTGTTCTACTCATGGCTGCTGGGTCCGTCGATGGCCTATACCTGCGCGTGCTTCCCGCGGCCGGAGGCGAGCCTCGAAGAGGCGCAGGCGGAGAAGTTCGACCTCGTGGCCCGCAAGCTGCGTCTCGAGCCGGGCATGCGTCTGCTGGACGTCGGCTGCGGCTGGGGCGGGATGGTCATCCATGCGGCCAAGGAGTACGGGGTGCGCGCGCTTGGCGTGACGTTGTCCCAGAAGCAGGCCGAGTGGGCGTCCAAGGCGATCGCCGAGGCGGGGCTGTCAGAGCTCGCCGAGGTGCGCTTCCAGGACTATCGCGATGTGACCGAGTCCGGCTTCGACGTGGTGTCATCCATCGGGTTGACCGAGCACATCGGGCTGGCCAACCTGCCGTCGTACTTCTCCTTCTTGCATGGCAAGCTCCGCGACGGCGGGCTACTCCTCAACCACTGCATCACCCGGCCCACGAGCACCGAGCGGGTCCGGGCTCGTGGCTTCATCGACCACTACATCTTCCCGGACGGGGAGCTCGAGGCCGTTGGAACGATCGTCTCCGCCATGCAGGACCACGGCTTCGAGATCAGGCACGAGGAGAACCTTCGCGAGCACTACGCGATGACCTTGCGTGACTGGTCGGGAAACCTGGAGAAGCACTGGTCGGAGTCGGTGGAAGAAGTCGGTCTCGGCAGGGCGCGGGTCTGGAAGCTCTACCTGACGATGTCTCGTATCGGCTTCGACACCCGCCGCATCGAGCTGCACCAGGTGCTCGGGGTACGCACTGCTCCCAGCGGCGCCTCGGGTCTACCCCTTCGCCCCTGGTTCTGATCACCCCGGGGGGAGCCGCACGTATCTGCTCTCCGACTGGCAGAGTTCGCCCGTGACCACCGAACGCCGCCCGCCCAGCGCAGGTCCTACAGCTTCGGCCATCCCTCGGCGGACGCTGTCGACCCGCCGCATCGTCTTTCTCGTCGTCGCGGCCGCGGCGCCGCTTGCGGCCATGGTGGGCAACGTCCCGCTCGCGCTGAGGCTGACCGACGCACCAGGCCTGCCCGGTGCGTTCGTTCTGGCCACGCTCGTGCTGCTCTGCTTCGCCATCGGGTACGGCGCGATGAGCAAACGCGTCGTGAACACCGGTGCCTTCTACACCTACGTGGCGCGCGGCCTCGGCAAGCCACCGGCAGTGGCGGTGGCCCTGGTGGCCGTTCTCTCCTACAACGCCATGGCGATCGGGCTGACCGGTGGCTTCGGCTACTTCGCCCAGGTGGTGCTCGGGGAGGCGGGCATCAACGTGTCGTGGGTCCCGCTCGCGGCGCTTGGTTGGGGCATCACCGCGTTCTTGGGCTATCGCTCGGTCGAACTGAGCGCCAAGGTGCTCGCGGTGCTGATGTCGGCTGAGGTGATCATCCTCACGATCTTCGATCTCACAGTGGTCAGCCGGGATGGGGCGAGCGCACTCCCGCTGGAGGCCTTCGCTCCGAGCACGGTCTTCAGCGCCTCTCTCGGCATCTGGTTGATGTTCGCCTTTGCTTCCTTCATCGGTTTCGAGTCGGCGGCGCTCTACGGCGAGGAGGCCGAGGATCCCACCCACAGCATTCCCCGGGCGACCATGACCGCCGTCGTCCTCATCGGCGCCTTCTACTGCCTCACCTCATGGATCATCGTCGGGGCAGGAGGGGTCGCGCAGGCCGCCGCACTCTCGTCCGACGACGTCGGCGACCTGGTGTTCAACCAGGCAGAGGCCTACCTCGGTGAGACCTTCCTGTCCGTGCTGGCCGTCTTCTTCGTGACGAGCGTTCTCGCCTCGCTCCTGGCCATCCACAACGCCGCCAGCCGTTACATGTTTGCCCTGGGCCGCGAGGGCCTGCTTCCGCGACGGCTGGGGCAGTTCCACCCCAGACGCTATGCCCCGTCCTTCGCCTCCGCGACGCAGTCGATCATCAACGCTGTCGTCGTCCTCACCTTCGCGGCGCTCGGTTTCAGTCCCTATCTCGACCTGGGCGCCAGCATGGTGGGACTCAGCACCTTGGGCATCGTCGCGCTGCAGGCGGTCGCTGCGATCTCGATCATCGCCTTCTTCTGGCGGCGCCCGGACCGCGACCTGTGGCGCACGACGATCGCCCCGGCCGTGGGGGCAGTTGGCCTCACGATCGCCACGATTCTGCTGGCGTTGCACTACACCGACCTCACGCAGACCGATGCCCTGTGGGTCAAAGCCCTGCCTGTCCTCCTCCTGCTCACTGCGCTCGGCGGGTGGATCTACGCGATCTGGCTGCGCCGCAACCGTCCACTGATCTACGCCGACCTGGCAGAGACCGACCTGCGTGGTAGTGGCGAGCGCACGGCGAGCGTCGTCGACTACACCGGTCGCTACTGCGTGGTGGGTGCTGGGCCAGCAGGCCTGATCATGGCGCGTTCCCTGATGGCTGAGGGGATTCCCTTTGACGTGTTCGAACGGCACGACTCCGTCGGGGGGATCTGGGATCAGGACAACCCCGGTTCACCGATGTACGACTCCGCGCACTTCATCTCCTCCAAGATGACGTCGAGCTTCTACGGCTATCCGATGCCGGACAGCTTCCCGGACTACCCCAGACACGATCAGATCTTGGACTACGTCAGGGGATTCGCGGACCTCTTCGGTGTCGAGGAGCATGTGACGTTCGGGGTGGGAGTGGTCCAGGCAACGCCGGTGGAAGGCGGCTGGGAGGTCGAGCTCTCGACCGGTGAGCGACGACATTATGCCGGTGTCATCTGTGCCAACGGGGTCACCTGGCACCCGTACATCCCGCAGATCCCCGGTCTCGAACGGTTCGCCGGGGAGGTTCGACACTCGGTGACGTATCGATCGGCTCGGGAGTTTCAGGACCGTCGGGTTCTGATCGTCGGAGCAGGCAACAGCGGCGTCGATATCGCCTGCGACGCTGCCGGGACTGCGACGGAGGCGTACCTCTCGCTGCGCCGCGGTTATCGCTTCGTGCCCAAGCATCTGTTCGGGATCCCCACCGACCACTTCATCAACCACGGCGGCACCCCTCCCGCCGGGGTGGTGGTTCCCGACGATCCGACGGCCCTGGTCGACGCCCTCGTCGGAGACTTGACGAGATACGGCCTACCGGCCCCCGACCACCGGCTGTTGGAGAGCCACCCGATCATGAACACCCAGGTGCTGCACCACCTGGCGCACGGTGACCTCACGGCCATGGGAGACGTGCGGGAGGTCCGCGAGCACTCGGTGGTGTTCGCCGACGGCGCGGAGGTCGCTGTGGACCTGATCCTGCTGGCGACCGGCTACGACTACGCCATCCCCTACGTCGACCCGCAGCTGTTCGAGTGGGTGGACGGGCGCCCCGACCTGTGGATGCGCGTCGTTCATCCGACGATTGACGGGCTCTACGTGCTGGGGTTCATCGAGCTGGCCGATGCCGCCTACCGGCGTTTCGACGAGATGGCCCAACTGATCGTCATGGACATTCATGCACACGTGACGGGCGAGCACCTGGAGGAGCTTCGCGAGCTGCGACGGACCGACCGGCCGCAGCTGCGCGGCGGCATGGCCTACGTCGACTCGCGAAGGCACACCGCCTATGTCGAGGCGCACACCTACCAGAGACACCTCGCGGCCCTCCGCGACCGCTTCGGGTTCCCCACTCTCGACGAGCGCACGTACGAGACTCTGCGTCGCGTCCCCCGCTGATCGGGCCGCGCGTGTGTTGAGCCATGCAACCCGGGGTAGTGACCTGGAATGGTGACGTCCGCTGAACCCGCCGGGTCAGCGGCTGCCTCGGCGCGCCTGTCCCGGAGGCTGAGCCTCGCCGGGGCGGCGTGTCTGGCGGCCGCCCTCCCGGTGACGCTTCTCGGCTATGCCGCCACCCACGGCTGGCCACCCCTGAAGGGCCTCGACCAAGACGTGGCGGACTCGCTTCACAGCTGGGCTTTGCGGACGCCAGGAGCAGTGCGGTTTCTCGAAGGTGTCAGCCGGGTCTTCGATCCATGGACGCTCAGGGTTGCGGCCGTGGCTGGGGTGGCCGTGCTGATCGTTCGCAGACAACGCGCGCTTGCCCTCTGGGTCGCGGGGGTCATCCTCGGTGCCGGGGTGCTGGGCTTCCTGCTGAAGGAGCTCGTCCGGAGAGCCCGGCCGGCGCTGCCCGACGCTGTGGCAACGGCGCCAGGCTTCTCCTTCCCCTCGGGGCACGCCCTGAACTCCATGGTTGTCGCCGGAGTCGTGGTGCTCGTGGCTAGTTCTCGGTTCTCCAGGGGGTGGCGCTTGGTGACCTGGGGGGCAGCGCTCGCCGTGGTCCTCCTCGTGGGGTTCTCGCGGATCGGTCTTGGCGTTCACTACCTCAGCGATGTCGTGGCCGGTTGGTTGGTCGGTGTCGGGTGGCTCGCCTGCGCTGCTGTCGCCTTCGAGGCCTGGCGCCGGTCGTCCGGGCTCCCGGCGCGCGCACCCTCGGAGGTGGTCGAAGAAGGCCTCGAACCGGTTTCGGAAACTCAGTGATTCCCCTTGACTGGATGGATCGAACAGCCATGATTCGATGGTGCTAGAGACTGCGGCTCCCGACGATGATCCGCTTCAGCAGAGCGCCGAGACACCAAGCACCGACGACCACGCGCTCCGCCACTGGTTCCTCGACGACGAGGAACGCCGCAACCCGGCGACCGATCTGCGGCGCTACTCGGTGGGCAACCACGTGGCCCCCCTCGTCGACGGTGCGGGGTACTTCCAACGGCTTTGCGCCGAGCTCTCCGACACCAAAGATGGCGACCAGGTCTACCTCCTGGACTTTCGCGGGGACTGGGAGGAGCAGCTGGCCGGCCCGGGGACGGCCATCGGCGAACTCCTATCGGCGGCAGCCGAGCGCGGTGTGCTCGTGTTCGGCCTGCTGTGGCGGTCGCACCCACGGTGGATGCAGCAAAGCGAGGAGGCCAACGCCGAGTTCGCCCGCGGGTTGGACGAGCACGGCGGCCAGATTCTGCTGGACGCGAGGACACGACGAGCGGGCAGCCACCACCAGAAGCTGGTGATCATCAGGCGGCCGGGTCGCCCAGGCGGCGACCTCGCGTTTGTCGGTGGGATCGATCTCGGGTTGGGGCGACGCGACGATCATCAGCACGCCGGTGATCCACAGCCGATGGAGTTTCCCTCCGTCTACGGTCCGCGGCCGTCGTGGCACGACATCCAAGCTGAGGTGCGCGGCCCCGCTGTGCACGATCTCGAGCACACCTTCCGCGAGCGCTGGTACGGCAGCAGCGTGCTGGACGTACCGAGCCCGGTCCGGCAGCTGTACGACCGGGCCTATCACGCGAGCTCGATGACCGGGAGACCCCTCCCGGAACCCGAGCCGGAGGATCCCAGCCGGCGCGGGTCGCACGCCGTGCAGGTTCTTCGCACCTACCCAGCCCGCCTGCGGCGCTACCCCTTCGCCCCCCACGGCGAGCGGAGCATCGCGCACAGCTACATTCGCGCCCTCAGGCGAGCCCGACGGCTCGTCTACCTGGAGGACCAGTACTTCTGGTCGCGCGGGGTCGCCGCGGTCTTTGCCTCCGCCATGGAGCAGAATCCCGACCTCCACGTCATCGTGGTGGTCCCTCGGCACCCCGACCGCGAGGGTCGCCTAGCGGAGACTCCCTCGCATATCGGGCGCGACGATGCCTTTCGCCTGTGCAAGGCGGCGGGTGGCGATCGTTTCGCGATGTACGACGTCGAGAACCATTCAGGTTCACCTGTCTACGTGCATGCCAAGGTGGTCATCGTCGACGACGTCTGGGCGATGATCGGGTCGGACAACCTCAACCGGCGGTCCTGGACCCACGACAGTGAGCTGTCCATGGCCGTTCTCGACGAGGTCGCCGACCAGCGTGAGCCTCTGGACCCGGCAGGGCTCGGCGACCAAGCTCGAGTCTTCGCGCGCGACCTGAGGCTGCAGTTGTGGAGCGAGCACCTGGACCGGGAAGTGGATGACCTCGGCGACCTGCTGGATCCCGTGGAGGCCTTCAAGGCTGTGGCCGACTCTGCCCGAGCCCTTGATGAGTGGCACCGCAACGGTCGGCGCGGGTCACGTCCTCCGGGCCGGCTGCGTGCGCATCAGCCGGTTCGGGTTGGTCGGCTCGCGAGGCTGTGGGCCACGCCGATCTATCGCTCGCTGTTCGACCCGGACGGGCGAGCCTGGCGGGACCGGCTGCGCCGCACCCTCTAATCCTTCGGGACGCACACCGTCAGAGCCGCGGGGTGTACGCGGAACTCTGCGCTCGACCGCGCCTCGATGACGTCGCCGTCGATCTCGGTAGGCATCTCGGTCGGCCACCGGACCACGACCGATGAGGCTGTGTCTGTGCACATCTGCCGAGGACGCGGGTCTCGACCGGTGATGAGGCGCACCGCCAGCCCGAGCCAGTCAACGAGGCGCGGCGCCGTGAGCACCGCGAGATCGAGGCGTCCGTCGTCTGGCACTGCGTCCGGGAGCAACACGACTCCACCCGTGAGCTCTCCGACGTTGGCGACGAGGAGGCCGGTGGCGCGGTGGTGCTCGACATGATCGTCGACGCTGAGTTCGAGGCGCTGCCGCTTCGCCGTTCGCAGCGTCCGAAGGCCCGCTAGGAGATAGGCGGCCCATCCCGCCTTGTCCTTGAGAGAGTCGGCGGTGTTGTCGAACAACGATGCGTCGAACCCGCACCCTCCCATGACGACGAAGATCTCACCGTCGAGGTCGAGCACGTCGATGCGTCTCCGGTCTCCAGCCATGGCCACCTCGACGGCCTCGGGCACGTTTTCCGGGAGCTGCAAGTTCCGGGCGAGCAGGTTGCCGGTCCCTGCGGGAAGCAAGGCGAGAGGTACGTCGCTATCGCACAGCGCCGCCGCGCAGGCTCTCACCGTGCCGTCGCCTCCAGCCGCCAAGATCAGGTCGGCCCCGGCGGCAACCGCGTCTCTTGTCTGGCCGACGCCAGGGTCGTCCTCCGTCGTCTCGTACCAAGAGGGATCTGCTCCGGCCCGCGCCAGTGCTCCTGCGATGGTTTCTCTGAGCTCTGGGTCGACCTTGGTCGGATTGGCGATCACAGCTGGGAACTGCACGCCCGGCCGTTCGTCGGTGTGCCTGGAGCTGGGTTGGGTGGTCATGGCTGCGCGGATCGGCCGGTGCCCAGGGACGTCCAGGCCGGTGGCATCACGACGGTGAGGACGATGGCCAGCCAGAGCCCGCCCAAGGTCATCCCTCCGATGACGTCGCTGGGGTAGTGCATGCCACGGTAGAGGCGACAGCCGGCCACCACGACCGGGACGGCTAGGCACAAAGTGGCGATGGCGACGGCCGTACCGCGACTCCTTGCATAGCGGAGGGCCAGATAGGCAAGGAGTCCGTACAACACCGTGGCCGCAGCGGTGTGCCCGGAAGGAAAACTCGAGGTTGGTGGCGCCGCATCGAGATGAGGGACATCCGGTCGGTGGCGCTCCACGCTGGCAGTCACCGCCAGGAAGATGCACAGCTCGCCGGCGACTGCCACGATCACGACGATTGACTCGTACCAACGACCGAGCCACCCGCGGAGTGCCAACACAGTGATGGCGGTGGCAACGACGATTGCCGGCGTGCTCCCGATGTGGCTACCCACATCGGTGAGCGTGTTCAACGGCGCAGTGCGGTGGTGGGCGAGCCAACGCTCGACCCGCGAATCGCCGACCTGGGACGACGCCAGGGCCATACCGGCCAGCACGAGCAAACCGGTCAGGATTGCGGCGGCCAGGATCAGCTTCAGGGCAACGCCGAGCACACTGCCGGGCTGGGGACGCGCCGGCGGCCACGGTTGGTCGGGGGCGGGGTCACCGGTCGTCGTCCTCGCTCGCGTGCCGTCAGACACGGCGGTAGCGCGCTTCAGCGAGCCCGTAGACCCCGAAGATCATCAAACCGAGCGCCGCGAACGCGAGCAGATAGGGACCGTACGCCTGGTCGCGCAACGTCTTCAAAGCCTCGTCCAGACCGCCGGCCTTGCTCGCGTCGTGGGTCCAGGCCGCGGCCACGACGAGAACCCCGACAAGGGCGAAGACGAGCCCACGGGCGACAGTGCCTACGCGCCCGAGCTGTTTGATCGCCTCGCGCAGTGAGTCCGACAGCTGCCCCTGGGGAAAGTGGCGCATGAACTTCAATTGGAGGCCCTCGACCACCAACGCGACGCCGACTCCGGCGATGACCAGACCCGCAACAGCGACCAGGAATCGCCCGCCTGTGTAGTCCATGACCCTCGCCGTGAGAGTCGTCTGCTGCTTGGACTGCGACCCTCGAGAGCCGAGCAGCAGCGAGACCGCGGTGAAGGTCAGGCCGAGATAGATCAGGCCACGGACCAAGGACTTTATTCGTGGCCCCGCACCTGGCTTCTCGCCGACCACACCGAACGCGGCCTCGGACAGTCGCCAGACGGCATAGCCGGCAAATCCCACGGCCAGGAGGAGAACGACGACCTCACCGAAGGGCTGAGCGGCCAGTGCGCGCAGAGCGCCCTTCTGGTCCACCTCGGCGTTCTCCCCCTTCGCGACCAAAGCCGCGAGCAGGCCCATCAAGATGTAGACCGAGCCTCTGGCAGCCAGGCCGAACCTGGCGAGCCAGTCGACCGGCCTGCTGTCGGCCGCCGACCGGGCCTTGTCCGTCGCCTCGCTGAGCGCGCCGCCGTTGGTTGATTGCCCTGACATGTCGCCTCCGGATGATCATGACCCCCGGACGATGTCTACCCAGTCGTCTGACGATCAACCGTGTCGACGCTCCTGTCTGTCGGCTGCTGCCACGCCGTGACTGAGGCTTGGACGTTCGGATGATTGTCGGCATCGGTCGTGCCCCTCATGATCAACGCACGACCAGGAGGGGAGAACGCTGTGCGTCGCTTGATTGCCGTCTGCGCGATGGCCGTGCTCGTATCCGGGGTGAGTCTGGCACCGGCGCTTGCCGACTCCGCCAGCGTGAAGGGCACCGGCACCTACAAGAAGCTTGTCGTCAAGAACGGGAAGAACACGCTCGTGTTCAAGCTGTCGGCGCCTGGTGGAAAGTGTGAGGTGAAGTACCTCCGGGTCGATTTCCGGGATCGCGACGGCACCCGTTTCGGCATGGATGGCGGCTGTTACCCGGGGGCGGTGTGGGGTGCCTCGCTGGTCAAGGGGAAGCAGCAGAAGTTGGTGGCGTGCTCGTCGTTCAGCTTGAAGTACGACAAGTCTGCAAAAGTCTGGACCGGCAAGATTCCGCGGTCGTGCCTCAAGGGCCTCGCGGGCGCGGTCAAGGTGACCCAGTCCTACGTCGACGACTACAGCCCAGTAGGGGGTTCCGTCCCCAAGACGGGCTACATCAAGCAGGGCTAGATCAAGCAGGGCTAGGGCGCTCGCCGGGCTGAGGCTCCCGAAGGAGGTGCTCGACGCCGTCGGGCCGCGCAAGGTAGACGTCGGTCGTGAGCGCCAGGAACAGCCCGACCTCCACGACGCCCGCTCGGTGCAGCAGCACATCCAGCAGCGCGACCTTGTCGGCGATCGGTCCGGTGGCTGCGTCCAGGATCCAGTTGCCCTCGTCGGTGACGTACGGCGCGCCGTCGCGATGCCTCCACGTCACGTCGAAACCCAGCGACTCCAGGAAGCGCGTCTCCGGAACACGCCCCATGGTCACCACTTCGACAGGCAAGGCAAAGCCGGTGCCAAGGGCGGGACTGAGTTTCGTCGGGTCCACGACGATCGCGAGCCGACGGCTGGCTTGGGCCACCAGCTTCTCGCGCAGATGTGCTCCACCTCCGCCCTTGATCAGGTCGAGGTCGGGGTCGATCTCATCCGCCCCGTCGATCGTCACGTCGAGGACCGGGTGCTCATCGAAGGTCGTCAGCGGTACCCCACAGCTACGCGCCTCCGCGGCACTGGCCTCGCTGGTGGGCAGGCCCACCACGTCGACGAGCGCTCCCTCCTCGAGCAGTCGTCCGAGTCGGCGGATCCCCCAGACGGCCGTCGAGCCCGTGCCCAGGCCTACGGCCATGCCGGATCGGACGCAGTCGTCGACGGCTGCCTCTCCGGCTGCCCGCTTGGCCGCCGTCAGGTCTGCAGAATCTGCCACGCCGCTGAGCGTACGGCCCCGGCGCTGAGCGCTTTGCTCGCCTCCTGGACGCCCGGGTACCCTCATCGAGCGGTGCAGCCGGCCCTGGTCGGCTGAGCCGTTGGGAGGCGTCGCCTAGCCCGGCCTATGGCGCCGCACTGCTAATGCGGTTTGGGTCTCAAGCCCATCGAGGGTTCAAATCCCTCCGCCTCCGCCAACTGCGACCTCGGGTCGGGCAGACCTCGGTCAGGCTGTCCGGGCAGCGAGGGGGCGTGCGCCGGGGCCGAGGGCGAAGACGACCTCGCGGACCTCGGTCACCTCGTGTCCGTTCTCGCACACGAGGCTGGCCCGAACGGCGCCCGCGCACCCGCGGTGCTGGGCCACGGTCGGGGATGTCGGTGTCGAGTCAACGCCGTCCCCGAGCTCCCCGTACCTGTTGCCCCAGTCGAGCAGGGCCACCAGGACGGGGTAGAGGTCGAGCCCCTTCTGGGTCAGGCGGTACTCCTGGCGGGTGCGCTTGCCGGGTTCTCGGTACGGCTCCCGACGGAGCAGTCCTGCCGAGATCAGCGCCGAAAGGCGAGCGGACAGAACTTGGCGCGGGATGTGCGTGCGCACCCGGAGGTCATCGAAGCGGCGGATCCCGCTGAAGATCTCCCGAAGCACCAGAAACGACCACCGGTCTCCGAACAGGCTGACCGCCCGTTCGATCGGGCAGTTGTCGGTGGACCACTTCAGGGCTTCGGGCGAGGACACCCAGCCAGGCTAGGTCCATTTGACAGACCCAGCAAGTCCGGAGCACCCTGGATCCATGACGGAGACGCCTACCGCCCTCGCGGTTCACTCCCGCTCGCACGAATGGGCGGACCCGATGGAGACGCTGTCCCTGCTCGCTGGACTCACCGGCCGCGAGGCGATGGAGCGGATGGCGGCCGGCGATCTGCCCGCACCACCGATCGCCTCCACGCTCGGGTTTGGCGGCATCGAGGTGGGTGCGGATTACGTGGCGATCGCGGCGCGTGCCCAAGGATTCCACTACAACCCACTCGGCTCGGTTCACGGAGGGGTGATCTCGGCGTTGCTCGACACGGCTGGCGCCTGCGCCGTGATGCTGACCCTCGACAGGGGGCAGTTCCACACGTCCCTGGACCTCACCACGAAGTTCATCCGACCGATGACCATCGAGTCCGGCACGACGCGTTGCGAGGGTCGGGTGCTGCATCGAGGCAGCCGTACGGCGGTAGCGGAAGCTCGCCTGACCGACCAGGCCGGCCGACTGCTGGCCCACTCCACGTCAACGTTGCTCATCATGGATGCGCGGACGTGACCATGGTGCAGGCCTCGCGGATCGCCGTTCGACGGGCGCTCCCGTCGGACGGCCCAGCTGTTGCCGCGTTCTTGGATGGCTTGTCGGCCGAGACGGCCTTTCGGCGGTTCTTCACCGGCCTGGGCCATCCCCCACCGTCGCTGAGCGAACGACTCGTTGTTCGTGACGTTGACCACGGCGTGTGGGTCGCGGTCGAGGAGGGGAGGGTCGTGGGTCACGCATCGTGGACGCGAGACCGATCCGCCAGCGACTCGGTGTTCGAGCTGGCAGTGGTGGTCGCAGACGCCTTTCAGGGTCGAGGACTGGGCACCCAACTTGTCCTGCGTGCCGCCGGTGAGGCGGACGAGGCCGGTGCCCAAACTCTGCGCTTCGTCGTTCACGGGGACAACCGGGACATGGTGAGGTGGCTCACCCGGCTGTTCCCGGACCTGACCGTTCGCTTCGAGGGTGGGGCAATCGTCTGCGACGTGGCTCACACCAACAAGATCAGCTTGCCCGTCGAGCCTCGTCCAGCCAAGTAGCGGTGGGCGCTGGCGGCGTCGGCCAGCTCGTAGCGACCGCCAAGGCGGACGGACAAGACTCCAGCCTGCACGGCGGCGAACAGCGCCTCGGCCCGGGCGAGGAGCTCCTCCCGCGAGGCTAGGTAGTGGGCCATCGTCGGGCGGGTCACGAACAACGAGCCGGCTTTGGACAACCGGAACAGATCGAAGGGTGGTACGGCTCCGCTGGCTTGCCCGAACAAGGCGAGCAGCCCTCGAGGACGCAGCGAGGCCAGACTTCCTTCGAAGGTGGCTGCGCCGACTCCGTCGTAGACGACATCGACCCCGCGCCCGTTGGTGAGCTCCCGCACCCGGGCGGGAACCTCTGCGTAGCGGAGGACTTCGTCGGCTCCGGCGTCTCGAGCGAGCTGAGCCTTGCCTGGTGACGAGGTAGCGATCACCCGAGCTCCTCGGGCCTTGGCCAGCTGGGTCAGCAAGAGTCCGACCCCCCCGGCGGCTGCGTGGATCAAGGCGACGTCGCCAGGTTGGAGGGCGTAGGTCGAGTTCGCCAGATAGTGCGCCGTGAGCCCTTGGAGGAGAAGACCGCCGGCCTGCTCGTCGGTGATCCCGTCCGGCACCGCGACTGCCTCCCTCGCGGGCACGGCTACCTGCTCGGCGTAGCTGCCGGGGGTCTGTGCCCAGGCCACCCGCTGGCCGACGACGAAGTCCTTGACCTCGGCGCCGAGGGCGGAGACCACGCCACACCCTTCCTGGCCGAGGACGTAGGGCATGGCGACGGGGAAGGCGCCGGATCGATGATTGATGTCGATGTAGTTCACCCCGGCCACGTGGACGTCAACGAGGAGCTGATCTGGACCGGGCGGGGGCGCGGGCAGATCTGCGAGCTCGAGAGCCTCGGGACCGCCCGGGCTCTGGACGACGATCGCGCGCACCCCTTCATTGTGCCGCCATGGGAACGGGGCCAGCGTCTGACGGTCGGCGGCTACACTGTCTGCTCGGCCGCTCGCGGTCGTTGCGCCCGTAGCTCAACGGATAGAGCATCTGACTACGGATCAGAAGGTTGGGGTTTCGAATACCTCCGGGCGCGCCACATCGGGGCAAGTCAGGGCGTGCGTTGCTGCCGGGGGCTCTGCTGAGCAGCCGTTCGAACCGGCGGTGGCAGCGATGGGCAATCCCCCCGCGTTGAGAGGCGGACGACTCCGAAGCCAGCTTCTTGACGGAAAGAAGAGCGTGCCTAAGGCACCTGAACGGGGCTCCGCCAGAACTAAGGCACCTTCCCGATGTGCGCACCTACCTCAGATGGCGAACCTCGTCTCACCACCGAATCCCGGTGAGACATCTGAGGAGGCCACATCATGTACAACCCACAACTGTTGACCGCGGAGCACGAGTACCGCACCAATCTGGTCAAGGCGGGTGTGCGGGCGAGCAGACACCGCCGGCGCGCTCGGAACTTGCTCGTCCGCTGGATGACGGAAACCGACTCGGCGGCACGCCGTGAGTTGCCGCCCAACGCCGCAGTGGGCGACCGCCAACTTTCAGGGTCACGGACCGCGCGGGCACGAAAGGGCAGGGGCGACGGGGTGACCCAGACCTTGATCGACGACTTGGCCGACGGCGTGCTGACCGACGGCATCGCCAGGCACGAGGCGGAGGTCGCAGCCGTCGCCGACCAGGCAAGCGTCCTGGGGGTTTCGATGACCCTCGTCGACGTCCTGATCGACCAGGCGGCTCCGGAGATTGTCCGGCTGCGGGCCTTCGGCAGCGTGACCCGGCAGCTGGCGACCCTCCTCGGCTGCGCCGAAGCATCCACGCAGACCCCTGCGCCTGCCAGCAGCCGTCCCGTCCGGGTCGCAGTACCCGCCTGACCCGGCGATCTTCCGCCGACCTGGCGGCGCCGAAGATCCGACCCGTCCGACCTAGGAGATTCGTATGACCCTCAGCCACCTTGAGCTCAACGGCGGCGACCTTGCCCGGTGGTAGAGCGACCTGGCGGGACCACCGAGTGGACCTGATCTCTTTCTGGCTCTCCATCCCGAAATGACACCAACAGGGTTGCCCGAACCGGGGATCATGGACGGCGTGGCACAGCCCAGTCGCACCTTGATCGGCCCCATGGTGGGCAGGGACGCCGAGCTGACGGAGATCGCTTCGTTCCTCGGTGTCCGGTCGTCCTCGGGTGAATCCGCCGCTCAGCGCCGACACGTCGTGCTGTCCGGCGACGCCGGCGTCGGGAAGACCCGGCTGCTGAAGGAGCTCAGTGCGCTGGCCATGACTGAGGACTGGCGCGTTGTGGTCGGTCACTGTCTCGATTTCGGAGACAGCGCGCTGCCGTACCTACCGTTCTCGGAGGTACTGGGCCGTCTCGAGGCGGAACTGCCCGAGGTTGTCGCGAAGGTCACCCACGAGAACCCAGCGTTGTCCCGCCTCCGACCAGGACGCCGGGTGCTGGACGCCGCGGAGGACAAGAGCGCCGATCGCGGGGAGTCGTCGGACAGCGTCGACCGCGCGGATCTGTTCACCGCCGTCCACGCCCTCCTCGAGGCCGTTGGTGCGCTCAGCCCGCTGCTCGTCGTCGTCGAGGACTGCCACTGGGCCGACCAGTCGACACGTGACCTGCTGAGGTTTCTCTTCTCCCGGGCCTTCGAAGGTCCGGTTGCCGTCATCGCGTCTTACCGCGCCGACGACCTGCATCGTCGACATCCACTGCGCCGCCAGGTGGCGGAGTGGACGCGTCTCCACGGTGTCGAGCGCCTCCAGCTGAGCCCGCTGCTCGACGACGACGTTCGCGCCCTGGTCACGATGCTCGTGCCCTCCGGCCTATCCGCCGAAGAGCTCGAGACCATCGTCGGACGGGCGGAGGGCAACGCCTTCTTCGTGGAGGAGCTGGTCGGAGCCGCGGGGCTGTCGGAGGGATGTGAGTCGCTGCCGGACGACCTCGCTGACGTCCTGCTGGTCCGGCTCGACCGGCTGGACGGCGATGCGCGGCAGGTCACGCGGGTGGCCAGTGTCGCCGGTCGCAACGTCTCCCATGAGCTGCTCGCTGCGGCGTCTGGTCTTGGCGCGCGCCAGTTCGAGGAAGCCGCGCGACAGGCGGTCGAGATGAACGTCTTGGTTGCCGGCGAGGGGCGCTACGCCTTCCGCCACGCCCTGCTCGGGGAGGCCGTCTACGACGACCTGCTGCCGGGCGAACGGGTCCGACTGCATGCTGCGTACGCTGCGGTACTCGCCGACGGACGGGCGCCGGGGACTGCCGCCGAGCTCGCGCGACACGCGCGCCTGGCCAACGATCTCGACGGCGCGCTTTCTGCCGCCATCCGGGCCGGCGATGAGGCTGCTGCCGTGGGCGGCCCGGACGAGGCCGCCCAGCACTACCAGCTGGCCCTCGAGCTGCTCTCCGACCCGGCCCGGCGTGAGCGCTACGCCGGTGACGTGTCCAAGCTCGCAGTGGCGGCGGCGGTAGCGGTGACCAACGCAGGCCAGCCAGAGCGGGCCGCGAAGCTGCTGGCCGAGCAACTGGTCCAGCTCCCCGACGACGCGCCAGCGGGGCACCGGGCCAGGCTGCTCGCCGCGCGCGCCGAAGCGCTCTTCGTCTTCGAGCCGAACGAGGAGTATGCCCTGAGCATCTCCCAGCAGGCCGTCGACGAGCTCCACGACGCTGCCGGGGGGCTGCGCGCCAAGGTGTTGGCGATCCATGCCCGGATCCTGGCGGGTAACGAGAGGTACGACGAGGCGCAGTCGGTCGGCCTCGACGCCCTGACGGTCGCCGAGCGACTGGACCGGCACGAACTGGTTGCCGACATCGTCACGACGCTGTCGGGGCTCAAGAAGGCGGGGCCAAAGGAAGGTCTCCGGAGTGCGCTCGCCGACGCGGTGGATCGCGCGGTCGCCACCGGTGCGGTACACGCGGAAATGCGAGCGCGCTTCTTCCTGGGCCGCTCCTATCAGGACTGGGCGGAGTATGACGAAGCCGAGCATTGGTTTCGCGGTGCCCGACAGGCGGCTGTCGACGCGGGCATTCCGTGGGCGCCGTACGGCTTCGAGGCTCGGTGGCAGCTCGCATGGGTGCTCTATGTCAACGGCGACTGGGATGAGGTCCTGGACCTCACTGACGTCACCGGTGAGCATGCGCCGCCGATCTCAGCGGCCCTCCTGGAGGGCGTCCGCCTGCTGGTCCTCAGCGCCCGCGGGGAGCAGGTGGCCGACCGAGCCCGCGAGCTGCGTAGGTACTGGCGGATCGAGGGCTCGGTCGCGATCCACTCCGTGGTCGCCGAGCTCACCGATGCCGCGCGCGCGGAGGATCCCGGTGCGGTCCTGGAGGTCTACCGGGAGGTTGTGGAGGTGTTGGGCAAGATCTGGCGCGAGTGGTTCAGCGCCCGGATCAGGCTGGCAGCCATGACCGCAGGCGCCCTCGCATCTCGGATGCCCAGGCTGAGTGCATCCGAGCGAACCGCGTTGCTCACAGAGGTCGAGGGGCTTCTCGAGGATGGACGCACCGTGCTCCAGGAGTACACCGACCCGTCCGGGCACTGGGGGCCCGAGGGCCGAGCCTGGATGAAGCGGCTCGAGGCGGAGACCTTGCGTGCTCGCTGGCTGACCGGCACCGAGGCGCCGTCGCAAGCAGCCCTGGTCGAATCGTGGCGAGAGACCGAGCAGCTGTTCGCCGACTTCGGGCATGTCCACGAGCTGGCTGCCGTTCGGGTGACTCTGGCCGGCATCTTGCGCGCCACCGGCGACCAGGCTGCGGCCCGTGAGGTTGGGGACCTGGCGCGTGCGAGCGCACACCGGCTGGGCGCCCGGCCGCTGCTGGAGGAGCTGCAGGCGATCGGCTCGGCGCCCAGACGCGCTGACAGCCGTTCTGATGCTCTGACCGCCCGGGAGACCGAGATCCTCGCGCTCGTCGCCGAGGGGCGGTCCAACGGTGAGATCGCCAAGCAGCTGTTCATCAGTGTCAAGACCGTCTCGGTCCATGTCTCGAACATCCTGGCCAAGCTCGATGCTGCAGGGCGCACAGAGGCAGCCGCCATCGCCCACCGACGGGGGCTGCTCGACGAGGGCACGACGTAGCCGGCACGAGAACGTGCACGATGGTCCTATGTCGACCGCGTTCGATGGGCCGAGCATCCAGCAGCGGCTCTATCCGGACCTCACCTGCTTCGGGTGTGGACCCGCCAACACCAACGGCCTCCAGCTGCGCAGCTATCCGCGCCTCGACGGGCCGATAGCGACGTTTCGGCCCTGGCCCGAGCACGACAACGGGCTGGGCTTTCTCAACGGGGGAATCATCTCGACCGTGCTGGACTGCCACAGCGCGGCTGCAGTCCTGCTCGAGGCTGATCAGCGTGGCTGGAGGGCTTTGGCCGACGCGCCGCTCTCCTACGTGACCGCCGGCCTGGACGTCCGCTTCCTGCGCCCTGCGCCCTTGAATGAGTCGGTGCTGCTGCATGCACAGGTTCAACGGGCGACGGAAGGGGAGATGACCGTGGAGGTCATGCTGATGGCCGCCGACAAGACGTGCGCTAGTGCGGTGGCCACCTGGAAGCGCTGGAGACCGAGACCACGGTGACGTCGCTGAAGCGCTGTCGACGACGCGGCTCAGAGCTCAGCGGCGAAGAAGGCCAGGATCCGGTCATCTCGGCCGGGGTATGGCTCGTGCTCGTAATCGGGATAGATCACGATCTCCTTGGGTGACCGGATCTTGTTGTAGGCCGCGAACTGCGTCGAGGGGGGACACACCGTGTCCATGAGTCCCGTGGTCATCAACACCTTGGCCTGGATCCGCGGCGCGAGATGTTGGACATCGATGTAGCCCAGGGTTGTGAACATGTCTTGGACGTTGGCGTGGGTCGGGTCGAAGCGGCGCAGATACTCCCGCAGCTCGGCGTAGGCGTCGGAGGCGAGGTCCATCTCCCAGGTGCGTAGGTAGTCGGTCAGGAACGGGTACGTCGCCGCGGCGAGGCGCACTGATGGTTCGAGGGCGGCGACGGCCAAGGTCAGCCCACCGCCTTGTGATGCGCCAGTCACCGCGACCCGGGTCGGGTCGACCTCGGGCCGGTCCATCAGCAGACGGGTCAGCTGAACGCCGTCGAGGAAGATCTGCCGGAAGGCCAGCTTGTCCGGTGAGTCGCCGAGGCCTCGAACGATCTGGCCGCTGAGGGTCGTTCCCTTCACCCCGCCGGGATCCTCGGAGCGTCCACCTTGTCCCCGGCAGTCCAAGGCAACGACCGAATAGCCCTGGGCTACGTAAGGAATGAGCTCGAACCAGTCCGGGCTGCTACCCGAGTAGCCGTGGAAGACCACCACGCCCGGATGCGGCTCCGCCACTGCGCGTGGACGCAGATACTTCGCATACACCCGTGCATCGCGGACTCCCGTGAACGTGAGGTCGAAGCACTCGGCGATCGGTGTCGGATGCGGCACCGGCTCGAGGTGGACCTCGGGCACGACGTCGCGGAGCTCATCCAGAGCGGCACTCCAGAAGCTGTCGAAATCGTCCGGCCGTGGGTTGCGCCCCTGATAGGTCCTCAGTTCGTCCAGGGAGAGCTCAAAGACCGGCATGAAGAGTCCCCTCGGCCACCCGGCCGACGCTTCCTGCTGGCCTCACAACCAGCGCTCCCCACGCAGTCATGCGTGGACCTGTCCGTACGCGGAGGAGACCTGAAGACGGGCGACGAGACGGCCCTCGCGCACCATCGCCGCCCGGTAGTCCGCCCAGTCTTCGTGCTCCCCGTTGAGCCGGCGATAGTAGGAGACCAGGTCGTCCACCGTTGGGTCATCCACTCTCTGGGCCACGGGGCTCAAGGAGACGGTGCCGTCGAGCACGACGTACTGCCAGAACGAGTCGTCGTTGACGTGCAGGCAGGCGCGAGCATCGCGCAGGAGGTTGCGCGTCTTAGCGCGACTGCCAGTCAGCGACATCGAGACCACGGCGCCGTCGACGAGATAGAGCACGTTCGACGATTGGGGTCGGCCGTCTTGTCGAAGGGTGATCAGGCTGCCTTTGGTCCGTTCGGCAGCGAATGCGAGGGCTACGTCGAGGTCCATGGCCTCATCCTGTCCGGGGCAGCTCTCGAGTGCCACCGATCAGCAGGGTGACCTGAACATCGATGTCGCGCAGCCCCGCGGCGTCCAGGGCGTCCCGCAGAGTGCTTCCATTTATCTCAGGTGGTGGGCCGATGGCGACGACCCGCAGGCTGCCTTGCTGGTAGCTGACCTGCTGGGTGATCCAACCCTGGTCCTGCGCCCACTGCTCGGCGACCGGAGTGGCTTGGCTCAGCAGCCTCGTCTGGTAGACCACGTTGCTCGTGCCGATGGCTAGCGGCACCGTAATGAGAACGAGCATGCCAGCGACGACCGTCAGGGTCCTTCCGGTCAGCCGGCCTACGTGGAAGCCGGCCTCTTGGGCGGTCTCGCGCACCCGGTAGAGGAGGAGAACGATCGTTCCCGTGGCGATGATGGCGGCGACGTTCGTCGCGAACAGCAGGAGCGCGCCCAGTGATTCTGCTGGGGCTCCCGACTCCAGGGTCAAGCCCGCCACGGCCAGCGGCGGCACCAAGGAGATGGCGATCGCAACCCCAGGCAGAGTGTCGGAGATGTCTGAGCGCACCAGGGCGAAAGCGCCTACGACGCCGGTGGCCAGGGCGGCTACGAGGTCGATGAGCCGGGGGCTGACCCGACTGGCGACCTGCGGGTCGGTGCTGGCGACGATCTCGCCCGGGACTGCGAGCCCAAGCACATAGGCGACGACGATGACCGCCCCTGCGCCAACCAGGATCAGCGCGGCTGAGCGGATCATGTTGTGCCGGTCGGCCAGGACGATCGCCAGCGCGGTGCCGATGATCGGCGTCATGAGTGGCGCGACGATCATCGCGCCGATGACCGTCGCCGTAGAGTTCGCGACGACTCCTGCCGTCGCGATGACGCTGGAGAGGATCAGCAGCGCCCAGAAGGCCGACGTCTTCCGGGGGCGATCGAGCCCGTCGTAGACGTACAACTTGCCTGTCATTCGCCGGATGTCCTCGGCGGTCACATCTCCCAAGGTGATTGGCACGCCGGGAGCGTACGGCGTCGTCACCCGGCATCGCTGGACTTCGCGAGGTGTTGTCGGGGTTGGCAACGTGCCGGCTGTGCGCTTAAGTGGAAGAGTGACACTCGACCGAGCGATCGCTCCCGACCCCTACGATTTTCTGCCCCCTGTCCCAACCTTCGTGGTGTCGAGCGACGACGTGGCGGATGGAGCGCAGCTTCCCGAGGCGCACGTCTTCAACGGCATGGGCAAGACCGGTGGCAACCTTTCGCCGCAGCTGTCGTGGAGCGACTTCCCTGCCGAGACTCAAAGCTTCACCGTGACCTGCTTCGATCCGGATGCACCGACCGTCTCGGGTTTCTGGCACTGGGTGGTCGTCGACCTCCCGCGCAGCGTCACCTCGTTGGCTCAAGGAGCGGGCACATCCGACGACACCTTGCCAGGGGGGTTCCACGTTCCCACGGACTTCGGAACCCCCGACTACGGAGGCGCGGCCCCTCCGGACGGTGACCGGCCGCATCGCTATCAGTTCGTCGTGCACGCGGTGGATGTGCCCACCCTTGGCGTGACGGCCGAGGTGAGGCCGGCCATCGTCTGTTTCAACCTCGCTTTCCACACCCTGGCCCGCGCCAAACTCACTCCTACGTACCGGTCGTGACCTCATGAGAATCCTGCGGCGATCCCGCTTCGTTGCTGCATCCGGCCTGCTGGTCGTCAGCCTCGCCGCGTGCGGGGGCGGCTCGAGCGCCGGTGGCCCCGCACCAGCGTCGACGTCCCCTGGCGCCGTCAGCGCGCCATCGTCGCAGCCACCGGCGGACGTCTCCGCGGACAAGAGCCTCACCGAGTGGCTCGCTGCGGTGTGCACGGCGCAGAAGGACACTCTTGACCCGAGCCAGCTCTCACCCGACCCGAGCGCGATCGCCGCTGACCCGGAGAAGGCGATCAAGAAGCTCGTCAAGCAGTACAAGCTGTTGCCCGATCAGTTCAGGGCTTTTGCCGACCAGCTCGAGCAGATCGGCGCCCCGGACGTGGAGAACGGCAAGGAGCTCACCGACGCCTACATCGACGCTGCGCGCGCCGTAGCCGACGCCTTGGATCAGGCCCTGGCCGAGGTCGGAGACGGCGGTATCGGGTCTTTCGCGGGAATCTCCAAGATCACCGAGTCGCCCGAGCTGATGGCCGCCCTGGATCGCGTGGCCAAGGCGGGGCAAGCCGTGGGTTCCGATGCTGAGCTCAAGGCGGCTGCGGATGGCGTCCCCGAGTGCCAAGGCACCCTGGGGTGAGTCGAACGCAGCGCTAGGACCTCGACGGCGCTGGCTGTGGCGCAAGGGAGGAGAGCCGCGCGAGGCGTCGCCGAGCCGCTTGCTCGCTCGGCGACTGTGAGCCGAGAGCCAGCCGCATCCCCGCGAGCAGACCTCGCACCGCCGGCCGGGTCGCCAGGCTAGGCACCGACGGAAGGCCGAGCAGCCGGCGCTGCCGGGCGGTCAGCGTGGACACCGCTCCGGCGGCAAGCAGCGCGTAGGCGGGTCGAGTTGCCAGCGGCAGCGGAGGGTTCAGCACGAAGCGCGCGACCTCGCGGGCTAACCGGCCGCCTTCGAGAACGGCGTCGAAGCCGCGAAGCTGATCGGCCAGGCCATCGCTGCTGCGTGGTGGATCGGCCAAGCCGAGGGGCTCGACGGCCCTAGCCCAGTCGAAGACATAGGCGTCTGCACCTCCAGGGATGTCCCCACCCCAAACCAGGTGCGTGGCGAGAAACGAGTCCGTGAACGCCAGGTGCACCCATCGGAGCAGCTCGGGGTCCTGGGCCTGATAGGCGCGTAGGTCGTGTGGGTCCTTCTCAGGCGCCCACGTTCCCTCGACGCGGGCGTGCATCGCGCGCACCCGAGCGGTCTCCCGCGCAACCGCCACGCTGTCGCCGAAGGTCAGGGTGACCAACCACCGCGTGGTCCCCGCCAGGCGGCCGAGCGGATCCTGCTCATACCGGGAGTGCTGGTGCACACCAGCAAGGGCGGCCGGGTGCAGGGCCTGGAGAAGGAGGGCTCGGATGCCTCCGACGAGGGTGGCGAGGTTGCCGTGCACGACCCAGGGCGCCGAACCGGGGCCGTACAGCCCGGCGTCTGCACCATTCTCAAGCGCGTGGATCCAGGTCGGCTGTCCGTCGGCTGCACCGCTGACGATGCGGCGGAACGAGCGCGACACCGCGACGCGAGGGTCGGGAACGAATGGCGGCACTCGACAAGTGTGAGGGAGCCAGCCGGATGCGGCATCCCGCAGCAACGGAGGGCTGATGTTCAGAGGCTGTGCGCGGGCGGGTGCTTGGGCTCGTAGACCATGATCTGGCCACCGCCGGGCACCTCGAGCATGATCGTGCGACCGAATCCCTCGTCACGTATGTCGCCGGCAAAGGACGCGCCTTTCGCGGTCAGTTCCCTGACCGTGGCCTCGATGTCATCGCACATCAAAGAGATCTCGTGGTGCTGGTCGGCCGTCCAGTCTCCGCCGCTCGTCGGGTGCACTCCGAGCTCGGACGGCCCGGTGCGGAAGATGAGCCACCCGCCTCCCGTGTCGACGTGCGGCCAACCGATCACCTCGCGAAAGAACGCACGAGCGGCTTCGGCGTCATTCGCGTAGACCAGGGTGTGCACAGCAGTGATCATGCGCTGACCGTACGACCTCACCCCTCCCTTGACCAATACCCAAAGACACGCACGTCAGAGCTCGGTCAGCGGGACTTTCGGGTCGGCAAGCTTGTCAGTGTCGACCCTGCGCTGGAGGGCGACGACGGCCTTGAGCGGATCGGCGCCGTCGTCCCACATGTTCGCGTGCATGGCAGCCTCGACGACACCGTCGACGAGCCAGAATGCTTGGAACTGCAGCGCTTCCAGGTCCCCGCGGATGACGACGTCGGACTCGGCGGCATCCGCCCAGCCGACGTACTCCATACCGAAGTCGTACTGATCGGTGAAGAAGTACGGCAGCCGGTCGTAGCTGACCTGCTGACCCAGCATCGACCGCGCGGCGGCTGGTCCGCCGTTCAAGGCGTTGGCCCAGTGCTCGGTGCGCAGGTGGCGCCCGTAGCGCGGGTGGAAGGTATTCGCCACGTCGCCTGCCGCAAAGACGTCGGGGGCGGAGCTCTTCAGGGCCGCGTCGGTCACGATGCCGTTGTCGAGCTTCAGCCCACCCGCCTTCGCGAGGTCGACGTTGGGGGCCACCCCGACTCCGACGATGATCGTGTCGGCGGCGACGACCGCACCGTCCTTGGTGACGACAACGCCGGGCCGGAGCTCTGCCACGCCGCTGCCGAGCCGGAGGTCGACGCCGTGCGAGCGGTGCAGCGTGGCGATCCGCTCGGCCAGGCGGGTTCCTAGGACCCGCAGCAGGGGCTGGTCCGCAGCCTCGATGACGGTGACCTCGGCACCGGACTCCCGGGCTGCTGCAGCCACCTCGAGACCGATCCAGCCCGCCCCGATGATGGCCAGCGGACCACCGGAGTCGATGGCCTGCTTGATCCGGTCCGACTCGGCGAGTTCGCGCAACATCAAGAGGTTGGCCGTGTCGGTCCCTGGTACGTCGAGCGGGCGGGGGCTGCTGCCGGTGGCGATGAGGAGTCGGTCGTAGTGCAGCGCCATCCCGTCGCTGAGGGCCACGGTATGGGCGTCGACGTCGAGCGCGCTCGCTTGGGTCGAGGTGCGTAGGTCGACGTGATGTTGCTCGTACCACTGCTCGTCGTGCACGAAGACGCTGTCTCGCTCCGCCTTGCCGAGCAGGAGGTCCTTGGACAGCGGTGGACGCTCGTAGGGTCGCTCTGTCTCGGCACTGACGAGAACGACGTCGCCGTCGAATCCCTCCGACCGCAGGGTCTCGACGGCCTTGGCCCCCGCGAGTCCGCCACCGACGACGACGAATGTGCTCACGTGAACTCCCTGGGCTCTTCCACCTGAGACGCCGTGTGAGCCACGGCCCTGGTCTCCACCTCAGGCTGCTCGGCCCTTGCTGTCAACTCGAACGTGGGTCGACGGTGAGCGGGGGTTGACCTGACAGGCGCTTGGTGAGCCGTAGCGCGGCTTCCCGGACGGTCGTCGCCAGCTGAACTCGCTGGTGCGCTGGATGGTTCGCGGAGGGGAAGGTCAAGCCGATCGCTGCGGCGGGGCGGCCGAGGTGATCGAAGGCGGGTGCAGCCACCGAAGCAAGCCCCGCGGTGACGTGTCCGTCTTCCTCGGCCCATCCTCGCCGGCGTTCGAGCGACAAGAGGGCTCTCAGCTCGTTGAGGGTCCCCGGTCCGGCCCCGGTGCGGTCGACGAAACCGGCGGAGGAGGGAAACAACGCCCGCACCTGCGCCGCCGGCAGATGCGCGAGCATCGATCGGCCCACGGCGGTCAGGTGGGCGGGCAGCCGTACTCCCACGTCGGTGACCAGGGTGACCGGGTGCCTGGGCTGCTCCTTGAGCAGGTAGAGGGTCTCTGCTCCATGCAGGACCCCGAGGTGGGCCGTGGCTCGCGTCTGGGCGACGAGACTCACGAGCAGCGGGCGGGACAGCCGCTCGAGGGGGTCGTTGCGCAGGTACGCGGACCCGAGTTCGAAGGCACCGATCCCGAGGCCGTACGTGCGCTCCTCCGGCAGGTGCGTCACGAGCCCGGTGGACTCCAGGGCGGCGAGCAGCTGGTAGACCGTCGAGCGAGGCAGCTCCAGCTCGCGGGCCACCGCGGCCGCCGGCAGCGGGGACGGGTGCCGTGCGAGCAGCTGCAGCACAGCCACGGCCCGCGCGACGGCCGGCACCTTCTCCTCGGCCCGCATTCCCCACCTCCACCCCTCAGCGGAGTGAAACGTCCGGGATCCCGGACACTTGTCGTCAGCGTACGGCAGACAGGGACCGTTGAAATGGCTTCGATGAGGGCATGACCAACGCCGTCCTCGTCGGACCCCCCCCGCTGACCGCCGCGGACGTCGTAGCGGTCGCCCGCCTTGGCGCCGAGGTGGTCCTGACCGACGACGCCCTGAGCGCTGTTGCCGCAGCCCGGGACCGCATCGATGCGTTGGCTGCGGGAGAGGTGCCCACGTACGGAATCTCGACCGGGTTCGGCGCCCTGGCCAACCGGCACATCCCCACCGACCTGCGCGAGAAGTTGCAGCGTTCGCTGATTCGCAGCCACGCTTCGGGCACCGGTGACGAGGTCGAGCGTGAGGTCGTGCGCGGCCTGATGCTGCTGCGCCTGCACACCCTGGCCACCGGACACACCGGCGTACGGGTGCAGACGGTGCAGACCTATGCCGGCCTGCTCAATGCCGGCATCACCCCGGTCGTGCACGAGTACGGCTCGCTGGGCTGCTCCGGTGACCTGGCACCGCTCGCGCACTGCGCCTTGGCGCTGATGGGCGAGGGGCCGGTCCGAGATCTGCACGGCGACCTCACCGACGCCGCCGTGGCGATGAACGCCGCTGGGCTCGAGCCCGTACGTCTTGCGGCGAAAGAGGGTCTGGCTCTCATCAATGGCACCGACGGGATGCTGGCCATGCTCGTGCTTGCCTGCCATGACCTCCAGGCCCTGGTTCGGGTGGCCGACCTGTCGGCCGCGATGAGCGTGGAGGCCTTGCTCGGGACCGACCGGGTCTTCGCCCCCGAGCTCCAGGCCCTTCGCCCCCATCCCGGTCAGGCGCGTTCGGCCGCCAACATGGCCACCCTGTTGGCCGGCTCGCCGATCGTCGCTTCGCACCGGTACGGCGATCCGAAGGTCCAGGACGCCTACTCGTTGCGGTGCGCCCCGCAGGTGGCCGGAGCCGTACGGGACACCCTCGACCATGCTGAGCTCGTCGCGTCGCGAGAGCTCGCCTCCGTCATCGACAACCCGGTCGTGCTCGACGACGGCCGCGTCGAGTCCAACGGAAACTTCCACGGCGCTCCCGTGGCGTATGCCCTCGACTTCCTCGCCATTGCCGCTGCAGACCTGGCCTCGATCAGCGAGCGCCGGACCGACCGGATGCTCGACCCGGCGAGGTCACACGGCCTGCCGGCCTTCCTCGCTGACGACCCCGGCGTCGACTCCGGCCACATGATCGCTCAGTACGCCCAGGCCGGCCTGGTCAGCGAGATGAAGCGACTGGCAGTCCCGGCAAGCGTTGACTCGATCCCGTCGTCTGCGATGCAGGAGGATCACGTGTCGATGGGTTGGTCGGCGGCCCGCAAGCTGCGTCGATCCGTGGACGCCCTGGCCCGCGTGCTGGCCGTTGAGGTTCTCACGGCCGCCCGCGCTCTGGACCTCCGCGCTCCGCTCGAACCTGCAGCGGGTACGGCTGCCGCGTTGCGTGCTGTCCGTGCGGTGGCCGAAGGCCCCGGCTCCGATCGGTTTCTCGCCCCGGAGATCGACGCGGTCCTTCGCATCGTCGTTGACGGAACGTTGTTGCGCTCCGCCGAAGCCGCCGTCGGCGATCTGGACTGATCACCAACACCGCCTCTGGAAGGACCACCCGATGACCCTCACCACGCCCGGACCGCGCGTCGTGCACTCGCCCACGGGCACGTCGCTGAGCTGCCAGGGCTGGCAGCAAGAAGCTGCGATGCGGATGCTGATGAACAACCTCGACCCGCAGGTGGCCGAACGGCCCGATGACCTGGTCGTCTACGGCGGCACCGGCAAGGCGGCGCGCGACTGGGCGTCCTTCGAGGCGCTCATCCGGACCCTTCAGGGCCTCCGCGGCGACGAGACCATGCTCGTCCAGTCCGGGCGTCCAGTGGGTGTCTTCCAGACCCACGAGTGGGCGCCGCGGGTCATCATCGCCAACTCCAACCTGGTCGGTGACTGGGCGACCTGGCCGGAGTTCCGTCGCCTCGAGCAGCTCGGCCTGACGATGTACGGGCAGATGACCGCGGGCTCGTGGATCTACATCGGCACCCAAGGAATCCTCCAGGGCACCTACGAGACCTTCTCGGCCATCGCTGCGAGTCGCTTCGGCGACACCTTGGCTGGAACGTTCACGGTGACCGGGGGCTGCGGCGGCATGGGTGGGGCGCAGCCGCTTGCGGTGACCATGAACGACGGCGTCTGCCTGGTCGTCGACGTCGATCGGACTCGTCTCGAGCGGCGGGTCTCCGAGCGCTACCTCGACGAGGTCGCTGACGACCTCGAAGAGGCGCTGGCTCGTTGCACGCGCGCCGTTGCGAGTCGTACCCCCCTGTCGGTGGGGCTTGTCGGGAACTGCGCTGAAGTGCTGCCCGAGCTGTTGCGTCGCGATGTCTCGGTCGACATCGTGACCGACCAGACGTCCGCTCACGACCCCTTGTCCTACCTGCCGATTGGCGTCTCGGTGGAGGACTGGCACGACTACGCCGCCGCCAAACCCGAGGAGTTCACCGATCGCGCCCGTGCCTCGATGGCTGCTCACGTGGAGGCCATGGTCGGATTCATGGATGCCGGGTCAGAGGTCTTCGACTACGGCAACAGCATCCGTGGTGAGGCAAAGCTGCACGGCTACGAGCGGGCCTTCGACTTTCCGGGTTTCGTGCCTGCCTACATCCGTCCGCTGTTTTGTGAAGGCAAGGGCCCCTTCCGCTGGGCGGCGCTGTCTGGTGACCCTGCCGACATCGCTGCCACCGACCGCGCCGTACTCGACCTGTTTCCCGACAACGAACCGCTGGCGCGGTGGATCCGAAAAGCTGAGGAGAAGGTCGCCTTCCAGGGCTTGCCCGCTCGGATCTGCTGGCTGGGCTACGGCGAGCGCGACAAGGCAGGCGTCCGTTTCAACGACATGGTGGCCAGCGGCGAGCTCACGGCTCCCATCGTCATCGGCCGCGATCACCTGGACTGCGGGTCGGTCGCATCGCCGTATCGAGAGACCGAGGCGATGCTGGACGGGTCGGACGCCATCGCCGACTGGCCGCTGCTCAACGCCATGATCAACACGGCGTCGGGGGCCTCGTGGGTCTCGATCCACCACGGTGGCGGCGTGGGGATCGGTCGATCGATCCATGCCGGACAGGTGTGTGTAGCGGACGGGACGGCGCTGGCGGGGCAGAAGATCGAGCGGGTGCTCACCGTGGATCCCGGGATGGGAGTCATCCGGCACGTCGACGCGGGCTACGACCGTGCGTCCGAAGTGGCCGAGGAGCGCGGTGTCCGGGTCCCGATGCGCGAGGGTGAGGTGTGACCTTCTCAGAGCTCTGGGCCGAGCTGACGCCGATCGGGCGCGATGCCACCTCCGGCGGCTATCGGCGTCCCGGCTGGTCGAGCCCGGTCCGTGAGGCGGAGACCTGGTTTCTCAGCGCCTGTGCCGATCGGGGGCTGGTCGTCGAGACCGACTCCATCGGCAACCACGTGGCGTGGTGGCGTCCCGAGCCGGATCGCCGTGAACCCGGCGTGGTGACCGGGAGTCACCTCGACTCGGTTCCTGACGGCGGGGCCTTCGACGGGCCGCTCGGGGTGGTGTCCGCGCTGGCCGCGGTGGACCTTCTTCGTGAACGCGGGTTCGAACCCGCCCGGCCAATCGGCGTCGCCTCGTTCGTCGAGGAGGAAGGGTCGCGCTTTGGCATGCCCTGCCTGGGTTCTCGGCTCGCGACGGGTGCGCTGGACCCAGCAGCAGCGCTTGCCTTGACCGACCGTGCAGGGGTCTCGTTGGCGGAGGCGTACGAGCTGTCCGGTGCGGCTGTGGACCGGGAGATCTACGGCACGTCCGAGCTTCCCTCCCTGATGTCCACGTTCGTGGAGTTGCACGTCGAGCAGGGCCGATGGCTCGCCGACCCTGAGCGCACCGGGCTTGCAGCGGTCGGTGTGGGGACTTCGATCTGGCCGCATGGGCGGTGGCGCTTCGAGTTTGGTGGACGTGCGGATCACGCGGGGACGACGCGTATGCAAGACCGTGCGGATCCGATGCTGACGGCCGCCTTCATGGCGCTGTCGGCGAACAAACGGGCCCGCCTGGCCGGGGCGCGGGCGACCGTGGGTCGGATGGAGATCGATCCGGGGGCAACCAACGCCATCCCCGATCGGGTTCGCGCCTGGCTCGACGTCCGAGGCGTCGACGATGAAGCTGTCGATGCAGTGCTTGCCTCAGTCACTGCACAGGTGACCGAACGCGCGGGGCGAGACGGTACGACCTCGACCCGCACGGTGGAGTCGTACTCGCCGCTCGTCGAGTTCGACCCAGCGCTGGCCGGGCGCCTGGCCGCTGTCGTGGGTAGCACCCTCGGCGACGGGACGCCGGCGCCGCTGCTGCCGACCGCCGCGGGCCACGACGCAGGGATCCTGGCTGCGGCAGGGGTTCCCACGGCCATGCTCTTCGTCCGCAACCCCACGGGTGTCTCCCACAGTCCGGCCGAGCACGCCGAGCTGGACGACTGTCTGGCTGGCGTCGAGGCGCTCGCGGCAGTCCTCGCCGAGCTGACCCGAGCTGCGTGACAAATGACGACGTCGTGGCACTGCGAGCAAGCGTGGCTGCGGTCAGGGATCGAGCGCGACGTCCTGGTCGTCGCCGCGGATGACGGGACCATCAGCTCAGTGCTCGCCAACGCCCCGACCCCGGCGGACGGGGTTCGGCTGAACGGTGTCGTGCTACCCGGCTTTGCCAACGCCCACTCGCACGCCTTCCACCGGGCGCTGCGCGGGCGCACCCATGGCGGCGGTGGCTCGTTCTGGACGTGGCGAGAGCAGATGTACGCCCTGTCGGCCGTGCTGGACCCGTCCGCCATGCACGCACTGGCGCGCGCCGTCTACGCAGAGATGGTGCTCGCCGGCATCAGCGCGGTCGGAGAGTTCCACTACCTGCATCACGGCCCGGCGGGTCGTCCGTATTCCGAGCCGCATGCGATGGAGGAGGCCCTGCGGGAAGCTGCTTCGGATGCGGGTATCCGGCTCACGCTCCTCGATGCGTGCTATCTCACGGGCGGCATCGGCGAGCCGCTGTCCGACCCTCAGCGACGGTTCGCGGACGCGGACGCTGATGCGTGGGCGGCCAGGGTTCAGGACCTGGCCGGGCGCTGGAGCGGTGATGGACAGGTCAGGGTCGGAGTCGCAGCCCACTCGGTGCGCGCTGTGCCCGAGGAGGCTTTGGCCACCGTTCGGCAAGCGCTTCCCGACGCCCCCCTGCATGTTCACCTGTCTGAGCAACCAGCCGAGAACGAGCAGTCGCAAGCGGCCTACGGCTGCACACCGACCGCCCTGCTCGACCGCCACGGCCTGCTCTCGGCCGCGACGACTGCCGTGCACGCCACGCATCTCACCGCTGGCGACGTCTCGGCGCTCGGCGGCAGCGGCACGTCGATCTGTTTGTGCCCGACCACCGAGCGCGATCTCGCGGACGGGATCGGCCCCGGCCGGGCGTTGGTCGAGGCAGGTTCGCCGGTGTGCCTTGGCAGCGACCAGCAGGTGGTGATCGACCTGTTCGAAGAGGCACGCGGCATCGAGGCGCACGAGCGGCTTTCCACGAACGAGCGCGGGCAGTTCGATCCCACGGAGCTGGTGGCGGCGATGACCGGGCAAGGCCATGCCGCGCTGGGTTGGCCCGAGGCGGGCGCGATCGCGGTTGGGGCTCCTGCTGATCTTGTCGCGATCGACCTGGACTCGGTGCGGACCGCAGGGAGCGACCCCGGCCAGATCGTGTTCAGCGCGACGTCCGGCGATGTCACCGATGTCGTCGTCTCGGGGAGGCAGCGGGTGGCCGGTGGCAGCCACACGTCGTTGGGAGAAGTAGGCGCCTTGTTGTCCGTGGAGATCGCTCGCTTGTGGGACAAGGTGGACAGGTGACATCCACTCTGATCACCGGCATCGGACAGCTTGTGACCAACGACCCGTCGTGCGGCGAGTCAGCGCTGGGCCTGGTGGCCGAGGCGGCGATCGTGGTGGAGGGCGGTGTGGTCGCCTGGGTAGGACCGAGTGCTGGTGCGCCGTCAGCCGATCACGAGGTCGACGTCCTGGGGCGAGCGGTCTTCCCCGGCTTCGTCGACAGCCATGCGCACCTCGTATTCGCCGGGGAGCGGAGTGCGGAGTTCGAGGCGCGGATGACCGGGGAGCCGTACGCCGCCGGGGGCATCCGCACGACCGTGGCTGCCACCCGCGCCGCCAACGACGAGGAGCTGTTGGCCAATGCGGCTCGCCTGGTGGACGAGATGCTCCGCCAAGGGATCACGACGGTCGAGACAAAGAGCGGGTACGGCCTGACGGTGGTGGACGAGGCGCGGTCGTTGGCGATCGCGGCCCAGCTGACGCCCGAGGTCACCTATCTGGGTGCACACGTCGTGCCTGAGGACATCGACCCTGATGCCTACGTCGAGCTCGTGACCGGAGCGATGCTCGAGGCATGCGCGCCGTACGCCCGCTGGGTCGACGTCTTCTGCGAGGTGGGCGCCTTCGACGTCGACCAGGCCCGTGCTGTGCTCGAGGCCGGCAAGGCCGCCGGCCTGATGCCCAGGGTGCATGCCAACCAACTCGGTGAAGGTCCCGGAGTGCAGCTTGCCGTGGAGGTTGGAGCTGCCTCGGCCGATCACTGCACCCACTTGTCAGCAACCGATATCGACGCACTCGCGAGCTCCTCCACCGTCGCGACCTTGCTGCCGGCAGTGGAGTTCTCGACCAGGTCGCCCTACCCCGATGCGCGCGCCCTGCTCGAGGCGGGTGCAGTGGTGGCGCTAGCGACCGACTGCAACCCGGGGTCGTGCTACTCCAGCTCGATGGCTTTGTGCGTGGCGCTCGCCGTCCGCGAGCTGCGGATGACTCCGGCCGAGGCGCTTTGGTCGGCAACGGCCGGCGGCGCCAGGGCGCTTAGGCGCAGCGACGTCGGCCACCTCGGAATCGGCGCCCGGGCCGACCTCGTCGTGCTCGATGCACCGTCCCACGTCCATCTCGCTTACCGCCCAGGGGTCCCTCTGTTCGCTCAGGTGTGGCAGTCGGGGGTTCGTCGCATCTGACTGCTCAACCAGACGCCGGAGGGCTTCGGCTGCCGGGGTTGGGGCGCCCAGCGGGTAGGTCCGGGGTCTGGGACCCACCCACTGGTTGCCATCCGATGGCGGTTGGGCAGGATCGGGGGGTGGCCACGATCGCTCCGCCGGCACTCGCCGAGCCGCCGCGGAAGCCCCCTCGTCGACGGCGCCGCTGGCTACGGCGCACCTTGCTTGCGATTGTCGCTGTCATCGCTGTTGTGGCGCTGTTGGTCGTGCTGGCGACCGCCTGGGCGGTACGACGACCCTTCCCGCAGACCTCGGGAACGCTGACCGTTCCCGGACTCAACGCTCAAGTGACCGTCCAGCGCGACGCCTGGGGGATTCCCGCGGTGACCGCAAGCACCAGCCACGACCTCTTCTTCGCGCAGGGGTTCGTCAACGCTCAAGACAGATTCTGGGAGATGGACTTCCGGCGCCACGTGACAGCCGGCCGCCTCTCGGAGCTGTTCGGCGACACGACGCTGGAGACTGATGAGTTCGTCCGAACCATGGGTTGGCGGCGGGTCGCCGAGGCAGAAGTGAACCTCATGTCACCGCAGACGCTCGCGCTCTTGCAGGCGTACGCCGATGGTGTCAATGCCTATGTGCTCAACCGCAGCCCGTCGGAGCTGTCGCTGGAGTACTCGGTGCTGGCGCTCACCAACCGCGGCTACACGGTCGAGCCGTGGACTCCCGCTGACTCCCTGGCTTGGCTCAAGGCGATGTCGTTTGACCTGAGCGGCAACGCTTGGGCCGAGATCGAGCGGGTGCTGGTGACCGCTGAGGTGGGTGCGCGGCGGGCCGGGCAGATCTTCCCCGAGTATCCCTTCGACCGGCACCGGCCGATCCTCGACCAGGGTGCGTGGGTGGGTACTGGTTCCAACGCCCGCTTCGATCAGAACCTGCCCGCACCTGGCGCCACGACGACTCAGACCGCTGCCTACGCGGGCGTCGAGGGCGGACTGCGTTCGATCCAGAGCGGTCTTGCGCAGGTCAGCGGGCTGCTCGGCCTCAGCGGGCAGCACGCTGGCGCTGGAAGCAACAACTGGGTTGTCAGCGGCGAGCTGACGGCCACGGGCAAACCGTTGCTCGCCAACGATCCCCACCTGGCCCCGAGCATGCCCAGCATCTGGACTCAGCTGAGCCTGCACTGTGCTCCTGTTTCAGCGCAGTGTCCCTATGACGTGGCCGGCTATACGTTCTCCGGCTTTCCCGGTGTGATCATCGGGCACAACGCTCGGGTGGCCTGGGGCTTCACCAATCTGGCGCCAGACACGCAGGATCTGTTCCTCGAGTCGCTGCAGGCAGATGCGGCCATCGTGGACGGAGTAGCCGTCCCGCTGCAGACGCGGGAAGAGGTCATCAAGGTGGCCGGCGCCGACCCGGTGACGATCACCGTGCGGTCGACCGCTCACGGCCCGTTGATGAGCGATGTCAGCGACGACTACGCCGAGGTGGGCCAGCAGGTTGTTCCCCCCTCAGGCTCCCCGACCCCGACGGCCGAGGAGGGCTACGCCGTCGCTCTGCAATGGACAGCGCTGACACCCGGCAAGACTGCCGAGGCCGTGTTTGCGCTGGATGGGGCCGGCGATTCGGACGAGGTCCGCGCCGCCGCTGGCCTGTTCGAGACCCCCAGCCAAAACATCGTGTACGCCGACGTCGACGGAAACATCGGCTACGTGACAGGTGGCAAGTTCCCTGTCCGTGCCGGATATGACGGCCTGACCCCGGCACCGGGTTGGGACTCATCCGTGGGATGGGTCGGCGATGTCCCTCAGGCGGCCGTGCCGGCCGTGGAGAACCCCTCCGACGGATTCATCGTCACCGCTAACAACCAGCTGACGAATCCTGGGCTGGGATATGACTTCGTGGTCGACAACGCCTTTGGTGCTCGTAGTCAGCGGATCACGGACCGGATCGCGGCCGCGACGACCGGGGGCCGCAAGATCACCGCGGCAGACATGTCCGACATCCAGAACGACACCTACAACGAGCCGGCCTCTTGGGTAGTCCCGCTGGCCATGGCGGTTCGGTTGGACGGTTCGGCGTCGGCGGCCCGCTCGACCTGGGACGGGTGGGACTTCACCATGGCGCCTGACTCCGCCGCCGCGGCGTACTTCGGTGCCTTCTGGACTGCTCTGGTCAACGGCGTGTTCGGGGACGAGCTGGGCGACGAGGTCGCATTGGACAGCACCGACCGCTGGTACGAAGCGATGCGCGCGCTGGATGCCGATGACCCTTGGTGGGACGACTTGGCCACGCCCGAAGTCGAGGACCGCAGCGCAATGCTGCAGCGGGCGATGCAGCTTGCGGCCGCCGACCTGAGCGATCAGCTGGGGGATGACCCGGCTACGTGGACGTGGAAGTCGCTGCACACCTTGGAGATCCGCAACCAGACGTTCGGTGACTCGGGGATCGGTCCGATTGAATGGCTGTTCAATCGCGGCCCGTACGAGACGGGCGGGAGCGGTTCGTCACCGGACGCCACCGACTGGGACACCCGAGACGGGTACGGCATCGTGTGGATCCCGAGCATGCGCATGGTCGTCGACCTGGCCGATCTCGACGCCTCGACGTGGGTGAACCTCACCGGGGCCAGCGGCCACGCATTCGCCGAGCACTATGACGACCAGGCCGAGCTCTGGGCCACGGGTCGAACGACACCGTTCGTGTTCTCGGCGCCGGCCACCACGGCCGCAGCTGAGAAGACGCTGACGCTCACCCCCTGACCCCGCTGACGGCGACGTTGTACGGCGTGTCGCCGTCCAACGTCATCCTCAGGGGGTTGGCGGGGCAGCCGGCGGGGTAGGTGATGTCCGACCTGCCAATTCTCCGACCTGGGCAATTCCTCGAGCTGGCCATTTCTTCGAGCTGGCCAATGAGAGGAGGCGCTCGCTTCAGCGGTTTGGCATCATGGTCGATGTGGCTACGCAGACACCTGGTCTGCCGGGGCAGACGTTCGAGTGGACTGGAACCGATTGATGGCAAGCGACGGACAACAACTGGGCACCGCGCCGGTGCGGCGGTGGGTTGCGCCCTGGAACGGTTGGTTCGGACGCCGGACCAGACTTGTTCTGGCGGTCGCAACGACCTCCGGACTGCTGCTCGCGATCGCTCCGACGTCACCCGCTGCTGCGACGGTATGCGCTCCCAACGTCGCCTCGCTGGTCTGCTCCGAGCCGGGCACGGGCGGCAAGCCGCCGCCCAAACCACCGGCCCCCACGTGGCTTGTGAAGTACCGCGTCTGGACCAACCACATCAAGATCTACAAGAACGGTGAGTTGGCGCGCGACGTCAAGGTCGCTGGAAATCCCTACCTGTCCCCGCATTTGCCGAAGACCTGCCACGTGGCCCAGAAGCTGCGGGTCAACTGGGACAAGACCCTCATCTGGAAGTTGAACTACTTCACCCGGTTGTGCGCCGGCCGCGGCGTAGGTACCCACGCGATTCCGCTCAACCGCTACAGCGGTCGGATGAGCATGAACCCGGCTGACTTGGGCAAGACGCCTGGGGCGGGTTCGCCCATCAGTCATGGCTGTGCGCGGATGCTCGAGAAGGACGCGAAGTGGATCTACACCAAGGTTCCCCTGGGGACGAAGGTCAAGATCAGCTACGCAAGGTGACCGTAGGGCTCACGCGACCACCACCGCGGCTGAGGTTGCTTGCTCGAGGGGCTGCCGTTCTTGGTGCACTCGCCCTGCTCATCGCCCTGCTGCCGGATGGCCCGGCAGAGGCGATGGGGCTACCCACCACCGATCGCATCGTCATCGGACACTCGGTCCAGGGCCGCGAGATCGTGGCCTATCACCGCTACACGCAGGGGCGCCCCGGTGCCCGCGTTCTGCTCGTCGTCGGTCAGATGCACGGGGACGAGAAGACCGGTACACGGGCCATCAGCCGGCTACGCGCCGACCCTCTTCCGCCGGGCATGGATCTGTGGCTGATCCCCACGATCAATCCGGACGGCGACGCTCACAACACCCGAGGCAATGCTCATCGGGTCGACCTCAACCGCAACTTCCCGGCTTCGTGGGTCAAACGCAACAAGGGCACGCGCTATTTCTCTGGCCCCCGAGCGCGTAGTGAGCCTGAGACGCGGGCTGTCCAAGCCTTCATTCGCGACCTTCGCCCGTGGCGGACCGTGTCATTCCACAATCCTTTGAACGGCGTGGACGCGAGTTTCGGGAAGGACGCCTCGCTGGCCAGGGACCTAGCGAAGTGGTCCGGATATCCGCTGCGGTCGTTCACCTGCAACAACGGCTGTCACGGCACCATGACCCAGTTCATCAACCAGCGCACGCCGGGAGCCGCCGTCACCTTCGAGTTCGGTCACTCCACGTCCCAGGGCCGGTTGGAGCGGGTGGTGCGAGCGGTGCTGCGGGTCGGGAGGTCTTAGCAAGGCCGGGCCAAGTCAACGTTGTTGACATTCGGTGAATCCCAAGTATTGTCTGCTTGCTTCCGGCCACCTGAGGGGTCCGGACGTCGCCGCACCACCCCCGCGGCGCACCCGAAGGGACACCCCGAAATGCCGACGTCCTCACCTGCCCGCAGCGCGATCCGCAGCGGCTCCCCCACAGCGAACCGCGGCCTCCGAGCAGCGGCTGCGATGGCGACGTTCGCGCTCGCCCTAGGCCTCGTGCTGGTGCCGAGCTGGTCGGCCTCCGCCACCTCCGGCCTGGCCGCGACAGCGCACCTCGCTGCCGCTCACACGCCGACGGTGAAGCGCATCACTCTGATCACGGGTGATGTCGTCTCCGTGACCACGTCGGTGGATGGCCGCAAGGCGGTTGTGCTCCAGCCGCGCCCGGACGGCTCGATTCCGCAGGCGGCCATCAACGAGGTCGACGGGCATCTGTACGTCGTCCCGGTGTCGGCTTTCGGTCTGTTGTCGTCCAGCCGCCTCGACCGAGGGCTCTTCGACGTCACCGAGCTTCTCAAGGACCACTACGACGACGCCTCGCGCGACACCCTCCCGGTCATCGTCGACTACGGTCGCGGCGCCACGGCGGCGAGCGAGGCGAAGCGCGCCTCACTCAGATCGGCCGAGCGCACCCTGGTCGTTCCCGCACTCGGAGTTGCCGCGTTCCACGCCGAGAAGCAGGACGCGCGCACGTTCTGGGCCGATCTCACGACCGGAGCAGACAGCGACGGTAACCCGACCGGACTCGCCGATGGGGCCAACCGGGTCGATCTTGATGGTCGGGTCAAGGTGTCTCTCGACGAGTCGGTAGCCCAGATTCACGCCCCGCAAGCATGGGCTGAGGGCTACGACGGTGCCGGTAGCACCGTGGCCGTCCTCGACACCGGCATCGACACCACCCATCCGGACTTCGCGGCCGGCCTCGTGGTCGGCAGCAAGAACTTCACGGACAGCGACTCGGTGAACGACGGTCAGGGGCATGGGACTCACGTCGCCTCGACCATCGCCGGCGACGGCGCCGCGTCGGGCGGGGTGCAGAAGGGCGTCGCACCCGGCACGCACCTGCTGATCGGCAAGGTCCTGGGTGACTCGGGCTACGGAGATGACTCATGGGTTCTCGCGGGGATGCAGTGGGCGGTGGATCAGCACGCTGACATCGTCAGCATGAGCCTCGGAGGAGACCCCGACGACGGGAGCCACCCCCTCGCGCGAGCCGTCGACGAGCTGTCCGCCTCCTCGGACACGCTTTTCGTCATTGCCGCAGGCAACTCGGGCAACGCCCCTTCCACGGTCAGCTCCCCTGGATCCGCTGACGCGGCGCTGACGGTCGGCGCAGTCGACGGCAATGACACGATGGCGGACTTCTCCAGCCGTGGCCCTCGGCTAAACAACGGTGCGCTCAAGCCTGAGGTCGTCGCCCCCGGCGTCAACATCACCGCCGCACGTGCGGCTGGCACCGACCTGGGCGGCGACCTGGCCACCGACGAGTTCTACACGACGATCAGCGGCACGTCGATGGCAACGCCGCACGTCGCCGGCCTGGCCGCGATCCTCAAGGGTGAGCACCCGTCATGGGACGGCGAGCGGTTGAAGGCGGCGCTCGCGAACAGCACGGTGCCGGTGCCCAACGCCACGGGATTCGACGCAGGTACGGGCCGGATCGACGCCCTGCAAGCCATCCATCAGACCGTGTTCGCGCCGGCGACCCTGGAGCTGGGCAACTTCGCCTGGCCCTACTCCGAGCTGTCGCCGAGCTCGAAGAAGTTGACCTATACCAACGACGGCAGCACAGCGGTCACGCTGGCCCTAGCCCTGACGAGCGAGGACGGCTCCGCCGAACCGACTGGGTCCATGAGCCTCTCCGCTGACACCGTCACCGTGCCGGCGGGTGGTGAGGCTTCGGTCGACGTCACCGTCGATCCGACCATCCCCGCACCGGGGGCGTACTCAGCGGTCGTGACTGCTTCGCTTCCCGGCGACGGTGGAACCGTCCGTACAGGGGTGGCCTACCAGCTCGAGACCGAGCGATACGACGTGACCATCACCATCAAGCCGCGCGTCGGCACCACGGCCAGTCACCTTCTCGGTCTGAGTGGTTTCGACGAGCCATGGGCCTATGAACAGCGCACGTTCGACGCGTCCTCCGACGCCCAAACAGTGACCTTCCGACTGCCTCCAGGCAACTACTCCACCGGTGTCATCTCATCCGGTCTCGCTGCGGATGGTGCCCGCGAGGGAATCGTCACCTACGAACCGCAGATCACCGTGACGAAGAACGTGAGTGTCGTCCTCGACGAGAATGACACCAAGCCCTTCGACTACTCGGTCCCGCGGCCGGTGGTGACCGAAGGCGCCATCCTCGACGTCGGGTGGGACGGCGACGCGGGGCATACCGGGTTCACCTTCTACGGGTTGGCCGATCACGTCTTCGCACGTCCGTCTGCTCATCTTCCGGGCACCACGAACATCGCGATGAACTGGCTGCTCAGCCAGCCGGAAGGACTGCTCAAACCGGCCGGCGGGAGCACGGTCTCGCTGCGGCCGCTTCCGGCCAGCGGGGGCATGGTGGCCGAAACGCCGGTGTTCAAGACGAACGGCAACTACCGCCTCGTCGACCTCGGTGACGCCAACAACCTGAGGGCACGCTCGGTACGCGGTGCGATCGCCGTCGTGGCGGGCCACTGCGACGACCTGACTGACACAGCCGAGCTGCTCCGTAAGGCGAAGGCCAGGGCGATGGTTGCCTACGCCGCCACCGGCGAGAGCTGCGCGGGTCGGGTGGAGCATCACGTCGCCCTGCCGACGATGGAAGCCCGGCCGTACGACGTCCCGGCCCTGCTCGCTGACCAGACGCACCCCGCGCGGCTTCTGACGCACAAGAGCCCGGGCTACATGTATGACCTCGTGAAGTACTTTCCGGACGAGGTGCCGGACGGGGCAACGATCAGCGGGCAGCCGGACGCGGTCTCGACCCTGGTCGAGACCTATCGGGGGATGAACTCCTCCAGCTCCGACGGCCTCAAGGTCGTCGAGGAGCTCTATGGCTGGGTTCCCAGCCGCGGTGGGGTCGCCAATATCGGCCTCGTCCGCAGGGTGCCCTTCCCCTCTACCGTCACGCACTACGTGAGCACCGGCGCCGAGTGGGAACGGACCGTCGAGGTTCAAGACGCCGAGTACTTCGGGGAGTACGCCCGGCTCTGGGGCGGCAAGCGCTTCTACGCCGCCGGCTCGACCACTCATGACACCTGGTTCGGTGGACCCATCGCGCTACGCGTGTCGCCCATGCTGTCGCTGAGCAACGGCAACCCGCCACCGGTCCGGGAGATCTGCATCGACCCGAACGTGTGCGGACAGCCGCGAGACGAGATGTTCCTCTCGATGGGCGCGTTCACCGACGCGGCTGGCCATCTGGGTCACTCGGACATCTTCAGCAACGAGTATCGCGGCCGGATCTGGGCCGACGGGGATCTGGTGCTGGACATGTTCGCGTCGGTGTTCATGAACACCGAGGTGCCGCCGGGCGATCATCTGTTCAAGGTCAAGTCCCGCACCGATCGGCACAACCTGTTCTGGAACCTGTCGACGATGGTCAAGACCACGTGGACGTTCCGCTCGAACACGCCGTCGGCGAAGCAGGTGCGCACAATCCTGCCCATGCTCGGTGTCGACTACGCGATGGAGCTGTCTTCGACCAACGTGGCGCCGGCCGGCTCATACAGTTTCGGCATCAGCTTCGCGATGCCGAACGGGGTCAAGACGGCGGCAATCGCCAGTCGCAGCGTCGACGTGTCCTGGGACGGGGGCAAGACCTGGAAGGCAGCCAAGGTCTCAGCGTGCGCCGAGAACTCGTGCACCGTGGCTGTGAAGAACAAGCCCGGTGGCTCGGCCAGCCTCCGGGTCAAGGCCACTGACGCGAGCGGGCGGACCGTGGCCCAGAAAGTGGTCGATGCCTACGCGGTCGCCACGCCGTAGGGCTCAGCGGCCGACGTGCAGCGGGGGAATTCGACCGGCCCAGGGCAGTGCGACTTCTAGCTCGGCAGCCAGCCGCAGCAGCGTCGCCTCGGACCCCGAAGGCCCCACCAGCTGCATCCCGATGGGCAAGCCCTCCACGCTTTGGTGGAGGGGCACGCTGATCGCCGGTTGTCCGGTGGCGTTGAAAGCAGGAAGGAAGCTCTCCCACGCACCCCACTCCGCGAAGACTCCCGACAGCGGCAGCGCCGCGTCGGGCTGATAGCGGCCCAGGGGTGCGGGCAGCCGCCCCAGGGTCGGCGTCAGCAGCACGTCGTGGCTGGTGAAGTAGGCGCCCATCGATCGGGCCACACCGTTCGTGTGATCCAGGGCGTCGAGCAGCTGCACGGCGGTGACCTGACGGCCATGTTGCACGGCTGCGAGGGTGACTGCCTCAACGGTGCTCAGGTCAACCGGGCGGCCCACCAGCGCAGCCAGGGAGTCGATGGTCTGTGCCGCATCGGCGGCCCATACCTCCGTCATCGCCGCCAGGAAGGGTTCCCATTCGAGCAGGTCCTCGGTCTCGTCGACCTCATGCCCGAGCTCGACGAGGATCTGCGCTGTGGCAAGGGTCGCGGCGGTGATCTCGGGATCGGGGTCGTGACCCGACCATGGCCGCGTCGCCACCCCGATGCGCAGTCTTCTGGGAGGAAGCTCGAGCTCGGCGGCGTACGTCGTCGCCGGCGCTGCGATCTCGAAGGGATCCCCGATCTCCGGGCCGCTCAGCGCGTCGAGGAGGACCGCCGCGTCGCGCACGCTACGGGACACCATGAAGTGCACCGCCCACCCGGACAGTGCTTCGGCGACGTTCGGTCCCCACGGGATCCTCCCCCGTGAGGGCTTGAGGCCGACCACGCCACAGGCCGACGCCGGGATGCGGATGGAGCCTCCGCCGTCGCTGGCGGAGGCGACCGGCACGATGCCGGCGCCGACCGCCGCTGCTGCTCCACCGCTCGACCCCCCGGCCATGTGCTCGCTGCTCCAGGGTGAGCAGGTCCGGCCGACCGCCACGGTCTCGGTGGTGCCGAGGATGCCGAACTCGGAGGTGGTCGTGCGGCCCACGGGGGTGAGGCCGGCCGCCAAGATTCGTCGAGTGAACTCAGTTGTCGTCGGGACCACCCAGTCCGGCGCCAATCGGCTGCCGTTCCCGCAGGGCCAGCCGGCCAGCCCGTGGAACAGGTCCTTGAGCAGCGTGGGGACGCCATCCAGCGGGGCCGTTCCCGAGGTCGAGTCTCTGCGAGATGGCCGGTGTCTTCGCGGGAAGGATCGCGTTGAGTGTCGGATTGACCTTCTCGATGCCTTCGGCGGCGCACTGGCTCAGCTCGCCAGGCGTCACGTCCCCTGCGCGGATCAGCTCGGCCAGCCCCACGGCGTCGTACGACGCGAACTCGTCCAGACGCACCCCTCGAGCCTACCCAGGGGCGCCCGGCTCCGACGCGCGCCGTCAGACGCGCCAAGCCGCATACTGAAGCGGTGCAGGAAACACCAGCATCCGACCCGGCGACAGAGGACGATCCGCCGCGGGCGAGGCTCGACGTGGTTCCGGTCGAGCTGGGCTTCACGTCGGTGGACGTCGTGGAAACGGCGGAGGCCGGACTCGTGGAGCACTTCCAGGCCGCCTGGCCCGCCTATCGTCGTTGGTACCTGCGTGACGGTGCGGATGCGCGCCCCGAATATGTCGACTGCAGGCAAGCCTTGGACCACCACCTCCCCGAGCTGCTCCCCACGTATGACCGTCTGGTCGAGGCTGTCGGTGGCGGTGACCTGGCGGCACGGTTCCTGAGTCATTGGAATCCGCCGCCGCTGTTCGCCGCCTGCTCCCTGGCCGCGTGGTCGCGGGATCGACACGTGCTGGTCCGCAACTACGACTACCCGCCGACGCTGTGCGACGCGATGGTGGTGCGCAGCCGCTGGAACGACACCACCGTGATGGCGATGTCGGACTGTGTGATCGGTGCGCTGGATGGCGTGAACGAGCACGGCCTGGCCGTCGCGATCGCTTTCGGCGGCCGGCGGGTGGTCGGGGATGGGTTCGGGATCGGTATCGTCGTTCGCTACGTGCTGGAGTTCGCGCGGGACGTGGCCACGGCACTGACGATGCTGGCCCGGATCCCCGTGCACCTGGCTTACAACGTGGCACTGCAGGACCGGACTGGCCGTGGCGCCGTCGCCTACCTCTCACCCGACCGGGAGATGGTGGTGACGGGCAGCCCGACGGCCGCGAACAGACAAGGCGAGACAGAGTGGCCAGAGCACGCCGAGTTCTGCGCGACGGAGGACCGGGAAGCGGCCCTTCTCGCTGCGGTGGACGCACCGGAGATGACGGCGGAGCTGTTGGTCAAGCAGTTCCTCGAGCCGCCGCTGTATCGACCGACCGCACTGAGCACGTGGGGAACGGTCTACACCGCGATGTACGACTCCGACCGGCTCACCCTCGACCTGCGCTGGCCCGACGACCGCTGGACCTTGGACCTGCATGACTTCACTACGGAGTCGAGGCAGCGTCGGCTGAGCATGGCTGTCCCTCCCGCCGGTGAAGCGGCACCGCTGCAACCGATCGCGCAAGGGCGCCCGCTGTTGATCGCCTGAGTCGATGGCTCTGGGGACGGAGGGCTCGAACGGCTGAATCTCCGGGAGTCGGTTGTTCGAGGCACCCGCGCGTCCTACGGTGGCGGCACTATGGGACAGGCGAAGGGGCGGGCCAAGGCCAAGGTCAGCAGTCCCGGCAAAGGCGCGCCGTCCGCCGCCCCGACCGACCCGGCTGCCCCGACTGGTTCGGTGCTGACGAGCCTCAGTGACATCTATGGCTTCTTTCGTTCCAACACGACCCCGGTCTATTTCGTGTCGCCCACCCCCTACAACCTGCTCGGCCTCGACGAGTGGGTCGCCGGGTTCCGTTACATCAGCTATTTCGACAGCTTCGACGGACTGAAGCCGCATTCGTTCGCGCCAAGCCACTCTGGTCCTCGAGACTTCGAGTCCTTCGAGTCCGTGAACACTTATCTGCTCGGGAACAAAGAAGTCATCGACTACATCGATCGCAACGGAACCGGTGTGGTGCTCTTCGTCATGTTCGACGAGGAGACGGAGAAGCGTGCTCTCGAGCTGGGGCTACGGATAGCGCTCCCGCCGCGGGAGCTGCGCGAGCGCATCGACTCCAAAGTGGTCACCACCCGCCTGGGCAACGAGGCCGGCGTCCGCAGCGCACCCAACGCCATGGGGCGGGCGAAGAACTACAAGGCGCTGCTGAAGATCGCCAAGAAGGCGAAGCTGGGCGACGACTTGGTGGTGCAGACGCCCTACGGCGACTCCGGGCGCACGACGTTCTTCATCCGATCGGTCGAAGACTGGGATCTTCACGCTGAAGACCTCGTCGGCGAGGACCTGAAGGTGATGAGGCGGATCAACCACCTTCCGGGGACCGTCGAGGCCGTGGCCACGAGGCACGGAACCCTCGTCGGACCGATCCAGACCGACTTGACCGGCTACTCCGAGCTGACGCCCTATCGCGGGGGCTGGTGCGGCAACGACGCCTTTCCCTCGGTGTTCGACGAAAAGACCCGCAGGCGGATCCGCAAGATGGCCCGCAGGCTCGGCAAGCGGCTGTACGCCGAAGGTTACAAAGGCGCCTTCTGCATGGACTTCCTCTTGGACACCGACGACGGCTCGGTCTATCTCGGGGAGATCAACCCGCGGATCTCCGGCGCCTCGCCATTGACGAACCTGATCACCGCGACGTACGGCGGTGTTCCGCTGCTGCTCTTCCACCTTCTCGAGTTCACCGATGTGGAGTGGAAGCTCGACCTGAGGGCTGTCCAGCGGCGCTGGGACGATTTCGACCAGTGGAGCCAGCTGGTCTTGAAGCAGACGACAGACGAGATCGAGCTGATCACCGAGGCCCCCTCTTCCGGACTTTGGCGGATGGACGACGACGGCGAGGTGCGCTTCGTCCGCCAGGAGACCGACTGGCACGCTGTGAGCCGGGAGAACGAGGCGTTCTACCTGCAGGTCTACGGAGCCGGTGAGTATCGCTATCCGGGGGCGGACATCGGAGTGGTCGTCACCCGCGGGCGGATGCAGACCGACGATCGTGAGCTCCTGGATCGAGGCCGGTTGTGGGCCGAGGGCCTCGTCAAGGCTTTCCGGGGTGTGCCGCCCGAGGCGGCAGTGGTGCCGCGTGAGCAGCTCCTGTCCACCAAGTGGTTCTAGCCCGGAGCAGCTGGTGGCTTGACGACCGCTCGTTGACGATGCCGCGGGCCTGTCCTATCTTGGCCTGAGCAGATATGTTGCTTGAGACAACAAATACAGGTAACCAGCGTCGATGAGGGTCGGAGATCGCGATGATCAGCCACACCAGCCAGACCAGGAAGCCCTCCCCCGAGGACCGATTCACCTTCGGCCTGTGGACGATCGGCTGGCAGGCCCGCGACCCCTTCGGAGATGCGACCCGAGCGCCGGTGGACCCGGTCGAGTCGGTGCACCGACTGGCGGAGCTGGGCGCCTACGGCGTGACATTCCACGACGATGACCTGATCCCGTTCGGGTCGGACACCGTCGCACGAGATCAGCACATCGGCCGCTTCAAGAAGGCCCTGGACGAGACGGGGCTGGTCGTGCCGATGGCGACGACCAACTTGTTCACCCATCCGATCTTCAAGGATGGCGCGTTCACGTCGAACCGTCGCGACGTCCGCAGGTTCGCGTTGCGCAAGGTGATGCGCAACCTCGACCTGGCCGCGGAGCTTGGCGCGAGTACGTACGTCTTCTGGGGCGGACGGGAAGGCGCCGAGACCGATTCCGCCAAAGATGTTCAGGCGGCCCTCGATCGATACCGCGAGGGTCTGGACACGTTGGCCGGCTACGTCGTCGAGCAGGGCTACAACCTTCGGTTCGCGTTGGAACCCAAGCCGAACGAGCCACGCGGAGACATCCTGTTGCCGACGATCGGGCACGCTCTCGGGTTCATCTCGACCCTCGAGCACCACGAGATGGTCGGCGTGAACCCCGAGGTGGGTCACGAGCAGATGGCCGGTCTCAATTTCGTCCACGGGATCGCTCAGGCCCTGTGGCAGGGCAAGCTCTTCCATATCGACCTCAACGGACAGCATGGACCCAAGTACGACCAGGACCTTGTCTTCGGGCACGGCGACCTGCTCAGTGCGTTCTTCCTCGTCGATCTGCTGGAGAACGGTGGCCCTGGGGGCGGCCGCTCATACGAAGGCCCAAGGCACTTCGACTACAAGCCTCTGCGTACCGAAGACATGGACGGCGTCTGGGCCTCGGCAGCGGCCAACATGCAGACCTACCTCTTGCTGAAGGAGCGCGCCGCGGCCTTCCGTGCCGATCCGGACGTGAAATCCGCGTTGGCTACCAGTCGCGTACACGAGCTGGCGCAGCCCACGCTGAGCCCTGGCGAGAGCACGGCAGACCTGCTTGCCGACACGACGGCCTTCGAAGACTTCGATGCAGATGAGCACGGCGCTGAGGGGTACGGCTTCGGAGTGCTCGATCAGCTCGCGGTCGAGCACCTGCTGGGTGCTCGCTGAGCTTCCTGATGCCAGACTGCCGCTTGTGACCCTCGTTGCAGGGGTCGACTCTTCCACGCAGTCGACCAAGGTCGTTGTGTGCGACGCGGACTCCGGCGAGTTGGTGCGCACGGGTCGGGCCGCTCATCCCCACGGCACCGAGGTGCACCCCGACTCCTGGTGGGTGGCGCTCGAGGAGGCGGTAGACGACGCGGGCGGCATCGATGAGGTCGAGTCTCTCGCCGTCGCGGGTCAGCAGCACGGCATGGTCTGCCTCGACGGCGACGGCGAGGTGGTGCGCCCGGCGTTGTTGTGGAACGACACGCGATCTGCTGACGCTGCTGGAGATCTGATTCTCGAGCTTGGCGACGGCGACGAAGTGGCGGGGCGAAGAGCCTGGGCCGACGCCGTGGGCTCGGTGCCGGTGGCGTCGTTCACTGTCACAAAGCTTCGGTGGCTCGCCGACCACGAGCCCGGATCGGTGGAGCGCACCGCCGCGGTATGTCTGCCCCATGACTGGCTCACCTGGAGACTGTCGGGCGCCTCGAGCTTGGGGTCCCTGGTCACCGACCGCAGCGACGCGAGTGGCACGGGCTACTGGTCAGCCGCGGCGAACTCCTATCGACTCGACCTTCTGACCTTGGCTCTCGGCCACGATGTGGTCACCCCACGCGTCCTCGGCCCGCGCGATCTGGCTGGCCGGATGAGCTCGGGGGCCTTGCTCGGCCCGGGGGCCGCCGACAACGCCGGAGCGGCGCTGGGTCTCGGAGCCGTACCGGGCGATGTCGTCGTGTCCGTCGGCACCTCAGGCGTGGCGTCGGCCGTCTCCGCGGTGGCCTCGGCCGATCCCTCCGGAGAGGTCGCAGGATTTGCCGATGCGACAGGTCGCTACCTGCCCTTGGTGTGCACCCTCAACGCGGCACGGGTGTTGGAGGCCACGGCGGCGATCTTGGCGGTCGACCTGGAGACGCTGTCCGACCTGGCTCTTGAGGCGCCGCCCGGCGCCGATGGGCTTGTGGTGGTGCCCTACCTCGAGGGCGAACGAACGCCGAACCGACCCGAGGCGACCGGGGCCGTTCACGGGTGGTCGCTCAAGGCGTCGACGGCAGCCCACCTCGCGCGGGCCGCTGTCGAGGGAATGCTCTGCGGTCTGGCCGATGGTCTGGACGCCCTCGTCGCCGCGGGCGCGCACGTCGACCGGGTGCTGCTGATCGGTGGCGGAGCACGCTCCGAGGCCGTCCGCCGGATCGCCCCCACGATCTTCGGGCGTCCCGTCCTCGTGCCAGAAGCGGGGGAGTACGTGGCCATGGGGGCTGCCCGGCAGGCGGCCTGGTTGCTGTCCGGGCAGCTCCATCCACCGGACTGGACTCCGTCCGGCTCACTGACCTACGAGGGCGACCCCGTCCCGGAGATTCGTGATCGTTACACCGGCGTGCGTGAGATGACGGCACGATCACTGTCATGACTGCCCAGCTTGATGTCCTCGCCATCGGTTACGCCGGAGACCGCGTCGCCGGCACGGTCAGCCTCGTCCGCGAAGGTGACGTCGTCGCGATCGTCGATCCGGGGATGGTCGCGTCGAGGTCGGTGATCTTGGATCCGCTGGCCAAGCTTGGGATTCACCCTGATGACGTCACCGATGTGATCTTCAGCCACCACCACCCTGACCACACGGTGAACGCGGCGCTCTTCCTCAACGCGCGGGTGCACGACTTCATGGCGACCTACGAGGCGGACCTCTGGACGGATCGCGAACCCGAAGCTCCGCCCTTGTCGCCGTCGATCAGGTTGCTCTCCACGCCTGGCCACACCGACGAGGACCTGTCCACCGTGGTCGAGACGGACGAGGGACTCGCGGTCCTCACCCATCTGTGGTGGTCGGTCGACGGACCGGCCGATGACCCGTTCGCGCGAGACCGGGAGGTGCTGAGCGCATCGCGCGAGGCAGTTCTGGCTCTGCAGCCCGCGCTCATCGTGCCCGGCCACGGGGCCCCGTTCGAACCCGGGCCGAACCTTGCGAGATAGCCGGAGGTCGCCTCGGCGAAGCCCCGTCGGCTGCAGCGTCAGGCGCCGGTGATCGGACCGGGGATGCCTCGGAAGCCGTACGGCTGCGGCTCGCGACCGGACTGGACGAACCAGCACTCGCCGGGCTGAGCTTCCTCGATCATCTGAAGAGCGGCCGACGCGATCGTGTCCGGTGTCATCAGTGGGAAGCCGAGGCCGGCGATGGCCGCTCGCTGGTCCGCGACGAGTGCAGTGTCGGTGAATCCGGGGCATAGGGCCGTCAGCCGGATGTTCTCCGCGGCCAGGACTGGAGCCGCCGATCGGATCAGACCGATCACGGCGTGCTTCGAGAGGCCGTAGATCGGGTCCATGGAGATCGGAGCCAGGCCGCCGACCGATGCGGTGGCGATGACGATGCCGCCGCCACTGCGGCGAAGAGCGGGCAGGGCCGCGCGGAGGCCGAAGAAGACCCCATCGATATTCACCGAGACCACTCGTCGGTAGACCTCGTCGGTCACCTCCACCGAGGGGGAGTCGGTGACCGTCCCCGCATTCAGGTGGACGACATCGAGCCGGCCGTATGCCTGCTCGGAGTGCTGGACCGCGGCCGTGACAGAGCCCGGATCGGTGACGTCGCAGCGGACGAAGTCCGCGCCCACGTCGGCGGCCAGTGCCTGACCTCGCTCGACGTGAAGGTCGGCGATGGCCACCTGGCATCCGGCGCTGCGCAGCGCGCGGACGGTGGCGGCGCCAATCCCGTCGGCCCCGCCCGTGACAAGGGCGGCCGACCTCGAAAGGTCGACCGCCCCGGTCATCGCCGAGTTGGCGGTCAGGCGAGAGCCTTGGCCTTCAGGGACGCGAACTCCTCGTCCGTGATCGTGCCGGCATCGTGGAGCTTCTTCGCGTCGGCGATCTGGTCAGTGGCGCTCTTGCCGCCACCCTGCGAAGCCACGATCTGGTTCGCGTACTCGACCTGGCGCGCTTGGTTGTGCTGCGCGGCGGCCATGGCGCGGTCAGACATGCCGCTGCCGCGGGCGATGACGTAGACCAGCATGGTGAGGAGCGGGATGAACAGCAATGCGATGATCCAGACGGCCTTCCACCAACCGGACATGTCGGGGCTGCGGAACAGGTCCCCGATGACCGTGAAGATCATCATGAAGTAGATGACGAAGAAGAAGAACGCGACCAAGTACCAGAGGAAGTCTCCGGCGTTCATGTAGTACACCTCTCATGTGGCGCGATCCGATGCCGCGCACCTGCGCACAGTATGGCGCATCGCCGTTGACGTTCTGGCCGAACCGGCGGGGCGGTGCCGCCAACGATGTGCTGCTTCGCTAGGTTTCGGCGCGTGAAGGTGGTTGTTCCAGCTGAGCGGCGCGCGGGTGAACGCCGGGTCGCAGCCGTTCCCGAGTCGGTCGGCCGCCTGATCAAGGCAGGTCTCGATGTGACCGTGGAGGCCGGCGCTGGTGCGGGGGCCCGAACCACCGACGCCGCCTTCGAGGCCGTCGGCGCCACGGTCGTAAGCAGGGACGTGCTGGCCGAGGCAGACGTCGTGCTGCACGTCTCACCGCTGAGCGTCGAACAGGTCGGACGCCTCAAGCAGGGCGCGCTGACCATTGGCTTTCTAGCCCCTTCGACGAACGTTGAGGCGATCCGGGCGGCCCGTGACGCGGGTGTCGTCGCCTTCTCGGTCGAGCTGTTGCCACGAATCTCACGTGCTCAGTCGATGGACGCCTTGACGTCGCAGGCACTCGTGTCCGGCTATCGAGCTGCTCTCGTCGCCGCGGATCGGCTCCCGATGTTCTTCCCGCTGCTGATGACCGCGGCAGGCACGATCAAGCCGGCCAAGGTGCTGGTCCTCGGGGCCGGCGTGGCTGGCCTGCAGGCGATCGCCACGGCCAAGCGCCTCGGCGCTGTGGTCGAGGCGTACGACGTGCGCCCGGCATCCGCGGACGAGGTGAGATCGATGGGCGCGAAGTTCGTCGAGCTCGACCTCGAGGCGCTCGAGGGAGCGGGCGGCTACGCGCGCGAGATGGGCGAGGATCGTGCGGCCCGGCAACGCGAGCTGCTGACGCCCTACGTGTCCGCGGCCGACGCGGTCATCACCACCGCAGCGATCCCGGGTCGGCCGGCACCCCTGCTGGTGACGCGCGCCATGGTGGAGGCCATGCGCCCAGGTTCGGTTGTGGTGGACCTCGCGGCTGAGAGCGGCGGCAACGTGGAGGGCTCGGTTGCGGGCGACGAGGTGGACATCAACGGCGTGACTGTCTGGGGTGCCCGTGACGTCCCCTCGCAGATGCCGGTGGACGCGAGCAGGTTGTACGCGCGCAACGTTGCCGACCTGCTGCTGCTGATGACTGATGACGGCACTGTGGCGCCTGACTGGGAGGACGAGATCGTCTCGGGTTGCTGGGTCACTCGAGACGGAGCTGTGCGGGAGGGGGTAGAGCTATGAGCGAGTCGATGGCGTTGCTCACGATCTTCGTTCTCGCGGTCTTCGTCGGTTTCGAGGTCGTGTCAAAGGTTTCCACCACCTTGCACACTCCGCTGATGTCGGGAGCCAACGCGATCCACGGGGTGATCCTCGTCGGAGCGATCATCGTCACTGGCAACGCTCAAGGGGCCGCCGAGGTCACGCTCGGGCTCGTAGCTGTGGTGCTGGCGACGGTCAACATGGTCGGCGGATTCGTGGTCACCGACCGGATGCTCGAGATGTTCAAGGGCAAGAAGAAGTGACCGACACCTGGGTCGCTGTCGCCTATCTGATCGCGGCGGTCTGCTTCATCCTCGCCCTCAAGGGCCTGTCGTCGCCCCGGACCGCTCGCAACGGAAACCTGATCGGCGCCTTCGGTGCCGTCCTAGCCGTGGTGACGACGCTGTTCGCCTACGACCTGGACCACCTGCCGTTGATCCTGGCCGCCATCGTGGTCGGCTCTGTCGCCGCAGTTCCGACTGCGCGGCGCGTGCAGATGACGGCGATGCCCCAGCTCGTTGCCTTGTTCAACGGAGTCGGTGGTGGCGCCGCAGCGATCGTCGCGGCGATGGAGATCCCGAAGACCTCCGGCGGCTTCCCGCTGGTGGCCTCGTTGTTCACCGTGGTCGTCGGCTCGATCTCCTTCTCAGGCTCTGTCGTCACGTTCCTCAAGCTGCAGGAGGTCATGACGACCCGTCCGGTCGTGTGGCCCGCGCATGCGGTGCTGTTCCTGGGGTCGCTCGTCGGTGCGGTGGGCTTGGCCGTCTGGGTCTTCACCGAAGAGGGCGTGGGGAGCGCCGCGACGTACGGCATCATCGGCGTGGCTGCTCTCTCGCTGATCGCCGGTGTCTTGTTCGTGCTCCCGGTCGGCGGCGCCGACGTACCCATCGTCATCTCCTTGCTGAACGCCTTCACCGGACTGACCGTTGCGGCTTCGGGCTATGTGCTCGGAAACGTGCTGCTCCTCGTGGCGGGAACACTGGTGGGAGCGTCCGGCACGATCTTGACGCGTCTGATGGCTCAGGCGATGGGCCGCCCGATCACCTCGACGCTGTTCGGCGCACTGCGCGGCGGTTCGAGTGCAGGATCGGCGACCGTGGGGGCCGATCGCCCGGTGCGATCGGCGAGCGCAGACGACGTCGCGATCCTGCTCGGCTACGCGTCCAAGGTGATCGTGGTGCCGGGGTACGGCCTCGCCGTCGCGCAAGCCCAGCACACCGTGCGGGAACTCGCCGATCTGTTGCAGGACAAGGGTGTCGAGGTGCTTTACGGCATCCATCCGGTGGCCGGGCGGATGCCTGGGCACATGAACGTGCTGCTGGCCGAGGCGAACGTGCCCTACGAGCAGCTCAAGGAGATGGACGAGGTCAACCCGCAGTTCGGGACGACCGACGTCGTGCTGGTGATCGGCGCCAACGACGTCGTCAATCCGGCGGCGCGGACACCCGGGACGCCGATCTCCGGGATGCCCATCCTCGACGTCGATCAGGCGCAGAACGTGATCTTCCTGAAGCGCTCGATGCGCCCGGGGTTCGCCGGCATCGAGAACGAGCTGCTCTACCAGCAGAACACCACGCTGCTGTTCGGCGACGCCAAGGACTCCCTGACGAAGGTCGTCAGCGCGCTCAAGTCCCTCTGACCCCTCACTCCACGCGCGACACCGACGAAGAATCAGACGACGCCGTAGAGCCGGTCGCCGGCATCGCCGAGGCCGGGGACGATGTAGCCGTGCTCGTTGAGCCTTTCGTCGAGTCCCGCCGTCACGAGGAACACCGGCGCGTCGCTCCCCAGCTCGGACTCGACGTGGGCCATCCCCTCGGGAGCCGCCAACAAGCAGACCGCCGTCACGTCGGCGGCACCGCGATCGAGCAGCAGCCGTACGGCGGCCACGAGCGTGCCGCCCGTAGCGAGCATCGGGTCGAGCACATAGCACTGTCTGCCGGTCAGGTCTTCGGGAATGCGATTGGCGTAGGTCGTGGCGGCCAGCGTCTTCTCGTCACGGACCATCCCTAGGAAGCCCACCTCAGCCGTCGGGAGCAGCCGCTGCATCCCGTCGAGCATGCCCAAGCCCGCTCTGAGGATGGGCACCACCAACGGTTTGGGCGAGGCGAGTCGCACCCCCACAGCTGGTGCCACGGGGGTAGTCACTTCCACCGACTCGGTGCGTACCTCACGCGTGGCCTCATAGGCCAGCAATGTCACGAGCTCGTCGGCGAGGCGACGGAAGGTGGGCGAATCCGTCCGCTCGTCGCGCAACGTCGTGAGCTTGTGGGCTATCAGCGGGTGGTCCGCGACGAGGGTGCGCATGCGGGGAGGCTAGCGCGGTCAGGGCGTCGAACTCCCTGTCGGGCGTCTCCGCCGTCTGCGACGATGCGGCCATGAGTGGGCCAGTCAGCGATTCAGGCGTGGACTTCGCGGTGATAGCCGTCCGCGAGGACGGACGCTGGCAGGTCGGCGCGCTCCCGAACAAGGTCGGCGGGGAACTGTCGGCCCTGCTGCACGTGCTGCGTCAGCAGCCCGGTGACGACGGTGCACTCGGGTTCGTCTGCGTGGGTGAGGACTTCTTCGTGGCAGCCCGGGTGGGCGGTGAGAAGGACCGCCTGCTGCTGTCGGACGTGACCTGCTGTGAGGAGTGGCCGTTGGCGGCTGCCGTCCTCGACCACCTTGGTCTTGACCATCCGGAGGGGGAAGAGCTCGACGAGGTCACCCCTGGAGGCGACCTGGCCATCTTCGCCGATCTGGGGGTTTCGGCCATGGACCTGGCCATGCTGTGCGAAGACCTCGACCTCTATCCGGACGAGCAGATCGGGTCGCTTGCTGCTCGGTTGGGCTTCGGTGACCAGTTCGACGCCGTCCTCGACACTCTCGGTTGACGAGGGATCGTGCGCGCGCGCTATGAGCAGTGGATCCGGCTGGCGCTGGAGGAGGCGCGTACGGCGCCGCCGCACGGCGACGTTCCTGTCGGCGCCGTCGTCGTCGGTGGCGAGGGTTCGGTCGTCGGACGCGGCGCCAACGCCCGCGAACGGACCTCCGACCCCACGGCTCATGCTGAGGTGCTGGCCCTGCGGCAAGCGTCAACGTCACTCCGGAGCTGGCGACTCACCGGGTGCTCCCTCGTGGTGACGCTCGAGCCGTGCGCGATGTGCGCGGGCGCTGCCACGCTCTCCAGAGTGGACCGCGTCATCTTCGGGGCATGGAACCTCGAGTCGGGAGCCGCGGGGTCGGTGTGGGACTTGCTGCGGGATCGCCGCCTCAACCACCGCCCGGAGGTCGTCGGCGGAGTCCTCGAGGCCGAGTGCAGCGATCTGCTGAGCGACTGGTTCACGCGGCAACGGGCGGCTGGTGAAGGCGCCGGTGAGGGCGATGCTCGGGTCTGAGCGCACGGCACACCTCCGGTATCCTCGTCCGCGGTGGCGTGTCCGAGCGGCCGAAGGAGCACGCCTCGAAAGCGTGTGAGGGGGCAACTCCTCCGTGGGTTCAAATCCCACCGCCACCGCCACAGAGAAGGACAGTTTGACCGGCCTGCGCCCTGTGGGCAGAGGTCTCCGACCCGGACATGGAGGCGCTCGCCGCCTCAGGGGTGCAGTCGGGCCTGGCCGACCTAGGGCAGCGGGCCGACGGGGACTGCGACCGCGGCTGCGTCTGCAGCGGTCGGGGCGTCGAGACCGGGAACTGTTGGCTCCGGAGGTGGCCGCCAGTCCAGGTAGGCCAGGACGCCGCCAGCAACGACCGCGTAGGCGATGAGGATGGCGAGGGCCTGGCTGATCCCGTGGCCGTCGAAGTAGATGGTGTCCCGCAGTACCTCGTAGGCATTGCGCGGCGGGAGAAGGGGTCCGAGGCTGTCCCAGAAGTTCGTGAGGTAGACCGAACCGTTCGAGCCTCCCGACGACGGATTTCCGAACTGGAGAAAGATGATGACGGTCAGCAGGATGCCGACGGGTCCCAGCAGCCGCCTCAGGACCGCGGCGAACAAGGCGACCGTCGCGCTGATCAGCGACATGATCGGCCAGGCGACCCAGAACGAGGCGCTGGGTATCCCATCGAGCCAGAAGGTCGCGATCACGTCGACGACCAGCCCCGCGGCGACGGAGTAGCCGAGCAGCCAAAACCCTCGCCAGCGCCCAGCCGCCGATCCGAAAGCGTTGGTCAGCAAGGCGGTGGCCATGTATCCGCCGACGAACAGGGGGACGAGCAGGGTCGCTAGAACGAGAGCGAATGGATCCTTCGGTGCCAGAGGGGTTGGGGCGTACGGCTTGACCGTGACCGTCTCCCCAGCGGTCTTGGCTGCCTCCTCGAAGTTTGCGGCGATGTCGAGCGGCGAGATGTCGCTGATCGTCGAGACCACGACCACCTCGGCCGAAGACGACGTCGCATACAGCGCGCCGTAGATCTCCCCTCGGTCCATGGCAGCCATTGCCGCCTGCTGGTCGGAGTACTCGATGACATCCAGGGAGAACAAGTCGTTCTGCGCCGATCGCGCCAGATCCGCCGAGCCCACGACCCCGAACGGCATGTTCTGCGCGATGGGTTCGTGCCCCGAGCTCATGTAGTTCACCGCGAACAGCGCGCTCAGGATCAACGCCAGCGTGACGGGGGCGATTAGGTTCTTCGGGACCAACCGCGCGCGCCCGGCGGCCGAGTCGGCCGTGGCCGTGCCCGCCTGCTCGGCGGGCCCTTGTCCGGCTGGCGGTTGGCCGCCCGGTCGACGCCGATCCATCAAGAGGACCAGGGCAGCCCCGACCAATGCGTACAGGCCGAGAACCAGGATCGGGACGACGATGCTGTGCCCCCCGAAGTATCGGACGTTGCGGTAGAGATCTGTCGCGTATCTCGGCGGCAGGAGCGCGCCGATGTATTGCCAGTAGGTCGGCAACAGTGCACTTCCCCCGCCGCCCGCGCTCGCGCCCCCCACCACGATGAACGCGACGACGACGACGAGCGTGCCGGCCTTACCGATCACCGCCTGGATGCCGATGGAGGCGAGTGCCACGGCGGCCGTGACCAGGGCGAAACAGGGAAGCAGTTTCCACGTCACGTCAGAAGGGACCTGGGCGATGAACCGCCCCGACAGCGCCGTGATGGCCGCGACAACGACTGAGAATCCCAACACCACAAAGATCCGGCGCGACCCCGACGCGGTCGCGGAGTAGGGGAAAATCATCGAGGCGATCAGGTAGCCGCCGATCAAGGTCGGGAGCAGGAGGAGCCCCACCAGCGCCCCGGTCCGGTCCGACGTCGGCAGCGCAGCGATGACCTTGGTCGAGTGAGTACGACCTGCGCTCTTCGCAGCCGTGGCGAACCCGCCGCGCACGTACACCTCACCGAAGAAGCTCTTGGCTGGGACGGTGATCAGGGTGTCGCTCGTGGAGCCGGGGACATAACCTCCGTAGATCTCCCCGTTTTTCGCGGCCGCGGTGAGCTCGGCTTCCGAGCCGTATGTGATCAGGTCGAGCGAGTACTCCTGCTGGACGGCATCGACCACGGGGGATGGACCGGTAACCCCGAACGGCATGGCCCGCGGCGCCAGCAACTGCAGCGCGCTGACCAGGCAGACTACGAAGAGCGCCACCAACACCAGAACCGTCAGCAGCGCAGCGATCGGCTTCCTCACCTGGCACCCCATCGTTGGCGGGCGCCACGGTGTCGCGCCGAGCCAGGAGGCTATCCCACGTTGGGCGTGCCTAGGAGGACAACGCTTCGCCTACGGTGACGGAGGTCGCTGATGCGCTTTCGGTTGCGTCGTCACCGGGCTTCGCCGGCGACCGCGTCGAGTACTCGCTCGTGCTCCTTGGGTGGGTTGGCCGCCGTAGCCCGGACGGCATCTTTGAGCCTTGCGCAGCTGTCTTGGAAGACCTCCGGCGGCATGGTGAGGGCTGGCTGCAGCCGCAGGTGCCACTTCCCGCGCTGGGTGATCGCGAGAACTCCGCGGCTCAGGGCTGCCTGGTAGACGGCCACCTGGAATGCGGGGGCTGGGCGGATCGTGGCCTTGTCCTGCACGAACTCCAACGCCGCCAGGGCTCCGACCGCTCGGGCGTCTCCCACCTGCTCGACCTCGCCGATCAGCGGTGTCATCTCCTCGAGGAAGATCTCCTCCAGCCGGCGGGTGTTCATCAGCACTCCTGCGCTCTCGATCAGCTGGACCCCGGCAAGCGCCCCGGCACACGCGGCAGGAGTGAACCCATAGGTGCTACCCAGGTGAAGGTCTGACGCCGCCATGACCTCGTCGGTGCCCAGCAACGCGGCGATCGGCTGTCCGCCGGCTGCGAACGCCTTGCCGAGCAGGAGCAGGTCGGGATCGATCCCGGTCCAGCGCTGCATCGCGAACATCTCGCCGCAGCGCCCCATGCACGTCTGGACCTCGTCCAGGCAGACGAGCCAGCCCCATCGCTTTGCGAGAGCACCGAGGCGGTCCCAGAAGGCCTGCGACGGAGCGTGGATGCCGCCCTCACCGAGCACCGGTTCGATCAACAGCCCGGCTATCTGGCCGGGGTGGATCTGCTGCACCAGGACGTAGTTCTCCAGGTAGTCCAGGACCTCGGTGTCGTCGAACGGACCGGGCCCGGGTCGGAAGGGAGATCGGTAGCGATTGGGGTAAGGCACTGTGATGACACCTGCGACGTACTGGGCCCGCATCGAGGTGACGTTCGACAGGTCGCTGGACACGCCGGCGGTGAGGTAGGTGGACTCGCCGTGGTACTGACCACCGAAGGTGAGGATCAGCGGGCGCCCGGTCGCTTCCCTCATGAACTTCACGGCGCCCTCGACCGCGAGCGTGCCGGTCACCGAGTACTCAACCCGGTTGAGCCGACCGGGAGCGATCTCGACCAGCTTCTCCACAAGGCTCAACGCGGGCTCGTTCTGGACCCATCCGCTGATCTGCATCCCGTGGGTCTGCCACGCCGCATCCATCGCCTCCCGGACCGAGTCAGGTGCTGGACCGAAGGGTGAGGCGCCCCAAGACGACATGTGGTCCGCATATGTGTTTCCGTCCGCGTCCACGATGAGGTAGCCGCGCTTCTCGGCCGCGACGAACGGCACCAGCTCATGGTCGGCCATCGTCCCGGTGAGATGCGGGTCGACTCGGTCGAACCAGGCCTGGCTGCGAGGCCCCGGTAGCTCAGCCGCGCCCGTCGGGAGCTCGAGATCCGGATCGGTTGACGGCGCCATGGGGATTGACATGCCTGGACCCTAGGTTGAGATCCACGTCCCCACCAGAGGAGGCGTGGTGGGCGCTGATTTGAGCAGCCTTCATTCCGGAGAGTCCACCAACCAGGGGGTAGCAGTCTGGCCCGAGTCGGGAAGCTCCCGCTGGCGGCCCAAGGCGATGGTCTGGTTGCTCGCACCGGTGGGACCGCGTGAGCGCTGGTCGTCGTACCTATAGTGAGGTGACCCATGAACCCGGATCGGAAGTGGTGGCAGGACATGCCCGAGCAGACCATCACCAGCGCGGATCTCGAAACGCTCCGCAAGGAGTTTGCGAGCAACCCGACGTATCGGATCGTGCAGAACGCCGTGACCCAGACGAGCGTGGATGACATCGCTCTCGATCGCGAGGTGGTCACTCGCGTCGATCACACGATGTCGCACCAGCTCGACGACTGGGCGGTGACGAATCAGAAGAAGAGCGGGCGTTGTTGGATGTTCGCGGGGCTCAACCTGCTGCGCGCCGGCGCCATGAAGAAGTTGAACACCAGCGAGTTCGAGTTCTCGCAGAACTACGTGCTCTTCTTCGACAAGTTGGAGCGCGTCAACTACTACCTGGAAGCGATCCTCGCCACCAAGGACCGCGAAGCAGACGACCGGACAGTGGCTTTCCTGCACGACGAAGTCATGGGTGACGGCGGCCAGTGGAACATGTTCGTCGCCCTGGTGCGCAAGCATGGTCTGGTACCCAAGAACGCCATGCCCGAGACGGAGTCGTCCTCGTCGACGTACAAGATGAACTCGGCCTTGCGCTCGATCCTTCGACAGGGAGCCAAGGCGCTGCGGGAGGCGGGGGATCCAGCCGCCGAGGCGGCTATCCGCGCCGACGTGCTCGCCACCAGCTATCGCATCCTGGCCATCCACCTGGGGACGCCACCTGAGAGTTTCGTCTGGCAGTGGACCGACAAGGACAAGCAGTTTCATCGCGACGGTGAGCTGACACCGTTGGAGTTCGCCGCCCGATACGTGACCATCGACCTCGATGACTATGTCTGCCTGGTCGACGACCCGCGGTCGTCCAGCCCACGAGGGAGGACTTTCACCGTCGACTTTCTCGGCAACATCGTCGGTGGCGAGCGCGTGAAATACCTCAACGTCGACGCGGGCGTCCTGAAGGCGGCGGCCATCGCTTCGATCACGGATGGCGAGCCGGTCTGGTTCGGCTGCGATGTCAGCCCGCAGATGCGACGCGACATGGGGATCTGGGACGCGGATCTGTTCGACTACGGCTCTGTCTACGACGCCACGTTCGGCCTCGACAAGGCCGCCCGTCTGGACTACCACGAGACGCAGATGACGCACGCGATGCTTTTCACCGGAGTCGATCTGGACGGAGCGGACCCGCGTCGCTGGCGGGTGGAGAACAGCTGGGGGGACGAGAACGGCGTCAAGGGGTTCTACACGATGAACGACTCGTGGTTCGACGAGTACGTCTTCGAGGTCGCCGCTCGCAAGGACAGGCTGCCCGCTGATCTGGTTGCAGCCCTGGACGAAGAGCCGATCGTGCTCCCGGCCTGGGACCCGATGGGTTCGCTGGCGAAACGGTTCGGCGCTGAGTAGGTCCGCTGAGTGGGCCTAGAAGGTCCGCTGAGCAAGGCAAGTGAGGCAGTTCGAGAACTGGCCTATCATGGAGCCATGTACACGACTTGTTCTTCGGTTGAGTCGCCGGTCGCTTCCGTGGGCCGTCCGATGACCGCTGGGGTCGTGGTTCCGGGGCGCATGCCACCGTGATGCTGGTATGACGCCTTCTGCGTCCCAGCATCTCGATGATGCTGGGACTTCTTTTTTTCGCAGATCAAGTACTCGTTACCCGACCCTAGGAGAGCCTCATGTCCACCATTAATGGGGCAACTGCACGCTCGGCCCGTGGCAGCCGTAACTCTTCGCCGCCCGAGCCGATGCTCCGGCCCCACGCCGGTGAAACCGTCTTGATCGACAAGGCAGCCGTCGAAGAACAGTTGAATCAACTCCTTGGCGACGCGATCGGTCTCACCGGGGAGCTCAACGCCGAGCTGGACAGCCTGCGCCCGGTTCTCGTTCGTGAGCCGAGCACGGAGACGTCGTACATCGCCGCGATGCACCGACTTGACGCGGCCAAGCAGACGGCGGCCGAAGTACGGGCCGCGCTGGAGCGTCTTGACGACGGGTCGTACGGCTACTGCGTCACCTGCCTCGAGCCGATTCCCGCAGGGCGGCTCGCCCTGCGGCCCCAGTCCGCGCACTGTGTGAAGTGTGGCTGAGCGGTTCAACCGTGAGCGGGCGGTCAGCTGTGGCCGAAGTCGACCGGCGCCCATCGACAGCGGGGGTCGGCTAGTTCTTCGTGCAGCGCAGCAGACCCGCACTGTGCTTCGCTATCAGAACCCTCAACGCTGAGGCGTCGAGCAGTTCGGCGAACGTCTGATCCGCTCTAGCCTGCCGAAGGATTGCCTGGATCACGGTCGGGACATCGGCGGCTTTCACGGTGAGGATGACGTCGCCGCCGGACTCGAGGAAATCGATCCCACGCTGGGCTGCAGGGCCGACGACGACGGCCGAGGCCGCAGCCCCCATGTCGTCGCTGAGCACGACGCCGTCAAATCCCAGTTTCTGTCGAAGCAGACCATTGATGATGCGGTGCGAGAACATCGCTGGGTTGTCGGGATCGAGTCGGGTGTACGTCGCCGAGGAGACCATGACCACGGGGAACCCGGCGTTCACGGCGGCGGCGAAAGGCTTGATGGCTGAGCTGCCTGGCCCGGTCGTCGTGTCGGTGACCTGTGGGGTGTCGTCGGTGTTGTTGCGCACGGATCCGAGTCCTGGAAAATGCTTGACCACGGGCACGACACCCGCGCCGTCCAGTCCGGAGGCGAACGCCAGGCCGTGCGAGGTGACCCGGGCGGCGGTGGAGCCGTACTGCCGTTCGTAGCGACCGATAGGCAGGTTCGCCTCGCCGAGCGAGGAGGGCACGACATCGAGAACGGGCGCAAGATCGAGGTTCACGCCGGCCCGCTTCAGAGCGGACCCCCAACGCCGCGCGCGCTGAGCCAACACCTCAGGCGGTAGCTGTCCTTGTGCCTTGGCCGAGGGCATCTCTGGGAAACCGGGTCCGTGGAGGACCTGCACCTGCCCACCTTCTTGGTCGGTGGCGACGAAGAGGGGAGTCGACGCAGCAGCCTGCAACCGCTCGGTGATGGAGCGCACTGCCTCCACACCGGCGTAGTTGCGGCCCGTCATTGTCACCGCACCCAGGCGGTAGGCCCGCACGGCACGAGCGACCTCGTCGCTGCTGCTGCCGGAGTCGAAGCCGAGCATGATCAGCTGGCCGACCTCCGCCTTCATGGACATGCCGTTCAGCGTCTCCTCTGCGCAACCCACGGGCTCGGGAGCCCCCGGTCCGCCGGACGAAGTGGAGGACACAGAAGGCGCCGACGTGGGCTGTGAGGCAGCCGGTGGCGCCGATGCTGGGCTGTTTGTGCCGCAGCCGATCAACCCGGCACCGGCGAGCGCAGAGGCGGTCGCCAGCGCGGCCCAACGTCGCGGACGCCTGTCCATAGGGTGTCCATGCTCCCTCACGATCGGTCCAGTTCGGGGACCTCCGTGAGATCGGCAAGGTCGGCCAGGAGCTCGCGCTACCCGGCCGACAAACTCGGTAGGCCGTGGTCGGTAGGGCCGGATAGCCTCCGCGAAGACCCAGGAAAGGTTGGTCCTGCATGGCGGTCATCGAGGTCCGTGATCTGGCGCGTAGCTATCGGGCGAAGACAGGGATCAGACGCCGCTCGACCAAAGAGGTCCAGGCGGTCAAAGGGATCAGCTTCGACGTGGAGCGCGGCGAACTGTTCGGCCTGCTCGGACCCAACGGAGCGGGCAAGACCACGACGATCAAGATGTTGATCACGCTGCTGCTTCCTACCGGTGGGTCAGCGCGCGTGCTCGGCCACGATGTCGTGGCTGAGTCGCGTGAGGTGCGCCGTCTGGTCGGCTACGTCTTCGGGGGCGACCGCGGCCTCTACGAGCGACTGTCCGGGCTCGACAACCTCCGCTACTTCTGTGAGCTGTACGGCGTCCCGCCTCGCGAGCAGAGCGCCCGGATCGGCGAACTCCTGGAACTCGTCCAGCTCGCCGGGCGCGAGCGTGAGCGCGTCGAGGGCTACTCACGCGGCATGCGCCAGCGGCTGCACATCGCGCGCGGGCTGCTGCATCGCCCCGAAGTGCTCTTCCTGGACGAGCCGAGCATCGGTATCGACCCGGTTGGCGCCAGAGAGCTGCGGCAAACCGTCGCGTCGCTGGTGGAGAACGGCACCACTGTCCTGCTGACCACTCACTACATGTTCGAAGCCGACGAGCTCTGCGATCGCATCGCCGTGATCGCCGGTGGCGACATCGTGGCGCACGGCACGCCGGCCCAGCTCAAGTCCCGGGTGGCGGCCGGCAAGGTGGTCGAGGTGGAGGTGTTCGGCTCGGCCGAGGACTCCCTTGATTCCGTTCGTGCGTTGCCGCGGGTCACCGCTGCCGCCGTGGACGAGCGCGGCCAGGCGCAGCTGCTCGTGGTGCACGTCGAGCCAGGGGCTGAGATAACCCCTGCGATCCTTGGATGTCTGGCGGGGATTCCGCTCGGTCGTGTGGCGACTCGCGAACCCACCCTTGAAGACGCCTACGTGGAGCTGGTCGAGGCTGGGGCCGCGGGGTGAAGGGAACCCTGCGTCTGCTCCTCGTCGGTTGGTGGCTGCAGCTGAAGATGCGCAGCAGGTCTGCCTTCGACGGGATCCTCGGGATCATCTATCCGATGTTCTTCGCGACGACTGTTCTGCTGATGTACCAACAAGGCGGAGACGAGTCGGCGTTGATCGGGGCCGCCGTCGGAGCCAGCGTGCTCGGAGTCTGGTCGGCCGTGGCCACGACTGCGTCGACATCGTTGCAGCAGGAACGCCGGCTCGGAACCCTGGAACTCCTGGTTGCCGCTCCGACGCCGTTCTCGTTGCTGATCGTGCCGATGACGATGGCTATGGCGACCATCGGGCTCTACAGCCTGGTTGCGACCCTGCTCTGGGGACGCTTCGCCTTCGGCATCCCGATCTCGCTCGATCATCCGGTGGTGTTCGCCCTCGCTTCGGTGGTCACCGCGATCGGTGTCAGCCTGATGGGCTTCCTGCTCGCGGTGAGCGCCGTTCGCTATCGAGGTGCCTGGGCGCTGGGCACGGCCTTCGAGCTGCCGGTCTGGCTGATCTGCGGATTCCTGATCCCGATAGCCTCCCTACCGGAGTGGGTGCGACCGATCTCGTGGGTCCTGCCGCCGACGTGGGGTGTCGCTGCGATCAAGGATGCGGCCTTCGGCGGATCGCCCTGGCTGGACATGGTCGTGTGCCTGCTGCTTTCGCTCATCTACGGCGTGATCGGCACCAAGCTGTCGGCTCGGCTGGTGGACTCGGCACGCCGAGAAGCCACCCTGGCGCTGACCTGAGGTGATCAGGTGACTTCCGTACGCATCTTCTTCCTCGGCGGGTGGACGAGCTATCGCGCGCTGTTCGGTTGGCTCAGCCCCTGGATCCTCATCCCCACCTTCATCATCGAGCCGATCTTTCAGATCTTGTTCTTCGCCCTCGTCGGCCGAGACGCCGGCGTGGGCGACGACTCGTTCTTCCTGATCGGCAACGCCATCCAATACGCGTCCATCCCGTGTCTGTTCGCCATGGGAAACACGATCGGGGGCGAGCGCTACGCACAGACCCTCGGTCTGCTCATGGTCAGTCCAGCGCGTCGGATCCCGCTGTTCCTGGGCCGGGCGTTGCCGGTGATACTCAACGGGTTCCTGTGTTCTGTCTTGGCCCTTGGCCTGGGAGCACTGGTGCTTGGGGTCACGCTGCCGCTCAGCTCGCTGCCGTTCCTCGTCCTGGTGGTGGCTGTCGCGTCGTTCTCCTGCACCGGACTAGGACTCGCCGCGGCAGCCCTTGCGCTGCGGGTGCGTGAGACAGCCGTGCTGTCCAACATCATCATGGGGATCCTGCTGATCTTTTGCGGGGTCAATGTCGCCCTGGCGGCTCTGCCCGGGTGGATGGCAGCGATCGGGAGCTATCTCCCGCTCACCCACGCCATCGAGGCGGCCCGGAGGTTAGTAGCGGGGGCCAGTTGGGGCCAGGTGACTCCGCTCGTCGTCGACGAGGCAACCATCGGGGTCGTCTATGCCGCGATCGGACTGGCCATGCTCAAGGCCTTCGAGGTGGAGAGCCGACGCAACGCGACGCTGGATCTGGCGTGATCGACGGCGTGGCGCCGCCAGCCCGGTCAGCAGGTCGGTGACGGAGAGGGTGACAGGGCGGCAGCCACTTGCTCCGGAGTGGCCAACCCGTCGAAGGCCTTCCCCAGCGACATGGCGACGGTCTTGTCCTTGCGCTTGTCGTTGACCAGCGTGGAGTCGGGCACCTGCGCGGCGACCACGACGGCTCGTGACTTGCCCTTCGGGCCGTACCTGATCTCGGCGGTGCCGGCCAAGGCCTTGCCTAGCGGGTCATTGGCGATGGTCCCGATGACGAAGCCCCGCTTCTCGAGCTGGGAGGCGGTGGTTCCTGCCAGGCCTTGCCGGGTTGTGGAGTTGTAGACGTCGACAGTGATTGATGACGGCTTGGGTGCCGGCTTGGTCGACGCTGCCGGAGTGTCACTGGACGGAGTGCAACTCGCGCCCGGGGGCGCTGTGGTCACCGGGTCGTCGTTGCGGGCCGTGAGATACCAGCCCACGAGGCCACCGACGACGAGCGCGATGAGTCCGACAACGAGCACGGGGATCATCGCCCCGTGTCGCCCGGATCCACCTGTAGGCCGCAATGTGGTCATCGACCACAATCTACGCGTTGCTCTTCGACTCCCGTGGCTTCGACGTGGCTGACTCCGGCTGCGCTGCGATGACACCCTGCAGGGCATCGACGTCCAGAACGCGAGCGTGGATCACCTGCCGCTGCTGCAACGCGGCTCGTACGGCTCGGTGCAAACCGTCCTCGAGATAGAGCTCGTCATTCCAGCGCACGACGTGGCAGAACAGGTCGCCGAAGATGGTGGCGTCGGAGGCCAACAACGTCTCGAGGTCGAGCGCGCGCCGGGTCGTGACCAGTTCGGCCAGCCGCACCTGTCGTGGCGGAACCGCGGCCCAGTCACGGGAGGACAGCCCGTGGTCAGGGTAGGGACGGCTGTCACCGACCCGCAGGAAGATCACCCGCGCCAGTGTATTCGCGCCCTCCCCGCGGCGACGGTCGTAAGGTGGCGCGGTCGCGCGAGGGACGATAGTGACCGCAGACCGGTGCACCGTGAACGACATCGAGGAGATGCTGGTGGCTGAGCCGACCGAGGACGTTGTGCAGACGGTGACCCAGGGCTACGCCTTCGACGGCCCCGCCTTGGAGATGGGAGCGCTCGTCGTCGATGCCGGCGCGGCGACTGCGCCCGAGGCTCGGGTCCGGATCCCCCTGGCGATGGTGAACCGACACGGCCTGGTGGCCGGCGCGACGGGCACCGGAAAGACCAAGACCCTGCAGCGACTGGCTGAACAACTGTCCGAGCAGGGTGTTCCGGTGTTCTTGGCCGACGTCAAGGGTGACCTTTCTGGGCTCGCTACAGCGGGGGTGCCCAGCGATCGCCTGACGACACGGGCCAGCGAGGTCGGGCAGTCCTGGGTCGGGACGGCGTATCCCGTCGAGTTCTACGCCCTCGGCGGTCTCGGCACGGGGATTCCGATCCGGGTGAGCATGACGTCGTTCGGGCCGGTGCTCCTGTCGAGGGTTCTGGGCCTTAACTCCACGCAGGAGTCGAGCCTCGGCCTGGTGTTCCACTACGCCGACCGTGCCGGCCTGCCGCTGCTCGACCTGAAGGACCTGCGCGCAGTGGTGTCGCACCTGGTCAGCAGCGAGGGCAAGGGCGAGCTCGAAGGGCTCGGAGGACTGTCGAAGGCGACCGCCGGGGTGATCTTGCGTGAGCTGATCGCGTTCCAGGACCAGGGGGCTGATGTCTTCTTCGGCGAACCGGAGCTGGACACCGCAAAGCTGCTGCGGCTGGCCGAGGATGGTCGCGGGCTCATGTCGGTGTTGGAGCTGCCGGCCGTGCAAGACCGACCGGCCCTGTTCTCGACGTTCCTGATGTGGTTGTTGGCCGATCTCTACCAAGACCTCCCCGAGGTTGGTGACCTCGACAAGCCCAAGCTCGTGTTCTTCTTCGACGAGGCGCATCTGCTGTTCACCGGCGCGTCGAAGGACTTTCTCACCCAGGTGACGCAGACGGTTCGGTTGATCCGTTCCAAGGGCGTGGGTGTCTTCTTCGTGACCCAGACGCCGAAGGACGTACCCGCTGACGTGTTGGCACAGCTGGGAAATCGGGTGCAGCATGCCCTACGCGCGTTCACTCCGGACGACGCGAAGGCCTTACGCGCCACGGTGTCGACCTTTCCGCGGTCGTGCTACGACCTCGAGGAGGTGCTCACGCAGCTGGGGATCGGAGAGGCGGTAGTGACGGTCCTGTCGGAGCGCGGAGCACCGACTCCGGTCGCCTGGACCCGACTACAGGCACCGCAGTCGCTGATGGCCCCGACCGAGGGGGCGACCGTGTCGGCCATGGTCGCCGGGTCGTCGTTGTGGGCCGAGTACGGCACGCCGATCGATCGGGACTCGGCCTACGAGCAGCTGACCGCTCGACTCGCGGCTGCCCAGGCGGCGGAGGAGTCTCCGGTGACCCAGAAGCCTTCGGAGGCCGAGCCGTCCCCGAAGGCTGCCCCTCGCCGCGCCTCGTCGACGGCCGGCTCGACGGCGAAGATCTTCGCGACCGCAGCGGCGGCGACGCTGGGCCGCGAGATCGTCCGCGGACTGTTCGGTACGGCGTCCCGAAAGCGCCGCTGAGCCCGGCGGCGAGGCGAAGGCCACGCCCGTCTGTGCAAGAGGCCGGTTCGTCAGCTGGTCTCGGAGTCAGATCGCGACCGGCTGATGGTTGAGGCGTCGCTGCCGGTGCCTCCGACGAAGAGCATCGGGTCGCCGGAGCCCAGGTCGGAGACGCCAGCTGTCTCCAGAGCGCCGATGGCCATCGTTCGGCGAACCGCGGAGAACGTGAGGACGTGAGCGACCATCCCGCCGATCGTGAACGTCTCCGGTGGGTCGCAGACCGCGTCGATGAAGGTCTCACCGGCCCTGCCTTCCTGAAGAGGCGCTACCACGATCTCCCGAAACCTTGGTCCGGCGGCGTCCAGCCGCTCGCGCATGCCGGCCGGGGACTGGTCCCCCTCGGGGGGCATCTCGGTGCCGCCCTCGACGGCGGTGTTCCACATCTCGAGCTGGCCGACCAACCGGTTGGTCACGCTGCGCAGGGTGGGCTGATCGTCGATGCCCTCCACGCTCAGTTCGATGGGCCGGTCGAGGACGGTGTCGTCGACGCCTGCCGTCCGGTCGACGATCTCGCCGACGAGCCACAGGTGGTGATCGATCATCGAGACGAGGGTGTCCATGGCGTTGCTCCTTGTGGTCGGTGGCAGCCGGAGGCCGCCGGGTGGGTGGAAGTGCACTGCGCTGGGTCCGGCGAGGTCGTGCGGTGGTCGCCGGGTGCGTCGAAGCTCGGTGGGCGTCAGCACGTAGGCGCGGGTGAACGCCCGGGTGAAGGCCTCAGGAGAGGCATAGCCGGCTTCCAGCGCGATCTCGATGACCTTGTCCTCCGACGAGGTCAGCCGATGGGCGGCCCGTTCGAGGAGCAGCCGGCGCCGAAACGCTCCCGGAGCCTCGCCCAGGGCAGCACTGACCAGACGATCGAAGTGGAACCGCGACAGGTGGGCCCGCGCGGCTAGGTCCTCACCGGTCAGCTCTGGTTCGTCGAGGCTGTCCTCGACGAGCTCCAGGATTGACCTCAGCCGGTCGTCCTGGCGGGGGGCGGTGGGGTTCATGGGGCAAGCCTGACCGATCGACGGTCAGGATTCTTGATCGTTCTTGCGGTCTTCCCGAACGGCGCCACGCACGTGCCGCCGCACGCGCCGACCCCGTCACTTGGCGGAGGATGCGGGATTTGAACCCGCGAGAGGTTGCCCCCTACACGCTTTCCAAGCGTGCGCACTCGGCCACTATGCGAATCCTCCGTGGTCGAGGATACCGGCGGCACGTACGGCTCCGAAATCGCGGCGGGCGGGACTGCTGCGTCCGTCCTGCCGGGTGGCGTACCGGAATCGCGGTCCGACCGGGTGCCCGTACGATGGGCGCCGACCCCTCGTGCGGCGTCACCCTGCTGAACTCCCCCAGGGCCGGAAGGCAGCAAGGGCAGGCGGGCTCTGGCGGGTGCGCGGGGGGTCGCCTCATGCACCACCGTGGACGACGCGCGCGGGCTGTCGTTGGCCGCGCATAGGGTGGCCCGCGTGTCCCTCGCTCTGTACCGCAAGTACCGCCCGGCCACGTTCGCGGAGGTGGTCGGTCAGGAGCATGTGACCGAGCCGCTGCAGCAGGCCTTGCGCAGCAACCGGGTCCACCACGCCTACCTGTTCAGCGGACCGCGCGGCTGCGGGAAGACGTCCAGCGCCCGCATCCTGGCGCGTGCCCTCAACTGCGAGCAGGGCCCGACCCCCGAACCTTGCGGCACCTGTCGGTCCTGCGTCGAGCTGGCTCCCAACGGCCCGGGGAGCATCGATGTCGTCGAGATCGACGCGGCGAGCCACGGCGGCGTCGATGACGCCCGAGACCTGCGCGAGAAGGCGTTCTTCGCTCCCGTCGCCAGCCGATTCAAGGTCTACGTCATCGACGAGGCCCACATGGTCAGCCGCGAGGGCTTCAACGCGTTGCTCAAACTGGTCGAGGAGCCGCCAGAGCACCTCAAGTTCGTCTTCGCGACGACTGAGCCGGAGAAGGTCCTCCAAACGATCCGCTCGCGCACCCATCACTACCCGTTCCGGCTCGTCGCCCCGCGCGCTCTCGAGGCCCACCTCCGCCGCATCGCTGAGGCCGAAGAGGTGAGCATCGACGAGGCCGCCCTGGCCCTGGTCGTCCGCGCCGGCGGTGGCTCGGTCCGTGACTCCATGTCGGTGCTCGACCAGCTCGTTGCCGGTTCCGGAGAGGACGGAGTCACCTATGCGCTGGCGGCCTCCCTGCTCGGGTTCAGTGAGGAGTCCCTCATCGACGACGTCATCGACGCCTTCGCCGCGCATGACTCCGGTGCGATGTTCCGGGCCGTCGACCGCGTGGTGGAGACCGGGCACGACCCTCGCCGCTTCGCCGAGGACCTGCTCGAACGCCTCCGCGACCTGCTCGTCCTCGAGTCTGTCCCGGACGCCGCCGACCACGGAATCGTCCGAGCCCCTGCCGACAAGCTGGAACGGCTAAGGCTGCAGGCCGCTCGCTTCGGACCGGCCGAGCTGACCCGCGCGGCTGATGTCGTCAACACCGGGCTCGCCGACATGCGCGGGGCGGTCGCCCCACGCCTGCTGCTGGAGATCGTCTGCGCGCGCGTGCTGCTCCCCGGAGTCGAGGAAGATGCCCGCGGCGCGCACGCCCGGCTGGATCGTCTCGAGCGTCGCCTCGACGTGGCCGGTCCTGGGCTGCCGCCCCAACCGCAGGACGTACGTGCTGCGCCAGCTCAGGCGCCTGGGCAGGCGATCCAGCCGGGTGCGGCGAGCTCGCCGACGGTGTCCGCAGACGAGGCCGTCGGCCGGTCGGAGGAGCCCGCTGAAGGTGAATCTGAGACCGAGACCGAAACACAGAGCCAGACCCAGACCCAGACCCAGACCCAGACCCAGACCCAGCCCGAGCCCGTGACCGACCCCGACCCGGCTGCCGTCGACACGTCAGCGGACGCACGGCCCGCTCCGGCTGGTGTCGACGTCCAGGCGGTTCGACAGCTGTGGCCGCAGGTCCTCGAGCGCGTGAAGCAGAGCCGCCGGGTGACCTGGATGCTGCTGATGGAGCAAGTGCAGGTCACGTCGGTGGACGACCGGGTGGTTGTGCTGGCCTTCGCCAACGAGGGCAAGCGGCGGGGGTTCTCCGCCAGCGGCCACGACGAGATCGTCCGGCAGGCTCTGATCGACGTCCTGGGTCTCGATCGCCGGATCGACGCCGTTTTGGATCCCAATGTCGCCACGGCAGGTCAGCAGGTCACTGTGGCCGGGGCCGGCGCGTCGGTTCACCAACCAGCCGCCGGCCCACCAGAGCCGCCTGCGGCCGCACCTCAAGCAGCCCCGGCCGCGAAGGCGCCTGACGATCCGGGCGATTCCGTGGGCGACGAGCCCGAGCCAAAGAGGCCTACCGTGCGGCCGGAGGACGACCGGGCGGACGACGACGACGAGGATGCCGATGATCCCGGTGTGGCCGGCGCCGATCTGGTGGCGCGTGAGCTCGGCGGGAAGGTCATCGGCGAGTTCGGCCCAGGCTGACCGGCTTCGGCCCACCTCTGGGCAGCGGGGGTTCTGCTAGGGGCTGGATAGCAGCAAGGCTCCGGGACTGCCCGCCCACGCTTCTCGCGCCATCGCCCAGATCACGTGCGTACCCGTCTCTGCCGGCGAGGTCGGCTCAACGGATTGCTCGCGGAGCCAGGTGAATCCCAACCGGGCAGGTATTCGTGCGCTCACGACGTTGGCGCGGTCATGGTGGATCTCGATCCGCTCGATGCCAGGTAGATCGAATCCGACGGCCGTCAATCCGGCCGAGGCCAGGGTCGCGAAGCCCCGTCTCAGCTGATCCACGACCACCCAGTAGCCGATCTCCAGGGCACCCTGCCCGATCCGGGCCATGAGGCCGCAGGAACCCACGATCGTCGATTCGTCGGGGAGCCTCATCGAATACTGGAAGGACTCGCCGGCTGCCCACTCTCGCTCGGTGCGCTCAAGAAACTCACGGGACAACTCCGGGCCGCTGTTCTGCGCCCAGCCCATGAACGGTGTCAGATGGGCTACCGAGCCTGCCACGGCCTGGGCCTGCGCCTCGATGTCGGCGACGCGCCATCGGCGCAGGACGAGTCGACCGAGCTCGATCGATTCCGGTGGCGCAGCCGACAGTTGTGCCTCCCAGGGCGCTGGTTCGGAGGGGGCGGGCGGCATCACCCGATGCTCGTGCCTCGCCCCCCGCGCGTCTACCCCATTCCCCCCGCCTCCGCTTTCCCACCTGGTCCTCTTGCGCGTTGCTGTCTCGGCCTGGACATAGGCTGGCCAGCGTGTATGAGGGAGCGGTCCAGGACCTGATCGACGAGCTCGGTCGGCTGCCCGGGGTCGGGCCGAAGAGCGCCCAGCGAATCGCCTTCTACCTGCTGGCCGCCGATCCAGCCGACGTACGGCGGCTGGTTCACGCACTCACCGAGGTCAAGGACAAGGTGCGGTTCTGCCGAACCTGCGGCAACGTCGCTGAGGCGGAGGAGTGCCGGATCTGCCTCGACACCCGGAGGGACGACTCCGTGATCTGCGTGGTGGAGGAACCAAAGGACGTCGTGGCGGTGGAGAAGACGCGGGAGTTCCGGGGTCGCTACCACGTGCTCGGCGGCGCGATCAGCCCGATCGAGGGAATCGGCCCCGACGACCTGCGGGTCCGCGAGCTCATGACTCGGCTCGCCGACGGCGCCGTGACCGAGCTCATCCTCGCTACCGATCCCAACCTCGAGGGCGAGGCGACGGCCACCTACCTCGCGCGGCTGGTCAAACCGATGGGGTTGCGGGTCACCAGGCTGGCGAGCGGCCTCCCGGTGGGTGGCGACCTCGAGTACGCAGACGAGGTCACCCTCGGCCGCGCGTTCGAAGGCCGCCGCCTCCTCGACGTCTGACCCAACTCCACGCGCGACACGCCGTCCTCACGACTGGCGTGCCCCGTGTGCGCCCGCACATTTTCGCGCGTGGAGCTGCTGCTCGCGTTGCATTGCGCTCGGCCAGCCGCGCCGTCGGACATGGTTGGCTGGCGGTCTGACATCCTCAAGGGGCCGGATCCTCCCGGCCCCAAGACCCCCGGAGAGCTGATGCCCGAGGACCTCGTCGACTTCGCCAGTGACGTGGAGGCGCACGCCCGGACCTTTCTGGCCGGGGCCGCCGAGATCGCCCACGGCAACGATCCCGACACGGCCATCTCGGCTCTGGTGGTCCAGCTGGCGCAGATCTCGATGGCCGGAGCGATGCTGGCCGCCGTCGAGGATGTGGTTCCGGCCGAGCGCTATGAGACCGACGCCGGCCCCGATCCCGACCCTGACGCCTTGCGCGAGGGGTTGTCGGAGCTGCTCGAGGGGATCGATGAGTACGCCTTCGTCTTCGACCCGCTGCTGCCAGGTGAGCCCAACCTCGGGCGGGTCAGTGACGACGTTGCCGACATCGCCGTTGCCCTCGCGCACGGCTTGCGGCACTACGACGAGGGCCGGATCGCCGAGGCTCTGTGGTGGTGGCAGTTCTCCTACCTGTCCAGCTGGGGACAGCACGCGCTGACCGCCCAGCGGGCGCTGCTCTCGCTGATCAGCCACCAGCGCCTCGATGCCGATGAGGAGACCGCGATCGCGGCCGAGGCCGACGCGCTGCTGCGGGACTGAGCGACGAACGGCCAGCAACAGGTTCCAGCATCTGGGACGTCCGCTGATCCTCCTCGCGCCGCCCGTACAATCGGCACCTGGCCGAGATCTTGAATTGGACCCGGGCAGGAGGTGCGGGACGTGCCGTTGATCGTGCAGAAGTACGGCGGCTCGTCCGTGGCCGATGCCGAGGGCATCAAGCGAGTTGCCCGGCGCATCGTGGAGACCAAGAAGTACGGCTACGAGGTCGCCGTGGTCGTGTCGGCCATGGGCGACAGCACCGACGATCTCATCGACCTGGTCGAGCAGGTCACCCCGCAGCCGCATCCCCGCGAGCTCGACATGCTGCTGACCGCGGGTGAGCGGATCTCGATGGCTCTGCTCGCGATGGCGATCGCCGACCTCGGCCACGAGGCCCGCTCGTTCACCGGCAGCCAAGCCGGGATGATCACGGACTCCGCGCACGGACGAGCGCGGATCATCGATGTGACTCCGGGGCGGATCCGTGGAGCGTTGGATGACGGGGCGGTAGCGATCGTCGCAGGGTTCCAGGGAGTCAGCCAGGACACCAAGGACATCACGACGCTTGGACGCGGTGGATCCGACACGACGGCCGTGGCGCTTGCTGTTGCCCTTGGCGCGGAGGCCTGTGAGATCTACACCGATGTCGACGGAGTCTTCTCCGCAGATCCGCGGATCGTGGCTACGGCGCGACGACTCGACCGGATCTCCTACGAGGAGATGCTCGAACTGGCTGCTGCCGGCGCCAAGGTGCTGCACCTGCGCTGCGTGGAATACGCGCGACGCTCCGAGATGCCGATTCATGTGCGTTCCTCGTTCAGTCAGCGAGAGGGCACCTGGATCACGGATGAGAGGGACGACATGGAGCACGCGATCATCTCGGGTGTCGCGCACGATCGCAGCGAGGCCAAGGTCACCGTCGTCGGCGTTCCGGACAAGCCCGGCGAAGCGGCGGCGATCTTCCGTGCGGTGGCCGACGCGGAAGTCAACATCGACATGATCGTGCAGAACATCTCTGCTGCTACGACCGGGCGTACTGACATCACCTTTACCCTCCCCATCGCCGACGGCGCCCGCGCGACAGCGGCCCTGCGCCGCATCCAGGACGAAGTCGGCTTCGAGCAGGTGCTGTACGACGACCAGATCGGCAAGGTGTCGCTGGTCGGCGCCGCGATGCGCAGCCACCCTGGGGTCTCCGCAACGTTCTTCGCCGCGTTGGCCGATGCCGGTGTCAACGTGGAGATGATCTCGACGTCGGAGATCCGCATCTCGGTGGTGACACGCGAGGACGACGTCGACGCCGCGGTGCGTGCCGTCCACTCGGCCTTCGGGCTCGACGTCGAGCAGGGCGAGGCCGTCGTTTATGGCGGCACCGGCCGATGACTGGTCTCAGCGTCGCAGTCGTCGGAGCCACCGGGCAGGTCGGCGGCGTCATGCGTCGTCTGCTCGAGGAGCGGCAGTTCCCGGTTGCCTCGATGCGCTATTTCGCCTCCGCGCGGTCGGCTGGCGCGACGTTGCCCTGGCGTGGCCATGAGATTCCGGTCGAGGTCGCCTCGGATGCAGATGCGAGCGGGGTCGACATCGCCTTGTTCTCCGCAGGGGGTGCGACGTCGCGTGAGCTGGCGCCGGTGTTCGCGGCGGCCGGCGCCATCGTCATCGACAACTCCTCCGCCTGGCGGATGGATCCCGAGGTGCCGCTGATCGTCTCCGAGGTCAACCCCGGGGCCGTACGCCTCGCGAGCAAAGGCATCATCGCCAACCCCAACTGCACGACGATGGCCGCGATGCCGGTGCTCAAGCCGCTGCACGACGAGGCCGGCCTCGTCCGGCTGGTGGCGAGCACCTACCAAGCCGTGTCGGGAAGCGGGCTTTCGGGCGTTGACGAACTCGACAAGCAGGTGCGGCAGGTGGTCGATCGAGCGACCGATCTGGTGCACGACGGTGCGGCGGTGCAGTTCCCAGAGCCGGAGAAGTACGTCGCGCCGATCGCGTTCAACGTGCTCCCGCTCGCCGGCTCCGTGGTGGACGACGGCAGCTTTGAGACCGACGAGGAACAGAAGCTGCGCAACGAGACCCGCAAGATCCTCGACATCCCTGACTTGCTCGTTTCGGGCACGTGCGTCCGGGTGCCGGTCTTCACCGGCCACTCGCTGTCGCTCAACGCCGAGTTCGCGCAGCCGTTGTCCGTGGCCCGTGCGACCGAGCTGCTCGCCGTCGCTCCCGGCGTCGAGCTCAGCGACGTACCCACCCCGCTGTTCGCCGCCGGTCGAGACCCCAGCCTGGTCGGTCGTATCCGCCAGGACCCCGGAGTCCCCGGCGGGCGAGGGCTGGCGCTTTTCGTCAGTGGCGACAACCTGCGCAAGGGCGCGGCGCTGAACGCCGTGCAGATCGCCGAGCTGATCGTCGCGTCCCGGCCCTCGTGACGGACCAGCGCACCTAGAGTTGCCCCGTGGGACTCCTCCGTGGTGGATCAAGCGGTCAGCACTTCCAGATGCGCGAGAAGATGTTCGCCATCGGCGACGACTACTGGATCGAGAACGCCGACGGGGAGCGCGTCTTCAAGGTCGACGGCAAGGCAGTACGGCTGCGGCAGACCTTTCTCCTCAAGGACGACCATGGCGTCGAGCTGGCCAAGATCCAGGAGAAGAAGCTCAGCGTCCGCGACAAGATGACCATCGAGCGTGGCGACTTCAAGGCGACCGTGCACAAGCGCCTTATCGGGATCCGCGACCACTACGTCATCGACGTCGATGGCGCGGACAACATGAAGGCGCACGGCAATATCGTCGACCACGAGTACAAGATCGAACGAGACGGTGACACCGTGGCGACTGTCTCGAAGAAGTGGTTTCGGATCCGCGACACCTACGGGGTCGAAGTCGTAGACGGGGTCGATGTCGCCCTGATGTTGGCGATCACCGTGTGCGTCGACGCGATGGCCCGCGGCTGACCCACCCCTCTCAGGGTGACGTTAGCGGGGTGGGCGGGGGCGTTTGTGCGCTGAGGTCTGCCGGATCTGGTCGGCGAGGCTGTCGATGCTTGCCGAGGCGGCCTGCGCAGTCTCCGGATCGGGCAGGCGAGGTCCGTAGGAAGCATCGTCGACGGCGGTGAAGGGGCTGCGGTCACTGGACGAAGTCGTGATGCGGGCGGCCAGCTCGTCGACCGTCTCGTCGGGTGACCTCGCAGCCTGCGCCCCGACCAGGACGGCCTCCAGGCGCCGGAAGGCGGGGAGCGGGTCAGGCTCACCGCCCCGCGGACGGGCGGCCGGAAGCGAGGGCGCCTTGACGATGGTCCGCCGACGGATCGTGCGCACCGCCCAGCCCAGCAGCAGGCCGATCAGGATGATCGAAGCCATCCCGGCACGGCCGGATGTGCTGGACAGTAGGTCGCCCAGGCGTTGCCGGAATCCATCGCTGGATGCCGCAGCATCGGGGGCGAGCTCGGCGCCCGCGGTCGGATCCGAAGTGACCCAGCCAACACCGGAGACGTACGCCTCGACCCAGGCGTGAGCCTCATCACCACGCAACGGTCGGTTGGGCTCGGCCGACGGTGTCGACGCGAATCCGGTCACGAGTCGAGCGGGAATGCCACCGGCCCGGAGAAGGACGACCTCAGCGCTCGCGAACTGCTCGCAGAAGCCCAGATGGGAGACGAACAGGAAGTCATCGACGGCATCCTCGCCGGCCTTGGGAACGGGCGAGTCCAGGGTGTACTTCGCGGTGCCGCGGACGTAGGACTCGACGGCGGCGATGGCCGCTCGGTCTGTGGCACCCGCCGTCAGCGACCGCCCGAGTTCCAGCACCCGCCCTGGGACGGTGGGTGGCAGAGTTGTCCACAGTGAGCTCGGCGCCGCTCCCCGCCCGTCAGCCGGGACGGTCGAGGTAGTTGACGGATTGCCTGCCTGGTGGACGTCGGGAATCGGAACAACGCCAACGGAGTAGGCCGGCACCAGGAATCCGCCGTCTCCGTGGTCCTCCAAGGGTCCAGCGTCGCCAGCCAGCACGAGCATTCCGACGCCATCGAGGACGGGGCTGTCGGCGCGGATCGTGGCTACCCGCCCAGGCGCCAAGATGACGTGATCCCAACGGTTGGTGACGGCGACGGAGTACGTCTCCGAAGGCACTTCCGCCGCGGAACCATCGGCAGGCGGCGGTGGGAGGACAACTCCTTGCGGCAGCTGACTGAAACTACCCATCCCGGTGGCCGGAGTCGCCTGCCAGGTGGTGCCGTCGTAGGTGTCGTAGACGGTGCCTCGCCACAGCTCCGGCGAATCCCCGGCGACAAAGGCCACCGGGTCCCGGGGTAGGTCGCCACGGACCCGCAGATCAAGCAGGCCGTTGGAGTAGAAGCCGGCGCTGCGTCCGTCCGTCGCGGGCTGCCCGCTCGGGGGCAGTGCGCTAGCGGCCAGACGGTCTCGCAGCGCGGAGCCGTCAGGAAGTGGGGCGAGCAGCACGAGCAACAGTCCCGTGATCGCGACGGCTGCGATGGCCCGAGCCACCGTGCCGAAGTGTCGGGGTGCGAGGGCCGTTCTTGAGGGTGGTGCCATCAGATGGGCGGCTCGCACCTGGTGGTTTCGGTGGAGAACGACGATGCAGCCGAGAACGGCGGCCCAACCCGCGAGCAACGGCACGGCCATCGCGCGGTCGGCGGCCGTACCCGCTGAAAGCACCAGCATCATCGCGCCGACCAGCAAGCCGACCGCGAGATCGCGTTCCTTGTCGTGCACCAGCGTGTGCGCCACGCACAGACCGAGCAACGTCTTGGCCAAGGTGGAGGGGAGGCCGTCGATCTGCAGACCATGGCCGAGCACGAGGGCGGCCGCCACCAGCAGCAGAAGGGCGAAGCTCGCCGATTTACGGATCAGCTGCCCGGTGGCGGACTGCCACCTCCAGGCAAGCAGGGCAGCAGTGACCACGGCCGCCAGTCCCCACATCGCCCCCGCGGTCGAGACCAGGCCCGACACCGCCAGACCCAGCACGCCGCATCCGGTCGCCGTGATGACGAGCACCCGCAGCAGGTGATCGTCACCCGCGTCGAGGCCGATGCCGTCGGGCAACCGCTGCGGCTCACGGGATGGTGTCACGCACCGGTGGTCCGACTGGGCCGCTGTCATGGGTTCGTCGTTTTCAGACTTGCCACATCGACCACCGAAACGCCGAACGCCGCAAAGCGAGCACTCAGCTTCGGCCAGGCCGTTGCGTCAAGGCCATGGGCCACCACGTGGACACGCCCCCCAGCGCCAGCGGCGCGGGCAGCACGCTCGAGGAGATCCGGGGACGGCCAGCCAGCCGGCTCCAGTGCGGCACAACCATCCAGAACTGCATCGATGGACGGCTGGGCGAGTGAGTCGTACTCATCCTGCGCGGCGAACAAGCTGACGTCGAGGCCCGCCCGGATCCCTTGCAGGGCCAAGGAAGCCAGCACTGAGACAGAGTGCTCCCAAAGCTGCGGGCCGCCGCCGGTGATGGCGAGCAGTGTCAGCGTCGGGCGTCTGGGCGCTTCACGCTCGAGGACGACGAGCTGACCGCGCCGGGCGCTTGCTCGCCAGTGGACGGCCCGCGCGTCGTCACCGCTGCGCCACTCACGCAACCCACGCACGGTTGGCCCGTCGCGGCGCAGCTGGACCGGACCGGCATCGTCGTCGAGCTCGCGCTCGACCGGACGGACAAGGGGTACCGGAACCAGAGGGGGCCGAACGATGACGCTGGCTCTCAGCTGTACCGCGCAAGTGACAAGCCGAAGGCCGTACGGCGCTGAGCTGCTGACAAGCACGATGTGTCCCGGGGTGACGCCTCGGGCCGTTGCTGAGCGGGTGACGTTGATGGTGGTACTGGCGCCAGGTGCCAAGCGTGGCAGCAGGATCGACAGGTCTGCCAGACCGTGCGTGTGGTCGCGCAGATGCCCGGTCGACGTCGTGCGTCGTCCGGTGTTTCGCACCGTGAAGCGATGAACGGAGGCGTCTCCGACCGTCGTGGACTGGGCGTGCTGCACCTCGATGATGAGTCCACTGATCCGTGGGTTCTCCAAGAAGGCAGCGATCAGGACAGCGGCACTCAGGGCAGCCAGCACATGCAGCCAGACGTCGCCCGTGAGCCACGCGAGGGCCTCGAAGGCGACCGCGAGCCCGATCGGGATCCAGGCATAGCGGGTGTAGTGGTGGCGCGGCGCCGAGACCAACGACTCCGCGCGCACCGTTGCTGCTGCCGTCATCGGCCGGTCACCGCCCGACGGGAACGGCCACCCGTTGCAGGCAGTCTCCGACGACCTGCTCGTCCTGATCCAGGTGCGACGGCTGCATCATCAGGCGGTGAGCGAGCACGGCGGCGGCCACTGCTTTGATGTCGTCGGGGACGACGTAGTGACGTCGCTGTCCGACGGCCCATGCCTGCGCGACGCGGACGAGCGCGATCGCGGCCCGCGAGCTGGCCCCGAGGTGGACCCGGGGGTCAGCACGGGTTGCCCTGGTGACCTCCACGGCATAGTCGAGAACTGGTTCGGCGACGTGCAGGCTTCGGACTTCGTGCAGAGCTGCTCGTAGCTCGCGGGCTGTCGTCACCGGGCCGAGATCGTCGACCGTCGGATGGGACAGCTGTTCGCGGACGACGCGGGTCTCTGAGGCGAGGTCGAGCTGACCGAGCCGCAGGCGCAGGGCGAAGCGGTCGAGCTGGCCTTCCGGCAGGGGATAGGTGCCGTGCTGCTCGAGCGGATTCTGCGTGGCGAGGACGAAGAATGGATCGGGTACCGCATGTCGGCGGCCGTCCACGGTGACCGCGGCCTCGTCCATGACCTCGAGGAAGGCGGCCTGTGTACGCGGCGGCGTGCGGTTGATCTCGTCGACCAGCACGACATGGGCGAAGACGGGGCCGGGAACGAACGTGAAGGCCTGATCGGTGGGGATCCACATGCTCGATCCGGTGATGTCGGCAGGCATCAGGTCGGGGGTCCCTTGGATGCGGCCGAAGCTGCCGCCGACCGACGCGGCGAAGGCCCGCGCCAGGGTGGTCTTGCCGCTGCCTGGGACGTCCTCCAACAGCACGTGTCCACCGGAGAGCATTGCGGCGGCGATGAGATGGACGCTTCGTTCGCGCCCCCGCACCACCAGCTGGACATTGTCGACCAGCCGGCGTGAAACCGACGTCGCAAGCCCGGGACCTGGTTCAGGGCGCGCCTCGACGTCGGTGGGCGAGGTGAGGCTCACCGCGGTTGACCCCCCGGCGGTCGTATGACAGTTGTCTTTGTGATCTTCGACCACGACGCGAGGTTCCTGAAGCATCGAGCAAGGGCAGCAACAACCTATGGCAGGGTCCATCCCGGCCTCGCCGTCGGCGAGAAGCAGGGCCCTTTGGACGGGCGCTGAGTGTGGCCCGACTGAGGCGAAGCGGGCGAAGCTCGGCGACGTGTTGGAGCACCGCGGATAGGGTCCGGAGCATGGACATGCTGAGGGGCGAGGAGATCGCCGCGGCCAAGCTGACCGACTGGCGCAAGCTGGCCCAGGGGCTGCACGCCCGCTACCTGGTTGATGACTTCGGCGCAGGCGTACGGTTCCTCGCCGCGGTGGGCGAGGCGGGGGACGCGCTCGGGCACCACCCGAGCGTCTCGATCGGCAACGGGTACGTCGACCTCAAGCTGGTCAGCCCAGACGCCATCTACCGCGACGACGAGGGCACGGAATACGTCGTCGAGTGGGTGACGCAACAAGACGTCGATCTCGCGCGACGCATCACCCAGATTGCTCAGGACCAGAGAGTTGACGCCGATCCAGCCTCGGTCTGCGTCGTCGAGCTGGGCCTTGATACCGCCCACTCGGGAACCATCGCGCCGGTATGGGCCGCTTTGCTGACCGGAAATCCCGAGGCTCAGGGTCACGGGTCACCGAGCGACGAGATCCGAGACGCCACGGGGCGGGTCCCGAACCTTTGGTTCGGCGACGATGACGGGCGCACGAACCCGGGCCAGCGGTTCCACGTCGAGGTCTACGTGGCGCGCGAGGTGGCTGATCAACGGATCGCCGCCGCGGTCGCCGCGGGTGGGACTGTCGTCGATGACAGCGACGCGCCATCGCTCACCGTGATCGCCGACCAGGACGGGAACACCGGGGTGGTATGCGTCGCCGAGTCTCCAATCGCGACGGCCTGAACCGGCGAGGATGACCCAGACAGGGACGGGGGCAGCATGACGTGCGGGGCCCTGCCGACCCCGGATCTGCAAACCGCTCGCCTACGACTGCGACCGTTCACTGACGACGATGCAGACGCACTGTTCGCGCTGCACAGCAATGCGTACGTGCTGCGCTACTGGGACGGCCCACCATGGAGCGACCGCGCGCGGGCCGACCAGTTCATCAAGGCCTGCCGACTGCTGGCGGATGAGGGCACTGGTGCCCGGCTAGCGGTCGATCAACTCTCCGACGGAGCCTTCGTTGGCTGGTGCGGCCTCACTCGATGGAACTCGGTCTACCGCAGCGCTTCCCTGGGCTACTGCACCGAGGAAGCGGCGTGGGGCAAGGGCTTTGCCACCGAGGCTGCGTCGGGTCTTCTGGAGTGGGCTTTCGACTTCCTGCCCTTGAATCGAGTCCAGGCCGAGACGGACACGCGCAACGCGGCATCCGCGCGAGTTCTGGAAAAGCTGGGTTTCGTGCGAGAGGGGACCTTGCGAGAAGACTGCGTCGTGAACGGCGAAGTTTCGAGTTCGTGGGTGTTCGGCCTGCTGCGGCAGGACTGGCTTCTGGGACGGCGGGATCAACGGTTCTGAAGCTCCTCGGCAAGCATCACGATGATGCCGCTCGGCCCGCGGATGTAGGTCAGTTTGTAGACGTCTTCGTAGGTGGCCACGCCGCGTAGCGGATGGCAACCGTGCTTCGCGGCGATCTCGAGGGCGTCGTCGAGGTTGTCGACCGAGAAGGCGATCCGGTGCATCCCGATCTCGTTGGGCTGCGTCGGTTCGGTGTCGATCGCGTCCGGGTGCAGGTATTCGAAGAGCTCGAGGCGACCCCCGCCATCCGGAGTCTGCAGCATGGCTATCTTCACGTGGTTGCCGTCCAGGCCGACCGCGGTATCTGCCCACGCGCCACGGACTGTGTCGCGCCCGAGCACGGTCAGCCCGAGGTCGGTGAAGAAGGTGATCGTCGCCTCGAGGTCGCGGACGGCTATGGCGACGTTCTCGAGTTTGATAGACACGCCTTGCACAGTATCGAGTCTCACGATCTTGAGGTGTGGTCGCACCGGTCGCCCCTCGCGGCAACTCACCAGGTGCACGGCGGACGATCCGCCGCAAGGGAGGAGATCATCAACATGGACATGAAGCTCGAGCTGGTGCCCATCCCGGTCGCCGACGTCGACCGCGCCAAGGCGTTCTACACCGAGAAGCTCGGTTGCGTCGCCGATGTGGATGTCGCGCCGTTCGAAGGTGTCCGGGTCGTGCAGGTGACCCCTCCCGGCTCCGGCTGCTCGATCGGCTTCGGCACCGGTCTGCCCGTCTACGGCGCCATCCCAGGAACGATCCGCTCCCTGCACCTGGTCGTGGCTGACATCGACGCGGCCCGGGCCGAACTGATTGGCCGTGGCGTGCAGGTGGATGCGGTCGAGGACGTCGGCGGCGGAGTCAGATACGCAGCATTCGCCGACCCCGACGGCAACACCTTCACCTTGCAGGAGATGGCCTGGCGCAAGGGCGACGACTTCTAACGGCTTGATCCAGAGGAACCCGTTCACCGGGTGACCTTGGGTGGCACCCAACGGCCGGTGTCTCTGACCTGCAGAGACACCGGCCGGCTGTGGTCGGGGTGGCGGGATTTGAACCCACGACCTCTTCGTCCCGAACGAAGCGCGCTACCAAGCTGCGCCACACCCCGAAGCATGCTGAGGATAGCCGTCAGATCTGCCCGCCCCCAACTTCAGACTGGTGGGCGGCTCAACGGGGGACGAGTGTCAGCAGTGTGGCCTCTGGGGGACAGGCGAAGCGGAACGGGGCGTACGGCGAGGTGCCGACGCCGGCCGACACGTGCAGCCAGGTGTCGGCACTGTGCCGGGACAGCCCCTTCGCCCGCCGCGGGTCGAGGTCGCAGTTGGACACCAGCGCGCCGTAGAAGGGCACGCAGACCTGTCCTCCGTGAGTGTGCCCGGCCAGGATCAAGGGGACACCGTCGAGGGCCATCGCGTCGGTGACCCGATGATACGGAGCGTGCACCACCCCAAGGGAGAGGTCCGCGTCCTCGTCCATGACCGGCCCGGCGACGGACGCGTAGTCGTCCCGACCGATGTGCGGGTCGTCGACCCCACGCAGCGCCAGTTTCAGGCCGTCGACCTTGATCGATGCTCGGGCGTTCGAGAGGTCCGACCAGCCTCCAGCGCTCAATCCGGAGACCAGATCTCCCCAAGGCAGGTCGATCCGGCGGCCAGCCGTACCCCCCGAGTCCCCGGCGAGGTACCGGAGCGGGTTCTTCAGGATCGGGCTGTAGTAGTCGTTGGAGCCCAGGACGAATGCGCCGGGGAGATCGAGGAGCGGCCCGAGCGCATCCAGCACCTCAGGCACCGCATCGACATGAGCGAGGTTGTCGCCGGTGTTGATCACGAGGTCGGGCTCGAGGGCTGCCAGCGAGTGCACCCAGGCACGCTTGGCGGGCTGGGTCGGCGTCAGGTGCAGGTCAGCGACATGCAGAACCCGGATCGGGGATGCATCGGCGGGGAGAACGGGCACGGTCACCCGCCTCAACCGAAACGCGCGAACCTCGTACAGCGCCCCGTAGGCGAAGCATCCGAGGCCGACCAAGCCTCCCGCCGCGAGGCTCCTGCCGAGTGCTGAAGATGACCCCATGGTCAGCCATCCTCCCCCATCCGTCGCCCGGCATGCCTGTGCGGAAGGTCATCGGTGAGGATGTCCCTATGACTCCCGAGCCCACTCCCGACCTGAAGCAGCGACTTCGTGACGACATGATCGAGGCGATGCGGGCCCGCGACGAGCTGAGGACCTCGACGCTTCGGATGGCCATGACGGCTGTGACCAACGAGGAGGTCGCCGGCAAGACGTCTCGCACCCTCTCTGACGAGGAGGTCGTGGCCGTGCTGAGACGGGAGGCCAAGAAGCGGCGGGAGGCCGCCGAGGCGTTCAGCGAGGGTGGCCGGCCGGAGCTCGCCGAGCGGGAGCGCGCCGAAGGCGAAGTGATCGCGGGCTACCTCCCGGCGCAGCTGGCCGACGAGGAGTTGAGCGCGATCGTCGCTGCGGCAGTGGCGGAGGCCGTCGCTGCCGGGGCGGAGGGGCCGCGAGCGATGGGGTCGGTGATGAAACTCGTGCAGCCAATGATCAGTGGCCGAGCAGACGGTGGTCGGGTTGCGGCGGAGGTACGCAGGCAGCTCGGGGCCGACTAGGTGTCCGCCCCGACACCAATGTTGGACAGCCGGTCAGGGCTGGGGTGATCCCGTGGGGTCAGGCTTGGGGCTTTCGCTCGGACCGTCGGTCGGGGACTTGTCGGGTTTGGGCGACTTCTCCGGCTTGGGCGGCGGCGGAACACCAGAACTGACGTAGATGATGACCTCGCGCCCCGAGCTCACTGAGGCGCCCGCATCGGGGCTGGTGTAGGCGACGGTGCCCTCAGGCAGGCCGGATGGCACCGGTTCAGCCTCGATGCGGGGGCTCAGCCCGAGCGATTCCAGCTGCGCCATGGCCTTGTCTGGGTCAAGGCCGACCAGGCTCGGGATGGTGACCGTGACTCCCTTGACGACAGAGGGGTCGATCGGCGGGAAGGGCGTGGGCGGCACCTTCTTCAGCGCGGCGAGCATGATCTTCTTCCAGATCGGTCCGGCGAACTGACCGCCGTAGACCACCGGATAGAAGCGTCCGTTGATCGTGACGTTGCGCAGCGGGTGGGCGACGCCGCTGCGTTGGTCCACGACGGCGACCACACCAGCCAAGTCGGGCGTGTATCCGCAGAACCAGACCGTCGCGCTCTCCTCGGTGGTCCCGGTCTTGCCGGCGGCGGGTCGGCCCAGGCTCATCGCCTCGCCGGTGCGACCGGGGATGTTCCCGTCGATGACGCCGGCGAGGAGGCTGCTCACGCCGTCGGCAACCCCGCTGTCGATGGTCTGCTTGCACCGTCTGGCCGGAACCGGGAGCTCGGTGCCTTCACGGGTCGTGATGGCGGTGATGGCTCGCGAGTCGCAGCGCAGTCCGCTCGCCGCCAGCGTGGCGTACGCCTCAGCCATGGTCAGCGGGGAAACGCTCGATGTGCCCAGCGTGAACGTCGGGACGGGCTCGATCTTCTTGCCCAGTGCGCTGCGCACACCCAGTGCGCGCGCTGCCGCCGCGGTCTCGCACAGACCGGCTCGCCGCTCGAGCTCCACGAAGTAGGTGTTGACGGAGTATGCGGTGGCCTGGCGCATGTCCATCGTGCCGCTGGTGGTGGAGTTGTGGCCGATGTATTCCGGGAACGGTGCTCCGGTTTTGCAGTTGGTGAAGCTCCCGGCCGGAAAGACCTTGGGGTTGGTGGCACTGATCCGCTCGTTGACCGGGATGCCCGCTTCGAGTGCTGCGGTGAGCGTGAAGGCCTTGAACGTCGAGCCGGCCTGCAGCCCGATGGACCCGTTGTACTTGGCGTCGACGGCGTAGTTGATGGATGTGATGCCCAGCTTCTTGCTGAACCCGTAGCTGCGGTTCTCCGCCATCGATTGGATGTCACCGGTGCCGGGCTGCACGAAGACGGCCGTCGCCACCTTCTTGCTCGGGTCCTTGCGCGGGATCGCGGCGTCGACGGCCCTTTGGGTAGCCCTTTGCGTCTTGGGCACCAGGGTCGTGTGGATGACGAGACCGCCCCGCTTGAGCAGGGCGTCGCGGTCGTCCGGGGTCTCGCCGAAGACGGGGTCGTTGAGGATGACCTGGTAGACGTAGTCGCAGAAGTAGGGCGCATAGGTCGATGAGCAGCCGTTGCGAAGCTCCTTGGGCTTCAGCGAGGACTTGATGGACGTCGCCACGGCGGCGGTGTATTCGGCCGAGGTGATGTAGCCCTGGTTGAGCATGCGCTGGAGGACGACGTTGCGTCGCTCTCGTGCGTTCTTGGGGTTGCGCAACGGATCGAACGCAACCGGTTGTTGCACGATCCCGGCCAACAAGGCCGCCTGAGGCAGGTCGAGGTCACTCGCATGCTCGGAGAAGTAGCGCCGCGAGGCGGCCTCGGCGCCGTAGGTCCCTGCGCCGAAATAGGCGATGTTGAGGTAGCCCTCCAGAATCTGCTGCTTGGACCACCGCTTCTCCAGCCCGATGGCCAGGCGCCACTCGTTGAGCTTGCGGCTCACGCTGTCCTCGCGGGCGGCTGCCCGCTCCTCGTCTGTGGTGGCAGCTGTGACGAGGACGTTCTTCACGTACTGCATCGTCAGGGTCGAACCGCCCTGCTGGATCTGCCCGGACTGGCTGTTGGCGGCCAGGGCACGCAGCGTGCCCCGAAGGTCTACGCCGTTGTGCTCGTAGAAGCGGGCATCCTCAACAGCCACCACGGCCTGCTGCAGCAGCGGGCTGATCTTGTCGATCCCCTTCACGATGCGGTTCTCGCTGTAGAAGGTGGCCAGGCGGGACCCGTCGGCAGCCAGCAGGACCGACTGCTCCGGCAGCGCCGGTGGCTGAAGGACGTCGGGGATGTCCTGGAAGCTGTCCGAAGCCGCCCGGGCTGCCAGGCCCACCGAACCGACGACAGGCAGTGCCAGGCCGGCGACCAGCACCCCGGACACCATGCTGACCGCCACGAACAGAGCTATCCGCGACAGCATGGAGCTGGCTTTGGAGGCGGCGGACATGCGTCGAGAGTACGTGAACCGCGTGGACAATCGGCGATCGGAGGTCCGCGGCGCAAGGGCGTTCAGGGGAGTGGTCTCGGTCTTCGTCGGGCAGTTCTTGGACCCGATAGCTGTGACGAATGTGACGAATGTTGCGAATGTTGCGAGCGATATAGTCATTAATGACTAGGAAACAATCGGCCATTCGGGCCTGTCGTGCGCACCATCAACTTCCGTACCTTCCGCAACATGTGGGAAGCAGACTGGAGCGCGCGAGCGGCCTGCAAGGCCGCTGACCCGGACGAGTTGTTCGTTCAGGGGGCTGCGCAAAATCGCGCCAAAGCCGTCTGCAGCGGCTGCCCGGTCCGCACCGAGTGCCTCGCCGATGCACTGGACCATAGAGTCGAGTTCGGTGTCTGGGGCGGCATGACTGAGCGCGAGCGCAGGGCCCTGCTGCGTCGCCGACCCCACGTCACGTCCTGGCGTCGGCTGCTGGAGACCGCACGGGACGACTACGAGGGATCCCTCACCTCGATCGACTGCTCAGTAGGGGCCTAGGCGCTCAGCGGGACGCCAGCTCCTCTGCGATGGCCCGCAGGCCCGGCAAGTCGTGGATGTCGACCGACCGGGCCGGGGCAGCTGCTTGCGGCACGAGGGGGTGCGCCGCGGCGAATCGGGCCACCAGCCGTCGTTCGTTCGTCGACCGCGTCGCCAGGTCGGCGTGGATGGTCAACAGCCCCGCGGTGAGCGGATGATCAGCAGCCTCGTTGAGCCGTTCCGCGCCGGCTCGGGCTTGCGGCGCGGTCAACCGAGACAGCGGCGTGTGAACGCGGTTCACCACCAAACCCGCGAGCGGCATGCCGTCCGCTGCCAGCCGCTCCACGAAGTACGACGCCTCGCGCAGGGCATCCGGCTCGGGCGCGGCCACGACGATGAAGGCCGTCCCAGGGGCCTTGAGCAGGGCGTACGTCGCGTCGGCGCGCTCGCGGAAGCTCCCGAATGTCGAGTCGAGCGCCGCGACGAACGTCTGCAGGTCCTTGAGGATCTGAGCACCGATCACTCGTGTCATCACTGACGTCACGGCGCCGAGCCCGGCACCGAAGGCCCTCAGGTAGGCCCGACCCCCGGCTTTGGCTGGAGCGAGCAGGATGCGGATGAACCGCCCGTCCAGGAAGGATCCCAGCCTTTTCGGGGCGTCCAGGAAGTCGAGGGCCGACCGTGAGGGTGGCGTGTCCACGACGATGAGGTCCCAGCGACCGTCCTCGTCGGCCTGAGCGCGCAGCTGACCGAGCTTCTCCATGGCCATGTACTCCTGAGTGCCGGAGAAGGACGATGACAAGGACTGGTAGAAGGGGTTGGCGAGGATCGCCTCGGCTCGTTCAGCGTCGGTGTGGGCGCAAACGATCTCGTCGAAGGTTCGCTTCATGTCGAGCATCATCGCGTCCAGGGATCCCGACGAAGTCGCGTCGACACCGCGGACTGGGTGCGGCTCGTACCCGAGCTCGGACAAGCCCATGGCCTGGGCCAACCGTCGTGCCGGATCGATGGTGAGGACGACCACCGAACGGCCCCGCTCCGCTGCTCGCAGCGCGACAGCTGCCGCCGTCGTGGTCTTGCCTACACCTCCCGACCCGCAGCAGACGATGGTGCGCGTTGCCGGGTCGTCGATGAGGCCGTCGACATCGAGGTAGGGCGGACTTGGGTGCCCCGGCAACGGGACCACGCGACTCACGCCGCACCTTGCTCTGTCAACGCTCGCCCCAGGTCGTAGAGGCAGCCCAGATCGATCTCCTCGGTCAGCAGGGGGAGCTCGTAGGTCGGTAGTCCCAGTGCCGTCAGCTTGCGCCGTTCGCGCTTCTCCAAGGTGACCCGGGCCGCCACTGCCGCTCCCTCGGCCAGCAGCGCCGCGACCTCGCCGGGCCGGTCCGAAAGTCCGGCCGCGGTCAGACCCGTCGCGACCTCACCGGCATCGACGGTGCTCTTGGCGAGCGCGCTCAGCTGTGCGGGACGCAGCGGTGGTCGGCGCACCATGTTCACCACGACGGCGCCCACGGGAAGTCCAGCGGCGGTCAGCTCGGCCACTCCGTCGATGGTCTCCTGCACAGGCATCTCTTCGAGCAGGGTCACCAGGTGCACAGCGGTTCGCTTCGATGCCAGCAGACCCATGATCGAGTCGGCTTGGGTTCGCAACGGGCCGGTTCGCGCCAACCCGGCGACCTCGCTGTTCACGTTGAGGAACCGCGTGATCCGCCCCGTGGGAGGCCCATCCAGGATTACGGCGTCGTATTCGCGGCGACCGGATCGACGTCGACCGACCGCCTCGTAGACCTTGCCTGTGAGCAGCACATCACGAAGGCCGGGTGCGACCGTCGTGGCGAAGTCGACCGCTCCGATCTTCTTCAGCAGCCTCCCGGCGCGGCCCATCTTGTAATACATCTCGAGGTATTCCAGCAATGCCGCCTCGGTATCGACCGCTAGGGCATAGACGTCACCACCTCCGGGCGCGACGGCGACCTTGCGCTCTTCGTAGGGCAACGGATCGGTGTCGAACAGGCGTGCCACCCCCTGGCGACCCTCGATCTCGACGATCAAGGTTCGACGTCCCCCGGCGGCCAGAGCCAGCGCCAGTGCTGCCGCCACCGTGGTCTTGCCCGTACCACCCTTGCCGGTGACGACGTGCAGGCTGACGCCGTCCCAGTCACCCATGGCCCAACCCTAGGCGTCGATGCTCGGGCCGGCTCATCGCACGGCTCGACGTCGGAGCCAGAAGGCGGCGGCTAGGGTGCGGTCATGACGACCTGGGAGTACGCGACGGTCCCCCTGCTGGTGCACGCCACCAAACAGATCCTCGACACCTGGGGCTCGGATGGTTGGGAGTTGGTTCAGGTGGTGCCCGGACCGAATTCCGAGCAGCTCGTCGCCTACCTCAAGCGCCCCCTGAGCTGAGTGGAGACTGCCGTGACGACTCCCGAAGAACGACTCAGCGCCGCCGGTCACACGCTGCCCGACGTGGCTAGGCCGGTGGCGGCCTACGTGCCGGCGGTTCGCACCGGGTCCTACGTCTACACCTCCGGGCAGCTGCCCATGGTTGAGGGATCGTTGGCAGAGGTCGGGAAGGTCGGCTCGGAGATCACGGCCGAGCGCGCCAAGGAGCTCGCCGAGATCTGCGCACTCAACGCGATCGCGGCCGTACGGTCGCTGGTCGGCGAGCTGTCTCAGGTGAAGCGGGTCGTCAAGGTCGTCGGTTTTGTTGCCTCCGATCCGGCGTTCACCGGGCAGCCAGGAGTCATCAACGGAGCCAGCGAGCTGTTGGGTCTGGCGTTTGGTGATGCCGGGATCCACGCTCGTTCCGCGGTCGGCGTGGCCGTGCTGCCGCTCGACGCTCCGGTCGAGGTCGAGATCGTGGTCGAGGTCAGCTAGCGAGCAGACGTCAGCCAGGTGCGGCCGCACTCCTGGCCGCGTTCTCGAAGGCGGTCCGAGCTTGCTTGCGCAACACCACCTCGAACAACGTGGTCATCATCGCCACGGCCGGTGGGGCCAGCCGTTCGAAGGACTCCCGTGTGACGTGGACATCGGCGCTGTCACTCGGGTCGGTCATCGCTCGTCTGGCGCTCTCACGAGCCACCGTGGCGTAGCTGTCGCCCAATGTCGACACGGCTTGGTGCGTTGACATCGCCAGCCCGATGATGATTGCTGGATCGAGACCGAGGCGGGTGAGCTCCCATCCTGCCTCGAAGAGGATCTGGTGCGTCAGGAGAACCCCGTCGTCGCCCACGCGGATCGTGCCCACCTCCTGCAGCCGCTCGAGGCAACCGGGCGCGCCTTCCTCCAAGAGTCGGATCCCAGCCTCGGACATGGGGACCCAGTCGCCGTCCGCACCCTGCCGAAGGTCGCGTCGGAGGTCCTCGACCTCAGCGAGGAACGACTCGTCTCCCTCCACCAGGGTGGCGATGGACTGCAGGTTGAAACCCAGGGCGTGAAAGCGCTGGATGAGAGCGACGCGTTCGAGGTGCTCTTTCCCGTAGTAGCCGACGCGACCGCGGACCTCCGGCCGTTGGAGCAGACCTCTGCTCTGGTAGGCACGAATGTTGCGGACGGACAAGCCAGTCCGTTCGGCAACCTGCCCGATGGTGAGTTGGTGGGGTGACGGGTCAGTACTGCTGAGCATGGTTAGAGGCTAGGCCCCTTGGTCGGGCACCGGGGAGCCGTACGATCGAGCCCATGACCGCCCCGGCGTCAAGTATCCGGGATGCAGCAACTGTGGTGCTGCTCCGCGACACCACTCGCGGGCTCGAGGTCTATCTGCAGCGTCGCTCGGCCGGCATGGTGTTCGCCGCGGGAGTGCATGTGTTTCCGGGCGGAGCCGTCGATCCGGTCGACGAGGATCTCATCGACACGGCCGTTCGTGAGGTGAGCGAGGAGACCGGCATCGCACTCGACCGGTCGACCGTGCGTCCGTGGGCTCGCTGGATCACTCCAGACGGCGAGCCACGTCGCTATGACACGAGGTTCTTCGTGGCTGGGCTGCCGGAGTCCGCCGACCCGGTCGGTGTTGGAACCGAGATGGATACGGCGGGGTGGTGGTCTCCTGCAGAGGCCTTGGCAGCAGGCAGGTCCGGAGACATCACGCTCTGGCCGCCGACGTGGGTGACCTTGCAGGAGATCGCTGCGTGCGGCGACGTTGCGGCGGTCTACGTCGCCGCAACCGGGCGCGACCTGGAACCCGTGGTGCCGCAACTCATCCGCGACCCTGACGGCTATCGAGTGATCCTCCCGGACGGGCGGGAGCTTCGCCGGTGACCGATCCGTCCACAACCCCGGCTGGTCGGACCACCGCGACTGGCTGGGCCGGCGGACGGGTCACCCCCCAGGCCTGGTGCGTGCTTGCGCCCAATCCCGGTCCGATGACCCTCGACGGGACCAACACCTGGCTGCTCATCGAACCAGCTGGACACCGGGCCATCGTGGTGGATCCTGGTCCAGATCTCCCGGACCACCAACGGGCGGTCCTTGGTGTACTCGAGCGCTTCGATGCTCGCCCCGAGGTCATTCTGCTCACGCACGGCCATGCCGACCACGCCGAGGGGGCCAGACGACTGGCCGAGCTGGCTGGCCGCATCCCGGTCCGTGCGTTGGATCCTGCCCACCGCCTCGGCCCGGAGGGGCTCGCAGAAGGTGACCGGATCGACGTCGGTGATCTCGCGGTGCGAGTCGTGGGCACCCCTGGACATACGGCCGACTCGTTGTCGTTCCACCTGGTTGCCGACTCTGCTGTTCTCACAGGCGACACCGTGCTCGGGCGAGGTACCTCGTTCGTCGCGCATCCAGACGGTCGACTCGCGGACTACTTGAACTCCTTGCAACGGCTGGCTGATCTCGCGGAGACCCACGAGCTCACGCACCTCCTGCCCGGCCACGGCCCCGCCTTGCCGGATCCGGCGCTGGTGGTCGAGGCCTATCAGGCTCATCGGATCGAGCGGTTGGAGCAGGTGCGACGGGCAGTGAACGATGGCGCGGTTGGTGCGCGGGAGGTTGTGGCTCGGGTCTACGCCGACGTCGACGCTTCCTTGTGGCCGGCGGCCGAGCTGAGCGTCGAAGCCCAATTGCTCTACTTGCAGGAGGGTGCGAGCTGATCCAGCGAGTCGCTGGGTTGGACTCTTGGGGGTTCGATCAGTGCGCGCGACGGTTGAGTCGTTCGAACTCCACCAACGTCACCGTGCGTTGCTCGAGGCGTACCCACCCACGGTTCTGGAAGTCGGCCAACGCCTTGTTGACGGTCTCCCGGGAGGCCCCGACCAGCTGCGCAAGCTCCTCCTGGGTGAGGTCATGGGTGACCATGACCGACCCATCCGGCTGGGTCACCCCGAAGCGTGCGGCCAGATCGAGCAGCGCCTTGGCGACGCGACCGGGCACATCGGAGAACACCAGGTCTGCCATGGCTTCGTTGGTGCGGCGCAGCCGCTGGGCGAGCGCCTGCAGCAGGGAGAGGGCCACCTCAGGTCGACCGGTGAGCCACGGTGTCAGGTCGTGGTGGCCGAGTCCGAGCAGGGTCGTATCAGTGAGGGCGGAGGCGGTCGCCGTACGCGGCCCTGGGTCGAACAGGGACAGCTCGCCGAACATCTCGCCGGGCCCGAGGACGGCGAGCAGGGTCTCTCGGCCGTCGTTGGAGCTGGCACCCAGCTTGATCTTCCCGTCGACGACCACATAGAGGCGTTCTCCGGGTTCGCCTTCGGAAAACAGGACTCGGCCGCGTTCGAGAACGACTCTGGCCATGGACGCGCGCAAGGCAGCGGCGGCTTCGTCTTCGAGGGCCGCAAACAGCGGTGCCCCGGACAGGGGGTCGTCGGTCACGCCCCCATCATGCCGAATGGAGTGCCCTAGCGGGATGGAAGAACCGACAGGCACAGCGCGGGCTCTTCGCGGTAGCGCGCGATGAGCTCCTGGGTGGCAGCACCCAGACGGTCGTGCAGGGCTGAGCGATACGCCGAGAGCTGGAGCTCGGCAAAGGAGAGATCTCGGCGGATGACTTCGCAGTGAGCGGGGTCGGTGGGTCGCAGCTCGCGGGACCAGAGGTCCTCGAGGTCGGGCAGCGGAGGGATGTCGTCGATCGGGACGACGGAGACCAGAGCCTGCCGTGACTCGCCGAGTCGGGCTTCGGCGAGGACCCCTCGCAATCGGCCGACCTTGTCCTCGTCGGTCATGGCGAGGGCAGCTGGCCCAGCATCGTCCCGGAGCACGTCCAGTCGGGCTTGGATCAGCCGACGCCAGTACGACACCCTGCTCTCCTCGTGCGTGAGGGTGCGGCGGTAGGCCCGCAGAGCCGCCAGCGTCAGGTGGTCGAAGTCGTGGCTGCGCACTGGGACCGGCCGTGCCTGCCGGACGGGTGTCTTGGGGTCGGGATCCACGGTGGTGCGTGCTGTGCCTGCGCGAGGTTCGGGGTCTGCGGCACCGCGGTTCGTTACAGGCGTCGCCGAGGCGCCGACCCGGGAACCGGTTCGTGCAGCCATCGCGTCGTCCACCCCCAACCCCGCCGTGCCGCTGTTGCGCTGTCTTTGTGGTGCTGCCTGTCGTGCGTGCGTTCATCGCTGCTGTCTGAAGAGGCGTTCGGCGCCGGGAAGGCCGCGGTTGAGGGCAGGTCACCCGTCCGGTCGTCACCCGTACGGCCCCAGACGTGAGCGGGATCCGGCCGGAGCTCAGCCTGAACCCAGCCTGGAACTCGAGGCACCAGCGTCGGCTCCGCGCCATACGCTGGTGTCATGGGCAGCGGAACGGCACCGGCCGTAGAGCAGGTCGGGGCCGACCGGCCCACCCCCACAGGGGAGTCGCATCTGGCCTTGGTGCGCCGGGCCCGCAAGATCAACGCCGAGCTGGCCCTCGCCTACCCCGATGCCCACTGTGAGCTCGACTTCGAGACGCCCCTTCAGCTGGTCGTGGCCACGATCCTGTCCGCCCAGAGCACCGACGCGCGGGTCAACCTCGTGACGCCGACGCTGTTTGCCAAGTTCCCCACGGCCGCCGACTATGCCGCCGCGGATAGGGCAGAGCTCGAGTCGCTGATCATGTCCACCGGATTCTTCCGGAACAAGACCACGTCGCTGATCGGGCTCGGACAGGCGTTGTGCGACCGCTTCGGCGGGGAGGTGCCCAATCGGCTGGCCGACCTGGTCACCCTTCCTGGCGTCGGACGCAAGACGGCCAACGTCGTCTTGGGCAATGCCTTCCAGGTGCCCGGCATCACCGTGGACACCCACTTCGGCAGGCTGTCACGCCGGCTGGGGTGGACCGACGAGACCGATCCGGTGAAGGTGGAGCACGAGGTCGGCGCATTGATTCCGCGCAAGGAGTGGACGATGTTGTCCCACCGGCTGATTTTCCACGGCCGCCGCTGCTGCCATGCGCGTCGACCTGCCTGCGGCGCCTGCCCGGTCGCTCGTTGGTGCCCGGCGTTCGGCTTGGGGGAGACCGATCCGGCGAAGGCGCAACGCCTGGTGAAGAAGCCGCAGACGTGAGCCGGTCATGGACATGACCGTCCAACTGCCGCAGTGGTTGCTGCCCTTGGCTGCCGCGTGCGCAGACCTGTCGAGCGAGGATCTCACTCGTTTCCCGCCCCCGGACGAGGGGGGACGTGACGCAGCAGTTCTGGTGCTCCTGGGGGAGTCGAAGGTCGGGCCGGATGTCCTGATCATCGAGCGTGCCCATGACATGCGTTCCCACGCAGGACAGCCGGCATTCCCCGGTGGGGCTGTCGACCCCGACGACGCGGGTGCAGTCGCGGCCGCCCTTCGGGAGGCTGCCGAGGAGACGGGTCTCGACGTGAACGGGGTGGAGGTCGTCGCCGAGCTCCCGCCGCTGTGGCTACCACCGTCGGGTTTTGTCGTCACGCCTGTGCTGGGCTGGTGGCGTGCTCCCTCCCCGGTCGCCGTGGTCGACCCGGCGGAGGTCGCCGCGGTGCATCGAGTGCCGATCGAGGAGCTTGCCGATCCGCGCAACCGATGGCGGGTTCGCCACCCCAGCGGATGGATCGGACCCGCGTTCGGAGTGCGCGGCCTCGTGGTCTGGGGGTTTACCGCCGGGCTCCTCGACCGACTGATGACACTGGCGGGTTGGGCAAAGCCGTGGGACACGACCCGCCTTAGTGATCTGCCGGAGTCGGCTCTGCAAGGCCTTCCGGACCTGCCCGGCCTCGCTCACGCAACCGATCTCGAATGACCCGCCAGGCTTCCCGATGACCGGCTTCGACCTCACCGTTGTCGCGCTGATCCCGCTGCTTGCCTACTCCGGCTATCGCCTCGGTCTTCTTGTGTCTGCACTGTCCTTTGGTGGCCTCTTGGTGGGGATCCTGATCGGCCTAGCTGCTGCGCCCCACATCGTGGGGGGACTCGCCCCTGGGCCCGTGCGCGCCTTGTCGGCCCTGTTGGTGGTCTTGGTCTCGGGTGTGCTCGCCCAGGCGGCGGGCTCGTTCGTCGGCGCGACGGCACGGGAAGCCCTGGCGGGACGGGCCACCAAACGAGTCGACGCCGCGCTCGGCGCCGTGGCCGCGCTCGTGGCGCTCTTCACCGGCGCCTGGCTGGTCGGTTCGGCAGCTGCCGACTCCGAGGATCTGCCGTTCGCGGCCGCTGCTCGTGACTCAGTCATCGTCACCGTTCTCGACTCGGGCGCCCCAGTCCAGTCCAGCGACATCTTGTCCTCATTCGCGACTCTGGTGGACCGGTCCGGCTTCCCGTCGGTGTTCTCAGACGTGAGCCTCGAGCAGATCTCACCGGTGCCCGAGCCCGACCCCGCCGTCCTGGATGCGCCAGGGGTACGTGCAGCTGCGGCCAGCCTCGTCAAAGTGCTCGGCGATGCCCCGTCTTGCGGTCGCCGCCTCGAGGGCTCCGGCTTCGTCGTCGACGATCACCGAGTCATGACCAACGCGCACGTCGTCGCGGGCACTGCAGGCCTCGCCGTACTCCCGGCCGGCTCATCGGTGGCTCTGCCTGCGACCGTGGTCGTGTTCGACCCCGACACCGACGTGGCAATCCTCGACGTTCCCGGCTTGCAGGCTCCGGGCCTGCACTTCGGTGCACAGCTTCGCCGGGGGGACGATGCTGTCGTCGCCGGCTACCCCGGCAACGGACCGCTGCGCGCCACCCCGGCGAGGGTTCGCGGTCAGATCACGGCGATCGGAGCTGATGTCTACGGCGCCGGCTCGGTCGAGCGTGACGTCTATGCGTTGCGAGCGAAGATCCGGTCCGGCAACTCCGGCGGGCCGCTGCTGGATCCTGCAGGAGATGTCGTCGGCATGGTCTTCGCTGCCTCGGTGGAGGATCCCTCGACCGGCTACGCGTTGACTCCTGAGGCCATTCGACCCGCGTTGTCCGCCAGTCGGACCGCGACGGTGCCGGTGTCCACGGGCGCCTGCGCCGCCGGGTGACGGTCAGCTCACGGCGGTCAGGAAGTCCAGCAGCTCGGCGGTGACCTGCGGGGCGGCCTCCTCATGCGGGAAGTGGCCGACTCCGGGGAGGAGGCGCCATCGGTGCCTGCCCGCCAGATAGCGGTCGGCGCCCTGCGCGGCGGTCGGCGCCATGCTGCCGTCCAGGGCACCGTGGATCTGCAGCACAGGAGCGGCGATCGGCGCCGCCATCCGCTGGGCGTACCGCAGCCCGTCCGGGCGTACCAGCGAGCGCAGCACCCAGCGGTGGTACTCAAGCGCTGAGCCGGCCACACCCGGCCGCGCAAGGACCCGCCGATACGTCTGCTCGACGTCTGACGGTGGCCACCCGGGCGCCGCCCAGCGACGTAGGACGTCTCCGACGAGGGCAGCGTCGTTCTCGACGAGCTGCCGTTCGGGGACGTACGGCATCGCCAATCCCACCATCGGCCTGGCCGCCTTGATCTGGCGGGCGCTCCTCGTGAGCGCTGATCGCAGGCGCCGTGGGTGGGGCATGCCCAAGACAGTCAAGGACTGCACGCAGCCGGGCTGCAGCACCCCCGCGGACCAGCCCATCCAGGCGCCCCATCCGTGTCCGACCACGTGCGCGCTGGGACGGCCGAGCGCGCGAATCACTCCAGCCAGGTCACTGGTGAGCGTGTAGGGCTCGTAGCCCTTGGGTGGCCGATCCGAGGCGCCGTAGCCGCGGAGGTCGATGGCGACCGCGCGAAAGCCTGCGTCGGCCAGGGCCGGGAGCTGGGCACGCCAGGCCCACCAGAACTCAGGGAACCCGTGCAGGAGCACGACGAGCGGGCCCGACTCGGGTCCCGCCGAGACAGCGTGAAACCGGATCCCGTTGGCCGTGAGCGTGGTGTGCGTCCAAGGCCCGTCGGCATAGACGTCGCGATCCTCAGCCACTGAAGGATCCGGCTGGCTCGGTTGCTCCTGGATCCGCGGGCCGATTCAGGGCAGCCCGTTGGATCAAGGTGATGGCGGGGTGCCGCCGTAAGAAGGGAACACCGTGCTCGACTCGGTCGTCGAGGTGCCCTGCACCTTGTCGCGAGCGCTCTTCGCGGTCGTCTTGACACCCTCCACGACCTCGGATGCCGTGTCTCCGGCGACGCCGGTGAGGGCAGCCTTCGTCTTGGCCAGCTCCTCTTGAGCTCGCTCCGGTCCCTTGATCCTCTTGAACTCCCAGATCGCCACGAGGACGACGATCGCGGTGATCAGCAGGAGTACGCCGGCGATGATCAGGAAGGCGGCCCACGGATCGAGTCCGGCCGCAACGAGGCCGTACGCGGCGGCGAAGGCCAGCATCAACAACGCGAACAAGGTGAGGAACAGAGCCAGCCCGATGAGTCCGGCTCCGGTCACGCCGCGTTTGGCGGACGCGCTGATCTCTGCCTTGACGAGCTCGATCTGGCCGGTGATCAGCGTCTTGACGTCATGGACGGCGCCACCCACCAGCTCGCTCAGCGGTGGCTCGTGGTTCGGCGCCATGTCCTCACTCCTGTTCGCGTCGGTGTCGTCTTGTGCAGCTGTCAGGGCGGTGCCATGCCGGCCCGCGCGTGGCGGCGATGGGGTGAGTTTTGCCCCCCACCGCGTCGATCATGCCGCAGGTTGGACGCGTGCTGCCCCTCAGGCGGTCATTCAGCCGCGTTGGAACTCGTCTCCTCCAGCGCCCGGTAGTGCTTGTTACGGCCCCTGAGCAGCAGCGCGGCGAGCAGAGCAGCGACCACCGAGCCGATGAGTACGCCGGTCTTGGCGAGGTCGAGCTCGCCCGGGCTGCGCGCATAGGCGAGATCGCTGATGAGCAGCGACACGGTGAATCCGATCCCCGCGAGCATCCCCACGGCGGCGATGTCCCGCCAGGCTAGGTCGGGAGCGAGCTCCGCTCGCGTCATGCGGGCGACCAGCCAGGTAGCGCCGAAGACTCCGATGAATTTGCCGAGGACGAGCGCGATGGAGATGGCGTAGGCCGTGGGATCGTCCGCCCAGTCGCTAAGTGCCGTCACCGAGAGGACGACGCCGGCGCTGAAGAAGGCAAAGATCGGGACAGCCACGGCCGCCGACAGAGGACGTAGTCGGTGCTCGAGTCGTTCGGCAGGTGAGTGATCTTCCTCCGCATCGGGCTTGACCCGCGTGAGCAGCCCCAGGGCGACCCCCGCGATCGTTGCGTGCACCCCGGAAGCGTGGACCAGGGCCCAGACGGACAAAGCGACGGGTACGTACACCACCCAGGTGTGGACCCGGCGGTGCTGGAGGTAGGCATACAGCACCAGGCCGGCGGCAGCCGCGACCAGCGGAACCAGCGAGATGGTGGCGGTGTAGACGAGGGCGATGATCAGGATCGCGCCCATGTCGTCGACGACGGCAAGGGTCAGCAGGAACGCTCGGAGCGAGGACGGTAGTGCGCGCCCCGCCACAGCGAGGACCGCCAAGGCGAAGGCGATGTCGGTGGCCGTCGGGATTGCCCAGCCTGACGCAGAGGCGTTCTTGACCCAGACCACGGCTAGGTAGACGAGCGCTGGGACGACCATGCCTGCGATGGCAGCCACGATCGGGAGAACGGCCTGGGTGCGGTCGCGCAGCGTGCCCACGACCAGCTCGCGCTTGAGCTCGAGCCCGGCGATGAAGAAGAAGATGGCGAGCAGGCCGTCGGAGGCCCAGTGCTCCAGGCTGATGTGCAGGTCGAGCGCGGCCGGGCCGATCTTGAAATCCTTCAAGGACTCGTAGAACTCGGCAAGGCCCGTGTTGGCGAAGATCAGTCCGATGACCGCGGCGACCAGCAGCAGGATCCCGCCGGTCGTCTCCTGACGCAGCGCATCCGCGACGAAGGTGCCCTCGGGAGTCGGCAGGCGGTCCAGGAAGGTCCTGCTCTTGCTGTTCGGCGCGCTCACGGCCTAGACCTTATGTGCGCATGCGCCCAACCTCAGGCGGCTGGTCTGCGTTTACTAGGATTGTGGGGGACCGACGAGCAGCTGACGACGCGTCGTTCACGCAGTTCGTCGTCGCGCGACGAGCTGCCCTGCTGCGGGCCGCCTACCTGCTCACCGGTGACGGTCCGGCGGCCGAGGACCTCGTGCAGACCGCCCTGACTGAAGCAGCTCTGCGATGGCGACGCCTCGATGCCGACGGGCACCCGGAGGCGTACGTCCGTCGGGTGATCTACACCCGCTTCGTGTCCGGCTGGCGCCGTCATCGCGTGATCCGCGAGGTGTCGATGGCTGAAGTTCAGCCCGCCTCCGGATCTGGCGGCGACTTCGCGGAGACGGTGGACGTGAGGGTGGCGCTGCAACGAGCGTTGGCCGCACTGGCACCGCGGCAACGCGCCTGCGTCGTGCTGCGCTACTACGAGGATCGTTCGGAAGCCGAAACAGCGGCGCTCCTCGACTGTTCGATCGGCACGGTGAAATCGCAGACCCATGACGCCGTACGGCGGCTGCGAGCGATGGCACCAGAACTGAAGGACCTGCTGCCGGGGCTGGACAAGACGCCTGCCGGCGACGCCAAGGAGGTGGCGAGATGAGCCTGCAGGATCTGCTCGAGGAGGTTGCTGGCGGGAGTCCCACGGGCGGCAATCTCGTGGCCGCTGAACGAGCGCTGCGGGTAGCCGGCCGCCGTCGAGCGCGTCGGCGAGCGATCACCGGACTGGTGGCCGCGGCCTGCCTCGCGTTGGTCGCGGTGATGGTGACGGCGCTCCCGGACCGCCAACATGCTCCGGCGATCCCGGCCGATGGAGAGCTGGCCCCGGGGCAGGGGTTGCCCTCCCGGATCTATGCGGTCAAGCCCTGGCTCCCGACGATTGGCTCACGCCCTACCCCAGCCTTGGCCTACTTGCTGCCATCGGTTCGGTCGGATCTCCGCATGGCGGTCGCTGTCGATGGCTCGTACTGGTTGCTACCCATGCAGCCGCCGGGCCCCGCTGTTGCGGGGTGGGAGGTCAGCTCCTATGCGTTGTCTCCCGACGGACTGCACCTCGCGGTGGCATGGTCTCAGCCGTACGCCACGAATACGCCCGGGTCCCGTCCCGTCGCCCCAGCCCACGCGGGGATATATGTGTACGACCTGGCGGAAGGAACCCACCGTGGACCCTGGCTGGGGCGTGGCCTGGGGGGCCGTATCACGGACTTGGTGTGGGCACCCAAAGCTCAGGGCCTGGCCTGGGAAGAGTTCCGTCCCTCGAATCCGGGAGCGTCAGGTGGGACCGTGGCCGCAGTCGCTTTCGACTGGACTCGGGGAATCAGGCGTGATCTGAACGGAGTGTCGGCGCCGCTGGCCTGGTCGCCGGACGGCGGTCGAATCGCTGGCCAGGGACGGAATCGGATGTTGATCGTTTCGCTGGTCGCGGCAGAGAACCCTCGGATCGCGTCCACTCAACCGTCTGCGGGCTTCTCGCTGGCCTGGTCGGCGGACGGGCGGACGGTGGCGCAGCTCACCTGCGCCGAAGGCACGGGCGATGAGCCCTTCGCGTCTACGTGTCAGGACGGTTCGGCCTCTCGACTGGACTTGATCGATGCACAGACCGGTGCTGTGACGTCACACGAGCCCGCCGGGATCGCCTCGGGTGGTGAGCCCATCCCCACGTCGTTGTTGGGATGGCGGGGGGGCGATCTGATCCTCGGTCAGACCCGCGACGACAGTCCGGAAGTCGGCTATTCGAGGTTCGTCGCAGAACTCGTTTCGGCACGGTCCGGGCAGGCGGTTGGAGGACCGGTGATAGCCGGTGATGGTCTGACTCTGAACGACACGCCGGTGGCCGCCACCGGACTGCTGGGCACTGCTCCCTTCGTGGACTTGCCTCCGCCCACGCAGTCAGCGCTCAGCTTGGCCGCATTCTCCTGGTGGTTCGGCCAGCACCGTCTCGCCGTCGGGGGGATCGTCCTCGTGCTCCTCGGGCTCAGCTTGCTGTGGTGGCGCGGCATCCAGCGCCAGCGTCGAACGGCCGCGGATCACCGTGAACAAAGCGGGTACGCCGACGGCACCCGATGACCCCTCGGATCGACCCGACCCCTACCCGACGATGAGCGGCCGGTTCTGAGTCAGTCTTCGGACGCGCCGCTGGACAGTCCCTTCCCGATCAGCTCCATGACCGTGGGGTCAGCCAGCGTCGTGACATCGCCGAGCTCGCGGTGCTCGGCAATGTCCCGCAGCAGCCGGCGCATGATCTTTCCGGACCTGGTCTTCGGCAGCTCGGCAACAACAAGGATCTGCCGCGGCTTGGCGATCGGTCCGATCTCCTTGGCCACATGGCCGCGCAACTCCTGGACGAATGCCTCGCCCTCCTCCGCGGACGTACCCAGGTCGGCGTCTTCGCGTGCGATTACGAAGGCCACGATCCCTTGGCCGGTAACGGGATCTGCCGCCCCAACCACGGCTGCTTCGGCGACCTTCGGGTGCGAGACCAAGGCCGACTCCACCTCCGTCGTGGAGATGTTGTGCCCGGAGACGAGCATCACGTCGTCGACGCGACCGAGCAGCCACAGATCGCCGTCGCTGTCCTTCTTGGCGCCGTCGCCTGCGAAGTAGCGTCCCGGGAACCGTGACCAGTAGGTGTCTACGTAGCGCTGATCGTCGCCCCAGATGCCGCGCAGCATGGACGGCCACGGTTCGGTGAGGACGAGATAGCCGCCTCCACCGTCAGGAACAGATATCCCCGCGTCATCCACGACATCGGCGCTGATCCCCGGGAGCGGTCGCATCGCGGAACCGGGCTTGGCCTCGGTGACACCAGGGAGCGGGCTGATCATGATGGAGCCGGTCTCGGTCTGCCACCAAGTGTCGACGACGGGCGTACGGTCGCCGCCGATGACCCGTCGATACCAGATCCATGCCTCGGGGTTGATCGGTTCACCCACCGACCCGATCAGGCGCAGCGACGTCAGGTCGAAACGGGCCGGAATCTCCTCACCCCACTTCATGAACGTGCGGATGGCGGTGGGCGCGGTGTAGAGGATCGAGACGGAGTACTTCTCGACCAACTCCCAGAACCGCCCCTGGTGCGGTGTGTCCGGTGTGCCCTCGTACATCACCTGCGTCGCACCGTTGGCCATCGGCCCGTAGACGATGTAGCTGTGTCCGGTGACCCAGCCGATGTCCGCGGTGCACCAATAGACATCGGTCGCGGGTTTGTGGTCGAAGACCGACTTGAACGTGTAGGCGGCCTGGGTCAGGTAGCCGCCCGACGTGTGCAGGATCCCCTTGGGTTTGCCTGTGGTGCCGGACGTATAAAGCACGAAGAGTGGGTGCTCGGAGTCGAAGGACTCCGGCTGGTGCTGGTCGGACTCAGCGGCGAGCGCCTCGTGCCACCAGACGTCACGGCCCTCGGTCCAGTCGACGTCCTGCTCGGTACGACGTACGACGAGCACATGGCGCACTGATCCGGCGGCCATCTGGAGGGCACCGTCAACCGCAGGCTTCAGGGCCATCGCCGCCCCTCGCCGGTAGCCACCGTCGGCCGTGATGACCAGTGTGGCCTCCGCGTCGTCGATGCGTGAGCGCAAGGCCTCCGCGGAGAAGCCGCCGAAGACCACCGAGTGCGGGGCACCGAGCCGGGCGCAGGCCAGCATCGCGATGGCTGCTTCGGGGATCATCGGCAGGTAGATGGCAACCCGGTCGCCAGCCTTGATGCCGAGCGCGGTCAGGGCATTGGCCGCTTTGGCCACTTCCCTCTGCAGTTCGGCGTAGGTGAGGGTCCTCGTGTCTCCTGGCTCCCCTTCCCAGTGCAGAGCGACTTTGTCGCCGTAGCCGTACTCGACGTGTCGGTCGACGCAGTTGTACGAGACGTTGAGTCGGCCACCGACAAACCACTTCGCGAACGGTGCGCCGCTCCAGTCGAGCACCTGGTCGAAAGGAGTGGTCCATTCCAAAGCACCGGCCTGCTCGGCCCAGAACCCGAGACGGTCGGCGGCGGCCCGCTGATCGAGCTCGGCGGTGGCGTTGGCCTGAGCCGCAAACTCCGGCGAGGGCGGGAACCGCCGCTCCTCGGTCGACAGGTTTTCGAGAGCGTCCTTGGTCACCGCGTGCTCCTCTGGCCGGTCGGAGTGACGCCTCATTCCTATCTCACGGAGGGCTCAGCGCGTGCACCGACGGCACATTGCGTTCCGTGGACCGTCCCTCCCGATCACCTTGGCGACGACGGCCGACCCCATGCCGCCAGTCGCTTGATAGCCAGCCAGGGTCAGGACCGCACCATCGCGACTCCCCCAGGTCTGGCGCAGTGCGTGGCACACCAGCGGAAGCGCTCCAGGTTTGCCCGCCGCGTTTCGCACCAGCAGGTCCACCAGCGCAGCCTCGACCAGCAGGCCAGCCCGGCGGGCCGGCTCCTCGATCGCACGCCGCAGCTCGCACTCCTGCATGGCGCCGAGGGCGAGAAATCCTCGTTGTACGAGGGCTGCGAATCCGGCGTGCTCGGACAGCACTTCGAGCCGGTCGGCCCGGATTGCGAGGACGACGGTCCTTCTTCGCGCGATCGCCGTCAACGTGTCGAGAAACTCGAGCGCCCCGTCGGGCTCGTCACCGCCGAGGGCGCCCTCACACTGATCCACGACCAGGACAGTCGCAGGATCTGGGTGCACGGTCGTGAGGACATCGGATGGCAGCCTGGTTGTAGGCGTGATGATCTGCACGGGTCTGCCTTGGCGTAGGAGCGTCGCAGCCACGCCTGCGCGTACCACCGAAGACTTCCCGCTTCCGGGGGGGCCGACGACGGCCAGCACATGTTCCGAGCGAAGGATCTGGAGGCACTCGTCGACGACCCTCTCGCGTCCGAAAAAGTCGTGGCAGTCGTCGATCTCATAGGCAATGAGGCCGGGATATGGGCAACGCCCGCTCGGTTGTCGCCAAGAGTCCCGCACGGCGAGCGAGGGGTCCTGTTTCAAGATGCGGGCCTCGAGCCCCGAGAGTTCTGGCCCAGGGTCGAGCCCGGCTTCGCCCACGAGCAGGTCCCGCGCCCGGTGCAGTGTCTCGAGCGCTTCGATCTGGCGACCAGACAGGTACTCGGCCCGGGCCAGCTGGGCCCACCGGTGCTCGCGGCTGGGCTCCTTGAAGACGGCGGACTGTGCTTCGGCCAGCACCTCGCGATGCCGGCCGATCAGCAATGCGGCATCGACGCTCAACTCCTCGGCGTCGAGTCTCAGGGCTTCCAGTCGCTGCGTCTCGATCCTTGCCGGATCCCATGTCTCAAGGTCGGGGTATGACCGTCCCCGCCACAAGGCGAGTGCCTCGACAAGGACGCTTCGCGCGCGTTCGGGGTCACCGAGGGTCATGAGCTCATGGCCTCGTGCAGCAAGCTGGGCGAACCGGTAGGCATCGACATCTTCGGCTGGCACGCTCAACCGGTAGCCCTGACGGGTGGTGTGGATCGCGCCGGGTCCCATCAGTCGTCGCAACCGCAGGATGCAACCGTGAACCACTTTGTTCCACGAGCGCGGGGGAACGTTCGGCCACAGTGCGTCCGCGAGCTGTTCGGCGGAGGTCAGGGTTGCGAGTCGTAACGCCAGCGCCTCGAGGACCACTCGGTCGCGCGGCCCAACCGCGGCGGGCACTCCGTCGACGATGAGCGGGCCAAGCACGCAGACGCGCACGACTACGAGTCTCGCTAGGTCCGCCAACTGGGTCAATGCCGTGGTCCTTGGTCGCCGTCGACTACGACTGCCGGCGCCGCGGGCCAGACCCGATACCGGGCTGATACCCGCGGCGAGGAAAACGGCTGTGAGCCCCTGAAGGGGGCAGCACTATCTGCGCACCAGTCCGGACACGATTGGTGACCGACTCGAAAGGCGTGGCCATGAGTGCCATTGATCGGGCGAGCAGGAACATTCGCCAAACTCACCTGCCGGCAACCAGGCGGCAGCGGGCGCTGCCCCTCCCGGTCGCTCTGCTCGTAGCTGCAGCGCTGACGGGATCGCTGCTGGCGGCCGTCCCAGATCAAGCCAGAGCCGCCTCCAGTGTTGCCGGTCCGTTGGCGCCCCACCTGGTCTCGAGTCCGGGCCTGCACTGGAAGGACTGTCCACCGATCGATCCAGACGAGACCGGTCCCGGGACCTTCGACTGCGCAACGGTGGCTGTCCCGCTCGACTACGACCGTCCGCGCGGGCGCACGATCGGCATCGCGCTCAAGCGGCACCTCGCTGATGACCCGACGCACCGGATCGGCTCGTTGTTCATCAACCCGGGTGGACCCGGTGGATCAGGCGTCGACGTCGTAGCCTTCGCCGAGTTCCTCTTCTCCCCCGAGGTGCTGGCCCGCTTCGACGTCATTGGGTTCGACCCTCGGGGGATCGCTCGCAGCGCCCCCCTGGCGTGCTTCAAGAACCCGCAGGACGGTTTCGACCTGCTCGACGGGCTGCCCCCGTTCCCCCTGGGCTGGCGCCAGGAACGCGCCTACGCGCACGCCATTGCTGGATTCACGGGTCAGTGCGGTCGCCGAGGCGGTCCGATCATGAGCCACATGAGCACGGGCAACGTGGCGCGGGATCTCGATCGGCTCCGAGCCGCGGTTGGTGACGCCAAGCTCACCTACGCAGGCTTTTCCTACGGCAGCATGATCGGGACGACGTACGCCAACCTGTTCCCCGGTCGGGTCCGCGCAGTCTTGATCGACGGCGTCCTTGACCCTGTGGCGTGGACCACCGGGCACACGAGATGGCAGGGCCGGCATGTGCCCGTGACGTCCCGCCTGGGAAGTGCGGCCAGCGCGTACTCGACGCTGCAACGATATTTCAGGCTGTGCCGACAGGCCGGCCCTGCTGAGTGCGCGCTCGCCGACGGTGGAGACCCGAAGCGCCGATTCGATCGGGTGGCTGGTCTCCTCCGGCATGAGCCGCTGGAGATCGAGACGGGCGACGGACCGTTCTTGCTCACCTACGCCCGCTTCGTCGCGGTCACGCTGAACGTGCTCTACGACCCGTTCAGCTGGAAGGAGTACGCAGCTGTCGCCGATGACATCGCCTCGCAGGCTGGCTTCCGCGCCGTCTCCCGGTCATTCCGGCGACTGCAGGACGCGTTAGCCGCGGAGCCAAAGCCGGAGCAGTCCATCGAAGGCTTCCCCGGAGTGCTGTGCGCCGACAGCACCAACCCCAGCCGCTGGCAGACCTGGTCGGTGGCCGGCCGGCTCGCCGACGCCCGTTCGCCGTACTTCGGTCTGCTGTGGAACTGGAACAGCATCCCTTGCGCGACCTGGCCGGTGCGGGACCAGGACCGCTTTACCGGGCCTTGGTCGGCCTGGACGTCTCACCCCGTGCTGGTCGTCGGAAACCGCTGGGACCCTGCAACACCTTTGGCCGGAGCCAAGACCGTGGCCAAGTTGTTGCCGCGCGCGCGGCTGCTAACGCTCAACGGTCAAGGCCATGTGGCAGCGGGGCTGAGCAGCTGTATCGACGCCGCGGAGTCCGCCTACTTGGTGGCGGGGACGCTGCCTCCGCGCGGCAAGGTCTGCCAACCGGATTTCGACCCCTTCGACCCGCCGCCGGAGCTGCTGTCCGCCGATCCGGAGATTCAGCAGCAGGAGGCTCGACGCCAAGTGATCGGCTCTCAGGGTGCCCTCCTGCGGTGATCTGCGGATCCGAGCGCATCCAGCAGGTGGCTATCGAGGAGATCGGCCTCCACAACCGGGTGGCCCGGAACGTACTTGCGTGGATCCATGCCGCGCACGCTACGTCCGACGAAGTGTGGGCTATAGCCCACACTTCGTCGGACGCTGGACCTCGTGATGACGCCAGGCCTCGGGCACGGTAGAAACGGGGGATGACCCGGGAGGCGGATCCGCTGGCGTCGGTGGCTCGGTTGCCGGGGGTCTTTGAAGCCGTCGAAGCGGCCCGTGGCTCGGTCGACGCCCTGCTGCGCGATCTGCGCCTGCCGACGGCCCGACCCAGGATCGGCCAGATCACGGCCGAGGCACTGCGCCACAGCGCGTGGGCGGCCGCTGCGCTGTCCGGGCGGGCTGGGGAGCTGGCGGGTTTCCGAGCGCCAGTCCCGGATCCGCTCGGGGCCAACACGCTGCGGCTGTACGTGGAGCTCGCTGCGCTCGCCCAGACCTGGCAGGCGGCCCCGGCCCAGGCGTTGGCGAGGATGCACGTCTTGGCGGCAGGGGGGCTTGTTGACGAGGCCCTGCTGGGCCAACCCGTCTCGCCAGAGGCCGCCGCACGGCTGGAATCGTTGGCTCGCTCCTTGTCTCAACCAACGGCTGCACCGGCTGTCGTCGTGGCGGCCGTGGTCCACGGGGAGCTGCTGGCGACCCGTGCGTTTGGCCGGGGCACCGCGTTGGTCGCCCTTGCAGCCTCCCGTGCGGTCTTGATCGCTCGCGGTCTGGACCCCCGCGCGGCCTCGGTGCCGGAGCGTGGGCACCTGGACCTCGGCGCAGAGCGGTACGGCTCGGCCTTGGACGGTTACATCTCTGGGGCGCGCACCGGCCTTGCCGATTGGGTCGGCCATTGCGCACAGGCCATCGCTCTCGGTGGCCGCGCCGGCCGCGCCATCGTCATCGAGACCCTCGAAACACCCGCACATGCCGGCGGCGCCTCGATCCCTCGAAGCGCCGCCGCTGACCGTCAATCTGGGTGACCAGGCGTGCACTCCTCGTAGTCGTCGGAACGGTACTAGCCCGTCCGACGGCCCTGACGTGGGCTGGTCGCCGCGTGGGTACCCAGGTGCCGGCACCTGCCTTGATACTCCGCTTCGTACGGTTGCGGAACCCCCACCCCGGCGTGTCGGCCCCGGCGAGTCTCGGTCGCGTCGGCTAGGTCCGCAGGCAAGCGATGGCCTGCAGCGCCGTCAGTTCGTCAACGGCGCCAGCGATATCGGACAGCTTGATCTGGCTGCTTCTGGCCAGCGCGTCGACCATCACGAGGCTGGTCGAATTGAGCACTGCTGCGAGATCCGGACGACTCAGGCCGCAGTCCGGCGAGGCCCACTCGAGAGGGATCTTGGTGCCGGCCCCACCGGCAACCGACAGCCCCTGCGGGGGAGGCGTGAACACCAAACCGGAAGGCAGGTCGAGGAATTGGCTCAACTGCGTGGACGGGCCGGTGTTCACCAGGGTCAACGACAGGTGAAATCCCCCGGCCGGTTCCGACGAGGAGACGAAATCGGTGTTCGGCGGAGTGATCAGGCCTCCGACGACTTTGAGCTGGCCGGCCGTGGTCGTCGGCGGCTTCGGGGGAGGGCGAAGCGCATAGGCGACGATGCCGATCGCCACAAGCACGACGACTCCCCACGCCACCCATCGGCGCGCGGTTCGCGGCCGCTGCTTCTCGTCAGCTGAAGGGCCCTCGGGCGTCCCACCCTCGAGCAGCTCCGACATGGCTCAACTGACCTCGCGCAGCCGGCGGCGCACGTACCAGACCACGCCGGCCGTCGCCGCGCCCGCAACCATCGCGACCGTCGCGGTCCGGGCCGGCGGCAGGTCGCCCATCCTGGGCAGGCGACGCTGCAGCCCGACCGGAGTGGCGAAAACGAGCACCGGCCAGCCACGTTCCACGGCGATCTCGCGCAGGGCCTTGTCCGGATTGACGGCGTACGGGTGCCCGACCGTCTCCAGCATCGGCGCGTCCGTAGCGGAGTCGCTGTAGGCATAGCACTCGGTCAGGTCGTAACCCGCCCGCTCGGCGAGTTCCACCATGGCCTCGGCCTTGTGCGGCCCATAGGCGTAGAACTCGATCTCCCCGGTGTAGCGCCCGTCCTCGACGACCATGCGGGTAGCCACGACGCGGTCGGCTCCCAGCAGTTCGCCGATGGGCTCGACGATCTCGGCGCCGCTGCTGCTCACGATCACGACGTCGCGTCCAGCTGCGTGGTGCTCCTCGATCAGAGCAGCGGCTTCTGCATAGATCAACGGGTCGATGAGACCGTGGAGAGTCTCGGCGACCACCGTGCGTACCTGCTCGACGTCCCAACCCGCGCACAGCGCCGACAGGTACTCGCGCATCCGCTCGAGCTGATCGTGATCGGCCCCGTTCATGACATAGACGAACTGCGCGAAAGCGCTGCGCAGCACGGCTCGACGGTTGATCAGCCCAGCTCGGCTGAAGGGTCGGCTGAAGGCCAAGGTGCTCGACTTCGCGATGATGGTCTTGTCGAGATCGAAGAACGCGGCCGTACGCTGGGTCACGGTGCAAGGCTAGGCGGTTCGGAGGGCTCCGGACACGGTTCAGAGAGCCCAGATTCGTGTGGCTAAATGATCACGGGGTGTCGCGATTTCACCCGAATAGCCCACAGCCCGAGGGTTTGCGGAGGGACCCCCCGCGGGTAGACGATAGATGAGCCGGCCTGCGGGCTGGCTGCTCGGTCCGACCCCTCCCCCCCGGGCCTGGACCGCAGCGACGACCCCCGCTATCCCCCCCAGCGGGGGTCGTCCTATGTCTGGACTCGGGCCGACTAGCACTTTCTGTAGCCGTACCATCACAATTCGTCACTCTCTCGTCGGTCGATCCACAGGCATCAGCGGGGTGCGAACTGTCCCCAGGGCGCTGCTCCGGACCGCCGACTGCGCGCGATGGTGGTGAGGGTGGAGTCGCCAACGCCTCCCCCGACGACTGGAGCTGCCATGGTCGGCGACCCAGGACCGGCCGCCCCGTCCGGCGAATCCACCGACGAACAGGCTCGCCGGCTCGATCCGCGGCGGCAGCCGCAGCCGCCCGAAGGGGCAAGCCGTTCCGAAGAGCGCGTCCTGGCTGTCACTGGTCGGCCGGATCTCCTCGAAGACCTGCTCCGGCTGGCCGCGGCCGCTGGTATCGAGCTCGATGTAGCGCCCGATGCGGTGGCAGCGCGCCGCCACTGGAGCAGGGCCGCTGCAGTCGTCGTGGGCGACGACGTCGCCGGTGCCGTCCTGCTGCGCCCGCCGGTGCGCCGAGGTGGCGTGGTGCTGGTGGGAACCGATCAAGACGATGCGAGTGTCTGGAAGCGCGCGGTTGATCTCGGTGCCAGCCACGTCGTCTTCTTGCCAGACGCAGAGGCGTGGCTGGTCGGCTGGCTCAGCGACCATGCCGACCGACGAGCTGGTCGTAGCGGACTTGGACTCGGGCAGGTCGTCGGCGTAATCGGCGGCCGAGGTGGCGCTGGCGCCTCGACCCTCACCGTCGCTCTTGCCTGTGCAGCCAACCGGCGGCAGTGGACGTCGATGGTCATTGAGGCTGATCCGCTGGGCGGCGGGCTCGACCTCATGCTCGGCCTCGAGGACTCAGAGGGCCTGCGCTGGCCCGACCTGGCCGCCTCGCGCGGCCGGGTGTCGGCGGGGTCGCTGAGCTCCGCTGTGCTCTCAGCCGGCGGCATCGGCGTGCTCCCGTGGGCCCGCGACGACGTGCTCAGCGTGTCACCAGACGCGGTCGCCTCCGTGTTGTCGGCGGCCGCACGGGCCAACGATCTGGTCGTGGTCGATCTGCCAAGACTCCTCGACCCCGCAGCCTCGGAGGCGGCCGCTCGCTGCTCAGTGGTCTACCTGCTCGTCCCTGCCGAGGTACGGGCCGTAGCTGCCGCTGCTCGGGTCGCTGTCGGGGCCTCGTTGGTGGCTGCACAGCTTGAGCTGGTCGTGCGCGGGCCGGCCCCCAGCGGACTCGATGCCGAGGACATCGCGGACGCGCTCGGGTTGCCGCTCGCTGGGTCGATGAAACCCGAACCGCGGTTGGCCGCGGCCCTCGAGCGTGGCGAGACCCCCGGGGCTCGACCTCGAGGGCCGCTGGCCAGGCTGGCCGACGAGCTCGTCGGCCAGGTGTCACGGGTCGGACCGCTCGACCCTGGGCGAGCCGCATGAGCGCCGTCCAGGCTGCGGACGGCACCGTCCTGGACCCGCTGCTGCTGGGCCGCGTGCGGGCGAGGTTGCTGGCCGAGACGTCCCAGGACCACCTCGGGCTGGTCTCGGCGGGGCGAGTTGCCGCGGCGTTGCGGGCCGAGGGCCGCGTGCTGGGCGACCACACGGTGCTGGCGGTCGTCGGAGCCTTGCGCGACGAGCTGGTCGGAGCGGGGCCACTTGCTGGCTTGCTCGCCGAGCCCGGAGTCACGGACGTCCTGGTCAACGGTCCGGACGAAGTCTGGGTGGATCGCGGTCAGGGGCTGGAGCGCGCTACCGCGAGGCTGACCGGTGACGACGCCGTACGTCGGCTGGCGCAGCGGTTGGCCTCGGCCGCGGGTCGGCGGCTCGACGATGCCGCGCCGTGGTGTGACGTTCGGTTGCCGGACGGGGTCCGGCTGCATGCGGTGCTCAGTCCGGTCGCGAGATCTGGCACCGCAATCTCGTTACGCGTTCCTGCGCGCCGGGCGTGGACCCTGGCCGAGCTGATCGATGTCGGCACCGTCGACGACGCCGGCGCACGGTTGCTTCGCAACATCGTCGAGGCCAAGCTCTCCTTCCTCGTCACCGGTGGCACCGGCTGCGGGAAGACGACGGTTCTAGGCACCCTGCTCGGGCTGGTCCCAGCCCGTGAGCGGATCGTCGTGGTCGAGGACCTTCCGGAGCTGAGCCCCGACCATCCGCATGTCGTCGCGTTGGCCGGGCGGCCACCCAATGTCGAAGGCGCCGGCGAGGTCACGCTGCGCGACCTGGTCCGGCAGGCCTTGCGGATGCGACCCGACCGGCTGGTCGTAGGCGAGTGCCGGGGCGCCGAGGTCAGCGATCTGTTGGCTGCACTCAACACCGGCCACGAGGGCGGCTGTGGCACCGTTCACGCCAACTCTGCCGCCGACGTGCCCGCAAGGATCGAGGCCTTGGCGGTCGGCGCGGGTCTTTCGCGTGAGGCGGTGCACTCCCAGCTGGCCGCAGCCCTCGATGTCGTCCTCCATCTGGGACGTACGTCCTCCGGGCGCCGCGTGCTGGACGGCGTGGCGATCCTCGGTCGCGCGGATGACGGCCTGGTGCGCGCCGTACCCGCTCTGGTTCGCGACGCAGCCGGCGAAGGTGCCCTGCTGCCCGCTGGTGGGCACGACGATCTGCTCGCGCGGCTTCGGCGCGGTCAGCCACGAGCCGGTGAGTCGGTGAGTCGGTGAATCGGTGATGAGCTCAGCGAGCTGGTCGGCCGTGCTCGTCGGGACGGCCTTGCTGGTCGTGGCGCCCAGGACCGGAGGTCGGCTGCCCCGACCGTCGGTTGGCGAAGCACAGCTGCGTCGCGGGTGGCCCACTGGGCGTGGGCCGCGCTGGATGTTTGCGCTCGTCGTCGTGGCTGCCGTAGGTGTCGCGAGCCGTCCCGTGGTGGTCACCGCCTTGCTGGTCGCGGTCGGAGCGTGGTGGTTCGACCGGCATGCGAGGGCACGACGCCAGCGCGAGGTGGTAGCCACAGCGGCTGCCGTCGTCGACGCGGCGGGTGCCATGGCGGCGGACCTGGCGGCCGGCCGATCTCCCCTTGCGGCGGTTGAGGCCCTGGCTGAAGAGCACCGCGCCACGCGCGCCTCGCCGGCCGCTGCGCTGCTCGGCAAACAGCTGGCTGGGATCGCGGCGACGGGTCAGCTCGGGGGAGATGTGCCAGCGGCCTGGCGGCGGGCATCGCAGGTGCCCGGCGGCCACGGGCTGCTGGCGATCGGCGCCGCATGGTCGGTCGCGGAGTCGACGGGCGCCGGTCTCGTGGAGGTGCTCGACCCGGTGGTTGCCGGCTTACGTGACCAGGCAGCAGGTCGCCGATCCATCGACGTCGCGTTAGCCGGAGCCAGAGCCACGGCGTCGCTGCTTGCCGGCCTTCCGCTGATCGGTCTGGCGATGGGTGCGGGCCTGGGAGCCTCGCCCGTCGACTTCTTGTTGGACACGTCCTGGGGCCGCGCTTGCTTGGTCGTCGGGTTCGGACTCGAGCTCCTCGGACTGACCTGGACCGAGCGGCTCGCCGAATCCGCTCGAAGCGCCTGGTGACCGCCACGGCGTGGGTCACGGCCTGGATGGCCGCCGCTGCCGTGCTCGTGGCGCTGGAGCCGGCTCATGGCCCACCGATCCGTGGCGCGCCGGCCGGCATCGCGGCGTCCAACGGCCGGCCGCAGCGGCGGCGGTCATGGCTCACCTCGCGCTTCGGCCGTGGGCTTGGCGGTGCAACCTGTGGGCTCGCGGTGCTGTTGCTCATCGGGGGGGTGCTGGGCCTGGCAGCGGGAGCGCTGGTTGGTGTCGTCGCGACTCAGGCCTTGGGGCGTCTGCACACGCGGGGCGACCTGCGTCGGCGCGAACAGCTAGCCGACCTCCTGCCACTCGCCGGCGAGCTCCTGGCCGCTGCGCTCACGTCCGGCGCCGATCCCGGCTCGGCTCTGCGCGCGGTCGGGACCGCGGTCGGCGACCCGCTCGGAGCTTGTCTCGAACAGGTCGCACGGGCCATGGATCTCGGCTCCTCGCCGGAGGACGCTTGGGCCGAGCTGATGGCCGACCCGGTCACCGCTGTCCTGGCGCGGCCCATGGTCCGCGCTGCCGCTTCCGGTGCCCCGAGCGCCCGCACCCTGGCTCGGATGAGCGACGAGCTTCGGCGACAGGCAGGTGCAAGGGCGGCGCACCGCGCCGAGGTCGTGGGGGTACGGGCCGTGGGTCCGCTCGGCCTGTGCTTCCTGCCAGCCTTCGTCGTCTTGGGAGTCGTGCCCTTCGTCGCCGGTTCGGTGCGCCATCTGGTCGCGGGCTAGCCGCGCATGCACAAGGAGCTGTTGTCCCCAGATCTTCGTCGACCTCTCCTCCTGGGCGACCTCGAGGTCGAGGGTCGGCAGTGCCCGGAACTGGCCGGGCCTGACCCGGCTCCGGCCGGATTCGGAGGTCCACCCATGACCCTTGTCCCCACGTCCCCTCGTCCTTCCAAGGCCAGACGCCTGGTCCTGCGGATGACTCGATCCGAGGTTGGCTCGGTCACCGCCGAGTACGCCGTCGCGACCGTTGCCGCCTGCGGATTTGCGGGCGTGCTCTACAAGTTGCTCACCTCACCCATCGTGCTCGATCTGATCACGTCGCTGTTCAAGAAGGCCCTGAGTTTCATCTTCTGAACCGTCGAAGTTCGGCTCCGGAGCCGACCCTGCGAGGAGGCGGTCATGATCAGTCCGAAGACGTTGACAGGCGGTGAGCGCGAGAGCGGGGTGGTCACGGCCGAGACCGCCGTGGCTTTGCCGATCCTGATGCTCGTCGTGTGGCTGGTCCTCGCCATGGTGCGGGTCGCAGACGCCCAGCTGTCGTGTCAGGACGCCGCGCGCGCTGCTGCGCGCGCGGCGTCTCGCGGCGAGTCGGGGCAGGTGGTGGTCGAGACTGCTCAGCGTGCTGCACCGCCCCGCGCGGAGATCAGCGTTGCACGGGACGGCGAGCTCGTCGTGGTCGACGTACGCACCCTCGTCGGCTGGTCTGGCCCGTGGGATCTGGCGGCCGTCCGGGTGTCCGGTCACGCGGTCGGAGTGGCCGAACTCCCATGAGACGTCAGCGGATACGTGCTCCACGCAGCGCGAGCGGCGAGCAGCGTGACGCGGGATCCGGGATGATCTGGGTGCTGGCGATGGTGGCAGTTGTCGTTCTCGTGGCCGCGCCGATCCTGGCACTCGCAGAGGTGCGCGTGGCCCGGAGCCGAGCGGCGACCGCAGCAGACCTGGCCGCCTTGGCCGCAGCTGCTCTGCTCCCTGATCCGCTCGCCTGCCAGCAGGCGGGGCGAGTCGCGACGGCGCACGACACCCGCCTGGTCACCTGCCGGGTGGCCGGGCTGACCGTCGAGGTCGAGGTGGTGGCGATCGTGCCTGGCCGATGGGGACCGGCAGAGGTCATCGCGCGGTCGCGGGCCGGCCCGCCAGGAGGGCCGTGAGCAACCGTTGCGCGCCGGACTTGTCGAGCGGTTCGTTGCCGTTGCCGCACTTGGGCGACTGCACGCACGAGGGGCACCCGGCGGGACACTCGCAGGCCAGAACCCCGTCGCGGGTTGCCGCCAACCACTCCCCGGCTCGCCGAAATCCGCGTTCGGCAAAACCAGCCCCGCCGGCGTGCCCGTCGTAGACGAAGACCGTGGCGCAGCCGGTGTCGGGATGTGCGGCCGTCGACACGCCTCCGACGTCCCAGCGGTCGCAGGTGGCGACGAGAGGCAGCAGTCCGATCGATGCGTGCTCCGCAGCATGGACGGCTCCGGCTACGTCCTCGCCTCGCACGAGCGCCGCACCGAGAAGGTCTGGTGGCGCGGTCCACCACACGGCAGTGGTCCGCAGCAGCCGCGCGGGCAAGCTCAGTGCCTCCTCACCCAGGACCTCCCCGCTGCCGAGCCGGCGTCGCAGGAAACCGATGACGCGGCTGGTCACCTCGACCTCACCCCAGGTCAAGACTGCTGCCCCCCAATCCTCGTGCTCGGTCTCGCCGAGCACCCGAAGATCGGTGATCTCGCGCGCTGACGTCGTCCAGTCAGGCTGTGCCTCTTCCACGACCGCTACGCCCTCGTCCAGGTCGAGATCATGAACGAGGTACGTCGCTGCCTGGTGGATGTAGACAGCGCCCGGGTGGACCGTGCGGTCCGCGGCGCCCCGGTCGACGGTGCCAACAACTCGACCCGTGCTCGCTTCGACCACCCGGACCGGACTTCCGCCGGTGCCCCGCAGGTCCGCCAGGTCGGCGGCGCGTTCGTCGCTGGTCCAGAACCACCCACCGGGTCGGCTCCGCAGCAGACCGCGCTCGACAAGATCCTCGACGACGGAGCTGGCGGTAGGGCCGAATTCGGCGAGCTCACCGGCCGACAACGGGAGTTCGGCCGCGGCCGCGCACAGGTGCGGCGCAAGCACGTAGGGATTGGTCGGGTCGAGGACGGTGGCCTCCACGGGACGCCCGAATACCGCCGCGGGGTGGTGGACCAGGTAGGTGTCCAGCGGATCGTCCCTGGCCACCAGCACCGCGACCGCGTCAGCTCCGGATCGTCCCGCCCGGCCGACCTGTTGCCACATCGACGACAGGCGACCCGGCCAGCCGGCCATGAGAACGGCATCCAGCCCGGACACGTCAACGCCCAGCTCCAGGGCGGAGGTAGCGGCCATCCCCAGCAGCACCCCACTGTGCAGCTGTGCCTCCAGGACCCGCCGTTCCTCTGGCAGGTAGCCGGCACGGTAGGCCGCCACGCGCGCCACCAGGTCGGGGTCGACCTCGGCGAGCCGTTCCTTGGCCATCATCGAGACCACCTCGGCCCCCCGGCGCGATCCGACGAACGCCAGGGTCCGCGCGCCTTCCACGACGAGGTCGGTGAGCAGGTCCGCGGTCTCCGCGTGCACCGAGCGGCGGACCGGAGCGCCTCGTTCACCGACGAGGTCGGTCAGCGGCGGCTCCCACATGGCGATGGCCATGGCCCCTCGGGGTGACCCGTCCTCGGTGACAGCCTCGACCGGACGACCCACCAGCCGGGCCGCGGAGGACTCGGGTTCGGAGACCGTCGCCGAGGCCAGCACGAAGACCGGCTCAGCGCCGTACCGTCGCGCGACTCGACGCAATCTCCGCAGCACGGCCGCAACGTGCGATCCGAACACCCCCCGATAGGTATGGCACTCATCGATCACGACGAACCGCAGCGAGCGCCAGAACCCCGCCCAGCGCGCGTGTCCGGGAAGCATGGCGTGATGCAGCATGTCCGGGTTCGTGAGTACGTAGGAGGCGTGCGCGCGAGCCCATCGCCGCTCCTCCCGAGGGGTGTCGCCGTCGTATGTCGCTGCGCGCACGCCCGGCAAGCCCAAGCGCTCGATCGCGCGCAGCTGGTCGCCCGCCAATGCCTTGGTCGGGCTGAGATAGAGCACGGTCGAACCTCGACCGTCGGGTTGCTCGGCGCCGTCCAGGACAGCGCTCAGGGCGGGGAGCAAGAAGGCAAGTGACTTGCCGGAGGCCGTACCCGTGGACACCACCACGGAGCGACCGGCGTGGGCGAGCTCGGCGACGGCTGCCTGGTGGGCGTACGGCTGCGCGACGCCCGCCTCGCTGAGCGCGGCCAGGAGCCCCGGATGCACCCACTCCGGCCACTGTCCCCACCTCGCGGCTCGTGGCGGCACCCTCTCGACGTGCGTCACCCGCTCGGCTCGTCCGGGGACCTCGGTGAGCCGAGCCAGCAGGCGTGCGGCACGCGGGTCGATGGCGGGCCGTGGAGACTGGAGTGGGGTCACGTCCATGGCATCCTCGCACCGGGGTGATTGAATCGGCCCCGAACGGACCCAGCGTCGGTTGGCGCGAGACCAGCGTGCGCCCGCGCAGAGGGCGACCGAACAGGAGGAAGCGTCATGGATCTCACCTTGACCACGCGAACAGAAGGCGATCGCACCGTCGTGTCAGTCGGTGGCGAGATCGACGTCTACACCGCGCCGCAGCTGCGGGAGAAGGTCGTCGAGCTGGTGGCAGCCGGGGACGTCGACCTGGTGCTCGACCTCTCGGGCGTCGAGTTCCTGGATTCCACCGGTCTCGGTGTTCTGGTCGGTGCCCTCAATCGCGTGCGCGCTCAGGACGGATCGCTCGCGCTCGTGCTGACCCAGGAACGCATCCTGAAGGTGTTCGAGATCACCGGGCTGCGCAAGGTCTTCCCGATCCACGCCACGGTGGCCGAGGCGGTCGGTTCGGCAGGTTGACCCGTGGCCACCGTCGAGCTTGCGCTTGCACCTATCCCCGCACACGTCCGGACTGCCCGGCTGGTTGCGGTCTCTCTCGCCCGGCGCGCCGGGCTCGAGGAGGAAGACCTCGACGAGGTGAGACTGGCCGTCGGTGAGGCCACCTCCCGGGCCGTCGGCCTGCACGTCGTTGCCTGCCCCCAGGAGCCGGTACGGATCAGGTTCTCCGACGACGAAGCAGGGATCTTCCTGATCGAGGTGATCGATGCTGCTCCCTCGGCCGACCCGGGGCTTGACGACGGACCCGATGAGAACCGGCACGACCTCGCGCTGGCCGCCCTCGCCGAGCATGGCGATGCTCTCGACGACTCCGACGTCGGAGTTTTGCCCCCGGCCGTTGGGCTGGCTGTCATCGACGGCATCGTCGACGACGTGTCTGTGAGTCACGGTGGCGGCGGGTCAACCGTGCGCCTGGCCTGGGCCGTTCAGCAGGTTTCGCACCCGAGCTGACGGCCGCGCGGCAGGGGCCCGGTTTGGCCGCATGACGATTCATCTGCGTAGACTCCGCCCGCCGACGGTACGTCCGGATTGGTCCGGGTCCGCCGGCTGACGCACGCGTCCTCGAACTCGGTCGCCCGCCTTGGGCGGCCACGGGGTTGCGCCTCGCACGAACGAGCTGGAGGAGATGGCATGTCCGGGATCAGCCTCGCCGCCGATGGCGACCTGGTGAACCTCGCGGGAAGCAACCAGACCTATGTCGTCGTGGTCGCCTTGATTGCGTTGGCAGCACTCGGTGTCGCAGCGTTCTTCGTTCGCGAGGTGCTTGCTGCGGGCCAGGGCACGGACAACATGCAGCGCATCGCGCAGGCCGTGCAAGAGGGGGCGTCGGCCTACCTCAGCCGGCAGTTCCGCACGCTCTCGGTGTTCGCGGTTCTGGTCTTCTTCTTGCTCTTCCTCCTTCCCGCTGACACCACGAGCGAGCGGATAGGTCGTTCGATCTTCTTCCTCGTGGGCGCGGTGTTCTCTGCCATCACGGGCTACATGGGCATGTGGCTGGCGGTGCGCGGCAACGTCCGGGTGGCTGCTGCGGCCAACGACTCCGGCGCCCAGCGGGCGACGAGGATCGCGTTCCGCACAGGTGGCGTGGCGGGCATGTTCACTGTGGGGCTGGGCCTGTTCGGCGCCTCACTCGTGGTGCTCATCTACAAGGCGGATGCGCCCAAGGTCCTCGAAGGCTTCGGTTTCGGAGCGGCCATGCTCGCCATGTTCATGCGGGTCGGCGGTGGCATCTTCACCAAGGCAGCCGACGTCGGAGCAGACCTGGTCGGGAAGGTCGAGCAGGGCATCCCCGAGGACGACCCGCGCAACGCGGCCACCATCGCCGACAACGTCGGGGACAACGTCGGAGACTGCGCTGGCATGGCTGCCGACCTGTTCGAGTCCTACGCCGTCACCTTGGTTGCGGCCCTGATCCTGGGCAAGGCTGCCTTCGGCTCAGAAGGCTTGGTCTTCCCCCTCATCGTTCCGGCGATCGGCGTCCTCACCGCAGTGGTCGGAATCTTCGCGGTCTCGCCGCGGCCCGGGGACAAGAGCGGGATGGCTGCCATCAACCGAGGGTTCTTCATCTCGGCGCTGATCTCCGCGGTCCTTGTCGGGATCGCTGCCTTCGCCTACCTGCCCGCCACGATGGGCGAGCTCAGCGGCAATGTCCTCACAGCGGGTTCGGACATCAACCCCCGCATCTTCGCCATCTCGGCGGTGTTGATCGGCATCATCCTCGCCGCGGTCATCCAGGTGCTGACGGGCTACTTCACCGAGACCAACCGACGCCCGGTCGACGACGTGGCCAAGACCGCACTGACCGGCCCTGCCACGGTCATCTTGTCCGGCATCTCGCTCGGCCTCGAGTCGGCGGTGTACTCGGCGCTGATCATCGCCTCAGCCGTCTACGCGGCCTATCTGCTGGGCGGTGGCGTCATCATCTTGTCGCTGTTCGCGATCGCACTGGCCGGAACCGGCCTGCTCACCACGGTCGGGGTCATCGTGTCGATGGACACGTTCGGACCGGTGTCCGACAACGCTCAGGGCATCGCTGAGATGTCCGGCGACGTGACGGAGGAGGGCGCCGCCGTCCTGACCTCCCTCGACGCGGTCGGCAACACGACCAAGGCAATCACCAAGGGCATCGCGATCGCGACCGCCGTACTCGCGGCCACTGCTTTGTTCGGGTCGTTCACCGATGCGGTGGCTCAGGCGCTCGTCAAGGCCAAGGTCGATGCCTCGTCGCTGACCGGGTTCGAAGGCCTCAACCTCTCGCTCAACGTGGCCAACCCGAACGTTCTGGTCGGGTTGATCATCGGTGCTGCGGTGGTGTTCCTGTTCTCCGGGCTCGCCATCAACGCGGTGTCCCGGGCAGCTGGAGCGGTCATCTTCGAGGTGCGCCGGCAGTTCCGCGAGCACCCCGGGATCATGGACGGCACCGAGCTTCCGGAGTACGGCCGCGTGGTCGACATCGTCACCCGTGACTCCCTTCGTGAGCTGGTCACTCCGGGTCTGCTCGCGGTGTTGACACCGATCGCCGTCGGCTTCGCGCTGGGTATCGGGTCGATCGCGGCCTTCCTGGCCGGTGCGATCGCCTGCGGCACCTTGATGGCGGTGTTCCTGGCCAACTCCGGTGGGGCGTGGGACAACGCCAAGAAGTTCGTCGAGGACGGCAACCATGGGGGCAAGGGATCCGAGGCGCACGCTGCCACGGTGATCGGTGACACGGTCGGTGACCCGTTCAAGGACACTGCCGGGCCGGCGATCAACCCGCTCATCAAGGTCATGAACCTGGTGGCCTTGCTCATCGCGCCGGCCATCGTCCAGCTGTCCTACGGCGCCGATGCCAACACCGCACTGAGGTGGGCGATCGCGCTGGTCGCCGTGGCCATCGTCGTCGTGGCTGTCTACATCTCCAAGCGTCGTCCGATCGCGGTCGGCGACCCGGTGGATGCCTGATCCGTCGCAACGGGGTCGTTCCTGGGGTTTGAGGCACCCAGGAACTGCCCCGATCGGGAGCGCGACGTAGCCTCGAAGTTCCGGTACGTCGTTGGAGTGGCCCCAGGTCCGAGAGTCAGGAGACAAGTGCCCGCAAGCGAGGAGCCTCGTCGGCTCGTGATCGTTGAGTCGCCCGCCAAGGCGAAGACGATCGCGGGCTACCTCGGACCGGGCTACGAGGTCGAGGCCAGCGTGGGTCACATTCGCGACCTCCCGACTCCCAGCGAGCTGCCGCCGGAGGAGAAGAAGGGCCGCTTCGCCAAGTTCGCGGTCGATGTGGACAACGACTTCGAGCCTTACTACGTCGTCGACGCGGACAAGAAGAAGAAGGTCGCCGAGCTCCGCCGCAAGCTGAAGAACGCCGACGAGCTCCTTCTGGCGACTGACGAGGACCGCGAGGGCGAGGCCATCGCCTGGCACCTGCTGCAGGTGCTCGAGCCGACCGTTCCTGTGCGTCGGATGGTTTTCCACGAGATCACCCGGGATGCCATCCGCAGAGCAGCCGAGGAGACCCGAGACCTCGACCAGCGGCTCGTCGATGCACAAGAGACTCGGCGCATCCTCGACCGGTTGTACGGCTACGAGGTCAGCCCGGTCCTGTGGCGCAAGGTACGGGCGGGGCTCTCGGCCGGACGTGTCCAGTCGGTGGCCATGCGCCTGGTGGTCGAGCGCGAGCGCGACCGGATGGCCTTTGTCCGCGCGGGCTACTGGGACCTGGAGGGCGTCTTCGACCCGGGTTCGTTCACGGCCAAGCTGGTCGCGGTCGACGGGTCGCGGGTGGCGTCAGGACGAGACTTCGACAGCTCCGGGCGGCTCAAGACCTCGGGTGCCGTCGCATTGGACGAGGCATCGGTGCGGTCGCTGACCGATGGACTGGCCGCCGCAGCGTTCACCGTCCGCTCGGTCGAGGAGAAGCCCTACCGCCGGTCGCCAGCAGCTCCGTTCATGACCTCGACGCTGCAGCAGGAGGCCAGCCGCAAGCTGCGGATGTCCAGCCAGGTCGCCATGCGGGTGGCTCAGCGGCTGTACGAGAACGGCCACATCACCTATATGCGGACCGACTCGACGACCCTGTCTGCGTCGGCTATCTCGGCGGCCCGCACCGCGGCGGCTCAGATCTTCGGGGCGGAGACGGTCGCAGATTCACCTCGCCAGTACACCCGGAAGGTCAAGAACGCGCAGGAGGCGCACGAGGCCATCCGGCCGTCCGGCGACGTGTTCCGGACGCCGGGTGAGCTCGCCGGCTCGGTGAGCCCCGACGAGCTCGCGCTCTACGACCTGATCTGGAAGCGGACGGTCGCCTCGCAGATGGCCGACGCGCTCGGTCAGACGGTGTCCATGCGCCTCGGCGCGGTCGCCACCGACGGTCGGGACGCCGAGCTCGGCGCTTCTGGCACGGTCATCACCCACCGGGGTTTCCTCGCGGCCTACGAGGAGGGCCGCGACGAGCCGGCCGCCGACGACGCCGAACGACGGTTGCCGCACCTGTCGGTGGGTGACGCGCTCGGCGTCGTCTCGCTGACGCCTGAAGGGCACGAGACCCAACCGCCGGCTCGGTTCACCGAGGCGACGCTGGTGAAGGCGTTGGAGGAGCGGGGAATCGGCCGGCCGTCGACGTACGCCGCGACGATCTCGGTGATCCTGGATCGGGGCTACGTCTTCAAGAAGGGAACGGCGCTGGTCCCGACCTGGCTGGCTTTCGCCGTCACCAAGCTTCTCGAGCAGCAGTTCGGCGACCTCATCGACTACGACTTCACTGCACAGATGGAGTCTGACCTCGACCGCATCGCTGCCGGGGAAGCAGACCGCGTCTCGTGGCTTCGCGACTTCTACTTCGGTCCGGTCGATGGCGATGGCGGGGTGCTCGACGGTCTCAAAGGTCTGGTGGACAACCTCGGTGAGATCGATGCGCGCGAGATCAATACCGTGCCGATCGGCGAGGGGATCAACCTTCGGGTCGGCCGTTACGGGCCATACGTCGAGCGAGGGGACGAGCGAGCCTCGGTCCCCGAGGACCTCGCACCGGATGAGCTGACCGTGGCGCACGCAGAGGCGTTGCTCTCGGCTCCGTCAGGCGATCGACCCCTGGGGACCGACCCGGGCACTGGACTGGAGATCGTCGCCAAGTCCGGTCGCTATGGACCGTACGTCACCGAGGTCCTTCCCGAGGACGCTCCGAAGGCCAGCCGGCCCAGGACCGGGTCTCTGTTCAAGGACATGAGCCTGGACACGGTGACTCTCGAGGACGCGTTGCGCCTGCTGTCCCTGCCCCGGACCGTGGGCGTCGATCCCGCCGACGGCGTGGAGATCACCGCGCAGAACGGTCGGTACGGGCCTTACCTGAAAAAGGGCACCGACTCGCGATCGCTCGAACGAGAAGACCAGCTGCTGACCATCACGCTCGAAGAGGCGCTGGCCATCTACGCCCAGCCCAAGCAGCACGGCCGCCGCGCCGCCGCGCCACCGCTGCGCGAACTGGGGCCGGATCCGGTGAGCGGCAAGCCGATCGTGGTCAAGGACGGTCGCTTCGGGCCGTACGTCACTGATGGAGAGACCAACGCGACGCTGCGCAGTGGGGACTCGGTGGAAGCCGTGACCAGCGATCGCGCCGCCGAGCTGCTCGCCGAGAAGCGCGCGAAGGGCCCTTCGACGAAGCGACGCGCGAAGAAGACGACCAAGAAGGCCGCGAAGAAGGCCGCGAAGAAGCCGGCCAAGAAGGCTAGCTCAGCGTCCAAGGCCTGACCGGGAGCCAGACCGAGCGGCTCAGTCGTCGTGACCGTCGTCAGAGGTCAGCACGGGAACGCCGCCGGAACAACGGATCTCGACTTCGTTCTCGTGCTCCCCGGACCGGAACGTGATCTCGAGCTTCTCCGGCCCGCGGTCGTGCACCTCGACGCGCCACCCGTCGGTCGGCTGCGCGGAATTCAGGGACACCGAAGCTCCGGAGCAGGAGGCGGACACCGTGCCACCCTGGACGGCGAACGTCTTCGACGCTCCGGACGGGGTCGGTTTGGGCTTCGGTGTCTTGGTCGGGTCCGGCTTGGGTTTCGGCTTGCTCCCGTTGGAGGGCTTGGCCGTGGGCGATTGGGTCGGCGCCGCTCCCGGGCTGCTGGCCGGCCCCTGCGTCGAGGTTCCAGGCGTCGAGGAGTGCGGCTTGTTCGAGTGCCCCGGCCCGGGCCCGTGAGAGGCACTGGTTGAAGGTGCCGGCGTCGCGTCGAGGGGTGGGCCGCCGGGTACCTTTCCTGCCGCGACGCTCACCGCCGAAGCAGACAGCACATGGGCCTGCGGCCCGTTGACCTCGGCCGCCACGACGCCCACCGCCAGCGCGGCGATCGTGGTGAGGGCTGCGGTCAAGGTCGCCCACAGAACGACCAGCCCGGCGGGGCGAAAGCGCATGCCCCTACTGTGCCCTGACGGCTCCGTCTCGGCGGTTAAGCCTTCGTCAAGGCTCCCGCAAAGCGTTCCCTTTCGCGGATGTCGAGGCCCGGACGCACGCAGGAACGCCTAGCGTGTGCGTGTGGCGCAGATCCTGCTCATCGAGGACGACGCCTCCATCCGTACGTCCTTGGTCCGTTCCTTGACCGAACGAGGGCATGCCGTCGTGAGCGCCCCGACGGCGATGGCCGGTCTGCAGGAGGCCGTCGATTCGCGCCCCGACGTTGTGCTGCTCGATCTCGGCCTCCCCGACCTGGACGGCGCAACGGTCCTACGGATGCTCCGAGCCGTCAGCCAGGTGCCGGTGGTGGTGGTGACTGCCCGCGACGACGAAGCTGAGATCGTGCGGCTCCTCGATCAAGGGGCGGACGACTATGTCGTCAAGCCCTTCCGGCCCGATCAGCTCGACGCGAGGATCCGCGCCGTATTGCGGCGCACGGCGCAGACCGAGCCCTACCAGCCGCTTGCCGTGGGCGAGCTCGTCGTCGATACGCGAAGCCGAGTGGCAACTCTCGGCGGAACGGAGCTCACCCTCAGTCGCAAGGAATTCGACCTCCTGGCCTACTTGGCGGCACGGCCCGGCGAGGTCGTATCCAAACGTGAGCTGTTGGCCGAGGTCTGGCACCAGCCGTACGGTGGCGGAGACCGGACGGTCGACGTCCACCTGTCGTGGCTGCGCCGCAAGCTCGGCGAACGGGCGGATGCGCCGCGCTACCTCACCAGCGTGCGCGGGGTCGGGCTGCGGCTGGTCGATCCCGACGCATGAGGCGACGCATCGTCTTGTACGGCACGGCGACCACCGCGGCCGTGGTGATCGCTTTCCTGCTCCCACTGGCGCTGCTGGTGCGGACCTTGGTCTCTGATCGGGCTCTCGAGGCCGCCGCCCAGGAGTCGCAAGGGATCGCCGTCGTGGCTGCCGCAGACGACGCCCGACTCGCCCAGGTGCTGGACAACGTGAATGCGCCGGGAGTGCGTCGTACGACTGTGTTTCTTCCGGATGGAAGCGTGGTCGGCGCACCGGCCGACGTCACGACCTCGGTGGTCTTGGCGCGCAGCGGGCAGGCCTTCACGGCCGACACCGAGGGCGGGAAGGAGGTGCTCCTGCCCGTCGAGGGCCCGAGCGGGCTGTCCGTCGTCCGCGTCTTCGTGCCAGAGGCCGTTCTCACCGATGGAGTGGCACGGACGGTTATCACGTTGGTCGGCGTCGGGATCATCCTCATCCTGGCCGCCGTCCTCATCGCCAGGGTGGTCGCCCGCCAGATGAGTCAGCCCGTGGTGGAAGCGGCCCGGGTGGCCGAACGGCTCGCGGAGGGCGACCTGACCGCCAGAGTGGTGCCAGCTGGACCCCCTGAAGTCGTCGAGCTCGGCCGAGGGCTCAACCGGCTGGGGGACCGCATCGACCATCTGCTCGCGGCCGAGCGCGAGCTGATCGCGGACCTCTCCCATCGACTGCGTACCCCAGTGACCGCTCTCCGCCTGGAGATCGATGCCGTCCCTGATCCGACCCTGGCCGCACACCTGGAGGAGCGACTCGACAGCCTGGCCGACACGGTGGACACAGTCATTCGTGCCGCCCGTCGGCCGGTTCGGTCCGCGGTGCCCCGGTGCGATGCCGGGCTGGTGGTGGGTGAACGAATCGGTTTCTGGTCGGTGCTGGCCGAGGATCAGGGAAGGAGCGTTCAGGCAACGGTCGATCCACGACCGAGGCCGGTCGCGATCGATGCAGCGGAGCTCGGGGCTGTTGTAGACGCCCTGATCGAGAATGTTTTCGCGCACACGGAGGACGGCACGGCCTTCGCGGTCGGCGTGCTGGAGACCGAGACAGGTGGCACCCGCGTCTTCGTCGGGGACGCCGGCCCCGGCATCGAGGGGAGCGGGCTCGATCGGAGGGGACGCAGCGCGACCGGGTCGACCGGGCTGGGGTTGGATATCGCTCGTCGGTCGGTGGAGACGGTGGGTGGACGGTTCGGGCTGGGCTCGTCACCGCTCGGCGGCGTCGAGGTGCGGCTGGACTTCCCGGCCTGACACATCGGTGTCGGCCGGGACGTCCAGCGGGCGTGGCGGGTCAGTCGTCGTGCTCGTCATCCCCGCCGTGATCGCCGTGCTCTTCACCGTCGTCGTTGCCGTCGTCCTCGCCGTACTGGTCGTCGTCGCCTTCGTCTTCGCCGTACTGGTCGTCATCACCCTCGTCGTGGCTGGCTCGCGAACCGCCTGATCCCTCGTGGGAGCTGCGGCCACTCTCGGCCGGCTTCGAGACCGACACCGAGGTCGAAGGTGCTTGCACCGTGGGTGCCGGGGCGGCGGGGGCGGCCTTCGGCTTGGCCGGGTGCACCCTCACCTTGACCTTCTTCACGACGTGCTCGACGACCGGGCGAACCGCGGTGTCGTCCGTGACGTCGGCCACGGCCGTGGCCGTTTGGGGCTCAGCAGCCGATGAGGTGCCGGGCAGAGCGTTGGCCATGGCAGCGCCTGCCAGGAGCGTTCCGACGGCGAGTGACAGGCCTACCGTGACAGCTCTTCGTGCGGTCATGCGGTCCTCCGTTGACGAACAGATGGGTACTGGATGTGCAGAACACCGACACTGTCGCCGCGCCGGTGTCAGGCGCATGCGACGGAACTGCTAAGCCCAGCCCAACTACTGCCGGCAGCCGACAGCAGGTCGGCCCAGAGATTCTTGGCTTGCCCTTAACAGATCCCTGGGTCTCGGTTCACGCCCCACTGTCGATACTCGGGCAGTCACGGCGGACCGGCCGCCGAGAATCGAGGGAGACCCTGTGCCCCGCCACCATCGCCGAACGGGCAAGAACCTGACGCGTCGTCGTGACCTGACCGTTCGTGGTCTTGAGGCATCCGGCAGCGTTGCCGTGGTGGGCTGCCTTGTCGCCACCGGGCTGGTCGCTGGAGCGCTGGGCGCGGCCGACGAAACGGCTTCAGCGGGTGACACCGCGCTGACGGTCGTCGAACCGTCCCAGGAGGCGCAGCCCGGTGCCCCGGTTCCCAGGCCTACCAAGACGGTCATCACCTACAAGACCATTCTGATCACTCCTTCGCCCAAGCCCCCGGTTGCTGCCGCCCCAGCCGGCGGGTGGTCGAGCTCCGGCTCGACGTCCGGCGGCTCCGGCTGGACCCCAGCTCCGGCGGCGACGCCCGTACGCACCGCCGCCAAGGCACCGGCCAAGCCCGCGCCCGCACCCCCCGCTCCGCAACCGAAACCTTCTGCGACGTCGGCGGGCTCGTGACTGTCAGGAAGGCCGGACCGGCCAGTGACCTGGAGGCCCCGGCGCGTGGTGCCGCAGTCGATCTCCTCGCCTGGGGGACCTGGATCCGGGTGGTAGTGACAGATGCATCGGCCATAGCCGCCGCCGAGGCGACGACCCGGCACTGGCTGGACCGCGTCGATCGAGCGTGCAGTCGGTTCCGTCCGGACTCCGACTTGGAGGCACTGAACCGCTCAGCCGGTCGTACGGTGCGAGTCGGGCGGCTGCTCGCCGAGGCACTGGAGGTCGCCCTGGCGGCTGCGGCCGACTCCGGTGGCCTGGTGACGCCGACAGTGGGGGCGGCGCTCACCGGTGCTGGGTACGACCGGACCTTCTCCCTCCTGGCAAGTCTCACGCCGAGCGAGCTGCCTCGCGCAGTCAGCACGAACCAGCTGGCCCGGGCACGAGTGACGGACTGGGATGCCATCCGGCTCGACCGTGATGCTGGCACCGTCTGGATGCCCCGCGGTTGTCGGCTCGACCTCGGATCGACGACGAAGGCGTGGGCCGCCGACCAGCTGGCCGGCCAACTGTTTGAAAGCCTCGGTTGCGGCGTGCTCGTCGACCTCGGTGGGGACCTCGCGCTCTGCGGTCCGGCGCCGGAGGACGGATGGATCGTTCAGGTCGTCGACGGCTCAGCCGACTCGGGACGCGGACCTCTCGTCATGCTTGCCGACGGTGGGCTGGCGACCTCGAGCACCGTCGTCCGGCGCTGGATGGTCGGCCAGCAGGTCTGCCACCACATCATCGATCCGCGCACGGGGTTGCCCGCCAGCGATCTCTGGCGCACGGTCAGCGTCACCGCTGCCCGCTGCGTGGACGCCAACGTCGCCAGCACCGCTGCCGTGGTGCTCGGTGAGCAGGCGCCTTTGTGGCTCACGGCCCTGGGTCTCCCTGCGAGACTTGTCCGGCGTGACGGCACGGTCGTGACCTTGAACGGGTGGCCCGACGAGGAACCGATCACGACCAACGAAGATCGGCCGCGGCTTGTGGGGCTGGCGTCGTCGTGAACTGGGATCCATCCATGCTGTGGTACCTCGGCCGCGGTTCCGGGTTGGTCGCGGAGGTGCTGCTCACTGCCGTCATCGTTCTCGGCGCCTGGTCGTCGGTGCCGGGCCGGCGGAGCTCGGCGCAGCGCCGAGTGGTGCTGCAAGGCCTCCACCGCCAGCTGACGCTTGCGGGGGTGGTCCTCCTCGTCGTGCACATCGCCACGATGGTCCTCGACCGATACGTCGACCTGGACCTGATCGACGTCCTCGTCCCGTTCGGATCGACGTACCGGCGGATCTGGCTCGGTCTTGGCACCGTGGCGCTCGACATTCTCATCGTCGTCGTGGTCACCTCGCTGGTTCGTCATCGAATGAGCGTGCGGGTCTGGCGGGGGACGCATCTGCTGGCGTACCTGGCCTGGGTGATGGCCGTCGGTCACGGCCTCATGTCGGGCACCGACACGACGAACCCGCTCGTCCGCTATCTCGCGGCTGCCTGCGCCGGGGCAGTTGGTGTGGCCGTCACGTACCGGTTGGAGGCCGCGCGCACGGCCCGCCGACCCCAAGTCCCGATCGAGTCGCGGACATGAGCGGTCCCCGCTTTGTCGTGGTGGACGCCCTGGACGACGGGGTGCTCCGCGGAGGCCCACTGGGCGTGGACCTTCGGCCCGACCTCACCGCACTCCTGGTGCTCGCGGAGTCTGCAGACCTTCGTGGGCGTGGCGGCGCCGGATTTCCCGTGGCGCGCAAGCTGCGCGCCGTATCCCAGCGCCGACGGCGACCGGTGGTCGTCGTGAACGCCGCCGAAGGCGAACCGGCCAGTGGCAAGGACGCTGCTCTGGTCCGCGCGAACGCCGGTCTCGTGCTCGACGGCGCGGAGATCTTGGCTCATGCGCTGGGCAGCAAGGACATCAGGATCTGGGGCCCGGGCCACGACCGAGGCGCCATGGCCGCGATGGCAGACGCCATCGACCGGCGACCGGCCGGTCGAAAGACCCCGAGGATCCAGCTGGTTGCCGCACCCGATCGGTTCGTTGCGGGCGAATCCTCGGCAGCTGCTCGTGGACTGTCCGGACATGCAGCCCTGCCGCGCACCGACGGACGGCGTACCTCGGATGTGGGGGTTGACGGGCGCCCCACCCTCCTGCTGAACGTCGAGACGGTGGCACAGGTCGCGCGGCTGGCCGCCGGGAGACGTGCGACCCGGCTGGTGACGGTGCTTGGGGCTGTTGCCGATCCTGGCGTCGTCGAGCTGCAGGGGCCGACCTCCGTCGACGAGGTCCTGCGCAGGGCGGGGGGTTTGACCGAACCCGTCCGAGCCTTCCTGCTGGGTGGCTATCACGGGCGGTGGTGGACGGCGGAGCAGGCGCTCGACCTGACCATCGGAGATCCCGCTGGAAGCGCCCCGGACTGCTCGATCGTCGTGGCTCTGCCCGAGCGCGCCTGCCTGTTGGGAGAGGTCGAGGCGGTCGCGGGCTACCTGGCTGATCAGTCGGCTCGGCAGTGCGGACCGTGTGCTTTCGGCGTGCCCGCGCTGGCCCGAGACGTGGCCCTTCTGACGATGGGATCGAGGATTTCCGGCACGGACGTGGCGAGCCATCGACAGCTGCTGGCGGGCCGCGGAGCGTGCAACCACCCTGATGGAACGGTGGGTTTTGTGGAGAGCGCTCTCGAAGTGCTGGCCGACGAGGTTGCCCAGCACGCCGTCGGCGGCTCCTGCGGGCACCCCCGCCGTGCCGTGCTGCCGCTTCCTCAAGGGGTGACCGGTTCATCAGTCGTCGCCAGCCAGGCCCTAACCGTCGTCGCGGGGCGGTCGGCATGAGCGGACAGACCCGGCAAACAGGTCACCTGACTCTCGAGGTCGACTGGGCTCGGTGCCGCGCACACGGACATTGCGCGGAGCTGCTGCCTGAGCTCATCTCCTTGGACCAGTGGGGCTACCCCGTGATTGCGGACTCCGAGGGTGCGCGCCGAGTACCGAGCGGCTCGGAGGCTCCGGCGCAGATGGCTGTTTCTTGGTGCCCGAATCTTGCGCTGCGCCTGGAGTCCCGGGGGCGGTGAGGCTTCCAGCCCAAAGGTATGACAACCGGAGGTGGCCGGGCGGCGACGTCAGAGTGGGTGGCTAAGGTCTCCGGGGTGGAAGGATCCTCGTCAACGATGGGTCTTTTCGTCGCGTTCGAAGGCGGAGAGGGCACGGGCAAGTCGACGCAGGCGCAGTTGTTGGCCGCCCACCTGCAGGGAAGGGTCGGCGAAGTTCTGGTCACCCACGAGCCAGGAGGTACGCCTCCGGGCGTGGCGATCCGGTCCATCCTGCTCGACCCGGCGACAGGCGACCTTTGCCCCCGGGCGGAGGCCCTGCTCTACGCCGCCGACCGCGCGCACCACGTGGCCAGCGTCGTCCGGCCAGCCCTCGAGCGCGGGGTCACGGTGATCACCGACCGCTACATCGACTCATCCCTTGCCTATCAGGGAGCAGGCCGGACGCTGGCACGCGCAGAGATCCAGCAGATCTCCACCTGGGCGACGGAGGGCTTGCTACCGGACCTGACGGTTGTTCTGGACCTCGATCCGGTTCTCGGGCTGGTCCGTGCCGGGCATCCCGACCGATTGGAGGCCGAACCCTTGGACTTCCATCAGCGCGTGCGCGCCGAATTCCTCGGCCTGGCCGCCTCGGACCCGCACCGTTACACGGTTGTCGACGCTGACCGGTCGCCCGCGGAGGTCGCAGCCGCAATCCGCAAGGACGTCGAGGTCGCGTTGGCGGGCCGAAGATGAGCGTCTGGGACAACGTGGTGGGGCAACGTCGAGCGACCGCCCTCCTGCAGGCGGCCGTGCGTGATTCGGCCGCTGTTCTCGAGGGTCGACCTGGCCCGGCCATGACCCACGCCTGGCTGATCACTGGCCCTCCCGGGTCGGGACGTTCCAACGCTGCGCTCGCCTTCGCGGCAGCGCTGCAGTGTCGCGACGGTGGCTGCGGTCATTGCCATGCCTGTCAGACCTCGCTCGTGGCCAGTCACGCGGACGTCTCGCTCGTCCGGCCGCCCGGCGCACACCACCTGGTCGACGAGGTCCGAGAGGTCGTCGGTGAGGCCGCGCGGATGCCCACGGGCGGGCGGTGGCGCGTGATCATCCTCGAGGACGCCGACCGGCTCAAGGGAACAGATGAGCGCTGGCGTTCGGCGAACGCACTGCTGAAGGCCATCGAGGAGCCGACCCCTCGCACCGTCTGGGTGCTGTGCGCGCCAACCACTGAGGATGTGCTGCCGACGATCCGGTCACGCTGCCGTCACGTGGCCCTCACCGCCCCTCCACCCGCCGCCGTGGCAGACCTGCTGATTCGAGAGGACGGCATCGACCAGGCGATGGCCGCGTTCGCAGCCGCTGCCAGCCAGGGTCACGTCGGTCGGGCCCGTGGCCTGGCCCAGGACGAGGGCGCTCGGCTGCGGCGAGCCGATGTCCTCGCGGTTCCACTGCAGGTCAGCAGCGTGGGCGGGTGCCTGGCAGCTGCAGCCAACCTGGTCGAGGCGGCCCAAGAGGACGCCGAGCAGCGCAACGGCATCCGAGAGGCAGAGGAGACCGAGGCGTTGCAGCAGGCGCTGGGTGTCGTTCCGGGTGGCCGGCGACCGCCCGGCACGGCCGGAGCGCTCAAGGAGCTGGAGGACGCGCAGAAGCGGCGACGTACGCGCACCCTTCGGGATTCTCTTGATCGGGCGTTCCTCGATCTGGTCGCGTTCTATCGCGATGTGATCGCCGTGCAGGCGCGCGCTGATGTAGCCCTCGTCAACGCCGATCGGCGCAGGGACGTGGAAACGGTGGCGGCTGCCAGCAGCCCTCAGGCCACGCTGCGCCGGATCGACGCCGTGATGGCCGCTCGCGTGGCGATCGAGCAGAACGTCGCCCCGCTCCTCGCCGTTGAGGCCATGACGCTGGCTTTACGTGCGGCGTGACGAACGACTCATCCACCTGGCGGAACGCTCGTGCCCGGTCGTCCGTCGATCACGGGGGAGCAGGAGCACAGGCCCGCTCCTGCTGTGCCATTCGTATTGACCGAGGAGCCTTCATGTCCGACGCGTCAGTCATGACCGCGTCCGCTCGCCGAGCGCGCGGTGGCGCAGCATGAGAGCCGCCGCGCGGGTCACCGTGGCCGCGCTGGTCGGTTTGGCCCTGGCGGGCTGTTCGGGCGGAGATCCCGATCCGGTCCCGCTGCCCTCGGTGAGCCTGACCTCCCCCGCACCATCGGCTGACCTGGCGCGCTACTACGACCAGCAGCCAACCTGGACCGGCTGTGGCGGCGACTTCCAGTGCGCAACGGTCACGGTGCCGCGCGACTGGGGCTCGCCAGGCGACGGCGACCTGGACGTGCCGGTGATCCGGCTTCCGGCTACTGGCAAGCGCATCGGTTCGCTGCTGGTCAACCCCGGCGGCCCGGGGGTCTCCGGGGTCAACTACGCGAGGCAGGCCCGTGCGCAGTTCACGGCGCCGGTCCGGGCGGCTTACGACATCGTCGGCTTCGACCCGCGCGGCACCGGCGAGAACTCGCCGGTCCGGTGCTTGCCCAGCAGTCAGCTTGATGCCTTCTTCGCCGCAGATCCGACACCCGACGACGCGGCCGAGGAACAAAACCTTCTTCGATCTCTTACTGAGCTGACCGACGGTTGCCAGTCGAAGAGCGGCGCGATCTTGCCTTTCGTGTCCACGGAGGACACCGCTCGTGACATGGACGTGGTCCGTGCCGCGATGGGTGACGAGCAGCTTTCCTACCTGGGTGCTTCCTACGGGACCTATCTGGGTGCGGTCTATGCAGGCCTGTTCCCCCAGCGCGTTGGTCGCCTGGTTCTCGATGGCGCCCTCGACCCGTCCTTGGATGGCATCGAGACAGGGAAGGGTCAGCTGGCGGGTTTCCAGCAGGCCTTCGACTCCTTTGCGGCCGACTGCGCCAGGCACGACGACTGTCCGTTGCCTGCGGACCCTGACGCAGCCGGTCAGCGCATCGCCGAGTTCTTCCGCGAGGTAGACCAGCATCCGCTGCCGACCTTCGATGCCGCGCGCCCGCTGACCGAAGGCTTGGCCAACCTCGGGATCGGCGAGGCGCTGTATGCCCCGGAGTACTTCTGGGAGCCGCTGCGGCAAGGGTTGGCCCAGGCGTTCGCAGGTGACGGCTCCACCCTTCTGCAGCTGTCCGACCTCTACACCGACCGGAAGAGCGACGGGTCCTACGGCAACCTGCTCGAAGCAAACATTGCGATCAACTGTCTCGACAAGGGGAGCCTGAAGACGCTGGCCCAGGCCGAGGCGTTGGTGCCGGAGTACGAGAAGCTGTCGCCGGTCTTCGGTGCTGGCTTCGCGTGGGGTTCGATCTCCTGCCGAGATTGGCCTTACCCGCCGGAGGCTGCCTCGCAACCGATCCACGCCAAAGGCGCCGCGCCGATCCTGGTGGTCGGCACGACGCGCGACCCGGCAACGCCGTACGTCTGGGCGCAGTCGCTGGCCGAGCAGCTGGACTCCGGTGTCCTGCTCACCTTCAACGGCGATGGTCACACGGCTTACAACCGCGGGAACGCCTGCATCAATCGTGCCGTCGAGGGTTATCTGGTCTCCGGGGTCGTTCCCCCGGACGGCACCAGCTGCGGGTAACAGGCGCGAGATCGCTAGCAGATCTTCCTCGCCCGTGGAGTGCCTCGCTCACGTGCGTGGCAAGTCAGGTCAAGGCGGCCGCGCCGAAGGACACATGGAAGCGCTGGCACCAGATGCTGACGCTGGTCAGCTCGGTGAGGTCGACCGACGGCGGCAGCGGGTAGTTCTGGCTGCCCCGGTTGCCCTTCAGATCTCCCAGGTCGATGTGCTGGCCATCGTCGAAGACGAACCAGCCGGCGCGCCCTGGCCGAACCGGAGCGTCGGTGATCCAGACGTGCAGGTCCGGACCGTTCGAGGTGTCCAGCCCGTCTATACGCAGCACACGTCCGCCGTCACGCAGCTGCAAGATCCTGACGTTGCCTGTGGTTGTGTGCTCGTGACTGATGAAGGACCCGGTTGCCAGCGTGGTCACTCCCGGGGGCGAGGCTGATGGTGAAGCGGCCGGCTTCGGCTCGGGGTCGGTGGCGGTAACGCCGGCAGGTAGCGCCTCGTCGACCACCTTGTCGGTGAACAGCGTCCATGGCTCAAACGCGAGGAGACCGATCACCGTTACTGCGGCCACGGCGACGGCGGCACAAGCGACCAACCATCGCCGGCGCCACCACGGTGACGGGGGCGATGCAGGCGCAGTCGATGTAGCCGGTGTAGCCCGGTGATCGGCGTCCACAGATCCACTCCCTGGTCGGTCCTGCCGAGACTAGATCGACGGGCGTCGGCCAGAACTCACCGTGAGCGTGGTCGGGTATCGTTCGTCACCGCTCGGTAACCGGGCGAGGCCGCCTTAGCTCAGTCGGTAGAGCGACGCACTCGTAATGCGTAGGTCATCGGTTCGATTCCGATAGGCGGCTCCCGCATCCGTCGGTTCCGCATGAACCGCTGACAACGTCTCACTCGACGCCGACGACAGACCGGTCCGCGCTCCCGGGTTCGAGCCTGCTCGATCCACGGGCGATGACTGTCCGTAAACCCCTGGTCCCCGGCCTCTGCGGACTCCACGAGTGACGGCTACGCGACCCCCGGAGGCCAGGTGCCGAACTCGAAAGTCACACTAAGTAAGCGAGGTATAACTATTGGTATGCACCAATCGTCCGTTTCGGGCAGCACTTGGACCAGTCGGTGGGTGGTTCCTGGACGAACGGTGGACGCCGACGGTCACTCTGCGTCCCTAGCCTCGTGGCACCGAGAGTTGTCGTCACGCTGGTGTGCGACGGCAGCCTCTCGAAGACACCCGACCGCTCTGCCCTAGGACACATCGTGGCGATCCGTAGTGCGCACCCTCGACACAGCTCCGCCCCACGGCATCGCCTGGACGTTCAGAAGATCTCTCGATGGAGTCGAGACAAGGTCGTGGGCCTGGTCGTGGCCGCCATGGCTTTGTCGGTGGGGTTCACCGGACTGACCGCGTCACCGGCTGCCGCGGCCGACGACATCTCCTTCCGGGCTTCGGCTCAGTCGGCCGGCAACAAGACCACCCACTCAGTGACCATCCCGGCTTCGGTCCGCGCGGGCGACGGTCTCCTGCTGTTCGTCACGCGAAACAATGTGGCTGGATCTGTGCCCACGTTGGCCGGCTGGACCCGGGTGGACACCCGGCTGGCGCGCACCGACACCCAGACCATTCTCTACTCGCGAGTGGCGACCGCTGCGGACGCGGGTAAGCGTCAAGCCGTGACATTCAGCAAGGCAGCGAAGGCCACGCTCACGCTGCTCGCCTACGCCGGCACGGACGCGGTCGACTTCATCGGTACGGGCTTCGCCTCCGCAGCTGAGACCACCAAACGAACGCAGCACTCGACGCCAAGTGTCTCGGTCGGCTCGCCCGGTTCCTATGTCGTCTCGTACTGGGCCGACAAGTCCTCGACGAGTGCTGGCTGGACCCTCCCCGCCGGTCAGACACAACGCAGCACGGCGATCGGCACCGGATCCGGGCACATCACGTCGGTGGCTTCCGACCTCAACGCTGCGGCCCCGGTCGGCGCCTCGCCTTCGCGCACTGCCACGTCCAGCGCGCCCTCGATCAAGGCGACGATGTGGACGGTCGTCCTCAAGGCCGACCAGGGTGGGTCGCCGACGAACGTCGCTCCCGTAGCGTCCTTCACGGCCAATTGCTCACAGGCGACCTGCGATGTGGACGCGTCCGGCTCCACAGACACCGCACCGGGCTCGGTTGCGTCCTATGCGTGGAACTTCGGTGACGGCAGCACGGGTACGGGAGTTACTGCCACCCACACCTACACGAGCTCCGGCACGAAGACGATCACCCTGGTCGTCACGGACGACCAGGGTCTGGCATCGGCGCCGGCAACCCGAACGCCGACGGTGACTGTCCCTCCTCCGTCCAGCGGTCCGGGGCACACCGGGCTGGTCCCCGACAAGCCTCGCAACAACACCCCGCGGATCAGCAACGGTGAGATCTGGGACCTCGCGGTGGTCGGGAGCGGCAACGCAGCACGGGTGTTCATCGCCGGTTCGTTCACCTCTGCGGCCAACACCATCAGCCCCACCACGACGATCAACCAGCCTTACTTGCTCAGCTACAACCTGAAGACGGGCCTGATCGACACTTCGTTCCGTCCCTCGTTCGGAGGCGGCGGAGTTACCGCGGTCGAGGCGTCACCAGACGGCACCAAGCTCTACGTAGGCGGGACCTTCAGCTCCGTCAACGGCGTGGCGCGGCAGAAGGTTGCCAGCCTGAACCTCACGACCGGGGCCCCGATCTCCGGCTTTGCCACGACGAAGAGCACGAACAACGCAGTCAGCGCGCTGGCCGCAACGAACACCACCGTCTATGTTGGCGGCCGATTCAGCAGGATCAACGGGACCTCGATGACCGGGTTGGCCGCACTGAACGGCACGACCGGCGCGGTTGACACGGCCTTCGACAACCAGCTGTCCGGCGGTATCGGCGTCAACGGCCAGCTCACCGTCCAGCAGCTCAAACTGACCCACGACGGGAACAAGCTGCTCGTCGTCCACACGGGCCGTCAGATCGCCGGCCAGGACCGACTGGGCATCGGCCTGATCAACACCCAGACCAAGCAGCTGCTGCCCTGGCGCACGCGTCTGTGGGACGACAACCTCGCAAGGGTTGGCGGCGTTCAGCGCATCTACGGGGCTGACATCGCACCAGACGACTCCTACTTCGTCGTGACCAGTGGTTCCGGTGGCGATGCGCCGCCCATCTCGGACACGGCTGTGGCCTTCCCGGTCGCGGGGGGAGACTTCACCGATCCCCGGTGGGTCGCGCGTTGCTTCGACAGCGTCTACTCCGTCGCGATCACCGAACAGGCCGTCTACATCGGCGGACACTTCGGCTGGAACGAGTCACCCACGGCCAACCAGCCATGGCCAGGCCTCGACAACGTCGGGTACGGCACCGGCCAGGGGTTGTCGGGCTACGGGCTGGGCGATCAGGTCGTGCGACGGGAGCACCTCGGTGCACTCGACCCGGCGACCGGGACGGCGTTGGAGTGGGGTCCCTACTCCAACTCCTTCGAGGGCAACAAGGCCATGGTGGCAAGTCCCCAAGGACTCATCACTGGTGGAGACGGGATGATTCAGGGAGGCGTGAAGACCGGGCGGGTGGCGTTCTTCGACCTGAGCACCCTGCCGGCCGCGACCAGCACGGACACCACCATCACCACGCCGATCGAAGGTCGCGTCGTGACCTCGGGCACGCCCTTCACCATCACCGGAACCGCGACGAGCCCGCAGGGCATCGACCGGGTCCAGGTCGAGATCCAGGACAGCAACACCAAGCAGTACCTCCAAGACAACGGAACGTCCTGGGGTTCCAGCAACAGCATCAACGCGTCCCTCGGCGGAGGGACGAACAACCGAACCTGGTCTCTCGACGTGACCTTGACCGGCAACCGTTCCGTGCAGATCAAGGCCAAGACCTTCGGCACCAACGGCTCTAGTGACCCGAACAAGGCGCTGAAGAACATCGAGTCCTTCAGCTTTGACGACCAGACGCCTTCGACATCGGTCACCGGCCCGTCTGGCATCCAGACGAGCACGTCGTTCACCATGACGGGGACGGCCAGCGATGACCACGGCGTCAACTCGTTGACCTATTGGTTCCGTGACGAGAACAACCAATACCTGCAGAACGACGGGACCGTTTCCCCGATCTACAACACCTTCCGCGGATCGCCCGACGTCGTCGGCGCTACCTCGGCTACCTGGTCCTACGACGTGACCCTGCCGCATGAAGGTGTCTGGCGAGGCAGTGCGACAGCTGTCGACACTGCAGGTCAAGCAGACCTTAGAAGCGCGACACGCGACTTCACCGTCAACTCCAACGCGGTCGCCCCGACGGTGACGATCGCCCAGCCGGTGGCGATGACCCCGCCGTTCGGGGTGCCACCAGTGCAGCTGACACCAGGGGGCAAGCTGACCTTCTCAGGCACGGCGCAGGACGACGACAGGCTCAAGAACGTCGAGATCACCTTGCGCAACAACACAACGCGGGAGACCCTCGGCGCGGACGGCACCTGGGGCATCGGGGTGGCTTCCGGCTACTTCCGGATCTCTCCGGTCACCATCGGAGCCGCTAGCTACAACTGGACCTACACCACTCCCTTCAACTTGTCAGCGGGGAGCTATTCCTTCACTGTCCGGGCGACCGACAATGACGACATCTCGACCTCGTCGAGCAACCGGGGAAGCCTGACGCTCGCCGTGCAGGTTCCTGGTGACGTGCCGCCAGACGGCCGCGTCGACGTGGGCGGCACCCAGATCGTGACCGACGCGAACGTCGCTTTGACCGGGACGGCCACAGATGACCACGGCGTCCAGAGCGTCAAGCTCACGGTTTACGACAACGACACCGGGCGCTACCTGCAGCCGAACGGGACGCTCACTTCGGACTACGCACTGCTTGGTGCCACCCTGTCGGCTCCCGGAGCCGTCAGCACTGCATGGTCGTATCCTCTTGTTCTGCCGACAGGTGGCGACTACAGCGTGACCGCTCTGGCTTTCGACACCGTCGGGCAGCAGGACTCCTCGACGAGCGGGGCAACGGTTCGTTACAAGTACTACCCCGGAGACCTGCCACCTGACTTCGTTGCCGACCTTGGGCAGCCGGTCGACGGAAGTGCGTTCGATCAGGGCAAGATCGTCGTCACTGGCCGCGCCCTCGACGACCTCAGCATCGCGAAGGTGGAGGTCGCTGTAGTGGACTCCGGCGGTCGATACATGAGCTCATCCGGCTCGTTCACCAGCACCTCGCCGAGCTGGCGAACTGCGTTCCTCAACAGCCCGGGTAGCCCAGGTTCGAACTTCTCCTACACCACGCCGGTGATCCCGGACGGCATCTACAGCGTCCAGGTCCGACCGACCGACAACCACGACCAGGTCGGCGCATCAAGGATCACGACCGGCATCACCGTGACGCACCCGGCGAACACCGCGCCGGTTGCCGTGGCCACGAGAAGCTGCATCGAGAACGTCTGCACCTTTGACGCCCGTGGCTCTCTCGACGAGAACCCGACCGCACTGACGTTCACCTGGAACTACGGCAACGGCACTTCCGGGTCGGGACCGGTTCCGATGCGTACCTACGCCTCGACGGGCCCGTTCACCGTCACTCTGACCGTCAAGGACGAGTGGGGGCTGACATCTGTGCTGACCATGGATCCGTTCTCCATCGGCGTCCCGCCGACCAACCTCGCTCCAGTGCCGACCTTCGTGGTGAACTGCATCGCCCTGGCGTGCGCCACCAGCAGCACGGGCACCGCTGACCCAAATGCGGGCGACACCTACAGCAACCTCTGGAACTGGGGGGATGGCACCACGAGCACCGGCAATTCGCCGTCCCACACCTACGCGAACCCGGGGACGTTCACCGTGACGTTGACGTCGACCGATGGTTGGGGGGCGGCTGGCTCGACGCAGCTGACCGTCGTACGCACGGAGCCAGGTTCCAACACCGCGCCTACGGGCACGGTGACACCGACCTGCGTCGGCCTCACGTGCACCATGACCAACTCGGTCGTGGACCCGCAAGGTGACGTGGTTCGCTACGCCTGGACGTTCGGAGACGGTGGCACCAGCACGTCGGCGACACCTGTCCGCACGTATGCCGCAGCCGGGGACTACTCCGTCACGCTGATCGCGACCGATGGTTGGAACAGGTCGACCTCCTGGACAGTGCCGCTCACGGTTTCAGCGTCCCCGTAGGAGGGGTTCGGCTGGTCTTCTCTGCTCAGGCGGAGAGGCCACCGGAGCTTCGGGGGACCAGCCGGGTGGTCGGCAGCGGGGGCGCGGGTAGCCGCGCCCCCGGATAGCTGACGGACCCGAAGCGGCGTTCTGACTCCCAGTCGGCTCGCGCTTCGGCGATGTCGTCGTGCGAACGCCCCACGAAGTTCCACCACATCACGAGGTCCTCTTTGAACGGCTCACCGCCGAGGAGCAGAACCCGCGCCGGCTGGTCGGCGGCGAGCAGCAAGGACGTGCGTCCTGGTGGCAACCCCAGCAGCGCTGACCGCCCGAGGACGTGCCCGTCGACCGTGACCGGCCCGTCCAGGCTCAGGACACCGTGTTCGAACTCGTGGTGCAGGCGGACTGAGACTCGGCCGCGCGCGCCCAGCTCGAGAACGGCACCGAGCAGAGGCGTGTACGTCTCCGCGGGTGAGCGCACGCCGCCCAGCCCGCCGATCAGCACCGTGGTGGTGACCGACCCCTCCGTGCCGGTCGGCAGCTGGGCGTGGTGCTCGAAGTGGGGGCTCTGGTGCCGCGACTCCTCAGGCAACGCGACCCACAGCTGCAGACCGTGCAGCTCGCCGCCTTCGCCGGGGGCGGACTGCTCGGCGTGGGCGATCCCATGTCCGGCTGTCATCAAGTTGAGTTCGCCCGGACGGATCTGCTGGTGGCTGCCGACGCTGTCGTCGTGGATCACGTGGCCGGACAACAACCAGGTCACCGTCTGCAACCCGATGTGCGGGTGTGGGGGGACCTGCATCCCGCCCTGTCCGTCGGCCGCTACCGGCTGGGGTCCGTAGTGGTCCACGAAGCACCACGCGCCGACCGTACGCAAGTCTCGGTGCGGCAGCGTTCGGCGCACGCTCATGGAACGCACGCCACCCAGCGGCACCTCTCGCGCGGCCACCAGGGCCGGCGGGGCAACGGTCACCTGCCCCATGATGGACCCCCTGTCGCCCGATCGGGCGTACTTGGCTGACCTGCCGACAGCGATCGCCGCGCGACACGCCGATAGACGGGGCCTGTTCGCACGGCGTGTCAAGACGCCACGCCGCAGTACGGGTGTGACTTATGTGAAAGGTGGGACGAGAACGCGCCGATCCAGTTAGCGTCAAGCTTTCTCGTTCATCGCAGTCATCTCGTTCAGCGCATCGACTTGGGGGATCACCCGTGCCTTCGGCTCGCGTCCCGCTGCCCGCCTCGGCGGTCGGACCCCGACGGCTGCCGCGTGCGCTCGTCGTCACGGTGACCGGGTTGCTGAGCCTGACCGCCGTGACCTTCGGTCTGGTCCCACCCGCCCAGGCCGATCCGCGCCCGCCCACGCCTTCGGCGCAGCAGGTCGCGCACGCCCACACCGCCGCCGAAGCTGCCGCCAGCGATGTCGGAAGGATGCAGGCCAAGCTGGCCCGGGCCAACGCCCGGTTGGCTGCCCTGATCAACGACGCCGAACGCGCGGTCGAGAACTACAACGGCGCGCTCTACCTGCTTGGACAGGCGCAGCAAGCCAGCGACGCTGCACAAGCCAAGGCCGCGGCGGCGCTGCAGGATCTCGACGCGGCACGAGCCGAGGTCGGCCGCTTCGCGGCGGCCAGCTATCGGATGGGTGGCGACCTCGGCGGTTTCGCCTCCCTGCTCGACGCTGATGGTCCGCGCGAGCTGATGAACCAGGCCAGCGACCTGGCCAACGTGGCGCAGAGCAACAACGTGGCGCTCCAGCGCGTCGACGCGGCGCAGATCGTCGCGAGCGTGCTCCAGCAGCAGGCCGACGATGCCCTCGCAGCCCAGCAGGCTGCGGCCGAGCGAGTACGTCTCGCCAAGGTCGAGGCTCGGACCAAGGTGGCCGAGCAGAAGCACCAGATCGGCGGGCTCCAAGCACTCACCAGCCGGCTGACCGAACGCCTCGCCCAAGCGCGCTCCCACGCAGCCCGGCTGTCGCAGCAGCGCACCGAGGGCCTGGCCCGGGCAGCCCGGGAACGGGCTCGCGAGGCCAAGGCGCGCGCACAGGCGGCTGCCGCAGCTGCCGCAGCGGCAGGCGGGAACTCAGGGTCCTCCAGCCCGCCGAGCGGGTCCGATGACGGTGGAAATCCCGGCCAGTGGTCGCCTTCGTTCACCGGAGGCACGCAGCACGGCACCGCGGCGGGAGCCCAGAAGGCCATCGCCTACGCGCGCGCCCAGCTCGGCAAGCCGTACGTCTATGCCGCCGCCGGCCCCAACAGCTTCGACTGCTCCGGGCTGACGATGATGGCCTGGCGCGCCGGCGGTGTCGCCTTGCCGCACTGGTCGGTGGCGCAGTTCGCCCAAGCCAAGAAGATCCCGGCCTCGCAGGCCCGCCCCGGAGATCTCCTGTTCTACGCCTACGACGTCAGCAATCCGGGCACGATCCATCACGTGGCGCTCTACATCGGCGGCGGCATGATGATCCACGCCCCGCACACGGGTGACGTCGTCCGCGAGGCGGCGGTCTACTCCGAAGGCCTCATCGGCTTCGCCCGCCCCTGATTCACCCTTCTTGGGCACCCTCGTGGTCTGCCTCATGGGCGCGCTGACGGTCGTAGGACAACCTGATCTCGGCCTCGGCCTCGGTGCGCCCGGTCCAGGTGGCCCCTTCGACCGACTTGCCCGGCTCGAGGTCCTTGTAGACCGAGAAGAAGTGTTCGATCTCAAGGCGATCGAACTCGGGCACATGGAAGATGTCTTGAAGGTGTGACTGGCGTGGGTCTGACGAGGGAACGCACAACACCTTGTCGTCGCCGCCCATCTCGTCGGTCATCCGATACATCCCGATGGCGCGGCAGCGGATCAGACACCCCGGGAAGGTCGGCTCCTCGAGCAGGACCAGTGCATCGAGCGGATCGGTATCGGCGCCGAGCGTGCCCTCGATGAAGCCGTAGTCATGGGGGTAGCGGGTCGAGGTGAACAGCATGCGGTCGAGCCTGATCCGGCCGGTGACGTGGTCCATCTCGTACTTGTTGCGTTGCCCCTTGGGGATCTCGATGGTGACGTCGAACTCCACGCGGACTCCCTCGGACGGGATGGAAAGGCACGGGCGGCGCCGACACGTCGCAGCGTCGACGTCGCCTAGTCTGTCGCACTCCGATCCCGTTTCGCTGCCCCGAGGTGCACCCTGCGCAAGACGTACGTCACGATCGGCGCGCTCGCCCTCGTGTCGCTGGCCGTCATCGGTCTGGACGCGAGCGTGGGTCTGCCCGGCGGGGTGTTCCACGGCGCACTCGTCCGCCAGGACCCGACGCCGACGGCCGGCCCCACGCTGCCGGTTTCGTCTCCTGGCGTCCCCGCCGTCCCCGCTGCCCCGGTCCTCGAACCAGCCTCGGGTGGGACACCCCCTGATCCGACCGCCCTGGCCGCCCTCCTGCGCCCGCTGATCGGCTCGACGGCCCTGGGCGGCCACGTCGGTGGGAGCGTGACGGACGTGTCGACCGGCGTCGCGCTGTTCCAGCAGGGCGCGGACAAGGGCCGGGTGCCCGCTTCGACAGCCAAGCTGCTCACGGCGGTCGCGGCCCTGCAGGTGCTGGGCCCCGAGGCGCAACTGACGACGACGACGGTCCAGCAGCCGGCTGCTCCGGGGACATCCACCCCGCCGCGGGTCATCCTTGTCGGTGGCGGCGACCCGTCGCTTCGTGATGAGCCAGGTGGCGGCGACCCGTCTCTGCGGGCGTTGGCCCGTGCGACGGCCACGGCTCTGGACGAGGCGGGCACCTCGGTTGTGCGCCTCGGGTATGACGCCACGCTGTTCAAAGGTCCGACCGCCGCTGCATCGTGGCCGAGCGAATACGTCTCCTCGGGAGTCGTCGGGCCGGTCACCGCGCTGTCCGTGGGGGAGGCGCATGTCGCTGACCCACCCAGGGAAGCCGGACTTGCGTTCGTCAGGCAGCTCGAGCGAGCAGGAATCAGCGTGCGCGGTGGCCTTCGTGCCGTCGCTGCCCGGGTTGGTGCGAGTCCGCTGGCCACGGTGGAGTCGAGGCCCGTCGCCGAGCTGGTCCGATGGATGCTGACCGAGAGCGACAACGACTACGCGGAGGCGTTCGGTCATCTGATCGCCGTCTCGGCAGGTGATCCGGCCACATTCTCCGGCGGGGCCGCCGCCACCGAACGAACCGTCGCCGATCTGGGGGTGGACACGACGCACGTGGCCTTGTTCGACGCCAGCGGCCTGGCTCGCAAGGACCGCATCCCGGCGGCGACTCTCACGGCCCTGCTCGTAGCGACCACGTCCCCAGATCAGCCAGCGCTGAGCGTCACGCTCGGGGGACTCCCGGTTGCGGCGTTCACCGGGACCCTGGTGGACCGATTCGTGACCCCCCCGGCGTCCTCCGGCGCGGGCGTGGTTCGAGCCAAGACCGGCACCCTGACCGGCGTGAGCACCCTGGCTGGAACGGTGGTGGACCGGCAAGGACGCGTGCTGGCCTTCGCATTCCTGGCCGACCGTGCAACCGACACCCTCGAGGCCCGCGCTGCGTTGGATCAGGCTGCGGCAGCCCTGGCCGCCTGTGGCTGCCGCTGACGCAACCCGTTGGATGCGTACGGTGGGGGTTGTGGCCGCACTCATCGACTGGGACCTTGCTTCGAGCACCGGAGTCCGGCTCGTGCGTGGTGGTCCCGAGGTCGCCCCGGACACGGCGCGAGCCGCTGTTCTGGAGCTGCGATCCGCCGCCGTCGAAGCTCGGACCCACGTCAGAGCGTTCACCGGGTTGGACGCCCCGGCTGCGGACGCCCCCGTCGAGGTAGTGGATCGCCCGACCTGGTTGCGCGCCAACATCGACGGCTTTCGAGCGCTGCTTGAACCCGTTGAAGGCCATCTGCTCAAAGGCCGGGACCCCTCCAGCGTCGTGACCACGGTGGGAAGCAGTGTCACTGCCGTCGAGCTCGGGGGAGTTCTGGCCTGGCTGTCGGGAAAGGTGCTCGGACAGTTCGAGGTCTTCGCCACGGGTGAGGATCGGCCCGGGCGATTGCTGCTGGTTGCACCCAACGTCGTGTCCGTGGAGCGCGAGCTCGGCGTCGACCCGCACGACTTCCGGCTATGGGTGTGCCTGCACGAGGAGACCCATCGCGTGCAGTTTGGTGCCGTGCCTTGGCTTCGCGGCCACCTCGTGACCGAGATCCAAGGTCTGCTCAAGAGCATCGACTCATCGCCTGGGGCGCTGTCGCGCAGGGTCCGGGATGTCCTCGAGGGTGTCTACGCCTCGCTGAGGGGAGGGCGCGTGCCGGCCCTTGCAGAGCTCGTCCAGACACCTGAGCAGAAGATCGTGGTCGAGCGGCTGACCGCCGTGATGTCCCTGCTCGAAGGGCACGCCGACGTCGTGATGGATGGTGTAGGACCGGAGGTCGTACCCAGCGTCGAGCACATCCGCAAGCGGTTCCAGCAGCGTCGAAGGAACCCCTCGCGGATCGACGGGGTGCTGCGGACCCTGCTGGGTCTGGATGCCAAGCTGCGGCAATACACCGAGGGCGCCGTGTTCGTCCGCGGCGTCGTGGAGCAGGTGGGCATGGAAGGTTTCAATCGGGTCTGGTCGGGGCCGGAAACGCTCCCGAACGCACAAGAGCTGCACGACCCGGCCGCTTGGGTTGCCCGCGTCAACCCATGACGCGTCCACCGGGGAGCCGGTCCGGCCTGCCGCGCGCGGTGGCCGACACCCGCAGGGCAGTACGGCTCACGCTGGCTGATCTCGACGCCGGGGACCTGGTCCTGGTCGCGTGCAGCGGCGGGGCGGACTCGTTGGCTCTCGCCGCGGCGGCGTGTCACGAGGCGGAGCAGGCGGGCTTGCGGGTGGGCAGTGTCACCATCGACCACGGCCTGCAGGCTGGATCGGCCGAGCGGGCCGCATCCGTCGCCGCGGCCCTGCGTGGCCTGGGGTGCGACCCGTGCGAGGTGATCGGCGTGCAGGTCGGATCGGCCGGTGGTCCGGAGGCCGCCGCTCGTACCGCCCGGTATGCCGCGCTCGACCATGCCGCCGATCGCTTGGGGGCCGCAGCGGTGCTGCTGGGCCACACGAAGCAGGATCAAGCAGAGACGGTGCTGCTGGGCTTGGCTCGTGGCTCGGGGGCTCGCTCGTTGTCCGGCATGCCCGCAGTACAGGGCCGCTACCGCCGACCGCTTCTCGCCCTAGACCGTTCGACGCTTCGCGAGGCCGCAACCGCCATCGGGCTCGAGGTGTGGGACGACCCGCACAACGAGGACCCCCGCTTCACCCGCAGCCGGATCCGTGGAGACCTGCTGCCGCAGCTCGCCGATGTCCTTGGCGCCGGCGCCGTCGAGGGGCTGGCTCGCTCGGCCGACCTGCTGCGAGCCGACGCGGACGCACTGGACGGCTGGGCCGAAGCCATGCTGCCGGAGGTCCAGGTGACCGACGGGGCGATGGATGTGCAACGGCTGGCCCGCCTGCCGAGAGCGGTTCGTACGCGGCTCGTGCGACGGGTGGCCATCGACGCCGGCTGCCCGCCGGGATCCCTCAGCGCTGGGCACATTCTCGCCGTCGACGCTTTGGTGGCCGCGTGGTCTGGTCAAGGCGCCGTCGCCCTGCCCGGGCAGGTGTCTGCCTGGCGGGACTGTGGGAGGCTGCACCTGGCTCGGATCACTCATAACCGACGGAGCGCGCAGGCATGAACGCCGACGACATGGGCACCGATCTGGAGAAGGTGCTGGTCGAGGAGACAGAGATCGCGACTCGCATCCAGGAGCTGGCTGCCGAGATCGACGCGGACTATGCGGACCGGGATCTGCTTGTGGTGGGTGTGCTCAAGGGCGCCGTCATGGTCATGGCCGACCTGTCCCGCGCCCTGCACGTACCTGCGCAGATGGACTGGATGGCCGTTTCCTCCTACGGCTCCGGCACCAAGTCCTCTGGTGTAGTACGCATTCTCAAGGACCTTGACCGCGACATCACCGGACGCCACGTCCTGGTCGTCGAAGACATCATCGACTCCGGCCTGACCTTGTCGTGGCTGCTGCGCAACCTCCGTTCGAGAGGCCCAGCATCTGTCGAGGTGTTCGCGCTGCTCCGCAAGCCCGATGCCGCTCAGGTTGATGTCTCTGTCCGCTACGTCGGATTCGACATCCCCAACGAGTTCGTCGTCGGCTACGGCCTGGACTACGCCGAGCGCTACCGCACGCTCCCGTTCGTCGGCACGCTCGCCGCCCACGTCTACTCCTGACCGTCCGTCCCCGTCCCCTCGCCCCCCGTTGCCGGTCCGGTACGCCGTACGCGAACGGACGGACCGAGTTCGGCAGGCGTCGGTTTGCCGGGGTACCGTTGAGGTCCGGGAGGCGTACGCCCGTCCGGGCGAGACATCGGTCAGGCAGGAGGTGGGGCGTCCCGCGCCCCAACATCGTTGAAGCGCTATCTCAGGGGCCCCATCGTCTGGATTGCCCTGCTCGTTCTGGTGTTGCTGCTGGCTGCCCAGTTCGTGTCGTCCAGCGGCAAGGCCGAGCAGGTCAAGACCTCTGAGGTGCTCGCCGCCATCCAGGGCAAGCAGGTCAAGTCTGCGCTGATGGTCGATCCTGAGCAGCGCATCGAGATCACCCTCAACGACGGCACGAAAGAACAGGCGCAGTACGTCTCCGCTCAGAGCCAGATCTTGGCCGATGCGCTCGAGGCCAACGTCCCGCCGGAAGGCTGGGACGGGAAGAAGGCCACCCAGGGGCTGCTCACCTCGCTGCTCATCAATCTGCTCCCGATCCTGCTCCTGGTCGTGCTCTTCTTCTTCGTGATGAACCAGATGCAAGGCGGCGGATCGCGAGTCATGCAGTTCGGGAAGTCCAAGGCCAAGGTGGTCGCCAAGGACACTCCGAAGACCACGTTCGCTGATGTCGCCGGCTCCGACGAGGCCGTCGAGGAGCTCGAGGAGATCAAGGAGTTCCTGGAGGAGCCGGCGAAGTTCCAAGCCGTGGGGGCGAAGATCCCCAAGGGTGTTCTGCTCTACGGTCCCCCGGGCACGGGCAAGACGCTGCTGGCCCGGGCTGTCGCCGGCGAGGCCGGCGTGCCGTTCTTCTCCATCTCTGGGTCGGACTTCGTCGAGATGTTCGTCGGGGTCGGCGCCAGCCGAGTTCGCGACCTGTTCGAGCAGGCGAAGTCGAACGCCCCAGCCATCGTCTTCGTCGACGAGATCGACGCCGTGGGACGCCACCGTGGTGCCGGCCTCGGCGGCGGGCACGACGAGCGCGAGCAGACGCTCAACCAGCTCCTCGTCGAGATGGACGGCTTCGACGTGCGCGGTGGGGTCATCCTCATCGCGGCGACCAACCGACCAGACATCCTCGACCCCGCCTTGCTCAGGCCGGGACGCTTCGACCGGCAGATCGCCGTCGAACGCCCAGACCTCAACGGGCGTCAGGAGATCCTTGAGGTGCATGCCAAGGGCAAGCCGCTGTCTCCGGACGTCGACCTGCGCGCAGTCGCTCGCCGAACCCCAGGATTCACCGGGGCTGACCTGGCCAACGTTCTGAACGAGGCTGCGCTACTGACGGCGCGCCAAGGCAACAAGCTCATCGATCCCTCGTCGATGGACGAGGCGATCGACCGCGTGGTGGCGGGCCCGCAGAAGCGGACTCGGTTGATGAACGAGAAGGAAAAGAAGATCACGGCCTACCACGAAGGTGGTCACGCGCTGGTCGCTGCCGCGCTGCCGCACACGGATCCCGTGCACAAGGTGACGATCCTGCCCCGCGGCCGAGCCCTCGGCTACACGATGGTGCTGCCCGATGAGGACAAGTACTCCACCACGCGCAACGAGATGCTCGATCAGCTCGCCTACATGCTGGGTGGCCGGGTGGCCGAGGAGCTCGTGTTCCACGACCCGACCACTGGCGCTGCCAACGACATCGAGAAGGCGACCAGCGTCGCTCGGGCGATGGTCACGCAGTACGGCATGTCCGAGCGAATCGGTGCCATCAAGCTCGGCCAGGACTCCGGCGAGGTCTTCCTGGGCCGCGACATGGGCCATCAGCGCGACTACTCCGAGGGCATCGCCGAGATCGTCGATCAAGAGGTTCGGGCGCTCATCGAGACCGCCCACGACGAAGCCTGGGAGATCCTCAACGCCAACCGTGACGTTCTCGATTCGTTGGTGCTCGAGCTGCTCGAGAAGGAGACGCTCGACAAGGAAGAAGTCGCCCGCATCTTTGAACCGATGAGGCGTCGCGCCGAGCGTTCCGTGTGGCTGTCTTCGGCCGGCCGACCCGTCTCCGACCTGCCACCGGTGAGCTCGCCGAAGGAGCGCGCAGCATCCAACGGCTCGGCGACGGCAGCTGCGAACGGCTCCGCTCACGGTTCCTCGAACGGTTCGTCCCAGGAGGCGGTGCGCACCCCCGGAGCGGACAAGCGAGCGGACGAGGGTCAGCACGACTCCGCCGGCTCTGACCAGCCGGTGAGCGAGCCGCCGCCAGAGCCACCGGCCTAGGTCGCCGTGGTCGACCCGATCGCGCTTCCCGATCGTTCCATGCCGGCGTTCGACCTTCCTCGGGCCGAGCGGGCCGTCCGCGAGCTGCTGCTGGCGGTCGGGGAAGATCCGGATCGCGACGGCCTGCGCGACACTCCCGCTCGCGTCGCCAGGCTCTACGCCGAGGTGTTCGCGGGATTACGGCAGAGCCCGGAGGACGTGCTCACCACCACCTTCGACCTGGGGCACGACGAACTGGTCCTCGTTCGTGACATCGAGGTGTGGAGTCAGTGCGAGCACCACCTGGTGCCCTTCTTCGGCAAGGCGCACGTCGGCTACATCCCCAGCGCGGACGGTCGAATCACCGGGCTGTCCAAGCTCGCTCGCCTCGTTGACGTCTTTGCCAAGCGGCCGCAGGTTCAGGAGCGGCTGACGACGCAGGTGGCCGAAGCCTTGGTGGCCGAGCTCGCCCCGCGGGGGGTGATCGTGGTGTTCGAGTGCGAGCACCTCTGCATGGCCATGCGCGGAATTCGCAAGCCCGGAGCCATCACCGTCACCTCGGCGGTGCGCGGCCAGCTGCGTGACCCCGCGACCCGGTCTGAAGCGATGAGCCTGATCCTGGCTGGGCGTTGAGCCTCGCCGAGTCATCGGTGTTCGTAGGCTTGTCGTCGTGATGACGCGGTCGGAACCGTCAGGCCTGCCTGCGGATCTTCGCGGCCTCGGGCGCGCCGTGGTGATGGGGATCGTCAACGTCACACCCGACTCCTTTTCCGACGGTGGCCGCTTCCTGGCGCCACCAGATGCCGTTGCCCACGGCCTACGTCTCACCGAGCAGGGTGCGGACCTCGTCGATGTGGGTGGTGAGTCCACTCGCCCTGGCGCCCTTCGGGTTCCTACCGAGGTCGAGCAGGCTCGGGTCCTTCCCGTGGTTCGCGGCCTCGCTGCTGCCGGCGTCCACGTGAGCATCGACACGATGTCGGCAGCCACGGCGCAGGCAGCCGTCGACGCTGGGGCTGTGTTGGTCAACGACGTCTCCGGTGGGCAGGCCGACCCCCAGATGCTCTCCACGATGGCGCGCCTCGACGTTCCCTATGTCGTCATGCACTGGCGGGGTCCGAGTGCCGAGATGGAACGACTGGCCATCTACGAGGACGTGGTGAGCGACGTCGTGCGGGAGCTCGGCGCCCGCGTCGATGCAGCCCTTGAGGCAGGACTGTCCGCGACCCGTCTGGTGCTTGATCCAGGGTTGGGCTTCGCGAAGAAGTCCTGGCACAACTGGGCGCTGCTGGCGCGTCTCGACGAGCTAGCCCCCTTGGGGCGCCCGCTGCTCGTAGGGGCCTCCCGCAAACGGTTTCTCGGCGAAGCGCAGGTTTCGCCCGGTTCGGGGCAAGGCGCTGAGGCGCGGGATGCAGCGACCGATGCGGTATCCGCGCTGGCGGCTCGAGACGGTGTCTGGGGAGTGCGCGTTCACGACCCGCGGGGAAGTCGCGCTGCGGTCGCGGTAGCCGCTGCGTGGAACAACCAGCCGAGTCATGCGGGCAAGATGGGAAGCAATGAGCACTGATCGAGTCGTCCTGCGAGGACTTCGCGCGCGCGGTCGCCATGGCTGGTTCGACCACGAGCGCGCAGATGGTCAGCTGTTCGTCGTCGACGTCACCTTGCACGTCGACACCACTCCGGCCGCCGCGAGCGACCACCTCGACGACACCGTCGACTACGGAACGGTCGGAGAAGCGGTCATCGCTGTTGTCGAGGGCGAGCCCGTCCACCTCATCGAGACCCTGGCTCAGCGCGTCGCGGACTGTTGCCTGGCTGATGGACGGGTTGAGCAGGTGGAGGTCACCGTGCACAAACCCGAGGCACCCATGACCGTCGGCTTCGATGACGTGGAAATCACGATCGTTCGGCGCCGTCCGTGAGGCCATCGCGATGACCGGCGTCAGACGCGGCGCCCTGGCGCTCGGAAGCAACGTGGGAGACCGGGCAGCTGTCCTGATCGCCGCGGTGAAAGACCTGGCGTCCGTCCCCGGTCTGCACCTCGTCGCTGCATCCTCGGTCTATGAGACAGGCCCAGTTGGTGGCCCCGCACAGGACCGCTACCTCAATGCGGTGGTCATCATCGAAACGGCACTGAGCGCCCGAGCGGTGCTTGACGCGGCGCAAGTGGTCGAGGCGGCCCACGGACGGATCCGCGCCGAGCGTTGGGGTCCTCGAACTCTCGACATCGACATCCTTGTGCTTGGTGAGGAGGTCTCCGACGACCCCGACCTGACCCTCCCTCACCCACGGGCCCACGAGAGGGCCTTTGTCCTCGTGCCCTGGTCGCAGGTCGATCCCGACGCCGTGATCCCGCGATGGGGACCCGTGCTGGAGCTGCTGGGTGAGCTGTCCAGCGCTGACCTTGCCGACGTTCAGCTCGTCTCCGGGTTGGAGTTGCCGGTGGCGCGACCGTGACCGCGACGACGTGGCGGACGCTCGCCGCGTGGGCGGCGGTTGGTGCTGTCGCGGGCTGGTTGGTGGCTCGGATCGTCTTCCTCAGCCGAGGGGAGGTCGCGAGCGTGCCGTACTCAGCCGCGGCCGTCTTGGCGGCCGCTGGGGTGGGCTTGATCTACACCGCGATCCGTACTCGGGCCCGCCTTGAAGGAAAGCCCGGAACCAAACGGCTGCCGCCGTTGGTTGGCGCACGGTTGGCGGCACTTGGCGTTGCCGCGTCTCGGGTCGGGGCGGGGGTGGCCGGAGGCTACGCGGGCTATGCGCTGTTTCTGCTCGGCGATCTGCAGACCGGCTATCGAAGAGACGTGGCTCTGCGCTGCGGGCTCTGCGTGATCGGCGCTGTCGTGCTCGTGATCGGTGCGCTGCTCCTCGAGCGGGCGTTGCGCCTTCCCGAGGACAGCGAAGACGCGCACGAGAGGGCGTGATCTACGAGCTGGTCGCGGTGAGCAGCTGCGGGTCGGCGGCGACTCGCAGGCCGGTCAACGCCAAGGCCATGGCACCGTCGAGGAGCGTGCGGTCGCCGGCCTCGGTCACGCAGTGCGCCGCAAACTCGTGCTGGTGGTTGACCACGGGCCACGAATGCACCGCCAGGTCGGCATGCAGCCCAGGCACCAGCGCGCTCACGTTGCCGAAGTCGGTCGATCCGGAAAGGCCGTCACCGGCGGGATCCGGGGTGTAAGGCCTGCCGAGGGCCAGGCAGGCTGCGGAGAACGCGGCGGCAAGCCCGGGGTGTGCCTTGATGGGCTCGTAGACGTTTCCGACCTGAGTGATCTCCACGGTGGTGCCGGTCGCCACGCACGCCCCCTCGAGACAGGCCCGCACGCGGTCTCGTAGATCGTCCAGGTCGGCAGAGTCGACGGCCCGCAGGTAGTAGGCAGCCTCGACCCGGTCGGGGACGATGTTGGGGGCTGCGCCGCCGTGCGTGATGATCCCGTGCACCTGCTGGTTGGCGCGCAAGTGCTGCCTGAGCAGGCCGATCGAGGTGTAGCCGAGCACGAGCCCATCCAGGGCGTTGCGACCCAGCTCGGGTGCGGAGCTGGCGTGCGAGGCGTGCCCGCGCACGACGACCTGCCACTCCTCGATGGCCAGGGCTTGCGGTGCGTGATCGTCATACGGAGACGGATGCACCATCATCGCGGCGTCGACTCCGTCGAAGGCGCCAGCCCGAATCAGGTCGACCTTCCCGCCCCCTACTTCCTCAGCCGGAGTCCCCAAGACGGTCACCCGAAGCCCCACCTCATCGGCGAGCGCAGCCAGCGCGATCCCAGCGCCGATGGCCGAGGCCGCGATGATGTTGTGCCCGCAGGCGTGTCCCACTTCCGGCAGCGCGTCGTACTCGGCGCAGATCACCACGTGCGGCCCGTGCGCACCGGCTCGCGCGGCGAACGCCGTCTGGAGGCCGTAGGCCGGCCGCTCGACGGTGAGCCCGTTCCTCGCGAGCAGATCTGCGCACCGCTGCGCTGATCGGTGCTCGGCATAAGCCAGTTCCGGCTCTGCGGCAAGTTGATGGGACAGCGCCAGCAGCTCGGGCCGGACGGTCCCGACCAACGTCCGAACTCTTTCGACCTCGGCCTCGCTGGGTCCGGCGGCGAGTGCGTCAGGCATGGGCAGCCGTTTCGATCTGCACCTCGCGTGGATCGAGGTCATGCGCGTCGGCTTCGACAGATCGACGCAGCGCGTGATGAAGTCCGGTCGGTGTGAGGACTCCCATGAGACGGTCGCCGGCGAGCACGGCCACCCAGCCCGCGTCGTGCTGAAGCATCTGCGCAAATGCCTGTTTGAGCGACGCGTCGCGGGGGACCCAGGCCTCCAGTCGCCGCGCATGCCCGGCGACCGTGCCAGGTCCGACCAGCTGATCGACACCGACCCAGCCGTGCAGGTGCTCGTCGTCATCGAGGACGACCGCAGCCCTAGCGTTCACGCTGTGCAGGCGGGCCGCCGCGAAGGCGACTCGGTCTTCCAGGTGAACGACCGGTGGGTGCTCGAGATCCTCGTCGAGGATCGACGTGACGGCGAGTCGCTTCAGGCCGCGATCGGCACCGACGAAGTCTGCGACGAACGTGCTCGCCGGCGCGCCGAGGATCGTGGCGGGGGTGTCGTACTGCTCCAGGTGCCCCCCTTCGGCGAGGACAGCGATGCGGTCGCCGAGCCGTACGGCCTCCTCCACGTCGTGGGTCACGAACACGATGGTCTTGTGCAGCTCCTCCTGAAGCCGGAGAAACTCGTCTTGGAGGCGCTCGCGAGCGATCGGGTCGACCGCCCCGAACGGCTCGTCCATGAGCAGCACGGGCGGATCGGCCGCCAGCGCGCGGGCGACACCGACGCGCTGACGTTGCCCGCCGGACAGCTGGTGCGGATAGCGAGCGGCGTACGTCTCCGGGTCGAGCCCGACGAGCTCCAGCAGCTCTGCGACGCGCGCCCGGCGACGAGCACGGGACCAGCCGAGCAGGTGCGGCACAGTCGCGACATTGGCCTCGATCGTCTGGTGCGGGAACAGCCCTACCTGCTGGATGACGTAGCCGATACCGCGCCGCACCTGAACAGGGTCCTCGTGAGTGATGTCCCGTCCGTCGAGAATGATCCGTCCTCGGCTCGGTTCGATCAGGCGGTTGATCATCCGCATGGTGGTGGTCTTGCCACATCCGGACGGTCCGACGAGCACGCATAGCTCGCCGGGGGCGATGTCGAGGCTCAACTCCGCGACGGCCACGGTCCCGTCGGGATAGGACTTGCCGATGCCGTCGAGGCGGATCATCGGGTCGGTTGGAGGTGAGGCGACATCGGGTGAGATCTCGCTCGGCTTGTTAGGTTCCACGAGTGACCTTCGCGTCGGCGGTGCCCATCGGATCGGTTCAAGGATCGATCCTGCCCGCTTTGAGCGCCGATGGCCCGCCCAATCCCTGGTTCTCCTGGACCTATGTGGTCGACCATGTGGATGAGCTCACCGTTGCGGGCAAGGAACATGTGCTCCTGACGGTGACCTCGGTTCTGGCCGCCGTCGTGCTGGCGTTCCCGTTGGCCCTTGTCGCCCGTCGGTGGAGACGGCTCGAGGCTCCCCTGCTGGGCGGGGCGGGCGCTCTTTACACGATTCCCGCCCTCGCGCTGATCGCTGCCCTATGGCCGGTGTTCGGCCTCAGTCTCAAGACGGTGGGCATAGCTCTGACCATGTATGCCCTGCTGATCGTGCTGAGGAACATGATCGAGGGGCTCGACGGCGTCGATGACGATGTTCGCGACGCTGCGCGCGGAATGGGGTACGGGCCGGTGCGCATGCTGTTGCGCGTCGAGCTGCCCCTCGCCCTGCCGACCGTGATGGCCGGCATCCGGGTGGCGACCGTGTCAACCATCGGTCTGGTCACGATCGGTGCCATCGTCGGTCACGGTGGATTCGGCCAACTGATCCTCGGCGGCTTCCAGTCGAACTTCTACCACGCCGAGATCATGACAGGCACGGTCGCTTGCATCGCGTTGGCCGTCGTCGCAGAGCTGTTTCTCGTAGGCCTGCAACGGGTTCTTACCCCATGGACCTGGCGTGGGGCGAGGCGGTCATGACCGTCCTCAACGGCACCTGGGACTGGCTCACCGATCCCGCGAACTGGCAGGGTCCAGACGGGATCCCGACTCGCCTGGCCCAGCACCTGTGGATCTCCTTCCTGGCCATGGCTTTGGCGTGCCTCGTGGCGCTGCCGGTCGGCATCTGGCTCGGACATCGTGGGCGGGGCGGCTTTGTCGCCATCAATGTCGGCAACGCCGGACGCGCCGTCCCTACGTTCGGGGTGCTGATCATCTTCGCGTCCTGGGAGCCGGTCGGCATCGGCGACCTCGCGGCAGTGCTGGCTCTCGGGATCTTTGCGATACCCCCGATCCTCACGAATACCTACGTCGGACTGCGTGAGGTCGACCCGGACATCAAGGACGCAGCCAAGGGCATGGGAATGACCGGCGGCCAGCAGTTGCGCCGGGTGGAGCTGCCACTGGCGAGACCGCTGTTGTTCGCCGGCCTGGGAACGTCCACGGTGCAGACGGTCGCGACGGCGACCCTGGCCGCGCTGGTCGCTGGTGGAGGTCTCGGAAGGTACGTCGTGGACGGATTTGCCCGCCAGGACTACCCCATGCTCTACGGCGGGACCGTGCTGGTCGCCCTCTTGTGCATCGGTCTGGAACTGACCTTGCGGGCCGTCCAGAGGCGGGTGGACCCAACCGGAAGAGGGGCTCGGGTCGATCGGACACCAGAACGCGATTCCGGCGCAGCCCAGCCTGAGCAACCTGACCGAGCGGCGTCCGTCACAACTTCGTGACCTTTCCCACGTTGCGACTGTCGGTGGTCCGTGCTGAGGTTGGGAAGGAAAGTTGGGGTCCCCACACGAGCGGGCGCCCTACCGGACACGCCTGCACGTCGTGCAGGGGACACAGAAGGCGGGGCGCAGTGATGATGCGGATCCGAAAGACAACCATGACGGTCGGCCTGGCAGTTGCCGCGCTGGGCCTGGCAGCTTGCGGAAGCTCCGGCGGGACGAGCACCACCACCACGCCGGAGTCGTCGGCTCCGTCGCTAGGAGCAATCACCATCGGCACGTTCGACTTCGGAGAGAGCAAGATCCTGGCGAACCTCTATGCCGGCGTGCTGGCCAAGGCAGGCTACGAGCCCGAGGTCACCGTGGTCGGCAATCGTGAGGTGACCCAGCCGGCGCTGCAGAAGGGTTCGGCCGGTGGAGGCGTCGATGTCGTTCCGGAGTATCTGGCGACCTTCACCACCTTCTTGAACAGCAAGAAGAATGGTCCCGACGCGACCACGCCGGCTACGGGCGACGTCGATGCCACGCTGGCGGCCGGCCAGACCCTGGCCAACGAGTACGACACGACCTTGCTCACTCCCTCGCCGGCCACCGACCAGAACGCCTTCGCTGTGACGCAGGACTTCGCCAGCGCCAACAACCTCACGACGCTGTCAGACCTTGGCAACTACCAGGGCGACCTGGTGCTCGGAGGACCGCCCGAATGTCCGGATCGCCCCTACTGCCAGCCAGGGCTTGAGTCGACCTACGGCATCACCTTCACCGGCTTCAAGGCGCTGGACGCTGGGGGACCGCTCACCAAGAAGGCGATCGCCGATGGGGACGTGCAGGTCGGTCTGGTCTTCTCCTCTGACGGTGGGATCGAAGCGCTTGGCCTCCAGGTCCTCACCGATGACAAGTCGTTGCAGGCCGCCGACAATGTCGTCCCAGCCGTCAACACGGCGGCGGCTTCCGACGCGCTCGCGGCAGCGCTCAACAGCCTGTCCGCGGTGCTGACGACCGAAGATTTGATCGCCATGAACAAGCAGGTCGACATCGACCGGATGGATCCGGAGGACGTAGCCAAGGCGTTCCTGGTCTCCAAGAACCTCGCCTAGAACCGACGCGAAGCCGATCTGGCTAACTCCAAGTCATTGCCCAGGCACTCTCAGTAGTTTCTGCGGAGGTGCCTGGGCAATTTCTTGGCCCAACCGGTCGCCACCACCTACTCTCCGTTTCATGAGCCGACATGCCCAGCCACGTTCGTCCGGGGGATGGCTCAGCCTCGTGCTGGCTGTCATCGCTGCCTTGGGCGGCGCCTCGTTGGCCAGCCATGTGGCTGCCGGACCGGGGCGGGTCGCCATCGGCTGGGCCACCGTGCTCGCGGCGGCGCTGTTCTTGATCCAGTACCGCTCGCAACGCCAGTCGTCACTGCGACTGGCTCGCATCGACCACGCGCGGCGGCGGGACGCCATCCGGCTTCGCGAGGAGATCGCTGAGGCGCACCACCGGTCCCGATTGGCCGTCGAACGGTCCTACGCCGCCGTCGCCCGCTCCGAGGCGCTGGCCCTCGAGGTCAACCGGCTGATGGCCGTCATGGCCACGGCCCAGGCGAAGGTGCCAGCAGTGCAGGTGCTCCCGGCCCCGCCGGCTCCGGTCCAACCCGCTGCGCCCGCGCCCATCGTGCCCGCCGCTCCGGCCGCTCGCGTGGCGCCGGCCGCTGCAACAGCCCCGGGGACGTCGCTGGACCTGCCGCTCGTCACCAGCCCAACCGGGTCCAGTGTGCCGATCAGCCCCCGGCGGGAGGCTCCGTTCGCACCACCTTCCACTCCTGCTGAGCCCGCTCCCGGCGCGCCGACCCGGACTCGGGTGGATCTGCGGCTGGTGGAGTCGGTGCGTTCGCACGCTCGCGGCGCCTGAGCCTGGCCTGCCTTCCACTTCGGGCTCGATGCCCAGCTATTTGTCGACGTCGCCCATGACGAAGAACATCGACTGAAGAATCAGCACCAAGTCGGACAGACGCTGTCCGGGCAGCACGGCCTCGAGCACTTGCACGTTGCTGAACGAAGCGGACCGAAGCTTGAGCCGCCAAGGACTGCGCTCGCCGCGTGAGACCAGGTAATAGCCGTTGATCCCCAACGGATTCTCCGTCCAGGTGTACGTCTCCCCCTCGGGGACGCGCAGCACCTTGGGTAGGGGCAAACAGATCGGGCTCCCCTCGAGCGCGTGGAGCTCGACCACGCAGGCCGCGGCCAGGTCGAGAGCAAGCTCGCACTGCTCGACAAGCACCTCGTAGCGCGCCAGGCAGTCCCCGCTCTCTCGGGTCACCAGGCGCAGGACACCTCGTTCGGCCAAGTCGGCGTAGGCAAGGTAGGGCTCGTCCAGCCGGAGATCACGTGTCGAGCCACTGGCCCGAGCAACCGGACCGGACAAGCCGTACGAGTCGACGAGGCCCGGATCGATCTGACCGATGCCCGTTGCGGTGCGACGAAAAGGTTCGTGCTCTGTCGTGACTCCCGCGATTCGTTGGAGTTCGAGGCGCGTGCGATCCACCGCGACGGACACTCGCTCCAGCCAGCCGGCCGGACTGTCGACCTTGAGGCCTCCGACCTGGTTGGCCATGGCGTGCATTCGTCCGCCCGAGAACTCCTCGAGCACCTGCTGGATGGTTTCGCGGCCTTGCCAGCCGTGCGGCGTTCCGAGGAAGGCCAGATGGTTGAGGACGCGGGTCAGTTCAGCCAGCAGGGTGCGTGTCCACACGGCGCGCTGGGGTATCTCCATCCCCAACATGCGTTCCACGCCAAGGACGATCCCTAGCTCGTTGGCGAAAGCCGACAGCCAGTCATGGCGGTTGGCCAGCACAAGTCCCTGCCGGTAGTCGCGCACCTCGAAGAGCTTTTCCGCGCCCCGGTGTGTGAAGCCGACGTGCGGTACGGCGCTGCGGACGATGTCGCCTTGCAAGGTGACGTGCAGCCGGAGGGCTCCGTGACTGGCCGGGTGATGTGACCCCAGGTCCAGAACCATCTCGCCATCGCCCAGGTCCCGCGTCGAAAGCACCGCCGCGACGAGTGGTGCTTCTGGGAGTGACTCTGGGATTGACACAGCCCCATCATGACCGCAGGGCCTGAGCTACCGCTCAGGCCCTGCGTTGGAGGGATGGGTCGCCTGACCGTCAGCCGGGCGGAGCCGTGCCGTCGCCGAGCATCTCGGACTCGGTGACGTCATATCCCTCGGTCTCAGGATGGCCGTGCTTGCCGCGCGTCACGGCGAACTCCTCCTCCGGCGACAGCACCAGCTTGTGCCGGCCCACCAGGGCGAACCAGACGATCCCGATCGCAAAGAAGACTGCAACCGCGACGACAACAGATCGGTAGTCGTCGTTGAACGGCAAGATCACTAGCGTCACACCGGCGATGATCGCCGCGACCAAGGCGCCGATCACACCGACGGGGCTTCGGTAAGGCCGTTCGACATCACCCATCCGGGCACGCAGCAGGAGGTAGGCGACCATCTGCAGGAAGTACGCGATGACCGCGCCGAACACGGCGACATTGAGCAGCTTGGTGGCCGCGGTGCCGCCGTCGGAATCCTGGACGATCGTCAGACCGAAGACCAACCCGATGCCGACGACCGCGCTGACGATCAGCGCCACGTAGGGCACCTGCCGCCGCCCGGTGAGCGACAGGAACTGCGGATAGTAGCCCGCTCGCGAGAGGGAGTACATGTTCCTGCCGGCAGCAAACATGATGCCCTGGAACGAGGCGATGAGCCCGGTGAGTGCGAACAGGGCCAACAGCGCCGCAATGCTGCTGTTCGGGAAGATCACTCGGAAGCCGTCGAGAATGGGCTCGCCACTGTCTGACATCGCCTCCGAACCACTACTGCCCGGATTGAGGATGAGGACCAAGAACGCGGTGACCAACAGGGTGAGCATCCCGGCCAGTCGACCCGCGGGGAATGTCCTCCTGCGGAGTCTGCGTCTCTTCGGCCGCGAGCGGGAGCTCCTCGATCCCAAGGAAGAACCAGATCGCGAACGGAAGAGCAGCCAGGACGCCGCCGATCCCGAAGGGAAGGAACGTGCTGTTGCCCGGGTCTGGGGCGATGTCAGTGAGGTTGTCGACGGAGAATTTGCCCGAGAAGATCGCGAGCACGAAGAAGAGCGCCAAGACTGCCAAGGACAACACCGCGATGACGACCGCAAACCGGAAGGAGGCGGCCGCACCGACAGAGCTTGAGACCCGACGAAGATGATGTAGAACACGGTGACCCAGGCCCAGAGCGGCATGGTGAAACCGAACAGGTCGTCGGTAATGGCGTCGGCGTAGAGGCCGCTGAACGTCCCGACGACGGCCGTTGTGATCACGTACTCGATCGTCTCGGCGAGGCCCGTGACGAAGCCGCCCCAAGGCCCCATGGCCGAACGACCGAACGAGTAGGCGCCCCCCGTGTGCGGCATAGTGGCCGACATCTCCGAGATGCTGAAGATCATCAGCAGATACATCAGGCCGATGATGATGGTGGCGACGAGCATGCCACCCCAACCGGCCTCGCCGATCCCGAAGTTCCAGCCGGAGAAGTCCCCGGAGATGACTGCGGCGACCCCGAGCGCCCACAGCGACCATGCACCCGCATGACGGGTCAGGGCGCGCTTGTTGAAGTAGTCGTGGCCTGCCTCTTGGTAGGTCACTCCTGACACGGACATCTTGCTGTCCACGGAGCCTCCTCGTCATTGCGAGGCGACCGCCTTTGGCGTCGCTCCCGCTCGGTGGTGTGCCTGTCGCTGGGACTGCTCGGACTGCCTTGGGGAGGTTTATAGACCCATCAATGGTCCGAATGTGTGACTTTTGAGTCTTCGGTCTCAACTTTCTGCGCAGAAGCCGCTGCGGGCGGTTCGGGATGTCGGCCTACGGCTGCGGATAGCGTGGGTCCCATGGGTTATGACCGCGAGCTGATCCGGGCCGGAGAGCGTCCCGATCCGGCGGGTTGGGTCCAGGTCTCGTCGAGGCTGGCGACGGCGCGACGGTTGGTCTCGACTGTGGTGATCGGCCTGATCACGCTGGTGACCGCGGTCGGACTGGCCTTCACGCCGATCCCGTGGTTGGCCGCGATCGCCGTCGCGGCCGGTCTGCTGCTGATCGGCTGGCTTTGGTGGCTGATCGGCCGGCAGGTCGCTGCGACTGCCTACTCCGAGCGGACCGACGACCTGGTGGTGCGAACCGGCATCATGTTTCGCCGTACCGTGCTCGTGCCGTACGGCCGGATGCAGCTCGTCGACGTCACCACCGGTCCCATCGACAGGTACTTCGGCATCGCCGCCGTACAGCTGCACACGGCAGCGGCCACGACCGACGCAGCGATCCCAGGGCTGCCCGCAGAAGATGCAGCGCGGCTGCGTGACCACCTCGCCGCCCTGGGTGAGGCTCGTTCGGCCGGCCTGTGACCGGACTCGCCACCGCCCCCCGGCGGCTCCATCCGCTGACACCGATCGCGCAAGCGGGGCGGGTCGTGCCGCCGGTTCTCGTCGGACTTGCGGTCGTGATCGGTCAGGATCTGCCCGGAGGTCCCTTGCTTCGGGTCCTTCTCCTGATTGGTCTGTCCGCGGTCATCGTGGTCGCGGTCGCGGGGTTCACCTATGTGGCGTGGACACGAACGAGCTTCTGGTTCGACGACGATGGGGACCTACGGATCGCGAGCGGACTCCTTCGCCGTCAGGAGCGGCGGGTGCAGTTGTCGCGGTTACAGGCAGTGGACCTGGTGCAGCCGATCATCGCGCGCCTGATCGGGCTTGCCGAGCTCAAGCCGGAAGTGGCGGGTAGCGGAGACTCCGCCAAGGTGTCGTTGGCCTTTCTCACGGTCGATCAGGCGAACGAGCTACGTCGTGAGTTGCTGGCGCGGGCGGCGGGAATTCGTACGGGTCAGGAGGAACCAGCGCCGGAGGCGCCGGAACGCATCATCGTGCGGGTGCCGCCACGAGATCTTGCGTTGTCCCAGCTGATCAGCGAGTCGTTGATCTTTGGTGTCTTCGTTGGAGCGATCGTGGTGACCGTCGCCCTCTTGACCGAGGGGTTCGGCGCGCTGTTCGGCCTGGTCTTCGCAGTGGCTGCGCCGATCTTTGCCAGCGTCAACGGCTTCCTGGCCAACTACGACTTCACGGTGGCGGAGTCGCCGGATGGATTGCGCCTACGACGTGGACTTCTCACGACCCGATCTCAGACCGTGCCCCCCGGCCGGGTGCAGGCTGTCGAGATCGCGCAGCCGTTTCTCTGGCGCCGGTTTGGCTGGGTGCGGTTGCGCGTGAACGTCGCCGGCTACGGCGGCGACAACGACAGCGGCAGCGAGAGCGCAGTGCTGTTGCCGGTGGCTCCCGTCCTCGTGGCCAACGCGGTGCTCGCCAGGGTGCTCCCGGGCGTCGAGGTCGAGAAGGTGCCGCTGGTTCCCGCACCCCGAGAAGCACGTTGGCGATCATGGTGGCAGTACCCACGGCTTGCTGCGGGCCACGACAGCACCGTCTTCGTAGCCCGGACCGGCCGGCTGGTTCGGACGCTGTCGGTGATCCCCCATGTGCGCACGCAATCAGTGCGCGTGACTCAAGGTCCGTGGGAGCGGGCGCTCGGGTTGGCTTCGATGCACGTCGATTCGACCCCTGGTCCTGTCACGGTCACTGCCGCCCACCGCAGCCTCGCGGACGCCACCGAACTGGCCACGGACCAGGCGCGCCGGGCCAGTGCTGCCCGACTGGTTGCACCTCCAGAACGATGGATGCTCGATCGCATGCGACACATCAAGGCGGGTCGACCGGCGCCTTTGCCCGATGTCGACGACGAACGAGCCGGCGCGTCGTGAGGTCGATGTCCCCAGACGACGCTTGCGCTGCCTTCGATCTCACCTCGCCAGACCTGGTCGCGGACCCCTACCCGGTGCTGGCCGCGCTCCGCGCCGCTGACCGGCCGGTCTGGCATCCAGGGCTGAACGTGTGGCTGGCAGCAAGGCACAGCGATGCGGGAGCCGTCTTGCGCAATCGTCGGCTGGGCCGGATCTTTGCGCCGCGGGAGCCGGCTGACGTCTGGGACACGTTCAACTGGTTGCACGCAGACTCCATCTTGGACAGCGAGCCGCCCAAGCACACCCGGTTGCGCGCGCTGGTGGCCAAGGCCTTTGCGCGCGGACATGTCGAGCGGCTACGTCCGAGGGTGCAGGACATCGCGTCCGGCCTGCTCGACGCTGTCGACCCGGCGGGGTTCGACCTCATCGCCGACTATGCAGAGCCCTTGCCCGTGATGGTCGTCTCCGAGCTGCTTGGGGTGCCGGCCAGCGAGCAGGGCGAGCTGCGGCCCTGGTCTCAGGCCATCGTGAAGATGTACGAGTACGACCGAACACCGGAGCAGGAGACGGCGGCCCGGGCCGCGTCCGAGGAGTTCGCCGCCTTCGTGGTCGAGCTCGCCCGTCGACGACGCGGTGAACCGGGGGACGACCTTGTGACGCACCTGGTGCAGGTCGAGGAGGCCGGTGAGAAGCTCAGCGAACGAGAGCTCGTCGCCACCTGCGTGTTGTTGCTCAACGCGGGGCACGAGGCCTCCGTCAACGGCTTCGGCAACGGCGTGGTCGCGGCCCTGAGAAACCCGCGGGAGTGGGCGCGCTTGGCCGCGGCGCCGGCTGAGCTCACCGAGACGGCTGTCGAGGAGATGCTGCGCTACGACTCGCCCCTGCACTTGTTCGAAAGAACCGCGACGGTGGACGTCGAGATTGGTGGGGTGACGATCAAGCAGGGGCAAAAGATCGCCGCGTTGCTCGGCTCAGCCAATCGCGACGAGGGCGTGTTCGACCGGGCAGACAGCCTGGACCTAGGCAGAGACCCCAACCCGCACCTTGCCTTCGGCGCGGGCATCCACTTCTGCCTCGGCGCCCCGCTGGCGCGACTGGAGCTGCAGACCTCCCTGCCGCTGCTGGCCGAACGGTTCCCCGGGCTGGAGCTCGCCGGGAGCCCACCGCTTCGTCCCACCTTCGTGCTTCGCGGCTACGAGCGCGTCCCCGTGAGGGCCAGCTGAAGCCAGGGCCGCCCCACGCGTACGCCAGCGGCTGCTGACTCCTCGGGCCAAACCTCTCGCTCTCGCGAGGTATGCGCGACAAGATGGCGGCATGACGGACAACGCCGAGACTCTCGACGCGTGGGAGGTGGCCTCAGAGCGTGCGGAGCTGGCGCGCAACGCGGTGGCTGAGGCCGCGCTGCGCCATGTCGCCGTCTCGGTGCTGGAGATTGCGCCCGACGCGGTCTTTCTCGAGGTCAGTTTCGGGTCGTTCGGTGATGGACTGGTGGCCGAGTCGCTGCACGTCGACGGCGACGGGGCGACCCTGCCTGAGCTTGGCGAGGATGTTCATGACGCGCTCGACGATCTGAACGAGTACAACGCCGGCACCTGGATGCCGTTCGTCATCGACGATGACGATGACGATGACGAAGCAGCCGACGACGAGGACAACGACGATGATCCGCCGCTGCTCATCGACTTGACGCTCGTTCGCGAGCGCCTGGGCTGACCCCCCGGGTCTGCAGGAGCCAGCCGAAGCCTCCCAACCCCCGCGGATCGGTGAGTTCACGGGCCTCGCTGGCCCGCTGCAACCTCGCTGCGTACGTCGCCGGATCGGAGCCCGACGGCGGCACGCTGGGGTCGACGCCCAGCGCGCGCAAGGCTTCCCCCTGCGTGGTGAGCAAGGTGAGATCAGCGAGGTGAGCAGCGGCCGCGGCACATGAGTCCAGGGCCACGTGCGCGGTGAGGTCGCATGATCCGTCGGGGGTGGGAGGCACCACGCGCCCTCGTCGATGGCCCGTGAGGGAGCCCCCGGACCACCGGCCCCGGCCCCGGTCATCGCGACTGTGCGCGTAGTCGACGGTCAGTGCCGCCCCGGCCCGGAGCCGCTGGACGATGTCGACCCACGCCTCGTCTCTCGAGCGGCCCACCTCGGCACGCTCGTCGGGCTCGACCGACCACCATCGGTCGAGCCACGCCTGATCCTCGGCTGACGCTCGAGGTCCGAGAGACTCCCTACCCGTGACCGGGTCGACCGCGAGGAGCCGCATCTCACCGCTGGTGTCTCGCGTGACGATCGGGCACGGAATGACGTCCAGCAGTTCATGAGCCATGACCAGACCGACGACCCGCGGTGGTGGAACGGAAAGCCAGCGGATCGGTTCAGGTAGGTCGGCAGGACGCGCAGCCACGTCTACCCCGACCAGCCCCCAACGAGGGGGAGCTAGTTCGGCGAGCACGCCCAGCAGCTCTCCACCCCCGGCTCCGACATCGACAACTGTGAACTCGGCCGGCCGACCGAGAGCGTCGTCGAGGTCGCTCGCGAGTTGCAAGATCGCCTCGGCGAAGGAAGGGATGTGTGACGAGGTACGGAAATGCGAGCGGGGCGTCCCTCGTCGGTAGAAACCGTTGGGGCCGTAGAGCGCATCCTGCCAAGCCTCTTGCCAGAGGATGTCTGCCACGCCTCGAACCTAGCTCCCGACTACGCTTTCCTTGTCCGGTACCCGACAGGACTGGAACACCACTCATGGATGCCATCGACCCAAGGCAGTCGCCGACTCAGCCGAGCGAGCGGCCAGCCCGCCTCGCCGTCGGGATCGTCGGGGTCGGACGCGTCGGGGCAGTGCTCGGCGCAGCGTTGAATGCCGTAGGGCATCGGGTTGTCGCTTGCTCCGGTGTGTCCGCGGCATCCCACGAGCGGGCCGAGCTGTTGTTGCCCGACGTCGAGGTCACCACTCCGCCGGACGTGCTGGCCGCGGCGGACCTGGTCCTGCTGACGGTGCCCGACGATGCGCTTCCGGAGCTGGTTCGAGGGCTGGCAGCCATCGGCGCCGTACGTTCCGGCCAACTGATAGCTCACACCTCTGGGCGCTACGGAATCGGTGTTCTGGAACCAGCGACGACCGCCGGCGCGCTCCCACTGGCGCTTCACCCCGTGATGACGTTCACCGGTACTTCGATCGACCTACGCCGGCTCGCCGGAGCAACCTTCGGAGTCACTGCTCCGGAACTGCTGCGCCCCGTCGTGGAGGCCCTGGTGGTCGAGCTGGGTGGTGAACCGGTTTGGGTCCAGGACGACAAGCGCGCCCTCTACCACGCAGCTCTAGCGCACGGCGCAAACCACCTCGTGACCCTCGTGGCCCAGGCCCGAGAGCTGTTGACCCTGGCTGGGATCGACGAGCCCGGACGCGCCCTCGCCCCGCTTCTTGGCGCCGCGCTCGACAACGCGCTGCGCTCGGGTGACGCGGCCCTCACCGGACCCGTGGCGCGTGGAGACGCGGGGACGGTCGCGGAGCACGTCCATGCCCTCGCCGCCGCGGATCCCACCGTGTTGGCGACCTACCGGGCGCTGGCCCGTGCTACGGCCGACCGAGCCCTGGCCGGTGGTCGATTGTCCCCCCAGCAGGCCGAGGCTCTCCTTGATGCGCTCTCCGGTCCGGCCGAGCGGCTGTGAGCCGCCCCGTCCTGGCTAGGACTCGCGAGGAGCTGGCCGCGACCCTTGCTGCCTATACCGCACGAGGCGGCACCCGAGCCGCCTGCGTACTGGTGCCGACCATGGGTGCTCTGCATGCCGGGCACCGCGCCCTGCTCGCCGCTGCTGGCCAGACCGGCCTGCCGGTGGTGGCCAGCATCTTCGTCAACCCCATGCAGTTCGGTTCCGCAGACGATCTCGCGCTGTATCCCCGGACCCTCGACGAAGACTTCGAGGTGTGTGCAGCCGAGGGCGTATCCGTCGTGTGGGCGCCCTACGTCGAGCAGATGTATCCCTACGGAGACCCCACGGTGGTGGTGTCCGCCGGCGAGCTCGGCCGCCAGTTCGAAGGCATCGCCCGGCCGAACCACTTCGACGGTGTCCTCACGGTGGTCGCGAAGCTCTTCGGTCAGGTGGCTCCCGAGGTCGCCGTATTTGGCGACAAAGACGCGCAGCAGGCTTTTCTGGTGCGCCAGATGGTGGCGGATCTCGAGCTGGGGGTCTCGGTGCTGACCGTGCCTACCGTGCGTGCCGCTGACGGCCTCGCACTTTCCTCTCGCAACGAACGGCTGTCCCCAGGCGGGCGCGCGGCAGCTACCGTCCTGTCGCGCGCGCTTCGGGCCGCAACTTCTGCTGCGACCGACGGGCCGAAGGCCGTACGCTCCGCTGCCAGTTCGGTGTTGGAGGCGGAGCCGGCCCTCGCGCTCGACTACCTTGCGCTGGTCGACCCGGAGACATTCGTGGAGATCTCGGATCACAGATCTGGTGAGGTGCAGGTACTCGTGGCCGGTGTGGTCGAAGGGACGCGGCTCATCGACAACGTGCGGGTGATGTGCCCATGACCGCACGACTGGCTGCGCGGCTGCGGGCCGCCGACCCGGGCTGGCGTGCCGAGGCGGCTGTCGTCGTCGTGGGCAGCGGGGTAGCTGGGCTCACCGCTGCCCTGAGGGCGCGGCAGAGCGGAACCGTCCTCCTGGTCACCAAGGCTGACCTCGGGGATGGGTCAACTCGCTGGGCCCAGGGCGGGATCGCCGCGGCTGTCGGCCCAGGGGACAGTCCTGCCCAACACGAGCAGGACACCCTTGTGGCCGGTGCCGGGTTGTGTGATCCCGCCGCGGTGCGGCTGCTCGTCACGCAGGGACCGGCCGCACTGCGCCGCCTCATCGCCGAAGGTGCCTTCTTCGACATGGATGCCCAGGGCGGTTTGTCGTTGACGCGTGAGGGCGGGCATCACCGCAACCGCATCGCGCACGCGGGAGGTGACGCCACGGGGGCCGAGATCTCTCGTGCGCTGGTTTCAGCCGTACGCGCGGATCCGGGAATCGAGATAATCGAGCACGCTCTCGTGCTTGACCTGCTCACTTCGGCCGACGGCGCCGTGTGCGGGGTGACCTTGCATGTGATGGGCGAGGGGCAGCGCGGCGGCGTCGGCTCGGTTGCGGCGCGGGCCGTGGTGCTCGCCACCGGTGGCATGGGCCAGGTTTTCGAGCAGACCACCAACCCACGGGTCTCCACCGGGGACGGTGTGGCCCTCGCTCTGCGGGCGGGTGCCGTGGTGGCTGACGTGGAGTTCGTGCAGTTCCACCCCACCGTGCTCTACCTGGGAGCGGGCGTCCGAGGGCAGCAACCGCTCATCTCCGAGGCGGTGCGCGGCGAGGGTGCGGTCCTCCTCGACGATGACGGCAAGCGCTTCATGATCGGGCAGCACGAGTTGGCTGACCTGGCTCCGCGGGACGTCGTCGCCAAGGCCGTGGTGCGCTCGATGCGGGCCTCGGGTGCGAGCCACGTCTGGCTGGATGGTCGGCACCTCGGCCAAGACCTGTGGATGAGGCGGTTCCCCACGATCGTGGAGTCGTGCAGGTCCTTCGGCATCGATCCCCTCACCGACTTGATCCCGGTGTCACCGGCCTGTCACTACGCCAGCGGTGGAGTCAGGACCGACCTTGCAGGTCGTACTTCGGTGGTCGGGCTCTATGCCTGCGGCGAAGTCGCCTGCACGGGAGTCCACGGGGCCAACCGGCTCGCTTCGAACTCTCTCCTCGAGGGCCTGGTTTTTGCCGAACAGATCGGCGCTGATCTCGCGAGCGGCCTGCCACCGTTGCAGGAGCCGACGACTGCACGGGAGCCTGCGGGATTGCTACCGGCTTCGGTGCGTGATGCCGTCTCGGCAACGATGACCGACGGGGCCGGGGTGCTGCGAAGTGCCGCAAGCCTCACCGCAACCGGCGACCGGCTGGCTGACCTGGCAGCCGCAACAAGTCAGGACTCGTGCACCGAGACGTGGGAGGCCACCAACTTGCACACCGTTGCGTCCTTCCTCGTCGCGGCCGCTGCTCGGCGAGAGGAGACCCGCGGGTCGCACTGGCGCGAGGACTTCCCAGACTCGAGCGCGACGTGGCGCGGACGGTTGCTGGGGCGGCTGGTCGACGGTCGGGTTCGTCTCGAGTTCGATCCGATGTCTGGAGCGATCCCTGGCAGTGAGGAAGCGGGATGACTGAGTCTGGTGGCACTGAGTCTGGTGGGCGTGCGTCTGTAGGGGCCGAGATCTCGGCGGACGGGACGGCGAGCACGCTGCCTCCTGACCTGCTCGCGCGCCTGGAGTCTTCTGGTCTCGACCCTGCCGAGGTCGAGGGCTTGGTGCTGGCGGCGCTGGCCGAAGACCTGGCAGGCGGTGTCGACGTCACGTCGGCGGCGACAGTACCCAGCGCCCAGCACGCCGTCGGTGACTTCGTCGCGCGCGGGGCAGGTGTGGTCGCGGGGCTCGACGTCGTGCAGGTCGTCCTCGAGGTGGTGACCGACGGGCGTGGTCAGCTCCGCGATCGCGTCGCGGACGGCTCGCAGGTCGAGCCTGGCGACGTCCTGGCCACGGTCCAGGGGCGCACCCGCGACCTGCTCACGGGCGAGCGCACAGCCCTCAACCTGGTGTGCCACCTGTCCGGAATCGCCACGCTGACTCGTCGATGGGTCGATGCCGTCGAGGGCACCGGCGCCGCGATCCGCGACACCCGCAAGACCACCCCGCTGCTGCGATCGCTGGAGAAGTACGCCGTCCGTTGTGGTGGGGGGGTCAACCACCGGATGGCGCTGTCCGATGCGGCGCTTGTGAAGGACAACCACGTGGTCGCGGCCGGTGGCGTGAGCGCGGCGTTCGAAGCCGTACGCGCGATGTGGCCGGATCTGCCCGTGGAGGTCGAGGTCGACTCGCTCAGGCAGTTGGAGCAGGTGCTTGCCGCCGGCGCCGACCTGGTTCTGCTCGACAACATGTCCGTCGAGGACATGCGCGAGGCGGTACGGCTGACGGATGGTCGTGCGCGACTGGAGGCCAGCGGCGGGCTGACCATCGACCGAGCCCGGGCAGTGGCCGAGACCGGGGTCGACTATCTCGCCGTGGGTGCTCTCACCCATTCGGCTCCGGTCTTGGACATTGCTCTGGACCTGCGACCGGAGGACGACTGATGCTGCTGGCCATCGATGTGGGAAATACCAACACGGTGCTGGGGTTGTTCCGCCAGGAACACCTCGTGCGCTCGTGGCGTGTTCAGACCGATCCACGCGCCACCGGTGACGAGATGCTGCTGACCTTTCGCGGGCTTTTGCAAGGCGAACCCGACATCACCGGCGTCGCACTGTGCTCGACCGTGCCGGCTGTCCTCAGGGAGATGCGGGTGGTGCTGGAGCATTGGCAGGGCAAGGTGCCGATCATCATCGTCGAGCCAGGAACCAAGACCGGTGTGCCAGTGCTCACCGACAATCCAAAGGAGGTGGGGGCGGACCGTATCGTCAACACCCTGGCCGCCCACACTCTGTTCGGCGGCCCTTGTGTCGTGGTCGATTTCGGCACCTCGACGAACCTCGATGTCGTCAGCGCGGACGGTGAGTTCCTGGGTGGCGCGCTGGCGCCCGGCATCGAGATCTCGATCGACGCGCTCGCGGCTCGGGCGGCTCAGCTGCGCCGAGTCGAGCTGGTGCGGCCACGTTCTGTCATCGGGAAGAACACCGTCGAAGCACTGCAGTCGGGGGCGCTGTACGGCTTCGCTGGTCAGGTCGACGGCCTGCTCAGGCGCATCCAGGGCGAGCTCCACGCGCCGCTGACGGCTGTGGTCGCGACGGGCGGTCTCGCTCCGGTGGTCGTGCCCGAGTCGGAGACGATCACCGACCACCGACCCGACCTCACTTTGATCGGGCTCCGCCTCATCTACGAACGCAACACCTGACGCCGCGGAGGGTCGGCCAGGCGGGGTGCGCGGATGGCCTTCGTCACGTACGGGACGTCCAGGGTGTCTTTCTTCCTGAGGGAAGGATGCGTCGAGATGAGGTCGGCCACCGACTGGAGGACCTCAGCGCTGTCGGGGCGAAGGGCCACATAGGAGTACGAAGCCACCAGGCCGAGGAAGTCCGGCTTGGCCATCGACTGGGTGTGCTCCCAGAGCGCCGACTCCTCATCGCCGAACAGCTCGCCCAGCCCAAGCGGGGTGATCTGGCGGGCCTGGGTCAGGTGATCCTCGCCGCCGATCAAGTCATACAGCGCACGGACCCATGGTGTTCGGTCGTCGCGAAAGTTCCACAGCGCCACGAAGTGGCCCCCGGGGCGCAGGACCCTGGCGATCTCGCGGGCTGCGCGCTCGCGGTCGAACCAGTGGAATGCCTGCGCCGCTGTGACGACGTCCACGGAGGCGGCCGAAACGGGGATCGACTCGGCGGAGCCCGCCAGTACCCGTCCGGGCAGGGCGCGTTCGGCCACTGCCCGCATGCCGGGATCTGGATCGACGGCGAGCACGTCATAGCCAAGGCGCGCCGCGGCGACGGCCAGCCGTCCGGTGCCTGCGCCGACGTCGACAACGCGAGCGCCATCCGTACCCGCGCACCACTGGACCGCATCGTCTGGATAGCCCGGGCGATAACGGTCGTAGTCGGCGGCGCCGCTTCCGAACGACAGACGCCTGCTCGCCCAGTCCGGCTCAGTGCTCATTTCCGGGACGATACGCGCGGCGCATCGGTGGTGCGGGGCTGTGACTGCCGCTCCGGTCGGTCCGGTTAGCCTTGCGCCCCATGAGTGATGGCGAGAGCGAGGCCGAACTTCCCGAGCAGATGCGGGTTCGGCGCGCGAAGCGCCGCCGGATGCTCGACGCGGGTGCGGAGCCGTACGCGTTGGGCTACCCGCGAACCCACTCGCTGAGCGAAGTGCGCACGGGATGGCCCGATCTCGAGCCTGGGACCAGTGCGGGTGTTGTGGTCTCCGTCGTCGGCCGGGTCATGACGTCCCGCAACACCGGAAAGCTGTGTTTTGCCACCCTTCGGGAGGGCGGCGGCGCGGAGCTGCAGGTCATGCTCTCGTTGGATGCCGTCGGCGAACAGCGCCTGGCTGACTGGAAGGCAGACGTCGACCTGGGTGACCACGTCGGCGTCACCGGTGAGGTCATCTCGTCCCGCCGCGGTGAGCTGTCGGTCATGGCCTCGTCGTGGTCGATGACGAGCAAGGCGCTTCGGCCACTGCCGGTCGCTCACAAGGAGCTCGGGGAGGAAACTCGCGTCCGGCAGCGCTACGTCGATCTGATCGTCCGACCGGCGTCTCGCGAGATGGCCCTTCTTCGGCCGCGGGTGGTCCGGTCGCTGCGCGAGAGCTTCGGGGCACGTGATTTCGTCGAGGTCGAGACGCCGATGCTGCAAACCCTGCAAGGAGGTGCCACAGCTCGTCCGTTCGTGACGCATGCCAATGCCTTCGACCTCGACGTATATCTGCGCATAGCGCCAGAGCTGTTTCTCAAGCGCTGCGTGGTTGGTGGCATCGAGCGGGTCTTTGAGATCAATCGCAACTTTCGCAACGAGGGCGCCGACTCCACGCACAGCCCGGAGTTTGCGATGGTTGAGTTCTACGCGGCCTACGGGGACTACAACACGGTGGCCGAGTTGACCCAGAGTCTCCTCCAGGAGGCAGCGGTGGCGGCCTTCGGGTCGATGACGGTCACGCACATCGACGGGACAACCGTCGATTTCGGCGGAGAGTGGCCGAAGGTGGCGATGTTTCCTGCGCTCTCAGCAGCTCTGGGCGAGCAGATCACCCCATCAACTCCGATCCATCGACTGCAAGAACTAGCCGACGACGCGGGAGTCGTCCGCGACCCGTCGGCCATCCACGGCAAGCTCGTGGAGGAGCTGTTCGAGCACCATGTGGTCGGTACCTTTCAAGGTCCCACCTTTGTCATCGACTTTCCGGTCGACACCTCTCCGTTGGTGCGAGCGCACCGCAGCGAGCCAGGCGTTGTGGAGAAGTGGGACCTCTATATCAAGGGCATCGAGCTGGCCACGGGATACACCGAACTCGTCGACCCGGTGGTGCAGCGAGAGCGATTCGAAGAACAGGCCAGGCTGGGCGCTGCGGGCGATGATGAGGCAATGCCGCTTGATGAGGATTTCTTGCGAGCCATGGAATACGGGATGCCACCCATGGGTGGAGTGGGATTCGGCGTGGATCGGTTGCTGATGGCGCTGACCGGAGTCACCAGCATTCGAGAGACGATTCTGTTTCCGCTGGTCAAGCCGGAGGGCTGAATTGACCGGCACGACGGTGGTGCGCCGCGCCCGAACAGCAGATGTGCGGGACATTCGACGCCTTCTCGACCAGCATGCCGAAGATCGGCGGCTCCTCTCCAAGGCCACGGTCACCTTGTTCGAGGACATCCAGGAGTTCGTCGTCGCAGAAAGCGGCGGCAACGTGGTGGGTTGCGGAGCCTTGCATGTCCTCTGGGAGGACTTGGCCGAGGTGCGGACCCTTGCCGTGGATCCCGATCACCTGCGCTGCGGTGTCGGATCGCTGCTGCTGGCGACGCTGCTGGGCCATGGACGCGAGCTCGGGGTGCGGCGGGTCTTCTGCCTGACTTTTGAGACACAGTTCTTCGCTGGGCATGGATTTGTTCCGCTCGAGGGTGACCCGGTGAGCCACGCGGTCTATGAAGAACTACTGCAGTCCTATGACGAGGGGGTCGCCGAATTCTTGGATCTCGACCGCGTCAAGCCTAATACGTTGGGCAACACGCGAATGCTGCTTCGATTGCCTTAGCTGCGCGCTGCTGCATTCCCTGGGTTGTGTTCTGCATTCACCTCTCATAGGGTCCCTTTCGACCGAGCACATTCAGGACTCGGCACAACTTTGGAGTTCTTCAAATGGCGCAGAAAGTTCAGATCGTGCTGGTCGATGACATCGACGGTGGCGCGGCCGATGAAACGGTGGTTTTCGCGGTCGACGGTGCGACCTATGAGATCGACCTGTCCGCGAAGAACGCGGCAAAGCTTCGGGACGCGTTCGCTCCTTGGGTCGGTTCCGCCCGCAAGGCGACCGGTTCGCGGGCGCGGCGTCGCCGGGGTGGCCGTACCTCAGATGCGGCAGCGATCCGCGCCTGGGCGATGAGCAAGGGCATCGAGGTCAGCGAGCGTGGCCGGGTGTCGGCCGAGGTCCGGGCGAAATACGAGGCGGCTCACTGAACTCCTCGCGCCCGCGCCAGGTGACCGTCCATGTCCGATGGTCGGACATGGACGCCTACGGGCACGTCAACAACGCGGTCTACCTCAACTACCTCGAGGAAGCCCGTGATGGGCTGATCGAGGACATCTTCGGCGAGGCGGCCTACGACTTGGTGATCGCGCACGTCTCGATCGACTACCGCCGAGAGATCACCCAGGCTCACGGTGAGGTCGTCGTCGAGAGCCGGGTTACCGGGTGGGGCCGGTCGAGCGTACGAACAGCCGACGTCATCACCTTGCCGGACGGGCTGGTTGCGGCGGAGGGCACCGCGGTCCTGGTGGCCCGCGATCCGGATAACGGCACCAGCCGACCGCTCACCGAGCCAGAGCTGGCCCGACTGGCGCTGGAGGCGTCCGCAACCGGGTAGATCTTCGCGCAGCCGCATTCGGGTGGATACGCCGTAGGTCTACCCAGTTGCGAGCAGCTCGGCCTGCCAGGAGTCGCGGGGCTGAGTGTGCAGGTCCCAGAAGTGCTCCGCGAGGGCGGCTGGAGCGAAGCCGGGGCTCGACCCGACCAAGCCTTGGATCGTCACGGTTGCTGCGTGGATGCCATCGGGCGCGACTTCCTCGGCCAACGCCAGGACGTAGCTGCGCAGAGCTGACTTCTGCATGCTGAGCGACACCCCACCGACCCACGGGCTGATGGCGACGCCGCTGCCGGTGAACAGCAGGGTGCCTCGACCTGCCGAGCGCATCGCAGGCACCACCTCCTGGGTGGCTGTCACGGCGGCTACGGCGCCTACGGCGAGACCAGCCGTGACCACCTCGGGCGCGACCTCGGTCGGTGTTCCGGCGACCCCGAGAGAAGGGTTGAACACCATCACCGCCGGATCGCCGACCGACCTCCTGACCTGCGCAAATGCGGCCCGCAGCGAGCTCGTGTCGGTCACGTCCGCGGCCAGCCGGACGGCGCCGAGCGCATCAAGATCATCGGCTTCGAGCCGCCCTGGATCTCGGGCGACAAGGACCGGTCGGACACCGCCGGCGGCGAAGCGGCGAGCGATCGCCAGACCCATCCCGGGGCCAGCCCCGACGACGACTGCCACGTTCGCGAGTTCACCCATCCGATGACCGTATGACGCCGCCCGTGGGGCCGCCGGTCAGCAGGTGTTCCCCGGCGTGTTCGCCCCAGGCGTACAAGCGCGGGGATGCTCAGGCCGCGGCGCGACGTTGTCGATGACGTTATGAGGATCGTGTCCTGAGTTGCGCAGGGTGCAAACAGTCAAACCCCTCGGCCAGCGCAGCGAAGTTGGCCGTAGGCCCGGCTAGCATGAGACGAACCCGCTCCCGGTTCCCGGGGCAGGCTTTCGATCCGTGCGAGGAGCGCTGAACATGTTCGAGAGATTTACCGACCGCGCACGGCGGGTTGTCGTCCTGGCTCAGGAAGAGGCCAGGATGCTCAACCACAACTACATCGGCACCGAGCACATCCTGCTCGGGCTGATCCACGAGGGCGAAGGCGTCGCCGCCAAGGCGCTCGAGTCCCTGGGCATCTCTCTCGAGGCCGTCCGTCAGCAGGTCGAAGAGATCATCGGGCAGGGTCAGCAGGCTCCCAGCGGACACATCCCGTTCACCCCGAGGGCCAAGAAGGTCCTGGAGCTCTCGTTGCGCGAGGCGCTGCAGCTCGGCCACAACTACATCGGCACCGAGCACATCCTGCTCGGCTTGATCCGCGAGGGCGAAGGCGTCGCGGCGCAGGTGCTCGTCAAGCTCGGCGCAGACCTCAACCGGGTGCGGCAGCAGGTCATCCAGCTCCTGTCGGGCTATCAGGGCAAGGAGCCGGCGACGGCCGGCGGTCCAGCAGCCGAGGCGCCGTCCACGTCGCTGGTGCTGGACCAGTTCGGTCGTAACTACACCCAGGCGGCCCGGGAAGGGAAGCTCGACCCGGTCATCGGACGTGAGAAAGAGATCGAACGCGTCATGCAGGTGCTGTCTCGCCGCACCAAGAACAACCCCGTCCTCATCGGTGAGCCGGGCGTGGGCAAGACCGCCTGCGTCGAAGGGCTGGCCCAAGCGATCGTGAAGGGCGAGGTCCCCGAGACGCTCAAGGACAAGCAGCTCTACAGCCTGGACCTCGGCGCCCTGGTCGCAGGCAGCCGCTACCGAGGTGACTTCGAAGAGCGGCTGAAGAAGGTCCTCAAGGAGATCCGCACCCGCGGCGACATCGTCTTGTTCATCGACGAGCTTCACACGCTCGTCGGTGCGGGCGCGGCCGAAGGCGCCATCGACGCGGCGAGCATCCTCAAGCCGATGCTGGCCCGCGGTGAGCTGCAGACGATCGGCGCAACGACTCTCGACGAATATCGCAAGCACCTCGAGAAGGACGCCGCCCTGGAGCGTCGCTTCCAGCCGATCCAGGTTGCCGAGCCGACCCTTGCCCACACCATCGAGATCCTCAAGGGCCTGCGTGATCGATACGAAGCCCACCACCGCGTGTCCATCACCGACGCCGCGCTCGTGGCAGCGGCCAATCTTGCCGACCGCTACATCAGCGACCGTTTCCTTCCTGACAAGGCCATCGACCTGATCGACGAGGCAGGTGCGCGCCTGCGTATCCGCCGGATGACGGCGCCGCCGGACCTTCGCGAGTTCGACGAGCGCATTGCCTCTGTGCGTCGTGAGAAGGAGTCCGCCATCGATGCGCAGGACTTCGAGAAGGCGGCCGCGCTGCGCGACAAGGAGAAGACACTCCTGGCGGAGAAGGCCACTCGCGAGCGCGAGTGGAAGGCCGGCGACATGGACGTCGTGGCCGAGGTCGACGAGGAGCTGATCGCCGAGGTGCTCGCGACCGCTACCGGCATCCCGGTGTTCAAGCTCACCGAGGAGGAGTCCGCGCGGCTGCTTCACATGGAAGACGAGCTGCACAAGCGGGTCATCGGTCAGGAGCAGGCCATCAAGGCCCTGTCCCAGGCGATCCGGCGAACCCGTGCCGGCCTCAAGGACCCCAAGCGCCCGGGTGGGTCGTTCATCTTCGCCGGCCCCTCCGGCGTCGGTAAGACCGAGTTGTCACGCACCCTGGCCGAGTTCCTGTTCGGCGACGAAGACTCTCTCATCCAGCTCGACATGAGTGAGTTCTCCGAGAAGCACACCGTGTCGCGGCTGTTCGGTTCACCTCCCGGCTATGTCGGCTACGAAGAGGGCGGTCAGCTCACCGAGAAGGTGCGCCGCAAGCCGTTCTCGGTGGTGCTCTTCGACGAGGTCGAGAAAGCTCACCCCGACATCTTCAACAGCCTCCTGCAGATCCTCGAGGACGGTCGGCTCACCGACAGCCAGGGACGGGTGGTCGACTTCAAGAACACCGTGATCATCATGACCACCAACCTCGGCACCCGCGACATCTCCAAGGGTTTCAACCTCGGCTTCGCTGCCTCCGACGACACCGAGACCGGTTATCAGCGGATGAAGGCGAAGGTGCAGGACGAGCTCAAGCAGCACTTCCGGCCTGAGTTCCTCAACCGCGTCGACGACATCATCGTCTTCCCGGCACTGTCGCGCGAAGAGATCATGCGCATCGTCGACCTGATGATCGTCAAGCTCGACGAGCGGCTGCGCGACAAGGACATGGGCATCGAGATCACGACTCCGGCCAAGGCACTGCTGGCCGAGCGCGGTTACGACCCGGTGCTCGGCGCGCGCCCGCTGCGGCGCACGATCCAGCGCGAGATCGAGGACGTGCTCTCGGAGAAGATTCTGTTCTCCGAAGTCACGCCGGGCCATGTGATCCTGGTCGACGTCGAAGGTGAGGGCGAGGAGCAGACCTTCAGCTTCCGTCAAGAGCCGAAGTCGACAGTTCCTGACCTGCCGCTCATCGAGGTGGCTGACTCTCCGGAGTAGCCACCTCGACGCGGCCAGGCAGTCGGTAGGTCTGCTCCGTGCCTAGCTCCGCGCCGATCCTTGTGCCCGTCGCGACCAAGCCGTCGTCGACCAGGCTCGCCAGAGCTCGTCGTCTCTGCACCGGGTCCGGCCACACGACGTCGAGGTCGCCGGCTGGTACGGCGCAGGTGCTCTCACGCACGGCCGCGAGCAGCCGTCCTCTGGCCTGCCGGTCGGTGCCCTCGTAGGCCTGTCCGCGCCGCGGCTGGCCGGCCCAGGCTGGCTTGCCCGCCCGTTCCCAGGCGCAAGAAACCCGGACTGGGCAGCGTGCACAGGCGGGGTTGCGCGCGGTGCAGATCGTTGCCCCGAGCTCCATGAGGCTGATGTTCCAGATGACTGACTCTTGCGCGTCGGCCGGAAGACGTGAGCCGGCACGCTCGCGCTCCGCTTTGCCGGGTGCCCCTGCAGGTTCGAAGGCCGCGCCGTCGAACACCCGAGCCATGACTCGCCGGATGTTCGTGTCCAGCACCACCTGGCGCTGGCCGAACGCGAAGGCGGCCACCGCCGCCGCCGTGTAGTCGCCAACGCCGGGGAGAGCCCGCAGGTCGCTGTGGGTCATGGGCACCGCGCCGTCATGCAGGTCCACGCACCGGACTGCGGCGGCGTGCAGCCGGAGCGCTCGCCGCGGGTAGCCGAGTCGACCCCACAAGGCAACGGCTTCCCCCGGCGGGTCAGCGGCGAGGGCCGGTGGAGCCGGCCAACGGTTCAGCCACGCCTCCCAGACAGGGGTCACGCGCGCGACCGGGGTCTGCTGAAGCATCACCTCGCTCACGAGGACACCCCAGGGAGTGCACGACGGCTCACGCCACGGCAGCGGTCGCTGCGCGGCGCCGTACCACTCGCGGAGCGTGGTTGCGAGAGCACGAAGCGTGCTGGCCCGCGGTGCGTCGGCGATCTGATCCTCCTGATCGGATGCGGGTATCGGATGTGGATGCTGTGTCGATCAAAGCACCAGCGCGGGTGAATCCTTCTAGGGTGGTGCCGTGAGCGTGCTGCGACCCGTGGGCCGACTGCCGGCCCGGGTCTACTGGTTCCGCCGGCTGCTGCTCCTCGTCGTCGTCGTGGCGGGCCTCCTCCTGGCGGCTTGGGCCTGGGGAGCGATCACCGGTCCTGACCAGGCCGGAGCAGCGGCTGGGCCAACCGGCTCGCAGACGCCGGCCCCCGACGCGTCGCCCTCCTCCACATCGACTCCGACGTCGAGCCCGACCTCGAGCCCTTCGACCAGCCCCACCGGTAGTGCCAGTCCCTCCGAGACGGCCTCAGGCCCAGCACAGTGCGCGGACAGCGACATCGTGGTCATTGCATCCACGTCACAGTCGACCTATCCGGCAGGGCAGGATCCACGGTTGACGGTGAAGGTGACCAACACCTCCAAGAAGACCTGCCAGCGTGACGTCGGGCAAAAGGCCATGGAGGTCAAGGTGACTCAGGGCGACCGCCGGATCTGGTCGTCCGACGACTGCGCTCCTGGCGGCTCAGCCAAGATCGTTCCGCTCAAGGCCGGCCAGTCCTACACGACCTCCGTCGTTTGGTCGCGCACGACGTCCAAGCCGGGATGTCCCTCGGGTCAGCCGTCAGCCAAGTCTGGGACCTACGCACTGACCGGCCGCAACCTCAAGGTGACGAGCAAACCGACGGCGTTCGCCCTGGCCTGACCAGGACCGACGGCGCGGCCGAGCGGCCCTCGACACGCTCAAGAAACCCCCGTTCTGTCCCGATGGGACAGGCAGTGGGGCGTGCCGTCGCGGCAGGTCTTTCGATCCGGCGTGGGGAGGGGCCTTGGCCGTCATCGCCGTGCCCCCTGGCACGGGCCCATCCCTGCCGGTGTCGGTGCTGGTCGTCGCGGGCACCCTGGTGCGGCTGCGGCAGCTGGAGGAGATGATCAAGGCGTCCGGCTTCGTGGTCGCGGGCGCGGCCCGCGATGCTGCGCACGCCGAAGCGCTCGCAGCTGCGCTCCGCCCGGCCACCGTCTTGGTGGATCTCGAGCTTTTCGGCGGGGGGCTCGAGGCGATCGAACGGATCATGGCTGTTGCACCAACCCCCATCATCGTCTGCGGTGCGGCGGCCGAGCACCCCGAGGCCGCTATCGCTGCTGGAGCGGTAGACGTCGTCGGCGCGCTTGACGTGCCCGCCAACTCACCGCTGTACGGGGAGTTCCTCTGCCGCCACCTGCGGGTAGCCAGCAGGGTCAAGGTGATCACACATCCCCGGGCTCGGCTGAGGCCCCGCCGGCCCTCGGGTGGCCCCCCGCTGCGAACCGAGTCCGGGCACGCCGCGCGGCCGTCGGTGGTGGCCATCGGTGCCTCGACGGGTGGGCCTCCGGCCCTCGCCACGGTTCTCGGTGATCTGCCGCGCGACTTCCCGGCGGCGGTGCTCGCTGTTCAGCACATGGCCGAGGGCTTCGTGGAGGGGCTTGCTCGCTGGCTCGACGAGGTGTGCCCGCTCAATGTCGTCGTCGCTGCAGATGGTGAGCGGGTGGCCGCCGGCACCGTCTACCTCGCGCCGGCCGGACTCAACCTGACCCTCCGGTCCAGCTTTCGCATCGAGCTTCTGGAGCCCCCACCGGCGCAGTTCCACGTTCCTGGCATCGACACCACCTTCATCAGCGTTGCGCACGTTTGTCGTGCTCGGGCCGTCGGCGTGCTGCTCACCGGAATGGGTCGAGACGGTGCGCTCGGCTTGCGGACGATGCGTGATGCCGGGGCATACACGATCGGTCAGGACGAGGCCACCAGTGTCGTCTGGGGCATGCCGGCGGCTGCCCAGCAGGTCGACGGTGTCGACCGTGAGCTGCCCCTTGGTGCCATCGCGGGCGAGGTCAACGAGGCGGTGGCCCGGGTCGAGGCGTCGTCGACTGGTGCGCGGGGCTCAGCATGACTGCGCTGAACGACGAGGACTTCACGCTGCTGCGTGAGTGGTTGCGTGCCACCGCCGGTCTCGAGTTCGACGAGAGCAGGCGTACGTCGCTGGCGTTCGTCGTCGGGGAACGGTTGCGGGCGACCGGCCTGAGCGAGGTCGCGGCGTATGTACGCCTGCTGGATCGGGCTGACGGGGCCGTCGAGCGTCAGCACCTGCTCGACGACGTCACGATCCAGGAGACGCACTTCCATCGTGCGCGACCACAGATCGATGCTCTCCGAGACCACCTGCTGCCCAACGCCTTGTCGGAAGCCAGCATCGACGGCCGTGCTCTCACGGTCTGGAGTGCGGGCTGCTCGACCGGTGAGGAGGCCTACACGCTCGCCATGCTGGCGCTGGAGGCCCGCGAGCTCATGCAGAGCGACTCCGACCTCCCGCCTCCCGCCATCCGCGTGGTCGGCACCGACGTGTCGACGGCGGCGTTGGACGTGGCGAGAACCGCTCGCTACGGCGGCCGCACCGTCGATCTGGCTGAGCAGGCGGCTGTCACGCGTTGGCTGCGTGCGGTCGACAACGGCGAGTTCGAGGTGCGCGACGAGGTGCGCGAGCTCGTTGAGTTCGCCCAGCACAATCTCGTGACCGAGCCCCCACCGTTCGTCAACGGATCGGTGGATCTCGTCGTCTGTCGCAATGTGACGATCTACTTCTCGCGCGAGACGACCCGCGAGCTCGTGGCGCGGTTCAAGGACTGCTTGGCCCCGCAGGGCTGGTTGTTGATGGGCCCGGCCGAGACGCTGTGGCAGCTGTCTGACGCCTTCACCCTGGCTCCGGTCGGCGAGGCCTTCGCCTATCGACCCACCCAGTCCAGACGGGTCGCTGTGGTCACTGCCCTCCCGGACGCACCGCCGATCCGTCGACCGGTGCCGCTGCCCACCGCGGCGTCGCTCCCGAGTCGCCGAGGCGCGCCCGCCCGATCGATTCCTCGCCGTCGACCGGCTCGGACCGGCGTGGAGCTGTTGAGCGCCGCGCGGGCGGCGCTCGCCGACAGCCGCTACGGTGACGCGGCTGCTCTGGCCAGCCAGGCATGTGCGGTTGATCCGCTCCTCACCGAGGCCTACGTCGTTGCCGGACAAGCTCAGGCGACCTTGGGACGGGACGCGGAGGCGTTGGTGCCGCTCGGTCGAGCCGTCTACCTCGACTCGCGCGCGGGTCATGCCTGGTTCCTTCTCGCCGGATCGCTGGCCCGTACGGGGGATCGAGCGGCCGCAGCTCGGGCATATCGCGCCGCCGCGGCCGCCCTTCCCAGTGCACCGCCTGAAGCAGTTCTCGGCTTGCTCGACGGAGCTGCGGTCGGTCACCTGGTGCAGTTGTGCACCGATCTTGCCGATGACCTCGAAGGAAGTTCCGAGCTACGGAGGGGTGCGTGAGCGGCTACATCACGTTCCGGATCGGCGCGCGCGAGCTCGCGGCGCCGCTGGATCAGGTCCGCGAGGTCGTGCGGGCCGTAGGCGTCGAGGCGCTCATGGGTGTCCGGGCGCCGGTGACCGGGCTGCTCGAGCTGCGCGGTGACCCGTTGCCCGTCGTCGACCTGCGCTCGCTGCCTGAGGAGGGAGATCTCGGCGACATCCTGGTGCTGATGGCCGACGAGGACGGGCCGCTCGGACTTGCCGTGGACCGCGTGGACGAGGTTGTTGCCGCCGAGGCGCTCATCCCGGACCCCGCTCCGCGACCGCTTGGCCTGCCGGCCTACGTCCAGCGAGTCGTACGCTCGACGGTCGACGCACGACCTGTCCTCCTGGTCGACCTGCGGACCTTGGCCGGGGTCACGACGCCTACCCCGAGCCACGCCTAGCTCAGACGTAGCGCTCGAGAATGCTCGACTCTGCGAGTCGCGACAGGCCCTCGCGGACCGTGCGTGCTCGACTCTCACCGACTCCGTCGACCGCCTGAAGATCGTCGATGCTGGCGGCGAGCAGCTTCTGGAGGCCACCGAAATGGTCGACCAGGCGGTCGACGACGAGACCTGGCAGGCGAGGCACCTTCGCCAAGAGTCGATAGCCGCGCGGCGAGACGCCGGCGTCCAGGGACTCCGCGCCCGTGCTGTAGCCGAGGGCGCGGCCCACGGTCGGAAGATCGAGCAGCTCGGCACTGTCCAGCTGATCGAGGTCATCGAGGATGATCTGGACGGTCCGTTGCCGTTTCCCGCTACCTGCCGGTGCGTAGTCGCGCACCACGAGCTCACGGTCGGTGTCGACACCGGCGATGAGCTCGTCGAGCTGCAACGTGAGCAGACGCCCATCGGTGCCGAGCTCGACGACATAGCCGTCGATCTCACGTGCGATGCGCCGCACCATCTCCAGGCGCTGCGCCACAGCGCACACGTCGCGTGCGGTCACCAGATCCTCGATCTCGAGGGCTGACAAGGTGCCGGTGACTTCGTCGAGGCGCAGCTTGTAGCGCTCCAAGGTGGCCAGCGCCTGGTTGGCCCGCGACAAGATCGCCGCGGAGTCCTCGAGCACGTATCTGCGCCCGGCGACGTACAACGCGATGATGTGCATCGACTGGCTCACCGAGATGACTGGGACGCCTGTCTGTTTCGCCACCCGCTCCGCCGTGCGGTGCCGGGTGCCGGACTCCTCGGTGGGGATCGTCGAGTCAGGGACGAGCTGGACGTTGGCGCGGATGATGCGGGTGGCATCGCGGTCGAGCACGACCGCACCGTCCATCTTGGACAGCTCACGCAGCCCGGTCGCGCTGAAGGCGACGTCCAAGCTGAACCCACCTGTGCACAAGGCCTCCACGGCCTTGTCGTGGCCGAGGACGAGCAAGCCGCCCGTACGTCCCCGCAGGATCCGTTCGAGCCCATCACGTAGCGGCGTACCGGGCGCGACCGTCGTCAGGACAGCCCGAAGGCTGGTCTCGCGGTCGACGCCCTTGTCGTCGCGTGCTGCCGCGGCCATGGGCCCGCCTCCCGATGAAGATCAGCCGGAGTCTATCGGCCACCTACCGCGCCGGCGCACCGCCGAAGGCGGTCACGTGGTGATGCCGGCGGCGCTCAGAGCGGCATCGAGGTTGGCCACGGTGCGTGCTCTGATCCCGTCCGGGAGCGGGCCGGGGTCGGGCGGGACCAGGGCGTGGGTGAACCCCAGCCGCGCGGCCTCGCTCAACCGGCGCCCGACGGAGGGGACGCGCCGGACCTCACCGGCCAGCCCGACCTCACCGACGGCGACCAGACCGCCGCGCACCGGTCTGCCCGTGCGCGCCGACGCCAAGGCCAGGGCGACGGACAAGTCGATGGCGGGCTCCGTGGTGCGGACGCCTCCGACGGTGGAGACGTAGACCTCGACGGTGGACAGGGGGATCCCGCAGCGCTGCTGGAGCACGGCGAGCAACAGGGCAACGCGAGAGCCGTCCAGGCCCCCCGTCGCTCGCCGGGGGGAGTTGGCGTCGCTGGACACGGTGAGGGCCTGGATCTCCGCTGCCAAGGGTCGCCGCCCCTCGAGGGTCACGGTGACGCAGCTTCCCGGGACTGTCGAGGAAAGAGCTGAGGACAGGAACAGACCGCTGGGGTCGGCCAGCCCACGGATGCCGCCGTCGTCGAGCTCGAAGCAGCCCACCTCATCGGCAGGCCCGAAACGGTTCTTGGTGGCGCGAACCAAGCGAAGAGTGGAGTGCCGGTCACCCTCGAAGGACAGCACGACGTCGACGAGGTGCTCGAGCAGCCGCGGCCCGGCGATGGATCCATCCTTGGTCACGTGGCCGACGAGGACGGTAGGGATCTCCTGCGTCTTGGCGACCCGGATGAGAGTGGCGGCGATCTCGCGCACCTGAGTCACGCCACCGGCGGTGCCGTCGACCTCTGCCGAGGCGATCGTCTGCACCGAGTCGACGACGAGCAGAGCCGGCTTGACCGCCTCGATATGACCGAGCACAGCGGCCAGGTCGGTCTCGGCTGCGAGGTAGAGGTGCGGGTCGAGCGCGCTGGTGCGACCCGCGCGCAGCCGCACCTGGCCGGCGGACTCCTCTCCGGTGATGTAGAGCGCAGGGGTGGAGGGGGAGGCGTAGCGCGCCGCGACCTCCAGCAGCAGGGTCGACTTGCCGACCCCCGGCTCGCCGGCGAGCAGGACCACCGCCCCCGGCACCAGGCCACCGCCGAGCACTCGATCCAGCTCGTCCACGCCCGTCGACCGTGACCTGGTCGTCTCGACGTCGACCTCGTGGATGCGCTGCGCGGGTTGGGTCACGGGACCGGCGGCGATCGTGCGACCCAGGGGCGCGCCGGGTTCGGCCACCGTGCCCCACGCCTGGCACTCACCGCAGCGACCGACCCACTTGCTGGTCTGCCAGCCGCACTCCGAGCACCGTAACGTCTGCGGGCGAGACGCGGTCGAGCGAGCTGTCTGCTTGGCCATCCTCGGAGACTACGAGGTGGATCCGACGAAACGGCTCAACCGCGCAGCAGCGTCAGGACAACTGCGCGCGCGACGTCGCCGACCTCGGACAGACGTACCTGCTCCAAGGGGCTGTGCGCATGTCGAACCTCACCTGGTCCGAGGTGCAGAGCCGGGATGCCGGCACCGTTGTAGAGGCGAAGATCGCTGCCGTACGGCGCTCCGCGCTCTCGTGGTGGGGGGCCTCCCGTCACCTGGGACCAGGCGCCCCGGACGACGTCGAGGAAGGGATCGCCGGCGGGGTAGCGGCCGCTGGCGAACTGACCACCGGACCACTCGACGGTGACCGGGTGGTCGCTGAGCCAAGGGTCTGTGCTGCAGGCCGATCTGATCCGCTCCTCGAAGACCGTGCGCGCGACGGTCATGTCCTCGCCGAGGAGCACGCCATAGCGCCCCTCCGCCACGAGCCGGTCCGGCACGCTGCTCGACCAGTCGCCGCACTCGATGCGCCCCACCATGAGGGGGTAGGCGATCGGATACTCCGCCATGACCGGGTCGACTTCGGCGTTGCGTTCGGCCTCGAGCTCTGCCAGCGCCCGGTAAACAGGCAGGAAGGCGTCGAAGGCGCTGACCCCGGCATACCGAGTGCTTCCATGCGTGGCCCGCCCGGCGACGGTCAGGGTGAAGGTCAGTGCTCCGCCGGTGGCTGTCACCACCGTTCGGCTGGTGGGCTCGGTGATCAGCGCGGCCCCACCGGTGTGCCCTCGCCGGAGGGTGGCAAACGCGCCGAGGCCGCCGTCCTCCTCGCTACCCACGCTGTGGACCGCCACGCGCCCCGGCAGCCGTGCACCCGCGGTCAGGATGGCTTCCAGAGCAACCAGATTGGCCACGATCCCAGCCTTCATGTCGCAGGCGCCACGGCCGTAGAGGACCCCGTCGCGGATCCTGGCGTCGAACGGATCGCTCGTCGCCCATTTCGAGAGATCGCCGGGAGGGACGACGTCGACGTGTCCTTGCAGGATGACCCTTGGCTGTTCGTCGTCCGGGCCGGGAGTCGTCCCGACCAGGCCCCACAGCTCGTCGCGGTCGACCTCGGTGCCGGGGAAGTCTGGATCCTCGCGCAGCGCATCGAGGTCACACGACCAATGGTCCACATCGAGCCCGAGCCTGGTCAGGTGACCGGCGACCCACTGCTGAGCCTCGCTCTCGGCGGCGGAGCCGGTGATGCTCGGGATCTCGACCAGCTCGACAAGTCTGCTGGCCCACGTCGACTCGCCGAGGTCCTCCAACGCATCCAGGGCTCGACGCTCGTCGTCGGTCAGTTCCGGTTCCACCGAACCGGCCAGGTCGTCGCTGAGTGTCGTCTCACTCATGCCCGCCACAACGGCTGGGTCAGACAGGTCGGCCCGCCGTCGCCCTTCACCGCCACCTCGCTGCCGTCGAAGACGTGCACCGTCACACCCGCCGCTTCAAGCGCGGCCTGGACCCGGTCGTTGCCGGCCGCCAGGACGACGACACCGGGTGCGACGGCGAGGATGTTGGCTCCTTGGGTGAGCATCTCCGTCTCGTCGACGGTGATGCGCTTGATCCCGCGCTCGTCCAACAGCTCGATAAGAGCCACCGGCGCCAGCGGCTCATAGACCACGGCGAGGTCGTGCGCCACCGGCGAGAGCACGCTCATCAGGTGGAGTACGGCGTCCGGTCCTTCGTAGTGCGGGAGATCGAAGTCCATGACGGTGACGCCATACGGCTCGAGCAGGTCGCGCAGCTGGCTGATCGCTGCCGCGTTGGTGCGGTAGCCGCGGCCTACGAGAAGGGTGCGCTCGTCCAGCCACACCTTGTCACCGCCGTCACAGAATGCGGGAGCGCTGAGTCGGCCGAGCACCGGGACGCCGAGCGCGTCGAAGTCGCGACCCATCACCTCGGGCTCGGGAGCGCGGACCGGCTTTCGCATGCGGAGGAGGACCGCCCCGTACGGCGTCATGATCGCCGAGTCGTGGCTGTAGACCGCGTCGACCAGACCTTCGACGGGCGCCTGGACCATGACCTCGGCGCCAACCGAGGCGAGCAGCGCGACGAACGTGGCGTGCTGAGTCTCGAGCAGGCCAAGGTCGGGCTGGCGCCAGTGCCCCTCCTCGACGAAGGCGCCGACGGTGGTGGGAGTACGGACCATGACCTTGCGCAGCGGCGAGACCATGTCGGATGTGCCCCAACCCTCAAGAGCAGGCGTTCCGGGCGCGGGCGGTGGAGTGCTGGGCGTCATGGACCGACGCTAGCGCGCGAGCGGGTGCTGCGCCGCATCCTCGGCCGACCCGGGCTGCGAGGTGGCTCGGTCAGCCGTTGTCGGCGGGGTGCGGAGCCAGCGTCGGTGTGCGCGACAGATGGGCCTCGCAGTGCGCCACCAGCTCGGCGTAGGCAGGCTCGCCCATGAGTGCGGTGAGCTCCGCCGCATTCGAGAGGTAGACCGGTTCAAGCCCGATGTGGGCCTCGGTTGCCCCTGTGCAGTACCACTCGAGGTCGTGCCCACCCGGCCCCCAACCACGGCGGTCGTACTCCCCGATCGTCACCACGAGAACCTCGGTCTCGTCCTGACGGGTGACTCGTTCGAAGGTTCGCCGGATCGGGAGCTGCCAGCAGACGTCCGGCTTGGTCTCGAGGAAATGCACGCCGATCCGCTCGGCGTAGCCGTGCAGGGCGCACCCGGGACCCCCTGGGAAGTCCGCCCGGTTGAGGAACACGCAGCCACCGTCCACGACGCGTGTCTTACGGGCTCCGTCCTCGTCCTTCTCGGTCAGCTTCTTGGTCCCGTGGTATTGCCACTCTTCGGGCTTGAGCCGCTTCGCGTGGGCAAGGACCCGCTTCTCGTCTGCCTTGTCGGAGAAGTGCGCGCCGAGGGTGCAGCAACCGTCATCGGGACGGCCCGCCACGACCCCTCGACAACCGGAGCCGAAGATGCAGGTCCACCGTGACGTCAACCACGTCAGGTCACAACGAAACACCTGCTCGGCATCCGCGGGATCGACGAATTCGACGTACGCACGCGGAAACCCCAACGCCACTTCGACCACTCCAACACCCTATGCGCGGGCAGTCAGGAGGTAGCGTCCAGGCATGCGGTTGGGAGTGCTGGATGTCGGATCCCACACGGTCCACCTGCTCGTGGTCGACGCGCACGTTGGCGCACCTCCCACGGGAGCGCACTCCCTGAAGGTGGAGCTGCGCCTGGCCGAGCTCCTGGAGGAGGACGGCCGGATCGCTGCCGCCAGCTCTGACAAGCTCACCGACTTCGTGGTCGAGGCACTCGCGGAAGCGGAGGACAAGGGCGTCGAGGAGGTCTTCGGTTTCGCGACCTCAGCGATCCGCGACGCACCCAACGGTGAGGAAGTGCTCCGTCGGGTTCATGAGGTCTCGGGCGCCCGGCTGGAGGTCTTGTCGGGCGAGGACGAGGCGCGGTTGACCTTCCTCGCCGCCCGACGGTGGTACGGCTGGTCCGCCGGCCGGCTCCTCGTCCTCGACATCGGCGGTGGTTCGCTGGAGGTCGCATCCGGCAAGGACGAAGAACCCGATGCTGCCTTCTCGGTGCCGCTGGGCGCCGGCCGCCTCACGCGTGAGTTCCTTCACCAGGACCCACCCGGGAAGGGCACGGTGAAGGCGCTGCGCAAACACATCCGGGCAGAGTTCGCCCGTGACCTGGGCCAGGTGACCCGGATGGGCCACGCCGACCGAGTCGTTGGCACCTCGAAGACGTTCCGATCGCTCGCTCGGGTCGCTGGTGCCGCCCCTTCGGCTGAGGGTGACTACGTTCGCCGTTCGCTCAAGCACGCGGACCTGCGTGACTGGTTGCCCCGCCTCGCCGACATGGACGAGGCCGAGCGCGCCAGCCTGCCGGGGGTCTCGCCGGGTCGGGCCCCCCAGCTGCTGGCCGGCGCCCTGGTCGCCGACGCCGTCATGGACCTCCTTGACATCGACGAGCTCGATATCTGTCCGTGGGCCTTGCGCGAAGGCGTCATCTTGCGACGTCTCGACCAGCTGGGGTCTCAGGCGTAGCGCAGCAACACGTAAGGAATGCACATCAGCACCGAGACCAGCGCCACCGGGATGCCGTACTTCGCGAACTCTCGGAACGTGATCGGATAGCCGTACTGCCGAGCCAGTCCGATGACCACGATGTTGGCGCTCGCCCCCACCGCGGTGGCGTTGCCACCCAGGTCGGCCCCTAGGGCCAGCGACCACCACACGCCGTCGTTGGCCGCCAACGCCGGGGTCTGGGCGATGAGCTCGGAGATCAGCGGGGTCATGGCGACGACGTAGGGGATGTTGTCGACGAATGCGGAGATGACCGCTGAGGCGATCAGCACCGTGACCAAGGTGGCGGCCACGTTCCCCCCGGTGGCCTTGACCACGCCGTCAGCCAAGGTGTCGATGACACCGGCTTTCACCAAGGCGCCGATCACGATGAAGATGCCGGCGAAGAAGGCCAGCGTCTCCCACTCAACGGCCTCCAGGTAGGACGCGGGAGCCGCCCGCGAGATCAGCACCATCAACGCCGCCCCGCTGATCGCGATGACGGCTGGCTCGGTGTGGAAGATGCCGTGGCCGACGAAGCCGACCATGACCAGGCCGAGGATCACAAGCGACCGACGGAGCAGGACTGGGTCGCTGATCGCGGCCTTCTCGTCCAGCTCGTCCAAGTCTTCGGTGGTGCCGGTCGCCGTCGACAGGGCGGATCGGAACAGCCATCGGCTCAGGACGACGAAGCAGATCAGGATGACGACGATGATCGGACCCATGTGGACCAAGAAGTCGTTGAAGGTCAGACCGGCGCGACTGGCGATGATGATGTTCGGCGGGTCCCCGACCAGTGTGGCCGCCCCGCCGATGTTCGACGCCAGGACCTCCGCAATCAGGACCGGCGCCGCCTTCATGCCGATCCGGTCGCAGACGAGCAGCGTCACCGGCGCCATGAGCACGACGGTCGTGACGTTGTCGAGAACGGCCGAGGTCACGGCGGTGACCAGCAGCAGCAGGACCAAGACGCGGTACGGCTGCCCCCGGCCGCGTTTGACCGCCCAGATCGCGAGATACTCGAACACCCCGGTCGGCCGGAGCACCCCGACGATGACCATCATGCCGAGCAGCAAGGCGAGGACGTCCCAGGCGACGCCCGTCTCCCGGGAGAAGAACGCGTCGTCCGTGCTCACGACTCCCGTGATCAGCACGATGACCGCGCCGCCGAGGGCGGCTGCGACTCGGTGGACCCGCTCGGTGGCGAGCAGGAAGTAGACGCCGACGAAGACGGCGACCACGAACCAAGCTGTCACGTGGTCGGCCCATCCCCGGGCAGCAGGACCGAGAGCAGGATTCGAAGCCTGATCGCACCCACGACCGCGCCGTCCTTGAGCACCACGACCAGCGGGGCGTGTCCATCGCACATCGCGAGCGCCACCTCGATAAGGGTGTCGTCATCGTTGACCGCGGCCGCTGGTGGCCGCCGTCCGCCGAGCGCCTGCTCGACGCTCAGCCGCTGCGTCGTCGTGGCGAAGTGGTCGGCATGCGCCTCGTCCCACGCCCTGGCCAGCCCCGGCTGCCCATGGATGTAGCCGGGCAGCGCGAGACCGAGAACCTGGGTCGCCGGGAGAACTGTCACCAAGCCTCCGGACCCGTCAACGACCACGACTCCGGGCGCGCCTTGATCGATCAGGGCTAGGGCGTCGGCGACCGAGTCATCGAGGGTCACTGTGGGTGCCGGTTCGGCGAGATCTCGCGCGCGCATGGCGTCGAGGCTATCCGGCCATGTCGATCAGGGAGGGCCGCCTACCCTGAGCAGCATGGCCGAGGCGGTGCGAGTTCCCACTGCGCGGGTTGCTCTGTCCTCCGCGTCGGTCTATCCCGAATCGCCGGCCGTGGCCTTCGAGCTCGCCGCGGAGCTCGGGTTCGACGGCGTCGAGCTGATGGTCTTCACCGACGGCCTGAGCCAGGACATCGAAGCCGTACGCCGGCTCTCCGACCACTATGGCGTGCCCGTTCTGGCCATTCACTCGCCTTGCCTGCTCGTCACCCAGCGCGTGTGGGGCACCGACCCGTGGGCCAAGCTGGTCCAGTCCAAGGCAGCAGCCGAGCGGCTGGGCGCGCAGACGGTCGTCGTGCACCCGCCGTTTCGATGGCAGCGCGACTACGCCCGGGGGTTCGTCAACGGCATCGCGCGGATGGACGACGAGACCGACGTGACGTTCGCCGTCGAGAACATGTATCCGTGGCGGGCGCGAAGTCGGGAGATCAAGGCGTACGCCCCCGCTTGGGACCCGACTGACCAGGACTATGCCCATCTCACCCTCGATCTGTCGCACACGGCCGTGTCGGGCTCGGATGCGCTGGCCATGGCCAGGCAGTTCGGCGACCGACTCGCGCATGTCCACCTGGCGGACGGCAGCGGAGCTCCGCGCGATGAGCACCTGGTGCCCGGCCGGGGGGGCCAGCCTTGCGCCGGTCTGCTGGAGAGCCTGGCGGCCCAATCCTTCACCGGGACAGTCGTTCTCGAGGTTTCGACCCGCAAAGCCGCCAATCGCGCCGAGCGGGTGGCCGATCTGGCCGAGGCCCTGGCCTTCGCCCGACTCCACCTCGCAGCAGCTTCGCGATGAGTGGTTCGTCCAGCGCCCAGCACCGTCGCCCCGGGCGGCCGTCCGGGACCCGCGACGGCGCCGAGAGAACGCGTGCGGAGATCCTTGCTGCAGCCCGCAAAGCGTTCTCCGAGCATGGGTACCAACGCGCAACCATCAGAGCGGTCGCGGCGGAGGCCGGGGTGGACTCCGCCTTGGTCCACCACTACTTCGGCACCAAGAACGGTTTGTTCCTGTCGGCCATGCAGATGCCGTTCAATCCAGAGGCCGTGATCGCCGAGGCGATCGAGGGGGATCCGACCGACGTAGGCGAGCGACTGGTGCGTGGCTTTCTCCGCATCTGGGGCGATCCGACCACGCGGCAACCGTTGCTGATCCTGCTGCGGGCTGCCATCGACGGCGAGGCGGCCGCCGCACTGCTGCGCGACTTCGTCTCCGATGCCGTCGTCCGACGGGTCTCGCAGGAATTGGATCAAGCCGTCGACCCGCTCCGCGTGACGGCCGCAGCTTCGCAGCTCGTCGGACTGGCCATCGTGCGCTACGTGGTCAAGGTGGAGCCGCTCGCCTCCGCCTCGGAGGACGAGATCGTCGCCTTGGTCGGCCCGGTCGTACAGCGGCACCTCGTGCCTGGCAGTTGACAACGGCGGGCGCGGGAACGCTATATTCATCCAATGATGAATAAGTCCGAAGCGGCGGTGTCCGTTCGGGGTCTGCGCGTCGTGCGCGGAGGGCTCACCGTCCTCTCGTCCCTCGACGTCGACATTGTCGCGGGTGCAGTCACAGGTCTGCTCGGCCCCAGTGGCTGTGGCAAGACCACTTTGATCCGGGCGCTCGTCGGGGTCCAAGTCGTGGCCGATGGCAGCATCCAGGTCTTGGGCCGCCCCGCAGGGTCGGCCGACCTGCGCGATCGCGTCGCCTACGTCACCCAGGCAGCGGCGGTCTATCGCGACCTCACCGTGCGCGAGAACCTCGCCTACTTCGCCACGATGCTGGGCGCGCCGGCCTTGGACGTCGACCGGGTGCTCGACGAGGTCGATCTCGTCGACGCTGCGGGCCAGCTCGTCAGCCAGCTGTCGGGCGGTCAGGCCAGCCGGGCTTCGTTGGCCACGGCGCTGCTCGGGTCTCCGGAGCTCTTGGTGCTGGACGAGCCGACGGTGGGGCTGGACCCCATCCTCCGTCGCGACCTGTGGGGGATGTTCCGGCGGCTGGCCGATGCGGGCCGAACCCTGCTCGTCTCCAGCCATGTCATGGATGAAGCGGAGAGATGCGACCGTCTTCTGCTGATGCGCGAGGGAGCGTTCCTCTTCGATGCAACGCTGCCCGAGCTCCTGGCGCAGACCGGTGCCCCCGACGTCGAGGCAGCCTTCCTCGCGCTGGTCGACGGGGCCGCCTCGGGGAGTGCGGCATGAGCGCACGTCGGCTGTTCGCCACTGCGGCCCGCGTCCTGCGACAGCTGCGCCACGATCCGAGGACCATCGCCCTGCTTCTCGTCGTCCCCTGCGGGCTGCTAGCCCTGCTGTGGTGGGTCCTCATCGACAACCCCAGTGACTTCGACCAGTACGGTCCTGCACTGCTCGCGATCTTCCCACTCATCGTGATGTTCCTCGTCACGAGCATCGCGACGTTGAGGGAGCGTTCGTCGGGAACCCTCGAGCGCCTGCTCAGCATGCCGGTCGGCAAGGCGGACTTCCTCGGCGGCTACGCCGTCGCCTTCGGCGTCGCCGCCACTGCGCAGGCCGTGCTGGCGGCTGGCTTGACGCTCGGCCCGCTGGGCATGCAGGTGCTCGGACCGGCCTGGGCGGTGCTCCTGGTCGCCGTCCTGGTGGCCCTGATGGGCACGAGCCTCGGCTTGTTCGTGAGCGCGTTTGCGCAGACTGAGTTCCAGGCCGTGCAGTTCATGCCAGCAGTGATCCTGCCGCAGCTGTTGCTCTGCGGGATCATCGGACCGACCGATCAGCTGCCCACAGTGCTCGAGTGGGTGTCGGCGGTCCTGCCTCTCACCTACGCCGTCGAGGCGATGCAGCACGTGGCCACGAGCACAAATCTCGGGTCACCCTTCCCCGGTGACATCGCGATCATCGTCGGCTTCACGATCGGCTTTCTGCTGTTGGGCTCGGCCACCCTCCGTCGCCGCACTCCGTAGCGCTTGGTCGCCCCGCCCGGGTGCTGCTAAAGGTGAAAACCGGGAGGTTCGGCTACTGCTGGGTTCGCGCTCTCGAAGGCTCGGGTGGTCGGCAGGTCGCGCACCCAGTCGTAGTAGAGCTCCTTGGCCGACAACAGCTCGATGCCTTCCTGGCGGAGCCTCGCCAGCCCGAACTCGTGCGCAGCGCCCGCCGAGAACACCGCATCGTGGACGACGACGACCCGCAAACCACGTGCGGTGAACCCGAGCGCAGAGTGCGCGACGCACACGTCTGTCTCCATCCCAGCGAGCACAACGGTCGTGCACCCGGTCGCGGCGACAGCCGCGGCGATGTCCGGGTTGTCAGCAGCGCCGTACACCACCTTGTCGAGCACGGGCGTCCCCGGCGGCAGCACCGCTGAGATCGCAGGGGCGGTCGGGCCGTTCGTCGCGGCGTCCTCCTCGGTCACGACGATGGGAACCTCGAGCGCGGCGGCGACCTTGCACAGCCACGCGGTGCGGTCGAGGGCGCACTCCTTGGCAGGCTGGTCGACGTCGAGACGGTCGGCGCCGTAGAAGTCGGTCTGAGCATCGATCACCACGAGCGCGCAGTCGTTGCGCCGGACGAATGGCATTTCTCCTGCCCCTCAGTTGACAACGTGGTTCGGCATCGACCACAGCAGCGACGGTGCGCATCGACACGCCGATCCTTGCGTAGCGGCGCTCCCTCCGTGACACGTGGGCGGACAGCCTCGTGCGCCCTTCTGGGTGCAGCCGCGCGCGACGCCGGAGAACGCGCGGCTCTAGACTCCGATGACCGAGTCGAGGAGGCCGGCCCGTGATCAGACGGACCCTGTTGACACTGAGCCGCAGCGAGCGGTTGAAGGATCTGGTGGCCGCCGCGCCGATAAGCAGGGACGTCGTCAGCCGCTTCGTGGCAGGGGAATCGACGGCCGATGCCGTGGCAGCCACGGCCCATCTGGTTGCGGATGGGCGCTTCGTGACCCTCGACAACCTCGGCGAGGACGTCCTCGATGCCGCGCAGGCCGATCAGACGCGCGAGGCCTACCTTTCCCTGCTGAGCGGGCTGGACGAGGCCGGGCTCACCGCCGGCGCCGAGGTGTCGGTGAAGCTGTCAGCGGTCGGGCAGGCTCTGCCCGGTGACGGAGAGAAGGTCGCGCTCGAGAACGCCAGGGCCATCTGTGCTGCCGCCGGCAGGGTCGGCACAACCGTCACGCTCGACATGGAAGACCACACGACAACTGACTCCACGTTGGGGATCCTGGGGGAGCTGCGCAAGGACTTTCCGCAGACCGGGGCCGTGTTGCAGGCCTACCTCTATCGGACCGGGGCGGATTGCCGAGACCTGGCCCACGAAGGGTCCCGGGTCAGGCTGTGCAAGGGTGCCTACAAGGAGCCCGAATCAGTCGCCTGGCAGTCAGCGGCAGACGTGGACCGTTCGTATGTGCGGTGCTTGAAGGTGCTGATGGCCGGCCAGGGTCATCCGATGGTCGCGACTCATGACCCCCGCTTGGTCGAGATCGCCGGCGCACTAGCGGTTCGGCACGATCGCCCCAAGGGCAGCTACGAGTATCAGATGCTGTACGGCGTACGCCCCGACGAGCAGCGCAGGCTGGCCGCCGACGGGGAGACCGTGCGGGTCTACGTGCCGTACGGCGTGGACTGGTACGGCTATCTGGTCAGGCGGATGGCTGAGAAGCCGGCGAACATGTCGCTGTTCCTCAAAGCATTGACGAGCAAGTCATGAGTCCTGATACGCCTCCGATCCGGACCGCGGTCTTCGGCGCCGGTGTCATGGGTGAGGCGCTGTTGTCCGGGCTCCTCCGTTCCGGTCTCGGCACCGACCAGCTGATGATCACTGAGCGCAGACCCGAACGCGCCAAGGAGCTCGCCGATCGCTACGGCGTCGACGTCGTCGACAACCTCGAAGCGGCTTCACTCGCCCAAACCCTGGTCTTCGTGGTGAAGCCGCAGGACATGGCCGCCTTGCTGGGCGAGATCTCGGCTGTCATGCGACCGGATGCTCTCGTCGTCTCGCTGGCTGCCGGGATCACCACTGAGTTCCTCGAGTCTCACCTGCCGGACGGCACCCCCGTCGTGCGGGTCATGCCCAACACCCCCGCGCTGGTCGATGAGGGCATGGCCGCCATCTCGGGCGGGCAGCACTGCGACGAGGCGCATCTGGCGGAGGCCGAGTCGCTGCTGAGCGCGGTCGGGAAAGTGGTGCGGGTCCCCGAGAAGCATCAGGACGCGGTGACCGCGATCAGCGGATCCGGGCCGGCGTACATCTTCTATGTCGTCGAAGCGATGATCGAGGCCGGCGTCCTGCTCGGCCTTCCTCGGGCGACGGCCAACGAGCTGGTCGTGCAGACCCTTGTTGGGGCTGCCCAGATGCTCAAGGAGACCGGGGAGCACCCGACGGTGCTGCGGGAGAACGTGACCTCGCCGGCGGGCACGACGGTGGCTGCCTTGCGACAGCTCGACGACCACAAGGTTAGAGCGGCGTTCCTGTCGGCCATGGAGGCCGCCCGCGACCGGTCCAGCGAGCTGGCCGGCGGCGCCTGAGACGGCCACCCCAACCGACCTCCGCGCTTCACCCAGTGGACGTGCCTTTTCCGCCACGACAATCCCGACATTTGGGACGGATCGCCCTTCCGCAGGGCGCGTTCACTGGGTGAAGCGCTATCTGCGGGGGGAGAGCGCGGCGATGCGTTCCTTGGTCCCCAGCACGACGGCGATGTCGTCCAGCTCGAGCACGGTGTCTGGGGTGGCTGGTTCCACCGAGCCGTCCGACCGGAGCACGGCCACCACGGTGACGCCAGCGGCCTCGCGGGCCCCGACCTCGGTCAGGGTGCGCCCTAGAAATGCTGCCGGAGGGAGGGCGGCCGCCAGTGCGTGGTCGTGCCCGATCGCGAGATAGTCCAACAGGTCGTCGGCCAGCAGCGCCGCGATCTTTGCCCCGACCTCGCGTTCGGGGTAGACGACACGATGGGCGCCGATGCGCTGCAGGATGCGCCCGTGCTCGGGAGAAAGGGCCTTGGCCCAGATGGTCGGAACGCCGAGGTCTGACAGGTGGGACACGGCGAGGACTGAGGCCTCGACGCTGGTACCGATCGCGACGACTGCGCGGGAGATCCCTTCTACTCCGACCTGTTCAAGCGCCTCCAGATCGGTGGCATCAGCCTGCAAGGCCACGGCGATCCGGTCGGCCCACTCCTTCACGAGCCGCTCGTCGGTGTCGATTCCGAGGACGTCGATGCCGGCCAGCGTGAGGTTCTCCGCGATCGAGGTGCCGAAGCGACCCAGCCCGATGATCAGCACGGCATCGTCTGTCGTTCTAGCCGACATGATGGATCCCCTCTGGGTAGCGGAATCGCCTGCGGCGCTGGCGTAGGGCGAAGGCGGCACCGACATAGACCGGGCCAAGGCGGCCGATGAACATCATCACGGTGAGAACGCCCAGAGCCGGATCTGGGAGGCTCCCGATCTGAACCGTACTGAGTCCGGTCGTCGTCAGAGCAGACGTCGCCTGGAAGGCCGCCTGCTCACCGGTCATGCTGCTGAGCACGATGAGCGCCACGACCCCTAGGAACAACGCGGTGGAGAACAAGAAGATCAAGGAGTACGCCTGCCGGACGACACCGGGCGAAACGGTCCGTTGAGCCAGGACGGTGTCATCGTCCCCACGCACCTGGGCCCACACGGACGTCAACGCAACCATGAAGGTCCCCACCTTGATGCCGCCAGCGGTCGAGGCCGTAGCGCCGCCGATGAACATCAGGCCCATGGTGACCAACAGGGTCGACGGGCGCATCGACGCGAAGTCCAGCGTGTTGAACCCGGCTGTCCTCGGGACAACGCCTTGGGTGAAGGCGGCGAGCATCCTGGACCCGACCCCGAGCGGCCCGAGCGTGGCTGAATTGCCCCATTCGGTCATGAGGAACCCGAAGGTGCCCACCGTCAGGAGTCCGGCGGTTGCCTGCAGGGTCAGGCGAGAGTTCGGTGTGAGTCGGCGACCGCTGCGGCGTCGGTGATCCTTGAAGATCTCGAACAGCACGGGGAAACCGAGTCCGCCGAGAATGATGGCGATGTCGATAGGCAGGCAGATCCACGGGTCGGAGACGTACGGCACCAGACCGTCGGTGAACAGCGAGAAGCCGGCATTGTTGAACGCTGACACCGAGTGGAACACGCCGTCCCACAGGGCCGTGGGCAGACTGAGCTGGTAGCCGAGCCAGAATCGCAGCGTCAGCGCTGCGGCGACGAGGCCCTCGATGGACAGGCTCACCGCCACAACACCCATGACCACGCGGCGGACATCGGACAGCCCAACGGTGCGGGTGGCTGCCGCAGTCATGACCCTGGTGCGCAAGCCGAGGCGACGAGACACGGCGATCCCCACGAGGGATGCCCCGACCATGATCCCCAGTCCCCCCACCTGCATCAGCACCAGGATCGTGGCCTGCCCGAAGGTCGACCAGTGGGTCCCGGTGTCCACGACCGTCAGGCCGACGACGCACACCGCGGAGGTGGCGGTGAACAAGGAGTCGAGCAAACCTGTCGGTCCCCGGCCCTGCTTCGACAGCGGCAGCCACAGCAAGACGGTGCCCACGAGCACCAGGGCCGCGAAGCCGAAGACCACCGTCTGTCCCGGCGCCCGGCGCTGCGTGCGGGCGAGTCGCTGCTCGACGCGAGCGCTGACCGCGGACGGCAGCAGCCGTACGGACGGCTCGTCGCGGCTCACCATGGGGGAAACCTACGACGCACTCGGTCCCCGCACGGGGTCGCAGCGCCGTGGCCGATAGCGTCGACGCATGAGTGAGCGGCCGCTGTTCATCTGGGACGAGTCCCTTGCGGCCTACGACTTCGGTCCCACCCACCCACTGGCCCCGATCCGGGTGCAGCTCGCGGTGTTGTTGTGCCGCGAGCTCGGCCTCCTCGACGGCGTACGAGAGATCTCCTCGCCCACGGCAGAGGAGGACCAGCTCCTGCTCGTGCACACGCCCGAGTTCATAGCCGCCGTACGCACAGCCGGCGAGGCCGGTGAGGGTTACGAAGACCTGCAGCACGGTCTGGGGACGATGGATGTCCCGGTCTTCCGGGGGATGCACGAGGCTTCAGCTCAGGTGGTCGGTGCCACGATCGAGGCGGTGCGCGCCGTGGTGTCGGGCTCGGCCGACCACGCGGTCAATCTGGCGGGCGGCCTGCACCATGCCATGCCCGCGGCTGCCTCGGGCTTTTGTGTCTACAACGATCCCGCCGCCGGCATCGCCTGGGCCTTGGACCATGGTGTCGAGCGGATCGCCTACGTGGATGTCGACGTGCACCATGGAGATGGCGTCGAGCGGATCTTCTGGGACGACCCCCGAGTCCTCACGATCTCCCTTCATGAGGGCCCGCGAACCCTGTTCCCTGGCACCGGTTGGCCCGAGGACGTCGGCGGAACCGGGGCGGAAGGCAGCGCCGTCAACGTCGCCCTGCCGCCGGTCACCGATGACGCCGCCTGGTTGCGTGCCTTCCATGCGGTTGTTCCGGCCATCGTCGGGGCTTTCCGCCCGCAGCTCCTCGTCACTCAGCAAGGTTGCGACTCCCACGCTGTGGATCCGTTGGCCCACTTGGGTCTGAGTGTCGATGGGCAACGCTCCAGCTATCAGGCGCTGCACCGCCTCGCTCATGATCACGCAGATGGTCGCTGGGTCGCCCTTGGAGGCGGCGGCTACGCGATCGTCGATGTCGTCCCGAGGGCTTGGGCGCATCTGGTTGGTGAGCTGGTCGGGCGCCCGGTCGATCCCGTCACGCCGGTGCCCGAGACCTGGCGTGAGCACGTACGGCTGCTGCTGCACCGCGAGAGTCCGGCGGTGATGACGGATGGTTCCGCTGCGGACTACCGGCCCTGGGCCGACGGCTGGGACCCCGATGACGCACTGGATCGGGCTGTCCTCGCTACCCGCCAGGCCGTGTTCCCTTTGCACGGCCTCGATCCCGACCGCGATCTGTGATCGGTGGCCGTGGCTATCCCCCCAGTGCCCCTCGGAGTCGAGCGATCACTCGGCGTTGCCCCTTTGCGCGAACTTGAGGGTTCATGTGCGCAGCCGAGCCGGGCTCACTAGGCTCTCGCGCATGGCGGCAGGCAACGACAGACCCCTCGCTGAGGTGCGCTTCCTCACCGTGGCCGAAGTGGCTGCGGCCATGCGGGTCTCCAAGATGACGGTCTATCGACTCGTTCATTCCGGCGAGATGCCGGCCGTGCGCGTCGGCCGGTCATTCCGGGTCCCGGAACAGGCCGTGTCCGACTACCTCCGCGACTCGTTCATCGAAGCCGGCTGACCGTTCCCCCGCTGACTGCGGGTACCCTGAGCCGTCCGCCAGGTTTGTCTGGCCGTCCGACTTCCCGTCCTGAGCAGAAGACCTCGAGGTACGTCCGTGGGTTCCGTCATCAAGAAGCGCCGCAAGCGCATGGCCAAGAAGAAGCACCGGAAACTGCTCAAGAAGACGCGCGTTCAGCGCCGCAACAAGAAGTAGCTGCGCGGAGGGACGGCGTGTCGCGCACCGTGCTCGTCACCGGGGTGTCCCGACACCTCGGTGGCCGGTTTGCCCAGTTGCTGACGGCGCACCCCCAGGTGGATCGGGTCATCGGGGTCGATGTCGTCCCGCCGGCGGAGGACCTGGGCGGCGCCGAGTTCGTGCGCGCGGACATCCGCAACCCGATCATCGCCAAAGTGATCGCGGCCGCAGAGGTCGACACCGTCGTCCACATGAGTGTCATCGCGACCCCGCAGTCCGCCGGCGGGCGATCGCTGATGAAAGAGGTCAACGTCATCGGGACGATGCAGCTGCTGGCTGCGTGTCAGAAGGCCCCCTCGGTGAACCGGCTCGTGGTCAAGTCCTCGACTACGGTCTATGGCGCTTCGCCCAAGGACCCGGCTCTGTTCAGCGAGGAGATGGAGCCCAAGCGCCTTCCCCGGTCGGGTTTCGCCAAGGACTCCGTGGAGGTCGAGGGCTACGTCCGCGGCTTCAGCCGACGTCGCCCAGACGTCGAGGTCACGACGATGCGGTTCGCGAACTGTCTAGGTCCAGGCATCGAGACCCCGATGTCGGCCTACTTCCGGCTTCCAGTGGTTCCCACCGTCCTCGGTTTCGACCCCCGCCTCCAGTTCGTCCACGAGGACGACCTGTTGGCTGCCTTGGTCCTCGCCACCCTTGGCGGCACGCCCGGGACCTACAACATCGCAGGCGATGGGGTCTTGCTGCTGTCCCAGGCGGTCCACCGGGCGGGTCGGCTGACGCTGCCCCTGCTCGCACCGTTCGCCGGCTTGGTCAGCAGCGCCCTGCGCCAGGCCAAGGCCGTCGACTTCTCCCCGGAGCAGATCAACTTCTTGAGTTTCGGTCGCGGGGTCGACACGACTCGGATGCGCGAGGTGCTCGGCTTCGAGCCGACGTATACGACGGCGGAGACGTTCGCCTCGTTCGTCGATGCCCGCTCGCTCAACAAGGTCGACTCCGAGCGGCTCGAGGCCCTCGAGCGCCAGCTGCTCTCGGTGGTCGGCTCCGGGACGGCATCGTGACCGAGGCCCGGATCATCCCGATCGACGGCCAGCCGCCGGAGCGGTCGAAGGGCGCCAAGAAGCAGCCCAAGGCGCGGAAATCGACGTCGGCCGCCAGCTCGGCGCGCGCTGAAACGCGCACCAAGCGCAAGCGGACTGATGCCTCCGAGCCGGTTGCCTCCGAGCAGCAGGCACCACCAGAACCGGTCGCTGCCGACGAGCCTGGCGACTCCTGGGACGCCCGCCTCGCCTCAGCGCTCGCGTTCGTCCGTCGCCGCATCACCGGTGACTTCGAGGTGGACGAGTTCGGCTTCGACCCCGAATTGTCCGACAAGGTGCTGCTTGCGGCATTGCGACCGCTCTACAAGCACTGGTTCCGAATCGAGACCATCGGGCTCGAGAACGTTCCCGCAGAAGGCGGCGCCCTCGTCGTGGCCAACCACTCAGGGACCGTGGCCGTCGACTCGGTCATGACACAGCTGGCACTGCTCGATCATCACCCGCAGCGTCGTACCCTGCGGATGCTCGGCGCCGACCTGGTGTTCTCGACCCCGGTGGTCTCGGAGTTCGCGCGCAAGACCGGTTCCACCGTGGCGTGCAACGCTGACGCCGAGCGGCTCTTGGGCAACGGCGAGGTCGTCGGCGTCTGGCCGGAGGGCTTCAAGGGTGTGGGGAAACCGTTCTCCGAGCGGTACAAGCTGCAGCGTTTCGGCCGCGGCGGGTTCGTCGCGGCAGCCTTGCGGGCCAAGGTGCCGATCATTCCCGTCTCGATCGTGGGCGCCGAGGAGATCTACCCGATCATCGGCAACCTGAAGTCTCTCGCGCGGCTGCTCGGCGTCCCCTACGTCCCCGTGACGCCGACATTCCCGTGGCTGGGGCCACTGGGTCTCGTGCCGCTGCCGAGCAAGTGGATCATCGAGTTCGGCGAGCCGATCCACACCGACGATTTCCCGGACGGCGCAGCCGACGACCCCATGCTGGTCTTCAACCTCACCGACCAGGTGCGCGAGACGATCCAGCAGACGTTGTACCGACTGCTCATGCAGCGGCGGTCGGTCTTCTTCTAGGGGTTCACCCCCGGCGGCGACGCCGGTCGATGGCAACTGCGCCCACCGCGATCCCCGCCAGCGCACCGAGGGCTGCCGCGGTGGGAACACCGATCTTCACGGCCTTGCGCCCCGTCCGGTAGTCGACGACGCGCCAGCCTAAGTCGCGGGCGTGGGTCCGCAGCTTGGCGTCGGGGTTGACCGCGCACGGGTCGCCAACCAAGGACAGCATGGGGATGTCGTTGCTCGAGTCGGAGTAGGCCGCGCAACGAGACAGGTCGAGCCCCTCGCGATCGGCGAGAGCTCGGACGGCCTCGGCCTTGGCCGGGCCGTGCAGCGGTTTCCCCACGAGGTGGCCGGTGTAGACGCCGCGCTCGATCTGGGAGACGGTGCCCAGCGCTCCAGTGAGCCCCAGTCGCTTGGCGATGATCGTGGCGAGCTCGACTGGTGCCGCTGATACCAGCCACACACGCTGGCCGGCGTCAAGGTGGGCGCGGGCCATGGCCAAGGTCCCCGGATAGACCTTGCCGACGATCCGCTCGTCGAAGATCTCCCTGCCGAGCTGGACGACCTCGGACACCGCATGGCCGCGCACGAAACCGAGAGCCGTCTCAGTGGCGGACGCCATGTCTCCCATGTCCTCGCCACCGACCCTGAACTTCACCTGATCGCGCACGAACCCGACCACGTCGCTCATCGTGAAGAACTTGCGCTGCGCCAGGCCCATGGCGAGGTAGAAGATCGAAGCGCCTCGGACCACGGTGTTGTCGATGTCGAAGAAGGCAGCAGCGCTGGGGTCGGGGGCCACCGACAGCGCCGCCTCCACCTCGGCTGCTGCCGCGGCCGCCTCGCCGGCTACGACCGCCGGAGCCTTCGAAGGCGTTGGGCCGGCGGGCCGTTCGGCGGGAGTCACGACAAGCGAGCGTATGCCAGACTCCGTGGATGCGTTCCAACCTGGCCGATCTGGTGCGAGAGGCCGCGGGGCGCAGCCCTGGTCACCACGCCATCGAGAGCGACACCCGCACGTTGACCTGGGCGGAGCTGGATGCCGAGGTCGACAACGTCACGGCCGCCCTGCAGGCTCGTGGACTGGCGCGTGGTGACCGCGTGCTGATCGTGGCGCCGAACTGTTGGGAGTTCGTGGCTGGCTATTTCGGGATCCTTCGCGCCGGGTTGGTCGCGGTCCCCCTCAACCCCACCCTCACCGAGTTCGAGCTCGGCCGGCTCGCGCTGGACGCTGAGCCCGCGCTGGCCCTGGTGGATTCCGGTGTCGCGCCCGTCCTGGCGAAGGCGGCCCCCGAGCTCGCGCTGGTCGTGATCGAGGGCGGTGCCGCGGGCGCCCACTCGGTCGAGCCATCGGCCAGCGGCCCCGGCGCGCAGCCGTACGCCACCTTCGTCGCCAGCGGCCAGACCCCGTCGCCTCTGGAGACCGACCCGGAGAGCCTGGCCCTGCTCTTGTTCACCTCAGGCACGAGCGGGCGCGCGAAGGGGGCGATGCTGTCGCACCGAGCGCTGCTGGCCAACGTGGCCAACGTCGCTGCGGTCGAGACCCCGACCGTGCGACCAGACGACGTCGTGCTCGTCGTCCTGCCCTTGTTCCACGTCTACTCCTTGAACGGGACCCTGGCCGCGATAGCCGACCAGGCGGCCACGGCCGTGATCGTTGAGCGCTTCGACCCGTTGGGGTGCCTCGAGGTCATCCGTGAACACGGGATCACCAATGTGCCTGGCGCCCCACCGATGTTCACCGCCTGGAGCCGGGTGCCGCAGCTGCGCGAGGCCTTCGCTTCGGTCCGGATGCTCTTCACCGGAGCCGCTCCGATGCCGCCCGCGGTCACCGAGTTGATCGCAGAGGTGTGTGGTTTGCCGGTGTTCGAGGGGTACGGCTTGACCGAGGCGGCCCCGGGGGTGACCTCCACGGTGGTCGGGGGGAGCGCTAAGCCAGGATCGGTCGGCCAGCCCTTTCCCGGGGTCGAGCTGCGGCTGCTCGACGAGTCCGGCCAGCTCGCCGAGGACGGCGACCCGGGTGAGATCAGCATTCGCGGGGCGAACCTGTTCTCGGGCTACTGGCCGGATGGTCGCGACGGCCCGGATGACGAAGGCTGGTTCGCCACCGGCGACGTCGGCTATCTCGATCACGATGGCGACCTGGTGCTCGTCGACCGGCGCAAGGAGCTGGTGATCGTCAACGGCTTCAACGTCTATCCGAGCGAGGTGGAGGAGGCGCTGGTCGAGCATCCCGACATCGACGAGATCGCGGTGATCGGTATTCCCAACGAGCAGACCGGCGAGGGCGTGAAGGCCTACGTGGTGGCCCGTCCGGGGTCTGGCCTCGAGGAGTCGACCGTGCTCGACTTCGCGCGGACCAGACTGGCCCGTTTCAAGTGCCCGTCAACGGTGGTTCTCGTGGACGAGCTCCCGCACTCGGCAACCGGGAAGGTCGCCAAGGGGCAGCTCCGCGAGAACGGCTAGCAGCTCGATGGCCCGGGTCGTGCTGCTCGGCAAGCCCGGCTGCCACCTGTGTGACGACGCCCGCGTCGTCGTGAGCGCGGTCTGCGCGGAGGTCGATGTCGCGTGGGAAGAGCAAGACATCCTCGCCGACCCGACCCTGGCCGACCAGTACTGGGACGAGATCCCCGTCGTCTTGGTGGACGGCGCTCAACACAGCTTTTGGACCGTGGACCCGGCCAAGCTGCGCGCAGCTCTGACCCGCCGACAGGTGGACTAGCGGCCGACCAGGGCCTCCGGCCTTGCTCCTAAGTTAGGTATGCCTTACCTTTGTCCCCGTGCTGGGCAACTACCTGATCGGGCTGCGCGAGGGGCTCGAGGCCGCGCTGGTCGTGAGCATCCTGGTGGCCTATCTCGTCCGCACCGGGCGGGACAGCCAGGTCCGCTACGTCTGGGCCGGAGTCGCGGTGGCCGTGTCGCTCAGCGTCGCCGCGGGGGCCTTGCTCGAGTTCACCTCCGCCAACCTGTCCTTCGAGGCACAGGAACGCTTTGGCGGTCTGATGTCGATCCTGGCAGTCGGGTTCGTCACCTGGATGATCTTCTGGATGCGCTCGGCGTCGCGCACCATCGCCAAGGAGCTGCAAGGCAAGGTCGACGCAGCCGTCGCCATCGGCGGGACCGCGGTGGTGCTGGTCGCGTTCATCGCCGTTGCGCGAGAGGGCCTCGAGACCGCTGTCTTCTTCTGGACGGCGGCCAAGGCGACGGGATCCACCTGGACCCCCATCGTCGGGTTCGTGCTCGGCCTGGCGACAGCCGTGGTCCTGGCGGTCGCTCTGTACAAGTCCGCGGTGAAGATCAACCTCGCGGTGTTCTTCAAGTGGACCGGTTTCCTGCTGATCTTCGTGGCGGCCGGGGTGTTGTCCTATGGCATCCACGACCTCCAGGAAGCAGGAGACCTCCCCGGACTCGACAACCTGCTCTTCGACGTGAGCGCTCAGATCCCTCCGGGATCGTGGTACGGCACGGTGTTGAAGGGTGTCTTCAACTTCTCCCCTGCCACGACCGTTCTTGAGGGCGTCGTCTGGATCGCGTACGTCGTCCCGTGCTTGTACTTCTACCTCCGCCCGGCCAAGACCTCGACGCCGGCGCGCCCGCCCGTCGCGGCCGCCTGACCAGGAGCTCACCCTCAATGCGCACACCATGGTTGCTGCCCACTGCGCTCGTCGCCGTACTGGCCCTGTCCTCCTGCGCCTCTTCCGGCGGAACCGACGCCGTTCCCGCGGGTGCGATCACCGTGTCCTCGACGAGCGACGCGTGCACCCTGTCTGCGACGACGGCCCCAGCTGGACCCACGGTGTTCGAGGTCAAGAACGACGGCTCGGAGGCCACCGAGTTCTATGTCTACGCCCAGGACGGCGAGCGGATCGTTGGCGAGGTCGAGAACATCGGCCCCGCCCTGACCCGCGAGCTCACCGTGGTGCTGCAGCCGGGAACGTACGAGACCGCCTGCAAGCCGGGAATGGTCGGAGACGGGATCAGGGCCACGTTCACGGTCACCGGCGATGCAGCGGCCGGCGCTCCCGCTCTGACCACCGCCGCTGAGACCTATCAGGTCTGGGTAGCGAGGGAAGCCGCCCAACTGCTGAAGGGGACGAAGGCGTTCGTCGCTGCGGTGCGGGCTGGCGACCGGGCCGAAGCCAAGCGGCTCTATGCGAAGACCCGCGTCCACTGGGAGCGGATCGAGCCCATCGCCGAGTCCTTCGGTGACCTCGATCCTCGACTGGATGCGCGCAAGAACGACGTCGAGGACGGCGAGGAGTGGACCGGCTGGCACCGCATCGAGAAGGCGCTGTGGGTGGACCGGTCACTCAGGGGCATGACCCCGGTCGCTGACCAGATGATGGCCGACACGAAGGACCTCGTGGCCAGGATCGCGACCGTGAGCCTGGCAGCTGACCAGGTGACCAACGGCGCCAAGGAGCTGCTCGACGAGGTGGCGACCGGAAAGGTCACGGGCGAGGAAGAGCGCTACTCCCATACCGACCTGTGGGACTTCCAAGCGAACGTCGATGGAGCGAAGAAGGCTTATGACGTCGTCGCCGACGTGGCGCGGGCCAAGGACCCCGCCCTGGCCGACGAGCTCGATGCGGCCTTTGCTGACCTGCAGAAGGAGCTCGACCGCTACGTCGTGGGCGACGGCTTCGTCCTCTACACCGACCTGACGCCTGCCCAGGTGAAGGCGCTGGCCACGAAGGTGGAAGCGCTGTCGGAGCCGCTGTCGGAGCTGACAGCCACCGTCGTGTCATGACCCAACCGACGGTGTCCCGTCGCCGGGTCCTCGGGATCGCCGCTGGAGGTGCGGCGCTCGGAGTCGCCGGGGTCGGGGCCGCTTCCCTTGTCGCGGGTTCTGACGCCTCGGCAAGCACCCGACTCGATGCGCCGATCAGCTTCGAGGGTGCGCATCAGGCCGGGATCGCTACCCCGCAGCAGGATCGCCTGCACTTCGTGGCCTTCGACGTGGTGACGACAGAGCTGGCCGAGCTGCGCGCCCTGCTCAGGGAATGGACCGATCTCGCCAGGCAGCTGACGACGGGGTCCGAGGTGGGCAACACAGGCGCCACCGGGGGCCGTCCAGCGGCACCGCCCGACGACACCGGTGAGGCCTCCGGCCTGCCGGCCGCCGGACTCACACTCACCCTCGGGTTCGGTCCGTCCCTGTTCGACGACCGCTTCGGCCTGGCATCGAAGCGGCCGGCCGCTCTGGCCGATCTTCCGCACTTCGTGGCCGACGACCTCGACGAGCTCGCCAGCCATGGGGATCTGTGCGTCCAGGCGTGCGCCTACGACGAGCAGGTGGCGCTGCATGCGATCCGGCAGCTGACCCGGGCGGGCGCCGGTGTCGTCGAGCCCCGGTGGGCCCAGCTCGGCTATCTGCGTACGAGCGGGGTGGGTTCCTCGACCGAGACCCCGCGCAACCTGATGGGCTTCAAGGACGGGACCGACAACCTCGACGTGAGCAATCAGGCACTGGCCGACGACCAGCTCTGGGTCCAGCCCGAGGACGGAGCCGCCTGGATGGTGGGCGGGTCCTACCTCGTGGCGCGCCGAATTCGGATGACCGTCGAGGTGTGGGATCGGACGTCGCTCATGGAGCAGGAGGACGTTTTCGGCCGGTCCAAGTCGTCCGGCGCGCCCTTGGGCGCGGACGCGGAGCACGACCCGATCGACTTCGACGCTCGCCGGCCCACCGGCGACGCGATGATTCCCGTGGACGCCCACGTGCGGCTCGCGCATCCCAAGCACAACGGCAACGCCAGCATCCTGCGCCGCGGCTTCAACTACGCCAACGGGCTCGATCGAGTTGGCCGGCTCAACGCCGGCCTGTTCTTCATGGCCTACCAGCGTGATCCGCGCAAGCAGTTCGTCCCGATCCAGACGCAGCTGAGCCGGCTGGACGCGCTCAACGAGTACATCAAGCACGAGACGTCGGCACTGTTCGCGTGTCCTCCAGGGGTGTCGGCGGGCGGCTCATGGGGTGAGACGCTGCTCGGCTGACTTTGTGCGGTCGTTCACAAGCGCCTAGAGTTCGAGAGCAGTACGTCCCCGGCCCAGGAGAGCGCACCAGTGTCCACCGCAGCGCCCGGTCGCCGAGCCCGCAAGGCCGGCGTCCCTGATGCGACCGTGGCACGCCTGCCGGTCTACCACCGAGCGCTGTGCGGACTCGCCGAACGCGGCACCTCCACGGTTTCGTCCGAGGAGCTGGCCGCGGCGGCGGGGGTCAACTCCGCCAAGCTGCGCAAGGACTTGAGCCATCTGGGCTCCTACGGCACCCGCGGGGTGGGCTACGACGTCGAGGACCTGCTCGTGCACATCGGCCGCGAGCTCGGCCTCACGCAGGACTGGTCGGTCGTCATCGTGGGAGTCGGAAACCTCGGCCAGGCGCTGGCCAACTACGGCGGGTTCGGATCCCGAGGATTTCGGGTCGTCGCCCTGGTCGACGCAGATCCTGCCCGGTTCGGCCAGGTCGTGTCCGGTCAGGAGATCCGGCCACTCGCCGAGCTCGAGAACATCGTGGCCCTGAATGCGGTAGACATCGGAGTGATCACGACCCCGGCAGCGGCCGCACAAGACGTGGCGGACCGACTGGTGTCATCAGGAGTCACCAGCATTCTCAACTTCGCCCCGACGGTGCTGGCTGTTGGCGATGGCGTGGACGTGCGCAAGGTCGACCTGGCGACTGAGCTGCAGATCCTTGCGTTCCATGAGCAGCGCAAGGCAGACCTCCTAGGTGTCGCCCAGTGAGCATCCTCGTCGTCGGCTTGTCGCACCGCGGTTCTCCGGTCTCCCTGCTCGAGCGAGCTGCGGTGCCCGGCGAGGACGTACCCGCCCTCCTCCAGTCGCTCACCGCGGCGCCACACGTCGGCGAGGCGATCGTCGTCTCCACCTGCAACCGGGTGGAGATCTACGCCGTCGTGGACAAGTTCCACGGTGGGGTCGAGGACCTGACCGGGTTGCTGGCCCAGCACGCGTCGACCGATCTTGATGAGCTCACCCCGCATCTGTACGTGCACTACGACGAGCGGGCTGTTCAGCACCTGTTCGGCGTGGTCTGCGGACTCGACTCGATGGTGGTGGGCGAGGGCCAGGTGCTGGGACAGGTCAGGGCAGCCCTCGCGCTCGCGCAACGATCGGGTTCGGCGGGAGCGCTGCTCAATGACTTGTTCCAGACCGCACTTCGGGTGGGCAAGCGAGCCCACACCGAGACCGGCATCGACCGCGCCGGCTCGGCCCTGGTCTCGGTCGGCCTAGCCCATGCCAGCGAGCCCTTCGGTGGTTCGGCCGGACTTCGGGGTCGGCGAATGCTGCTGATCGGTGCTGGGTCCATGGGTTCGATCGTGGGAGCAGCTTTGACCGACGCTGGGCTCGCATCGGTCACCGTCGCCAACCGGACCTCCGAGCACGGCGCGCGGCTGGCCGCAGCTATGCACGGCGAGACGATCGGGCTGGACGAGCTGGCCGCGGCTCTGGAGGCAGCGGATCTCGTGGTTTCCTGCACCGGCGCCGTTGGTCACATCATTACCGCGCCGATGGCGCAAGTAGCGCTGGACGCCCGGCCCCACCGGCCGCTCGCGTTCCTCGACCTCGCCCTCCCGCGCGACGTCGCGCCCGAGGTCGGTGCCCTTCCCGGCGTGACCTTGGTGTCCCTTGACGACCTCGGCGCGATCCTGGCCGAGGCCGAGCACGGGGCCGATGTCGCAGACGTACGGAGGATCGCCGCCGAGGAAGTTACGGCCTACCTCAGCGCGCAGCGGGCAGCCAGCGTCGCGCCGACCGTGGTCGCCCTGCGGCAGCTGGCGTCCGACGTGGTGGACGCCGAGCTGGCCCGCCTCGATGCGCGACTTCCCGACCTCGACCCGGTCACGCGCGAAGAGGTGGCGCAAACGGTTCGGCGCAGCGTCGACAAGCTGCTGCACGCGCCGACGGTGCGGATGAAGGAGCTGGCGGCTGACGAGGGTGGTCAGGCCTACGCCGAGGCGCTGCACCGGTTGTTCGACCTCGATCCCGATGCGGTCGACCTTGTCGCCCGGGTCGCCTTGCCGGAGGGGATCGGAGCATGAGCGAGCAGATCCTCCGCCTCGGCACGCGACGCAGTCCATTGGCCCGAGCGCAGTCCACGCGAGTGGCCGAGGCGATCACCGCCGCGACCCATCGACGGGTGGAGCTGGTCGAGGTGGTGACGGAAGGTGATCGGAGCTCCGCCGAGCTGACGTCCTTCGGGGGCGCAGGAGTCTTCGTGACGGCGCTGCGCGAAGCCGTACTGCAGGATCAGGTGGACCTCGCGGTGCACTCTCTCAAGGATCTCCCGACGGCGCCGTGCGAGGGTCTGGCGCTGGCTGCCGTTCCGGCCCGTGAGGATCCCCGCGACTGTGTTGTGGCCCGCGACGGGCTGACCTTGGCCGAGCTGCCCGACGGGGCCACGGTGGGTACGGGCTCGCCGCGGCGCGCGGCACAGGTGCGAGCGCTCGGCCTCGGGCATGAGGTCGTGTCCGTCCGCGGCAATGTCGACTCGCGGCTGCGCCTGGTGGCTGAAGGAACTGTTGATGCGGTGATCCTCGCCCGAGCCGGGCTGTTGCGGCTGGGCCGAGCTGCGGCGGCCACCGAGGTCCTCGATCCCACCCAGATGTTGCCAGCGCCCGGCCAGGGCGCCCTCGCCGTCGAGTGCCGCGCTGATCGCAGCGCTCTGCTCGACCTTCTCGCTGTGCTGGACGACCGGGTCACCCGGGCCGCCGTGACAGCAGAGCGATCTTTGCTTGCAGCCTTGGAAGCAGGCTGTTCTGCTCCTGTCGGTGCTTTGGCCGACGTTGCGGAGGACGGGTTCTCCGAACCCGAGCTGTATCTGCGTGCAGTTGTCGCAGCCGTTGATGGCTCCGAGACTGTGCGCCTGTCCACCACCGGCGCTCCTGCCGACGCCGCGATGCTGGGGCATGCCCTGGCACAGCGGTTGTTGGTCGAGGGTGTCGCTGGCCTGATGGGGGAGCGCATCCCGTGACCACCCGCACACGTACCAAGTCCTCGAAGCCAGTCGGCTCCGTCACCTTCGTCGGGGCTGGCCCCGGCGACCCGGGTCTGCTCACCGTGCACGCCGTGGAGGCCCTGGCCTCCGCGGACACCGTGGTGTTCGACCGGTTCGCCCGCGAGCAGCTCCTGGTTCATGCCCGACCCGACGTGGTCGTGCTCGATGGGGCCCACGATCCCGACGGTGCCCCACTGGCGCGCGCCACCCGCGCGAGGCTTGCCGTCGATGCGGCCAAGGCTGGTCAGCGGGTCGTCCGCCTGATGGACGGCGACCCGTCGTTGTTCAACGGTCTCGCCGAGGAAGCCGCGGCCTGTGTCAGGGCACACATTCCGTTCGAGATCGTCCCTGGCGTGCCGATGACGTCGGCGGTCCCCGCCTATGCCGGCGTGCCGGTCACTGGCGGCCGTACCCGCGCCGTCCACGTGATCACCCCCGCCGAGACCGCAGTCGACTGGGGGGCCCACACAGCCGCGACGACAACGGTCGTCATCCTCGGGGGGCAGGAAGCCGTGCTCGACGCTGCCCAGTCCCTGATCAACGCGGGGCGGGCCGGCAGCACTCCGCTGGCCCTCACGTCGCGGGGGACGACCACCAACCAGCGGACTGTCGTAGCAACGCTGGAGACCCTGCCCGCTGCGCTCAAGGGGGTGACGCTCGAGGAGCCCCTGGTCACCATCGTCGGGGCGGTCGTGGACCAACGCGATCGGCTCTCGTGGTTCGAGTCCAAGCCGCTGTTCGGCTGGCGGGTCCTGGTGCCACGCACCAAGGAGCAGGCGGGCGCGCTCACCGTGGCGTTGCGCCGCAGCGGAGCCGTACCCGAGGAGGTGCCCACGATCTCCGTCGAGCCGCCCCGCACCCCCCAGCAGATGGACCGCGCGCTCCAAGGTCTGGTGTCCGGCCGCTACCTCTGGGTGGCCTTCACCTCCGTCAACGCGGTGCGCGCGGTACGGGAGAAGTTCGAGGAGTACGGCCTCGATGCTCGCGCCTTCGCCGGGATCAAGGTTGCTGCGGTGGGCGAGCAGACAGCGGCCGCGCTGACCGCCTTCGGTGTGCGCCCAGACCTCGTGCCCTCGGGCGAGCAGTCGAGCCTCGGTCTCCTCGAGGACTTCCCGCCCTACGACGAGGTGTTCGACCCGATCGACCGGGTGTTCCTGCCCAGGGCCGACATCGCGACCGAGACGCTGGCCGCCGGCCTGGTCGAGCTCGGCTGGGAGATCGATGACGTCACCGCCTACCGCACGGTGCGGGCGGCACCACCGGCGCCGGAGATCCGCGAGGCGATCAAGGGTGGTGGGTTCGATGCTGTGGTCTTCACCTCCTCGAGCACCGTGCGCAACCTTGTCGGGATCGCCGGCAAGCCGCACGCCTCGACGGTGATCGCGTGCATCGGGCCGGCGACGGCGAAGACTGCCGAGGAGCACGGACTGCGCGTTGACGTGCTGGCGAGCACCCCATCGGTGACCGCGGTGGCCGAGGCGTTGGCGCAGTTCGGTGCGGCTGCCCGCGGTGCTGCGCTGGAGTCCGGCGAGCAGTCGTGGCGTCCTTCGCAGAAACGGCCCTCGGCCAGGCGCAAGGCCAAGTAGCCCACTCAACGCAACCGGTCCCTGGACGGGTTACCGGCTGGTTAGGCTGCTTGTCGTGAATAGGCAGTCGGCAGCATTCCCGGTTGCGCGGGGCCGTCGCCTGCGCCGTACGGCAGGTCTGCGCGGCCTGGTCGCCGAGACCCGGCTCGCTTCGGCGGACTTGGTGCTTCCCCTGTTCGTGAAGGAGGGCATCACCGAGTCGGCGCCTGTCGAGGCCATGCCTGGCGTCGTCCAACACACCCGCGACTCGTTGCGCAAGGCGGCGCACGAGGCCGTGGAGGCCGGTGTCGGTGGGCTGATCCTGTTCGGGATCCCCGCTGCCAAGGATCCGAACGGGTCGCAGGCCGACGCCGCTGAGGGGGTCGTGCAGGTAGCGCTGCGGGACCTGACCGAGGATCTTGGTGGCGACGCGGTCGTGATGGCTGACCTTTGCCTGTGCGAGTACACCGACCACGGTCACTGCGGTCCGCTCGCCTCTGACGGGTCGGTCGACAACGACGCGACGCTGGAGCGCTACGGCGCCGTGGCCGTCGCGCAGGCAGCTGCTGGGGCGACGGTGATCGCCCCGTCAGGCATGCAGGACGGGCAGGTCGCAGCGATTCGATCCGCGCTGGACGCTGCCGGATTCACCGCGGTGCCGGTGCTCGCCTACGCCGCGAAGTACGCCTCCGCGTTCTACGGCCCCTTCCGCGAAGCTGCGGAGTCGACGCCAGCCTCGGGAGACCGCCGCGGCTACCAGCTCGACCCGGCTAACGGTGACGAGGCTGTCCGCGAGGTCATGCTCGATCTGGCCGAGGGCGCGGATGCGGTGATGGTGAAGCCGGCAGGACCGTACCTCGATGTCGTGCGGCGGGTGCGGGATGTCGTTGATGTCCCGGTGTTCGCCTATCAGGTGTCGGGTGAGTACGCGATGGTCGAGGCGGCTGCTGCCAACGGCTGGATCGAGCGCGAGCGCGCCATTCTCGAGTCGCTGCTCGGCATCCGGCGCGCGGGCGCCGACGTCGTGCTCACCTACTGGGCCACTGAGGTCGCCCGGGACCTCACCACCGCCTGACGGGGTGCCAGCAGTCCTGCCGTCTGAAGTGCCGCGCGGCGCCCCTAGGTTGCGCGCGAAGAGGCGGTGCGTGGCCGCAGATGGAGCACGGGGAGCGCCTGACTGGCCTTGGCGTAGCCGGAGGCCTGCTCCTCGTCGGGATTCAGCTCGAGGTAGGACATCAGCTTCTTCGCGGCGCGCGGGTGCCGCTCGCCGTAGGACGTGAGCTCCTTGGCCGCCACGTCAGGCGGCAGTCGTACGGCGTGCACGGCGATGTCCCGTCTCTTGGACGTGATCGTGATGTCCGGCTGGGCCATGACGTTCTGGAACCACTGCGCCTGCTCCCCGAAGCCGGAGCAGATGATGAAGCTGTCGGTCATCGTGTCGTGGCGTACCACCTCCACCACGGCTTCTCGGGCCAGTCCGGAGCGCCGCCCGACGTGATGCAGAAGGATCATCCGATCACCGAGCAGCCCGCCGAGACCGACCTGGTAGAGCGTGATCGGGGCACGGAACAGCGCTCTTCCCAGTCCGGTCGGCGGTTTGCGTGTGATCGCGCTATCCGTCCGGCTCCGCGAGCCATGCCCACGCTGCGTCCTGGTCGTCGAAGCGCTTGGCCTCGCGAGCGTAAAACGGGGCAGCGGCCGCAGCGGCGAGCTTTTCCGCGACTCCGTCCCCGACGATCGCCAGCTTCGCGATGTTCTTGCGGAACTCGCGACCGAAGGCAAGGTCGGAGCCCCACGCGGAGAGCTTCTCCTTGTCGAAGTCGCTCAGATCGAGGAGCAGCTGGATGGTCCCGTGATCGGCGACCGCTGACTCCACAGCTGGAACCAGCACCTCGTAGTCGGACTTCTCTACGACGCCGGAAACTCGAAATCCGATGGTCGAGCCGACGCTGTTCGGCAGCGTTTCGATCATGGGCCAACGATATCCGCCAGACCGCCTGGCGCGTCCAGGTCTAGGCGACCACCGAGATGACGGCGTTGCCGTAGGCGTCCAGGGTCTGCTCCTGGCCGTCGTGCTGCAGGTATACGGCGAACTGGTCGACACCCAGGGAGCGCAGCTCTTCGAGTCTTTCGAGGTGGTTCGCTACGGGGCCAAGCAGGCAGAACCGATCGATGACCTCGTCCGGCACGAACTCCGCGTGCGTGTTGCCGGCGCGGCCGTGCTCGCTGTAGTCGTACCCCTGACGCCCGGCGATGTAGTCGGTGAGAGCCGCGGGAACGCCGCCGCCGGAGCCGTACCTGTTCACGATGTCGGCGACGTGGTTGCCCACCATCCCGCCGAACCAGCGCACCTGGTCGCGTTGGTGCGCGAGGTCGTCGCCCACGTAGGCCGGTGCCGCCACGCAGAAGGTGATCGCGGCCGGATCGCGACCCGCCCTCTCGGCCGCTTCGCGGACGGCGCCGATCGTCCATGCGGCGATCGACGGGTCGGCCAGCTGCAGGATGAATCCGTCGCCAACTTCCCCAGTCAGGGCGAGGGCCTTCGGGCCATATGCAGCGACCCACACCTCGAGGCTGCTGCCCGTGCTCCAGGGGAAGTGCAGGCGGGTGCCTTGATGTTCCGCCTCGCGTCCGTTGGCTAGCTCACGGATGACGTGGATCGACTCGCGCAAGGTGGACAGCGTCGTGGGCTTGCCGTTCAGCACGCGTACGGCGCTGTCTCCGCGCCCGATCCCGCACACCGTGCGGTTGCCGTACATCTCGTTGAGGGTCGCGAACAACGACGCCGTCACGGTCCAGTCCCGGGTCGCCGGGTTTGTGACCATCGGCCCGACGATGACGCGCTCGGTCTGCGCAAGGATCTGGCTGTAGATGACGTAGGGCTCCTCCCACAGCAGGTGGGAGTCGAAGGTCCAGACGTGGGAGAAGCCAGCGCCTTCGGCCTGTCGTGCCAGGTCCACCACCCGCGCCGCGGGCGGGTTCGTCTGCAAGACGATGCCGAAGTCCATGGATCTCCCGAGGTCGAGCTGAGGCGCCGAGAGCCCCAGGCTATGACGTGCTGGAGGGGATCTGGGGAGCGAGCTTGCGAAAATGTCGCTAGCTGAAACCGCACGCCCACCACACTGAGCTCATGGACGAAGAGACGATCGCCCGGCGTGCCGCTTGCACGCGGTTCCTCTCCGGCGACGGCCTGGTGCAGCCCGCAGCGATGCTCGCCACCATCCCCTCCGACGTCGTACCCGACGTCTACGGCGAGGGCGGAGTTGTCGAAGAGCTCGAGAGTTACGTCGCCGAGCTGCTCGGCAAGCCGACCGCGGTCTATCTGCCGAGCGGGACGATGGGTCAAGGGGCAACGTTGCGGGTGCACGCCGATGCGCGCGGCAGCCGTACCGTGCTTTGGCACCCGTGGTGCCATCTGGAAAACCACGAGAACGGCGCCCACCTGCGGCTGCACCAGCTGGTCGGACGCCCGATCGGGGGACGCAATCGCCTGATCGAGCTCGAGGACCTGGCGAAGGTGGCCGAGCCGATCGCAGCACTTCTTCTCGAGCTGCCGCAACGTGATCTCGGAGGATCGTTGCCTGACTGGGACGACCTGGTGGCGCAGGTCGCGTGGGCGCGGGAGAGGGGGGCGGCGCCGCACCTCGACGGAGCACGGCTCTGGGAGGCCTCGGCGGGCTACTCCCGTACGCCTGCGGAGATCTCGGCTCTCTTCGACACGGTCTACGTCTCGTTCTACAAGGGGATCGGAGCGCTCCCGGGATGCTGTGTGGCTGGCTCCGAGGAAGTGGTCGCGCAGGTGCGCGAGTGGCGGCACCGCCTCGGGGGCATGCTGTTCGCGCTGTGGCCAGGGGCGGCATCCGCCTTGGCGCTGCTGCCAGAGCGACTTGCGGAGATGCCCGCTCGGCTGGAGCACGCACGGGCGATCGCCGAAGCGCTGCACCTCGTCGAGGGCGTCGAGGTCGTTCCTGAGGCACCGCAGACCCCGATGATGCACCTCCTCCTCGAGGTCAGCCTCGAGGAGTTCAAGGACAACGCCCGCCGGCTGGCGGAGGACCAGCTGTTGTGGACGTTCAGTCAGGCGTTCGACACCGAGGACCCGAGCAGGGTCCGGGTTGAGCTCAGTGTCGGGCGGGCGACCTGCGAGCTCACGCCGGCCGAGGTTGCTGAAGCTGTCGCGGCTCTCGCCCAGCAAGGCAGCTGATGGACCCGGACAGCCCCGCCGTCGTCGAGGCCAAGGCCGCCCTGCTCGGCCGGATCGGGGTCACCCGGATCCAGAGCTTTGCCGACCCGGGCCAGGAGTGGCGCAGGCTGTTCGCCGAGTTTCTGGGCACGTTCTTCCTGGTGCTCGCGGCCGCGGGGGCTCCCATGGTCGGCTTTGCGTTCCCGGGCACGATCAGCCGCGAGGCGGCCGTGGTCGCCCCCGGTCTCATGGTCATGGCGGTGATCTTGTCCATGGGCAAGGTCTCAGGCGCCCACCTGAACCCAGCCGTCAGCATCGCTTTCGCCTTGCGTGCGGATTTTCCCTGGCGCCGCGTCCCGGCCTACGTCGTGGTTCAGCTCCTCGGCGCCGTCGGCGCCGCCCTGTTCCTTCAAGCCGTCGTCGATGTCTCCGCCGCCTACGGGTCGACCTACCCAGCCGCCCGCACGTCCGACATCGCCGCGTGCCTGCTGGAGGCGGTGCTGACCCTGGGCCTGGTCACCGTGATCCTTGGCACCGCGTCGGGCGCGCAGAACGTCGGGGTGATCGGTGCCCTCGCGGTAGGCGGCTACATCGCCCTTGCAGGTCTTTGGGCGAGCCCGCTGACCGGAGCCTCCATGAACCCCGCTCGCACGTTCGGACCGGACCTCGTGGGCAACGACTGGTCCTCGTTCTGGCTGTACGTCGTCGGGCCGTTGCTCGGTGCGGTGCTCGCTGTAGGCGCCGCCTTCGTCCTGCGCGGTCGTGGCGGTGGCCGGTCGGGATCGACGGCCGCGCAGGGCATCTTCGACACGAAGGTGCGGCATCCCGACCAACCGTGAACTCTGCATCGAACCCCTGACTACCTCAGGTACTGCGACAGCCCCCGCTTCACGAACTGGCCGTGGCCCTTCTCGCCCAGGTAGCTGCCGTCATCGATCACCACGCGGCCGCGCGAGATGACGGTGTCGACGTGGCCGGCGATCTCGTATCCCTCCCAGGCCGAGTGATCCATGTTCATGTGGTGCGTCTCCACCGAGATGCGCGTACGGCCCTGCGGGTCGTAGACCACGACATCGGCATCTGCACCTGGCGCGATGACTCCCTTGCGGCCGTACAGGCCGAACATCCGCGCCGGAGTGGTGCAGCACAGCTCGACCCAACGCTCGAGCGTGATGCGACCGTCGACGACCCCCTGATAGAGCAGGTCCATCCGGTGCTCCACCGACCCGATCCCATTGGGGATCTTGGAGAAATCGCCAACCCCCAGCTCCTTCTGCTCCTTCATGCAGAACGGGCAGTGATCGGTGCTGACTACGGAGAGATCGTCGGTGCGGAGGTACTTCCACAGCTCGTCCTGGTGGTGTTCGGCCCGCGCCCGCAGGGGGGTCGAGCAGACCCACTTGGCCCCTTCGAAACCGGGTGCGCCCAGCTGCTCTTCCAGCGACAGGTAGAGGTATTGCGGGCAGGTCTCGCCGAAGACGTTGAGGCCGTCGTTGCGGGCAGCAGCCAGGGTGTCGACGGCCTGTTTCGCCGACATGTGCACGACGTAGAGCGGTGCACCTGTGAGCCGGGCCAGCATGATCGCGCGGTGGGTGGCCTCGGCCTCGGTCTCCCACGGCCGCGTCAGGCCATGGTTGATGGGATCGGTCTCCCCCCGGGCCAACGCCTGCTGCACGAGCACGTCGATCGCGATGCCGTTCTCCGCGTGCATCATGATCATCGCGCCGTTGTCGGAGGCTTTCTGCATCGCGCGCAGCACCTGGCCGTCGTCGCTGTAGAAGACGCCGGGGTAGGCCATGAACAGCTTGAAGCTGGTGATGCCCTCGTCCACCAGCTCGTCCATCGCCTTGAGTGCCTCGTCGTCGACTCCACCGACGATCTGGTGGAAGGCGTAGTCGATCGCACACTGCCCCTGTGCCTTGGTGTGCCAGGCGGCCAGCCCGTCCTGGACGCGCTCGCCGGTGCGCTGGACGGCGAAGTCGACGATGGTGGTGGTGCCTCCCCAAGCCGCCGCGCGGGTGCCGGTTTCGAAGGTGTCGGAGGCGAAGGTGCCGCCGAAGGGGAGTTCCATGTGGGTGTGGCAGTCGATCCCACCAGGGATCACGTACTTGCCGGTGGCGTCGATCACGGTGTCGGCGCCGGCGGCAAGGTCGACTCCCAGGGTCTGGTCCCCGGGTGCTAGCAGGGCAACGATGCGCTCACCCTCGACCAGCACGTCCATGGCCGTACGCCCGGTGGGAGAGACGACGGTGCCGCCGCGCACCAGGAGGGTCACGGCGCGACCAGGTCGCCGTACGCCTCCGGTCGACGGTCGCGATAGAACGCCCACGTGTTGCGCACGTCTGTGACCAGCTGGAGGTCGAGGTCGCGCACCATCAGCTCGGCAGAGTGCCCGTCGCCGACCTCGCCGACGAATTGGCCGCGCGGGTCGACGAAGTACGACGTCCCGTAGAAGTCGTCGTCCCCGAGGTCCTCGATGCCCACCCGGTTGATCGCGCCGATGAAGTACTCGTTCGCCACCGCTGCCGCCGGCTGCTCGAGCTTCCACAGATAGCTGGACAGCCCGCGACTGGTCGCGCTGGGGTTGAACACGATCTGCGCCCCGTTGAGGCCGAGTGCCCGCCAGCCCTCCGGGAAGTGTCGGTCGTAGCAGATGTAGACCCCGACCTTGCCGACAGCCGTGTCGAAGACCGGGAAACCGAGGTTGCCCGGCCGGAAGTAGAACTTCTCCCAGAACCCGTTCACGTGCGGGAGGTGGTGCTTGCGGTACTTCCCGAGGTAGGACCCGTCGGCATCGACGACAGCCGCGGTGTTGTAGAGGAAGCCTGGCTGTTCCTGCTCATACATCGGCAGCACCATGACCATGCCCAGCTCAGCGGCCAGCGCCTGGAACCGCTCGGTCGTAGGGCCGGGGATGGACTCGGCGTAGTCGTAGTAGGCGGCGTCTTGCACCTGGCAGAAGTACGGCCCGTAGAACAGCTCCTGGAAGCAGATCACCTTGGCGCCCTGCCCGGCTGCCTCCCGGGCGTACTCCTCATGCGCCTTGATCATCGTTTCCTTGTCGCCCGTCCAGCTGGTCTGCACCAGCGCCGCCCGCACCGTCGTCATGGTGGTCGCCTCTCCTCGGGGAATCCGCTCTCGTCCACTCTTCCGTCGATCCTGTCCTACCGCAGCGGGCCATACGCGCAAAGTGGTCGAATATTCGGACATCTCGGGCACCAGCCGGCGCGGTTTCGGCCACTTCTGATGAGGGACTTTCGGCCACTTCTGGTCGGGCATGCTCGTCGGGACCTTGCGTGACTCGTCCGCGGAGCAGGCTGAGAGGATGGCGGGTGTGAGTCTCCACGCGGCTGTCCCAGAGTCCGGTGCGCTGTTCGAGCGCGCGCTGGCGGTCACCCCGGGGGGCGTCAACTCCCCGGTCCGCGCGTTCAAAGCCGTCGGGGGCACCCCGAGGTTCATGGCCTCGGGCGTCGGCCCCTATGTGACCGACGAGGACGGCAACGACTACGTCGACCTCGTCTGCTCCTGGGGGCCGCTCATCCTCGGGCACGCCCACCCGGCCGTGGTTGAGGCGCTGACCGAGCAGGTCGCGCTCGGGACGACGTACGGCGCACCCGGTCGTTTCGAGGTCGAGCTGGCCGAGGAGATCGTCTCCCGCGTCGATCCGGTCGAGCAGGTGCGTTTCGTCAGCTCCGGCACCGAGGCGACCATGTCGGCCATCCGGTTGGCGCGGGGTTTCACCGGCAGGTCGAAGCTCGTGAAGTTCGCCGGCTGCTACCACGGGCACGTCGACGCGCTGCTCGCCGCCGCCGGCTCTGGCGTCGCGACCCTCGCCCTGCCGGACACCCCCGGGGTCACGGGCGCGAGCGCGGCCGACACGATCGTCTTGCCCTACAACGACCTCGCTGCCGTCACGCAGGCATTTGCCGAGCACGGCGATCAGATCGCGTGCGTCATCACCGAGGCGGCCGCAGCTAACATGGGCGTCGTTGCGCCGGTACCCGGGTTCAACGAAGGACTAGCCGCTCTGTGCCGCACTCACGGGGCGCTGTTCATCAGCGATGAGGTGATGACAGGTTTTCGGGTCGGTCCCAGCGGCTGGTACGGCCTCGAGGGCGTGCGTCCAGACCTGCTCACGTTCGGCAAGGTGATGGGCGGTGGTCTGCCGGCGGCGGCCTTCGGGGGGCGAGCCGACGTCATGGCTCACCTCGCCCCTCAGGGTCCGGTCTATCAGGCAGGCACGCTGTCCGGGAATCCGCTGGCGACCCTCGCCGGTGTCACCACCCTGCGGCACTGCAACGACGAGGTGTACGCCGTGGTCGATCACGTGGCCGCCGAGGTGGGGAGGCTGGCAAGCGACGCGCTGACCAAGGAGGGGGTGCCTCACCTGCTGCAGCAGGCCGGGAACCTGTTCAGCATCTTCTTCGTCGATCCTGTGGAGACCCCCGCGGTCACCGACTACGCCACGGCCAAGACCCAAGCCGCCTACCGCTTCGGGCCGTTCTTCCACTCGATGCTCGACCAGGGAGTCTCCTTGCCCCCCAGCGCCTTTGAGGCCTGGTTCGTCTCGGCCGCCCACGACGACCTCGCCCTCGAGCGGGTCGCCGACGCTCTGCCTGCCGCTGCTCGCGCTGCTGCCCAAGCCGGACAAGACCGACCGGAGGGGCGTTCGTGACCGGCGCTGACGACGACGTCACCGTCGTCCATCTCGTCCGCCACGGCGAGGTGCACAACCCCGAGAAGATTTTGTACGGCCGGCTGCCCGGCTATCACCTGTCCGAGCTCGGCCGGCAGATGGCTGAGGTCGTCGCCGAGTACTTCGCCGCTGAGGACGTGACCTTTGTCGGCGCCTCACCCTTGGAGCGAGCCCAGGAGACCGCCCAGCCGATCGCGGCGGCCCATGACCTGCCGATCGTCACCGACCCGCGACTGATAGAGGCGGAGAACTACTTCCAGGGGTTGCAGTTCGGTGTCGGCGACGGGTCGCTCAAGCACCCTCGGCACTGGCGGCACCTGCGCAACCCGATGATCCCCTCCTGGGGCGAGCCCTACCTCGAGCAGGCCGCCCGGATGAAGGCAGCGATGGCCGACGCGCGCGACGCGGCACGCGGGCACCAGGCGGTCCTCGTCAGTCATCAGCTGCCCGTCTGGACGGCACGGTCATCGGTCGAGGGCCGCCGGCTCTGGCACGACCCCAGAAGGCGGGAGTGCAGCCTCGCGTCCGTGACCTCTTTCACCTACGAGGGAGAGCACATCGTCGCCGTGACCTACTCAGAGCCGGCCAAGGCGCTGCTCCCTGCTGCCCCTTCCCGCCGCTTCCAGGCCGGCGCCTGATCGCAATGGGGACGTGTGCCTCCCGGAGGGCGGTGATGAGGTCCGCCATGGCGGCGGCGTTGGTGGTGGCGGCGGTCACCCTTGCCGGGTGTACGTCTGCCGCCGGCGCAGGCACTCCCGTTGACCAGGGACAGCCGGGGCAGAACTACGTAGGCGGAGACGGCACCATCACAGAGCTGGCGCCCGCCGACCGCGGGGACCCTGTCGAGCTCAAGGGTTCGACCCTCGACGGCGACGACCTCGACCTCGCCGACCTTCGGGGTCAGGTCGTCGTGGTCAACGTCTGGGGCTCGTGGTGCCCGCCGTGCCGGAAGGAGGCGCCGGTCCTGAAGAAGGTGAGCGATGACCTAGCGGCCGCGCCGGACAGCGAGGTCTCGTTCGTCGGGATCGACACCCGCGACAGTGCGGCTGCCGCCTCGGCCTTCATCGACAACATCGGGTCGACCTACCCCAACATCGTCGACCCGGACGGCGTGCTGCTCCTCTCCTTCCGCGGCAGCATCAACCCGCAGGCGATCCCCTCGACTCTGGTGCTCGACCGAGAGGGCCGGGTGGCCGCGCGCGTGATCGGCGAGGTGACCGAGGGCACGCTGCGTAGCCTCGTGAGCTCGGTCGTCGCTGAGCAGCCCTCGGGGTCGCCAGCCCCTCAAGGGTGATCACACCATGAGCCGATCGTGATCACCGCGCCTGCCGACACCGTGGTCAACGGCTCGCTGCTGCTCGCGGCACCGATCGCCGTGCTGGCCGGACTCATCTCCTTCCTCAGCCCTTGCGTGCTGCCCCTGGTGCCTGGCTATGTCTCTTATGCGACGGGACTCGTCGGAGCCGACCTCGCCGACAGCAAGCGCGGTCGGCTGGTGGCAGGCAGCCTGTTGTTCGTTCTCGGTTTCACCGCGGTGTTCGTCAGTCTCGGGGCCCTCGCGGGTTCGCTGGGAGCCGTGCTCATCGAGTATCAGACCCAGATCACGCGCGTCCTCGGCGTCCTGACGATTCTGCTGGGCCTGGCGTTCTTGGGTTGGCTGCCGTGGACGTCGCGGGAGTGGCGCTTCCATCGGATGCCGACCATCGGCCTGCTGGGAGCGCCGCTGCTCGGTGTTCTCTTCGGCCTCGGCTGGACTCCCTGCATCGGGCCGACGCTGGCCGCCGTCCAGGCGCTGGCGCTCAACGAGGCGTCCGCCTGGCGCGGCGCACTGCTGATGGTCTTCTACTGCCTCGGGCTCGGCTTGCCGTTCATCCTCGTCGCCGTTGCGTTTCGGCGGGCGGCCGGCGGGATGGCGTGGGTCAAGCGGCACTACGCGTTCATCATGGGCTTCGGCGGGGCGATGCTCGTCGTCTTGGGCATCTTGCTGGTGACCGGAATCTGGAGCGACCTGGCCGTGCAGATGCGGGTGTGGGCGGCCAACTTCCAGGTGGCGTTCTAGATGGTCACGGTCGCGGAGCCCGTACGTCCCCCGGCGCTTAGCCCGTTCGAGATGGCGCGCTGGATCTGGCGGCAGCTCACGTCGATGCGGACGGCCCTGTTCTTGCTGTTCCTGCTGGCGTTGGCCGCGATCCCCGGTTCGCTGTTTCCCCAGCGAGGAGTCAACCCGGTGGAGGTCAGCGCCTACCGCGCTGCGCACCCAGGGATCTCGCCGTGGCTGGACCGGGTCGGAGCGTTTGACGTCTATGCGACGCCGTGGTTCGCGGCGACCTATCTGCTGCTGTTCGTTTCGCTCGTCGGCTGCGTCCTGCCACGGTCGCTTCAGCACTTCCGGGCCATGCGTGGTGCGCCGCCCCGCGCGCCGCGCAATCTCATGCGGCTGCCCGTGTCTCGCTACTTCGACAGCTCCGAGCCGCCCGCAGCGATCCTGGCTCGGGCCAGTGGATCGTTGCGCGGCAGCAGGTTTCGCGTCGTCGACGGCGATGGCTGGGTCGCGGGAGAGAAGGGCTACCTGCGGGAGACCGGAAACCTGATCTTCCATCTCTCCCTCGTGGTGCTCCTCGTCGGCGTGGCGATCGGGTCCCTCGGTGGCGTCAAGGGGATCGCTTTGGTGGTGGAGGGCGACGGGTTTGCCAACACGGTGACGCAGTACGACCAGATCACCCCAGGGCGGGCCTACGACCTGGCCGATCTACCGCCGTTCTCGTTCACCCTTGACGACTTCCGGGCTACCTATGAAGCAGGGCCGGTGCAGACCGGAGCAGCACGCACGTTCGAGGCGCAGCTGTCGGTGGTCGACAGGCCGGGCGCGACGCCGCGGATCGACACGGTGCAGGTCAACGCCCCGTTGAACGTCGACGGCTTCAAGGTCTTCCTCGTCGGGCACGGCTATGCGCCGGTCTTCACGGTGAGGGACGGCCGGGGACGGGTGGTGCTCGATCAGCCGGTGCCGTGCATCCCGCAGGACGGCAACTTCTCCTCGCAGTGCGTCGTCAAGGTGCCCGACGCCAGACCCGAACAGCTCGCCTTCACCGGGTTCTTCTTCCCGACGGTGGTCCCCGGCGGTGGACCCGCGTCCTACTTCCCCGGGGCGGAGAATCCCGAGGCCTACCTCAACGCCTGGACTGGCGACCTGCATCTGGACGACGGGGTCGCCCGGTCGGTCTACAGCCTCGACACCGACGGACTGACCGCCGTGAAGTCCAAGCCCACCGACGGGATTCCGTTGGTGATGCCCCTGAAGGTCGGGGACACCTACACCCTGCCTGACGGCCTCGGCACAGTCACCTTCACCGGGCTGCAGGAATGGGCGACCTTCGAGGTGGCTCACGACCCGGGCAAGGGGTTGGCGCTTGCCGGGGCGGTGGGCGCGATCGGCGGGTTGCTCCTGTCGTTGTTCGTGCGGCGGCGCCGAGTCTGGGTCCGTGCCAAGGCTGGCCCGAGCGGCGCTACGGTGGTCGAGGTCGCGGGGTTGTCCAAGACTGAAGGTGGGAGGGTCGAGGACGACGTCGACGCCTTGTCGACCGTGCTGCTCGATCGGCCCGGTTCGGTACGGCCTCCGGAGTCGGTGGCCGTCCCCGGACTCGCGCCGCCCGGGCCGGGAGACGTGAACGACGCGAACGACGAGCACGACGAGCACGACGAGCACAGCCAGCCAACGGGCCGGCGAGGAGAGGACTGATCGTGGTCGACGAGTCCATGGCCAAGTTGAGCCTCGAGCTGGCTTACTCCGCGATCGGCGTCTATACCGCAGCGTTCGTCGGCTACGCAGCCGCGGCAGCGTCCACCATCGGCGCACGCGCGGACCGTAAGGCGCCGGAGCCGGTTCTCGTGGGGGCGGGGTCAGCTCTTGGCGAAGAGACCGCACGTAGCGCGGCGTCGGCGGCGCCGGGCGATGGCGGCTCGGCTGCGGGGCCCGTACCCGATGCTTCTTCCGGTCGCGGGCCGGATCCGGATGCGTTCCCGGGTCGCAAGGCTGCGGGGATCGCGACCGCCCTGACGTGCCTGGCGTTCTTGTTGCAGCTCGGCGCGGTCATCGCCCGCGCGGTCGCCGCGCAGCGGGTGCCGTGGGGCAACATGCACGAGTTCACCCTGACGACGTCGACGGTCGTGGCAGGGGCGTTCCTGGTCGTGGCCCTGCGCGACCGGAGACGGCAGGTCCTCGGGGTCTTCGTGATTCCGTGCGTCCTCCTGGCACTGGGCCTGTCGGTGACGGTTCTCTACGTGGACGCAGCTGCGTTGGTGCCGGCGCTGCAGTCCGGGTGGCTCGTGGTGCACGTGATGGCCGCGATGATCGCGACGGGCGCCTTCGCCTTGGGCGCCTTGTTGTCGGCGCTGTTCTTGGTGAAGGATCGCTCAGACCGGCGCAGGCTCGAGGCAGCCGAGACAGGCGAGGAGGTCGGCGAGGGGGCCATCGCCCGGCTGCTTCCGGACGCGGCCGCGATGGACCGGTTGGCCTACCGGATCAACGCGTTCACCTTCCCCCTGTGGACCTTCGCGGTCATCGCTGGGGCGATCTGGGCGGAGAACGCATGGGGGCGGTACTGGGGCTGGGACCCCAAGGAGACCTGGGCGTTCATCACCTGGGTCGTCTACGCGGCCTACCTGCACGCGCGCGCCACGGCCGGCTGGAAGGCGCGCGGCTCGTCATGGATCGCCATCGCCGGATTCGGCTGCCTGATGTTCAACTACTTTGGTGTGAACCTGTTCATCACCGGCCTGCACTCCTACTCCGGCGTCTGATCTGCGGCGAACGGACGGGCTCCTAGCGCAGGCCGCGCAGGAAGTCGTCGTCGTCGTCCGGGGCGCGGCTCGGCCGGCTGGAACCACCGCCGCCGGTCCCGAAGCCGCCGAAGCCACCGCGTCCGCCGCCACCGCCACCGCCGTTGTCGCCGCGCCCGGGGTCGGGCAGGTGCGCGGCGAGCAGCCACAAGACTCCGCCCACGAGGGGTAGGACCACGATGACGGCGAGCCAGAGGACCTTGGGCAACCCCTTGACCTCGTTCGGCGGGGTCTGGGTGCAGTCGACCAGGCAGAAGATGGTGAAGCCCAAGATGAGGACAAGCGGCAGAATGCGACTCACCCTTCGAGGGTATGTCGATTTCGCGTGCGACGTACTCTGAGGGGGTCATGCGAACCTTCTGGACCTACACCCTCGCGCGCCTCGCGATCCTCGCGGTGGCCTTCGCCGTGCTGTACGTCGCCGGTGCTCGAGGCATCTTGCTGGTGGTGCTGGCCTTCGTGGTGAGCCTGCTGGTGTCGTACTTCGCTCTGGTGAAGCTGCGCGACAAGCTGGCCCTCGAGGTGCAGGAGCGGGCCGAGCGGATCTCCTCGAAGATGGAGGAGGCCAACCGCCTCGAGGACGAGCGCGCCGACGCGCTGGCCGACGCCGAACGTGACGCGGAAGGCCCAGCACCCGCCTAGCTGCTCGAGCACCTCGGCTTCGGCAGAAGGCGCCGAAAGTGGGCCCGGAACCGACGCGAGACGGTCACTTTTCGGCGCCTTCTCGGCGTCAGGGGCTGCACTGTGGATAGCCACAGCGGGGGCCAGCTAGCCCTGCCGGAGTCGGCCGGGTTCACACACCTCACAGCCGCGGCGACGTACGGCTGGTGGCTGCCCACTCCGATCAACCTCCCCGACGACTGGCCGGTCTTCGTGGCGATGCCGCGCAGCCCGTCCCGCCCCAAGCGCCGAGGCCTGAACGTCGCGCAACTCTCTTATGAGCCGGCGCTCGTGCGCGTTGGTGGGCTGCGACTGACGAGCCCCGCGGACACGTTGCTGGCCTGCGCGCGCGACCTCGGGCTGCTCGACCTCGTCGTCCTGTGTGATGCCGCGTTGCACATGGGCAGCTGCGGGAACCGAGACATCCTCGCCGCGGCGGGACCAGGTCGGCGTGGTGCGCCTCTCCTTCGGCGAGCGGTCGCGCTTGCGGACGGGCGGTCGGAGTCCGCGTGGGAGTCGGTCCTTCGGATGCTGCACGTGGTCTGCGATATCGGCGTCGAGCCGCAGTACGTGCTGCGGCACGCGGGCGCATTCGTAGCGCGCGGCGACCTGTGGCTCGTGGGAACGCGGGCGCTGCACGAGTACGACGGCGCGGTGCACCGCACGCCCAGCCAGCATCGCGACGACCTGGTTCGTGACCGGCGCATTCTCGACGCGGGCTGGAGCCGGCGGGCCTACACCAGTCGAGAGGTACTGGCTCAGCCCAGCGCCATCCTGCGCGAGGCGGACGCGGCGCTTGGCCGTGAGCATCGACCCGAGCGTATCGCCGCCTGGCAGGACCTGCTGGCTGCCTCGATGTTCAGCAGTCTTGGACTGAACAAGCTACAGCTGCGCTGGTCGACGTCGTCTTCGCGCGGAGCCGCCTGACCCGGCCCGACGGCCGGAAGGCGCCGATAGTGCTCAGCTTTTCGGCCGAACACCGCGCTCTATTCGGCGCCTTCTCGCGGGCTGCGCAGGGAGGCGAGGGGGCATCAGGTACCGTCCCTCGTCCACCTCGGAAGGTCGTTCCGAGTCGAGCCGACTGCCCCCCGCGGAGCCGTACGTGTCCCTGCTTGACGCCTTGATCGTGCTGCACCTGGTGCTGATGGCGTACTGGCTGGGCGCCGACCTCGGGGTCTTCTACTCCAGCCGCTACGTGCTCAAGCCGGAGCTGGCCGTCGAGAGCAGGGTGACTGCTCTCCGCATCATGGCGTGGGTCGACATGGCGCCGCGGATCTGCCTGGTGTTGTTCCTGCCGAGCGGCGTCTCATTGATGGCGGCGAGTGAGTACGGCGAGCGCTTCAAGGGGCTTCCGGTCATCGGCGTGTGGGTGTTCTCCGTGGCCTGGCTCGGGTTGGTGCTCGCCGACCATCGCTACACGGGGACAGCGCTTGGCGCACGGATCAAGAACGTCGACCTGTTGCTGCGCCTCGGGTTGATCGTCACGCTGCTCACGGTAGGGATCTACACCGTGCTGGCGACTGAACCATTCGGTGTGACCACGAATCCCAAGTGGCTGGGCGGCAAGGTCGCGCTCTATGCCGTGGCGATGCTGTTCGGAGTGCTGATCCGCTTCCGGCTGCGCCCCTTCGGCCCGGCCTTCGATGCATTGGTGACGAACGGATCGTCGCGTGAGGTCGAGCGCACGATGCGCCGAGCGATCCAAGGCTCGGCGCCGTACGTCCTCACGATCTGGGTGCTGATCCTCGTCATCGCCGCTCTCGGGGTGGCAAAACCGGGCATGACCTGACCATCCGACGACCAGGTTTCGCAGGGCAGGCGTGGTCCTTGGCGCCGTCGGAGCGCTTTGCTGCGTGTGATGCCGAGCACAGCGGACTTCTTGCGGGTGTCACCTCGGCGTGATCAGTCGTTCACATAGGAGTTCTAGCCTGAGAACGACCGAGATCGATGACAGAGGAGTGACATGACTTCCGCAGCCTTGCGGCCCCATGGGTTCGACGAAGGGATCGGTGACAGCACGTTCGCGGCCCTTGAACAGGAGTGGGACCGGCTTCGCAATGCAGCCTGGACCAATGCCGATCGCGCGGAGATCGACGCCATCTTTGCCCGCGTGATGCCGTGATCCTGCCGTCGCACCGCCCGGAAATCGGTAGGCCGCGAATCCGTCCGTAGCTAGGCTCCGCGGTCGTGTCCCGGATAGAAGTCCTCCCGTTCGGGGAGGACCATCTCGACGGTGCAGCCCACCTGTTGGCGCGGCGCCATCGGCGTCAGCTGATTCACGAACCGTTGCTCGACCCTGCGTATGCCGAGCCGACAGCGGCCAAGGGCGAGCTGGCTGCCTGCTTCGCCGTCGAGGGATCGTCAGGAGCGATCGCCTTGAGGAACGGCGATCTCGTCGGCTACGTGCTCGGCGCTCCACGGCCGGGAACGCTCTGGGGACCGAACGTGTGGGTGGAGGCTGCTGGGCATGCGCTCGCCGACGGCACCGACGCCGAAGTAGCCCGCGACCTCTACGCGGCAGCTGCTGGCCCCTGGGTCGACGCCGACCTGACCCAGCACTACGCCATCCTCCCGAGTCACGACACGGCACTGCTCGACGCGTGGTTTCGCAGCGGTTTCGGTGCCCAGCACGTGCACGCGGTACGCGATCTCGGCGAGGCGGTTGAGCCGGCGAAGACGCACGGCTTCACTGTCCGGCGCGCAGAGCACCGCGACGTCGCGGCGCTCGCCGCCCTCGACCTGGTGCTGGACGACCACCAGTTCGGCTCGCCGGTCTTCAGCGGGGTCCCTGCTCCACCGCTGGCCGAGGCGGTTGCCGACTGGGAGCAAGGCATCGACGATCCCTCCCTCGCGACGTTCGTGGCGGTCCTCGACGACCACGTCGTCGGCTCTGCGATCGGCGTGTCGGCGACGAAGTCGAGCATGCACACGGGAATCGCCCGCCCGGACCACGCCGCCCACCTGGGATTCGCCGCCGTCCTGCCGGAGGCGCGGGGCAGGCGGATCGGACAGGCGCTCGGGCAGGCCGTGCTGGCGTGGGCTTCGGCACAGGGCTACCGCAGCTGCGCCACCGACTGGCGGGCCACCAATCTGCTTTCCTCCCGTACCTGGCCGAAGCTGGGGTGGCGTCCCACCTTCCTCCGGGTGCACCGCACCATCACGCCCTGACCGGAAGCAGTCAGAGGGCGAGGCCAACTGCCAGCAGGATGGCGTAGAGCAGCTCGGTCAGGCCGGTGGCCTTGAGCACCGGGATCAGCGCCGGACCCGAGGCGCCAGCCATCACCCGCTGGGTCTGGCGTAGCGACAGCGGCAGTGCGCCGAGCGCCAGCAGAGCCCAAGGTGTACCGGTGAGTGCCAGGCCGAGCGGGACGAGGTACGGCAGCAGCATCAGGCCGGCGTAGAGCATCCGCGTCGGCGAGTCGCCGAGCTTGACGGCGAGCGTGCGCTTGCCGGACTCAGCGTCCCGCGGGAGGTCGCGCAGGTTGTTGGCAACCAGGATCGCGCAGGCCAGTGCGCCGATGGGTACCGCCACCGCGAGCGCGAGCCAGGTGAGCGACCCGACCTGCACGTAGGCGGTCCCACCCACGGCGACCAGCCCGAAGAACACGAAGACGAACAGCTCTCCGAGGCCGGCGTAGCCGTATGGGCGCGGGCCGCCGGTGTAACCCCACGCCGCCAGCATTGCCAGAGCACCGACGGCGACGAGCCACCACGTGGTCATCGCCGCGAGGGCCAGCCCGGCCACCGCCGCGACCCCGAAGGCCGCGAAGGCCGCACGCTTCACCGCTGCTGGGCTGGCCGCACCCGAGCCGACGAGGCGAAGCGGGCCGACCCGGACGGCGTCAGTTCCGCGGACGCCGTCGCTGTAGTCGTTGGCGTAGTTGACGGCCACCTGCAACGCGACCGCGACCACCAGGCACAGCACCGCTCGTGCCCAGATCACGGCGTCGGTGGCGGCGGCGACCCCTGTGCCGGCGATCACCGGGGCGAAGGCGGCTGGCAGCGTGCGTAGACGCGCGCCCTCGACCCACTCCTCGACGGTCGCCACCTGCTCAGGCCTTCGCGTTCTCGGTGAGCTCGGTCAGGGTGGCTCGGTCGACCTTGCCGCTGGCCAGCATCGGCAAGGCGTCGATGATCTCGATGCGCTTGGGGACGGCGGCCCGGCCGAGCGCTGCGCGCACCTGCTCGCGGGCGGCTTCCCCGTCGACGGGGGCGCCTGGGCGGATCGGGACGACGTACGCCACCACGGCCTGACCCCACTCAGCATCCGGCACACCGACCACCGCGGCGTCGCGCACGTCGGGGCGGGAGCGCAGGGCGTCGGCGACGGCCAAGGGTGCAATGTTTTCGCCGCCGCTGACGATCACGTCGTCGGCGCGACCTAGAACGGTCAGCCGGCCATCGTCCCAACGGCCGACGTCGTTAGTGACCAGCCATCCGTCGACGAGCGCCTCGGCGGTGAGGTCGGGGCGCTGGTGGAAGCCGTTGAAGAGGCTCGGGCCGCGTACGAGGATCCGGTCGTCTCCCTCCCGGAGCCTGATCTCGATGCCCTCGAGGGGCTGTCCGTCGTAGGCGCAGCCGCCGGTGGTCTCGCTCATGCCGTAGGAAAGCAGCACGTTCGCGCCCTTGCTGCGAGCCAACATGGCGAGTTCCGGTGGTGTGGCAGCCGCGCCCACGAGAACCGCGTCGAAGCTCGCGAGTGCTTCCACGGCTTCGGCGCCGCCCTCGAGGATGCGGGCCAGCTGGGTCGGCACGATCGAGGCGTACGTCCTTCCGCCGGCTGCCCGTTCTCGGGTCGCGGCCGTCGCCCAGGTGAATGCCTTAGCGGTGAAGGTGTCGCGCAGGTCCATGGCCAGCGGCGGGGTGCCTGCGCGCAGTGATCGGGTGAGCACCTGCAGGCCGCCGATGTGCCATGCGGGCAGCGCGAGCAGCCAGCTGCCGGGGCCACCGAGCCGGTCGTGGAGAGTGTCGGCAGCCCAGGTGAGAGCACGTCGACCGAGCAGGACCCCCTTCGGGGCACCGCTCGACCCCGAGGTGGCCAGGACGACGGCGACCTCGTCTTCGACGTACTCCCCGGTGCTGGACTTCCCAGCGCTGCGCTCCCCGGCCTCGAGCGGAAGTGGGAGGAGGGCGGGACCGGTGCCGTCCAGTGCAGCAGCGAGCGCCGGGAGGAGGACATCGACGACCGACGGGTCGGCGGGGGTAGGCACCGCCAGCAGCTCGCGAGTCATCTCGATCGCAAGGGTAGGCGGGCCGGCCCCGGAGCGGCGGACGTGGCCGAACATTCGGTAGTCGCGGGCAGCGAGGAGCTCACTTTCGGCCACTTCTGCGTCAGGTCGCGTCCGGCGGCAACGGAAATGGAGTACGGCCCGGGCGGGGGGTCGCGCTAGGTTGCCCGGCATGCCTCTGGACTACCTCGACCACCTCGCGCGCGAGTCGCGGCGCTTCGCCGAAGCCATCGACTCCACGCAGCCAACCGACCGAGTGCCCACCTGCCCCGACTGGGACGCCGACGACCTGCTCTGGCACCTCGCCGAGGTCCAGTTCTTCTGGGGCTACATCGCCCGGCAGCGGTTGGAGGATCCGGCGGCGGCGGAAGAGGCAAAGCCTGAGCGCCCGGCCGACCGTCCAGGCCTCCGGCAGTGGTACGGCGAGGTGAGCGCCGAGCTCGGCGACGTACTCACCACCACCGCCCCGGATACGGCCGTCTGGACCTGGTCCGACGACCACACGATCGGGTTCATCCGGCGACGCCAGGCGCACGAGGCGCTCATCCATCGCCTCGATGCCGAGCTGACGGCGGGCGAGCGCACGCCGATGGACCGTGACCTGTGCGGCGACGGAGTCGATGAGGTGCTGCGGGTGATGTACGGCGGCGAGCCGGGCTGGGGGACCTTCACCCCGACACCTGGACACGTGGTGCGGTTCGCCACCACCGACACTGACCAGACGTGGGTGGCGACCTTGGGCCGCTTCAGCGGCACCTCTCCGGACGGGGACGCCTCCTACGAGGACGAGACCGACATGCGGATCGCGGCCGTCGACGACGGTGGTGCGGTCGATGCGGAGGTGCGCGGGACCGCCGAGGACCTCAACTGCTGGCTGTGGAAGCGCCCGACCCTGGGCGAGGTCGTGCGCACTGGAGACGCAGCCGTGCAAGGCGCCCTCGACACGACTGTCGGCCCAGGCATCAACTGACCCGGCGCCCCAGATGCCTCTGCTCCGCCCGCCTCTACCTTGCGTCCGAGGAAGTGAGGGTTATAGGGCGCACTCAGTCGGACGTAAGGAAGTTTCATGAGCGGGGATGCAACGCCGGCGATAGATCCGGGGCTGGCCGACCGCGGGACCGTGGCCCCGGGATCCGGCCCGGCGGACTGGAGCGACCCCGACTGGCATCGCGAGGTGCGCGGCTGGGTCGACGCCCGCCTTGCCGAGCTCGGCCTCACGGTCGAGGGGCCGATCGAGCAGCCGCACGTCTACATCTGGGCCACCGCCTTGCGCATCCCGACATCCGGTGGGGTCGTCTGGTTCAAGGCGTGTCTACCCACCTTCGCTTCGGAGCTGGCCCTGCTGCCGGTGCTGGCCGGTCTGCGGCCGGAGCTGATGGCGCGCACGGTCGCCACGGACCCCGCCCGCGGATGGCTGCTGACCTGGGACGCGGGGATGAAGCTTCGAGAGCGAGCATCGGGGCGCGATCAGCTGCCGTACTGGGAGCGGATCCTGCCGGACTACGCCGGCCTCCAGGTCGAGGCAGTGCCGTTCGTGGACCAGCTGCTGGCCGCAGGGGTCCCCGACCACCGCACCCACCGGCTGCCGGAGCAGGCGCGAGGCCTTGCGCTCGACGAAGTGGTCCTGCTGGAGGCGACCGAGGAGGCGTTGACGCCCGCTGAGCTCGAGACCTTCCGCGGCTCGGGCCTCCCCGAGCTCGAGCGGCTGGTCGCTGAGCTGTCGGCCGCCGCCATCCCGGACAGCGTGCAGCACGATGACCTGCACGACGGCAACGTGCTCGTCGATGGCGAGCGGCTCGTGCTCTTCGACTGGGGCGACGGCTGCATCGCGCATCCCTTCCATACGATGGTGGTCACGTTGCGAGCCGCGGCCTACAAGCTGGGGCTGGAGCCCGGCGGAGCCGACGTCCTGCGGCTGCGCGACGCCTACCTCGAGGGGTGGGCAGGGCACGGCAGCCGTGCCGAGCTGATCGAGGTCGCCGACCTGGCTCGGCGGACGGGAACCCTCGCCCGAGCCCTCGCCTGGTGGCGGTTCCTCGACGGTCTGCCGTTGGAGCGACGCGCAGAGTTCGCACCGTCGGTGCCGTACGGCGTCCGGATGTTCCTCGCCGACCGGCCGTGGGGCTCCTTCGCCTGACCCGGTTGGGCCCTGATCCAATCTGGCGCTGCGAGCGGTAGACGTACGGCCGAACCGGTGAATGTTGGGTCCAACGTGGACCAAACCGACACGGTCGGTCACCCTGAGACGCATGCGCCTGAACCGCCGGTACGTCGCCGCCGTGACATTGACCTGCCTGTCGGGCGCCGCTGTGGTGGCGGCTGGTCTGGTTGCGACGCCGACCCAGGCGGCGGCGGGCAAGGGTGCCACGCATGTCCGGGTGCCGGCGGACGGGAGGGCGGTCGACACCTCGAAGCCGACCCGTTGGGTCGGCAAGGGGACGCGCGCGAGCTGCACGTCGAAGGCGGTGGTGAGGGCAGTGCGCCGGGGTGGGGTCATCCGGTTCAGGTGCGGTCCCGACCCCGTCACGATCACGCTGAAGAAGACGGCCAAGGTGGTCAACACCAGCAAGCGGGTCGTCATCGACGGCGGAGGACTGGTCACGCTCAGCGGGGCCGGGGAGCGGCGCATCCTCTACATGAACACCTGCGACCCCAAGCAGACGTGGACCACCAGCCACTGCAATGACCAAGCCAGGCCGCGGCTGGTGGTCCAGAACCTCCGGCTCGTGGACGGCGACGCCACCGGAAGGACGAACGATGGGGGAGGGGGCGGGGCGATCTTCGTCCGAGGTGGTCGGGTGAAGATCGTGAACTCGACGTTCAGCCGCAACCGTTGTGACCGGCACGGCGCGGACGTGGGCGGGGCGGCCGTTCGGGTGCTGGACCAATACCACGACCTGCCCGTGTACGTGACTCACAGCACCTTCAAGCGCGGCGTGTGCAGCAACGGCGGGGCACTCTCGAGCATCGGAGTGAGCTGGCAGATCTACAACAGTGTGTTCACCGACAACTTGGCGGTCGGGCATGGCGCCAACCCCTCGAGGCCTGGGACGGCGGGGGGTGGTTCTGGCGGCGCGATCTACAACGACGGCAACAAATTCCGGCTGCACGTCGCGGGGTCCACGATCACCGACAACCATGCCAACGAGGGCGGCGGCGCGATCTTCTACGTGAGCAACGACCGTTCCGGGACGCTGGCGATCGACTGGTCGACCCTGAAGCGCAATCCGAGCGACGGCTTCGAGAACGCTCCCGGAATCTTCTTCCTCGGAAAGCAGAAGTCCGTCTCGCACTCGATCGTGCACTGAGCTCGTTCGCGCGGGCGGGTCAGAAGTCAGAAGTGGTGGGGGTACGGGGACCAGTCGGGGTCGCGCTTCTCCAAGAACGCGTCCCGTCCCTCGACGGCCTCGTCGGTCATGTAGGCGAGCCTGGTGGCCTCGCCCGCAAAGACCTGTTGCCCTACGAGCCCGTCGTCGAGCAGGTTGAACGCGAACTTCAGCATCCGCTGGGCCTGCGGCGACTTGCCGTTGATCCGTGCGGCCCACTCCAGGGCGGTCGACTCGAGGTCGACGTGCGGCACCACCGCGTTGACCATCCCCATCCGGAAGGCGTCGTCGGCGGAGTATTCCGACCCGAGGAAGAAGATCTCCCGCGCGAACTTCTGTCCGACCTGACGGGCCAGGTAGGCCGAGCCGTACCCGCCGTCGAAGGACCCCACGTCGGCATCGGTCTGCTTGAACCGCGCATGCTCAGCCGAGGCGATCGTCAAGTCGCAGACCACGTGCAGCGAGTGCCCGCCCCCGGCCGCCCACCCAGGCACAACAGCGACAACGACCTTCGGCATGAACCGGATCAGCCGTTGCACCTCCAGGATGTGCAGCCTCCCGGCCCGAGCCACGTCCACGGAGTCGGCGCCCTCTCCTGAGGCGTACTGATAGCCGGAACGTCCCCGGATCCGCTGGTCACCGCCTGAGCAGAACGCCCATCCGCCGTCCTTCGGTGACGGTCCGTTGCCGGTCAGCAGCACGACCCCCACGGACGGTGTCATCCGAGCGTGGTCCAAGGCCCGGTAGAGCTCGTCCACCGTGTGCGGCCGGAAGGCGTTGCGGACTTCCGGCCGGTCGAAGGCCACCCGAACCGTCGGCTGGTCGATCCCGTCGACGACCTGTCGGTGATAGGTGACGTCGGTCAGGTCGTCGAAGCCCTCCACGACGCGCCAGGCGGAAGGGTCGAAGATCTCCGAGACGGCCACGCCCGTGAGGATAGAGCGCCCCCGGCTTCGCCGCGGCAGCAGCGGCATGGGTGAGGATGGGCGCCGTGCCGTCGTTCTATGCCATCCCCCTGAGCTCGCGGTTTCGCGGCATCGACATCCGCGAGGGTGTGCTCATCCACGGCGACGCGGGCTGGGGCGAGTTCTCCCCGTTCCTGGAGTACGGCGACCGCGAGGCACTGCCCTGGTGGAGGGCGGCGCGCGAGGCGGCGGACCTCGGCTTCCCGATGGCCGTACGCGATCACATCCCGGTCAACGTGACCGTGCCCGCGGTCGGGCCCGAGCAAGCCGCTGCCATCGTGCGCGCCTCGGGGGGCTGCACTACCGCAAAGGTCAAGGTCGCCGAGCGTGGCCAGTCCCTCGCCGACGACCTCGCGCGAGTGGAAGCCGTGCGTGACGCCCTCGGCCACACCGGCAACATCCGCGTCGATGCCAACGGCGCGTGGCCGGTCGAGTCGGCCATCGACGCCATCCGCGCGCTCGACAGGGCCGCCGACGGCCTCGAGTACGTCGAGCAGCCCTGCGCGACGGTCGAAGGACTGGCCGACGTACGGCGCCGCGTCGATGTGCCCATCGCCGCCGACGAGTCCATCCGGCGGGCCGAGGACCCGTTCCGGGTCGCTGCACTCGATGCGGCGGACATCGCCGTGCTCAAGGTTCAACCGCTGGGCGGGGTCCGTGCCTGCCTCCGGATCGCCGAGGAGATCGGCTTGCCGGTCGTGGTGTCTTCCGCCCTCGAGACCTCCGTCGGGATCGCCATGGGCGTCGCGCTCGCGGCCGCCTTGCCCGAGCTCCCGTACGCCTGCGGACTGGCCACCGTGCAGCTGCTCACCCAAGACGTCACGGCTTCTCCGCTGCTCCCTGTCGACGGGGTTCTCCCGGTGGCGGCGTGCGTCCCTGACGTGTTGCGGCTGGCGTCGGTGTCGGCTGACTCGGCGACGCAGCAGCGCTGGTCGGGCAGGATCGCCTCTGTGACGGCACTCGCATGAACGCCTCGACCGCGGTGGCCGGCGTGCTGGTCGACGAGCTGATCCGAAACGGCGTGCGCGAAGCCGTGCTCTCTCCGGGGTCCCGATCCGCCCCCCTCGCCTTCGCCCTGCACGCAGCCGATGCGGCGGGTCACCTGCGGTTGCACGTCCGCATCGACGAGCGTTCCGCGGCTTTCCTGGCTCTCGGGCTGGCGAAGGCGTCGGGGCTACCTGTGCCGATGGTCACGACCAGCGGCACAGCGGCCGCCAACCTCCATCCGGCGGTCCTCGAGGCTTCGGAGTCCGGCCTACCCCTGGTGGTCCTCACCGCAGATCGGCCACCAGAGCTGCGCGGGACCGGCGCCAACCAGAGTGTTGACCAGCTCAAGCTGTACGGCTCCGCGGTCCGCTTCTTCCACGAGCTGGGCACCCCAGAGCTCGACGGCGCCGCCGCCCCGGCCCTGAACGGCTACGTCCGGGGGTTGCTGTGCCGCGCCCTGGTCGCAGCCCGAGGGACCCTGACCCATGACCCCGGCCCGGTGCACGTCAACATCCCGTTTCGCGCTCCCCTCACTCCAGACCTCGGGGCTGGCTCGAGCGAACCTGCGCTGCCGGTCACCCTCCAAGGCCGACCTGGTGGCGCTGCCTGGACTGCGGCAACCGCGGAGCCGGCCGGCGCCACGACCACTGACGGCTGGCCCGCCCGTACCCTGGTCGTCGTTGGCGATGCGCCGCCGGACTGGGGACGTCAGACCGTGCGCCTTGCCGAGGCGCGAGGCTGGCCGGTTGTGTCCGAGCCGAGTGGAAACGCCCGCACCGGACCCAACGCGCTGGCCCTCGGCCACCTGCTCCTCGACTTCGAGCGAGCTCCTGACCGCCGCCCGGACCGAGTTCTCGTCGTCGGCCGCCCGACCCTTGACCGACGTGTCCTCGCAGTTCTCGCTGATCCAGGGGTGGACGTTGTGGTGGCAACACCCACAGCGCGCTGGCCGGACGCCGCACGGACGGCCGGCACGATTGTGCTGGCCGTTCCCGAGGCCGCCGATCATCAGCCGGTCGACTCGACCTGGGTGGAGTCATGGCGTAGTGCTGATGCAGCAGAGGTCGCCCGAGCAGCCGAAGCCGACCCGTGGTCCGGGCCTGGTGTGGCGGCAGCCCTGCACGCTGCCCTTCCCCCGGGCTCCTTGCTCGTGGCCGGCTCGTCCATGCCGGCGCGCGACCTGCGGTACGCGACTCCCCGCGAGGGCGTGACCGTGCTCGCCAACCGCGGCGCCGCAGGTATCGACGGCACGGTCTCGACCGCCATCGGCGCTGCGCTCGCCTGGCAAGCCGCGGGTGGTGGGCCGGCTGCCGCCCTGGTAGGCGACCTGACCTTCCTGCACGACAGCAACGGATTGCTGCTGGGCCAGGACGAGGCTCGACCACAGCTCGCCATCGTCGTCGTCAACAACGAGGGGGGCGGCATCTTCGGCCTCCTCGAGCAGGGTGGCCCCGAGCACGCCGCGGCCTTCGAGCGGATCTTCGCAACCCCGACGGGGGCCGACCTGGCCGCCGTGTGCGGCAGCTCGCAGACGCCGTACACCCGGGTCTCGACCCTGGAGGAGCTCGCGGCGGCCGTCACCGACCCACGCGAGGACCTCCAGGTGGTCGAGGCCCGGGTGCCTCGTCCGAAGCGCTAGCGGCTAGCCGGCCGACTCGTCGTCTGCCTGCTTGGCGATCGCCTTGATGTCCTTGGAGACGACGTCGTCAACGGCCTTCTCCACGATCCGGTCGGCCTTGGCCAACGCCTTGCGGATCTCGACCTCGCCGGGGTCGGACACCATGGCGACGATCGCCGAGTGACCGGGCTGGATGGCAGCGTCGAGCTCGTCGGCCAGAGTGCTCTTGTGGCCGAGCTGGCGGGCCTTGCCGATCGCTGCGCCGGCCGCGCCCATGACCGCCGCGCTGCCGAGGATGCTCGGCGGGAAGATGATGCCGAGTACGGCTCCGCCGACGATGCCCCACTTCAGACCGGACTTCGTGCTGTGGTCGGTGGCCTTCTGCACCTCGAGCTTGCCGTCGTCTGACTTGCGGACGACGACGACGCCTTCGATCTCGACGGTGCGGCCGTCTTCGACGGACTTGAGCAGCTCGTAGGCCGCCGACGCGGAGTCGCCGTCGGAGAAGTCGGCCACGAGCAAGGTGTAGGCGCCGTCGCTGATCGCGGCGGCCGTCATCGACTCGGTTGTTGACTCGGTGCTGGGCTGCTCATCGGACATGGACAGGTTCCTCCTGTGGATCGTGGGTGCGCGTCTGCGGTTTCGAGACGGTGGATTCCGGACTCGACTCTAGTGACCGCCTGGGTGCGCGGTGGTGCGGTCAGCCCCCGAGGGCGTCGCGCATGGCGACGAACTTGGCCTGCGCCTCCGCCAGCTCGGCGTCCGGGTCGGAGCCGGCGACGATTCCGCAGCCGGCGAAAAGCCGGACGCGGGATCCCGTGACCTCCGCGCAGCGCAAGGCGATGCCGAGCTCGCCGTCACCGTCGGCGCCGAACCACCCGACCGGCCCGGCGTAGCGTCCCCGATCCATGCCCTCCAGCGAACGGATCGTCTCCATCGCGAGCGCGGTCGGCGTCCCGCACACCGCGGCCGACGGGTGCAGATCAGCGACCAGGTCTAGCAGGGACGACCCGTCGGCCAGCACCCCGGCCACATCGGTCGCCAGGTGCATGACGTTGGGCAGGTGCAGCACGAATGGCGCCTCGGGCACGTTCATCGACGAGCAGTGCGGCGCCAGCGCCTCGGCTACCGACCGTACGGCGTATTCGTGCTCCTCCAGGTCCTTGCTCGACCTGGCCAGCGACGCGGCCAGAGCGAGGTCATGGTCGTCGTCGCCCGTGCGGCGGATGGTGCCGGCGAGCACCCTGGACGTCACGAGCCCTTTCTCCAAGCGCACCAGCATCTCCGGTGTCGCCCCGACCAGGCCGTCCACGGCAAAGGTCCAGCAGCCCTCGTAGTCGGACGACAGCCGAGCCAGCGGCCACCGCTGGTCTACAGCGGCTCCTGACTCGGCCACGAGGTCACGCGCGAGGACGACCTTCTCCAGTGCGCTCTCCCCGATCAGCTGTACGGCTTCGGCTACCGCGCCCCCCCATGAGGCACCCGTGCGTGACCCGTCGGCGAAGGCGATGTCGCGAGGGCGCTGAGCAGGTGCTGCCGGCTCGGGGGTTCCTATGGCCGGCAGGGCATCCTCGCCGAAGGCGGTGACGAACCAGCGGTCTCCCCGCCGTCCCACAACCACCTCTGGCACGACGACCACCGACGTGGCCGCCCCGTCTGGATCGAAGGCGAAGGAGGTGAACGCAACCATCCCGCTGCCGGCCAGCTCCACCTCGTCGCGGACCACGGCGTGCTCGATGAGCCGAGTCCACCAGGCGGATGCTGCGGCGAAACGTTCCGCACCAGAGATTTCCAAGCGCGCGGACTCACCCCAGCCGACGATCCCCTCACCGTGCCGCAACCAGGCCAGGGGTCCGTCAACGGGAAGAAGCGAGACCAGCGGGCCTGGGTCGTCGATCTCGACGCTGCGCACCACGAGGTGGTGCAGCTGTTCGGGCACGAAGGGGTTGGCGGCAGCCGTACTCACAACCGACCAGCGTAGGGGGCGTTGGGATTTAGCACCTGCCAGGACCCCAAGCGAGTACCGTCAGACCCACAAGGTGGCGGACGCACCGCCCGTGCGGAGGAGAACATCATGGGACTCGAGGCCTTCGGAGTCGCTGGCTGGAGCTTCGGCCTACTCGGAATCGCCGTGTTCATCCTTGCGCTGTTCGCGTTGGTCGCGGTGTTCCGCTCCGGCGCCAGCATCGGCCTCAAGATCGTGTGGACGATCGTCATCCTGGTGCTGCCGCTGCTCGGCTCGGTGATCTACTTCCTGGTCAACGGTACGGGCGCACCGTCGTCCGCAGATCAGACCAGTCACGACCACCGGGCGGTCAACAAGCAGGGCTTCACCAAGTAGCCCTGCCAGCGCCGCGAGCGGGGCGTGGCAGGCTGAACGCCGATGACCCGCGCCCAGCTCGACAAGCAACCGCACGACGTCGCCGCGATGTTCGACGACGTCGCGCAGCGCTACGACCTCACCAACGATGTGTTGTCCCTCGGCCAGACCAGACGCTGGCGCCGAGCAGTCGTTGCAGCAGTCGACGCCAAGCCCGGCGAGTTCGTCCTCGACCTCGCCGCGGGTACGGGCACCAGCAGCGCCCCCTTCCAGGACGCCGGAGCCCTCGTCGTGCCCTGCGACTTCTCCCTCGGCATGCTCAGGGTCGGCAAGCAGCGCCAACCGGGCCTCGCCTTCACAGCCGGGGATGCACTCCGCCTCCCGTTCGCCGACGCAACCTTTGACGCGGTCACCATCTCCTTCGGGCTGCGCAACGTCTCCGACACCTCGGCCGCACTCGAGGAGATGCGGCGCGTCACACGCCCCGGCGGCCGCCTGGTCGTCTGCGAGTTCAGCCACCCGACCTGGGCACCGTTCCGCACCCTCTACGTCGAATACCTGATGCGGGCCTTGCCGCCCACCGCCCGCGCCGTCAGCTCCAACCCGGAGGCCTACGTCTATCTCGCCGAGTCCATCCGGGCCTGGCCGGACCAGCCCGCCCTGGCGGCGCGGATCACCACAGCAGGCTGGACGGGGACCGCCTGGCGCAACCTCAGCGGCGGGATCGTGGCCATGCACCGAGCCGCCCGACCCGCGAACCGGTCAAGTCTTGAGTGATCCGCTGCAGAACCGGCCACCAGCTCGGCCTGCCGAGTTCCGCGTAGACGGCTAGGATACGAACCACTTCGTGAAAGTTTTCACGAGCGCCCGCTGAGGACCCGTCAGGCAAGGACTTCTCCCGTGAGCTCACCAGCGTCCGAGCACGACGCCGACGTCATCGTCGTCGGAGCCGGACCCGCCGGATCCACGACTGCGCACCACCTCGCGCAAGCCGGGCTCGACGTGGTCGTCCTGGAGAAGACCGCCTTCCCCCGCGAGAAGGTCTGTGGTGACGGACTCACCCCGCGAGCGGTCAAGCAGCTCATCGCTATGGGCATCGGCACCACCGAGGACGAGGGTTGGCTGCGCAACCGGGGACTGCGCATCGTCGGAGGGGGCCAGCGGCTGGAGCTGCCCTGGCCGGAGCTCTCGAGCTTCCCCGATTACGGTCTGGTGCGGCCGCGCCTCGACTTCGACGACATCTTGGCCCGACAGGCGGTCAAAGCAGGCGCCCGATTGCACGAACGCACCCCCGTCTCCGGTCCGATCACCGATCAGCGCACCGGTCGCATCCTCGGTGTCACCGCGCGCCGCGTCGAAGAGGACGGCAGCAAGGGCCCAGAGACGGCGTTCCGGGCGCCGCTGGTCGTCGCCGCTGACGGGAACTCGACGCGGTTGTCCCTCCGCATGGGGCTGCGCAAGCGCGACGACCGGCCCATGGGTGTCGCCGTACGTACCTACTACAACAGCCCGCGGCATGACGACGACTGGCTGGAGTCCTGGCTCGAGCTGTGGGACGGCACCGGCCCGGACGCCAAGCTGCTCCCCGGCTACGGCTGGATCTTCGGGGTGGGCGACGGGACGGTCAACGTCGGCCTGGGGATCCTCAACACGAGCAGCGCGTTCGGCAACGTGGACTACAAGGACCTGCTCAAACGCTGGCTTGACCAGACGCCCGAGGAGTGGGGCTTCCGCGACCACAACATGACCCAGCCGATCCGAGGAGCCGCGCTTCCCATGGGGTTCAACCGAACCCCGCACTACACCCGCGGGATGCTCCTGGTCGGCGACGCGGGGGGCATGGTTAACCCGTTCAACGGTGAGGGCATCGCCTACGCCATGGAGTCCGGCGTGATGGCCGCCGACATCGTGTCCCAGGCGCTAGCCCGGCCGACCGCGGGAGCTCGCGAGCTTGCCCTCGAGGGCTACCCGAAGGCGCTCAAGGACGCCTATGGCGGCTACTACACCCTCGGCCGGGTGTTCGTGCAGGCGATCGGTCACCCCGAGGTGATGAGACTGGCCACGAGGTACGGGCTGCCGCGAGCGAGCCTCATGCGCTTCACGTTGAAGCTGCTCGCCAACCTCACCGACCCGCGGGGAGGGGACGCCATGGACCGTGTCATCAACGGGCTCACCCGCCTGACCCCGGCTGCGTGAGGCGGTCCTAGGATGGGCCAGCCCAGACCGACCAGGGTCGTCGACCGCTGTCCGCTCGCAAACCAGAGCAGCCGTCGACCTCGGCCGCTGACAGTCCAAGACGTTGACCGATCGAAGAGAGGTGTGACGTGACCCTGGCCGTACCCATTCTGTGGCTGGGCGGGATCGCCCTCGCGTTCGCGCTGTTCTCGATCGTCGCTGGTCACCTTTCCGGCCCGCGTCGCTACAACCGCGCCAAGCTGGACGCCTATGAGTGCGGCATCGAGCCGACGCCGCAACCGATCGGCGGCGGCCGGTTCCCGGTGAAGTACTACTTGACGGCGATGCTGTTCATCATCTTCGACATCGAGATCGTGTTCCTCTATCCGTGGGCGGTTGCCTTCGACCAGCTGGGTGTCTTCGGCCTGGTCGAGATGGTCTTGTTCATCGTCACCCTGGCTGTGGCCTATGCCTACGTCTGGCGGCGCGGGGGGCTCGAGTGGGACTGACCAAGACGCCAGCCGGCGAGCGAAGGGAGTGAACTGATGGGTCTGGAAGAGAAGCTCCCCAGTGGCGTACTGCTGACGACCGTGGAGCAGCTGGCTGGATACGCCCGCAAGAACTCTCTGTGGCCTGCGACGTTCGGTCTCGCCTGCTGCGCCATCGAGATGATGGCGACTGGCGCAGGTCGCTACGACCTGGCTCGCTTCGGCATGGAGGTGTTCCGCGCCTCTCCCCGGCAGGCCGACCTGATGATCGTGGCTGGGCGGGTCAGCCAGAAGATGGCTCCCGTGCTTCGTCAGATCTATGACCAGATGTCGGCTCCCAAGTGGGTTCTGGCGATGGGGGCTTGCGCCTCCTCCGGTGGCATGTTCAACAACTACGCAGTCGTCCAGGGCGTCGACCACGTGGTGCCCGTTGACATGTACCTGCCGGGTTGTCCCCCGCGCCCGGAGATGCTGATGGACGCGATTCTCAAGATCCACGACCAGATTCAGCACGAGAAGCTCGGCGCTCAGCGGCGGGCACAGGTAGCCGAGCTGGAAACCGCTGCGCTTGCCGCCTCGCCGACCTCAGCCATGAAGGGCCTGTTGCGGTGAGCGACGCTGAGGTGAACGAGGCCGAGGTGAACGAGGGCGAGGTCATCGACGTCGAGGTGGACGAGGGAGACGTGAACGCGACGGCAGCCAAGGACGCTGCGGTGACTGACGCCAACCTGCCCGCCCCGATCCACGAGCCTGCCGAGGAAGTCGTCGCCAAGCGGCATGGGATGTTCGGAGTTCGCGGGCCAGGAGACACCTCCGGCTATGGCGGTCTGCAACGGACGGTCGCCCTTCCAGCGTCGAGCCCGCGCCCGTACGGCGGATACTTCGACGAAGTCGCGGACACGTTGGCGCGAGTCCTGCCCGACCACGACGCGGCCGTCGAGCGGGTGCTCGTCGATCGTGGCGAGCTGACCTTCCATGTGCGCCGCCAACACCTGCTGTCGTTCATGCAGACGATGCGCGACGATGCCGACCTTCGTTTCGAGATGTGTCTGGGGGTTGATGGCGTGCACTACCCCGACGAGACCGGTCGCGAGCTGCACGCGGTTTACCCGCTGCTGAGCTACACCCACAACCGGCGGGTGCGCGTCGAGGTTGCTGTCCCCGACGCCGATCCACATCTGCCTTCGGTCGTGTCGGTCTATCCGGGCAATGACTGGCACGAGCGTGAGGCATACGACTTCTTCGGGTTGATCTTCGACGGCCACCCGTCGCTCACCCGCATCCAGATGCCCGACGACTGGCCGGGACACCCCCAGCGCAAGGACTACCCGCTCGGCGGGATCCCGGTGGAGTACAAGGGCGCAGATGTCCCGCCTCCGAACGAACGGAGGGTCTACTCCAGATGAGCGACAACGTCACTTACGCCGCAGCGGGCCTCGGGGCTGACAGCGACTACGCAGGTGCCCGGGAGACCACCGAGGGCACCATCTACACCGTCACCGGTCAGGACTGGGACAACGTGGTCAAGGGGGTCGCTGGCTCGGGCCAGGAGCGGATCGTCGTCAACATGGGTCCGCAGCACCCGTCGACCCACGGCGTCTTGCGACTCATCCTCGAGCTCGAGGGTGAAACGGTCACCGAGACCCGCGTCGGCATCGGCTATCTGCACACGGGCATCGAGAAGAATCTCGAGTACCGCACCTGGACGCAGGGCGTCACCTTCGTCACGCGGATGGACTACCTCTCACCGTTCTTCAACGAGACCGCCTACTGCCTCGCGGTCGAGAAGCTGCTTGGAATCACCGAACAGATCCCGGAGCGAGCGACCACCATTCGCGTGCTGATGATGGAGCTCAACCGCATCTCCTCCCACCTGGTGGCGCTGGCCACGGGCGGCATGGAGCTCGGTGCGCTCACCGCGATGATCTTCGGCTTCCGCGAGCGTGAGCTGGTGCTCGACATCTTCGAGCTCGTCACCGGGCTGCGGATGAACCACGCCTACGTACGCCCCGGTGGGGTCGTGCAGGATCTGCCTCCGGGAGCCGTCGACCAGATCGCCGAAACCGTCAAGGTCCTCCACAAGAACTTCAAGGACACGGCTGCGCTGCTCGAGGGCAACGGCATCTGGATGGCCCGCACCGAGAACGTCGGATACCTCGACCTCAGCGGCTGCATGGCGCTTGGTGTGACCGGCCCCTGCCTACGCGCTACCGGGCTTCCCTGGGACCTGCGCAAGGACCAGCCCTACTGCGGCTATGAGACCTACGACTTCGACGTCATCACCCAGGACACCTCCGATGCCTATGGGCGCTTCCTCATCCGACTGCGCGAGATGGACGAGTCGTTGAAGATCGTCGAGCAGTGTCTCGACCGGCTGCGTCCCGGACCTGTGATGGTCGACGACAAGAAGATCGCCTGGCCGGCGCAGCTGGCCATCGGCGGCGACGGCATGGGCAACTCCCTCGACCACATCCGGCACATCATGGGCGAGTCGATGGAGGCGCTGATCCACCACTTCAAGCTCGTCACCGAGGGGTTCAGCGTGCCAGCCGGACAGGCCTATGTCCCCGTCGAGTCACCTCGTGGAGAGCTCGGGGTCCACGTCGTCAGCGACGGCGGCACCCGGCCCTACCGCGTGCACTACCGTGATCCCTCCTTCACCAACCTGCAGGCCTCGGCGGCCATGTGCGAAGGCGGCCAAGTCGCCGATGTCATTGCCGCTGTCGCGTCGATCGATCCCGTGATGGGTGGGGTGGACCGCTGAGATGGCACTGAGTGATGCGCTGACCAGCGCGGCCTTCCTGGCCGAGGTCGCCGAGATCGTCGAGCGCTACCCCAAACCTCGCTCCGCGGTGATGCCGATCTTGCATCTGGTCCAGTCCGTTGACGGCCAGCTCACCAGTGACAGCATCGACATGGTCGCTGAGCGGGTAGGGATCACCCCGGCGGAGGTCACGGCCGTCGCATCGTTCTACACGATGTATTCGCGACGACGCCTCGGCCGTCACCACATCGGCGTGTGCACGAACACCCTGTGCGCAGTGCTGGGCGGCGACGCACTCTGGGCTGCGCTCACCGAGCACGTCGGCATCGGCAACCATGAGACGACGGCCGACGGCGCCTTGACGTTGGAACGCATCGAGTGTCAGGCGGCCTGCACGCACGCCCCGGTCCTCACGGCCAACTGGGAGTTCATCGACAACGTCACGATCGAAGGGGCCAAGCAGATCGCTGACACCTTGCAGGCCGACGGGACGGTCACGTCCACCCGCGGACCGGACGTGCGGCCCCTCGCCGAGGTGCAACGAGTCCTGGCCGGTTTCGATGATGGGCTCGCCGGCGAGGGCGGTGCCGCGGACGCGATCATGCGAGCCGGCACCGATCACGCGGCCGCGAACCCAGGGACCGCGACGAGCACCACCGATGCCAGTGGGGAGGTCTGATCGTGCCCGTAGTTCCCGTGCTCTCGGCCCATTGGGACGAACCAGACTGCTTCACCCTCGAGGGTTATCGCCGCCATGGCGGTTACGACACAGTCGCGACGACGCTGGCCAAGCACCCTGACGAGATCATCCAGCTGATCAAGGACTCCGGGCTCCGTGGCCGCGGGGGTGCGGGCTTCCCTACGGGGATGAAGTGGGGCTTCGTCCCGCAAGGTGACGACAAGCCGCACTACCTCGTCATCAACGCCGACGAGTCCGAACCCGGCGCATGCAAGGACATCCCGATCCTCCTCGCCAACCCGCACGCCCTGATCGAGGGGATGATCGCGGCGGCGTACGCCATCCGGGCGGAGCGCGCCTTCATCTACGTGCGCGGTGAGGTGCCGCACGTGCTGCGCAGGGTCGCGGCCGCGATCGCCGAGGCGAAGGACGCAGGCTTCCTCGGGGAGAACATCCAGGGATCGGACTTCTCGCTCGAGATCACGTTGCACGCGGGAGCCGGGGCCTACATCTGTGGCGAAGAGACCGCGCTGCTCGACTCTCTCGAGGGCTTTCGCGGCCAACCGCGTCTCAAGCCGCCGTTTCCTGCCGTCGCCGGGCTCTACGCCTCGCCCACCGTGGTGAACAACGTCGAGACCATCGCGAGCGTCCCCTCGATCCTGACCCGAGGGGCCGACTGGTTTCGCTCGATGGGCACCGAGAAGTCGCCAGGTTTCAAGATGTTCGCGATCTCTGGGCACGTGGCGAAGCCGGGAGTGTTCGAGATGGCGCTGGGCTGCACGCTGCGCGAGCTGATCGAGCTCGCGGGGGGCATGCGGGACGGGCATGACCTGAAGTTCTGGTTGCCGGGCGGGTCATCAGTGCCGTGGCTCACAGCCGATCATCTCGACGTCCCGATGACCTACGAGGACATGAACGACGCAGGCACCTTTCTCGGGACCGCGACCGTGATGGTCTTCGACGAGACGACGAGCGTGGTGCGGGCAGCCACCCGCTGGGTCGAGTTCTACAAGCACGAGTCGTGCGGCAAGTGCACGCCCTGTCGCGAGGGTGGCTACTGGCTGGTCCAGCTCATGCACCGCTTCGAGAACGGCGAGGGCACGGCTGCCGATGTCGTCAAGCTCGAGGAGATCGGCCGCAACATGATCGGTCGCTCCTTCTGCGCCCTCGGCGACTCGGCCCCCGTGCCGATCAACTCTGCCCTGAAGTACTTCCGGGACGAGTTCATGCTCGGGACGTCGACACCGGCCGCGGAGCTGTTCGATCCGGTCGCCGCGACGGTCTACGCGGGAGCACACGCCTGATGACCGTGACGACGACGGGCGCCGCGGGAGGTCCACCTGCGGAAGCGCGCAGCGATCTGGTGACCTTGACCATCGACGGCATCGAGATCTCGGTGCCGAAAGGCACCCTGGTCATCCGAGCAGCCGAGCAGCTGGGTATCGCGATCCCACGCTTCTGCGACCACCCGCTCCTCGACCCTGCCGGCGCCTGTCGGCAGTGTCTGGTCGAGGTCGAGGGCCAACCCAAGCCGTTGGCTTCGTGCACGACGACGGCGACTGACGGAATGGTCGTTCGTTCGCACCTGACCTCTGAGGTTGCCGCCACGGCGCAGCACGGCGTGATGGAGCTGCTGCTGATCAACCACCCGCTCGACTGCCCGGTGTGTGACAAGGGCGGTGAGTGCCCGCTGCAGAACCAGGCGATGTCCAACGGGCGTGGCGAGTCCCGGTTCGACGGCCCGAAGCGCACCTTCCCCAAGCCGGTGGCCCTGTCCAGCCAGATCCTGCTCGACCGCGAACGCTGCATCTCGTGCACCCGTTGCACCCGCTTCGCCGCCGAGATCGCGGGCGACCCCTACATCGAGCTGGTCGAGCGCGGGCCGCAGCAGCAGATCGCCGTTGCCGATGACCAGCCGTTCAACTCCTACTTCTCGGGCAACACCGTCCAGATCTGTCCAGTTGGCGCCCTCACGGGTACGGCCTACCGCTTCCGGTCCCGTCCCTTCGACCTGATCTCGACCCCGACGGCTTGCGAGCACTGCGCCTCGGGCTGTGCCCTGCGCACGGATTCACGTCGCGGGACAGTCATGCGACGGTTGGCCGGCGACGACCCGGAGGTCAATGAGGAGTGGAACTGCGACAAGGGCCGCTGGGCGTTCACCTATGCCGGGCTCGATGACCGGCTCCACACCCCTCTGGTCCGGGACGAGTCGGGAGCGCTCGTCGAGACCTCCTGGCCGGACGCGCTGGACGTGGCCGCCCGGGGGTTGGCCCGGGCGAAAGCCGGGCACGGCGTCGGTGTGCTGGTGGGCGGCCGGGTCACTGCCGAGGACGCCTACGGCTACGCGAAATTCGCGCGGGTCGTCCTCGAGACGAACGACATCGACTTCCGGGCCCGCCCGCACTCCGGCGAAGAGGCGCACTTCCTGGCCACCCGGGTTGCCGGGCACGGCCTGACCGATCCGACGACCCCCACCTACGCCGACCTCGACCAAGCTCCTGTCGTCCTGCTCGTCGGGTTCGAGCCGGAAGAAGAGTCGCCGATCGTCTTCTTGCGGTTGCGCGGCGCCGTACGCAAATCTCAGCTGAAGGTGTTCTCGGTCGGGCCGGTCCTCACCCGTGGCCTGACCAAGCTCGGTGGCCGGCTCATCTCCTCGATGCCGTCGGCCGAGGCCGCGGTCTTGACTGCGCTGGAGTCGTCGGACAGCGATGACCTGGCACCCGCCGCCGATCTGCTTCGTCAGCCGGGTGCGGTGATCCTCGCCGGCGAGCGGCTCGCCCAAAGCCCCGGAGCGCTGACGGCGGTCGCCGGCTTGGCCGCTTCGACTGGCGCCAAGCTGGGGTGGGTGCCTCGCCGCGCGGGCGAGCGCGGCGCTGTCGAGGCTGGCGCTTTGCCGGGCCTGCTGCCCGGTGGCCGCCCGGTGAGCGATCCTGCCGCGAGGGTCGACGTAGCGACCGCGTGGGGTGTCGAGTCGCTCCCGAGCACGCCCGGACGTGACACCTCGGCGATCCTGGCCGCCGCAGGCTCGGGCGACCTTGACGCGCTCGTCGTGGGAGGCGTCGAGCTCGGTGACCTTCCGGACCCGGGTGCTGCACGGGCCGCCATCGAGTCGGCCGGCTTCGTCGTGAGCTTGGAGCTGCGCCGCAGCGAGGTGACCGAGCTGGCCGACGTCGTCCTGCCGATCGCGCCGGTGGTCGAGAAGTCCGGCACCTTCGTCAACTGGGAAGGACGACCGCGCGTCTTCCCCCAGGTCAACCGCGAGACCTTCGCGCTGGCCGACTCAGGTGTCCTCACCCTCGTTGCAGAGGGCCTGGGGCAGGAACTCGGCTTGCAGACGGCGCAGGCTGCAAGTGCCGAGCTGGCCGAGTTCGAGCCATGGACAGGGGACACGGCTGAGGCCGATACGTCGGCGGCGCCCAAGGCCCCCAGGTCCGCCCAAGCGACCCAAGCGCCTGCGACTGCGCATGGCGGTGTCGACGTGGTCCTCGCCACCTGGCACACCCTGCTCGATGCAGGTCGGCTGCAAGACGGTGAGCCATTGCTCGCGGGCACCGCGACCGCGGCGCACGCACAGATCTCTGCGTCCACCGCCACGGCGGTCGCGGTCGTCGATGGTGACCTGGTCACCGTGCGGTCCTCGACAGGGTCGGTGACGGTGCCCGTGGTGATCGGAGACGTACTCGACGGCGTCGTGTGGCTGCCCACCAACTCGCCTGGTTGTGCCGTGCATCGCGATCTCGGCACCGGAAGCGGATCGACTGTGACGATCGAGGCAGGAGGTGGGTCATGAGCGCCTTCGCAGTGACGAGCGACCCGTCCACGTTCGGGAGTGACCCTTGGTGGCTGGTCGCCCTCAAGGCCGTTGTCGTTTTCGTCGTCCTCGTGTTGCTGACCCTGCTCAACATCTGGGGCGAACGTCGGGTCGTCGGGCGCATGCAGCAACGCATCGGGCCCAACCGCGTTGGTCCGTTCGGGCTCCTGCAAGGCCTCGTCGACGGCATCAAGCTGGCTCTCAAGGAAGACATCATCCCCAAGGCTGCCGACAAGGCAGTCTTCATCATCGCCCCCGTCTTGGCAGTCGTCCCGGCGTTCCTCACCTGGGCGGTCATCCCGTTCGGTCCCGAGGTGTCGATCTTCGGCTATCAGACAGCCTTGCAGCTGACGGACTTCCCGGTCGCCGTGCTCTACATCATCGCGGTCGCGTCTGTGGGCATCTACGGCATCGTGCTCGCCGGCTGGTCGAGCGGCTCGACCTATCCGCTGCTCGGTGGGTTGCGCTCCAGCGCCCAGATGATCAGCTACGAGGTCGCCATGGGCCTGTCGTTCGTGGGTGTCTTCCTGCTGGCCGGGTCGATGTCGACGTCGCAGATCGTTGCGGCGCAGGCGGACGGCGGGAGCGCGGAGATCTTCGGGCGGACGGTGTCCCTGCCGGGTTGGTACATCATCTTGCTGCTGCCCTCGTTCGTCATCTACGTGATCTCGATGGTCGGTGAGACCAATCGCGCACCGTTCGACCTGCCAGAGGCCGAGGGCGAGTTGGTCGGTGGTTTCCACACCGAGTACAGCTCGCTGAAGTTCGCCCTGTTCTTCTTGGCTGAATACATCAACCTGGTCACGGTCTCCGCGCTGGCTACGACGCTGTTCCTAGGCGGTTGGCGGGCTCCCTGGCCGATCTCCCTCTGGGACGGCGCGAACCAAGGTTGGGTGCCGCTCATCTGGTTCTTCGCCAAGCTCGCGGTCTTCATCTTCGTCTTCATCTGGTTGCGAGGCACGCTGCCGCGGCTTCGATACGACCAGTTCATGCGCCTGGGCTGGAAGGTGCTGATCCCGGCGTCCCTGGTGTGGATCGTGGCGGTGGCTGCCGTGCGCGTCGCCCGGTCCGACAGCGCCGACGTCGGGCGGGTCATCGTTGGCGCCTTCGTCGCTGGGGCGCTGGTCCTCATCGTGTGGTCGCTGCTCGAGGCGCGCAACGACAAGCGCCGGGCCGCAGTCGACGAGCCGCCGCCGGTTCCCGGGCCGTTTGACGGCGGCTACCCTGTCCCGCCGATGCCCGGACAGGCAGCAGCCAAGGCGGAGGAGGCGACCCGTGTCTGAGTCCAGCCTGCCCGGCCGCGGTTTCGTCACGACCTTCCGGACGATGTTCAAGAAGGTCACGACCGAGCAATACCCCGAAGAGGTCAAGACCACCGCCCCGCGCTTTCACGGTCGGCACATGCTCAACCGTCATCCCGACGGGCTGGAGAAGTGCGTCGGGTGCGAGCTGTGCGCGTGGGCGTGCCCAGCCGATGCGATCTACGTCGAGGGGGCCGACAACACCGTCGAGGGCCGCTACTCACCTGGTGAGCGCTACGGCCGCGTCTACCAGATCAACTACTTGCGCTGCATCTTCTGCGGCCTGTGCATCGAGGCGTGTCCGACACGCGCACTGACGATGAACAACGACTTCGAGCTGGCCGATGACAATCGGGCCGATCTCATCTACGAGAAGCAAGATCTGCTGGCGCCACTCCTGGCGGGCATGCTCGCCCCGCCGCATCCGATGGTGCCGGGCACAGACGAGAAGGACTACTACCTCGGTCGGGTGACCCAGGCCGTGCCCGAACAGCATCCTCCCGAGCAGCAATCCGTCGGGTCAGCAGCCGAGTCCGCCGAGGCGGAGCCCGGACTCAACGCGGGTGGCGGGTCGTGACGGGCAGCGCCTTCGCCTTCTGGATCATCGCCCCGCTGGCCGTGCTCGGTGGTCTGATGATGGTGGCCAGCCGCAAGGCCGTGCACAGCGCCTTGTGGCTCGCGTTGTCCATGATCTGTCTCGCGATGCTCTACATCATGCAGGGAGCCGTCTTCCTCGGCATCGTCCAGGTCGTGGTCTACACCGGCGCGGTCATGATGCTGTTCTTGTTCGTGCTCATGCTTGTCGGTGTCGACGCCTCCGACTCCCTCGTCGAGACGCTGCGCGGCCAGCGGGTTGCCGCGGCGCTGGCCGGGCTCGGCTTCATCGTCTTGCTGATCTCCGCCGTGGGCCGTACGACCGACATGACCACCGTGGGCATCGCGGACGCCAACGCCGCCGACGGCGGGAACGTCGAAGGCATCGCGCGGGTCATCTTCACCGAGTACATCTGGGCCTTCGAGGTGACGGCCGCTCTGCTCATCACCGCGGCTGTCGGGGCCATGGTGCTGGCCCACCGGGAGCAGGTCATCGAGCGGCTCTCCCAGCGTGAGCAGTCCGAGGCCCGCACGCGCAGTGATCACGTCCCGCCGCTTCCCGCGCCCGGGGTGTTTGCGCGGCACAACGCGGTCGACACCCCTGGCCTGCTGCCCGATGGCACCACGGCCGGTCTGAGCGTCCCCAAGTCGCTGACGCAGGGCGGTGACGAACAGTGAGCCCGAACGCTTACCTCATCGTCGCGATCCTGCTCTTCTCGATCGGGTCTGTGGGCGTGCTGGTCCGCCGCAACGCCATCGTCGTGTTCATGTCAGTGGAGCTGATGCTCAACGCGTGCAACCTCGCTTTCGTCACGTTCTCCAACATGAACGGCAACCTCGACGGGCAGGTGGTGGCCTTCTTCGTGATGGTCGTGGCCGCAGCTGAGGTGGTCGTGGGGCTGGCCATCATCGTCACGATCTTCCGGACCCGGCGGTCCGCATCGATCGACGACGCGAACTTGCTGAAGTACTGATGGGGATGACCGTGAGCCTCGCCGACGTCGAGCCCGTGACCGCCGCCACAGGCGTGTTCTCGCTCCTCTGGGTGATCATCGCCCTCCCGCTGCTGGGAGCGCTGGTGCTGCTGGCGGGTGGGCGTCGGACGAACCGCTGGGGTCCGCTCCTGGCGACGGCCATGCCACTGATCTCCTTCGTCCTCGCGGCATGGATGTTCATCACCATGATCGGCCGGCCGGCCGAGGACAGGGCGGTCGAGCAGATCGTCTACTCCTGGATTCCGGTGGCGCCGCTACAGGTTGACGTGGGCTTCTTGCTGGACCCCCTGTCCATGTGCTTCCTCTTGCTGATCACGTTCGTCGGCGGCTTGATCCACGTCTACTCCCTCGGCTACATGGAGCACGACCCGGAGAAGAAGCGGTTCTTCGGCTACCTCAACTTGTTCGTGGCCTCGATGCTCCTGCTCGTGATGGCCAACAGCTACCTGCTGCTGTACGTCGGCTGGGAGGGCGTCGGTCTGGCGTCCTACCTGCTCATCGGGTTCTGGCAGTACAAGCCCGAGGCAGCGACAGCGGCCAAGAAGGCCTTCGTCATGAACCGCGTGGGCGACATCGGCCTGTCGCTGGTCGTGATGATCCTGTTCGCCACGTTCGGCACCGTTGCCTTCTCCGGTGTGTTCGCCAACCTCGACGGCGCGAGCTCGACGACCCTCGACGTGCTGGGCCTGCTGCTTCTTCTCGCTGCTTGCGGCAAGTCCGCCCAGGTACCCCTGCAGGCATGGTTGCTCGACGCGATGGAGGGCCCGACTCCCGTCTCGGCCCTCATCCACGCGGCGACCATGGTGACCGCGGGTGTCTATCTGATCGCTCGCTCCCATCCGATCTTCAACCTGTCATCGCTGGCGCTGACCGCGGTGGCCGTCGTTGGAACGGTCACTTTGGTGTTCGGAGCGGTGATCGGCTGCGCGATGGACGACATCAAGAAGGCTCTGGCCGCATCGACGATGTCCCAGATCGGCTACATGGTGCTGGCCGTCGGGCTGGGCACCACCGGCTACTCCTTGGGCATCGGCCACCTGCTCAGCCACGGTTTCTTCAAGGCCGGGTTGTTCCTGGGCGCAGGCTCGGTCATGCACGCCATGCGAGATCGTCTCGACATGCGTCGATACGGCGGTCTGCGCAAGGCCATGCCGATCACCTTCGCCACGTTCTTCCTGGCTTATCTCGCGATCATCGGCATCCCGCCGTTCTCCGGCTTCTTCACGAAGGACCCGATCATCGATGCCGCTTACCACTCCGGTGGTAGCGGTGCGATCTTCTACGGTCTGGCGGCCCAGCTCACCGCTGGCCTCACCGGTTTCTACATGACGCGGGTGGTCGTCATGACGTTCTTCGGTCCGACCCGGTGGCACGATGATGATCATCCGCACGACCCACCATCGAGCATGACGGTCCCGATGATCTTGTTGGCCTTCGGCTCGGTCGGGCTCGGTGCCGTGCTGATGCTCAACAACCGACTCATCACCTTCCTCGAGCCGGTGGTTGGTGAGGCCGAGGCAGCGAAGTACATCTCGCCGCTCACCCTCGTCACCCTCGCCATGGTCTTGGTGGGCGTCGGCGTTGCCTGGATGATGTACGGGCGTCAGGAGGTGCCGCGGACCGCTCCGGCAGGTGGACCGCTCACCGTGGCTGCGCGCGAGTCCCTTTACGGCGACGCCTTCAACGAGTCCGTGGCCATGCGCCCGGGCCAGTACCTCACGCGTTTCCTCGTCTTCTTCGACAACAGGGTCATCGACGGCATCGTCAATGGCTTCGCCGCGATGATCGGCGGTCTGTCGTCTCGCGGGAGACGGACGCAGACCGGCTTTGCGAGGTCCTATGCGTTGTCCATGTTCGTGGGCGCGACCGTCGTCACGCTCGCCGTTGTGCTGGTGAGGATCTGATGCCCTGGTTGACCGTCCTCGGCGTCGTGCCCCTGGTGGGCGCTGCGGTTGTGGCCGCCCTACCCAAGGGACGTGACCTGCTCGCCAAGCAGATCGCGCTTGGGGTGTCGCTCGTCGTCGTCGCGCTGACAGTGCTCATGGCGTTGCAGTTCGACGCTGCCGGTCCCACGTTCCAGTTCGTCGAGAGCCATGAATGGATCCCTGCGTTCGGCATCTCCTACTCGGTGGGCGTCGACGGGATCGGGTTGGTTCTGATCGCGTTGGCGACGGTGCTGGTCCCGCTGGTCATCATCGCGTCCTGGCACGACGCCGACGACGCGGCCCGGCCGGCCAAGGTCTACTTCGCGCTGATCCTCGCTCTGGAGACCACGATGGTCGGGGTCTTCGCGGCCACCGACCTGTTCTTGTTCTACGTCTTCTTCGAGGTCATGCTCATCCCGGTCTACTTCCTGATCGGGATGTTCGGTGGCCCCCAGCGTTCCTACGCCGCGGTCAAGTTCCTCCTCTACAGCCTGCTCGGTGGGTTGCTGATGCTCGCCGCGCTGATCGGGCTGTACGTGGTGTCGGCGCGTGATCTCGGCACAGGGACGTTCGACTACGCCACCTTGGCCGGGCTGAGCATCGATCCGGGCACCCAGAAGCTGCTGTTCCTCGGCTTCTTCGTAGCCTTCGCGGTCAAGGCGCCGCTGTGGCCGCTGCACACCTGGTTGCCGGACGCCGCCTCGGAGTCCACCCCCGGGACAGCCATTCTGCTCATCGCCGTTCTCGACAAGGTCGGAACGTTCGGGATGATCCGCTACTGCCTACCGCTGTTCCCCGACGCGTCGCGATACTTCGCGCCTGCGGTGGTGGTGATCGCCGTCATCGGCATCATCTACGGAGCGTTGTTGGCCATCGGCCAGACCGACATGATGCGGCTGATCGCCTACATGTCCTTGTCGCACTTCGGCTTCATCGCGTTGGGAATCTTTGCCTTCACGACCGTGGGCGGGTCCGGGTCGACGCTCTACATGATCAACCACGGATTCTCCACGGCTGGGCTGCTGCTGATCATCGCCGCACTGATGAGTCGGAGAGGCTCGAAGCTCATCGGCGACTACGGCGGCGTCCAGAAGGTGGCGCCGTTGCTCGGCGGCTTCTTCCTCCTGATGGCGTTGTCCAGCCTGGCGATGCCCGGGATGTCCACGTTCGTCAGCGAGATCCTCGTCCTCATCGGCACCTACCAGCGGTATCCGGCCGCGGCGGTCGTGGCGACCCTCGCGATCGTCCTGGCGGCGCTCTATGCGCTCATCTGGTTCCAGCGGGTCGCCACCGGACCGGAGACGGACCGGGTCAAGAGCTTCAAGGACCTACGAGGACGCGAGATGCTCGCGGTGGTGCCGGTGACGGTGCTGATCCTCGTCCTCGGGTTCTACCCCAAGCCGGTGCTCGAGGTCATCAACCCAGCGGTCTCGACGACGCTGGAGCAGGTTGGCGTGAGTGACCCAGCGCCGACGGTCGTTGCGCCTGCTGCGGCCGAAGAGGTGGCTCCGTGATGCACCCCGCTGCGACCGCAGCGTTCGAGACACCGCACATCGAGTACTTCGTCCTGTCGCCGATGCTCGTCATCTTCGCGGCGGCGATCGTCGGAGTGCTCGTCGAGGCTCTGGCCCCCCGTCATTGGCGTCGCCCAACTCAGCTGGCGTTGACGCTCGGCTCGTTGGTGATCGCGTTCGTTCTGCTGGTGAAAGTGGCGCTGGACGGCACGGAGCAGCTGGCGGCGCTGGGCGCGGTCGCTGTCGACGGCCCGGCCATGTTCATGCAGGGAACCGTCCTCGTCTTGTCGTTCTTTGCCGTTCTCCTCATGGCCGAACGCGGGCTGGACCCAGCCGGAGACGACTTCTCACCCATGCCGGCCGCCGCACCAGGCGGCGTCGAGGAGCAGGCCGCGGTCGCAGCCGGCTGGGCGCGTAGCGAGATCTTCCCGCTCACCCTGTTCGCTGTAGGCGGGATGATGCTGTTCCCGGCGTCCAACGACCTGCTGACGATGTTCGTCGCCCTCGAGGTCCTGTCCCTGCCGCTGTATCTGATGTGCGGGCTGGCCCGTCGTCGCCGGCTCATCTCGCAGGAGGCCGCCCTCAAGTACTTCTTGCTGGGAGCCTTCTCCTCGGCGTTCTTCTTGTTCGGTGTCGCGTTCACGTACGGCTTTGCCGGCTCGCTGCAGCTCGGCGAGATCGCCACCGCGGTGAGCACCGTGGCCGGGCGCGATCCGCTGCTGCTGGTCGGCGTGGCGCTGATCGCTGTCGGGTTGCTGTTCAAGGCCGGGGCGGTGCCGTTCCACTCATGGATCCCCGACGTCTACCAGGGCGCCCCGACCTCGGTCACAGCGTTCATGGCCACATCGACCAAGGTCGCGGCGTTCGGTGCGCTCCTGCGTGTCTTCTACGTCGCGTTCGGCGGGGTTCGCTGGGACTGGCGCCCGATGTTCTGGATCGTCGCCATCCTCACCATGGTCGTCGGCGTCGTCCTGGCGATCACTCAGACCGACGTCAAGCGGATGCTGGCCTACTCCTCGATCGCCCATGTCGGGTTCTTGTTGACCGGGTTCCTGGCTCTCGACCAGAACGGCGTCTCGAGCACCATGTTCTACCTGGTGGCCTATGGATTCACCACGCTTGGAGCGTTCGCCGTGGTGACCTTGGTGCGGGACTCCGCAGGGGAGGCACCCCATCTGTCCCAATGGGCGGGCCTTGGTCGCCGTTCCCCTCTGGTTGCAGGGGTGTTCGCCTTCTTCTTGCTCGCGCTCGCCGGGATCCCGCTCACGAGCGGTTTCACCGGGAAGTTCGCGGTGTTCTCCGCTGCTGTCGGCGGAGGAGCAACGCCGCTGGTCATCGTCGGCGTGCTCACCAGCGCCATCGCCGCGTTCTTCTATGTCCGGGTGATCGTGCTCATGTACTTCTCCGAGCCAGCCGCTGACGGGCCGACCGTGGCTGTCCCCAGCCTCTTGACCCAGGCGACCGTCACCGCCGGTGTCGCAGTGACCTTCCTGCTTGGTGTGCTGCCGCAACCGCTCCTCGACCTGGCCGACCGCGCGTCGGTGTTCATCCGCTAGGCCACGATCGACGTGAGGCTCAGCACCCCGTTCGGTGCCAGCGTCGCTGACCCCGCCCTCGAGGCTGAGCTAGCGATCTCCTTGGAGAGCGTAGAAGCGCTCCTGCGAGAGTCAGTGGCCAGCGGGGACCCCTTCATCGAGGAGGTTGCGAAACACCTACTCGATGCCGGCGGCAAGCGATTCCGGCCGCTTCTGGTGCTTCTCGCAGCTCAGTTCGGCGACCCGTCGGCGTGGCAGGTGGTGCCGGCCGCGGTCGTGGTCGAGCTCACTCACCTCGCCACGCTCTACCACGACGACGTGATGGACGAGGCGCTGCTGCGCCGAGGTGCCACCTCGGCCAATGCGCGCTGGGACAACACGGTGGCGATCTTGACCGGTGACTTCCTGTTCGCTCGGGCCTCGGCGATCCTCGCCGATCTCGGCCCGGAGGCCGTACGCATCCAGGCAGCGACCTTCGAGCGGCTGGTGACCGGACAGATCCATGAGACGGTCGGCCCAGTCCAAGGCGTGGACCCGCTAGCGCACTATCTGCAGGTCGTGGCGGACAAGACCGGATCGCTCATCGCCACCTCAGGGCGCTTCGGCGCGCTGCTCTCCGGAGCCGATGAGACGACGACGCGTGCCCTCACGGCCTTCGGTGAACAGATCGGCGTGGCCTTCCAGCTCTCCGATGACCTCCTCGACGTGCTCAGCGACAGCGACGAGTCCGGGAAGGCACCGGGGACCGATCTACGCGAAGGCATAGCCACCCTTCCAGTTCTGCACGTCCAGCGAGCGGCCGACCGGGCCGACGCTCGCCTTCTGGAGCTCGTCGGTCGCCCGCTCGTTGACGATGCCGAGCACGCGGAAGCCCTCGCGCTGGTCCGTTCGCACCCGGTGATCGGACGGGTTCGTGACGACCTCGCCCAACGAGCCGACGGGGCGCGGCGCCTGCTCAGTCCGCTCCCGGACGGAGCCGCCAAGCAGGCTCTTGCCAGCCTGTGCGACGTCGTGGTCGAGCGCACCAGCTGAGGACTGAGGCACCTTCGGACTGCCCGGACCGTCAGGTCGCCGTGACCGCCTCGGCGGTCCCGCGCCGTCCGTGCCGAAGACCATCGACGCTGAAGACGACCAGCGCAAGCCAGACCAGGGCGAAACCTCCTACCCGCAGGCTGGTGAGGGTCTCGTCGAAGACCCAGATGCCGAGGGCGAACTGCATGACCGGTGTGATGTATTGCAGGATGCCCATGGTGGTGAGTGGAACGCGGGGGGCCGACGCGCCGAAGAGCAACAGGGGTACGGCGGTGACGATGCCGAGGCCGGCCAGCAGGACAAGGTTGCCGAGTCCCTGGTGCCCGAACGCCGCTCGTCCCGACTCTTCGAGCCACCCGAGGTAGACGAGGGCGGGAAGGGCGAGGATCGCGGCCTCCACGGACAGGCTCTCGAGAGCCGGCATCCCGATCACCTTCTTGACGACCCCGTAGGTCGCGAACGAGCAGGCCAGGGTCAGTCCCACCCAGGGAAGCCGGCCGTACCCCGCAGTGAGGACGAGCACGGCCACGACTCCGAGCCCCACGGCCGTCCACTGGGCGAGGCGCAGGCGTTCACGGAAGACCACGATCCCCAGGAGCACGGTCACGAGCGGGTTGATGAAGTAGCCGAGCGACGCCTCCACGACGTGCCCGGAGTTCACCGCCCAGATGTAGATCCCCCAGTTGAGTGCAATGACGGTCGAAGCCAGAAGCAGGAGGAGGAGTCTTCGGGGGTCGCCGAGCAGGCGGCGTACCCATGCCCACTGTCGACGCGCCAGCAGCACCATCGAGCAGAACACCAGGCTCCACACGACGCGGTGACCGAGGATCTCGATCGGGGCGGCGGGGACCAGCAGCGGGAAGTAGAGCGGGAACAGGCCCCACAGCGTGTAGGCGCCGACGGCGTAGGCGACGCCGCGCCGCGCCTCACTCAGGCGATGACCCAGGTGTCGTGGCCGGCCAGCAAGGTGGCGAGGTCCCCCGGCCCCTTCTCCTCGGTGACGGCCACCACCTGCTCCTCGACCTGACGGTCGTACACGGGCCGAGCCACGTCACGAAAGACACCGATGGGGGAGTGGTTGAGGGACGTGATGTCGGCCAGACGGGACAGCGCGAAGGCGGTGGACGGATCTTCGGCGTGGGCGTCGTGCACCAGCAGGCTTGAAGCGTCCACGGCGTCGACATCGACCACCCTGAGGCTCCCATCACCGCTCTGAACCAGGCCGTGGCAACCGTCTGCGCCAAATCTCACCGGCTCGCCCTGCTCGAGACGGATCACGGACTCAGCACGGGTGTCGGGGTCCTTGAGCAGTTCGAAGGCGTTGTCGTTGAAGATGTTGCAGTTCTGGTAGATCTCCACCAGCGCGGAACCCTCGTGCGCTGCGGCCGCTCGCAGTACACCGGTCAGATGCTTGCGATCGGAGTCGATCGTTCGCGCGACAAAACTTGCCTCGGCCCCGAGGGCGAGCGACAACGGGTTGAACGGTGCATCCAGGGAACCGAGCGGTGTGGACTTCGTGATCTTGCCCTGCTCGGAGGTCGGCGAGTACTGGCCCTTCGTCAGGCCGTAGATCCGGTTGTTGAACAGCAAGATCTTCAGGTTGACGTTTCGCCGCAACGCATGGATGAGGTGGTTGCCTCCGATTGAGAGTGCGTCGCCGTCCCCGGTGACCACCCAGACGGAAAGATCTTGTCGTGCCGTGGCGAGCCCGGTGGCGATGGCCGGCGCACGACCATGGATCGAGTGCATTCCGTAGGTGTTCATGTAGTAGGGGAAGCGGGACGAGCAGCCGATCCCGGAGATGAACACGATGTTCTCCCGACGCAGCCCCATCTCCGGCATGAAGCCTTGGACGGCAGCGAGGATCGCGTAGTCGCCGCACCCCGGGCACCAGCGGACCTCCTGGTCGGTCTTGAAGTCCTTGGCGGTCTGCTTGGCCTCGGTGCGGGGGACTCCTGCCAGTCCTGGAAAGCCGAGTTCGACGGTCGCTTCAGACACTCGCCATCACGTCTTCGATGATCCCTTCGAGCTCTTCTGCCTTGAACGGCATACCGCGCACCTGGTTGTAGGCGATCGCGTCGACCAGGAACCTGCCCCGGATGAGGAGGGCGAGCTGACCGAGGTTCATCTCTGGCACGATCACCCGGTCATAGGACCTGAGCACCTCCGCGGTGTTGCTCGGGAACGGGTTGAGATGCCGAAGGTGAGCCTGCGCCACGGCACCGCCCTTGCGACGGATGCGTCTGCACGCCGCGCCGATCGTGCCGTAGGTGGAACCCCAGCCCAAGACCAGCACCCGAGCGGATCCAGACGGGTCGTCCACCCCGAGGGCAGGGATGCTGGCCGCGATGCCGTCGACCTTGGCCTGTCGGGTGCGCACCATGAAGTCGTGGTTGGTCGGGTCGTAAGAGATGTTGCCTGAGCCATCGGCCTTCTCGATGCCGCCGATCCGATGCTCGAGTCCTGGAGTGCCTGGCACGGCCCAGGGGCGGGCCAGCGTCTCAGGGTCGCGCAGATAGGGCCAGAACTCCGTGCTTCCGTCTTCGGCCTCGTGGTTGGTCTCGGTGGCGAAGCCGACGCGCAGGTCGGGCAGGTCGTCGACGTCTGGGATCCGCCAGGGCTCGGAGCCGTTCGCCAGATATCCGTCGGAGAGCAGGAAGACAGGGGTGCGATAGGTCAGCGCGATCCGCGCTGCCTCGAGCGCAGCATCGAAGCAGTCGGCGGGTGAGCAGGGGGCGACGATCGGCACCGGAGCCTCACCGTTACGGCCGAACATCGCGAGCAGCAGGTCGGACTGCTCGGTCTTGGTCGGCAGACCTGTGGAAGGCCCGCCGCGTTGAACGTCGACGACGAGCAGCGGGAGCTCCAGGGAAACCGCCAAGCCGATGGTTTCGGACTTCAACGCGATGCCCGGACCGGAGGTGGTCGTCACACCTAGGGCTCCACCGAAGGAGGCACCCAGGGCGGCTCCCACACCGGCGATCTCGTCCTCGGCTTGGAACGTCTTGATGTTGAACGACTTGTGCTTGGACAACTCGTGCAGGATGTCCGAGGCCGGCGTGATCGGATAGGCGCCGAGGAACATCGGCAAGCCGCTGCGTTTGGCGGCGGCTACCAGGCCGTAGGACAGGGCCAGGTTGCCGCTGATGTTGCGGTAGGTGCCGGGAGCCATGGCAGCGGGCTTGACCTCGTAGGACACCGAGAAGTCCTCGGTGGTGTCACCGAAGTTGTAGCCGGCCCGGAAGGCCGCCAGGTTCGCGGCCAGGATCTCCGGCTTGCGACCGAACTTGTCCTCGAGAAAGCGCACGGTGCCATCGGTCGGCCGGTTGTAGAGCCAGGACAGCAGGCCGAGGGCGTACATGTTCTTGGCTCGTTCGGCCTCCTTCTTGCTGATGGCGAGGCCCTTGAGGGCCTCGACGGTCTGGGACGTCAACGGGATCGGGTGGACGTTGTAGGCCTCGAGCGTGCCGTCATCGAGGGGGCTGGCTGCATAGCCGACCTTGGTGAGGTTGCGCGGCGTGAACTCGTCGGTGTTCACGATCAGGTCGGCCCCACGCGGCAGATCCCCCAAGTTGGCCTTGAGGGCAGCCGGGTTCATGGCTACGAGCACGCTTGGAGCGTCGCCTGGAGTCATGATGTCGTGATCGGCGAAGTGCAGCTGGAAGGCGCTCACCCCGGGCAGCGTGCCGGCGGGTGCTCGGATCTCAGCGGGGAAGTCCGGCAACGTCGAGAGGTCGTTGCCGAAGGACGCCGTCTCGGAGGTGAACCGGTCGCCCGTGAGCTGCATGCCATCGCCGGAGTCCCCGGCGAACCGGATGATGACCCGATCAAGGGGGACGACCTGCTTGGCCACGTCTCTATCCTAGGTCCTGTGCCTGGGGTCCCCGTGTCAGTGGTCGGCTCGTCCGCGCGGCGGGAGAGCGCTCCCACCGTCGTGACTGCCTCCGGGGACCGCTTGTGGGTGATGGACCTCGGGCTGGCGTGCTGCGCGGTCGAGGTGGCCGCGGCCACCTCCGGTCCCCATCCACTGCTTTCCGAGGCCGATCGTGCGCCGGCCCTGACCGTCCCGGATTCTGGCGGCACGGATTCTGGCGGCACGGATTCTGGCGGCACGGATTCTGGCGGCACGGATTCTGGCGGCACGGATTCTGGCGGCGCGGACGTGCTGCTGGTCTCCGGGACCGTGACCGACGTCATGGCCAGATCGATCCAGACGCTGTACGCCCGATTGCCAAAGCCCTGCTACGTGATCTCGTTCGGGGCCTGCTCCAACACTGGTGGTCCCTACTGGGACTCGTACTGCGTCACCAAAGGCGTCGATCAGGTCGTGCCCGTGGACCTCTATGTTCCCGGTTGTCCACCTCGCCCAGAGGCCCTGCTGGGTGCTCTTCGTGAGCTCGCTGCCGCCGTGTCCTCCCGATGATCAGCTGCCGTTGATGAACGCTGCTCCTGCCCATCGGCTGGCTGACGTCCTGGGCGAGTCGGCCGCCGTGACCGAGGCGTACGGCGACGTCCACGTCGATGTTCCCCCTACCGCATGGCTGATCGCCCTCGAGGCTGCGCACGCGCAGGGTCTGCGCTTCTTCGACTGGTTGTCCGCCTACGAGGATCGCGAGGGACTGGCCGTGGTCGCCCACCTGGCAGGCGCTGCCCCCGGTGATCGGCTGCTCCTGCGCACCCAGCTGCCGTTGGACGGAGGCAGCCTCCCCACAGCGACTGGCCTGTGGGCCGGGGCGGCGTGGCACGAGCGGGAGACCTGGGAGATGTTCGGAATCGACTTCGCTGGTCATCCTCGGTTGGAGCCGCTGCTTCTGCAGCCGGACTTTCCCGGGCGACCGTTGCGCAAGGACTTCGTGCTCGCGTCGCGGGTGGTGAAGGAGTGGCCGGGAACCAAGGACCCCGCCGACCGTGGCGGCCCCGCGGATGGGCGACCCGTGCGGCGGCGTACGCCCCGGCCCCCCGGCGTGCCCGAAGGGTGGGGGACGGAGTGAGCGTGCTCGAGGAAGTCCGGCCGCCCGATCGGAGCCGCGGGGTGATCGCGCTGCTCGCCGACAACTGCACGAGCTGCATGTTGTGCGTGCGCGAGTGCCCGGACTGGTGCATGGTCATCGAGTCCCACCAGGAGACGATCCAGCCGGAGGGCGGGGGGCGGTCCCGGCAGACCAACGTGCTCGACAGCTTCACGATCGACTTCGGCCTGTGCATGTATTGCGGTATCTGCGTCGAGGTATGTCCGTTCGACGCGCTGTTCTGGTCCCCGGAGTTCGACTACGCGGGGGGCCGTCTGGTCGACCTGCTGCACGCGCAGGAGCGGCTGGGCGGCTGGCTGGCCGCGGTGCCTGAGGGAACGATTCCGGGGCGCTCCGGCGTTCCATCCCTAGCGGATCACTTGGCCCCTCCCGGCTGAGCGCCACCACCAACTGAGAGCACAGACAGAGAGCGGGAGCACGTGCACAGCAACTCGATCAAGACGGCTGGACTGCTGGCAGGGCTCGCCGCCCTGGCGATGCTGGTCGGCTACTGGCTCGGTGGGACCACCGGTCTGGTGATCGGCTTCGTCATCGCGCTCGGGATGAATGCCTACACCTACTTCAACAGCGCCGCGATGGCGCTGAGGTCCATGCACGCGCGCCCTGTGACCGAGGCCGAGCAGCCGGCGCTGTACCGGATCGTGCGTGAGCTCTCGCAGGCGCAGGGTCAGCCGATGCCGAGCCTGCATGTCTCGCCAACCGATGCTCCGAACGCCTTCGCCACCGGCCGCAACCCCGAGCACGCGGCCGTCTGCGCGACCCAAGGGATCCTCGACCTGCTCGACGAGCGCGAGCTGCGTGGCGTGCTCGGCCACGAGCTGGCTCACGTCTACAACCGCGACATTCTCATCGCCTCGGTCGCAGCCACCCTGGCCAGCGTGATCATGTTGCTGGCCAACCTCGCCTACTTCATCCCGATGGGCGGGGACAGCCGGCGCGGAAACCCGTTCGCGGTGCTGCTGGTGGCGATCCTGGGACCGATCGCGGCCTCGCTGCTGCAGTTCGCGCTGAGCCGGCGCCGCGAATACGCGGCTGACGAGTCAGGCGCGGGTATCACCCGCGATCCGCTGGCGCTGGCGAGCGCGCTGCGCAAGCTGGAGCGGGGTGTCGCGGCCCGGCCGCTGCCACCGGAACCGGCGTTGCAGAACACCAGCGCGATGATGATCGCCAACCCGTTCCGGGCTTCAGACATGAAGAGCTGGTTTGCCACTCACCCACCGATGGATGAGCGGATCGCGCGGCTGGAGGCCATGGCGTACGGCGGATACCGCCCCGATCCCACCTGACCCGCTTCCCAGGGCCTGGTCCTATCCCTCGAGAAGGGTCTGCAGCACCTCAGCAGCGCGTCGGTGGCGTTCGGCCTCCTCCATGCGACCAACGATCTCCAGGGCCGAGGCGGCGTCGACCAGGTCCAAGCGCTCGTTGTCGACGATGCGGCGAGCCTCAGACTCGGAGATATCTCTGCGTGGCACTTCGGTGGCACCTACGCCGATGTGCGCGCCCGCAAAGTGCTCGGTGGCAGTCGGAGGAGTGTCCGCGTCCGGACCCTGCCGACCCTGATCCCCGGCGGGCACTGCCGAGGCGTTGTCGACAGCGGCGAGCGCCGTCCGGATGACTTCGAGACTGAGTGAGTCGCGGGCACGACGCGCCGTGAGCATCGCCGCGCGTAGGCGTGCCACGATGCCCTCCGGCACGCCTGCAGCAGCTGCTTCAGCCGTGTCTCCACCCGCGGATGACATTGGAGGCAAGAGCCGTCAGTCGTTTCGCAGGTAGTTGGCAGCGAGGATCTTCGCGTCAGCAAGCGACCCGGCAAACACAGTGATCAGGTCGTGTCCGTCGGCCCACATGAGCACACCGATGTGCGCGCCCCTGGCATCGTCGATCCCCAGCACCTGTCGCCCACCGATCTCGATGGACTCGCCCGGCGCCTGCGCGTATTCCTCGAACGACGCGGCGACGGTCTGGTCGTCGACCGCGGGCGTGTCCGGCCGGAACCGCACGAGTTGCACCCCTCCGACCGGCCCCTTCGGTGTGGTGATCATGCGGGAGATGAAGCCCTGCAGGTACTCCGGGTGTTGTGCCGACGAGACCACTGAGGCGAGCGCCGTGGCATCGCCTCCGGGGGGCGGCTCGTACCCGAAACCCTTGAGAGGGGCGAGCTGGTTTTCCTTGAGGGACACCGGATCGGCTTGCTGAGACTCCCCTGGCAGCCGACTGCCTTGCGGGCTGTTCGTGATCGAGGGGGTCGCGTTCCCTGCGCCGGAAGTGGACGACGCAGCAGCCAGACCGACCAGGCCGGCCACGCAGACGACGCCAACCGTGCCAGCGGCGACGGCGATCCGGAGCGGGCGGTTCACCTGCCTGCTCAGCGGTAGTTGACGAACTGAACCGCGAAGTCGAGGTCCTTGCCCTTGATGAGCGCGATGACCTCCTGCAGATCGTCGCGGCTCTTCGAGGAGACCCTCAGCTCGTCCCCCTCGACGCGTGACTTGATGCTCTTCGGTCCCTCGTCCCTGATGATCTTGCCGAGCTTCTTGGCGTCCTCCTGCGCGATGCCCTGCTTGAGGGTGGCAGTCAGCACGTAGTCCTTGCCGGAAGCCTTGGCGTCGCCGACATCCAGCGCCTTCAGTGAGATGCCGCGCTTCACGAGCTTGCTCTGGAAGACGTCGAGCACCGCCTTGACCCGCTCCTCGGAGTTGGCCTTCATCGAGATCGATTCGCCCGACCACTCGATGGAGGCGCCGACGTTCTTGAAGTCGTAGCGCTGCTGGATCTCCTTGGCTGCCTGGTTGAGGGCGTTGTCCGCCTCTTGGTGGTCGACCTTGCTCACGATGTCGAAGCTGCTGTCAGCCATGAGTCCTCCATCCGGTGGCGTCAGTACGCCTTCGCTGCTGGGGTATTCTGGCGCGCGCTGCCCCGCGGGGCAGCACCCGGCAGGTTGCCCGAGTGGCCAAAGGGAGCGGACTGTAAATCCGCCGGCTCAGCCTACGTTGGTTCGAACCCAACACCTGCCACCCCGTTATCAGCCGACCCCCGAGACCTACCGTCGACGCTTGGCGTTCACAGCTCCGGAAACTCGAGACCCAAGATGGCGCAGCCTCGTGGCTGAAGGCGGACCCTTGCCCCATCTGCAGTGACGTCCGCGCAGTCGCGCCACGCGAGGAGGCTTCGAGCGTCCAGGTGCAGCGGGCGGGTCAGCGTATGTTCGCCGAAGTTCACAACCGTGATCTGCCCCCCGTGGGCGACGGAGAACCAGCTGGGACGGCCGTCCGAGCCGGTCTCCCACTCGCACGTCACACCGCTGGTTGCGGGAGAAGTTCGCTGTCCCAGGTGCCGGGCCGCCTGCTCGCGGCGCAGCCGGATGAGGTCGCCGTACCACGCGAGAAGCTCTGCGTGCGGCTGCTCGAAACGCTCGTCCCACAGCAACCGGGAGGCGGCGAGGGTGTCCGCAGACTGCGGATCTGGGACGTCCTCAGCGTTCCACCCGTGTCCGCTGAACTCTGTCCGACGACCTTCGGTGACCGCCTCGCCCAGCGCGGCGTCCGGGAACGAGCTGAAGAACTGCCATGGCGTCGAGGCACCCCACTCCTCTCCCATGAACAGCATCGGAGTGAACGGAAGGGACAGAAGGAGTGCTGCTCCGGCCGCCAGTAGATCGATGTCGACCAGCTGACTGAGGCGTTCCCCCAGGGCGCGGTTGCCGACTTGGTCGTGGGTCTGTTGGGAGACGACGAACTGGGAAGGTGTGACCTGCGACCAGTCCACTGGAGCGCCATGGGTTCGGCCACGAAACGACGACCATCGCCGGTCGTGCAGAAACCCCTGTTCGAGGGTGTGGGCGACCGCCTCGCACGAGCCGAAGTCGGCGTAGTAGCCGGACGTCTCACCGGTGAGCAGCCAGTGCAGGGCGTGATGGACGTCGTCGTCCCATTGGGCAGACATCCCGAGGCCATGCGCGGCGAGCGGACTCACGGTCCGGCTGTCGTTGCGGTCGGACTCCGCAATCAGCAGCAGAGGGCGGCCGACCTCGGCGGCGAGGGCCTGAACGGCTTCTGACAGCTCCTGCAGAAAGTGGAACGCCCGCGAGTCGCGAAGCTCATGGACTGCGTCCAGCCTCAGCCCGTCGAGGTGGTAGTCGCGCAACCAGCCGGCGACGCTGCTGAGCAAGATGGCGCGTACGTCATCCGAGCCCGGCGCATCGAGGTTCACCGCTCCCCCCCAAGGTGTGTGGTGGGTGTCGGTGACGAAGGGGCCGAAGTGATGCCAGCTGTTGCCGCTCGGCCCGAGGTGGTTGTGGACCACGTCGAGCAGCACGGCCAGGCCGTGACCGTGCGCCGCGTCGACGAAGGCGCAGAGCCCGTCGGGACCGCCGTACGGCTCGTGCACGGCGTTGATCGCCACCCCGTCGTAGCCCCACCCGTGGAGCCCGTCGAAAGCGGCCACAGGCATCAGCTCGACATGGGTGATTCCGAGGTCGACGAGGTATCCCAGTCGCTGGGCCGCCGCCGCGAGGGTGCCTTCGGCGGTGAAGGTACCCACGTGCAGCTCGTAGATGACGCTCGCTGCATCGAGGTCACGTCCGCGCCAGGAGGTGTCTGTCCACACGGCCGGCGCCGGATCCCAGACCTGGGCCGCGGCTTTCACACCGTCGGGAAGACGCCGCGCCAACGGATCCGGACGCACCACGTCGCCGTCCAGAACCACGTCGTACCGGTCGCCGTGCGCCAGCCCGGGAAGGTCGTCGGCGAACCACCCTGGCCGATCCGGGTCAGGGGCGAGCTCGAAGTCGGCGTCGCCGATCCGGAGGCCGGCCGACGACGCACGGGGTGCCCATACCTCGTGCCGCATCACTCACCGTCTTCCCGAACCAACAAGGTGACCGGCCAGTCCGCCAAGAGCTCCCCCACTGACTGGGGAGTGGCGTCGGAGACCAGCTCCCGATCCGTGAGTACGCAGCGCCAACGGCCGGTGGGGATCTGCACGGTGGTGTCGCGCCAGCCTCCGGCGGCCGCGAGTCGCAGCGCGAAGCGGGTCGCCACCAGCACCACGCTGTCCCCCCGCGCCATGGCCACGGCGTGGTCTGCTGCGGTGCCTGCTGTGGCGAGCGAGCGCAGCGCAGCTTCCGAGCCCAGCCACTCCGGATGGTCGCGCCGCAGCAGCAGCCCGAGCGCGGTGAGCCGCGCCTTGGCGGCGTCCAGGTCGCCGGTCGGATCGACATCGCCGTCGAGACCGCGTGTCAGTGCCGCATCGAGTGCCTCTTGATCCACCGTTCGGCGGTTGTCGGGGTCCACCAGCTGAAGGCTCACGACTTCGCAGCCCTGATAGACGTCCGGCACGCCGGGCATGACCAACTGGACGGCGCGCTGACCCAAGACGTTGGCCACGAAGGCAGGATGCAGCCGTTCGACGAACTGCTGCACGCTGCCTCGGATGGCCTCGTCGGTCGTGACGTGGGTCGCGAAGTCAGTGAAGTACGTCTCCGCCTGCTCGTTCGGCAACGTCCACGTGGTCTCCAACTTCGCCTCGCGGGCCGCCTTCACGAGGTAATCACCGAGTCGATCGGCATCGATGGGCCAGGCGCCAACCAGGGTTTGCCACGCCAGCCAATCCAGCCGACCCGTCGGATCTGACGCCGGAACCGCCTCCGGGCCGCCGTCGTCACCCGCGACCGGTGGGTAGATCGTGCCAGCGAGGTCTCGCCAGGCTCGTACCGAAGTCGCCCACTCACCGGGCATCTCGGCCAGCACAGCCAATCGGGCGCGGATGTCCTCGCTGCGCTTGGTGTCGTGGGTCGACAGGGTGTTCAGCGTGTGGGGCCAAGCCTGCCGGCGAGACTCCGCCCACTCGCAGAACTCACCCACGGACAGGCCGAACCGGTCCGGCTCGGCACCGACCTCGGCGAGTCCGGACAGCGGGAACCAGCGGTAGCCGGCGGTGTCCTCGACCCCCTTGGCGATCACTGGCCCGCACGTCTGCTGGAAACGCCTGCAGAACTCGTCCTTGCGAGCGCTTCGTCCGAGCTTGCCCAGCGCCATGTCGCGCACGAGCTTGATCTCGGAGGACAGCGATGGGTGTACCTGCAGCGCGTCGTGGACGGCCTGCTCCAGAACGGCCACCGCATCATCGCCGGCCGGTTGACCTGGCCGGACGTAGGCGCGGTAGACCGGGAAGGCAGCCAGCAGTTCCTGAACCGCTGCCACCAGCCCCCGCAGCGAGTGGTCGCGCAGTCGTACCTCTTCCTGGCAGATCTCGTAGGCGACCCGGGCCAGTCGGTCGATCTCCGCAACGAGCTGGCCGCTCATCACCTCGCGCTTGGCCTGTTCGACGGTCTGGTCCCAGCCGTCTGCGACACCGGTGAACTCCGCGAACGAGCCACGCAGCACGGGCTCGCCGGCGGGATCGACGAACAGGGCGCCGATTCGCCACAGCGCGTCATACCCGGTGGTGCCGTCGCAGGGCCAGTCGCGAGGAAGCTGTTCGTCGCCGACCAGGATCTTCTCGACGACCACCCATGCGTCGCCCGTCTCATGGGCGAGCCGGTCGAGGTACTCGACCGGATCAGCCAGCCCGTCGGGGTGGTCGATGCGCAGACCCGAGACCACGCCGTCGCGGACGAGTCGGAGCGGCACAGCATGGGTCTCGGCGAAAACTTGTGGATCCTCGACGCGGATCGCCAGCAGGGTGTCGACGTCGAAGAATCTTCGGTAGTTGAGCTCTTCGTCGGCTGTGCGCCAATACGCCAGGCGATAGTGCTGAGCACCAAGCAGCTCCTCGAGGGGGAGGTCCTCGGTGCCGGCTCGGACGGGCAGGACGTGCTCGTAGTAGCGCACGACCGGCTCTCCCGCTGGCCCTCCGGAGGGCTCGAATGTGATCTCGCCCGCATCGAGGCACTCGTCGATTCGCTGCCCGAGGACGGGCATGAGCAGCGGCCGCTCGAGGTCCCAGTCCACGTCGAACCATCTGGCGTAGGGCGACTCGGCGCCGGCAAGCAACGCGCCCCACAGTGCGGCGTTGCGGTACTCGGGCGTCGTGAGCGCCATGTGGTTGGGCACCAGGTCGACGAGTAGGTGCACTCCCGCCTCGCCTAGCCTGGTGGCCGCGGCCCGAAGCGCGTCCTCGCCGCCGAGCTCGCCATTCACCTGGCTGTGGTCAATGACGTCATAGCCGTGCTGGGAGCCGGGGGCGGAGCCAAGGATCGGGGAGAGGTAGGCGTGACTGACGCCGAGGCGAGCTAGATGCCCGGCCAGCCGACCCAACGTCGCGAAGTCCTGCTCGGGGGTCAGCTGCACGCGGTAGGTGCTGGTGGGTACTGGACGCGGACTGTCACGCCGCACGGCGCAGCACCACCATGCCCCGAGCGCCGACTTTGCGCACCGCTCGGCTCTCGAGCTCCTCAGCCTGGTCGGCTGTGGCTGCCGCCTCCGGGTCCTCGTGGGTGTCTAGCTCCACAACCCACCCGGTCTCACCGTCGTGGGGCAGGACGAACGGAACCGTCTCGTCGTGTGCATTGAGCAGGAGAAGGAAGGTGTCGTCGACCAGCGGCTCGCCACGCGCGTCGACCTCGGCCATCTGGTCGCCGTTGAGCAGCATTCCGAGGGATCGGGCGAACCCGCTGTCCCAGTCCTCATCGCGCATCGGCTCCCCGTCGGGTCGCAGCCAGGAGACGTCGCGACCGCGTTCGCCGCCCTCGATCTTTCCCTGCAGGAACCGGCGGCGCCGGAAAACCGGGTGTTCGCGGCGCAGCCGAGATACCTTCTCGACGAACGCGAGCAGGCCGTAGTCGAGCGACTCCGGGGTCCAGTCGACCCAGCTGATCTCGTTGTCTTGGCAGTAGGCGTTGTTGTTGCCGCCCTGGCTACGCCCAAGCTCGTCACCGTGCAGCAGCATCGGCACCCCTTGGCTCAGCAGGAGCGTCGCGAGCAGGTTGCGCTGCTGCTGGCCCCGAAGAGCCAGCACGTCCGGGTCGTCGGTCGGCCCCTCGACGCCGCAGTTCCAGGACAGATTGTGGTCGGAGCCGTCTCGGCCGCCCTCGCCGTTGGCCTCGTTGTGCTTCTCGTCGTAGCTGACCAGGTCGCGCAGCGTGAATCCGTCATGGGCCGTGACGAAGTTGATCGAGGCGAACGGCCGACGCCCGCTGGACTCGTAGAGGTCGGCGGAGCCGGTGATCCGCGACGCGAAGTCCGGCACCGAACCCGACTCGCCACGCCAGAACTCGCGGACGGTATCGCGGTAGAGGCCGTTCCACTCCGTCCACAGCGGGGGAAAGCCGCCCACCTGGTATCCGCCGTCGCCGAGGTCCCAAGGCTCCGCGATGAGTTTCACTTGCGACACCACGGGATCCTGGTGCACCAGGTCGAAGAACGCGCTGAGCCGGTCCACCTCGTGGAACTGCCTCGCGAGCGTAGCCGCGAGATCGAAGCGAAACCCGTCCACGTGCATCTCGAGGACCCAGTACCGCAGTGAGTCCATGATCAGCTGGAGCACGTGCGGACTGCGCATGAGGAGGCTGTTGCCCGTGCCCGTGGTGTCGTAGTAGTGCTGGGGCGCATCCTCCACCAGGCGGTAGTAGGCGGCGTTGTCGATACCGCGGAAGGACAGCGTCGGACCAAGGTCGTTGCCCTCAGCGGTGTGGTTGTACACGACGTCGAGGATGACCTCGAGACCGGCGCGGTGCAGATCGCGCACCATGGCCTTGAAGTCTCCGACCTGCTGTCCATTCGTGCCGCTGGCGGAGAAACTTGCCTGGGGCGCGAAGAAGCCCAACGTGTTGTAGCCCCAGTAGTTGGAGAGTCCGCGCTCGGTCAGGTGGTGGTCCTGCACGAACTGCTGCACAGGCATCAGCTCGATCGCTGTCACCCCGATGCGGGAGTAGTGCTCAAGCATGACCGGATGGGCCACGGCGCCGTAGGTCCCCCTGAGATCCTCCGGGATGTCCGGATGCCGCATCGTCAGTCCCTTGACGTGGGCTTCGTAGATGACGCTCTCGTTGTAGGGCGTCCGCGGCGCCCGGTCATCAGCCCAGTCGAAGAAGGGGTTGATCACGACGGACTTGGGGACGTGCGGCGCGGAGTCCAGCTCGTTGATCTCGTCGGGGTTCGCCCACCGGTAGCCGAAACAGGCCTCGTCCCAGTCGAACTCACCGTCGACCGCCTTGGCGTAGGGGTCCATCAGCAGCTTGGCGGGGTTGCAGCGGTGCCCGGACTTGGGGTCGTTGGGGCCATGCACCCGGAAGCCGTACCGCTGACCTGGTTGGACCGACGGCAGGTAGCAGTGCCACACATCAGCATCGAGCTCGCTGAGCTCGACCCGGGTCTCTGTGCCATCCGTCTCGAAAAGGCACAGTTCCACGCGCTCGGCGACGGAGGAGAACAACGCGACGTTGGTCCCCGCTCCGTCGTACGTCGCCCCGAGCGGATACGGGGTTCCGGGCCACACCTGCACGCTGTCTCCAAGGGTCGCGTCGGCCTACCGCGCCACGCTGCGGTGTGCGGCCCATCGTGGCTGGCGGTTGGCATCGGCGCAAACGCATCTGAGTCGGGGGCACCGGAGTTGAGCAAGAGTGAAGGTGGGAGGGGTGGTGCCGTCGTTGTGTACGCTTTGCGGGCTGACTGGCCCCTTTAGCTCAGACGGCAGAGCGTCTCCATGGTAAGGAGAAGGTCTACGGTTCGATTCCGTAAAGGGGCTCCACAGGTCGCGTCGCGCAGTCGGCGGCGGGACCCTCGGGGCGGAGTAGCTCAGCCAGGTAGAGCAAGCGGCTCATAATCGCTGTGTCGCCGGTTCAAGTCCGGCCTCCGCTACACGTGCAGGGCGCTGCCCGCGGATTTCCGCGGCGCGGCGGTCTGCCGTTACCCTGGACCTTCGGCGCGCTGCTGGCGCGCCACATCGACCCCCGCCGAAACGTTCCGCGAAAGCTGAGGCCCCCGTGGCTGCCACCGACGTACGTCCGAAGATCACGCTGGCCTGCGCGGAGTGCAAGCACCGCAACTACATCACCAAGAAGAACCGCCGCAACGACCCGGACCGCATCGAGCTGAAGAAGTTCTGCCCCAACTGCGGCCAGCACACGGCGCACCGCGAGACTCGCTAGCAGCTCCACGCCAAGCCAGGTTCGCCAGCCCGGGAGGCTTCGTGGGACGTCTAGACGACAGGGTCGCGATCGTCACGGGTGCCGCCCGGGGGATCGGTCGGGCGACGGCCCTGCGGCTGGCGCGAGACGGCGCCCAAGTCATGATCAATGACGTCGACCTCGACCCGGCGAACGAGGTTCGCGAGGAGATCACAGCGGCCGGCGGGTCGGCTGCGGTCCACGTCGGTGACACCGTCGAGATGGCCGGCGCTCAGGAGCTCGTCGCTGCCACCGTCGCAGAGTTCGGCAAGCTAGACATCATCGTCAACAACGCGGGCATCACCCGAGACAAGATGTTCCACAACCTCGACGACGAGACGTTCGATTTCGTCCTCGACGTCAACCTGCGCACCGGTTTCCACACCACGCGCGCGGCGATGCCGTATCTACGCGGCGTCGCCAAAGCCGAGATCGCGGCCAACGGGGCGGTGGCCTATCACCGCAAGATCACGTTCACCTCGTCGGTGGCCGCCCTCATGGGCAACCCCGGGCAGTACAACTACACCGCCGCCAAAGGTGCCCTCATCGCCACGACCAAGACCCTCGCTCGCGAGCTCGGCCCGTTCGGCATCAACGTCAATGCTGTGGCGCCCGGCTTCGTCGAGACGCGCCTGACCGCCGCCAAGGAGGAGGGTTCCGAGCTCGGGATCCCCGAGCAGTTGCGACAGATGTCCCTCGCGCTGATCTCGCTCGGACGCTTCGGTCAGCCCGAGGACATCGCCAACGTGCATGCCTTCCTGGTCTCCGCCGATGCAGACTTCATCAGTGGCGTGACGATCCCGGTGACCGGCGGACAGCTCGGCGGGATGTGATGGCACTCAACCCGGACTTCGTGGGTCGCACCTACCCGCCGAGCGAGGTGTATGAGGTGGGCCGGGAGAAGATCCGCGAGTTCGCCGACGCCATCGGCGACCCGAACCCCGTCTATCGCGACGTTGCGGCCGCCCAGGCTATGGGCTACCCCGACGTGATTGCGCCTCCGACCTTCGCGACGATCATGAGCCTGCGTGCGTCGGCTGCCGCGATCCACGATCCTGACCTCGGTCTCGACTACAGCCGGGTGGTCCACGGCGAAGAACGTTTCGTCTACAACCGGCCGATCGGCGCGGCTGACCGGCTGGTCACCACCTTGTCCATCGAGAGCCTTCGCAGCGTCGCCGGAAACGACATCGTCGGTACCCGTGCTGACATTCGCGACGAGGCCGGCGAACCAGTCGTCACGGCGTACTCCATCATCGTCTCCCGTGCGCCGGAGGCCTGAGGTGACAGCGGTCATCCGGCACGACGACGTCGAGGTTGGCACCGAGCTGCCCACCAGGTCCTTCCCCCTCAAGCGGGTCACGCTGGTGATGTACGCCGGCGCCTCGGGAGACTTCAACGTCATCCACTGGAACGAGCGCGTGGCGAGATCCGTGGGACTTCCCGACGTCATCGCGCACGGCATGCTCTCAATGGCGATAGCCGGGCGGGTCGTCACCGACTGGGTAGGGGATCCCGGCGCGGTCCTCGAGTACGGCGTTCGGTTCACCCGCCCTGTCGTCGTCCCAGACGATGACGAGGGGGCCACGCTGGAAGTCAGCGGTCGAGTCACCGACAAGCGAGACGACGGAACGGTGGTCGTCGAGCTGACCGCCACGGCCGAGGGCGTCAAGGTTCTCGGCAAGGCCCGGGCGACAGTCCGCCTCGGCTGAAGGCCGGCCCGGCGTGGCTAGGGTCGCCCTCATGGACGACGGTCAGGTGCGGCTCAGCGAGCTGACCACGCTGCGGGTGGGCGGGCCGGCCGATCGAGTGGTTCGGGCCACCAGCCAGGAAGCGATCGTCGACGCCGTACGCGAGTGCGACGCCTCGGCGACGCCGCTGCTGCTCGTGGGCGGTGGGTCCAACCTCGTGGTTGCCGACGTCGGCTTTCCAGGGACGGTGGTTCTCCTTGGGTCGCGCGGCATCGACGTCCACGAGGGCGCTGATCACGTGCTGCTCGATGTCGCCGCCGGCGAGCCGTGGGACGACCTGGTCGATCGCGCGGTCGAGGAGGGCTGGTCGGGGCTGGAGGCGTTGTCCGGAATCCCCGGCCTGACCGGCGCGACCCCGGTGCAGAATGTCGGCGCTTACGGTCAGGAGGTCGGCCAGACGCTGGTCTCTGTTCTCGTGCACGATCGGATTGACGACCTCAGCCGCGAGCTTGGGGCGGATGAGATCGGTCTGGGCTATCGGACATCTGTGTTCAAGTCCACTGATCGCTTCGTGGTGCTCTCGGTACGGCTCCGCCTCGACCGCTCAACCCTCGGGCAGCCGATCGCCTACCCAGACCTTGCCCGCGTTCTCGGCACCATGGTGGGCCGACGCGTCCCCAGCCCGGCGGTTCGCGCGGCCGTCCTCGGCCTGCGACGGAGCAAGGGAATGGTCCTCGATCCCTCGGACCGCGACTGCGCGAGCGTGGGTTCGTTCTTCACCAACCCCGTGCTCAGCCCCAGCGCGGCCGATCTGCTCCCCGAGGACGCCCCCCGGTTCGGCCAGCCGGACGGGCGGGTCAAGACGTCCGCCGCCTGGCTGATCGAGCGCGCCGGCTTTGCTCGCGGTTTCGGCCATGGCGACGCTCGGATCTCCACGAAGCACACCCTCGCCCTCACCAACCGGGGCGAGGCGACGACCGAAGAGGTGCTGGCGCTCGCGCGCGAGCTGCGCGACAAGGTCCGTGCGGTCTTCGACGTCGAGCTCGTCCCCGAACCCCGCCTGGTCGGCTGCCGCCTCTGACGCGGGCTCGGCCCCGAAGGGCTAGGTTCGCCGGCATGGGCCAGGGTCCGGCCAGTTTCGGTGCCGAGTTGGAGGAGCGGCTGTGGCCCCTGGTCAACTCCTTCCGCTCCGCGCACGAGACGGCCGGCCTGGCGGTTGCGGTCAGGCGCGGGGACGAGGTGGTCGCGCGCGGGTTCGGCGTACGAGATGTGCGTACCGGGGCACCGGTCGCCCCGGAGACCATGTTCCACCTCGCGTCGGTGTCCAAGCCGTTCTGCCGTCGTAGGCTCCGACGATGGGCATCAAACGGCTGAACCATGCAGTCCTCTACGTGCGGGACGCGGCGCGTTCCGGAGCGTTCTACATGGACGTCCTCGGGTTCACCCCGGCGATGGGTGATGACGCCGAGGTCATCCCGGGAGCGGTGTTCCTACGCGCCCCTGACTCGAGGAACGACCACGACCTCGGCCTGTTCGGCGTCGGAGCCGCCGCTCAACCGTCGCTGGCCGGTCGGGGAGCGGTGGGGCTGTATCACCTGGCGTGGGAAGTACGAACGCTGCGAGATCTCCAGGAATACGAGCAGCGTCTGGCGGCGGCAGGAGCGCTGGTCGGCGCGACCGACCACGGCACCACGAAGGCGCTCTACGCCAAGGATGTGGACGGCATCGAGTTCGAGGTCTCCTGGCTGGTGCCGGCCGACCGGATCGACGACGCGCTCCTGGAAGCCAGGTCCCGGCTAGCGCCGCTGGACATCGCCGCCGAGATCGCCCGCTACGGCCCAGACACCGAGGGTGGCGTCGGCGTCTCGGACCCGGTGCCGAGCGGCTGATCCAGCCAATCCGCGATGCCGCGGAGCAGCCGCTCGCGCACCTGGCCCGGTGCGGCCGACGAGTGAACCGACATCCGCGCCAGCTCGGCCAGCCGCGCATCCGACAAGCCGTGGATGTCCCTCGCCAGGTCGTATTGAGCCGCGACCCGCGGTCCGAACAGCAGCGGGTCGTCTGCGCCGAGAGCAACGATCGCTCCGGCGTCCAACAACCGGGTCAGGGGTACGTCCTGCGGCCGGGGGTAGACCCCCAGCGCGACGTTCGACGTGGGGCAGACCTCGAGCGGGATCTGCCGTTCGACGAGATCGGCCAGAACGGAAGGGTCCTCGACGCAGCGAACGCCGTGCCCGATCCGCTGTGCCCGTAGGTCGTGGACGCACGAGCGGACGCTGTCCGCCCCGAGCAGCTCTCCGCCGTGCGGAACGCTCAAGAGGCCGGCCCGCTCGGCTATCCCGAAGGCCGCAGCGAAATCCCGCGCGTGGCCGCGTCGCTCGTCGTTCGCCAGCCCGAACCCCACCACACCCTTGTCGACGTACTGGGCGGCCAGCCTGGCCAGCACCTTGGCATCGAGGGGGTGCCGGCTGCGGTTGGCTCCCACGATGAGGCCGATGCCTACCCCCGAGCGCTTCGACGCCTCCGCGGCAGCGTCGAGGACGAGCTCGAGGAACGCCGTGATCCCGTCGAATTGCGCCGCATAGCCCGAAGGGTCGACCTGGATCTCCAGCCAGCCCGAGCCGTCCAGGGCCTCGTCCTCGGCCACCTCGCGGAGCAGCCGCCGGATGTCGTCCTCTTCGCGCAGGACCGCGCGCGCGGCGTCGTACAGCCGTTGAAACCGAAACCAGCCACGCTCGTCGGTAGCGGTGAGTCGTCGGGGTCCGGGGTCACGCAGCGCGTCGGGCAGTCGCACGTCGTGGTAGTCGGCGAGCTCCAGCATCGTGGGGTGTCGCATTGCGCCGGTGAAGTGCAGATGCAGATGGGCCTTGGGCAGCGCACGGACGTCCCGTTGCGCAGGTATCGAGCCGGTTGCTGACGACCCGGTGAGCTGCCCGGTCAGGCCGACGCCTCCCCGAGCAGCTTCTGCAGGCGGCCCACGCCCTCCACGAGGTCGTCGTCGCCCAGGGCGTAGGACAACCTGAGGTAGCCGGGGGTCCCGAAGGCTTCTCCCGGCACCACAGCAACCTCGGCCTCGTCGAGGATCAGGGCGGCCAGCTCGACGGTCGATTTCGGCTGTTGCCCCCGAAGCTCGCGACCGAGCAGCTCCTTGACCGAGGGGTAGGCGTAGAACGCGCCGAGCGGCTCCGGGCAGGACACCCCTGGGATTTCGTTGAGCATCGACACGATGCGCAACCGACGCCGGTCGAACGCCGTACGCATCGCCTCGACCGCAGCCAGGTCTCCCGAGACAGCGGCCAGCGCAGCCACCTGGGACACGTTGGCGACGTTGGACGTCGCGTGGGATTGCAGGTTGGTGGCCGCTTTGACGACATCGTTCGGCCCGATCATCCAGCCGACCCGCCACCCGGTCATGGCGTAGGTCTTGGCGACGCCGTTGACCACGACGCACTGGTCGGCGAGCTCGGGAACCACCGCCGGCATCGAGGCGAAGGTGGCGCTGCCGTACGTCAGGTGCTCATAGATCTCGTCGGTGACGACCCACAAGCCGCGCTCGACCGCCCAACGGCCGATCTCGGCGACCTGCTCGGGCGGGTAGACGGCGCCCGTCGGGTTCGACGGCGAGACGAAGACCAGCGCCTTCGTCCGGGGGGTCAGCGCCGCTTCGAGCTGGTCCACGGTTGCGAGGTAGCCGCTGGTCTCATCGGTCATGACCTCGACCACGCTGCCCCCGGCCAGCGCGATGGATTCGGGGTAGGTGGTCCAGTACGGCGCCGGCAGCAACACCTCGTCACCTGGGTCCAGCAACGCGGCGAAGGTGTTGTAGAGCGCTTGTTTACCGCCGTTGGTCACCAGCACCTGGTTGGCCTCGACGGCGTATCCCGAGTCTCGCGCCGTCTTGGCGGCGATAGCGGCCTTGAGCTCAGGGAGTCCGCCCGCGGGGGTGTATCGGTGCCAACGCGGCTCTACGCACGCCTGTGCGGCTGCGGCCACGATGTAGTCCGGGGTGGGGAAGTCCGGCTCCCCGGCACCGAAACCGATGATCGGCCGCCCGGCGGCCTTGAGGGCCTTCGCCTTCGCGTCCACGGCCAAGGTGGCGGACTCGGCGATGGAGCCGATGCGGGCAGAGACGCGGCGTGTCGGTGCAACCATGGCTGAATCGTCCCACGACCCGGCACGGCTCGGCGTGCGCGCCTGTCGCCGGTTCGACCGCACGCCCGCCGACGACGTACACTTCCTGACTTGGTGGCGTGCCACCGTGCGTGAGCCTGCCCTGAGTCGGTTCAGCGCGGAGGTGTACCGAAGGGCCGTAGCTCAATTGGCAGAGTCCCGGTCTCCAAAACCGGTGGTTGTGGGTTCGAGTCCCTCCGGCCCTGCCAGATCGACCAGCCAGATCGTCAACGAACGTGTCTACCGAAGGGCGTGACGCATGAGCGAGACCCGCACCGCGTCTTCGGGTCCGCGCGCCTCGAACGAGCGGGGAAACCTGTTCGCCCGGATCGGGCTGTTCGTCCGCCAGGTGATCGCAGAGCTACGGAAGGTGGTCTGGCCGACCCGGAGTCAGCTGATCACCTACACCTCGGTGGTTCTGGTCTTCGTTCTCGCCCTGATGGCCATCGTCGGAGTCTTCGACATCGCTGTCAGCCAGATCGTCTTGAAGGTGTTCGGAGGAGGGTCCTGACTTTCCTCCGCAGTCCGCGCAGCCAGGCCCACGGCAGTTCGCTGGGTATCGCCTACGACAGCCCCGCCGCGGCCGCGCTTGAACCGTCCCGTATCCCCCCGAAGGAAGTCACCGCACCGTGAGCGAGATCGTGCCCGACGCCACAGACTCGATGGACCCTGTCTCGGCTGATCCTGGCTCCGCTGATCCTGGCTCCGCTGACCCTGGCTCCGCTGGTCCTGGCTTCGCTGACCCTGGTTTCACCGAGGCCAGTGACGCCGCCGCCCAGCCGGTCGAGTCTGAGCCGGTCGAGTCTGAGCCGGTCGAGTCTGAGCCGGTCGAGTCGCTTCCCGATTCCTCCGACGAGGCCTCAGCCACCGAGTCTGCGGGGGAGCAGGTCTCCGCACCAGGCGCGGAGCAACCAGCGGACTCCTCCGACGTCCCCGACCCGGTCGCTGACTTCCGCCGCGAGCTCGTCGGCCAGTTCGGCGACTGGTACGTCGTGCACTCCTATGCCGGCTACGAGAACCGGGTGAAGGCCAATCTCGAGAGCCGTACCGTCTCGCTCAACATGGAGGACTACATCTTCCAGGTCGAAGTCCCGACCGAGGATGTCGTCGAGATCAAGAGCGGTCAACGAAAGAACGTCCGTCGCAACAAGTTTCCCGGCTACGTCCTGGTCCGGATCGACTTGACCGACGAGTCCTGGTCAGCCGTGCGTCACACGCCCGGCGTCACGGGTTTTGTCGGTCACGCTCACCAGCCGACCCCGCTCACCGTGGACGAGGTCATGGCGATCCTCGGGCCGACGGTCGACGAGCAGGCGCCAGCCGCAGCGCAGGTCACCGTGCTCGACTTCGAGGTCGGCGACTCGGTGACCGTCGTCGACGGGCCGTTCGCCACCCTGCAAGCCACCATCCACGAGATCAACCCTGATACCCAGCGCATCAAGGGCCTCGTAGAGATCTTCGGCCGGGAAACCCCGGTCGAGTTGTCGTTCAACCAGATCCAGAAGAACTGAGTAGGGACAAGGCATGCCTCCCAAGAAGAAGCTCGCAGCGATCATCAAGCTGCAGATCCAGGCCGGTGCGGCCAACCCGGCTCCGCCGGTAGGCCCCGCGCTCGGTCAGCACGGCGTCAACATCATGGAGTTCTGCAAGGCCTACAACGCTGCGACCGAGTCGCAGCGCGGTCAGGTCGTGCCGGTGGAGATCTCGGTCTACGAAGACCGCTCCTTCACCTTCATCACCAAGACTCCTCCGGCGGCCCGAATGATCCTCAAGGCCGCGGGCGTCGAGAAGGGGTCGCCGACCCCGCAGAAGGTCAAGGTCGCCTCGATCAGCCGTAGCCAGGTTCGGGAGATCGCCGAGACCAAGATGCCCGACCTCAACGCCAACGACATCGATGCGGCGGAGAAGATCATCGCCGGCACGGCGCGCCAGATGGGCATCACCATCACCGACTAGCACCGCAACCACGTGGGAGGGCCAGCTTCGGCCCGCGAGACCACAACTCCGCAACGCCAACGTTCAAACCAAGGAGCAGCACCATGAAGCGCAGCAAGTCCTACCGCGCCGCCTCGACCAAGATCGATCGCGACGCGCTCTACACCCCGCTCCAGGCAGTCCGCCTGGCGAAGGACACGTCCACGACGAAGTACGACTCCACGGTCGAGGTCGCCATGCGGCTGGGGGTCGATCCCCGCAAGGCCGACCAGATGGTCCGCGGGACGGTCAACCTGCCGCACGGGACGGGCAAGACGGCGACGGTGCTCGTATTCGCGACCGGTGAGCGTGCCGACGAGGCGCGCGCCGCCGGGGCCGACATCGTCGGTTCCGACGAGCTCATCGCCGAGGTCGAAAAGGGCCGCCTCGATTTCGACTCGGTGGTCTCGACCCCCGACCTGATGGGCAAGGTGGGTCGGCTCGGCCGGGTGCTTGGCCCGCGTGGCCTCATGCCCAACCCGAAGACCGGAACGGTGACCAACGACGTCGCGAAGGCGGTTTCCGACATCAAGGGTGGAAAGATCGAGTTCCGGGTCGACCGCAACGCCAACCTGCACTTCATCATCGGCAAGGTGTCGTTCTCCGAGGAGCAGCTGGTCGAGAACTACGCGGCAGCCATTGACGAGGTCCTCCGGCTCAAGCCGTCGTCCTCGAAGGGCCGCTACGTCGCGAAGGCCACGATGTCGACGACCATGGGGCCGGGCATCCCGCTTGACCCCAACAAGACCCGCAACCTGCTCGCGGACGAGTCCCTCGACGCCTGAGAGACGATTTGGTTGCTTCGGAGGTCACCCCGTAGGCTTCCCCTAGCCACAGACCGCCGGTTGTCGTCCTGCTCGCCAGGACGGCCGAAGGTCCCGCGCAAGCGGGCGGCCCGCGCAGGTGCTGACGAGAGACTCCGAGCCGCTGGCTCGGGTTCGCCCCGTGCGCCTGCGCCGGGGCGTCTTGCATGTCCGGACCGGGACCGACGGCGTCAATTCGAAAGGATGCCCATGGCACGGCCCGACAAGACAGCCGCGGTGGCTGAGCTCACCGAGGAGTTCCGCTCCTCCAACGCCGCTGTGCTGACCGAATACCGTGGTTTGACCGTGGCCCAGCTCAAGGAGCTGCGTCGTTCGCTCGGCGCCACCACGACCTACGCGGTCGTCAAGAACACCCTGACCAAGATCGCGGCCAAGGACGCCGGCGTGGAGGGTTTCGAGTCCTTGCTTGCTGGGCCATCGGCGATCGCCTTCGTCAAGGGTGACCCGGTCGAGGCGGCCAAGGGCTTGAGGGACTTCGCCAAGGCCAACCCGCACCTGGTCATCAAGGGCGGGATCATGGACGGCCAGCCGCTCTCGGTCGAGGAGATCAAGAAGCTGGCGGACCTTGAGTCGCGCGAAGTGCTCCTGGCCAAGCTGGCAGGCGCGATGACAGCGTCTCTGTCGGGCGCGGTTGCGCTGTTCGCGGCCCCGCTCGCACAGACTGCCCGGCTGCTCGAGGCCCTTCGGGCCAAGGCAGAGCAGGACTCGTCGGTGCTGCGCGGTGGCGCTGGGACGCCCGAGGTGGCGAGCGATGCCGCTGCCGAAGCGCCGGCCAAGGCCACGACCGAGGAGAGCACGGACAGCACCGAGAGCACGGACAGCACCGAGAGCACGGACAGCACCGAGAGCACGGACAGCACCGAGAGCACGGACAGCACCGAGAGCACGGACAGCACCGAGGGCTGACGCCCGACCACCCATCTGGGCGCCCTGCCCCGAAACGAAAGGACCGCCACCATGGCGAAGCTCAACACCGACGAGTTGCTCGACGCGTTCAAGGAGATGTCACTCCTGGAGCTGTCGGAGTTCGTGAAGCAGTTCGAAGAGACCTTCGGAGTCACCGCAGCGGCCCCCGTGGCCGTTGCCGCGGCCGGCGGCGCAGCTGCTGCTCCGGCTGAGGCCGCCACCGAGCAGGATGAGTTCGACGTCATCCTCGAAGCGGCCGGCGACAAGAAGATCCAGGTCATCAAGGAGGTGCGTGCCCTCACCAGCCTCGGCCTCAAGGAGGCCAAGGACCTCGTCGACGGCACCCCCGCGGCGGTCTTGGAGAAGGCCACCAAGGAGGCCGCCGACAAGGCGAAGGCCGCCCTCGAGGGCGCCGGCGCTACGGTGACCGTCAAGTAGTTCAAACCTCCAGCACGCCCCAGAAGGCCCGCTCCGCCTCGCGCGGAACGGGCCTTCTGGCGTTCTGGCCCGGCCCAGCTGCGTGATCACAACCATCCAACGAACGGGCGAAGGTGCTTGACCGAGGCCGTTTCGGGTGCCACCCTCGTTCGCGCAAGGGCTTCACGGTTCATCGTCTCGGCCCGCCGAGACGGCGCATCGGGTGGCCTGCGCACCACCGGACTCACGGTGAGCCCGGTGTCACACGAGCGTGAGGGATGCTGAGCTGCACCCGCCACTCGACAGCGGCGCGCCCTGAGGGTATGCTGCTGCTTTGCGCTGCCTCCTGACCCCCCTGTGGCCCCCTTGCTCCAGGCCGTCACGCATGCGCTGAAGTGACCGCGTGCCCTCGGAAGGACCCCTCTTGGCCGCCTCGCGCAACGCGAAGACCCGCACCAACACTCTCAACCCGCTCGGACCAGACCGTCTGTCGTTCGCCAAGATCCGGGAGCCTCTCGAGGTCCCCAACCTCTTGGCGCTGCAGACCGACTCCTTCGACTGGCTGCTGGGCAATGACGCCTGGCGTGCCCGAGTCGAGGACGCGAAGGCCTCCGGGCTGTCGGTTCCCGACACCTCCGGGCTCGAGGAGATCTTCGAGGAGATCAGTCCCATCGAGGACTTCTCGGGCTCGATGTCGCTGACCTTTCGCGATCACCGGTTCGAGCCTCCGAAGAACTCCATCGACGAGTGCAAGGACCGCGACTTCACCTACGCGGCACCCCTGTTCGTCACCGCGGAGTTCATGAACAACGAGACTGGCGAGATCAAGAGCCAGACGGTGTTCATGGGCGACTTCCCGCTGATGACCGACAAGGGCACCTTCGTCATCAACGGCACCGAGCGGGTCGTTGTCTCCCAGCTCGTCCGCAGCCCGGGGGTCTACTTCAACCGCACCCCGGACAAGACCTCCGACAAGGACATCTACGACACCAAGATCATCCCGTCGCGCGGTGCGTGGCTGGAGTTCGAGGTCGACAAGAAGGACATGGTCGGCGTACGACTCGACCGCAAGCGCAAGCAGTCCGTCACGGTGCTGCTGAAGGCGCTGGGGTGGGATGAGGCCAAGATCCTCGAGGAGTTCGGCGACTACGAGTCGATCCGGCTCACCCTCGAGAAGGACCACACGACCAGCCAAGATGACGCGCTGCTCGACATCTACCGCAAGCTGCGGCCGGGCGAGCCCCCGACCCGCGAAGCCGCGCAGACCCTTCTCGACAACCTCTACTTCAACCCCAAGCGCTACGACCTGGCCAAGGTCGGCCGCTACAAGGTCAACAAGAAGCTGGGGATCGACGAGGCCACCGCGCCGCTGAGCCAGGGCGTCCTCACGATCGACGACGTGGTCGGGGCGATCCGCTACCTCGTCAAGCTGCACGCTGGTGAGACCGAGATCGACACCCCGCGGGGCAGCCTCCGCGTCGAGACCGACGACATCGATCACTTCGGCAACCGACGGCTGCGCACGGTCGGCGAGCTCATCCAAAACCAGGTGCGCATCGGCCTGGCTCGGATGGAGCGGGTGGTTCGCGAGCGCATGACCACCCAGGACGTGGAGGCGATCACGCCGCAGACCCTGATCAACATCCGTCCGGTGGTGGCGTCGATCAAGGAGTTCTTCGGCACCTCCCAGCTCTCCCAGTTCATGGACCAGACCAACCCGCTCGCGGGAGTGACCCACAAGCGCCGCATGTCGGCGCTCGGGCCAGGCGGTCTGTCGCGTGAGCGGGCCGGCTTCGAGGTCCGCGACGTGCACACCTCGCACTACGGCCGGATGTGCCCGATCGAGACCCCTGAAGGTCCCAACATCGGCCTGATCGGCTCGTTGGCGACCTACGGCCGGGTCAACGCCTTCGGTTTCGTCGAGACCCCCTACCGCAAGGTGAAGGCTGGCAAGGTCACCGACCAGGTCGACTACCTGACCGCTGACGAGGAAGACCTGCACGTCATCGCGCAGGCCAACGCCCCGCTCAACGCCGACGGCACCTACGCCGAGGCGCGGGTGCTGGTTCGACGCAAGGACGGCGAGGTCGACTACGTCCAGCCGTCCGAGGTCGACTACATGGATGTGTCACCGCGCCAGATGGTGTCGGTGGCCACGGCCATGATCCCCTTCCTCGAGCACGACGACGCCAACCGCGCGCTGATGGGGTCGAACATGCAGCGGCAGTCCGTCCCGCTGCTGCGTTCGGAGTCACCGCTGGTCGGCACCGGGATGGAATACCGCGCCGCCGTCGACGCCGGTGACGTCATCGTGGCTACGGCCTCCGGCGTCGTCGAGGAGGTCTCGGCCGACCATGTGACCGTCATGAACGACGACGGCACGCGTACGACCTACCGGGTGGCGAAGTTCCGTCGTTCCAACCAAGGCACTTCGTTCAACCAGAAGGTCATCGTCAACGAGGGTCAGCGCGTCGAGGCCAACCAGGTCGTTGCTGACGGCCCCTGCACGCACAACGGTGAGATGGCGCTCGGGAAGAACCTCCTGGTCGCGTTCATGCCCTGGGAGGGGCACAACTACGAGGACGCCATCATCCTCAGCCAGCGACTGGTGCAAGACGACGTGTTGTCCTCGATCCACATCGAGGAGCACGAAGTCGACGCTCGAGACACCAAGCTCGGTCCCGAGGAGATCACTCGTGACATCCCCAACGTCTCCGAGGAGGTGCTCGCCGACCTCGACGACCGGGGCATCATCCGGATCGGGGCCGACGTCGTCCCAGGGGACGTGCTCGTCGGGAAGGTCACGCCCAAGGGCGAGACCGAGCTCACGCCGGAGGAGCGCCTGCTCCGGGCGATCTTCGGCGAGAAGGCTCGTGAGGTGCGCGACACCTCGCTGAAGGTTCCGCACGGCGAGTCCGGCAAGATCATCGGCGTCCGCGTCTTCGATCGCGAAGAGGGCGACGAGCTACCGCCCGGCGTCAATCAGCTGGTTCGCGTCTACGTCGCCCAGAAGCGAAAGATCTCCAACGGGGACAAGCTCGCCGGGCGGCACGGAAACAAGGGCGTCATCGCCAAGATCCTTCCAGTGGAGGACATGCCCTTCCTGGAGGACGGCACTCCGGTCGACATCGTGCTCAACCCGCTTGGTGTGCCCGGCCGGATGAACGTCGGCCAGGTCCTCGAGACCCACCTCGGGTGGGTGGCCAAGACCGGATGGTCGGTCGAGGGCTCGGATGCGTCCTGGAAGACCAGCCTGCGTTCGGTGGGTGCCGAGGAAGGTGCCCCCGGCACCAACGTCGCCACCCCGGTCTTCGACGGCGCAAAGGAGGAGGAGATCACGGGCCTGCTTCAGTCGACTCTCCCCACCCGCGACGGCGTGCGGCTGATCGACGACAGCGGCAAGGCGCGGCTGTTCGACGGCCGCTCGGGTGAACCCTTCCGCGACCCGGTGGCGGTGGGCTACATCTACATCCTGAAGCTGCTGCACCTCGTGGACGACAAGATCCACGCCCGCTCGACGGGGCCGTACTCCATGATCACCCAGCAGCCGCTGGGCGGTAAGGCTCAGTTCGGTGGCCAGCGCTTCGGCGAGATGGAGGTCTGGGCCCTCGAGGCCTACGGCGCCTCCTACGCGCTGCAGGAGCTGTTGACGATCAAGTCCGACGATGTGCTGGGCCGCGTGAAGGTCTATGAAGCGATCGTCAAGGGCGAGAACATCCCCGAGCCCGGTATCCCCGAGTCCTTCAAGGTGCTCATCAAGGAGATGCAGTCGCTGTGCCTCAACGTCGAGGTGCTCAGCAGCGACGGCATGTCCATCGAGATGCGTGACACCGACGAGGACGTCTTCCGCGCCGCGGAGGAGCTCGGCATCGACCTGTCCCGGCCAGAGCCGAGCAGGGTCGAAGAGGTCTGAGCGTTGGCCTGCTGCCACAGCAGCCGGCCCACCCTCAGGCCACTGACTCCAGGTCAGACACAGAACCGACCGAAGGACAGGTAACCAAGTGCTCGACGTCAACTACTTCGACGAGCTGCGCATCGGCCTGGCGACCGCCGACGACATCCGCCAGTGGTCGCACGGCGAGGTCAAGAAGCCGGAGACCATCAACTACCGCACCCTGAAGCCGGAGAAGGACGGGCTGTTCTGCGAGAAGATCTTCGGCCCGACCCGCGACTGGGAGTGCTACTGCGGGAAATACAAGCGGGTCCGGTTCAAGGGCATCATCTGCGAACGTTGCGGCGTCGAGGTCACGCGGGCCAAGGTCCGTCGTGAGCGGATGGGGCACATCGAGCTCGCCGCGCCGGTCACCCACATCTGGTACTTCAAAGGCGTCCCGAGCCGCCTGGGCTACCTTCTCGACCTCGCGCCGAAGGACCTCGAGAAGGTCATCTACTTCGCCGCCTACATGATCACCTTGGTCGACGAGGAAGCACGCCACCGCGACCTGCCGTCCCTCGAAGCCGGAATCTCGGTCGAGAAGGGTCAGCTGGAGTCCAAGCGCGACGCCGACGTCGACACCCGGGCCAAGAAGCTCGAAGCCGACCTGGCCGAGCTCGAGGCCGAAGGGGCCAAGGGCGACGTCCGTCGCAAGGTCCGCGAGGGCGCCGAGCGCGAGATGGCCCAGATCCGGCGTCGCGCCGACAACGAGATCGCCCGCCTGGAAGAGGTGTGGGACCGATTCAAGAACTTGAAGGTCCAAGATCTCGAAGGCGACGAGCTGCTCTATCGGGAAATGCGTGACCGATTCGGCATGTACTTCTCCGGCGGCATGGGTGCCGCGGCGATCCAGAAGCGGCTCGAGACCTTCGACCTCGAGGGTGAGGCAGAGGGCCTGCGCGAGATCATCGAGACCGGCAAGGGCCAGAAGAAGACCCGCGCCCTCAAGCGGCTCAAGGTCGTCTCCGCGTTCCTCAACACGCGCAACTCCCCCATGGGCATGGTCCTCGACTGTGTGCCAGTGATCCCGCCGGACCTTCGTCCGATGGTTCAGCTCGACGGTGGTCGCTTCGCAACGTCTGACCTCAATGACCTCTACCGTCGCGTGATCAACCGCAACAACCGGCTCAAGCGGCTGCTCGACCTCGGCGCTCCCGAGATCATCGTCAACAACGAGAAGCGGATGCTGCAGGAGGCCGTGGACGCGCTGTTCGACAACGGTCGCCGCGGCCGTCCGGTCACCGGGCCGGGTAACCGTCCGCTGAAGTCTCTGTCGGACATGCTCAAGGGCAAGCAGGGTCGATTCCGGCAGAACCTGCTGGGCAAGCGTGTCGACTACTCCGGCCGCTCGGTCATCGTGGTCGGCCCGCAGCTCAAGCTGCACCAGTGCGGCCTGCCCAAGCAGATGGCGCTGGAGTTGTTCAAGCCGTTCGTCATGAAGCGGCTCGTCGACCTCAACCACGCGCAGAACATCAAGTCCGCCAAGCGGATGGTCGAGCGTGCGCGCCCGGTCGTCTGGGACGTGCTGGAGGAGGTCATCTCCGAGCACCCGGTGATGCTCAACCGCGCACCAACCCTTCACCGACTCGGCATCCAGGCCTTCGAGCCTCAGCTGGTGGAGGGCAAGGCCATTCAGATCCACCCGCTCGTCTGCACGGCGTTCAACGCCGACTTCGACGGGGACCAGATGGCGGTGCACGTCCCGCTGTCGGCTGAGGCGCAGGCCGAGGCGCGGATCCTGATGCTGTCGTCCAACAACATCCTCAGCCCGGCTCACGGTCGTCCGATCACCGCGCCGACCCAGGACATGGTGCTTGGTCTCTACTTCCTGACGTCCAGCCGGCCCGAAGGCGCCGGAGCCGGGCGTGCGTTCAGCTCGATCGCCGAGGCGCTGATGGCCTACGACGCACGCGAGCTCGACCTGCAGGCCTCCATCAAGCTGCGGGTGCGCGACGTCGTCCCAGCTGCTGACCAAACCCTTCCCGAAGGTTGGGAGCCCGGTCAGCCCTACATCCTGGAGACCACCCTCGGCCGCGCTCTGTTCAATGAGGCGCTCCCGGTGGACTACGCGTTCGTCGAGGCTGAGGTCGACAAGAAGAAGCTGTCGCAGATCGTCAACGACCTCGCTGAGCGCTACCCGAAGGTGCAGGTCGCAGCCACCCTGGACGCGCTCAAGGCGTCGGGCTTCCACTGGGCCACCCGCGCCGGAGTGACGATCAGCATCGGCGACGTCGTCACCCCGCCCAAGAAGGCCGCGATCCTCAACGGCTACGAGATCAAGGCAGAAAAGGTCCAGAGCCAGTACGAAAAGGGCCTGATCACCGACGACGAGCGCCGCCAGGAGCTCATCGAGATCTGGACGCAGGCCACCACCGAGGTCGCCCGCGAGATGGAGCAGAACTTCCCCGAGCGCAACCCGGTCTGGATGATGGTCCACTCCGGCGCACGCGGAAACATGATGCAGGTCCGACAGATCGCCGGTATGCGTGGCCTAGTGGCCAACCCGAAGGGCGAGATCATCCCGCGTCCGATCAAGGCCAACTTCCGTGAGGGCCTGTCGGTTCTGGAGTACTTCATCTCCACGCACGGTGCGCGCAAGGGTCTGGCCGACACCGCGCTGCGTACTGCCGACTCCGGCTACCTGACCCGTCGTCTGGTCGACGTGTCGCAGGACGTCATCATTCGTGAGGACGACTGCGGCACCGAGCGTGGCCTCACCTTCCCGATCGTGTCCCGCGGGGCCGACGGTTCGGTGCGCAAGGCTGACGACGTGGAGAGCACGGTCTATTCGCGGACCCTCGTGGACGACGTGGTCACCGGTGGCGCAACCCTGGCGCCGGCCGGTTCGGACATCTCGATCCCGCTCATCGACGCACTCGTCGATGCCGGCATCGAGGAGATCAAGGTGCGCAGCGTCTTGACCTGCGAGAGCAAGGTCGGCACCTGCGCCATGTGCTACGGCCGCTCGATGGCCTCGGGCAAGCTGGTGGACGTCGGCGAAGCCGTCGGCATCATCGCGGCTCAGTCCATCGGAGAGCCCGGCACCCAGCTGACCATGCGCACCTTCCACACCGGTGGTGTCGCTGGTGAGGACATCACCCATGGTCTGCCACGCGTGGTCGAGCTGTTCGAGGCGCGCACCCCGAAGGGGAATGCACCGATCAGTGAGGCGGCCGGTCGGGTCAAGATCGAGGACACCGACAAGACCCGCAAGCTGGTCGTGGTCCCCGATGACGGCACCGATGAGGTGTCCTACCCGGTGTCCAAGCGGGCCAGGCTCCTGGTCGGCGAGGGAGACCACGTCGAGGTCGGGCAGCAGCTCGTCGTCGGTGCGGTCGATCCCAAGCAGGTTCTGCGCATCCTCGGACCGCGCCGCGTGCAGCAGCACCTCGTCGAGCAGGTGCAGGAGGTCTACCGCAGTCAGGGTGTGTCGATCCACGACAAGCACATCGAGGTGATCGTCCGGCAGATGCTCAAGCGGGTGACCATCCTCGAGTCCGGGGACGCAGAGATGCTGCCGGGCGAGCTCGCCGAACGTACTGCCTTCGAGGCAGAGAACCGGCGCGTGGTGGCCGAGGGCGGCACCCCCGCCTCCGGTCGTCCAGAGCTCATGGGGATCACGAAAGCCTCGCTGGCGACCGACTCGTGGCTGTCGGCGGCGTCCTTCCAGGAGACCACCCGGGTTCTCACGGATGCGGCGATCCACGCCAAGTCCGATCCACTGCTCGGGCTCAAGGAGAACGTCATCATCGGCAAGCTCATCCCTGCTGGCACCGGCCTGCCCCGCTACCGCGACATCCGGGTCGAGCCGACCGAGGAGGCGAAGGCGGCGATGTACTCCCTGCCGGTCTACGACGTCGACTACTCCACGACGTTCGGTGGAGGATCTGGGCAGGCAGTTCCGCTGGACGCCTACGACTTCGATTCCAGCATCTACCGCTAGATCGACTCGTTCGTGCTACCCGGCCTCCCGTGTGCCCCAGTCATTTTGACCGGCGCGCGGGGGGCCGGGTAGTCTGAACCGCTGCGCCTGAGGTTCCTCGGGCCGGACGTGCGCGCTGCGCGGTTGTTCGCGCCGGCGACGTAGGACTGCAGTATCGAAATCACCATTGATCTACGGCCGGGGCAACCCGGTCGAGGCCGACCGCGCGACACGCCCGACCTCGGGGGTCGTGCACGAACCGCACGAGGTCTGTTCGGACCAGCACGTTGAAGACCAGCACGTTGTAGACCAGCACGTTGAACCAGTTCCGCACCACCCACGCTTCACCGCACGAGACACGGAGATGTAGTGCCCACGATCCAGCAGCTCGTCCGCAAGGGCCGCCAGGACAAGATCGGCAAGACCAAGACGCCGGCCCTCAAGGGGAGCCCGCAGCGTCGAGGTGTCTGCACGCGCGTCTACACGACGACGCCGAAGAAGCCGAACTCCGCGCTGCGCAAGGTGGCGCGCGTCCGGCTCACCAGTGGGATCGAGGTCACGGCCTACATCCCCGGTGTCGGGCACAACCTTCAGGAGCACTCCATCGTGCTCGTTCGCGGCGGCCGGGTGAAGGACCTTCCCGGTGTGCGCTACAAGATCATCCGCGGATCTCTGGACACCCAAGGTGTCAAGAACCGCAAGCAGGCTCGCAGCCGCTACGGCGCGAAGAAGGAGAAGAGCTAATGCCCCGCAAGGGCCCGGCCCCCAAGCACCCGGTCGTCATCGATCCCGTCTACAGCAGTCCGCTGGTGACCGCGCTGGTCAACAAGATCCTCACCGACGGCAAGAAGTCCACCGCCGAGCGGATCGTCTACGGAGCCCTCGAGGGCTGCCGCGACAAGACGGGCACCGACCCGGTCGTGACCCTCAAGCGTGCTCTTGACAACGTCAAGCCCACCCTCGAGGTGAAGTCTCGGCGGGTCGGCGGCGCCACCTACCAGGTGCCGATCGAGGTCCGCGCCGGTCGCTCGACCACGCTGGCCCTGCGCTGGCTGGTCGGATACTCCCGGCAGCGCCGCGAGAAGACGATGACCGAGCGGCTGATGAACGAGCTGCTCGACGCGAGCAACGGCCTGGGTGCGAGCGTGAAGAAGCGCGAGGACACCCACAAGATGGCCGAATCCAACAAGGCCTTCGCTCACTACCGCTGGTAGCGAGCCTCACTCACGGCTGAGCATGTTGGCCGTGAGACGCAACACCTGCCCTACCCACCCTGCACCCTCGACGAGAAGTGAGAAGTCCGAACGTGGCGACCGCCAGCACGACGAACGTCAGTGCCGCCCTGGCCCAGGTCCGAAACATCGGGATCATGGCCCACATCGACGCGGGCAAGACCACGACGACCGAGCGGATCCTGTTCTACACCGGTATCAACTACAAGATCGGTGAGGTGCACGAGGGCGCCGCGACCATGGACTGGATGCCGCAGGAGCAAGAACGTGGCATCACCATCACCTCGGCGGCGACGACCTGCGTGTGGGACGACCACACCATCAACATCATCGACACCCCGGGCCACGTCGACTTCACCGTAGAGGTCGAGCGGTCTTTGCGGGTTCTTGACGGTGCGGTCGCCGTATTCGACGGGGTGGCTGGTGTCGAGCCACAGTCCGAGACCGTCTGGCGCCAGGCGGATCGCTACAACGTCCCGCGCATCTGCTTTGTCAACAAGCTGGACCGAGTGGGTGCGGAGTTCCACCGATGCGTCGACATGATCGTCACGCGGCTGAATGCGACTCCCCTCGTTCTGCAGATCCCGATCGGGGCTGAGGGCGACTTCACAGGTGTTGTCGATCTAGTCGGCATGAAGGCGCTCGTGTGGTCCGCTGAGGCGGCCAAGGGCGAGATGTACGACACTCTCGAGATTCCGGCCACTCACGTGGAGGCCGCGCGGGATGCGCGCGAGAAGCTCCTCGAGACGCTCGCCGAGAACGATGACGCCGTCATGGAGAAATACCTCGAGGGCGAGGAGCCGTCCGAGGACGAGCTCATCGCGGGGATCCGCCGCGCCACGATCGCCGGCCTGCTCAACCCAGTGCTGTGTGGTTCTGCGTTCAAGAACAAGGGCGTCCAGCCGATGCTCGACGCGGTAGTCCGCTACCTGCCATCGCCGCTAGACGTCGACGCGATCGAAGGCCACGAGGTCGGCAACGAAGAGGCGGTCCTCGCTCGCCAGCCCGACGAGAGCGAGCCCTTCTCCGCCTTGGCCTTCAAGATCATGTCCGACCCTCACCTGGGAAAGTTGACCTACATCCGGGTCTACTCCGGGCTGCTCGAGACCGGCACGCAGGTGCTCAACAGCACCAAGGGCCGCAAGGAGCGGATCGGGAAGATCTACCAGATGCACGCCAACAAGCGTGAGGAGCGGCCGACCGTCGGAGCGGGGCACATCGTTGCGGTCATGGGCTTGAAGGACACGACCACCGGCGACACCCTGTGCTCGGACAAGGAGCCGGTGATCCTGGAGTCGATGACCTTCCCTGCCCCGGTCATCCACGTGGCGATCGAACCGAAGTCCAAGGCCGACCAGGAGAAGCTGGGTGTCGCGATCCAGCGACTGGCCGAAGAGGACCCGACCTTCCAGGTCCGCACGGACGACGAGACCGGGCAAACCATCATCGCCGGCATGGGCGAGCTGCACCTCGACGTGCTGGTCGACCGGATGCGCCGTGAGTTCAACGTCGAGGCGAACGTTGGCAAGCCTCAGGTCGCCTATCGCGAGACGATCACCAAGAAGGTCGAGCGCGTCGACTACACCCACAAGAAGCAGACGGGTGGTTCGGGCCAGTTCGCCAAGGTGCAGATCGCCATCGAGCCATCAGGTGGCGAGGGCGACGGCGGGTACGAGTTCGTGAACGCTGTCACCGGTGGTCGCATCCCGCGCGAATACATCCCCTCGGTCGACACCGGCTGCCAGGAGGCCATGGAGTTCGGCGTCCTCGCCGGATACCCGCTGGTCGATGTCAAGGTCACGCTCAAGGACGGCGCCTACCACGACGTCGACTCCTCGGAGCTGGCCTTCAAGATCGCCGGGTCGATGGCCTTCAAGGAGGCTGCGCGGCAGGCCGGTCCGGTTCTGATGGAACCCATGATGTCCGTGGAGGTCACAACTCCAGAAGACTTCATGGGAGAAGTGATCGGTGACCTCAACAGCCGCCGCGGCCAGATTCAGGCCATGGACGAGCGGAGCGGTTCGCGCGTCGTCTCGGCCATCGTGCCCCTGTCGGAGATGTTCGGCTATGTCGGAGACCTGCGGAGCAAGACGCAGGGCCGGGCCAGCTACAGCATGCAGTTCGACTCCTACGCGCAGGTTCCCACGAGCGTCGCGACGGAGATCATCGCCAAGGCAAGAGGCGAATAGGCTCCATCCAGACAAGCTTCACTGCACAGTCCACCGCACAACTGCATCAGCACCAGGCTCCGGGGCAACCCGCACCGGAGCACACCACCTAATCAGGCGTCAGAACGGCGTACAGATCACGTCCTAAAGGGAGGACCCCCGTGGCGAAGGCGAAGTTCGAGCGGACTAAGCCGCACGTCAACATCGGCACCATCGGTCACATCGACCATGGAAAGACCACGTTGACAGCTGCCATCACCAAGGTGCTGCACGACAAGCACCCCGACCTGAACCCCTTCACGCCGTTCGACCAGATCGACAAGGCCCCTGAAGAGCGTCAGCGCGGAATCACCATCTCCATCGCCCACGTCGAGTACCAGACCGAGGCGCGTCACTACGCCCACGTCGACTGCCCTGGGCACGCCGACTACATCAAGAACATGATCACCGGCGCGGCCCAGATGGACGGCGCGATCCTGGTGGTCGCGGCGACCGACGGCCCCATGCCGCAGACCAAGGAGCACGTCCTCCTGGCTCGCCAGGTCGGCGTTCCTTACATCGTCGTCGCGCTGAACAAGGCCGACATGGTCGATGACGAGGAGATCCTGGAGCTCGTCGAGCTCGAGGTCCGCGAGCTGCTCAGCGCGCAGGAGTACCCCGGCGACGATCTGCCGGTCATCCGGGTGTCGGCTCTGAAGGCGCTCGAAGGCGACGCCGAGTGGGGCGCCAAGCTCATGGAGCTCATGGACGCCGTCGACGAGTCGATCCCCCAGCCTGTCCGCGAGATCGAGAAGCCGTTCCTCATGCCGATCGAGGACGTGTTCACGATCACCGGTCGCGGCACGGTCGTGACCGGCCGCATCGAGCGGGGTGTCGTCAAGGTCAACGAGACGGTCGACATCGTCGGGATCCGCGACGAGAAGCAGACCACCACGGTCACCGGCGTCGAGATGTTCCGCAAGCTGCTCGACGAGGGCCAGGCGGGGGAGAACGTCGGCCTGCTGCTTCGTGGCACCAAGCGCGAGGACGTCGAGCGCGGGATGGTCGTCATCAAGCCCGGAACCACGACGCCGCACACCGGCTTCGAGGCTCAGGTCTACATCCTCGGCAAGGATGAGGGCGGTCGTCACACACCGTTCTTCAACAACTACCGTCCGCAGTTCTACTTCCGCACCACGGACGTCACCGGTGTCGTCACGCTGCCCGAGGGCACCGAGATGGTCATGCCCGGCGACAACACCGAGATGTCGGTCGAGCTGATCCAGCCGATCGCCATGGAGGAGTCCCTGCGCTTCGCCATCCGCGAGGGTGGCCGCACCGTCGGCGCCGGTCGCGTCACCAAGATCACCAAGTAGCCAGTCGGCCGGGCTGCTCGAGCGGATTTCGTTCAGACCGGTCCGGTACGGCATACTGGGAAAGTTGCTCGGCCGGGGGGCCGCGCCCGACTAGTTCGGGGCGGCCCTTCGGACAGCACCCACCAGCAACCTCGAACACCCTCGATACAGCCTGGCTCCGGTTCGGAAGCCACTCCCATGGTCAGTCCTCAGGGTCCGACCACGGTCCGGGATCGCGACACACCCGACCGCGGGGGTCGGAGCCTCGAGCATGCACTCAGCACCAACCAACCAGCACCGGCACCACGACGTGAAGGACAGGCAGCCCACCATGGCGGGACAAAAGATCCGCATCCGGCTCAAGGCTTACGACCACGAGGTCATCGACAGCTCGGCGCGCAAGATCGTCGACACGGTGACGCGTACTGGTGCGAAGGTCGCTGGCCCGGTGCCGCTGCCGACGGAGAAGAACGTCTACTGCGTGATCCGGTCGCCGCACAAGTACAAGGACAGCCGCGAGCACTTCGAGATGCGCACGCACAAGCGGCTCATCGACATTCTCGACCCCACGCCGAAGACGGTGGACTCGCTGATGCGACTCGACCTCCCGGCTGGCGTCGACATCGAGATCAAGCTCTGAGCCGATCGAGATCTAGGGACCACGAAACCATGAGCAAGCACGAGAAGCCCCTGCACGGGCTGCTGGGCGAGAAGCTCGGCATGACCCAGGTGTGGGACGAAGCGAACAAGCTCGTCCCTGTCACGGTCGTCAAGGCCGGTCCCTGCGTGGTCACCCAGGTGCGGACGGCCGACGCTGACGGTTACAACGCCGTCCAGCTGGCCTTCGGCGCGATCGATCCCCGCAAGGTCACGCAGCCGCAGGCCGGCCACTTCGCCAAGGCCGGGGTGACACCCCGACGCCACCTGGTCGAAGTCAGGACCACTTCTGCTGGTGACTACACGCTCGGCCAGGAAGTGACCGTCGAGCTGTTCGAAGCCGGTCAGACCGTTGACGTCACCGGGCGCTCGAAGGGCAAGGGCACGGCAGGCGTCATGAAGCTGCACGGTTTCCACGGTGTCGGGGCCTCTCACGGCGCCCACCGCAACCACCGCAAGCCTGGCTCGATCGGTGCGTGCGCCACTCCCGGTCGGGTCTTCAAGGGCACCCGGATGTCCGGGCGGATGGGCTTTGCCCGCGTCACGACCCAAAACCTCACGATCCACTCCGTCGACGCCGAGAACGGCCTGCTGCTCGTCAAGGGCGCCGTGCCTGGCCCCAAGGGCTCGGTCGTGCTCGTTCGTACGGCCACGAAGGCGGGCTGATCCCGATGACCGACACCGTGACCACTGACTCACCTGACACTGACGCCGAGGGCTCGGCGAGCCTGACCATCGACGTGCGCACCCCGGACGGCGAGACCGCGGGCAGCGTCGAGCTGCCCGCCGAGATCTTCGACGTCCAGGTCAACGTCCCGCTGATCCACCAGGTGGTCGTAGCCCAGCTCGCGGCCGCCCGGCAGGGAACCGCGGCGACCAAGACTCGCGGCGAGGTGCGCGGCGGTGGCCGCAAGCCCTACAAGCAGAAGGGCACCGGCCGGGCCCGCCAAGGGTCGAGCCGGGCCCCCCAGTTCGCCGGCGGAGGCGTGGTCCACGGCCCGCAGCCGCGGGACTATTCCCAACGCACCCCGAAGAAGATGAAGGCGGCCGCCCTGCGCGGCGCGCTCTCTGATCGGGCGCGCAACGGGCGCGTGCACGTCGTGACCGGTGTCGTCGACGGAGAATCTCCGTCCACCAAGGCGGCAGTTCAGGCCCTTGGCCACGTGTCCGAGCGTCGACACGTCCTCGTCGTCGTCGAGCGCGACGACGTCGTGTCCTGGCGCAGCCTGCGCAACGTCGAGCGCATCCACCTGCTCGTGCCTGACCAGCTCAACACCTATGACGTGCTGGTCTCCGACGACGTCGTGTTCACCAAGGACGCGCTCGACACGTTCCTGGCTGGTCCAAGGACTGGCAAGTCGGGCAAGGGGACGGCTACGTCCACCGAGGCCGAGGAGGAGTCCGCATGACCAAGATCGCCGACCCCCGCGACGTACTTCTCGCGCCGGTCATCTCCGAGAAGAGCTACGGCCTGCTCGACGAGAACAAGTACACCTTCCTCGTCGCGCCGGACGCGAACAAGACCGAGATCAAGATCGCCGTCGAGCAGGTCTTCGACGTGTCGGTCGTCAACGTCAACACGCTCAACCGACAGGGCAAGCGCAAGCGCACGCGCACTGGCTTCGGCAAGCGCAAGGACACCAAGCGAGCGATCGTGACCGTGGCCGACGGCCAGCGCATCGACATCTTCGGGGGTCCGGTCTCCTGACCGGGCTCACCAAACGAGGAAACAGACACCATGGGCATCCGTAAGTACAAGCCGACGACCCCCGGTCGCCGTGGCTCCAGCGTCGCCGACTTCGCCGAGGTCACTCGGTCGGAACCGGAGAAGTCGCTGGTGCGACCACTGCACTCCAAGGGCGGCCGCAACGGACAAGGACGCATCACCGTCCGGCACCAAGGCGGCGGGCACAAGCGCGCCTACCGGCTCATCGACTTCCGTCGCCACGACAAGGACGGCGTGCCGGCGAAGGTCGCTCACATCGAGTACGACCCCAACCGCACCGCACGCATCGCCCTGCTCCACTACGCCGACGGGGAGAAGCGCTACATCCTCGCCCCACGCCTGCTCAAGCAAGGCGACCGGGTCGAGAACGGTCCCCGCGCCGACATCAAGCCCGGCAACAACCTGCCGCTGCGCAACATCCCCGTCGGTACGGTTATCCACGCCATCGAGCTTCGCCCCGGCGGCGGCGCAAAGATCGCCCGCTCGGCGGGGACCTCGGTGCAGCTGGTGGCCAAGGACGGTCCGTTCGCCCAGCTCCGCATGCCATCGGGTGAGATGCGCAAGGTCGATCTGCGTTGCCGCGCGACCGTTGGCGAGGTCGGGAACGCCGAGCAGTCCAACATCAACTGGGGCAAGGCCGGCCGGATGCGATGGAAGGGCAAGCGCCCGACCGTTCGCGGTGTCGCCATGAACCCCGTCGACCACCCGCACGGTGGTGGCGAAGGCAAGACCTCCGGTGGCCGGCACCCGGTCAGCCCGTGGGGCCAGGCCGAAGGCCGTACCCGCAAGCCCAACAAGGCGAGCAACGCCCTCATCGTCACCCGCCGCAAGTCGAACAAGAAGCGCTAGGAGTTCTCGGGATGCCGCGCAGTCTGAAGAAGGGTCCGTTCGTCGACGACCACCTGATGGCCAAGGTGGACGGACAAAACGACAAGGGGACCAAGAACGTCATCAAGACGTGGTCGCGCCGCTCGATGATCGTCCCGGCGATGTTGGGGCACACGATCGCGGTGCACGACGGTCGCAAGCACGTCCCAGTGTTCGTGACCGAGTCCATGGTCGGTCACAAGCTCGGGGAGTTCGCGCCAACCAGGACCTTCCGCGGCCATGAGAAGGACGACCGCAAGGCGCGCCGCCGCTAGGGCTCACGCCAGACAGCTAGACGACCAAGTTCAACCCGACAAGCAAGGGGAAAGCGATGGAAGGCACCGCCCGAGCAAGCGCTCGGTACGTGCGCGTCACGCCGATGAAGGCTCGGCGCGTGGTCGACCTCATCCGGGGTCTGCCGGCGGCCGACGCACAAGCCGTTCTGCGATTCGCACCTCAGGGTGCCTCCGAGCAGGTCGGCAAGGTGCTCGACAGCGCCATCGCCAACGCCGAGTTCAACCACAACCTCGACCCTCGCGCGCTCGTCGTGAGCGAGGCGTTCGTCGACGAGGGTCCGACCCTCAAGCGGTTCCGCCCTCGGGCTCAGGGCCGCGCGTTCCGTATCCGCAAGAGGACCAGCCACATCACGGTCATCGTCGCCGCGCGGGAGACCGCGCCGGCACGGAAGAAGGGGTGACCCGGTGGGTCAGAAGGTCAACCCGAATGGTTTCCGCCTCGGTATCACAACCGAGCACTCAAGCCGTTGGTTTGCTGACAGCAGCAAGCCGGGTCAGCGCTACCGCGACTACGTCAAGGAAGACGTAGCCATCCGGCGGCTCATGACCAAGGGCATGGAGCGCGCCGGTATCTCGCGCGTCGACATCGAGCGCACCCGTGATCGGGTTCGCGTCGACATCCACACCGCGCGACCGGGCATCGTCATCGGCCGGCGAGGCGCCGAGGCCGACCGCATCCGCGGCGACCTCGAAGAGCTCACCGGCAAGCAGGTGCAGCTGAACATCCTCGAGGTGAAGAACCCCGAGGTGGATGCCCAGCTCGTCGCGCAGGGCGTCGCCGAGCAGCTGTCCAGCCGGGTGTCGTTCCGGCGCGCGATGCGAAAGTCGATGCAGTCGGCCATGAAGGCCGGTGCGAAGGGCATCCGGGTGCAGTGCTCAGGGCGCCTCGGTGGCGCCGAGATGAGCCGGTCGGAGTTCTACCGCGAAGGGCGCGTGCCGCTGCACACGCTGCGCGCCAACATCGACTACGGGTTCTACGAGGCCCGCACGACGTTCGGCCGCATCGGTGTCAAGGTCTGGATCTACAAGGGCGACGTCAGCGGTGTCCGTGCCGAGCGAGAGGCGGCTGCAGCCGCGGCCGCTCGGGGTGCGACTCGTCGTCCGCCCCGTGCCCGGCGACCCGAAGAGGCATCGGCAGCTGAGGTTCCGGTTGCTGAGGTTCCGGTTGCTGAGGTTCCGGCTGCTGAGGTTCCTGTTGCTGAGACCCCCGACGTCGACACTGCTCCGGTCGAGGCTTCGACAACGGCCGCTGCGGAAGCTCCGGCTGTTGAGGCAGCCGCAGTCGAGGCAGCGGTTGTTGAGGCAGCGACTGTCGAGGGGACCGCTTCCCCTGAGCCCGCAGAGGAGGCCTGAGCCATGCTGATCCCGCGCCGCGTCAAGCACCGCAAGCAGCACCGCCCAGACCGTCACGGCATGGCCAAGGGTGGCACCTCGGTCACCTTCGGTGAATACGGCATCCAGGCCCTTGAGCCTGCCTACGTCACCAACCGGCAGATCGAGGCCGCACGTATTGCCATCACTCGCCACATCCGACGTGGCGGCAAGGTCTGGATCACCATCTACCCAGACCGGCCGCTGACCAAGAAGCCGGCCGAGACCCGGATGGGATCCGGCAAGGGCTCACCGGAGTGGTGGGTGGCCAACGTCAAGCCCGGGCGCGTGATGTTCGAGCTGAGCTATCCCGAGGAGAAGATCGCCCGCGAGGCGCTGCTTCGGGCGGCTCACAAGCTCCCCATGAAGTGCCGGATCGTCAAGCGTGAAGCAGGTGAGGCGTGATGAGCACCGCCGTTGAGCTCCGCGAGCTCGAAGAGTCAGAACTCGTGGCCCAGCTGCTCGAGGCCAAGCAGGAGCTGTTCAACCTGCGCTTCCAGGCGGCCACCGGGCAGCTGGAGAGCCACGGGCGCCTGCGCGCCGTACGCAAGGACATCGCGCGCATCTACACGGTGATGCGTGAGCGCGAGCTGGGCATCATCAGCGTGGAGAGCGCCGAAGGCGGCGCCGCATGACCAGCCCAACAAGCACCACGACGAGCAACGACAGGGACGCAACGATGGCTGACGCCAGCACCACCGACCACTCCGACGCGGCGCGTGGCTTCCGCAAGACCCGAGAGGGCCTCGTGGTGAGCGACAAGATGGACAAGACCGTCGTCGTCGCTGTTGAGGATCGCGTCAAGCACGCGCTCTACAGCAAGATCATCCGCCGCACCAACAAGCTCAAGGCACACGACGAGGCGAACGAGGCCGGCGTCGGAGACCGCGTCCTGCTCATGGAGACCCGCCCGCTCAGTGCGACCAAGCGCTGGCGCGTGGTGGAGATCCTCGAGCGGGCCAAGTAACCCATCCGTTCCGCCAGGCTCGCGCCTCGACGAGGCCATGAGAACCAGCAGACACCACAGGAGACAGTGACGTGATCCAGCAGGAGTCGCGACTTAGGGTCGCCGACAACACCGGAGCCAAGGAGATCTTGTGCATCCGGGTGCTCGGCGGCTCCGGTCGGCGCTACGCCGGCATCGGCGACGTCATCGTGGCGACGGTGAAAGACGCCATCCCCGGTGGCAACGTCAAGAAGGGTGATGTCGTCAAGGCGGTCATCGTGCGCACCGTGAAGGAGCGCCGACGTCCGGATGGGTCATACATCCGCTTCGACGAGAACGCCGCCGTGATCCTCAAGCCAGACGGGGAGCCGCGGGGCACGCGCATCTTCGGCCCGGTAGGGCGAGAGCTGCGGGACAAGAAGTTCATGAAGATCATTTCGCTCGCCCCGGAGGTGCTTTGAGATGGCAGACAAGCGGGCGAGGATGCACGTCAAGAAGGGCGACCTGGTTCTGGTCATCAGCGGCAAGGACCGTGGCCGGACCGGCAAGATCATCGCGGTCTACCCAGACAACGGACGCGTCCTCATCGAAGGTGTCAACCGGATCAAGAAGCACACGAAGATCGGTCAGAGTGCCCGTGGGGCCAAGACCGGCGGAATCGTGACCCAGGAGGCTCCGATCCACGCCTCCAACGTCCAGCTCGTCGTCGAGGTCGACGGCAAGAAGGTCGGGACGCGCAGCGGCGTACGCATCGACGACGACGGAACCAAGACACGCGTCGCCCGACGCACAGGTGAGGACATCTGATGGCCACCACCGTTTCCAGCTCGACGACAGCCCCCGCGGTCCCGCGGCTGAAGGCGCGCTACCGCGCTGAGATCGCCCCGGCGCTGCTCGAGGACTTCGGCTTCTCCAACGTCATGCAGGTGCCTGGACTGACCAAGATCGTGGTCAACATGGGTGTCGGTGAGGCAGCGCGCGACTCCAAGCTCATCGAGGGCGCGATCCGCGACCTGGCTGCGATCACCGGCCAGAAACCGCAGGTCACCAAGGCGCGCAAGTCGATCGCGCAGTTCAAGCTCCGCGAGGGCATGCCGATCGGCGCGCACGTGACTCTGCGCGGTGATCGGATGTGGGAGTTCCTCGACCGGCTGCTGTCCGTGGCGCTGCCGCGCATCCGTGACTTCCGCGGTCTCTCGCCTCGCCAGTTCGACGGGCGCGGCAACTACACCTTCGGGCTCAACGAGCAGGCGATGTTCCACGAGATCGACCAGGACAAGACCGACCGGGTCCGGGGGATGGACATCACCGTGGTCACGACGGCCAAGAACGACGACGAGGGAAGGGCCCTGCTGAAGCAGCTCGGCTTCCCTTTCAAGGAGCAGTGACGTGACGAGTCAGCGGACAGGTCGACGCGCCGAAGGCGTCGTCGCCCGCGGAGCGAGCGAGTCGCCGAACGCGACCATGGTCAAGGAGAACTGAGATGGCTAAGAAGGCGCTGGTCAACAAGGCCAACGGCACCCCCAAGTTCGCGGTGCGCGCCTACACGCGCTGCCAGCGGTGCGGGCGCCCGCGCTCGGTCTACCGCAAGTTCGGGCTCTGTCGTGTGTGCCTGCGGGAGATGGCGCACCGAGGCGAGCTTCCCGGTATCACCAAGAGCAGCTGGTAACCCACACGTGACTCACCAAGCAGCACCTACAGACGCGCCGCAGGTCGGTGAGCGGAACCTCCGCAGCACCGATACCACGGCGAGAGAGGCCAACGGCCCACGATGACCATGACCGACCCGATCGCGGACATGCTGACCCGCATCCGTAACGCCAACACGGCCTACCACGATGACGTCAGCATGCCGTCGAGCAAGATCAAGACCCACATCGCCGAGATCCTTCAGCAAGAGGGCTACATCGCCGGGTGGAAGGTTGACGACAACGACGGCGTCGGCAGCACCCTCACGGTGGACCTGAAGTACGGGCCGAACCGCGAGCGCTCCATCGCCGGCGTCCGTCGGGTGAGCAAGCCCGGGCTTCGGGTCTACGCGAAGTCCACGGGGCTGCCCCGAGTGCTCGGTGGCCTGGGTGTCGCGATCATCTCGACGTCAACCGGCCTGCTCACAGATCGTCAGGCCGCACGGAAGGGCGTAGGTGGGGAAGTCCTCGCCTACGTCTGGTAGGGAGGCCGGACATGTCACGAATCGGACGGCTGCCCATCACTGTGCCTGCCGGCGTCGAGGTGGCCATCGACGGCCAGGACGTCACCGTCAAGGGACCGAAAGGGACACTGAGCCACCGGATCGCCGCGCCGATCACGATCGAGCGCGGAGACGACGGTCAGCTCACCGTTGCTCGCCCAGACGACGAGCGGCGCAACCGGTCGCTGCACGGGCTTTCTCGCAGCCTGGTGGCCAACATGGTCCAAGGCGTCACGGAGGGTTACTCCAAGCAGCTTGAGATCGTCGGGGTCGGCTACCGGGTTCAACCCAAGGGTTCAGACCTGGAGTTCGCCCTCGGCTTCAGCCACCCCGTGGTCGTTCAAGCTCCGGATGGCATCAGCTTCGCCGTCGAGTCCCCCACCAAGTTCAGCGTCTCGGGGATCGACAAGCAGCAGGTCGGCGAGGTCGCTGCCAACATCCGCAAGCTGCGCAAGCCCGACCCCTACAAGGGCAAGGGTGTGCGCTACGCCGGCGAGGTCGTTCGGCGCAAGGTCGGAAAGGCAGGGAAGTAGGCCATGGCGCAAGGACTGAGCGGCACCAAGCTGAGCGGCACCAAGGCCAGCAAGAACACGCTGGCCAGAAGGCGTCGCCACGTTCGGGTGCGCAAGAAGGTTGCCGGCACAGCGAGCCGTCCACGACTGGTCGTGACGCGCTCGGCGCGCCACGTCTTCGTGCAGGTCGTCGATGACATCGCCGGAGCCACGTTGGCGTCGGCGTCGACGATGGAGGCCGACGTTCGTGCCCTGGAAGCCGACAAGACCGCCAAGGCACGCCGAGTCGGCGCACTGATCGCCGAGCGCACCAAGGGCGTAGGCGTCGAGGCCGTGGTCTTCGACCGGGGCGGCAACAAGTACCACGGTCGGGTGGCCGCGCTGGCCGACGGTGCCCGCGAGGGCGGGCTGGAGTTCTGATGTTGATGTCGAGCAGGAAGAAGGACCTCTGATGGCTGGACCCCAGCGCCGCGGTGGCGGCGCCGGCGAGCGACGCGGTCGCGATGATCGCCGTGGTGGTGCCGAGAAGTCGGCCTACCTCGAGCGAGTCGTAGCGATCAACCGCGTGGCCAAGGTCGTCAAGGGCGGCCGCCGCTTCAGCTTCACGGCGCTGGTCGTCGTGGGCGACGGAGACGGCACGGTCGGCGTCGGCTATGGCAAGGCCAAGGAAGTCCCGGCCGCGATCGCCAAGGGCGTGGAGGAGGCCAAGAAGGCGTTCTTCAAGGTCCCGCGTATCCAAGGCACCATTCCGCACCCGATCCAGGGCGAGAAGGCAGCCGGCGTCGTCATGCTGCGCCCGGCGAGCCCAGGCACAGGAGTGATCGCTGGCGGACCCGTCCGCGCCGTGCTCGAGTGCGCCGGCATTCACGACGTCCTGAGCAAGTCCCTCGGGTCGGACAATGCGATCAACGTGGTCCACGCCACCGTGGCCGCTCTCAAGGGGCTCGAGCGCCCCGAGTCGGTCGCCGCGCGCCGGGGCCTGCCGTTGGAGGACGTGGCGCCCGCGGCGCTGCTTCGCGCGAGGGCAGGTGTGACGTCCTGATGGGTCGGCTCAAGGTCACGCAGATCCGCTCCGGGATCGGCGGCAAGGACAACCAGCGTCAGACGCTGCGCTCACTGGGTCTCAAGCGGATCGGTGACGTGGTCGTCAAGGAAGATCGGCCCGAGATCCGCGGCATGGTGAAGACCGTGCCGCACCTCGTGTCGGTCGAGGAGGTCGACTGACATGACACTCAAGGTTCATCACCTGCGGCCCGCTCCAGGAGCCAAGACCGCCAAGACCCGGGTGGGTCGTGGGGAAGGCTCGAAGGGCAAGACCGCTGGACGAGGCACGAAGGGCACCAAGGCGCGTTATCAGGTGCCAGCCCGCTTCGAGGGCGGCCAGATGCCCTTGCACATGCGGCTGCCCAAGCTGCGTGGGTTCACCAACCCGGCTCGCGTCGAGTACCAGGTCGTGAACGTGGCGGCGTTGGCGGCGCTGTTCCCCGAGGGTGGCACGGTCACGGTCGAGGACCTCGTCGCCAAGGGAGCCGTCCGCAAGAACGAGCCGGTCAAGATCCTGGGGCAGGGCGATCTCAACCTCAAGCTCCAGGTGACGGTCCATGCGTTCTCGGCTACGGCCAAGGACAAGATCACTGCGGCCGGCGGCACTGCCACCGAACTGTAGAAGCACTACGCCATCAGGGGCGCCCCCGCCGGGGCGCCCCTGATCACATCGACCGACTGTTAGTCTCGTTCGGGTCCCGTACGCGTCGGGGCCCCCGCACCACGGCGTGACTGGTTCTTCACAGCGCGCAGGAGGAGTGCCGTGCTCACCGCATTCGCTCGGGCGTTTCGCACGCCCGACCTGCGCCGCAAGATGCTGTTCACGCTGGCGATCATCGGGTTGTTCCGCCTCGGGTCGTTCATCCCCACGCCGGGCGTCTCCTACTCCGCCATCGAGAACTGCCTGAACCAGGTCCAGAACAACAGCCTCTACAACCTGGTCAACCTGTTCAGCGGCGGCGCGCTCCTGCAGCTGTCGATCTTCGCGCTCGGGATCATGCCCTACATCACGGCGAGCATCATCGTGCAGCTCCTCACGGTGGTCATCCCGCGCTTCGAGACGCTGAAGAAGGAGGGGCAGGCGGGCACTGCCAAGCTCACGCAGTACACGCGTTACCTCACCGTCGGGCTGGCGGTCCTCCAGTCGACCGGCCTGGTCGCGATCGCTCGTTCGCCCGGCCAGCTGTTCCAAGGCTGCAGCGAACAGCTGGTGCCCAACGACTCACCGTTCGTCCTCGGTGTCATGGTTCTGACGATGACGGCCGGTACCGCGGTGATCATGTGGCTGGCCGAGCTCATCACCGATCGCGGCATCGGCAACGGGATGTCGTTGCTGATCTTCACCTCGATCATCGCGACGTTCCCGACCCAGCTGTGGGCCATCCGCGCGAGCAACGGGGCAGTTACCTTCGGGCTCGTCATGGCGATGGGGATCGCCCTGGTGGCGGCCGTCGTCTTCGTCGAGCAGGCGCAGCGCCGGGTACCTGTCCAATATGCCAAGCGAATGATCGGGCGACGCCAGTACGGCGGCACGTCGACCTATATCCCCATCAAGGTCAACCAGGCAGGCGTCATCCCCGTCATCTTCGCCTCGTCCCTGCTCTACATCCCGACCCTGCTGGTGAACTTGTCCGGCGACCCCAACAGCGGTTGGGGCGCCTGGATGCAGACGCACTTCGTGCGTGGCGACCACCCCTACTACGTGATCACGTTCTTCTTGCTCGTCATCTTCTTCACCTACTTCTACGTCTCGATCACGTTCAACCCGGACGAGGTTGCCGACAACATGAAGAAGTACGGCGGGTTCATCCCAGGCATCCGGGCCGGTCGACCGACCGCCGAATACCTCGACTACGTCCTTTCGCGGCTGACCGCGGCCGGCTCCCTCTACCTGGCCTTCATCGCCGTGCTTCCGCTGCTGGCCTTCGCCTTCATCAACTTGTCGGGTTCGTTCCCGTTCGGTGGGACGAGCATCCTGATCATGGTCGGTGTCGGTCTCGACACCGTGAAGCAGATCGAGTCCCAGCTGCAGCAGCGCAACTATGAAGGGTTCCTCCGCTGAACCGGTTGGTCCTGCTGGGACCACCCGGAGCGGGCAAAGGCACCCAGGCCGAGGCGCTCGCGGCCGAGCTGGGCATTCCTGCGATCTCGACCGGCGATATCTTCAGGGCCAACGTCTCCCAGCAGACTCCGCTCGGAAGACAGGCCCAGGAATACATGGATCGCGGCGACTACGTCCCCGATTCCGTCACCAACTCGATGGTGCGTGATCGGCTCGCTCAGCCCGATGCCAAGGCGGGTTTCCTGCTCGACGGCTATCCGCGCACGACGGCACAGGTGGCCGAGCTCGATGCGATGCTCAGCGATCAGGGCCTTGCCCTCGACGGGGTCCTGGAGCTGGTCGCGCAGACCGACGAGGTGGTGTCCCGGTTGCTCCGTCGCGCGACCGAGCAAGGCCGCACGGACGACTCCGAGACAGTGATCCGGCGTCGTCTCGAGGTCTATGCCGAGCAGACGGCCCCGCTGGCGGCCGCCTATCGCGATCGTGGCCTGCTGCGTCAAGTCGATGCAGTTGGTGAGGTCGGGGAGGTCACCGCGCGGCTGCTGATCGCGATCCGGACGGATCCGGCCACGGGGGCGTGATGTTCCGCAAGCGCACTGCGATCGACGTCAAGACACCCGACCAGGTGCAGATCATGCGCCGCGCCGGTGTCGTCGTGGGTGAGACCCTTGCGCTGCTCACCGAGTCCGTCCGTGCCGGCATCAGCACCGCTGAGCTCGACGCCATCGCCGAAGACCACATCCGCGGTCGTGGCGCTGTCCCTTCCTTCAAGGGCTACCACGGCTTCCCGGCCACGATCTGCACCTCGGTCAACGACGAGATCGTCCACGGCATCCCCGGTGCCCGGGTGCTGGCCGAGGGCGACATCATCTCCATCGATTGCGGCGCGATCGTCGACGGCTGGCACGGTGACGCCGCGGTGACTGTCCCGGTCGGCGTGGTGTCCGATGAGGCGGTCACGCTGCTGCGGGTCACCGAGGATGCTCTGTGGGCGGGCCTCGCCGCAGCGCAGCCGGGTGGTCGGCTTACCGACATAGGGCACGCGGTGGAGACCTCGGTGCGCGCCAGGGGTGACTACGGCGTGGTCGAGGAGTACGTCGGTCACGGGATCGGCACCGAGATGCATCAGGCCCCTAACGTGTCCAACGTCGGCCAGCCAGGGCGGGGCCCGGAGCTGGTTGCCGGCGTGGTGCTGGCCGTCGAACCGATGGTCAACCTCGGCAGCCGATACACCCGCGAGCTCGAGGACGGCTGGACCGTGGTGACCCAGGACGGCCGTTGGTCGGCCCACTTCGAGCACACGGTGGCCGTCACCGCCGACCGACCATGGGTGCTCACCGCGCTGGACGGGGGCGCGCGCAGACTGACCGAGCAGCCGCCTCCGGTGGCTCGCTGACCTGCCGGTTTCCCTCAACGCCCCGCTCTGGCGTAGAATCCTTGAGTCGGCTGACGTCGGCCACCTTGTTGCGCGCCCCGCGGCTGATCAATCCGGGCGCCGGCGGTTGGTTTCGTTGCGCCACTGTGAAGTCATCATCCCAGCACGAACGCACCTGACAGCCGTACGTCCCGAGGGCGAGCCTGCCTCGGAGCCGGACAGCAACTGAAACGCGGAGGACATGCCGAAGAAGGATGGCGCCATCGAGGTCGAGGGCACCGTTGTCGAGTCACTCCCGAACGCCATGTTCCGGGTCGAGCTCCCCAACAAGCACCTCGTCCTGGCACACATCAGCGGCAAGATGCGCCAGCACTACATCCGGATCCTTCCCGAGGACCGGGTCGTGGTGGAGCTCTCGCCGTACGACCTCACCCGTGGTCGCATCGTCTACCGCTACAAGTAGCCCACGATCCACGTCAACGCCCCCGAACTCTGAGAGCCGCAGCCCGATGAAGGTCAACCCCAGCGTCAAGCCGATGTGCGACAAGTGCAAGGTCATCCGTCGCCACGGTCGCGTCATGGTCATCTGTGAGAACCCCCGCCACAAGCAGCGGCAGGGCTGATCACACGCAACTCAGCCACACCCAGCCACACCCTCAGTACAAACCGTTCCCGACCCCCGACCCGGACGCCATCCGGGACGGGACGCCACCCCCGGCCCGGAGGCCGGGGACCCACCCCGGGCGGGTGGGACCGGACCGGTCCGAAACCTCCGGCGCCAACAGAAAGTGAGACCACCGCCCCATGGCACGCCTCGTCGGCGTCGACCTCCCGCGTGAGAAGCGCCTGGAGATCGCCCTGACCTACATCTACGGAATCGGCCGCACCCGCTCGTTGCAGACCCTTGCAGCCACGGGCGTGAGCCCTGACATCCGCGTCAAGGACCTCAGCGACGACGACCTCGTCAAGCTTCGTGACCACATCGAGGCGACGTTCAAGGTCGAAGGTGACCTGCGCCGCGAGGTCGCCTCCGACATCAAGCGCAAGGTCGAGATCGGCTGCTACCAGGGCATCCGGCACCGCCGGGGTCTGCCCGTCCACGGTCAGCGCACCCACACCAACGCGCGAACCCGCAAGGGACCGCGCCGCGCCATCGCCGGCAAGAAGAAGGCGACCAAGTAGCCCCGTGCCTTCGGTGACTACTTCCACGGCCAGCTGACCCACGACTCGCAGACTTTCAACGTTCAGGAGAACGAAGATGCCCCCCAAGACTCGCCAAGCGGGCGCCAAGAAGGTGCGCCGCAAGGAGAAGAAGAACGTGGCCCATGGCCACGCGCACATCAAGAGCACGTTCAACAACACGATCGTCTCGATCACCGACCCGCAAGGGAACGTGATCTCGTGGGCCTCCGCCGGCCACGTGGGCTTCAAGGGCTCGCGCAAGAGCACCCCCTATGCGGCGCAGATGGCCGCAGAGTCGGCCGCTCGCCGCGCCCAGGAGCACGGGATGAAGAAGGTCGACGTCTTCGTCAAGGGCCCCGGCTCCGGTCGCGAGACGGCGATCCGCTCCCTGCAGGCCACCGGCCTGGAGGTGGGGTCGATCTCGGACGTGACCCCGTCGCCGCACAACGGCTGCCGTCCACCCAAGCGCCGTCGCGTCTGACGCCCGCGTCCATCCCGCCTGCCTGACCAAGGAGAAGACCCACACCATGGCCCGTTACACCGGCCCCGACTGCAAGCGCTGCCGCCGCGAGAAGACCAAGCTGTTCCTCAAGGGCGCCAAGTGCGAGTCGTCCAAGTGCCCCATCGAGATCCGCCCCTACCCGCCGGGTGAGCACGGTCGCGGTCGTACCAAGGACAGCGAATACCTGCTCCAGATGCGGGAGAAGCAGAAGTGCGCGCGCATCTACGGCGTCCTGGAGAAGCAGTTCCGGGGCTACTACGAGGAGGCCAACCAGCGCCAGGGCAAGACGGGCGAGAACCTCCTTCGCATCCTGGAGTCCCGCCTGGACAACGTCGTCTACCGCGCCGGATTCGCCAAGTCCCGTGACATGGCCCGTCAGCTGGTGCGCCACGGACACTTCACCGTCAACGGGGTCAAGGTAGACATCCCCAGCTATCGGGTCAGCGAGAACGACATCGTCGAGGTGCGGCCCAGCTCGGTCGAGCTGACCCCCTTCGTGGTGGCACGCGCCGAGGCCGGCGAGAAGCCGGTCCCGGCCTGGCTGGAGTCCATCCCCACCCGCATGCGGATTCTCGTGCACGCGCTTCCCGCGCGACAGGTCATCGACACCCAGGTGCAAGAGCAGCTGATCGTCGAGCTCTACAGCAAGTAGTCACACCCTCGCGGCGGCCGGATGCCGTCGCGAGACGCAGGTTCGCGACGTCAAATAGCGGTCGTCGCGGGAAGGACATCTCGTGCTCATCGCCCAGCGCCCCTCGCTCACCGAGGAGACCGTCGACGACAGCCGCTCGCGCTTCGTCATCGAGCCTCTCGAGCCAGGCTTCGGCTACACCCTCGCAAACTCCCTGCGCCGCACGTTGCTCTCGTCGATCCCGGGGGCTGCGGTCACCTCGATCCGAGTCGACGGCGTGCTGCACGAGTTCACGACCGTTCCCGGTGTCAAGGAAGACCTCACCGACATCGTCCTCAACATCAAGGAGCTCGTCGTCAGCTCCGAGCACGACGAGCCCGTGGTGATGTACCTGCGCAAGCAGGGACCCGGCGTCGTGACCGCTGCTGACATCGCTCCGCCGGCCGGTGTCGAGGTCCACAACCCGGAGCTGCACCTGGCCACGCTCAACGGCAAGGGCAAGCTCGAGATCGAGCTGACCGTCGAGCGCGGTCGCGGGTACGTCTCCGCGGTGCAGAACAAGCAGGTCGGTCAGGAGATCGGCCGCATCCCCGTCGACTCCATCTACTCACCCGTCCTCAAGGTCACCTACAAGGTCGACGCCACCCGCGTCGAGCAGCGCACGGACTTCGATCGGCTGGTCATCGACGTCGAGACCAAGCAGAGCATGAAGCCGCGCGACGCCGTCGCGAGCGCTGGCAAGACCTTGGTGGAGCTGTTCGGGCTGGCCCGTGAGCTCAACGTCGAGGCCGAGGGCATCGACATGGGACCGTCGCCGGTGGACGCGGCGCTCGCCGCCGACCTCGCGCTGCCGATCGAAGAGCTCGAGATGACCGTACGGTCCTACAACTGCCTCAAGCGCGAGGGCATCCACACCGTCGGCGAGCTCGTGGCCCGCAGCGAGGCCGACCTGCTCGACATCCGCAACTTCGGCGCGAAGTCGATCGACGAGGTCAAGGTCAAGCTGCACTCCATGGGCCTGGCGCTCAAGGACAGCCCTCCCGGGTTCGACCCCGGCCTCGTGGTGGACAGCTACGAGGACTTCGACGATGACGAGGACCAAGGCCTCGCCGAGGACGAGCGCCTCTGAGCCGGCGACGGCTCTGACCCAGCGCTCACCCCACGTCCGCGCCCCGACAGGAGTAACCACAGATGCCCACGCCCACCAAGGGTCCCCGCCTCGGCGGTGGTCCCGCGCACGAGCGGCTGATGCTCGCGAACCTCGCGACCGCGCTGTTCGAGCACGGCAAGATCACGACCACCGAGGCGAAGGCCAAGCGGCTGCGTCCGCTCGCCGAGCGGCTGATCACCTTCGCCAAGCGTGGCGACCTGGCTGCCCGTCGACGCGTTCTCACCGTGGTCCGCGACAAGGACGTGGTCCACGTCCTGTTCGAGGAGATCGGTCCGCGCTTCGCCAACCGTCCAGGCGGTTACACCCGCATCACCAAGATCGGTCCGCGCAAGGGGGACAACGCCCCGATGGCCGTGATCGAGCTCGTCGAGGAGCTCACCGTGCGGCAGGCCGCCGTCGGTGAGGCCGAGGCAGCCACCAAGCGGGCGGCCAAGAAGCCCGCGAAGGTAGCAGCGAAAGAGCCGGTCGCCGAAGCGCTTGCTGGCGCACCGGAAGAGGCCGCCGCCGCTGACGACGCCACGGAAGCCACCGAGGCGCCGTACGGCGAAGGGTCTTCGGCCACGCAGGCCGAGGGCTACGACATCAAGGGCAACGTCGACTCGATGAAGTACCACACGCCGGAGAGTCCTTACTACGACCGGACCGTCGCCGAGGTCTGGTTCGAGACGACCGACGCTGCGGAGAAGGCTGGCTTCGAGCCGACGGGTTGGGGCACCGACCACCCCTTCGGCGAGGGTTCGCACGCCCCGCTCGAGGACCCGGCGACCGCGCCCGAGGGTTACCCGGTCAAGGGCAACGCCGACTCGATGAAGTTCCACACGCCGGAGAGCCCGTACTACGACCGGACGGTCGCCGAGGTCTGGTTCGCAACGGCCGAGGCGGCTGAGGCAGCCGGTTTCGAGGGCACGGCGGCAGACGACGGAGCCACCGCCGAAGACGAGTCCTGACCGACTCGACCCACTCCGACCGTTCAAGCGTCGTGACCGAGCCCGCTGCCCCCGCACCTGGGGACGGCGGGCTCGTTCGACTTCGCCTCGATCTCGGTTACGACGGCACCGACTTCTCCGGCTGGGCCGCTCAGCCAGGGCGCCGCACCGTCCAGGCCGTGGTCGAGAGCGCGCTCGCCCAGGTGATGAGGCTGACCCAGCCACCACGCACGACGGTGGCCGGTCGGACCGACGCCGGCGTGCACGCCCGGCATCAGGTCTGCCACGTGGACGTCCCCGCCTCCGTCGTCGGTGACGAGCCCGTCCTCGTCCGGAGGCTCAACGGAGTCCTGCCGCCAGACGTACGGGTGCACGGCGCCGGCCGAGCACCCACCGGTTTCGACGCCCGGTTCGCTGCCTCCTGGCGCCGCTACGTCTACCGAGTCGCCGACCGCCCGGAGGCGATCGACCCGCTCCACCGCCACGAGGTCCTCGCCTTTCCGCGGCATCTCGACGTGCGGCGCCTTTCCGCGGCATCCGCCGACCTTCTCGGCGAGCACGACTTCGCGGCGTTCTGCCGTCGTCGGGCGGGCGCCAGCACCGTGCGCACGCTGCTCGCCTTCGATTGGTCGCGCGAGGCGGGGTCGTCTGGTCTGGTGCTCGCCACTGTGCGCGCTGACGCGTTCTGCCACTCCATGGTGCGCGCGCTCGTGGGGTGTGTACTGCCGGTCGGAGATGGGCGGCGGCCGATCGACTGGGCAGCAGAAGTGCTGAGGGGAGGTGTTCGCAACCCGGCTGTGACCGTGGCGCCGGCCCGCGGGCTCACCCTCGAGGAGGTCGCCTACCCCAGCGACTCCGCGCTGGCCGAGCGAGTCGCGCAGGCGCGCACCTACCGCGGCTGAGACAGTGCAGCCATGCGTGTCGTGATTGCTCTGGGGGGCAACGCTTTGCAAAAGCGCGGGGAAGCCATGACCGTCGAGAGCCAGCGGGCCAACGTCGCGCTCGCCTGCCGGGCGATCGCGCCGCTGTGCCTGAACCACGAGGTCGTGATCAGCCACGGCAACGGTCCCCAGGTGGGCCTGCTGGCGATGCAGGCGGCGGCGTACGGCGAGGACGAGTCTTACCCCTTCGACGTGCTCGGCGCCCAGACCGAGGGGATGATCGGCTACTTCATCGAGCAGGAGCTCGGCAATCTGCTGCCCTTCGACAAGCCGTTGGCCACGATCCTGACCATGACCGAGGTGTCGGCCGACGACCCTGCCTTCGACGACCCGACCAAGTTCGTCGGGCCGGTCTATGACGAGGACACGGCCCGGCAGTACGCCGCCGCCAAGAACTGGGTCGTCAAGCCGGACGGTGAGTACTGGCGTCGAGTCGTGCCGTCGCCCAAACCCCTACGCATCTTCGAGATCCGTCCCATCATGTGGCTGCTCGACCAAGGAGCGGTCGTGGTGTGCACCGGCGGCGGGGGCATTCCCACGATGTACCGCAAGGACACTCGCGAGCTGATCGGCGTCGAGGCCGTGATCGACAAGGACCGGTCCAGCGCGGTCCTGGCCAAGGACCTCGGCGCGGACGCGCTGATCATCGCCACCGACGCCGATGCGGTCTACGTCGACTGGGGGACTCCTCAGCAGCGCGCCATCACCACTGCCAGCCCGGACGGGATGAGCGGTCTGCGCTTCCCCGCGGGATCCATGGGACCGAAGGTCGAGGCCGCGTGCGACTTCGCACGCTCCGCTCCCGGTTCTACGGCCGTCATCGGGGCGCTCACCGACCTGGCGGCGATCCTCGAGGGCGCGGCGGGAACCCGGATCTCCACGACGTTCGGCGCGCCTGAGTTCCGCTGACACCGGTCTTCGACCGGCCGGAAAGGCGATGAGTTCGACCGTCGTGGGTGAGGAAACCGCAAAGCCGAACAGTTCGACTTTCGGGAGTTTCGCGCGCCATGATCTGTCCATGGAGCGTGTGACAGGGATCGGCGGCATCTTCTTGCGCTCGCGCGATCCCGTGCAACTGGCGGCGTGGTATGCCCAGCACCTTGGCCTCCCCGTCAGCGAGGGCGATGCGGTGGCCGAGCTGGAGTGGGACCGCCCGGGGTCGACGTCATGGGCGGCATTCCCCCAGGACAGCGAATACCTCGGGCGTGCCGAACGTGAGTGCATGCTGAACTTCCGGGTCGCGAACCTCGACGCCATGCTCGTCCAGCTGCGGGCGGCGGGCGTCCGGGTGGAGGCAGACATCGAGGAGTCTGCGTACGGGCGGTTCGGTTGGACCGTGGACCCCGAGGGTCGCCGGATCGAACTCTGGGAGCCGCCCCCGGCGGCCACCGAGCAGAATCCGTTGGCCTGACCCGACTCCGGCCAGGCAGGATGACCGCCTGTGGGCCACATCGACATCAACCGGGTCGGCTTCGTGCTGCCCGACGGCCGGGTTCTTCTCGACGAGGTGACGTTCCGGGTCGGTGAGGGCGCCAAGGTTGCGCTCGTGGGCGCGAACGGCGCCGGCAAGACCACGCTCCTGCGCATCGTCATGGGCGACCTTGCTGCCTCCAGCGGAAGCGTCACGATCTCGGGCGGGCTGGGTGTCATGCGGCAGTTCGTGGGTTCCGTGCGGGATCACTCGACGGTCCGTGACCTGCTGCTGTCGGTGGCCCCCCCGAGGGTGCGTACGGCCGGTGCTGCGCTCGAGGTCGCCGAACACGCGATGATGGAGACCGACGACGAGCCCACGCAGCTGGCCTACGCACAGGCGATCACCGACTGGGCAGATGCCGGTGGCTATGACATCGAGGTCACCTGGGACGTCTGCTGCACCCAGGCGATCGGGGTGCCGTGGTCGTCGGCGCAGTGGCGGGAGGTACGGACGCTGTCTGGCGGCGAGCAGAAGCGGCTGGTACTCGAGGCGCTGCTTCGCGGTCCCGACGAGACGCTGCTGCTGGACGAGCCGGACAACTACCTCGACGTCCCCGCGAAGGAGTGGCTCGAGGAGCGCCTTCGAGAGTCGCCCAAGACCGTCCTGTTCGTCTCGCACGACCGAGAGCTGCTGGCTCGTACGGCGACCTCGGTCGCGAGCCTCGAGCTCAGTGCGGCCGGCAATTCGGTGTGGGTGCACGGTGGAGGTTTCGCGACCTTCCACGAGGCGCGGCGGGAGCGCTTTACCCGCCTGGAGGAGCTGCGCCGACGCTGGGACGAGGAGCACGCCAAGATCAAGGCCCTGGTGGTCATGTATCGGCAGAAGGCCAGCTACAACGCCGACATGGCCGGTCGCCTCCAGGCTGCAGTGACGCGCTTGCGGATGTTCGAAGAGGCTGGGCCACCCACGGCGATCCCGCGGGAGCAGAACGTCAAGATGCGCCTGCGCGGTGGGCGCACCGGCAAGCGTGCGGTGGTGTGCGAGCAGCTCGAGCTGACCGGGCTGATGAAGCCGTTCGACCTCGAGGTCTGGTTCGGGGAGCGAGTCGCTGTGCTCGGGTCGAACGGGTCGGGCAAGTCGCACCTGTTGAGGCTGCTAGCGGCCGGGGGGAGTGACCCGGATGTCGAGCACCGCCCGGTGGGTGATGTACCTATCGCGCCTGTCGCGCATCGGGGGGTGGCACGCCTGGGCGCCAGGGTCCGGCCGGGCTGGTTCGCCCAGACGCACGAGCATCCGGAGCTGCTGGGGAAGACGTTGCTCGACATCTTGTGGCGCGGCGACGACCACCGGGACGGGATGGGCAGGGAGCAGGCCGCCCGGGTGCTCGACCGCTACGAGCTGGCCGGTGCGTCCGAGCAGACCTTCGAGTCGTTGTCGGGCGGCCAGCAGGCACGTTTCCAGATCCTGCTGCTCGAGCTGTCCGGTGCGACGCTGCTGCTGCTCGACGAACCCACCGACAACCTCGACCTGGCGAGCGCCGAGGCGCTGGAGGAGGGCCTGACCGGCTTCGAGGGGACAGTCCTTGCCGTGACGCACGACCGATGGTTCGCTCGGGGCTTCGATCGCTACCTCGTGCTGGGTGCTGACGGCACCGTCTATGAGTCCGTCGACGCCGGTGTGGGACGAGGGTCGCGTCATTCGGTCCCGCTGAGGCCTCGTCTGGGAACCCGCGTGCCGAGCACGGCCGGGTGGAACAGTGAGCGGAACACCCGGACGGGCCGTCGACGGACCGCCAGGTTCAACGCCCACGGAGGTCCCCATGTCCGACCCTGCCCTGACCAACCCGACCTCGCCCAACCCGGCACGGCCCAATCACCACCCCGTCGTGCTGGCGCAGGCCATGCGCCGAGCAGACGATGCCCAGCTGGCCGTCGCGGACCGGATCACCTCGTTCGCGGGATCGATGCCGTTCGTGTACCTGCACATCGTCGTCTTCGCCTTGTGGATGCTGCTCATCGAGAACGCGCCGTGGCCGACCTTGACGCTCATCGTGTCGTTGGAGGCCATCTTCTTGTCCACGTTCGTGATGATCGGGCAGAACCGACAAGCGGTCTTCCAGCGCGAGAAGGCCGACCATGACTTCGTCGAGCAAGAACTGGAGCTCAAGACCAACACCGAGATCACCCGCGCTATCCACGTCCTGACGACGGAGCTGCACGATCGGCTCACGCCGGGTCCCTAGCGGCCTCCCTCGACCGCCGGCGGCTGCGAGACCTCACGCTCCTGGGGTCGAGCCCCCTGGTCTATGCGGTGTTCAAGGGACGCGACACGGGCCTCGAGGCGTTCGAGCGCAGCAAGGATCGCCACGTCCGCGGCTTGTTCACGCGCCTCGCGCGGCTGCTCCTCCTCATCCACGAACAGCGCCGCGAGAGAGGCGCTGACGAGGGCCAGCAGGAGGAAGCCGAGCACCATCAAGACGACGGAGAGCGCAGCCCCTGCCTCAGTCTCCGGCGGCTTGCCGACGAACCCCACGGTCGTCACGAGACTGATCGACCACCACAGGCCGCGCCAATAGGAACCAACGGTGTCCGTCTCTGTCGCCGCGGCGGCGGCTGCGGCGACAGCCGTGACGACGACTACGCCAGACACTGCTGGCAAGACCCAGCCCCGCCTCACCCGAAAACCTCGACGTCTTGGCACGAGACCGACCCTGCCATGTCGGCGAAGCGGACTCACCGGTGGAGCCAGCACATCGCGCCCGGTGCCGTGTCCTGGACTCGGTCGAGTCCAGCTGAGGCGTCCACCACCTCCATGCCCAGCGCAACACCGACCCCACGACCCGCGGCCGTGGTGAAGGTTCGCCCCACTTGCCGCCGAAGCTCAGCGGCAGCGCATCCCATGAACATGAAGCCTCCTCGAGCAGCCACCAGGCATGATGCGCCCGCAGACTGTGAGCCGGCTGCGCCCAGCCTGTCCATCCCCTGTGAATGCGTCGCCGCAGCCTTCGTCGCCAACCGCGGCTCGCCAAGTCAGCGGCGGTAGCTGTCCTTGACGGTGCGAGGGATGAAGGCGGCCACGAGCGCGAGGACGCCAGCGCCGGCGGCCACCCAGAACCCGTAGTCGACCTCGTCGAGCAGGAAGTCGCCGATGCTTGCTGAGCCTCGGGAGTTGGACACGAACAGCACGAGCATGCCGAGGATCCAGACACAGCCCAAGAAGGACAGGATCTGGCTGCCCGCAAAGCTCGAAGCAAGCATGATGACCGAGCCGATGAGCAGCACCATGGCGATCGACGTGAGGAACGTCGCGCTGGTCAGACCGACGTAGCCCTGCCACAGACCCCGGATGGCCAGGTTGTAGGCCTTGTCGTCGCGCCAGAAGGGCAGGAAGGCCGACACGGCAGCGGCGATCGCTGCCAGAAGCGCGATAGGTCCGCCGATGGATCCCTTGATCATGGCGCCATGATGACTGCTCCCGACGCCGCGTGGGGCCCGTTGGCCGCGGATGGGCCGTTCGGCTGAGGGATGACCGTACGTTCCTCACACCGGTCTCGCGGTCTTGCCGCTTTTGACCCTGGACCCGTGCTCCGCGTATCCTCGACCGGTTGCCCGACGGTTCCGTACGGGCGTTTCCCTGCATCGACCAACGAAGGCCTGACCGTGCGCACGTACACCCCCAAGCCCGGCGACATCCAGCGAGAGTGGCACGTGATCGATGCCACCGACGTCGTACTCGGCCGCCTGGCGACCCAGGCCGCGACGCTGCTGCGGGGCAAGCACAAGGCGATGTACGCCGCGCACGTCGACACCGGCGACTTCGTGGTGATCATCAACGCCGACAAGGTGGCTCTCTCGGGGAACAAGCGTGAGCAGAAGATGGCCTACAGCCACTCCGGCTACCCGGGCGGGCTGCGCGCGGTGCCCTACAAGGACCTGCTGGCCACCAAGCCGGAGAAGGCTGTCGAGAAGGCCATCAAGGGAATGCTTCCGCACAACACCCTCGGCCGGCAGATGATGAGCAAGCTCAAGGTCTACGCAGGACCCACGCACCCGCACGAGGCCCAGCGGCCGGTGCCTTTCGAGATCACCCAGCTCGCTCAGTAGTGCTCCGACCCACTCCCGGACCCAGTTTCTTACCCCATCGGGCAGAACTTGCTCAGCAGATGAACCAGCGAAAGGACACGTGGCAGTGACCGAGGCCACCAGCGACACGCTCGAGACCGTCGACCCCGTCGACTCTGAGATCGACGCCGAGGCTGCGATCGACGACGTCGATGACGAGGTGGCCGGCGACTACACGTCCCAGTCCTCCCACGCTGCACCAGCTCGCGAATCGATCATCTCCGCTGCGGCGGCCACGGGTCGGCGCAAAGAGGCGATCGCGCGCGTGCGCATCGTCCCCGGCACCGGTCGCTGGGTGGTCAACGGGCGCGAGCTCGCCGACTACTTCCCCAACAAGGTCCACCAGCAGGCTGTGGCCGAGCCCTTCCGCACCCTCGAGGTCGACGGGCGCTATGACGTCTTCGCCCGAGTGCATGGCGGCGGATCCAGTGGCCAGGCCGGTGCCCTGCGCCTCGGCATCGCCCGCGCCCTCAACGACGTCGACGCCGACGGCAACCGCCCGAGCCTGAAGAAGGCCGGCTTCTTGACCCGCGACGCGCGGATCAAGGAGCGCAAGAAGGCGGGCTTGAAGAAGGCTCGCAAGGCCCCGCAGTACTCCAAGCGCTGATCCACGACTCGCCGTGGCCAGCCTGTTCGGCACCGACGGCGTCCGAGGGCTGGCCAACCGCGACCTGACCGCGGAGCTGGCGCTCGACCTGTCGGTCGCCGCGGCCCACGTGCTGGCCGACGTAGGCGCCTTCGAGGGGCATCGACCGGTGGCCGTGGTGGGCCGGGATCCCCGCGCGTCCGGGGAGTTCCTCTCCGCCGCCGTCTGCGCCGGGTTGGCCAGCGCGGGCGTTGACGTCTTGGACGCAGGTGTCCTCCCCACACCAGCCATCGCCGAACTGACTCGCAGCACGGGCGCCGACCTCGGTGTCATGTTGTCTGCCTCCCACAACCCGATGCCCGACAACGGCTTGAAGTTCTTCGCCAGGGGCGGGGTGAAGCTCGAAGACGTCGTCGAGGCTGCCATCGAGCAGCGGCTGCGCGAAGCGTGGGACCGACCCACGGGAAGGGCCGTCGGGCGTATCCGCCACTTCGGGGACGCGGCAGAGATCTACTTGGCCCACCTGCTCGCGTCGGCGCCGGCGGACCTGTCCGACCTCACGGTGGTCCTCGACTGCGCTCACGGTGCGGCAGCGGTCGTCGGCCCAGAGGCGCTTCGCCGTACTGGTGCCTCCGTGATCGCGATGTCGGTGGAACCGGATGGCTGGAATATCAACGACGGCTGCGGTTCCACGCATCTGTCGCCGTTGCGGCGGGCGGTCATCGAGCAAGGAGCCGACGTCGGGATCGCCTTGGACGGGGACGCCGACCGTTGTCTGGCGGTAGATGGCAACGGAGAGATCGTCGACGGTGACCAGATCCTCGCTGCGCTGGCCGTGGCGTTCCGCGATGCGGGTCGGCTTGCCCATGACACGGTGGTCTCCACGGTCATGGCGAATCTCGGCTTTCACCAGGCGATGGATCGCGACGGGGTGAAGGTCGTGGAGACCGCGGTCGGTGACCGCTACGTGCTGGAGGCGATGAAGGACGGTGGGTACGTCCTGGGTGGCGAGCAGTCCGGCCACCTGCTCATCCTCGACCGGGCGACTACTGGCGACGGTCTGCTGACGGCCCTGACCCTGCTCGGCGAGGTCTCAAGGTCCGGCTCGTCGCTGGCGGCCCTGGTCGCCGGGGTCACTCGGTTGCCGCAGGTGCTGGTCAACGTGGCTGGGGTCGACAAGGCTCGCGTCGGCGACTCTCTACCCCTTCGGGATGCGGTGCGCTCGGCGGAGGCCGAGCTCGCCGGCGCGGGCCGGGTGCTCTTGCGCCCTAGTGGCACCGAGGCGTTGGTCCGCGTCATGGTCGAGGCCCCTTCGTCCGACCTCGCTCAGTCGATCGCCGACCGCATCGCCGGCGTCGTACGCTCCGAGCTCGCTCTCTGAGCTCCCCGCCCTCCGCCGCAACTCGAACTGTTCGACTTCCGGGGGTCAGGACGCCTCCACATCGAACAGTTCGGCAGCAGCCAGCAGGTCGACTTTGCGGAGGTGGGACGCCGAGCCCCGTACTCTGGGACCCATGTGCGGCATCGTGGGCTACGTAGGGGACCGCGCGGCCCTGGAGGTCGTCCTGGGTGGCCTCAAGCGGCTGGAATACCGCGGGTACGACTCGGCGGGCGTCGCGCTGATCGCTGACGGACACCTGGCCACCGCCAAGCGGGCCGGCAAGCTGGCCAACCTCGGGGCTGCTCTGCAGTCCGCCCCGCTTCCGGCCGCCACGGTAGGAATCGGGCACACCCGATGGGCGACCCATGGGGCTCCCAACGACCGCAACGCGCACCCGCACCTCGACGATGCGGGTCGGGTGGCGGTCATCCACAACGGGATCATCGAGAACTTTGCGATCCTTCGGGCCGAGCTCGAGGAGCGCGGCCGGGAGTTCGCCAGCGAAACCGATACCGAGGTCGTGTCGCATCTGCTTGCCGAGGAGCACGCGGAGACGGCAGATCTGGGCGAGGCGATGCGTCGGGTGTGCCAGCGCTTGGAAGGCGCCTTCACCCTCGTGGCCGTACACGCCGATCAGCCTGACGTCGTCGTGGCCGCCCGCCGCAACAGTCCCCTGGTCGTCGGTCGTGGCGACGGAGAGAACTTCCTCGGGTCCGACGTTGCCGCGTTCATCGCCTACACCCGCGATGCCGTAGAGCTCGGCCAGGACCAGGTCGTCGAGCTGCGCCGCGATGCGGTGACCGTGACGCACTTCGACGGCAGCCCCGCCGACGTCAAGGAGTACTACGTCGACTGGGACGCCTCGGCGGCCGAGAAGGACGGCTTTCCTTGGTTCATGGCGAAAGAGATCGCCGAGCAGCCCCGCGCAGTGGCAGACACGCTGCGCGGGCGCATAGACGCCGACGGAAAGCTGATGCTCGACGAGATGCGGCTGTCCGATGGTGAGCTGCGCGAGGTCGACAAGGTCGTGATCATTGCGGCTGGGACGGCCTACCACGCAGGGCTGCTCGCGAAATACGCGATCGAGCACTGGACTCGCATCCCGTGCGAGGTGGAGCTTGCCTCGGAATTCCGCTACCGCGACCCCATACTCACCCGCTCGACCTTGGTCATCGCCATCAGCCAGAGCGGGGAGACCATGGATCTGCTGATGGCGCTCCGGCACGCCCGCGAGCAGCGCGCCAGGGTGCTCGCGATCTGCAACGTCAACGGCTCGACGATCCCGCGCGAGTCCGATGCGGTGATCTACACCCGCGCCGGGCCGGAAGTCGCCGTGGCGTCGACGAAAGGCTTCCTCACGCAGGTCGTGGCCGTGCAGCTGGTCGCGCTCTACCTCGCGCAGGTACGCGGGTCGAAGTGGGGCGACGAGATCGCAGCGCACGTGCACGAGCTCGAGCGGATGCCCGACAAGGTCGACCTCGTCCTCGACACCGTCGAGCCGGTGCGGGCGCTGGCTCGCGAGCTGCTCGAAGCCCCCGCGATCTTGTTCCTCGGGCGGCACGTCGGCTATCCCGTGGCCCTCGAAGGTGCGCTCAAGCTCAAGGAGCTCGCCTACATGCACGCCGAAGGGTTTGCTGCCGGCGAGCTCAAGCACGGCCCGATCGCGCTGATCGAGGACGGGCTCCCAGTCGTGGTGATCGTGCCGTCACCAAGCGCGCGCGACGTTCTCCACGACAAGCTCGTCTCCAACATCCAGGAGGTACGAGCTCGTGGCGCTCGAACGATCGTGATCGCCGAGGAGGGTGACCACTCGGTCACGCCGTACGCCTCCGACCTGATCCGGATTCCAGCCGTGCCCACGCTCCTGCAGCCCCTGGTCGCCACGGTGCCCCTGCAGGTTCTGGCCTGCGAGATCGCCACTCTCAAGGGGTTCGACGTCGACCAACCGCGCAATCTCGCCAAGTCCGTCACCGTCGAGTAGGCCCCCTTTCCTTCGACCTCTCGACGGTTGCGGACTCCTCGACGTCGGCTGATCCGCCACAACCCGGCACAAGTTGCTCTAGCGTTGATCCCAGCACGGGGGATGTGAGGGGGAACGGCCATGGAGCAACTGACGTGGGGGCGACCAGTCGCACTGGTGGCGGCGGCCGGAGCGCTGGCCGGGGCGGCTTTGGTCTGGACGGCGGAGGTCACTGGCCTGCACGTCGGCCTGGCCTATCTGTTCGGGGGCGACGCGCTGCGAACCGAGGACTGGTGGCTGTCCTGCGGTGCCGCGTTGGTGCTCGGAGCCGCGCTGACCGTAGGCGCCGCTGTGCTGGTGTCCCGAGCCTGGGCGGTGACGGGGGCGTTGCTTGCGCTCGCGGTGACCGTGGGATTCGTCGTCCGGCTCGCGCTGGACCCGGCCATCGACAAGATCGGGACTGAGGATCTTGGCCCGGGACTATGGCTCTCCTTCGGCGCCGGAGCGCTGGCACTGGTGGCCGCGTTCGGCGTCGGCCGGCCGGACTAGGAAAGCTGCGGCCAGCCGTAGGCTGAGCCAGTGATCATCGGCATCGGGATCGACGTCGTCGACGTCGAGCGCTTCGTGCGGACTCTCGAACGCACCCCCGGGCTGCGCGAGCGACTGTTCACCGAGTCCGAGCAGCAGCTACCACCGGGTTCGCTCGCCGGCCGGTTCGCGGCCAAGGAGGCTTTGGCCAAGGCGCTCGGTGCCCCATCGGGTTTGCGCTGGGTGGACGCCGAGGTCGTCAAGGATGCCTCCGGTCGGCCTTGGTTCACCGTGACGGGCACAGTCGCCGCGCTGGTGGATCGGCTCGGCATCACCGACCTGCACCTGTCGATCAGTCACGATGCCGGGATCTCATCGGCCCAGGTCGTGGCGGAGCAGCGCTGATGCTCGCGGCGCACGGTGTGGCGGAAGTGCGGCGGGCTGAGCAGGTGCTGCTCGACGTCCTTCCCGATGGTGCACTCATGGAACGGGCGGCCGCTGGCCTGGCTCAGACCTGCCTGCGGATCCTGCGGGAACGGCTGGGGAGGGCGTACGGCGCACGCGTCGTCCTGCTCGTCGGGTCGGGCAACAACGGTGGCGACGCCTTGGTGGCGGGCGCCCGGCTGGCGCACAGGGGGGTGTCGGTCGAGGCGGTGCTGCTCAGCGAGCAGCCCTACGCTGCGGGGCTGACCGCTCTGTGCGCCGCTGGCGGCCGGATCGCCACGGACGCCGCGGGCGTGCTCGAGGACGCCGATCTGGTCGTCGACGGGATCGTCGGGATCGGCGGGCGAGGGGGACTGCGTCCGGAGGCCAGGCGCCTGCTGCGCGAGATCGGACCCACTGCGACGGTCGTGGCTGTCGACCTACCCAGCGGAGTCGATGCCGACACCGGGGCTGTTGAAGGCGCGGCGGTGCGCGCCGACGTCACCGTCACCTTCGGGACGCTCAAGCCGGGGCTGCTCGTCGACCCCGGCGCGGGGTTCGCCGGCGAGGTTCAGCTCGTCGACATCGGCCTCGAGCTCGGTGCTCCTGCGATGGAGGCCCTAGGAGCCGACGAGGTCCGCACCATGTGGCCGTGGCCGTCGAGGGACGGCGACAAGTACGCCCGCGGCGCACTCGGAGTGGTCGCCGGCTCGCGCGACTATCCAGGGGCCGCGGTTCTTTGCGTCGGTGGCGCGCTCCGTGCGGGATGCGGCTATGTCCGGGTGGCCGCCCCGGATGCGGTTGCTGACGTGGTACGACAGGCGTGGCCGGAGGCGGTCGTCGCTTCGCTCACCGACGACGATCCGGTCGGCTCGGTTGGGCAGGTGCAGGCCTGGTTGGCCGGGCCTGGGATGGGCACGGACGAGACCGCCGCGACGCGTCTTCGGGCGGTCCTGCACGCTGGGCTGCCCACCGTCCTCGACGCCGATGCCCTGACGATCGTGGCCGCCGATCCCACCCTGCTGAAGGGACGAGATCCCGCCCGGACCCTGCTCACCCCCCACGCCGGAGAGCTGGCTCGGCTGATCGACCGAGACCGGAGCGAGGTCGAGGCCAACCGGCTGGCCTCGGTACGTGCTGCCGCCCACTCGCTTCAGGTCACAGTGCTCCTCAAGGGTGCCACGACGATCATCGCGGCTCCTGACGACGGGACTCGCGTGTCGAATTCAGGGATTCCCGCGCTCGGCACGGCCGGTTCCGGAGATGTGCTCTCGGGGATCTGCGGGTCGCTGCTCGCCGCTGGACGTTCGGCGTCTGAGGCAGGCGCCCTGGGCGCTTGGGTCCACGGCGTGGCGGCCCGGTCTGCCTCCAACGGAGGCCCGCTCGTGGCACGCGACGTCGCCGATGCGCTCCCGGCAGTCTTGGCCCTGCTTGCTTCCCACTGAGCGGCCCCCGCTGGCGGTCGTGGGAGGATCGGCCGCGATGGATGAGCAGCCCAGAGCGCAGGCACGCATCGACCTGGCGGCGATCGAATCGAACGTGGAGCGGCTGCGCGAGGCCGCCCCTGGTGCCGACCTGCTTGCCGTGGTCAAGGCGGACGCCTACGGGCACGGGCTCATCCGATCGGCCGGAGCTGCGCGGGCCGGCGGTGCTTCCTGGCTCGGCACGGCGCTGCTGGAGGAGGCGCTCGCGCTGCGCGCAAGCGGCGACGAAGGCCCGATCCTGTCGTGGTTGCTCGATCCCTCGGATCCCTTCCAGGAGGCGGTGTCGGCGGAGATCGATCTGTCGGCCAGTGCGCCGTGGGCGGTCGCCCGTGCCGCTGACGCTGCTCGGGCATGCGGCCGCGTCGCCCGCGTCCACCTCAAGGTCGACACCGGACTCGGGCGGGCCGGGGCGCCGGCAGCGGCGTGGTCGGAGCTGTGTGCGGCAGCCCGTACGGCCGTCTCCGACGGCACGGTCGAGGTCGTCGGCATCTGGTCTCATCTCGCGCACGCCGACAACCCGACACATCCAACGATCGACGCCCAGGTCCACGCGTTCGACGAGGCGCTTGCCGTGGCAGGACGGGCCGGTATCCACCCGCAGGTGCGGCACCTGGCCAACTCCGCGGCAACGCTCGGGCGCTCCGACGCGCACTACGACATGGTCCGCCCAGGCATTGCCGTGTATGGGCTTTCTCCCATGCCGACGACACATCCGGCGAGCCGCCTGGGTCTCCGACCGGCCATGACGCTGACGGCGAGGGTGGCGCTCACCAAGCGGGTCCCCGAAGGCCAAGGTGTCTCATACCTCCATCGCTACACCACGACGCGCGAGACGACGCTCGCCCTGGTGCCCCTCGGCTACGCCGACGGAATTCCTCGCAGTGCCACCAACGTCGGTCCGCTGCTGGCGGCCGGCCGTCGACGCACCATCGCCGGCACCGTGTGCATGGACCAGTTCATGGTCGACGTCGGTGACGATCGGATCGCCGAAGGCGATGAGGTGGTGCTCTTCGGTCCAGGCGATGACGGCGAACCAACCGCTGACGACTGGGCCGACGTCCTCGGCACGATCTCCTACGAGGTGGTCACCAGGATCGGCCCTCGGGTCGCGCGCACCTACGGAGGCAGGGAGTGAGCCGGTCAGTCGGGGCGGCCGGTCTCGGTCTCGGGGTTCTGGCGGTCGGGGCAGCTGCCGGCTGGGTGGGCGAGCGCGCTCTGGTGCGCACTCCGCTCGGTCGCAATGAGCCTGCCGCGGCTTACGGTTCGCTGCGCTCGACCCCTCGTTCGTTGCAGCTGTCAGACGGCGTGGAGCTCTACCTCGAGATCGACGAGGCACGCGACGCCTCGCCGTATCCGGGGCTCACGGTCGTGTTCCTGCACGGCTATGCCTTGAACCTCGACTGCTGGCACTTCCAGCGGCAGGCGTTCGCCGGCCTCGTGCGGTGCGTGTGGCTTGACCAGCGCGGGCACGGCCGGTCCGGCCGGGGGGATGAGGGTTCGCACGACATCGACCAGCTCGGCGCTGATCTGGCCGAGGTCATCGAGGCGGCAGCACCGGATGGGCCGGTCGTGGTCGTAGGGCACTCGATGGGGGGCATGACCCTGCTGGCACTGGCCGACCAGCAACCGGAATGGTTCGACGGGCGTGTGGTCGGGGCGGGCTTGTTGTGCACCTCCGCCGGAGGCCTGGCCGACGTCCCCTTGGGCCTTCCCCGGCGGGTCGGCTCGCTGGTACACCGGTCGGCTCCCGCCATCGTTTCGGCGCTCTCTCGCCGCCCCGATCTCGTGGAGCGTGGTCGACGTTCGGGCAGCGACCTCGGTGGCCTGCTGACCCGCTACTACTCCTTCGCGACCCGGGTACCTCCCGGCGTCGTCGATTTTGCGAGCGAGATGCTGGGTGCCACGCCACTGGCCGTGATCTCCGACTTCCTCCCGACTTTCGACAGCCACCACAAGGCTGACGCCGTTGCCGTGCTCCAGCGATGTGCGACCTTGCTGGTCGGCGCCGAACAGGATCTGATGACTCCGGTGGAGCACACCCGCGCGATGGCCCGTGAACTGCCCGGGGCGCACGTAACAATTCTCGATCCAGGGGGTCACCTGTCGATCCTCGAGCATCCCGAGCGGATCAACGCTGATCTGCGCGATCTGTTCGACGACGCCTGGGAGCTCGCTGGCAAGCGCGGCCTGCGGTGACCGACGGGGAGGTGCTGGGAAGCGTCGAGCTGTCGAGCGCGGCTGCGACCCATGACTTCGGGGTACGGCTGGCCGGTGCTTTGCAGGCTGGTGACCTGGTCGTCCTGTCCGGCGCCCTCGGCGCTGGCAAGACGACCCTGACGCAAGGGATAGGCGCGGGCTTGCTGGTCGTCGGCGATGTAACGTCTCCAACGTTTGTCATTGCGCGGGTGCATCGCGGCTCGGCGGGCGGGCCTGACCTGGTGCACGTCGACGCTTATCGACTCTCGTCCTTGGTCGAGGTCGATGACCTCGACCTCGACGCGTCGCTGTCGGAGTCGGTGACCGTGGTCGAGTGGGGTGAGGGCAAGGTCGAGGAACTCAGCGAGGACCGGCTGGTCATCGAGCTGGCGCGCGACATGGGCGCGGGGGAGAGCCGGACGGCCACCCTGTTCGGCGTCGGAGAGCGCTGGACCGACGGTCTCGACGGCGTGCTCCACTCCTGACCGGCATACGCTGAGCTGGTGCTCTTCCTGGCTTTGGACACGTCGTCTCCGGCTGTCTCGGTGGCGCTGCACGACGGGTCCCACGTCGTTGCTTCTGGCGTTGAGATCGCGGAGAAGCGCCACGGTGAGCTGTTGGCCCCGATGATCCGCGATGTCATGGACCGGGCGGACGTCCCGCTGGCAGGACTGACGCAGGTCGTCGTGGGGGTCGGCCCTGGGCCGTACACCTCGCTGCGAATCGGGCTGGTCACCGCACAGGCGGTGGGGCTCGCCCTCGGCATCCCGGTGCACGGGATCTGCTCCCTCGACGCCCTCGCAGCCGAGGCGGCCGACGGCATGGCCTCGGACTTCCTGGTGGCCACCGACGCTCGTCGTCGGGAGGTCTACTGGGCGGTGTACACCTCTGCCGGCAGGCGCGCCGGCGATCCCGCCGTCGGTACTGCCACGCAGGTGCGCGCCCAGTTTCCTGACCTGCCTGTCGTCGGAGCCGGCGCGGACCTCTATCCCGACCTTCTCGGCCCGAAAGTCGGGACTGGACTCGAAGACGGACCACGACATCCCCACGCAGCGGCGTTGGCCGAGCTGGCAGTCAACGCGGTGCCGGCGGGCGAGGCGCTGCCCCCGTTGCCGCTGTACCTGCGGCGTCCAGACGCCGCCGAGCCGACCTCCCGCAAGTCGGTGCTGCGATGAGCGTCGCGAGCGAGCCGGCGGCCCGAGCGCTCACTCTTCGGCCGATGCGCTGGTGGGACATCGAGCACCTGGTGCCGTTGGAGCAGCTGCTGTTTCCCCAAGATCCGTGGACAGCCGCCGGATTCTGGTCCGAGCTCGCTGGGGCGCCAGACACCCGCACCTACGTGATCGCCGAGCTAGGTGACGAGCTCGTCGGCTACGCGGGCCTGATGTGCGTGGGTGGCAGTGCTGACATCCAGACCATCGCGGTGGCGCCTGCCCATCAAGGTCGAGGTGCCGGGAGGGCGCTGCTGGCTGAACTCATCGCCGAAGCCGGTCGACGCGACGCGGCCTCACTGATGCTCGAAGTCCGGGCGGACAACGAACCGGCGCTGAATCTCTACGCCCGTCACGGTTTCGAGCAGCTAGCCGTCCGTCGTGACTACTACGGGCGGGGCCAGGACGCGGTCGTGATGCGCAGGTGGCTCGTCCGATGAACCACACGGACGAACCTTTGGTCCTCGGCATCGAGACCTCGTGCGACGAGACAGGTGTGGGGGTCGTCCGGGGCACCACCTTGCTGGCTGATGCGGTGGCGTCCAGCGTCGAGGAGCATGCCCGTTACGGGGGAGTGGTCCCCGAGGTGGCGTCTAGGGCACACCTTGAAGCCTTCGTCCCCACCGTCGAGCGTGCCTGTGCGGAGGCTGGGATCCAGCTAGGCGACGTCGACGCCCTGGCCGTCACCGCCGGGCCTGGCCTGGCGGGAGCGTTGCTGGTCGGAGACTCGGGCGCCAAGGGTCTCGCACTCGCCCTCGACAAGCCGTTGTACGGGGTCAACCACCTCACCGCGCACGTCGCGGTGGACCAGCTCGAGCACGGTCGGCTTCCCGAGCCCTGCCTCGCGTTGCTCGTTTCGGGCGGCCACTCCTCGTTGCTGCTCGTGCACCAGCTGAGCGGTCGGGTCGAGTCGTTGGGGCGCACCATGGACGACGCTGCCGGGGAGGCGTTCGACAAGATCGCCCGTGTTCTCGGCATGCCGTTTCCGGGTGGGCCGCCGATCGACCGCGCAGCGCGTGAGGGCGACGGCGCGGCCATCGCCTTCCCCCGCGGGCTGAGCTCCGCCAAGGATCAGGAGGAGCACGCTTACGACTTCAGCTTCAGCGGGCTCAAGACCTCTGTCGCCCGCTGGGTGGAGCGCGCCGAGCGAGCGGGCAGGGACGTTCCTGTTGCTGACGTCGCCGCATCCTTTCAGGAGGCGGTGGTCGACGTGCTGGTCAACAAGACCGTCGCAGCGGCGAAGGCGTACGGCGTCGGGCATGTCGTGATCGGCGGCGGGGTGGCCGCCAACTCGCGCCTGCGGGTCGTCGCCGAGCAGCGGTGCGCAGCCGCCGGTCTGGTCCTGCGGGTCCCGCGGCCAGGGCTGTGCACCGACAACGGGGCCATGGTTGCAGCCCTCGGTGCCGAGCTCGTCAGTCGCGGGATCGAGCCGAGCCGCCTCGACCACCCCACCGACTCCTCGATGGTCGTGACCGAGGTGCTGGCCCGTTGAACGCTGCGGTGGGGATCGATGTGCGCGAGCTGGCCCCCACGGACCCGGCCGCACGCGCCTGCCTGGAGTCCTACTTCGCCGAGCTGGCGGAGCGCTTCGACACCGGGTTCGACCCGGCACGCAGCATCCCGGCCGAGGACGGCGACCTCGTCCCGCCGGCCGGTCTGCTCCTCGTCGCGTTCCGGGACGGGGTAGCGGTGGGGTGCGGGGCCCTGAAGCTGCATGGCGACGACCCCTGCGAGCTCAAGCGGATGTGGATCGACCCGTCGGCGCGCGGGCTGGGGCTGGGCCGTCGGCTGCTCGCTGAGCTCGAGGCTCGGGCCCGCCGGGAGGGGGCCCCGGCCGTGCGGCTGGAGACCAACCGGTCCCTCGTCGAGGCGGTCGCTCTGTACCGGTCAGCCGGCTACACAGAGGTGCCTGCCTTCAACGACGAGGCGTACGCCCACCACTGGTTCGAGAAGCGTCTCGGCTGACCGGCCGGGGCGCTAGGAGGAGGGCTGGCTCGTAGATGACGTGCTCGTCGACGCCGGGCTGCCACGTCACTCGGATCGGCGGCCCTCACGAGGTTCGACCAGCAGGGCCAACGGACCTGCGTCTGTCCGAGTCAGAATGACCGTGGCCGGGGGGCCGCCACCGGTGAGGCGCAGCGCCCGACGCAGCTGCTCAGGGACCACGTTGACGCCGCGCTTCTTGACGACCACGTCGCCGTAGCCGCGCGAACGCAGCTCTGCCCGCATGCGTTTGCGCGCAAAGGGGATCTCGCTCAGAACCTCGAACGTGCGTCCGTACGGCGTCGACGGTTCCGCGTCGCAGGTCACGTACGCGATGTGGGGGTCGAGCAAGCTGCCTGCCAGCTGGGCGGCGACCTCGGCGACCAGACCTGCTCGGATGACGGCTCCAGCGGGCTCGACCAGCCAGCGACCCACTGGTCCCACGCGCGGCGGTGCACTCCTGGTGTTCGTGAGGGTTGCGCCAGAGGGCAGCAGGGTTGCCCGCCTTCTGACACCCTCCCCCGCCAAGGGGCCGTGCCACAGGCACGCCTCTTTGACGTCACCGCCGTCAGACACCCACTCGGCCTCCACCTGTGGGGGCACCAGGTCGTGCGGGAACCCGGGCGCCACCTTGGCCACGGTGGCCGGCACCCGTCGAGCCAGCTCGCCGACGAAGCTGAACGGCGGCAGATAGGCCTCGGGATCGAAACTTCGCCGGCCGCTTGCTCGGCGCGCTGGGTCGATGAACACGGCATCGCAGCCTTCAGCGATCGGATCAACCGCCCGAACATCGGCGCAGCGCACCTCGATCCGGCCTGCAAGGCCGAGCAGGTCGGCGTTGGCTGCCGCGGCAGCAGCGGTCCCGGGATCGATCTCGACCGCCAGCACGTCGATCCCGGCCCGCGCGCACGCGATGGCGTCTGCTCCCACCCCGCAACACAGGTCGGCGATGCGCCGCACTGCGCTTGCGGCCAGCCGCTGGGCGCGGTGCTCGGCAACACCCGGGCGCGTGGCCTGCTCGAGCCCGGCGGCCGTCCAGAGCATGGCGTCGGCGTCGGCCCCGAAGCGTGGCCGGGCTCGTTGGCGCAGCCGTACCTGGGTGAGCGCGGCAGCAACGAGCGCCGGGTCGTGTCCCTCGGCTCGCAGCCTGCTGGCGACGCGTAGGTCGTCGTCGGCCCGATGTTCGGCCAAGCGGGCGAGGAGCTCTTGGCCAGCCTCCCCGGTGAGCAGCGCGAGCTCGGCCGGGGTCACGGCTCATTATCGCCAGCCGGTCGGTGCTGGGTGGGTGCTGGTTGGTTGCTGGTTTGGCGGCGCTTGCCGCCGGTCGTTGGCACTCGAGTTGACGGAGTGCTAATCGGCTGACTAGGTTTGCGTTAGCACTCTCCCTCGGGAAGTGCCAACGGTCCGAGAGGCTCTGACCCCGCGACGGCAGAGTCCCGCGGCCCGTTCTCAGCTAGTTCTGAACGACACAGAGCAACACAGAACAACACAGAACAACCCTGATCAACACAGAACAAGCAGAACTGACCCCTATCAACTCCATCTCACCGGAGGGCAGACCCCCGTGTCGGTCTCCATCAAGCCACTCGAGGACCGCGTCCTCGTCAAGCCGCTCGACGCCGAGCAGACGACAGCGTCCGGACTTGTCATTCCGGACACCGCCAAGGAAAAGCCGCAGGAGGGCGAGGTTCTCGCCGTCGGTCCCGGCCGCTTCGAGGAGGGCCAGCGCCTGCCGCTGGACGTCAATGTCGGCGACAAGGTCGTCTACAGCAAGTACGGCGGCACCGAGGTCAAGTACAACGGCGAGGAGTACCTCATCCTCTCCGCGCGTGACCTCCTCGCTGTCGTGGTCGGCTAGCCGACCACGTTGCGAACCGTGGTCGGCTGGCCGACCACATCAGGAACCGTGGTCGGCCAGCCGACCACGTTCCACCATCTGTTCACCTGTCCGCCCCGGTGACCCCACCCCTTCTGGGGACCGGGTCCCGGGGCGGCAGTCGTAGCCAAGGACTTTGAGGAACCACATGCCCAAGACCATCCAGTTCGACGAGGACGCCCGCCGCAGCCTGGAGCGCGGTGTCAACGCTCTCGCCGACGCCGTCAAGGTGACCCTCGGTCCGAAGGGCCGAAACGTCGTCATCGACAAGAAGTTCGGCGCGCCGACGATCACCAACGACGGGGTGACCATCGCTCGAGAGATCGAGCTCGACGACCCGAACGAGAACCTTGGCGCTCAGCTGGCCAAGGAGGTCGCCACCAAGACCAACGACGTCGCTGGTGACGGCACCACCACCGCGACCGTGCTGGCCCAGGCCATGGTCCGCCATGGGCTTCGCAACGTCGCTGCCGGCGCGGCTCCCATGGACCTCAAGCTCGGCATCAACGCCGCTGTCGAGGCCGTGTCCACCGAGCTCCTGCGGGTCGCCCGGGACGTGGATGGCAAGGCCGACATCGCCCAGGTCGCGGCGATCTCGGCGCAGAGCACCGAGATCGGCGATGAGATCGCCGAGGCGTTCGACAAGGTCGGCAAGGACGGGGTCATCACCGTCGAGGAGTCCAACACCGCGGGCACCGAGCTGGACTTCACCGAGGGCCTGCAGTTCGACAAGGGTTACCTCAGCCCCTACTTCGTGACCGACGCGGAGCGGATGGAAGCCGTCCTTGAGGACGCCTACATCCTGCTGCACCAGGGGAAGATCAGCTCGGTCTCCGACCTGCTGCCGCTGCTCGAGAAGATCGCGCAGGCAACCAAGCCACTGTTGATCGTGGCCGAGGACGTCGATGGTGAGGCGTTGTCGACGCTGGTCGTCAACAAGATCCGCGGGTTGTTCACCTCCGTCGCGGTCAAGGCGCCGGGCTTCGGCGACCGCCGCAAGGCCATGCTCGAGGACATCGCCGTCCTCACCGGCGCCCAGGTCGTTGCTCCCGAGGTCGGTCTCAAGCTGGACCAGGTAGGACTCGAGGTTCTCGGCACCGCTCGCCGGATCGTGGTCACCAAGGACGACACGACCGTCATCGACGGCGCGGGTAGCTCCCAGGCGGTGGCCGATCGCGTCGCGCAGCTGCGCGCCGAGATCGAGCGGACCGACTCCGACTGGGATCGCGAGAAGCTCCAGGAGCGCTTGGCCAAGATCGCTGGTGGGGTCTGCGTCATCAAGGTCGGCGCCCACACCGAGGTCGAGCTCAAGGAGAAGAAGCACCGCATCGAAGACGCCGTTTCGGCCACTCGGGCGGCCATCGAGGAAGGCATCGTCGCCGGCGGCGGCAGCGCCCTCGTGCAGGCGGTCGCGGTACTCGACGGAGACCTCGGGTTGGACGGGGACAAGGCGACGGGCGTTGCCATCGTGCGTCGTGCCGCCGACGAACCCCTGCGCTGGATCGCCGAGAACGCCGGCCTTGAGGGCTACGTCGTCGTCGACAAGGTGCGCGGACTCGATGCTGGTCATGGCCTCAACGCCGCGACCGGCGACTACGTCGATCTCATCGCCGCTGGTGTCGTCGATCCTGTGAAGGTCACCCGCTCCGCGCTGGCCAACGCGGCGTCGATCGCCGGCATGCTGCTCACGACCGAGTCGATCGTCGTGGAGAAGAAGGACGACGAAGAGGCCGACGCTTCGGGGCACGGTCACTCGCACGGGCCTGGCGGTCACCACCACTAGCCCGCGAACAACCTCAAGCAGGAACCTCCTCCAGCACACACAGCGGCCCCCGGATCCAGCAAGGATCCGGGGGCCGCTGTGCCCTTGGAGGGGGTCTGGTGGGCCGGAGCCCGGTCAGCCGGTCGGTGCCAGTTCGGGCTCCGCCAGTCGCCGGGGGACCACGTAGCGCGCTTCTCGGTCGTCTTCGGACATGCCGCCCCAGACGCCGTACGGCTCGCGTACGGCCAGCGCGTGCGCCGCGCACTCGGCGATCACGGGACAGGTCGCGCAGATGGCCTTCGCGGCATTCTCGCGCTCGGTGCGCGACGGGCCGCGCTCTCCCTCGGGGTGGAAGAACAGGGAGGAGTCCACGCCCCGGCAGGCGCCGTCGACTTGCCATTCCCAGACGTCGGCGGTCGGTCGCGGTAGGCGGGAGATGTCGGTCATTCGTCCTCCTTGGAGCGTGTTGAGCCAGCCTAGTAACGCTTCATAAGTTGGTCAAGTAGGCGAGATGAACAAGCAATGAACTGATTTACCAGAGAGGCGCAACGGGGCGTCGACATGCGGTAGGCACTGCAGTGGCGGAGAATCCGCAGATGCCCGGTGCACCCGTCGACGATCCCGCTGGCGCGGCGGCGCGCGACCACTCGCCGGCGCTGACGGTCGCGGCCGTGGCCCGTCGGCTGGGCGTCGCGCCCGCCACCTTGCGGACCTGGGACCGGCGCTATGGGCTCGGACCGGGAGCGCACGTGGCCGGTTCGCACCGGCGCTACACGCCGGCCGATGTCGCCCGACTCGAGGAGATGGGCCGACTGACGCGGCAAGGGGTGGCGCCTGCCGAAGCGGCCCGGATCGCGCTTGCGCCGGCGGAACCCGTCGGTGACAGGTCGCCGGCTCCGAGCCGGGCTGCGGACGGGCGCGAGGCGGACCCGCTGGCTCGCCTGGAGGACTGGCGGGTCGGTGGTGGCCGCGTGATGCGCCTTTCCGGAGGGGGTCCGGCCACCCGCGGTCTGGCGCGAGCTGCCATGGCGTTGGATGCTCCGACCGTCTGCGAGATCGTCGAGACGAGTCTTCGGCGGCGAGGGGTCTTGGCAACGTGGGACGAGCTCCTCGTCCCGGTCCTCGTGTCGATGGGCGTCCGCTGGCAGACGACCGGCGAGGGCGTCGAGGTGGAGCATCTGCTGGCGGAGTGCATCATCTCGTCGTTGCGGCCGGTGATCTCTCGGGTAAAGAACCCCCTGAACGCCAGGCCGGTCCTGTTGGCCAGCGCTGAGGACGAGCTGCACTCGCTGCCTCTGCACGCGCTCGCGGCGGGACTCGCCGAGCGGCAGGTGGAGAGCAGGATCTTCGGTGCTCGCGTGCCGCGCGATGCGCTGGCGGCAGCCGTCCGGCGAAGCGGTCCTGCGGCGGTCTTCATCTGGTCGCACAGTGCGAAGACAGGCGGTGTGCAGGCCCTGGCCGACCTGACTACGGTGCGCCCGTCACCCGTGCTGTTGGTGGGCGGACCTGGGTGGCCGCCGAACCTCCCGGCCCCGGCGCGTCGGGTCGAGGACCTGACTGAAGCCGTTGAGGCCGTGACCCGTGCTGTTGGGCTCTGACGGGCCGTCAGCGGGCTCGCCGCCCAGACGGCGGCAAGACTCGACCGCCTCCGTCGGCTAATCTGCGCAGCGCGCGTCACATCCGGCGCGGATGCTCACCAGGCGGGGAGGGGTCGTGGACGACGAGCTCGCCTTGCTGCTTGCCGCGGGCGAACGCGCGGCCTTCCACGGCCGGCCAGCCTCCGGGGTGCCGCCGCTGCAGAAGGCGGTCGAGCTCGCCCAAAGCACCGGCCGCGACGCCGAGGCGACGGCGGCCGCATGGCTGTTGGGTGTGGCGCTCGGATCGGCTGGGCTCTACGGCAGCGCGCTGAGCGTTCTCGAGCCGGTGTCGGGTCACGGCGGGGACGCACCTGCCGACCAGGTGCTGTTCGCGGCGCTTTCTGCGGCCACGATGGCCAGCGTCAACCGCCAGCTGGGGCGCCACCACAAGGCTCGCGTGCTCGACCAGCGCGCACTGGAGCTGGCCGGAGGCTCTGCGGAGGCGATGTTCGACGCTCGGCTGGGCCTGGCTGCTGACGCTGTCGGGCTGGATGACCCGCTCACCGCACGAGCCGAGCTGGAACGTGCGGTCACCGTCACCGAAGGTCGCGACGACTGGTGGCGCCAGCGCGTGCGAGTTCTGTGGGTACGAGCCGAGCTCGCCTTGCTGATGGGCGATGCAGCAGCGGCCGCTGGGTCCGCCGATGACGCTGTCGGGATCGCCGAGGCGTCTGGTGCGCCCCGCCACGTCGCCAAGTCGCTGCTGTTCCAGGGGGTCGCCCAGGTGCAAAGCGGCGACCTGGACGAGGCGGGCACCACCTTGCGCCGCGCCGCGACCCTCGCCGAGTCGTTGGGGACGCTCCCACTGCTGTGGCCGTCGCGTGCGGTGCTCGGTGCCTTGGTGGAACCCACCGCACCGCAAGAGAGTGCCCGGTCGCTGGCGGCGGCTCGGAGCGCGGTCTTGCAGATCGCAGACGACCTGTCGGAGGAGCTGCGCGGGGAGTGGTTGGCGAGACCTGACGTGGCGGCGCTGCTCGAGGGCTGAACCACTCGATTCGGTGGTCGTGGGACCCCGTTCGGCTTTGATGCCTCACGTCCGGGCGGGTTCGTGCCGAGAACTTGGGTGTGACCACGGTGTGCGTCTGCGACGACTCTCCGCTGGCCCGGGAAGCTTTGCGCCGGGCCGTTGCTGCGCTGCCCGGGGTCACCCGGGTCACCGGCGCCGGCAGCGGGGAGGAGATCCTCGCGCGCTACGGCCAAGAGCGGCCCGACCTCGTGCTGCTGGACGTGCGGATGCCCGGTCTAGGTGGGGTCGAGGCCGTACGTCGGCTGGTGGCGACCCACCCCGAGGCCTCGGTGCTCATGCTGACGCTCGCCGAGGACACCGACGGGGTGGCTCGTGCCGTCGCGGCGGGCGCCCGCGGTTACCTGCGCAAGGACGCGACGCGGGAGGAGCTCGCCGCCACCGTAGGCCATGCCCTCGCCGAGGCTGGTGAACGGGAGCCGACGCTGTCCCGGCCGAGGCCGACCGCGGCAGGCGTACCTCCAGCGCTGACCGAGCGCGAGCTGCAAGTCTTGTCCGGGATGTCCAGGGGTCGCTCGAACGCCGAAATCGGTCGCGAGCTGTACCTGTCCGAGGACACGGTCAAGACGCACGCACGCCGGCTGTTTCGCAAGCTGGGCGCCTCAGACCGGGCCCACGCCGTGGCGATGGGTTTCCGCTGGGGCTTCGTCCGCTAGATCCGGCCATCGGTAGACTCCGGTCATGACGGACCCAGTCGACCAGCAGCGTGACGAGATCCCTCTGGCGCTGACCTTCGATGATGTGTTGCTGCTGCCCGGCGAGAGCGACCTGGTGCCTGCTGAGGTCGACACCAGCACCCGACTGACCCGCGAGATCTCTTTGCGGGTCCCGCTCGTTTCAGCCGCGATGGACACGGTCACCGAGGCCCGGATGGCTATCGCCATGGCCCGTCAGGGTGGCCTGGGAGTCCTGCACCGAAATCTGTCGATCGAGGATCAGGCCTATCAGGTCGACCTCGTCAAGCGCACCCAGACCGGCATGATCTCCAACCCGATCACGATCCACCCCAAGGCGACGCTCGAAGAGCTGGACGAGCGATGCGGGCAATACCGTGTCTCAGGCCTTCCTGTCGTCGACCAGGACAACGTGCTGCTCGGCATCGTCACCAACCGTGACCTGCGGTTCACTCCGGTCGCCGAGTGGTCTACGACGCTTGTCAGCGACGTGATGACACCGATGCCGCTGATCACCGGCCACGACGGCATCGAGCGAGAGGAAGCCACCCTGCTGCTGCGCCAGCACAAGCGGGAGCGGCTCCCGATCGTCGACGCGGGCGGCCACCTCACCGGGCTGATCACGGTCAAGGACTTCGTGAAGTCTGAACAGTTCCCGCAGGCGAGCAAGGACGCCGACGGTCGGCTGATGGTCGCGGCAGCGATCGGCTACTTCGGCGAGGCCTGGGAGCGGGCCACGACCCTGGTCGAAGCGGGTGTCGATGTGCTGGTGGCCGACACGGCGCACGGGCACGTCCGCCTCCTGCTCGAGATGGTGCAGCGCCTCAAGGCCGACCCCGCCACCCGTCACGTGCAGGTCATCGGAGGAAACGTCGCGACCACCGAGGGTGCTCAAGCGTTCGTGGACGCCGGCGCCGATGCCGTCAAGGTCGGATTCGGTCCAGGCTCGATCTGCACCACGCGGGTGGTGACCGGCGTCGGTGCCCCACAGATCACCGCGGTACGCGCGGCGTCGCAGGCCTGTCGCCCGGCGGGAATCCCGGTCATTGCTGACGGCGGCCTGCAGTACTCCGGGGACATCGCGAAGGCGTTGGTCGCTGGGGCTGACTCGGTGATGATCGGATCCATCCTGGCCGGTTGCGACGAGAGTCCAGGTGAGATCGTCTTCGTCAACGGCAAGCAGTACAAGTCCTATCGGGGCATGGGCTCGCTGGGCGCGATGTCCTCGCGCGGCAAGAAGTCCTACTCCAAGGACCGCTACTTCCAGGCCGAGGTGGACAGCGACGACAAGATCGTTCCGGAAGGGATCGAGGGCCGGGTCGCTTATCGTGGCCCGCTCTCGGCCGTGGCCCACCAGCTGATCGGCGGCCTTCGCCAGTCGATGTTCTACGTGGGGGCGCGGACCGTGCCAGAGCTCCAGACCAAGGGCCGGTTCATCCGGATCACTTCCGCCAGCTTGCAAGAGAGCCACCCGCACGACATCGCGATGATCGCCGAAGCCCCCAACTACGACGCCCGCGGATGACCGAGATCGAGATCGGTCGAGGCAAGCGGGGCCGGCAGGCGTACGCGTTCGACGACGTCGCGATCGTGCCGAGCCGCCGCACCCGCGATCCGCAGGAAGTCTCCATCGCGTGGCAGATCGACGCCTATCGCATCGAGCTGCCGATGCTGGCCGCTCCGATGGATTCCGTGGTCTCTCCGGAGACCGCCATCGCGATCGGCCGGTTGGGCGGAGTCGGGGTGCTCAACCTCGAGGGTCTGTGGTTTCGCTACGACGACCCCCAGCCGTTGCTGGATGAGATCGCCGAGCTGCCGGCAGAACGGGTCACGGCACGCATGCAGGAGCTGTACGCCGAGGCGATCAAGCCTGACCTGATCGCCGCGCGGATCGCTGAGGTTCGCGCCGCCGGCGTGACGACCGCTGCGGCGCTGTCCCCGGGCCGAACCGCCAGTTTGTGGAAGACCGTTGTCGACGCGGGCGTGGACCTTTTCGTCATCCGCGGAACCACGGTCTCCGCCGAGCACGTCTCCGGAGAGGCGGAGCCGCTCAACCTCAAGCAGTTCATCTACGAGCTCGACGTCCCCGTGGTCGTCGGTGGGTGCGCCACCTACACAGCGGCGCTGCATCTGATGCGTACAGGCGCTGCCGGTGTGCTCGTCGGCTTCGGTGGAGGTGCTGCGCACACCACGCGAGACGTGCTCGGCGTCCAGGTGCCCATGGCCTCGGCGGTGGCCGACGTCGCCGCGGCACGGCGCGACTACATGGACGAGTCTGGCGGACGGTACGTGCACGTCATCGCCGACGGCGGAGTCGGCAAATCCGGTGACATCGCCAAGGCGGTCGCCTGCGGTGCCGATGCCGTGATGATGGGCTCTCCGTTGGCTCGGGCGGTCGAGGCTCCTGGGCGCGGCTGGCACTGGGGGTCGGAGGCGCACCACGCGTTGCTGCCTCGCGGCGAACGTGTCCAGGTGGGCACCATCGGCACCCTCGCCGAGATCCTGCTCGGTCCAGGGCGGACGCCGGACGGGTCGATGAACCTTTTCGGTGCGCTTCGTCGGGCGATGGCGACCACTGGCTATTCCGACCTCAAGGAGTTCCAGCGGGTCGAGGTCACGGTCACCGGTACCTCCCCCTGAAGCTGACGCTGAGGTGTGCGGCCTAGGTCAGGGTTCGTCGGTCCAGGACCGCCACAGCTCCGCGTAGGGACCGTTGGCCGACACCAGGTCGTCATGCGTGCCGTACTCGCTGACCTTTCCGTCCTCCACCACCGCGACAACATCGGCGTCGTGCGCGGTGTGCAGGCGGTGGGCGATGGCAACGACGGTACGGCCATGCAGGACGGCGGCGAGCGAACGCTCGAGATGCCGAGCAGCGCGTGGGTCCAGCAGCGAGGTCGCCTCGTCGAGGACCAGCGTGTGGGGGTCGGCGAGGACCAGCCGGGCCAGGGCGACCTGCTGGGCCTGCGCGGGTGTGAGCTTGTGCGACCCGCCCCCGACCGTGGTGTCGAGCCCATCGGGCAGCGCCTCGGCCCATTGGCGAGCGTCGACGGCTTCAAGGGCCACCAGGATCGTTTCGTCATCAGCGTCCGGGCGAGCCAGTCGAAGGTTGTCGCGCAGCGACCCGACGAAGACGTGATGTTCCTGGGTGACCAGCGCCACGTGCTGGCGCACGGTCTCGACCGGGAGGCGCGACAGGGCCACTCCACCCATGTCGACTCTCCCCGTCCGGGGGCCGTGGATCCCTGCGAGCAGCCGACCCAAGGTCGACTTTCCCGCACCTGAGGGGCCGACGATCGCGACCCGAGTGCCGGGTTCGACGTCGAAGTCCAGGCCGTGCAGCACGTCGCGACCCTCGCGGTAGGCGAATCGGACATCGCGCGCCTCGATCTCCTGCGAGGCGGGTTCGGTGTCCTCGTCGACCTCGGGGTCTGGGATCTCGTGGACGCCGACCAGCCGGGCCAACGAGGCCTGGCCGCTTTGCAGCTCGTCCATCCAAGACAGCAGGATGTCGATCGGTTCGACGAGCATCTGCGTGTAGAGCACCGAGGCCGTGACCTGGGCCAACGTGACCGTGCCGTTGATGTAGAAGATTCCGCCCAGGAACAGCACCCCTGCCGTGGGCAAGAAGTACGAGATCTCGATGGTCGGGAAGTAGTGGACGCGCAGCCACAGGGTGTAGCGCTCCCAGCTGACCCAGCGCTTGATCCGCTCGTCGGTGATCCGGACGCGCTCGGGTCCGAGCCGGTAGGCCTCGACGGTGCGACCGCCGTCAACGGTCTCGGCGATGGCCGCGTTGACCATCGTGTAGGTGGTGGTCTCGGCGCGGTACGCAAGCGGTGCGCGCTTGAAATACCAGCGGGTCACGATGACGATCGGGGGGACGGCCAGCAGCCAGGCCAGCGCGAGCGGCGGTGCTGTGAAGATCAACGCACCACCCACGAGCAGGGCTGTGACGCCCGCGATGGTCATCTCGGGCACGGCCATGCGAACGGCCCAGGCCAGCCGGTCCACGTCGGTCGTGGCCCGGCTGACGAGGTCGCCGGTGCCTGCGCGCTCCACGACGCCGAGCGGCAGACCAACGGCCCGCTTGACGAGGTCTTCGCGGAGATCGGCCAGGATCGATTCACCGAGGATGGCGGCGCGCAGCCGCGCTGAGCGGGTGAAGATGGTCTGCACGGCCAATGCGGCGAGGAAGATCAGCGACAGGGTGTTGACCCGACTCGACGTGATCCCGTGGGTCACTCCCTGGACGATCTGACCGAGCACCTGCGGACCGACCAGTGCGGCCAGCGCAGCGATGGAGTTGAGCGCGATCACGGCGGCGAAGGTGCCCCTGTGCCGGCGGAGCAGACCCGCGACGTGCTTGCGTACGGCCGGTGGCCCCGACACGGGGAGCTGGCTGTTCTGGCGCAGTACGGAGTCGTAGGTCTCGGGCGTGTTCACTGCTCACTCCCAACTGCAGCCAGAGACTCGTCGTCGCGGAGCACGACCGAGCGATAGCGCGGCTCGGTGCGCAAGAGGTCGCGGTGTCGGCCCGTGGCGATGACCAATCCGTCATGCAACAGCGCCACGACGTCGGCATGGTCCAGCAGCAACGGGCTCGTGGTCGCGATCAGGGTGGCTCGACCGGCCCGCCCGCCGTCGAACCGTTCGGCGATGCGTACCTCGGTGTGGGCATCGACGGCCGAGGTCGGCTCGTCGAGAAGCAGGAAGCGAGGATCGCTCACCAACGACCTCGCCAGCGCGATGCGTTGCCGCTGTCCGCCGGACAGGGTCCGGCCGCGCTCAGGAAGCTCGGAGCTCAGCCCCTCGGGCAGCCCCTCGATGATCTCCTCGGAGTCCGAGGACGCGATCGCTTCGGCCGCCGAGACTCGACCAGACGACGGCACGTCGAACAGCTCCGCGAGCGTGCCGGCGAACACGATGGGGTCCTTGTCCTGGACCAGGATCAACCGACGAACTGCCTCTCGAGAAAGGTCCGCCAGCTGCACGCCTCCGACGGTGACGTTGCCCGGGACGTATCCGCCGAGCCGCTCGAGAACGGCCGTCGAGTCGTGCGGCTCGGCCGAGACGAGTGCGGTGAACCTGCCGGCCGTGACCGTCAGCCCGCTCGCATGGTCGACCAGGTCGCCCTCGGGTGGCTCGTCCACGGGCGCGGCACTCTCGGCGTGCTCGCGCTGCAGCGACAAGACGGCGATCACTCGACGGGCGGCCACCCGAGCAGCAGTCCACTTGTGGGCGGTCTCCGTGACAGTGCGCAGTGGCATCACCAGGAACGCAGCGAAGCCGTAGAACGTCACGAGCTGCCCCGGCGAGAGCTCGCCGCTGATGGCCAGCTGGGCGCCGAGCCACGTCACGGCGACCAGAAATGCTCCCGGCAGGGCCACCTGCAAGGCGTCGAGCAACGAGCGGATCCGAGCCGTCCGGACGGCCGCCTGCCGGACCTCGTTCGACTTGGTGTTGAACCTGGTCAAGAACAGGTCCTCGCCACCGATCCCACGCAGGACCCGCAATCCCGCGACGGTGTCGGCCGCCAGCTCGGTGGTCTCTCCGAACCGCGCCCGTTGGGCCGTTTCGCGCCGCTCGAGCGGCCGCACCAGGGGAGTGATCGCCAGGGCGGTCAGCGGCACGCCGATGATGACCACCAGACCGAGGGTCGGGGACACGACGACCATGACGAGTGCTACGACGACGTAGGAGACGACGGCCCCGGCCATCCTGGCCGTCACATCGAAGGCACTGCCGATGCGCTCGACGTCGCTGGCGCTGACCGCCACGACCTCACCGGTGGCGACCTGCTTGGGCAGGTCACCCCCGAGGTCCGCGGCCTGTCGCGCTACCAGCTGCTGGATCCGCGAGGCGGCCCCGATCCAGTTGGCGACCGCCATCTGGTGTCGCAGCATCCCGGAGGCAGCGGAGATGATGCCCAGGACCAGGACGACGGCCGACCAGACCCCGACCATCGTCATGTCGTCGTTCGAGATCGCGGTGATTCCGCGCCCAAGACCGATGGGCACGGCCGCCGCGGCCAGCATCCAGATGATGCCCCAGGTGATCCCGAGGGCCAGGGTGCGCCACTGCGCCCGGGCGATCCAGCTCAAGAACGGCCACACGCCGCGCAAATCCGGGATTCCCGGCTCGCTGCGGGGGATGTTCTTCAGCAAGGCCATGGCTGACCCACGGTACGCGGCGCCACCCCCGGAACTCCAATCAGTTTTCGGGCTGACCTCGCCGAATCGTCAGTGGGTCCGGTGGACGGCGTCGCCGGTCTGTACGCGCCACAGGGCGGCGTAGATCCCGCCCGCCGCGACGAGCTCGTCGTGCGTACCGGCCTCGGCGATCTCGCCGTGCTCGAGGACCCAGATCCGGTCCGCCTCGCGGACCGTAGAGAGCCGGTGCGCGATGACGACGACCGTCCGTCCCTCACCGACTCGCGCGAGGGAGCGCTGGATCGCCGCTTCGGTCTCGTTGTCCACTGCCGACGTGGCCTCGTCGAGCAGCAGCACGGCGGGGTCCAGGAGGATCGCTCGAGCGATCGACAGCCGCTGGCGCTGGCCACCGGACAGCTTGACCCCACGTTCGCCGACGACAGTGTCGTAGCCGTTGGGAAGGCCGAGGACGAAGTCGTGCGCTTCCGCGAGCCGGGCCGCTTCCTCGATGTCCGAGTCGGACGCGTCCGGGCGGCCGTACGCGATGTTGTCGCGCACCGTGCCGTGGAAGAGAAAGACGTCCTGGGCGACGTAGCCGATGGATCCGCGCAACGAGGTGTAGGTGAGCGCCCGTACGTCGTGCCCGTCGATGCACACCGACCCGGACCGGGCGTCGTGGAAGCGAAGCAGGAGTCGCACAAGCGTCGACTTTCCGGCGCCCGTCGAACCAACGATGGCGTGCGTCTCGCCGGCTGGGACCCGCAGATCGATCCCGCGCAGGACATCCGCGGCCGGAGGCGTAGCCGAATCGGACCGAGCGCAGCTCCACGTCCCCGCGCACCGGACGCGGGAGAGCGGCGGCGCCGGGCTGCATCTTCGGCTCGACGTCGAGCAGGTCGAGGATGCGCCGGGTCGAGGCCATCCCTCGCTGGTAGAGGTCGAGAGTCTGGCCGAGGTCGGTGAGCGGCCACAGCAGCCGCTGGGTCATGAAGACCAGCACCGAGAACAGCCCCACCGCGAGGGTGCCCTGGATGGCGAAGTATCCACCGATCAGGAGGGTGGCGGTGAAGCCGGCGAGGATCGCCATACGGATGATCGGCCCGAAGGCAGAGCTGAAGCGGATCGCGGCGCTGTTGGCCTCGAGATAGTCCGTCGACACGGCCTCGAGCCGCTCGGACTCTCGGCGCTCGGCGGCGAATGCCTTGATCGTGGTGATGCCGCCCAGGTTGGCCGACAAGGTGGCGGACAGTTCTGCGACCCGTTCCCGCACCACGGTGTAGAGCGGCTCGAGACGCCGTTGATAGCGCAGCGAGCCGACCACGATGATCGGGATCGGCATGAACGCCACGATGGCCAGCTGCCAGGACACGAAGAAGAAGACCGCACCGACCAGGATGACGTTCCAGAACAACTGGATGATCGTCTCGGCCCCGGTGTCGAGGAACCGCTCGAGCTGGTTGACGTCGTCGTTGAGGACCGCCAACAACCCGCCACTCGTGGTGTCCTCGAACCAGGAGACCTCGAGGCTCTGGAGGTGGTTGTAGGCATCGGTGCGCAGATCGTGCTGGACGGATTGGGCGAGCCGCCGCCACCGGGTGGCCGACAGATAGTCGGTGATCGACTCGACGATCCAGACGACGGCGTTGATGCCCGCCAGGATCAGCAGCTGGTCGAAGGTGCCCTCCACCCCGAAGACCTGCGCGACGAAGGAGTCCTTGCCTTGGACGATCACGTCGACGGCCGCTCCGATGAGCAGCTCGGGGAACACGTCGGCGATCTTGTTGAGCGTGGTCCACAGCGTCGCCATCACGATGCGACGGCGATAGCGGGTGCCGTACTGCCAGAGCCTGCGCAGCGGATGGGCCTGGTGATCGGTGACGTCGTGGTGCGCCCTGGCGCCCTCGTCCGGGCGCCCGGCGGGCAGGGCGCGGGAGGTGGTCACGAGGCGTTCATGGTACGGCCCCGTCCCGATAGCCTGAGCCCGTGAATGACGCCCCACTGCAGCCGGTGCTCGTCCTCGACTTCGGGGCGCAGTATGCCCAGCTGATCGCCCGAAGGGTCCGCGAGGCGAGGGTCTACAGCGAGGTGATCCCCTCCACGACCCCGGTCGAGGAGATCCTGGCTCGGCGTCCGGCCGCGGTGATCTTGTCCGGAGGACCGTCGTCGGTCTATGCCCAGGGCGCCCCCCGCGTCGATCCCGCTCTCTTCGAGTCGGGAGTGCCGGCCTTCGGGATCTGCTACGGCCACCAGGCGATGGCCCTTGCGCTGGGCGGTCGGGTCGAGCAGACCGGCCTCTCGGAGTTCGGGGCAACACCGCTCACGGTCACGGCGACCGACTCGGCGATCTTCGCCGGCCTGCCTCCGACGCAGACGGTGTGGATGTCGCACGGCGACTCGGTGGCCGAGGCGCCGGAAGGATTCACCGTGACGGCGACGACGGCCGGTGCAGCGGTGGCTGCTTTCGAGGATCTCACTCGCCGGCACGCTGGTGTGCAGTTCCATCCGGAGGTGCTGCACACGGCCCATGGCCAAGCCGTCCTCGAGCACTTCTTGTACGACGTCGCGGGCCTTGAGCCGACCTGGACGCCCGCCGGCATCGTGGAGGAGCAGGTCGAGCGGATCCAGGCCCAGGTGGGCGGTAAGCGGGTCATCTGCGGGCTGTCTGGCGGCGTCGACTCGGCGGTCGCCGCGGCGCTGGTGCACCGGGCCGTCGGCGACCAGCTGACCTGCGTCTTCGTCGATCACGGCTTGCTTCGCCAGGGCGAGGCCGAGCAGGTCGAGCGCGACTACGTCGCCGCCACCGGCATCCGGCTGAAGGTCGTCGACGCCCAGGACCGCTTCCTCGAGGCACTTGCTGGCGTCACCGATCCGGAGGAGAAGCGAAAGGTCATCGGCCGCGAGTTCATCCGCGTCTTCGAGCAGGCCGCTCGCGAGGTGGTTGAGGAGGCGGGTCAGGCGGGGGAGAGCGTTGATTTTCTCGTGCAGGGCACGCTCTATCCCGACGTCGTCGAGTCCGGAGGCGGCACCGGTACGGCCAACATCAAGAGTCACCACAACGTGGGCGGCCTCCCCGACGATCTCGAGTTCGCGCTCGTCGAGCCGCTGCGGGCGCTGTTCAAGGACGAGGTACGGGCTGTCGGGCTCGAGCTCGGTCTGCCGGAGGGGATCGTGTGGCGGCAGCCGTTCCCAGGTCCTGGTCTGGGGATCCGGATCATCGGCGAGGTGACCGGTGAACGGCTCGACATCCTCCGCGAGGCCGATGCGATCGCTCGCGAGGAACTGTCCAAGGCGGGGCTCGACCGCGACATCTGGCAGTGCCCGGTGGTGCTGCTGGCCGACGTCAGATCTGTCGGGGTCCAAGGAGACGGTCGGACGTATGGTCATCCGGTGGTCTTGCGCCCGGTGTCATCCGAGGACGCCATGACGGCCGACTGGTCGCGGGTGCCGTACGACGTCTTGGCCACCATCTCGACGCGGATCACCAACGAGGTGCGGCAGATCAATCGCGTCGTCCTGGACGTCACCAGCAAGCCGCCCGGCACGATCGAGTGGGAGTAGCCCTCCCACCCTCAGCGGGGGTGGGGTGGTGATGGACAGGCTTTGCGCTGAGCGGTTAACCTGCTCGCGGCAGAACTGAACGGCCGTTCAGGCCGCAGTCGGACGACGCCGAGGGGACAGCGCCATGCGTGCACGAACCGGTCTCGTCCTTGTAGCGACGGCTGCCACGTTGATGGCCGGCTGCACGTCGTCATCTTCTGACGGAGGCCCGTCAGGCAGCCCCACCGACGCCGGCCCGGCCGCAGCGTCGACCGGCGCCGGTGCTCCGATGACGCTCAAGACGCTCGTCTACAACGTTGAGTACGGCGGTAACGCCAAGACCGACAAGGTGATCAAGAGTCTCGGCGCAGACGTCGTAGGAGTGCTGGAGTCGTACAACCGCCTTCCCGTCATCGCCAAGAACGCCGGCTACCCCTACTACAACGTGGGTCTGCAGCTGCTGTCCAAGTACCCCATCCTCGAACCGTCCGGCGCCGACGGGCTGTACGCGCTCATCGAGGTGCAGCCTGGCTACGGGGTCGCGTTCGTCAACGCGCACATGGACTACGTCAAGTACGGCCCGAAGCTGCTTCGTGAGGGAAAGTCCGTAGCCGCGGTCGTCAGTTCCGAGAACGAGGTCCGCCTGACGTCCATGGCCAAGCTCATTCCGGACATGCAAGAACTTGCCCAGCAGGGATGGCCGGTCATTCTCACTGGGGACTTCAACGAGCCATCCAGCCTGGACTACACCGACGCGACCGTTGGTCAGCATCCCGGGGTCACGACTGCCGTGCCGTGGCCGATCAGCACGGCGCTGCTCGACGCGGGCATGCAGGACGCCTACCGCAGCGCCCACCCTGACCCCGTTACCGACCCCGGGGTCACCTGGGGCTTCGACAAGAAAAACCCGGGTGACCGGATCGACTACACCTACACGTCAGCGAACGTCGAAGTCACCAGCAGTCTTGTCGTCGGGAAGACCGGGGCAGCGGGGGTCGATCTCGGTGTCCCGGGGGCGTGGACCTCGGACCACCGCGCGGTGGTCAGCCAGCTCGAGCTGACCCCACAGGCGCTCCCAGTGGGGATCGCCCTGGACAACCGGATGCTGACCAAAGGTGATTCGCTCGGCGTTCGCTATCGGCTGCCAGAACCCGGCGACGGGACGGTCGAGGTGCAGCCCGACTCAGGCGACGCTGCGCCAACCACAATTCCGGTGACAGGCACGGATGGAACGCTCACGGTGGAGACCGATGTGCTCGACCCCGGCGGCTACACGGTTGTGCTGACCGACGGAACTGGTGAGCAGCTGGCCACCAACGCGTTCTGGGTCCGTCCCGTCCGCCCCGAGGTGGTGCTCGCCGTCGACAAGAAGTCCTACGAGGTGGGGGAACCGATCACAGTGAGTTGGAAGGACGGCCCCGCCAACCGCTGGGACTGGATTGGCGTCTACAAAGCTGGCGCTGACAATCCCAACAAGGACTACTACACGCTTTGGGCCTACACCGGTCTGCACGATTCCGGTGTCGTCCCGCCGGCTGTTTCAGGCACCGCAACGCTTGGCCAAGACACTCAGGGCAAGCCGTGGCCGCTGCCGGCGGGGGACTACGTCGTTCACTACCTGCTGACCGACCAGTACAAGAGTGTCGGGTCGGTCGCTTTCACGGTCCGGTAGGGCGTCTGATCAGTTGAGGGGACGTATCCCGTCGGGGAACGACCCGCCGCCGAGCATGCTTTCGCCGACGTCGGCCAAGGCTGTCAGCGCGACCCGCTGTGACCATGGGCCGACCGAGATCCTCGCGACTCCCAGGTCTTGAAGAACCGCAGGGGGCAATGACCCCGGTCCAGCGATCAGGCTGAGCTTGCGGGCGCCGATCCCGTCGACGAGGCGGGTGATCGTCGCTTCGTCCTTCACCCCGGGTACGAAGACGCAGGCGGCGCCGGCGTCGAGGAAGGCTCGGCCGCGAGCGATGGCGTCGGTGAGTACGGCCTCCGGGTCTCGGTCCCCGGCCTTGAGGAAGGCGTCGGTACGGGCGTTCAGGACGAAGTCGAGGCCTTCGGCGGCCCCGGCAGCGATCGCGGCCTCGACGGCGGCCACGGCCTCGCCGAACGGACGCATCTGGTCCTCGAGGTTGGCCCCGACCACCCCGACCTCGATGGCCCGGCGGACGGTCTCGCCGGCGTCGCCGTACCCAGCCTCGAGGTCAGCGCTCACCGGCACCTCGACCGACGAAGCGATCCGACCGATGGCCGCCATCATGATGTCGCGGGGGATGTGTTCGCCGTCCGGATAGCCATATGAGGCCGCGATCGAGTGGCTGGCCGTGGCCAAGGCCCGGCAGCCTGGAAGGTCCGCGACGACCGTTGCCGAGATGACGTCCCACACATTGATCAGGACGAGCAGCTCGGGGTCGTCGTGCAGGCGGCGGAACTCGGCCGCCTTGTCGATGAGGCTCATGAGGCGCGAGCCTAGAGTGCGGTGCTCGGTCCTGCGCCGGTGGTCCTGGGTTCGAGCACGAAGACGGGGATCTGCCGATCGGTCTTGGTCTGATACTCCGCGTACGGTGGGAACGCTGCCACCGACCGAGCCCACCACTCTGCCCGTTCGGCCCCGGCAGTCTCGTGCGCGGTCATGTCCTGGCGAACTGGGCCGTCCTGGAGCTCGACGTGCGGGTGCTCGATGAGATTGAGGTACCACTGGGGGTGCTCGGGGGCGCCTCCTTGGGACGCCACCAGGGCATAGCGCCCGTCGTGCTCGACACGCATCAGCGGGGTCTTTCGCAACTTTCCGGACTTGGCTCCAACCGAGGTCAAGATCACGACGGGCAGGCCGTGCCTCGTCGTTGCTTCAGTGCCGCCCGAAGACTCGTAGAGCGCGACCTGGTCGCGGACCCCCTGGTAGGGGCTGGGTTCGTATTCACCGTCCAAAGGCATGAACTCAGTGAATCCCACGCGGACGGTCGATGCCAGCAGAGGAAGTTCCGTGCGGCTGTAGAAAGTTGACCACAATGCCGTGCGATCGCGCATGCGCGATCTCCCGATGGGTGCTCTTCCCGACGTAGTCCCCCACGTTGACGACGAGGATTTCGTCTGCCATTGCGACCTTCTGAAGATGAACCCGGCCAAGCACTGCCCGCTCCGCCGCGCTGGGCTCCGCCGTCCCAGCAAGGGTGGTGGGCGCCAGGACCACATGCCCTGCAAGCGTCAACTGAGCCTCCAAGCGGTCGAACTCAGCGCGGAACCGCATGGAGCCACAGAGTGTGATGACCGTGTACCGCTTGGCGGTGCCCGGCTCGTTGTGCACCCGCGCAAATCTACTGACCGAACCAGGGCAAGCAATCGACAGCGTGCACGCCGGCCAAACCTGTGTCCCTTGTCAGGCGGCGATGCAGGTCGCGATCGGTGGGGGCCGCTCGACTACCGTGGCGCGCATGGAGTGCTTCTCAGCGGGTCGTACCCGCAGTTGAGGAGGCGGCTTTCCTGGTGGGAGCCGCCGTTGGGTGTCCGTTTGGCCGTGGACGCCTTGACCTTGCGTCCCCTCAACTAGAAGGCAGTCACCTCCATGAAAATCCGCTCCTTCCGTGCAACTGACCTCCCCATCCTCATTGACCTCACGATCGAGGTCTTCGGACCCTTCTACGAGCGGAGTTTCCGCTCGATGGTCCCGGCTGATGTCTACCTGCATCACCACGGCTCCTGGGCCGACGACTACCGCACGTCGGTGCCGCAGTTACATGAACCGTCCGCCGGCAAGGTCGTCGCCGTCGCTTCGGGCGACCGCGACGAGATTCTCGGCTTCGTTGGTTGGGAGATCGAAGTCGACGATCGTCACGGCAGGATTGCGATCGTCGCTGTCAGAGAATCCGCCCGAGGTGCTGGGCTGGGGCGTGCCCTTTGTGAGCACGCTCTGGCAGCCATGCAGGGCGAGGGCGTTGAGTTTCTGTCAGTCGGAACCGGCGGGGACTGGTTCCATGCCCCGGCACGAGCGCTGTATGAGTCGCTCGGTTTCCACGCCGTCCCCGTCGTGTATTACCTACGCGCCATGTGAGGCACAGATCCGGGTCGCCGGGGCGCGGTCCGCAAGTCGCTCCGACTGCCGGCTGGTGCTCGGTGTTGCCCCCGGTCGGTTCGGTTCGCGGCTGCGCTCTCCATGTGGGGGCTACGGTGGGGAGGTGAGCGACGAGCCAAGATCAGGCACCGGAACGATCATCCCGGACACCAAGGACTGGACTTGGGTCGTCGAGCTGCGCTGCCCGGAGTGCGACTTTGATGCAGGCAGCGTGCGGCCGCAGGACGTGGCCGAGCGGCTTCGCCAGGAGTTGCCACTGTGGCGCGACGTCCTGACGGGCGATGACCCAGGCCAGCGCCCCGAGCCGACGATCTGGTCACCGCTGGAGTACGCCTGCCACGTCCGCGACGTCCTCGTCCTCTACGACCGCCGACTCCACCTCATGCTGGACGAGGAGGACCCCCAGTTCGACAACTGGGACCAGGACGAGACGGCGGTCGACCAGGACTACGGCAGTCAGCAGCCGGGAGTAGTTCTCGATGAGATCGAGGCAGCAGGGGACACTCTCGTCTCCTCCCTGCTGGATGTGGGCGATGACCAGTGGGAGCGACCGGGCCGGCGCAGCGATGGGGCCGTCTTCACTCTCGACACGTTCGTGCGCTACATGCTTCATGACATCGTCCATCACGGCTGGGACGTACGGGGCGACGGGGAGACCACCGACTGACCTGACCGCACGGCGCCGTACTAGCGTCGAGGTCATGCGCTATCAACCCCTGGGTGATTCCGGGCTCCTGGTGTCCGCCGTCGGCCTGGGTTGCAACAACTTCGGCGGACGACTCGATCTGGCTGGGACTCGTGCGGTCGTCGACGCAGCCCTCGACGTCGGCATCACGCTTCTCGACACGGCGGACATCTATGGGGGCTCGGGAGGTGCTGGCCGGTCGGAGTCACTTCTCGGTGAAGTGCTGGAGGGACGTCGCGACCAGGTCGTGCTCGCCACGAAGTTCGGGCACCAGGGCCATGACATGGAGTACGGCCCCGCGGCCGGCGCCAAGGGCGGGCGCGCCTACATCCGACGGGCTGTCGAGGAGTCGCTCACGCGCCTGCGGACCGACTACATCGATCTGTATCAGCTGCACACGCCCGATCCGGCGACCCCGATCGAAGAGACGCTCAGTGCCCTGCACGACCTCGTCGTCGAGGGCAAGGTTCGATACGTCGGCAGCTCCAACTTCGCGGGGTGGCAGATCGCTGAGGCCGATCACGTGGCCTCCGAGCTCGGTCTTACCCGATTCGTCTCGGCGCAGAACCACTGGTCCCTGCTCGAACGAGACGTCGAGGCCGAAGTGGTTCCAGCCGCTGAGCACTATGGCGTGGGAGTGCTCCCGTACTTTCCGCTAGCCAGCGGGCTGCTCACCGGCAAGATGCGGCGCGGACAAGAACCGCCAGCTGGGAGTCGGCTCGTGTCCTGGGCCGAACGCGGCTATGTCACAGACGCGAAGCTTGAAGCGGTTGAAGCGATCGTGGGGTGGGCCGAGCAGCGCGGCCATTCGATTCTGGAGGCTGCCATCGGCGGTCTCCTCGCGTTTCCCGCAACCGGTTCGGTCATCGCCGGTGCCATGACCCCGGATCAGGTTCGCGCCAATGCCATGGCTGGGGACTGGGAGCTCACTGCCGAGGAGACCGAGGAACTTCGGCTGCTCTCGGTGTCACCGCGGTGAGTCAAGTCCCTCGGTGCCCTCCGCGTCGCTCGCGTCGCCGAGGCCGTCTGGGGTGCTGTGGTCGAAGTCCTCGAGGAGGACAGGATCACGACGGAACGCTCTGCTGAGACCCGCTGCCACCGCGGCCACTCCGAGCCCGATGAGCGTGAGAGGCAAGATCCAGGCGCCGTCGACGGTTCGGTCCTGGGCCTCGGCCACCAGGTAGGTGACCGCCACCCCGGCGATCACCAGGCCGAGGACGAATGATGCCGGGTCGAACGCGTGCTTACGCACGGCTCACCACCACCTCTCCGATGCCGACCGTGAGGTCGAGCGTGATTGTCTGAGCGGTCACCGATGGCTTGCTTCTGGACGGCGCGGCTCCCACGGGGGCGTCCTCGAGATCAGCGAGGTTGTTCCAGCCGTCGTACTCCGCCCCGTCGCTGGTACGGATCGAGCCCAGCCGAACATGTGCCGCTCCAGCCAGCTCGGCGTTGCGCGGCACGATGACTCGAAGCGAGCCAACACCCAGGTCGGCCGCGATGGTCAGGTCGGGGTCACCCGAGACGTCGGTGAGGTCGAGGACCAATTCCCCCGCACGCCACTCATAACTGGATGCGACCTCGCTGATGCTCTGCGGCTGGATGGTCTGTCGCCCCGTCGGTCCGTCCCACCGGTGCAGGGCGCCGGAGGCGGAGGTGAGCAACAGCAGGGCTACTCCGGGGATCACCAGCCACCGGGCTCGACCGACAAAGGTGCCCAGGAGCAGTCCAAGCCCGAGCACGAGAGTGGTGCCGGCCAAGATCGTCGTCGTTGATGGAGTGCTGTCCGAAGATGCCAGCCGGATCGCCGTGAGAACTCCGCCGACAACCGCTGCCGCACCGAGGCTGAGGATGCCTAGGGCGGATCGATCCCTCGGCTTGCGCGGCGGCGGTGGCGGTGCCGGCGCAGACGGCGCAGCTGGCGGGTCGGCGGGGTGTGTGGGGGGGTAGAGGCTCGCTGACGAGTACGGCTTCGTTGCTGAGTACGGCTGCGCTGCAGGTGCTGGCTCTGCGTATGGCTGACCGGAGTAGCCGGCGTAGAGCGGAGGAGTCACGGCGGCCTCCGCATTCGGCGCTGGGTAGGCGCTCGCCGCGGGATACTCCGGACTCGGTGTCTTGGGTGGTCGTTGATCGCGACGGGAGAAGATCAGCGCTGCGAACGCGATGATGCCCAGCAGGATCAGCGGCGCGGAGTCGAGGCCGATGACAATGCTCGCCACGACGGTGATCGCGAGTGCCAGCAACAGCACGGTGATCGTCGACCAGGAGCGCGACCTGACCCAGCGGTCGCCGATCGACGAGTCGTCGTCGCCCTCCTCCGGCACGAATGCCCACAGCAGGAGATACAGGATGAGCCCGCTGCCACCGATGACGGTGAGCGCCGCAAAGACCACCCGGAAGACCACGGGATCCACGCCGAAGGTGCGCGCGAGACCGGCGGCAACGCCTCCCACCATTCGGTCGCTGGTGCTGCGGCGCAGCGGGGGACGAGGCTCGGTCGGTGCCGCGCCGGGAGGCACGTACGGCGGCGGGAGCTGCGATCTCGTGTCCTGCCCAGGCTGATCGGGCTGTTCTTCGTGCAACGTCTCCTCGTTCATGACCCCAACTCTGGCCGCCGACGACCCGTGAGTCCTCCAGGATCGACCCTGAGCCGCCCCTGGTCCACACCGAGCCGCCCTCAGGGTCGTGCCTGATCCACCGGGCCGGCGAATAGGCCAGCATGGGGGGCGTGACCACAGCTGGACAGTCGGCGCGCGGCGCGGTGGAGCCACCCGGCGGCACTGGTGCTGAGAGCCCCAGGTTGCTCCGCGCACAGGACGGCCGGCTGGTTTCCGGAGTCTGTCGCGGCCTGGCGAACCACCTTGGTGTGGGAGTTGTGTGGGTCCGGCTGGTCTTCGTCGTGCTCGCCTTCGCCAACGGCGCCGGCGTGATCATGTACGGCGGGTTCTGGTTGGTCGTCCCGCTGGAGCACCGCGCGGCTGCGGGGAGCGATGAGGATGCACCTGAGGTCGCCCGAACTCGCGATCGTGATCTCCTGCTGCTCCTCGGGGTCGGCGCCGTCGCCATCGGTGCGGCGTCCCTGGCTGCGCGTCGCGGGATCGGCTCCACCCTCCTCGTCCCACTGCTCGTGGCTGCCGTTGGCCTGGCTGTGCTGTGGCGCCAGGCCGACGATGCTGAGCGGCTCCGATGGCGCACGCACGCGTCGCGGGCTGCCGCGGTCGGTGGACGCCCCGGGTGGCTGAGGCTGGCTATCGGCGCGGCTCTTGTCGGGGTGGGCTTGATCTGGACGATCGCGGCCACCGGGGACCTGGGGCAGGTCGCCGATGGTCTGGCCGCGGGTCTGATTCTCCTGGTCGGGGTGGCGTTGGTGGCAGGGCCGTACCTCCTGCGACTCGCTCGTGATCTCAACGACGAGCGTCGAGAGCGGGTCCGCTCGCAGGAACGGGCGGAGATCGCCGCGCACGTGCATGATTCGGTGCTCCAGACCCTGACCCTCATCCAGCGCAACGCCGACGACCCCCAAGCGGTCTCGCGGCTGGCCAGGGCTGAGGAGCGAGCGCTGCGCACCTGGCTCTACCGGCCGGAGAAGTGGGACGGCTCAAGCTTCTCTGCTGCGCTCGAGCACCTCGCTGGCGAGGTGGAGGACAGCTATCCCGTGACGATCGAGGTCGTCACCGTGGGTGATGTCGGCGTCGGTTCGTCGGTGATGGCCGTCCTGCAGGCGACCCGGGAGGCGCTGGTCAACGCCGCCAAGCATGCTGTGGGGCATGGTCCTGTGTCGGTCTATGCGGAGGCGGCTGAGGGATCCCTGGAGGTGTTCGTCCGCGACAGAGGGGACGGCTTCGACGTCGAGGCGGTCGCCGAGGATCGGCTGGGAGTACGAGAGTCCATCGTGGGCCGCATGGCGCGGCACGGAGGGCAGGCTGAGATCGTGAGCACCCCGCAAGGCACGGAGGTCAGGATCCGGTTGCCGCTGACCGGCGAAGGGAGCTCGGCATGAGCAGCTCGCCACCCACGGTTGTTCTCGTCGACGACCACCGGATGTTCCGTACGGGCGTGCAGACCGAGCTCGGGCACAGCGTGAGCGTCGTGGGGGAGGCCGAAGACGTCGAGACAGCGATTCACGTCATCGCCGCAACCCGGCCGGATGTGGTGTTGCTGGATGTTCACCTGCCCGATGGCTCAGGGGCCGAAGTGATCCGGGCGACGGCCAAGGACCTACCCGACACTCGCTTCCTGGCGCTGTCGGTTTCCGACGCAGCTGAGGACGTGATCTCTGTCATCCGCGCAGGGGCCAGGGGCTACGTCACCAAGTCGATCTCCGGCCCGGAGCTCGCAGCCGCGATCCGTCGGGTAGCCGACGGCGACGTCGTGTTCTCACCTCGGCTGGCTGGGTTTGTGCTCGATGCCTTCGCAGGCTCGCCTGACGTCCCGTCCGTCGACGAGGACCTCGACCGACTCACGACACGTGAGCGCGAGGTGCTGCGCCTGATCGCGCGCGGATATGCCTACAAGGAGGTGGCCAAAGAGCTGTTCATCTCGGTGAAGACGGTCGAGACCCACGTGTCCTCAGTCCTGCGAAAGCTCCAGCTCTCCAACCGCCACCAGCTGACTCGGTGGGCCACCGAACGTCGACTCAACTAGCCGGGCAAGGGGTAGCGGCGCTGAGTCTTTCGTCGCTCAAAGCCGGGTGCGCTTTGTTGGCTGATCATGCTTCGTTCTCCGGTCCGGCAGGACGAGCACGTCTTCAGCCTCGGTCCGTCGCTGGGCGTACAGCCGTTCTCGCGCCTTGCCCAGGTGCCTGCACAACCACAGGCCGATCAGCGAGACCGCCAAGAGCATCACGGCCAGCACGCAGATCAAGATGCGCTGCTGGACGGGGTCGAGCAGCGGCTCGGTCACGGCAGGCTCAAACCCCTTCCCGGCGGTGCTGGATCCATCCGTACGCTCTAGTGATACCCCTTTCTGCCACCAGTACGCCACGGACCCCTGAAGGTCACGACTGCGGCGACCTCGCGCGGTTGGGATTGGGCCACCTCTTGGTGGACGCCAATGACCACCCCGATGCCAGCCCTGTGCCAGGCCCGAGCAAGTTGTCCACATGTCTGTGTCCGGGCGTGGTGGGTGTCGGGGGTGGCCGGTAATATCCGATACATGTCCGTATCAGGGGTGGTGCTGGTGGATCCGGCCCCGGAGCTGGGGTGCTCGGATCTGGCTGGGCTGGTGTGGGAGGACTCCGCGGACTACGCGGACTGCGCGGACTGCGCCGGCACGGGTGGTGTGGGCGACGACCGGGCCGGGCTGAGCGTGGAGGCCCTTGCGGACCTGGAGGCCGAGCTGGAGTGGTTGTTGGCGGCGGAGCGGGCTGGCTGGGATCGGTCGACGTCGGCGTTGGGTGGGTGGAGTGATGGGCAGCTGGTGGTTGAGGTGGCGCGGTTGGAGCGGGTCGCGCGGTTCGCGGCCGGGCGTGGCCTGGAGCTGGTTCATGAGCTGGCGTCTCGGCGCCCGGATCCGTCGGGCGCGCCTGGTGAGGCGGGTCTGTCGGCCTATGCGGTGGATGAGATCAGCGTGGCGGCGGGGATCACTCGTTACGCCGCCTGCCACCGGGTCGCTGAGGCCGACACCCTGCACGCCCGTTTCCCGCGGCTGCTGGCCGGCGCCAAGGCCGGGCTGTTCGGTGGTTACGCGCTGAGCGGGGTGCTGGAGGCCACCGTCGAAGTGTCCGAGGAGTTGTGCACCGAGCTCGAGACCCGGCTGCTGACCCGGGCCGGGCGCGGGGTGGTCCCCGACCTGGCCGCCCTGACACCCGAGCAGATGGCCGCCCTGCCGGATGCGCAGGTGATGGCGGTCTCGGTGAAGGCGTCGCGGTCGTGGCTGGCCCGGGTCGCGCGGGACCTGACCAACCGGCTCGACCCGACCGCCGCCGCGCGGAAACGCGAACACGCCCGGAAGGGCCGTTCGGTCAGCGTGGACGACGGCGCGGACGCGATGTCCTGGCTGAGCATCCACGGACCCTCCGCCCGCATCCACGCCGCCTATCAGCACCTGCACGACCTCGCCCGGCTCAGTGACGACCCCACCGACCCGCGTGGCCTGGATGAGAGACGCGCCGACACCGCGATCGACCTGCTCCTCGGCGCCGGCACCACCACCGACGGGCAACCCATCCCCCCAGTCCCGGTCAACCTGCACCTCACCATCGACCACACCACCGGCACCCGCGGCCCGGCCGGCAGCGGCGGCCCGGCCGGCAGCGCAGCGGCGGCGGCGGTCTTGGCGGCGGTGACGCCGGGGTGACTGGTCAGCTGGGTCGGCTCGGCACCGTGGACGCCGACACCCTCCACGACCTGCTCGACCTGACCCACGAGACGGGAGGCGTCGTGGACGGGGTGTATGCCACCGACCAGACCTGCCCCGGCCCCGACACCCACCAGATCCAGGGACCCGGCCCTTACGTGCCGAACGAGAAGCTGAAAGCGTTCCTGCGCGTCACCCACCGGGTCTGCATCTTCCCCGGCTGCCAGCGGGCCTCCCGGTCCTGTCACCTCGACCACACCCTGCGCTACCCCGACGGACCCACCTGCGCCTGCAACCTGGCCCCGCTGTGCGTCCACCACCACCAGCTCAAACACCACGCCCCCGGCTGGCAGCTCACCAACCACGGCCACGGCCACCTCACCTGGACCACCCCCACCGGCCAACACCTCCACACCACCCCAGACCACCACCAGCACCACGACGACCACCACGACGACCACGACGTCGGCCCACCCGGCGACCCGCCCCACTGAACAACCAGGTGCCGCCCCCGGCCCCACCGGCCTACTGGGCCGCTTCCGATCGCCCACCTGCCCACGAATCCGTCGATGGGGTCCGGGGGTGGGTAAGCGAGCGTGGCCGGGCCTGGCAGGAGACGGCATCACCATGCCGCCGGGTCGGCGAGCGTGCCACCCCCGGCCCCACCGGCCTACTGGGCCGCTTCCGATCGCCCACCTGCCCACGAGTCCGTCGATGGGGTCCGGGGGTGGGTAAGCGAGCGTGGCCGGGCCTGGCAGGAGGCGGCATGACCATGCCGCCGGGTGGGCGAGCGTGCCACCCCCGGCCCCATCCACCCACCGGACCTGCGCGAGGGCCGGGCAAGCGATCGTGTCACTCCCGGCCCCCCACGCGACGACGAGCCGCCCGCGTGATGCTGCGCGGCACGACGGACGAATCCGCGCAGACGCTCACGTACGCTCCGCGCCATGGAGTTTCTGCGCAATGCCCTACTCGTCTTGCACTTCGTCGGCCTCGCAGCTTTGCTCGGCGGTTTCCTCGTCCAGCTGTCCGCGCCGCGTCGAGGTGAACTCAGGGTCGTCAATCAGGCCATGCGCGACGGCGCGATCACCCAACTGGTCACCGGGCTGCTCCTGGTCGGGGTCCGCTATCCGCTGCACGACGCGGACCCTTCCTACGCACTCCCAGACAACGCCAAGATCAGCGTCAAGCTGCTCGTGGCGCTGATCGTCCTCGTCGTGGTCATCCTCGGCCGTCGACGACCGGCCGAGGAGCAGCAGCCTTACTGGCTCACCGCTGGTGTGCTGGCGTTGGTCAACGTCGTGGTAGCCGTCTTCTGGTGACGGACTCACCCCGACACCCTTGATCAGCGAGCGGGCTTTCAGGCCGTCGACACGACCTTGAACGCCTCGGCCAGCCGACCCTCCGGAAGACCGCCGAGACCGGCCATCCGAGTGCCCCACTCGCGCAGCATGCTCGGCAGATCCTCGTGGTGCGCGGTCTGTGAGACGTGCTCGTAGAGCGCCGCAACCTTGCGGTCGAAAGTGTCGGTGATGTCCACGAAGTGGTCCGGCTCAGGATGGGCCATCACCCACACCTCAGGCACGGTCCAAGCGTCCAGGCTCTCGTCTCTGAGCAGGCTGATGTGCGCGAACGGGTTCCGGGCATCCGGGTAGATGGCCTGGATGGCAGCCTCCCCGGCGGCCAAGTGGTCAGGATGTGAGGCCTGGATCCGGGCCCAGTTGCGCTCAGGTGACTGGATCAAGGCGCGCTGCGGACGCACGTCTCGGATGACGCGCGAGATGTCCCGACGCAAGTCGTGGCTCACGGTCAACTCACCGTCGACGTATCCCAGGAAACGCACGTCCTCGACTCCGACGGCCTTTCCGGCTGCGCGCTGCTCGGCCTGCCGGATGGCTGGGATCTCCGAGCGCGGCACGGTGGGGTCGAAACCACCCGCGTCTCCAGACGTCAAAACGCAATACGTCACCGCGAAACCTCGCTCGGTCCAGCCGGCGATCGTCCCGGCGGCGCCGAAGTCGACGTCGTCGGGATGCGCGGTGATGACCAGGATGCGCTCGACCTCAGTCTCGTCCAGCACGTGGACTTCCCCTTCCCGTAGCGCCCGAATCCGTCCTAGCGTCAGTCCATCGTAGAGAGGCGGCTTGAGATCGGCTCGGCGGCAACCGATGACCAGAAGGTGAGGACCTCCCCGGCCCCGCGGGTGCTGCGCGCGCTTGTGGCCTGCTGCCTGCTCGTGTCCGGCCTGGCCGCGACAGCCTGGATCCCCACTGCGGCAGTGGCAGCGACCGGGGTGCCCCTGCCTGCCTTGCCTGCCCTGCCCAAGGGGATCGAGCCGCAGCCGAGCTATCAAGGAGCTCAGCTGTGCGACCCCGTCGCACGGAAGGGACCGAAGAAGCTTCAGGCACTACTGACGGCCACGTACGGCACGACCGCCTACGGGATCACCAGATCCTGCACCGGCACCAAGGGCACCTCCGAACACATGGAGGGTCGTGCGCTGGACTGGATGATCTCGGGAAAGGCGCAGCGCAAGGACGCCAAAGCGTTCCTTGCCTGGCTGCTGGCACCTGATGCTCAAGGACACCAGCAGGCCATCGCCCGCCGCATGGGTCTGATGTACATCGTCTGGAACAACAAGATGTTCCGGATGTACGACCCCGGTCGTGGCTGGGCGGAGTACAACAACTGCTCCAGCACGCTGTCCGCCGCGTACGACACGACCTGTCACCGCAACCATGTCCACTTCTCCTTCACCTGGGACGGAGCCGCTGCGGAGACCTCCTTCTGGAGCGGGAAGGCGGTCAAGGCGCCGAGCTGCCCACGGCTGGGATCCGCCGCCACGGCACCACCGGTGACGAAATCTGGCCAGGAGTTCGTCGCGCTGCCTCCGGCGCGGATTCTCGACACGGCCGCTGGTGTTGGCGTGGCCGCTCGCTGCCGGCTCAGTCAGGACAACTACGCCGGCGAGGGCCGCAGAATCGACCTCCAGGTCACCGGCGTCGGGGGGGTCCCGGCCACGGGCGTCTCCGCAGTGGTCTTGTCCCTGCAGGTCTGGTCCCCGAACGCGCCGACGAAGCTGCTCATCGAGCCGACCGGCTCTGCGTGGAAACGGCTGCGTGCGTCCACCACCGGGATGGAGGTCGACGGCCTCGGTGCCGTCACCGTTCCGGTCGGGTCGAACGGTCGCGTGAGTCTGACCCTGACGACGGGCGCAGCTGACGTCACGGCCGACGTGCTGGGCTACTACCGAGCCCCTGGCGAAGGCACGCTGTTGTTCCACCCAAGCGATCCCGAGCGAATCGTCGACACACGCGCCTCGGGCGGCCCGCTAGCGCCGGGCGAGGCTCGCGTGGTCGATGTCGCGGGTCTGGGTGGCCTTCCCCAGGGAGGCGTTGCGGCGGTCGCCCTCACCGCCACCCTGTCCGCGGGATCCTCGAAGGGTGGGCTGACGGTGTTCGACCCGGACGACCCACCTCCGGCTGCTGACGTGACGTCGATTCGCGCCCGCGCGCACAGTCTGCAAACGAATCTGGTGATCGCGCGCGTTTCGTCGGTGGGGACGGTGACGATCCGAAACGACAGCTCGGGGACTCGCCACGTGCGCCTCGACGTCGCCGGCTGGTGGGCACCGGCCACCACCGAGGGCGGGTCTCGATTCATGGTGCTCAAGCCGCGCAAGGTCATCAACACCCTCACCGGCAAGGGGGTCAGCGGTCGCCTGACCTCGGGCCGCGTGGTCTCCGCAGACCTGGCTGGCGTGGGCAGGCTACCGACCGACGGCGTCACCGCTGTGGCGTTGCAGGCGACGATGGTCGGATTCACCAAGGGAGGAGCGCTGGTCGCCTGGCGGTCCGGGCAGACCCAGCCCGACACCCGAGCGGCCAGCCCCCGCAAGGGCAGCGACCACACCGCGTTCGTGGTAACTCCGCTCGCCGAAGGATCGACTGATCTCGCGGCGAGCAAGGGCGGGTTCGACCTGCGGGCCTATTACGTCGGATACTGGTATCAGCCGTAGCCGAGAGTCGGCCACGTCATCTCCTAGACAGACAGGCCCGGGGGCTCAGTTGTGACGTGGAATCGTGGGTTACCGCTCGCGGTGGTCGCGGCACTGGCGGGGTCGCTGTTGGCCATCAGCCCAGCCGCCGCCGACGACAGCTCGAGCGGGACAGAGATCGGCGGGCCTCGCGTTCGGATGGTCGTACTCACCGACGGCGCGCGCCAGGCACCCGAGCTGGCCGAGCAGCTGGCCGCGTTCGCTGCGGACGGCCTCGCGGTCGTCGACCCCAACCCGGCCGGCCGCACGTTGACGGTCGAGGTTCCCGAAACAACCGCGTTGGAGCTCACTCGACGGATCGAGGGCTCGACACTGGTCGACAGCGTCGTCCCGGAGACGACGTACTCACTGTTCGACGTGCCCAACGACAAGCTCTACGACGAGCAGGCCAAGTCACTCAAGGCGCTCAAGCTGCCGTCGGCGTGGACGGTCAGCCACGGGTCGAACATCACGATCGCCGTGGTCGACAGCGGGGTCGCCGTCGGACACCCGGATCTCGCGGGAAAGGTCGTCGACAGCTACAACGCACCCTTGCGCAGCGAAGCGGCGGCCGTGACCGACTCGATCGGCCACGGGACCGCGGTCGCCTCCATGGCGGCCGCGTCGACCAACAACAACGAAGGCGTAGCCGGCACCGGCTGGAACGCAAAGATCCTCGCAGTCAAGGTCGCCAACTCCCAAGACAAGATCACGAACGCCGACCTCGCCAACGGCATCGACTGGGCAGCGACAAACGGAGCGGACGTCATCAACTTGTCACTCGGCAGCGGCGTGGACGATCCGGCTGTGAAGGCGGCAGTTGCACGCGCTGTCGCGGACGATGTCGTGGTCGTGGCAGCGGCGGGGAACTCCGGCGGTACCTCGAAGTTCTACCCCGCGGCGCTGCCAGGGGTGCTGGCTGTGGGAGCGACCACGGCGGGCGGTGGCAGCAGGGCGGGGTTCTCCCAGCATGGTGACTGGGTGGATGTCGGTGCCCCGGGCGTGCACGTCTTCGGAGCGAACCACAACTTCTCGACCGAGGCCGACTACGTATCGGGAGACGGCACGTCATTCGCCTCGCCCCTGGTGGCCGGTATCGCCGCGCTCGTCCGGGCGTCGCGGCCCGATCTTGACCAGGCAGGGGTGCGCAAGGCTCTGACCGCCACTGCAAGCACCAAGGACTTCGGTTTCCACGCTGGGTTGGTCAACGCTCATGCAGCACTCGGCTACACCCTGGACCTCTCCGGGCCTTCGGTGACCCAACCGACCCCGGGATCGGTGGTCTCGGGTGATGTGGCGATCCACGTCGCCGGAGTCGAGGCGGGGGTCACGCGTATCCGTGCGTTCCTGGTCGGGCGGGGACCGTCGGTCGACGCAGACGTGGCGGGCGGCAAGGCGGATCTGAGCCTGCCAACAGCAGGTTCGGCGGGTGCGCAGACCATCCGGGTCGTCGCGTGCCAGGGTACGAACTGTTCCGCCGGGGGGACCGATGTCCCTGTCGACATCGACAACGCGCCGCCGATCATCACCGCACCCGCGGATGGCCAACGGGTGACCGAGGACTTCGAGTTCACCGCAGACAGCAGCAGCCCGGCCGTGCGTTTCGTCGCTGACGGCGCGCAGACCCTCGGGACCGACCGGTCGGCGCCGTTCTCGATCTCGGTGGCAGCCACGGCTCTCACGCCCGGGACCCACAGCCTCACCGTCGTGGCTTGCGACGCCACCGCCAAGACATGCGCCAACAACAATGCCTCGAGCCAGGTGTCGGTCACCGTCGCCCACCTGTCTCCGACGATCGCCAGCGTCAAGCCCAACCCCTTCTCACCTGACGGCGACGGGCGAAAGGACTCCACGACCCTCTCGTACCGTCTCGATGTCGCCTCGGCGGTGGCCATCACCGTCCGCAAGAGCAGCGGAAAGGCTTTCACGATCAAGGACCTGGGAGTTCAGTCGAAGGGCACGCACTCCTGGACCTGGAAGGGCAAGGGTCCCGGAGGAGTTGTGGCCGCCTCGGGGAAGTACGTCCTCGAGCTGCACACGAGTGCTTCGGTCTCCGGCGAGCTGCTCGCTGGTGAGGCCTCGCGGACCCTGCGAATAGACCTGAGAAGCCCGAAACTGACCCATCCTTCGACGACCTACCGCACTGTCTACCCGGTCAAGGACGGCTATCGGGACAGCACCTCGTTGTCGGTCAGCGTGAGCGAGTCAGCCAAGTCGCTGACGGCGCAGGTGGTGAACGGCGCAGGGCACACGGTCTGGTCCAAGACCCGGTCCGGCGTCGCCGCCGGAACGACGGCCTTCCGGTTCAAGGGCCGCAAGCCGTCGGGAGCGCACCTGCCCAATGGCACTTATCGGGTCTCCTTCACGGCCACAGATTTCGCCGGCAACCGCGCCACGAGCAAGAAGTCAGCTGTCACGGTGTCCTCGAAACGGCTGTCCAAGGCGCGCACGGCGTCTCGGACGCTGACCGCAGAGGGGTCCTTCGACTACTGGTCGCGGGCGGGAGGCGACACGTGCTCCTATGTTTCCCGCAGCTCCTGGGCGACGGGTGCGGCGTACTGGAACTCTTGTGGCGGCCTGGTCGTGAGCCGTCATCACCTGAAGGTGCCTAAGGCGCCGAAGTACGGCTCGGTGCAGGTCAGCACCTACGCACGGGGCAGCAGCGGTGCGGTAGCTGACTTGCGCTACATCGACGCCCGGAGCGACGTCGCCGCCACGTCTCATCTGCACGAGCGGACCGGCAACCACCGCGCGAAGAAGATCTCGCTCAAGGCGAGTCTGCTCAAGGGCCAGAAGCTGAGGTGGGATCTGCGCCTGCAAGGTGGTGACCAGTACGAGGCCAAGACCTTCACCGTTTCGTGGACCTACTACGCGCTGGTCTGAGTGTCGGCCGCCGAACCTAGGATGGTTTGGCGATGAGCAGCCTGTTTCCCGACCTCGATCACCCACGACCTGAGGTGTCTCGACCGACTCGGGCCGAGCAGCTGCTGGAGGGACTCAACCCCCAACAGCGTGCTGCCGTGGTACATGAAGGCAAGCCGCTGCTGATCGTGGCCGGGGCGGGCTCGGGCAAGACCAGGGTGCTCACCCACCGCATCGCCTATCTGCTCGCGGCCCGCAAGGTCCAGCCCGGTCAGGTCCTGGCGATCACCTTCACCAACAAGGCCGCCGGGGAGATGAAGGAGCGCGTGGCGTCGCTGGTCGGCGGCCGTGCCCGCGCCATGTGGGTGTCGACCTTCCACTCCGCCTGTGTGCGGATATTGCGGGCCGAGGCCAAGACGCTCGGTCGGAAGACCACGTTCTCCATCTACGACTCCGCTGACTCCTTGCGGCTGATGACGCTGGTGGGCCGCGAGCTCGACCTAGACCCCAAGCGCTACAACCCGCGTGCCTTCGCGGCGCAAGTGAGCAACCTCAAGAACGATCTGGTCGATGCTGCGACCTTCGCGTCGACTGCGGAGGCGTCCGGCCAGCACATCGAGAAGGTGCTCGCGGAGACGTACTCGCTGTATCAACGGCGATTGCGCGAGGCCAACGCCTTCGACTTCGACGACCTGATCATGCAGACGGTCCTGCTCCTGCAGCGTCACCCCGACGTCGCCGAGCACTACCGCCGCAGATTTCGCCACGTGCTGGTCGACGAATACCAAGACACCAACCACGCTCAGTACGTCCTCGTCCGGGAGCTCAGCCAAGGAACCCCCGGTGTCGAGCCAGCCGAGCTGTGCGTCGTCGGCGACGCCGACCAGTCGATCTACGCCTTCCGTGGCGCCACCATCCGCAACATCTTGGACTTCGAGGCCGACTACCCCAACGCCGAGACGATCTTGCTCGAACAGAATTACCGCTCCACGGCCACGATCTTGCGGGCCGCCAACGCCGTCATCGCCAGGAACCCCCGACCGAAGCCGAAGAACCTGTGGACCGACGCTGACGACGGGACACCCGTCACCGGCTACGTCGCTGACAGTGAGCACGACGAAGCCGCATTCGTCGCGCGAACCATCGATGCTCTGCACGACTCGGGTGACTTTCGTCCCTCCGACGTGGCGGTGTTCTACCGCACCAACGCCCAGTCGCGAGTCTTCGAAGAGGTATTCATCCGGGTCGGCCTGCCCTACAAGGTCGTCGGGGGCGTTCGGTTCTACGAGCGCAAGGAGGTCCGCGATGCGCTCGCCTACCTCCGGGTGCTGGCCAATCCCGAAGACACGGTGTCCCTGCGACGGATTCTCAACACACCACGGCGGGGGATCGGCGATCGTGCCCAAGCGTGCCTCGAGGCGCTGGCCGACAGGGAGCGCATTCCCTTCACCGCGGCGATCGATCGGGCTCGGCAGGCTCCCGGCATCAATCCCCGGTCGCTCGCCGCAGTCGAGACCTTCTGGTCGATGATCGAGGCGCTCCGCACCCTGGTAGAGGCAGGCAGCGGACCAGCGACGGTCCTCGAGGCGGTCTACGCCCAGACCGGCCTGCTCAGCGAGCTCCAGGCCAGCAGCGATCCGCAGGACGAGACTCGAGTGGAAAACCTCCGGGAGCTCGAGTCGGTGGCCAGTGAGTACGAACAGGCAAATCCCGACGGCACGCTCGCCGACTTCTTGGAGCAGGTGTCGTTGGTCGCCGATGCCGATGAGATCCCAGACGCAGACAGCCACGGCGGTGTGGTCACGTTGATGACGCTGCACACCGCCAAGGGGCTGGAGTTCCCGGTTGTCTTCTTGACCGGCCTCGAGGACGGGATCTTCCCCCACCAGCGGTCCCTCGGGGACGACAAGGAGCTCGAGGAAGAACGTCGCTTGGCCTACGTCGGCATCACCCGGGCCCGCCAGCGACTGTTCTTGTCACGGGCGGTCATGCGATCCGCGTACGGCCAGCCGACTTGGCCACCGGCCTCGCGTTTCCTCGACGAGGTGCCCGACGAGCTGGTCGACTGGGAGCGCGCCGAACCGGCCCGGTCGAGTCGTGGCACCGCTGCACCGAGCCTGGCGCATGTCGCCGCTCGGCCGAGCGCGACCTCGCCCGGCAACCGGCCGATCGTTTCTCTCGACGCCGGTGATCGCGTGTCGCACGACACCTTCGGCCTCGGCTCGGTGGTTTCCACGGCCGGGGCGGGTGACAAGTCCGAGGCGACGATCGACTTCGGCGACTACGGGGTCAAACGTCTGTTGCTTCGCTATGCACCGGTGGAGAAGCTGTGAGGCTCACGAGTCAGAACGCTACGTAGCGCGCCCGAAGCCAACGCTCGGGATCGACGTACGAGCCGCCGACCATCACCTCGAAGTGCAGGTGCGCACCTGTGGTGTTGCCGGTCGTGCCGACTCGGCCGACAACGGCGCCGGCTCGCACCCGACCACCGCTTCGCAGGATGCTCGACAGGTGGTTGTAGGTCGTCACCGTGCCGTCCGCGTGCCGGACCTCGATGCGGTTGCCGTAGGCGCCGTCGTAGCCCGCTGAGATGATCACCCCGTCCGCGACGACGCGCACAGGCGTGCCCGTCGAGCACGCGAAATCCAGGCCGGTGTGCTGGCCCGATCCCCACCGTGAACTCGTCTCGCCGAACCGCGCGGTCAGGTGGTACCCCCCGGCAACCGGTCGCACCACGGTCGACCGCAGGGACGACCGGCTGGCCCTGACTTTGGCCAGCCGCTTGCGCTCGAGGCGCTCTTGGTGGGCGATCTGCCTCGCCCGCTCGACGGCCCGTTCGTGACGTCGCTCCACGGCCCGACGCGCCTTCAGGCGATCGTGGGCGGCGTCGAGGATCTCCCCGAAAACCTCGCTGGTCGCAGAGGTCGCAACGCCTACGGGACCGAGTCCGACCGGGTTGGTTCTCGGTTGCGCTGACAGCGCCGTGGCATGGACCGGTCCGACCAGCAATGCCGAACCGGCCGCACCGATCGCGACCAGCGCCAGGCCGGGGCGCCGGCGTGCACGAGCGCGCGCATGCCGAGGCGCGTGGTGCGGGAATGAACGCAAGGGAGATCCTCAGCTTCGGGCTGCGTGGCCATCCATGGTCACCCGGACCTGCTGAGGACGACGAATCCGCAGGACGTGATCTCCGTCTCAGACGGCTGAATCGGTGCGGCGGGCATTCCCCCCGCGGCGTCGTTCGCGGGCGCGACTGATCGGGGTGACCGCGCTGCGGATCTCGGCGCCGTCCTCCTCGAGCTGGGCGAGAGTCATGGTGACTTCGCGAACCACCCGACCGTCGACAGGCAACGACATGTGGCCGACACCCCGGATGAACACGTTGCGGGCCATCAGATCGGGATGGTCGATCATTGCTGATGTCTTCGGAACGATCAGCTGGTCGAGGTCGGACCAGATGGCGACGAAGCGGGTGCGGCACTCTGGAGCCGGCTCCCGGAGCTCAGCGACCAGATCGCTGCTCGGTCTCAGCTGGCGGACCAGAGGGTGCGGAAACAGGCGGGCCGGGAAGGTGCCTGCGTGCGGGCTGCCAAGAGTCACCAACGTGTGGACGCGCTCGTCGCCGCCCAAGCGCTGGACGTAGTAGCGAGCAACGATCCCGCCCATCGAGTGCGCCACCACGTGGATTCTCTCGTACCCCGTCTCCGCGCAGACCTGTTCGACGAGCTCGCTGAGGGTGAGCGACAGCTCGCGCACGTCATTGCTGAGTGGGCTGTAGTTGAGGGCGATCAGCCGGCCGAACCCGCGTCGGCGGAGTCCGCGTCGGAGGAGGGTGAAGATGGAGCGGTTGTCGACCATGCCGTGAACCAGCAAGATCGGGGTGCCAGCCGCCTCGACGTCCCCGATGACCAGGCCGCGCTGGACCGGTGGAAGTTCGGCGACGCCCAGCCGGTCTCCGGCCAGATCGTCGGCCCGGTCCTTCAGCAAACCCCATGGGTACAGCGCGAGGTGCGCGCCCATCCAGGCGACTTCGACGGCCGCCCCACGAAGGCCGCGCGGCGACATGATGACCCGCACGTCCCTACCTTTCCTTCGCCGTCATGCCGAAACTCTGCCCCTCGAGAGGCCGCGGGGCGCTGCTGACACGCTGGTGAACACGTGCTCCCCCCCAGGGAATACTCTGCCTGTGTCGGCGCGCGATTGGGTCACTTTGGAGTTTCGAGTCGGTCGCGAGTAGGTCCGCGGTTCGTCACGGGACCGTCTCAGTCCCACCGGTCGGAAGGCCATTGAACAGAGGGGTAGTCAGATGACCAACAGCCCGGCCCGAGTGGTGATTGCCAAGCCAGGACTGGATGGTCACGATCGTGGCGCCAAGGTGGTGGCTCGCGCGTTGCGGGACGCGGGCGTCGAAGTCATCTACACCGGCCTGCATCAGACACCCGAGCAGATCGTCGAGACGGCCATCCAGGAGGATGCCGACGCGGTCGGACTCTCCGTGCTGTCTGGTGCGCACATGACGTTGTTTGCCAAGGTGATCGAGCTGCTCAAGGCGCGTGACGCCTCGGACATCGTCGTGTTCGGCGGCGGCATCATCCCCGCAGACGACATCCCCGAGCTGAGCGCGATGGGAGTAGCTCAGGTGTTCACCCCAGGGACCCCGACCCGGGAGATCGTCGACTGGGTGGAGGCGCTGGCCGGCCAGCCAGCCTGAGAGTGCAGGGGGCGCGCCGGACTGGGGCGTGGTGGGGGAAGGACCTGCCTTGCCTACCATCCGGCCTCGCAGGCTCGGCCTCCCGCCAGGCCCGCCACGGCTGCGTCACGTCCTTCCCCCACCACGTTCGCGCTGTCGGGGCCGTGGGGGAAGGACCTGCCTTGCCTACCATCCGGCCTCGCAGGCTCGGCCTCCCGCCAGGCCCGCCACGGCTGCGTCAGGTCCTTGCCCCACCACGTTCGCGCTGTTCGGGAGCTGGTGGAGGAAGGGCTACAGGGCGGTTCGTTCGCGGAGGTAGGGGAGCGGGCGGCTGGGGTCCGCGGAGTCGATCTCCCGGCCGAGCCGGTGCCCGTCGAAGATCGCCTCGCTGAGAGGTCTCGGCGCAGCAGCGTCACCGATGAGGTAGAGCCCCACGATTCCTGCAGCCGCAAGGCGATCCGGGTCTGAATTCAGCTGGTGGAACACCGCGTCCTCGCTGGTTTGCTGGGTCACCAGGACGACGCCGTCGCAGGACAGGGCCCAAGCGGCGCCGTACTCATCGGTTCCGGAGACGCCGCCAGCATCGATGTGCGTCACGGTGACGCCTCGGTGGGCGACGATGCCGCGCGCGTGGAGGTGCTGGCGCAGCATGGATCCCTCGAGAGTGGCGTCGGATCCGGGCGAGACCACGCTGTGCGGCGTCACGATGTGCACTGTGTGGGCCTCGGCGGCTAGCAGTTCGGCGATCCCGGGGCCGACGACGTAGCCGTCCGTGTCGTAAACGACGACGTCTCGGGCGAGGGGACGCTTGCCCTCCTCCATGACCTGCTCTGGCGTGAGCACGTACGGCAGCGAGCTGTCGGCACCGGCGATGGGCGCGCCCTGCTCCGGCTGCACGCCGTCGCCGCGCCACCGAGAGCCCGTTGCCAGCACGACTAGCTCGGCTCCGTACTCGAGAATGGCCTCAGCGTCGAGCCGTTGCCCGGTCATGAGCTCAACACCGGGAAGGCTGTCGAGCTGGACGGCTCTGTAGTCGGTGATCCGACCCCAGTCGCCGAGGGTGGGGAGTCGGCGGAGCCAGGTCAGCCGACCCCCAGCCGCCTCGCGCTCGTCGACGAGGTGGACGGCATCGAACCCCCGCCTGGCGAGCACGTGCGCGCACTCCATACCGGCCGGTCCGGCGCCGACCACCAGCACGGGCCGGTGCGCATTGGTTGCCTTGGTGAACAGCTCCGGGTGCCACCCTCGCCGGAACTCTTCGCCGGCGGTCGCGTTCTGCACGCATCCGACATGGTTGAAGGTCTCCTCGCGAGCGATGCATACGTTGGAGCCTGTGCACTCGCGCAGCTCACCCAGCCTTCCCTCGCGAATCTTCTGCGGCAGAAAGGGATCGGCGATGGCAGGGCGGGCTGCCCCGATGATGTCCAGAGCGCGGGTCCGCACGATCTCCGCCATGACGTCGGCTGAGGTGTAGCGGCCGACTCCGACGATGGGCTTGTCGGTCGCCTCGCGCACCCGGTCGGTCCATGGGCGCTGGTGGCCCTCAGGGTAGTAACGCGAGGTGCCCGAGTCCTCCGGCCAGGCGCCGACGTTGACGTCGAACAGGTCCACGAGCGGAGTGGCTTCGGCGATCAGCTGGAGCATGTCGTCGATCGCCAGACCAGGCAGACTGCCCCGCCCGTCGACACCGATCCGAGTCGCGATCGCACAGTCTTCGCCCACCGCGTCCCGGACGGCCTCGAGGGTCTCCAGCCAGAAGCGGCCGCGATTGGCGAGGCTGCCGCCATAGCCGTCGGTGCGCCGGTTGGTGTGTGGTGAGAAGAACTGGGTCAACAGGTAGCCGTGCGCCCCGTAGACGTACACGATGTCGAAGCCCACATCCCGGGCGCGTACGGCTGCCGCTGCCCACTCCCGCTGGATGCGCCCGATGTCGTCGAGCGACAGCTCCTGCGCCAAGCCGCCCCACATGACTTCCGACGCCTCTTGGCTGGGTGCGAGTCGGGTGGCGCGGGACTGTCCGTTCTCGCTGAGTCCGCCACCATGGAACAGCTCGATGCCGGCCAGGGCGCCGTGGGCGTGCACCGCCTCGGCGCTGAGGCCAAGTGCGGAGGCGTCGGCGTCGTCCCACATCAAGGCTGCGACGGCTGGCGACTCCTCCGACTCCAGGGAAACCGCGGCGTAGTCGACGCAGACCCCGCCCCAGCCTCCCTCGGCCTTGATACCCCGGAAGGCCGCCTGGGTGCGCGGCTTCTCGACGCCGAAACCGGAGGCGTGCGGCACCTGGTAGAAGCGGTTGGGCAGCGTCTTCGGGCCGAGGGCGATCGGCTCGAACAGCGGTGCGTGCCGAGGGTCCATCACGTCCTCTCGATCCCTGTGGCCAGATGCTGAACCGTGATTCAGTGCTCCGGTGGTCAGCATCCCACGACTGGCCAGCCGCCGGACCGGGGCTAGGCTCCGCAACCGTGGACCTCTTCGAATATCAAGCCAAGGATCTGTTCGCCAAGCACGGAGTGCCTTGCCCCCCGGGCGAGGTGGCGACGACTGTCGAGGACGCAGTGGCTGCAGCCGAGCGCCTCGGGACTCCTGCCATGGTGAAGGCGCAGGTGAAGACCGGTGGGCGCGGCAAGGCGGGTGGCGTGAAGTTCTGTCCCACCATCGAAGACGTCCGCACCAACGCCGAAGCCATCCTCGGGTTGGACATCAAAGGGCACACCGTGCACCGGCTGCTCATTACCCCGGCAGCCGACATCGGCGAGGAGTACTACGTCTCCTACCTGCTCGATCGGGCGAACCGGACGTTCTTGGCGATGGCCTCCAAGGACGGGGGGATGGAGATCGAGCAGCTGGCGGTTGAGAAGCCCGAGGCGCTGGCAATGATCCCCGTCGACGCCCTGCGCGGTGTCGACGCGCAGAAGGCCGCCGAGATCGCCGACGCAGGCCGCTTCCCCGCGGAGGTGCGTGATCAGGTCATCGACGTGCTTCAACAGTTGTGGGTGGTCTTCCAAAGCGAGGACGCGACCTTGGTCGAGGTCAACCCGTTGGTCCGCACTCCGGACGACCAGGTCATCGCCCTCGACGGCAAGGTGACGATCGACGAGAACGCAGCGTTCCGCCAGCCCGACCACGAGGCGCTTGTGGTGCGTGAGGAGAGCGATCCGCTGGAGCTGGCCGCCAAGGAGAAGGACCTCAACTACGTCAAGCTCGAGGGCGAGGTCGGGATCATCGGCAACGGTGCTGGTCTCGTGATGAGCACCCTCGACGTCGTGGCCTACTCGGGGCAGGAGGTCGCCGAAGAGTCGGGAGGTACACCGGTGCGCCCCGCGAACTTCCTCGATATCGGAGGGGGCGCCTCCGCCGAGGTCATGGCCAACGGACTTGAGATCATCTTGTCCGACCCCTCTGTGCGCAGCGTGTTCGTCAACGTGTTCGGTGGGATCACGGCGTGCGACGCGGTGGCGGACGGGATCGTGCAGGCTTTCGGCCTGCTCGCGTCGCGCGGCGAGTCGGTGGACAAGCCGCTCGTGGTCAGGCTCGACGGCAACAACGCCGAGATCGCCCGCAAGATCCTCGACGATGCTGCACTGCCGGGCCTCGAACGCGTGGACACCATGGATGGAGCCGCGCGCCGCGCGGCCGAGCTCGCCGCAGCAGCGGCCTGAGAGGACTCCCGATGGCCATCTTCTTGACCGAGTCCTCGCGCGTGATCGTGCAGGGCATGACCGGGTCCGAGGGCACCAAGCACACCGGCCGGATGCTCGCGTCCGGCACCAAGATCGTGGGCGGCGTCACACCCGGAAAGGGTGGTCAGACCGCCGAGTTCGGTGAGCAGAAGGTTCCTGTGTTCGGGTCGGTGGCCGAGGCGGTGGCCGAGACCGGCGCCGACGTGTCGGTGGTCTTCGTGCCGCCGAAGTTCACCCGTGGCGCCGTGGTCGAGGCCGTCGATTCCGCCGTACCGCTCGTTGTGGTCATCACCGAGGGTGTCCCCGTGCGAGACACCGCCGAGTTCTGGCAGTACGTGCAGAACGCTGGGTCGACGCGGCTCATCGGACCGAACTGCCCCGGGCTGATCAGCCCCGGGCAGTCCAACGCGGGCATCATTCCGGCGGACATCACCAAGCCGGGACGGGTCGGCCTGGTGTCGAAGTCGGGCACGTTGACCTACCAGATGATGTATGAGCTGCGTGACCTCGGCTTCTCCACCTGCGTCGGCATCGGTGGTGACCCGGTCATCGGTACGACACACATCGACTGTCTGGCGGCCTTCCAGGACGATCCCGACACCGACGCCATCGTCATGATCGGCGAGATCGGCGGCGACGCGGAGGAGCGGGCCGCGGCCTACATCGCCGAGCACGTGACCAAGCCGGTCGTCGGCTACGTCGCCGGCTTCACCGCGCCCGAGGGCAAGACGATGGGCCATGCCGGCGCGATCGTGTCCGGATCGTCGGGTACGGCTGCCGCCAAGCAAGAGGCGCTTGAGGCAGTCGGCGTCCGCGTCGGCAAGACGCCGAGCGAGGCGGCCCGGCTGATGCGCGAGACTCGTCAGCACCTGACCGGTTGGCCGGGCCCCTGTTGCTAGCCGGCGTCGCCAGTGGCGCGGTCGAGATGACTGGTCTGTCCAGACCTACCAGTCGTCCAGCCGCAGCGCCCTGGCCGTCGGGGGTCCCGATCGACAGCCACTCCAGCCAGATGACCAGCGTTGCCCGTTCGCGGACCACAGCAATCTCGCTTGTAGGCCATGTCACCTGGCGCGCGGGCTGAATCGGTATACCGAGAGATGAGGTAGCTGCTGTGCGCGACGGAAAGGGCCCCGTCCCGTTCCGCCCGTCACGTCCGCCGGATCACCCTCGGATAGCAGCTCGCGAACTCGGTCATCGCACGAGCGGCGGCGTCCTCGGCTGCGGAAACGCTGGAGAACGCAGTACGGTCTCGGCGAAGGTCGCATCCAGTCGCTGCCGCATAGACCTGTCGATCGAACGTCGGTCGCACCCCACGCTCTCGGGCGGGCCAGGCAATCGAGACGACGGGCTTTGCCGTCGCCCGGCCCTGGGAAACGAGCTGTACGGCCCGATCGTGCCGATCTTGCAGGCCTGAAGGAACGGGTGGTCAGCCAGCACCGCCGGCGCGGGTCAGCTTGAGCTGGACGATTGGCGACGTGAGGGGGCAGGCTGACCGTCGTTGCGGGTGGCGCTGCGTCCGGGCGATCAAGAACGCCGCCGCCAGGCTCGCCCCGACGGCCACGACCACCACAGCCGCCAGGCCAGATGCGGCCACTGCCGTACGGCGCCGCTGCGTGCCACGGCGTCGTACGTCTGCTGAGTCAGCCAGCGCGATGGCATCCGCCTCGCGGGCCAAGGTGTGCAGACGCGCGGACAGCTCGTCGGTGCGGGGTCACTCATGGGTAGCCTCCGGAGTGGGCTGATCTGTGGTTTCGGGGTCTGTGGGGTGTTCGGTCATCAGCGCAGCCAGCGCGGAACGCCCTCGTGCGAGGCGAGCCTTCACGGTTCCCTCGGGAGCACCGGTCTCCTTCGGCCACCTCGGCGACCGACCAGCCCGCCGAGATGGTGCAGAACGATCGCGCGTCGTTGGGCGTCGGGGAGCTGCTTGAGGGCGGCCACCAGGTCGACGTTGTCCGGATCCGGACCTGGCGTCGCTAGCCGGCGGCCCGTGCCGCAGGAGGGCGGCCACCCCGTTGCGCGCCTTGCGGAAGCGACTCGCCGCGAGCCGCCAGGCCACCGTCCGAACCCAGGCCTCGGGTCGTCGTACGTCGAGACCGTCGACCAGCGCTGCCAGTGCCGGGCGTACGCCTCCTGCACCAGGTCCGAGCATCACCCGAGGTCACCGGTCATGGCGTAGACGGTGCGCATGGTGCGCTGACGTGACCCGAGGTAGAAGGCGTCGAAGGACTCAGCCGCAGATTCGGACTTTGCGGTCACCGAAGTCATCCTCTCGCGGCTCGCGACGATTGGGGTGCTCATATCTAGGACAACTCGCGAGCGCCGGGTCCGGTTGCATCCAGACCGTGCGTCAGTTTTCGCGCAACGGCCGTGTCGGTCGGCCGCACTCGCCGACCGATCCCGCACGATGGATCGTGTGGCCCTGACCGATGCGCGTCGAAGCTCGCGACCGGGTCGGCCCAATGCCAAGTGCTCCGGCGCGAGTACGGTCTCCGCCGCCTCAGCCTGACATCGTGCGTACGCCGCTTGGCGCGGCCGCACCAGCCGCGTTCTGGTCGGCACTCGTAGGGCTGGCGGCCGTGACTGTGCTGGTCGTTCTGGCGTGGGCGGCCGCCCCCGAGGTCGGCACGCCACCGAGCGCAGCACTGGCCTCCGGTGGCCAGGCATGGCTGCTCATCCAGGGCGGCGATCTTCAGCTCGCCCAGGGTTCTTTGACCCTCGTGCCGTGGGGCCTGCTGCTGCTCCCCGCCTACGTGCTCGTCCGATCGGGTCGGTGGGCCGTCGCGCGCAGCCGACGTGCGTTCCTGGGGCGATGCTGCCCGCACGACCGGTCTGCTCGCTGTGGCCTACGGATTGATCGGGCTCGGCGTTGCCCTGGCTTCGGTGACCGAGGCGGTCCGGCCAGATCCGTGGTCGGCCATGGCGGGTACGGCGCTCGTGGCCCTCGTCGCCGGTGGGTGGGGCGTGCTCACGGGTTCGGGCCTGCGCGCGTCGATCCCCACCGTGCTTCCCACCACTGTGATCACCGTGGGTCGCGGTGCGACGGCCGCTCTCTCGGTCCTGGTGGGTGGGGGCGCCTTGATGGTCGCTGCATCGCTTGGCCTGGCACGGGGGGCAGGTCGACGAGCTGTGGGGCGCGTTAGGAACCGATCCGGTCGGAGCCGTTCTACTGCTCCTCCTGTGCGTCGCTCTGCTGCCCAACGCGGCGCTGTGGGCGGCGACGTATGCGGTCGGTCCCGGCTTCGCGGTCGGTGCTGGGACGAGCGTCGCTCCCACGGGCGTGGTCATCGGCGCCGTGCCGGCCGTGCCGCTGCTCGGGGCACTTCCCGGCGCGGGCGTTGCGCCAGGCGTTTCGCTGTTCGCCTTGCTCCTACCCGTGCTGGCTGGCGTCACCACAGGAGTCCTCGTCGCTCGCCAGCACAGCGTTTCCGGCGATCCAGCGAAACTTGCCGGCTTGGCGGGCGCTGCTGGAGCCATGGCGGGGATAGTCCTCGGGGTGCTGGCCACCTGGTCTTCGGGCTCACTGGGCGGCGGTCGGATGGTGGATCTCGGACCGAGCGGCGCACCGGTCGGTCTGGTGGCCGCCCTCGAGATGGCCGTGGTGGCGGCCGCGGTGGCGTGGGAGTGGTCGCGGCTGTCGAAGCGCCGTACGAACGCCTCCTGACCGCGCACTAGGCTCCATTCCTGTGGCAGACCGGGCGGTGCAGCGCATCGTCGTCCTGGTGTCCGGAAGCGGCACCAACCTGCAGGCCCTGCTCGACGCCACCCGCGATCCCGCGTACGGCGCAGAGATCGTCGCCGTCGGATCTGATCGCACCGGCACCCTCGCGCAGAAGCGGGCCGCTGCCGCCGGGGTCCCCACCTTCGTGCTGTCGTTGGGCGACTTCGACGCCCGTGAGTCCTGGGACGCTGAGCTGACCGAGGTCGTGGCCGGTCATGACCCGGCACTCGTGGTGCTCGCCGGGTTCATGAAGCTGGTCGGGCCGACCTTTCTGGCGCGCTTCGGCGGTCGGACCGTGAACACCCATCCGGCCCTGCTGCCGAGCTTCCCGGGGATGCACGGCGCGCGGGATGCCCTCGACTACGGCGTCACCGTCACCGGGTGCACCCTGTTCGTGGTCGATGACGGTGTCGACACCGGGGCGATCGTGGCCCAGGCTGCGGTGCCGGTGCTCCCCACCGACGACGAGTCGACCTTGCACGAGCGCATCAAGTCGGCCGAGCGTGAGCTGCTGGTCGAGTACGTGGGCCGAATGGCCCGAGACGGTTGGTCCATCAACGGCAGGAAGGTCACCATCCCGTGAGCGACGAGCTACGCCCCGTACGTCGTGCCCTGATCAGCGTCTATGACAAGACCGGCCTGGTCGACCTGGCGCGCGACCTGCACGACGGAGGAGTCGCCCTCGTCTCGACGGGGTCGACGGCTGCCCGGATCGCCGAGGCAGGCATCCCGGTCACGCCGGTCGAGGACCTCACGGGCTTCCCAGAGTGCTTGGAAGGTCGGGTCAAGACCTTGCATCCCAAGGTGCACGCCGGGATCCTGGCCGACCTGCGCAAGCCCGATCACGCGCGCCAGCTCGAGGAATTGGGAGTCGAGCCGTTCGACCTCGTGGTGGTCAACCTGTATCCCTTCACCGAGACCGTTGCCTCCGGGGCGTCACCGGATGAGTGCGTGGAGCAGATCGACATCGGTGGACCTTCGATGGTGCGCGCAGCCGCGAAGAACCACCCGAGCGTTGCGGTGGTGACCTCGCCGAGCAGGTACGGCGCTGTCCGGGACGCCGTTCGAGCCGGGGGGTTCACCTTGGTGCAGCGGCAGGCGCTGGCGGCCGAGGCGTTCGTGCACACCGCGGACTACGACGTAGCGGTTGCATCCTGGATGGGCAATGTCCTGTCGCCGACCGATGAGGGCTCTGGGTTCCCAGCCTGGGTCGGCGGCACCTGGCAGCGGTCCGCCGTGCTGCGCTATGGGGAGAACCCGCACCAGAAGGCGGCGCTCTACGCCACCAACCACACTCCTGCCCCAGGACTTGCGCAGGCCGAACAGCTGCAGGGCAAGGAGATGTCTTACAACAACTACGTGGATGCAGACGCTGCCCGGCGCGCGGCGTATGACCACGACGGGCCGACGGCTGCGATCATCAAGCACGCAAACCCTTGCGGCATCGCGGTGGGTGAGGACGTCGCCGACGCGCACCGAAAGGCAAACGACTGCGATCCGGTGTCCGCCTTCGGCGGGGTGATCGCCGTCAACCGGCCGGTCACTGCAGCTATGGCCCGGCAGGTGGCCGAGGTGTTCACGGAGGTCCTTGTCGCTCCTGCCTTCGAGGACGAGGCCCTGGGGATCCTCAGCGACCGCAAGAACCTCCGGCTCCTGGTGGCGCCGGACGTTCCTGCTCGATCTGGAGCCGAGATCCGGCCGGTGTCGGGCGGGTTGTTGATGCAGTCCATCGACAGGGTCGATGCCCCGGGCGACGATCCGGCGACCTGGACGCTGGCCTGCGGCGAAGGCGCGGATGAAGCCACCCTCGCCGACCTGGCTTTCGCCTGGCGAGCCTGTCGCTCGGCGAAGTCCAACGCGATCCTGCTGGCCAACGATCGGGCCTCGGTCGGTGTGGGGATGGGTCAGGTCAACCGGGTCGACTCGGCTCGATTGGCCGTGGCTCGCGCGGGCGACGGCCGGGCCAAGGGGTCCGTCGCCGCTTCGGACGCCTTCTTCCCGTTCCCCGACGGGCTCGAGGTGCTCACCGAGGCGGGCGTACGGGCCATCGTTTCGCCCGGCGGCTCAGTGCGCGACGAGGAGGTCATCGCGGCCGCCGAGGCGGCAGGGGTGACGATGTATTTCACTGGAACGCGTCATTTCTTCCACTGAGTCTGCGAGTACTGAGTCTTCGGGTACTGAGTCTTCGGGTACTGAGTCTTCGGGCACGGAGTCTGCGGGTACTGCTGCCCTCCTGCACCAACACCCGCCCGTCTGGGCCATGGGCGTGGCGGTCATGGCGGGAGCGCTGGGTGCCGCCCAGAGCCGGGTCAACGGTGAGCTGGCCATCCGGGTTGGCAACGGTCTGCTGGCCGCGACGGCGGCGCTGTTCACCGGGTTGGCGGTCATCAGCGTGCTCACCCTGGCGAGCAAGGGCCCCCGTCAGGGCTTCTTCCACACGCTACCTCGCCAGCTACGCGTGGGCCGACTCCGTTGGTGGCACCTGCTTGGTGGGCTCTTCGGCGCCGTCTTCGTCGCGTCGACGGGGATTGTTGTGCCCGTGCTGGGAGTCGCTCTGTTCACCGTGATCATCTTTGCCGGGAACACCGTTGCCTCCGTCGCGACCGACGCCGCGGGGATCGGCCCGGGTGGGCGTCAGCCGATCACCCGACGCCGGGTGATCGCAGCGATCGGGACCGTCGCCGGAGTCGCGTTGGCGGTGTCGGATCGACTGTCTGGCGGGCAGCTTCGCCGCCGGGGCCGTCGTGCTCGCCGTTGTCGCTGGGGCCGTCACGGGGGTGCAGCCAGCACTGAACGGGCAGGTGGCCGCTGCCACCGAAGAGCCCTTGGTCGGCGCGTTCGTCAACTTCGTCGTCGGGGCGATCGCGCTGAGCCTGGCGTTGGCGTTCGCCTACGCGACGGGCAGCAGATGGGGCACGGTGCCGCCGCCGTGGGAGGAACCCGTGCTGTGGCTCGGAGGCCTGTTGGGCCTCGCGTTCATTTTCGGGACCACCGTCGTGGTCGGCCCGTTGGGAGTGCTGCTCCTGAGCCTGCTGGTCACAGCCGGTTCGCTGGTCGGCGCACTCGTCTCCGACCTCGTGGCACCCGTGCCTGGCGTCGGTGTCAGCCCGACTCTGGTCGTCGGCGTCGCCCTGACCGGGCTGTCTGCCGCCTCTGCAGCCACCCGCCCTCGAAGGACTGCCGGAGGTGGCCGCGCATGAACGCCTGGCAGCTCGCCCAGCTCAACGTCGCCCGGCTGGCGGCGCCGCTCGACAGCCCGCGGCTGGCTGGGTTCATCGCAGGGCTCGAGCCGGTCAATGCTGCTGCTGACGCGGCGCCGGGGTTCGTCTGGCGGCTTCAGGACGAGTCTGGTGATGCAACCGCGATCCGGCCGTTCGGCGAGGACATCATCGTGAACCTGTCGGTCTGGGAATCGGTGGAAGCCCTGGCAGGCTTCATGTATGACGACACCCACGCCGGATTCCTGCGTCGGCGTCGTGAGTGGTTCGTGCCCTTTGGCGGGCCGGCCGTCGTCGCATGGTGGGTCAGGGCTGGTCATCGCCCGACTCTTCTCGAGGCCAAGGGTCGGCTCGACTCGCTCACCGAGCAAGGTCCCAGCGAACGAGCCTTCGTCTTGCGCAGCCCGTACCCACCACCGGGCTGAGGCTTGTCGGCGGCGTGGCAGGATCGCCGCGTGACCGCGACGATCATGGACGGCAAAGCCGCCGCAGCAACCATCCGGCAGGAACTCACGCAGCGAGTGGCCAAGCTCGCCGAGTCGGGGATCGTCCCCGGTCTCGGGACAGTCCTGGTCGGTGACGATCCGGGAAGCCACAGCTATGTGGCCGGCAAGCACCGCGACTGCGCCGAGGTCGGGATCGCCTCGATGCGTGTCGACCTTCCGGCCACGGCCTCGCAGGCCGATGTCGAGGCCGCTGTGGCGCAGCTGAACGCCGACAGCACCTGTACGGGGTACATCGTGCAGCTCCCGCTCCCCCCCGGAGTCGACTCTCAGCGTGTCCTCGAGGCCATGGATCCGGCCAAGGACGCGGATGGGCTTCATCCGGTCAGTCTCGGCCGGCTCGTGCTCGGGGCCGACGGACCGCTGCCGTGCACTCCGCGGGGGATCGTGGATCTGCTGCGCCGCTTCGAGGTCCCCATCGCCGGTGCCGATGTGTGTGTGGTCGGTCGTGGTGTGACCGTCGGTCGCCCGCTCGGTCTGCTTCTGACCCGTCGCCAGGAGAACGCAACCGTGACGTTGTGCCACACCGGCACGCGCGACCTCGCCGATCACACGCGACGAGCCGACATTGTCGTGGCGGCTGTTGGCGTGGCCGGTCTGATCACCGCCGACATGGTCAAGCCGGGCGCGGCCGTGCTCGACGTCGGCGTCAGCCGTACGGCTGGCGGGCTCGTCGGCGACGTGGCGCCGGAGGTCATGGACGTGGCCGCTTTTCTGGCGCCCATGCCCGGGGGAGTCGGGCCGATGACCCGCGCAATGCTGCTCACCAATGTCGTCGAGGCTGCCGAGCGGTCCGCGGCCGCTTCGTGACGTCGGCCAGAGCATGACCCTCCGGGCGGTCGTCGTCCTGCGCAATCAGTGGCCCATCGTCGTGGTTCTCGTCGGGATGGCGGCCGGCCTCGCGGTCGCAGCTTCGGGGCACTTCCGGCGTGGAACTGTGCTGCTCGCAGCGTCCGTGGTGTTCGCCGCTTGGCTTCGCGTCATCCTGCCAACCGATCGGGTCGGGATGTTGGCTGTGCGCGGCAAGACCGTGGACGTCCTCACCTTGGCGTTCTTCGGTGTCGGACTCACGGTGCTCGCGCTGGTCGTGCCCCCTCCCGGCTGAGCCCCTTCTCGTCACGGGGCAAGTGGCTCTCGTGGTGGGCCAAGAGGGTCGGTCATCGGCCGGACTTCTCGCCGGTAACCTTGCGGCCATGGCTCCCTCCCCAGTCAATGTCGCTGTCACCGGCGCCGCCGGCCAGATCGGTTACGCGCTGCTCTTCCGGATCGCCTCCGGCCAGTTGCTCGGACCAGATGTTCCTGTGCGGCTGCGGCTGCTTGAGATCACTCCGGCCCTCAAAGCGGCGGAGGGCACGGCGATGGAGCTGGACGACTGCGCCTTCCCCCTGCTGACCGGCATCGACATCACTGATGACGCGCATGCGGCCTTCGACGGCGTCAATGTCGCCCTGCTCGTGGGAGCAAGGCCACGCACGGCGGGGATGGAACGCGGCGACCTGCTGTCAGCGAACGGCGGCATCTTCAAGCCACAGGGCGAGGCCATCAATGCGGGCGCCGCAGATGACGTACGTGTCCTGGTCGTCGGAAACCCGGCCAACACCAACGCTCTGATCGCCTCCTCGCACGCTCCCGATGTGCCCGCCGAGCGGTTCACGGCCATGACCCGCCTCGACCACAACCGGGCGTTGTCACAGCTGGCCGCGAAGGCGGGCGTCACGGTCAACGACATCACGCGGATGACCATCTGGGGGAATCACTCGGCGACGCAGTACCCCGACATCTTCCGGGCGGAGATCGGCGGCAGGTCGGCGGCCGAGGTCGTCAACGATCAGGCCTGGTTGGAGGACACGTTCATCCCGACGGTGGCCAAGCGCGGCGCGGCCATCATCGAGGCCCGGGGAGCTTCCTCGGCCGCGAGCGCGGCCAACGCAGCGGTCGACCACATCCGCACCTGGGTGAGCGGGACCCCCGACGGTGACTGGACGTCGTGTGCGCTGCCCTCGGACGGCTCCTACGGCGTCCCGGAAGGGCTCGTCTCGTCGTTCCCGTGCCGTTCGATCGAGGGGGCCTGGGAGATCGTTTCGGGTCTCGAGCTCGATGCGTTCTCTCGCACCCGCATCGATGCCTCGGTGGCCGAGCTGGTCGAGGAACGCGAGGCGGTGCAGGCCCTCGGCCTGATCTGAGGCTGATATCTTGATGTCAAGATAAGTCGAGGCGGGAGCGCGCATGACCAAGATCAAGGTGCAAGGAACGATCGTCGAGATGGACGGCGACGAGATGACCCGGATCATCTGGCAGTTCATCAAGGACCAGCTGATCCTCCCCTACGTCGACGTCAACCTCGACTACTACGACCTGGGCATCGAGCACCGTGACGCCACCGACGACCAGGTGACCGTGGACTCGGCCAACGCCACCAAGCGGCATGGCGTCGCGGTCAAGTGCGCGACCATCACACCCGACGAGGCGCGGGTCGAGGAGTTCGGCCTCAAGGCGATGTATCGGTCTCCGAACGGGACGATCCGCAACATCCTGGGCGGCGTGATCTTTCGCGAGCCGATCGTCATCTCCAACATCCCGCGGCTGGTGCCCGGCTGGACGAAGCCGATCGTCATCGGCCGTCACGCGTTCGGCGACCAGTACCGCGCCACCGACCTCGTGGTCCCCGGAGAGGGCACCCTCACCCTGACGTTCACCCCGAAGGACGGCAGCGCGCCCACCGAGCTCAACGTCTTCGACTTCCCCGGCGGCGGCGTGGCGATGGCGATGTACAACCTCGATGACTCGATCCGCGACTTCGCGAGAGCCTCGCTGCGCTATGGGCTGGACCGCCACTACCCGGTCTACCTGTCCACGAAGAACACGATCATGAAGAAGTACGACGGGCGCTTCAAGGACCTGTTCGCCGAGATCTACGAGGCGGAGTTCAAGACGGACTTCGAGGCTGCGGGGATCACCTATGAGCACCGCCTCATCGACGACATGGTGGCCGCCGCCATGAAGTGGGAGGGCGGCTACGTCTGGGCCTGCAAGAACTACGACGGCGATGTGCAGTCCGACACCGTTGCGCAGGGCTTCGGCTCGCTGGGTCTCATGACCTCGGTGCTGATGACCCCGGATGGCAAGACGGTCGAGGCCGAGGCCGCGCACGGCACGGTGACCCGGCACTACCGGATGCACCAGCAGGGAAAGCCCACGTCGACCAACCCGATCGCCTCCATCTTCGCGTGGACCCAGGGGCTCAACTACCGCGGCAAGATGGACGGCACTCCCGAGGTGTCGCACTTCGCACACACCCTTGAGCGGGTCTGCGTCGAGACCGTCGAGTCCGGCGCCATGACCAAGGACCTCGCGCTGCTCGTCGGCCCTGATCAGCCGTGGCAGACCACCCAGGAGTTCCTGGCCAGCATCGACACCAACCTGCAGAAGGCGATGGCCTCGGACTAACCCGACACTGCCGAGGTGTGGCCTCAGTTTCTCGTCGGGACGACCTGGTCGAGTCGGCTGAGCCAGCCGTCGGCGCCGATCTGGGTGTAGACCGTGCGCACGTGGTCGAGCGCCAGGGCGGCCTCGGTCTGACGGTGCTGGGTGAGCAGCCACCGGCCGTACTCCTCCTCGACCCGAGCCGCGAGCCCGACGGCGCCGAAGCTGTTCATGCCGTCGATGGCCGCCTGAAAGTCGGCGTCGATAAGCCCGGGATCCTCACGCTGGGCAGCGCCGATCAAGGCCTTGAACCGGTGGTAGTGCGCCTTGACCGGCGCCGGGATGACACCAGGGCGTGCTGTCGCCACGGGTTCCAGGAGACGAACGGCCAGGTCGGTGTCGTCTTCCGCAAGGGCCGCCGACACCAGCGGCGGCCACAGATGCACGAAGTCATCACCTAGGCCCCCGGCCCCCAGAATGTGCCCGAGGACCTCCTCGGCGGTACCGATCCGCTCGTCAGGAAGGTCGTCCAGACCGCCGGCGATAGCCAAGCAACCCAGCCACGCAAGATCGCTCTCGTCCTCGAACGGGGGAAGGTCTCCCTCGAAGCTCGAGTGCAGCGGAGCGACTTCGCCGACCGCCTCGCTCAGCCACTGCCAGATGACCCTGATGGACACCTCGATGGTCGGATCAGTGACGGCTTCGGCTGTTTGCGCCAACACCGCCACGGCTTCCCGTAGCTCCCCCGCGGTCCACAGGGCGAGGGTGTAGTTGAGCCCGGCGAAGTCGATGGTCATGCGCACACCCGAGCGCCGGGCCACCTCGAGACTCTCGCGTCCCGTCTCGAGGGCCTGGCGCAGGTCGCGGCTGAACAGCATGCTGGTCAGGTTGCTGAGAGTGAACGCCAAATCGGTGGGACGGCTGTGCTCACGGTCGATCGCTGCTGCCCCTTGGAGGAGCACGAGCGCAGCCTGCGGAGCGCCCGAGACACCGAAATTGGTTCCAAGGTTCCCCAGCGCTGCGCTCAAGTCCGCGGGAGAGTTGACAGCCTCCGCGAGAAACAGCCGTCGCTTGTTGAAGAACTCCGACCGCTCGGCATCGCCGCGCGACGCATAGGCCGCCGCAAGCGGACGGGCGAGGCTGAGCAGAGCCGCCTCACTGCCCGCGATGCTGCTGAGGCTGTCCCAACGAGGCTGGCCGATCGCGAGAGCGGCTGCGGAGTCGCGCAGCCTCACCTGGGAGAGTGAGTGGACCCCCGCTGCGACTCCGGCGCGAACTGGATCGCCGACCTGGTCGTAGCCGGCAGTAGCAGCTGCCGCGTGCTCGCTGGCCTCGTCGTACCTGCCGGCGTCGCTGGCGCACTCGGCTGCCAGGTGGTCCAGCCGTGCTCGATCGGTTGTGGCTTGGGTGTGCTCGAGAGCTGTGGTGGCCAGTCTCAGGGCCTCGCTGGGTGAGCCCAGGGCGCGGGTGCGCCGTGCGGCACGTTCGAGCAGGGCGCTGGCTCGGGCAGCGAGCTCGGGGATGTCGGGGTCGTTAGTCGATGACGCGTCGAGGGCATCCAGCAGATGCTGCGCGATGACGGTGGCGTGATCGTCGCCGACGTCGAGAAGCGCGGACAGGTGATCGGCCGCAGCGATGTGACGAACCTTGCGGTCGCGGCGGGACTGCGTGCTGTAGGCCACCTGCCGGACGACCGACTGCACGAACCGGTAGTTGCCGCGGTCTGCGGCAAATCGATCGGTCTCGATGCTCACGATCTCTTTGTGCCGAAGTGCAGCCAGCACGCCGCTGACGTCGATGCCCTCGGGCGTCAGCGCCGTCAACCCGTCCAGGGTGAATACCAGCCCCAGGACACTCGCGTCCGCGACGACCATGCGCTCGGTGGTGCTGAGTGCATCGAGCCTGGCCGCAACCAGCGCATGCAGGGAGGCCGGCGCCCCGATGGCATCGAGCGCGCCATCGATGCCCTCTGCGGCGACGTAGCGACCGTCGACGGGCAGGACGGCATCTCGGTCGATGAGGGCTCGCACGGTCTCGACCGCGAACAACGGAACACCTTCGGCACGGGCCACCAGCGCGGACCGGACAGGTTCTGGCAGGCCGGAGACCAAGCCGTCGATCAGCGTCGTCATCGCGGGATCGTCGAGGGCGTCCAGGCGCACCACGGTGGCGCGGCGGCCGCCCAGAGCCGGGCGCCGAGCCAATAGCTCGGGTCGGGCCAGCGCCAGCACGAAGATTCCCGCCCTGGCGGTGTCGAGCAGGTGGTCGAGGAAATCCAGCAGTCCGTCATCGGCGTGCTGGGCGTCATCGATGACGAAGACCAGGGGCTCACCTCCCCCCACGCGCTCGAGGAACGTCGTCCAGGCTGCGAAGAGGTCCTCTCGCGCGAGGCTCGCTGAGGAGCCGGCCCCGAGGAGGACGGCCAGGCGCGGCCGCAGCCAGTCCCGCTCCTCCGCCTCGGGAACGAACTCGGCGAGACCGGCCTCCAGCCGCTCTGTCACGGCAGGACCGGCATCGGCCTCGGTGAGCCCGAGGCGGGTGCGTACGGCCTCGGCCAAGGCCCAGAAGGCGACTCCGTCGCCGTAGGACAGGCAGCGACCTCGGTGCCACCGGGTGCCCGCGGTCAGGCCGTCGATGTACTTCTCGAACTCCCAGCCGAGGCGCGACTTGCCCATGCCCGGCTCTCCGTCGACCACCACGAGGCGGGGGCGACCGGACTCCGCCGTGGCGTGGAACAGCTCCTTCACCAGCCGCAGCTCGGTGGCGCGTCCGATGAACGGGGCCTCGAGGCCGTCGATCCGCTGACCCCCACCAAGATCGGCGACGACCTCGGCCGCGCACCACAGCGCGATCGGCTCGGCCTTGCCCTTGAGGCTGTGCACCCCCACGTCCTCGAAGGCGATCGCGGCGGCGCTGAGTGAACGGGTCGTCTCATCCACCCATACCTGCCCCGACGCGGCGGCAGCCTGCACGCGTGCCGCCGTGTTCACCGCGTCGCCCGCGACCATGCCTTCGGCAGTTGCGCCCAGCGTTACGGCGACCTCACCGGTGACGATTCCGACCCGCATCGCTAGGCCGGCCGCACCGACGTCCTCACCCATCGCGCTTACGGTCGCAACCAGCTCGAGGCCGGCTCGAACGGCGCGTTCGGCGTCGTCCTCGTGCGCAACCGGCACGCCCCAGACGGCCATCACCGCGTCGCCGATGAACTTCTCGACCGCGCCGCCGTAGCGGCCGATCACCTTTCGACACTCGTCGAAGTAGCGCGAGAGGAGCTCCCGCACCTCCTCGGCGTCCCTGGACTCCGACAACGGGGTGAACCCGACGAGGTCCCCGAACAACACCGACGTGACCCGCCGCTCGGCGACCGGCACCGCTGGTGCGACGGGCTGGGTGGCGGTCCGCCCGTCGACCTCGCCTCCGACGGGGCTGCCGCACTCTGCACAGAATCGGGACCCGGGTGCGAGCCCAGCGCCGCACTCGTCGCAGGCTCTCGGCGCAATCGCCGCTCCGCACGAGCTGCAGAATCGAGCCCCGGCCGCGACCTCCGTCGAACAGGTCCCGCAGATCATGCGTTCTCCCCCTTGTCCGGCCGCACCACCCATGCGCGTGGACAGCGTACTCAAGGCCGTGGTCGGTCAGGGCTTGAGCCGAGGATCGCGTACGGCCCTGCGAACCCGGTCGGCGGAGACGTCGTCGGGCTCATCGCGGGCCAAGCGTTCGGCGTCGAGGCGCCGGTGATAACGCGCCACCTCGTCGCTGCGCCTCGATGGCCCCCAGCCGAGCACGTCTCCGACGAGGTCGGCCACCTCGGTGGCTGCTGCCTCACCGCGATCGACCGCCTCGATGGAGGCGCGGGTGCGGCGGGTGAGCACGTCATCGAGGGCGCGCGCACCCTCGTGGGTGGCTGCGTAGACCGCCTCGGCGCGCAGGTAGCCCGGGGCCATCCGTAGGGGTACACCGAGGGACGGGTCGGCGCTCACCAGATCGAGGACGTCGCTGGCGAGCATCCCGTGCCGATCCGCCACCCGCTGGACGGCATCGGCGCCCACCGACTCCGCAGTGGGGTGCCGCTGAGCTGCGACCCGGACCTCCGAAGCCGTCCCAGCCCCGACGAGCGGCAGGTCGGCAGTCTTGCTCGGAGGAAGCACAGAAGGCTCTTCCTCCTGGGTTGTCTCCAGGTCCATCAGATCCGGTGCTGCGGCGTCGACGGCGTCGGCCGCCATGACCCGATAGGTGGTGTATTTCCCGCCGGTCACCGTCACCAGGCCCGGCAGCGGGCGCCTCACCAGGTGCTCACGGGAGAGCTGGCTGGCCGTCAGGCCGCTGCGGTCGACCAGCGGTCGCAGCCCGGCGAAGCTGGAGACGATGTCCTGCGGGGTGAGCGGCTCCCTGAGCACGGTGTTGACCTGGCCCAGCAGGTAGTCGACGTCGGCTCGGCTGACTGCTGGATGGTCGGGGTCCAGCACCCACGCGGTGTCGGTCGTCCCGATCATCCAGCGGTCACGACCCCAGGGCAGGACGAAAAGCACCGAGGTGTCAGTGCGCAGGATCAGCGCGTTCGAGCCCTCGATGCGATGCCCTGGGACGATCAGGTGCACTCCTTTGCTGGTGCGAACCTTGACGGGGTCCGGGACCTCGGCCATCGTCTCGAACGCCGTGGCCCATGGCCCGACCGCACCGATCACGACCTTCGAGCGCACGGTGAGCTCGTTCCCCGACTCGGTGTCCAGCAGGTGCGCTCCGACGACCCGATCGCCCTCCTTGACCAGTCCGATGACCCGCACTGCCGAGGCCACGGCGGCTCCGAGACCCGCCGCCGTCCGGACGACGGCCAGGGTGTGGCGGGCGTCGTCGACCTGTGCATCGTGATAGCGGATCGCCCCGGTCAGCGAGTCCTCACGCAGCGCGGGGGCCATCCGCAGCGCTGCAGTCCGAGACAGATGCCGGTGCCGAGGTACTGCTGCCGACGTGCCGGCAAGCGCGTCGTACAAAGTCACTCCCGCGCCGACGTAGGCCCGTTCCCACACCCGATGGCGGAGGGGGTAGAGGAACGGCAGTGGGCGCACGAGGTGTGGCGCGATCGTGGTGATCAGCTGGCGCCGCTCGTGCAGCGCCTCCCTGACCAGCCGGAAGTCTTTCTGCTCGAGGTAGCGCAGGCCGCCGTGGACCAGCTTGCTGGACCGACTGGAGGTACCTGCGGCGAAGTCTCGTTGTTCGACCAGGGCCACCGTGAGCCCTCGAGCCGCCGCGTCCAGCGCCGCTCCAGCCCCCGTGACGCCGCCACCGACCACCAGCACGTCGAAGGGCTCATCGGCCATCCGCTGCAGGGCAGCGGCGCGGGCGATGGGGTCCAGCCGGGCGGCGACCATGTCCCTATCCTCTACGCTCCATCTTCATGGGCGACGTCTGGGCCAACGTCGCGCTGATCGGGGTGTTCATCTTGATCGGCGGCTTCTTCGCCGCCTCCGAGCTCGCGCTGATCTCGCTGCGGGACAGCCAGGTGCGGGCGTTGGCCGAGCGCGGTCGACGCGGACTGGCTGTGCAACGTCTGGTGGCCCAGCCCAACACCTTTCTGGCAGCCCTCCAGGTGGGCGTCACGCTGGCCGGCTTCCTGTCCGCAGCGCTGGGCGCCGCAACGCTGACCGACCGTTTCGAGCCGGTCTTGGTCGACTGGGGGGTGCCCAGCTCGCTTGCCGGACCGGTCTCGTTGGTGTCGATCACCGTAGTCATCTCGTTCTTCTCCCTCGTCCTCGGCGAGCTCGCGCCCAAGCGGCTGGCCCTGCAGCGGTCGGCGGGGATCGCGCTCGCGGTCGCGCCGATCATCGAATTCACCGCGCGGCTGCTCCGCCCGGTCATCTGGTTGCTGTCGAAGTCCACCGATCTCGTGGTCCGGCTCGTCGGCGGAGACCCGACCCGCCAGCGTGACGACATCTCGACGGAGGAGCTGCGCAACATCGTCACGGCGAACGAGTCGCTCAGCGACGAGGAGCGTCGGATCGTGGCAGAAGTCCTCGACGTCTCCGACCGCCAGCTTCGCGAGGTCATGCTCCCGCGCACCGAGGTCGACTTTCTGGATGCCTCCCTGCCCGTTCGTCGAGCGGTCAACGAATGCCGCGACAAGCCGCACTCTCGCTATCCCGTCGTGCGCGGGTCGGTCGATGAGATCGTCGGTTTCGTGCATGTGCGGGACCTGTTCGACCCGGACGTCGGAACGAGGTCGACCCGAGTAGGCGACCTCGTCCGCGAGGTGCTGCTGCTGCCATCGACCAAGGGCGTGCTCCCTGCCATGTCGGAGATGCGCGCTGGGGGGTTTCATCTCGCCATCGTGGTCGATGAGTACGGGGGCACGGCCGGCATCGTGACTCTCGAGGACCTCGTCGAGGAGATCGTCGGCGACATCCGCGACGAGTATGACGAGGTCGGCGGCGAGACTCGTCGACTGCTCGGCGGGTCCTACGAGGTGGAGGGCCTGCTCAACCTCGAGGACTTCGAGGACGAGGTCGGCTTCGCGATTCCCGAAGGGCCGTACGAGACCGTGGCCGGCTTCCTGGTCGCGAAACTGGGGCGGGTTCCGTCCGTCGGCGACGCGGTCGAGGCTGTTCGGCACCGATTCGAGGTGGTGGAGCTCGATGGGCGGCGGATCGCCCGCGTGGCGGTTGCCGCCTCTGCTGAGGCTGTCGCCGACGAGTCTTCTGAGGGGGACCTGCCGGCGCCGAGCGCGTAGGCCAGAATGTGGGACGTGCCCGAATCCTCGACCCAGCGTCCTCGCGTGTTTTCCGGCATGCAGCCGACCGCCGACTCGTTGCACATCGGCAACTACCTCGGGGCGCTCGTGCAGTGGGTTGCTCTGCAAGAGGATCACGACGCCTTCTACTGCGTCGTCGATCTGCACGCGATCACCGCGGGACACGACCCCGAGGTCCTTCGCGCGCGCACCCGCGCTGTCGTTGCGCAATATCTTGCGGGTGGTGTCGACCCCGAACGGTCGGTGCTGTTCTTGCAGAGCCAAGCGCCCGAGCACGCCGAGCTGGCCTGGGTGCTCGGCTGCATCACCGGCTTCGGCGAGGCCAGCCGGATGACGCAGTTCAAGGACAAGGCCGCCCGACACGGCGGCGACACGGCCAGCGTCGGGCTGTTCACCTATCCCGTGCTCATGGCGGCCGACATCCTGCTCTACCAGGCCGACCAGGTGCCGGTCGGTGAGGATCAGCGCCAGCACCTCGAGCTGACCCGCGACCTGGCGCAGCGGTTCAACACCCGCTTCGGCGAGACGTTCCGAGTGCCGGAGCCCTACATCATGAAGGCCACTGCCAAGATCTATGACCTTCAAGTGCCGGACAAGCAGATGTCGAAAAGTATCGGCGGCAACGGATGTCTGTGGCTGCTGGACGACTTGTCGGTCGCCCGCAAGCGGATCATGTCCGCAGTGACCGACACCGGTCGGGAGGTCACCTATGACCCGGCCACCAAGCCAGGTGTCAGCAACCTGCTGACGATGCTCTCGGCGTTGTCCGGCAGGTCGCTGCCCGACCTCGAGCAGGACTTCCAGGGGCGTGGCTACGGAGACCTCAAGAAGGAGCTCGTGGAGGTTTACACCGAGGTGGTCGGCCGCTTCCGCGAACAGACCCTGGCGCTGCTCGACGATCCGGCCGAGCTCGACCGCATCCTGGCCAGAGGCGCCGAGCAGGCGCGAGCGGTCTCGGTACCCACGCTCGCGCAGGTGTACGACCGCGTCGGCTTCTTGCGCTCGACGAACCCGTGAGCGAACCGATTCCACCCGCTCCCGAGTCGGCCACGCAGGCGCGGGTCATCGGGGTGGCACTGGCGATCCCGGAGCCGTACGGCTCACTGCTCCAAGCGCACCGAGAAAGCTTCGGTGACCCGTTGGCGCGGCAGATCCCCACACACATCACCCTGCTGGCGCCGCTGACTGTGGACGCGTCCCTGCTTCCAGAGATCGAGGCGCACCTCGGCGACGTCGCCGCAGCGGGGGTGCCGTTCGAGATCGAGCTTCGTGGAACCGCAACCTTCCGGCCGGTCTCGCCTGTGGTGTTCGTCCAGCTCAGCCGCGGGATCTCCAGCTGCGAGTGGCTGGAGCGCCGGGTGCGTTCAGGATTGCTGGCCCGAGAGCTGACCTTCCCCTACCACCCGCACGTCACGGTGGCCCATGACCTCGACGATGCCGCGCTCGACCTCGCCTTTCAGACCCTTGCCACGTTCTCGGCGGAGTTCTCGGTGACCGGATTCTGCCTGTTCGAGCACATCGACGGGGTCTGGCGCCCGAAACGCGAGTTCCCGCTCGGTCGCTCGGGCGGGTCGTGAGCGGGGCTTCGCAGGCCGCGCGGGTGGCCCAGCTGCAGGAGCGGGCAGCGTCCTACGCCGTGGAACGGCCATTCCTGGCCAGACTGTGGCGCACGGTCGCGCGCTACGTAGAGGCACGGATCAGCCGGCTCGCCGCCTTTCTCACCTACTACGGTTTCCTCGCCGTGTTTCCCCTGGCCGCCCTAGGCTTTGCGGTCCTCGGATTGCTGTCTCGCTACATTCCGCAGCTCGACGACGCGGTCGAGGGCTCGTTGGGCGACCAGGCTCATACCCTCGGGCTGTCGCCACAGATCTTGGACCAGCTCCAGCGCGCTGCGGTCGGGCTTGGCGTGATCAGCCTGTGCTTTTTTCTGTACGCGGGAGTCCGCTTCATCGAGGCGTTGCGAGAGGCACTCGTCCTGGTCAGCGGCGGTGAGCCACCCAAGGGCGCCATCGTTCGCAGGGTGCTTGCCGACCTGGGCCTGCTCGCGTTGCTCGGTGTCGTGCTGCTGGGCTCCATCGTGCTTTCCACGATCACCTCGACCTCGGCGAACTGGCTGACCGAGTGGCTGCACCTGGGGCAGGCTGATGTCTTGATGCGCCTGGGCGCCTTGGCCGTTTCCGTCTTGGGCACCACGGTGGTCCTGATGCTCGTGATGACCCGGCTGGCCCGGCACTTCGTCCCCTGGCGGCACCTGGTGCCAGGCGCGATCGTCGGTGCGCTGGGGCTTGAGGTCCTCCGACTCGGTGCCACCTACATCGTCGCTCGGTCGCTCAGCAATCCGATCTACGGTGTCTTCGCTGTCACCATCGGGCTGCTGCTGTGGATCAACCTCACGGCCAAATGGGTGCTCATCGTCGCTACATGGGTAGCAGTGGCCGACGACCCTGGACTGGGTGAGCCGTTCCTACCGAGCCCGTCGGGCAGCATCGATCAGCCGGGCTCGACTGTTCGCGTCGCGGCGGCGGGTGCGGACGGTGGCGGCGCCGATGGCGAGGCCGACGAGGACGAGCAGCACACCGGCGACCGGTAGGCCGGGCCACGACCGGTTCGTCGTCGCCTCCGTGACGCCCGCGTTCAACGCCCCGGCGGCATTGACCGGGGAATCAGCGACCGGGGCCGCCGGCGACTCGGCCGAGTCTGTCGCTGGGTCGACCAGTGTCCCGACAGGTGTGACGTTGACCTCCTGGGCGAAGCCCCAGTTGAGGAGCGCGCGGGCGGCCGTCGTGGTTGGTTCCTGGATCCCCATGAGCGTCACAACGAGCGAGTGCCCTTTCCGGGTTGCCGCACCGACGAACGTGCGACCGGCCAGCGTCGTGTAGCCGGTCTTGACACCGATGGCCCCGCGGTAGCCCTCCGCGATCAACGGATTCTGGTTCCAGATCTCGAAGGTCGGCCGCTTCTTGGACTTCTTCTTGGGCAACAACCCCGGGAACGCGTAGTGCTGCGTCGACACATAGGTGCGGAAGTCCTTGAGCTGTAGCGCGGCTCTGGCGATGAGCGCCAGGTCATAGGCCGAGGTGACCTGTCCAGGTGTGTCGAGACCGTGTGGCGTCTTGGCGACGGTGTCCAGAGCCTGCAGACGTACCGCCTGCTTGTTCATCTGGGCGACGGTCTTGGCAACCCCTCCGTTGGCGTGCGCCAAGGCCCGGGCGGCGTCGTTGCCGGATGGCAGCAGCAGCCCGTAGAAGAGGTCCTCGATGGAATAGGGGGCACGGTCGATCATCCCGGCGCGACTGCCGATCACGCTGACGTCCGACCAGGTGCTTTCGTAGACCGCTGCTGGATCAAGTCGGGGGATGAGCGTCAGGGCCGTGAGTGTCTTGAGCGTGCTAGCGGGCGGACGCTGCAGGTGCGGTGCCTTCGTCGCGAGAATCTCCCCTGTCGTGAGGTCCGCCAGCACCCACGAAGCCGCTGCGATGGGTGGGAGCGGCGCGGCGTCGGGGCCATAGGCCACGTGGACCTTGCGGCCGACGAGCTCCGCACCACCGATGGGCGCGGTGTTGCCAGCCGCTCGCGCACCGGCCCCAGCCATTGCGGCGGGCGCCGACGCGAGGGTGACGGACAGCACGAGGAGCGCGGTCAGCAGCGCAGCAGCGCTCGAGCGGAAGCGGTTCATGGCGGCGATCAGAGTACCTGCGGCCAGCCGGGCCGCCGGGTAGCCAGGGGCGGATGTCAGGTGCGCACTACCGCATCGACGGCCGTCGCAGTCCCGAGGTCGTCTTGCCCCCCTCGGGTCACCAGGACGGGATTGAGCTCGACGAGCGACCACTGCCGGGCGAGCAGCAGGTCACCCGCCGCTGATCCGAGCCGGGCCAAGGCATCGATGGCGTACGGCTCACCGCCGCGTTCCCCGGCCAACACCGGATAGGCCTGCAGGGTGCTAAGGGCGCGAGCAACCTCCTCAGCGGTCGCCGGCAGCGGGATGAGCGCGACATCGTCGAGGGATTCCGCCCACAAGCCGCCCAGCCCGATGGCAAGCACGGGCACGACCCCGTCGCGGTGGGCAGCAACGATCATCTCCAGGCCCGCGTCAACCATGACCTCGACCAGCACTCTCGAGCCGCTGGGTGCCACCCGCAGGACCTGTGCCGCGGCGCGCCGAACCGAGTCGGCGTCGGTGAGCCCGAGCACCACAGCGCCGATGTCGCTCTTGTGCAACAGATCCGGATGCTCCGCTTTCACGACGACGGGCGCACCCAGGGTTTCGAACGCGGCGGCTGCGGCCTCTGGATCGTCCACGACGCGGCCATCGGGCGTGCGGACCCCCGCTTCCGCCAGGAGAGCTTTTGCCCTCGACTCGGGTAGGTAGGCAGCCGCAGACGTGCTGGTCACCTGGGTGGCGCGGGCTATCGCCCGAAGGCGCGTCCCGTCGGGTGGGACCGGCGCAACGAGTGCACTGGCCGCCAGGAGCCCCACGCGGAGCCCGCCCAGGGCCCCTTCGCGGTCGGGTCGGTGTTCAGGAAGCGTCGAGGCGATGACGATGGGAACGTCTGCGGCCTCGCAACCACGCACGTCGCCTGCGAGAGTGCTGCGCCATTCGTGCGCGGCATCCTCGGGTAGGTCGACCGGCTGGTCCTGCAGGGCGAGCATCACACCCACCTGTGGGTCGCGGGCGAACACCTCGACGATCCGGGCGACGGCGTCTTCGTCACCGAACACGGCGTTCGTGTGGTCCAGCGGGTTGACGACGGTCGCTGTCGGGGGGAGCACGGCGCGCAGCCGCTGACGAGTGTCGCCTGACAGGTCAGCCAGGTCGATGCCCAAACGTGCCGCGAGATCGCCGGCCATCGTGCAGTCCCCGCCTGAGCACGTCACTACGGCCACCTTGTCTGCACCTGGGCGGGGCAGGATCGGTGGGCGGTCGAGCGCCTCGGCCACAGCGAGCAGCTCGGCCAGGTCGTCCACGCAGATTGCTCCAGCCTCGCGCATCAGGGCCTCGAACACCCGAGCGTCGCCCGCGAGCGAAGCCGTGTGCGCTGCTCCAGCCGCACGTCCTGCTTCCGACCGGCCACCCTTGAGGACAACCACCCGGACGCCTTGATCAACGCACCGACCCAGTGCTTCGGCCAGACCGACGCCGTCCCCGTCCGACTCGAGATACAGCGCTGCGACGCGGACGCCTTCGCTCCCGGCCAGGTGGTGCAGCACGGTCGCAGAGTCGACCACAGCCTGATTGCCCCCCGACACCACCGTGTGGAAGCGCGGCCCGGTGCTGAGGGAGAGCGCGTTCACCCCGACGTTGCCACTCTGAGTGATCAGCACGATGCCCCCTGGCTGGCGCAACGTGACGGCGTCCCCCCACAGAGGTGCCCGACCGTGGACTGCGACCAACCCATTCCCGTTGGGGCCGATCACCGGGAGGTCGTGCCGAGCGGCAGCCGCGACGAGTTCGGCCTGCAGCTGCGGGCCGCGTTCCTCGCCGGGCGCCTCGGCGAAACCGGCCGCGTAGACGACCACCCCACCGGCGCCCAGCGCTCCTGCCTCGTCGACCAGGCCGGGAACTCCCGCGGCCGGAGTGGCCAAGACCACGGCGTCGGGGGGCGAGCCCATCTCGGCGACGGCCTCGCCGAGGGTCGGGAGACAGCGAATTCCGTGCGCCTCGCTGCGACCAGGGTTGACACCCAGCAACGGACCGTCGAAGGCCGCCAGCTTCAGATTGCGAGCGGTCTGCCCCCCGTAGGAGGCCGGCCGGTCGGTGGCGCCTACGACGATGATGCTGCGTGGCGCGAGAAGACGCGTGAGATCCATCGAGTCGATGGCTTAGGAGAGCATCGTCGGGACGCCGCGCTTTTCGAGTGCGCGGGCGACGATCAGCCGTTGGATCTCCGTGGATCCTTCCCAGATCCGGTCAACGCGCAGCTCGCGCCAGAACCGCTCGGCGGCCGTGGTGCGCATGTATCCCCGGCCGCCGAAGACCTGCACGGCACGGTCGGCGCAGCGGTAGGCCGCCTCCGTGCAGAACAACTTGGCCATCGCGGCCTTGCCATGGACCAGCTTGGGATCGGCGCCGGCGTCGACCAGGCGCACGACGTCGAGGGCCAGCAGCCGCCCAGCCGCAGCATCGGCGGCGGAGTCGGCCAGCGGGAAGGACACGCCCTGGTGGTCGATGAGCCGCGCTCCTCCCTGCTCGCGGTTGACAGCCCAGTCGACGGACTCTTCGAGCAGCCGCTGCATGGCCCCTCCGCACCGAGCGGCGATTCCGATGCGCTCCTCCACGAACCAGGCGCGTTGGAGCTCGTCCCCGGCGCCGACGCCACCGATCACGTCCGCGTCAGTGACGCGGACGTCGGTGAACTGCAACGTCGGGTGACCATGGGGGTAGTTGTGCGTGAACGCCGGGTTGGCCACCACCGTGATGCCCTCGGCGTCGGCGGGAACGGCGAACAACGTCGAAACGCGGGGACCTTCGGGGCCGTCGGGAAGCGCCCAGGCGTTGACGACGATGACCGCGGCGACATCGCCGAACGTGACGAACCACTTCTCGCCGTTGATCAGCCACCCGCCGTCGATCTTGGTCGCCGTGCTCTGCATCATGCTCGGATCAGAACCGGCGCCCGCCTCCGTCACGGCATAGGCGTCGTGCAGCTCGCCGCGCAGAGCCGGGTGCAACCACTTCGCCTTGAGCTCGGGGCTGGCGGCGCGCCAGACGTTGTAGGCGCCGGGCACATACCAGCTGACCGCGTTGGTCGTCCGCCCGAAGGCCTCCTCGACGAGGAACCACTCCAGCGTGCTCCACGAGTTGCCGCCATCCTCGACCAGGTGCAGCCCGCCCTGCAGGCCGGCCTCCAGCGCAGCCGCTCGGATCCGCTGCTGGCTGTCGGCCGAGATCGGTCCGCCAGCGAGCTCTGACTCGAGCTCGACAGGCATGACGACGTCCCGGCAGAACTCGGCCGCCCGCTCGGCGAGCGCCTGCTGGCTTGGCGTGAGTCCAGCTGTCGCGACAGGCGTCAGGGCAGATGGCATGAGAGGGACCTCCAACGGTCCGCGTCGGGGATGATGTGCGGAACCGCAGGAGTATCCTGAATGTCCATTCAGGAGTGCGTCAAGCCAGCCACGCACGGCACAGAGGAGCAGTCGGTGGACATCGCCCCCAAGGCACCCGAGGAGCGGCGTCGTCGGATCGCGTCGGCCGTCGTCGAAGTGCTGCGCGAACGCGGCTACGCCGGCACGAGAGTCGCCGACATCGCGCAGGCCGCCGGGACGTCTTCGGGGCTGGTGCTTTACCACTTCTCCTCCCTGGCCGGGGCCATGGATGCGGCCATGACCGCGCTGGAAGACGAGTTCTACGACGACCTCGAGCGCGACCTCGCCAAATCCGACGGCCCGGTGGACAAGTTGCGTCACATGGCCGAGCTGGCCGCCGGGTCGGGCCCAGCGGTGGGCGACTGGATTCTCTGGCTCGAGCTGTGGGTGCGTGCCTTGCGCGATCCGGCCGCGCGGACGGCGCGCGAGCAGCTCGATCGGCGGTGGCGCACGTGCCTTCGTACCGTGATCGACGAAGGTGTCGCGAGCGGCGACTTTCGATCCTCCGACCTCGAGGCGACGACGGTGCGCCTGGCCAGCTTGATGGACGGACTGGCCATCCAGCTGGCCCTGGAGGACGAATCGATGAGCCCCGAGCGGATGCGGGCGCTCTGGCTGACCTCTGCTGCGTACGAGTTGAACGCTCCGAGCCTCAGCGCAGGGTTCGATCGGGTGTAGAGTCGGACATCAACTGAACGATCGTTCAGGATGAATCGACGAGGGAGACTGAGATCCATGCCCAGCGGGCTGCAACCGGAGCGGCGCGCCGAGGTCCAGCGCGAGATCCGCGACCACATGCTCTTGCACTTCACCGACTGGAGCCAGTACGGCTCCGGCGACGTACCCGTCTACGTGAAGGGCGACGGCTGCCATGTCATCGACCACGACGGTCGACGCGTCATCGACGGCCTGTCCGGGCTCTACTGCACCAACCTCGGTCATGCCTACGGCGCCGAGATCGGGGCGGCGGGCGCAGCCCAGCTCGCCGAGCTCTCCTTCACCCCCTCCTGGGTCGTCACCCATCCGTCCGCTGCTGACCTTTCGGCGCGCCTCGCGGAGAAGGCCGCACCGCTCGGGCTGAACCGCACCTTCCTCACCAGCGGTGGGGGCGAGGCGGTCGAGAGCGCTTGGAAGCTGGCCAGGCAGTGGCACGTGGCCAACGGCGAGCCGCAGCGGCGCAAGGCGATCTCCCGGCGAGTGGCCTACCACGGCACCCACCTAGGTGCACTGTCGTTCACCGGAATCCCCGAGGCGCGCTGGCCGTTCGAACCACTCGGCGTTCCGGTCCACTTCGTGAGCAACACCAACGCGTATCGACACCCGCAGGGCGACAACGAGGACGCGTTCACCGCGGCCCTGCTCGCGGAGATCGAGGACGCCATCTACTTCGAAGGCCCCGACCAGGTCGCGATGCTCATCGCGGAGCCCGTACAGAACTCCGGCGGTTGCTTCACCCCGCCCGCCGGCTATTGGCCGGGCCTGCGCGAGCTGTGTGACCGATATGGGATTCTGCTCGTCGCCGACGAGGTCATCACCGCCTTTGGCCGGGTCGGTGAGTGGTTCGGCTCCATGCGCTACGACGCCCGGCCCGACATGATCACCTTCGCCAAAGGCGCCTCCGCCGGCTATGCGCCGCTGGGTGGGGTGCTGGTCAACGACCGGGTGTCGGAGCCGTTCATCAGCGGCTCGATGTTCATGCATGGCCTTACCTACGGTGGCCATCCGCTGGCGACGGCCATCGCCGGAGCGGCGCTGGACGTCTACGAGCGCGAGGAGATCCCGCAGCACGTGCGCTCCAACGAGGGATTCCTGGAGAAGCGCCTCCGTGAGCTCGACCGGATCTCGCTCGTCGGGGATGTGCGTGGAGCCGGCTACTTCTGGGCCGTCGAGCTCGTCAAGGACCGCGCGACCAAGCAGACCTTCGAGGGTGAGGAAGCCGACTGGCTGCTTCGCCAGGTGCTGTCCGAGCGCATGAGCGCCCTGGGGCTCTTGTGTCGGCTCGATGACCGAGGTGACCCGGTGATCCAGCTGTCCCCGCCGTTGGTGGCCGACCGGGAGCTGCTCGACCGCATCGTCGACATCGTGGGCGAGGCTTTGGAGCACGCCGACGAGAAGTGGAACGGGCGGCGCAGCGCCTAGAGTCGTCCCGTGACGCAACGGCGTACCGAGTCAGGCTTGCCCCTCGAGGCGGTCTACGGACCCGACGCGCTCACCGGGTGGGACCCCACCGACAAGCTCGGTCAGCCGGGCGAGTTCCCGTTCACCCGTGGGGTCTACCCGAGCATGTACACGGGGCGCCCGTGGACGATGCGCCAGTACGCGGGCTTCGGGACAGCGACCGAGTCGAACGCGCGCTACAAGCACCTGCTCTCGTCGGGGACCACCGGTTTGTCCGTGGCCTTCGACCTGCCGACGCAGATGGGGTACGACTCCGACGAGGTGATCGCCCACGGCGAGGTCGGCAAGGTGGGCGTGGCCATCGACTCGCTGGCCGACATGCGCACCCTGTTCGGCGGGATCCCGCTGGACGAGGTGTCGACCTCGATGACGATCAACGCTCCGGCAGCCGTACTCCTGTGCCTCTACCAGCTGGTCGGCGCCGAGCAGGGCGTCCCCGGTGAGCGGCTGAACGGGACCATCCAGAACGACGTGCTCAAGGAGTACATCGCCCGCGGCACCTACATCTACCCCCCGCAGGAGTCCTTGCGACTCATCACGGACATCTTCAGCTATTGCCGGACCGAGCTTCCCCGCTGGAACACCATCTCCATCTCCGGCTACCACATGGCCGAGGCGGGCGCGACCCCCGCGCAGGAGATCGCCTTCACGCTGGCCAACGGGATCGAGTACGTCCGGGCCGCGATCGCCTCGGGCCAGGACGTCGACGAGTTCGCCCCGCGGCTGGCCTTCTTCTTCGTGTCACGGACCACGCTGCTCGAGGAGGTCGCTAAGTTCCGTGCGGCTAGGCGGATCTGGGCCTACGTGATGCGTGAGGAGTTCGGGGCCAAGAACCCCAAGTCGTGGCAGCTGCGCTTCCACACCCAGACCGCTGGCGTCCAGCTCACGGCTCAGCAGCCCGAGGTCAACCTCGTGCGGGTCGCGGTCCAAGGCCTTGCGGCGGTGCTCGGAGGAACCCAGTCGTTGCACACGAACTCCTTCGACGAGGCGCTCGCGCTGCCCACAGAGAAATCCGCGCGGCTGGCTCTGCGGACCCAGCAGGTGCTGGCGTTCGAGACCGACGTCACGGCGACGGTCGATCCTTTTGCCGGCTCCTACGTCGTCGAGTCGATGACCGACGACCTGGAGGAGGCGATCCGGGCGCTGATGGGTCGCGTCGAGGACCTGGGCGGCGCTGTTTCGGCCATCGAGACCGGCTTCCAGAAGGCCGAGATCGAGCGCTCCGCCTATGCCGTGACCTCGCAGGTGGAATCGGGCGAGCGGGTCGTCGTCGGGGTCAATCGCTTCGCTCTCGACACCGAGGACGCCTACGAACCGCTGCGCGTCGACCCGCTCATCGAGGAGCAGCAGGCCAAGAGACTGGCCGAGCTGCGCGCTGGGCGGGACGCTGCTGAGGTAGGGCGGTGTCTGGACTCGCTACGACACGCAGCCAGCGGCAGCGACAACTGTCTTCCCCCGATGCGGGCGGCTCTCGCCGCGCAGGCGACGGTTGGAGAGGTGTGCCACGCGCTGCGCGACGTGTGGGGCACCTATGTCGCCCCGGACACGTTCTGAGCCAAGTTCCGGTGGGTTTCGGCCCTCACGTTCTCGTAACGACTTGCCGCGTACCGGCAGACGTGGTTCGAAGCACGCCCGCGGGCGGCATAGGGTGTCGCGAACGCGCCGGCATTGGCCAGGGTGCGACCCGGAAGGAGAACGCCCTTGCGCAGGGTGATCAAGATTGCAGCTGTGACCTCGGTCGCAGCACTCATGCTTGCTGCCTGTGGCAGCAGCGGTGGCGGTAGCACAGGCACCGGCACCGGTCCCACACCGACCGCTTCCACGTCGATCAAGGTCGGTATGGCCTACGACGTCGGCGGACGCGGTGACCAGTCGTTCAACGACTCGGCCGCGACGGGCCTCGACCTCGCCGTTACCGAATACCCAGGCCTCACGGTCAAGGAGCTCTCGGCGGCGCCGGCGGGCGAGACCGACGCGACTCGTGAAGAGCGGCTCGTACAGCTGGCCGAGGCGGGCTACAACCCGATCATTGCGATCGGCTTCGCCTACGCCGTCGCGCTGGGCAAGGTGGCGCCGGAATACCCGGACATCAACTTCGCGATCGTCGACGACGCCTCGCTGGCCGACTCGGCCAACGTGGCGAGCCTGGTGTTCGCCGAGGAGCAGGGTTCCTTCCTGGTCGGTTCGGTAGCCGCTCAGGCCTCCAAGTCCGGCAGCATCGGATTCATCGGTGGCGTCAACGTTCCGTTGATCCAGAAGTTCGAGGCCGGGTTCACGCAAGGCGCCAAGGAGATCAACCCCGACATCAAGATCCAGGTCAAGTACCTCACCGAGCCGCCGGACTTCTCCGGTTTCGGTGACCCGGCCAAGGGTGAGACCGCTGCCCAGGGCATGTACGACAAGGGCGCCGACGTGGTGTACGCCGCTGCTGGTGGGTCCGGCGCGGGAGTCTTCAAGGCAGCCACACCGGGCAGCACCTGGGCCATCGGGGTCGACTCCGACCAGTACAAGCAGCCCGCGTTGAACGCTGTCAAGGACGTCATCCTCACCTCGATGCTCAAGCGCGTCGACGTGGCGGTGCACGACATGATCAAGTCCTGTGTCGACGGCACCTGCCTGACCGGTGTCCAGACCTTCGACCTGGCCAAGGAGGGCGTCGGCTACTCCAAGTCCAACCCGGCGGTCGAGCCGTACGAGGCGAAGACCGACGAGCTGGCGGCCAAGATCATCTCTGGCGAGATCACGGTGTCTGACACTCCGTAGGCATTCAGCCGCTCGGCCACGGGCTCGGTTCTCGCGCGATAGCGTGCGAACCGGGCCCGTGGTCATGTCGGGCAAGTCCCTGTCCGTCGACACTCGAGGAGCTGGCCATCACCGCCATCGATTCGACGCCCGCACCGAGTGCCCCAACGGGCCAAGATCCGCCAGCGGTCGAGCTGCGCGCAATCACCAAGCGGTTTCCTGGCGTCGTCGCCAACCATGATGTGGATCTGACCGTGCGTCGCCGCACGGTCCATGCGATCGTCGGCGAGAACGGTGCCGGAAAGTCGACGTTGATGAAGACGCTGTACGGCATGCACCGGCCCGACGAGGGCACGATCGCCCTCGACGGCGAGCAGGTGTCGTTGTCTTCCCCGTCCGATGCCATCGCACGGGGTGTGGGCATGGTGCACCAGCACTTCCAGCTCGCGGACAACCTCACGGTCCTGGAGAACGTGATCCTCGGCGACGAGCCCACGCGAGGGATGTGGGTCGACTTCAGCACAGCACGCCGACGGATCCTGGAGATCTCCGAGACCTACGGCCTCGACGTCGAGCCCGACGCGCTGGTCGAGGAGCTGGGGGTCGGAGACCGGCAGCGGGTGGAGATCCTCAAGGTGCTCTTCCGAGGGGCGCGCACCTTGATCCTGGATGAACCAACTGCCGTCCTCGTTCCTCAGGAGGTCGACGAGCTGTTCGCCGCCCTGCGCGGGCTCAAGGAGCGCGGGCTGGCCATCATCTTCATCTCCCACAAGCTCGATGAGGTCTTGAAGGTCGCTGACGAGATCACCGTGATCCGTCGGGGGACCACGGTGACCACCGTGCTTCCAGGAGACGTCACGGCGCCGGAGCTGGCCGAGCTCATGGTGGGAAGCGAGCTGCCGTCTCCGGAGACCCGCGACTCGACCGTGACCGACCGGCCGGTGCTGACGGTGAGCGACCTGAGCCTGCTCACAGAGGACGGGCGCCCGCTGCTGCGTGACATCGGGTTCACGATTCACGCCGGGGAGATCGTCGGGATCGCCGGGGTCGAAGGAAACGGTCAGGCTGAGCTCGTCGAGACCCTGCTCGGCATGCGGCGGCCGGCGACCGGTCGCGTGACGCTCGGCGAGGAGGACATGACGTCATGGTCCACGCGTCGTCGGCGCGAGGCTGGTGTCGCTTACATCCCCGAGGACCGTACCCGCCACGGCCTGCTGCTGGATTCCCCCTTGTGGGAGAACCGCATGCTCGGCCACCAGACTCAGCCGCCGAACGCCCGCGGTCCGTTGTTGGACCTACGTGGGGCGAAGCGTGACACCACGCGCATCGTCGAGGAGTACGACGTGCGTACCCCGTCGATCGATGTGCTGGCGACAGCCCTTTCTGGCGGCAATCAGCAAAAGCTCATCGTGGGGCGCGAGATGAGCGCCCAACCGAAGGTGCTGCTGGCGGCACATCCGACGCGCGGCGTCGACGTCGGTGCGCAGGCGGCGATCTGGGACCTGATTCGTGAGGCCCGTTCGAACGGTCTGGCTGTTCTGCTCATCTCGGCCGATCTCGACGAGCTGATCGGACTCTCGGACTCGCTCAAGGTGATGCTGAGGGGGGCGTTCGTCGCTGATATGGACCCGACGACCGTGACCCCCGAGGATCTGGGCACCGCGATGACCGGTGCTGCCGCCGCCGGGGGTGCGGTGTGACCGAGCGGTTCTCCTGGCGGCGGATCACGCTGGCGCTGGCTGCTCCGGTGCTGGCTGTGGTGTTCACGATGGTGATCACCTCGATCGTGCTGCTCGTCAGCGGGAGGGATCCCCTGCACACGTTCGCGACGCTCGCCGGCGAGGCAGGGAAGGCCCGTATCCAGGTACAGATCCTGAACTCCGCGACGACGTACTACCTGTCAGCCATCGCGGTGGCGATCGGGTTCCGGATGAACCTGTTCAACATCGGAGTCGACGGGCAATACCGCATGGGCGCCCTGATCGCTGCCTACGTCGGCGGCGCCGTCGCGCTGCCTGGCCCGATCCACGTGACGTTGATCGTCGTGGTCGCGATGCTGGTAGGCGCCTTCTGGGCGGGTATCGCGGCAGTCCTCAAGGTGACGCGCGGGGTCAGCGAGGTCATCTCCACGATCATGCTCAACTTCATCGCCACCGGTGTGATCGCCTACCTGCTCACTCCCGGTCGCATGGCTGAGTCGATCCCGGGGTCCAACAACGTCACCACCAAGCCCATCCCGGGATCCGGTTGGATGCCAAGCCTCCCGTTGATACCTGGTGCACGCAGCGACGTTTTCGGCTTCATCCTCGTCGCGGTCGTGGTCGGCGGCGCGTATTGGTTCATCCTGGGGCGCACCCGATTCGGCTTCGACCTCCGGGCCACGGGTTCCTCGGAGCCGGCCGCCGTGGCCAGCGGTGTCAATGTCAAGAAGATGATCCTCATCTCGATGTTGCTCTCCGGAGCGGTTGCCGGGCTGGTGGGTATGCCTCAGCTGCTCGGTTCCTCCCACGCCTACTCCTTGGACTTCCCGGCTGGTCTGGGGTTCACCGGCATCGCCATCGCGCTGCTCGGCCGCAACAACCCGATCGGGATCGCCTTCGGTGCGTTGCTTTGGGGATTCTTGGACAGCTCGGCCACCCGGTTGGACTTCGAAGGGATCCCTCAAGAGATCGTCGCGATCATGCAGGGCGTCCTGGTGCTGTCGGTCGTGGTCGCCTACGAGCTCGTCCGTCGCTACCGCGTGAGTCAGGTGGCTCGAGATGTCGGCCGGACGCTCGAGCCTGAGCTGGCGGCGACGGGAGGGGTGACCCCGTGAGCCACGCGCTGGAGCCCCAAGCCGATCTGCTGGCGGAGCCCGTTTCGCCCAAACGAGGTCGCCGCACCCTCGGCGTCCGCGGGATCGCCTTGATCTTCTTGGGCATTCTGCTGCTTCTCTCGGTGGTCCGAGTGCTGACCGGTGCGGAGGATCTGACATCGCCAGGCACCCTCGGCGCAGCCATCGGCTTGTCGGTTCCGATCGCCATGGCCGGTTTGGGCGGGTTGTGGTCCGAGCGGGCGGGTGTGGTCAACATCGGACTGGAAGGCATGCTCGTCCTGGGCACCTTCGGGGCCGGCTGGGCCGGCTACCAGTGGGGCCCCTGGGCAGGGCTGTTCTTCGGAGTGTGCTTCGGCGCCCTCGGCGGGCTGCTGCATGCCGTGGCGACGGTCACGTTCGCCGTCGACCAGATCGTCTCTGGTGTGGCTATCAACATCCTTGCGCTCGGCGTGACGCAGTATCTGGCGTCGATCCTGTTCACCGGGGTGCAGGGCGGGGGCCCAACACAGTCCCCGCCGATGACGAGCATGGGGTCGATCACGATCCCTGGGCTGTCGTCGTTCTTCAACGACCTGGCCGCTAAGGAGTGGTTCTTCGTCTCGGATCTGGCGGCCGTGGGTGCGGCTCTGACCACCCAGGTCTCCTACCTCACGATCATCGCAGTCGGGCTCGTCGTGGCGACCTTCTACATTCTCTGGCGGACGGCCTTCGGGCTCCGGCTGCGCTCGGCCGGTGAGGCGCCGCACGCGGCAGCGACGCTCGGCGTCAAGGTCAAGCGCTACAAGTACGCCGCAGTGGTCATGTCCGGTTGTCTGGCCGGTGTGGGTGGGGTGTTCCTGGCGGAGGTGTTGTCCAACATCTACCGCGAGGGCCAGGTGGCCGGACGTGGCTACATCGGCCTGGCAGCGATGATCTTCGGCAACTGGCGGCCCGGCGGGATGGTCGCCGGCGCTGGCCTGTTCGGCTACACCGATGCCCTGCAGCTGAGAGGTTCCGTGGCCGTGCACGCGCTGTTGGCCGTAGCGGCCCTGGCACTGCTGCTGTGGTCGTTGTGGCTGTTCTTCCGCTCCCGTAGCTACGTCGGCGGCACCGTCGCCCTGGTTTGTTCGGCGCTCTTCGCCTGGTGGTATCTCGCGACCGACGAGCTGCCCCCGCAGGCCACCTTCGTGACGCCGTACGTGACGACCCTCGTCGTGCTTGCGCTGGCGACTCAGCGCCTCCGAATGCCCGCGGCGGACGGAATCCCCTATCGAGAGGGTGAGGACTAGCGTGCCGACCATCGACCCTGGCTGGGACGAGCTGCACGCTGCGGCTGTCGAGATCATGCATCGCGCCTATGCGCCGTACTCGCGTTTCAAGGTTGGCGTCGCTGGGCGCGTGGACGACGGACGTATCGTCGTGGGCTGCAACGTCGAGAACGCGTCCTACGGGGTCGGTCTGTGCGCCGAGTGCGGCATGGTCTCCGCGTTGAACGCCAGTGGGGGAGGCCGGCTCGTCGCCGTCGCCTGCGTGGATCAGCACGGTGCCGCCCTGATGCCGTGCGGTCGTTGCCGCCAGCTGCTGTGGGAGTTCGGCGGCGCGGAGTGCCTGCTCGCCACGGTGAGCGGGATCAAGCCGATGAGCGAGGTCCTTCCGGACGCGTTCGGACCCGACGACCTGGCCGAGCGCGCCGAGGACGCCTGAGGTGACAGAGCCCCACGACGCGGTCGAAGTCATCACTGCCAAGCGGGACCGGGACGAGCTGAGCGACAGTCAGATCGACTGGATCATCGACGCCTACACCCGCGGGGTCGTCGCCGACGAGCAGATGTCGGCGTTGGCCATGGCGATCCTGCTGAACGGCATGTCCGGTCGGGAGATCGCTCGCTGGACCGACGCGATGATCCGTAGCGGCGAGCGGATGGACTTCTCCGGCCTGGCGCGGCCGACGGCCGACAAGCACTCCACCGGTGGCGTCGGCGACAAGATCACCCTTCCTCTCGCACCGCTCGTGGCCGCGTGCGGGGTCGCCGTGCCCCAGTTGTCCGGGCGTGGGCTCGGGCACACGGGGGGAACGCTCGACAAGCTTGAGTCGATCCCCGGCTGGCGCGCCTCGCTGTCCACCGAGCAGATGCTGGGGGTGCTCAGCGAGGTCGGGGCGGTCGTCTGCGCCGCTGGTGACGGGCTGGCGCCCGCCGACAAGAAGCTGTACGCGCTGCGCGACGTGACCGGAACGGTGGAGGCCATCCCGCTGATCGCCAGTTCGATCATGAGCAAGAAGATCGCCGAGGGCACCGGCGCGTTGGTGCTCGACGTGAAGGTGGGGTCCGGTGCGTTCATGAAGGACGCGGCTCGAGCCCGCGAGCTGGCCGAGACCATGGTGGGTCTAGGCACTGCGGCCGGGGTGAAGACCGTCGCGCTGCTGACGGCGATGGACACACCCTTGGGCCGCACGGCGGGCAACGCGCTCGAGGTCGCCGAGTCCGTCGAGGTACTCGAGGGGGGAGGTCCGAGCGATGTCGTCGAACTCACCCTGGCCCTGGCCCGCGAGATGCTCGCCGCTGCGGGCGTGGACGACGTCGACCCGGCCCAGCGCCTCTCCGACGGCTCGGCCATGGATCACTGGCGGCGGATGATCTCGGCTCAGGGCGGAGATCCGGATGCTTCGCTGCCGGTGGCTGCGGAGACTCAGGTGGTGCCTGCTCCGTCGGATGGGGTGCTGACCCGGCTCGACGCCTATGCCGTGGGCGTCGCTGCCTGGCGCTTGGGCGCTGGCCGAGCGCGGAAGGAGGATCCGGTTTCAGCCGGCGCTGGGGTGATCATGCACGCCAAGCCCGGCGATGACGTGCGAGCGGGCGAGCCGTTGCTGACGCTGTGCGCGGATGACCCCGACCGCTTCGCCCGTGCGTTGGACGCGCTGGAGGGCGGGATCGAGGTCGATGGGTCGACCGATCCGCTGCCCTTGGTCATCGGGCGGATCGACTAGCTGACGGTCGGCTTGAACGGGTCTCGTTCGGGGGGCGTCGTGAGCTCGGCGCGCGGGCAGCTCTCGAGCGAGAGTCCGACCCAGGTGAGTGCGTCGTCGCAGAGCTGGTTGACCTCCCAGCCCAGTTCCTTGCCGTAGACCGTGATGGTGACTTTGTAGATCGTGATCTGGTGGCGGTGCGGGGAGTCGTACATCACCGCGATGGAGCCGATCAGTCGAGCGTTGCCTCGGGTGCCGCCCAGGCCGTCCCACGGCTTGTCGTAGCGCTGCCACAGGCTGGACGAGGCGTTCCAGAGACCGCCGTTGGCCACGTCCAGGCGAGACAGCTCGGCCATGACTCGAAGGGTCGTCCGCTCATCGAGGATGGCGGCCGGCCTGATGACACGCGTCTCCTCGACGGCTGGCAACGGCATGGGCTGTATGTCGGCCGGTCTTCGCTCGAGGTTGAGCCTGACTACGGTGTGAGTCGTGACTGATCTTGTGCCCGTCATCCCGCTTCCCAAGGTGCTTCTGCACGATCACCTCGATGGGGGGCTGCGACCTGCAACGATCGTCGCGTTGGCCGAGGAGTCGGGCTACGCGGGTTTGCCGACCCGAGACCCCGACGAGCTGGGCCAATGGTTCGTGGAGGCGTGCGGCTCCGGATCACTCGTGCGCTACCTGGAGACCTTCGCCCACACGGTCGGGGTGATGCAGAGCGCGAGCGCCCTGGCGAGGGTCGCCGCGGAGTGTGCAGAGGATCTCGCGGCCGACGGCGTGGTCTATGCAGAGGTGCGGTACGCCCCCGAGCAGCACGTCGAGGATGGCCTCAGCCTCGTCGAGGTGATCGAGGCGGTCCAAGAGGGTTTCGCGGTCGGGGCGGCGCGGGCGGCGGCGGCCGGAAACTCGATCCGGATCGGAACTTTGCTCACCGCCATGCGCCATGCGGCCCGGTCCCGGGAGATCGCCGAGCTCGCGGTGGCGTTCCGCGGCGCTGGTGTGGTGGGCTTCGACATCGCCGGCGCAGAGGCGGGATTTCCGCCGACCCGACACCTCGACGCGTTCGAGTACTTGCGCCGGGAGAACGCGCACTTCACGATCCACGCGGGGGAAGCCTTCGGCCTGCCGTCGATCTGGGAGGCGATCCAGTGGTGCGGAGCCGACCGGCTCGGCCACGGCGTGCGCATCATCGACGACGTGACCGTGGAGACCGACGGGTCGGTCCGGCTGGGACGGTTGGCCGCCTATGTGCGCGACAAGCGGATCCCGCTGGAGATGTGTCCGTCGTCCAATGTTCAGACCGGGGTGGCCGAGTCGATCGAGGCGCACCCGATCGGGCTCTTGGCTGACCTGAAGTTTCGGGTCACGATCAACACGGACAACCGGTTGATGAGTGGGACGTCGATGTCGCGGGAGTTCGCGCTGCTCGCCGACGCCTTCGACTACGGTCCGGCTGACTTTCGTTGGTTCACCGTCAACGCGATGAAGTCGGCATTCATCCCCTTCGACGAGCGGCTGGCTCTGATCGACGACGTCATCAAGCCGGGCTACCTCAACGCCCTGGCCTAGCTCCCTCAGCGGGGTGGTCAGGGGGCTGAGGAGGTGTGCTCGTGAATCGTCGTCACTGTCGAGAATCCGAGGCGGGCGTAGAGGTGCTGCGGCCAGTCGTCCTCCGCGGCCTGCAGATAGACCAGTGTCGCTCCGACGGCGCGGGCCTGGGCGACCCCGGCACGGACGAGGGCGGAGGCGTACCCCCGCCCTCGGTGGTCGGGAAGGGTGAGTACGTCGTCGATCTCGGCGACGTCGTCGATGACGAGGACGTCCGCCTTGGCGACGACGCTTCCTGCCTCAGCCTCGCGTACGCCCAGCCGGATCACGGTTGCCGCCCGGTCCAGGGCGTCTCGGCGCTCCACGAGCTGCCTGATGGTCTCGGGGGTGAAGCTGTTCTCCTCGACGCGCCAAGCCTTCGCGACGAGCTCCCGGACGGATGCCTCGTCGAGGATCTCCACGACCGGACCGTCGGTGGTCGGCTGGGTTGCAGTGGTGTTCGCCCCGGCGACCATGACGAGCACAGGATCTGCGCCGTAGCCGGCGTGCATCAGCTCGTCCCTGAATCGGCGGCCAAGGGTGTCGTCGAGAACATCCACCTTGCGATGGGCCAGACCTCGACCGGCGAAGCTGGCATCGACGAACGCGAGGACGTCGTCTGTCCCGGTGCTGGGGTCGAGCGAAGCGGTGACCAGCGCCCGGTTTGACAGATGCGACACCGGCCAGGCCGGGTCGAAGACCGCGATCAGCCCAGGCGGACCTTCGACGACCTCGGCAGCCCGCCGAACGGCTTGGAGACGCAGATGCTCGAGGGCTCGGCTTGTCGCACTCCCAGCGTCGGGCACCTCAGACGCCGACGGGATGCCACACCGTCTTGGTCTCCACGAAGGCGCGGAGCCGGGTGAGGTCAGGGACGGCATTCCAGTCCTCGTCGGCGGCCCGACCACGCAGGACGCGCTTGACGTTGTCGGCGGCCGCGACCTCGAGTTCGGTCGCCAGCTCGCCGGCCCCGGTGAGATCGATGGCGTTGACATCCATGTGCGCGGCCAAGTGGGGGGCGACCTCGGTCACGGCACCGGTCAAGATGTTGACCACCCCACCCGGGAGATCAGCCGTGGCCAGGACCTCGCCGAGGGTCACGGCCGGGAGCGGCAGGTCGTGGGAGGTGAGCACGACGCAGGTGTTTCCCGTGGTGATCACCGGCGCTACGCAAGAGACCAGGCCGAGCAAGGAGGAGTCCTGTGGAGCCAGGATGGCTACCACGCCGGTCGGTTCGGGGACCGAGAAGTTGAAGAACGGGCCGGCCACCGGGTTGCTGCCGCCCAGGACCTGGGCGTGCTTGTCGGCCCACCCGGCGTACCAGACCAGTCGGTCGACGGTTGCATCAACGGCGGCGGACGCCTTGCGCGCACTCAAACCTTCAGCTGCGCGGACCTCCTCGACGAACTGGTCGCGCCGGCCCTCGAGCATCTCGGCGACCCGGTAGAGCACCTGACCACGGTTGTACGGCGTCGCTCCGGACCACCCGGGGAACGCTTTGCGCGCAGCCACGACCGCGTCACGCGCGTCCTTGCGCGAGGCCTGCGAGGCGTTGGCGAGGAACCGGCCCTTGGTGTCGGTGACCGCATAACTGCGGCCGCTCTCGCTGCGCGGGAAGGCGCCACCGATATAGAGCTTGTAGGTCTTTCGAATGTCCAGACGGTCCGGCTTGGCTGCGAAGCGACGGTCAGACATCGAGGTAAGCCTCCAGTCCGTGTCGGCCACCTTCCCGGCCGAAGCCGGACTCCTTGTAGCCGCCGAACGGCGACGCGGGGTCGAAGTTGTTGAACGTGTTGGCCCAGACGACTCCCGCCCGCAACTGCTGGGCCATGTGCAGGATCAGGCTGCCCTTCTCGGTCCAGACACCGGCCGACAGGCCGTACGGCGTGTTGTTGGCCTTCTCGACCGCCTCAGCCGGTGTGCGGAAGGTGAGCACCGAGAGCACCGGACCGAAGATTTCCTCGCGGGCGATGCGGTGGGACTGGGACACCCCGGTGAACACGGTGGGGGGAAACCAGAATCCGCGCTCGGGGATCTCGCACGGTGGCGACCAGCGCTCGGCGCCTTCAGCCTCACCGACGTTCGACAGCAGCCGTATTCGCTCGAGCTGCTCGGCGGAGTTGATGGCGCCGATGTCGGTGTTCTTGTCCAGCGGGTCACCGAGGCGCAGGGTCGCGAGGCGACGCTTCAGCGAGTGCAGGACCTCGTCGGTCACCGACTCCTGCAGGAGCAGTCGGGTGCCGGCGCAGCACACGTGCCCCTGGTTGAAGAACACGCCTCGCACGATGCCCTCGACGGCCTGGTCGATGGGTGCGTCGTCGAAGACGATGTTGGCGGCCTTGCCGCCGAGCTCGAGGGTGAGCTTCTTGCGGGTCCCAGCGACCGAGCGGCGGATCGCCTTTCCGACCGCCGTCGAACCGGTGAACGCGACCTTGTCGACGTCGGGGTGCTCGACCAGTGCCTGACCGGTAGCCCCCGCGCCCGTCACGATGTTGACGACGCCTGGCGGCAGGTCGGCCTGCTGGCAGATCTCGGCGAACAGCAGCGCGGTCAAGGGAGTGGTCTCGGCAGGCTTGAGCACAACGGTGTTACCGGTGGCCAGGGCGGGTGCGATCTTCCACGCGAGCATCAGCAGCGGGAAGTTCCACGGGATCACCTGCGCGGCGACCCCGAGCGGTTTCGGCGACCGGCCCAGCCCGGCGTGGTCGAGCTTGTCGGCCCAGCCGGCGTGGTAGAAGAAGTGCGCTGCAGCCATAGGGATGTCGACGTCGCGCGACTCCTTGATGGGCTTGCCGTTGTCGAGGCTCTCAAGCACGGCGAGCTCACGTCCGCGCTCCTGGATGATGCGCGCGATCCGGAACAAGTACTTCCCACGCTCGCGACCACTCAGCTTCGACCAGCTGCCCGTGTACGCCTTTCGTGCGGCAGAGACGGCCCGCTCGACGTCCTGCGGGCCGGCCTCGGTCACCTCCGCGAGCACCTCTTCGCTGGACGGCGAGATCGTCTTGAAGGCAGAGCCGTCCAGGGTGTCGACGAACTCACCGCCGATGAACAACCCGTAGGACGCCCTGATGTCGACGACGGCGCGCGACTCCGGTGCCGGGGCATAGGTGAAACGCGTCGTGGTCATCGTCGCGACCCCATCAGTCGAGGGTGAAGTAGTCGGGGCCGGAGTAGCGCCCGGTCGTGAGCTTGGTGCGCTGCATGAGCAGGTCGTTGAGCACGCTGGAGGCGCCGAGCCGGAACCAGCTCGGGTCGAGCCAGTCGTCTCCGACGGTCTCGTTGACCAGAACGAGGTATTTCAGCGCGTCCTTGGTGGTGCGAATGCCCCCGGCAGGCTTGACGCCGACCTGCCGGCCGGTGGCCGATCGGAAGTCACGTACGGCTTCTAGCATCACCAGCGTCACCGGCAGGGTGGCGGCCGGCGTGATCTTGCCGGTGCTGGTCTTGATGAAGTCTGCCCCAGCGAGCATCGCCAGCCAGGACGCGCGGCGGACGTTGTCGTAGGTCTGCAGCTCGCCGGTCTCGAGGATCACCTTCAGGTGCGCATCGTGCCCGTCCTCGGAGCAAGCAGCCTTCGTCGCGGCGATCTCGTCGTGCACATGGGCATAGCGGCCGGAGAGAAACGCTCCACGATCGATCACCATGTCGATCTCGTCGGCACCGGCGCGTACGGCGTCCCTTGTGTCAGCCAACTTCACCGTCAGGCTGGCTCGACCTGACGGGAATGCGGTGGCGACGGCTGCCACGTGGACGCCTGAGTCGCCCAGCTCGGCCTTGGCGATCCCGACCAGGTCGTTGTAGACGCAGATGGCCGCCACCGCGGGGACCGAGGCGTCTGCCGGGTCGGGACGTTGGCCCTTCGAGCACAGAGCACGCACCTTCCCCGAGGTGTCAGCGCCTTCGAGGGTCGTCAGGTCGAGCATCGAGATGGCCATGTCGATGGCCCACGCCTTGGCGTCGGTCTTGATCGAACGCGTTGCCAGCGCGGCCGCGCGCTGCTCGGCTCCGACCTGATCCACCCCGGGAAGGCCGTGTAGGAAGGTGCGCAGCCCTGCGTCGGTCAGCGACACGTCCAGAACGCTCGGACCGGACGACAGGGGGGTGGTCGTCATCGCCTCAGCCTACGCGGGGGAGGATGACGAGCGTGCCGTCCCGAGGAACCGTCCGGATAAGACCGTCGACCGAAGCCGACAAGGCTCTGCACGAGGCGTGGGCGGCGGAGGCGGGGCCGTACTCCGACTGGGGAGACCGCACGGGTGCACTGCCGGTCGAGGTTCTCGGACGGATGATCGTCCTGGAGGGCGACGAGCCGGTCGGAGACTTGTCTTGGCACGCGGAGGGCTATGGCGGAAACGCTGGCTCTACTGCCTACAACATCGGCATCGATCTGGTGCCCCATGCACAGGGCCGGGGAATCGGCACCATCGCCCAGCGGCTGCTCGCCGAGCACCTGTTCGCCACCACAGCGGTCCATCGGATTGAGGCCTCGACGGACGTCACCAACGTGGCCGAGCAACGCGCGCTGGAGAAGGCCGGCTTCTTCCGGGAGGGCATCCTGCGTGGCGCGCAGTTTCGGGGGGACGGGATCCATCACGATCTGGTGAGCTTCTCGATCCTGCGTTCCGACGTGGCCACGCCCAGCTAGGGCATTTGCTGAGGCTCCGCTCCCTGAGCTCAGTCGTCGCCCACCAGCCGGAGCGACCGCAGTCGGCTCCCTGCCAGCGCCGTCGCTCCGAAGACGATCAGGAGGAGCAGCACCGTCGCCGGCCGGATCCCGACCGCAGCGATCACGTCCAGAGCCGAAGCATCGGGGCCGATGATCTTCTCGGTGATGGCCAGCGACCACTGCTGGATGCTCAGGGCCTGCGCCCCCGGCACGAAGCCGCCTATGAGGGACTCCCAGAGCAGGGCGTAGAGCAGGCCGATCACGACGGCATGACGGGTGACGACGGCTAGCAGGAGAAAGACGGCGCAGTACGCCGTTCCGGCCACGGCAGCGCCGGCGCCGAAGGCCAGCGCCAAAGAGCCGAGGGTCCCAAGCATCAGCCAGCCGGCGAGCATGACGGGAATGGCGGCGAAGGCGAGGATCACGCCGATCGCGACCAGCAGTTTGGTCACCGTGATGCTGTGCCGGTTGAGCGGCTTGGAGAGGAGGTAGACGATCGAACCGTCGTCGATCTCCGGTCCGATCGCTCCGGTGCCAGCGATCAGACCCAGCAACGGGACGATGGTGCCGAGCCCGAAGACCTGCAGGAGCCCGACGGTGACGACCTCACGTGACTCGGTGTGCACGGTCAGCCGGAGGATCAGGGCAAGCACGAGCAGGGTGAGGGGTAGGAGCAGCAGGAGCCAGGCACGCCGTCGCCCGAGCAGCATCCGGGCGGTGAGATCCGCGACGGTGGCATTCATCGTGACACCAGGTAGCTGAACACGCTCTCCAGGGACTCATCGGCCGGAGTCACCTCGAACAACGTGATACCGCCCGCGCGCGCCAGGCTCGGCAGGACCTCGGAGAACCTGAGCTGGTCGGAGGCCTCGATGTGCAAGCCGGCCTCGGCGGTCAGTCCGTACATGGCGTGGTTGTCGACCACGTTCGTCAGCTCGACAGCTGAAGCACAGCCTTCGGCGATCAGGGCAGCAGCCAGCGCGCGGTTGTCGCTGGAGGAGATGGTGTATTGATGCGGCCGCTCGGTCATCAACCGGCGGATCTCACGGAAGTCTCCGGAGGCCGCATGCCGACCCGAGACCATCACCTCGATGGTTCCCGCGATCTCCTCGACCTCCTCGAGGATGTGGGAGCTGAACAAGACGGTGCGACCCTCGTCGGCCAGCGATGTGAGCAAGGCCATCAGCTGCAGGCGTTGGCGCGGGTCCATGCCGTTGAACGGCTCGTCGAGCAGCAGCACGCTCGGATCGTGCACGAGGGCGGAGGCCATCTTGATTCGCTGACGCATGCCTTTGGAGTACGTCGCGATCGACCGGTCGGCCGCATCGGCCATCTCGACCAGGTCGATCGCTCGGCGAGCTGCTCCGGTCACGTCGGGCAGACGCTGCAGCCTGGCGTTCGCCTCGATGAAGGCGCGTCCGGTCAGCACGTCATAGGTGGCTTCCCGCTCGGGAACGATGCCGACGGTGCGGTAGACCTCCTCGTTTCGCCAGATGGCAGCACCGTCCAAGGTGACCTGACCCGTGGACGGCGCCAGGAAGCCACCCATCATGTGGATCAGGGTCGACTTGCCGGCGCCGTTCGGGCCGAGCAGACCGGTCACACCGGGTCCGATGGTCATGGTCACGTCGTTGACCGCTACGACGTTTCCGAACCAACGCGATACCGCCGTCAGCTGGATGACGCTCACAGCACGGCCACGGAGCGGTAGCGACGGATCAGCAGCAACCAACAGGCAACGACGACGAGCAGAGCAGCTGCCGCGAAGATCAGGCCTCCGGTCGTCCCGGGCGGACCGATGACGGTGCTGGACTCGGCGTGGAACAGCCACACCTGCACGCCGTCGACCAGGGAGAAGGGCGAGACCAGCCCGCCATATCCCGCCCAGGTCAATGCGCCTTCGTCGAAGGCGATCCCCTGCAGGGCCCCTGAGACGCCCGCGAGAACGAGCAAGACGGTCACCACCGCAGCGACGCCGAGCCCACGGCGAGGCGTCAGTGCAGCCACCAGAACCCCGATGCTCGCCAGGACGATCGCAAAGATGGCGGCACCCACGACGCCGAGGAACAATCCGCCGGTCTGGGTCCAGAACGGCATCTTGGCGAGCAGGGCACCGACATAGAGCACCAGCAGGGGGACGGCCATCAGAAGGAACAGCGCTGTGGCCATGGCGAGCACCTTCACCCCGACGTAGGTGCTGCGCCGAAGCGGTCGGGCGAAATACAGGTCGACGACTCGGAAGCGCAGGTCCGTCGACACGCTCTGCGGTGCCTGCGAGGCCAAGAAGACGACGGTGACCAGCTGCAGCCGCACGGCGTAGGACGTGTAGTCGAGCGGCAGTTCGTTGGAGTTCAGCACATTGACGACCGAGGCGATGACCAGGGCTGGCGCGATCATCGCCACGACGAGAGTCCAGGGCATGACCTTGGACTTCGTCGACCGGCCGAGGCCGTACGCACCTCGAACGCTGTGCACGTAGAGGGAGCGCGCAACGTAGTCGGGCCCTAGTCGCTGGCCGGTGTAGCTGCGATAGCCGATGTCGTGGATCACGCCGCCTTCGCTGCTCACAACACCGCCTCGCTGGGTCGGAAGATGTCCAGCATGTGGTGGCGCCTTCGCTGCATGCGCACCAGGCCGACACCGAGGTCGGCCACGACGTCGCGGACGGCGTCGTACGTTGCCGCATTCACGAGCTCGAGCTCGAGGGTGGCGCCGGTCTCGGTGACCGTCACCCCGAGGGCGCCGAGCGCAGCTGCCACCTCGCTGGCTCGCTCCGTGACCTCCACGGTGATGAGCTCGGTGGCGGTGGTGAAGTCGGCCACCGACGAGGACTGGAGCAGGCGCCCGCCGTCGATCACGACGACGTGGTCGCACACCCGCTCCAGCTCGCCCATGAGATGCGAGGTCACGAGGATCGACATGCCGAAGACGGTCCCGATGCGACGGATCAGGCCGAGCATCTCGTCGCGTCCGGCCGGGTCGAGACCGTTGGTGGGCTCGTCGAGCAGGACGAGTCGCGGGTCATGAGCGAGAGCTTGGGCCAGCTTGACTCGTTGCCGCATGCCAGTGGAGTAGCCGCCGATGGATCGGTAGCGCTCCTCGTAGAGGCCGACGTGTCGCAGAATGTCGGCTGTTCGCTCTCGAGCTGCAGTGGTCGGAAGACCGGACATCCGAGCCATGTGGACGACGAACTCGGTAGCTGTCAGGTCGGGTGGAAGACAGTCGTGCTCCGGCATGTAGCCGACCAGCTCCCTGATCCGCAGGGCATCGGTGGAGACGTCGAGGTCGAGAACGGTGGCCGAACCCGCGCTGGGAAGCGAGAGCCCGAGGAGGATCTTGATGAGGGTGGACTTCCCGGCGCCGTTGGCCCCAACGAGCCCAACCACGCCGGTGGGAAGGTCGACGGTCAGGTCCGCCAACGCCGTGACGCCTCCGGGGAACCGCTTCGACAGCCCGTCCGTGGTGATGATCGGCACCCGCTGAGACTAACCTCCGCGTCGCCAACCCCCCTCAGGGATAGGCATGAGTTCTCCCTGATGTCAGGCCTGAACAGGCAAGGTCGCGATGTCCCTGGCGACGATGTCACGCTCGTCCCTGTCCTCGATCAGTTCGAGCTGGTTCTCGGCTTTGGCGCGCCACTCCCGTGCAACCGCCTGGTCCCCGGAGACCGCGTACGCGCGTGCCAGCGCCTCGTAGGCCGAGGCCTGAAGCCAAGCGACCTCTGGCAAGGTTCCGGCCAGCTGCTGGCATCGTCGAGCATGGTGGACGGCGGGTTCCGGACGAGCCAGGACGGCGAACACCCGGCTGAGTTGCCAGTCGCTGATCGCCAGATTCTGGGTGTCTCCGACGATCGACCAGAAGTAGCGGCTGGCGTGGGCAGCGTCAACGAGCTCCTCGTCGTCGCTGAGGCTGCGGTCCGACTTCTCGAGCAGCTCCCAGACCCGATTGAACAACCGCTTGGCCAGCTCCTTCTGAGTGGCGGCGTCCAACGGCTCGGTTGTGGCAGCGTCGGGCATCTCGATCTCCTCGCGTTCTGAGTCGGTGTCGGCCAAGTTTGCGCCGGCTTCGTGGGACAGCTGATGGAGGATCCAGTGCAGCCGGGTCACCCGGGCCTGAAGCCTGTTGTTGTGGGCGGTCAGGATCCGGCGACGAACGGCGTGGTCATTGGTCGCCAGGCTCTGCCGGATCTCGTCGAGCGGGAGCTCGAGCGAACGCAGCTTGGCGATCGTTCGTGCAGCAGCGAGCTGAGCGCGGCCGTAGCGCCGGTATGAGGTGTCAGGATCGACCACCGAGGGGCGGAGCACACCCTCGGAGTCGTAGTGCCGCAGGGCGCCGATCGACAATCCACTGAGCCGAGAGAACTCCCCGATGGACAGGAGATCCTGCGATCTGTCGTCCTCGGGGTTGCTGCCGGGCATGAGCACACTGTGGAGTCTGCAGTAGGTCGAGAGTCAAGCGTTCACTTTCGCCCTTGCTCAGAGCCCGGCGGCTGATGCCACGTCGGACTTGATGGCTGCGAGCAGCTCGGCAGCTAGCTCTCGATCGCTGTTGAGGTCGCCGAGTCCGAGTCCGGATGCAAACGGCGGGGAGAGCACGACTTCGAGGTAGGCCTTGATCTTCGGCTCGGTGCCTGAGGGCCGCACGATGACCCGAGCCGCCACCACTTGGTCACCCGAGAGGCGGTAGCGCAGCCCGTCGGTGGGTGGCAGGTCTGCGGACCCGGTGGACAGATCGTCCACCGTCGCGACGCGCAACCCTCCCAACGTCTCTGGCGGAGAGGAACGCAATCGTTGCATGACCGCGGGTAGGTCATCGAGATCAGCGAAGCGCACCGAAAGCTGATCGGTGGCGTGCACGCCGTGCCGAGTCATGATCTCGTCCAGGGCATCCAGCAGCGTCCGGCCGTCCGCCTTCAATCCGGCGGCCAGCTCGGCGACGAGCAGGGCGGCAGTGACACCGTCCTTGTCCCGTACGGCCTCCGGATCCACGCAGTAGCCCAGGGCCTCCTCGTATCCGAAGGCCAACCCGTCGACGCGCGCGATCCACTTGAAGCCCGTGAGCGTCTCGACGTGCGGTTGGGGTGGTTCGGCGGAAGCGGCGATCCGTCCCAGCAGCGACGACGAAACGATCGAGCAGGCGAAGGTCCCACGGCGGCCGCGGGCCAAGACGTGGGTGGCCAGCAGCGCGCCCACTTCGTCGCCGCGCAGCATCCGCCACTCGCCGTTCCCCAGCGGAACGGCCACCGCACAACGGTCGGCGTCGGGGTCATTGGCGATCACCAAGTCGGCGCCGACGTCCTTGGCGAGGGCGACGGACAAGTCGATGGCTCCCGGTTCCTCCGGGTTCGGGAAGGCAACCGTCGGAAACTCGGGGTCGGGTTCGGCCTGCACCGAGACAACGTGCGGCGGTGGGAAGTCGGCGCGCGCGAACGCGTTCTCCAAGACGTCGCCCCCGACGCCGTGCAGCGGGGTGTAGACCCAGACCAGGCTCCGGGGGGCGTTGGCCTCGATCAGTGAGCTGGCCCGGGCCAAGTAGGCGTCGAGGATCGTCTCGTCGAGCAACTCCCACGTGTCACCGCGCGGAACGTCAGCCAAGGCCCCGATCTCGTCGATGCACGCACTGATCTCGACGTCCGCTGGGGCCACGATCTGTGATCCGGTACCCAGGTAGACCTTGTAGCCGTTGTCCCGCGGAGGGTTGTGGCTGGCGGTGACCATCACTCCTGCGGCGCAGCCAAGGTGGCGCACGGCGAATGCGAGCACTGGTGTCGGGAGGTGACGCGGCAGCAGATACGCCTCCAGACCGGCACCGGCCATGACTTCGGCCGTGTCGCGCGCAAAGACATTCGACTTGTGCCTGGCGTCGTAGCCGATGGCGACGGATCCACCGCCGTTGGCGCGGACCCAGCTGGCCAGGCCGGCGGCAGCTCGGATCACTACGGCCCGGTTCATCCGGTTGGGGCCGGCGCCGAGCGCTCCGCGCAGGCCGGCGGTGCCGAACTCGAGTCGACCAGCGAAGCGGTCGGCGACCTCTTCGACGTCGCCGGTGACGAGCAAGGCCTCCAGCTCGGTGCGGGTGTCCTCGTCCGGATCTTCGGCGACCCACTCCCAGGCCCGGTCGAACAGATCCGCGCTCATGGCATCAGAGTCGGCTCAGGACATCGACCAGCAGTGCACCCATCCGGGTGGCGGCGCTGCGGCCGGCTTCGAGAACCTCTTCATGGTTGAGCGGATGATCGTTCATCCCGGCCGCGACGTTGGTCACCATGGACAGCCCGAGGACCTCGATCCCCAGGGCTCGAGCCGCGATGGCTTCTAGTGCCGTCGACATCCCCGCCAGGTCTCCGCCGATCGCACGGACCATCGCGATCTCGGCGGGTGTCTCGTAGTGGGGTCCGGGGAACTGGGCGTAGACCCCCTCGGCGAGGGTCGGATCGACTTCGTGGCACAGCGCCCGCAACCTCGCGGAATACAGGTCGGTGAGATCCACGAACTTGGCACCGACCAGCGGCGACCGGCCGGTGAGGTTGATGTGGTCACTGATCAGCACCGGGGTTCCGGGCGTCCACGCGGGGTTGAGGCCTCCGCTGCCGTTGGTCAGGACGATGACGCGGACTCCCGCAGCGGCAGCCGTACGGACCCCGTGCACGACAGGCGCAACCCCGAGCCCCTCGTACAGATGAGTCCGACCCTGGAAGACCAGCAGCCGCTGGTCCCCCGCCCGGATGGAACGGATGTGGCCAGCATGCCCGGCGACCGAGGGGGGCGCGAAGCCGGGGAGGTCGGTCACCGACAAATCAGCCACCGTCTCACCGAGCAGGTCGGCGACGGGAAGCCAGCCGGATCCGAGCACCAGCGCGATGTCGTGGCGATCTACTCCAGTCGCGGCAGCCAGCGCGGCAGCTGCCTGTGCGGCCAACTCGGCGGTGTCGTCCGTCGCGGTCCTTGCGGCAGTTGCGGTCATGACAATGACGCTACAACCCCGAGGATCTGCAGGGTCGGCCGCGTAGATCGGCCACGTAGTCGTCGGGGGCTCCCGCCACCTCGGCGGCGTCGGCAATGATGCCGACGATTCGCGCCGAGGGAAGCCCACCTTCATAGGCATCCAGCACGTACAGCCAGGCACCGACGTCTCCGTCGAGGGTCTGCACCCGCACCCGGACCTTTCGGTAGAGACCGATGTCCGATCCCTCCCACTGGTCGAGCGCCGACTCGTCGGCCTCCGACAGGTCGTAGAGCATGACGAAGACCTGCTGGCCCGGCTCCTCCGCCACCGTCGTGAGCGCGCCCTCCCAGCCCAGTTCCTCACCCCCGAAGGTCAGCCGCCAGCCGTCCAACCAGCCCGTCCCTCGAGGAGGCGACGTGGGTGCACGCTCGGCCATCTGCCTGGGATCGAGGTTACTGCCGTACGCCGCATAGAGAGCCACGGCGGCAAGGGTACGAAAGCGCGACCGCATCGTCTGGGACGATGGCGCCGTGACGCGCGTGGTGATCATCGGTGGCGGGCCTGGCGGCTACGAGGCGGCCCTGGTAGCCGCCCAGCTCGGCGCTGAGGTCGTGGTGGTCGATCGCGACGGTCTCGGCGGTTCCGCCGTACTCACGGACTGCGTCCCGAGCAAGACGCTCGTGGCCACGGCCGAGGTGATGACCCTGGCGGCCGAGAGCGGCGACCTGGGGGTACGGCTGCGCGCCGGGGACGACCCTGCTTCTCCGGCCTCGACGGTGGGCGTCGATCTGGCGGCCGTCAACGACCGGGTGAAGCGGTTGGCATTGGCCCAGTCCCTGGACGTGGCCACTCGCTTGTCCGCCGAGGGCGTCCGCCTCGTGGAAGGCACAGGTCGGTTGGTCGGCGGCACCTCGGTCGAGGTGGGCGCCGAGCGCATCGATGCGGATGCCGTGCTCGTCGCGACCGGGGCCAGCCCCCGCATCGTGCCGGGGGCCGAGCCAGACGGCGAGCGAATCCTCACCTGGACGCAGGTGTACGACCTGAAGACCCGCCCCGAGCGGCTGATCGTCGTCGGCTCAGGTGTCACCGGGGCGGAGTTCGCCTCGGCCTACCTGGCGCTCGGCTCTCAGGTCGTGTTGGTCTCGTCTCGCGACCGAGTCCTGCCGGGGGAGGACCCTGATGCGGCCCAGGTTCTCGAAGGTGTCCTTCAACGGCGTGGCATGGATGTCATGGGGATGTCCCGTGCCGATTCGGTGAAGCGAGCCGGCGACTCGGTGGTGGTGACACTCACCGACGGCCGTACCGTCGAGGGCTCGCACTGCCTGATGGCGGTCGGGTCAGTTCCCAACACAGCCGATCTCGGCCTCGAGTCAGCGGGCGTCCGGCTTGATCAGCGCGGGTTTGTCGAGACCGATCGAGTCTCTCGGACCTCTGTCGGCGGCGTCTACGCAGCTGGAGACTGCACAGGCGTGCTGATGCTCGCCTCGGTCGCCGCCATGCAGGGGCGGATCGCCATGCGCCACCTCTTGGGTGACGCGGTGGCCCCACTTGACCTCAAGTCCGTTTCCTCCAACGTCTTCACGGACCCGGAGATCGCTACGGTCGGGGTGACTCAGGCGGAGGTCGACGCCGGCGCCACCAACGTCGTTTCGGTGAAGCTCCCCCTCGCCACCAACGCGCGCGCGAAGATGCTCGGCATCACGGACGGCTTCGTCAAGATCTTCGCGACGGCGGGCATGCGGACCGTGCTCGGCGGCGTAGTCGTCGCCCCGCGAGCCAGTGAGCTCATCTTCCCGGTCGCGCTCGCGGTTCAGCAGCGGTTGACCGTCGACGAGGTCGCTGGCGCCTTCACCGTCTACCCGTCTCTGTCGGGTTCGGTCGCGGAGGCGGCCCGTCAGCTGCACCCGCACGACTGAGGTCCGACAACCCCGGGCTCGACCACGTCCGGTGGTCGGCATCGACCAGAAAGGCTTCGTAGCCCGGCAGCTCGACCACCTGTTCGAAGACGTCGAAGGCCCGGACGAACATGCCGGTGGCTAGCGCGTCGGCAAGCCCCGGGTCAGGCCCGACGATGGTCGCCGACAGCACTCCGCTCGGTGGACGTCCCGTCCGTGGATCGGTGATGTGTCCCGGTCGTGCGTAGTCACCTGAGGTAGCCACCGCGAGGGATTCCGCGGGAGCCAGGTCCAACACCTTGGCCAGCGATCCCGGGAGCGTTGGGTGGCGGACGCCGACCGACCAGCGTTGGCCGGCGCCAGGCTGGCCATGGACCACGACATCCCCACCCGCATCGACGAGGAAGCCATGGCACACAGGCGTGAGCAGCTCGGCCACGTGGGTGAGGGACCAGCCCTTCACCAGTCCGCTGGGATCGAATCCCTCAGGCACAGCCCACGGATCGAACGCAGCACATGAGAGCTGGACCGCTTCGGAGCAACGGACGAGCACGTCGTCGACGAGGCCCTGGTCGACCGGGTTGATGGTGCGTCCCTCACGTAGCCGGGTCACTGCGCTGTCGCGCCGATAGGTGCTGAAGACGTGATCGACCCGCTGAAGCCATCCGACCGATGCGTCCAACGCAACTCGGGCGGCCTCCGGGTCAGCGACGCCCCGAAGGCTAAACCTCACCCCTGTGCCCATGACGGTCTGCACATGGTCCAGACGTTGGTGGTCCATGAGGACGTCGGTCATAGCCCGGCCTTCTGGATGGCGGAGGCCAGAGAAGAGATGAAGGCCTCACTCGTCAGGGTCGCCCCGGACAGACCGTCGATCGACGCGGACTGCGCCTTGAGTGCCTCGGAAACCAGGATCGGGACGGCCTGGCTGTTGATCCAGCGCGACCTGCCGTCTGAGGGCTGCTGCACCAGCGAGATGTCCGTGATCGTTCCCTGGGACACGGTGATCTGCACTTGGACCGGCCCGTACTGATGGCGGGCGACGTCCCCGGCGACGGTCTGGGTCGTCGAGGCGGCACCGCCTCCCGAGGAGTTTGCCCCGGAGGAGCCGTTGCCTGAGGCCGAGCCGTTGGACGAGCCGCCGGTCGAGGCGTTCCCCCCAGGCTTTCCCGACGGAGTGGAGTCCGCCTTGGGGGTCGATGGCCTTCCCGCGCCGGAGATGGATGCGTGGGCTGCCGACGGGTTGAGGTGAGAGGTGAGCAGCACGCCGGTCACCCCTGCCGCTGCAGCTGCGGCGCTGAGCATGACTCGCTTCACGTGACGTCCTCTCGGGTCTGGTCTGGTGGTCAGGCGGGCAGGAAGGAGAAGCTCTCGGCGTGAACCCGATCCTCGGGGATCCCGAGCTGTTCGGCCACGCCGCGCACGGAGGTGATGAGGTCCTCCGGTCCGCACATGAAGATGGTCCGGTGCCGGGCGTCGGGTACGAGGCGGCGGATGCGTTCCGCCGTGATCGGCTGCTCGTGGCGCCGCCCCGACAACACGTAGACCGTCGCACCGAGGGAGGCGACCATCTTCTCGAACTCGGTACGGAACAGCACGTCGTCGTCGCTGCGAACCCGATAGAGAACCACCGTGTTCCGTGGCCCGAGCTCTTCGAGGATCGCCCGGACTGGCGCGACCCCCACTCCTCCCGCGATGAGCAGCAGAGGCTGTTCTCCCAGCTCGCCATGGGCGGCAACGTGGAAGCGGCCGTAGGGACCTTCGATGAAGACCCGAGTACCCGGTCGCAGGCTCACCAGCGACGAACTGTGCTCCCCCACCTCTCGCACGGTCAGGCGGAGGAAGCGGCCGTTCGGTCCGTTGGAGACCGAGTACGGGTGCGCCCGCCACCACAGCTCCGGGGTGAGGAAGCGCCAGAGCAGGTACTGACCGCCGTGGACATCGAGGGCTTCGAGATTGCGTCCAGTGAGGTAGACGCTGACCACGCCCGGGTTCTCGACCACGACGCTGTGAACCCGGACCTGGTGCCGTGCCGAACGAACCACTGGCACGAGAACCCGTCCGTACACGACAAGTGCGGCGACGCCGTAGGTCATCGCTGTCCAGCAGAAGGCCAGGAAGGGGTGACCGATGAAGGCGGTACCCGTGGCCAACTGGTGCCCCCAGGCAAGAACCACCGCGAGATAGGTCGCGAGGTGCAGGACCCACCAGGTGGCGTAGCGGATGGTCCGGCGCACCTGCGGCACCGCCAGGATCCCCACCATCACAAAGAGCAAGAAGCCAGCCGTACCTTTGAGCATGCTGGGATAGGTGGTCACGATCGTCCACAGCTCGGCGAGCAGGCTCGTGCCGGAAGCGGCCGCGTAGCCGGCCGTGATGAAGATGGTGTGCGCGATCAGCAGGGCCAGGGTCGTTGCCCCCAGCTTGCGGTGGGCATAGACGAGCCGGTCGTGGCCGAGCCGGCGCTCGACCCAGGGAAGACGGGCCGACAGCGCGATGGCGACCAGAGCGGTATAGGTGCCGAGCAGGCCGGTGATCCGCCCGATGAACGTCAGCCAACCGCCCGGCGCCGAGGCGAAACCTGGTTCCTGGGTGACCCAGGCGACTCCGGCGAGAATGCCCCCGCCGAGGGCCAGCAGGGCCAGTCCGGCGTCGACTCGTCGACGGGACCGTTGGGTCCGCGGGGGGATCAGCTGCATGCTGGGATGGGCCAGCATCGATTCGACCATGCCTCGATGGTTGCTCCACCACCTGAGAAATGACTGTGTCGGACCTGTGACCCGGGTCAGAGTGTGGCTGGTAGGTTCCTGAACAGACGTTCAGTTCGGTGAGTGAGGAGTAGGTCCACGTGCGGATCGTGGTCGTCGGGGCCGGGTTCGCTGGCCTGGCCTGCGCCGAGGAGTTGCTGCGAGCAGGTCACGACGTCGTCGTGCTCGAGGCCCGCGACCGGGTCGGAGGGCGTGTCTGGTCGGACACCGTCGAGGGCCCGTTGGGGTCTGCGGTAGTCGAACGAGGTGCCGAGTTCCTTCTCGACGGCTACGACGTCATGCGGGAGCTGTGCGGACGTTTCGGCCTCGTGGTGGCCGACACCGGCATGAGCTACTACGTGCGTGAACCACGCGGCGGCAGGGCGACCACGATTGAGGCGATGACCGAGGCGGCGCTGAACTTTTCGGGGGCGCTGGCCGGGACGCGGCCAGGTGCCTCGGTGACCGACGTGCTCGACGGGCTCGACCTCGACCCAGCTGTCGCGGACGCCCTGCTGGCTCGCATCGAGATCTCCTGTGCCCACGACGCCCGTGGCCTCTCGGCATCGGTGCTGGATCATGTGGCGTCCTTCGAGCCCCTTCCGTCGGCGCGAGTTCTAGGGGGGAACCAGTTGCTGGCCGCAAGGCTCGCGGAGTCGGTTGGACCCGCTGTCCACCTCGGCACGCCGGTACGCCGGGTCGAATGGTCGGAGTCGGGCATCGTCGCCCGCACGGATGCCGGCGAGGTCGTTGCCGACCGGGTGGTGATCACTGTTCCGCTGCCCGTTCTCGTGGACCTGGACATCAGACCGGCATTGCCCGAAGGAGTGCAGGAGGTGCTGGCCCGCACGGCATACGGGCACGCGGCGAAGCTGCAGGTCCCGTTGCGCGAACCGGCGCCAACGTCGGCTGTGATGTCAACGCCAAGTCGTTACTGGTCATGGACGCTCACCGCGGGGATCGCCGACACCGCGCTGCCCGCCGTTCATTGCTTCGCCGGGTCACCAGCTGCCCTGACCCGCCTCGACGTGCTCTCCGGCCCCGACGCCTGGCTGGCCGATCTGGCCGCGCTCCGTCCCGAGCTCGCTCTGCACGCCGAGGGGGCGCTCCTCACAACCTGGTCGGACGATCCATGGGCACGGGGTGCCTATTCAGCCCTCGCGGTGGGATCCATGCCAGGCGACGATGCGCTGCTGGCAGCCACGATCGGTCCCCTCCATCTCAGTGGTGAGTGGACGGCCGGCCCGTGGGCTGGTCTCATGGAGGGAGCCTTGCGCAGCGGACGTCGTAGCGCCTCTGAGATCCTCGCACCAGGCCGTAGCATGCTGGCGTGATCGATGGCGGCGGTCCAGACCAAGAGGTGCGCTTCTGCCGCTCCGCGGATGGCACGCGAATCGCTTATGCCGTCCACGGGAACGGTCCTCCGCTTGTGGTCTCCACCTGTTGGCTGAGCCATCTTCAGCACGACTGGGCAAGTCCGGTATGGAGGCACTTCCTGGTCGATGTCGGGCGATTCGCGACCATCATCCGCTTCGACGAGCGTGGCCACGGGTTGTCTGACTGGGATGTCGCCGATCACTCACTCGAATCACGATTGGGAGACCTCGAGGCCGTCGCCGACGACGCCGGACACGACCAGTTCGCGCTCATGGCGATGGCGCAAGGGGGGCCTGTGGCGATCAGCTATTCCGCAAAGCACCCAGAGCGCGTCGACCGGCTGATCTTCTACGACAGTTACGCATCAGGCAGGGATGACGAGGAAGACCCCGAACTTGAAGACACCTTCGGCCAGCTCATCAAGGTCGGGTGGGCGAGGCCCGACTCTACGTTCCGTCGTGTGTTCACGTCGATGATGATCCCAGGCGCCTCCGAGGAGCAGATGTCATGGCTGGACGAGCTCCAGCGAGTTTCGTGTTCTGCAAGCACCGCATATAACTCTCGACTGCAGCGCAAGGAGGCGGACGCCAGCGATTTGCTGCCCCAGCTCCGCGTACCCACGCTCGTCCTGCACTCGGTCGGTGACCGCATGAACAGCTTCGAGGCCGGCCGACAGTTGGCTGCGGGCATCAGCGGCGCGAAGTTGGTGGCCCTCCCCAGCGAGAACCACATCGTCTTGTCCGATGAACCAGCGTGGGGTCTGTTTCTTCAAGAACTGCAAGCCTTTCTCGCTGTAGGTGCCGGCTCGCCAACGAGGGATGAGAACCCGATCGTTCTCACCGAGCGTGAGAGAGAAGTCCTCGAGCTGGCCGCGCGCGGCCTCGACAACGACCAGATTGCGGCTGAGTTGACCCTCAGCGTCCGAACCGTCGAACGCCACCTGCAGAACATTTACATCAAGCTCGGAGTTGCCGGACGCAGCGCGCGCGCCGCTGCGGTGGTGCACTTCCTCACAAGCACCTGACTACGCGCTACTACGCAGATCACCCATTCTGCTCGGCCCCGGACTTGCGCAGGAGCGCGGATGTGGCACGGGTTCGTTCCTCCGTAGTTTCTGGGCAGCGCCGGGAAACGCTCGGCCACCAGAGGGAGTGATCATGAGCAATATTGCAACGCTGGATCCGATCAAGCTGAAGCACCGGGCTATGTGGGCCCTTGGCGACTACGACGCGGTCGCCACCGAGGTGATTCCTGCGCTGGGTGAACGCGTCGTCAACGCCGCCGACATCCGGGCGGGTGAGCGGGTGCTCGACGTCGCTGCTGGATCCGGGAACGCCAGCCTGCCGGCCGCGCGCCGAGGTGCACAGGTGGTCGCGACTGACCTCACCCCGGAACTCTTGGCAGTGGGCCGCACCAGGGCATCGGGTGAATCGCTTCGGATCGAGTGGGACGAAGCGGATGCCGAGCACCTGCCCTACGAGACTGGCAGCTTCGACGTCGCAATGTCCTGCGTCGGTGTGATGTTTGCCCCCTTTCACCAGCCGGTCGCGGACGAGCTTGTCCGAGTGCTGCGCCAGGGAGGGCGCCTTGCCCTGGCGAACTGGACGCCGGAGGGCTTCATCGGGCAGATGTTCGCCGTCATGAGGGACTACGTGCCGACTCCGCCACTCGGCGCTCAGCCAGGCCCGCTTTGGGGTCGCGAAGATCATGTCCGATCGCTTTTCGGCAGCGGCATTTCCGCTTTTCGATCCGAGCGGCAGGACCTGGTCGTGGACTGTTTTCCTGATGCGGGCAGCTTTCGCGCGTTCTTCAAGCGGCACTACGGACCTACGATCGCGGCCTACCGAAACCTCGCAGACGACGAGGTTCGCACGGCCGAACTCGACGCGCGGCTGCTCGATCTCGCCGCCTCGGCCGGAGCCGACGACGGAGTCATGCGTTGGGAGTACCTCCTCGTGACCGCCGAGCGCAGCTAGCCCGGCTGTCACGAACGACAACTCTGATCGGAGAGCACGATGCGCCACGTCGCCATGGCTCACCGTCTCGCCCGGGGTCAGCGCCCCGCCAGGTTCCGGCTGAGAAGGTCAGTCCTTGATCTCGCACAGCGCGGTGCCGGCGGCCACGGTGGCTCCGACCTGGGCGGTCAATCCGCTGATGACGCCCGATTTGTGCGCGTTCAGGGGCTGTTCCATCTTCATGGCCTCGAGCACGACGACGAGATCGCCGACCTCGACCTGCTGACCGTCTTCGACCGCCAGCTTGACGATTGTTCCTTGCATGGGGGAGGTGAGCGAGTCGCCGGATGCGGCCGCGCCGGCCTTCTTTCGTCCGCCGCGCCGCGGCGCTGACGCGCTGGCGTCAGCCCCCGAAACCCCGCCGAGACCGTCCGGAAGGGTCACCTCTAGACGTTTGCCGTTGACCTCGACGACGATGGTGGAGCGGCTTGCGTGCTCTTCGGGGTCTGCGCCGCCAGTGAACGGCTCGATGGTGTTGTCGAAGTCAGATTCGATCCATCGGGTATGCACGGCAAATGGCTGATCGGGGTCGCTGGGCGCGAACGCAGGGTCGCTGACGACAGCGCGATGGAACGGAACAGCTGTCGCCATGCCGCTGATCTCGAATTCGGCAAGCGCCCGGCGGGACCGCTCAAGGGCCTGTTGCCTCGTCGATCCGGTGATGATGAGCTTGGCCAGCAGCGAGTCGAACGCGCCGCCGATCACCGAGCCCGCCTCGACGCCGCTGTCCAGCCGAACGCCTGGCCCCGACGGGGCCACCCAGGTGGTGACGGCACCTGGCGCAGGCAAGAACCCGCGGCCGGGGTCCTCCCCGTTGATCCGGAATTCGAAGGAGTGGCCGCGTACGACAGGGTCGTCGTACCCCAGCGCTTCCCCGTCGGCGATTCGGAACATCTCCCGCACCAAGTCGATTCCGGTCACCTCTTCGGTAACCGGATGCTCCACCTGCAGACGAGTGTTCACCTCGAGGAACGAGATCGTCCCGTCAGCACCCACCAGGAACTCGCACGTTCCTGCGCCGACATAGCCGGCCTCGCGCAGGATTGCCTTGGAGGCGCGGTAGAGCTCGGCATTCTGTGCATCGCTGAGGAACGGCGCAGGGGCCTCTTCAACGAGCTTTTGATGCCGGCGCTGCAAGGAGCAGTCGCGGGTGGACACCACGACCACCCCACCGTGCTTGTCGGCCAGGCACTGCGTCTCCACGTGTCGTGGATTGTCTAGATAGCGCTCCACGAAGCACTCCCCGCGACCAAAGGCTGCGACGGCCTCGCGCACCGCGGAGTCGTACAGCTCGGGGATCTCCTCGAGGGTGCGTGCGACCTTCAGTCCCCGCCCACCACCCCCGAACGCGGCCTTGATGGCGACCGGTAGGCCATGCTCCTTGGCGAAGGTGACCACCTCGTCGGCGCCCGAGACGGGGTCGGCCGTGCCCGGAACCAGAGGCGCTTGAGCCTTGGCCGCGATATGTCGGGCCTGGACCTTGTCGCCGAGGGCCTCGATGGCCGAGGGCGGCGGACCGATCCAGATCAGTCCGGCATCCCCGACGGCTTGGGCGAAGGCGGCATTTTCGGACAGGAAGCCGTAGCCGGGGTGCACGGCATCTGCCCCGGACCTTGCGGCGACGTCCAGCACCTTCGCCATGTCGAGGTAGGTGGCTGCTGGTGTGTCACCGCCGAGTGCGTACGCCTCATCCGCTGCGCGCACGTGCAGCGCGTCCTGGTCGGAGTCGGCGTAGATGGCGACACTGGCGAGACCGGCATCACGGCAGGCTCGGGCGACCCGCACGGCGATCTCGCCTCGGTTGGCGATGAGGACCTTGTGCACGGCGGGCAGCCTAGCCCGGCCGGGCCGCGGAGGCAGGCAGAGCCCAGAGGTCTGGCACCGTCAGCCCTAGATCGGCCAGCAGCGTGCGCAGCAGGGGGAGCGACAACCCGGTCACTGTGCCGGGGTCACCATCGATGGAGTCCACGAACCAGCCGCCCAATCCGTCGATCGTGAAAGCTCCAGCCACCCGTAGCGGTTCGCCCGTGGCGACGTACGCCGCGATCTCGTCGTCGCTGGGCGATCCGAAGCGAACCTGGGTCGACGCGACGGCACTGGTCTCGATGGCTCCGCGCAGCAAGCAATGTCCGGTGACCAGCGCCCCGGTGCGTCCCCGCATGGCCCGCCAGCGGTGCACAGCGTCCGCGGCGTCAGCCGGCTTGCCCAGTGCACGACCGTCCAGGTCGAGGACCGAGTCGCAGCCCAGGACGACAGCGTCGGAGTCTTCGACGGAGGCCGCCACAGCGGCTGCCTTGCGTCGCGCCAGCTCAAGCGCGACATGGGTCGGCGAGCCCTCCACTGCACTCTCGTCGACTCCGCTGATCCGTACCTCTGGATCGGTGCCGGCGGCGCGCAGCTGGGCCAGTCGGGCGGGGGACGCCGACGCCAGAATCAGCCGGGTCGTCACGCCGGGATCAGCAGGCTGGGAGTCATCGCGGTAGCCCGGATGCCCGCCAGGCCCCGATGCCGTGCGACAGCACGGGTCGGATGTTTCGGCCGCGCGCGGACCACAGTCCACCCACCCGCGCTTCGACCTTCGCTGCCCCGGTGCTCGTGGCGGCCAGCACGGCAGCGAGGGCGGCAACTTCTTCTGGAGTGGGATTGCCGCGCACCACCCGAAGGAACGGTCGAGGTTGCATCGCCGCGGCGTCGGAGTCGCTCACAGCGGGATGTTCCCGTGCTTCTTCGGTGGCCGGTTCTCCCGCTTCGTCCGGAGCGCGCGCAGGGCGAGCACGATCTGCTTGCGGGTCTCTGATGGCTCGATGACCGCGTCGACGTAGCCGCGCTCGGCCGCGACGTAGGGGTTGAGCAGGTGATCCTCGTAGTCCGCGATCAACCGAGCGCGCTCGGTGTCTGCGTCAGATGCAGCAGCGATCTCCTTGCGGTGCAGGATGTTGACCGCCCCTTGCGCACCCATCACCGCGATCTGGGCGGTGGGCCACGCCAGGTTGACGTCGGCCCCCAGATGTTTCGAGCCCATGACGTCGTACGCGCCTCCGTACGCCTTGCGGGTGATCACGGTCACGAGCGGCACGGTCGCTTCGGCGTAGGCGTAGATCAACTTTGCGCCACGGCGGATGATGCCGTTCCACTCCTGATCCGTGCCCGGGAGGAAGCCGGGAACGTCGACGAACGTGAGCACCGGAAGATTGAAGGCGTCGCACGTGCGGACGAAGCGCGCCGCTTTCTCCGACGCGTCGATGTCCAGGGTTCCTGCGAACTGCATGGGCTGGTTGGCGACCACGCCGACCGAGCGGCCCTCGACCCGCCCGAAACCGCACACGATGTTCGGGGCGAACAGCGGCTGCACCTCGAGGAAGTCGCCCTCGTCGAGGACTGCGCTGATCACGTCCAGCATGTCGTAGGGCTGGTTTGCCGAGTCCGGCACGATCGCGTCGAGGGCCAGGTCGGCCTCGCTCACCGACAGGTCGGTCGCACCGCCGAAGACTGGCGGATCGTCGAGGTTGTTGCTGGGCAAGTACGACAGCAGCCCCTTGACGTAGTCGATGGCGTCCGATTCGTCCGCCCCCATGTAGTGGGCGACTCCACTCTTGGTGTTGTGCGCGCGCGCTCCGCCGAGGTCCTCGAACGCGACATCCTCGCCTGTGACTGTCTTGATGACATCAGGTCCGGTGATGAACATGTGAGAGGTCTGGTCCACCATGACGGTGAAGTCGGTGATCGCCGGAGAGTAGACAGCGCCACCAGCGCACGGCCCCAGGATCAGCGAGACCTGCGGAATCACCCCCGAGGCCAACACATTGCGCCGAAAGATCTCTCCGTAGAGCCCAAGGGACACCACGCCCTCCTGGATGCGGGCGCCCCCCGAGTCGTTGATGCCGATCATCGGGACGCCGGTCTTCAGGGCGAGGTCCATGATCTTGACGATCTTCTCGCCGAACACCTCGCCCAATGATCCGCCGAAGACCGTGAAGTCCTGCGCGAAGATGCACACCTGGCGGCCATCGATGGCGCCGAAGCCGGTGACGACGCCGTCGCCGTAGGGTCGCTTCGCACTCAGCCCGAAGGCGGTGGACCGATGCCTTGCGAGAGCGTCTGTCTCGACGAACGAACCTTCGTCCAGGAGAGCCTCGATCCGTTCGCGGGCTGTCATTTTGCCGCGTTTGTGCTGGGCCTCGACGGCTTTGGCCGAGCCCGCGTGAACGGCCTCGTCCACCTTGTGGTGAAGCTGGGCGATCTTGCCGGCTGTGGTGTGCAGGTCTGGGACATCCAAGGCTTCAGCGCTCACCCGCGTAGCGTAGCCACGTGCAGGTGGAGCCAGGGCCACGATCGCCGTTCAGCGACTTGGACCGCCCACCTCTCGCCGTCGAAGCGCTGCGGCGATCGCTGCTGCGCGACGGGTCGACGTGGTCTCAAGTCGACGTGGTCCAGAGTGCGGGCTCGACCAACCATGAACTGGCTGACGCTGCCACTGCCGAGCGGGCAAGACCCGGCGCCGTGCTGATCGCCGAGCTCCAGACCTCCGGACGAGGGCGATTGCAGCGCAGCTGGGAGAGTCCGGCACGGGCGGGTCTGACGTTCTCGCTACTGCTGGCGCCGACAAGGCCAGTCAACGAATGGGGGTGGCTGCCCCTGATCGTCGGCTTGGCGGTGGTCAGGGGAGTGGAGGAGTCGGCCGGGATCGCAGCGACCCTTAAATGGCCCAATGACGTCTTGGCGGCGGACGGCCGCAAGCTGGCTGGCATCCTGGCCGAGCGCGTCGACGTCGCGGGTCATGCCCAAGCGGTGGTCGGAGTCGGCATCAACGTCACGACTCGGGCCGCGGAGCTACCCAGCGGGGCGGCGACGTCGCTGCTGCTCGCTGGTGCCGAGCACACTGATCGACAACACGTGCTCCTGGCCGTGCTGCGCCGCCTGGATGACCTGATCGTTGACTGGGAGGGGGGGCGCGAGTTGGCTGAGGACTACCGCGCCGCCTGTTCGACGCTCGGTGAGCGCGTCAGCGTCACCAGGGCCGGGCTGGTGCCCCTGCTCGGAACGGCGACTGGGATCGAGGCGGACGGTCGGTTGGTCGTGACCGACGCCGAGGGGACGCAGACCCGTCTGAGTGCGGGTGACGTTGTCCATCTGCGCTGATCGAGCGCGCCGATCGAGCTGCGCCGATCGGCCTGCGCGCAGCGACTCGGGGATGGGAGGATGTCGGCATGGGATATCCCGCAAAGTTGCTGGCCGAAGGTGAGCGCATCGACTTCGAGATGCGGCCGCACTGGAAGTCGATGATCTTCCCGGTCTTCGTGCTAATCGTCACCTTGGTCGTGGGGGGATTCCTGCTGGCCCAGGTCCCGGACGGTTCCGCCGGAACCGTCATGACGTGGGCCATCGTGCTTATCGCGCTGGTCGTGCTCATCGGCTGGTTCGTGCGCCCGTTGCTCACCTGGCTGACCACCCAGTACGTCTTCACCGATCGCCGGATCATCACACGCACAGGGATCATCGCCCGGAGCGGCCGGGACATGCCCCTGTCGAAGGTCAACGACGTGTCGTTCAACTACTCGATCATCGACCGCATCATCAACTGCGGGACCCTCGATGTCTCCTCGGCGTCGGACGAGAATCTGGTCATCCATGACATCCCGCACGTCGAGAACATCCAACGTGAGATCTATCGGCTTCGTGAGCACGAGGAGGAGCGTCGCCGCAGGCTCTCGGGCGGAACGTCGCCGGACGCCGGTGTCGCAGACGACTGAGCCCCGCGACCCCGAGGCGTTGCGCTCCACCCTCGAGGGTCTCGTTCTGGGGGCCCCAGCCCGTTACGACCAAGACGGGTTCGAGCGAGCATCAGGCATCCCCATCGATCGTGCTCGGCGCTACTGGCGAGCGCTAGGTTTCTCCGACGCTGAGCCGGGTGAGGCGCCATACTCCGACACCGACATCTCGGCCCTGCAGCGCGCGATTGACCTGGTAGAGGTGGGCGAGATCGAGGAGCGGTACGTCCTCGCGCTCACCCGGGCTCTCGGCAACACCATGGCCCGCCTCGCTGACTGGCAGGTCGACATCGCCGTCGATCGGCTCCAGGCAGAGGGGCGCCCTCTGCTGGTCGACCGCGCACAGCAGCGGTTGGCTACGAGTCTGCCCGACTTGGAGCACATGCTCGTCCACGCTTGGCGCCGCCATCTATGGGCCGCCCTCGAGCGGGCCCTCGAGGTCGGCGGTGATGGAAGCTCATCAAGTGACGGAGCTGCCACCGAGCTTCTGACGGTGGGATTCGCCGATCTTGTGGGTTTCACGGCGATCACCCGACGCCTCGACGAGGACGAGCTCGGCGAGCTGGTGGAGGAATTCGAGGCATGGGCGGCGGAGACCGTGATCACCATGGGTGGTCGACTCGTCAAGACCCTGGGCGACGAGGTTCTGTTCGCCGCGCCCAGTGTCGCAGTCGGCGTCGAGGCTGCATTGCGGCTGGCTACCGGACTACCCGAGCCCTTCCCCAGGATCCGCGTCGGCGTAGCCACGGGGCCGATCGTGCATCGGATGGGTGACCTGTTCGGGACCCCAGTCAACCTGGCAAGCCGCCTCACCACCTTTGCCGCGCCGGGTTCGGTGTGGGCAGATGCAGCGACGGCGGCGGCGGCCGCCGAGCTGGACGGCGTAGGAGCCACGCCGACGGCGGCTCGTTCAGTGCGTGGGCTCGGTTTGATCGAGCCGTGGGTGCTCAGCCGCATCACGGAGTGACCATGAGTGGCACCCGAATGGGCGAAGCGGGGTCAACGCGGAGCCGAAAGTTGTCGAGGCACAAGGGGAGCGACGAGGATCATCGTCGGCGGACAGGGGGAGGTGGCGCCGTGAGCGCGCTGGACCCTGCCCCCGTGGAGTGGTCAGCCGACGTCTCGGCACTGTCGCCCGCCGTGCCGATGGCCTCGGCGGAGGGTGACGGCGCAGCCGCGCGCCTGCATGCCCTGGTCGAGATCGCGAAGGTCGTGGCCACAGCAGACGCCTTCGAGGACGTCCTGCGCCGGACTGCTATCCAGGCGATCAAAGCCCTCGACGCAGCCAGCGTTTCGTTGTCGATCTGGGAGGCCGAGAACGGACTTCTCCGCACGCTGATCAACGTCGGGGATCTTTCGGCGCTCGAGCCTGTCGATGCGGTCGATGAGACGTACTCCGTCGCTGACTTCACCTGCATCCAGGCTCTGCTCCAACACCATGCCTACGTCCAGCGAGTCGATTCCGATCCGACGACCCCGGGATATGACCCGGAGGTGGTCGCGCTGCTTCGCGAGATGGGCCGGGGCTCGTGCATGGGCGTTCCGATCGTTCTCGATGGGAACGTGTGGGGAGAGCTGTTCGCCACGCGCTATCCGGGAGATCGTCCGTACGACTCTGCCGACCTCGACTTCGCGGTCGCGGTGTCCGGCCAGATCGCGGCCGGCGCTGCCCAGGTGAGGCACCTGGAGCAGGTGGCTCGGCTGGCGTACACCGACCAGCTCACGAGTCTGGCCAACCGCCGGGCGATCGACGAGCGACTCGAAGCGGCGCTGGATCGTCACCGCCATTCCGGCAGCTCGGTCAGCCTGGTCATTGCAGACATCAACGGCCTGAAGAGGATCAACGATGGGCGCGGGCACGAAGCAGGCGACCGCGCGCTGGTGCACTTCGCCGGTCTGCTGTCGACGTCGGCGTCTTTGGTGCCAGGCAGCCTTGCGGGCCGACTTGCTGGAGATGAGTTCTGCATCGTCATCGAAGATGCTTCGCCCGACGATGCTGTTCGGGTGGCTGAGGACCTATGCAGGCGTGCGCGTGGCGGCCTGCCCGAGGGAGTGGCGTGCGGGGTTGCCTCCACGGGAGATCCGGTTGGAGTGATCGACAGTCCGGCGAGGCTGTTCCGCCTTGCCGACGCCGCGCAGACCCGCGCCAAGCGCAGCCGGTCACAGGCCCCCGTGGTCGCCGGGCGCGGTCTGCCCAGCGATGCCACCGTTCGGCTGGCCGACGTACGTCGTCCCGCTGGCGATGATCGTCGGTGGATCCGTTCCCGCGGTCAGGTGCGCCCAGTGCGTCTGCTCGATGACGTCGTGACGACCCTGGACCACAGCGCCGCGCGCGGTGCGCAGGCACGACTGGAAGTCGTGGCCGATGCCGTGTGCCGACTGGTCGACGGGGCCTCGTGGTGGGTTTCCTACGTTCCACCGGGGACGACGCTGATGACCAGCGTCGGCTTCTCGGCGATTCGGGTCTCCCCGGCTCAACCCGCCGATGGTGGCGACCCCGACGAAGACAGTGAGGCGGTCTACGACCTCGCCGACTTCCCGATCACCAGGCGCGTCGTCGAGGGCGGAGCCGAGCTGATCAGCGCCGACGATCCGGCAACCGACCCGGCTGAGCTGGCGTTGCTGAGCGCGGCGGGCTGGACCGCCAACCTGATGGCCGGGGCGCGTGACTTCGAGGGTGGTGGCTGGCTGGTCGAGGTCTTCACCGACGAGATCAGCGCGTCGGTGACCAAATTGGCGCCAACCCTTCGAGCCCTGGTCGCCTTGGCTCTGGTCTCGCAGTGACCCAGGCGGTCGACCGGCTGGGGAGTCTCGCCCGGCTTGCTCGCTCGCTGGTCGCCGCCAGGTCGGAGGGCGCCGTGGCGCGCACGGCCGCAGCCGAGGCGCGGTTTGCCTTCGGAGCCGACTCCGTGGCGGTCCGCCGCCTGGAGCCCGAGCGCGGCGTCGTACGGACCCTGGTCAACGCCGGACAGCTCGAACCCGGCGAGCAGGCCGAACCAGCCGACGAGACCTATCGGCTCGTCGACTTCCCCCTGATGGCGGTCATGGTGCAAGACGCCCAGCCGTGGGTGGTGTCCCTGCGGGAGCCCGGGGCGCCCGTGGAGGTTCGGGCGCTACTCGAGCCACGGGGCCGCACGAGTGCGCTGGCGGTCCCCGTGCTCCTGGAGGGCGCCGTCTGGGGTGAGCTTTTCGTGTGTCGACGTGGCGGCGCTGACTTCGACAGCCGTGATGTCGACTTCGGGGTGGCCTTCGCAGGTCTCGTGTCTGCCGGTCTCGGTCAGGTCGAGCACAACGAGCGGGTGCGGCGGATGGCCTTCTCCGACTCCTTGACGGGGCTGGGCAACCGACGGTTCATCGAAGAGCGTCTCGATCAGGCCCTGACGATGCATCGCAAGGACGGACGACCTGTCTCACTGATCATGGCGGACGTGAACGGTCTCAAGGCGGCCAACGACCGCAATCAGTCGCATGCCGAAGGCGACGAGGCCCTCAAAGCCGTCGCCTCCGCCCTGTCGAGAGCAACTGGTCGGGTTCTGGGGTCCGTGGCCGGTCGGATCGGCGGCGACGAGTTCTGCGCGGTCGTCGAGGGTGGGGTCGACTCTGCGGAGTCCCTGGCGGTCGAATTCGTCGCACTGGCCGCAGACGCCCCACACATCCGGGGGGTGGCTGTGGGCGTGGCGAGCACTGAGCTGGCCCGGGGCGCTGTGGGTCGCGAACAACTGCTGGCATGGGCCGACGAGGCACAATACGTCGCCAAGGCGGCCGGATCGGTCCGCCCCGTTGTCGCGGGGCGGGATGAGGACGGCCAGCCGCACGAACGGCGTCGCTGGCGCGGTACGGCAGGCGCGGACGTCCTCCCGCGGGCACTGTCTACGCTGGCTGCAGTTCGCGGCCTCCCGACGAAGCAGCGAGTAGCCACGCTCGCGGCCATGCTCGCCGAGGAGTGGGGAGCGTCTGGCTGGGTCGCCTCGACGGTACGAGGTGACGTGGCTACGCCGGTCGCCTGGCCGGACGGGGTCACGGTGACCGGCGTTTCGTTCCCGGCGCCGGCCAGCGAGCGGTGGATCCAGCGTGCCGCGGTCCACGGAGTCGAAGTCCTGCCGGACGACCCGGACGTGCCTCTGGCGGACGTGCGCGGCGTAGCGCGGGTCGGCGTCGTCTCGGCGGACGGCTGGTTGCTGGAGCTGCATGGATCGGGGTCCACGACCCTGATCGGAGTCCTGCCCTCCGCCCGAGCCCTGCTGGCCGTCGCTGTCTTGAGTTGAGACGGTCGAATCAGGGCATTTCGGCGGGCGTGAGGCCCGGAGGCGTTCGCGCTCGGTGGCTCGCCCAGTAGAGAACCCCGATCACCCAAGCCATACCGATGAGGCCACCCAGGTAGAGATTCATTGGACCTCCCGGCGCGATGAAGCCGCTCTCGCCGAACACGGTGACGGTCTCGGCGGCCTGGTCGACGAAGAACAGCACGCTCAGCCACCCCAGCCAGCGCGGGATGAGCCTCGACTCGCCGAAGGCGAGCGGCGCGAACGCCGCGGCCTCGTCATCGTCGAGCCGTTGACGATCGGCCCCCAGTACTGCGGGATGTCGAAGAGCGTGCGAGCAGTAGCCGGGTCGAGTTCCTGGGGATGAAGGGCCAACCCCGCCCAGAACCACGCTTGCATCATCCCCATGACGACCCCGCCGAGGCTGCCGCCGAAGAAGATGTGGCGGTTCGGCTTGGGCAGGAGAGCCGTGACCATGCCGCCGAAGGACGGTGAGTGTGAGAGCGGCGAGGACGCCGTCCAGGCGTACGTCTGAGCCCTCGTGGCGTTGTCGGTGACCAGCCGACGACCTCCTGACCGCTCGACTCGATGGTCGGCACCGAGCCGCCCAACGCGGTGAAGCTGGCGAAGTAGAAGACGATCCAGCCGACTCCAGAAACGATCAGAACCGACGGTGCCTTCTTCATGTTTGCTCCCGGGTCGGTCGTCGCATCCCGTCGGCGTCGTGACGCGAATGGGCGTGCGCCTTCCCGAAGCCGGCTGTCGCGGGTTGAGAGGTTATTGCCCTTCTGGAGACCCCACAAGGACCCCAGCGAGCGCCCTTGTCCGCTCACCCGCCGATCGCTGACCGCCGTCAGACAGGGGCGCGCAAACCCGCCTTGAGCTCGTCATCGTCGTCGAAGCGCTGGAAGACATAGGTTCGGTAGGCCCAGAACCGAAACGAGGTCGCGAGCACCAGCCCGATCACGTTGGCCGAGATGTTGTCGGCGAGTGGGCTGGTGAGCCCGAGCTGGTAGTGGGAGATCCATAGGCAGGTCAGTGCGATCGCCAAGCCGATAGCGTTGAACACGAAGAACAAGACGTACTCGCGCAGGTAGCCGTTGTGTCGGCGGTTGCGGTAGGTCCAGAACCGGTTGCCCATGTAGGCGACGATGGTCGCCAGGACCACCGAGATGACTTTGGCCGTGAGCGGCTTGCCGTACAGCGGTCCCTCTCCGCCGGCGAAGCGGAGCAGGTTGAAGGTACCGACGTCGACGACGAGCGCAACCAGTCCGACTGTGCCGAACTTCGCCACCTCGTGGACCAGGCGTCGGGCCGCGGGTGGGAGGCCGACCATGCGAAGAGCCTACCCAGCGCACTCGTGACACCATGCACGCGTCGAGGACGTGAACCGTCACACGGACGGACCCTCGGCCCTGGAGGTTCTCGGATGGTCGACTTCGCCCTCGACGATGACTACGCGGCGTTGCGCGAGACGGTGCAGCGATTTGCTCAAGACGTCGTTGCGCCGCAGATCGGCGACTTCTACGAAAGGGGGGAGTTCCCGCTCGATCTGGTGGCCCGGATGGGCGAGATGGGGCTGTTCGGGCTGCCCTTCCCCGAGGAGCACGGAGGGATGGGCGGTGACTACTTCGCCCTGTGCATCGCGCTGGAGGAGCTGGCCCGGGTCGACTCCTCCCTGGCGATCACCTTGGAGGCTGGGGTCTCGTTGGGAGCGATGCCGCTCTTCCGGTTCGGCTCGGCGCAGCTCAAGGAGGAATGGCTCCCAAGGCTGACCTCGGGTGAGGTGCTGGGGGCGTTCGGGCTGACCGAACCCGGAGGGGGCACCGATGCCGGGGCGACCCGAACGACGGCGCGCCTGGAGGGCGACAGCTGGGTCATCAACGGCTCCAAGGCTTTCATCACCAACAGCGGTACGCAGATCACGGGTTTCGTGACCGTGACCGCGCTGACGGGGGAGCGCGCCGATGGGAGCCCGGAGATCTCGACGATCCTTGTCCCTTCGGGTACCGAGGGGTTCTCGGTGGCCCCGGGCTACTCCAAGGTCGGCTGGCGTTGCTCCGACACCCACGAGCTCGGGTTTGTGGACTGTCGGGTCCCGGTGACGAATCTCGTGGGCGAGCGGGGCAAGGGCTATGCCCAGTTCCTCCAGATCCTCGACGAAGGACGCATCGCCATCGCGGCACTGTCGGTGGGCTTGGCCCAGGGCTGCGTGGACGAGTCGGTCCGTTACGCGCAGGAACGTACGGCCTTCGGCCGGTCCATCGGCAGCTTCCAGGGTCTGGCCTTTCAGGTGGCTGATCTCGAGGTTCGTGCCCATACGGCTCGGCTGGCCTACTACGACGCGGCCTCCCGGATGCTGGCCGGAAGGTCGTTCAAGCGGCAGGCCGCCATCGCCAAGCTGGTCGCCTCAGAAGCCGCGATGGACAACGCCCGGGTGGCGACCCAGGTGTTCGGCGGCTATGGGTTCATGAACGACTACCCCGTAGGTCGGTTCTACCGCGACGCCAAGGTCTTGGAGGTTGGCGAGGGGACGTCGGAGGTGCAGCGCATGCTGATCGCCCGGGACCTCGGTCTGTAGGTCCCGGGCGATCAGCTCGCTCAGCGAGCTGCGTGCTTTCCACCGACTCGCGCCGGCCGCGGGGCGGTCTTGCGGATCATGGTGGTCCCTAGTGCCAGCAAGGCAACGCCGAGCAGCGCGATCCGTCCAAGTGGATAGCTCGAACCCGTGTGCGGCAGCTCGTTGGCGGACACCTCGGTGAGGACTGCAGTGTTGACCACGACGTTGGACGGGGTCGTCGGCTGTTCGTTGCTCTCGACCGCCGCAACGTTGATGAAGTCGACGGTTTCCGAACCGTCGACGACGGCCGCCTGCTTGTCAGCAGTGACGGCAAAGGTGACCACGCGGGTATCACCCGGTCTCATCGTGCCCAAGGCCCACGTCAGCCCGGTCGTTGTTCCACCCGCCACCGTCTCGGTCACCACGCAGCTGCCGCCCGGGGGTGGTTCGCCGACGCAGGACGCCGAGTTGTCGACATAGGTCACGGTGCCTGATGTCGGGTGACCCTCGTCGTAGCCGGGCAGGGTGTCAGTGACGACGACGCCGGTCTGGTCGGCGGTTCCCGTGGCAGGCATGGACACCGTGAGGGTGTAGGTGATGGTGTCGCCGAACTTGACGACGTCGGTGGGGTCGTTGGACTTGACGATGGTGAGAGGAGCCGGAGTCGCCTTAGGAAGGGTCACCGGGTTCTTCACCTCGTTCGATGGCGCAGTGTCGGTCTTCGACGTGGCAACCCCGGAGTTGCGGATCGTGTATCCACCGGCAGCCTGCTGCCCACTCGTCGGTGCGGTGAGTGCGACGGTGAAACGCACGGTGGTTGAGGTGCCTGCCGCCAGCGTTCCGACGGACCACGAGATCTTGGACCCGTCGACCGAGGCGCAATCGCTCGGCCCGTCGTCGCAGGTGGCCGTGCCATCGACCAGGGCGGTGCCGGACGGAATGGTGTCGGTGACGACGACGTTCTCCTGGTCGGCGCCCGAACCAGCGTTGACGGTCAGCGCGTAGGCGATGGTGCGGGGTGTGCCGCTCCCGTCGACCCAGTTGTCGAGGGTGCCGGTCGGGTCGTTGGACTTGACCAACCCCAGACTGCCGCTAGGCAGCGTGGCGATGACCGTGGCCTCTGCGCAGTCGTCCTCTGCGGCTCCTGGCCCGGTGCAACCGTTGCCCGGGGTGGAGTCGGTGTCTGGCTGGTCGGCCTTGGTGATCTCAGCAACGTTGGTGTGACTGCCAGGTTGATCCACAGTGGCGGTGAAGCTCACCTGGGCGCTGTCGCCAGCGTCGACTGTGCCAACTTTCCAGGTGCTGCCGTCGGCTGACAGGCTGCCTTGGCCCCCCGTCTGCTCGATGAAGGTCACGGCGTCGGGGATGGCGTCCTCCACCACGACACCTGTGGCGTCGTCGGGTCCCGCGTTCGTCACGGTCAGGCTGTAGGTGACCGTCTCTCCGACGGCGACGTTCGCGGTGGGCTGTCCGTTGACCAGCTTTTCGAGGGACAGGTCGATCGCCCCGGTAGAAACTGTCGCGGTGTCGCAGTCGTCGCCTGTGTTGATGACCGGTGTCTCGTCTCCGGGCGTCAGCTCGACGCATGCCGTATTGCTGTAGGTGCTCGAACCGGAGCCGCTCGGCATCGGGAGGATCTTCAGTGTCAGGGAGACCTCGATGGCTGGGTCACCTGGTGCCAGCCCCGCGTCGATGGTCCAGGTGACGACGCCCTTGGAGTAGGTGCCACCGTCGGTGGCCGAGACGAACTCGAACAGCGAGGTGTCGATGGCGTCTGTGATAACAACCGGTTGAACGGCGACTGGCTGGCTGACGTCGGCGAGCGAGGCACTGATGTCGTAGGTGACGGTGTCGCCGACCACTACGGGACCGTTCGCGTCAGCCATCTTCGTGATGACCAGGTCGGCACACCCGACAGCCAGGTTGACCGTGTTGCTGGTGTCTGTGTAGACGTCGCCATAACCGTGCTTGAAGGTCGCGGTAGCGCTGTTGCTGAACGTGGTGCACCCCTTGGCCGAGTCAGCCACCTTCACCGGGATGGTGATGGAGCGCGCCTGACCCGCGGTCAGCGTGCCCAGGTCCACGGAGACCGGATCGTTGCCGGGCTGGGTGCCCAGAACCGTCGTGCCGTCGCGCACGGTCACAGCGCCGGCCGGAACCACGCTGGCCGGAAGGTCGTCTGTGACCACCACGGCGCGAGCCTTGGCCGTGCTCGTGTTTGTGACCTCGATGACATAGTCGAAGGAGTCACCCGGGAGCAGGATCGCGCCATCAGGCAACGTCTTCCCGTTCTGCACGACGGTCTTGGCCAGGTCGAGCGACGGTTCCTGGTAGGAGCCGGCGGCGGCAGCGACGGGCCAGCCGAGAAGGACCGAGGCCAGCGCGAGCAGCACGGCCGTGGCGGCGGCGAGCAGGCCGCGGGGCCAGCGCCTCGTGGCGGGTAGGACGTTGGTCGACACGCGATTCCTCCGGCGGGCAGCACTGCATGTCGGGAAGACGGCATTCGTCTCCCCGGCCGACAATGGGCCGGTTTCGCTGTGGCTCCGCCCGGGCGGTGTGCGACCAGGCGCACCCGGGTTTCAACGCCTCCCCTTCGACGAGGGCAGTCTCTCCTCCCGGGTCCTCGGTTGTCGACCCGGATGACGACTCTGTAGGGAAACCAACCGTCCGGGCCCCCTCGGAGTCACGATCGGTCGCGAGAGCCGTACCCAGTGTCACGATTCCACGCCAGTAGGCTCGCGATCATGGGTCCGGTTGTGGGGGTCGTCGGTGGTGGCCAGCTGGCTCGGATGATGCAGCCCGCCGCTGTCGCCCTGGGCATCAGACTTCGTCTGCTCAGCGAGTCGGCTGACTCGTCGGCTGCGCAAGTGATCCCTGACAGCCTGGTAGGCGACCATGACGACCTGGACACCCTGCGCGCGTTCGCTCGCGGATGCGACGCCGTCACTTTCGATCACGAGCACGTGCCGATCGCCCACCTGCGCGCTCTGGAGGCCGAGGGAGTCGCTGTCCGCCCCGGCCCGGCCGCCCTCGAGCACGCGCAGGACAAGTTGGTCATGCGTCAGAGACTTGGAGCTGCCGGTCTGCCCTGTCCGCGGTGGGCGGCGGTACGTACGGCCGCTGAGATCGACGCGTTCGTCGAACGCGTCGGCGGTCCCAGTGTGCTCAAGACTCCGCGAGGCGGCTACGACGGCAAGGGTGTCCGTGTCGTCGCCGCGGGCGCCGACGCGAACGACTGGCTGGAACGAGCTGCTAGGTCTGGGACGCAGCTGTTGATCGAAGAGCGGGTCGCCTTCACTCGCGAGCTGGCTGCGGTCGTAGCGCGCTCCCCGTCCGGGCAGGCCGTCGCCTATCCGGTGGTGGAGACCGCTCAGGTCGACGGTGTCTGTCGCGAGGTCGTCGCTCCGGCGCCTGGGCTTGCCGACGAAGAGGCGGTGGCGGCTCAGGAAGCGGCCCTGCGGATCGCCCGCGATCTGTCGGTCGTGGGGGTCATGGCCGTCGAGCTGTTCGAGACCGGCTCCGGAATCCTGGTCAACGAGCTGGCGATGCGCCCGCACAACAGCGGGCACTGGACCATCGAAGGAGCCGTGACTTCCCAGTTCGAGCAACACCTACGAGCGGTGTTGGATCTACCCCTTGGTGCGCCGACGGCGCGCGCCGCGTGTTCGGTCATGGTCAACGTTCTGGGTGGAGACCTACCCGATCTCCATCCGGCGTTCCTGCATTGCATGGCGCGTGATCCTGGACTGAAGATCCACGCGTACGGAAAGGACATCAAGCCGGGACGCAAGGTGGGGCACGTGACCGTCTGCGGCGAGGATCGAACTGACCTGCTCGAGCGAGCTCGGCATGCGGCGGCCTACTTGCGAGGAGACATTGATGAGTGAGCAAGCGCTGGTCGGCGTGGTCATGGGCAGCGACTCGGACTGGCCGGTGATGGAGGAAGCGGCCTCAGCTCTGGCCGAGTTCGACGTGCCTCACGAAGTGGACGTGGTGTCCGCGCACCGGATGCCCACGCAGATGCTCGACTACGGCCGATCGGCGCATGAGCGCGGACTCCGGGTGATCATCGCCGGCGCTGGTGGTGCGGCACACCTGCCCGGGATGCTCGCGTCGTCGACCCCGCTGCCGGTCATCGGCGTTCCCGTGGCCTTGAAGCACCTGGAGGGGATGGACTCGTTGCTGTCCATCGTGCAGATGCCGGCTGGTGTTCCTGTCGCCACGGTTTCGATCGGTGGAGCGCGCAACGCCGGCCTGTTGGCGGTGAGGATTCTTTCCGTTGGGGACCCTGACCTGCAACGGCGAATGCTCGACTTCCAATCGGCCCTCACCCAGCATGCTCAGGACAAGGGCGAGGTCCTGCGGCGCAGGCGGTCCGCCTCGACGGGCTTCGGGCCGGGCTGATCGCCTCGGCGCCCGGCGAGGGAACCGTGCTCACCGGCGTTTTCCGGATCGTCGGACACGACCGCCTTGACCAACGAGATTGCGCGCCCGATCAGACCGCTCGTGCCGGACCACCACTGGCCAGTCCGGAGCGTGACGGTCAGGACGGCAGCTCGAGAGTCTTCGGGGCCGTCGAAGAAGGCAGATGCCGCTGGGTTCCAGAGGCGACGCACTTCGTCCGGACTCGGATCGATGGTCCCGAAACCGGACATCGAGACATAGGTGTTTGCGCCTCGGTCGGTGAAAGCGACATTGACAGAGGTGGAGAGCTCGGCCATCGGACGCGCCCAGTCGGCTGTCCGGTCGACGAGGCATCTGCACCGGGTCTCGTCCACCTCTACACACGTCACAGGCCGCGACGTCAGCGCTCCTCCCGTCCCCGACGACACCAGCATCACGACATCTCCCGGACTCAGGACGGAGTCCAACGCCCGCACGTCGACATCCGAGCGCTCGCGGGCGAGATCGCTGGAGAACTCCCCCGCGAGACCAGCTGACTCGCTCATGCCAGCGCGGCTGATTGCGCGTCGAGGAATGCCCGTCCTAGCTCCTGCCGGACGGCCTCTGACTGCGCTTCGAGGATCGGAAACTCTTCGTTCTCCTCATTCTCGGAGTGCTCGGACACGGAGTCGCAGAAGGTGGCGAACTTCTTGTCGAACTCCGCGCTGTCCATGTCCATGGACTTGAGCTCGGCGATCGTCGCGTCTGCCTCTTCCTCCTCTTCGGTCCTCTGCTCGGCCTGGGTGCCGTCGTCGGCGGCTGTCACGGGCCGGGTGACTGTCTGCTCTGCGGTCTCGTGCGCCTTCAGGAACGAGGTGATCTCTTCAAAGTTCTTCTTCCGAGCGTCGCCCGTCTCGCTCTGGACCCGTTCGAGGCCCTCGGTGATGTCGGCGTGCTGCCGGTACAGCACAGCCAAGATGTCGCCCTCGGGGTACTTCGCTGCTGCCTCACGGTCTTCTCGGGGCTCGCCCATGATTGGTTTCCTTTCTGGCGGTGTGCAGGGTGAGCACTAGTTACCCAAGGTGGTGCCGCTCAATCCTGGTTACTGACTGAGTTTTCCCATGACTCTGGACGGGTAGCCAACCGGTCAGGGAGGTCCGAGAATCGGGGCGTCTGGATGAGCTGCACCAACTGCGCCAGCCCGAGATCCCTCGCCGGCCGGCGGTCGCTGTGCCAGCTACATCTTGACCCGAGGATCACCGCGCGAGCTCCTCGCCTGGAAGCACCCTCTGTGGATGCTCTGGCTCACTGACGAGTGGCCGAGGCAAGCAGCATGGTCGAGTGCACGAAGGCTTGCGGGAGATTGCCGCGCAGCTGGCGTTCGCTGACGTCGTACTCCTCGGTGAACAAGCCAGGGGAGCCGCAAGCGCTCCGGTTTCGTTCGAACCACCGGGCGGCACCCAGGTGATCTCCTTGTTGGGCGAGGGCCATGCTGACCATGAAGCCGCATAGCAGGAACGCTCCCTCGACTGAGCCCAGCGGACGCCCGGCGATCAGGTAGCGGTAGGCGTACTCGTCCTCGGTCAGCGTCTCGATGACGCGGTTGAGGGTGGCTTTGGTCCTCGGGTCGTCGGCCGGAAGGGCGCCGCAAACTGCGGGCCACACGAGTGACGCGTCAACACCCTCCTCGCTCGGGCTGCGCTGCCAGTAGCCGTCGCGGTGCAGACAGGTGCTCGAGGTCTTGGCGAGGATCGTGTCGGCAAGCGCCGAGGCATCCGCGCTCTCGGATGCTGTCGGCCGGAGAGCCGCGGCCTGCCGGAGCCCGGCGACCGCCGCCAGCCTCGAGTGGGTCCACCAGTCGTCACCCAGCTCCCAGATACCGGCGTCCGGCTCGTCCCACCGGTGGCTGATCGCGTCCTTCGCTATCCGAAGGGCCTGCCAGCCGTCCGGGGAAAGCCTGTCCGCCCGGCCGGCACTGCTCAGCAGCCGCAGCACCTCGCCGAAGGTGTCGAGCTGAAACTGCTTGTTGACCCAGTTGCCGACCACGGCAGAGCCACCGGGATACCCCGGGACCGCCAACGGCTGTTCGTTCGGTACCGGGCGCCCGTCGATCCGATAGGCGGGCCGCAGGTCCGGGCCGGCGTCGAGAACGCGCTCGGTCACGAATCGGACGGACGCATCGAGCTGCTCATTCAGGCCGGCCGCGGCGGCGGCAGTCCCCGCGTAGCACTGGTCGCGGATCCAGGCGTATCGGTAGTCATAGTTGCGCTGCTCGTCGACGTGCTCAGGCAAACACATCGTGGCTGCCGCGACCATCCCCCCGCCGGAGCTGGTGAGCCCAGAGAGAACGGCGGCTGCCAGCCGAGCATCCCTGGGAGCAGCGGTGTGGTCGAGGCGTGGCACCTGCTCCTCCCAGTGGCTGCGAGTGGTGCGCCACAGGATGTCCGGCTCGACGAGAGGCGGAAGCCGCGCATCACTGACCTCGAGGACGAGGTCGTGCACGTCGCCCTGTCCGATCTCCAGGGTCATCTCCAGCCGCCCATCCGGGGTGACCGATGCTTTCTCACCGCCGCTCCATCGAAGTCGGAGGTCGCCGGTTCGGGCCGTCCAGACGCCATCGTCGTGTCGCCGGAGCTCGCGCATCGACTGAGCCCCGAAGTGTCCCCGAAGATCCAAGGTGACCTGCACCGCTGCGCCTCCCACCAGGCCCGACACCTGCCTGAGTAGGACAGCCCGGTGGGGGTCAGCGGGGAGCGCCAACGCCACCTTGCCCTCGATGATCGAGGAACCGACAGCCCATCGAGAGCACCAGATCAGCGTGCCGTCCTCGTAGCATCCACCCCAGGTGTAGCGACCTAGCGGCGTCACCGAGTAGCAGCCGCCCCCGCCGATGAGTTGGCTCAGAACTGCGTCGTCGTGCCACTGCGGAGCGCACATCCAGACGACGTGACCATCGGGTCCGATGACGCATCCCCGCTCGCCGTCGGCTACGAAGGCCAGGTCGCGCAAGACATTGACCCGCTCGGGCATCCGCTCCGGCGCTGGGGTCTGCTCCCTCTCTGGAGGCAATCGAGGGCTCCCTGCTGATCGGTTGATCTGATCGGTAGTTCTGATCGGTTGCTCAAGACATGCCCGCTTCCCGGCCGGGTATGCCCGTTGATGCGTCCGCTGATGTGGCGCAAGGAGCCGTCGCCGCGTCCAGATGTTTGCCGTCCGGCTGGATGAGGCAGGTCTTAGGGCGAGGGGTTCGGTTCGACCAGAGGAGCAACCATGGCCAAGATCGCGGCCGAGTCGCTCGTGGAGCGGCTCATCGACTGGGACGTCGACACAGTCTTCGGACTACCCGGGGACGGCATCAACGGGATCATGGAAGCGATGCGTCGCCACGAGGATCGGATCCGGTTCTTCCTCGTGCACCATGAAGAGGCCGCAGCGTTCATGGCCACCGGTTACGCGAAGGCCACCGGTCGTCTCGGCGTGTGCCTGGCGACGTCTGGTCCGGGGGGCATCCATCTGCTCAATGGGCTCTATGACGCCAAGCTCGATCACGCCCCTGTCCTCGCCATCACCGGGATGCAGGAGACCTCGGTCCTCGGCACCGGCTATCAGCAGGAGGTGCACCTGGAGCGGGTGCTCGCGGACGTAGCGGAGTACTCACTGCTCGTGGACAACCCCACGCAGCTGCCCGGGGTCGTCGACATCGCCATCCGGACGGCGCTGGCTCGCCGAGGTGTCGCCCACCTGACGATGCCTACCGACGTGCAGGTAGCGGATGCTGACGCTGACCCCTACCAGCATGTTGGGCCTGGGAGCCCACCGGCCACGGCTCCGATCTACCTACCCCCTTCAGGGCGACCCAGGGACGAAGACCTTCGAGCCGCAGCAAAGGTTCTCAACGAGGGTGAGCGGGTTGCCCTGCTGGTTGGGGCCGGCGCTCTGCATGCGCGCGAACAGGTGCTCTCCGTGGCCGACACGCTCGGTGCCCCAGTCATCAAGACGCTCCCCGGCAAGGCGGTTATCCCAGATGACTCGCCGTTCGCCGTCGGGGGAATCGGGCTGCTCGGCACCAAGCCCGGTGAGCAGCTCGTCGAGCAGTGCGACACCCTGCTCATGGTCGGCAGCAACTTCCCTTACACGAAGCATCTTCCGGAGCCAGGGCAGGCGCGAGTCGTCCAGATCGAGGCTGATCCGGTCCGCGCAGGCGTGCGGCTCCCCACCGAGGTGCCGATCATCGGCGACGCCAAGATCACGTTGCAGGCTCTGCTTCCGCTGCTCGACTTCAGCGAAGATCGCGGCCATCTCGAGCAGTTTCAGAAGTCGATGCAGCGTTGGCGCGACGACATGGCCGCGTTGGAGTCGGAGGTTCGGCATCCGATCGCCCCGCAGTACGTCATGTCCGTCATCGACGAGCTTGCGAGCAACGACGCCATCCTCACCTGCGACAGCGGCACGATCGCCACGTGGGCGGCCCGGCATTGGACCATCCGCGGGGACCGGGGATTCTTCCTCTCTGGCAACCTCGCGACGATGGCGCCGGGTCTGCCCTATGCCATCGCTATGAAGCATGCCTACCCGAACCGCGACGTCATCGCCTACGTCGGGGACGGAGGCTTCGCCATGCTGATGGCAGAGTTCCTGACCGCGGCGCAGCAACAGGTCCCCATCACCGTGGTCGTGAACAACAACAACTCGCTGGGACAGATCCTCTGGGAGCAGATGGTTCTCGGCTACCCCGAGCACGGGGTCCGGTTCCCCACGCCAGAATCGGACTTCGCGGCCTGGGCGCGCGCGTGTGGCGGTTTCGGAGTCAAGGTGTCGGACCCCGCCGACGTCAAGGGTGCTGTGGCGGAGGCGCTCCACTTCGACGGGCCCTCCCTGGTCGACGTGGACGTCGACCCGCACGAGCCGCCGATGCCGGGCCAAGTTTCATACGAGCAGGCCAAGAAGTTCACTCAGGCCTTCCTCAAGGGTCAACCGCACCGGGCTGCCATCGCCTCGACCGTCGCAAAGGACAAGATCCAGCAGTTGAGGGGGTGAGGGGTGGCTTCCACGATGACGCAGCTCGGCCCCCAACCCTCTGGGCAGCAGCCGTACGTGCATGTCCGCGACCTGGAGCGCGATCTTCGGGTCGAGGTCGATGGAGAGGTGCGCTTCGATCCGGGTACGCGTGGCACCTACAGCACGGACAGCTCCAACTACCGACAGGTGCCGCTCGGCGTCGTCGTCCCGAGGACGGTCGAAGCAGGCGCCAGAGCCATCGCCGTCTGCCGGCGCCACCGGGCCCCTATCACCTCGCGGGGCGGCGGCACGAGCCTTGCCGGTCAGACGTGCAACGTGGCCGTCATCATCGACTGGTCGAAGTACTGCAACGCGCTGGTGTCGGTCGATGCTGAAGCCAGGTCCTGCGTGGTCGAACCCGGGATCGTGCTCGACGACCTGAACGCCCAGCTTCGCTCTGCCGGCCTGATGTTCGGGCCTAAGCCATCGACCCACGACCACTGCACTCTCGGCGGGATGATCGGCAACAACTCCTGCGGGTCCACGGCCCAGGCATACGGCAAGACCGTGGACAACATCCGCCGGCTGGAGATCCTCACCTACGACGGGCTCCGCATGTGGGTCGGTCCCACATCGGAGGAGGAGTGGGCGACGATCTCCGCCGAGGGCGGGAGGCGCGGGCAGATCTATGCGGACCTGCGTGCCCTGGTGGACAAGCGTGAGGAGCAGATCCGCCGCCGCTATCCGTCCATTCCACGGCGGGTGTCTGGCTACAACCTCGACTCTTTGCTCCCCGAACAACATTTCGATGTGGCGCGGGCGCTGGTTGGTTCTGAGGGAACCCTGGTGACGGTGCTCCGGGCCGAGTTGGCCCTGGTGAAAGTTCCGAAGGCGCAGAGCCTGGTCGTGCTCGGCTACCCGGACATCATTGAGGCGGCCGACGACGTGCCGCGGGTGCTGGAGCACCAGCCGCATCAGCTCGAAGGCCTCGATGGACGGCTGATCTCCTTCGAGCGCGCCAAGGGCACCAACCGCGACGCCCTCGACAAGCTACCCACCGGCCACGCCTGGTTGATGGTCAGCTTTGCTGGGAACTCGGCCGAAGAGGCAGACGGGCTGGCCAGGAAGCTGGTGGAGTCGGCGGGCGAAGATGGCCCGGCGGCGGAGTACTTCGACAACGACAAGGTCGAAGAGCAGCTCTGGCAGGTTCGAGAGGCCGGCCTGGGCGCTACCGCTCGAGCGCCTGGGCTGCGCGATGCCTGGCCAGGGTGGGAGGACTCGGCCGTACCGCCCGATCGCCTCGGCGACTACCTCCGTGACCTCAATTCCCTGCTCGACCAGCACGGATATGGCGGTACTGCCCTGTACGGGCACTTCGGGCAGGGCTGTGTCCACTGCCGTATCCCCTTCGAGCTACTGACGGCAGAAGGCGTGGCCACCTTCCGGACTTTCGTCCAGCGCGCAGCCGAACTCGTTGTCAGCTATGGCGGATCGCTGTCCGGTGAGCATGGAGACGGACAGGCGAGGGGGCCGTTGCTGCAGATCATGTTCGGGCCGGAGGTGGTTGAGGCGTTCGCGGAGCTCAAGGGGATCTTCGATCCCGAAGATCGGATGAACCCTGGGAAGGTCGTGGGTTCTCGCGCGATCGATGACGATCTGCGTCTGGGCGCCTCGTGGACTCCGGCGCACGACGCCACCGCCTTCAGCTACCCCGAGGACGACGGCAGGTTCGACCGCGCAGTCCTTCGCTGCGTGGGGGTGGGCAAGTGTCGTCACGAGAGTGGTGGCGTCATGTGCCCGTCGTATCGTGCGACCCGGGAGGAGGAGCACTCGACGCGAGGACGGGCGCGACTGCTCTTCGAGATGATCGACGGACACGACGACTCCCCCGTATCGAGGGGCTGGCGCTCTCGTGAGGTCGAATCCGCCCTGGACCTGTGCCTGTCGTGCAAAGGCTGCAAGCAGGACTGTCCGGTTGGGGTGGACATGGCTACCTACAAGGCCGAGTTCCTTCACCACCACTACGCCCACCGGCTGCGGCCCCGGGCGCACTATTCGATGGGCTGGCTGCCGTTGGCGGCTCAGGCCGCCTCACGCATGCCTTCGCTGGTCAACTGGGCGACCCAGGCGAAGGGCCTCCGTGAGGCGATCAAGTCGGTGGGAGGCATCGATCGCCAGCGAGAGATACCGCAGTTCGCCCCCACGACGTTCCAGGAGTGGTTCTCCCAGCGACCCGCTCGCGCTCCGGCCAAGCATGGCGACGTGCTGATCTGGCCCGACACCTTCTCGAACCACTTTGACCCCCAGATCGGGCGAGCGACCACGGAGGTGCTCGAGGACGCCGGCTATCGGGTGGTGGTCCCCCGCGGGCCCGTGTGCTGCGGGCTGACCTGGATCTCGACGGGGCAGCTCAGCATCGCAGCCCGCGTTCTGCGGCGCACCCTGCGGGTCTTGAAGCCGGCCTTGCGAGCCGGGACACCCATCGTCGGTATGGAGCCCAGCTGCACGGCGGTCTTCCGCAGCGACGCGGGAGAGCTGATGCCCAAGGACGTAGACGTGAAGCGGCTGGCCGCCCAGACGACGACCCTCGCCGAGCTCCTGCATGACCGCACGCCGGGATGGGTGCCGCCTTCCCGGCTGGGGAGATTGATGGTCCAGACCCACTGCCATCAGCACGCGATCATGGGATTCGAGGCCGATCGAGCGCTTCTCGAACAGACCGGGGCGGACGTCGACGTGCTCGATGCGGGGTGCTGCGGTCTGGCCGGGAACTTCGGGTTTGAGGCGGGACACTACGACGTCTCGATGGCGGTCGGTGAGAACGGCTTGTTGCCGGCGGTCAGGTCGGCAGGCGCAGACACCGTTGTGCTAGCTGACGGGTTCAGCTGTCGCACCCAGATAGCGGCTGGATCGAGCCGACAGGCAGTGCACCTGGCACAGGTGCTGGCGGGTGCGGACGACTCCGGCGGCTCGCCATGAGGGGTCGTGATGAGCCGGGTGTGAACGACCTCCGGGTGGAGGTCTATGAAGTGGCGACCGATCATCCCGAGGCCGACGGGACCTTGTCGTGGTCGAAGACCACGGTGGTCCTTGCCGAGATTGCTGCGGGAGGTAAGACCGGTTTCGGATGGACGTACGGGCCGAGGGCTTGCGCTGCAGTCATCCGTGACGAACTCACACCGGTGGTGGTCGGCCAGAGTGCCATGAGGGTCGGCCGTTGTTGGCTGGACATGGTCGCGGCGACCCGCAACGCGAGTCGTCCAGGGACGGTCGGCTATGCGATCTCCGCGGTAGACGTTGCTCTGTGGGACCTCAAAGCGCGACTGTTGGAGCTGCCCGTGCACGAGCTTCTTGGCGGTGCGCATGAATGGGTCGAGGGTTACGGGAGTGGTGGCTTTACGACCTACGACGAAGACCTGCTCAAGGCGCAGCTGTGCGGGTGGGTCGATGAGCAAGGCTTCTCCAACGTCAAGATCAAGATCGGGGAGGACTGGGGTCGTCGCGCGAACCGCGATCTCGAGCGGGCGCGGAGCGCTCGCGAGATCGTCGGGGAAGATGTCGGACTCTTCGTGGATGCGAATGGCGCGTACTCCGCCAAGCAGGCCATCCGGATCGGCCGCGAGCTCGATCAGCTTGGGGTGCGCTGGTTCGAGGAACCGGTGTCCTCCGACGACCTCGACGGACTTCGTCACGTCCGGGAACGGGTCGACGCAGACGTCACGGCCGGTGAGTACGGCACCGATCTCACCTACTTTCGGCGGATGTGTGCGGCGGGGGCCGTCGACTGCCTGCAGATAGACGCCTCTCGCTGCGGCGGGATCTCGGAGTGGGTGCGAGCCTCAGCAGTCGCGCAGGCGCATGGCTTGGAGGTCTCAGCTCACTGCGCCCCGAACCTGCATGCTCCGTGCGCCGCGGCAACCCCCAACGTTCGGCACATCGAATGGTTCCACGACCACGAGCGGATCGAGCGGATTTTCTTCGAGGGCGCTCTCGATCCGCACGATGGCCGGATCCTGCCCAACCCTGCGCCCGGACATGGCCTGAGGCTTCGGCGCCCTGACGTCGAGGGCTATCGGGTCGCGTGAAGTCATCACCGAAGGAGGATTTGTGAACGAGCGACAGACCGTTGTGGTCACTGGAGCGAGCGGAGGAATCGGACGAGCCGTTGCCAGGAGGTTCGCGTCCCGCGGTGCGGCGATCGGGCTCCTGGCTCGCGGGGAGACTGGTCTGAAGGCTGCGGCCGAGGAGGTTGAGTCGCTCGGCGGTAGCGCACTCATCGTCCCGACTGACGTCTCTGACTATGGACAGGTCATCGACGCCGCGCACACCGTCCAGCGGGAGTTCGGTCCGATCGACGTGTGGATCAACGTCGCCTTCACTTCGGTGTTCGCGCCGTTCGACAAGATCAGCCCGGAGGAGTTCAAGCGAGTTACCGAGGTCAGCTATCTCGGCTATGTCTACGGGACGATGGCGGCCCTGGAGTGCATGAGACCCGCGGATCGCGGAACCATCGTGCAGGTCGGATCGGCTCTTGCCTACCGTGGCATCCCGCTCCAGTCGGCATACTGCGGTGCGAAACACGCGATCCAGGGTTTCAACGAGGCGTTGCGCTGCGAGCTGCTGCACGAGGGGAGCGGTATCTCGGTGACGATGGTGCAGATGCCTGCGGTCAACACGCCGCAGTTCTCGTGGGTCCTTTCGAGGTTGCCCAAGCACGCTCAGCCGGTCCCGCCCATCTATCAGCCAGAGATCGCAGCGAAGGCGGTCTCCTACGCAGCCGATCACCCGCAGCGACGTGAGTACTGGGTGGGCGGAAGCACGGTTGGCACCTTGATCGGCAATGCGCTCGCACCGGGGCTGCTTGACCGGTATCTCGCCCGTACGGGTTTCGCTTCACAGCAGACCGAGATCGCGGACCAGCATCAGGCGAGCAACCTCTGGGAACCGGCCGATGGTGCATCCGGGCGCGACTACGGTGCTCGTGGCGTTTTCGGCGACGGGGTCAAGACTCGCAGTCCGCAGCTTTGGGCGAGCCAGCACCATGGAACCCTCGCTGCAGCCGGTGCAGCCCTTCTCGCGCTCTCGGCCGGACTGGCGGCCAGGGCCTGGGCAGGAGACCGTTGAGAGACCGCAACTGGCAGCTGGTGGGCGCGCGAACCCTTGGGGCCGCCCGCTTTGCCGTCGGCGCCACGCTGGTTCTCAACCCCGATCGATGGCTGCACAAAAGCCTGGGACGAAGTTCCCGGGGCCTTCGCCTGACTGCCCGGGTCTTGGGGGTCAGGGAGCTGGTCCAGGCATCGGTGACCCTCGGCAGGCCGTCTTCCGGCGTCTTGCTGGCCGGGGCAGGTGTGGATTTGGTGCACGGGGCGAGCATGGGTGCGCTCGCTGCGGTGTCGCAGGACCTGCGTCCGGCTGCCCGGACGGCGGCTCGGGTGGCCGCGGTCGAATGCGTCGTCGGGGGCCTGGTCTGGGCCTTCGGGGAGATCGGGCGGGACGGCAGCCCGTCAACTCGGAGCCACCGTCTCTACCGGGCGACACGGCCCCAGTGCGCTACAGCGGCTACCGAGGCGGCGGCGCCGAGTCGGGGCGAATTGTCGCGAGACGCCTGAGTAATCGGGCCAACGCCGCACCTCCGCTGGGGCGCTACCTCACGAACTTGACAGCCTCTGGGACGGATTTAGAATCGCTCCAGGTCAGGCAATCGGCCCGCCCGATCGGGCGCTCCCGCAGCGATCTTCGTGAGGTTTCGCATGCTTGACGAACGTGATGAGCACGAACCGAGAACCGCATCAGAGCCCTGCTTCGAGGTCACGATCAAGGGCGAGATAGACCTCGGCCGGTGCGACGAGTTGATGGACATCGTCGAGCTCTACGAGGGCGGAAGCGACGTCGACGTCCTGATCGATCTCTCAGCGGTCACCTTCATGGACTCGACCGGGCTCGGGGCGTTGGCCCAGCTGTCACGGTTGGCTCGTGATCGTGGCGGGAAGGTCACGGTGCAGAACGTCGCCCCGCGAGTGGAGAAGGTCATGCGGATGACTCAGCTCGATCATGTGATCGACGTTGCCACCGGCGACGTTGCCACCGGCGGCGTTTCTGCCGGCGGCGTTGACGCCGAGGTCATCGACCTCACCGCGACCGGAGGGACCCCGCATGCCGCGCAGTGAGTGGTCGAACAAGCGAGAACGTCAGTACGCCCACGTCAAGGGCTCTCTCAAGAAGCAGGGACGGTCTGAAGACGTTGCCGAGGAGGTCGCCGCCCGCACGGTCAACAAGGAACGCGCTAGACGCGGCGAGAGCAAGAGCGCAAGTCGTTCATCGACCGAGGACATCTCCTCTGGTCGGCGCGGAGGGTTGCGATCACACAAGGGAAGCGGTGGCCGCACCAAAGCCCAGCTCTACGCGGAGGCGAAACGCAAGGGGATCAAAGGGCGTTCGACGATGAACAAGGCCCAGTTGGAGCACGCACTCGATCGGTAGGCGGCCCTCGAGGGGTCACGCCGCGAGCCAGCGCACCTGGTCACCTACTATCGGTGGAAGGTCTCTCGACGTCGAGAGACCGCCGGGTGTGGCCATGCGCTCGCCCGACCAGGCGCCTGCAGGAGTACTCGTGTCCGACCTCTTCCGTCCCACCGACGAGCACGACATGCTGCGTGCGTCCGTGCGTTCACTGGCCGCTGACAAGATCGCACCTCGCGCAGCCGAGATCGACGAGGCGGGTGAGTTCCCGTGGGACGTTCACGCAGCGTTGGTCGCTTCGGAACTCCATGCCGTGCACGTGCCCGAGGCGTACGGCGGCCCGGGCGCCGATGCCGTAGCGACGTGCATCGTCATCGAGGAGATAGCACGCGTTTGTGTCTCCTCGTCGTTGATTCCCGCGGTCAACAAGTTGGGCACCACGGGCCTGCTGCTGGCCGGCTCGGAGGCCATCAAGAAGAGTTATCTGCCGGCCTTGGCGCGGGGCGAGGTGATGTTCTCCTACGCGTTGTCCGAGCCAGAGGCGGGCAGTGACGCGGCGGCCATGCGCAGTCGCGCGGTCAGACACGGCGACGAGTGGGTCCTCAATGGTGGCAAGCGTTGGATCACCAACGCTGGAGTCTCCACGTACTACACGGTGATGGCTGTGACCGATCCCGAGGCTCGTTCCCGTGGGATCTCGATGTTCGTGGTTCACGCGGACGACGAGGGCTTCACCCTGGGTGCGCCGGAGAAGAAGATGGGGATCAAGGGCTCTCCAACGCGAGAGCTGTTCTTCGACAACGTCAGGCTTGGAGACGAACGGCTCGTCGGAGAGCCGGGCTCTGGCTTCTCCACCGCCCTGCGCGCCCTAGATCACACCCGGCCGACCATCGCGGCTCAGGCGGTAGGGGTCGCGCAGGGTGCGCTTGATTTCGCGTTGGGCTATGTGAAGGAACGCAGACAGTTCGGCAAGGCGGTGGCGGAGTTCCAAGGTCTGCAGTTCATGCTTGCGGACATGGCGATGAAGCTGGACGCCGCTCGGCTGATGACCTACGCAGCCGCGGAGAAGTCCGAACGTGGCGATGCGGATGCGACCTATTTCGCAGCCGCTGCGAAGGCATTGGCGTCAGACACCGCCATGCAGGTGACCACGGACGCCGTCCAGCTCCTGGGTGGTTACGGCTACGTCAAGGATTACCCGGTCGAGCGGATGATGCGCGACGCAAAGATCACGCAGATCTACGAGGGCACGAACCAGATCCAGCGCTTGGTCATGGCGCGCCACCTTCTTCGATAGGCCCGCGTCCGAGGTTTGTCGCCCTTCGGCAGGGGAAGGACACACCCAGGTCGCCTCCGACGCTCACACGCCCGGTCACCGCAGATCGCAGCGGCCTTGGACGACCGGGTTCCCAGCTGGGAGGAAGGCGCGGGCGTCGGAGGCGCCTCCGTGTAGGACAACTCCGTGTAGGACAACTAGCGACGAACCGCGAGGGGACAGTCATGAAGATCATGCGTTGGACATGGGTCGGTGTCGGATTCGGCGTCGGATACGTCCTAGGTGCTCGAGCGGGACGCGAGCGCTACGAGGACCTGGTGGGGCTCACGAGCAAGGCGGCACGAGACTTCGGCGTCGTTCCGGCCGTGCAGAACGTCGTAGACGAGACCAAGGCCACGGTGGGCGACGTCCATGATGCTGTTGCAGAACGTTCGTCCGATGCGTTGCAGAACGGTGCCGATCAGGTGAATCGCGCCGTCGAGAGCGCCGGGGACTCCGTTACCCAGCGGGTCACCAATCAGCCAAGTTGACCGTGGTCGGCCAGCGGCTCGGGATTCTGGGTGACCGCGGCTCGGGTGATCGCCACAGCCCGACCCAACGCTGAACCCGGACCCTCCCACCACTGGCCGCTGTGCCCGACCACTTCGAGGACACCCAAGTTTGGGTCATCCGGCCCCTCGAAGAAGGCGGCGACCGCCGGACTCCAGAGCGCATCCACCTCACCTCGCCCAACAGCGAGAGTCAGCGTGACGTTGGCCCAGACGAATCTGGAGTGGCCCGGGTCTGCCACCACCAGATGACCGTCAGCCGTCGCTCCCGCCTCTTGCAGTTCAGCCATCCACGCGGCCGTGCGATCCACGAGGAATCGGAGCGTGCGCTCCTCGGCCGACCCGCAGGTGAGCGGTCGTCCATCGAGACCTTCGGGTCCGGTTGTCACCAGCATGACGGGGGTTCCCTTGTTGACGACGTCCCCCAGCTGTCGGAGGCTCCCGCCAGGTTGCGTGGCGCTGTGGTCGGTGTTCGCTTCTCGATCCTGCGGTGACTGCGTCTCCATATCGCCACTGGTACCCGGGCCGCGCGGGGCGAAACGCTCGGGCTTGCCCCACCTGAGCGCAGGCACGTCGTTTTGGCTGCGCTCAGGCGGGGAAGGTCGCAGCCATGGGAGGCCCAGACCAAGTCCGCCCAGGTGAGAATGTCGAGCAGCGGGCGGATCGGAACTTCTCCGAGCTGTTGCAGGAGTTGCGTGTGGCGCAGACCGGGGTCCAGATCCTGTTGGCGTTCCTGCTGACCATCCCGTTCGCAGCAGGCTTTGCGCGGTTGGGCGATCCGCAACGTCAGCTGTATGCGGCCACGGTAGCCACGGCTACCGCCGCGATGGCGTTCCTCATCGGGCCGGTCGCCTGTCACCGGTTGTCGTTCCGGCATCGACGCAAGGAAGCCGTGCTGCGCGTATCGCACGTACTGACGCTGGTTGGGCTCGCGTTGATGGCCCTGGCAGTGCTGTGCGGGGTTTATCTGGCGACCTGGTCAGCCCTGTCGAGCACCTGGGCCGTGGCGGTGACCGCCACAGGCGCGGTGTGCATCGCCGTCTGCTGGGTGATCGTTCCGATCTTTGTGTGCGCCTCCTCCGATGCCACCTAGGGCCGGTAGGCTGCCTGACCCGTCGGGGGCCATCGCTGGTGTGAAGCACTCGCTGGGTGGACTCCCCACGTCCGTTGCGTAGATCGGTTTGGGTTGCGGCGGGCTGGCTCGGAACCGGAGAGGGGCCTGGTGGAGGGGTTGGGCATCGGGGATAGCTCGGGGCCGCTTAGGCTCACACGCGTGAAGGCTGACCTGGTTGAGACACTTCGCCAGGCTGCCCGATGACGGCCCCTCGCGACGGCGATCTCCGCCGGCGCCTGCGAAAGCGGGCTGTCAGGTTGGTTCGCCAATCTCGGCTGCTGCCTTCGACGTTCCCCGACCGTCTTGGGCAGGACGACGATCTCGACGCTGCCTCCCTGGACGCGACAGTCCTGGTCTACTTCCCGGACACCCGCGAGAATCTCTATCAGCTTCGTCCGTGGTACGGGCCGCTACGCGAGCTGCACTCACGGCATCCGGTCGTCTTGATCTTTCAGGATTCGCGGACTGCTGCCGTAGTGCGACGCGAGCTCGCCCTCCCCGTCCTGACCATCGCGCGATACGGGACGCTCGACGGGCTTCTCGGGCGGAGTCAGGTCAAACTCGCCCTCTACGTCAACCACACGCCACAGAACTTCTCGTGCCTGCGATTCACTTCCCTGGTCCACGTCTACCTGACCCACGGCGACAGCGACAAGGGTGTGTCCATCTCCAACCAGTCCAAGGCCTATGACTTCTGCTTCGTCGCCGGGCAAGCCGCCGTCGACAGGATGGCCTCCGGACTGATGTTTACCGACGCCACGACCTGGTGCCGGGTGATCGGGCGTCCACCACTGGACACGCAACCGGTCGTGACGACGGGGTCGGACAACCCGGAGCGTCCCACGGTGCTTTACGCCCCCACCTGGGAGGGAGCACAACCTTCTCTTGCCTACGGATCGCTCGACGGCCTCGGCGTGGATCTGGCGCGGACCCTCCTCAGCAGCAACCGAGTGACGCTGCGCTATCGGCCGCACCCGCTCGCTGGGGTGACGGACGGCGGATACGGCATTGCCGACGCTCGGATCCGCGACTTGATCGAGCGGGCGCGGAAACTCGACCCGGAGTCCGGCCACCGGGTCGAGGTGTCGGGATCGCTCGAAGAGTCTTTCGCGGATGCCGATGTGTTGATCTGTGACGTGTCCGCCGTGGTGATGGACTGGTTGCCGACCACCAAGCCGTTGATCGTCACCGTGCCGGCCTCATCGGAGGTCGTGACCGCGAAGACGCCGCTGCTGGACGTGGTTCCTCGACTGGATCGAGGGGGAGTGCGGACCATCGTCGAGATGGTGCTCGGCCTGGCCAGCGACGACGCTGGGCGGGAGAAGCGGCTCGCCCTGATCGACTACTACGTCGGCGACACGACGCCCGGCAGGGCAACTCAGCGCTTTCTCGCAGCCTGCTCGGAGGTCATCGAGGAACGAGATCGCCAATGGGCTGTGATCCAGGCGGAGGGAACCGCTGGACGCTGACTGGACGATCGCCCGCGCGCCCCAGTCTTGGCTGCGTGCCGCGGTCCAGATCTACGCAGGCCGTATTTGTGCAATCCAGGGCTATTCCGTGTGCCCCTCGACCAACTCGGTCTCCATCAGGTCGGGGTCCAGGTCGCTCGTCGCGCCCACCTTGGCAGTAGCGGCAAGCCGGTCCACCGCACTGCGCCAGCGTTGGATCGACGGTGGTTCGCTCGGCCCCAGAATGTGCTCGCGCAGCGCGTGGCGCTGGGCTTCCAAAGGGTCGTCGCTGCGTACCTTGCTGAGAATGTCCGGCAGCTCGAGGCAGTCGGGGCCGAGCAGGTAGGCGCCTCCCGTCGTGGGGTTCTCCTGGAGGAACTCGTCCGGGTCCTGCCCCCGAGGGTTGGCGCAAACATACGGTTTTCCACTGGCCAAGAAGTCGGAGACCACGCTCGACACATCGGCGATCATCACGTCGCAGTGGTTGAAGCACGCGAACAGCGTTGGCAGATCCTCGTCGACGACGAGGTGCGAGCCGGGTGTGTGGGCCGCCCAGTACTCCGTGTTCCATTCCTCAGCGAGGCGTTCGTGCTCGGTGGGCGACAACCCAGGAGCCGCCATTCGACCCCTGAGCGCCGTCAGTCTCGGCGATCCGACCCGCACCCCGCGACCCCCGTTCGCCTGCTGCAGCAGGTCGACGATGATGGTGTGCGCCTTCCGGGCCCGTGGATCCCGCATCCCGGTGAACGGGTGCGGCTTGTAGAGAATCTCCCACCCGGGTGCAGCGGCTAGCAGCCCTTCGATCAGGACTGGCCCCATGTCCGTGATCGACGTTCCGAAGTCAGCGTCGGTCCAACCCTCCCAGGTCGGGGCGTAGAGAACCGTGCGCCGTGCTCGCGGCTCCTGGGCATCGCCACGCTCGATCTGCACCAGTTGAGGTCGTCCCACCTCGATGACGGACTCGTCTCGGATGCCGACATCTGCGGCGGCCCAACGTTGGCGAGCCGCCGGTCCGGCGACCCACAACTCGTCGTACGCCTTGGCGAATGGGTTGATGCTGCTGACCTTGTCGCTGTCTCCATGACCGATAAAGACGTGCCGCAAGCCCGGCTCACGCAGGAGATGGATGTTCTTCCCGGTGTGTGCCATGTAGAACGCCACCCGGGCGGACTTCAACTTGGCACTCATCACCGTGACCGAGTCGGGCATGCAGGCCACGGGTAGTTCGGTCGGGGGCAGCTGGCTCAACATGGCCCGCTCACGGAGGATGATCAGGACCGGGCGTTGGAGAGCTGCGAGCGGCTCCAACCACATGTTCAGCTGGTAGGCGGCGTCCACGGATCCGCTGAAATGAACGAGCACTTCTGGTTCGAGCGCTCGGATCCGTTGCAGGGCGCGATCCTGCCACTGCGAGTTGCTGGGCAAACCGCCCCAGCCAAGGACTCGAGCCGACAAGACGACGGTCGCTGTGAGCACGACAATGACGTAGGCGACGGCCACGAGGATGAACGGCCAGGTCTGGTCGGCCGCGATCCCGATCGCCCCGACGAGAAGGGGTGCGGCGCCGAAGCGAACCAGCCGAGACTCACCCCAACCGGCGAATCGACTCGACGCCGAGGTAACCAGTGGGCCCAGATCGATGTTTCGGACCGCGATGGGACGGAGGAAGCGAACTCGCCAGGCGAAGGAGGACAGCATGTAGGCCGCGCGTGCCAGTGGGAGCAGCACGAGCAAGGCCATGGCGACACCTTGGGCGGCAGACCAGTCAGCGAAGTGGCGCGCCAGCAAGACGGCGAACATCAAGACCTGGAGGAGCCCCAGCGCGCTCGGTTCGAGACCGCCGACCCGCAAGATCCTCTTGAGGTTGGGGGTCGGCGGCCACCACAGGTCGAGGGCGACGACGGCGACAAGGAGTGCCGCCCAGGCCAGGGGAGCGTCGAGGCCGGCGGCCACCGCTAGGGCAAGATAGAGGACGGCCACGCCGACGAGGCGCAGGGCAAGTGGCAGTTGTTGCCTGTCGAGCTCTTGTCCGCCGACCCTCACGCTGGTTCCTCTAGGTCGTCCGACGTCATGCCGTCACCCAACAATGCCGTCCGCTCCGCGGCGTCCTCAGCGAGCTCGAGCGCGAGGTCCACGGCGGCTGCCGTGCCGGAGTCCGCCTCCTCCCCTCTGGAGAGCCGTACGTCCATCACATGGCCGCTCTCGTCAGAGGTGAGCACCTCGATGGATGACAGCGCGACCGTTCGGGCGCTGAGCAGCGACTCTTCGGGCTCCTCTCCGAACGCGTTGGTCCGCATCGGAGTGCTTGTGCGTTCGGGGTTGACGCAGTTGACCCGGATGCCGAGGGTTCGCCACTCCTCCGCCAACGCCTGGGTGACGTTGACCACCGCTGACTTCGTCGAGGAGTAGAGGCTGTAGCCGGCCCGACCGCGCGTGTAGGACGACGATGTGAACAGCAGCAGCTGACCGTGGCTTTCGGCAAGGTATCGGGCTGAGGCTCTCGCGATGAACAGCGGCCCGGTGAGATTGATGTCGATGCTCTCCCGGATGACCTCCTCGCTGGACTCAGTCAGCGGACTGCGATGAAGCACACCGGCGGTCACCACGACGTAGTCGACCCGACCGGTCTCCGCGTACGCCTTCGCCAGCGCGGCCTCGACGGCTTGCAGATCCTGGACCGCAGTCCCGGTTTGTGACCGGCTGAAGCTGAACACGGTGGCCCCGAATCCACGGGCGACCTCGGCGATCTCCGCACCGATCCCGTAGCTTCCGCCGAACACGACGAGGGTGTGGTCCCTCATGCGCTGCGCTGTGACGCTCTCGTCAGCGGTGCGGGGGGAGGTATGAGACCCCAGCCGGAAGAGCTGATCGACGAGAAACACATCAATCGGATGCGTCACCTTGATGTTTCGTTCGGAGCCGTCAACGACGTAGATCGGCACGCCTGGGAGATATCGAAGGACCACCGAGCAGTCATCAGTTGCGGCGAAGGAGGGGTCCCGTCGCGCGAGAGAATAGGCCTGGCGGATGGTGGCCGCCCGAAACGCCTGCGGAGTCTGTCCTCGCCGAAGTGCGTCGCGAGGGGGGATCGACGTGATCACCCGGTCACCCACCTCGATGATTGTGTCCGCGGAAGGGATCGCCACGTCGACTGCTCGGTATTGGTCCAGCGCATCGACGCACTCGCCGATGATGCGCCGGTCGACCAAGGGCCGAACTGCGTCGTGGAACAGCAGCTTGCAGTCGGCATCGCCAACGAGCTCGGTTACAGCCCCGAGGGCGATCACGGTCGTGTCGTTCCTCGATTTACCGCCCGCAAGCACCCGCGAGACCTTCTGGAAACCGGCCTTGGTCACGACGTCTTTGGCTTCGGGAACCCATCCGGGCGCCATGAGCACGATGATCTCGTCGATCACGGGGCTTTCCTCGAACGCCGCAATGGTGTGCCCCAGGATCGTCTGGCCAGCAACTTTGAGGAGCTGCTTGGGGGTTCTCAGTCCGACCCGTGTTCCCGTCCCCCCGGCCAGCACGATGGCGATCGTGCGGTTTTCGGCATCGCTCGTGGTCACGTAAGCCAGTCTCCAGCATCGCCAGCAGTCTCAGCCCCGGGTCGCCTGCGCTCGGGGGTGGCCAGCGGGCAATCCTAGATGCCGCGAACCGCACGACAGGATACCGGGCGGCGCCGGGCCGTCGTGGATGCTGGGCTCGGCTAGCCTAGGCCGCGAATCGGCGACCCGTCCGGACCTAGGGAGATCACGTGAGCGACCTGCTACTCCCCGAGGGCACGCGATTGCTGCACATCGGTCCACACAAGACTGGCACGACCGCCCTGCAGGTTGCTCTTCAGGAGTCTCGCCGCACACTGCTCGACCACGGCGTCGTCTATCCCAAACTTCGACAGCACGCGGCCGCGTTGGCTCTCACGGGTGCCAAGGGACCAAATCGTGGGGCCCCGCCGTCCAGCATCGACGACTGGAACACGCTGGTGGATCAAGTCGCTGCAGCCAAGCCGCGCCAACGGGTGATGATCAGCAGCGAGTTCTACTGTGAAGCCAAGCCGGACACCGTCCGCCGCATGGTGGACGAACTCGGAGGCCCCAGCGTGCACATCCTGGTCACGCTGCGGCCGCTGGTGAAGATCATGCCTTCTGCTTGGCAGCAGTATGTCCGCAATGGGCAAGTGGCGTCGTACGACGACTGGTTGGAAGGGATGCTCCGCAACCCTCCCTTTGAGAAGCCAACTCCAAGCTTCTGGCGACGACACCACCACGACGTGGTCATCGAGCGATGGGCATCGGTAGTTGGCCCCGACCGGGTCACCGTCCTCGTTCTGGATGAATCGGACCGGTCCATGCTCACCAACACCGTGGAGGCGATGCTCGGCCTTCCGCTGGGTCTGCTCCAACCACCACCGGGTCGCAGCAACCGGTCTCTGACGCTTGGCGAGATTGAACTGGTCCGACGGATCAGTATCGAGTTCAACGAGCGGGGATGGTCCGATGCGGTTTATCGGACCTATGTCCTCCACATGGCGCGTTATCTTCAGGAGAAGCGTCGTCCATCTGCGGACGAGCCGACCATCGGCACGCCTGGCTGGGCAGCGCAGCGCTGCGCCGAGATCGGTGCGGCTGCGGCGGAGAAGATCGCGACCCTGGGCGTCCGTGTCGTAGGTGACCTTTCGACGCTCGGTGCACCCCCGGACCCCTCGCTGCCGGACGCGCCAATTCCTGACAACATCTCGCTCCCGGTTGACGCTGCATGCGACGCCGTGGTTGCGAGCATCGCGGCCGGGATTCGGGACAAGAAGGCTGCCAAGTCCGGTCGCTCGAAGCCAGCTTCGAGCAGCGCGGTCTCGTCGGCCTTTGCTCGGCTCGAGGCATGGCGTTCGACGGCGCGTCAGAGTCGCCGATCGCGCAGGAACTCGGACAACAAGTAGAGGTCGGCTAACGCGGTCGGCGTCGCCTCAGGCGTCTCCTGATCGATGCCGGGAGTCTGTTCGCCGCCCGGCGAAGTGCGTTGGGACCGTTGGTCCCGTCGTCTGGGTGTGAGACAGGTACGGCCGGTGGGGGCGCTTGGAGGAGCGATCCGAGCATGAATGCAGCTGCCGCGGCAATGGGTACGAGTGTCGGTGTGGGGGCATCGTCCGTGGTCGGCGCTTTGAGCAGATCCTCCACCGTGCCCACGACCGTTCCTCCTGACGTGGCTAGGGCACGGATGGCGTTCACGTGGCGCTGGGAAATACTTGCGATCGGTTCGAGAGTCCACGACGGGAGCACGAGCCGCGGCTCTTCCGGTTCGGGAACTCGGGACTCGACAAGCCGAACCGCGCCGCCCTGGCGAACCACCTTGTTGTACTCCAGGGAACTGAGCTGGGTCCGTGCGACCTGGTTGACCTGACGAAGGAGTTCGGCCTCTGCAGCGGACAGGGAGCGGTTGCTTCGCGCCGATGCGGTTGCTTGGCTCAGCAAGCCTGGGGGGAGGTCGAGGAGGCGCTCAAACGTGTCCGGGATGGTCATGCGTTGGGCTGGATCGGTGATGATGACGGTTATCCGTTCGCTCCCAACCAGGCGAGACCACCTGTCGAGCAAGCGGGGGATGTCGTTGCGTCGCCAGAACGAAGGCGTACTCGTCGTCGCGGGCGGATCTGCCAACACTTCGCGCAACCAGCGTTCGAACTGCATGCTTCGGCCGGTCTTCAGGTACTGCTGCCAGGAGGAGGTCAGCAGTGGCCCGAAGGCTCGGATGCCCACCACGACATGGACTCGCTCAGCACCCAGGTCTCGGACGATCCTGGCTGCGTCCCTGTCAGTCGCCGTGCAGAAGGACTCGGTGCTGACGAGAACTCGACCTGGGAGTGGGCTTACCTCCGATGCGAAACGGTTCCAGATGGCGCGGAGTTCCTTCAGAGACTTCGTCGGCTCCCAGCCAAGTTCGTTGCCCTGCAAAGAGCGGACAGCGAGGGCGGGACCGTCGGTGGTCTTCGGGTAGGTGACTCCGTGCTGGGCGAGCTGGGCGCGAACTTGTCGCAGGGCGGATTGCAACGCAGTCGTACCGGTCTTGTGAATCCCGATGTGGAGCAGTATGGCGTCGGCGGGGAGTGAGACAACCTCTGCCGGCGTAACGGTTTGGGAGGTCGCTGGCTCGGCTGTCGCCGAGTCGCCTGCTTGCTCGGCTTGATTGGATTGGGTCACGAACTCTCCCGGTGGTGGATTCGCCGATCGGCGCACCGAGCCATTATGGACGGCCCGGCGGGACCTGCTCCTTCGACAGCATCGAGAGCGCTCGGGTACTTCGGTCGTCGCACACGGGGGTACGGCCGACGGGAGACAGGTTGAGTCGGCCGTGGTGCCCTCATCTGGGGGAGCCGACTGCCGTGATCTCGCGTCAGCAGGTTCCGTTCCCCCACCGGTAACAATCGATGCGGATGGCTCTATCGGTTCGGAGGCTCACGCTGCCGCCGCCATTGCCCAGGATGGGGTGGTCCACGCCGAGATGCACGGTCTTGATGGTCCCCTTCAGGTCGTCTTTGCCTGGCCCCATTCGAACCCGAAGCCGGTCCCCTGGATCGAGCACCGTTCCCTTGGGCAGGAGTTTGCTGTAGGGCAATCGCTCGAAGAAGTATCCGGCGAGATTTACCCTCCCAATCGTGGGCCGGATCTCGACGTACTCGCCGTTGATGTTGTCGGCGTCGCGTCCAGGTGCGTCGTACACCACCTTGGAGATGGCGACCTTCCCCTGTAGGGGGTCGGAGCACGACACGAGGCAGGGGTAGATCATGGTCGCGCGAACGTCTCCGTCCGGGTCGACCAAGTAGAGCCCCTTGCCCGGATACATGGCCCCTGCGACGGGATTCGGGAGCAGGGTGACGCCACTGCCCCAGTAGAAGGTCCTGCCTGCGTTGCTGCCGTTCCCTGAGTGAACGGTCACTGACTTGCCGGGTGGGATGCTGGCCCAACCCGGAAATCGGAAGTACTGGATGTGAGTCGCAGTGCGGATCCGCCACCCTCGAAGGGGCACGGACTTCTCGCCACCGTTATGGATCTTGATCCACTCGCGATTGACCACGCTGCCCTTGACCGGGTCGAAGCTGCTGTAGTTGATCTTGATGCTGAGTGGCATCGCCTGTCTCGGCCCCGGCTTGCAGGTCCCCAGGCGATGGTTCGGGTTGTAAAGCTGTTGGCCGGTCATTAGCCCGCGCTGTGCCGCGAGCCCGTACTCGCCGTTGTGGGCGGACTCGGTGCGCTCAGGCTTCCAGAGCACGTACCCCTCTTCGAGAAGCACGATTTGGACGTCGACCCATTCATCAACGGCAGGATCGGGGTTGACGTCGACATCGACGTAGCGCAGAAGGCGACCGTTGCTCTGGCTGGACGCGTATGAGGCAGACAGGCGTACATGTCTGTTCTTGCCCAGGACGAGTTGAGACAGTCGAGCCATCGCCTCCCGGCTGTGGCATTCATCCTTGGGCTGGCCGGCATGTGGGTGGGCGACCTCGGTCGCCTGGATCCCGGCGTTGCGCACCTCGAACGACCGCGACGTCCCATCGCCCTTGAGATTCACCCAGATCGTGTCGCCGTCGACGACCTTCGTCGCGGTGCCCTCCCAGTACTTCAGGGCAGGTGTGGCCGACGTCGGGGTGCTCGGGGCAACGATGCCGGCTGCGAGACCGATGGCAACGAAGGACGCCAGCAGTGACCCGCGCGCCACAATGGATCCCACCTGTGTCCCTTCGGCTGTGAGCTGTTCGACCTGATAACCCGGATGGGCGATCGCCTGAGGAGCGCCGGCCGTCATCCACCGTGCTGTGCGCGGGGCGCTTGTGCAAGGTGCGCGGACGCTATCTCGTTCCCGTCGCTCTACCCATATCGGGAACTGGGTGTGCGCCTCGCGCGCTCACCGGATGCATTCTAGGCGTCGGTACGCTGCTCCGCGTGACCGACGACATCGATGCTGGCCGCGCCCCTTCGGCATCGCGGACGACACTCAGCCGGATCATGGGCCTGACTGACACGAACTTGCTCGGCACGGTCCACGGCGGGGTGATCATGAAGTTCGTCGACGACGTGGCGGGGGCGGTGGCTGCTCGGCACAGCGGTGGGCCGGCGGTGACGGTGGCCATGGACGAGATGACCTTCGTCGTGCCCGTGCGGGTCGGAGATCTGGTTCATGCGCGCGCGCAGGTGAACTGGGCCGGTCGAAGCTCGATGGAGATCGGAGTCAGTGTGGTCGCCGAGCGCTGGGACGAGGTCGGTGAGGCCAGCAAGGTGGCAACCGCCTACCTGGTGTTCGTCGCCGTGGACGAGGAAGGCAATCCGCGCGCCGTACCGAGGTTGATCGCAGAGTCGACGACAGATCGACGCCGGTCTCAGGAGGCACAGATCAGGCGGACCCATCGACTCGCCCGCCGAGACGCGATCCTCGCCTCGCGGGAGAAGTGACCGCCTACCCTGGGCCGGTGACCGGTACGGATCGAGTTGACGGAGAACCGCCGAAGGTGGTGGCCGTCGTCGTCGCCTACAACCGCCGGGAACTTCTGGTCGCCTGCCTGGATGCCCTTGCGGCCCAGACCCGCACCTGCGAACGGGTCGTTGTGGTGGACAACGCCTCGACCGACGGTTCGGCCGATGCAGCCGGCGAACATCCGATCGGCGCGGACATCATCGTCCTCGCGCGCAACACTGGCGGCGCGGGTGGCTTCGCGGCGGGTATCGCGCGGGCGTTGGTGGGGCACGCGGCTGATCTGGTCTGGCTGCTGGACGATGACACCATCCCCGAACCGGGAGCGCTGGCTGCCCTGCTCCGCGCGCGGGAGCAGTACGGCTCCAGCGTTGCCGTCGCCGGCAGCCGAGTCCTCTGGTTCGATGGCCGTGAACACCCGATGAACACAGCGCGCCGTCGGCCTGGAGCTAGCGAGGCTGAAGTGGCTCGCGCGGCCGCGGTCGGCGCCGTGCCCGTGCGATCTAGCTCCTTCGTCTCCATGCTCGTGGACGCGGACGCCGTGCGCACCCACGGCCTACCGGTGGCCGACTACTTCATCTGGAACGACGACTTCGAGTTCTCCTGTCGACTGCTCAAGGACGGCACCGGCCTGGTTGTTGACGGCAGCGTGGTTGAACACCGCACCAAGGTGTTCGGAACGACGGACGCGGACCCGGGGGAGCGGTTCTTCTACGAGGTTCGCAACAAGATCTGGCTGTTCACGCGGACCGACTCGCTGGCGCCACGCGAACGGCTGGTCTATGCGGGGTCGACTCTGCGGCGCTGGGCCCGCACGTTTGCACGGTCGAAGTCACGTGGGGTTCTCGTCCGTGCCGCCGGGAGGGGACTGAGCGAGGGCCTCCGACACGGTCCACGCCCGACGGCGCAGGTGTTGTCCGGACTCGGGCCAGTGTCCGGCGAAGTCGCCCAGATCGAGGCGGCTACGGGTGGCTGACGAACCGTTCTCGGTGCTGCTGCCCGTCTACGCCAGGGATCGGCCGGAGTTCTTGACCCGCGCCTTCGCGTCGGCAACCGTCGAGCAGACGCTTCCGCCGGACGAAGTAGTGGTTGTCATCGACGGGCCGATCGGTGAGCAGCTCCGGGTCGTGATCGAGGGATTGAGCGAATCGACCGTCAGCGCGGTGACCCTGGTCCATCTACCGGAGAATCGCGGGCTGGCCCGGGCTCTTGACGTCGGACTTGAGCACTGCACCCACGAGATCGTGGCCAGGGCCGATGCCGATGACGTGAACCTCCCGGGTCGTTTCGCCGCCCAGGTTCCGCTGGTGCGTTCCGGCGTCGAGCTGCTGGGTTCGGCCATCGTTGAGTTCACCGATACAGAGACCGAGTGGGGTGCAGTACGCACGCCGCCGCTCGACGTCGAAGGCATCGTCTCCTATGCCCGCTTCCATGATCCCTTCAATCATCCCTCCGTGGTCTATCGACGGAGTGCTGTTCGCGCTGCCGGCGGCTATCGCGATCTGGATTTGCTCGAGGACTACTGGTTGTTCACGCGGATGATCGCCAACGGCGCGGTCGTCGGCAACGTTGCCGAGCCGCTGGTTCTCTATCGGATCGGTGCTGGCTCCTACGGTCGCCGTGGAGGTATGCGGTTGTTGCGTTCGGAACTGACCTTGCAGAATCAACTGCGACGCGAGGGGTTCACCTCGCCGACGCAGTATGTGCGCAACGTGGCGCTGCGAGGCGGTTACCGGCTCGTCCCGGAAGGACTGCGCACGGCCGCGTATCGACGCCTGATCCTGCAACGACGATCGCAGGCGAAGCAGGCTCGACGGCGTGGCGGTCAGAATCGATAGCCGAAATCGTGGATGGTCCGCTCGAACCACGCTCGAACGACTTCCACCCCGTCCGGGCCGTACTCCTCCTTGCGGCTTCGGCGAGTTGATTGGCTTCGTCGCTTCGCGCTCGGCAGATGGACGGGGGTGGGCAGCCCGATCCGCTGCCATACGTCTTCGAGATCGGTGGCCAGGTCCTCGTAGAGGCAGACCTTGTCAACCGCGATCTGCTTGTTCAGTCGGTAGATCAGCTGGTTGCGGGCCAACTTCTGTATCCGGTCTTCATCGGCGAGGAAATCCTCAAACGTGGGAGGTGGCTCCGGCTGCGTCCTGGCGTAGTAGTAGGAGGACAATACGACCTCCCATGGGTTTCGCTCGACGACGAACTTGAAGTAGCTCTCCCACACTTCCGGCCCTACGATCCGCCGCACCCGGGCCGCGGACATGTGGTTGTAGGCAGGCTCGGACAGCGGCGGCGAAGTGCAGTTCTGCGGGCCGATCCCGCCCCACTCGCGTCTCAGCTGCTCGTCGGCCTCGCTGATCACCGTGATGATGTCGTTGGGCCCGCAGTGCCTGGACAGGGCGATCTCGATGCTGGTCCCGGCCGTCTTCCTGGTCTTCAAGAAGATGAACCGGTGTTTGTGCGACACGATCATTGGCCGGGAGTCTAGCCAGTGGCTCTGCTGAGGCAGCCTTTAGGCTCAGGACCGTGGAGGCAGATCTGGTCGTGGTGGGCGCTGGTCTTTTCGGCCTCACGGTGGCCGAGCGGTGCGCCAACGATCTGAACCTTCACGTGCTCGTGATCGACCGCAGACCGCACGTGGGCGGGAACGCCTACTCCGAGGTCGAGTCGTCAACCGGGATCGAAGTGCACCGATACGGCTCGCACATCTTCCACACCAGCAACCATCGCGTCTGGGAGTACGTCAATCGCTTCACCGCGTTCACTGACTACAGGCACCACGTTCGGACGACGTACCGCGGTGAGGTCTACTCGATGCCGATAAACCTGGGCACCATCAATCAGTTCTTCCGCGCCTCGATGACACCCACCGAGGCCCGAGCTCTTGTTGCGCGGCAGGCCGCTGAGTTCGCCGGCGCCGATGTCACCAACATGGAGGACAAGGCCATCTCGCTCGTCGGCCGGCCGTTGTACGAGGCCTTCATCAAGGGTTACAGCGCGAAGCAGTGGCAGACCGACCCACGTGAGCTCCCGGCCGACGTGATTGCCCGCCTTCCCGTCCGCTATACCTACGACGCGAGATACTTCAGCGACACCTACGAGGGACTTCCGACCGACGGCTACACAGCATGGCTCGAACGCATGGTCGACAATCCACGCATCGAGGTTCGCCTGCTCACCGACTTCTTCGATACCGAGCAGCCGATCAACAAGGTCACAACGGTCGGTCAGCTTCCCGTGCTCTACACCGGCCCTCTGGACCGGTACTTCGGCTCCGCCGTGGGGCATTTGGGTTGGCGGACCCTTGACTTCGAAACCGAGGTGGTCGAGGTGGATGACTTCCAAGGCACCGCGGTGATGAACTACGCCGATGAGGACACCCCCTACACGCGCATTCACGAGTTCGCGCACTTTCGCCCGGATCGCCAGCGTGTCGCGGGGCGCACCGTCATCATGCGCGAGTACTCCCGCTTCGCCGACGTAGATGACGAGCCGTACTATCCGTTGTCCACTGCCGGTGACCGCGAGAAGCTCCTCGCCTACCGGCAACTGTCCAAGGAAGAGCCTGAGGTGGTGTTCGGCGGTCGCCTCGGCACGTATCAATACCTCGACATGCACATGGCGATCGGTTCGGCCTTGACGATGTACGACCAGAAGATCCGTTCCCTGTTCGGGAAGGCTCCGCGGTGACGAGCGCACGGCCAAATGACCTTCGGCGGAGGCTGCGCAAACGCGCCGTCAAGGCCGTGCGGCGTTCACGGCTCCTGCCATCGACTTTTCCAGACCGGCTCGGTCAAGACGACGAGCTTGAAGGTGCCACGCTGAATGCGACGGTCCTGGTCTATTTCTCCGACACCCGTGAAAGCTTGTACCAGCTTCGACCGTGGTATCAGCCGCTGCGCAAGCTTCATGAGCGGCATCGCGTCGTCCTCGTCTTCCAGGACTCGAGAACAGCGGCGGTGGTCCACGAGGAGCTCGGTCTGCCGGTCTTGACCATCGCGCGCTACGGAACCCTGGATGGGTTGCTAGCTCGAAGCGACGTGAAGCTCGCGTTGTACGTCAACAACTCACCGCAGAACTTCTCCTGCCTGCGGTTTACCTCGCTCGTCCACGTCTATCTGGCCCACGGTGACAGCGACAAGGGCGTGTCCGTGTCCAACCAGCACAAGGCCTATGACTTCAACTTCGTCGCCGGCCAGGCAGCGGTGGACAGACTGGCGGCGGTCCTGCTGTTCACTGACGTCACTGCATGGTGTCGCCTCATAGGTCGCCCGCAGCTGGATTTTGCACCGGTCGGAAAGGGCGGTTCCGAGACGCCCGATCACCCGACCGTCCTCTATGCACCCACCTGGGAGGGCGCCCAGCCATCGCTCGCCTACGGCTCTCTTGTCTCCCACGGCCGCGAGCTTGTCCAACGGCTGCTGGACAGCGGACAGGTGCGGGTCGCCTATCGGCCCCATCCGTTGTCCGGAGTGACAAGCGCTGAGTACGGCGCCGCTGATGCCGACGTGCGCGCAATGCTGCGGTCCGCCGCGTCTGCGGATCCCAAGGCCGGCCATCTGATCGACGTAGAACGCAGCATTGAAGCCTGCTTCGCTGATGCAGACCTCCTGTTGTGCGATGTCTCAGCCGTGGCAATGGACTGGTTGCCCTCAGGAAAACCGTTGATCATCACCGAACCCGAAGGGCGCGACGTGATCACGGCAAGTACTCGCATGCTCGACGTTGTGCCCAGGTTGCCCGTTGCGGATGTGCCCCACGTGGTCGATCTCGTACGTGCGGAGGTCGCCGAAGATCCAACGCGGTCGCTCCGGTTGGAGCTCATCGAGTACTACCTGGGCGATGTGACACCGGGTGCGGCGACGCAACGGTTCCTGGACGAGTGTTCGAAGGTCATCGCTGAGCGAGACCAGGCGGTGGCTGCCCTGCGCTCTCGCGCGTCGACGGAGTCGAAACCCGGTGCCGCCCGGTGAGCGCAGACGAACCTAGGCCGGCACGCCGGGTGGTGCTCCACATCGGATTGCACAAGACGGGTACGACGTATCTCCAGAGCCTCTGGAGGGTGAACAGGGGCGCCCTTGACGAGCAGGGCGTGCACTACCCGGGAGGCGGAGACGAACCCAGACAACGGATGGCCGCCTACGACCTGCTGGGTCGGCGGCCCGGAGGTACTGGCGATCGGCGAGTGCCCGGGCAGTGGCGCGCCCTGACCGACGCGGTGCGGAGGTCGGACCAGCCGACGGTGTTGCTGTCGGAGGAGGCATTGAGCGTGGCAACGGCCAAACAGGCGGCCGCATGTGTGAGGGCCTTCCCCGATAGAGAGATCGACGTCTTGGTGACGGTGCGCGACCTGGGACGCGTCTTGGTCTCCGCCTGGCAGGAGGACATCAAGAACGACCGGACCTGGACGTGGCAGGAGTTCGTGGACGCGGTCAAGGATCCGAGTGCGCGTGCGCGAAACCCCGCTCGAGGATTCTGGCGAGCTCAGGACCTGCCAGCGATTCTCAGCGTTTGGCGAGGCGTCGTGCCCCCCGCCCGCATCCACCTCGTCACCGTCCCGCCGCGGGGATCGACACCAGACCTGCTGCTGAGACGCGTGGCTGCGGTGGTCGGTTTCGATCATCACGCGCTTACGGTGGATGCACCATCCACCAATGTCTCTCTCGGCGTGGCGGGCACGGAGGTGATCCGTCGGCTGAACGTGGTTTTGGAGCACCGACTCAATCAACGTCAACACAGTCATCTCGTGAACCACACGATCGTGCCGTTCCTGGTCGCCAACGCCTCCGATCCTGGATATGGGATCCCGCCCGAGGAGCTGACGTGGGCATCCAGAGAGGCCGAGCGGATCATCGCGTTCGTCATTGCGGGGGGGTACCAGGTCATCGGAGACCTTGACGATCTGCGACCGCAGGCTTCAGCAGCTGAGCGCCATCCGGACGATGTCAACGAGGCAGAACTGCTCGAGGCGACGATCTTGGCGCTTCAGGGGGTCTCAGTGCCTTACGTGAGGAAGTGGTGGAGGAACAGGAAGGACGATGTCGCAGTAGTCTCACCGGACTCGCGCATGGCCCGACTGGCAAGCTCACGGCGGAATCTGTCCTACCGGATTCGTCGATCGGCCGCCGACCTCGCAGACCGAAATCGGCTCGCCGCGCGCGCGATGGGGGCGTATCTGCGGCGGCAAAGACCATGATCGTGAGACCGCCGAGGCGTGGATAGGCATGGCATAGCCTGGTCCGCGTCCCGCTGGCCCGCACTCCGGAAGGTCGCAATCGATGTACAGCCTGCTCCTTCTCAACGGCGGCGTCGGGACGCGGGCCGCCGCCGGCCAACCCAAGCAGTTCGTCAAGATCAACGGCATCCCGATCGTCGTCTACTCGCTGATCGCCGCCGACCCCGTCGACACGATCACGGAGATCATCCTCAACTACCCACCGGACTGGCGGGAGGTGGTGGAGCGGATCGTTCGTGACTATGCGATTCGGACTCCCATCACCTACGTGCCCGCTGGTCGAACCAGGCAAGAGTCAGTGGCCATCATGCTGGAGCAGTGTCGCAGCGAGCACGTGATCCTGCATGAGACCGCTCGGCCCGTTGTCACAACTCGCGACTTCGTGCGGTTGATCGCGGCCGAGCACGAGAACACCGGCTACATGCTGCCCGTTCCCTTTACCGTGGCCCCAGTCGATCCAGCTTCGCGCAGCGTCACCGGTTCACTGGAGCGGCAGCGCCTGCGCAACGTCCAGCTGCCGCAGAAATATGCGCTGCACGTGCTGAGCCAGGCTCATGAGTTCGCCAAGCGCGAGCACCTCGAGTTCACCGAGGACGCCACCTTGTGCGTGACCGCAGGCTTCGACGTCCACTACCTCGATGGAAACGATCGCAACATCAAGGTCACGACGCCCACAGACGTGCGCTTGGCCGGCTACCTGCTTGGATCGGACCAGGGGGATGAGTAGAACGCTGCTCATCACCGGAGCCTCACGGGGCATCGGTCGACGGACTGCGGAACTCTTCAGCACAGGCTCACAGGAGATCAGCGACCTGATCTTGCTGTCCCGGCCCTCCGAGGAGTTCGCGTCGACGCTTGCGGACCTCAAGGAGCAGCGCTTGCCGGGTCGGGAAGTGTACGGCTATCCGATCGATCTCGCGGATCGGCCGGCCTTGACCGACGTCCTGGCCGAGATCATGCACGCTCATGGTCACGTCGACATGCTGATCAACAATGCCGGCGTGACGGTCCCGGCTGCCATCCACCAGATTGACTTCGCCGATTTCGAACGCACGATGCGGGTCAACCTCTATGCGCCGTTCACCATCGTCCAAGAACTCCTGCACCTAGGGAACACGTTTGAACTCATCGTCAATGTGGCTTCAACCGCCGGAATCAAGGGGCGTTCTGGCTGGTTGACGTACTCCGCCTCGAAGGCCGCGCTGATCAACATGAGCGAGGTCATGCGCGAGGAACTTGCCATCTACGGAACGCGGGTGGCGTGTATCTCTCCCGGGCGATGCGCTACCGACCTCCGCCGAACGCTGGCACCGGACGAGGATCCGACGACGATCATGCAACCTGAGGATGTGGCTGCAGTAATCGAGATGCTGGCCTCCGGCCCGGCTCGATTCATCGACGGCGCCAACCTCGTCGTGCGTCTGTGACTGTATTCTCGGGGCGGGAAACAGCCGATGAGCGGGCTTCGAAACAAGGAAACCATGTGATCACGAGGATCGGCGCGGTGCTCAAGCACCGCGCACTGCTTGTGCTGCTCGTGCGCCGAGACCTCAAGACACGGTATGCAGATTCTTACCTTGGATATGCATGGACCATCCTCGACCCGCTCTTGATGGCCCTCGTCTACTTTTTCATCTTCAGCCTCCTCGGGCGGGGCCGACTTGGCGCCTCGCCGTACATCGTGTTCCTGCTCACGGGGCTGTTGCCCTGGAACTGGTTCACCGGTGTAGTCAGCGGATCGACCAGGGCCATCACCGGCGAGTCAAAGCTGGTCAGGTCGACCCAACTCCCCCGCGAGATCTGGTCCCTGAGGCTGGTCGCCAGCCGATTTGTCTCGATGACCTTCAGCCTCCCGGTGCTGCTGGTCTTCGCCGTGGGGCTGATGGTGGCGCCAAGCTGGTATTTCCTGGCCTTGCCGCTCGCCGTGGTCATTCAAGGCCTCCTGCTCATCGGCCTCTCGCTGATGGTGTCATCTGTCACGGTGCTGGTGAATGACCTGGACAAACTCATCCGCATCCTGCTTCGTGTGGCTTTCTACCTGACCCCGATCATCTATACCACTGACAATGTCTTTGACAGCCCGGTGATTCCAGCGTGGGTCAAAGACGTCTATTCACTGAATCCCATGGTGGGAATCACCAGTCTTTATCAGTCGGTATTATTCCCCGAGACGTTCGTCGGGTGGTGGCTGGTCCTTATCGCATTCATCGGGAGTCTGCTGGTTTTCATTGCCGGCTGGGCTACATTTGCGCGCCTCGAGTCGGCCGTCCTGAAGGAACTGTGATGGACGACTTCGCGATCGTTGTCGAGAATCTTGGGATCAAGTTCTACAAGAGCAGGCGTCGCCGGTCGAAACTACGAGATCAACTGTTCCGGCGCAGCCAGGTGCGCCCCACCGAACAGTTCTGGGGACTGCGAGATGTGTCGTTCACCGTGCGCCCTGGAGAGGCCGTTGGGCTGGTGGGGGCCAACGGCCAGGGAAAGTCCACCTTGTTGAAGCTGGTGGCGGGGGTGCTGATCCCGGACGAGGGAAAGGTGACAGTGAACGGGGGCGTTGCCCCGCTCATCGAGGTGACCGGCGGGTTTGTCGGAGACCTGACGGTTCGAGACAACATCCAGCTGATGGCGGGTCTGCATGGGCTGAGCCCAGAGCGGATCGCCGAGCGCTTCGACGACATCGTCGACTTCGCTGCCATCGGGGATCGCCTTGACATGCCCTATCGACACCTCTCGAGTGGCATGAAGGTTCGGCTCGGCTTTTCCGTGATCACCCAGTTGGACGAACCGGTCGTCCTCGTGGACGAGGTGCTGGCCGTCGGTGACGCGAAGTTCAAGCGCAAGTGCTTCCGGCGCATGGAGGAGATGGTCGGAGACGGGCGGACGCTATTCCTGGTGTCGCACAGTGAAAAGGCTTTGCGACGCTTCTGTACCCGCGGTCTCTACCTTCGGGAGGGGCTGCTCGTCGGCGACGGTGACCTCGACAGCGTGCTCACGATGTATCTGGAAGATCAAGAGGCCTAGGTTGCGGCACTAGCGAGGCGGCGGAGGCGTGTCCCACGCGCTCAGATCGCGGTCCAGCCAGGCCGCCAATCGCCTGTTCGACTCGGCGAAGTGACTTCTGAGCTTCTCGTCGGTAGACGGGTCCATCGGGGGATACGCGGCACTCGACTTCGGGCTTGGCTGGCCCTTGACCTTGCTCTTGCCCTTGCGGAAGGACTTCGCGTGCAGGAGCGGGATCTGGGCTGCCGCGTCGGTGTCGACATCGAGGAAGGCGAACACCTGGCTCAGGGCGGCTGTTGGGTCTGCCGTCAGATCTGTCAGCAGGAGAGGATGAATCAGGTCGCGGCCGTGCGCGGCCTCCAGTGCCTCGAGCTGATCGGCGTACAACCCGCGGGCCAAGTACGCATAGCGCGCAGCGACTCGCCGCGACGCGGTCGCCAGCCGCTCGGCCTCCGCGTCGATCGCCTCCTCGAAGGTCTCCAGCTCCTCGACGCCCTTCGATCGGTTCATCCAGTAGTTCGAGTAGGCCCTGGCGACCGGATCCCGAAGGATGATAACGAGTCGCACGTCTGGAAGGTCTTTGCACATGCGACGGCGCGCCAGTGACTCGTACATGTAGATGGGGGTCGCCTCTCCCCATGCACGATGCTCGCCGGTCGGTCGGAAGGCTGCGGCATACCAGTCCGTCCCCTTGCGGTAGTGGCGATCGAAATAGTGCAGTTCCTTGGGCCGACTCACGTGGATCTGGGGGTGCTCCCCGAGCATGTTGTGCAGCGTGGTCGTTCCACCCTTTTGCGCACCAGCCACAATGAACGTCGGTAACGGCATGAACCTCTCCTGACCTGGCACGAGGATGCTCAATCTAGCCCGTGGGTTACCCGAGGCTGCGCCGTGCAACTCCTAGGATGTCGGAATGTCTGAATCGCGGAGCGCTCCCTCGCCCGATAGCTGGCTGGCGCCCGGTGAGGTGCTCCTCCACATCGGCGTCCACAAGACCGGCACAACGTCGATCCAGGCAGCGCTCGCCGCGGCTCGGCCGCAGCTTCGCCGCCTGGGTGTCGTCTATGCGGCGGACACCGGCTCCCACTTCCACGCGGCGGCCGCGGTGGTCGGACGTCGACTGGGCTGGGGCAAGGGGGGGCGCATGGTTGACGTCTCTCGCTGGGAACAGCTCGTCGATGAGGTGCGGGCCACCCCGGGCAAGGTCGTGCTCAGCAGCGAAGTGTTCTGCGAGGCATCCGAGGACGTGGTGCGCCGCATCGTCGCGGATCTCGGTGCGAGCCGGCTTCGCGTCCTCGTGACGTTGCGCCCGCTCGAGCAATTGCTGCCCAGCAACTGGCAGCAATACGTGAAGACCGGACTTGCCTCCCCCTATGAGGAGTGGCTCAGCGAGATCCTGAAGGGGCCGGAGGAGGGAAAGCCCGGAACTCCCTCCTTCTGGAGGCGCAACGATCATGGCGCCCTCGTACGCAAGTGGATCGATGTGCTCGGGGCCGATCGCGTAGGTGTTCTCGTCGTCGACTCGGGGCGTCCCCAGGCCCTGTTCGAGTCCTTCGAGGAGATCATCGGGTTGCCTGCGAGCACCTTGCAGAAGGATGAGTCTGCTCCGAGCAATCGGTCGCTGTCGGCGAGCGAGGTAGAAGTGATCCGCCGGCTCAACGTCGAGATCCGCAGCACCATGGACTACAGCGTTTATCACAGGCTGTTCCGCCACGGGGGCCTGCTTCACCTGGTCGAGAACCGACGCCCACCTGCCGATGAACCCAAGCTGATCACACCCGGTTGGGCTGTGGAACGGGCCAGGGAGTTTTCGGCAATGGATGTGGACACCATCAAGGGCTCTGGTGCGGTGGTCTTCGGTGATGTGGCGGCGCTCGTTCCCGAGACGCCGCTACCGACGGCGGTAGTACCCAAACCGGACGCCATCGACGACGAAGTGGCTGTCATGCTGCTCCAGGGGACTCTGGAGGCCGCGGCCGCCCGAATGCCGCGGCGCCGTAAGGGCGGCCAGGGGCCGGCCCTTGACCTGACCAGCGCAAAGAGCAGGGATCTCGTCGACGAGCTGCGGCTACGCGCCAAGCTCCGCTTCAGGAAGTCGTCGCACAAATGACCGAGGCAGTCGAGCCCGTTCACGAGGAGTTGCGTCCGGACGAACCGGCTCCAGCGGAGCCGAAGGCCACGTTGCCGCAGCCAGGCAAGTCCCTGAGTGGCCGAATCGCTCGGCGCGTCACCGGAGGTCCGGGGTCGGCCACTTTCGAGGCGGCGCGCCGGGCGCGCGAGTACTGGTGGCGCGGTGGTCAGGCGGCCGAGCGGGCGACCGGTCGACTTCGACCGCTGCCACGACCGGCGACGCCGGATCGGGTGGGAGTTCGCGTCAGCGGACAGGCCGCCATGGCTCGCGTCGATGACCTGGCGACGGTGCGATCCGCCCACCTACGCCTCCTCGGCCTGTTGCACGAGGAGTTCAGCGCCGCGGAGATTCCCTACTTCGTCCAACCGCGCGATCAGTACTTCCACGACCTAGGCGTCCCGCAGGGTCACGCCGATGCCGTATGGAGGGCCTTCCGGGCGATCGCTGATCGCGAACCCGTCATGGTTCGGCGGTGCGACCATGTGCGGTCATCGCTGTTTCGCGAGGTGCCATCGGTGAGCAGCTGGACCAAGGAAGGCAACGTGCTGCGGGTTCTCCCGGTGGTTTCCACGTCCCGGGGCGATCGACCGCTTGCCGAGTCATCATCGGTCGAGGTCCACCTCTGGGCCGAGTTGCCGCACGGTGTGCTGGGAGCGCCGGTGCGCAATCGCTTTGCGCCGTACTTGCTGGCCAGTACGCAGGAGCAGGCGACCACGCTGGAGGTCGATGGCCGGCAGCTGCGCACCTTCCTGGAGCTGGCCCAGCCCCATGTCGACGACATCGACTTCCCCATCGACATCGTGTTCACCTGGGTGGACGATGCCGACCCGGAGTGGCAAAAGCGCATGCTGCGCGCGCGAGACGGGCTCGGGCGCGCTGTGACTGCCAATGCCGTCGCTGACGAACGCTTTCGGAACTTCGACGAGTTGCGCTACTCCCTTCGTTCGATCGCGATGTACGCACCCTGGGTGCGTCACGTGTGGATCGTCACCGACGACCAAGTCCCCTCCTGGCTCGACACGACCTGCCCCGACGTCTCGGTGGTCCATCACCGCGACATCTGGGCCGACCAGGCAGCTCTTCCGGTCTTCAACTCGCATGCAATCGAGTCCCGCCTTCACCACATCCCGGGACTTGCCGAGCACTACCTCTATCTCAACGACGACATGTTCTTCGGGAAGCTGACGTCCCCCCTGACCTTCTTCACCCCCGGGGGTCAGGCGAGCATCTTCATCTCGCCGGAGCAGATCGGTCTGGGCGTGCGAACCCTCAACGAGGGGGCGGCGATGACCGCCGCCAAGAACGACCGACGAATCTTGCGTCAGGCGACCGGTGTGATCCAGACACAGCGGATCAAGCACGCGGGCTATCCCCAGCTTCGCTCCGTGGCCCTCGAGCTCGAACAGAAGTTCCCGGAGGACTATGACCGCACGGCTCGCTCAACTTTCCGATCTCCCGACGACATCTCGGCGGTGTCGCTGCAGACCTGGTATTCCTACCGAACCGGGCGGTCAGTGCGTGGCAGGGTGGCGTTCAGCTATGTCGACCTTCGCGGTGGTTCGGACGTCACCTGGCTCAACTATCTGATGGCGAACGGGCGCGTGGACACCTTCTGTCTCAACCAGAGCGAGCACTCCGTGCCGGATCCTGAACTTCTTCGACGCGAGATGCTCGGATTCTTGGAGGCAACTTTCCCGTTCCGCTCCCGCTATGAACGGGCCTGAGCGGGAACGTCGCGCTCGAACGACGACGGGTGCGGGAAGTAGTCCGCGAGGAAAGGCTCTACCGCCGACACCCTCTCGTCGTCCGACGGCTGCTGGACATCGTCGTTGAGGCAGAAAACGTCCCTATGGCGACGTTGCAAGAGTTCGGCCATCCGCTGCACAACCGTTGGGTCGCCGAGCGAAAGATATCCGTAGGTCACCGACGCCGACGGTCGGGCGGCTGAGGACATGAAGCCGACGTAGTTGTGCAGCCACACCACCTCGATGTCATCTGCGCTTCTGAACTGATGGGACCAGGTCTCGCGGAACTCCTGGGGATACTTGGCCTCCAGCTCCAGCAGCGCCGAGCGGCGTAGCGCGTGCGGACCGTGTTGGAACAGTTGGTGGGGTCGCCTTCCGTAGTCCCTCTCCACCAGGTCGGCCACGCGTCTGCGCGCCATCGTTGGCGGGGTCGGGTCAGAGAGGGAGACGCCGTCGACGCGTGAGCGCGTGGTGTGGAAGAGCGGGTTTCCGTTGCCCTCAAACCATTGTTCTGGCTTGACTGGTCGTCCGAAGAAGACATCGTCGTTCAGGTAGAGGAAGTGTTCGGACAGGCCCGGAACATGGTGCGCACGGGCGCTGATGGCGTGGGAGTTGAACGAAGGGAGCCGACCGGCTTCGGAGAAGATCTCGCTGTGATCGACCACAACCACTCGCTCTTGGTCGGCGACCAGCCAGTCGGGCCGTTGCCGATCGGTCACCAGATGGATGCGGCGGATCCAGGGGGCGAACATCTCGATGGACCGGAGTGCGTATCTGAGCTCGCCGTGCTGACGAAACCGATTCGGGTCGACCGCTGCCTTGTGCAATCCCCGGGCCACCGGGTCTGCGGCTGCCCGCCGAGCCTGCCAGTCGGGGTCGGACCCATCGACCCAGAGCATGACTGCGTCGATGGGGAAATCGACGTCCCACACGTCCACGCCGGCGAAATCGGTCAGCGTGGGCAGACCGGGCACGTCCAAAGCCGTCGTCGTCGTCCATGCCGCGGACGAGAGGTCGATGGCTGATGCGTAGCTGTTGGTCATGATCGGCCGATGAACGCCGCCGGCTGCCACCCACGGCTCTACGACGCATGGTCGGGCCTGGAGATACAGGCGCTGGGGCGTGTCACCACCACCCGAGGTGTACGCGAGCAGCACCGCCCCTCGCGGGACCCTCGTCGAGGATCGCGGACCCGGGCCAAGCGGCGCTAGCCGATCCCCCTGACGTAGCTGGACCGTGAGCGCGGACTCAGGCGCAGTCAGCGCCTCGACGGCACGCGTGAGGTGGACGGAGTCGATCCCCAGACGCGGGGAGGTGCGAGCATTGGTGGGGATAAGGAAGAAGGGGATCCCGGCACGAGTGAGGGCTTCGGCCGTTCGCCTCAGGTTGAGCCGCTCGACCTCGGGGAGGGCTGGCGGAACCGGTTGGACGTCGACCGACGGCTTGCGCGTTGCGCTGCGCTTCAGTCGATTGGGTAGCCACACGGATTGATCCTGCCACGGCCGACGGAAAGCCAGACGTGCGACGGGGCCAATCCTCGATGCGACCGCATTCGTATCAGCTGCAGGGTTTGTTCCCTGCGGTCTGGACCTTCGTGCCGCCGCTCGGTTTCGGCGTCACCACTGGCGTAACCGCACCCGAATAGTCCGAACCGAGGATCACCTGGAAGGTGGCCCCCTGGTCGGGCACTGCCTTGAGCTGTGCTCCGGGCAGCGCCGCCGCCAGGGTCTTGACCGACTCGCTGTAGGCCGGGTCGTAGGCGATCACGGTCGCGGTCGCGCCCGTGGTCGCGGCGTTTGCTGGCGCCGCAGCGATGGCGAAGCCGATGGCCGCGAGGTCGTCGGCTCCTTGCCTGGCCAGCCCGGTTATCCCGGCGCCGTTGAGGACCTGGACCTTGATCGATCCGGGGGCGACGGTTGGGGTGTCCTTGCCCGACGATCCGGCCGGCGGAACGATCACCTCGTCGTTCTGGACCTTTGAGAACAGCGCCTTGGCTGCCGACTGATCCCATTTGAGTACGGACCCGTGCTCGGGATCGCGGAAGTTGTAGTCGGCGATGGGGACGGTGAGAAACGCGACGTCCCCTGCAGCTACTCGCTTGAGCTTTGCGGCCAGGGCGACGATGTCGTCCCGGTTGATCCCCTTGTCCGTCGTCACCGACTGCAGGGTCGCGTCCAGGAAGCTCTTCAGCTTGAGGGGATTCAGCAACACATCGGTGGCCGTGGCTCGTCGGAACATCGCGCCAAGGAACTTCTGCTGTCGCTCGATACGGCCGATGTCGGCCCGTGGATCGAAGTAGCGAGCTCGAACGAAAGACAGGGCCTGCGCTCCGTCCAGGTCTGTCGTTCCCTTGGGAAGGTCCAGGCCGGACTTGCTGTCCTGAATGGGCTGCTTGACGCAGATGGGTACGCCGCCGAGCGCGTCGACCATGGAGGCGAAGCCTGCGAAATCGACCTCGACGTAATGGTCGATCGTGACTCCGGTGTTGGCCTCGATGGTGTCGATCGTCAGCTTGGGACCACCGAAGGCGAAGGCAGCGTTCAACTTGTTCGTCCCGGCCGGATGCTTGGTCCCGGTGCTGTCGGTCCATGCGGGGATGCGCACCAATGAGTCGCGAGGGAGGGAGATCATGGTCACCTGGTCGCGTTCCTTGGACAGGTGCATCAGGATCATGGTGTCGGACCGCTTCCCGGCGCCGTTGTCGGCGGTTCCGGTGCCCACGTGGAGGCGCTTGGCTTCCTTCTTGGTGAGGCCTTGGCGGTTGTCCGAACCGACGAGCAAGATGTTCTGTGCGCTGTCGCCGATCGACGAGCCGTTCGCGCTGATCCCCACGTCCACCTTGTTCAGCCGACTGTCCAGCTGGTCCAGGGCGAGCCAGCCGCCAGCGCTCACCAGCAGGACGAAGGCAGCCGCGACCGAAGCGATGAGTGTGCCCAGCCCCGGCCGGCCCGGCTTCGATCGCGTCGAACGACCCCGTGGGTCAAGCTCAGGAGGAAGCACACGGGTGCCACCCGGCTGGCTCATCCGCGCCTCGTTCCTGACGTCTCGGTGATCTCGCTTGGTGATCTAGCCTTCTCGAGGTTAGACGCAGGATTGAGCCATTCGGTGCACCCTGGCCACGCGAACGTGACGAATGTCACGCTGGGGCGCAACCAGCCAAGTCAGTTGACGGTCATGGTGGCGGGTGGTTCCAAAACATGGAGCTCCGCGCCGGTGGCCGCGCGGACTTCATCCTCGGTGACTCCAGGCGCTAGTTCGCGCAGGGCCAGTCCGTCTGGGGTGACGTCGATGACCGCCAGGTCGGTGATGATCCGGTCCACCACCCGGCGACCGGTCAGCGGGAGAGTGCACTCGCTGACGATCTTGTGAGATCCGTCCTTGGCAACGTGCTCCATCATCACGACGACCCGACGGGCACCGTGGACGAGGTCCATGGCGCCCCCCATCCCCTTGACCACCTTGCCGGGGATCATCCAGTTCGCGAGGTCCCCGCGTGCGGAGACCTGCATCGCTCCAAGGATGGCGGCATCGATATGACCACCACGAATCATCGCGAAGGACGTGGCGGAGTCGAAGTAGGAAGACCCAGGAAGGACGGTGACGGTCTCCTTGCCCGCGTTGATCAGGTCAGGGTCCTCGCTGCCCTCGACGGGGTAGGGACCGACACCGAGGATGCCGTTCTCGGACTGCAGCACCACGGTGATGTCCTGAGCTAGGTGGCTGGGCACGAGCGTGGGAAGCCCGATGCCCAGGTTGACGTACTGACCGTCCTGCAGTTCCTGCGCGGCTCGCGCAGCAAGCTGATCACGCGTGAGAGTCATGGCTCAGGCTCCCTTGTCCGGTGAGGCTTGTGGTGAGGCGCTCGGAGCCGGTCGTACGGTCCGCCGTTCGATCCGTTTGGCAGCTGCTGGATCCTCCGGCCCGATCAGAACGACCCGCTGGACGAAGATGCCCGGTGTGTGGACGTGGTCAGGGTCGATGGAGCCAGGCTCGACGAGCTCCTCGACGGTCGCAATGGTCAGTCGACCGGCTGCTGCGCACAGGGGATTGAAGTTGCGCGCTGACTCGTGAAACACGAGGTTGCCGTGGCGGTCACCCTTCCAGGCATGGACCAGCGCCACATCCGTGGTGATGGCTTCTTCGAGCACGTAGGTGCGCCCGTCGAATTCGCGGGTCTCCTTGGCTGGTGAGGCCAACGAGACCGAGCCGTCGGCCGCGTAGCGCCAGGGCAGCCCTCCTTCGGCCACCTGAGTCCCGACCCCCGTCGCCGTGTAGAAGGCCGGAATCCCGGCCCCGCCGGCGCGTAGCCGCTCGGCAAGGCTGCCCTGGGGAACCAACTCAACCTCGAGCTCACCGCCTAGGAACTGACGTTCGAACTCTTTGTTCTCCCCGACGTAGGACGACGTGGTGCGGCTGATCCGCTTCGCTTGCAGCAAGATTCCGAGGCCCCACCCGTCGACTCCGCAGTTGTTGGAGACCACACGCAGGTCGGAGACTCCCCGGTCGAAGAGCGCCTGGATCAGTGCGTTCGGAATTCCGCAGAGCCCGAAACCGCCGACGGCGATGGAGGTGCCGTCAGCGATGTCAGCGACGGCCTCGGCCGACGACGAGATGACCTTGTCCATAGTTCTGGACCCTAGCCGTCACGGCGCCGGGCATGTGAGCGGGTTCGTCACGTGCAGATCGGTGCGGCCGCCGTCCGAGTGACGAGGTCGGCCTCGTAGGGGCCGGGCGATGGCTTGATCTTCACCTTCTTGGCGCCGGCGTAGTCCTTGCCCACCCAGAGTTCGACCACCTGACCGAGTCCAGTGACCTCACGTTCGGAGGATTGGGTTGCGGCCGCCAGTGTCCGGGCGGACTCGTCGCGTGGAGCAGACCAGCGCACCACGGTGGTCGCCCGATGCTTGGGCGCGTTCGTCACCTGAACGACGTTGTAGCCCAAGGCTGTGAGCTCGGCAGCAGCGTCGGCACCAGCCCCGGTGGTGCTGGTCGCGTTGAGCACCCGCACGTTGATCGTCGCCGGAGCTGCCACCAAGGGTGGGCTGTCGGAGGAGTTGGATCCCGGCAGCGCTTTGTCGTTGCGCAGCGCCTTCCAGATCGGCTGCGCAGCGGGGCTCCACTGAAGCCGGTTGGGATCAGCGGGGTAGGGCTCGAACGGGATCGTGAAGAACTCGATCCGATCGAGGCCGACCTGCCGGACGTCCTGGGCAAGGCTGGCAAGAGCCGACACGTTGTTCAGCGAAGCGTCCGTGGACAGTGACTTGGTGGCCGCGTCCAGGAAGGAGTAGAGCTTGACCGGGTTGGTGAGAGTGCCCCTGCTCGTAACCTTCTGGATCACCGAGGACAAGAACGCCTGCTGACGAAGCAACCGCTCGGGATCGCTGCCGTTCCCGATGTGGCGCACCCGCACGTAGGCGAGCGACTGGTCGCCATTGAGGGTGATGCAACCGGCGGGCAGCGTTATCCCGTGCTCGGCATCGTTGATGGGCTCTGGGATGTTGACCTTGACGCCCCCGAGGGCCCGGACCATGTCACGAAATCCGGCGAAGTCAACGACCATGTAGTGGTCGATCCGGATGTCGGTGAGTTGTTCGACGGTACGGCGCACGCAGGACGCGCCGCCCAGGGTGTAGGCCTCGTTGAACTGGCGTAGCCCTGCGGTGCTGGTCCCGCCGGTCGTTGTGCGGCACGAAGGCATCTCCACCATCGAGTCGCGGGGGATGCTGACGGCGTAGGCGCTGCTCCGGTCGGCAGCGACGTGCAGCAAGATCGTGGTGTCCGAGCGTCCGGCATCGGCGGCCCCGCCAACGAAGCCGTTTTCGCCCTCGCGGGAGTCCGAACCGATGAGCAGGATATTGAGCGGAGCAGTGGGTGTTGCCTCCGCTGGCACCACGGCCGTGGGGCGGTCGGTCTGGTCCTGGGTGTCCACGATGGTGGCGATATTGGCGTTGAGATGGTTGTAGGCATAGACGCCGAACCCCAGGGCGCCAGTCACGAGGACGGCAAAGGCGACACCTGCGGAGACCAGGATGCGTCGACGGCGGGACCACCGGGGACGTGCCTGCTCTGCGGGCGGCGGTCCGCTAGGCGGCTCCGTCGCGCCGGAGGGTGGCGTCACATCACTCATCGGGGGTCCTCGACACGCGGGCCGTCGCCGGCTCCTTCAAGGGGACGGCACAGTCTAGAGACCCGCCGTTCATGGATGGGACGCCTGGAGGACGCCTTCGGTTCCAGATTTTTGCACGAAACGGGGCTCCTGAGCTCCTTCAGGCGATGCGTACGCATCCCGGAAGCTCGAGTCCGGCTGTGACGACGGCGCCCTCATCGGCAGCCGTACGGGCCAGATCCTGCGTGTCGTCACCCACCCCACGCACGAGGATGACCCCTCGCCGGTGCTCCAAAGGGAGGCTGAACGCGCAGCGCACGCCCGCAGGCGAGCCCCAGGGCAGCATCGTCAGGATGCGCGCATCCGGGCCCACGTCCATGGACAGCGCGTCAGCTCCCGCGTCGGGAGTTGCCTCGACCCTCACGTGTGGGGGCGGTGGTTCGTCAGGTTGGGCGCGCAGGGCGGTTGTGAGGTCCTCCAGGGGGAAGGGCGGCGCAGCATCGAAGGGGAGACCGAACGGATGCAGACGGCTCACCCAGACGTTGTCGGGCACATCGGCGGGGGGTTCGGTCACCCACTCTGGTCCGAGGACCAGGCCATCGAGCGTGGTCCTGCTGAGTCGGTCCACGTCGGCGTCGATGGCGACCTCCGCGCCGATGGCCCAGGCTCCCATGGCCAAGGTCCAGGTCTGCCAGTGTGGCTCGAGCGCCAATCCGAGCCGGGGGGGTCGGCCCAGTTCCTCGGCCAGGCCGCCGAACAGGTGCGCAGCCTTCGCGACTCCGTTGCACGAAGAAGTGACGGACAGCTCGACGCGGGTGCCGGCGATCAGATCGAGATCGGTGACCAGGGGGGCTGCCGGGTCAAGGGACAGCCGGCCGAGCAGCGCTGGATAGAGGCCTCGATGGAGCTCCGGAGGGAGGGTGAGCACGCCCCCACCCTGGCATCTTGGCTCAGGGTCAGGCAGTGTCGGGCCGATAGGGGAAAGAGATGGGGTCACCCCGACCCCAACGTCACGCCCGACGTTCCAGGAGTCTTTTCGTGCGCCGACCCGCCGCCGTCGTCTTGCTGGGTGCTGTCGTTTCCGCCCTTCTGGTCGTGCCCACGGTCGGCTCCGCCGCTGCCCAGCCGCATCCGGTCTCCCCGCACTTCAGCACCCTCGAGCTGGCCGGCCTCGACCCTGCCGCCTGGGGACGTGAGCTCGCTTCACCAGCCCCCTCGGTTGCCGGCGTTGGGCACGACACTCGTGCCGAGCCTGTCGTGTTCACCGCGCCGGTGGGCACTGCGCCGTACAGCCTGGTTGGCGTCACCTGGGATGCCGTGCAGCCGCGCAAGGTGTCACCCGAGGACCTGCACGTGCTCGTGCGCACCCGGAGCCAGGGTGCTTGGCAGGACTGGACCGAGTTGGCGACCGACTCAGGTGACGCTCCGGCCGATGACGAGACCGGAGCCGCCGCGGGTGCAACCCGTGAGGGAACCTCACCGTACTTCGCCGGTCCATCGGACGGGATCCAGGTTCGCGTCGACTCACGAACAGGTTTTGTTCCCATCGGTCTGCGTGCCGATCTGATCGACCCCGGGACCTCTGACGCTGACTCCCACTTGGTCGCGTCGGTTCCCTCGACTGCCGCGGCCGCGGCCGGCAAGCCCGCTGTCTTCACCCGTGCTCAGTGGGGGGCGGACGAAAAGTTGCGGAACGGCTCGGCCACGTACGAACCCAAGATGAAGGTCGCATTCGTCCACCACACGGCCACTTCGAACAGCTACACCAAGGATCAGGCCGCGGCGGCCGTGCGGTCCATCTATGCCTACGACACCAACAGTCTCGGTTGGTCCGACATCGCCTACAACGTGCTGGTGGACAAGTTCGGGCAGGTATTCGAGGGCCGCGCTGGCGGCCTCGACAAGTACGTCCGTTCCGGCGCCACCGGTGGTTTCAATGCCAAGTCCTGGGCCGTGTCGGCGCTCGGGAACTATGTCTCGACCGATCCGTCGAGCGCCATGCTCAGCTCGATCGAGAAGGTGCTCGCGTGGAAGCTCGGGATCTCGCACCTGAATCCCCAAGGGAAAACCCATCTGACCGCCGCGAACGGGTCGGGTACGACGGCGAAGTACAAGGACGGGACCAAGGTGTCCTTCGACGTCATCTCCGGGCACCGAGACGCGGGAGCGACCGCCTGCCCCGGGACGAAGCTGTACGCCAAGCTTCCGGAGATCCGTTCGAAAGTGGCAGCGCTCATGGGCGCGCAGCTCTACAAGACCTCGGCCAGCCCGAAGGTCGTGGCGAAGGGTGAGACCACGCCAGTGCAGGTGAGTGCCACCGCGTTGACCGCCCAGACCTGGCGCCTCGACGTCACGCCGCAGGGCAGCGCCACTGTCGTGCGGTCCTACCAGGGCACCGCCGCGGCAGGCGGCGAGATCGCGGTCAGCTGGAACTTGAAGGACTCCGACGGAAGCAAGGTCCCGAAGGGGATCTACACCTTGTCCTTGCAGTCGTGGAACGACACAGCTGCAGCTGTCCCGTACGCCGTCAACGTCCGGCTGTTCGCTGACTCCGACGTGTTCGAGCGGCCGGCAGACGGTGTCTTCCGGCTGGAGGGTCGCGGCTACGGACATGGCCACGGGATGTCTCAGTTCGGCGCTGAAGGTGCTGCCCGGAAGGGCCTGACCACTGACCAGATCCTGTCCTTCTACTATCCGGGCACCGACCAGGCATTCGCTCCGTCAGGCACCAAGGTGCGCGTACAGCTAGGTTCTGGCGTCCGCAAGACCGACTCGGGTCTCGATGTGCGGCTGCGCCCGGTCAGCGGGTTGCGGGTGTCCGATGGCGACCGGAAAGTGACTCTCCCGGTAGCCCTGAAGGGCAAGACGGTGACGCTGTGGCGCGCCAAGCTCGGTAGCGGAGGGACGCTGACCGTGGCCGGCTGGGCCGGCGGCGGCTACCACAAACTCTCCGGTTGGACCGATGTCGGAGGCCCGCTGCGGTTCACGAATGCAGCGTCTGCCCCAACCACGGCTCGCGTGACCTTGATCCGCAACACCGGCCAGGAGGTCGTCTACCGCGGAGCGATCGAGGTGCGGCGCAATGGTTCGCACACCAAGCTGAATGCCGTTTCCGTCGTCCTGCTCGATGACTACGTCAAGTCCGTGGTCTCGGCCGAGATGCCCGGCGGATGGACCGCGACCGCCTATCAGGCGCAGGCCGTGGCGGCCCGCTCCTACGCGATGTTCAAGCGCACGGCGGCACGGGCGGCCGGCAATGCATGGGACATCTGCGACACCACGTCCTGCCAGGTCTACAACGGCTATACGGGCGAGACCTCTCCGGAGTCGAAGGCCGGGACCGCAACCGCGGGCCAGTACCTCACGTACAACGGTGACCCGATCTTCGCGGAGTACAGCTCGGCGGACGGGGGCTGGACCGCTGACGGCGGGAAGCCGTACCTGATCGCAAAGGCTGACCCCTACGACGGCGTCGTCAGCGGGTCAGCCAACTGGGGGCACGCCTGGACCAAGGACGTGTCTGCATCAACGATCCAGTCGCGCTACCCGGCCATCGGGTCGTTGCAGCGCATCGTGGTGACGCAGCGAGTCGGCGAAGGCGAGTGGGGTGGGCGCGTAGTCACGGCACGCTTGGAGGGTTCCAAGGGCAACGCAACCGTCTCCGGTACGGCGATGCGAAGCGCCCTCGGCCTGAAGAGCGAGTGGTTCCGCGGAGAACAGCTGCCGCCAGCGCCACCGCCAGTGGTGATACCGACCGGACCGCCGGGGACGGCAGCGGCCGTGCCCTCGCACGTTCGAGCGCTGAGTCTCACGGCAGGGGACCGTAAGGCGAAGGTCGAGTGGACAGCCCCGAAGTCCCGCGGAAGCGCGAAGATCACCGAGTACCGCCTGAAGGTCTCGCCGGGCGGGCAGGTCATCAAGGTGCCGGCTACGGCCCGAAAGGCGACCATCAAGAGCCTCGTCAACGGCCGCGAATACAGGGTCGCCGTGCGCGCGAGGAACAAGGTTGGTGGCTCGGCGGCCGCAACCGCCGACTTCAAACCCACGTCGTTGTTCGGCTACCAGGTCGATGTCGACTCGACGAAGGTCTTCGGCGGAGCGGTCACGGCCAAGTCCGGCCGAGACGTCGTCGTCCTGGGCAGATCGGGTGTCCCACCCAAGGGGATCGCAGCAGTCACTTTGCGCGTCACGGTCACGAACCATTCGACGAAGTCAGCTCGCGTCAAGGTCTTCCCGTCGGGGACCTCGAAGCCGTCGGTCGCGCAGATGTCGGTGTCCGCAGGAGGTAAGACGACGAACTTGCTCCTCGTGAAGCCAGGGCACGGTTCGGTCAGGTTTGAGGTGTCCCGGAAGGTCGACGTCAAGGCGGACCTGTTGGGCTATCAAACGCGCAAGGGTGCTGTCGGGCGCCGGCTGACAGCCATCCCACCGGCCCCGCTCGCGTCCGGGCCAGTCGATGGCTCGGTTCCGCTGATCGTCAAGGCTGCGGGCACCGCGGGCGTTGCGAAGGGGGTTAGGGAGGTCCTGTTGCAGGCCACCGTTACTGCCGGTGCTACGCGGACCCGCGTCAGCCTCGCGCCGGATGGCACGTCCCCGTTCGTCGTCCCGGTCGCCAGTGTGCGGGCAGGCGAGACGGCGACCGTTCCTGTGATCGCCCGACTCGCAACCAACGGCCGGCTGCGGGTGCTCGCTACTGGCGCTGGCACCAAGGTGTCGTTGGACGTGCACGGCTACTACACACCGGACGATGGCCTGTCAGCTGCTGGTCGCGTGCGCACCCTCACACCCACCCGCCTCTACTCCACCGATCGCTCGGCGCAGGTGGAGCCGCTGGCGCGCTCGACCCTCACCATCCCCGTTCTTGGTCGAGCAGGAGTGCCGTCGAAGGGTGTCTCCGCGGTGATTCTCAACGTGATCGCGGTCGACGCGCAGCGGCCGGGGTCGCTCGTCGTGTTCCCTGCCGGGGCGGCGCGGCCGTCCACGCGCGCACTGTCCTTCGACGGGATCTCGTCCGTGCGCACGACGGTGATCGTCAAGCTGGGGACGAACGGCGCAGTACAGGTCTATCTCCCGTCGGCTGGCGCGCACGTCGTCGTCGACGTGGCCGGCTACGTCAGCGGCTGATCTGCGTAGGCTCCACCCATGGATGGGGTGGAAGCGGTCCTCCTGGTGGGCGGTCTGGGGACGAGGTTGCGGCCGCTGACGGTCAACTGCCCCAAACCCATGCTGCCCGTGGCGGGTGTTCCCTTCGTGCTGCACCAACTGGCGCGGGCGCGCGCCGCGGGAGTCACCCGCGTGGTGCTGGCGACGTCCTACCGCCCAGAGGTGTTCGCGAGCCTCGGTGACGGATCCGACGTCGGCGTCGAGCTGGTGCACGTGCACGAGACGGAGCCGCTGGGGACAGGTGGTGGGATCCGCAATGCGGCGGCCTCGTTGCTCAGCGCGCCGGACGATCCCGTCGTGATCTTCAACGGCGACGTGCTGTCCGGGCACGACCTTGTGGGTCAGCTGGCCGCGCACGCCGCCGGAGCTGCCGACGTCACGCTGCACCTCGTGGAGGTCGATGACGCCCGCGCTTTCGGTTCGGTGCCCACCGACGCGAACGGCCGGGTGCTCGAATTCGTCGAGAAGTCCGACGATCCTCCGACCAACGCGATCAACGCCGGCTGCTACGTGTTTCGACGTTCGGTCATCGACGGCATTCCCGCCGGCAGAGCCGTCTCCGTCGAGCGAGAGACCTTCCCCGGGCTGCTCGATTCGGGTGCTCGGGTGCAGGGCTACGTCGACTCGGCGTACTGGCTCGACCTCGGGACTCCGGAGGCGTACGTTCGCGGCTCAGCCGATCTGGTCGCGGGCGTCATCTCCTCGTCGGCCTTGCCCGGGACTCCGGGTGATCGACTGCTGCTGGACGGGGCCGTGGTCGCCGACGACGCACGAGTCGCCGGGGGAACTGTCGTGGGCCGGGATGCTGTGGTGGGGGCTGGAGCCACCGTCGACGGTTCGGTGCTGCAGGACCGGAGCCGGGTCGAAGCTGGGGCCGTCGTCCGGGCGTCAGCGCTCGGAGTCGATGCGGCGGTGGGTACGGCCACGGTGCTCGACGGCGTCGTGGTCGGCGACGGCGCCGTGATCGGCGCTGGTTGCGAGCTGGTACCTGGAGCTCGGGTCGGTGCGGGCGCGATTTTGCCGGACGGGTCGGTCCGGTTCTCCTCCGACGCGTGAGCTCGCTGCGGATCTGGCGGCCAGGCCGCCCGGTTGACCTTCGAGCGACCCTCGGATCCCTGCGCCGAGGGCGGGGCGATCCGACGTTTCGGATGGATCCGCTCGCGGGGGTCTGGCGCACCGCCCGCACTGCGGAGGGGCCGGGCACCCAGCACCTGTGGGTCGATCCCGCCGACGGGGCCGTGCATGCCGAGGGCTGGGGCCCGGGAGCCGACTGGTTGCAAGCGACGCTGCCCGACCTGCTCGGCGCGAGCGACACCACCTTCGACGGCTTCGAGCCCGCCCATCCCGTGGTCCGCGATGCCTGGCGCCGGCATCAGGGTTGGCGGGTTCCGCGTACCGGCTTGGTGTGGGAGGCGTTGGTTCCCACCGTGCTCGAGCAGAAGGTCACGGGCGGGGAGGCTCGCGATGCATGGCGCACGTTGGTCCGGACCTTGGGGGAACCGGCGCCGGGACCGGTCGACGCACGTCCACCGGGGTTGTACGTCGTCCCCGAGCCCGCGGTGTGGGCGCAGGTTCCGTCCTGGGACTGGCACCGCGCGGGTGTCGGGCCTGAGCGTTCCCGAACCATCGTCGGGGCGGCGCGGCGCGCTGCTGCGCTCGAGCGGACCCTTGCCCTGCCGCTCGAGCAGGTCGAGAAGGCGCTGCGAGTGCTGCCTGGGGTAGGAGTTTGGACGGCGGCCGAGGTCCGGCAGCGAGCCTTCGGCGACCCCGACGCGGTGTCGGTGGGGGACTTTCATCTTGCGGGACAAGTGATCTTTGCCCTCACCGGAGAGATGGAGGGTGACGATGCCCGCATGCTCGAGCTCCTCGAACCGTGGGGTGGCCATCGCTATCGCGTCGTCCGGATGATCGAGCTGTCCGGAATCAGCAAGCCGCGCCGCGGCCCGCGCTACGCCCCGTTGGACCATCGCTCCCGTTGACGTAAGCCCCGAGTTCGGCGACTTAGCCGGCGGCTGAGCTCGTCGCCGGGTGCGCACCCTGGTCGGCGGCGCACCCCATGAGGTGCGCGTCGGGCCGCCCGCCGGTTCTGATCCGGTGCTCTAGCTAGGCGTGCTGGTCGGCGACCCTGTCTGGCTGAACGGACCAGTCCGCGGGTTCGTCATCGGTGTCGGCGTCGGCGATCGCCTTGGTCTGGTGCACCTTGCCCGGCTTGTGATGCTGCGGCGCGTAGACGGTGTAGACCTGCATCGGCTCGTCGCCGATGTTGGTGACGTTATGCCAGCTGCCGGCAGGAACGATGACGCACCAGCCGTCGGAGACCTCTTCGTCGAAGGTCAGTTCGTCCTTGCCTGGCCCCATCTGCGCGCGGCCGCGGCCGCGATCCAGCCGGATGAACTGGTCGGTCTCCCCGTGCTTCTCTAGTCCGATGTCACCGTTGACGGGAATCGACATGAGAGTGACCTGAAGGTAGTTGCCGCTCCAGGCCACGGTGCGGTAGTTCGGATTCTCGAGGGTCTCGGATTCCAGATCGAACGCCTGAGGGCGGGGGCCGATATCTGCGATGTTCATGGGTTCGACCTTAGTGGTGCCCGGAGCGGGTCGGAGTTCTCAGATCCGAGCACTTCGTTACTACGAGGATCGTTCAGAGGCCGAGACCGCCGCGATCTTGGGTTGTTCGGTTGGCACGGTGAAGTCTCAGACCCACGACAGTCTGCGACGGCTGCGCGCGATGGGCCCGGCGCTCGCCGGCCTGCTCCCCGATCCAGGAGATCAACGGCGGCTTGGATACTTCGGAGGTGCTGTCGTGAGCTTGCGCGAGGTGTTCGACGAGGTGGCCTCGACGGTCACCGTGTCAGAGCCGTGGACGAGCCGCGGACGTGGCCTGGCGCAGCGGAGCCCGTCGCCGGGTGCGCACCAGGGTCGGCGGCGCCGTTGGGGCTGTTGCGGTTGTCTTGATCGCGGCAACGGTGGGACTGCTCGCTGGCGGGACGTCCGCGACCCCGGTGCTTCCCGGTAACAGCGGGCTCGGACCGGGCCAGGGGCTGCCCTCGCGCATCTACACGCCCACCCGATGGCTGGACACGATCGGTGGCCAGCCGATCCCGCCCATGGCCTACGTCTATGTCTCCACGGGGCAGAGCCGACTCCTCGCTGAAGGATCGAGCAACCAGGTTTCAATTACGGGATTGTCTTGGTCCCCGGACGCGACGCAGGTTGCCTGGCAGGAAGCGGCGCACCGCGACTCGAAAGATCCGGGGACGGTCTTCGTCACGACCCTGGCCGGCGGCGTAGATGAACTGCGCGGGTTTCGAGGTTCGGTCGCCTGGTCCCCAGACGGCAAACGCTTCCTGGCCACTCAAGCCGATGGTGGGGCGGTCATCACCGACCTCAGCGGCGCGGTCCTCGTCAGCCTCGACGTCCCCACGAACACAGCCTTCTCCTCGTTACTATCTTGCGGCTGGGTTGGTTGCCCGCCGAAATGTCCGTCGCAGAGGTGATTACTGACCAATCCCGCGTGCCCGAAGACACGCAGGTCGTTGGCTGTGCTACCGCAGGTGGAGGACGACGTCGTCGGGGCCGCCGCGGACGTCGACGACGTCGGCCCAGCGGAACAGGCGGACCCGGTCGTCCCGGGCTGCCAGCTGCTCGTCGACGGTGAGCACGCGAGCACCGCTGGCCAGACCCGCCTCGATTCCCCAGTCGGTGTCTTCCACGACCAGGCACTGCTCCGGTGCCGCGGCCAGCGACCGGGCAGCGGCCAGATAGCCCTCTGGCGAGGGCTTGTTCGCAGCAACGTCATCCGCGGTGACCAGCACCGGGGGCAGGGGGAGATCCGCGGCACGCAGGGCTGCGCTCGCAGTTTGGCGCCCCACCGACGTGACGATGCCCCAGGGCGCCCCCAGCCCTTGCAGCTCGGTGAGCACCATGGCGACACCTGGCCGCGCGACGGCGTCCGCGCCGTCCAGTCGCTGTGCCGTGATGAGGGTTCCGTTCAGGTCGCACAGGAGGGCTGCCGCGCGCAGCCACATCAGGTCAGCCACGTCGGTCCCCGAGACCGCCACTCATCGCAGGACCGTGAAGTCCATCGGGTTTCGGCCCGGACGCTCGGCCGGCGGCGCGGCCGGATAGCCGACCGCGACTGCGCCGAGCGGGTCCCAGGTGTCGGGCAGGTCGAGCTCGAACCGGACGACGTCGCGGCAGAACATCGTTGACGAGACCCAGCCCGACCCGAGACCTTCGGCAGCCAGTGCTACCAACAGATTCTCGACCCCAGCTCCGGCAGCCACGAGGAACATCTCCCGCTCGGCCGTCGCCCGTCGCGCGTCGGGATAGGCGTGCGCGCCCTCGGCAACCAGGCACGGCACCACGAGGTAGGGGGCTGCTCGAAGCACGTCACCTCGACGGAGTCGGCGCGTGATCTGCTCATCGGTGAAGCCGTCTCGGCGCAGGTCTTCGGTCCATGCTGCGCGCATGGCGTCGAGAAGCCGTTCCCGTCGCTGGGAGTCTTCGAGCAGGACGAACCGCCAAGGCGTCGTGTGGTGAGGGGCTGGGGCGGTCACGGCCGCTGCGACAGCCCGCAGTACGTCCGCCCGGTCGACCGGGTCGTCAGTGAACGCCCGCACGGTCCTGCGGGCAGGAACGACTTCGCGGTGGCCGAGACGGAACATGTCCTCCTCCGCCGGGCGGATCAGTGCGGCTGCGCCTGGCCCGTCGTCATCTGTCATCAGGTGGGCGAGCCCGGACACGACCGCAACCGGGACTCGTGACAACTTGCCCTTGACGAGCTCGGCCGCGGCAGCCACCTCGTCTGCCACTGCGGTGACGGTCATGGCCAACTCCCGACCCTCCGGGTCCCGGCGGCCGCGATGGTCATCGAGGGACTCGAGGCCAGCCACGCCGATGGCCAGATCGGTCAGCCCGATCCGCCAGGGTCGGCCGGCCGTGTCGCTGACGATCACCGCCACCTGTACGTCCAACAGCTCCCGCAGCCGTGCGCGGATCCGGCGGGCCGAGGCATCGGGGTCCTCGGGAAGCAGGAGCACGGTGCCGGGAGCGGTGTTGGACGCGTCGACGCCGGCTGCCGCCAGCACCAGGCCGTGCCGGGTCTCGACGATGCGGGTCTCTCCGCGGGTCGCCACGACCCGGACGGTCTCCGCATCGATCGCGGCTTCCCTGGTGTCGGCCCGGGTGATCCGGTTCTCAGACTTGCTGACGATCTTGCTCGTCACGACCACGATGTCCCCGTCAACCAAGGGAGGCTGCGCGAGCGCGATGAGTGCGCCCAGGTCGTCACCGGGCGCAACCTCGGGCATGCCGTCGACCCCGCGGACCGTGAGGGTGCTCACGTTGCCAGGCGCAGGTCGAGGGCAACGTCGAAGGCGGCTCGGGCGAGCGCCTGAGTCGTCTCCGGATCGGACATCAGCAACGGACGCCGCTCGACCCGGACAGCCGGAAGTGCGACGTCCTGCTCGTTTTCTGCGACGAGCCAACCGTCGATCAGACCTGCGTAGAGCTCACCGACGGCCTGTGCGGAGGTCTCGATTCCCAAGGCTGTCAGGCAGGCATCGGCCATTCCGCGAACCGGTGCGCCACCAATGATCGGGGAGACCCCCACGACCGGTGCAGCCGTGGCCACTACGGCGTCCCGAACGCCAGGCACGGCCAGGATGGTGCCGATCGATACGACGGGGTTGGAGGGAGGGAGGAGCACCACGTCTGCGGTGGCCAGCGCTTCGAGGACCCCGGGAGCCGGCTTGGCGTCCTCGACGCCCACCGGAAGGATCTCGAGGGCGGGGACGGAGGCATGGAGGCGCACCCACCACTCCTGGAAGTGGATGGCCCGCCGAGCCCCCGATTCCTCGATGACGACGTGGGTCTCGACCCGGTCGTCGCTCATCGGGAGCAGGCGGACTCCGGGCTTCCAGCGGGAGCACAGGGCCTCGGTCACCTGAGACAGCGGGTAGCCCTGGTCGAGCATCAAGGTGCGGACGACGTGCGTGGCGACGTCCCGGTCGCCGAGGCCGAACCACTGCGGCTCGAGTCCGTACACCGCGAGCTCTTCCTTGACCGCAAAGGTCTCGTCAGCCCGACCCCAGCCCTGCTCTTCGTGAATCCCCCCGCCGAGGGTGTACATCAACGTGTCGAGGTCGGGGCACACCCGCAGTCCGAACAGGGTGATGTCGTCAGCGGTGTTGCCGATGACGGTGATCTCTGCCGGATCGGTGCCCTGCGGACCGTACGTCGGATCTCCCGCGAGGTTGTCTCGAAGCCCACGCAAGAACCGGGCACCGCCGATGCCCCCCGCCAGGGCCGTGATCTGCATGCAGGCAGTCTCTCAGCCGGTCGCCATCGAGTCGCCGATGGCCACCACGGCCTCGACCATGCCGTCGATGTGCTCTGGTCTGGTCCGGTCGTTGACGAAACATGGTCGAAGGGCCAGCGCGCCTCGTACTCGAGTCGTGCTGGGCATGTACGGCGTCTCGCGGATGAGGCGGTAGTAGAGCGCCTCGTTGAACGCGTCCAGGTCATCGATTCCCGTTGTCTTATAACGAAAACAGGTAATCGACAAGGCCGGCGCAGCCATCAGCTCCAGCTTTGGGTGAGCCTCGGAGAGCTCGGCGAGACGCAGCGCGTGGTCGTTGTCCGCGCGGATCCGCCGGGCGACACCGGAGCGGCCAAGCTCGCGCAGGATGCTCCACACGACCGCACCCCGCGGTGGGGCGGAGAGCTCAACTCCGAACTCCGAGTAGGGGATCCCGACGTGTTCCATGGATGTCTGGATGTCGAGTCCGTCCCCCGAGAACACGGTTTCGAGATAGGGCGCTGGCTCCTGGGTGAAGGCGCGATGCAGGATCGAGCGATCGCGGACGAACGTGGCGGCGATGCCGGTCGGCGCGGACAGCCATTTGTGCGGATCGACGATGGCCGAGTCCGCGAGCTCCACCCCCTCGTAACGGTGACGTATCCGCTCGTCCAGCCCGCCGAGCAGGCCATACGCGCCGTCGATGTGAAACCAGACGTCGTGCTCCCGCGCGATGGTTCCGACCGCCCGGAGCGGGTCGATGGCGCCGGTGTTGGTGGTGCCCGCGTTGGCGACGATGGCCACCGGCAGCACGCCCGCCGCGATGTCGCGACTGAGGCACGCGAGCAGGTCATCGGGGCGCATCTGCTGACGGTCATCCACGGGGATCGGTCGCACGCTGGAGCGGCCGAGGCCGAGGACGGCGGCCGCCCGGTGGACGGTGTGGTGGGTCTCCTCGGAGGCGTAGATGGCGACTGTCGTGCCCCCGATCCCATCCGCGGCAGGGTCGACGCCACGCTGCTCGAAGGCCCACTGCCGGGCTGCCCCCAGGGCGACCAGGTTGGCGACGGAACCGCCGCTGGAATAGATGCCGCGCATCTGGGTCGAGTCGAGACCGCACAGCTGCGCCAACCAGCTGAGCGAGAGCTCTTCGAGCAGGTTGAAGGCGTTGATCGTGTAGCGCTGGGAGGCCGCGACCGATCCGGCCGCGCTGGCGGCGACCGCGACCGGGCCGGGGAGGGAGACGATCCAGCCCCAGCAACGCGGATCGGAGATCCGGCTGCCGTTGGGGATCAGGTTCTCAGCGATCTCCTCGAGGACAGCCGCGGCGCCCACTCCCGCCTCGGGCAACGGTTGATCGAGCGCAGCGGTCCACGCCGCGCGGCGCCGGAGCGCATCGCTGGCACCATGCTCGACGAGGAGGTCCAGTTCGGTCGCGACCCGGCCCAGGGCAGCGGCGTAGTCGGTTGGCCGTGCGGAGTCGGGCACAGAGTCACTCAACCCTGTCCGATCCGGTCACGCCAGGCCGGGGTCCCGGTTTGCCGCCCTGCGGTCAGCTGCTGGCGGCCGGAATCACGAGCTCGAAGCGGCAACCACCACCCACGTTGCGCACATCGACGGCGCCGCCATGGGCTTCGGCTATCCCGCGGACGATAGCCAGTCCGAGGCCTCCGCCGGCCGAGAGATTGCGCTCGGCGTTGCCACGCCAGGCGATGTCGAAGACGCGCTCCAGATCGATGTCGGGGATGCCGCCGCAGCTGTCGGTCACGGACAGGACGACACCGCCGTCGGCCCTGCCCTCCGCCGTGACGGTGACCGCGCCGTCCGCGGGGGTGTGCCGGATCGCGTTCACCACCAAGTTGGACAGCGCTCGGCCAACCTCCCGCCCGTCGGCGCGGACGGGAAGCGGGCCGGTGGCCGCGCCGCTGAGGCGTACGTGGCCCGCCTGCGCGAGTGCGTCGGTTGCGGCGATGGTGTCGGAGACGAGGTCGGATGCCAGGATCTGCTCGTAGGCAAGGGACAAGGCGCCGGCCTGAATCCGGGACAGCTCGAAGAGGTCGTCGACGAGCCCGGACAGCCGGTCGACCTCGAGGCGCATCTGCCGGTGGTAGCGCGCTGGGTCCTCAGCGACTCCGTCCTCGAGCGCCTCGGCCATCGCTCGTAGGCCGGCCAGGGGCGTGCGCAGGTCATGGCTCACCCAGGCCACCAGCTCCCGCCGTGAGGACTCCAGCGCGACGTCACGCTCGCGCTGCTCGGCGAGACGGACGGCCTCGGACTGCAGTTGGCCCACCTGTCGCCCCAATGCTGTTCCGACGCCGATCGCCACCAGGCCGGCCACGGCGCAGACGATGAGAACCACTCCGAGGTCGTGCTGGGACAGGAACATCCTGGTGGCAGTAGCTATGACGCCGACGGTGACGGCAAGCACTGTGGTGATCGCCGCGAGTACGGCTGCCCACCGGATCGAGTGCCGCCCGACCTGGCGAACGGCCACCCAGCCGAGCAGACCCACAGCACCGGCGGACACCGCCGCGGTCAGGACCACCTGCAGGTCAGGCGTCACGCGGGTCCCACCGGTAGCCCACTCCCCAGACGGTGGCCAGCCGCACGGGCTGGGCCGGATCGGCCTCGACCTTTTCTCGGAGGCGCCGTACGTGCACGGTCACGGTCGACTGGTCGCCGTACGTCCACCCCCACACCCGCTCCATCAGCTCGGCGCGGCTGAATGCCTGCTCGGGGTGTCGGAGCAGGAAGGTCAGCAGGTCGTACTCGCGAACTGTCAGCGAAAGCTCGGTGTCGCCCAGAGTCACCCGGTGCCCTGTCACATCTACGGTCAGGTCACCGTCGACCAACGTCTCCGGAGCGCCGGCTCCGGGCGGTCCGGGTTCGCGGCCGTTCGTGGACCGGCGAAGGACGGATTGAACGCGCAGCACGAGCTCGCGCGGCGAGAACGGCTTGGTCACGTAGTCGTCGGCCCCGACCACGAGTCCGGCGACCCGGTCTTCCTCCTCACCCATCGCGGTCAGCATCACGACAGGAACGGTGTTGTGGGGAGGCGCGAGGGCGCGCAGCCGCCGACAGACCTCCAGGCCGTCAAGGGTCGGCAGCATCAAGTCGAGCACGACCAGGTCCGGATGCGTGGCGTCGAACGTCGGGAGCACGTCGCCACCATCAGCGACGTGGGTGGCATCGAGGCCGGCGCGGCGCAGGTAGGAGACGACGACTTCGGCGACGGTCAGGTCGTCCTCGACGACGAGCACGTGGGGCATGTCAGCGAGCGTACGGCTCTGACCTCGCCGACGCGGGTGCCGAGGCGGCGCCGTGAGTGGACCGTAAGAGCCATGATGGCACCGTGGCGTCAGCGGAGGAGCAGTGGCGAACGGCGTTGGCTGCGTGGGCCATCCCTCCGGCGATCGTGGCCGCGGCTGCCCGTTCCCCGTGGGGCCACCCGGCGGACCGGTTCGCCCTACGTGCGGATACGGCCGTCCAGACGCCGGGTGGCGCGAGCTTCCAGCGAGCCCTGGCGACGCTGGTGGCACCGGGATCGGTGCTCGACGTCGGTGCGGGGGTTGGCGCTGCTTCGCTCCCGCTGCTCCACCGGACCACGGCTCTGACAGCGGTCGACCCGTCCGAGGCGATGCTCGGGATGCTGCGGCAACGGGCGACATCGCTGGCGCCGGAGGTTTCCACGACGACCGTGGTGGGGCGGTGGCCCGAGTCGGCCGAGACGATCGTTGCGCATGATCTCGTGGTCTGTCATCACGTCTTCTACGACGTCGCAGATCTTGGTCCCTTCGTTCGTGCATTGACCGCTCGCGCCCGGCGCCGCGTGGTCGTCGAACTGCCGCCGGTGCACCCGCAGACGTGGATGGCCCCGCTCTGGGAGCACTTCCACGCTGTCCAGCGGCCGACCACTCCAACGTGGCGGGACGCTGCCGCGGTCATCACGGCCACGGGAGTGCGCGACCTGATCGTCGACCATTGGACAGCTCCCGATCCGGGCCACCCGATCGACGTAGCGCTGATCACCCGGCGCCTCTGTCTTCCCGAATCAGCCGAACCCGAGGTGGCAGCCTTTCGGGACAAGCTGCCGCCTGCCCCACGCGCTCAGGTGACTCTGACCTGGGCGGGAGCCGAGGTCTCTCACCTTACGTAATCGTTTCGTAACTGAAAGTGAACAAACTTAATCTGCCAGCCACTTGACGTGGCGGGGGTCACTCCCCTGTAATTCCACGCATGTCGTTCGGGCAGTTGTGGGCACCCTCGATGCAGATCGAGCGGGACGCTCCCGGCGCGCGACGGTCACTGCTCTCGGTGGCTGCGCACCCGGACCAGGGTCGAGGAGGACGCGCGATGAGCGTGGCGCAGCCGCTACAGGTTCTGAGCTACGGGCCACCGGACAGCAGTGTCGTCGAGGCTGGCGCGGAGGCGTTCGAGGCAGCCGCCGAAGCGGTGGCAGCCGTCGTGGAGCCAGCGGAGGCCGAACTCAGCTGGCAGGAGCGCGCCCTGTGCGCGCAGACCGACCCCGAATCCTTCTTCCCGGAGAAGGGTGGGTCGACGCGTGAGGCCAAGAAGGTCTGCGTGGGTTGTGAGGTTCGCGCGGAGTGCTTGGAGTACGCCCTGGCGCACGACGAGCGGTTCGGCATCTGGGGAGGGCTGTCCGAGCGGGAGCGCCGCCGGCTGAAGAAAGCGGCCATGTAGCGTCCGCGCACGGGCCGGTCGGCCAGCGCACCGACCGGCGAGCTGACCCGCGAGGACTGCATCGGTGCGACGCCAGAATCCGGTAAGAGCGCAGGTAGTGTGGGCGCCCCGTGTCCATTTCCCCTCCTGACTCGCCCGACCCGGGTTCGGGGTCTCCGCAGCCTGTTGAACGCTCAGTTGAGCGTCCGGGTGAGGGTCTTGAGGTCGTCGAATACACCCAGGTTTCGCAGGAGTGGCGCGCCTTCATCGATGATGAGCCCGATGAGGAGGCGGCGCGGCGAGCGGCCGAGCGCGCCGACGTAGAGGCGCGCATCCAACGGCACGATGTCACCGCCGTGCTCATCTCGCACGACGGTGCCCGGTGGCTGCCGTACGCGCTCTCGGCCCTCGCCGACCTGGAGCGCGCTCCCCGGCGCGTCATCGCCATCGACACCGGCTCGACCGACGCGACGCTCGACTTGCTGACGGGTTCGATCGGCGCGGCCAGCGTGCTGTCGATGCCCACCACGACGGGCTACGGCACCGCCGTCGCCAGAGCCGTGTCTGCGCTCAGCGGGGCCCCGGGGTTGCCCAGTTCGCCAGGTGGGAACGAGGTGGTGGAGTGGCTGTGGTTGCTGCACGACGACTGCGCGCCAGCCCCTGGCGCCTTACGTGAGCAGCTGATCGTCGCTGAGCAGAATCCGACCGCGGGCGTCGTGGGGGCCAAGATTCGCGGTTGGCGCCATGGACGGCTGCTGCTCGAGCTCGGGGTGACCGTGGGACGAAGCGGCCGCCGCGAGACCGGCCTCGAGCCAGGCGAGTCCGACCAGGGCCAGCACGACGATCGTCGAGACGTCTTGGCGGTCGGCTCGGCCGGGATGCTGGTTCGACGCGATGTCTGGGACGCCCTGGGCGGCTTTTCCGAGGACCTGCCCATGTTCCGCGATGACGTGGACTTCTGCTGGCGGGCGCGACGCGCCGGATTCGGGGTCGTCGTCGCTCCCGATGCTGTCGTTCATCATGCTGAAGCCGCCGCGCACGGCCGACGTCCGCTGGCCGTCGGCGGCGTCACCGCCCACGGAGCCGATCGGCGCTCGGCGCTGCTGTTGTTGCTGGCAAACCTGCCGCGTCGGGCCATGCCGTGGGCCTATGTGCGGCTGACGATCGGCTCTCTCGTGCGCACCCTCGCTCTGGTGCTGGGCAAGGCCCCGCAGGACGCGCTGGCCGAGGTCCGCGCCCTGGGAGCAACCGTGGCCCGGCCCGACCGGATCTATCGGGCCCGGACCCGCCGAGCGCCGACCATCACCGAGCCGTGGTCCAGCCTTCGACCGCTGCTGGCACCGTCAGGGGTCCACCTCAGGCGCGGCCTCGAAGCCCTCGTCGCGGGGGCTGCTGCGACCTCGGACTCCTCGTCGACCGGTGGCGGTTCGCTCGAGTCCGGTCCCGGAGACGAAGCGGGCGACTCCATGACGAGGGTTGGCGGCGGTGGACTCGCCCGACTGCTTCGACGTCCGGCGGCTGTGGTGAGCCTGGCACTGGTGGCCGTCTCGGTCCTGGCCTGGCGCGGGCTGGCGCTGGGTGGTCCCTTGCAAGGGGGCGCGCTCCTGCCTGCGCCGGAGGGAGCTACCGACTTGTGGCAGCGCTACGCCGAAGCGTGGCACCCGGTCGGCGTGGGTTCGAGTGCCCCCGCCCCACCGTGGCTGGCCATCCTGAGCGGAGCGTCGGCGGTGACGTTGGGCCGCCCGGGATTGCTCGTGAGCCTGCTGTTCGTCCTCGCCGCACCGCTGGCAGGAGCATCTGCCTATCTATTGCTCAGACGGCTGACCGCGTCGATGAGGTTGCGGGTGTGGGGCAGCGCCGCCTACGCGCTACTCCCTGCGGTCACCGGCGCCGTGTCCGGTGGCCACCTGGGCAGCGTCGTGGTGGTCTGGATGCTGCCCCTGCTCGTCTTGGCGCTCGGCCGATTGGGACCGCCGCATGAGGACACGACGCCTATCCATAGGCCTATCCATAGGCCGATCCATAGCTGGCGGGCTGTGGCGGCGACCGGCCTGCTGCTCGCCGTCGTGGCCTCGTTCGTGCCGATGGCCTGGGCTGCGGTCGCCGTGTCCATGGTCGCGTGGGGAGTCGGCGCCGCGCCGGTGCGCTCGGCGATGCGTCCCTGGTGGCTGCGCGCCCTCGTGCTTCTCGGGATCCCGGTCGTGCTGCTGCTCCCGTGGTCTTGGCAACTGATCACGCATCCGAGCCGACTCCTCCTTGAACCAGGAGCGCAGTCGTTCGGACTCGCTGACCCGGACCTCCCGACCTGGGCACTGGCTCTTGGTTGGCCCGGAGGCCCAGGCTTGCCGGCGTGGTGGGTCACCGCCGGTTTGGCTGTTGCGGGCCTCGCGGCTTTGGTGGTTGGTCGGCGGCGTGGGGCGGTGCTTGCGGCTTTGGGTGTTGCCCTGCTCGGCCTGCTGCTGGGTCTGCTGACTGTCATTCAACGAGTAGACGTCCCTTCCGTCGGCACGCAGGTCACTGCCTGGCCCGGATTCGCCACCCTGCTCGTTGGCGGTGGTCTGATCGCCGCGGCTGTGCTCGGCAGCGGCGGTCTGCAGGACTCGTTGTCCCGGCGGGCATTCGGCTGGCGCCAGCCGGTCGCGGTGCTAGTCGTAGCGGTGGCTTTGCTGACCCCAGCGGCTGCTGCTGTCAGCTGGGTGGCGCGCGGCGTGGAGGGTCCGCTCAACCGGGCCAGCGCCGATGTGCTGCCGGCCTTTGTGGCCGCCGCGGCGCAGAGTCCCAGCCATCCCACCACCCTCGTGCTCGCCGAGCGCCGCGGGCAGCCGGTGCGCTTCACCGTGCTTCGTGGAGCCGGCCCAACGCTGGGAGACGCCGATCTCGCGCCTTCGGCGGCGGCGGCAGGGCCGCTGGGTTCGGTCGTCGCTGATCTGGGGTCGGGACGTTCCGGGGACGATGTCGCTGCTCGCCTTTCCACCTACGGCGTCGGTTTCGTGCTTGTCACTCGTCCCGCGCTCTCGCAGCTGACCGATGCACTGGACTCGGCGCCAGGGCTGGAACGTCTGGCCGCTTCCGACGGAAGCGCCCTGTGGGGCGTGGCCGGGACAGCGTCGCGCGTTCGCGTGCAATCGGCCGACGGTCGGGCGGAAGCTGTGCCTTCGGGCGACGTCGCGGCCCAGGCCGACATCCCGGCCGCTCGATCGATGCAAGGTTCGGTATCCGCCCGGGTGCTCGCACTCGCGGAGGCGGCCGACCCCGGCTGGCGAGCATCCCTGACGGGCGTACCACTCATCGCCATGCCGGCCGATCAGCCCGAGATCCTTGAACCTCCCGTGCCCGCCTACGCCGGTCCATCGGCTAGCTGGGCGCAGCGTTTCGCCCTCCCCTCCGCGGGAGGCTCCCTGATCCTCGACTACGACGCAACGACTCGCAGTCGGTGGCTCGTGGCCGAGGGCGTGCTCGTCCTGGTCCTGGTCGTGGTCGCCCTCCCGAGCCGTCGACGAGTCGAGGACGACGAAGAAGACGACAGGTTGGACCGGTCATGAGGCTCCCAGGGATCACGAAGGGTCGACCCGCCCTGATGGCCTTGCTCGCAGTGGCGGTCGTCGTCATCGCCTGTGTGGCCGCCGGCTTGGCCCGCGCACCGGCTGCCAGCATCCCCGAGGCCACCGTTCGCCCCGTCACCGCCGCGGTGCTGGCCTGCCCACGGCCGGTCGCTGGAAATGCGACCAGCACGCAGGTCGGCGTGGTCACGGCCTTGCCGGCGTCGCCCGCCGATGCCAGCCCATCGGATGAGTCCGGACTGGTTGGTCCCGGCCAGGTGGTCCTGGCGGCCACTGCGTGGTGCGTCCGCGCCGCTGTTCAGCCTTGACGCACCGGGAATGGTCGCCTCAGCCCCAGCGCCGGTGTCGAAGCGGAAGACAGTCCCCTGGATCGCCAGGGCTGAAGGTGAAACCGCGCCCAACCTTGGCGCCGGCCAGGTGACGGCAGTCAAGCAAGGGCGCAGCCGCGGGTTGCTGGCCACGGCTTGTGTGGCGCCAAGCAGTGGCGCTTGGTTCGTCGGTGGTGGCGGTGCGATCGGACGACGGACCACGATCTGGTTGACCAACACCGATTCGAGCGCGGCGGTGGTGGACGTCAAGGTCTTCGGTCCTGCGGGTCCGGTGGAGGCCAAGGGAGGCGTCGGGGTCGAGGTGGCGCCACACGCGCAGCGCGCGTTGCGGCTGGACGTGATGGCGCCTGGAACGGCACGCGTCGCTCTGCACGTCATCACCCGGGCCGGGCGGGTTGCCGCGGCCGTGACCGACGTGAACAGCGTCGGGCTGATCGCCAAAGGCGCTGACTTCGTACCCCAGTCCGCATCACCGGCCCGTCGAGTGGTCGTGCCAGGGGTGGTGGGCGCGCCGCCGGTGAAGCAGATCTTGCAGGTGGCCGCTCCGGGTACCTCAGACGCGATCGTCAACGTACAGATCGTCGCCGACGATGGCACCTTCGCCCCGGACAAGTCGGCCCTGCTCGAGATCACCGCTGGATCTGTGACCGCGGTCGACATCTCGCGATTCCTCAAGGGCACGACAGCGGCGGCCGTCCTCCTGACCAGCGACGTGCCCATCGTTGCTGGCGTGCGAACGATCGCACCGCTGGCCGACGGCCGCGACGAGATGGCCTACACCGCCGGGGTCCGGGCGCTGACCCAGCCGGCTTCATTCGCACCCTTCCGGGTCGATGCCAACCGACATGCAGTGCTGGCACTGACGGCGACTCGGGATCAGGCCCTCGTGACCGTCACCGTCCTAGCACCAAAGGGCGGGGAACCGACAACCCGTGAGGTCTCCGTCCCGGCCGGGACGACGACGCGGTTCGTCGTGCCGGAGACGGTCGGGGGCTCAGGGCTGGTCGTTCAGACCGCTGCCGGTTCCGGTCCGGTCGAGGCGGCGTTGTTGCTGAGCTGGAGCGGAGAGGGCGGGCCGTTCCGTTCGACTGTGCCGCTCACCTCCGGCGTCGCATCGGTCACGGTGCCAGCGGTTGCACCCGACCCGGCGACCGGTGTTCGCTCCCGCTGACCGCGGGATCGTTCCCGAGCTCAACTGGCGTCCGGGCCGTCCACATCCTCGACCGCGATCCCGAGCAGCTCGGCCACCAAGCCGGCGACCACGAGCCGGGTGATCGGTTCGAGCTCGCTGCGCCTTTCCGTTCGGGCTTCGACCGGGCGGCGGTAGACGACGAGGCGAGCCGGCCGTCGGCGAGCGGACGGCTCGACGCGACCCAGCGGGACCTCGCGGCTGGTCTGGTCGGTCGTCTCCGGTGGCACGTCCTCCACGATCACCTGGACCCCGGCCAGCTCCGAGGCCCACCTGTGTTCAAGATGATTGAGGGCGTCGACCACGGCGTCGTCGAAGCGTTCAGCTCTGGTTCGCGCCACCGGAAGCTGCGGCGGGGTGATCGGACCGCGCGGGCCGCGACCCCGGCGGTCGCGGCGGCGGACGCGGGGGGGCGTGGGTCGGGCGCCTCGAAGCAGTCGCACCAGGCGAGCGTAGGCCTTGGTCCCGGTAGAGGGGGCTGGACCGGCAGGGGGCGGCGCGCCTTCGGTGACGTCCTGCGACCAGCAGGTAGGTTCCGGCAACGTGAGCCTCATTCGGAGCTGTTCGCGCCCCGCGTGCGGTGCTGCGGCGGTCGCCACGTTGACCTATGTCTACGCAGACTCGACGGCAGTGCTCGGCCCGCTCGCGACCTTCGCGGAACCGCACGGTTACGACTTGTGCCAGGCGCACAGCGAGCGCTTGACCGCCCCCAGAGGATGGGAAGTCCTGCGCCTCGCGCCCGACCCGGACTCGTTGCTCCCGACGCCCGACGACCTCGAGGCGCTCGCGGACGCGGTTCGTGAGTCCGCCAGGCCCGTTCATCCACCGGTGGAGGCCGAGCCGGTGGGCGTAGGGACCGAGGTGGGCCGTCGAGGTCACCTTCGCGTCCTGCAGTCCCCCTAGTCGGCCGCAGCAATCCGTAGCCAGCCTGTGCGGGCTAACTAGGTATGTCCGTTTTGTCATAGAAACGCCGTGCATTCAAGCGATCGACCGGGTCCTGCCGAAGAACCAGCGTCGGCACCACCGCGTGGGCGCCGACGACCCCGTCCAGAACCGCTGACTCCTTGGGAGCTTCCCCGTGCCCCGTGCAACAGCCACCTCGACCAAGGCGACAGGCGCTACGGCTTCGTCGGCCGCCACTGCATCGAGCGCCGCCGCGCAGACCGAGAAGAAGCCGGCTGCTCCGCGCCGCTCACGCCGCTCGGCGGCCCGGCTGCAGCCGAGCCCGCCGCTGGGCTCCCTCACCCAACCGGGGGCCCGCGACGGTGTCCGCTGTACCGAGTGCGGGAGCGAGTGTGTCACCCGACTGGCCATGACCCTCACCGACGGAACCCCGGTCTCCCTCACTTCCTGCCACCGTTGCGAGCACCGCACCTGGACCGATCTGAGCGGCGCCACGCTCGACCGCGACCTCGTGCTCGACAAGGCGCGCAAGCTCACCTGAGCAGCCCAGTAGGCTCGCGGCGTGCCTCACGACGACCAACCGCAGCGCAGCCTCAACAAGCGTGACCTGAGTTCGATCATCAAGGCCTACGACGTCCGCGGGCTGGTGCCCGACGAACTCGACGAGGAGCTGGCCCACCAGGTGGGCGCGGCCTTCGTGCGGGTCGTGGGGGCGGCCGGTGGCCGGATCGTGGTCGGCCACGACATGCGCCCCAGCTCACCGGATCTGGTGGCGGCCTTCGCGCGTGGCGCCACCGAGCAAGGCGCCGACGTGGTCAGGATCGGCCTGTGCTCGACTGACGCGCTCTACTACGCGAGCGGCAGCCTGGACGTCCCCGGTGCGATGTTCACCGCCAGTCACAATCCCGCGCAGTACAACGGCATCAAGCTGTGCCGAGCAGCGGCCGCTCCGGTTGGGCAGGACACCGGGCTGGGTGAGATCAAGGCGATGATCGAGGCCGGGCCGATTCCGGCCCATGACGGCCCGGCGGGGAGCGTGTCAGACACCGACATCCTCGAGCAGTACGCCGAGCACCTGAACAGCCTCGTTCCGATCCGGTCGAGCAGACCGCTGACGGTGGTCGTCGATGCCGGGAACGGCATGGGGGGCCTGACCGTGCCCGTGGTCTTCCACGACCTGCCCCTGACCGTTGTGCCGCTCTACTTCGAGCTCGACGGCAGCTTTCCGAACCACGAAGCGAACCCGATCGACTCTGCCAACCTCGTAGATCTGCAGGCCGCCGTCCTCGCGCACAGCGCCGACCTTGGGCTCGCCCTCGACGGAGACGCGGATCGCTGCTTCGTCGTCGACGAGCGTGGTGGCTTGGTCAGCCCCTCCACGATCACCGCTTTGATCGCCGACCGAGAGCTGGTCCGAGAACCCGGCGGGACGGTCATCCACAACCTGATCACGAGCCGGAGCGTGCCCGAGGTCGTCCGCGAGGCGGGCGGCACCCCGGTCCGGACCCGTGTCGGGCACTCGTTCATCAAGGCCGTGATGGCGGAGACCGGTGCGGTCTTCGGAGGCGAGCACTCCGGTCACTTCTACTTCCGGGACTTCTGGCGCGCCGACTCGGGTCTGCTCGCGGCCCTGCACGTGCTGGCTGCCCTTGGCGAGACGCCAGCCGGCACCGAGCTGTCGACCCTGCTCACCCCCTACCAGCGTTACGCCGACTCCGGGGAGGTCAATTCCCGCGTCGAGGATTCCGCGGCGGTCATGGCGGAGATCGAGCGGGCGTACGTCTCCGAGCCCGGCGTGACCGTCGATCACCTCGATGGTCTGACCGTGTCGACCGCGGACTGGTGGTTCAACCTGCGATCGAGCAACACCGAGCCGTTGTTGCGCCTCAACGTGGAGGCGGGGACGGTGAGCGTGATGGAGCAGGTGCGAGACGATGTCTTGGCTCGGATCGGCGGTGGCTGATGGACCTTGATCCGGTCCTGCTGGAGATCCTCGCCTGTCCGTGCCCGCGCCACGAGCCCGTCGAGCCCGACCACGAGGCGCAAACGATCGTGTGCACGTTTTGCCGCACGACGTTCCCCGTCCGCGACGACATCCCGGTGATGCTGCTCGACGACGCCACCCCTGGCCCGGCGGGCATCGGCGAACCAGCCGAGGCGCCCGGCCAGCCTGAGACGTCATGAGTTTCGCGCTGGACGAGCGCCTGCTCGACGACCCGGAGGGCCTGGCAGCTGCTGATTCTCGAGGCACCCTGCTGGCGCTGGCCTCCGCTGGCGCGCAGGTGCGGGAGGCATCGACCATGGCGAGGGAAGCCGACGTCGCGCGGGTCGCCGAGGACGGGCGACCGCGGGCGGTCGTCGTGTCTGCCTTGGGCGGATCGGCTGCCGTCGGTGATCTGCTCACCGCTTTGGCTGGCCCGGGAGCGCCGGTCCCGGTGCAGGCCGTACGCACCAACACGCTGCCGGGCTGGGTCGGGCCGGTCGACCTGGTAGTGGCGGTATCGCTGTCCGGTCGGGCGGAGGGACCGCTTGCGGTTGCGGCCGAAGCCGCCCGACGAGGTTGCCGGTTGCTGAGCGTCGGGGCGGCAGACTCTCCGCTGGCCGAGGTCTGTGCACGCGCCCACGGAGTGCACGTACCCACACCTCGTTCGGTTCAGTCGTCCCGGGCGGGCTTGTGGGCGTTGTCGGTACCGGTTCTGCTGGCCGCCCATGCCCTCGGACTGGTCGACCTGCCCGCCGAAGGGTTGGAAGAGACGAGTGACGTGCTGGATGACGTTGCCGAGCGGGCGCGGCCATCCTCGGAAGTCTTCGTTAATCCGGCCAAGACCCTTGCCGTCGACCTGGCGGGGTCGGTGCCCATGGTTCTCGGCGAAGGGCCATTCGCCGGAGTGGCCGCCGGGCGTGCAGCAGCCGAACTGGCGCGGAGCGCGCGGCACCCGGCAGGGCACGGCACTCTGCCCGATGACGCGACCGCTGTGGTGGCCACCTTCGACGGCCCGTTCGCGCGCCCTGCGGCGGACATCTTCGCCGATCCGATCGACGATCCTCCGAGTACGTCCTCGGCGTTGCGCCTTCTCCTCCTGCGAGACGACACCGTCGATGCCGAGACGTGTCAGGTCACAGACGTGGTCCGGGACACAGCCACCGACAGCGGGGTGCGCGTGGACGAGCTGGCGGCCACTGGCCACCACCCGTTGGCCCGCATCGCCGGCCTGGTCGCGCTGACCGATTTTGCGTCCGTCTACCTGGCGCTGGGCGCCGGGCTCGACCCGGCGACGTCCCCGCACGTTGCCGACCTCCGAGAGCGCACCGCCCGGTGAGCGCATCCTCGGGGAACCGGGCCATCATTGCGGCCCTGCTGGCCAACCTCGGGATCGCGGTCACCAAGTTCGTCGCCTACCTGGTCAGCGGGTCCTCGTCCATGCTGGCCGAGTCCATCCACTCCCTTGCCGACTCCGGCAATCAGGTGCTTCTTCTCGTCGGTGGACGTCGAGCCCAACGCGCCGCGGATGCCCTGCATCCCTTCGGATACGGACGGGAGCGCTACATCTATGCGTTCATCGTCTCGATCGTGTTGTTCAGCGTCGGCGGCCTGTTCTCCATCTACGAAGGGGTGCACAAGATCCAGCATCCCGAGCCCATCACTGACGCCTGGCTGCCGATCACCGTGCTGCTGATCGCGATGGCGCTGGAGGGATGGTCTTTGCGTACGGCTGTCCGCGAGTCGAATCGGGTTCGGCCCGTCGACCAGGGCTGGGTCGCTTTCATCAGGCGCGCCAAGGCCCCCGAGCTTCCCGTCGTCCTGCTCGAAGACTCGGCTGCTCTCGTCGGGCTGGTCTTCGCGATGTTCGGAGTGGTGACCGCCGCCGTCACCGGTGACGGCATCTGGGATGGTCTTGGCACGATCATGATCGGAGCCTTGCTGGTCGTGGTGGCCGTCGTCCTGGGGATCGAGACCAAGTCGCTGCTGCTCGGCGAGGGGGCGGTGCCCGCGGAGGTGGCCGCCATCGAGCGAGCCCTCGCGGACGGCGACGACATCGATCGGGTCATCCACATGAAGACGCTCTACCTAGGGCCGGATGAGCTCCTGGTCGCCGCGAAGGTGGCGGTCACGGCATCCGACACCGGGACCGAGATCGCTGAGGCCATCAATGCAGCCGAACGCCGGGTCCGGGACGCGGTTCCGCTCGCCCGGGTCATCTACATCGAGCCCGACATCGACCGACCGTGACGGCGCCGATCGCGCTGGAGACCGTGGTCCAGCACTACGCCTGGGGCTCTCGCACGCTCATCCCGGCCCTGCTCGGCCTCCCCGCACCGACCGCCGAACCCTGGGCGGAGCTCTGGGTCGGTGCGCACCCCGGGGGGCCGTCCACGCTGGCTGATGGCCGCAGCCTTGCCGATGTCGAACCGGAGCTCCCCTACCTGCTCAAGCTGCTGAGCGCCGTCGAGCCGCTGTCGTTGCAGGCGCATCCCGATGCCGAGCAGGCGGCACGAGGCTTCGCCGCCGAGGAGGCCGCAGGGATCCCGTACGGCGCCCGCGAGCGCACCTACAAGGATCCACATCCCAAGCCGGAGATGCTCGTCGCGCTCACCCCGTTCTCGGCGCTGTGCGGTTTCCGGGCCCCTAGCGACGCCCTGCGCCTGACCCTCGCCCTGGACTGCTCGGCGCTCGACCCGCTCGCGCAGGCCCTGGACCAGCAGGATCAGTCGAAAGCGCTTCGGGACGCCTTCACGGTGGGGATGGCTGTCGAGGGGCAACGACGTACCCCCATCGTCGTCGCCGCTGCCGCGGCGGCCGCCGGCCGCGCGGCCGACCCGGGGACCGATCCCGCCGATGCCCGGGCCTACGCATGGGTGGCGCGACTAGCTCTTCTGCACCTGGGCGACGTCGGCGCTCTGGCGCCGCTGCTTCTCCAGACCGTGACTCTGGAGCCGGGGGAGGCGCTGGCGATGCCCTCACGAACCCTGCACGCCTACCTCGGCGGAGCCGGAGTGGAGGTGATGGGCAGCTCGGACAACGTCTTGCGAGGAGGCCTCACGGCCAAGCACGTCGACGTCGACGCGCTCGTCGACCTGGTTCGCTTCGAGGCGCGCCCCTTGCCCTTCGTCGAGCCGAAGCAGATCGTCGCGGGGGTTGAGGTCTACGACTCAGGAGTCGACTCTTTCCGGCTGCTGCACGTGCAGGTCGGCGAGGTCGAAGCGCCGGTGGCAGTCCCGGCCCGCGGCCCGCGGCTGGTGCTGGTCACCTCGGGCCTGGTCGAGCTGCGCACCCGGGACGGCTGCCTCACGGTGGCCCCTGGACACGCGGCGTACGTCTCCGCTGACAGTGGGCCGCTGGAGCTGGCTGGAACCGGCGCGGCGTGGATCGCCGAGCCCGGCGGCTGAGCGCCGCCTCTCCGCTGGGGCTCCACGAGGAGCCGTGGCACAATGGACTTTCCGCGGCATTGCCGCCCTGACGAGCCATCGAAGCCTCGTGCCGCCCGTCGCAGCCACCAGACCATCGACATGTGGAGCGACGCATGACCCAAGAATCAGCCGCAGCAGACCGAGCCGGCCTCGTCGACTTCAAGGTCGCGGACCTCTCACTGGCCGCCTTCGGGCGCAAGGAGATCTCGCTCGCAGAGCACGAGATGCCGGGCCTGATGGCGATGCGCAGCGAGTACGGCGAGTCCAAGCCGTTGACTGGTGCGCGCATCACCGGGTCCTTGCACATGACGGTGCAGACGGCCGTTCTCATCGAGACGCTCGTGACGCTCGGCGCACAGGTGCGCTGGGCTTCTTGCAACATCTTCTCGACCCAGGATCACGCGGCGGCAGCCGTGGCGGTGGGACCCAACGGCACCCCCGAGAGCCCGCAGGGCGTGCCGGTCTACGCCTGGAAGGGCGAAACGCTCGAGGAGTACTGGTGGTGCACGCAGCAGGCACTGACCTGGCCGGACGAGCAGGGCGGCCCGAACATGATCCTCGACGACGGGGGCGACGCCACGCTGCTGGTGCACAAGGGTCGTGAGTACGAGCTCGCCGGAGCCGTACCTTCGCTGGAGAGCGCAGAGTCCGAGGAGGCCGCGGTCGTTCTCGGTCTGCTGACCCAATCGCTGGCTGAGTCGACCGAGCGCTGGACCAAGATCGCCGCAGGCATCAAGGGCGTGACCGAGGAGACCACGACAGGAGTGCATCGGCTCTACGAGATGCACAAGGCGGGGGCGCTCCTGTTCCCCGCGATCAACGTCAACGACTCCGTGACCAAGTCGAAGTTCGACAACAAGTACGGATGCCGGCACTCCCTCATCGACGGCATCAACCGGGCCACCGACGTATTGATCGGCGGCAAGGTCGCGGTCGTGTGCGGCTACGGCGACGTCGGCAAGGGATGCGCAGAGTCGTTGCGGGGGCAAGGCGCTCGCGTGATCGTCACCGAGATCGACCCGATCTGCGCGCTTCAGGCGGCGATGGACGGCTACCAGGTCGCGACCCTTGAGGACGTCCTGGAGACTGCGGACATCTTCATCACTGCAACGGGCTGCTACGAGGTCGTGACGGCTGACCAGATGTCCCGCATGAAGCACCAAGCGATCCTCGGGAACATCGGGCACTTCGACAACGAGCTCGACATGGCGGGGCTCGCCCGCCTTCCGGGCGTCGAGCGGACCACCATCAAGCCACAGGTCGACGAGTGGCGCTTCGCCGATGGGCACTCGATCATCGTCTTGTCAGAGGGTCGGCTGATGAACCTCGGCAACGCGACCGGTCACCCCAGCTTTGTGATGTCCAACTCCTTCACCAACCAGGTGATCGCCCAGGTCGAACTGTTCACCAAGGCGACGGAATACCCACTCGGCGTGCACGTTCTCCCCAAGCACCTCGACGAACTGGTTGCTCGGCTGCACCTCGACGCCCTCGGTGTCCGGCTCACCGAGCTGACGAAGGTGCAGGCCGACTATCTGGGGGTCGACGTGGCGGGGCCGTACAAGTCCGATCACTATCGCTACTGAAGGTTCAGCGCTCGACGGCTCCTCCGACCTGGTGGAGCACGTCGAGCCGGACTCGCCGCCACGAACGTGGGGGCTGGGCGACGTCTGGATCACGTTGGGGCTCTATGTCGCCCTCGCCTTCGTCGCCGCGGCGATCGTGTTGGCAGTTCCCGATACGGCCAATGCCAAAGCATGGGCGCTGGTGGCTTCGTTGGCCCTGCCGTGGATCGGCCTGGCAGGCTGGCCGCTCTGGGTGACCGCACGCAAAGGCGCTGGTCCGCTGCTTGACCTCCGGCTCCGAGCGTCCTGGCGAGATCTCGTTTTCGGTGCTGTCGCCGGCTTTCTGGGGCTGGTCCTGGCCAGCGGGGTCGCCTGGCTGGTGGAGCAGGTGACCAACTCCCCGCTGGAGTCCGCGGTCGGCCAGCTGGCTGACGATCTCGACAAGGCCTCTCCCTGGCCGGTGCTCCTCCTGGCCGTCCTGGCCGCTGTCGGTGCTCCGATCGTTGAGGAGATCGCCTTCCGTGGCTTGATGTTCGGTTCTCTCCAGAAGCGCGGGTGGAGCCCGTGGCCGACGATCCTGCTCACCGGCTTCGCGTTCGCGCTCTTCCATCTCGAGCCGACCCGGCTCCCGGTCCTGTTGGTGATCGGCGTGGTCCTGGGCTTCGTCCGGGCGAGAACCGAATCGACGTCGGCGAGCGTCGCGGCTCACATGGCCAACAACCTGCCGGGAGCTATAGCGCTGGCGGCGCTGGCCTTTCAGTAGCGCGCAACGGCACCTGGCTTGGCTGTGGGCGGTGGTCAGGAAGGGGCCTGGAATCCCCCGTCGGCTGAGCCTGGCAGACCTGACGTGCCTGAGGCTGGGTCGGTTGGGGCGGCGTACGGATCGGGCGGTGTCGTAGCTCCCGGGGCCTGCACCCACGTCCGTGTCGCGGCAGCTTCCCCCGCCATCCGTTGCTGGTCTCGACGCCTCCGCTCAGCGATGACGGCGGCAAGCAGCCGTTCGTTGGTCGAGCCCGGAGGAGGCTTGGGGACGAGCCAGGGCAGGACGTCGGCAGTCAGTCGCTGACCCATGCTCCAGCGCACCTGACCATCCAGGCCGGGAGCCCGCGCGAGGAACTGACGGATGGCTAGAGCGAGATCCGGTGGCACCCGCCCCACATCGGTCGACGCCGCCCATCCAGCGAGCTCGGGTGGCATCTCGGCACGCGCCCCCGCCTCGGCTGGTACGCGTTCGCGTACGACGACCGTCCCACCGGCCAGGTCGCCGATCCGTTTCCCCTTCGGGTTGATGAGTGAGCAGAACAGCGCGGGAACGCCGAACAAGAGCCAGATCTCCACCACTTCGACCAGGGCCCTGGCCAAAGCTTGCCGAAAGCGGATGGCGCCGCCGTCGTCGCGGACCGCCCGCAGACCGAAGGCGAGCTTGCCCACGGTGCGGCCCCGGGTCAGGGTCTCCATCGCCAGGGGATAGCCGACGATCACCGACACCGTGACGACGAGGAACAGCGCCGCGGTCGCGGTCCCGTCCAGCGAGCCGCCCAACGCCCCGATCACGAGGAACAGCCCTACGAGTGCTCCTATCTGCAGCGCCATGTCGATCATCAGCGCGAGGGCGCGGGTGGGCAGCTGAGCAAGGCGCAGCTCGAGCGCCACGGCTTCGCCGGTGACGACGTCCTGCGGCTGGCCGGGACCGTAGCTGCTCACGAGGCGCTCACCATCACATCTTGCCCGACCGGCGCAGCTGGTCCGCGTAGCCTGAACGACGATGGACGTCGATGCCTACGTGGCCGCCCACCGGGCTGAGTGGGATCGGTTGGATGCGTTGGTGCGCCGGCGGCGCCTCGACGGCGCCGAGACCGATGAGCTGGTCGACCTGTATCAGCGGGTTGCCACGCACTTGTCCGTCGTTCAGACCCAAGCGCCCGATCCGGCCCTTGTCGCCAGACTGTCCTCGTTGGTCGCGCGGGCGCGAGCCCGGGTCACCGGGGTGTCGTCGTCCGGGTGGAGCACGGTCACGCACTTTCTGCGGGTGGACTTCCCGGTCGCTGTCTGGCGAGCCCGCTGGTGGGTCCTCGGAGCCGCGGCGGGGTTCGTCGTGGCTTCGGTCATCGTCGGCTGGTGGGTCGCAGCGAATCCGGAGGTCCAGGCTTCCTTGGCGTCTCCGGAGCAGATCAAATCGTTGGTGCAGCAGGACTTCGAGAGCTACTACTCCTCCGCTCCGGCCTCATCGTTCGCGTTCCGCGTCTGGACCAACAATGCGTGGGTAGCAGCGCTGTGCATCGCGCTCGGAGGCCTGTACGGCATCCCGGTGATCTACCTGTTGTGGACCAATGCCTTCAACGTGGGGATCGCTGGCGGGCTGATGGCCGCGAACGGTCGCCTCGACCTGTTCTTCGGCCTGATCCTCCCGCACGGCATGCTCGAGCTGACCTGCGTCTTCGTCGCCGCTGGGGTTGGCTTGCGTCTGGGTTGGACCCTCGTCGATCCGGGCCAACAGACCCGTGGGCAAGCCTTCGGCCGAGAGGGTCGAGCGGCCATGGGGATTGCCATCGGACTCGGCTTGCTGCTGCTCGTCTCGGGGCTCGTCGAGGCCTTCGTCACACCGTCGCCGTTGCCCACGTGGGCGCGAATCACTGTTGGCTTCCTGGTCTGGGCGGCTTTCGTCGCCTGGGTGGTGGTGCTGGGGCGTCCCGCCGCCTTGGCGGGAGAGACAGGTGACGTGGACGAGTCCGTGCGCGGGGACGTACTCCCCACGGCGGGCTGAACCTCCTGAGGTCGCCCCCGGAGTCGTTGGGGCGTTCGGTCGGTGGGCGGGCTCGGGTCTGCGAGTTTCTGCTTCACCGCGGCTTCGCCGCGTGTTCTCAACGAAACTCTTCGACCCGATCCTGCCCACTGCGGGTTCTTCGGCTCGGTGTTGCTGATCGGGGTTGGTCGGTGGGCGGGCTCGGGTCTGCGAGTTTCTGCTTCACCGCGGCTTCGCCGCGTGTTCTCAACGAAACTCTTCGACCCGACCCCGCCCACCGAGACCACTGATCGTGCTCTCCGAGGGACACACGGCCTTGGGGAGCAGGTGCAGCGCCGACGATCAAGAGGCGTGGACACCGAAGCGGCCTCGATGGACGACGGAGTCAAGCCCACGGCGCCGTTGGTCCACCGCAGCGACCTGCGGCGGGGTGTCCGGCGAGCGGTGGCCGACGGTGATGCCGCCGATGGGCGCGTAGTCGTCGGGCACGTCGAAGGCGGCGCGAAACGGCCCGAGCATCTCGGGCTGGATGCCGAAGAAGCACGCATCCAGCCCCTCGTCGACGGCTGCCAGCAGCATCATCAGCGAGGCCATGCCGGTGTCGATGAACCAGTACGGCGCCGGCCACCGCGCCTCGGCCCGGTCCTCCCATCCCTTGTCCGGTTCGGCATATCGCTCGAGGTAGGTCGCCTTGTGGGCCAACGGCACCACCACCAGGGGGGCGAGCTGCATGGTCGGCGTCTGCTGCACGCGGGTCGGGACGAACGGCCAGAAGCGGGCGCGATCCTCGGCTGACGTGAGGGCGAGGAATGCCCAGCCTTGCGAGAAGCCGGCCGACGGCGCACGCACAGCAGCGGCGAGGATCCGCTCGACGGCCTCGGTCGGGATCGGTTCGTCGGTGTAGTGCCGGATCATCCGGCGGCGGCGTACGACTTCGGTGAACTCCATGCAGGTCAGTCTTGCTCCTGGCGACCGCGAGGTGTGCGGCGCCTCTGTGCAGGTGTTCCCCGAGGCGGGGCACTGGCTAGTCCTCGATGACGTCTCGACCCTGCTCGCGGAGCAAGGCGAGGTTGTCCAGCATCTGCTTGAGTACCTCGGGGGGATGGCCCTCCCAGTTGTCCAGCTCAGCCACGACTCGCAGCGGGTGGCGCGTTCGGTAGGACTGCGTGATGTTCCCGGGGAACCGCTTGTTGGTCACATTCGGGTCGTCCTCGAACGGCCCTGCGGGTTCCACCAGGTAGATGTGTCCCCGCGCCTCGAGCCCAGCGAGGGCTGTCGCGAGCTCGGCTCCCCAGACGGCGGTCTCCACCAGCGTTGAGAAGTAGATGTTGTTGGACACCCTTCCCTCGTGGAAGTTGGAACCGAATCCCGGCACCAGCTCAGTTCCAACGGCTAGCGCCGACTTGGTGCCGTGGTAGAACGGCCCCTCGATGTGAGCGCAGCTGTCATAGGTCACGGGCACGTACGCGCCGTTGTTCTCGTTCATGGCAGTAGATTTTCCAGCATGGCTCTGGAATGGGAACAGGTGATCGTTGACTCCGCCGACCCCGTGAAGCTGGGCCGTTGGTGGGCCGACGCGCTCGGCTGGGTCGTGGTGAACGACGATCCGGACGAGTTCGAGATCCGGCCAACGGCGGATCGGATGCCCGGACTGCTGTTCGGCGAGGCCGGCGAGCCGAAGGCGGGCAAGAACCGTCTCCACCTCGACTTCCGTCCCGACGACCAGGGGGCCGAGGTCGCGCGACTCCTCGGCCTAGGGGCGCGGCACGTGGACGTCGGCCAAGGGGAGCAGTCCTGGGTCGTGCTGGAGGATCCCGAAGGCAACGAGTTCTGCGTCCTGTCGAGCAGACGCCCTTAGTCCCCTGGGCGATGTTCTGGGACCGCACGTGACGGGAACTGCGGACGTCGGTTCTTTTCGCTCTTGAACCAGAACCGAAGGCCCCGCCCTGCGAACGGTTCGTCGCCATACCTCGGGATCAGGTGGCAGTGGGCGTGCGGAATCGACTGTCCACCGACCGGCTGCACGTTCCAGCCGACGTTGTAGCCGTCCGGGTGAAACCGATCCTCGAGCGTGTCTCGAAGCGTGGCCAGAAGTTCGCGCGTCGAAGCCCATTCCTCGGCGGTCAGGTCGAACGGCGAAGCGACGTGCCTGACGGGCAGCACCATGGCCGACCCCTCGGGGGTGGCGCCCGTCCACATGGCGAAGCAGGGACCAGAAACCGCGATCACGCCCCCCGACACCGGCGGGCAGAAGGGACAGGAGTGCACTGCGGCATCCTGGCACCCGGCCGCGGTTGGTCTAGAGCCGGCCGGCGGCCTTGAGGGCGAGGTAGGCGTCGGCGAGCTTCGGGGGCAGGTCGTCGGGGGGAGCGTCCACGACATCCACGCCGTGGCGACGCAGGACACGCTCCAGCTGGCCGCGCGCAGCGGTGGCCCGGGCAGCAGCTGCGGCGGCGTACACGGCGTCCGCGTCGGCGCGACCGGTCGCGAGCTCGGCGATGCGCGGGTCCGCGACCGAGGCCACGAGCAGACGGTGGCGGCCGGCCAAGGCCGGGAGTACCGGCAGCAGGCCCTCCTCGAGGGGTGCCGGGTCGAGGCCGGTGAGCAGAACCACCAGAGACCGATGCCCCGCCCGTCGTAGCACGGTCGAGGCGACGGCTCGCCAGTCGGTCTCGACGAGGCCCGCCTCGAGCGGCGCCATCGCTTGGACCAGGTGGTGGAGCAACTCCGTCGACGGCACCCCGACCACGGCCGCTCGTTCGACCCGGTCGTGAGCCACCAGGTCGACCCGGTCCCCAGCCCGCGAGGCCAGAGCGGCGAGCAGCAACGCCGCATCCATGGCGGCGTCGAGCCGGGGGGCGTCACCGACCCGGCCGGCCGCTGTGCGCCCGGTGTCAAGGACCAGCAGCACGTGACGGTCGCGTTCGGGGCGCCAGGTCCGCACCACCAGACCGCCGGACCGCGCGGTGGCACGCCAGTCGATCGACCGTACGTCGTCGCCCTCGACGTACTCCCGAAGTGAGTCGAACTCGGTGCCCTGCCCTCGAACCATGATTGCCGTACGGCCATCGAGCTCTCGCAGGCGGGCCAGCTTGGCCGGCAGGTGCTTGCGAGAGGTGAACGGCGGAAGCGTCCGCACCGTCCAGGGAACGACGTGCGAGCCCTGTCGCGCGGCCAACCCCAGCGGACCCGAGGACCGCACCGTCACCCGGGCGGCGCGCCGGTCGCCCCGCCGGGTGGGGAGAAGCTGCGAGACCACGCGTCGTCGCTCGCCCGGCGGGAGGGCGAGGTTGTGCCGTTGCTCGGTGACGCCTGCCGAAGGTGGCCAGGCGTCGCGGATCCGTCCGTGCACGGCGCGTCGCCCGGGGTTGGTGACCAGCAGATCCACCTCGGCGGACTCGCCCAGCCGGACCCGCGTGTCACCGGTGCGAGTGAACAGCAGCCCCCGCACCGATCCGGCCAGCGTGAGGTCGACCACCACCGCGGCCAGGAGCGTGGCGTTGACCGCGACGAGGGCCGGAAGGATCGACCAGCCGGCGCCGTCTACCAGGGCGACGACGACCAGGAGACCCAGCAGGGCCAGCAGGGCGAGGCGTCCGGTCAGCGCCATGGGCGGGGGGCTCGGCAGCGCTCAGCGAGGGACGGGGACGGAGGCGAGCACGCCATCGAGGACACCGTCGGCTGTCACGCCCTCGAGCTCGGCCTCGGCGCGGAGCCGTACTCGATGGCGCAAGGCCGGTCGAGCCAGCGCCTTGATGTCGTCGGGTGTCACGAAGTCACGGGCCGACAGCCATGCCCAGGCGCGAGCCGCCGACATCAACGCGGTAGCTCCACGTGGCGACACGCCCAGGGACAGCGAGGGAGCTGCGCGCGTCGCCCGGCAGACGTCGACCGCGTAGCCGACCACCTCGGGCGCCACGGTGACTCGGGCCACCGCCGCTCGCCCGGCCGCGAGCTCGGCCACCCCGGCGACCGGACGGATGCCGGCTCCCTCCAGGTCGCGCGGATCGAAGCCGCTTGCGTGCCGGGTCAAGACCTGGATCTCGTCCTCGCGGGGCGGCAGTGGAAGGGTCAGCTTGAGCAGGAACCGGTCGAGCTGGGCCTCGGGGAGGGGGTAGGTGCCTTCGTACTCGATCGGGTTCTGCGTCGCGCAGACCACGAAGGGGTCGGGCAGGGCGCGGGGAACCCCGTCGACGGAGACCTGGCGCTCCTCCATGGCCTCCAGCAGCGACGCTTGGGTCTTGGGCGGCGTGCGGTTGATCTCGTCGGCCAGCAGCAGGTTCGTGAACACCGGCCCAGGGCGGAAGGAGAACTCCGAGGTCCGGGCGTCGTAGACCAGCGATCCGGTCACATCGCCGGGCATCAGGTCGGGGGTGAACTGAACCCGCTTGGTGTCGAGGGCGAGCGCGGCGGCAAGGCTCCGCACCAGCAGCGTCTTGGCGACGCCGGGGACACCCTCGAGCAGCACATGACCGCGGCAGAGCAGCGCGATGACCAGGCCGGTGATGGCAGCGTCTTGACCCACGACGGCCTTGCCGACCTCACCACGCAGCGCAAGCAGCGCCGCTCGAGCCGCCGTGCCCGCATCGGTGGCGTCGCTGGCGGCAGTCGGTGGTGCGCTTTCCGCCGTGCCTTCGTCGGTTGCGGCACGAGCTGGATGTGCGGCGGGCTCGGGCTGGTCGCCTTCGGGCGCAAGATCAGTCACGAGGTCACCGTAAGGGAGATGAGCCGAGACGTTGGCCCCGGACCTGCCGCTCGAGACCGTCAAGAGTGTTGGCGAGACGGACCAGGGCGGCGTCGTCGTCGGGCGGTCCTCCGAACAGCACGGCTGCGACCTCAGGGTCTGACCACCCGCTGTGCTCGGCCACGACAGCGACGACGGCCTCGTGTCCCGCCGAGGGCGAAAGTCCGAGGGCGGGTCTCAGACGGCTGACCGTTGCTGATCGCAAGGCCGCGGCTGCTCGGTCACGAGCGCCAGCCCGGCGATACATCCGGCCGCGCCCTTCGGTGGCCTCCGATGCTCGTACGACGACCGGCAACGGCTCTGCCACGACCGGGCCGAGCCGACGGGCCCGCCACAGGGCTAGCAAGAGCACAGCGACGGCCCCCTGCCACAGCGCGGCGATCACCCACGGGGGGACAAGCTCCCAGAACGTCTTCTGCGGCGCGATCGGGAAGTCGTCGAAAGACGGCACGTGCCAGACGAGGCGCGGGTTCGTGCCCAGCAGGCCAAGGGCCAGTGCCGCGTTTCCCGCCGTCGTAAGCCGGTCGTTCTCCAGGATCGCACCCGATCCCAGAAGCGTCACCGCGTGTCCGTCTGTGCGGGTCATGACGACCGTCGGGTCGCCACCTACGGGGTAGCACATAACCGCGTCGAGGCTGCCAGGGCCGACGGCGTAGGCCGTGCCGCCGGTCTCTGCGTTCCCGGCGCGGGCGGCGGCCGGTAGTGCGCACGCGGGTTCTCGCACCGTTGGCTTTCCGCCAGGACGAGGGCTGAGATCTGCGGCGAATGCCTTGACGATCTCCGGCCGGCTGGCGTCGACGATGACTACGTCGGCTCCGGTGGAAGCCAGCTCCTTGGCCTGTTGGACCGTGAGCAGATCGGGCATCGAGATGACCAGCGTGTCGCCTGGTCGAGCGTCGGTGGCGGCTGCGATGCCGAAGGCGCGGTCCACCGAGACGCCTTGACCGCGCAGCAGCTGGGCCACCGCTCGGCTCCCGGCCGGGCTCACCGAGTCCGGGTCCAAGGTGCCGGTGCGACCTCCTGAGGACAAGACGGCGATGAGCAGGGCGACCAGCAGCACCAGGGCGACCACGACGGCGGGACGGCGCCACGAGCGCCACAGCTGCGCTCCGGTTGGTGACGCTGGTGCGGCCGGCGCAGCCGTCGGTGGCGGTGCCTCGATCAAGCTCACCAGCGAGCCCCGGCCGCGTGCGCGCGTGGCGGGGTGGCCGCCGCAGCGTTGTCCAGCTCGCGCAGGAAGCGATCGTCGGTGGACGTCGCTGACCGGCCGCCGTACACGACCGCGTCGAAGGTGTCGGCGGCGGCTTTCAAGTTCCGAGCCAGCAGCGGCAGCGCGACGCCGGCTTCGGCTGCCGCCTCGTCAGCGGTCCGCCCCGGCCGGGGCTCGAGGATCGTGCGCTCTTCGAGCGAGCGGACCATGGCTCGGTAGCGCTCGAGGACCGCCTCCTCCCACCGAGCGGCAGCTGCGGCGCGGTCGGCCGCTGCCCGGTGCTCGGCAGCCGAGCGCGGCCGTCCCACGAACAACGCACCTTCCCCCGCCCCGGAGCGTCGCACCGGCCCGCCCCGCCACAAGACCGCCGCGATGATCAGCATGATCGCCAGCGCGATGACGGCCAGTCCCCAGGGGCCACCAGGGACGACTTGGGAGGCCCGGTCGAACAGGTCGACGATCGTGTTGATGATCCAGGTGACGGCTCGCTGGAACAGGCTTGGATCATCGACGTGATATTCGGGCTTGGCCAGCTCCTCGACCGCCAGCCGGTGGGCGGCGTCTCGGCCGAGGTCGACCGGAACCTCAGCTGGGAACATCACGGTGCAGGGGGAGCCGGACCGGCGGCGGCCGGTCCGCCGGTGGAAGCCGCCCGGCTCAGCTCGAGGTCGAGACCTTCAAGGCGCATCCGCCGGTCGATGTAGAGCAGCACCGTGACCGATGCCGTGAAGGGGAACGTCAGCGTTCCGGCCACGATCGCGCCCAGTGTGCTGGCGAACAGGGAGGCGGTCGTGATCGTGCCGAAGCTGTCGGCGCCGCCGGTGCTGAAGGCATCGAAGCCGCCGGCGAGCAGGGTGAACGGCAAGGACACCACGCCCGCGATCACCTGGGTGAGGATCACGGTGAGGACGACCACCAGCAGGGTGCGCCAGAACGACCCGGTGATCAGCCGCCACGATCGCTTCATCGCCGTGATGACCCCGGCTCGTTCGAGGATCAACGCAGGCGCTGCCACCCACCACATCGTGTAGAGCCAGATGCCGGGGAGGAGGCAGAAGATCAGCCCGATACCGGCCAGCAGATAGACCAGGATCGACAGCCCGATCAACGGCAGGACCCGCGGCCTCAGCTCGGTCCACGCCTCGCCAAGGGTGACCTTCTGTCCGAGGACCGCGCGGCCTACGACGACTGTGAGCAACCCGGACAGCACAACCTGGGCGAGGCTGCTCACGATGAACCCCAACCCGGTGGCGCCGACCAGACCGCCAAGAGCACCGATCACCTCATCGGTCGACGCGGTCTCCGGATCGAGTGCGGTGAGGTTGCCTGCCACTGCGGCCAGCAGGGCGAAGGAGATCAGCTGAGCGATCGTGACCACGATCGCCGACAGGCCGAGCATGATCTTGGGGTTTGCTCGAACGCACTGGATCGCCCCGTCGAGGATCTCCCCAACTCCCAGTGGTCGCAGGGGGATGACCCCCGGTTTCGGGGCCGGCGGTGGCGCATAGCCGTACGCGCCGTATTGCTGGCCGTACCCCTGGCCGTACCCTGCCTGGCCGTACCCGGGCGGCGGGTAGGGCTGGCCGGGCGGCGGACCTGGCTGCTCCGGGGCTGCACCCCCGGGAGGACCAGGCTGCTCGGGCGACCACCCGGGGTAGGGCGGCGTACCGTCGACCGGTTTGAACTCGTCCTCGGGCGGTCCCCACCCCGACTGGTCGCTCATCGGGCCATCGTTCCACCTGCCCCACTGGGGAACCGCGCAGGCTCGCAAATCGTCGGATTAGACGATGGGACCCTGCGACGGGCCTACCGTGTCCTCTCAGGACCCGATGAACGGAGAGGGCGGAGAAGATGAAGGGCCGTGTGCTTGTCGTAGACGACGACACCGCGCTGGCGGAGATGCTCGGCATCGTGCTTCGCGGTGAGGGCTTCGAGCCGTTCTTCTGCGCCGACGGCTCGACCGCTTTCGACGTCTTTCGGGAGACCCGCCCCGACCTGGTCCTGCTCGACTTGATGCTCCCTGGCCGGGACGGTATCGACGTCGCCAAGCAGATCAGGGCCGAGTCAGGCGTGCCGATCGTGATGCTCACCGCGAAGGGCGACACCGTCGACGTGGTTCTCGGCCTGGAGAGCGGCGCCGACGACTATGTCGTCAAGCCGTTCAAGCCCAAGGAGCTCGTCGCCCGCGTCCGGGCACGATTGCGCCCGACCGTCGATCCCGCACAAGGTCCTCTGTCGATCGGCGATCTGACCATCGACGTCGCCGGGCACGAGGTCCGCCGCGGCGAGACCGTCATCAACCTCACACCCCTGGAGTTCGACCTGCTCGTGGCCCTGGCCCGCAAACCTTGGCAGGTGTTCACGCGCGGGCTGCTGCTCGATCAGGTCTGGGGCTACCGGCACGCCGCGGACACCCGTCTGGTCAACGTCCACGTCCAGCGCCTGCGCTCGAAGATCGAGCTCGATCCCGAGAACCCGGAGATCGTCGTGACCGTCCGCGGTGTCGGCTACAAGGCGGGCGCGCCCAGCGAGTGAGTGCCGCTCCCTCTCACGGACCCACCCCCGGCGACCGGTTCTGGACCTGGCTGTCCGGGGTACGAGCCATGGCGCTGCGCCCGGTGCGCCGAACTCGGCATGCGTGGCGCTCGTCCCTGCACCTGCGCGTCGTCACCACCACCTTGGCCCTTTCCGCGATCGTTCTCGTGCTGCTGGCGCAGTTCCTGCTCGGGCGCGTCACCGACGGTCTGCTGGCGGCCAAAGAGCGCTCTGCCCTCGACGAGGCCCGGGCCGGGCTCGCTCAGGCCCAGTTGCTGGCCGATGCGGCCGAACGCGGTGGCGATCCGGTGAGCAACGTCGCCTTGGTGGACGGCATCGCTCGGCAGCTGGCCAATCGCGCAGGTAACCCATCGATCTACGAGGTTCTGCTGCTGGGATCGCCGGGGAACCTGATCGGTGACGCCCCCGAGTTCGGCTCCAACCAGGTCTCCGCGTCGAGCGTGCCGATCGCGCTGCGGATCGCCGTACGCGACACGCTCCGACAGTCATCGACCTATACCGAGATCACCTACGCCGACTTCCGCCCGCCGGTGCCCGGTTTTGCCGTCGGTGCGCCGCTCGCGCTGCCCGGCGTCGGCGCCTATGAGCTCTACTACCTCTTCCCGCTGACTCAGGAGCAGAGCACGCTGTCCCTGGTCGAGCGGACTCTCGCGGTCGCCGGAGTCGCGCTGGTCCTCCTGCTTGGCCTGATCGCCTGGCTGGTCACGCGCCAGGTGGTCTCCCCGGTTCGGATGGCTGCCCGCACGGCTGAGCAGTTCTCCGCAGGACGTCTCGAAGAGCGGATGGCCGTCGAGGGGGAGGACGACCTGTCCAAGCTCGCCACCTCGTTCAACCAGATGGCCGGCTCGCTGCAGGGTCAGATCACCCAGCTCGAGGATCTGTCCCGCGTGCAGCGTCGCTTCGTCTCTGACGTCTCGCACGAGCTGCGTACTCCGCTCACGACGGTGCGGATGGCCGCCGACGTCCTGCACGATGCTCGAGACGACTTCGACCCGGCCACCGCCCGCTCGGCTGAGCTGCTTCAGACCCAGCTCGATCGCTTCGAGCTGCTTCTCACCGACCTTTTGGAGATCAGCCGCTACGACGCCGGCGCAGCGGTGCTCGAGTCCGAGCCGGTCGATCTCGTCGAGCTGGCCCGACGCAGCCTCGAGGTCGCCGAGCCGTTGGCCGAGCTGCGGGGGAGCGAGCTGATCCTCAAACCCCAGCGCCCGGTCTGTCTGGCTGAGGTCGACGCGCGCCGGGTGAGCCGGATCCTGAGCAACCTGGTCGTCAATGCGGTAGAGCACGGGGAAGGCCGCCCGGTGGTCGTCACCGTGGCGAGTGACCCCCAGGCCGTCGCGGTCACGGTTCGGGATCATGGTGTGGGGCTGCGCCCCGGCGAGTCCGCGCTGGTGTTCAACCGATTCTGGCGAGCCGATCCGGCGCGCGCGAGAAGCACCGGCGGCACCGGTCTGGGGCTGGCCATCGCCTTGGAGGATGCCCGGCTGCACGGAGGCTGGCTCGAGGCCTGGGGTGTCCCGGGCGACGGCTGCAACTTCCGGGTGACCCTGCCGCGCGTCGTGAAGGGGGAGATCACCTCCTCCCCGCTGGCTTTGGAGCCGCTGGACGCGAAGGCGGACGTACGCCTGCCGCTGGCGGCGGCGGCGCCGGTGAGGCGGACTCCATGACGAGAACCGGACGGCTCGCGCTGCTCCCGATCGTGGCTGGCTTGCTCGCGGGACTGGTCGGCTGCGCGTCGATCCCCACCTCTGGCCCGGTCGAACAACTGGGTGAGGTCCGCACTGACCGTGATGATCCATTCGTCCGGGTGCTTGCCAAGGGCCCGACCGACGGGATGAGCCAGGAACAGATCGTCGGCGGATTCTTACGAGCGTCTGCGTCCTTCGATGACGACCATGCGACCGCGCGTTCGTTCCTCGCCCCGGAGTCGGCGTCGGCCTGGGACCCCTCGAGGGGCGCTGTGGTCTATGCCGATGACACCGACGAGCGCATCGTGGACCGCAAGGGCGACATCGTCCAGCTGCAGGCCCGCCAGGTTGCGTCGATCAGCTCGCGTGGTGAGTACTCCTCAGCCGACACGGACGCCACGGTGCGGGCCAATTTCGCGCTGCGTCAGGTCGATGGTCAGTGGCGGATCGCCGACCTGCCCGACGGGTTGTTCCTGACCCCGTTGGACGTAGACCGCTCTTATCGCAGCTTCGACCTCTACTTCCTGGATCCCACATCGACCCGGTTGGTTCCCAATGCCATCCGGGTGCCAGTCGGACCGTTTGCGTCGACGAGCCTCGTCACGGCGCTGCTCCAGGGCCCGACCTCATGGTTGGCCCCGGCTGTGCGCACCGCGTTTCCCGAAGGGACGCAGCTCACCGTTCCGTCCGCCCCGGTCAAGGACGGTGTCGTGCAGGTCGACCTGGACAGTCGGGTCTTGGACGCGAGCGCGGCCGACCGCGAGGCGTTGTCGGCCCAGCTCGTCTGGACCCTGCGCCAGCTGCCGGAGGTGTCGGCTGTTCGCGTCTCCTCGAGTGGAGTCCCGCTGCCTGGTGTCGCGGTCGAGCAACGCCGTGATTCTTGGCCGGCATACTCCCCGGACGGTGTCGTGGCCGGCGATGGCTATCTCTCCCGTGGCGGACGACTGCTCCAGCTGGTGGCCGGCGAGCTGCGCCAAGTCCCAGGCAAGCTGGGTGACGGAAGTGTCCCTGCCGTCGATCCGGGGGCGTCGCCCGAGGGCGATCAGCTAGCCGCGCTGTCGCCGTCCCACCGCACGCTCTACCTGACCACACCAGATCCGGATGCACCCGTCCGTGCGCGCCTGACTGGCACCCGGTTGACGGCACCGTCGTGGGATCCGTTCGGGACGGTCTGGGTCGCGGATGCCGACGGAGCGGGGTCGACGCTGTGGACGGTCCGGCCGGGTGACGGCGATCCCATCCAGGTCCGGGCTCCGGCGCTCGCCGCCAAGCAGGTCATCTCCTTGCGGGTGGCCCGAGACGGCGTGCGCATCGCCTTGGTGGTCCAGGATCGTACGGGCGCTCGGCAGTTGATGGTGGCGCGCATCCAGCGCGACGGTGAGGTTCTCGTGGACGGTCTGCGCAGGGTGGAGTCGACTCTGGTCGACGTCATCGACGTCGCCTGGGTGGATGCCGACCGAATGGCTGTCGTCGGCCAGGAGCCCAACGGGGTGCTGCAACCGCTCATCGTGGAGCCCGACGGTGAGGTCAACCGCGCAGCAGGATCGCTGTCCGGTCTGCTCACCATCGCAGCCGCTCCCGGTCGTCCGCTGCTCGCAGGCACCGACGACGGCACGTTGTGGGCCGACACGGATGTGGGCTGGGAAGAGGTGGGCCGCGGACGTGACCCGGCCTACCCAGGCTGACCAGGCCAGCCACTCCCGTCCCGGTGAGAAGACTCTCCACCCTCCACAGCTCTCGGTGGGTGGCTGGCGCTGGGTCGCCCGACGCTCGACGGTAAGGCTGTGCCCCTCTCCGCCGCCCCCGCGCGGGTCCTCGAGGTATCCGAAGCCCTGCTCGACCTGGTGGCTGCGCGGACCTGTGCAGGCTGCGGCGCGCCGGGGCAGCTGGTGTGTGCCCGGTGTCGATGCGTCCTCGCGGTGCCCGCACGGCGAACGGTCCCGCGTCCGCAACCCCCCGGTTTCCCCACGACCTGGTGCCTACGCGACTACGACGGCGTGACCCGTGAGCTGCTGCTCGCCCACAAGGAGCGAGGTCGGCTCGGGCTGGCTCGACCGTTGGGCTCGGCTCTGGCCCAAGCGGTCGAGGGGTTGCTCGCCGCAAAGGGTTCCTCCGCGGTGATCCTGGTGCCGGTGCCTTCGACGCGAGCGGCGACCCGTGCCCGTGGGCACGACCCGGTCCTGCGGGCGGCTCGGCACGCGGCGCGCGCGTTGCGCGCTGAAGGTCGGGTGGCCGCGGCTCTCCCCGTGCTGGCCGTGGGTCGCGCCGTGGCTGACTCCGCCGGGCTCACCGCTGCCGCTCGGGCGGCAAACCTGGCCGGCGCCCACGTCGTGCGGCGCCGAGCCCTGCGGCGGGTGCCGTCGGGGGCGCAGGTCGTCCTGGTCGACGACCTGGTGACCACCGGAGCCAGCCTCGCTGAGGCAGCGCGCGCCCTCACGGCTGCCGGGCTGACGCCGTACGGCGCCGCGGTCGTGGCGTCCACCGTTCGGCGACTCGACCGCTCGACTGGGAGCGGCTAGCGTCGGGACATGGCACCCGTCCGGGTCCGTGGTTGCGCCGGAGCCCCCCCGCGGTTCGTCCGCGGCAAGCCCGGCAAGCCGATGCCAGCCGCAGGCGAAACGGCCCACGTAAGGCGACTCTTCGTCGTCCGATCACGGTGCGGCTTAGGGATAAGTCCTGCCCCGACGGCGGTCCAGATGACTGCCGACCCGGGAGAAGGGGGGAGTGGACACCGTCCGCGAGCCCCTCAGCAGGCGGATGTGGGGTCGAAGACCAGGTCGGCCGGGCGGGTGCCTGAACTCGAGCCGATCGAAGCAGCACCGCGTGACCGCCGCACAGATAACTGAATCAGCCGAGCCCAGTGAATCAAGGAGGACGCCCGCGTGGACATCGTCGTCAAGGGTCGCCACATCGATGTGTCCGAGCGATTCCGCGAACACGCGACCGAGCGTTTGGAGAAGGTCGAGCGATTCGACCCCAAGATCCAACGCGTGGACGTGGAGGTGTCCAAGGAGCCGAACCCTCGCCTTGCCGAGCAGGCGCTGCGCGTCGAACTGACGATCCGCAGCCGTGGTCCGGTGGTGCGTGCCGAGGCGGCGGCCGACGACAAGTACGCCGCCCTCGATGTGGCCTGCGGGCGGCTGGAGGCGCGGCTGCGCAAGGCGGCCGACCGTCGGCACGACCACCACAAGCGATCGGCGACGGTAGCGTCCGACGCCTTCCTCGACGGCCGCTTGGATGGCGGTCTCGGTGGGGAGGACGAGGGGCCTGTCGAGGGGTCGTCGAGGGCGGACTCCTTGCCTTCCTGGGCACAAGACGTGGGTGACGGGGAAGGCCCGATGGTCGTGCGGCACAAGACGCACGCAGCGGTGCCGATGACGCTGGACCAGGCGCTGGAAGCGATGGAGCTGGTCGGTCACGACTTCTACCTGTTTCTCGACGCCGACAGCTCCCAGCCAGCGGTGGTCTATCGCCGCCGCGGCTACCACTACGGGGTTATCCACCTCGACGGGGCCACGCCGGACTGAACGGCGCCTGCCGCTGGTGCCCTGATCGTGCCATCATGGGCGAGTTGGGGGGATTCGTACCGAGGAGCTACAGGTGTCCGACGCTGTGGCGTTGGCCGGGGACGGGGCGGGAACGTCCAGGCCCTCGGGTGAGCGCCAAGGAGCCGCGCAGGAAGTGGCGCGCTCCATCCGCGTGCTCGTGGTCGACGACCACGAGCTGTTCAGGCGCGGTGTGGACTCCGCGCTTCGGGCCTGCGACGACCTCGAGGTGGTCGGTGGGGCGGGCTCAGCCGACGAAGCCGTACGCCTGGCCCTGGCGATGCAGCCAGATGTGGTGCTGCTCGATCTCCGGTTGGCCGGCCGGTCTGGCCTCGAAGCGTGCGCGGAGCTGATCGCGGCCAGTCCGCAGATCAAGGTCATCGTGCTGACGATGAGCGACAGCCAGGCCGATCTGTATGCGGCGGTCCGCGCCGGTGCGAGCGGCTACCTGCTCAAGGAGGCATCCAGCGCCGAGCTGGTGACCGCTGTGCGCGCGGTCTATGCCGGTCAGTCGCTGATCAGTCCGGCCATGGCTGGAAAGCTCTTGTCGGAGTTCGCCTCGCTCGTGCGCCGCGATGACCAGGCCCACGGGTCCGGCCAGGGGCCGCGACTCACCAACCGTGAGCTGGAGGTGCTCAAGCTCGTAGCCCGCGGCCTGAACAACAAAGACATCGCCAACGAGCTGTTCATCAGCGAGAACACGGTGAAGAACCACATCCGCAACATCCTCGAGAAGTTGCAGCTGCACTCCCGGATGGAGGCCGTGGTCTACGCGGTCCGCGAGAAGCTGCTCGAGATCAGCTGACCAACGACCCGCCGACGCGCGTCACGCGGGTCGGCCTTTGTTCCCAGCTGACGAGGGGCCGTCGGAGCGCTGCGACATGATGCACGGGTGCGCGAGAAGCTGAGTCGTGACCAGGCCCGCCGGGTGGCGATAGCGGCGCAGGGCTTGGCTGGCGAACGACCGTCGCAGCCGGGCATGCGACAGCTGACCGCCGCGGTCGACCAGCTCGGGCTCCTCCAGATCGACAGCGTCAACGTGCTGACCCGCGCCCACTACCTGCCGTTGTTCAGCCGTCTCGGTCCCTACGACACGACGATGCTCGATCGTGCGTGCGGCCGGGCGCCTCGTCGGCTGATCGAGAGCTGGGCGCATGTCGCCTCGTTGATTCCGGCGTCGACTGTTCCGTGGCTTCGCTTCCGCCAGGCCCGCTTCGCTTCGGGGAAGGACCTCTGGGGAGACATCCAACGGATCCTGGACGAGCAGCCGGATTTTGTGGCCTCGGTGCTGGCCGAGCTTCGGCGACGAGGCCCTATGACGTCGAAGGAGACCGAGGTCGCCCTCGAGCACGATCTACCGAGGCGACGCGACCAGTGGGGTTGGAACTGGTCGTTGGTCAAGGAGTCCCTCGAGTACCTGTTCATGTCTGGCGCAGTGGGTTCGGCGGGACGTACGTCGCAGTTCGAGCGGCGCTACGACGTGATCGAGCGTGTCCTCCCTCGAGCCGTGCTGGAGGCGCCCACGCCCACACCGGAGGAGTCCTATCGACGGTTGACCTCGATCGCGGCGCGCGCTCACGGCATCGCCAGCGAGCCGTGCCTGCGGGACTACTTCAGGTTGCGCCCCGAAGAGTCCCAACAGGCGGTGGCCGAGCTGGTTGAGGAGGGCGAGCTGCTGCCGGTGAAGGTCGAGGGATGGAATCGCCTCGCCTACCTGCATCGGGCGGCTCGAGTGCCGCGCGCGGTCTCGGCTCGAGCCCTGCTCGTACCCTTCGACCCCCTCGTGTGGAGGCGCGAGCGGGCCGAGGCGCTGTTTGACTTCCACTACCGCATCGAGATCTATGTGCCACCAGCCAAGCGGGTGCATGGCTACTACGTGCTCCCTTTCCTGCTCGGAGACCAGCTCGTGGCCCGGGTCGACCTGAAGGCCGACCGGGCCGCCTCGGCGCTGCTCGTACAGTCCGTCCACGCCGAACCCAACGCGCCGGAGCACACAGCAGCCGCCTTGCACGCCGAGCTCGAATCGATCGCCGCCTGGCTCGGGCTGTCTTCGGTCGCGGTGAGTGGTCGTGGAGACCAGCTGGCCCGGGAGCTGCTCGCCCAACGATGAGCTACCCGGTCGCGAGCGGGTCTGGATCAGAAGCCAGCCGTGCGTGCTGGTGATCGTCGTGGAACGTGCCGTCCCCGTAGCGGTACGCCTGCCGCGAGGTTCCCTCGTAGCCGAAGCCGGCTCGCTCGGCCACCCGGCACGAGTCGGGATTGTCGACGGCGTGGAACAGTTCGATGCGGTGGAGCCCGAGCGCTCCGAAGCCGTACCCCGCGGCTGCCCGCACTGCCGCGCTGGCCACGCCACGTCCCCGCGCCTCGGGGAGCACCCAGTAACCGACCTCGCCGGAGCTCTGCGCGGCGTTGAGGTTGTGCAGGCTGACGTAGCCGATGGCTTCACCCGACACCGAGTCGCACACAGCCCACGTGGCGTGGTTGTCCCAAACCGTGCGCTCGGCGATCCAGCGCTCGGCGAACCCCGAATCGGTCTCTGCAGGCGGGGAGTCCGGGCGCCGGAGCGGGTTCCAGATCAAGATCTCAGGATCGTTCAGGGCTGCGAGAACCGCGCTCGCGTACCTGTCCTCCCAGATCACGAGCTGGAGGTCGCCCGCGACGAGCTCGGTGGGTGCTAGATCGAAGCCCCCCGGGGGCGTGGTTGGCACAACCTGGAAGCCTACGGGGGTGTCTGGCCCACCCCGAGCCGCCCCGAGGCTCACCGACCGCCCCCCGGCGCGCGACGTCGGGTTGCTGGTGATCGCGGTCACCGCGGTGAGCTTCTCCGGTCCACTCGTGGTGGCGATGGCCGTACCGGCGCTGGCCATTGCCTTGTGGCGCAACGCTCTCGGCGTGCTGGCGATCGCGGCCTACGTCGGGGTCCAGCCAGCTCGCCGGCAAGAAGTTCGTCGCCTCGACCGCCGCGAGCTTCGGCTCAGCTTGCTGGCCGGGCTTTTCCTCGCTGGTCACTTTGGCCTCTGGATCCCGTCGTTGCGCCTGACGTCGGTCGCGTCGTCGGTCGCTCTGGTCTGCCTCCCACCCGTCTGGGTGGTCCTGTACGCGCGCGTTCGCGGCCAGCACGTGCCTGGTCGCGCCTGGCTGGGAATCGGGATCGCCTTCGCCGGTGTCCTCGTCCTCACCGGCGTGGATGCAGGACGCGGCGGCGAGGCCCTGATCGGCGATCTCCTCGCGCTGCTCGGCGGAGTGAGCGTGGCCGCCTACACAGTGGTCGGTGGAGAGGTGCGTCGCTCGGTGAGCACGAGCGCGTACACCCTGGTCTGCTACAGCGCCTGCGCGTCGATCCTGTTCGTGGCCTGCCTGGTCGGCGGCGTTCGGCTCGGGGGGTACGGCACCGCCGACTGGGCGCGGTTGCTGCTGCTCACAGCCCTGGCCCAGCTGCTCGGTCACACCGTGGTCAACGTGGTCTTGCGCACGACCTCGCCGACCGTGGTGTCGATGGCCATCCTGTTCGAGGTGCCGGGGGCGATCATCGTGGCCGCTCTGCTCGTGGGCCAGACGCCACCGCTGTCCGTGCTCCCCGCCGTGGCCCTGCTGCTCGGGGGGATCGCTCTGGTTGTCAGCGGTCAGCCGCCCGAAGTGGCCGATCCCGATCCCCCTGGCTGATCTGAGAGGTCCTCCGGCTAGCGTGCGGGTCATGTCTGATCGACCTCTTCGCCCGCGCCGCTCGTGCCTCGCCGTTCCCGGCAGCAGTCAAAAGATGATCGACAAGGCTCGAGGTCTGCCGGCCGACCAGGTCTTCCTCGATCTCGAGGACGCTTGCGCGCCACTGGCCAAGCCCGAGGCTCGCGCGACCATCGTTGCCGCGCTCAACGAAGGTGGCTGGGGCAGCAAGGTCCGCGTCGTGCGCGTCAACGACTGGACGACGCACTGGACCTACCGCGACGTCATCCAGGTCGTCGAGGGCGCTGGCGCCAACCTGGACTGCATCATGTTGCCGAAGGTGCAGACCGCGCAGCAGGTGATCGCGCTAGACCTGCTGCTGACCCAGATCGAGACGACCATGGGTTACGAGGTGGGCCGGATCGGGATCGAGGCGCAGATCGAGAATGCGCGTGGACTCCTCGAGGTGGATGCCATCGCGCAGGCCTCTGCTCGGGTGGAGACGATCATCTTCGGGCCGGCGGACTTCATGGCGTCCATCAACATGAAGTCGCTCGTGGTCGGAGAGCAGCCGCCCGGTTATGACGTCGGCGACGCCTACCACCACATCCTGATGTCGATCCTGATGGCAGCCCGAGCCAACGAGAAGCAGGCGATCGACGGACCGTACCTGCAGATCCGCGACGTCGAAGGTTTCTCCCGGGTGGCCGGCCGCTCTGCTGCACTCGGGTTCGACGGAAAATGGGCGCTGCACCCCGGTCAGATCGATGCGGCGAACGAGGCGTACTCGCCGCGACAAGACGACTACGACCACGCCGAGCTGATCCTGGACGCCTACGACTGGTACACCTCGGCGGCCGGCGGGGCCCGCGGTGCTGCGATGCTAGGCGAGGAGATGATCGACGAGGCGTCACGCAAGATGGCGCTGGTGATCGCTGCCAAAGGGCGGGCTGCCGCTATGAGCCGCACGGAATCCTTCACCCCGCCCGAGTAGCCGCCGCCGGGTGTGGCGCGGGCCTGTCGCATCCGGAGGCGTAGCGTGAGCCCATGGCGAAGAAGTCGTGGAGCGACCTCAGCGATCGACAGCGGGCTGCCGTTCTCGTGGGCGCGGGGATCGAGATCGCGCTCTCCACGATGGTCCTGGTCGACCTGGCCCGGCGACCCGGCACCGAGGTGCGCGGCCCCAAGGCCGTGTGGGTGCTGAGCCTGGTCGTCCAACCGTTCGGCCCGCTCGCCTACCTAGGCTTCGGGCGTCGCCCGTCAGCGCTGTAGGGCCACCAGGATCGAATCGCCACCGAAGGGACCGCCCACGCCATGGGACGACTCGCGCACACCGAAGGCCTCAGCGACCTGCAGCTGGAGATCCTCAAGACCGTCAAGACATTCGTCGACGCCGAGGTCATCCCGCACGCCCAAGAGCTCGAGCACTCCGACGCCTACCCCGAGGCGATCGTCGAGGGTCTGAAGGAGATGGGCGTCTTCGGCTTGATGATCCCCGAGGAGTACGGCGGTCTGGGTGAGTCATTGCTGACGTATGCCTTGTGCGTGGAGGAGATTGCCCGCGGCTGGATGAGCGTGAGCGGCATCATCAACACCCATTTCATCGTGGCGTACATGCTCAAGCAGCACGGTACGCAGGCGCAAAAGGAGCACTTCCTACCGCGGATGGCGGCCGGGGAGGTTCGGGGTGCCTTCTCGATGTCGGAGCCCGGCTGCGGGTCAGACGTCTCCGCCATCACGAGCAAGGCGGTGCGAGACGGCAACGACTACGTGCTTGACGGGCAGAAGATGTGGCTGACCAACGGGGGTACGTCGACGCTGGTCGCGGTATTGGTGAAGACCGACGAAGGTCCCGATAACGCGGGGTCGGTCTACCGCAACATGACGACCTTCCTCGTGGAGAAGCCGCAGGGGTTCGGCGAGGTGCGGCCGGGCCTCACCATCCCCGGGAAGATCGACAAGATGGGATACAAGGGGGTCGATACCACCGAGTTGGTGATGTCAGGGCTCCGGCTCCCGGCTGATGCCGTTCTCGGCGAGGCGCCGGGGCGTGGCTTCTACCAGATGATGGACGGCGTCGAGGTCGGTCGCGTGAACGTCGCTGCGCGTGGGTGCGGAGTGGCGCACCGAGCCTTCGAGCTGGCGATTTCTTATGCGCAGCAACGGTCGACGTTCGGCAAGCCGATTGCCGAGCACCAGGCGGTGATGTTCCGTCTCGCCGACATGGCCACCAAGGTCGAAGCGGCCCACCAGATGATGGTGATGGCGGCGCGCAAGAAGGACTCCGGTGAACGCAACGACGTCGAGGCCGGGATGGCGAAGTATCTGGCTAGCGAGTATTGCAAGGAGGTCGTCGAAGACTCCTTCCGGATTCACGGTGGGTACGGCTACTCCAAGGAGTACGAGATCGAGCGCCTCTACCGTGAGGCGCCGATGTTGCTCATCGGCGAGGGCACGGCGGACATCCAGAAGATGATCATCGGGCGCCGGCTGCTCGAGGACTACAAGCTCTAGCCGTCCGCGCTCGCCGAGGAGCAGATGTGGGCCGGCTGATCCAACGGCGAGAAACGGCTGGGTCTTCGCGGCCGGATTGAGCCGTTGTGGGCCGTTTCATCGGGCCGCGTGGTCCGGAGCCGAAGCGGTGGGAGCGGCGGCGTACGTCAAGATGGACGCGTGAATCTGGACGTCGACCTCGACACGGTCAAGACCTGGGCGCTGATCCTCGGGATCGGGCTGCCGATCATTGGCGTCGTGCTGGCGCTTGTCGTGAGATCGGTGGCGATGAAGGTGCTGTTCCTCGTCGTCTTCGTCGGTCTCGGGGTTGCGATGTGGACCCAGCGGGCGGCTCTGCTCGACTACGTCCACACGTGCTCCGGGAAGGCGACGTTCTTCGGGATCGAGGTGAACGTGCCGTCGGTCGTTCAAGATGCGTGTGGTCACGGTGGAGACGCGTGAGGGCCACGTGCAGAAGCACCCGCTGACCGGTCGGTTCCGGCGGCAGGCGCTGGCGTGCGCGAGCCTCGGGTCACCTTTGTATGCCGCCGTGCTCGAACGGGCGGCTGACGATCTCGAGTCAGGTGGCCCGACTGCGGCGGCGGTGGCTGGCTTCGAGGATGCTCCGCCCGGCTCCGCGATGGCGCTGAGGCTGACCGGCGCCGTACACCGCCTCGTGCTGGCCCGGCTCGCCCCCGCCTTGGCCGTGCACTATCCGAGCGTGGGAGGCACCTACGTCGCTCGTGACTCAGCGACCGACGAAGCGGTCTGGGCTGCCTTCCGGCAGGTCCTCAGCGACCAGGCGGACGCCATCGCGCCGATGCTGGTGCGCCCGCCGCAGACCAACGAGACGGGACGCTCCCTGCCGCTCATCGGCGGCCTGCACGTCATCAGCGAATTGTCCGGGGGCCGTGCGGTGCGCCTGCTCGAGATCGGGGCCAGTGCGGGCCTCAACCTGCGAGCTGAGCAGCTGCGCGTCCTGCACCGTGCCGTCGACGTCGATGCCCTGCCCCGCGGCCGCGACTTCGAGGTCGTGGAGCGGCTGGGCTGCGACCCGGACCCGATCGATCCGACGACCACGGAGGGGCGCCTGACCCTGAGCTCGTACGTGTGGCCGGATGATCTGGCGCGCTTCGAACGCCTTCGGGCCGCCTTGGAAATCGCGGGCCACGTCCCGGCCGTGGTGCAGCCCGTCGGGGCGGCCGAGTTCCTCGCGGGGCTCGAACCGCTGCCAGGGGTGGCGACAGTGCTGTGGCACAGCGTCATGTGGCAGTACGTGAGCGCCGACGAGCGACGACGGGTGCTCGCCGAGCGTGACCGGCTCGCCGAGCTGGCCACGGACGACTCGCCGTTCGCGCACCTGAGCTTTGAGCCGCCTCCGGACGGCTCCTCGCAATTCGACGTGCGGTTGCGCTGGCACAGCTCCTCGACCCGCGTGGAGCTCGCGTTGGGTACGGCGCCGCCGCACGGTGTTCCGGTGCACTGGGTCGAGGCCCCGGTTTCCGGGTGAGCGGGCCGTCATGACTGGCGCTGTTCGGACGGCGCATCGTCCCCAGGTTGGTTCTGACTCGGAGGTCTGGGGGACGTCGGCCCTAGTCTTCGGGGGATGCTTATCGACCTGCACACTCACTCCAGGGTGAGCGACGGCACGGACTCGCCGGCCGAGCTGGTCCGCCGAGCTGCGGCGTCGGGGATGGATGTCGTCGCGCTCACCGATCACGACACCCTGGCTGGCACGCCGGAGGCGATCGCAGCCGGGGTCGAGGTGGGTATCGACGTCGTCCCTGGCGTGGAGATCTCCTGCGCCATCGACGGAATCTCCCTGCACCTGCTGGGCTACTGGCCGGATCCCGACCTGCCGGCGCTTGCGGCGGAGCTGTCCTTGAACCGCGACGACCGAGTGCCCCGGGCTAAGGAGATCGTCCGTCGTCTTGCGGAGGCCGACTATCCGATCCGCTGGGAGGACGTCGAGGCTCAGACCAGTCGAGGGGCAACGGTGGGTCGTCCGCACATCGCGGATGCGCTCGTGGCCCGGGGTGTCGTGCCGGATCGCGACGCAGCCTTCGCCGATCTGCTCCACAACGACTCACGGTTCTACGCCACCCATCACGCGACCGATCCCGTCGACGCCATCCAGCTGATCGCTGAGGCGGGAGGAGTCTCGGTCTTCGCCCACCCCGGCGCTGGGCGACGCGGCCGGGTCGTGGACGACGCCGTCGTGGAGACGCTCGCCTCAGCCGGCCTGGTCGGCATCGAGGTGGATCACCCAGACCACGACGAGCAGGCGCGCGCCCACTATGCCGACCTGGCAGCAAACCTTGGCCTGCTCACGACCGGCTCCAGCGACTACCACGGGACGGGCAAGCTGCAAGGGCTGGCCGCCTGCACGACCGATCCAGTGGTCTTTGCCGAGCTCCGCGCCCGTGCTTCGTCGTTGACGCGATGACCGAGCAGCTCGGTCTCGACGGGATGCCGAAGCGGCTCTTCCAGGCCTTCCCCACCAGGCTCACGACCTGGTTGGACTGCCCCCGTCGCTATCGGATGACCTACCTCGATCGGCCGACCCCGCCCAAGGGGCCGCCGTGGGCGCACACGAGTCTCGGTGCGGCGGTCCACACGGCGCTCAAGCGGTGGTACGACCTGCCGGCGGGTCGCCGTACCCCCGAAGCCGGAGGTGACCTGCTCGAAGAGTGCTGGCTTCCCGACGGATTCCGGGACGACGCGCAGAGCGCGCAGTGGTTGGCCCAGTGTCGCGTGATGATTGAGCGCTACCTCGCCGGACAGGACCCGGAGGACGAACCCCGCGGCATCGAACGCACGGTCGCGATGCGCACCGACACCCTGGCACTCAGCGGCCGCGTCGACCGCATCGATGAGCGGATCGTTGCCGACGTCGACGGGGTCGCCCAGGACGAGGAGGAACTGGTCATTGTCGACTACAAGACCGGCCGGTGGGTGCCGGACACTGACGAGGTGCGCGGCTCGCTAGCACTAGCGCTCTATGCATTGGCGGCTGGCCGTACCTTGCGACAGCGTTGCCGCACGGTGGAGCTCCACCATCTGCCGAGCGCGTCGGTGGTTCGCTGGGTGCACACCGAGGAGTCGTTGCTCCGACACCTGCGACGCGCCGAGGACATCGGCGCCGAGGCCGCTGCTGCTGAGGTCGAGTGGCGCGCCGGTTTGTCCGAACGACCAGCCGACTGGGCCGATGTCTTTGCGCCCAAGCCAGGCTCGATGTGTGGGTGGTGCGACTTCGCCCGACACTGCCCCGAGGGTCGAGCGGTCGCCCCGACCAAGCAGCCCTGGGCTGCGCTCGAAGGGTTCGATTGATCTCCCCCGTGAGGGGGGTGAAGATCCGCAGGACGTACGTGTCGGCAGTTGGTGGTGAGGCCGCACGACGGCCCTGAGCTAGGTGGGGCCTCTGCAGTTCTCGTCCCAGGCGGTGATTGCGGTGGGGTCTTGCTCGGACTGGTCTGGGTGGGTCCAGGGGAGTGGGTCGGGGTCTGGTCCGCTGTGGGGGTAGGTGGTGCCGATGATGTGGCCGTCGGGGTGGGTGAAGGTGAGGCCTCCGTTGGGGGTTTTGGTGATCTGGATGTTGTGGGCGTGGACGTGGGTGTGGTGGTGCCAGCACAGCAGGGCGCCTTGGTCGATGTTGGTGAGCCCGCCCAGGGTCCAGCGCAACAGGTGGTGGCCTTCGCAGTGGCTGGGTGGCGCGGTGCAGCCGGGGTAGCGGCAGTGCCCGTCTCGCGTTTCCATGGCCCGGCGTAGCGGGCCTTCGAACAGCCGTTTGGCGCGGCCGAAGTGCAGGACTTCCCCGTCGGCGCCGAGGACGGCGTGCATGAGGTCGCTGTCGCAGGCGAGGCGGTCGAGCAGGCAGGTGGGCAGGGGGGTGCGGGAGTCTTGCAGCCACGCCGGTGCCACCCCGGGGGTGCCGGGTTGGGCGAGGGCGGTGGCCAGTGGGACGTGCACGACGATCTGTGGGCGCACCGCGTGGGTGGTGCCCAGCCCGCCGTTGGCTAGCAGCCGGGCTGCCAGGGATCCGAGGGCGTCGTGTTGGTGTTGCCAGGTGCTGCGTGTGTCGTCGGCGGTCGGGACGCCGATCTCGGCGCGCAGCGCGGTTTGCAGCAGTTCGGCGACGTCGGGGGACAGCTTCCCGTGCGGGATGACTCCACCGGTGGTGGCCGATAGGGCGAACTCGTAGCTGTCGGTGTCTTCGCGGTAGGCGGCGTCCGCGACCGCGGGGTCGGCGCGCAGCGCCCACGCCCGGCATACCCGCAGGAAGTCACCGGCCGGCATCCCGGCCGAGGCCAGCAGCAGGGTCTCGCCGAGGCGGGGGTCGGTCAGGGTCTCGCGCATGGTCGCGGTTTTGGTGCATTCGCGGGAAAGGATCCGGGCGTGCCCGACCGGCAGGGTCCCAGCCAAACGGCCGCGGCGGTCGCGGGTAGGTTCCGGGCAAGGGCGCGGGCCAGCTTCAGATCAGCGCCGGCGACGGCGCGGGAGGTCCGGGTGTGGGCGGTCAGCCAGGTCGCGGCGGAGCGGGACCCGTCCAGGCCCCAGACCCCGGAGTCCTCGACCTGGCCGGTGAGCTCGATCTGGGCGGCGGTGAGCCGGTTGATCCCCGTGGTCAACGCCGTCAGTGACTCGGCGGCCTCGCTGCCGGACAGGTCGCCGCGGTCTTCGGCCAGGTAGCCGTCGATCGCGGTCATCAACATGTCCAGTGCGCTCAACGGGGGTCACCTCCAGCCAAGAGACAAGGACCAACGTCACCCCGCCGGGACTGGCGAGGACGTTCTCTGGGCACTGAAGGCGAAAATCTCGTGGGCACTGAGGCCAGCCACTTCACGTGCTTCGAAGCGACATATCTAGTCTGTCACGAGCCACCGACAGTCCCCGTTGCGGCGAGGTGAGCGTGGTCGGAGGGGGCCACTCGAGGATCTGCCAGGCTTGGGCTGTTCGTGGTTACCTGTTCGTGTCAGAGTGAAGGATGGAAAGCAGCGGCGCGTACGCTGAGGTCAACGGCCTGCACATGTACTACGAGGTGCACGGCGAGGGTTCGGCGCTGTTGATGCTGCACGGCGGAACCTCCTCGATCGAGTTCAGACGACAGCTTTTTCCGCTCTTCTCGAGCCGCTTCCAGGTGATCGCACCTGAGCAGATGGGTCATGGCCGAACCGCGGATGCGGTGGATCGGGAGTTCCACTACCACGACATGGCCGAGGACACGGCCGAACTTCTGCGGCAGCTGAACGTCGACAGGGTCGGAATAGTCGGGGTCAGCGACGGAGGGATCCTCGGTCTCGACATGGCGATCCACCATCCGGACTTGGTGTCGAACCTCGTGGTCTCGGGCTCCAACTTCAGCATCGCCGGGTACACGGCGGTCGACCGGAAAGAACTGATGACCATCGCGGCCGACCACTGGTTCGCTCCTCTCCGCGAGAACTACGAACGGCTCTCGCCCGATGGCCCAGGCCACTGGCCGGTCGTGTTCGAGCGAATGCGGCGCATGTGGACGGTTGAGCCGAACTTCACACGCGAGCAACTGGCAAGCGTCACGGCACAGACTCTCGTCGTAGCCGGCGACCGTGATGCGATCGAACCTGAGCACACGGTGGCGATGTTCAGGGCAATCCCCGAAGCTCAACTATGCGTGATCCCCAATGCCGGACACGGTGTGCTGCCCGAAGAGACGATCATGGCTTTCCTGACCCATGACAGCGATCAGTGACAGCCGCTTGGCTGCTGCTCGACTACAGACAGTCCAGCTCGAACCAGACGGTCTTGCCCGTGGGGTGGCCGTCCCAGCCCCAGCGGTCGGCGAGGGTGGCCACCATCTGCAGTCCGCGCCCGTGCTCGCGCGGTGTGCCGGCGACCGTCGTCGCAGACTCCAACACCGGCGGTCGCTGTGCCCCGTCGCGTACCTCGACGCGGATTCCGGAGCCCTTGCTGGCCGCGTGCAGCTCGACCGGTGGGCCACCGTGCACGATCGCGTTGGTCACGAGCTCGCTGACCAGCAGCTCCGGCACATCAAAGGTGTCGTCGGGCAGCTCGTCGCCGTCGGCGAGGTAGCCGCGCAGCAGGTGTCGCGCGACCGCTACCTGTCTCGGGTCGGCGCTGAGCGCCGCGCGCAACTCCACGACGAGCCTTCCAATCACCCCGCGGGATCCCCTCCCACCTCGTAGCAGGCTACGCCCCCGGCGCGGGATCGGCCCAGAACTCGCCCAATACCTCCGCAGTCCGTTCCGGAGCCTCAGCGGCCGGGCTGTGCCCTGCTCCCGGGATCACCTGGCGTCGAGCGCCGAGGCGTTGGGCCATGTCGCTCTGGATGGCGGGGGACCAGGCATCATCGTTCTCGCCGTACAGCACGAGCACCGGGCAACCCGTGAGACCCAGCTCGGCGGTGCGGTCGGGCGCGTTGATGAGCAGGCGAGCGAACGCCGCGAGCCCGAGCGGGTCGTTCCCGACGAAGCGAGCTCGCAGGAATGCGGCCAGACTCGCGTCCGCTGGGAGGTGGAGTCCCTGGGCCGCGTCGTAGGCGACCTTGGCCTCCCACACATCCTGAATCGGCATCGACTCGAGGGCCGCGGCGAACACTTGGGCGATCTCCGCAGTGGGGCCGTCGACTCCCTTGGGGCCGGAGTCCATGAGGGTCAGTGAGCGCACGGCCTCCGGCCGGGCCAGAACGGCCTGGCGGGCGACCAGCCCTCCGAAGGAATGGCCCAGGACATGCACAGGGTCTTCACTGACGCTGGCCGCTACCGCCAGCAGATCATCGGCCAAAGCCTCGAACGAGTAGCTTCCCGCGTGGGTCCCTGGCGTTTCGTACTGACCGCGCTGGTCGTAGGTCACCACCCGCCAGCCCTGCGCGCTAAGCGGCGCCAGGATCGCGATGAAGTCCTCCTTGCTCCCGGTGAAGCCTGGGACGAGGACCGCGGTCCCTCGGGCACCGGAGTCCGGGGGTTCGATCACCCATGAGGCGAAGGCGCCGCGGGGTGTCCTGAGGGGACCCACTCGGGTGGCGGGGGGAGGTGCGAGGAACGGGGGAGTGCTCACAGAGGGCAGAATAGGTCCGTGACCTCAACCCTCGCCGTCGTCAACCAGAAGGGCGGCGTCGCCAAGACCACCACGGTCATCTCCTTGGGTGCCGCGCTGGTCGAGCTGGACTGCCGCGTTCTCCTCGTCGACCTGGACCCTCAGGCCTGCCTGTCCTTCTCGGTCGGGCTGGATCCCGAGCATCTAGAGCTCTCGGTTCACGATGTCCTGTTGGGTCGCGTGGCAGCCCGGTTGGCCATCCAGACGACGGCTGACGGCACCGACGTCCTTCCGGCCACGATCGACCTGGCAGGTGCGGAGGCGCACCTGCTCATGCGCACCGGCCGGGAGTACGTCCTCGCCGAGGCGCTCGAGCCGGTGCTGGCCGACTACGACTTCGTCCTGCTGGACTGCAGCCCGTCTCTCGGTGTGCTCACTCTCAACGCCCTGACCGCCGCCGACACGGTGCTGATCCCGCTGCAGTGCGAGACGTTGTCCCACCGAGGCGTTGGCCATCTGCTCGACACCGTGCGAGAAGTGCAGAAGCGGACCAACCGGGAACTCGAAGTGCTTGGCGTCCTTCCGACCTTGTTCGATGGTCGTACCAACCATTCCCGCGCGGTGCTCGCCGATGTCAGTGGGCGCTACGGCCTGGCGGTTCTCGAGCCACCCATACCCAAGTCCATTCGCTTCGCCGAGGCGCCGGCGATCGGTCGCTCGGTGCTCTCCACGGCTCGCCGATCCAAGGGATCGGAGGCGTATCGCGAGCACGCCCGCCGGCTGTCCGAGGGCACCATGTCGATGGGCGTAGGCGTATGACGCGTCCGTCGGGATTTGATCGGATCCCGACGAACATCTATGCCGAAACCGATCCGACCGTCGTCCGCGGTGATGCGCCGCCTGACCAAGAGGGCCGCAGTGCCCTGTGGAGCAACGTCGCCGAACCACCGTCGTTCGGCGCGGTCACGATCGAATGCCCACGCTGCAAGCAGACCAGCGTCGTCGGGGTGCGGGCCGCGTTGGTCGCTGCGCTCCCGTCCCTGCACCTTCCGCTCCTTCGCAGGCCTTACGCGTCGTGGATGCGCTGCCCCGCCTGCCGCCGCCGAACGTGGGTCCGTCTGGGGATCCGGCTCTAGTCAGACGTCGCAGGGCTGCCCGAGCCGCTGGGGGCGGCGGAGCTGGTTGCGCTGGTCGGATTTGCCGCATTGGCTCCCGCCCCTCGGCCGCGACCCCGACCACCACGGCGGCGGCGGCGACCCGTCCCGGCGCCCGCCTCTGCCTGGCCGGTCTCGGCGTTCATTGCTGGTTTCGGCGAGTCGGAGATGGCTTGATCACTCGCCACCGGGGCGCCGCCGCGGGTGCGCTGCCGTGACCCGGATCGCTTACGTGGAGGGCGAGCGGCCTTCGGTTTGTCGTCGTGCTTTGCGTGCGAGCCGGCCGCAGTTGTGCTCGCCGAGCGACCGCGCGCGACCTTGCCGGTCTCCCCGAGGTCTTCCACCGATTCGGCTGCCAGGCCGGCTGCCGTCCTGGCACCGCGCGGCAGCTTGCCAGTCACGTGCCTGGGGATGTCCAACGCGGCATAGAAGTGGTCCGACGTCGAGTACGTCTCCGCCGGGCTCTCGAAGTCCAGCCCGAGCGCCTTGTTGATCAGCGTCCAGCGTGGGATGTCGTCCCAGTCGACAAACGTCACTGCGGTACCGGATGCGCCGGCACGCGCCGTCCGTCCGATCCGGTGCAGATAGGTCTTCTCGTCTTCGGGGCACTGGTAGTTCACGACATGGGTCACCCCTTCGACATCGATGCCTCGGGCTGCCACATCGGTGGCTACGAGGACATCGACCTTGCCGTTGCGAAAGGCTCGCAGCGCCTGTTCGCGGGCGCCCTGACCGAGGTCTCCGTGCACGGCACCGGAGGCGAATCCACGCGTCGCCAGCTCGTCGGAAACCTTCTGTGCGGTGCGCTTGGTCCGGCAGAAAACCATCGTGTGGCCGCGACCTTGCGCCTGCAGGATGCGCGCGAGCATCTCCACCTTGTCGAGGGCGTGGGCACGGAAGACGTGCTGCTCGACGTTGGCGACGGTGAGCCCGGAGTCTTCGGGATCGTGGGCGCGGATGTGGGTTGGCTGCGTCATGTATTGGCGCGCCAGGGAGATGACCGGTCCAGGCATCGTGGCTGAGAACAGCATCGTCTGGCGACCATCAGGAATGAAGCGCAGAATGCGCTCGACGTCGGGCAAGAATCCGAGGTCGAGCATCTCGTCGGCCTCGTCGAGAACGAGCATCCGCACGTGGCCGAGATCGAGGTGCCGCTGGTTGGCCAGGTCGATGAGCCGCCCCGGCGTGCCGACGACGACCTCGACCCCCTTGCGCAGGGTTTCGATCTGAGGCTCATACGCGCGTCCGCCGTACACGGCCATGACGCGTACCCCGCGCCGCGAGCCTGCGGTCGCGATGTCGCGCGTCACCTGGACGCAGAGCTCACGCGTCGGGACGACCACGAGGGCTTGCGGTTTCCCTGGGTCGGGTAGGTCGGCGAAGCTCGGATCCTGAGGTCCCGACACGCGCTGAAGCAGCGGGATGCCGAATCCCAGCGTCTTACCGGTGCCGGTCTTGGCCTGACCGATGACGTCGTTGCCGGACAACGCAACCGGGAGGGTCTGCTCCTGGATCGCGAAGGGTTCGATGATGCCGACAGCCTCGAGGGCGTCGCAGGTCTCGGGTAGGACCCCGAGGTCACGGAAGGTGGTCAGGGGAAACGCCTCTATTCGATTCGTGTGCGATCGAGCGCGGAGGCGGGGCTGCGCCACCCGGGGGTGAGTGCTGTACCGGAGGGCGCCCACATGCCAGCTGTGCTTTGGTCGGAGTCGCGCCCGCGCTCACGAGTACCCGAGCAGTGTATCGGCTGATCCCGGATTGCCTGGCCTAGTCTCTTGGGCATGAGTGTCAGCGGGATGAGCGACGCGGCGACGGATCCGCTGGCGGATGAGGGTTATCGGGCGGCGGTCGTGGATCTGCTCGGCGTTCTCGCATACGGCGAGCTCAGTGCCTTCGAGCGGCTGGCCGCCGATGCCGCCCTCGCCCCCACCGTGGGCGACAAGGCCGAGCTGGCAGGAATGGCCGTGGCCGAGCACCGGCATTTCGTGTCTTTGCGGGACAGGCTGGTCGAGCTCGGCGCGAATCCCGAGGAGGCCATGGCGCCGTTCATCGCCGGCATCGACGGCTTTCATGACTCCACAGCTCCAGCCGACTGGCTCGAAGGTCTGGTCAAGGCCTACGTCGGCGACGGGATCGGCCAGGACTTCTATCGAGAGGTCGCGGCCTATCTGGATCCGCAGACCCAGGCGCTGGTACTCGATGCTTGTGCCGACACTGGTCACTCGGACTTCGCTGTGGACCGGGTGCGGGCCGCGATCGCCCTCGATCCTCGGGTCGCGGGTCGGTTGGCCCTGTGGGGACGGCGGCTGGTCGGTGAGATGTTGAGCCAAGCGCAGCGCGTGGCTGCGGACCGGGACGCGCTGGTCACGTTGATCGTCGGCGGAATGGGCCCCTCCGGCCAGCCGGCGTTCGATCTGGCGAGCCTTTCTCGGATGTTCACCCGGTTGACTGAGAACCACACGCGACGGATGCAGTCGTTGGGGCTCTCCGCCTGACCCTTCGCATCGCTCAGGTCGGCCGCCTCAGGTGCCGATGTCCCGAACAGGGAAGAGCACGCCCGGCTCGTTCGACCGCCCTGAGCGCCCCGGGCTGCCTTGGGGAGGAGCACTGTGGGGGCGCAGCAGCAGGAGGGCACGCGCGCGAGCGTGCGTGCCATGAAGCGGCTTGCGCTGGTCTCCTGGGGTGTCCTCGCAGTCGGTCTTCCGACCGCGCTGGCTGTGGAGATACTCGGGACAACCGACTCCTCGCAGGGTCTGCTCCTGGTGATGCTGGCGGTCTTCTTCGTGGCGATCGTGGCCCAAGTGATCGTCGGGGCCGTCGTCCACCGCAACCACCGGTCCGGGCTTATCTCGCTCGCGGTCGGCTTGTGCCTGTGGGCGGTCGGCTCGGCTGCCCTCACCTCGGGTGAGAATCTCACGGCCACCACGTTCCCGGCGCCTGGTGAATGGCTGTTCCTCAGCTCCTATCTAGGCATCGCCACCTTCTTGCTGCTCGATGCCCGTCGACGGACCTCCCACCCTGGGTCGATCTGGCTGGAAACCACAGTCGTGTGCGGCGGGGTTGCGACCGTTGCGGCTGCGGTGGTCCTGACCCCTGTCGCAACGCGCTTCCCCGCCGAGGGCATGGCCTTGCTGTTGGCCTTGCTCTATCCGCTGATCGACGTGGTCTTGGCCATCATGGTCATCGGTCAGGCCGTGCTCCGGCTGCGGGATCGCTCGCGGCGCACGGGGATGCTGGTCGCAGGATTGTTCGCGCTCGCGGTCGCAGACTCCAGCCTTGCACTGAACCTTGCCTCCTCGACCTATGTCTCGAACGTGGTCATCGACTTGTTGTACGGCGTCGCGTTCGCGCTCATCGCCACGGCAGCGTGCATGCGGCATCGAGTCTTCGACGTACCCGCCGAGGATCGCCAACACTCGGGCATGCTGCTCGGCGCCGCATTGATCGCGTTGCTGGCACTGGCATTCCGGCCGAGTGGTGCCGCGGCGTGGTACGTCACCGTTCCCGCAGTCGTCACTTTGATCGCCTCCGGCTGGCGGCTCGTTCTTGCGCTGCGCGAGGCGCAAGGATCGGCAGAGGCTCTGCGGCTGTCGCGCACCGATGAGCTCACCGGCTTGCCGAACCGGCGCTCGGTCCTTCAAGACCTGGAGCTCGGTTTCATCGACGGGCGCCCCCTGGCGCTGATGCTGCTCGATCTCGACGGGTTCAAGGACATCAACGACAGCCTCGGGCACGCCGCCGGTGATGCAGTGCTGCGCGCCGCGGCCGATCGGATGCGCTTGTTCTCTCGTCCAGACCGATCCGTGGCCCGCCTGGGAGGTGACGAGTTCGCGGTGCTGGTCAGGGAGGACGATCCGATCCGACTGCTCGAGATCGCCCACGAACTACGGGACAGCCTCCTGGAGCCGCTCCGCATCGACGGACTCGAGCTCGCCATCCGGGCATCGATCGGTGTGACTGTGCACGCGGCCGGCGACACCGGTGCCACGGACCTGCTCCGTCGAGCGGATGTAGCGATGTACGAAGCCAAGGTGACCCGAGCGGGCACCCTGCTCTATGACGCCGCTCGCGACGGCTTCTCCCGGCAGCGGCTGCGGATGTCCGAGGAGCTGCGACGAGGGATCTCTGAGGATCAGCTGGTGGTCTGGTACCAGCCTCAGATGGACGCGGCAACTCAGCACATCACTGGCATCGAGGCGTTGGTGCGTTGGCAGCATCCGACGCACGGCCTCATGCAGCCATTGCACTTCTTGCCCGATGCCCGTCGCTCCGGGCTGATGCTTGCGCTGTCCGAGGCGGTGGCTCACCGCGTTGTCAATGATGCGAGGAGGTGGATGGACAGCGGCTTCGACTTCCGGGTCGCCATGAACTGCGCTCCGCCGGAGCTGATGAGCGGAAGCTTGCTTCCCCGACTGTTCGAGTCGGTGGACGAAGCCGGACTGAGGCCGGAGATGCTGCTCGTCGAGGTGACCGAGGACTCCTTCTTGTCCGACCCCGAGCGAGCGAGGGAAATGATCCTCGAGCTGCGGGAGAACGACATCCAGGTGTCGATCGATGACTATGGCACCGGATTCTCGTCGCTGGCCTATCTGCGCGATCTGCCCGTGCAGGAGCTCAAGATGGATCGATCGTTCGTCGCGACGATCCGTTCGGACGCAAGAAGTCGGGTCATCGTCACCTCGACGATGCAGATGGCTCACGCCATGGGGCTGCGCATGGTCGCCGAGGGCGTTGAAGATGCTGAGACCGCTGCCGAGCTCATCGCGATGGGAGTCGATGTGTTGCAAGGCATCCACGTGGCTCGACCTATGGTCGCCGCCGAGCTCGGTCCTTGGGTGCGGCGGTGGTCAGCTGGGCTGGCTGCGGCCCCGTCCCGCCGCGCTCGGCACTTCCTCGACTGACCGAGCGATTCGTGACCGGAGGTCGACGACTCGCGAACGAAGCAGGAAGGCCTGGGGATCGGGAGTCACCAGGTCGAGCCCCTCTCCAAGGGTGATCAACCGGTGCGCGTCCGGCGCGATGCGTCGCTGGTGGTCGAGCAGGGCGCCGAAGTGGGCGTACACCGGAGTGCTCTGCGGTGATCCGAGGTAGGTTCCCGAACTTGCTCCCGGCAGGGTGTGCAGGTGCAGGCCCATGGAATAGAGCAACCGCCGGTAGCGATCGTCGAGGATGGCGACGAACGAGCGCGCGTGGTTGGCTCGGGCCGCCACCACAAGACCGTGGTAGACGGCAGCTGCCGCGTGCACCCTGCTGGGGCCGCTCTGCCGTCGGATACCCAGGGTGCCGACGTCCCACGTGGAGCTCAGGTCGAGACCTGCTGCGGCGGCGCTTCGCGTGCCGTCAATCTGCCACGGCGGCCGGGCAAGGTCGTCGAGGGATTTCAAACCCGCGGGGTTCGGGCTGATCAGCCGCGCGACCCCTTGGGCGACCCCGTCGTCGTCCAGGACGGCAAGGAAGGTCGAGACCGGCTCGTACGGCCCGTACTCCTCGGCCAGCTGGTCGTGGGTGTTGCCGTACCACTGCAAGAAGACATCGGCCTCGCAGGTCTGGGCGGCCACCAGCTCTTCTCCGCTGGGATCGAACACCAGCCGAAGGCGGCCGGGCGCGCGGGTAGGCACGCTTGGCACAGTCTCACGACCGTTGCCTGGTTCTGGACAGGCGCGCTGCGGGGTCGGCTGTCGCGACCCGTTCGTGATCTACGGCGAGATCGCGCCGAAGCCCACCTTGCGGGTCTCCGCCTCACCGATCTCGACGTAGGCCAGCTTCTCTGCCGGCACGAGGACCTGTCGACCGCGCGCGTCGCTCAGCGAGAAGACGCCCTGCTCGGCCTTCAGCGCCGCTGCAACACTGGCCATGATCTCCTCGGCGCTGCTCTCCGACTCGAGCACCAGCTCACGCGGCGCCCCTTTGACGCCGATCTTGACCTCCACGCAGACCTCCGTTGTCGCCCTTTGGCTCAACCTTACGCAGCCGAGCCGCTCGCGATGATCACGTGGTGCGCGGGAAGCCGCCGATTCCTCTCCAGGCAAGGCCTGACATCAGTCGTACAGCGGTATCCCGATCCACCGGCGCGTCCGCGTCCAGCCAGGATCGAGCGCTGACCTGGGCAAGCCCGATGAGCCCGACCGCAAGCAGGTGGGCTTCGTGCGGGGAGAGTCCCGCATCCTCTGCGATGACCTCGGTGACCAGTTCCGCGCACCGCCGGTTGGCGGCGTCGACCCGCTCGCGGACCTCTGCCTGCGAGGTGAGGTCGGACTCGAAGATGAGCCGGAAGGCACCCCCGTTGCCGTCGACGAAATCGTAGTAGGCCGCGATCGTGGCGTGCACGCGCAGCTTGTTGTCTGTCGTGGACTCCAAGGCCTCGCGGACCTTGTCGATCATTTGCTCGGTGCCTTCGTCCAAGAGGGCGAGGTAGAGCTCGAACTTGCCGGGAAAATGCTGGTAGAGAACGGGTTTGGAGACGCCCGCGCGATCGGCGATGTCGTCCATCGCCGCCGCGTGGTAACCCTGCTGGACGAAGACCTCGCGAGCTGCGGTGAGAAGCTGGGCGCGGCGAGCAGAACGCGGGAGGCGGGCGCTGCGGCTGACGCCGGCTGGCCCGGCGGCCACAGTCGGGCCGTTGGTGGTCACGACGTGCGAGCCTACCCGTGAGTAGCCTGCGTAGCATCGCGATCGTGCGCATCCTGGTGGCAGACGATGACCCCGCAGTTCGTGACGCGCTACGCCGATCGCTCGCCTTCAACGGCTACGACGTCGAAACCGTCGAGGACGGCGAGCAGGCGCTCGAGGTGCTGGCTGCAGGGAACCTCGACGCGGTGATCCTCGACGTCATGATGCCCAAGCTCGACGGGCTGCAGACCTGCCGGGCGTTGCGCACCGCAGGCAGCGACATCCCTGTCCTGATGCTCACTGCACGCGATGCCGTGTCCGATCGGGTGGCTGGACTCGACGCCGGCGCAGATGACTATCTTCCGAAGCCCTTCGCGCTCGAAGAGCTGCTCGCCAGGCTGCGGGCGCTGCTGCGCAGGACCCGTGCCTCCGAGGGCGATCCCGCCGACGAGGTCCTCACCTTCGCCGACCTGAGCCTGGACCCGGTCACTCGTGAGGTGACGCGAGCCGGCCAACCAGTGCGCCTCACTCGCACGGAGTACTCCCTCCTGGAGCTGTTCCTCCACCACCCCCGGCGGGTGTTGTCACGTGCGCTGATCCTCGAGGAGGTCTGGGGCTTTGATTTCCCGACGACCGCCAACTCCCTCGAGGTGTATGTCGGCTATCTGCGTCGAAAGACCGAGGAGTCCGGGCAGGACCGCTTGATCCACACGGTGCGCGGAGTCGGGTACGTGCTGCGTGAGACCGCCCCGTGACCGCGGCCGCAGGCGACCATGTCTGCTGAGCCGGCGATGAGGGTCGGATGAGCCTTCGGACCAGGGTTGCCATGCTGGTCGCGTTGGCGGTGGCTTTCGCCGTGGCGCTTGTTGCGGTAGCTGCCTACGTCACCGTGAGCACCCAGCTGTGGGCGCAGCTGGATGCCGGACTGGTCGGTAGAGCGCAGGCAGCCGTCACGTCGCCGCTCGCGAATCCAGAGCTCTTGGTCAATGTCCCCGCGGCGGCGCTCGCGTCGGGCGACGTCGAGATCGCGATCCTCGCGTCCAGCGGTCGACCGTTCTTCGCCGAGGGCGGGGTGCAACCACCGTTGGGGCCCGCCGAGCTGGCAGTAGCCCGGGGGGGCGTCGACCAGTCCTTGCGTACGGCCACCGACGGCACGGGGCAGGAGGTGCGGGTCGCAGCGGTCCCAGTCCCGCAGTGTGTCGGTGGTTGTGCTCTGGTTCTTGCGCAGTCCACCGAGCAGCTGCATCGCACGCTGCACCGACTCGCCCTCGTCCTGCTCCTCGTGGGTCTGGTCGGCGTTGGTCTCGCTGCGCTGGCCGGGATGCTGGTGGCGCAGGCGACCCTGCGTCCCGTGGAGCGGTTGACGAAAGCGGCCGAGCGAGTGAGCCGCACGGGCATCCCCGAGCCGCTCGACATCCCGGAAGGGGCGCCGCAGGACGAGCTGGCGCGGTTGGCGACGACGTTCAACGACATGCTCGGCGCCTTGGCCCAGTCCCGAGACCAGCAGCGCCGCCTCGTGGCCGATGCTGGCCACGAACTGCGGACGCCCCTGACCAGCCTCCGCACAAATCTCGACCTGCTGGCTCAGTCCGACGCGGCACTGGCGGCCGGCGGTGACGGCCTGCCCGCCCAGGATCGTTCGGCGCTGCTGAGTGATGTGCGGGCCCAGGTCGAGGAGCTCAGCGCACTGGTCGGCGATGTCGTCGAGCTAGCACGAGAGGACCCCCCCGAAAGCGTCGCTGAACCGCTCGACCTCATGGACGTGGTCGACCGGGCCGTGACGCGCGTACGTCGCCGGGCGCCGCGCCTGAGCTTCGACCTCGACGTCGAGCCGTGGCCCATGGTCGGTGATCCGGCGCTGCTGGAGCGCGCAGTGACCAACCTCTTGGACAACGCGGCCAGATGGAGCCCGGAAGGGGGCACCGTCTCTGTGGGACTGCACGCCGGCCGACTCACTGTGGGGGATCAAGGGCCGGGAATCGCCGAGCGCGACCTGCCGCACGTCTTCGACCGGTTCTACCGATCCTCCGACGCGCGGTCGATGGCCGGGTCTGGGCTGGGTCTGGCCATCGTCTCGCAGGCCGCCCAACGTCATCTCGGTTCGGTGTCTGCTGGGCGCTCCACTGCGGGCGGCGCTGAGCTCACGATGACCCTTCCCGGCGCTTCTTAGCCGGAGCACTGCCTGCTCTCAGGGTCGTCTCAGGCGCCTCCCGCATCCTCGAGTCATGACTGAGACGCCCGACAACACGCCCCCCGCATCCCCCACGCCCGAGGGCTCTGCCGAGACCTCGCGGCCAGCACCCTTCGCGACCCCGGCCGGCACACCGCCGCCGCCGGCTGGCCCGACCGAGCAGGCGCCGACCGAGCAGGCCCTGCAGGCGGCCCAGACCTCCCCGACCGCGCCGACCGAGCCGGTCGCCGGCCTCCCGTTCGCCGCTAGCTGGGCGGCTCCAGCCACAGACGTGACCGCGAGCGAAGGCCAAGCACGTCAGGACAAGCGTTCGCGGAAGGCGGTCGCCTTTGCGCTGGCTGCGGGCTTGCTGGTCGGAGCGGCCGGGACCGGCGCGATTCTCGTAGCTACCGATGCCGGTGGTTCGCCGAAGGCCGCGTCCACCACCTTGACCCAGTCCACCACGACGCCGGCGGCCCCGGTCCGTGCGGACGGCACGGTGGCCTCCGTCGCGGCAGCCGTACTTCCGAGCGTGGTCTCGATCCAAGGACAAGGCGGGGAAGGGTCAGGGATCATCCTCGACACTGACGGCCACATCCTGACCAACAACCACGTCGCAGTGCTCGGCCAGAACGGCGGTTCGCTCACGGTGACCCTGCAAGACGGGCGCAGTGCTGCAGCGACCATCGTCGGAACTGATCCAACGACCGACCTCGCGGTCTTGAAGGTCGACGGCCTGAACAACCTCACCGCGATCACGCTGGGCAAGTCGGCCGATCTCGCTGTGGGCGACCAGGTCCTCGCCGTCGGCTCGCCGCTGGGCCTGTCCGGAACGGTGACTGAAGGCATCGTGAGCGCACTGAACCGCCCAGTCACGGCTGGCGAGCAGGGTTCTGAGGCGGCGGTCTTCGAAGCGATCCAGACCGACGCCGCGATCAACCCCGGCAACAGTGGAGGCGCGCTGGTGGACATGTCCGGCCATCTGGTCGGCGTCAACTCGGCCATCGCGACCCTCGGCGGCGCCATGGGCCAGCAAAGCGGAAGCATCGGTCTCGGCTTCGCCATCCCGGTCGACCAAGCGACGCGCATCGCCCAGCAGCTGATCGACTCCGGAACGGCCACCCATGCTCGGTTGGGCACCACCGTCGGCGATGCCCAGACGGGCAACGGCGCGGTGCTCGGGGATGTCGCGGCGGGCAGTGCCGCGGACCAGGCGGGACTCAAGTCCGGAGATGTCGTGATCAAGATCGACGGTCGGGTCATCGACGGCGCCGAAGGGCTCATTGCCGCCATCCGGTCTGAAGCGCCGGGCGACCAGGTCACCTTGACCTACCTGCGCAACGGCAAAGAGGCCACCGCTACCGTCACCCTCGGGAGCGACGTCAGCACCACCTGACCGGCTGAGCGTCCACCCGCCGAAAGCCGCTCCGGGTGCGCTGTGCAGGTGCGCCGGGAGCAGAGAGCGAAGGCCGCACGTTCGACGGAGACGTCGGGCGGGCGGCCTTCGCGCGTACGGCCGACCAGGATCAGTCCTGACCTACGCTCGGGAGCGTCGGTCGATCGGGGGTGAGGAGCGCGGCCAGCAGATCGCCCTGGTCATCGACGCGTTCGAGAACCTCGGGCGCGGTGAACCGCAGGTCGTCGGCGCTCTCACAACTCGCCACCTCGGCCCAGGTGAGCGGGGTCGAGGCAGTCGGTTGCGGGCGAGCACGCAACGAGTAGGGCGCGATGGTCGTCTTGGCCCCGTTGTTCTGCGACCAGTCGACGAAGACCTTGCCGGAGCGCAGGTTCTTGGTCATGCGAGAAACGACCAGTTCTGGGCGGACGGCCTCCAGCCGCTGGGCGAGCTGCTTGGCGAACGCACTCGTCCGGTCTGGCGGTGTAGGACTCACCGGCACGTAGAGCTGCATGCCCTTGCTGCCGCTCGACTTCGGAAATGCTGCAAGGTCCAGATCGGCCAGCTCCTGACGGAGCAGCAGCGCGACCTCTGCGCACTCGACGATTGTCGCTGGTGGCCCGGGATCGAGGTCGAAGACGAGGAGGTCGGCGTCGTTCGGGGTCCCGTCCGAGGTGACGGTCCACTGCGGGACATGCAGCTCCAGCGCAGCAAGATTGGCCGCCCAGACGAGGGTCGGGAGGTCGTCGACGATGACGTAGTCGATGGTGTCGCGGTTCATGCTCGATCCCGGCGCGGGCAGCCGTACGGTCCGTACCCATTCCGGGGTGTGCCGGGGCGCGTTCTTCTCGAAGAACGACTTGCCTTCCACGCCGTCGGGCCAGCGGGTGAAGGTCATGGCTCGGGCTTGGATGTGGGGGAGCAGGACCGGGGCAATGCGGGTGTAGTAGTCGACCACCTCGCCCTTGACCATCCCGACCGACGGGTAGAGGACCTTGTCGAGATTGGACAGGCTCAGCCGCCGACCTTCGACCTCGACGGGAATTCGCTCACCGGCCACAGCTGGACGCTACCCGGGCGCGGCAGTTGTCGAGGTGACGTCGTTTTTCCCGGGTTCGTGGCGGACGCCAGCAGACCCGCCTACCCTCGATGTATGCGGACGATCTGGAAGGGAGCCATCTCCTTCGGGCTGGTGACGATCCCGGTGAAGCTGTTCTCGGCCACCGAGGAGAAGGATGTCGCCTTCCATCAGGTACGGCGCAGCGATGGCAGCCGGGTCCGTTACCGCCGCGTCGCCGAAGCAGACGGCTCTGAGGTTCCCTACTCCGAGATAGCCAAGGGCTTCGAGCTGCCCACCGGGGAGACGGTGGTCCTCACGGACGAGGATTTCGCCGACCTGCCGCTCGCCACCCAAAAGACCGTCGAGGTGCTGCAGTTCGTTCCGGCCGAGGAAGTGGACCCGATCTACTTCGCGAAGTCCTACTACCTCGAGCCCGAGAAGATCGGGGTCAAGCCCTACGTCCTGCTCCGAGATGCGCTCGAGGCCTCGGAACGGATCGCCATCGTCAAGGTTGCCCTGCGGCAGCGTGAGACCCTTGCCACGCTGCGAGTGCGGGAGGGTGTCATCGTCTTGGAGACCATGCTGTGGCCCGACGAGATCCGGATCCCCGAGTTCGGCTTTCTCGATGAAGAGGTCGAGGTGAAGCCCGCCGAGATGAAGATGGCCGAGTCTCTCGTCACCGCGCTCTCCGGCGAGTTCGACCCCGACGCCTACAACGACAGCTACCGCGAGGCCGTCCAGGCGCTCATCGATGCCAAGGTCGAGGGTCGTGAGGTGGTCGCAGCCTCCACCGAGGCCGAGGACGACGGCTCGGTGGTCGACTTGATGGCGGCGCTCAGAGCCAGCGTGGCGGCCGCGAAGAAGTCTCGAGGAGAGACGTCCAAGAAGGGCAAGTCGGACACGGAGAGTGACGAGTCGGAGCAGGTCTCCGCTGAGGATGCGCCGTCCGGGGGAAAGCGACGGTCACGCAGAGCATCCTAGTGTCCCACCTGTCACACTCGATGTCATGACCGAGGGGGGCCCCGGGACACCGGCGGACGTCGTGGCGGCACTGCGTGCCGTCGATGGGGTGGCCGATGCCACCATCACCCCGGATCGGCGCGCCGGGGGAGCGGGGACCTTGCATCTGTCACTGCAACCTGGAGCCGACGAGGTAGCCGTCGCCACGGCGGTGAACCGAATTCTGCGTGAGCACTTCGGCCTCGCCGTCGACACTGACAACGTGTCGGTGGTGGACGAGACAGCTCCGGTGCGTCTGTCTGCTGTGCCGTCTCCGGCCGCGGAGCCGGAGGAATCGGTTCGGCCATCCGCCGAACCCGCTGCATCGAAACCCCCAAGCTCCACCACCTCTGAGCAGTCCGCAGATCCTTGGGCCGGCTATCAGCCGTCGGCCTATGGCGCCGAACCCAGCGACGATCCTGCGCGGGATGCAGGCGACGATGCCGATTCGGAGGGGCCTGATTCGGAGGGGCCGATTCGGAGGGAGCCGATTCGGAAGGCATGGACCAGGGGCGGGGGCTCGGGCCTGCCGGCCTTGCCGGCGCCGCTCACGAGTCGGCCCGACCTTGGTGGTGGGCGGCAACCGAGTCTGAATCAGAGCCAGCGCCCGAGCCAGAACCAGAGCCAGAGCCCGAGCGAGAACCCGAGTCAGAACCAGAGCCCCAGCAAGAACCGCACCCGGAACGACCCGCGGGCCGAGCGGGCGATCCGGGGGAGACCGTCGATCTGCGCTCCGCTGACGACACTCGAGGCCCGCGCTTGCTCATCGGTCGCATGCAGCTGGTCGCGGCGGATCTTGGGGTGGAGTCGGAAGTCACCCTTCAGTTCGGTGAGTTGCGTTGGACCGGCCGCGCCGACGGGGCAGCCACTCCGACCTCGGTTCACCGCTCGGTCGCCATGGCCACCCTTCGGGCTATCGAGGAGTGCGTCGGCACGGGCATGCGCCTAGAGCTGGAGCACCTCGAGACGCCGGCGTTGGGCTCCGACCGGGCGGTGGTCGTCGAGGTCTCGATGGTCACTCGCCGCGGCGCCGAGCGGCTGACGGGGATCAGTCCGATTCGCGAAGACGTACGGCAGGCCGTGATCCGGGCGACCCTCGACGCACTCAACCGGCGCCTGGAGTCTTATCTGATCTCGGCGTGACCCCGTCCCCTCTCGAGGGACCGGCGCTGTCCGAACCTCGGACTCGCCCTCGGACTCGGTGCGACGATCCCCTACGGTCGTGGCATGGCTGTGACGAGCGAGCAGGCGGATGCGCTGGCCGACGCCGTCTACACCGCGAGACGTACGGGCGTCGCGATCGCACCGCTGACCGATGCGCACCCCGGTCTGTCACTTGCCGATGCCTATGCCGTCCAGCAGGGCGTCGTGCGTCGCTATGTCAACGACGGCGATCGCGTTGTGGGCTACAAGCTGGGGCTGACCAGCGCACCCATGCAACAGCTGCTCGGTGTCGATTCGCCCGACTTCGCACCCGTCATGGCTTCCCATGTCCAGGCTGATGCGGCGGCCGTCGATGCTGCTGACTACATCGCACCTCGGTTGGAGGCGGAGATCGCCTTGGTTCTTGGCGAGGACCTGGTCGGCCCCGACTGCACTGCGGTAGACGTGTTGCGTGCCACCGAGGGCGCTGTTGCGGCGCTCGAACTGGTCGACAGCCGGATCGCCGACTGGAAGATCACCCTGGCCGACACCGTGGCTGACCTGGCGAGCAGCGGTGCGATCGTCCTGGGCGGGCGGGCGACGCCTCTGGACGACGTCGACCTTCGGCTCGTGGGCATGGTGTTCAGCCGCAACGGTGAGGTCATCGCGACGGGTGCCGGTGCGGCGGCCCTGGGCAACCCGGCGGAGGCTGTGGCGTGGCTGGTTCGGACGTTGCATGACTTCGGCGGGTCGTTGTCGGCGGGCCACGTCGTCATGACTGGAGCGCTCCATGCAGCGGTGCCGGTCGCCGGCGGCGAGGTCTATCGGGCCGACTTCGACCGGCTCGGGCCGGTCTCGGTGCGGATCGTCTGAGAGGACTGCTCATGGGATACCCCTGCGCGATCATCGGATCGGGCAACATCGGCACCGACCTGATGATCAAGCTCGGTCGCTCCGACGTGCTGGAGCTGGTGGCTCTCATCGGGATCGACCCGGCCAGCGAAGGCTTGGCCCGCGCTCGCAGCCTCGGGATCGAGGCACCGGCCGACGGCATCGACTGGGTGGCTGAGCACCCCCGGGATGTCCGCCTCGTTTTCGACGCGACCAGCGCCTACGTCCATGTGAGGCACGCGAAGGTGCTGGCAGACCTGGGGATCAAGGCCGTTGACCTGACCCCTGCAGCTCGGGGACCAAAGGTGATTCCGTCGGTCAACCTCGAGGAGCATCTCAGTGCACCCAACGTCAATATGGTCACGTGTGGTGGTCAGGCGACGACGCCGATGGTCGCCGCGGTCAGCCGGGTGACTCGAGTCCCTTACGCGGAGATGGTTTCGACTGTTGCGTCCGCCTCGGCGGGTCCAGGCACCCGTCAGAACATCGATGAGTTCACTCGCACCACCGCCCGCGCGCTGGAGGAGGTCGGTGGCGCCGAACGTGGCAAGGCGATCATCATCCTCAACCCCGCCGACCCGCCCATCCTGATGCGCAACACCGTCTACTGCGGGCTGCCCGAGGGCACGGACCACGACGGGGTGCTCGCGTCGATCGAGGCGATGGTCGCGGACGTGGCCAAGTACGTCCCGGGCTATCGGCTCAAGCAGCCGCCGGTCATCGAGCATGGGCCGTTCCACACCCCGGGTGGTGAGGTTCCCTATCGAAGTGTCGTGCTCCTCGAGGTCGAAGGTGCGGGCGACTTCTTGCCCACCTATGCGGGGAATCTCGACATCATGACGGCCGCTGCCGTCAGGGTCGGCGAAGCGATGGCGCTCGCCGACGCGGGGGTGTCGGCATGACCGCAACGGAGACGACCGTCGACGCCACCAATGTCGCGCCGGCGTTCCGGCTCATCGACTCGACCCTGCGGGACGGCTCGCACGCGATCTCTCATCAGTACACAACCGACGAGGTCATCGCCATCGTGCGTGGACTCGATCAGGCAGGTGTGCAAGTCATCGAGATCGCCCACGGGGACGGGCTGGGCGGCTCGTCGTTCAACTATGGCTTCTCCGCGGTGGACGAGAAGGAGCTGGTCGCGCGCGCGGTCGAAGCGACCACCAACGCCAAGATCGCCTGCATGCTGTTGCCCGGCATCGGGGTGGCCGAGGACCTGAAGGACGTTCAAGAGCTCGGCGTAGAGGTGGCACGTATCGCGGTTCATTGCACCGAGGCCGACATCACCGAGCAGCACATCAAGCTGGCCAAGCAGCTGGGGATGGAAGCCATCGGCTTCATGATGATGAGCCACATGAACACGCCGGAAGGTTTGCTGGAGCAAGGAAAGCTGCTCCAGTCCTATGGTGCTGACGCGGTCTACATCGCCGACTCTGCAGGGGCCATGACGACGGCAGATGTGCGGGCCCGGATCGCGACGCTCGTGGACGGGCTCGACGTGCCTGTCGGGCTGCACGCCCACAACAACCTGTCGATGGCGGTGGCCAACTCGATCGCGGCCTTCGAGGAGGGCGCCGGCAACCTCGACGGCACCAGTGCGGGCCTCGGCGCCGGAGCGGGGAACTGCCCGACCGAGATACTCGCGGCCGTCTGCGACAAGTACTCGATCGCCACCGGAGTGGACGCCCTGGCGCTGATGGACGTCGCCGAGGACATCGTGCGGCCGATCATGCCGCGCCAGCAGGTCATCGACCGGGCCGGGCTGCTGCTCGGCTACGCCGGCGTCTACGGCTCCTTCCTGCTGCACGCCGAGCGGGCCGCCGAACGCTACGGCGTCTCGCAGGCCGACATCCTGCTGGAGCTCGGACGTCGTAAGGTGGTCGGCGGCCAGGAGGACATGATCATTGACGTCGCCGTCGAGCTGGCTCGCAAGCACGCGCAGGCGCAGGCATGACTGGCGGCAGCGCTGCCCTCGACACCGCGCCACTGGTCCGTACCCTCCTCGATGCAGTCCGTGATCGCACCGCGACGAACCCGCTGACCAACACGGTTCCCGGGCTCGACGTTCCCACCGCCTACACCGTGCAGGACGCACTGGTGGAGGCTCGGGTCGCCCAGGGCGCGCAGGTCGTGGGAGCCAAGCTGGGGCTGACCAGCGTCGCCAAGCAGCAGCAGATGAAGGTCGACTCCCCGATCTATGGCTGGCTCACGGCAGACATGCAGTTGGACGTCGGCGAGGCCTTGGCTGTCGGCAACTACATCCAGCCTCGATGCGAACCGGAGGTGGCCTTCCTGCTGTCCCGGGACCTCGAGGGAGCGCAGGTCAACGCGGCGCAGGTGCTCGCGGCGACGGAAGTCATCTTCCCAGCGGTCGACGTCCTCGACTCACGCTTTGCGGGCTATGCCTTCACCCTTCCCGACGTCGTCGCCGACAATGCGTCGTCCGCGGGCTTCGTGCTCGGGGGTACCGCGCTGGATCCTCGCGGCATCGACCTGCGGCTGCTCGGTTGCGTGCTCGAGAAGAACGGCAAGCTGGTCGCGACCGCGGCCGGCGCAGCCGTACTCGGGCATCCCGCGGCGTCCGTCGCGTGGCTCGTACGGGCCCTGGCCGCCCGAGGGCGAGGCCTGCTGGCCGGCCAGATCGTCATGGCGGGCGCGTTGACCGAGGCCGTCGCAGTCGCTGCGGGCGACAGCGTCGTCGCGCGCTTCGACCGCCTCGGCACGATCGAGCTCCCCTGCCGCTGATCCCTCCGCGTGGGCTCGTCGCGTTGGCGGTGCGAAGCGCCGAAGGACTATTCGTTGTGAGTCAGGCGGCGGCACCACACCTTGAGGGCCTGGGTGCCTGCTATCGGCTGCGCCGGAATGGGCTTTCGTGAACAATCGCGAGGTGACCCAATCCTCGGCGACTCCGATCCACAGACGGTCTAGCCACGACCGGGTGGCCCATCTCACGCCCGACGAGCGGGCCGCCCGCGGTCGGGCGGCTCGCTCGGAGGTTCGGCGTGGCAGTCACGCAGGCTTCGAGCCGCTTGCCAGCCGCCGGGACCCGATCGCGATCCTCGAGGAACAGGCAGCCGAACGCGTCGCTGAGCTGGTCCCCGTGCGCTACGGCCGGATGGCGGCCTCGCCTTTCGCGTTCTACCGGGGCGCGGCCGCAGTCATGGCCGCAGACCTGGCGAGCACGCCCCGCTCCGGCCTGACCGTCCAGGCCTGCGGAGACGCCCATCTGGTCAACTTCGGCATCTACTTCTCCCCCGAGCGGCAGCTGGTCTTCGACATCAACGACTTCGACGAGACCCTGCCCGGGCCTTGGGAGTGGGACGTGAAGCGCCTGGCCGCCTCCGTCGTGGTCGCGGCGCGGGCCAACGGACTGTCCCGCAGCGATCGCGCGTCGGCGGTGCGCGCCACCGTTTCCGGCTACCGCGAGGCTATGGCGGAGTTCTCGACCATGCCTGCCCTCGAGATCTGGTATGCCCGGCTGGACCTCGCGGCCATCATCCGCGACCTAGAACCGCAGATCGACGCACGGCGTCGCAAGCTGCTGCGCGGCATCGAGACGAAGGCACAGTCGCGGGACAACCTCCAGGCGTTCGCCAAGCTGACCACGACGATCGACGGCCAACCTCGCTTCGTCTCGATGCCGCCGCTGATCGTTCCGATCGAAGAGCTCTCTGATGCTCAAGGAGTCGCTTCGTTGGATGCCGAGCTCCGCTCCTGGCTTCGTGGCTACCGCGTGACCCTTCCCGATGATCGGCGACACCTCCTGGAGCAGTACGAGCTCCAGCACGTCGCCCGCAAGGTGGTCGGGGTGGGAAGCGTGGGGACTCGCGCGTGGGTGGCCCTGCTGCGGGGACGCGACGCCTCTGACCCCCTCATTCTCCAGGTCAAGCAGGCGATGCCGTCCGTGCTCGAGCCGTACGTCGGTCGAAGCGCCTACGACAACGCGGGGAGGAGGGTCGTCGCCGGCCAGCGACTGATGCAGGCGGCGAGCGACATCTTCTTGGGTTGGCACCGCAGCAAAGGTCTCGATGGAGCCAGCAGGGACTTCTACGTCCGCCAGCTGCGCGACGGCAAGGGCGGATTCGATCCGATGCTGCTGGCCCCCGAAGGTCTGGCCATCTACGGGCGAACCTGTGGATGGACGCTGGCTCGAGCGCACGCGCGGTCCGGGGACGCCGTCGCCATCAGCGCCTATCTCGGCACTGGGACCTCGTTCGACCGAGCCATCCTCGCCTTCGCGGAGGCCTACGCGGACCAGAACGAACGTGATCACGCGGCGCTTGTGTCAGCGATCGCTGAGGGTCGAGTCTCCGCCGTCGACGGCATCTGAGCGTCCGCTAGCAGTCGGCATGCAGGATCTAGCCGACTCATGTGAGGATCGACGGGTGATCATGGACTTTCCGTACGACGGCTGGCCCGCGCAGACGCTGTCGCTGCCGGGGGAGTGGACGCTGAACGTGCGTACGGCGCCCGCGGCCGACCCCGCCGGCCCCGTCGAGCCAGCGGTCATGGTCCACGGCCTAGGTGGATCGTCGCTCAACTGGACCGCTCTCATGGGTCTGCTGGCCGACCGCCTGGAGTCCGTGGCCCCCGATCTTCCAGGGTTCGGCCTCAGCCCACCCCCGCATGACGGCGACTACACCATCGACGGCCACGCGCGTGCGGTGATCGCCCTGATCGAGTCGCGCGATCGCGGCCCCGTTCACCTGTTCGGCAACTCGCTGGGCGGCGCCATCGCCACCACGGTCGCCGCTGACCGGCCAGACCTGGTGCGCTCCCTGACCCTGGTGAGCCCGGCACTGCCCGACCTCACGCCGGGTCGTTGGCGCTCCCAGGTCGTGGTGATGGCGGCGCCGGGGCTCGGCCCCTTCGTGGCCCGCCAGGCGGCCAAGCTGAGCCCCGAGCAGCGAATCAACGGTCTGGTGAACTTGTGCTTCGCCGAGCCGGCTGCCGTGCCGCGTGAATGGCGAGAGGCGGCCGAGCGCGACGTGCTGGTGCGCCAGCGGCAGCCGTACGGGCCGGACGCCCTGGTCCGGTCCACTCAGGGCATCGCTCGCGCCTTTCTGGCGAGAGGGCCAGATACGTTGTGGCGCAAGGCTTCTCGCGTCAAGGCGCCAACCCTGCTCGTCTATGGCAGCCATGACCGTCTGGTGCGGGCGGCGTCGGCAAAGCGGGCGGCTACCACCTTCACCGACAGCCGCGTAGTGCTCCTGCCCAACACCGGGCACGTGGCTCAGATCGAGCGGCCGACCGTGGTCGCAAGGCTCGTGCGCCAGCAGCTGGACCGCGCCGCGCGGTGAGGTCACCGCTGCCGGCTGACGTCCACAAGGCTCTGACGGACGCACACGGCCGGGTGCTCGACGTGACCGCGCTCGAGGGCGGCCTCCGCAATCACAGCTATCGGGTACGCACGGCCGACGGTTCTGAGCTGGCGGTCCGCTTGCCGGGCAAACAGTCGTCACTGATCGAACGGGATGCGGAGGTTCGTCACGCGATTGCGGCCGCCGAGGTAGGGGTGGCGCCCAAGCTCGACCGCAGCACCTCCGAGAGCGGTGTGCTGGTCTTCGACTTCGTCGGCGCGCCCGGGCTCGCGCCGGCCGAACTCGGGGACAGACGCGTGCTGACCCGGGTGGCGCGGCTGGTCAGACGGCTGCACGGCACCGCCGGTTTTGGAGGCCACTTCGATCTCGCCGCGGCGCGACGCGCGTACGTCGCTGAGGCTGCGGCGACGGGAGTGGAGATGCCGTCGTGGTACGGCGACCTCGTTTCGACCGTGGAAGCGATGGAAGCGACTCTGCTCGCGGATGAACCTCCGGTGGCCAGTCACAACGACCTGGTTCCGGCCAACATCCTCGACGACGGATCTCGATCCTGGTTGATCGACTTCGAGTACAGCGCGCTCAACGTGCCCAGCTTCGACCTGGGGACCCTGATTGCGGCAGGCGGCCTAGATCGTGAGCTCTCCGACCACCTCGTGTCGACCTACTGGGGCGAACGCGCGGCGAAGCACACCGCACAGGCTCGTGCCTGGTCACTGATCCAGCGCTACTCCTACCTGCCGTGGGCGCGCCTTCAATCGGCCGAGGTCAGGCGAGCGGATCCTTCGTGTTGGGCTGAGGGCGGCCCGTCCGGGCTGGTAGATCTGCGCGTCGAGCTGAAGGGGTGGGCGAGCAGCGTGCTGGACTGGGGTTCATGATGGAACGTATGACTGTCGTCGTCCCGCACACCTTGCTGCGACCTCAGCGGGGCGGGAACGCCTTCGAGACGACGGTCGAACGCCTGGTTCAGACCATCAAGCTGGGTGTCATCCCGCAAGGGGAGCGCCTTCCGCCTGAGCGCGAGCTGGCCCAAGCCCTCCAGGTCGGTCGCACCACCTTGCGCGAAGCCCTCGAGGCCTTGCGCCAGGCCGGATACGTGCAGACTCGGCGCGGACGCGGCGGGGGGACCTTCGTGACCTACGAACCCAAGCTCACCAGCGGTGTCGACGCGGAGGCAATTGCCCGCGACATGGGAGAGGACCTGGGAGACGCCCTCGCCTTTCGCCGGGTCGTCGAGCCGGGCGCGGCCGGGCTGGCGGCGACCCGCGACCTGTCGGCAGATGAGCGGCTCCGGCTCCGAACGGCCCTCGACGAGTGCAGCACGGCTACGACTGACGCCACCCGCCGTGGTGCAGACAGCCGCCTGCATCTCGTCATAGCCGAGCTTGCTGGATCGGAGCTGTTGCTTGCCGCGGTAGCCGATGTGCAGCTGCGGGTCGGCCAGCTGCTTGCGGCGATTCCGGTACTGCGACGCAATATCGAGCACTCCGACGATCAGCACGCCGGTGTCGTGGAAGCTGTCTTCGCAGGCGACAGTCTGGCGGCTCGGCGCATCATGGAAGAGCACTGCGACGCAACGTCGGCGCTCCTGCGAGGGTTCCTCTCATGACCGATGGGATCAAGAAAGACCCAGACGACCTTGTCGAGCTGGCTCCCGATCTTGCGGCGCTCGATGCTCCCGTCCTCGTGCACGCCCTCAGCGGTTTCGTCGACGCAGGTGGTGTGGTCCAGCTGACCGTTGAGCACCTGTTGGAGGCGCTGCCGCACTCGGTGGTCGCGACCTTCGACGTCGACCAGCTCCATGACTACCGCGCCCGACGGCCGCCGATGGTGTTCATGGCCGACCACTGGGAAAGCGTCGAGGCTCCGCGGCTGAGGCTCCATCAGGTCACCGACGCCGCCGGGACGCCCTTCCTGCTCCTCGAAGGACCGGAGCCGGATAGTCAGTGGGAGCGTTTCATCGCAGCAGTAGCCGGTCTGGTCAACGATTTCGGCGTGCGGCTCACAATCGGTTTGAACTCGATCCCCATGGGAGTCCCGCACACCAGGCCGGTTCGGCTGACCGCTCACGCGACCCGCATCGAGCTCGTCGCCGGGTATACGCCGTGGGTGGGCACGGTCGTGGTTCCGGGCAGTGTGGGAAATCTGCTGGAGCTGCGCTTCGGCGAGTGGGGCCTCGACGCGATGGGCTTGGCAGCCGGAGTACCCCACTACCTCGCGCAGGTTCCCTTCCCGGCCGCGAGTGTTGCCCTGATCGAGGGTGTCTCCAGGGCCGGCGGCTTGGTTCTTCCCGACCGACCACTGCGCGAGTCGGCAGACGAGACGCGCACCGCCGTGGACGCCCAGCTCGCGGAGTCCCCGGAAGGGGCGGCGCTGGTGAGCACGCTCGAGGCCCAGTACGACGCCGCCATGTCGGCGAGTGAGCTTCCGACTGCGGACGAGTTGGGGGCGGAGCTGGAGCGCTTCCTCGCCAGCCAGCCCCGCCCGGACGACCCGAGGGGCTGACCCGGATCACTGGACGCGCAGCACTCGTACCACCTGGGTGGTAGAAAGGGTGCGGTTTCGTACCATTGCGCTTGGGATGGCGGTGGCAGTGGAATGAGGCCCGTCGACCCTGACCGACTTCATGGAGGCCGTCGTGTCCCAGTCCGGTGCGCTGACCGTCGAGCAGCTCGATCGACTCGTCGCGGGTGGCGAGGTCGACACCGTGCTGGTTGCGATCACCGACATGCAGGGGCGGTTGCAGGGCAAGCGCCTGCATGCCCGCTACTTCATGAACGAGGTGCTCGCTCACGGCACCGAGGGCTGTAACTACCTGCTGGCCGTCGATGTCGACATGAATACCGTGGGCGGCTACCAGATGTCGTCCTGGGACACCGGTTACGGCGACTTCGTCATGACCCCCGATGTCGCCACGTTGCGGCACATCCCCTGGCACGACGGCACGGTGCTGCTGATCGCTGACCTCGGCTGGGAGGACGGGTCCGACGTCGTGGCCTCGCCGCGACAGATCCTCAAGCGGCAGACCGCCCGGCTGGCCGATGCCGGCATGCAGGCTTTCGTGGGCACCGAGCTCGAGTTCATCGTCTTCAACGACACCTACGAGCAAGCCTGGCAGTCCGGCTACCGCAACCTCACGCCGGCGAACCTCTACAACGTCGACTACTCCATGCTGGGTACGGCGAGGGTCGAGCCGTTGTTGCGCCGCATCCGTAACTCGATGTCCGGGGCGGGTCTCACGGTCGAGTCCGCCAAGGGGGAGTGCAACCTCGGCCAGCACGAGATCGCGTTCCGCTACGACGATGCCCTGGTGACGTGTGACAACCACGTCATCTACAAGACCGGGGCCAAGGAGATCGCGGCCCAGGATGGATGCTCGCTCACGTTCATGGCGAAGTTCGATGAGCGCGAGGGCAACTCATGCCACATCCACCTGAGCTTCCGCGGCACCGACGGGTCGATGGTCATGGCTGACCCTGATGATCATGCGGAAGGTATGTCGGCTCTGGGCCGATCGTTCGTGGCGGGCCAGCTGGCACATCTGCGTGAGCTGACGTTGATGTTCGCTCCGACGATCAACGCGTACAAGCGGTTCGTCGAAGGTTCTTTCGCGCCCACCGCGATCAAGTGGGGTCGCGACAACCGCACCTGTGCTCTTCGACTGGTGGGGCATGGAGCGGGGCTCCGCCTGGAGAATCGTGTTCCCGGCGGAGACGTCAATCCCTACCTCGCCACGGCCGCGATGATCGCGGCCGGCCTCGACGGGATCGAGCGGGAGCTTCAGCTCGAGGAGGCATTCCAGGGCAACGCCTACGCCTCCGATGCGGAGCACGTACCCGACAATCTCGCGACCGCACTGGCTCTGTGGGAGGGAAGTGACTTCGCCCGAGCGACGTTCGGGGACGAGGTCGTGGCTCACTACGCCAACATGGCCAGGGTCGAGCTGGCCGCGTACGGCAGCACGGTCACCGACTGGGAGCGGTTCCGGGGGTTCGAGCGCCTGTGAGCGGTTCTGGCTCGATGACCTACGAGGTCATCAACCCGGCGACCGAGCAGGCCGTCTGCACGGTTGCTCAGGCCGACGTTGCCCAGACCGACCGGGCGGTCGCGGCTGCGGCGAAGGCCTTCCCGAGCTGGCGACAGGTGGCGCCGGCCGATCGGGCCCGGATGCTGCGTCGTTTCGCCGATCTGGTGGACGCTCACCTCGAGGAGCTGGCTCAGCTCGAGGTGACGAACTCCGGCCACACGATCAGCAATGCACGATGGGAAGCAGGTAACGTCCGCGACGTTCTCCACTACTACGCCGCTGCCCCGGAACGGCTGTTCGGACGTCAGATTCCAGTGTCCGGTGGCGTCGATCTCACGTTCAAGGAGCCGTTGGGCGTCGTTGCGGTCATCGTGCCGTGGAACTTTCCGATGCCGATCGCCGGCTGGGGTTTTGCGCCAGCACTCGCGGCCGGCAACACGGTGGTCCTCAAGCCCGCCGAGTCGACCCCGCTCACGGCGATCCGGATCGCGGAGCTCGGGCTCGAGGCGGGGCTCCCCGAGGGGGTTTTCACCGTGGTCCCCGGCAAGGGGTCGGTGGTCGGCGAGCGGTTTGTCACCAATCCCCTGGTGCGCAAGGTGGTCTTCACCGGGTCGACCGACGTGGGGCAACGCATCATGGCCGGCTGCGCCGCCCAGGTGAAGCGGGTGACACTCGAGCTGGGCGGCAAGAGCGCCAATGTCGTCTTCGCGGATGCCGACCTCGAGCTGGCCGCAGCCTCGGCGCCGGGGGCGGTGTTCGACAACGCCGGACAAGACTGCTGCGCACGATCGCGGATCCTGGTTGAGCGCAGCGTCTACGAGCGTTTCATGGAGCTGCTCGAACCCGCGGTCCAGGGGTTCCGCTGCGAGGACCCGTCGCTCGAAACGGCACAGATGGGGCCGCTGATCTCGCAGGCTCAGCGCGAGGCGGTGGCCTCCTTCGTGCCGGCCGACGCACCCGTGGTGATTCGTGGATCAGCCCCGGAGGGACCTGGCTTTTGGTTCCCTCCAACCGTTCTGGCCCCGGTGCTGCCCACGGATCGCGCGGTCACCGAGGAGATTTTCGGTCCAGTCGTCGTTGTCGTGCCGTTTGCGGACGAAGCCGATGCAGTGCGGATCGCCAACGATTCGGTCTACGGCCTGTCCGGCTCGATCTGGACTCGAGACGTGGGGCGGGCGCTGCGGGTCGCCCGCGGCATCGAGGCTGGAAACCTCTCGGTCAACAGCCACTCGTCGGTGCGCTACGCGACCCCTTTCGGCGGATACAAGCGTTCTGGCCTTGGTCGCGAGCTCGGCCCCGACGCGCTCGATGCTTTCACCGAGACGAAGAACGTCTTTCTCGCGACCGACCGCTAGCAGACACGAGGAGCGCAACTCAATGGATCGCCTTACCGACCGGATCGCGGTCATCACGGGTGCCGCCAGCGGCATCGGCCTCGCCTCGGCGCGCCGCCTGGCGTCGGAGGGGGCGAGGATCGTCGTCGTCGACGTCAACACCGAAGCGGGGGAAGCGGTCGCCACCGAGTTGAACGGGCTGTTCATCGCCGCTGATGTCACCAGCCCAGAAGACAACGAGCGGATCTACGCCACGGCGGTTGAGACATACGGACGGGTGGATATCGCCTTCCACAACGCCGGCATCTCGCCGCCGGAAGACGACTCGATTCTGGCCACCGGCCTCGACGTCTGGCGGCGGGTTCAGGAGGTCAACCTCACCTCGGTGTATCTCGGATGCAAGGCGGTCATTCCCTATATGCAGCAACAGGGCAAGGGCTCGATCATCAACACAGCGTCATTCGTGGCGACCATGGCAGCGGCGACGTCGCAGATCTCCTACACCGCTTCCAAGGGCGGAGTGCTCGCGATGAGCCGCGAGCTGGGGGTGCAGTTCGCCCGCGAAGGGATTCGGGTCAACGCACTGTCTCCGGGGCCGATCAACACCCCGCTGCTCAAGGAGCTTTTCGCGTCCGACCCCGAGCGCGCGGCACGTCGGCTCGTGCATATCCCCTTCGGTCGATTCGGTGAGCCGGAAGAGATCGCTGCGGCCGTGGCCTTTCTCGCCTCCGACGACTCCTCGTTCATCACTGCGTCGAACTTCTTGGTCGACGGCGGGATCTCGGCCGCCTACGTCACACCCTTGTGAGGGTGCTGCTCACAAGGTCTGGTGGACAGGGCAGAACTGGATCGGACGCCCGGCGATCTGCAGGGTCTGGAGCTCGGTGTCGCAGCGCCGGCACCGCTCTCGGTGATAGACGTACAGCCGGTCTTCGGGGCGCATCCGACTGATCGAGCGGCCTATCTCGGCGGGATCTGTGGTGACGATCCGGCCGAGGCGTAGGCCCCTCTTCAGCTGTCGCACGGTTTCGTCCCAGAGCTCGCTGACCGCGTCGAAGGGCAGGGTGTTTGCCGGTCGCAGCGGGTGAAGGCCCTGGAGGAACAACAGCTCTGCGCGGTAGACGTTGCCGATACCGGCGATGATGGTCTGGTCGAGGAGCGCCGCTCCGATGGGCGAAGCGCGTCTCGATAGCCGCTCGCGCATCCGGTCGAGGTCGGCACGAGGTCGCAACGGGTCAGCGCCAAGCGGCGCCACGATGACCCGCTTCTCCGGCGGAGTCACGAGCGAGCACCGGGTCGGTCCGGTGAGCTGCCAGGCGTGGGAGTTGGTGGACAAGCGCAGCCGTACGCCCGGACCCGGCAGCTGGGTGGGATGCACGTGGTTGAACTTGCCGATCAGCCCGAGGTGCACGTGGACGATGCGTGCAGTCGGCCCGGAACCGAAGTGCAGAAACAGGTATTTGCCCCAGGCGTCGGTGCGCGTCAGCGCCAGCCCGTCGACGAGCGCGGCGCTGTCGCTGAAACGCCCCTGAGGTGAAGTCGCATGGACGGGTTGGCCGCGCAGGGTTGCGCGCAGCTCACGGGCAAGGCGATGGGTGACGTGTCCTTCGGGCATGGGGTGCCAGTATCTCCACGTGACCCAGGCCGCGCCGCTCGAGCTGCCCGACAACCTGCTTGCGTCCGTCGCCCGCGAGGATTCGGTGGCCCGGCGGCAGTGGGTCGAGGCGCTGCCACAAGCGGTGGCCAGCCTGTGCGCCCGCTGGGACCTGATCGTCGACGGGCCTTATCAGCCGGGGGGAACCAACTCATGGGTGGCAGCGGCACGAACCGCCTCCGGTGACGACGTCGTCCTCAAGGTGGGGTGGACCCACGACGAGGCGAGGGACGAGGCCGCTGGTCTGCGCGTGTGGGCCGGGGGCGGGGCCGTTCGGCTCCTGGCTGTGGATCATGCCGGTGACACGACCGCGCTGCTGCTCGAGCGCTGCGACCCGGGCAGCACGCTGCACGGCCTTCCCGAGCCCGAGCAGGACCTGGTGATCGCCGAGCTCCTGACCGAGATGTGGCAGGCGCCGATCGACGGTGAGTTCCGACACCTGGAGTCGATGTGTGTCGAGTGGGTTGGTGAGCACTCGGCGGCGGCGACGGCCGGCGCGATAGCGGGTGGCGCCACTGACCCGCTTGATCCGGGGCTGGTGCGGATGGGGCTGGAGCTGTTCAGGACCCTCCCCACAACCACCGAGCGGACCTGCCTGCTGGCGACCGACCTGCACGCGGGAAATGTGCTTGCCGCGCGAAGAAGGCCGTGGCTGGTCATCGATCCGAAGCCCTACCTGGGCGATCCGACCTACGACCTCCTTCAGCACATGCTCAACTGCCCAAGCCGGCTCTTCGAAGACCCGGCGGCATTGGCGGGGAGGCTGGCCGATCTGTCCGGGGTGGATATCCACCGGCTGCTCCAGTGGCTGTTCGCGCGATGCGTGCAGGAGAGCATCGATCATCCCGAGGTGGCCGTCGTGGCGCGACGCCTTGTCCCGCACCTGGGCTGAGTCGAGTCAGAACCGGAGGGCTAGCGCTGTCGAAACGACGCGTCCTTCGGCGTCGAAACAGTGTTGGAAACAAGCGCCCCATCCAGTAGGAAGGACCCACCATGAAGTACGTGCTGATGTTCACATCGCGCCCTGACCTGGCGGCCACCGTGAGCCCTGAGCTGGCCCAGGAGGTCTACGGCCGGATCTACCAGTGGTTCCAGGACAACGAAAAGGTGATGGCAGACGGCGGGGCCGAGCTGCACCCAGTCGAGACGGCCACCACGGTCAGGGGCTCAGCGGCTGGCCCCGTCGTTGTCGACGGCCCGTTCAACGAGGCGAAGGAAGTCATCGGCGGCTTTTGCGTCGTCGACGTGCCCGACATGGACGCCGCGGTCGCGCTCACCAAGACGTGGCCGTCGCTCGAGCTGCCGGGAGTCGCTGTCGAGATTCGGCCGATGGTCGAGGACTACTCACAGTTCGAGTGAGCGCCGGCGGTCGTACTCCTGGTGTCACCGCCAGCGATGCTGTACTCGTCGGCGCGCTTCGTCAGGAGTCCGGGCGGATCGTCGCTTCGCTGAGCCGCCGATTCGGCGACTTCGATGTTGCCGAAGAGGCGGTGCAGCAGGCGATCGTCGAGGCGCTCAACTCCTGGCGCACGGACGGAGCTCCGGAGCGGCCAGGGGCGTGGCTGCAGGTGGCCGCCACCCGCAACGCCCTCGACCTGGTCCGCTCCTCGGGCAGGAGATCTGCCCTTGCGCGGCGTGCCCCGTCACCGGCCGCCTCGTCGCGGGAGCAGGCTGAGGGCTCCAGTACCGACGATCGGCTGCCGCTCATCTTCGCCTGCTGCCACCCGAGCCTTGCCCCGGAGGCGCGGGTGGCGCTCACGTTGCGTGCGGTCCTCGGCCTGACGACGCCGCAGATCTCGCGAGCGTTCCTGGTCTCCGAGGCGACGCTCGCGCAGCGGATCGTGCGGGCCAAGCGCAAGATCGTGACTGCGGGCATCTCCTTGACCGTGCCGCCGGCCGAGGAGATGCCCCAGCGACTGCCCGATGTCCTCCAGGTCATCTATGTGACGTACAACGAGGCGTACGTCTCCGCGGCGGGCGCAACCCAGGACAGGGATCTGGGTGCGGACGCGACGTGGCTCGCCGAGGTCGTCGCGACAGAGCTGCCGGGCGAGCCGGAGGCCTGGGGTCTCGCCGCCCTGCTCTCGCTGCAGCATGCCCGCTCGGCGGGTCGCTTCGACGCCGGCGGCGGCCTGGTGCTGCTTCGCGATCAGGATCGGACGACCTGGGACCGGGCAGGGATCGGCCGCGCCGAGAACTATCTGGCGAGGGCTGCAGCGCTGCGACGACCGGGGAAGTATCAGCTGCAAGCGGCGATCGCCGCCTGTCACGCGAGCGCGCCATCGTGGGAGGACACCGACTGGTTGCAGATCCGACTGCTCTACGACGCGCTCCTGACGCACGACGCCTCACCGGTGGTACGGCTCAACCGCGCGGTCGCGGTTGCGGCCCTCGAAGGACCTGCTGCTGGTTTGGCCGAGGTCGATACCCTCGCCGACGACCTCGACAGCTACCACCTGTTCCACGCCACTCGGGCCGAGCTGCTGCGGGCCGCTGGCCGGTCTGCAGAGGCGGCTCTGGCCGATGAACGCGCCCTGTCATTGACGGACAACACCGCTGAACGGCGATTGCTGCAGACCAGGCTGCTCCGTAACGCGCTCGACGACGGCACGTGATCTGCCTGGCTCGCGAGAGCGGAATTGCGATGTGGGTCAAGAATTCGCGCCGGTCAAGCCGCGAAAGAGCTCAGGTAACCACTTCCAGCACCCCGCTTGCCGGCGTCACTTCTCTTGGCGACTGCCAACCACTCAGCGCTTGTGCAGGCGCAGCGAGAAGTTGTCGCCGTACGCCTTGGTCGCACCGCCGCCACCGACCACCGCCTGAAGGGTGAACTTGAAGCTCTTGGCCGACTTCGGAACGTTGCCCTTGTTGGTGCGCTTGATGAGCATGGTCGTCGTCTGAATGCCTGGACTGAGCTTTTCCCGGTCAGCCACTGTGACGGGACGCAGATTCGTCTTGGCCCCGACCTGCTTTCCGTCCTTGTTGAACCAGCGCAGGCTGGCCTTGAGCCGATCGATGCTCTCGCCGTAGCCGCCGAGCCAGCCGACGAGCTTGAACTTGGCACCCTTCTTGATGAGCTTCTTGTAGTCCTTCAGCTTGCCCACCTGATAGGCCACGCCGTCCAAAGACGAGCTGGCGAAGGGAGCACCGGCGAAGAAGTGTCGCCCGCCGTTCTCTGCGCCAGGGCTGTTCTTGGCTAGCTCCCCATGGTTTGTGTCGGGGTCGGCGACCTTGGGCACGTACTTGCGAGCGGTGAACTTGTTCCGCTGTTTCCAGTGCTTCAGGTTGACCGGCTCGTAGTAGTTGTTGATGTCGCCCTTGGTCTTTTCGGCACCCGCGTTGCGGATCAGGTTGCCCGTCCAGCCGTTCGCCAGCGTAGTCACCGAGGTGGCCGCCGACACGCTACTGGCGCCGTCCCCGCTGGCCGGATGCGCGAGAACTGGCCCGGCGCTACCGATGGCGCCTGCGGTAAGACCGGCAGCGGCAAGCATCGCAACGGTTGACTTGACGAGGGTGCCTGTTGAGGTCATGCGGAGCGACGCTAGCGCGCATCACCAAGGGGCACAAGGAAATGATGGCCCCGATCCCCGACGTTGACGACGTGGAGTGACGGGGAGGTACCGCCTAGTCACCTGGAGGACTGTTGCTGGTGCCGCGGCCGCCAGCAGACTGGAGCTGTGCCAACCGCCGATCAGCCACCCCCGCGTGTCCGGATCTTGGCTGAGTGCGAGCGCCGAGGATCGCGGAGTTCGCGGGGGGCTGTCGCGACCTTCTGCTCGGGCGGCGCGTGGACGATCAGCTGGTGATCGTGCTCGGCGGGGTGCACGCCGAGGCCGTGCTTGCGGGTCGGGACAAGCCCTACTGGCTGCGCGTGTGGGCGGCCCGTGGCCTGCTCTGGGCTTACGACGATGTCGCCGAGGCCGCGCTCATCACCGCGCTGAGTGACGAGCACTGGCGGGTCCGGGAGCTGGCCTGCAAGGTGGTGGCGCGCCACACGGTCAGTGCTGCGTTCGACGCTGTCAGCCGGCGAAGCGCTGACGAGGTTCCTCGCGTACGGGCAGCCGCCGTGCGCGCGCTCTCGCGGCTCGCCGAGGCCGAAGCCTGACCGTCCAGGAGGCGTACCGCACCCTCAGTCGCTGGCGCGGGCAGCCTCGACCAGGGCGTCGAACAGCCGTGGGTCGTCGCCGACCTCAGGGTGCCAGAGCACGCCTACCGCGAAGCGCTTGGTCGGGTCCTCGATGGCCTCGATCGTCGTGTCCTCGGCCCACCCGGTAACCGTCAACGAGCCGGCTGTCGCCACACCCTGGTGATGGTAGGACGCGACATTGGCCGTCGCACCGAGCAGGGATCCCACGCGCGAGTCCGGAGCCAGTCGCACGTCGTGTCTGCCGAACACGCCGACCTCGGCGCGATGCTGTTCATGACCCACGACGTCGGGCAAGTGCTGATGCAGTGTGCCTCCGGCGGCCACCGCCATCAGCTGCATGCCCCGGCAGATGCCGAGCACCGGCAGGTCGAGCTCACTCGCAACCCTGAGCGCGGCCGTCTCGCCTGCGTCGCGGTCAGGTCGCAGGCCCACGGTTTCTGCGTGCGGAGCTGCGTCGTACAGCTCGGGACTCAGATCGGCCCCGCCCGCGAGCAGCAGGCCATCGACGACGCTCAGAAGCTCGCGAGCGTCGCCAGCGTTCGGCGGGAGGAGGACGGCGGCACCTCCGGCCCGTTCGACCTGTTGCACGTAGGCGTACGGCACCAGGGCCGCCCGCATGTCCCACGCCCCCCAGCGAGCGTCCTCGACGTAGCACGTGATGCCGATGACCGGACGCATGGCTGAAGCCTGCCAGAAGGTGTCCGACCGGTGGACGCGACAGTCGGAACAAGTCGCCGCCTGGCACCGTTGACCCCAGTGTCAGCCCGTGATCAGCCCAGTTCTCAAGGAGTTCTCGTGCCCCTGCCGCCTCTGGTCGAGCCCGCCGACGAGCTGACCGTCGACGAGGTCATGCGCTATAGCCGCCACCTGATCATTCCCGACGTCGGCATGGACGGGCAGAAGCGGCTGAAGAACGCCAAGGTGCTGTGCGTCGGTGCCGGCGGTCTCGGTTCTCCTGCGCTGCTCTACCTAGCCGCCGCGGGTGTGGGCACCCTCGGCATCGTCGACTTCGACACCGTCGACGAGTCGAACCTCCAGCGCCAGGTCATCCACGGCCAGTCCGACATCGGCCGACCCAAGGCCGAGTCTGCCCGCGACTCGGTCAAGGAGGTCAATCCCTACGTCGACGTCAGGCTGCACGAGGAGCGCCTGGACTCCGACAACGCGCTGGAGATCTTTGCTCAGTACGACTTGATACTCGACGGCACGGACAACTTCGCCACGCGCTACCTGGTCAACGACGCGTGCGTGCTGCTCGGCAAGCCGTACGTCTGGGGCTCGATCTACCGCTTCGAGGGCCAGGCCTCGGTGTTCTGGGCCGAGCACGGGCCGCAGTACCGCGACCTCTACCCGGAGCCGCCACCTCCGGGCATGGTGCCGAGCTGCGCGGAGGGCGGCGTGCTGGGTGTGCTGTGCGCATCGATCGGTTCGATCATGACGACCGAGGCCATCAAGCTCATCACCGGCATCGGCGAACCGTTGGTCGGGCGGCTCATGGTCTATGACGCGCTGGAGATGACCTATCGAACGCTCAAGCTGCGCAAGGACCCCAGCGCCGCACCGATCACCGAGCTGATCGACTACGAGGCATTCTGCGGGACGATCTCCGAGGAGGCGGCCCAGGCCGCGCGGGACTCCACGATCAGCGTGCGTCAGCTCGAGTCGATGCTCGAGGCGCGCGACGAGGGGGACACGGACTTCCTGCTGGTCGACGTGCGTGAGCCCAACGAGTACGAGATCGTCTCGATCCCGGGCTCGGTGCTCATGCCCAAGAACGACTTCCTGATCGGTGACGCCCTGACCAAACTGCCGCAGGACAAGCCGGTGGTCCTCTACTGCAAGGTGGGATCGCGCTCGGCGGAGGTCCTCGCCGTGCTCAAGTCGGCCGGGTTCGCCGACAGCCAGCACGTCGGCGGAGGCGTACTCGCCTGGGTCAACCAGATCGACCCGAGCCAGCCCGTCTACTAGCCCCCTTCGGCGCGGCAGCCTCGGTCAAAGGGCGTTGCGGCGCTGGAGGTACTGGAAGGCGACCCAACCGGGGGCCACGGGTAGCCAATACGTCGCCACGCGAAACAGCAGCACGGCCGACACAGCGGTGGCGCCGTCGAGCCCGGCTGCGGTGAGTCCGGCCGCGAGCGCCGCCTCGACCGCACCCAAGCCGCCGGGTGTCGGAGCGACGGAGCCGATGGCGCTGCCGGTCAGGTAGACCACCGCGACGGCCGGCCAGGCCAGCTCTCCGCCGAAAGCCCGGACGGAGGCAACCAGCGCTCCGCAGTAGGCGAGGTTGAGCAGGACGTTGCCCCCGATGCCTTCCGCGAGCTTGCCCGGTCGCTGCGCCACTGCGAACAGCGCTGGGATCACCCGACCTGCCACGTCGGTCACGCGCGTCACGATCACCCGACGCCCCCACGGGAGGCTGACCACGACGGCCGCCACCAGCAGCAGGAGTACGGCCCCGAGGATGGCGCCTTGAGGTGGGTCGAAGGAGGTCTCGGCCTGGGTGCCCGCGATCACACCGAAAAGAACCAGCATGACGATGTGGACCAGGAAGGCCATCGCCTGCCAGACCCCGACCGTCGCGACAGCTACCGAGCCGTCGACTCCGGCCTTTTGCAGGAAGCGCGCATTCAGCGCCATCCCACCGACCGCCGCGGGTGCGACCAGGCTGACGAAGGAGGCGGCGACCTGGGCGAGGAACGCTCGCACATAGGACACCGACTTGAGGACGAAGCCGGTGAGGCTCAGCGCCGCCCCTAGGTAGGTGAGCGCTGAAAAGATCAAAACGACGATGGCCCATCGCCAATCGGCTGTCGACACCAGGGTGGCGAGGTCGACGTTGCTCAGCTGTGAAAGCACCACGTAGCCGGCGACGCTTCCGCCGACGACCACGAACAGCGTCCGCGCCGACAGGCGTTGCAGCCGGACATCCTCTTCGGGTACTGGCTCGCCGCTGGGCAGTGCCTCCAGGATGGCCGCGCGGATGTCTCGCAGCACCTGCTTGTCGTGGCGTACGGCCTGTCGGCTGGTGAGCGTCAACGCGAGCGGCTGGAGCACTGGCAGCGCCTCCACCAGCGGCCTGGTTCCCACGGTGTCTACCGCTGCGGCGACAGCTCTCTCGGCTCCGACCACCAGCGCCAGGGTCGTCAAGAGCTGGGCGACGTCGATGCGCAGGGCCAGCTCGGAGGCGGCGATCTCCCCACCTCGGACGGCCTGCACGTGAACCGCTCCGTCGACACCGACCAGCAGGCTCTGGTCGTTGATCCCGCGGTGCGCGATCCTGGCCAGCCGTAGCCTGCCCAGCTGTTCCCACGCGTCGCACAAGGTGGCGTCGGTGATGTCGGATGGGTCGATGCTGGCAAGGTGCCGGGCGTCCACGTGCTCGAAAGCGAGCAGCGCGGCGTACGGCCCCACCTCGCAGGTCGCCACGAGCGTCGGCGTCCGGACCCCGGCGGCGTCGGAGGCGTACGCCAGCAGCGCCTCGTGCTCCAAGGATCGCCGGACGGAGACGTAGGTCCGTCCCGCGGCCGTTCGTCGGACCCGCAGCAGCCGCCACACCCGGTAGGCCAGACCCGCACCCTCTTGATCGCGGTCCAGGACCAGCACGTCCAGAGGGGTCTGGTCGATCCGGAAGGCGGTGTAGCGCCGCCCCTCGCGTGAGTTGGGCATCCGGCGCTCGAGTCGGTTCAGCGTGATCCCGCAGCGCACGAGGGCCAGGGCCACCTGCTCGCCGTCGGGTCGCGAGGTCTGTGTCCCGAGCGCGTAGCGGATCAGGAGACCGACCGCGAGGCCGAGCAAAGCGCTGGCCCCCATGGACGCGAGGGTGTGCTGCCCTGAGATCAGTGCTGTGACCACGAAGGCGAGCACCACCATCCAGGCCGCGACGAGGGACACCCGCCTCGAACCGACCCGGACGACCACGAAGAACGCCACCCCACCCGCCAGCAGGGCAACAAGGGGTGCGGGCGTTCCACCCGGTTTGGTCAAAGCGGCGAGCAACCGCGCAAAGTCGGCGGTGTTGTTGAGGAGCGCATCCAGTCCGGCCACGATCAGGATCGCGATCGCCACGGCCAGGAGGGCGTCAAGCAGGGTTCGACCACGCCGCCGGATGATCAGGTCGAGGGCCAGCACGATAGGCAGACCCAGGAAACCGAAGCCGACGATCAGGTTGACGATGAAAAGCAGGGGGCCGGGCAGCAGGCTGACGGCGTCGGTGACGTCACTCTCGACGCCGTCGCTCGTCTCGGTGGCGAACGTCGCGAGCGTCAGTAGCCCTCCGAGCAGCAGCAACGTGAAGATCAGCCGGATGACGTCGGTGGGCATCCGGACGCGGTCAGGCACCTCGGCCTCGGAGATCAGCACATCGGTGAGCTCGGGGTGGCGCGCCTCAGGCAGATCGTCACGCACGTCGCTCACGAGCCGAATCGTGTCATGCCCGGTCCGGCTGTCGCGGCGTCCGCCCCAGCGGACAAGATGACCTGGTGCTGCCGACCCCCTACGCAGAGGATGTCCTCGATCTCGTGGCACGCATCCCCCCGGGACACGTCATGACGTACGGCGACGTGGCAGGCGTCGCCGGGGGGTCGGGCCGGTCCGTGGGTCGGGTGATGAGCACGTTCGGCTCTGGGGTCCCCTGGTGGAGGGTGATCAGAGCCGACGGCTGGCTGCCCCAGGGCCACGAGGTCGAGGCCGCTCGGCGGTTGACCGCGGAGCGCGTCCCGTTCCTCGAGGCCCGAGTTCGCGTGGATCTGCGGCGTTGCCGGTGGCTCCCCGAGGATGTCGACGCACCTAAGGTCGACACGCCTTCCCTGCCGACATGAGCGACCGGCCGCTGTCGGTGACCTCTGGTTCGCTAGGTGCCATGAGGGCAGACGGGGGACCGCCCGAGGCGCCCTACCGCCTCGTTCCAGGGACGGTGCGAGAGCCCGACCACACGCGTCTCGACGAGGCCCAGCAGGCCGTCGTCGACCGCGTCGCGTCCGCTGGTCACGGACCGCTGTTGGTGCTTGCCGGGCCCGGCACCGGCAAGACGACCACCTTGGTCGCCGCTGTCGCTGCCCGGGTCGAAGCTGGCACGGCACCCGACCGCATCCTCACTTTGACCTTCTCGCGGCGCGCGGCCCAGGAGCTGCGCGACCGCATCGCAGCTCAGCTGGGCCGAACGGTCGAGGCGCAGTCCGCCTGGACCTTCCATGCCTTCGCCTATGCCTTGGCAGGTGAGACGCGCCCTCCAGAGGACGCCGGGCGCGCGCTACGGCTGCTCTCGGGGCCGGAGCAGGACGTCGTCGTGCGGGAGCTGCTTGCCGGTGACCGGGCCGACGGGTTGCTCGCCTGGCCGGAGGAGCTGGCGGTCGCCCTCGGCACCCGGGGCTTCGCCGACGAGGTGCGCACGCTGCTCGCCCGGGCGCGTGGATTCGGGCTCGAACCCCCTGACCTGGCCCAGCTGGCGGCCGAGGCAGGGGCGCGGGCCGACTGGCGGGCCGCGGCATGGTTCCTCGAGCAATACCTCGAAGTCCTCGACCAGTTGGGGGCCCTCGACTACGCCGAACTCGTCCACCGCGCGGTCATCTACGCGGAGTCACCGGCGGGACGTGCGGCCCTGCGCGCCCGCTACGACCTGGTCGTCGTGGACGAATATCAAGACACCGATCCGGCTCAGGAGCGACTGCTCACGGCGATCGCCGGCGACGGCCGTGACCTCGTTGTGGTCGGCGATCCCGATCAGTCCATCTACAGCTTCCGTGGCGCCGAGGTCCGTGGGCTGCTCGACTTCCGGACTCGTTTCCGGACCACCTCGGGGGCCATCGCTGACGTCGCCGCCCTTCGAGTGTCGCGAAGGGCCGGCCACGACCTGCTGGCAGCCTCGAGGTCGCTGGCCCGACGGATGCCGCTCGCGGGCGGCGGACTTGTCGAGGCGCTTCGCCGGCACCGCGCGCTCGAGCCGGCGCACGATCTGCCGCCCGGTGACGTCGACGTGTGGACCTTCCCTTCACCGTCGGCCCAGCTCGACGCGGTCGCCGACGTCCTCCGCCGAGCCCACCTCGACGACGGTCTGCCGTGGTCCGAGATGGCTGTGCTGGTGCGCTCGGGGGTCCGGTCGTTGCCCTACCTGCGCCGCGTTCTGGGCGCAGCCGGCGTGCCCGTGGAGGTCGCTGCCGACGAGCTGCCGCTAGCCCGCGAGCCGGCTGTGGCACCGCTGCTGCTAGCGCTGAAGGTCGTCGCCGACCCAGCGCTGCTGACTCAGGAGGCGGCGGCCGACCTGCTGCTCAGCCCGCTCGGCGGGACAGATGCGTCCGGGCTGCGGCGGTTAGGGCGGTTGCTTCGCGACGAGGAACGCGAGGCGAGCGACGGCCTCCTTCCGCGGCCCAGTGCCGAGCTCATCCGCGAGGTCCTCGCCGAACCCGAGCGGCTGGTCGCCCTCGATGAGCGAATCGTCGGGCCTGCGGCACGACTCGCCGCCTTGTTGCGGAAGGCGCGCGGGGTGTCGGTCGAGGGCGGATCCGCCTACGACGTGCTCTGGTCGTTGTGGAGCGGCACCGCCTGGCCGCGCCGCCTCGAGCGGGCCGCCTGGGCGGGCGGCCCGGCCGGTCGCCTGGCTGATCGCGACCTCGACGCCGTGGTCGCGTTGTTCGAGGCCGCATCCAGGTTCGAGGACCGCACCGAGCGACGGGGGGCACGCACCTTCCTCGAGGAGCTCGAGGCGCAGCAGATCCCCGCCGACACGCTCGCCGAGCGGAGTCTGCGCGGCGACGCCGTGCGCGTGCTCACCGCTCACCGCAGCAAGGGTCTCGAGTGGGATCTCGTGGTGGTCGCCGACGTGCAGGAAGAGGGGTGGCCCGACCTCCGGCGGCGCGGCTCCCTGCTCGATGCCGAGCGGCTGACCCGTGCAGGCCTGGCCGCCTCGCCCACGCTGGGTGAGCTGCTCGCCGAGGAGCGCCGACTGTTCTACGTCGCTGTCACTCGGGCGCGTCGGCGGCTGGTCGTCACGGCAGTCGACTCACCCGAGGATGACGGTTCTCGGCCGAGCCGGTTCGTCGCCGAGCTTGGCGTCCCTGTCCTCCCCGTGGCCGAGCGACCCCGCCGGCCGCTCACGCTGGCGGCGCTCGTGGCCGAGCTGCGGGCAACCGCGTCCGACCCTGACGTCGACGAGCCGCTGCGCGAAGCGGCAGCGTTGCGGCTGGCGCGACTGGCTGCCTCAGTCGCCGATGACGGCACGCCGCTGGTGCCGTCCGCGCACCCCGACCGATGGTGGGGCCTCGCAGACCTCAGCGATCCGCTCCTCCCACTCCATCCCGACGGGGCACCGATCCGGCTCTCGGGGTCTTCATTGTCGGGGCTGCTGGACTGCCCGCTGCGCTGGTTCCTCGAGCACGAGGCCAAAGCAGCCAGCCCGAGGAGCACGGCGCTCGGGTTCGGATCGGTCGTCCACACGATCGCCGACGACGTCGCCAAGGGCACGAGCCCGGCAGAGATCGAGCCGCTCATGGCGCTCGTCGACCGGGTCTGGGATGCGCTGGCGTTCGAGGCTCGCTGGCAGTCCGTCCGGCAGCGCGTCGAGGCACGCAAGGCGCTTGAACGATTCCTGGTCTGGCACAACCAAGACCGCGGTCGCACCCTCGTCGCATCCGAGCATCCGTTCACGGTGAGCCTTGCGGTCGGCGACCGCGAAGTCGTCCTTCGCGGTTCCATGGACCGCGTCGAGGTCGATCGCGACGGCCTGGTCCATGTTGTCGACCTCAAGACAGGGAAGACCCCGCCCAGCGGCCCGAAGGTTGCTGGACACCCGCAGCTGGCGGTCTATCAGATCGCCGTCCGTGAAGGAGCCGTGGCGGGGCTCGACGGCCTGCACTCGGCCGTGAGCGGCGGAGCCGAGCTCGTGCAGCTTCGCGCCGGCAGCAAGGACGGTCACCCGAAGGTGCAAGGTCAGCCACCACTGGCCGTGCACGACGACGGCACCACCGACGTCGACCGCCAGCTGGCCGAGGCTGTTCACACCATGACGGCTGAACAGTTCCCGCCCACCCCTGGAGACGCCTGCAGCTACTGCCAGTTCAAGACCTCGTGCCCGGCGCGTGACGAGGGACGGCAGGTGGTCACATGACTCAGCTGTCCTTCCTCGACGCACCTGAACCGCGGCCGGCGATGGTCGCAGCCGACCTGCGCGACCTGTTCGGTGTGCCGTTCACCGCCCAGCAGCTGGCGGCGATCACTGCCCCGCTCGAGCCCGGAGTCGTCATTGCGGGTGCCGGTTCCGGGAAGACCACGGTGATGGCCGCGCGTGTCGTGTGGTTGGTCGGCACCGGAGCCGTACGTCCGGAGGAGGTCCTAGGCCTCACCTTCACCAACAAGGCGGCGGCCGAGCTGGCCGTCCGGGTTCGCAGTGCGCTCGCACTGCTGCCAACCCCCGAACCGCCCGAGCCTCCGGCGGACTCGGCTCCCGATGCGCTTCCCGTCGACGGCGAGCCAACGGTCGCTACCTATCACGCCTATGCGGGCCGACTGCTACGCGACCACGGGCTGCGCATCGGGATCGAACCGCGAGCGAGGCTGCTGGCCGACGCGACGCGCTTCCAGCTCGCGGAGCGAGTGCTGCGACGGGCCCCGGGCCCGTTCGAGACCTTGGACAAGACCGTCCCCTACCTCGTCGGCGAGATCGTGGCTCTCGATGGCGAGTTGTCCGAGCACCTCGTGACCACCCAACAGCTGCGCGCACACGACCGCGATCTGGTCCGTGAGATCGGTGCTGTGGCCAAGCCGGTCGCTGACGTACTCAAAGCCCGTGACGCCGCTTTGCAGCGAGCCGAACTCGCGCAGGTGGTCGATCTTCTCCGGCAGGAGAAGGGGCAGCTGGGCGTGCTCGACTTCGGCGATCAGCTCGCAGAGGCCGTCCGCCTCGTCCGGGAGCACCCGGCGGTGGCCGACGCCGAGAAGCAGCGTTACAAGGTCGTGCTCCTCGACGAATACCAAGACACGTCGGTCGCCCAGAAGGTCATGCTCACCTCGCTGTTCGGCGGCGGCCACCCGGTCACCGCCGTCGGCGACCCCTGTCAGGCGATCTATGGCTGGCGCGGTGCATCGGTCGGCAACATCGACGCGTTCCCCGTCGACTTCTCCCAGGCCGACGGCTCGCCGGCGCTGCGCTTCGACCTGTCGCAGAACAATCGCAGCGGCGGCCTGCTGCTCAAGCTGGCCAATGCCCTGTCCGCCGACCTGCGTGCTCGCCATCCGGGTCTGCTCGAGCTCGCTCCGCGCTCCGGCGTCGAGGCTCAGGGCCGCACGGTGGTCGGGCTCTTCGAGCGGCAGTCCGAGGAGGTCGAGTGGGTCGCCGACTCGGTGGCCCGCCAGCTTCAGGAGCCTGGCATCCGACCTCGTGACATCGCCGTGCTCGTGCGGGTACGGACCGACTTCGCGCCCTATCACGATGCCCTCGTCGCGCGGGGTATACCCGTCGAGGTGGTCGGGCTCGGTGGCCTCCTGACCCTCCCCGAGGTTGCGGACCTCGTCGCCACCCTCGACGTCCTCGCCGACGCCACGGCCAACACGTCCCTGGCGCGTCTGCTGACTGGGCCGCGCTGGCGCATCGGCCCGCGCGACCTCGTACTGCTCGGACGCCGCGCAGCCGACCTGGTCCGTACGGCTCCCGGTGCTCCCGACCCCGACGATGCGTCCCAGGTCGAGGCTGGGTCGGACGTCGACGCGATCGACGTGGAGCAGCTGCTGGAGGAAGCCGTAGCCGGCGTGGACCCCGCTGAGGTCGTGTCGCTCACCGAAGCGCTCGAGCGGCCTGGTCGCGCGGCGTACTCACCGGAGGCGCGGGAGCGGTTCGCGCTCCTCGCCGCGGAACTGCGCGAGCTGCGCCGGCACGTGGGTGACCCGCTGCTCGACCTGCTCCACCGGGTGCTGGCCGCCACCGGCCTCGACGTGGAGGTCGGTGCCGCCCCCAACGCGCCACAGACGCGTCGTTCTGAGGCGCTGGCTTCGTTCCTCGACCACGCGGCCGCCTTCGCCGACCTGGACGGTGACGCCGGCGTGCGGGCGTTCTTGGCCTTCCTCGCCGCCGCCGAGCGTTTCGATCGCGGCCTCGACACTGCCGCGCCGACGTCGGGCGACACGGTGAAGCTCATGACAGTTCACAAGGCCAAGGGGCTCGAGTGGCCGATCGTCGTGGTCCCAGATGTGACACGGGGCGTGTTTCCGTCGGGGCGCGGGCGCTCGTCGTGGACCTCCAGCGGATCCACGTTGCCGACCGCGCTCCGCGGAGACAGCGCTGACTTCCCGGCCTCGCCCGAGTGGTCGACCAAGGGGCTCGCGGCGTTCAAGGCGCAGATGAAGGCCATCGACGAGCTGGAGGAACGGCGGCTGGCCTACGTCGCGCTCACGCGAGCCAAGGACACGTTGGTGGTGACCGGGCACTGGTGGGGGCCGACACAGAAACGCCCCCGGGGGCCTTCGCCCTACCTCGAGGAGGTCTACGCCCATTGCCTGGCCGGCCACGGCACCGTTGCCCGCTGGTGCGAGGAGCCTGCCGTCGACGCCAACCCGTGGCTTGCCGAGTCCGGCGGTGAGGGCTTCAGCTGGCCGCTCCCGCTCGACGAACGTGCACTCGCCGAACGACGTCACGCGCGGGACCTGGTTCTTGGAGCGCTCTGGCCCGAGGCCGGCGACGGCGAAGAAGAGGCGGTCTTCGAGAGCGAGCAGACCGCGGCTTGGGATCGCGACGCCGCGGCCCTGCTCGAGGAGGCGCGGGCCCTCCACTCCACCGCCCACGACGTGCCCGTTCCTCCAGCGCTCTCGGCCTCCGCTCTCGTGCGGCTGGCGGCTGACCCCGACGGGCTGGCACGCGATCTGGCCCGTCCGATGCCCCGGCCCCCGGCACCAGCGGCCCGACGCGGCACCCGGTTTCACGGCTGGGTCGAGGGTCTGTTCGGCGAACAGCCGCTGCTCGACCGCAGCGACCTGGAGGGCGCGGCCGACGACGACTGGGTCGACGACGCGCACCTCGGGGAGCTGCAGGAGGCCTTCTTGGCTGGTCCCTACGCAACGACCCCGCCGCATCGGGTCGAGGCGCCGTTCCAGCTCGTTCTCGGTGGTCGCGTCGTTCGCGGTCGCATCGACGCCGTCTATCTCCGGCCCGACGGCGGCTACGACGTCGTCGACTGGAAGACCGGCGCGCAGCCGTCCGACCCCCTCCAGCTCGCCGTCTACCGGGCCGCATGGGCACAGATCGCCGGCGTGCCCGAGTCGAAGGTCGGCGCCGCCTTCTACTACGTCGCGGCCGGGGAGATCGTGCGGTACGACGACCTGCCCGGGGTCGCCGAGCTCACCGATGTGGTCACTCTGGGCGGGTGATGGTCGAAACGCCGGGGCCGGCGCGTTCAAGGGCACGCCCGAGGGCGAGATCGACGACGAGTGCGCAGTGATCGCTGATGTCCATGCGCGTGGCCCGTGCATCGAGGACGTCGGCGGGTTCGACCCCGAGTCCGAGGACGTGGTCGAACTGGACCCGCGGGTTCTGTGCGGGGTAGGTGCGCAGCTGTGCGAGCGAGGTCCAGCCGGTGGCTGCTCGGGGCAAGGCGCCCGGCAGATTGAGATCTCCGAGCACCAGGACCGGCGCCGGCATCCGAGCCACCCAGCGAGCGATGTCTCGCAACTGCTTCCAGTTGTAACCCGGCACGAAGGACAGGTGGCAGGTCACCGCCGTGAACGTGCCGGCGGGGGAGTCGACCAATGCCGCGAGTGCCAAGCGAGGCTCGTCAGGGATGCGCAGCAGCTGTGGCTTGGGTGTTCCTGGGACGAGCAGAGGCAACGAGAACGGCGCGGCCGAGAAGCGTCGTACCCACCAACGCCGCACCGGCCACCGCGAGACCATTCCGATGCCATAGGTCGGCCCGACAGTGGTCCGTCCGTCCTCGGCGGTCGCCGGCGTCCATGCGGCGTCGACGCCGGGTGTGCCGTGCAACGCCGGGGCGAAGCGCCAATGCGGGCTGCCGATGGCTTCGGCCATCAGCTCGACCTGGTCGACCCCGCCGGATCGCTCTTGCAGGCGGTCGACCTCCTGTAGCCCCAGGATGTCTGCGTTCAGACTCTGGGCGGCCTTCACCAGGTCGGCGGGATCGGCTGGCCCGTTCGCGTCGGCCGGCTCACCGGGCGATGGTTCCCCCGGAGCCGCGATCCGCTGCCCGTGCAGCAGGTTGAAGGTAGCGACCCGAGCCTCCAGCGACTCCTCCTGTGACATGTCTCGACCGTAGAGGTCTCATAGGCTCCATGCATGGCGCCGGCAGATCGACCACTCGGCAGGCTTGCGCTTTCGCAGACGGTCGTGGACGTGATGGGGGACCGGCGCGCGGACGCTGCCTGGGTGGCGACGGCCTGGGATGACCCCCGCGCCAGGATCCTGCTCCTGCACGAGGGGCGGACGTTGGCCGCTGACGGCGCTTTGGCTCCGGTGGCCGCCTCGGAAGCCGAGACCGGTGACCGATATCTGCTCGGCGTGGAGGAGGACGGGAGCCCGTGGTTCGCCGTCGTCACGCCTGGGCCCTTGGAGGGGAGGCAGGGTCGGTCGGTCGTCGGCTTGCGGGATGTCGGAGCCACGCTGAGCGACCACGACGCCGGTCTTCTGGTCCACGCGGTCGCCTTGGCCAACTGGCACGCGACCCATCCCCGGTGTGCGCGGTGCGGAGAACCCACGACCGTCCAGCTGGCCGGCCACCAGCGACACTGCCCGTCCTGTGGCGCGGATCACTTCCCGCGGACGGATCCGGCGGTGATCGTTCTGGTCACCGACGCTTCCGACAGAGGGTTGCTCGGTCACAACCCGCGGTGGCCGGCCGCCCGGTTCTCGACCTTGGCGGGTTTCGTCGAACCGGGTGAGTCAGCCGAGCACGCCGTTGCCCGTGAGGTGCACGAGGAGGCGGGACTCTCGGTGGTAGACGTTGAATACCTGGGTTCGCAGCCATGGCCCTTTCCGTCCTCGCTCATGCTGGGCTTCACCGCACGAGCATTGGACCCTGCGGCCCTGTCCGTGGACGGCCACGAGATCACCGAGGCCCGCTGGTTCAGCCGAGAAGACCTCCTCCAGGCGGTCCTCGCCGGTGAGGTCATGCTGCCCTCGGAGCTTTCGATCGCTCGGCGCCTGGTCGAGCACTGGTGGGGCGGTGACCTCCCGGAAGGGCCGACCGGGTGGTGACGGCAACGGCACCAGGGGTCGCTGCCGCATGAGCCCTGACCGCCTCGGCCCAACCGCCGGCTAGGGGGCCGTTCAGACGGACTGCGTCAACCGGTCCTGGATGGCGATGACGCTGGGGTTCGTCAAGGTGGTGCCGTCCGGAAAGGCCACCGTCGGGACCGTTTGGCTGCCGTTGTTGACCGACTGCACGAACAGCGCGGCCTCAGGGTTCATCTCGATGTCGATGACCTCATAGCCGATCCCTGCTCGGTCCAGCTGAGCCTTCAGTCGCACGCACGGCCCGCACCACGTCGTGCTGTAGATGGTCAGCGTGTTCTGGGTGCTCAAGGACGTCCTCGCAGTCGGTGGATGGCTTGTTGACACTTCATTCAACTCGAAGGCGGCCGAATTCCTTCCCCCGGAGGGGAGCAAGGCTGGGAGCTGTGGGATGGGGGAGGCAGGATGGGGCGGTGCCCGACGCCGACGCCGTACTCGCCGCGCTCGATCAGGAGCAACGCCTCGTCGCGGAGTCGTTGTCCGGACCGCTGTGTGTCCTTGCAGGGGCGGGCACCGGAAAGACGCGGGCCATCACCCACCGCATCGCCTACGCGGTCCATGCCGGCATCTACCAGCCGCCGACCGTGCTTGCGGTGACTTTCACCACACGCGCGGCTGGTGAGCTGCGGGGGAGGCTTCGCGAGCTCGGCGTGAGCGGCGTGCAGGCCCGGACCTTTCACTCCGCCGCGTTGCGCCAGCTGCGCTACTTCTGGCCTCAGGTCGTCGGCGGATCGCTCCCGACCCTCACCGACCGCAAGGTGCCGATCCTCGCCGAGTCGACGGGTCGACAACGGCTCGCGCCCGGACCCACCGGCCTACGAGACCTTGCGGCCGAGATCGAGTGGGCCAAGGTGACTCGTACGTCCCCCGAGGACTACCCCGAGGCGGCCACCCGCTCGGGCCGGGTGCCTCCGCTCGACCTGGACGCCGCGACCATGAGCCGGGTCTTTGCCGGCTACGAGGAGACCAAGCGCGCGCGTGGACTGATCGACTTCGAAGACGTCCTCTTGCTCACCGTCGCCGCGCTCGAGGAGCGGCGCGATGTGGCCGATCAGGTCCGGTCCGCCTACCGACACTTCGTCGTGGATGAATACCAGGACGTCAACCCGCTCCAGCAGCGCCTGCTCGAGCTGTGGCTCGGCGACCGGGATGACCTTTGCGTCGTCGGTGATGCAAGCCAGACGATCTATTCGTTCACTGGTGCCTCTCCGCGCTACCTGCTTGGTTTCCGCGATCAGTTTCCGCGAGCCGAGGTGGTGCGGCTCGTGCGGGACTATCGATCGACCCCCCAGGTCGTCGACCTGGCCAACCGGATCGTTGCGGGCGCGACTGGTCCTGCCGCCGAGGCGCGCATCGAGCTCGTGCCCGTGCGTCCGGCTGGCCCTCCACCGCAGTTCCTCGGCTTTCCAGACGAGCCCGCGGAGGCTGCCGGCGTGGCCGAGAGAGTTCAGGCACTGCTCGATTCCGGCGTTCGGGCCTCGGAGATCTGTGTCCTGTTCAGGATCAACGCCCAGTCCGAGGCATACGAGGATGCGCTGAGCACGGCCGGCATCCCCTACGTGCTTCGCGGCGGCGCCCGGTTCTTCGACCGGCCGGAGGTGAAGGAAGGCCTGTTGCTGCTGCGCGGCGCGGCTCGGGCCGCCGAAGGGAACGACCTCGTCCGTCAGGTCACCGACGTTCTCGCCTCGATCGGCTGGGAGCCGGCCGCCCCTCCGCAAGGCGGCGCCTCACGCGAACGCTGGGAGAGCTTGGCCGCCCTGGTGCGGCTGTCCGAAGAGCTCGTGGCCACCAGGGGGGCCGATCTCGTTGGACTCGCGGACCTGGTGATGGAGCTTGACGAGCGCGCCGCCGCCCAGCACGCACCTACCGTCGAAGGCGTCACCTTGGCCTCGTTGCACGCCGCCAAGGGTTTGGAGTGGGACGCGGTCTTCCTCGTCGGAGTGACTGAAGGGATGCTTCCGATCATTCATGCCAAGTCACCCGAGGCGGTCGAGGAAGAGCGTCGACTGCTCTATGTCGGGGCGACCCGCGCCCGTGTGCACCTGAGTTTGTCCTGGGCCTGGGCGCGCAACCCTGGTGGCCCGACCAACCGTCGGCCCTCCCGGTTTCTGGACGGTCTTCGACCGGCCGAGGCCTCGCAGTCGCCCGGGCCAGGCGCAGGACGCCAACCGCGGGCAAGGCGTTCGCGGGGGCGCCTCGAACCGCACTGCCTCACCTGTGGGCGAGCCTTGTCTTCGGCCGCTGAACGAAAGAGAGGTCGTTGCCCGGACTGCCCGCCGGCCTACGACGAGGCCGTGTTCGAGGCGCTGCGCGCCTGGCGCCTGGATCGATCGCGGGCCGACTCGGTCCCCGCCTTCGTCGTGTTCACCGATGCGACGCTGGAAGCGATCGCCGCTCGTCGACCGTCCTCGCGTCAGGAACTTTCGCGGATCAGCGGCGTGGGTGCGACCAAGCTCGACCGCTACGCCGATGCCGTTCTCGCGGTCCTGACTGAGGTCTGACCAGCGCCTAGGTCTGCGGCTCAGGTCACGGTTCGGAAATCAATGTGAAAAAACCTCGAAAATAGGTTTGCACACTCGGCGCGCGTTCCCTACTCTTCAAAAACACGTCGAGGCGACCCACGCCACGGCCAGCAGCATCAGATGAGGAGGTGACCCGCGGTGGAGAACATGACGAACAGCACGAAGGCCAGCACCCTGGGCGCCTTCTCGCACGCCTCCACGCAGGCTTGCGCGATCGCGCCCACCTTCGGCGTTCTGGGCGATGTGCGCCCGTTCACCGACGCTGGCGCGTCCCGTGCCTGGAGTCCACCGGTCTGACCACCCCTAGACCGGCAGCCTCCAGGCCGCGGACCCCACACCCGGGATCCGCGGCCTTTTCCTTTGTCCCCATCCACAGGTCAATTGGAGGAATCCGATGTTCGTGCTCGAAGCCGAGCCCGAGGAACGTCTGCTGCTTCCGTGCCGGTCCTTCGACCCGGAGGTCTTCTTCGCCGAGTCGCCGCAGGACGTCGAGTACGCGAAGTCCTTGTGCGCTGACTGTCCGATCCGTGCCGCGTGTCTCGCGGGCGCTCTCGAGCGTCGTGAGCCGTGGGGCGTCTGGGGCGGGCAGCTGTTCATCCAGGGAGTCGTCGTGGCCCGCAAGCGGCCCCGAGGACGTCCGCGCAAGTGCGACGTCGCTGCCTCAGTCGAGTCTGCAGTCGCTGCAGGAACTCGTCAGGCAGCGCCGGCAGCGGCGGAGCAAGCGACGGCGGACGCCGCATGAGCGGCCCGCAGGTCACCTCACCCGTCACTCACCCGAGGGCCATCACTCCCACGGGAGACCCAGCCTTTTCACATCTGACCAGGAGAACTGTCATGTATCAGCTTCAACCACATCACCTCGCTCTGGCCCAGCATCGCGGCCTCGAGCAGGCCGAGCACCAACGCCTCGTGCGTCGGCTCCGGGCCCACAAGCGGGCTCAGCGCCGGCTGCGCCGGGCGCAGCACTCAGCGCTGCGTGCACGGCTGCACCTCGCCTCGGCGTGAGGACGCGTCGACCACGGCGCCGGCTCACGTCCGGCACCCACGATGGCCATCGGCCGGGATCCCCTCCCGACCGGTGGCCATCGTGCTGTTCGTTCGGGGGCCCGTGCTTGAGGACTAGCCTGGGCTGATGGCCGTGGAGCCCACGAAGCAGTCCCCGTCGCTGTCGTGTTCTTGGTGCGGCGCGACGGTCGAGACGCTCCCGCTCACCTGGACGACGTCGCTGGAGCGAGGACGGCAGATCTTCTACTGCGAACGGTGCAGCCGCGAGCACCTGCGCTCGATCGAAGGAAAGCTCGACCAAGACTTCTGGTCCTGAGCCAACCCCGCTGAGGACTGCCCGTGAAAGGACGGCACGCCGTGCGACTGTGTCGCGCTCAGGGTCGCGGCGGGGGTGGCACGAAGCCCGGGAGCCACTCGACGAACTGCTCGCGCATGGGCACCGTTGCTTCGAGCTGGCACAGGACTCCTACGCCCCCGAGCCAGACGCGGTGGACCAGCAGGTATTCCGGCGGGAGGTTCAGCTTCAGCCCGGTCGACCAGTTGTCCGAACGCGGATCCTTCACCCGGTTGAACTGCTCCTGCATCCAGGCGCGATCGAAGTGGAACGTCTCCTGGGAGGCCGGCTCGACGAAGGGCGCCAGGTAGGCGAGCAGCGTGTCGGGGTCGACCTCGACCTTGGGCTTGATGAAACCCTCCGCGCGGAGCCCTGCCTCTACGGTTTTGGCATCTCCGACGAGGGCCACCGAGAGGAGCCGACCGATGGAAGGCGGCAAGCCGTCCGGCAACCTGGCCACGGCGCCGAAGTCGAGGACCCCCAGCCGCCCATCGGGGAGCATCCGGTAGTTCCCTGGGTGTGGGTCTGCGTGCAGCAGCCCGACCTTGGACGGAGCGGCGAACAGGAACCGAACGTATCGCTCCCCCGCCAGGTCTCGCTCTGCCGGTGAGCCGTCGGCGATGATTCGCGACAACGGCCGTCCCTCCATCCAGTGGGAGACAAGCACCTTCTCGGCTCCGTCGAGCACGTCGGGTACGCCAATGTAGGCGTCATCGGCGAAACCCTCTGCGAAAGCGCGTTGGGATTCGAACTCGAGGCGGTAGTCGAGTTCCTCGACCATCCGCTCGCGCAGCTCCTCGACCAGTGGCCTGATGTCGATGCCCGGGATCAAGGTTCCGAACATGCGGCCCATCCGGACGACCTGCGACAGATCGGCGCGCAGCGCTTGTTCGGCGCCGGGGTACTGGACCTTGACCGCCACATCAGTCCCGTCGTGCCAGGTCGCTCGGTGCACTTGACCGATCGACGCGGCAGCCGCGGGTACGTCTTCGAAGGACCGGAACCGCCTGCGCCACTGACGACCGAAGGCATCTGCGAGCACCCGGTGCACGGTCGTGGCATCCATGGGTGGCGCGGCTTCCTGGAGCTTGGTGAGCGTCGCGCGATATGGCTCGGCCATCTCCTCAGGGAACGCTGCCTCGAAGACGCTCAAGGCCTGGCCGAACTTCATGGCCCCGCCCTTGAGCTCGCCGAGTACGCGAAAGACCTGCTCCGCCGTCGCGCGTTGGATCTCGGCGGAGACCGCGTCGGCGGATCGTCCGCCGACTCGTTTGCCCATGCCCAGGGCGGTGCGGCCGGCGTAGCCGATCGGCAGTGCGGCCAACTTCGCCGAGCGCGTGACGGCGCGTTTGGGCAGGTCGCTCACGTGCGCGGATCTCTCACCTGTTCATTGTGCCCCGAGTTCAGGGTGCGCTGAGTTCAGGGTGCGCTGAGTTCAGGGTGCGCCGAGCCATGAGCAGCCGCAGCGGGGATGGGCTGAGTAGGTGCGCGGGCGTGGTTGTCCGCCGGGGAGGCGAAGCACGTACGCCCGGCCTGCACTGCGCTGCCACCGATGTGGCGACACCGATCGCTCGAGCCAGGCCACGACCTCGAGCACCGCCAGGCTCGCCGCGGCGACGGACAGGACGACATCGCAGGCCTCGACCGGAGCGCCGCAGCCGGATCCGAGCTGGGCCGCGACCAACGGCCAGTCCGGATCGCGGTCGGTGCGATAGAGGTCGATGCATCGAAGACAGGGACCATCGCCCGGCACCAGGAGCGGGCCGACGGTCGCTGTGGTCTCCACCAGCGTCACTGGAAGGTGCGGGATGGCCCGGTTCACCAGGTCGTCGGACACGGCTGGGTCGACTATCGGTGCGCCGGCCAGCACCACGACGTCGGGTGGTTGCACCGACTCTGTGGTCACGCCCGGTGAGGTCAGCATGGCGCTGGCCATCGCCGCGTCGGAGCGAGGTCGACCCACCGAGGCTCGGCTGGGGCCGAGTGGACTGACATCGCCGGGACGTACGGCCGCCTCGTCAACGCATGAGATGGCTCCTACTCCCGATGCGGCAAGCAGGCTGAGGATCGCCGCTCCCACCCGGCCCGCGCCGTGCACCTCGACATGCGCAGCGCGGCGCAACGAGAACGCGGTCAGGCCGAGATCGTGTGCGGGCGGCAGCAACGCCAGGGATGCCACATCGGGGCCGAGTCGTTCCCGGTCCGGCAGGTCCAGCTCGGCCAGTACGCGAGAGTCCGTGGTGCCGTCGGCCAGGCAGTCAGCGGAGTCGAGCAGCTCGAGCAGCTGCTCGGCACGTGAGGCGGTCAGGCCGAGTGCGCTCGCCTGCCCGAGGACCCCTGCGAGGTCATGACGCCCGTCCAAGCCGAGGACGAATTGTGCGTCACGCTCGTCGAGCCCCCGCAAGATCACCGGTGTTGGCCTGGTCAGCCCCAGCTGAAGGCGATCGGTTGCTCGCCACAACCTGGCGAGCGACGGAGGGAGCATCGGCCGGCGGATGCGCAGGGGTTCGGTCATCGGACCAGCGTTTCGTGGACCGGCTGTGGATCGTGTCGGCCGTCCCCACCCTCGATCTGGTAGGAGTCAGTGTTTCGAGGGCGACGGACGACATGGTGGTGGCCACCCCCGAGAGGGTGGCCACCAGGGTCGTGCTTGGAGCGTGGGTGTGCTCAGGCCTTGCCGAGGATCCGGTTGACCTTGGTGCCGCAGACCGGGCAGATGCCCTGAGCCATACGGCGGCCGGATGCGCTCACCTTGATCTCGCCAGTGAACTCGCGCTTTGCCTTGCACTTCACGCAGTAGGCCTCGCCCGTGTACTCGTCGGCCATCGCGGGTCCTCCTCGGTCGGTCGGCGCCCGCTCGGGTGCGTGCGCTGCGATCGGCGGTCACCTTACGTCACGCGGGCCTTCCGCGTGACGTTGGCGCACCGTAGTACGCCAAATCTGTCTCGAAGCGGGCCGAGTAGGTGCTGCCGATGCAATGGTAGGGAAATGGTCACGAGGCCCCCAAGTCGCACGCCCGTGTCCGTCCGCCTTCCCCTTGCGGACGCCCACGCGCGAGTTATCTCGAGGGCCTCGTTGATGCCGGACGTTATGCGCGTCACGGTCGTGTCGTCAACGCCCAGAAGACCCGGCCTGTGGACAGCTCTGTGGACGACCTGGGGACGGCGCGGCGCGTCCCTGTGGATAACCGGTGTGCGGCCCTGTTGACAGGGTCGTACGACCCCGTCGGCAGCCGTTCTGACCTGCGCGGACGTCGTCCCCTGGATGTGGAGGAAAACTTCCTTCCGCGAAGTTGGGGGTGCGGCCGCCTAGGGTCGGCTCATGAGCCGTCGATCCGCCACCCGTTCTTCAGCTGCATCCGTGGCTGGCCACCCGGACGTCGAAGTGCGCCGAAGCGCTCGCCGTCGCCGGACGGTGAGCGCCTACCGCGAAGGAGAGCGCACGATCGTGTTGTTGCCGGCCCGGATGTCGCGGGAGCAGGAGGCGCAATGGGTCGCCGCGATGGTCGCCAGGTTGGAGGCCTCCGAGCGCCGTCGAAAGCCAACCGACGCTGCGTTGTCCGTGCGGGCCGAGCGGCTGTCGGCCGGCTATCTGGGTGGTCGCGCCAAGCCCGACAGCGTGCGGTGGGTGGACAACCAGAACGGCCGTTGGGGGTCGTGCACGCCATCCACCGGCTCGATTCGGCTGTCCAGCCGGTTGCAGGCCATGCCCGGCTACGTCGTCGACTACGTCTTGTTGCACGAGCTGGCCCACCTGCTCGAAGCCAGCCATGGACCAGACTTTTGGGCGTTGCTCGCCGGTTATCCGAAGCTCGAGCGCGCGCGGGGCTATCTCGACGGATTCTCAACGGCCGGGCAGCTGGGTCTCTCCGACGATGACCCCGGGCAAGCAGATCCGCGTGACGACGCCTCGTCCTTGCTCTAGCCGCTGAGCTGATCCAGGCGGCGCACAGCGTGTTCGATCAAGCCACCGAGGTCGCTCAGTTCACCGGGCAGCTCGTCGGCGGGCCACCAGCGCACGTCCACCGACTCCTCGCTCACCGTGGGTGCGAGATCCGGACTCGCGAGGGCGAGATAGCGGACGTCGAGGTGACGGCGCGCGAGTGGGTTGCTGCACCTCACCTCGTGCAGATCGAGGTCGACCGGACCACCAGGGACCACGAGCAGGTTCGCGAGCCCGCTCTCCTCCTGACCTTCTCGCAACGCCGCGATCTCCAGAGTCTGATCACCGGCCTCGGCGTGACCGCCGAACTGAAACCAGCGTCGCGCACGGGCATGCAGCGTGAGGAGCACCTGGCTTCGGTCGGGAGCCATCACGAGCAGGCTCGCCGTGAGGTGGTCTGGCGCGCAGCCACGAGCGATGCCGTCTGGGTTTCGCGCCAGGTGGTCGAGGTAGCGAAGCCGCAACGCCTCTTGATCGTCGTTGGGTGCCGTCCAGGACTCCAGGACAGACACCGCGTTCGCATGCAGGTCCGCATTCAGGTTCGCATTCAGGTTCGCGGTTCAGGTTCGCGTTCAGGTCCGGAGGCAGGCTCACGTCGGTCCGGGGCTGTCCTGGCCGTCGGAGTTCTCATCGCCATCGACTCGTGTCGAGGGCAGGTCATCCAGACCGGACAGGTCGAGCACGTCGTCGGCGCCGGAGCTCACGAACGCGGTTGGATCGTCGAGGTCGGCGGCCGAGGGAAGCAGGTCGGGGTGGCTCCAGACCGCGTCGCGACCATCAGCGCCACGGGACTCCGCGAGCGCCTCCCACAAAGCCGCCGCGTCACGGCAACGTCGAGGTCGAAGCTCCAACCCGACCAGGGTTCCGAACGTCTGTTCCGCGGGGCCCCCGCTCGCCCGGCGTCTGCGCAGCGCTTCGCGAAGCGCAGAGCGGGACGGCAGCGTCACGGCGGCCGCCGAGACGACGACGTCGACCCATCCTTCGACGAGGGCCAGCAGCGTCTCCAGCCGGGCTAGCGCCTGTCGCTGGGCGGGCGTGTCCTCCGGCGTCAACATGCCCTGCTCCAACACCCCTTGCAGCTGGTCGAGCTGGTTGGGGTCGATCTCGCGGACCACGTCCTCCAATCGCGCGGTGTCGACGGTGATGCCTGCGGCGTAGTCGGCCACGGCGGCTTCCAGGGTCCCCTCCAACCACGGGGCGTGCGCTGCCAGCCGGTGGTGGGCCGCTTCGCGCAGGGCCAGGTAGAGCAGCACCTCGTCCTCGGGGATGCCCAGCCCGGAGCCGTACTCGGCGATGTTGGCGGGAACGAGGATCGCTACTCCCGCAGGTCCTTGCGGGAAGCCGATGTCCGAGCCGGTGAGCACCTCGCCCGCCAGCTGGCCGACGCCCTGTCCGACTTGGCCTCCGAACATGGCCCCGGTGAGCTGCTGAGCCATACCTGCCATCGGGCCGGCCAACGCCTGCATCTGTTCGGGAATGGCGGTGCTAGAGGTCTCAACGACCTTGCGAGCCACTGGTTCGACGAGGCGTTGCCAGGCAGCCATGGTGCCTTCGACCCACTCTGCGCGACTCCAGGCGGCTGCCTCGGTCGTCCCCGACGGGAGTCCGGTGACCCCATCGAGCCAGACTTCGGCCAGCCGCACGGCTTCGTCGACGGCGCGTCGTTGGGCATCGGAGACCGAGCGGTCCCCCACCGCGGCCACGGCCTTGCGGGCGGTGTCTCGGGCCAGGTCCCAGTTGACCGGTCCACCCTCGTAGGACAGCAGTTTGCCGATCTGCTGAAGGGCGGCCCCGAGGTCAGCCGGTCCACCGCCAGCTCCGAAGAGTGCGGCCAGTGGGTTGTCGGGTCCGAAGGGGCTGGGCGTCGCGGACTCGCCGCTGTCCTCCCCGTCGTCGTCGCCGTCACTGTTGCCCGGAACGAACCCGAACGGTGTGTTGCTCACTCGCCCCACCTCTCAGTTGCCTGGCGGCCGCTCACTCCTGCCTCGGCCATCACCCCACGCTAACGATCCGTAGGCGTTCACAACTCCCGCTCGGGGGTTTGGTTCGCTGTAGGCGCAGCGACCGCCGGCTCGACGCCCCCGTAGGCTGACGGCGTGACGGCGAGGATCGGACTGCTGGGACTCACGTCGGCTCCGCTGTCCGTCGAGACCATGCTCGAGGCGGTCGCCGACCCGGCAGCTGGTGGGCACGCCGTCTTTGTGGGCACGGTCCGAGACCACGACGGGGGACGGGATGTCGCGTCCTTGTCGTACTCCGCGCATCCCAGCGCAGAGGCCGTGCTGCGCCAGGTCGCCGAGCGGGTAGCCGGGCGTTTCGGGGTCGTCGCCGTCGCGGCACAGCATCGCGTGGGCGACCTCGCCGTGGGTGACCTCGCGGTGGTGGTCGCCGTCTCGACCGCTCATCGGGGGGAGGCCTTCGAAGCTTGCCGAGCGCTCATCGACGATCTGAAGTCGGAGGTCCCCATCTGGAAGCACCAGCGCTTCACCGACGGGGCCGAGGAGTGGGTCGGTTCACCGTGACCTATCCGCTTACTCTTGCTGGGTGACTGTCCTCTACTGGCTGCTCGTGCCGCTGCTGGTGACGGTCGTAGCAGCTGGCTGGCTGGCCTTTTCCCATCGAACGCGCCCTCCGGCCGACCCGCATGACTCGATGGCCGAGCACCTGCGGTTCAAGCAGGCGATGGAACGGTCCGCACGGCCGGGAACAGCTCCGCCCGGGGACGACCCCGAGCCTCCCGTCTGATGTCGGGTCGGCTGTTCAGACAACTCATCGCGGGGGCTTTCCTCGTCGTCGTTGTCGTCGTCGCATCCGTCGTGCCAGTGCCCTACGTCGCGCTCCTGCCCGGTCCGGTCTACAACACCCTGGGCGAGGTCGATGGGCAGCAGCTCATCAGCATCGAGGGCGCACCCACCTACCCGACGGAGGGCCAGCTGGACCTCACCACCGTGCTGGAGCACGGCGGGCCGTCCAGGCCGCTGTCCTTGGTCGGCGCGCTGAGCGGGTGGATCCGCCCGGCGGTGGCGGTGCTGCCAGAGGAGTTGCTCTACCCGCCAGGCGTGCCGGCGGAGCAGATCGACCAGCAGAACACCCAGGACATGATCGACAGCCAGCAGTCGGCGACGGTGGCCGCTCTTCGGCAGGCAGGAGTTGCGCTGACGACCACGGTCGTCGTGCAGGAGGTGTCCTCCGACGGGCCGTCGGCCGGGGTTCTCGAAGCCGGTGACGTGGTCGAGTCGGTCAACGGTGTCAAGGTGACCAACCCCGATGAGTTGCGCGCAGCGATCTCGCGGGTTGCGCCCGGTGAAGACGTACGTCTCCGGATCGACCGATCTGGCGATGAGCAGACAGTCAAGGTGACCACGCAGCCATCGCCGGATGATCCGCAGCGGCCGGTGATCGGCATCATTCCGCGGGTCGGCTACTCCTCGGACGTCACCGTCGACATTCAGCTCGACAACGTCGGTGGACCAAGCGCGGGGCTGATGTTTGCCCTGGGCATCTACGACCAGCTCACGCCCGGTGCTCTGACCGGTGGGCGCCATGTGGCGGGCACCGGCACGATGGATGTCGACGGCAGCGTCGGCGCGATCGGCGGGATCCAGCAGAAGATGCGCGCAGCTCGTGACGACGGTGCCACCGTGTTCATGGTGCCTCCCAGCAACTGTGCCGAAGCGGTAGCGGCCGCGCCCAGCGGTCTGCTGCTGGTCAAGGCCAAGACTCTGCAGTCGGCCACGCGATCGCTGGAGAAGCTGGATCGAGTCGGTGATTCGGCTCAGCTGCCCAAGTGCTAGGCGTCGAAAGTCGCCTGCAGTGCGTCGGTCAGCCGAGGAGCGAGCTCGTTTCCCGACAGCACCGACTGTTCATCGTCGTGAGAGCGGAAACGCAGGGTGCACGCCCGGCCCCCGGAGCGAAGCACGGCCGCACCTAGGCGCACCTCCTGGCGTTGTGGGTGGGTTGCCACGGCCCGCAAGACCTCGGCCTGGTCGGCGGGAAGGTCGGCCTCGACCTCGGCAGGGAGCATCACTCGTTCGACGACCAGCGCTGCGCCGATGACCGTGCTCGGCCAGGCCAGCTGATGCAGGAGCTCTTCGAGCGTGGCCGCCTGGGGGAGATCGTCCTGTTCCACCGATGTCCATGGCGAAGCAACGCCCGGCCCGAGCGTGTCAGCCAGCGCTGGCGCGTGTGCGAGCAGCTCGGTCGTCTCCACGAGAGCAAAAACCCGCCACGGCTGGTCCCAGCCAGCAGCCGCGGTGTGCCGCTCGATGTCCAGCAAGACCGCAGTCAACGCGTCCGGGGCGGGAGGAAGGGGCATCGACACGGATAGATCCTCTCGCATGTCAGCACGACACGTTGGTGGCCGGCTCGGAGTCACGGACTGATATCGATCGGATACCGGGCTGCCTCGATGGTGGTGCCGTGGCGATCGCCAGGTACTTTGTCGAAGTGTCGTACGAGATGCCGCCCGACGGACCGCCGCCTCAGGACCCCTCAGGCCCGGTGCGGATTCGCCCCGGCCGTGGGCGGGGGAGGGTGCTGCTGCCCACGTTGGCGATCCTCGGGGCCGTACTCGTCCTGTTCGTCGTGTTCACCGGCTACTACACCGAGTTCTTGTGGTTCAAGTCGGTCGGGTTTACGAGTGTCTATACCAAGCAGCTGACGACGCGATTGCTCCTGTTCGGCCTTTTCGGTCTGCTCATGGGTGCCGCGGTCCTTTTCTCGATTTGGCTCGCCTACCACCTGAGGCCGGCCTTTCGCGGCATGACGCAGGAGCAACAGAATCTCGAGCGGTATCGGGTGTCCTTGGAGCCGGTGCGACGCAGGGTTGTCATTGGCATCGCTGTCCTGCTCGGTGTGTTGGCTGGCGGTACGGCTGCCGGCCAATGGCGGCAGTTCCTCTTGTTCTCCAACAGCCAGCCCTTCGGTACCAGCGACGCGCAGTTCGGCACGGACATCTCGTTCTACGCCTTTCGGCTGCCGTTCCTGCGCTACCTGGTGGGGTTCGGTTTCGCGACGGTCTTCGTCTGTCTCGTGGCCGCTGCCGTTGTCCACTACCTCTACGGAGGGATCAAGCTCCAGTCACCGGGGGAACGGTTCACTCCGGCGGCTCGCGCGCACCTGTCAGTCCTGCTCGGACTGTTCGTGCTGCTCAAGGCGGTGTCGTACTGGCTCGACCGATACGACTTGGTGATCTCCGACGGCACGAGGTTCACCGGGGCCGGCTACACCGACATCAAGGCCATCTTGCCGGCGAAGAACATCTTGCTGTGGATCGCGATCGTCTGCGCGATCCTCTTCTTTGCCAACGTGTTCCGACGGACGTGGCAACTGCCTGTGCTCGCGCTGGGACTGCTCGTCCTGTCGGCTGTGGTCATCGGTGGGATCTATCCCGCGATCGTCCAGCAGTTCCAGGTCAGGCCCTCGGAACCGGTGAAGGAGAGCCCGTACATCTCCCGCAACATCGACGCCACCCGTGCGGCCTATGGGCTTTCGGGTATCGACGAGCAGGAGTACGCCGCCACGTCGACTCCGACGCCCGAGGCCTTGAAGGCTGATCGGGCTACCGTTGAGAACGTCCGGCTGCTCGACCCAGGGGTGGTCTCGCGAACCTTCCAACAGCTGCAGCAGATCCGTGGCTTCTACGGCTTCCCCGACCCCCTTGACGTCGATCGCTACACGATTGACGGCGTCGAGCGCGACACCGTGGTGTCGGTTCGAGAGATCGACTACTCGGGCCTACCAGCAGGTCAGCAGAACTTCGCCAATGTGCACACGACCTTCACCCACGGCTTCGGTTTCGTTGCCGCGTATGGCAACACATCGGACAGTGGGGGGCGGCCGGACTTCGTGTCCTATGACATCCCCACCCAAGGCAAGATCACCGTCGACGAGCCTCGGATCTACTTCGGCGAGAACACGAAGGTCTACTCGATCGTGGGAGCGCCTCCAGGCGCTGCGCCGCAAGAGCTCGACTTCCCAGACGACTCCAGCCCGACCGGTCAGGCGAACAACACCTACGCCGGTCTGGGCGGAGTGCCGGTCGGTTCGCTGTTCAACCGGTTGGTATTCGCCGTGCGCTTCCAAGAGGGCAACATCTTGTTGTCCAACTTGGTCAACTCCGAGTCCAAGATCCTCTGGGACCGCACGCCGAGGGAGCGCGTCGAGCAGGTCGCCCCATGGCTCACCGTCGACGGTGACGCCTACCCGGCCGTGGTCGATGGCCGCATCGTGTGGATCGTGGATGGCTACACGACCTCCAACGGTTATCCGTACTCCCAGCGGACGTCGTTGGGCGACGCGACACAGGACACCTTGACGCTGAAGAGCTCGGTGGCGGCGCAACAGGCAGGTCAGGTCAACTACCTTCGCAATTCCGTGAAAGCCGTCGTCGATGCGTACGACGGCACGGTGAAGCTCTACGAGTGGGACAGCACGGATCCGGTGCTGAAGGTGTGGGAGAGCGCTTTCCCCGGAACGGTTTCCGGCTATGACACGATCCCTCCGGACCTGCTGAAGCACCTGCGCTACCCCGAGGACATGTTCAAGGTGCAGCGCGACATTCTTTCGCGCTACCACGTGACGACCCCGCTGGAGTTCTACAGCGGGCAGGACTTCTGGAAGGTGCCCACCGACCCCACGAACGAGGGGTCCACCTCCGTCTCCCAGCCTCCGTACTACCTGTCGGTCCAGATGCCGGGTCAGACGTCGGCGGCATTCAGCTTGACGACGACGTTCGCGCCGCAGAAGCGGGAGACGTTGGCGGCGTTCATGGCCGCCAACGCCGAGCCCGGCCCCGACTACGGGACCATTCGGCTGCTCCGCCTTCCTCGAAACACCACCATCCCCGGGCCTACGCAGGTGCAGAACAACTTCGAGTCGGACCCTGTCGTGGCTCGTGACCTGTCCCTGTTCCGCAGTCAAGGTGCGGAGGTCGAGCTGGGCAATTTGCTCACCCTCCCGGTGGGCGGCGGCCTGATCTACGTTGAGCCGCTGTACATCCGATCCTCTGGCGCGGAGTCGTACCCGTTGTTGCGCAAGGTCTTGGTGGCCTTTGGGAGCAACGTCGGCTACTCCGACACGCTCGAGCAGTCCCTGGAGCAGGTGTTCGGGGTCACCGCCGGTGGGGGAGGCAACGGAGGGAACGGCGGCAACGGCGGTAACGGAGACGGCACGGCGTCCGATGACTTGAGTCGCGCACTTGCCGATGCCGAAGCCGCGCTCATTGCTTCCGAGCAGGCTCTGAAGGACGGGGATTTCGCGGCCTACGGGCAGGCCCAGCAGGACTTGTCCGACGCCATCGCCCGCGCGGTGGCTGCGCAGGAGCGTGCCTCCGGAGCACCGGTGCCGGATCCCACCGCGAGTGCTTCGCCGGAAGCTAGCCCGGCTCCTTCGGGCTAACTATCGGTTGTCCGGAGTTGGCCGCGTGGCTGGCCTTGGACTACAGTGGATGGACCGACGCGGGGTGGAGCAGCTCGGTAGCTCGCTGGGCTCATAACCCAGAGGTCGCGGGTTCAAATCCCGCCCCCGCTACCAACGTAAGTGCAGGTCAGGGGCTTGATCACCGATCTTGGTGGTCGAGCCCCTGATCCGTATTTCGGCAGGCTGCAGGGAAACCCAGTCGGCAGATGGCCGGCCAGCGGTGGCATCCCGGGGGTTGGGACCCGTTGGGGTCATCGGGGTGACTCGACGAGTGGTTCCAAACGGGGCGATTGCGCACCTCGGATCGCCCCGTTCGTTGCCATTCGGCGGATCAGTTGACGCTACCGCGTCGACTGGGAGATCAGTCGCGCGTGAGGGCCCACGCTGCCCAGAAGTACCAGGCGATGAAGCTCAGACCGAAGGCCGACGCGGCGCCTTCCTGGGAAAGCGGAATGAGGGTGAAGGCGCCCAGCGTGCCGGTGGTGATGCCGAGGATGGAAAGACCGCGCGGCAGGGCACCGGTCCTCAGCGACGCGATACTCATCAGGAAGACCCAGATCGCGCCCACGATCTCGATCCCACCACCGAGTGAGTCCTGCACGGTGCTAACTGCGGACCACGTGGAGACCGC
>CAWDUP010000001.1:0-391573 GCA_963805505.1 uncultured Actinomycetota bacterium | reverse complement strand
CCTCGAGCATGGACTCGGCGAGGAGGTGGTCAAGCCAGATCTGCCAGAGTGGCGAGCTGAACAGGTTCGCAGCCGCGGACTCGGCCAGCTGGAGCCGACTCTGCGTCAGCTCGAGGAGTCGATTTCTCGTCGCTTCCCTCGGCTCATAGCCAGCGCCTTCCATGTCCTCGTGGTACTTGACTTCGAATGCGACGAATCCGCGCGACCCATCCACATGGACGTACACAACGAACACGTCAAACGCCGTCCTCGTGCCGATGTAGTCCAGGTTGGAACGACCGGGGCTGTACTCGTACTCGATGCCGATGACAGAACTGATCTCGGGCCACAAGGTGCCCAGAACGCGCGTTGCGCGGGTCAGGTCGGACCTGAGGTCGGCGAACAAGTTGAAGCACAGCGGCTGCGACGACAACAGGTTGCAGAGGAGCCGGTTCCTGCTGACCAACGCGCCGGATCTCGAGCTGGCCTCCAAAGCCTCCTGGGCGTCTGCCCAAGCTCTCGGCGTCAGGAGTTTCCTCCGGCAGCACCGACAGCATCGGTCAACCGCGAGCCGAGTCGGCGGGCCGGGTCTTTAGGCCAAGGACCGGGCGCAAGGCTCTGGCCCTCCCGCCACTGGGGAATGGCAAGAACCTCTGCCCGCTGCTGCCAGCCGTTCTCGCCAGGAACGAGCACCTGAAACCTCTCAAGCACGGCCGTCGGACCTCTACTCCACGTGGCCACCCGGGCAAGATACCGAGTGGCACCGACAGCCCAGCCCAACCCCTGCCAACGGCCCCTTCTCGATCCTGGTCCGAGGCTAACCTCATCAGTGTCCTCGAGAACAAGAGACACGTCCTCGCCGCAAACACCGGCGACGGAAAGATCGCAACCAAGGGGCTGACCTGGGTCATGAGCAGGAGAAGCCATGAGACGAGGAAGGCAACGGTCTCCACTAAGAGGACTGCCACACCTTCGTCGTGCCCGCACGTCCCGCGACTCCGGAGGAGATCGCCAGCCTCCGGAAGCTAGCAAGCGCGTGGGGTCCAGATGAGTCGCGTCCTGGCAGGGAGGATCTGCCCTCCCACAATCTCGCTCTCTGCTCGCCAGTGGCGAGTGCCCAGAACCTCACTAGCTGCTGTCCACAGCTCACCAGCGCGAGGCGCTTCGGCTCAGACGCCGATCGGCCTCGGCGTCGCGTCGTGAGCGCGGAGGTCCACTGTGTCGCTCTAAAACCGAACCATAAGCGGAGTCGATAACCGCTGCTACGAGCCGCGGGGTAGTCACCTTCAAGAGCTCCTCGTCACGCTCGACGTGTTGACCAGATGCCACATCGCTCCGTCCTCCCTACGCGGGGGGCAGAGTCATCGCGCGACGTAGTCCGCTGTACGCCGCGAGAAGTGGGAACAAAGCTCCACACACTCGGCCCATGTCGCGCTGGGGACTATGGGCCGATACCGGTACACAAAATCGGGGTTGTAGCCGAGCCAGGGCTTCGCCCCGCGGTAGTCACCCAGAAGGCCGCCGGGCCGCCCGAGAGCCATAGCTGAGAAGTCAAAGAAGTCCAAATACTCCCGCTCAACAAGCTCTTCGCGCTTCGTTCGGTTGCCCGGCCGGGCAAGACGAGCCTTGCCATTGACGATCACAGCAAGGCGAAACTGCTGTCCTTGGAGCTGCCAGCCGAACTGAAAGCCCCCAGGTCCCGGGAGGAAGTGTTGAACGATCCCCGTCGTATTGCTGAGGCCCGCACCAACATCCGAGCCGGGGTCGAGTTCAGCCCGGACGAGCTCGGCGAGGCGGTTGGCCCGCCCATCTTTTCCACGAGAGGCCGCACACGCGCCTCTGCAAACAGTTCGTTGTCCTCACCGGACAAGAGCATCGGCGCGTCCAGACGAGGTCTGGGATCAACGAGATCCGTGAGGCGGACGAGTCGGTCGACGAGATCCTTGTACCGGTCAACGAGCGATGCGTCGAAGGGCTCCCTAATCGCGCGGGCTGTCGCCGCCGCCAGGGTTGGAATCGAGGTCTCGATAGCTGCGCCACTGCCAGGGGTGCGGCAAGTCGAAGGCCGGCTGCATGAGTGACAGCAGGACGAAGGCGGTAACGTCCGCACCCCGCTGGCCCTCGAAGCCTGCGTGGTAGCGGCTAAGTTGCGACGCCATAGGGATGCTGTGCAGTTTGTTTTCCAACGCGAGTTTGGAACCCGGCATGCCGCTGTCGACGTACAGGTCGAGATGCAGATACTCGCGACGAATCGGGCCCACCGGATCGATTCCGGGCACGGGGGCATCCACCCCCAAGAAGTCCCACACGGGACGCGACTCACCGGGATGTTGCGTAGCCAACCACCAGAGCATGTTGGTGTGGAACAACTCCTGCCCTGCGGTCGAGAGCACGTAGAGAGGGTCGCCCGCCAACTCCCTGACTGGGTCATTCAGTTCGCTCATGGCTTACCGCTCCCGTCTCATATTCCACCTAAGAATTGCGGCAACCACGCCTGAAACCTACGGTCGCCCACCCGGTGTCCGCGCTTCCTTCAAAATGATCACGGAATCCCTGGGCGAAATCAGTTTGCTCCATGGGCCATCTCGGCCCACGGCTTCGTCGGGCGAGCGAGGACGAGAGGCGTTCCCTGTGGCCAAATCGACCTCACCGAGGGCCTGTACGGTCTCTGATGCCCGCATCGCGGGCGGCCCAGCGCACCTCGCCCCCGATGATGCGGAGCTGGTAGGGCACGGTGCCCAACTTACCGGCCTGTGGTGTCAAACAACCCCGGAGCGCCCAACTCGGAAATCAGGCAGTGGGAGTTGTGGGCTTCGCATCCAAGTGTCCGAACATGACCGACCGCAATGTGACGAGACCGTTGCCTCCCACTCGGGCTACTTCGGCGGGGTCAGGCTTGGCTAGCAAAACCAACATTAAGGTGCTCACTGCCGCTATGCCGAAGGCCGTCAACCGCGTAGGCGCGGACGCTTTAGCCCGAGCCTGTGGCCGCCGCATGGTCACGCTTCGGAAGGCCCCGACCAGCAAGTCCTTCATCCAGCGGAACACCAATGAACTCCCGACGGCACTCCCGGTACTTGAAGGAGTGCGCGAACCTACCTCGTGGTCCTCGAGCAACACCAGTCCCTCGAGATCGACCACGAAGTTCGGACGTATCAAAGCCGACCGTCTGTCCGTCAAGCGGCGCCGACGCCTCGTTCACACTGTCTCCCGCTGGGTGCTTCACAAGTAGGGGCTGATCGTGTCGGCGCGCGGCGTGTAGCCGGGGTCCTTCGACTCTCGGAACTGCGGGTGTCCAGGGAAGCCATCGAGCTTCGAATTGATGTCGTCAGTGGCCTCCGCCACAGTCCGGCAGGCATAGTCGACGTTTGCCTCGTTGACGTCGCTAGCCCAGATCTCCGTCTCGACGAGCACCTGATCGCGGACGTGGAACACGCGCGCAAACTGGATTCCCGTGTTGATGTCGTTGAGTGCGAGCGCCAGCTCCGGGGACTGCTCAAGACCAGCCCGAGCAACGGAGAAGATCTGAACCACCGGATCCGTCGGGTTGACGACGCGCACGAAGAAGCAGGCGTTGCGGAACCGTACCGGCAAGTCGCCATCCTCGTCTGGCTCCGGACGCTCGCCGGTCACGGACTCCAGGATGTCCTTCAAGTAGGACCGCACCATGTCAGGCCGCACGCCGCTCCCCCCTTGCTTCCCGCGCCGCTTAACTTCGGCTCCCGACTTCGATCGACCTCGACAGCGTACGGCTTGGCACCGACACCACAGGTCTTGCTCTGGACCAATGCGGGCTCGTGTTTCGCCCGCTCGCCGCCGCCCGTGTAGACGCCACGTCACCGTTCGTCAGCAACATCCTCGACCGGCCGGATCGGTGTCTCGCCGCCATGCTTGGACTCCAAGACAGGTCCGACTGTGTCGGCGACGTACTGAACACACTGAACGACATAGCCGAGGCTGGCAGCAGTCATGCCCTCCGCTGGAATGGCCTATGACGACCACGAAGCCAACGGAGAAGTAGGCCTTCGTGCCCCAGTAGCGGATGTTGATCGCGTTGAGGTCTTCAAGAGCCCTGGGTCTTGTCGACGTAGTCCACCGCGATAGCGAAGACCGACAACATGGCTACAAGGCCGTACCGACAAGGCCGGCGGGATAGCTCTCGGTCCGGCCCAGATACCTCCGTGGTTTCGCGCGTGGCTACCACTGACGTTGACACGTGGGATCTGGACATCATCGGTCGACGACGCCGGACAGGTACCGCGCTAGGGTCCGGCATTAGCCCTCTCCCTTGTAGGTGATCATGTAGGTTCTCTACGGATACAGCCGTTTTCACGACTCCTTGTGTGTGCTTGAAGAGTCTGATGCGCGCGGGCGCGCATCAGAGATTCAGACCATCAAGTCGTGTACCAGCCTGGGTGAACTCCGCGCGGCGGTCCCGAAGATTCGACACGAGGCTACCAGAGGATCTAGATGAGCTCGAGGGCGAGGCGGATGAGGTCCCGTGGCTCTGGGAGGAATGCGCGACCGTGACAGACGGAGACTGGCCAGACATGCCCACGGCCCTCAGCATGGAATTCTTTGAGTCCCTCGGTCTGCTCAAGGCGTGATAGACGCGACTGGCGCAGAGATCATCAGCACGAGGCTCAACGGCGATTACCTGTGGATGCCAGCCGCTGCGGAGAGCGCATTGGGTTCGTGGCTAGCCAATAGGGATGTGTCCTGGATTCGCGATGATGACGTCATCCGTTTGCTAGATCCGGAGTAGTCGGCGGGACGATTCCTCGGGTCTCGTCCGGCTGGAACGCGACAAAGTCCGGACCCAGGTGCACTCGAATCCGATCTCTTCGATACGAAACGATCCCTGACCCATCCGATGACGCCACGGGTTGGGCCTGCGGGGTGTCGGCAATCGGGGGCCTAGCGCATGAATACCCACCAATGGGTGCGCGTCGTGGCCACGGGTAGTGGCGTTTCAGAGCTGATGTCACATCGAGCCAACGAGAGGTATCCGGCTCGCCGGGGCAGCACGTTGCCTTCCGAGTCTCGGAAGGAGAGCAACTCGGGATCGACAGGGCCAGCGCCGGAGACCCCCACTCCCCTTCGACACCCGATCGATCGCAGGCGTCACCGACAATCGTTGGCGACCGTCCTGCGCCGCCGACCCACGATTTGTGGCCCGCATACAAAGGATCTGGCAGGCTCGACCCACGAGAGCAATCGGGAGCGGAATGTCCAAACCAATTGTGCGTTTTACGGCAGCGGATCTCAAACTGATCGCCAACCGAACGATCGAACAGGAGGCGATCTACGGCCGGAACAAGGGCTACTTCACGCTGTCCGTCGACAAGGCCAACACTCAAACGGGAGTTGCCGGCGAGGTCGCTGCCCGCCGATACCTCATCGACCGATTCGACCTGGTCGAAGGCGACGTCCAGTTGACGGATCCCGGCGAGGAATATGACCTGCGGGTGAGGAGCGCAGCGCAAACCGCCCATCTTCATGTCAAGTCTGGGTTGTGGAACGCTTGGCCCAAAGATGACCGCGCCTTCGGTGTCCACGGTGGGCAAGGCATGGAGAGGACAACGGCCAGCCTCGTCTTGATCAGCATGCTGCGCACTGCTCGACCGGGCGTCCCATCTGAGGCCCGGGTAGAAGGCTTCATCACCCCTGGGAAGCTTTCAGCCGCCGAGAAGATCCTGAAGGGCCAACTCTTCCCGGGAATGAACTACCCCTCAAGAACTGACAACCTCCTGACCTACTTCCGGGACTACGAACCGATCGCTTCCCTACCAGACCTGCTATGGCCGGTCTCGGGCGATTCTCGGGACGTGTAGCAAGGGGCCGTCCTTTCGAGGGACACGGGCACGGCTTGCCCGGCAAATAGGGTCGGCACCTCGTCCAGGGACTGTCCGGGCATCAGGCTACGGTCATCAGGTCAGACATCCGCCGCCGAACAGGACATCTATGGTCAACCGAGCATCCGTCGAACTGAAGGACGAGCTCTCTGAACTCAGCCAGGCGTATCTAGCTGGGCGACCCAAGGAGGAACGTAGCGGCCTCGGCCAGTTCTTAACGCCCAAGACCCTACGTGAGCGCCTCGTCGACCACGTCCCGCTGAAGGTCGGCGACCGCGTTCTAGACCCTGGGGTGGGGACTGGTGAGTTCCTGCGGACCTGCGGAGACCGGGTCCCCGGTTTGGACCTCGTGGGCTGGGACATCGATCCCCAGGCCATCGAGGTAGCCAAGGCGCTTGTGCCGGAGGCTCGGATTGAGCTGCGATCTGCCCTCGACGTCGAGCCTGCGGAGAACTTCGACGTGGTCATCGGCAACCCCCCCTACTTCGAAGTCCGTGGGCTCGACGCCCACGTGAAGCTGCGCTACCGGCGGGTGCTGTCGGGGAGGCCGAACATCTTCTCAATGTTCTTTCAGGTTGGCCTGGCGGCGCTCAAGCCCGGTGGGCTTCTCGGCTATGTCGTGCCGCCCTCAATGAACAACGGGGCGTTCTTCGACGCCCTGCGCGCCTACATCATCGACGAGTCAGCGATCGAGTTTCTCGAGGTCTACGACGACAAGTTCCTATTTCAGGACGTGCAGACCGCAGTCCAACTCATCGTGCTCCGCAAGGGGGCAGCGTCGCACTCATACACCGTGGATCTCGGAGAGATGTCGGGATCGTCGCGGCACCGGATCTTGTTCTCAGACGCAAGCGAGTCCGTCGAGAGTCTCTACAAGGAGTCAACGACTCTCTGGCACCTGGGGTACGAGGCGGTGACCGGCACCCTGGTGTGGAACAAGCACAAGGCGGCGCTGCGGGACGAACCCGAGCCCGGGACCATCCCTTTGATCTGGGCGCACAACATCACCGATGCTGACGACATTCAGCTCAGCCCGGAGCACCCGAAGAAAAAGCAGTACGTCCACGGAGCCCGTCCGGTGATCGGCCCAGCCATCGTGGTGAATCGCATCACGGGAAGCGTCGGAAGCGGCAGCCTGCGGTGCGCACTCGTTCCACCGGGCATGGAGTTCGTCGGTGAGAACCACGTAAACGTGATCCGACAGCGCCGCGGCGCCGACGCGGCAGTTGACTGGCCGACCCTCTTAGGGATCCTCCGCGGTGAGGGCATCAACGAACGCGTGCGACTGCTCACAGGAAACACGCAGCTATCTGCCACCGAACTTACGCACTGGCTGCCTCTCGATATCCCCGCAGGGGTAACCCCCCTACCGACCGAGAGGCTCTTTTAGTCGGGGATCCAGACTCCACTCTCTGCGAGAAAAAGTGGTTAAGAGTGGATGTTCTCAGCAAAGTCAGGTTCGGCGGGCGCCAGCCACGATGCTGCGAACCGGGCTGCGTCTTATACAGACTCGCCTAAGACCATTTCCGCGCCAAACTAATTTGCCAAGCCGGGTTGAGCACACATTTGTGATTCCGCCATCGGAGAAGCATGCGAATCGCTCGATTCCCAGCCGTCTGCAGGGAGAGGTATCGGAACCGGCCATCTTTGCCGCGGTCCAACCTATATGTCCCAGTAAGAGATAGATCCAGAGGCTCAAATCTCTCAACCAGAAAATCGTGATTCCCGGCGCGCCACGAGACGAAATACTTGGTGAGTTGAAGATCAAAACGGTTCTGTAGTCCGACAAAGTCGAGCACCGGGTCCGACTCCGCCATTATCCCTGCCAGATATGCGTCGATACTATCGGCAGCTATCTCTGACCGCTCTTCACTCCCCACCGATGCGCCGGAGGAGTCATCCTCGTATAGGCGTTCAAAAAACTCGTGCCTTGAGTAGACGGTGCCCTTGACCAAACGCAAGTAGTCCACGCGGGTCGGGGCGGAGCATCCACGCCGGCCGCTACCGAACCAACGTAACGGTCGAAAAAGAATTCGGCGTACGAGAGCGCCGGCGGCAGGATCACATTCCCCGGTATGGCCCCTAAAGACAGGAACTGTGGCTGGTCGAAAATGCTACCCCCCTTTTTTAGCTCCAACTGCAAGGAATGGTTGAAAATTTGAGCAGAGTAAGCCAATCCATCCGGACGGAACGCAAAACTCATATCGAAGTCATAATTGTATCCTCGCCCCCCGCGTTTCTTGAGACCAACAAATTTGGTTGACGCGCCTCCGTGGAATCCAGCCCCCAGGCTGTCCGTCAAGCGGTGAAAAGCTTCATCAACGACAACCCAATTTGAACCCCACCGGGGATCCAACTTCATCCTGGCCAGTTCATCGGCGCGCTGAATATCTCCAAGCAGTTCGAATACGGCCTCTCGCTTCTTGTTGTTCGCATCATTGCTGGCCCTATCCGCCTGAACTTCAGTCAAGAAGCGAATATCTGAGGCCGTAGTCATGCTTAACTGCAGCCGCTGGTGCTGCCGCAGCCTTCGCAGACGTAGCAGGACCCAGCCGGGCGCATCTTGGTGCCGCAGGTGAAGCACATCGGGGCGTCCTGCGCCGTACCCAGGATCGACTCCATGAGCTCGGTCGAGGAGTGCACCTTCGCACCCACCGGCTTGGCCGCGTGGTCCACGATCTCGACGTCGTGGGCCGTCTCGGCGCCGGCCGCCGGGTCGACCGCCTCCTCGACACCTGAGTCAGACACCGGGCGCTCATCCATCGGCACCCCAGCAGCCAGCGCAGCGACCTCAGCCGCCACGTCCTCCGCAGACACCTCAGCCTCGACCGGCTCGTACGACCCGGTCTCGAGCTGCCGCGCCCGCTCGGTCGCGGTGTAGATCCCCAGGCCGGCCCGCTCGTCGAAGGACAGGTAGTCCAGCGCCAGGCGACGGAAGATGTAGTCCATGACGGACTGCGCCATCCGGATGTCCGGGTCGTCGGTGAGACCGGCCGGCTCGAAGCGCATGTTGACGAACTTCTGGACGTAGGTCTCCAGCGGCACCCCGTGCTGCAGGGCGATGGAGATCGCGATCGAGAAGGCGTCCATGACACCGGCGAGCGTCGAGCCCTGCTTGCCGAGCTTGAGGAAGACCTCACCGAGGCCGTCGTCGGGGTAGGACCCGGCGGTCATGTAGCCCTCGGCGCCGGCCACCGCGAACGACGTCGTCACCGACGGGCGCGACTTCGGCAGGCGCTTGCGCACCGGGCGGTGCTCGACGACCGCGGCCACGTCAGCCACAGCGGCCCGCGGGCCGGCCCCGGCCTCGACCGCGGAGTCAGCGCCCTTGGCCTTGGCGTCGGACAGCGGCTGGCCGACCTTGCAGTTGTCGCGGTAGACCGCGAGCGCCTTCAGGCCGAGCTTCCAGCCCTGCATGTAGACGTCCTCGATCTCCTCGACCGTGGCCGACTCCGGCAGGTTGACCGTCTTGGAGATCGCGCCGGACAGGAACGGCTGGGCCGCGGCCATCATCCGTACGTGCCCCATCGGCGCGATCGACCGCTCGCCCATCGCGCAGTCGAAGATGTCGTAGTGCTCCTGGCGCAGGCCGGGGGCGTCGACGACGTGACCCTTCTCGGCGATGTACTCCACGATCGCCTCGACGGTCTCCTCGGCGTAGCCGAGCTTGCGCAGCGCCCGCGGGATCGTCTGGTTGACGATCTGCATCGACCCGCCACCGACGAGCTTCTTGAACTTCACCAACGAGAAGTCCGGCTCGATGCCCGTGGTGTCGCAGTCCATCATGAAGCCGATCGTGCCGGTCGGCGCGAGCACCGAGGCCTGCGCGTTGCGCCACCCCTGCTGCTCCCCCAGCCGGTTGCCGTCGGCCCACGCCTGGGTCGCGAGCCGGTGGACGTCCTTGTCGAGCGTCGTCACCGTACGGATCGCGTCATTGGCCGCGGCGTGCTTGCGCATCACCCGCGCGTGCGCCTCCGCGTTGCGGGCGAAGCCCTCGTACGGCCCGACCACTCCGGCGATCTCCGCGCTGCGCTTGTACGCCGTCCCGGTCATCAGGCTCGTGATCGAGCCGGCCAGCGCGCGGCCGCCGTCGGAGTCGTACGCCAGGCCGGACGCCATCAGCAGCGCGCCGAGGTTGGCGTAGCCGATGCCGAGCTGGCGGTATTTGCGCGTCGTGTCGCCGATCGCCTCGGTCGGGAAGTCGGCGAAGCAGATCGAGATGTCCATCGCGGTGATGACCAGCTCGACCACCTTGGCGAACGTCGCGCCGTCGAAGGTGTCGTCCTCCTTGAGGAACTTCAGCAGGTTGAGGCTGGCCAGGTTGCAGCTGGAGTTGTCGAGGGACATGTACTCGCTGCACGGGTTGCTCGCCGTGATGCGGCCGGTCTCGGGGTTGGTGTGCCAGTCGTTGATCGTGTCGTCGTACTGGATGCCGGGGTCGGCGCAGGCCCACGCGGCCTGCGGCCATCTTGTCCCACAGGGTGCGGGCGTCGACGGTGTCGATGACCTCGCCGGTCTGCCGCGGCCCGCAGGCCGAACTCGGTGCCCTCCTCGACCGCGCGCATGAACTCGTCGGTGACCCGCACCGAGTTGTTGGCGTTCTGGTACTGGACGCTCGTGATGTCCTTGCCGCCGAGGTCCATGTCGTAGCCGGCGTCACGCAGGGCGCGGATCTTGTCTTCCTCGCGCCACTTGGTCTCGATGAACTCCTCGATGTCGGGGTGGTCGACGTCGAGCACGACCATCTTCGCCGCGCGCCGGGTGGCGCCGCCGGACTTGATGGTGCCCGCGGACGCGTCGGCGCCGCGCATGAAGCTCACCGGGCCGGAGGCCGTACCGCCGCTGGACAGCAGCTCCTTGCTGACGAACGGATCCGGGAGAGGTTGAGGCCGGCGCCGGAGCCGCCCTGGAAGATCTTCCCTTCCTCCTTGTACCAGTTGAGGATCGAGTCCATCGTGTCGTCGACGGCGAGGATGAAGCAGGCGCTCACCTGCTGCGGCGCGGGCGTGCCGACGTTGAACCACACGGGGCTGTTGAAGCTGAACACCTGGTGGAGCAGCGCCCAGGTGAGCTCGTGCTCGAAGATCTCGGCGTCTTCCTCGGTCGCGAAGTAGCCGTTGTCGCGGCCCGCGCGCCCGTAGGTGAGGACCACCCGGTCGATGAGCTGGCGCAGCGTGCGCTCACGGGTGTCGGAGCCGACGGCGCCGCGGAAGTACTTCGTCGTGACGATCGTCGAGGCGTTGACGCTCCAGAAGTCGGGGAACTCCACGCCGCGCTGCTCGAAGACGCTCTCGCCGGTCTTCCAGTTGGTCTGGACGACGTCGCGCGCCTCCCACGTCACCTCGTCGTAGGGGTGGGTGCCCGGCGTGGTGAAGATCCGCTCGATGGTCAGGCCCTGACGCATGACCTGGGGGCGCGCCTCGGCCTGCTCCCCGTTGCCGTCGTGCTCGGGGTTGCTCGTGCCTGCTGCTGCGCCGTTCGTGGTCTCGGTCATGTGCGGGTGGTTCCTCTCGCCTCTTTGGTTCAACGCTGATGGGAGTCCCGGGCTTCCTGCCTCGGGGGGTGCTCGTGGGCGTTCTTCAGGTTTGGGGGTAGCTGCTGGCGCAGGTGGTCGAGGTGCTGGGCGAAGACGTGCTCACCCTCCCCCGGCGCACCGACACTCAGCCGGTGTCTGGCCGCCGGCCCGGCGGTGACTCGGTGGGGCTTGCTCGGCCGGCGACGACTGACTCACGGGCGTCGGAGGCGAGGCGCTGGGCGCTTGCTTCGTCGGGGGCCGCGGAGGGGGTGTCGTCGTCGCCGGCCGTGACCGTGTCGAGCTGGTGCTCGGCGCGCAGCAAGGCGATCTCGGCCTCGAAGTCCTCGAGGGACTCATAGGAGCGGTAGACGCTGGCGTAGCGCAGGTAGGCGACCTCGTCGATCTCGCGCAGCGGCCCGAGGACCGCCAGGCCGACCTCGTGGGCGTCGAGCTCGGCCGCACCGGTCGCCCGCATGGCCTCCTCGACCCGCTGGGCCAGGCGCTGCAGGTCGTCCTCGGTGACCGGCCTTCCTTGGCACGCCTTGCGCACGCCGGTCAGCACCTTCGCGCGGGAGAACGGCTCGGTCGCCCCGGAGCGCTTCACCACGGTGAGGCTCGCGGACTCGACGGTGGTGAACCTGCGCTCGCACTGGGTGCACTGCCGGCGGCGACGTACGGCCGTGCCGTCGTCGGCCACCCGGCTGTCGACCACCCGGGAGTCCTCGTGGCGGCAGAACGGACAGTGCACCGGGGACTCCTCTCAGGCTCGACCTCGGGGGTGTTTGTCCGGTTTTCAAGGCTCTTGTCCCCAGACCTGTGGATAACTCTGGGGAGGAGCTGTTGAGAACCTGTGGGTCGCCGACCACAATCTGTGGAGGAACGACACCGGTGTAACTACTACATGTAGGACCATACGACCAGGCACCGACAGTGGCAAGACCCCCGTTTGAGGTCGGCGTGTCGTGGGTCACACTCGCTCGGCTTCGCGTGCTCTCCCCTAGTCGAGTGGTCGCGAACGGGGCAATCTCCGGCCTCCGATTGCCCCGTTCGTTGCCACTCGGCGAGGGAGGGCGAGGGACGGCGAGGGACGTTTGTCCACCGGGCCGGCTTCATCCACGGATCGGGTACGGCTCCGCCCCGCAGCCCCTCCGGCCGTACGACGCTGCCCGGATGCGTCCCTCGATCGCGCTCCCCGAGGAGCTGCTGAGCGCGCCGTTCACCGCCGCGACCGCGCGCGAGCACGGACTCAGCCGGGAGATGTTGCGCGGGGCCAGGTTTCGCCGGTTGACCCGCGAGGTGTACGTCTCCGCCAGCGCCCCGATCACCCACGAGCTGGTCTGCCGGGCGGCCTGCCTCGCCGTGCCGGACGGGGTCCTCAGCCACGCGAGCGCCGCCGCTGCGCACGACCTGCCGCTGGGTGTCCGCGAACGCCACGTCACCCGCGCCCACCTCACCGTGCCGGACACCGCCTCGAGGTCGCGGCACACCGTGGCCACCTGCCACATCGAGCAGCTCCCACCAGGTCAGATCGTCGCCAGTCCCTGGGGGCCGGCCACCTCCCCGGCGCGCACGTTCCTCGACCGCGCCGCCGAGCTCGACCTGCCCGACCTGGTCGCCCTGGGCGACGCGATCATCGGAAGCGGCTGCGCCACCCTGGCCGAGCTCTCGGCCGTCGTCGCCTGGGCAGGCGGGCGCCGCGGTGTGGTGAACGCACGGACTGCGCTGCCCCTCCTCGATGGCCGGTCGCGCTCGCCGATGGAGAGCCGCACCCGTGCCGTGCTCGTCCTCGGCGGGTGCCCGCCCCCCGAGGTCAACGCCCCGATCTACGACTCCGACAACGACTGGCTGGCCGAGGGCGACCTGGTGTGGCGCGCGGCCAAGCTGCTCGTCGAGTACGACGGCCAGGTGCACCTCGCCGAGCAGCAGCGCCGCAAGGACGCTCAACGGCACAACCTGCTCATCGCCGAGGGCTGGACGATCCTGCGGATCACCGCCGACGACGTGCTCCGGCGGCCGTACGCCCTGATCGCTCTCGTGAAGGCCCAACTTGCCTCGGCAGCGGCCTGACCGCCCGCGCACCCTCTCGGCGAATGGCATCGAACGGGGCAATCGAGGCGGCCGAGATCGCCCCGTTCGACGCCACTCGTCAGCCGCGCTCGTCGGTGACCCTGGTCGGCCCCACGCGCCTCGGGCTCAGCGACCTTGGTAGCGCGGCGGGCGGCCCTCGAGGAACGCGCGGGTGCCCTCGGCGAGGTCCTCGCTGCGGATGCAGTCGAGCATCCCGTCGACCTCGCGGGCCATGACCTGGTCGAGCCGCTCCTCCCAGGTGACGCCGAGCACCCGCTTGACCAGCCGCACCGAGATCGGCGCGTTGTCGCGGATCCGCTCGGCCAGCTCACGAGTGGCGGCGGCGAGGTCGTCGGGGCCGTACACCCGCGACACCAGCCCGATCCGGTGGGCCTCGTCGGCGTCGACGATCGACCCGGTGAGCAGCAAGTGGCTGGCGTTGCCGTGGCCGATGATGCGCGGCAGGAGCCACATCACGCCGTTGGTCTGGAACAGCGCCCGGGTGGCCTCGACGAAGCCGATGCGGGCCTGCGTCGACGCCAGCCGTACGTCGCACGCGAGCGCCAGCTCGGCCCCGAAGCCGACGGCCACCCCGTTGATGGCGGCGATGAAGGGCTTGGGGTGAAACAGGATCCGTTCGGTCACCGACTGAAACAGCGCGAGGTGCTCGCGGAAGTCTGCGTCCGTGCCGCCGGCCAGGTCGGCGTCGAGCTCCTGGAGGTCCTGGCCCGAGCTGAACGCCTTCCCCGCGCCGGTCACGACCACGACGGCAGACGTCGTCGGCCTCGGCGCGCTCGATGAGCTCGAGGAACCGGCTCAGGGTGCGCGCCGTGACGGCGTTCAGCCGGTCCGGCCGGTCGAGGGTGACCGTGAGGATCCCGTCGGCGAGCTCGGAGCGGACCCGTTCGTCGCTGCCAGTCGAAGTCGCGTCGTCGTCCATGACCGCATCCTGCCCTCCCGCCTCGAATGGCATCGAACGGGGCAATCCAGGCGCCTCGATCGCCCCGTTCGACGCCATTCGGCGGGAGGTTTCTGGGCGGGCACCCGAACGGGTGACTCCTTGGAAGCAGTCCAGATCGGCTCTCCGCTAGCCGATAGGGTCCACATGGTGTCCAGACGTTCCAGGCTCTTTGCGCTGCCCGCGATCGCGACCCTGTCAGTCGCCTTCCTGACCACGGGCCTGCCGAGCGGGAACGCCCAGGAAGCGTCCGCGGCCACCAGCGCGACGACCGCCTCGACCGTCTCGACGGCCTCGACGGTCAAGACCCTGAGTTCCCCGACCAGCGCCCACCCCTTCAGCGACCCCGCGTGGTTCCCCCTCCGGGAGCCGGCCAAGATCTCCTGCGTCAAGACCAACTGCGACGACAAGCGCGGGCCGGGCAAATACCACGGCTACTGGGCCGTGGACCTGCTCACCCCCGACCAGGTGGCCGGCGACCCGATCTACGCCGCGGGAGCGGGGATCTTCCACATCGGCCGGGAGAGCCACAAGTGCGGCGCCGACAAGGGGGACACCGGCGGCACCTGGGTGTGGGTCGATCACGGCGGCGGCATCGTCTCCCGCTACCACCACCTCGGCAAGATCACCGCCAAGGAGGGCCAGCTCGTCACGCCGGCGACGAAGATCGGAACCATGGGCGTGGGTACGGTCTATCCGTGCGCGACCCCCTATCTGCACTTCGAGGTGCGCTCGGGCGGCGTGCACGGCGACCAGATCAACTTCGGGCCGCTCCTGGTCTGTGAGAACGGCGCGAAGGTCAGCTGGCCGCAGGCCCTGCCCGGAGGCAAGACCTCGTGGGACGACCTGACGCCGCGCAAGTTCGTCACCCCCGCAACGGGCAACGGCTGCATCACTCCCAGCTGGACGTCGACCCCCACGAAGCCCTCCGCCTCGGGCAGCGCGGGCAACCAGTCCCTCCACGTCCGCTGGTCGCCCCCCGGCAACGACGTGAAGGCCGTCGCCGTGGCGATGGAGCTCTACCGCCCCAGCACGAGCAAGTGGAGCAAGCCCAGCTACCGGTCACTGTCCGGCGACGCAACGGCGACCACGTTCAACGGTCTGGACAACGGCCGCAGCTACCGGGTCAAGGTCTCCTTCCGCAACAGCGCCGGCAGCAGCGCGTGGAGCTCCTACCGCGCCTTCACCCCGGCCATGGCTCCGCGAGCCCCCAAGGCGCCGCGCTGGATCACCCCGGCCAAGGCGATGATCAGGTATGCGTGGTACCGCGCCGAGCAGCGCGGAACCCCCGTCACGAACTACAACGTGGCCATCCGCCGGCAGACCAGCTCCGGCTACACGCCCTGGACCCGCAGCAAGGTCAGCGCCGACGGCACCCGCTACGACTGGACGTCGCTGAAGCCTGGCCACACCTACCAGGTGAAGGTGCGGGCCGGCAGCGCTGTGGGACCGAGTGACTACTCCAAGCGCACCCTGGTCAAGGTGCCGCGCTAGCTCACGGTCACGCGGGGACGATGAGCGGCTGGCCGGCCCAGACGGTCACCGTCGTGAGGCCGTTGAGCTCCTGGATGCGGTGCACGGTCTCGCGGGGGTCGGCGCCGGGGCGTACGTCGCGAGCGATGTCCCACAGGGTCTCCCCCGGAGCGACAACCACGCTGCGAGTCACCGCGCCGGTGGAGCCATCCGGCGCGGCCTGAGCGGGCGTGCCGAGCTGAAGGACGGCACCGATCATCAAGGCGGCCATCGTCAGGGCCAGCGCCAGCACCAGCGCGAGCCGGCCGCGACGGGTGATCCGCAGGCCGGGCCGCGTGGTGCGCTTCGGGTAGCCCGACGCAGGGAGAGTCGTGACCGGGAGGCTCGCGACCGGAAGGCTCGAGGCTGCGTACGTCGTGGTGCGCGCCGTGAGCTGCTGCGGCACTGAGACGCCCGAGACTGCCGAGGCTGCTGATCTTTCTGAGGCTGCTGAGGTTTCTGAGGCTGCTGAACCTCTTGAGGCTCGTGAGCCTCCTGACACCGGTGAGGCCACCCGCATGCTGGGCCGCACCTGCTCCCGCGCCACCGGCCGGGCCGCCCGAACGGTCACCGGAAAAGGTCGCACCGGCTTGGGCTGCGCCTGCTTGGGCTGCTGGCGGACGGCTCCCGGTCGTGCCGAACCGACGGGGCGGGTCAGGGTCTGCGTGGCCATCGTGGCCTCCTCTTTCTCTCGTCTTGGCAAGCTCTGGATGGTGCGTGAGTGGTGCTCGTCCTCGACCCTGGGTGGCGCGCCGACCGGTGGACAGTCGAACAGATGTCCGTCGGACGGGTGTACGATGTTTAGCACATAGTTCGAACAGGTGTCCACGACACGCGGCCAGTCTGATCGAACAAATGTTGGGAACAGACGTACGGCTGCCGCTAGCCTCGCCTCACCGCTTGGCAGCCCCATCTCGGCCGGGCGGTCCGTCCGCTCAGTACGCATAGCGCTCAGGTTGACCCACAGCACCGACAGTTTTTTCGCCCAGCTCAGTCCGCCCGCTCAGCCCGCCCCGCACAGCCCGGAGGAAACCGCTCATGGCGAAGAACCCCCCGTCGACGTCGAAGCCCGCCAGCTCGTCCGCGGCAGACAAGGCCGGCCTGCAGGTCGTCCAGGATCTGCCCGCCAAGGCGCCCACCCCCGAGGAGCTGGCCACCGGGGTCGAGCTCGTCGCCGGCATCGACCCCGACACCGGGAAGCCCCGGCGCGGCCGCCCGCGCGGCTCCAGCGTCACCGAGCTGCCCGAAGGCTGGACCGACGGCGAGGGACTGACCGTCCGGCAGCGGCGCATCCTCGAGTGCATCCGCGAGTCGGTGGAGAACCGCGGCTATCCCCCGTCGATGCGCGAGATCGGCGCCCTGGTCGGGCTCACCTCACCGTCGTCGGTCGCCCATCAGCTGCAGGTCCTCGAACGCAAGGGCTACATCCGCCGCGACGCCAACCTGCCGCGAGCCATCGAGGTCTACTCCCCAGACGCCGACGACCTGCCGGCCGATGCCGACGCCACCGGGTTCGGCGACCACCGCCCGCAGCCGACCTACGTCCCCGTGCTCGGCCGGATCGCAGCCGGCGCACCGATCCTGGCCGAGGAGGCCATCGAGGACGTCTTCGCGCTGCCGCGCCAGATCGTCGGCGACGTCGAGGCGGCAGGCGCGTCCCTGTACATGCTCGAGGTCAAGGGCGAGTCGATGGTCGATGCGGCCATCTGCGACGGCGACTGGGTGGTCGTGCGCCAGGCGCAGGACGCCAGCAACGGCGAGATCGTCGCGGCGATGCTCGACGGCGAGGCGACGGTCAAGACGTACAAGAAGCGCGACGGTCACGTCTGGCTGATGCCGCACAACCCGGCGTTCGCCCCCATCAACGGCGACGACGCGCAGATCCTCGGCAAGGTGGTCGCCGTCCTCCGCAAGCTCTGACCCGCCGGCTGCCGGCCGTCGCCGGCCGTCGCCGTCGAGTGGCGTCGAACGGGGCGATCAGAACGCTTGGATCGCCCCGTTCGCGACCACTCGGCGAGCCAGTCTGCGGACCAGTATGCGGACCAGTCGGCGGGCCAGCTCAGAACTCGTAGAGCTCGAAGGCAAACGCCTCGGTAGCGCCGGGCAGGCGCATGGCGGCCATCTCGGCGAACATCCGGATCGCCTCGGGGTCGCTCATCATGTGGTCGGCGCCGAGGCCCTCGTTGTAGGCCTTGTGCTCGCGCAAGGAGTTCACCGCGTGGTCCATCCAGCCGGTGATGTCCATCGCGTGGGTGGCCAGCGGCGAGGCGTGGATCAGCACCCGCTTGGTCTTGTGCGGCTCCAGCCCCTCCTCGGAGATCAGCTCGGGGAAGATCCAGCGGTTTCCGGCATCGGCGATCGCCTCGAGGGTCGCCTGCCCGACCGCGCGATGGTCGGCCTGGTTGAGCATCCCGGGGCCGAAGGTCGCGTGGTGGTTGCCGGTGATGATGGTGTCCGGCTTGTGCCGGCGGATCGCCCGGGCCAGGTCGCGGCGCAGCGGGACGCCGTACTCCACCACGCCGTCGGGATAGTCGAGGAACTCGACGACGTCGACGCCTACGACCTTGGCGCCCGCGCGCTCCTCGGCCTGGCGAAGCGGTCCGCACTCCTCGGGGGCGATGCCGTCGATCCCGGCTTCGCCGCTGGTTGCCAGCACGTAGACGACCTCGTGGCCCGAGCTCGTCCACTTCGCGACGGGCGCCGCGGCGCCGTACTCCAGGTCGTCGGGGTGCGCCGCGATGCACAGCACCCGGCCCGGGTCGTCGAGCGGGTAGGCCTCGAAGGGAGGCGGCTGTCGGTCGGGCGGGCTTGCTGCAGTCTCGGTCATGCCCGAGATCCTGCCGTGCTCGAGCTCGCCGCGCGAGCCATTGGGTCCGACGGGCACTAGACGGGCTCTAGGCGAGCACTAGTGGACCGCGCTCTTCTCCGCCGTCCGCAACCGGTCGGCGAGGGTCCGTAGCAGGACCAGGGAAATCTTTGGGTTCTCCTCGAGCATCTTCATGAACGACGTTCGGCCGATCCGAGCAACGAGCATCTCCTCCTGAGCGGTCACCGTCGCCGTGCGTGGCGCGTCCTGCAGGAGCGCCAGCTCCCCGAAGAAGTCGCCGGACTTGAGCGTGACCGCGCGCTTGCCCGGAGGCCGGACGACGGCTGTCCCGTCCAGGATCAGATAGAAGGAGTCGCCCGGACGGCCCGCCTCCACCAAGACGGAATAGGCAGCAACGCGTTGGATCTTGGCCAGCTTCCCGATCGCCTTGATATGCCGCTTCGACAGCCCCGCGAGCAACGGCACCTCGGCCAGCACGTTGCTCCAGTCGCCAGCCGTACTGCTTCCTGCACCACCAGTCAGGGTCGCCATGAAGCGGAGGCTATCGCGACCGATCCGGTCAGGAGGACCGGTTGACCAAAGCGGTTTCCCGCTCACGTGCCGTCAGGCGACGAGGTCGGCGCTGAGGTCGGCAAGGGTACGGGCTCCGCACAACGCCATCGTGCGAGCCAGCTCCTCGGTCAGGCCGGCCAGCACGCCCGCCACCCCGTCGGCCCCGCCGACGGCCAGGGCGTAGACGACCGGCCGACCCACCATGACCGCCGTCGCCCCGAGAGCCATCGCCTTGACCACATCGCCGCCGCTGCGGATCCCGCCGTCGACATAGACCTCGGCCCGGCCGGCCACCGCTTCGACGACCTCGGGCAGAGCTGCCGCCGTGGGTACGGCTGCGTCCAGCTGCCGTCCCCCATGGTTGGACACCCACACCGCGGCCGCACCGGCGTCGAGACACTCCACCGCATCATCCGCACGCAGGACACCCTTGACGATCACCGGCAACCCGCTGACGTCGCGCAGCCAGCCGATGTCGTCGAAGGTGAGCGCCGGGTCCACCTTCGCCTGAACGTGCGCCGTGAGCGCCGATCCCTCAGCCAGCTGGGTCGGGGTGTCCTCGACGAAGTGGGCCATCACCAGGGGCGGAGGCAAGGCGAACCCGTTGCGCTCGTCGCGCTTGCGCCGGCCCAGCACGGGGAGGTCGGCAGTCAGCACCAGCGCCCGGTAGCCGGCCGCCGCGGCACGCAGCACCAGCGCCTCGGTGAGCGCCCGGTCGCGGTAGACGTAGACCTGGAACCACTTCGGCGAACCCGGCGACGCCTCCTCGACCCGCTCCAAGGTCTGGGTGGCGAAGGTGGACAAGGTGAACAGCGACCCGGCAGCGGCGGTTCCTCGAGCGGTCGCCGACTCCCCCAGCGGCGACGCGAGCTCGTGGTAGGCGCAGGGGGCGACCAAGACCGGTGTGGCGACGGGTGTTCCGAGCACTGTCGTCGCCGTCGACACGTCGCTGACGTCGCGCAGGACGTGCGGCCGCAATCGCATCGCCTCCCAAGCCGAGAGGTTCTCGGCGACCGTCACCTCGTCGTCGGCGCCGCCGCGGAAGTAGTCATAGGCCGACGGCGTGAGAACGGCGCCCGCGAGCGCCTCGAGCTCGGAGATGTCCGGCACGACAGCGAGAGTAGGGGAACCCAGCCCGGGCGCAGCGCCGTCAGCCGGGTTCGGCGACGGGATGCTCGACATGCTCGCTGTCGACCGACTCGCGGCCCAGGGCAGACGGCCACCAGATCGAACGACCGATGTCGTAGCCGAGGGCGGGCACCAGGATCGAGCGAACCACTGTGGTGTCGAGCAGCACTCCGAAGGCCACCACGAACCCGATCTGCGCGGTGAAGACCAGGGGCAAGGTGCCGAGTACGGCGAACGTCGCGGCCAGCACGATCCCCGCCGATGTGATGACTCCCCCGGTCACCGCCAGGCCACGCAAGATCCCTGGACGAGTGCCGATCCGGACGGACTCCTCCCGCACCCGCGTCATCAAGAAGATGTTGTAGTCGATGCCAAGCGCCACCAAGAAGATGAACGCGAACAACGGGAAAGCGCCATCTGCCCCGGCGAAGTGGAAGACATGGGTGAACACGAACGCGGACACCCCGAGGGTCGCCAGGAAGGACAGCACGACGGTGGCCATCAACATCAACGGAGCCACGATCGCGCGCAGCAGGATCATCAAGACGACGAACACCACCAGCAGCACCAACGGAATCACCACGCGGTTGTCGCGTTGGCTGGACACCTGCACGTCGTAGTTGACGGCCGTGGCCCCACCGACCAGCACCTCGGGTGACACGTCGTCCAGGGACGTGCGCAACCGCTGGATCGTCTCGTCGGCCGCCACGCTGTCCGGAGCGGAGGACAAGGTGACCTGCACCTCGACGAGCCCCCCGCCGGTCTGCGGCGGTGCAGCGGGGCCGACGATTCCCGGGTCAGCGGTTGCCGTGGCGAGGATCGCGTCGGCGTCCGAAGCGGGACCGATGATGATGACCGGGCTGCCGGTGCCGGCCGGGAAGTGCGCCTCGATCAGCTCCTGCCCGAGCACCGAGTCGGGCGCGGTGATGAACGCGTCAGTCTGCGGAAGGCCGTCGGCCTCGAGGTTGACCGCGTTCAGCGCGAACAGGCCCAGCACCAGCGCCGTACCCACCCACACCGCCCTCGGCCGGCCCGAGATGCTGCGCCCGAGCCGGGCGAACACGCCTTGCTCCTCGTGCACCTCCGACCCGACGTGCGGGATCCGTGGCCAGAACGCCCACCGACCGAGCACGACCAGCAGGGCGGGGAGCAGGGTGAGCATGGCCAGCAGGGCGCAGACCACGCCGATCGCCGCCACCGGCCCCAGCGCGCGGCTCGATTCGACGTCGGAGACCAGCAGGCACAACAGGCCGACCGCGACGGTGGTGGCCGAGGCGAGGATCGCGGGGCCGGCCTTGTGCAGGGCCTCGGCCATCGCTTCGTGCCGGTCGTCGTGCCGGCGCAGCTCCTCGCGATAGCGCGCCACGAGCAGCAAGGCGTAGTCGGTCCCGGCGCCGAACACGAGCACCGTGAGGATGCTGGCCGTCTGCCCGTTGACGACGAGCACGTCGTTCTTGGCCAGCAGGTAGACCACCGTCTGGGCAAGGGTGAGCCCGCCGAAGACCGAGATCAGCGGGAGCAGCCACAGCACCGGGCTGCGATAGGTGAACAACAAGATGACGATGACGACCAGGGCGGCCAGGCCGAGCAGCCGGATGTCCAAGGTGTCGAACACCTTGACGAAGTCACCCTGGATGCCGGCCGGTCCGTCGACCTTGACCACCAGACCGCCCTCGGTCGTCGCGATCGCCCGCATCACGTCGACGTCCTGACCGATGGCGAACCCGTCCTCGGCCAGCAGCGGCACGACGATCTGCAGGGCTTGGCCGTCCTCGGACGGGATGACAGGGGGTACGTCTCCGACGATGGTCAGGTCGGAGGAGTCGAGGAAGGCCTGCCGGTCGGCCTGCGCCGTGGCCTTGTCAGCTTCGGTGATGCCGCCTTCGCGCACGTAGATGACGACCGCCGGCAGCGCGTCCTCGGACCGGAACTCTCGCTGCAGGTTGATGACCTGAGTCGACTCGGCGCTGCCCGGCAGGTAGGACTCGGCATTGTTGACCTGGACGGAGTTCAGCTTGGCCGAGAGCGGGCCGGCGATCGCAAAGGCGACGATCCACAACGCCAGGACGAACCACTTGGTCTTGCGTCCGCACACCAGGTGCGCGAGCCGTCGGCCCGGCTCGCCATGCTGCCCGATGTGCGCCGGACCGGGCCGGGCATCCTGCTCGCCACCCGAGGAAGCGACCGGTCGCCGGTGTGCCATGAGGCCCCTTCTCGATCGACCTGACCCTGGGATGGACCTGCACGATCAGGGCCACCATCGGTCCCGCACCATCCGAACCGCATCATCCAGTCCGCACCATCAATACCGCACCCTCGGCACCCTGCGCCGCCGGCACCGCTCAACGTATCGACAGGCGGATCGGCTCGCCCGTCGACGCTCTCGGCCCGAAACCGGCACCGTGGAGGGTGTCCGCGACACGCCGTCAATACGCGCGACACGCCGCTTTTACACCCGGACACGCCGACAAACCCGGCGACACGCCGTCCTCACCCGGTCACGCTGCGACACAAAGACGACACAACCGGGACCTCGCAAGGATGGTCACGGGGGGTCTCGAGAGCAGATAGTCAGACCAAGCACCCAGCCGTGATGAGCCTGGGGGCCCGTTTTACCTACCCCCCGAGGAGGCTCAGATGACGCTCTTGGCAGGAGACGCCACCGTCGCCGTACCCGCCGCCCTGGCCATCGTTCCCGAACAGGCAACGAGGTCCGCCGACGAGTTCGAGCTGGCCGACCTCGACCGCCTGCTCGCCGTCGAGGCCCCCACCGCGTTGTGGTGGGCCAAGGCCGCGAAGCTCGTCGACCGGCTGACCGACCGGATGTGGGAGCACCGCACCCAGGTCGAGGGACCGCATGGTCTGCACGCGGAGCTGATCGCCGAGCAGCCGCGCGTGGCACCCGCGATCGAACGCCTCGAGGCCGACCACGCGGAGCTGGCCGAACGCTTCACCGCCACCCGCAGCCTGATCGGTGAGTGCGCCGGCGACCCCGACATGGTTCCGCTGGTCAAGACCGAGATCGCCGAGATCAGGGATCAGCTCGAGAGCCACCAGAAGCGGGCCAGTGCAGTCGTGCACGAGGCGCACAACGTCGACATCGGCGGGGAGTAGCCGCGCGGCGGCTGCGCCAGGCCCAACCCACGCAAACCCTACGGCGCTCGACGCTCGCCGTAGGGTTTGCGTTGTGGACAGCGTCAGCGGCAGCGTGGAGCCAGCATCCGGGTCGTCGACGACAGCCTCGGCGCCCGACTGATCCCCTACCCCGAGGGCTGGGAGCAGCAGCGCGCGCTGCAGTCCGCGGTCGCTGACGGTACGGCCCCGGACACCTTGCTGCTCCTCGAGCACGAGCCGGTCTACACCGCGGGACGCCGCACCGAGGCCTGGGAGCGCCCCACCGACGGGACGCCGGTCGTCGACGTCGATCGCGGCGGAAAGATCACCTGGCACGGCCCGGGACAGCTGGTGGGCTACCCGATCATCGCGCTGGCGGCGCCGTACGACGTCGTCGGCCACGTCCGCCGCATCGAGCGCGGCCTGATGGCCGCCTGCGCCGAGCTGGGGCTGGCCACGACCCAGGTCGAGGGCCGCAGCGGGGTCTGGGTCACTGCCGACGACCGCGGCCCGGACCGCAAGGTCGCCGCCATCGGCATCCGGGTCGCCCGCGGTGTCACCATGCACGGCTTCGCGTTGAACGCCGACTGCGACCTCGCCGCCTTCGGGGCGATCATCCCGTGCGGCATCACCGACGCATCGGTGACGTCGCTGAGCGCCGAGCTCGGTCGCGACGTGACGGTGGCCGAGGTGGTCGATCCGGTACGTCGTCACGTGGTGGCCGCCCTGGCCGAGTCCGGCCGGCGGGGGTCGGCGCTCGGCACCCGGAAGGATCCGCGGCCGGGCGGGGACGTGCCCGCGGCCGTCGACGCGGCCGTAGGCTGGACCGCGTGACGATCGCTCCCGAGGGCCGCCGCCTGCTTCGTGTGGAGGCCCGCAACTCCGCCACCCCGATCGAGCGCAAGCCACCGTGGATCAAGACGACGCTGCGCACCGGTCCGGAGTTCACCCAGCTCAAGGCTCTGGTCAAGAGCGAGGGACTGCACACGGTGTGCGAGGAAGCCGGGTGCCCCAACATCTACGAGTGCTGGGAGGACCGCGAGGCGACGTTCCTCATCGGCGGCGACCAGTGCACGCGCCGGTGCGACTTCTGCCAGATCGACACCGGAAAGCCGCAGCCGCTCGACCGTGACGAGCCGCGGCGGGTCGCCGAGTCGGTGCGCACGATGGGGTTGCGTTACGCCACGGTCACTGGCGTCGCTCGCGACGACCTGCCAGACGGCGGGTCGTGGCTGTATGCGGAGACCGTCCGGCAGATCCACGCGCTCAACCCCGACACCGGCGTGGAGCTGTTGATCCCCGACTTCGACGGACGGCCCGACCAGCTCGGTCCGGTCTTCGACGCCGCGCCGCAGGTGCTGGCCCACAACGTCGAGACCGTTCCCCGGGTGTTCCGCCGGATCCGGCCGGGATTCCGCTACGAACGTTCCCTCGACGTCATCACCCAGGCCCGGGCGGCCGGCCTGGTCACGAAGTCCAACCTCATCCTCGGCATGGGCGAGACCACCGAGGAAGTCGTCTCAGCACTCGAAGACCTGCACGCCGCCGGCTGCGACCTCGTGACGATCACCCAGTACCTTCGCCCGTCGGCGCGCCATCATCCGGTCGAGCGCTGGGTGCACCCGGACGAATTCGTGTCCCTGTCGGCCGCAGCCGAGGAGATCGGCTTCCTGGGGGTGCTCAGCGGGCCGCTGGTCCGCAGCTCCTACCGGGCCGGCCGGCTCTACGCGCAGGCCGTGGAGCGGCGACGTACTCCCGAAGCGAGCGACGTCGACGGCACCGTCTTCTCGGCAATGCAGGCCGGGGCCTGACAGCAGTGAGTACGGGCGCCGCGGCCGGAGGTTCCAGCACGGGCCAAGACCGCGAGCGCGATCTCGTCTATCCACCGGTGATCGTCGCCGCGCGGACGGTGTTCTTCGGCCTCGGCCTGACGTTCACGATCACCGGCGCGGAGAACATCCCCCGCGAGGGCGGTGCTGTGCTGGCCATCAACCACACCGGATGGCTGGACTTCACCTTCGCCGGCCTCGCCGCGCAGCCGTCGAAACGACTGGTCCGGTTCATGGCCAAGGAGAGCATCTTCGAAGCACCGGTCGCCGGCTGGCTGATGCGCGGCATGAAGCACATCCCCGTCGACCGGGAGGCCGGCGCGGCTGCCTACCGTGCGGCGGTCAAGGCCCTGCGGGCGGGAGAGGTCGTCGGCGTGTTCCCCGAGACGACCATCTCGCGGTCCTTCGAGCTGTTGCCGTTCAAGACCGGCGCTGCGCGGATGGCGGTGTCCGGCAAGTCGCCGATCGTGCCGGTGGTCATGTGGGGCTCGCAGCGGGTGTGGACGGCAGGGCACAAGCGTCGCGTCGCGCCGTACCGCATCCCGATCAGCATCGACGTGCTCCCACCGGTGACCGTGGCGCGGGGCGACGACGCAGACGAGGTGACGGAGGGAATCCGGTCCTCCATGGAGGTGGCCCTGCACGCGGCGCAGGAGCGCTATCCGGCGCGGCCGCGCAACGAGGCCGACCGGTGGTGGCTACCGGCGCGGCTCGGGGGTACGGCTCCGACGCCCGAGCAGGCCGAGGTGATCGCCGCCGAACGAGCGGCCCGACGCGCTGCCCGCAAAGCAGCCGAGGGCAGCTGACCGGTCGACTGCTGAGGGGGCGGCGGCTCCCGTAGGCTGGGGCCACCATGGCGAAAACCCCCAAACCTTCGAAATCGACCAAGGCTCCCAAGGCGGAGAAGACCGGCCGGCTCAAGCAGCTGCGGCAGGCGTACACGCTGACGAAGCCCAACGACCCGTACATCGGCCCGATCCTGCTCGGCGTCTTCGTCGTCGTCCTGGCTGCGTTCATCGGCTTGGGGCTGATCATCGGCAACCCCTGGACGCTCGGCATCCTGGGGATCGCCGTGGCCATCCTGGCCACCATGTTCGTGTTCAGCCGCCGCGTCGAGCGGGCCGCGCTGAGCTCCATCGCCGGGCAGCCGGGCGCCGCCGCGGCCGTCCTCAACGCGCTGAAGCGCGGCTGGACCGTGACGCCGGCCGTGGCCGTCACGCGCAACCAGGACATCGTCCACCGGGTGACCGGTCGACCGGGAGTCGTGCTCGTGGCCGAGGGCCGGCCGGCGAGCGCGACCAACCTGCTCACCGCGGAGCGCAAGCGCACCGCGCGCGTCCTGGGCGACGCACCGGTGCACGAGATCCTGGTCGGTGACGGCGAGGGGCAGGTGCCGCTGCGCAAGGTCTCGCGGACCGTGATGAAGCTCCCCCGCGCGCTGAAGCCGGCCGACGTGACCGAGCTCAACCGGCGCCTGAAGGCGCTGGACGGGCAGCGCGGCCAGCTCCCCATCCCCAAGGGTCCGATGCCCAAGGGCGCCCGGATGCCCAAGATGCCGAAGGCCTAGGGCGACCTCAGCGCCGGACCAAGTTCATCGCCGGACGACGACGGAGCCGGCCGCCTTGTCGTGCAGCCCGCGCCCGTCCCGGTCCCAGATCACGGCCGGGATCACGGCGAGGATGAGCAGGGTGCGCAGCAGCACCCGAAGCACTCCCACCCGGCCGCCGTCGACGCGCTGGACCCGCAGCGCGGTCAGTCGCTGCCCGAACGACGCCCCACCCAGCCAGGTCAGCAGCCAGACCTCGAGCACGAACAGTCCGGTGTTCCACACCCGGACCTGGTCGATCGACGCCGCGCCGTCGTGCAGGCGGGCCACGATCGCCCAGCCCAGCACATAGCAAGACAGCCAGTCGATGGTCAGCGCCCCGAGCCGTCGCCCGAAGGTGGCTATCGACCCGGGACCGGCCTCGGGATAACCGAGCCGAGCGCCCCGGTGCGGCGCTGGTGTTCCTGGGTCGCTGCCGGTGGGACGCGGACCGGGGCCGGACAGCCAGGAGAACACGTCCTCGCGCGAGAGGCCGGCCGTACGTGCTTCGCCTGGCGACGGCTCGGGGGCGTCGTCAGCAGCATCCGTGCTCGGCCCACGGACCTCTGGAGTGGTTCGGTCCTCGGCCATGACGCCCTAGCCTAGGCCGCGGTATCACTGCGTCGTAACACCGGCGAAACAACCGAGACACCGGCGAGAAACTGGGGCGGCGTAGGGTCCGGTCGACCGGCTCGCGAGAGCCGTACGACACCTTGAAACCGACCTACCCAAACCGACCTACCCGCAGCTCGATCCCCGAGGAGGGGTGGATGTTTTCCAACGCCGACGAGGTCATGGCCTTCATCAAGGACCAGGACATCGCATTCGTCGATGTCCGGTTCTGCGACTTGCCGGGGGTCATGCAGCACTTCAATGTGCCGGCCTCCACGGTGGATGCCGACTTCTTCACCGACGGTCAGATGTTCGACGGATCCTCGATCCGAGGCTTCCAGGCGATCAACGAGTCGGACATGAAGCTCATCCCCGACCTGTCGACGGCGTACGTCGACCCCTTCCGGGCGGAGAAGACGCTCAACGTCAACATGGGGATCGTCGACCCCTACACCAGCGAGCCGTACAGCCGTGACCCGCGCCAGGTCGCTTCGAAGGCGGAGGCGTACCTCAAGTCCACCGGCATCGCCGACACGGCGTACTTCGCCCCGGAGGCGGAGTTCTACATCTTCGACGACGTGCGCTTCGAGACCAAGCAGAACGCCGGCTACTACTACATCGACTCCATCGAGGGGGCGTGGAACTCCGGGAGAGTGGAAGAGGGCGGCAACCGCGGCCACAAGACGCCTTACAAGGGCGGCTACTTCCCCGTACCCCCCGTCGATCACTACGCCGACCTGCGCGACGCGATGGTCGTTGCCCTGGACAACGTCGGGCTGCAGGTCGAGCGCGCCCACCATGAGGTCGGCACCGCCGGGCAGGCCGAGATCAACTACCGCTTCGACTCCCTCGCCAAGTCAGCCGACAAGGTGATGCTGTTCAAATACATCATCAAGAACGTCGCTTGGGAGGCCGGCAAGACGGTCACGTTCATGCCCAAGCCCTTGTTCGGTGACAACGGTTCCGGGATGCACTGCCACCAGTCGCTGTGGAAGGACGGCGAACCGCTGTTCTACGACGAGCTCGGCTACGGCGGGCTGTCCGATCTCGCCCGCTGGTATGTCGGTGGGCTGCTGCACCACGCGCCCTCGCTGCTGGCGTTCACGAACCCGACGACGAACTCCTACCACCGGCTGGTCCCCGGCTTCGAGGCGCCGGTCAACCTGGTCTACTCCGCCCGCAACCGGTCGGCGTGCATCCGGGTCCCGGTCACGGGGTCGAACCCGAAGGCCAAGCGCATCGAGTTCCGCGTCCCTGACCCGTCGTCCAACCCCTACCTCGCCTTCTCGGCGATGCTGATGGCCGGGCTCGACGGGATCAAGAACAAGATGGAGCCGCCGGCGCCCATCGACAAGGACCTCTACGAGCTGCCGCCGGACGAGGCGGCCTCCATCGCCCAGGTGCCGGGGACCCTCGCCGAGGTGCTGGACACCCTCGAGGCCGACCACGAGTACCTGCTCGAGGGCAACGTCTTCACCGCCGACCTCATCGAGACGTGGATCGACTACAAGCGCACCGCCGAGATCGACCCGATCCGGCTGCGCCCGCACCCCCACGAGTTCGAGCTCTACTTCGGCATCTAGCCCCCAGCCAGCCCGACCTCCCGCTCTCACTCCGCAGACCCTCAGCGGGGTGAGAGCGGGAGGCGCAGCGGGGCGGTGGAGGATGGCTCGGTGGATCGGATCAGCGCACGCGCCTGGCTGATCTGGGCCGTAGCCCTCATCGCCTACACCGTCGCCGTCCTCCAACGGACCTCGCTCGGCGTGGCCGGCCTCGACGCTGCTCAACGCTTCGACGTCTCCGCCGGGGTGCTCGGCGTGTTCGCGGTCGTCCAGCTCCTGGTCTACGCCGCCATGCAGGTCCCCGTCGGGGTGATGGTCGACCGCGCAGGCCCGCGCGCACTGGTGGTTTGCGGCGCCGCCCTGATGGCGGTGGGCCAGCTCTCCCTCGCGCTGGCCACGACGATGCCAGAGGCCCTCGTGGCTCGCATCTTGGTGGGTGCCGGCGATGCCATGACGTTCATCAGCGCCATCCGACTGGTCGCGAGCTGGTTCCCCCCACGACGGGTCCCGCTGATCACCCAGCTGACCGGCATCACCGGTCAGACCGGGCAGATCCTCAGCGTCGTCCCGTTCGCCGCGCTGCTCCACGGCCCCGGCTGGACTCCCGCCTTCGTCTCCGCAGCGGCCCTGAGCGTCCTGGTCGGCATCTTGGCCTTCGTCGTCCTGCGGGACTCGCCGGCGGGCAACCGCACGGACGCCATCCCCGACTCCTGGGCGCAGGTTCGCCACGACCTCGTCTCGGCGTGGCAGCACCCGGGCACCCGGCTGGGCCTGTGGACGCACTTCACGACCCCGTTCTCGGGAACGGTCTTCGTCATGCTCTGGGGCTACCCGTTCCTGGTCTCCGCCGAGGGTCTGACGCTCGCCACGACGGGCACCTTGTTCACGGTCCTGGTCGTCGTCGGCATGGTCGCTGCACCGTTCATCGGCGAAGCTGTCGCTCGCCACCCGCTGCGCCGCTCCTGGTTGGTCCTCGGCATCGTGGGCTCTGCCATCGTCGCCTGGACTGCCGTGCTCGCCTGGCCGGGAGCGGCACCGGTGTGGCTGTTGCTCATCCTCGTGATCGTGCTGGCCCTCGGCGGGCCAGCCTCCATGATCGGCTTCGACTACGCCCGCACGTTCAATCCACCTCACCGGTACGGCACCGCTTCGGGCATCGTCAACGTCGGCGGATTCGTCTCCGCCCTGGTGACGATCCTGCTGATCGGTATCGTCCTCGACCTCACCGGGAACGGGACGTCGTACTCGCTCGAGGGCTTCCGGATCGCCCTCTCGGTGCAGTACCTCATCTGGGGCATCGGCATCACGGGGATCGTGCGCACCAGGCGCACCGTCCGGGCGCGGCTCGCCAGCGAGGGGACGGTCGTCCCGCCGATGCGTGAGGCGCTCCGTCGGCGCCGTCGCCTCGGTTGACCTGCCCTTCGACCACCGCTGACCCCGCCAACCCATCGGGCTGAGGGTGCCGGGTGCCTGCGGGGGTTAGGTGACGATGCGGTTGGGCCAGGTCGCGTAGGCGATCGCTACCAGGATCAGGCCGAGCGCGCCGGCCAGGGACACCGCCCGGGCGGGGTCGAGGACCTCGGCCAGCCAGCCGACGATCAGGAACGACACCGCAGTGGCGGCGTTGAACCCCGAGGCGGCCACGCCCATCACCCGCCCACGACGCGCGGGCTCGGTCAGATAGCTGATCGAGGAGACCACGGTGATGACGTAGGCCTGGAACATGCCCGCAACAAACCACATGACCACGACGACGCCGACCGGCGGAGCGACGGAGGTGGCGAACAGCGGCAGGCAGGACAGACCCGCCAACGGCAACAACAGCTCGGTCTGCCGAGGAAGCGTGAAGCGGCCGAGCAGCAGGGCGCCAACCGCAGAACCGGCCGGCACGCACGCGAGCAGCAGGCCGGTCACCCACGCCTCCTGCGGGAAGGTGTAGCCGACGGCGACCGCCTCCGGGGCGATGAGGAACAGCGCCGACGCCCAGCCGAACAGCACCATGGCGCGGCGGGTCGGGTCGGCCATCAGCTCGGTGAACCCGGTCCCGAGGTCGGCGAACATCCGGGCGACGGACGTCCCCGGATCATCGGCCGCGCCGCGGGTGGACACCCGCGCCCGGATCAACGCGTAGGAGATGAGGAACGTCAGCGAGTCCAGGCCCAGCGCCAGCCGTGGACCCAGCCAGCCGACGACGAGACCACCGACCAGGAAACCGATGACCTGAGCGGTGAGGTTGACCGACCGGCCGATCATGAGGGCCGCCGAGTACAGATCGCGGTCGACCAGCGCGTCGCCGAACAACGCGGTCCGCGCCGACGTGAACGGCGCCGCGACGAACTCCGAGGCCAGCAGGATGAGCAGCATCAGCACCAGCGGGGTGCCCTCGACCGCCACGAGCGCGAGCAGGGCGATCAGGCCGGCCCGGAGCAGGTCGCACCACAAGAGCACCGCGCGCCGGGGCAGCCGGTCCGCGAGCGAGCCAAGGATCGCCGAGCCGAAGATCCCGGGGATGTACGCCACGGCCAGCGTCAGGGCCGAGGCGAGCACCGAGCCGGTACGGGCGAAAACCAGGAGCGTGAGCGCGACCCGAGCGATCTGATCACCGATGTCGGAGAACGCCTCGGCCACCAGGAGCCCGCGCACCTCGGGCTGATCGAAGGCCCGGCGGAGGAGCGAGGGGTCACGCCCAGGGGAAGAACTCACGCGTAGAACACTCTCTCCACAACCCCCCGTGCTCGTCTGGCCCGCCGCCGATAGTCCTCCTCGAGGTCACCGGTACGGCCCGGAGCGTACCCAACCACACGCGCAACGCCAGCCCGCTCCCGCACATCGACCGGCAGCGAGTCGCTGGCCCGACCGCGCACGAGCATGGCCGCATTGCGGACCCGCGTCGCCGCCCGCCACGCGTCGGCCAGCACCTCAGCATCGGATCGGGACACCAGGTCGGCTTCGACGGCCGCGTCCAGGGCGGCCAGCGTTCGGGTCACCCGGAGTCCGGGCACCGAGGCGGCATGCCGTAGCTGGAGCAGCTGCACCGTCCACTCGACGTCGCTGAGCCCGCCGCGCCCCAGCTTCGTGTGCAGGGTCACGTCGGCGCCGCGCGGCATCCGCTCGGCCTCGACCCGCGCCTTGATCCGCCGAATCTCCCGGACGTCGGCCTCGGCGAGCCCACCGTCCGGCCACCGGATCGGGTCGATCAGGGCCAGGAACTGCGCGCCGAGCTCGGCGTCGCCGGCCAGCGGCGCCGCGCGCAGCAGCGCCTGCGCCTCCCAGACCAGGGACCAGCGGGCGTAGTAGGCCTCGTACGACGCGAGCGTCCTCACCAGTGGCCCCTGCCGCCCCTCCGGACGGAGGTCGGCGTCGACGAGCAGCGGCGGATCCGGTGCCGGAAGCGAGAGCAGCCGGCGCAGCTCACCGACCACGGCGTGCGCACTGTCCTGCGCCTCGCGCTCGTCCGCGCCGGGCAGCGGGTCGTGCACGAACAAGACGTCGGCGTCGGAGCCGTAGCCGATCTCGTGGCCGCCCAGACGACCCATCCCGATGACGGCCAGCCGCGTGGGCAACGAGGATCCCCGCTGGGCCTCCACCGCCCGGGTCGCCGCCTCGAGCCCGCCCTGCAGGGTCGCGGCGGCGATGTCGCTCAGCGCCGTACCCACGCTGTCGACGTCGAGCAGCCCCACCAGATCGGCGGCCGCGACGCGAAACAGCTCCCGGCGCCGGATCGCCCGCACCGCGATGGCCGCCTCCCCCGCGTCCCCTTGCCTACCGACCGCGGCGAGCATCTCCGCCGCGACCGCCGACATGGAGCGAGGCTGCAGTTCCGAGTCATCCCCCAACAGCCGTACGGCCTCCGGCGCGCGCAGCAGCAGGTCGGTCGCGTAGCGACTGATGGCGAGGACCCGGGCCATCCGCTCGGCGACCAGGCTGTCGTCACGCAGCAGCCGGAGATACCACGGGGTGGTCCCCAAGGCGTCGCTGACCCGGCGGAAACCCAACAGGCCGGCGTCCGGGTCAGGCTGCTCCGCGAACCACGCCAGCATCACCGGCAGCAGCGTGCGCTGGATCGCCGCCCGCCGGCTCACGCCGCTGGTCAGCGCATCGAGGTGGCGAAGGGCCGCCTGGGGATCGGCATAGCCCAACGCCTCCAGTCGCACCAGCGCCGCCTCCGGCGTGAGCCGGGCCTCGGAGGCGTCCAGCTGCGCCACGGCGTCGAGCAGCGGCCGGTAGAAGAGCTTCTCGTGCAGCCGGCGCACCTCGTGCCGGTGCTTGCGCCACTCGGCGTTGAGCTGGTCCACGGGTTGCTCGAGATAGCCCATCGACCGAGCCAGCCGACGCAGCTCGACGGGGTCCTCCGGGACGGTGTGAGTACGGCGCAGGCGCACCAGCTGGATCCGGTGCTCGAGGGTGCGCAGGAACCGGTAGGCGCGGTCGAGCTCCGCGGCGTCGTGACGGCCCACGTAGCCGCGCGTCGACAGCTGCTCCAGCGCCAGCAGGGTCGTCGGACTGCGCACGAACAGGTCGGAGCGACCGTGCACCAGCTGCAGGAGCTGGACCGCGAACTCCACGTCGCGCAGCCCGCCGCGACCGAGCTTCAGCTGCCGCTCGGCCTCCTTGACCGGCACGTTCTCCTCGACTCGGCGGCGCATCGCCTGGACGTCGACCACGAAGTCGGGGCGGTCGACGGCCGACCAGACCATCGGCGTCACGGCCTCCACGAAGGCCGCGCCGAGGCCGGCATCCCCGGCCGCCGGGCGAGCCTTGAGCAGCGCCTGGAACTCCCAGGTGCTCGCCCACCGTTCGTAGTAGGCCAGATAGGACGCGAGCGTCCGCACGAGTGCGCCTTGCCGACCCTCGGGGCGCAGGCCCGCATCCACCGGCCAGATCTCGCCCTCGGCCGTGCTCGTCGAGCAGATCCGCATGAGGCTCGCCGCCAGCCGGGTCGCCGTGGCCAGCGCCGCCGTCTCGTCCTCTCCCGGCATGGCCTCGGCGACGAACATGACGTCGACGTCGCTGCTGTAGTTCAGCTCCAGACCACCGGCCTTGCCCATGGCGATCACTGCCAACCGGCACCGCGGCGCATCGGGCGGCAGCTCGCCACGAGCCACTGCCAGGGCAGCCTCCAGGGTGGCTGCCGCCAGATCGGCGAGGTGGTGGGCAGTCTGACCGACGTCGGCCTCCCCGGTCAGGTCGGCGGTCGCGATCGCCAGCAGGTGACGGCGGTACGTGCTTCGCAGCGCGTCGTACCCCGAAGGACCGGTCAGGCCGGCAACCCACTCACCGTCGTGCTGGCCGGCCTCGACGCAGCCGAGCAGGGCTGAGCGCAGGTCACCGCCGATCCGGGAGTGAGCCGACCCCTGCGACGCAGAAACGACCGTCCAGTGAGCTGGATGGCGGGCCAGATGGTCACCGAGGGCAGCGCTCGCCCCGAGGACGGTCGCGAGCCGGGTGCGGGTGCCCCCGTCATCGTCGGCCAGGGCGGCCAGCAGCTCCCGCCCTACGTCCGCCGGAGCGGCGCTCACCGAAGCGACCAGTCCGGCCAGCGCCAGGTCTGGGTCGGCCGCGCCGGCCAACGCCGTGACGAGTCGGTCGTCGTCGGTGACCAACGAAGCCAGCGGGCCGGTCGCGAGGGCGGTTTCGGCGGCGCTCGCGTCGGTGAACCCGAGCCGCGCGAGCCGCCCGGCGGCGGAAGCCGTCCGGCCGGTGGTGCGCGAGGGATCGCCGGACGTCACGCCGTCGACTCTCTCAGAGCACGGGCAGGTAGCGGTCGCGTTCGAAGGCGGTGACCTGCTGACGGTATTCGTCCCATTCGTGGCGCTTGTTGCGCAAGAAGAAGTCGAAGACGTGCTCACCGAGGGTCTCGGCGACCAGCTCGCTGCCCTCCATGGCCGTGACCGCTTCGCGGAGGTTCTGCGGGAGCGGGTCAAGACCGAGGGCTCGACGCTCGCCCTCGGACAGCGACCACACGTCGTCCTCCGCGCCGGGCGGGAGCTCATAGCCCTGCTCGATGCCCTTCAGCCCGGCCGTCAGGAGCAGGGCGTAGGCGAGGTAGGGGTTGCAGGCGGTGTCGAGGGAGCGGACCTCGATGCGGGTCGACGCGCCCTTGCTCGGCTTGTACATCGGCACGCGCACCATCGCCGAGCGATTGTTGTGACCCCAGCAGACGTAGGCCGGGGCCTCGCCGCCGCCGTACAGCCGTTTGTAGGAGTTGACCCACTGATTGGTCACGGCCGTGATCTCCGGCGCGTGCTTGAGCAGCCCGGCGATGAACGCCCGGCCGACCTTGGAGAGCTGGAACTCCGCGCCCGCCTCGAAGAAGGCGTTGCGGTCGCCCTCGAACAGCGACAGGTGGGTGTGCATGCCCGAGCCCGGGTGCTCGGTGAACGGCTTGGGCATGAAGGAGGCGTAGATGCCCTGCTCGAGCGCCACCTGCTTCATCACGAGCCGGAAGGTCATGATGTTGTCGGCGGTGGTGAGTGCGTCGGCGTAGCGCAGGTCGATCTCCTGCTGGCCGGGAGCGCCTTCGTGGTGGCTGAACTCCACCGAGATGCCCAGGCTCTCGAGCATGGTGATCGCCTGGCGGCGGAAGTCTTGGCCCACGCCGTGCGGGGTGTGGTCGAAGTAGCCGGAGGAGTCGACCGGCACCGGAGCCTGTCCGGTCGCTGGCTTGTCCTTGAACAAGAAGAACTCGATCTCGGGGTGGGTGTAGAAGGTGAACCCGAGGTCGGCGGCCTTGGCGAGTGCGCGCTTCAGCACGAACCGCGGGTCGGCGTAGGAGGGCGTCGCGTCGGGCATCAGGATGTCGCAGAACATCCGCGCCGCGCCCGGAGACTCCGAGCGCCACGGCAGGACCTGGAACGTCGACGGGTCGGGCTTGGCGAGCATGTCGGACTCATAGACCCGGGCGAAGCCCTCGATGGCGCTGCCGTCGAAACCGATGCCCTCGGCGAAGGCGCCCTCCAGCTCCGCCGGCGCCACGGCGACCGACTTGAGGAACCCGAGCACGTCGGTGAACCAAAGACGCACGAAGCGGATGTCACGTTCCTCGAGGGTGCGGAGCACGTACTCCTGCTGCTTGTCCACGGACCTAGTGTGTCGCGCCCGTGTTTCAGGCAGGTAACCGGCCGGACGGATCGAATGGCGGCGAACGGGGCGATCCCGCCGCCCGGACCGCCCCATTCGTTGCCACTCGAGTCGATGACCGCGGCGCACCGCTCACTAGGCTGGCGGCGTGGCTCAGCTGAGGTTGGCGCTCGGGCAGGTCAACCCGACGGTCGGTGACATCGCGGGCAACGTCGAGCTGGCCGTGGGTGCTGCCCGTACGGCTGCCGCGGCCGATGCAGACCTCCTCGTGCTGCCCGAGATGTTCCTCACCGGCTACCCCATCGAGGACCTCGCCCTGCGCCCGTCCTTCGTCGAGGCGTCCCTCGCCGCTGTGAAGACCCTCGCCGGCAGGCTCGCGGCCGAGGGCATCGGGGAGCTGGCGGTGGTCGTCGGCTACCTCGGCAGGCTCGCGATCCCCGACGGCACGCTGCCTCCCGACGACCAGCTCGGCCGCCCGCGCGGGGCTCCGCAGAACTCCGTCGCCGTCCTCCACCGCGGCGACGTCGTCGCGCGCTATGCCAAGCACCACCTGCCGAACTACGGCGTGTTCGACGAGTTCCGCTACTTCGTGCCGGGCACGCTCTCGTGCGTCGTGCGCATCCGCGGGATCGACGTCGGTCTGGCCATCTGTGAGGACCTCTGGCAAGACGGCGGCCCGGTGGCCGACTACGCCGCCCGGCGCCCGGGACTGCTCGTGGTGCCCAACGGGTCACCGTACGAACGCAACAAGGACGACGTACGGCTCGCGCTGGCTCAGCGCCGCGCAGCCGAGGCCGGCTGCCCGCTGGCCTACCTCAACATGGTGGGCGGCCAGGACGAGCTGGTCTTCGACGGCGACTCGCTCGTGGTGACGCCCGACGGCGAGCTGGTGGCCCGCACGGCGCAGTTCGTCGAGACCGTTGCGGTCGTCGACCTCGAGCTGCCGGCGGGCGACCCCGGCGCAGAGGTCGACGCCGTGCTGAGCGCCGAGCCGCGAGAGCCGTACGACCCCGAGCCCTCCGTCGTCGAGGACCGGATGCCCGACCTCGCTGAGGTCTATGGCGCGCTCGTCCTGGGAGTGCGCGACTACGCGCGCAAGAACGGGTTCACCTCGGCGGTCACCGGTGTCAGCGGGGGCATCGACTCCTCCCTCGTCGCCGCGATCACCGCCGATGCCCTGGGGCCAGCCAACTTCCAGGGCGTTTCGATGCCGAGCACGTACTCCTCCCAGCACTCCAAGGACGATGCGGCCGATCTGTGCGCCCGCCTCGGGAGCCCCTACCGCGTGGTGGAGATCGAGGCGATGGTGCGGGCCTTCGTCGAGGCCCTGGGGCTGTCCGGGCTGGCCGAGGAGAACGTGCAGGCCAGGGTCCGCGGCACGACCCTGATGGCCATCTCGAACGCCGAAGGTCACCTCGTGCTGGCCAACGGCAACAAGAGTGAGCTCTCGGTCGGCTACTCGACGATCTATGGCGACGCGGTCGGCGGATTTGCGCCGCTGAAGGACGTACCCAAGACGTTGGTGTGGGAGCTGGCCCGCTGGCGCAACGCCGACGCCGAGTCCCGCGGCGAGCCACCCCCGATCCCCGAGTCGTCGATCGCCAAGCCACCCTCGGCCGAGCTGCGCCCGGGACAGCTCGACACGGACTCCCTGCCGGACTACCACGTCCTGGACGATGTCCTCGACGACTACGTCGAGGCCGACCGCAGCCTCGCGGACCTGGTCGACGCCGGGTTCGACCCGGCCCTGGCCGAGCGGGTCCTGCGGCTGACCGACACCGCCGAGTGGAAGCGCCGGCAATACCCACCCGGTCCCAAGGTGTCGCCCCGCTCGTTCGGCCGTGACCGTCGCCTGCCCATCACCAATGCGTGGCGCGAGAAGGCGACCGACCCCGGGCTCGGCGACGCGCCTTCGCACTGAGCCAGATCGCTAGGGTTGCCCAGCATGAGTCAGGATCCTCAGGGCAACGGCGGGCAGCCGTGGGCGCACCTCGAAGCCGTGCCGAGCGACGGCATCCTCGTGCACATCGGCACCCACAAGACGGGAACCACCGCCCTGCAGGCGGACCTCGAGGCGCTGGCCCCACAGCTGGCGCAGCACGACGTGAGCTACCCGCACACCCAAGAGTCCACCCGCGAAGCCGCCCAGGCGCTCACCGGGAACCAGCACGGTTGGGCGGCCAGCGGCGAGAGCTTGTTCGCCGACGTGGACGCCCGGCCCACCCAGCAGCAGCGGCGCAAGATCTGGCGTCGTTACGTGCGGCAGATCGAGTCTCAGCCGGGGCGCGTCCTGATCAGCTGCGAGACCTTCTGCCAGGCGAACGATGCCCAGGCTGCGCGGCTGGTCAGGGACCTCGGACCTGACCGGGTCCACGTGATCGTCGCCTTCCGGCCACTGCAGGCGCTGCTGCCGTCGACCTGGCAGGAGTACCTCCGGGGCGGGCGAACCACACCGTACGAGGAGTGGCTGGCTGGCGTCCTCGCCGATCCTCCCGATCCGCAGATGACCCCCAGCTTCTGGCGCCGCAACGACATCCCCACCCTGGTGAATCGCTGGACCGACCTGCTGGGGGCAGCCAAGGTGACGGTTGCCGTCATCGACGCCAGAGCCGACATGAAAGTCCGCCGCGCCATGGAGGGTCTGCTGGCCCTGCCCGAGGGGGCCATCGCGGAGACCAGCGAGGTGGGCGCCTCCAACCGCTCCTTGACCCGCGCCGAGTGCGAATTCCTCCTCGCCGTCAACGCCGCGGCCCGGGACAGCTTGGCGATGCGGGACTACCTCGAGCTGATCCGCTTCGGGGCCGTACCCGCCATGGTGGACGGACGCATCCCACCCCCGTCGGAGACAGGTCTCGGTCTTCCCGAATGGGCCGTTCCCCGGGTTCAGGAGCTCGGCCGCGCGCACGCAGCATGGCTGCGGAACTCCGACGTCGCGGTTCTCGGAGATGTCGACGTCCTGGCCGAAGCCGTGAGCCGACCGGCCTCGGCCAGCCAACAGCTGCCTTCACAGGCGGCCGAGCTGGCGCTGCTCGGAGCCGTGAACGCCGCTGCGCGGCGATCGCAGGCGGCTGAGCAGGCCGCCCAACAGACCCTTGAGCGTGCCGTCAGGCAAGCCAGTACGGATCCGCCTGCGGCAACGACGACGCAACCGACCGGATCGTCCCGGCTGACCCAGGGACTGCGACGCCGAGCAAGCAAACTGCGGCGGCAGGACGCGCGGCCGCCGACGTCGACCAAGAACTGACGGTCAGGTCGCCGACGCAGCGGCAATGCCGGGCCAGACGATCGAGATCAGTCGATCGACGGTGCCTTCGGGCAGCGCCTGGCCAGGTGAGGTCGACATCGTGAGCATCAACAACGGCGAGGTGAGAGCCAGGGCGGCGAGACCCACATCAACATCCGGCCGTACGTCGTCCCGCTCGATGCCGTCGCGGAGCACGGTGCGCATCCGCTCACGCCTTGGGGCGATCACCCGCGCGACGTAGTCGTCGAACAGCTCGGGATGGCTGCTGCGGTAGGCCAGCATGCGCGGCATGATCCGCCCCGACACCGAGGTCGGGTCCTTGCGGCAGACCTGCTCCATGAGCAGCTTGGCCCGCTCGACGGTGGACAGGTCCTCGGGCGGATCGACCATCCCGTCGTTGAGCGTTGCCAGCGCGTCAGCGACCAGCTCGCGCTTGCCGGGCCACCGGCGATAGATCGTCGCCTTGCCGACCCCGGCCTCCGCCGCGACGGCCTCCATGGTCAGGGCGTGGAAGCCGTCGTCGGCGAGCATCTCCAACGTTGCGGCAACGATGGCGTGGTCGGCGTCGACGCTGCGCGGTCGGCCGGGACTTCGGCGATCGCCAGGTCCCGTGCCGACCTGCGCAGTGTTCCCGGTCCCGGTCACGACCGCTCGGGCTCCGCTACCGGTTCGCCGCCGAGAGGTTCGCCACCGAGCTCTCCGCCGAGCTCACCCACGACCTCGGCGAGATAGCTGTCCTCGAGTCGTTCGGCCTCGAGGTCGGCCTCTGCGGCGTTGTGCGCGGCACCGACGACCGGGTGCTCACCGTCGGGTCCGAGGCCGGAGCCAGGTGGCTGCGCCTCGGCCTCTCCGTGCCCGCCGCGCTGCGGCTGGGCGATCGGGGGCAGCATGAACCACACCACCAGCGCGGCGATCAGCACCAGCACCATCGAGATGAGGCTGGTGACGTGGGCCGCGTCGAGGAAGGAGTCGTAGGCCACCTGCTTGCCCTGCGCCACCAGGTCGGCAGACGCCCCGTTGGCGCCCAGCTGGTCCAGGACGGCGACGGTGCCACCGACGGAGTTGGTGGCCAGCTCGCGGACGTCGTCGGGTGTGCCCGCCGGCAGCGACGAGAGCACCGGCGAGACCCGGTCGGCGTACTGGGTGGCCAGGATGGTGCCGATGACCGCAACACCCAGCGCGCCGAAGACCTGGCGGACCGTGTTCTGGACGGCCGAGCCGGCGCCGGCGCGGGCCAGCGGCAGCGCGTTCTGCATCACCGTCGACGCGGGCGCGATCACGTTGCCCATGCCGAAGCCGAAGAGGAAGAAGATCACCAGGACGATCCACAGCGGCATGTCGATCGCCAGCTCGGCGATGCCCAGCATCGACAAGGTGACGATGGCCAGTCCGCCGGTCATGACCCATCGGTAGCCGAAGCGCGCCACCATGCCGGCGCTGCGAGGGGCCGCGATGATCTGCCCGACCGCGAACGGCAGGAAGCACAGACCCGCCTCGAGGGTGGAGAAGCCACGCAGCGTCTGGAAGAAGAACGGCAGCGTGAACGTGATGCCCGACAGCGCGAAGAAGGACAGGCTGACGGCCGCCAGGCTCACCGCGTAGCCGCGGTTCTTGAACAGCGTGACGTCGAAGCTGCGGTGGTCGCTGCGTGCCTCAGCGATGACGAAGCCGGTGAGCACGAGCACCCCGAGCACGATCGGGACCCACACGCTCGGCGTGAGGAAGGTCAGGGTCACCGAGGCGTGAATGATGCCGTAGACCAGCAGAACGAGGCCGACGAAGGAGATCACCAGGCCGGGGATGTCCAGGGCCGCCGGCTTCGGGTTCTTGGTCTCGGGTACCACGCTCACGATCCCGATGACCCCGACGATGACGATGGGGACGTTGATGAGGAAGACGCCACCCCAGTCGTTGTTGGTCAGCCAGCTCGTCCAGTTCGGGTTCTCGAGCAGCAGGCCGCCCAGGACCGGACCCAGGGCGACGGCTCCACCGACAGCGCCGGCCCAGGCGCCGATGGCCTTGCCGCGCTCGTGCGGGGGAAAGACGACCGTGATGATCGCGAGCGTGACCGGGAGGACGGCCGCGCCGCCGATGCCCATGATCCCGCGGAAGATGATCAGCTGCTCGGGTGATGTCGCGAACGCGCAGGCCGCCGAGGCGAGCGCAAAGATCACCAGGCCGATGACGAGGATCTTCTTGCGGCCGTACTTGTCGCCGAGCACGCCCCAGGTGAACAGCAGGGCCGCAAAGACGAGGATGTAGGAGTCGACGGCCCACACGAGCTGGCTCTGGTCGGCGTCCAGGTCGCGCTGGATGGTGGGCAGCGCGATGTTGAGGATCGTGTTGTCGAGGACGACCACGAGCAGGCTCGTGACGAGCACGCCGAGGATGGCCCAACGGCGTGGGTGACCGGCGCCGGATGTCTGCCATCCGACCTGGGGCTGGGGGTTCATGCGGTGAGGACCTTCCGAGGAGCAGCGAAGTTTCGGAACGCTTCCGTTTCGGAACTGTACCGTAACGGATCTTTCTTACGAGACGCAACCGTTCCGCTTCGGCCCGCATTCCCCTGCCTCGGCGCGCCACGCGAGCCATAGGCGTGTCGCCGCCGGAGGGCTACCCTGGAGACGTTCACCCGTTCCGTACGGGGACCCGCAAGGGCCTCGAGACGACAAGGAGAATTCCATGGCCGATTCCGGCCTGTACGGCGGTGCCGCCACCGGGCGCCGCATCACCATCCGCGACCTAGCCGCCGCCAAGTCCTCCGGCGAGCGGTGGCCGATGCTCACGTCCTACGACGCGCTGACCGCCGAGTTGTTCGACGCCTCTGGCATCCCGGTACTGCTCGTCGGCGACTCGGCGTCGATGGTCGTCTACGGCCACGACTCCACGCTGCCGGTCACCGTCGACGAGCTGATCCCGCTGGTCTCCGCCGTGGTGCGCGCGACGTCGCGGGCGATGGTGGTCGCCGACCTTCCGTTCGGCTCCTACCAAGCCTCCCCCGAGCAGGCACTCACCACCGCCGCCCGATTCGTCAAGGAGTCCGGCGCCCAGGCTGTGAAGCTCGAAGGCGGGCAACGGGTTCTGCCGCAGGTCGAGGCGTTGGTGGCGGCAGGCGTACCCGTCATGGGCCATCTCGGGTTGACCCCACAGTCGGTGAACGCCTTGGGCGGCTACCGCGTGCAGGGTCGAGGCGAAGCCGGTGACCAGCTGCTGCGCGACGCCAAGGCCCTGGAGCATGCCGGTGCGTTCGCGGTCGTCCTGGAGGTCGTGCCCGAGGACCTGGCCAGCCGGGTCACCAGCATGCTCGAGATCCCCACGATCGGCATCGGCGCCGGAGCCGGATGCGACGCGCAGGTGCTCGTGTGGCAGGACCTCGCGGGGCTCAGTCCGCGGACGCCGAAGTTCGTCAAGCAGTACGCCGACCTGCGCACGGTGCTCACCGGCGCAGTCCAGCAATGGGCGGGCGAGGTCGTCGACGGCAGCTATCCCGCCGAGGAGCACAGCTACCGCTGAAGCTGCTCCTGCCACCGGCGGGTTCGCCCGCCGGCTGGCAGGCGCATGGCCACGAGATGGTCGAAGGTGTCCAGGTCCTGGCGCAGGCCTTCGGCGCACCGGTCGCTGAGGTCGAGCGCCGTCGCCCGGTGTCGGGCCAACGACCCGGGCCCGAACTTGGGCCGCAGCCGGCGGCCATCGCGTGCCGCGAGCATCGTTGTGCCGGTGCCGGCGGCGTCGCCCACCACGGCGACGCCGCTGGCGGGTACGAGCTCGAGTGCTTCGGCCAGCGCGTCGGACGTGAGGAGCGGGAGGTCCGACACCAGCAACGTCACCTGTGCGTGCCCGGCCTCCCACGCTGCATCGCGGCCCGCACGCAGCGCCGCGTTGAGCCCGCCTTCGTACGGCTCCGTGAGGAACTCCGCTCCCCAGGTGAGGGCGTAGGGACGCACGCCAGGGCCACCGACGACCAGGCAGGTCCGTACGCCGGGCGTCGCACGCACGGTCGCCACCGTGTCTGCCGCCAGCGCCACCGCGAGGCCCTCGCGTGAGCCGACCCCTGCCATCCGCGACTTCGCACGGGGGAAGTCCTTCACCGGAACGACCACGACCCAGTCGCCCGAACCGGTCACCGCCCAGCTCCTGCGGGCTGGGCCGACAGGAGTGGCAGGTAGGACGTCACCCGCCGGCTGGCCAGCTGGCGCTCGGCCGGCACTTCGCCGTAGGTGGTCGTGCGTTGCCGCACCGGGCGACCGTCGGTCATCTCCTCCAGCTCGGCAGGCGTCTTGGCCGATCCGTGTGCCGAGCCGGCCATGCGGGAGATGGTCTCCTCCATCAACGTGCCACCGAGGTCGTCGACCCCGGAGCGCAGCATCGCTCTGGTGCCCTCGACGCCGAGCTTCACCCAAGAGGTCTGCACGTGGTCGATGCGGCCGTGCAGGAGCAGTCGAGCCAGGGCGTGCACCGCGATGTTGTCGCGTTGCGTCGGGCCGGGGCGGGCGGCTCCTGCCAGATAGATCGGCGAGTTCTGGTGCACGAACGGCAGTGGCACGAACTCGGTGAACCCGCCGGTGTCGTCCTGCAGGTCAGCGAGCAGCCGAAGGTGGGCGACCCAGTGCTTGGGAGCGTCCACGTGGCCGTACATCATCGTCGAGCTCGAGGGGAGCCCCACTCGATGGGCGGTGGTGATGACTTCGATCCAGGACGCGGTCGGGAGCTTGCCCTTGGTCAGCACCCACCGCACGTCGTCGTCGAGGATCTCGGCCGCGGTGCCGGGCACCGAGTCGAGGCCGGATTCCTTCAGTGCCACCAGGAAGTCGTGGATCGACATCCCGGTGCGTGACGCGCCGTTGACGACCTCCATCGGGCTGAACGCGTGCAGGTGGATGCCCGGAACTCTGGCCTTCACGGCCCGGGCGAGGTCGAAGTAGGCAGTTCCGGGGAGATCGGGGTCGATGCCCCCCTGCAGGCAGACCTCGGTGGCGCCGGCAAGCCAGGCAGCCTCGGCGCGGTCGGCGACCTCGTCAAGGGACAACGTGTAGGCGTCGGCGTCGGTTCGTCGTTGGGCGAAGGCGCAGAACCGGCAGCCGGTGTAGCAGACGTTGGTGAAGTTGATGTTGCGGTTGACGACGTAGGTGACGGTGTCGCCGACGACATCTCGGCGTACGGCGTCGGCGAGGCGGGCCAGCTCGACCAGGGCCGGGCCGTCGGCGACGGCCAAGGCGAGCGCCTGCTGCTCGGTCAGCGCCCGGGGGTCCTTCTCGGCCGTCCGAAGGGCCTCGGCCGCGTCGCGCTCGAGCCGTTCCGGCACCCCACCAACGGGGATGATCGGCTCGAGCCCGTGCCGCTCGGCCACACCTTCACGAAGGTCGGCCCAGTCGCCGTAGACCTCGTCGAAGTCGCCGCGACGATCCTCGGTGCGACCAGTCACGTCGATGTCCATGTTGAGGTCGACCCGGCCGCTGCTCCCCCACTCCGGGTCGGGCTCCTGCCACGGCTGTCCCTGCGGGACCCGGCCCTCGACCGCAAGCCCGGACGACGCGTCGGCGAGCGCGCGGACGTGCGGCAGGATCCGCGGATCCAGCCAGGGCGCCTCGCGGCGCACGTACTCGGGGTGGACGGTCAACCGTTCGCGCAGCGTGAAGCCCGCCTCGGCGGTCCATCGCTGCAGGTCGTCGAGCTGCGGCCACGGGCGCTCCGGATTGACGTGATCTGGGGTCAGCGGACTGACCCCACCCCAGTCGTCGACGCCCGCCGCCAGAAGTCGCCCGATCTCGGCCGGTTCGGACAGGTTCGGTGGCACCTGGATGCGCATCCCGGGGCCGAGCACCAACCTGGCGACCGCCACGGCGGCCAGGAACTCCTCGGCCTCGGTGTCCGGCTCGTCGGCCATCGCAGTCTCGGGCTTGGCCCGGAAGTTCTGCACGATGACTTCTTGCACGTGGCCGGCGCGTCGGGCGGCCGCTCGCAGCGCGAACAAGGACTCCGCCCGGTCGGTGTAGGTCTCACCGATCCCGACCAGGATCCCGGTAGTGAACGGGATGTTCAGGCGGCCGGCGTCCTCGATGACCCGCAGACGCACCTCGGGGTCCTTGTCCGGAGACCCGTAGTGGCAGCCACCGACCTCGTCGATGAGACGCCTGGACGTGGACTCCAGCATGAGCCCCATCGACGGAGCCACGGCGCGCAGCCGCAACAGCTCCTCCCAGGACATGACCCCTGGATTGAGGTGCGGCAGCAGCCCGGTCTCCTCCAGCACTCGCACGGCCATCGCACGGACATAGCCCAACGTCGAGTCGTAGCCCCGAGCATCAAGCCACTCCCGGGCTGCCGGCCACCGGTCCTCGGGCCGGTCGCCGAGAGTGAACAGCGCCTCCTTGCAACCGAGCTCCGCCCCCCGCCGGGCGATCTCCAGCACCTCGTCAGGCTCGAGGTAAGCGGCGGGCAGGCGCCCGGGCACGGTGGCGAAAGTGCAGTAGTGGCAACGGTCTCGACACAACCGGGTCAGCGGGATGAAGACCTTGCGGCTGTAGGTCACGACGCCCGGACGGCCGGCCGTCTCCAGCCCGAGGTCTCGCACGCGCGCGGCCGCCTCGCACAGCCGCACCAGGTCGTCGCCGCGTACCTGCAGCAGCACCGTGGCCTCGGCGACGTCCAACGCCTTCGCGCTGCCCGCGCGGGCGAGCGCCCGGCGGATCGCCGACTGACCGGGCGACGCCAGTGCGGATGAGGTCATCGCAGCTTCGGCAGCACTTCGGTGCCCAGAAGCTCGATCTGCTCGAACCAGCGGTCGAACTTGAAGCGGAAGTCGAACACCAGGTGCTCGACCCCGACCTCGCGGAACTTCTCGATCTCCGCGACGGCCTCGTCGGGGTTGCCCGCGATCAGCTGTCCGGACAGGTCCTCGACGGTCTCGAACGTCCCGGACGGCGGTTTGACCGCGAACTTCGCCTTGTTGGCCCACGCGAGCAGACCGGGGATGTTCACGTGCTTCAGCGCCTCCTCACGGGTCTCCTCGATCGAGGTGGGCGGTATCACCGCGACGGTCGGGACGCGCGCACCCTGCTCCGCGGACAGCTCACGCATGGTCCTCACCCGCTTGTCGAGCGTGGCCATCGAGATCCGTCCAGGCATCCACCCATCACAGAACTCTACGGCCAGCCGCGCCGAGCGCGGCGTCGCGCCGCAGTACCAGAACGGCGGACGACCGCCGACCGGCTTGGGCTCGATCGTCACGTTCTCGAAGGAGAAGTTGTCATCGGCGTACGTCACGTCGTTCTCGGTGAACACCCGACGGAGGATCTCGGCGTTGGAACGGACCAGCTCGACTCGGTCCTTGCCGCCCCAGCCGATCGCCTCGAACTCGTGGTCGAAGGTGCCGGCGCCGAAGCCGAGGATGAGCCGAGGCCCGACGAGCTGGGTGATCGTCCCGGCCATCAGCGCGGTCGTCAGCGGATGACGGAACGGAATGAGAGAGCCGGTTCCCAGCTCGATGCGCTCGGTCACGGCACCGATCGCCGTGAGGGTGGTCAGCGCGTCGTAGAACGTCCGGTTCGGCTTCTCCATCTCACCGTGCGGCTCGAAGACCAGATGGTCCCGGACCCAGACCGAGTCGAAGCCGAGCTCCTCGGCGCGCTTTGACCCGTCAAGGAGCTTCTCGCGAGAGGCCTGCTCACCGAAGTGCGGCAGCAACAGTCCAAACTTCATCGTGCACCCTCCAGGGTGTCGTTGCTCCCCACAGCGAGACGACCGAGACCCGGCTCGCCAGTGACCTTTCCGTGGGCGTAGACCTCACGGCCCCGTACGTAGGTGCGTTCGATCGACGCGGCGCACGCCCGGCCGTCGTAGCACGTCCAACCGATCTTCGACAGCACGCCGTCGTTGGTGATCGTCCAGGGCGCATCGAGGTCTGCGATGACCACGTCAGCGTCATAGCCGGGCAGCAACGAACCCTTGGTCCCAGCCAGACCGAAGTGCTTGGCCGGGTTGGTGGCCATCAGGTCGACGACTCGCTCGAGCGTCAGCTCGCCACGGACGACGGCATCCAGGGCCAGCGGGTAGAAGTACTGGATGCCGGGGGTCCCGGTGTGGGCGCTCCACATCTCGGTCCAGCCGATCTCCTTCTCCTCGCGAGTGTGCGGGGCGTGGTCGGAGGAGAAGCAGTCGATGGTGCCGTCGCGCAGCGCGTCCCAGATCGCCGCTCGCGCGTCGTCGGGAACCCAATAGGACAAGGCGTACGGGCCGAGACGCTCGACGTCGTCCCAGGTCGACAGGAACGGCAGCCAGTGATTGACCTCGCAGGTGACGTCCACTCCGGCAGCCCTAGCCCGCTTGACCGCCTCCACCGACCGGCGGGTCTGCATGTGGGCGAGGTGCACCTTGCAGCCCGATGCTTCAGCCAGCCGCAGGATCACCTCGATAGCGGTGTCCCAGATGACGCCGTCGCGTGCGGCGTACGCCTCCGCATAACCCTGTGGCGTGTTGTCGCCGCGCGCCTGGACGGCACCTTCGATGTAGTCCATCAACGACTGGTCGTGCGGATGAATGATGAAGCGCTTTCCGGTCTTGGCGATGATGTCCATCATCTGGAGCAGCTCGCCGTGCCCGTGCATGCCGGTGCCGGCCGGGTGTGGATAGGTCCGTCCGGTGTCGACCACCATGTAGATCTTGTAGGCGTTGATGCCCATGGCAGCCATCGGCGCGATCTCGTCCGGGATGGTCGCGGCCGGGTTGTGGTTGTAGTCGACGATCGACTTCTCGGCGTAGAGGTCGAAGACCTCCTGCAGGGTCTCGGCGGTGCTGGTCGGCGGGTTGAGGTTGGGCATCCCGAAGATGGTCGTCACGCCACCGGCCGCGGCCTGCTGACTCGTCGTGAAGATGTCTTCCTTGTGCGTGAAGCCGGGCTCGCGGGTGTGCACGTGGACATCGATCATCCCGGGCAGGACGACCTTTCCCGTCGCGTCGACGACGTCGGCCGCCTCCGGTGCGGTCGCCGGTGTGACCAGGCCAACGATCAGCCCGTCGTCGACGAGCACATCGGCGTCGACGGCTCCTGACGGCGTCATGACCGTTCCTCCGGTGATGCGCAGATCAACGGTCATTCGGGAGCCTCCAGATGCTCGATGGTCGCTGCTGCTGAGTGCGTGAGTGCCGCCTGCGTGGGTGCCGCGTTGACTGCGCTGTGGACGGTCAGGTCGGCGGGGCGGACGTAGGCGTCCAGCCAGGCCACCATTCGCGGCGTCGTCTGGGTCCAGTAGCGGTCGTACGCGGCGTAGTGCGTGGTGTGGCGCTGGATGATCAGCGACTTCGGGCCGCGCGCCGCGTCGTACAACGCCTGCGCGTGGTCGGTGGGGGTCGTCGCATCACCCTCGACCGCGATGACCATCAGCGGGGTCGTCAGCGTGCGCGCCGCGTCGATCGGGCGATAGGCGAGGATCGCCTCGGCCGCGGACAGCGAGACCTCCGAAGGGATCCGGTCGTCGACGTCGGCCTTGATGGTCGTCGCCGTGCGCTCCGGCGTCGGAACCATGATCCCCTCGCGCGGGTGGACCTTCCGGCCTTGGCCGGTCAGGACCCGCTGCTTGCGGTCCTCATCGAGCTCGGCGAGGAAGCTCAGCCACTCGTGCTCGGGGCGCATCCGGTGCAGCCAGTCCGATCCGTCCGCCACCGGCACTTGGCTGACGGCGGCTTTGACCCGCGCGTCCGCAGCCGCCAGCAGAACGGCGTTGCCTCCGCCCGTTCCCCCGGTGCCGAAGACCCCGATGGCGTCGGGGTCGACGTCCTCGCGCGTCGTCAGATAGGTGACGGCGTTGACGAGATCGGTGAGCTGGTCGGCCGGCGAGAGAACACCGCGGTCGCCACCTGAGTCTCCGAACCCGCGGTAGTCGAAGACGAGCACGCCGAAGCCGGCTGCCACGAACGCTTCGTGGTAGCGGACGTAGAGCTTGGCGTCCTTGAGCCCCAGCCAGCCCGGCCCCTGGACGATCGCGCGCAGGCGACCGGGGCGGGAATCGTCCGGGTCAGGGGTGCGCCACAGCGCGCTGATCGTGGCGCCCTCGCTGAAGAACTCGACGGCTTCGGTCTGCATCCCGCGGCCTCAGGCCACGAGTTTCGGGAGTACGTCGCGCCCGAAGGCGTCGATCCACTCCTTCTGGTTGCGTCCGACGTTGTGCAGGTAGACGCGGTCGATCCCGAGGTCGAGGAACTTCTGGATCTCCGCGCGGTGGGCGTCCAGGTCGCTGGAGATCAGCATTCGCCCGTCGAAGTCCTCGGGACGGACCAGCTTGGCCATCTGCTCGAAGTCGAACGGCGAGCGGATGTCCTGCTTGGGGAACTTCATGCCGCCCGTCGGCCATTCCTTGACCGCGTTGGCAAGCGCTTCGTCGTCGGTCGGAGCCCACGACAGGTGCAGCTGCAAGATCTTGACCTGGCTGCCCGGCTCGCGACCGGCCTCCTTGGCCCCGTCATCGAACTTCGCCAGCAGCCCGGAGACCTTCTCCACCGGCGCGCCCGGGGTGATGATGCCGTCGACGGTTCGGCCGGCGCGCTTGGCCGTGATCGGACCTGCGGTTGCCACATAGATCGGCGGAGCCACCTCGGGCATGGTCCACAGGCGGCAGGTCTCCATCGTGAAGAAGCGGCCGGCGTGCTTGACGTCCTTGCCGGTGAAGAGCTTCTGGATGACCTCGATGGCTTCCCACATGCGGGCCAGCCGCTCGTGCGCCTCGGGCCAGTAGCCGCCGACGATGTGCTCGTTGAGCGCCTCCCCCGAGCCGAGGCCGAGCCAGTGCCGGCCGGGGTACATCGCGGCGAGCGTGGCGGACGCCTGCGCGACGACGCTGGGGTGGAAGCGGAACGACGGGCAGGTGACCCCGGGGCCGATGTCGCGGGTGGTGCGTTCCCCCAGCGCGGTAAGCACGTTCCACACGAACGGTGCATTGCCCTGGGCCGGGACCCACGGCTGGAAGTGGTCAGCCGCCATGACCCCCTCGAAGCCGGCCTGCTCGGCGAGCGCGCTGTAGTCGGTCACCTCCAGCGGCTCGAACTGCTCGAGCATGGCGGCGTAGCCCACGTGGGCGCGGGTCATGCGTTCCTCCTGGATGGTGTCTGCTCGCGGATCGGAGTCAGCACAGCCGCCGGGTCAGTGGCCGCACCCGCGGGGTCGTCAGCCTCGGAGACCAGGGCGACAACCGTGTCGCGGACGCTCGCCAGGTGGTGGGTCAGCCACTCGGCGGCGGCGTCCGGGTCGCCGGCAGCGACCAGGTCGGACAACCGACGGTGCCGGTCAGGACTGCGCTTGGACACGCGCACCCCGAGCAGGTAACGACCTACGGTGCCGCGCAGCTCCTCGATCATCTTCACCAGAACAGGGTTGTGCTCACCGTCGTACATCTCTCGATAGAGCGCCGTGCGCAGGTCGACGAAGTCTCCCCCGTCCGCGCCGGCATCGGTCTGCTGGGAAAGATCACGGATCCGGTCGAGCCGTTCCGGGGTCATCGTGGCCATGGACTTGCGCAGGGCGTGCACCTCGAGCAGCTCACGAACCTCATAGATCTCGCGCACCTGGTCGGGGGTCAGGCTGCGCACCACCGCACCGCGGCCGGGCCGGAAGGTCACCAGGCCCTCGGACTCCAGCTGCATCAGCGCTGAGCGCACGGGAATGCGGGAGACGCCCAAGGCCGAGGCGAGCGTCTCCTGCTGAAGACGCTGACCGGGGGCAAGCGCACCCGTAGCGATGGCCTCCCTGATGACCTCGACCACCATCTCGCCGAGGGTTCGGTAGCGCGTGTCGAGCGTGGCCACCACGGCGGCGAGCTCTCGCTCAACGACCTCGTTGTCCGACGCGTTGCGCGACGCATCGTCCGAGGTGGCGTTCGACTCGATCTCCGACGCGTGGTCCGCTGCGGCGAGCCGCGGGCCGGACCTGCCCTTCGTCCCGGAGCCACTCATTGGTTGCCCTCCTCGGTCCTCGGCTGCTCATCGCCCGCTTTTGTATCCAGGATACCGTATCGCACGTCCGGTGACGGGACGGTGCGGCAGTCCGGGAATCCGTCCACCCGGCCGGCTCGCGCCTTGTAGTCGGCCACCAGGTCGGCCCGGGGAACCTCCGGAACCCACACCGCCTCGGTGAACGACCAGAGCAGATAGGGGTGAGCGCCGCGTTCGTACAGGGTGCCGTAGTCCCTGGCGGCGAGCGCTGTGGACTCGGCAGCCTCCAACGTGACCCCGCTGCCGGCCGCAAGCTGTCGCCGAGACCACGCCGACACGTACGCCGCAGGATCGGCCCGGAAGTCGGCGAGCGCCTGGTCGGTGATCAGCACCTCGCGCATGAGCGCGTTCACGGCGTAACGGCTCATCGCAGTGCCTCCCCCGCCCACTCGAAGAACGGTGAGGTCGCAAACCGCGAGACCCGAGCCTCTGCATGGCTGGCCGGACGACCCTGGGTCACGCCCATGGCCACCACGAAGTTGAGGAACTGATGGGTCACGTTGCCGGCGGCAAGCAGCCGTTCGTAGCTGGCCAGTGTCTCGAGCTGGCTCACCGCTCCCTCGCGGACCATCTGCACAGCCGCCAGGTCGAAGTCCGGGTCGGGCGAACCGGAGAACTGGCGTGGGCCGCCGACCTCGGTGGCGAGATGCCCACTGGCCACGACGGCTACCCGGCGATCCAGCGGGCAGGCAAGCACGGCGGCCCGGATCGCCTCACCGAGGGCGTAGAAGCGGGCGGCGGTAGGGAACGGCGGAGCGATGGCGTTGGTGAACACGGGAACGATCGGTACGTCTAGTCCGGGTGTCAGGTAGTGCATGGGCACCAGGACGCTGTGGTCCACCCTGAACTGGTCCGACGCCGACAGGTCGAAGTCGCGCCGCAGACCGTCCTCGTGCAGCCACGCGCCGAGCTGCGGGTCGCCGTCGAAGGTGGCGCGGGGCAGTCCGAACTCGCGCTCCTCGCTGGCGAAAGTCGCCGGGATGGTCGCGGCCCGACCCACCAGGAAGGTAGGCATGTTCTCGTAGAACCACTGGGTGAGGTGGTCGGTGGAGATGATGATGACGACGTCTGGGCGCAGCGCACGCAACCGCTCTGACGACTCTGCAAAGGCGTCCCTCAAGGCCACGAGGTCGTCGTCGACCGGCGCAGCGAGCGTGCGATAGAGGAGCGGGTTGTGCTGCACCCCAAATACACCGACGAGCTCACTCACGGCGCCCTCGTCAGCCCGAACAGCTCAACGGCGTTGTCCAGCATGACGCGCTGGCGGGACTCGTCCTTGAAGCCCAACGCGTCGAACTCACGAAGCCAGCGGTCGGGATCCACAACTGGCCAGTCCGAGCCGAACAACACTTTCTTGGGAATGACGCTGTTGGCGTAGTGGACCACTTCCGGCGGGAAGTACTTCGGCGCCCAACCGGACAGATCGAGGTAGTAGTTGCCCTTGTGCCAGGCGGTCGCGAGATTCTCCAGGTGCCAGGGCCACCCTGGATGCGCGCCGATGATCTGGAGGTCGGGAAAGTCGGCGGCGAGGTTGTCGAGGTACGGGACGGGGCGGGCGAGCTCGAGGCGGTAGCCCATTCCGCCGGGAGTGCCAGCACCGGCTCCGGGGAACCCGACGTGGAACATCACGACGAGGCCGAGCTCGCTGCAGAGCTCCCAGAGCGGGTAGAACTGGTGATCGTCGGCGCGAAATCCCTGCCTGGAGGGATTGAGCTCCCCGACTCCAAGCACCCCGTGCTCGCCATGGCAACGTCGTACTTCCTCCAGCGCCAGCGCACCCTTCCACGGGTCGACGCCACAGAAGGCCAAAAACACGTCGGGGTGCTTGCGCATGGCGTCGCCGAGCAGGTGGTTCGGCGCTCCGGGAACACCCGAGCGAGTCTCATCATCGGAGTTGACGATGACTGCCATCATCTTGCGCGCGCGATAGCTGTCGGCCATCTCGTCGAAGGAGACCGCCACCCGCTCCTTGCCGAAGTGGCTGCCCATCTGCTTCCTCCGTGCACCCATCGCTGCCAGGAACTCAGCAGTCTGGGGATGGGTGTGCGCGTCGATCGCGACGATGTCCGATCCCACGACGATGTCCGATCCATGGGTGCTGCTCACGCTTGCTCCTTCGGGGCGGCAGAACGGCTCGAGGCCAACTGAGCGAGAACCTCGTCGGTGTGCTGACCCAGCCCGGGCGCCGGGCGACCGGCAGGGGTCGGGCTCAGCGAGAAGCGGGCTGGCGGTCGCGTCATCCGCATCGGGGGACCATCGGGGAATGGGACATCGGCCAGCAGACCGGCGGCCGCGACCTGCTCGTCTTCGACCACGTCGGCCAGCGTGTTGATCGGACCGTGCGGCAGGTCACGTGCCTCGAAGCGCGCGAACCACTCCTCACGACTGCGGGTACGCGCGACCTGTTTGATCAGCGCGTCGAGGTCGGCGTAGTTGAGGTAGCGCGCGGCGCGGTCGACAAAGCGTGCGTCGTCCCGCCACTCGGGCGTCTCCAGGGCGTCGAGCAGCGCGAGCCAGAACTTCTCGGGCACGGACAGGTGGACCACGAAGGCCTTGCCCTCGGAGTCGACGGCGCCGTAGGCCTGCGCACGTCGCTGCCTCGTGTGCGGCTCCAGCAGCTCACCGGTCTCGAGGGTGCTCGTCGTGGCCTCGGTCAGGAAGCCCAACACCGAGCCGAGCATCGTGACGTCCACGACCTGGCCCTGACCGGTAGCGGCCCGGTGGTGCAGCGCTGCCAGCACCCCCTGCACGGCGAACAGTCCCGACAGCAGGTCGGACATCGCCGGGCCGACCGGAGAGGGTGAGGACGCCGGCATGATCGTGCTGTACAGCCCACCCATGGCAGAGATGACCGTGTCATAGCTGGGGCGCTCCGCATAAGGGCCGACCGAGCCGAACCCGGTCAGGCAGCAGTAGATCAGCCGAGGATTAGCCCCGAGCAGCACAGCTGATCCGACCCCCAGCCGTTCCATCACTCCGGGGCGGAAGTTCTCGAGCAGCACGTCGGCGGTGGCACACAGCGCCAGCAGCGCATCGCGCCCCTGCTCGGACTTCAGGTCCAGCGCGACGCTTCGTTTGCCGGCGTTGTAGGCGGCGAACTGCGGACTGAACGCGCGGCTTCCGCCCTCCCAGCGGCGCATCGGATCTCCACCCTCGGGGTCCTCGACCTTGATCACGTCGGCGCCGAGGTCGGCCAGCTGTCGGCCGGCGAAGGGGGCGGCGATGTAGCGACCGATCTCGACGACCCGCACTCCCGCCAGCGGTCCAGCGCCGTAGTCTGGCTCGCTCATTCGTCACGCACCCGGATGACAACCTTGCCGTTGCGCGTCGGATCGACGAGTGACGCGTAGGCCTGCCGAAAGTCGTCGAACGGGTAGACCCGGCCGATCTTCGGGGTGATCGAGCCAGCGGCGAGCAGGTCCAGTGAGTCCACGACATCTCGGACGTCTGAGGAAGCCGAGCCGAACAAGGCCAGGCGACGGCGGTAGAACGCGCCAGTGTCGAGCGACAGCCGAGGTTGCGATGCGCCCGCGCAGGTCACCGCCCGGCCGCGCCATCCGAGGGTGTCTATCGCCTCGCCGAGGACGGCGGCGGCGCCCGTCGTGTCGATCACCAGGTTGACGCCGTCGGGGCAGACGTCGTGAACGGCCTGAGAGAGCGTCCGCTCATCGACTCGCACGACGGCATGTGCCTTCAGATCACCGATGAACCTCGCTTGCGCCTCGTCCTGGACGACGGCAACGACCCGCCCCCCGAGCGCCGCGACCAGCTGGACGGTCGCGGACCCGACGGCGCCTGCCGCACCGGTGACCACGACGACGTCCCCGGTTGAGATCCCTCCCGCGACCCGAATCATGTGCAGTGCCACTGGAAACGTGTGTACGGCCGCCGCCGCGTCGACGAAAGTCACGGCGTCGGGGAGACCGAAGGCCGACCGTGCCGGCACGACCACAGCCTCGGCGGCGCCGCCGTCGCGGCGCAGGCCCAGGACCACCTGGGAGCGGCAGTCCGCCTCAGCGCCGGCCAGGCACTCCTCGCACTCGCCGCAGAACAGGTTGGGCTTCACCACGACTCGCGACCCGACCCGAGACCCCTCCACTCCCTCCCCGACGGCAACGATCACGCCGGCGGGATCCCCGCCAAGCGTCCGTGGAAAGGAGTTCTGCTGGCCCATCGCGCTGTGCCCTAGCGCGGTCAGGTCGAGGCGACTGGCCGATACGGCAACGACCTCGACGACCACCTCGCCGGGCCCGGCGACGGGCGCGTCGATCGTCGATGCGCGAAGACCTGATACGCCGAGGTCTGGGCCGACCACCTGGACCGCCCTCATGACGACGACCCACTGCTGACCAGCTCGCTGGTCGGCACCGGCGCCGGTGCCGCTCCCTGGCCCGTCGTCGATGCGCCGGCGGCCGCCAGTGACCGACGGGCGAGCCAACGCTGGAGGCCGTACCCCGTCACGAGCACGACGAAGGTGAAGATCAGGGCCATCGCAGCACCTTGGTCGGGTGCGTACAGCTGCGCCTGCCGAGGGCTGATCAGCGAGTAGAGGTAGGTCGAGAGCGGCCTGATCTCCGGGGTCGCCAAGAAGGCGGGAAGCGTGAACTCGTTGGCCGACAGGATGAACAGCTGGATCCACACGGCGAACATCGCGGGAGTCAGCAGGGGCAGGACGATGCGCCGGAACGCCGTCAGCCGACTCGCCCCACTGACCGACGCTGCCTCCTCGAGCTCGGTCTTGATCTGCAGAGTCGCGCTGAAGCTGATCCGGTAACCGACCGAAACCCGGTAGGAGTAGGCGATGATCATCGCGAGCAGCGTGCCGCTGAGGCCGATCCACTTGTTGGTCACCAAGAAGAGCAAGAAGAACGAGAAGCCGGCGATGGTCGCCGGGATCGCCAGTGAAGCCGATGCCGTGAGGTCGAGCAAGCTGTTGCGCCAGCCTCGCTTGCCGCGGGCCACTGAGTAGGCCAGCACGGTGGCCGTGACCACAGCGATCGTGGAAGCGGACACGGCGATGATCAACGTGCGGGCCAAGGACGCCCAGAACTCGGGATCGGTGAGCACAGCGCCGAATGCGGACAGGTCGGTCTGGGTGCGGAAGTTCTCCCAGGTGACGGGCAGCGGGAACGGCGTCAGCGAGGCCCACATGAGGGAGAAGATCGGCAGCGCCGCGGTGACGAAGAGAAACAGCCACACGCCGGTGACGACCAGCCCACGGGAGCGGCCCAGCCGCAGCCGCTGCGGCCGGAATCCCTTGCCCGTGATCGATGCCCGGCGGTCGGCGTCGCGGGTGGCCCGGCGATAGACGAGGAAGATCCCCGAGGTGAAGACGAGGAAGACCATGCCGTACGCCGCCGCCAGGCCGTACTGCGGAAGCTGACCGACCTGGCTGCTGACCAGATTCCACAGCTTGAGCGAGAAGATGTCGCGTCCGGACTGCTGCCCGAACAGCAGCGGCACCTCCAGCGACCCGAGGTTGATGATCGACGCCAACGCGATCACCCCGAGGATGGCCGGCCACAGGACCGGCAAAGTCACCCGACGCAGGGTCTGGAACCAGGTAGCACCAGAGACTCGAGACGCTTCCTCGAGCGAGCCGTCCATGTATTGCAGGATCGGCATGAACAACAAGAACGGGAACGTCACGTTCGACAGCGCCTGGATCATCACCAGGGAGCTGAACGAGAAGGGGTCGATCGGACCGGTGGTGCCGCCGATGAACGGCAGCGCGCGCAGCAGCTGGTTCAGGATCCCGGTCTCGGGGGCCAGCATCAAGAAGAAGGCCTGCGCCTTGACGATCGGCGGGATGATGTAGGGCACCACCACCAAGACGGCGATCAGGTTCCGCCCAGGCAGATCTGTGCGAGCGACCAGCCAAGCGAGGGCTCCCCCGAGCAGGACCGCGAGCGCGCTCGACCCACCAACGAAGACCGTGGTGACGACGATGACCTTGCCGAACCCGCTGCCCAACGACCACAGGGTTTGGAAGTTGACCAGGCTCCACTCCGCCGACGGGACGCCGAAGGGAAGGAAGGGGCCCCGAAAGGCGGTGATCAGCTGGACGGTCAGGGGAACGACGATCACGAGCACCAAGACTGCGACCGCGAAGCCGGTCAGGACCGTGATGCCGCTCACGCGACGCAATCGGTTCACGTCCTGATCCTTCCGCTTCAAGGCTTCCACTGCTCGATCGGTGCCCGATCAGGCGCTGGTCCGGGGTGGCGCGCCGCCAGCGACACGCCACCCCGGTTCGGGCTCGGCGTACCTAGCCGTTGAGCGCCTTGTCCGCAGCCTTGATCATGGCGTTCCAGTCGTCGCGGTTGTCCTGCGTCTCGAACTGCGCGCTGTCGATACCTGACAGCCAGGCGTCGATGTTCTTCTTGATCAGCCCGGTGGCCTGGTCGAACGTCGCGGTCGGAAGGCCGAGGAAGGGCATGGACGAGGTCGCGAAGTCCGGCGAGGTGAGCCGGGTCTTGATCCAATCCGGGTCGTAGGCGTTCCACAGCGCCCACAGCACGGCAGCTGGCTTGTTCTTCGCGTCGACGTTCACGCCGGAGAACTGGGCGAACTGGTTGCTGTCGTCGAAGGAGGCCAGCGACAGCGCGTCGTTCGGGTTGAACAGCTGACCGGCCAAGACGACCGGCTTGTCACCGCTGGACAGCAACGATGATGTGTCGTCGACGACGGCCATGCCGGCATCGGACTTGAGCTGGTTGATGAGCGACACCATGGCATCTTGGCCGTTCGCCATGCCGTAGCCGCTGAAGTCCTGGGCGTTGTAGTTCGCCACCGCGACCTTGCCCTTGTACTCGGCGGCAGTCAGGCCGTCCAGGCTGGCCGGAACCGAGTCCACCTTGTCGGTGTTGTACTGCAGCAGGCTGCCGTTCCAGCTGTCCGGGAGCATCTCGGGAGCGCCGAGGTTGAACCACTCCTTCGGGACGCCGTACTGCGTCCAGTCGATCTTCTGCCAGAAGCCCTGGTCGTACATGTCTGTGCTGCTGGTGATCGATCCGGACACGATGTCGGTGTTCCGCTCGCCGGCTGCCTTCGCCGCGATGATCGCGCTTGAGGTGTTGTACGTCAGCCCGCGGCTCTTCACCTTGATGTTGGGGAACCGTGCGTTGAACGCGGCGATCACGTCGGGGCTGAGCTCGTACCAGTCCCAGACGACGAGCTTGCCGCCATCCACGGTCTGCGCTTCTTGGTAGAGGGCGTCGAGGTTGGTGTTGATGGTCGGCCAATAGTCGGTGTAGAAGTTCTCGCACCGAGTGACCGGGCCAACCTGGACCGCGTCACAGGCGATGTCGCTCGCGCTGGGGGTGGCGACCGGGGCGATCTGCCCGCCGCCTCCGTCTGAGCCACTGCTGCCGCAACCGGCCAGCGCGAGGCCGGCGACGAGAGCGAAGGCAGCGACCTTGCGTACTGAGGTCATGCGCTGTGCCCTTCTTCTAGGGATACAGGCGATCCGGCCCAGACAGGCCGCAACGCTGGCGGTTCGAGCTTGATCCCAGGCGGATTTTATAAGATCTGAGATCCGCCCTTGGCGCAGACCGTATTCTGGATACATAATGCCGTCAAGCACCCGGAGTGACCTGGTTACCCAATCGAGACCAGCCGCGCGCGACACTTGAACGCCGCCCGACCGATCCCCCCATCGATGCCCATCAAGCCCATCCAACAGCCGCCAGCGACGGAGACGCCATGAAGGACACGTCCGGCCCAGGAGCTCGCCTCGAGATCAACGACCTCGCCAAGGACTACGTCACTGATGGCCAGCTCAAGCACATCGTCCGCGGCGTGTCCTTGACCATCGAGCCTGGACAGTTCTACTCGCTGCTCGGCCCCTCGGGTTGCGGCAAGACGACGACGCTGCGTTGTGTCGCCGGCCTCGAGAACGCCGACGGCGGCGAGATTCGCCTTGCCGGAGAACGCCTTTCGGGCAGCGGCGAGCATGTGAGCCCAGACCATCGCGACATCGGGATGGTCTTCCAGAACTACGCGATCTGGCCGCACATGACGGTGTTCGAGAACGTCGCCTTCCCCCTCAAGGTGCGTTCGCCCAAGTTGAGCAAGGTCGAGATCAGGGAGAACGTCGAGGACGCCCTGGCCCTGGTTCGACTCAGCGACTTGATCCAGCGTCCAGCCGTGGCCATGTCCGGTGGACAGCAGCAGCGCCTGGCGCTGGCCAGGGCGCTGGTGCGCAAGCCGGCGCTGCTGCTCCTGGACGAACCGCTGTCCAACCTGGACGCCAAGCTCCGCGACGACATGCGCCTCGAGCTTCGTGATCTGCAGAGCCGCCTGGGCATCACCACCCTGTACGTCACGCACGACCAGTCGGAGGCGTTGAGCATGTCCGACCGGGTGGCTGTGATGAGCCAGGGCCGGATCGTCCAGGAGGGCACCCCGCGCGAGATCTACCAGCAGCCGGGGTCGCGGTTCGTCGCCGACTTCGTCGGTCGCGCCAACCTGGTTCGGGGTGAGGTGCTCGAACGGCTGCCTTCCGGTGACATGCTCGTCCAGACTCTTGGCGGGGTGCTCCAGACCGCCTGCCCTGGCGACTCACCGGTGGGCGCGACCGTGACGCTGTCTGTTCGCCCCGAGAACATCCGTACGCACGCGATCGCCCCCGGCACCGCGAACGTGCTGGAGGGAGTCGTGGCGAAGGTCGAGTTCCTCGGCGAGATCCTCGGCTGCGAGATCAGGGTCGGCGATCACACGGTCGTCGTTCGGCAGAGCCCGCTCTCTCGCCCGGAGACCGGTGATCGCGTCTACCTCGAGCTCCCGCGTGAATCGTGCACGGTCCTCGTCGACGAGCCGGCCCTGGCGTGACCTGCCCCGCGCGGCGCGGTGACTGCTAGTCGGTGACCTTGATCAATTGAGGGGCCTTGGTCCACGGCGTGCGCGGCTTCGGCAGCTCCTCGCCGTCGACGACGATCGCGTCCACCCGCTCGTTGAAGAAGCACACCAGGTTCTCGATCTTTGCGGCCTCGGCCAGCGGGTAGCGGTAATACCAGGCGACATCCTTGGCGATCGTGTCACCGACCCGAATCGAGTGATAGCTGGCCACCCCCTTGTAGGGACACTGGGAGGTCGTGTCGGAGTCGACGAGGACTCCCGGCGCCAGGTCAGCCCGTGGGATGTAGAAGCGGATCGGCAGGTTGGTCTCGAACAAGATGCGCGGACGGGTCGAGTCGGCCACCACCTTTCCGAGCACGGTCACCTGGACATGCCGTGAGCTGTTGCACACGTCGACCCGGTGACGAGGGTCGCGCGGATGGACGTAGACCTCGTCGTCCTCTTCCAGCCACTGGTCCATCTTCGACCAGTAGAAGGCCACCATCCCGCGAAGACCGGCAGCCTTCTCCGAGGTCTCACCGTCGAACACCCAGCCGGCGTTGTCGACCTGCTTCCCGTCGACGTTGACCGACAGGTAGGTGGCCGTCCCCAGCTCCGGCAGGTCGCGCGTGCGTCCGCTCGGCGTGAGGAGGTCCATCCGTACGTCCTCGACGGGGAAGTAGTAGACCGGCATGTGCTTGCTCTCATCGGCCAGCACCACGTTGCGTGAGTCCGCGATGGCCACCCCGTTCACGATCACCCGCACCCACCGAGGGCTCGGCTCGAGCAGCAGATGGTGTTCGGTCGGCTCGACGTTGCGAACGATCGTCCGGTCCTCCATCGGGACCGCATTCAGCTCAACCATCTTCGTGACCTCTCACCTTCGGGTTCGTCGTGCTCTGTCCTGAACTGCGCTGCGGGCTATGCGTCGAGGATCGGCTTGGCCTGGATCTCGATCTCTATCCTGATCGTGGAACCGATGAGAACCCCGCCACCCTCGATCGCCTTGTTGTAGGTCAGCCCGAAGTCTTCCCGGACGAGTTCGGTCTTGGCGGAGAACACGGCCTTCTGGTGACCCCACGGGTCGATCGCAGCACCTTGGAACTCGACATCGAGGGTGATCGGACGGGTACGGCCGGCGATCGTCAGATCGCCCGTCAGCTCCCAGGTGTCACCCGCAGCCTTGAGGTCGGTGCTCGTGAACTCGAGCGTCGGGTGTCTTTCCACGTCGAGGAAGTCCGGCCCGCGCATGTCCTTGTCCCGGAAGTCGAGACCCGTGTCGATGCTGGCCGCGGCGATGCTCACCGCCGCCGTCGACTCTTCGGGCTGGTCTGCGATCTCGATGGTTCCCGAGAAGTCTTTGAACCGCCCGCGGACCCGGGAGATCATCATGTGCTTGACCGAGAATGCGATCTCGCTGTTTCCCGCTTCGAAGGCCCACCGGCGAGGAACCGGGACCGCGCGGCCTTCGACGACGCGGGTCAGCGCATCGCTCTGCGACGTCACGCCTGCTCCGGTGCGTGGTACTTGTCGGTGTCGACGAACCGCAAGATCCCGCCGTCCTGGTCGTTGGGCACGATCTGGCGATACATCGGGTAGTCGTCGCGTACGACGAAGTGCTCCGCGATCAGGCCGTCCCGGAACCGCAGGATGTGCACATGGTCCTGCGACACCTCGGTGCCGGTGGCGGGGACCCCGAACAGACGCCCACCGGTGTTCTTGGCCGAGAACTTTCCCTTGAGGAAGACCAGATCGTCGTCCGCTGCTGCGAACTCGATGTCGAAACGCGCGTCAGTGAACAGCTCTTTGAAGGCGTTCGCCACGAAGTAGGCGTTCTCGAAGCCGCGATCCTTGCCTGGCTCGGAAGCGTGGTTCCAGTAGTCCTGCGTGTAGTACTTGTCGAAATGCTCTCTGAACTCCGGCGAGTCAGGGTCGCGATCGTTGAGGTCGGCCCCCCAGATCTCGAGGGCGATCTGCTTGTTGCGCGCGGCGTCTTCCATCGATGGGCCTTTCCGTTGAGCTGGCTGGAGCGAGCGGACATCTTCGCCAACAATAGATATTATAAGATCTTACGTCCAGGGCCGGAGAGGGTCTTTCGGTCGCGAAGAACGACTACCGTCGCAGCAACGACCCGGCTGCACGAGCAACCAAGGAGTACGGCGTCCCCGTGAGCATCTCCCCTGCCTACGAGCGGCCGCCGACCGCCCAGCAGGCCGCTCTCAAGGAGATTCGCCGGTGGATCCTGTCCGGTCGGCTGAAGCCTGGGGACCAGGTTCTGCAAGACGTGGTCGCCTCGGAGCTTCGGGTCAGCGTGGTCCCCGTGCGGGAGGCCCTCAAGACCCTCGAGAGCGAGGGCCTGCTGGTTCACTCCCCCCACCGAGGCTTCTTCGTCACGCAGCTGAGTCGTGACGAGCTCCTCGAGCTGTGCGATGTCCGCTCGACGCTGGAGACGATGGCGGTTCAACGGTCGGTCCCCAAGCTCTCCGACGACGACATCGCCTCGATGCGCGGGCTGGTCACGGCGATGGAGCAGGCCGACCAGGACCATGACGTGGTGCGCATGATCAATCTGGATCGTGCCTTTCACTTCACCGTGTTCGACGCCGCGGGGATGGACCAGCTCAAACGAATCATCGCGATCGCCTGGGATCAGTCCGACCCCTATCGGGCGGTGTTCTTCGCCGACCCCGCCAACCGGCTCAATGATCACAAGGACCATCGCAAGATCCTCGCGGCGCTGCGAAAGCGCGACACTGCTCTGGTGGTGAAGCTCCTCGACGAGCACCGTTTGCGTCCGCTCCGCCAGCTCTCCACCCTCGACGTGGACGAGCCCGGCGCGCCGTAGCCGGGATTCTTTGGTCGGCTGCCGTCGCTCGGGCACGATGGACTGGTGGACAAGGCCCAGGTCGATGCCCTGCGCGAGCTCCTTTCCACCACCGGATGGATCGACCGCACGCGTTCGTTCGCGCGCACCATGCGGCGAAGCACGACGACGAAGAATGGCCTGCTGCTGGTCGGGACCCCGGATGAGGAGCCCTGGCACCTGACCGCGCATCTCAGCGACGAGGCGCGCTACTCGGGGATCCCCGAGCTGAACCCGACCCTGGTCCGGTGGTCGGTTCCGGTCGGCGCGCCACCACACCTCTCGATCACCACGGCGCGTCTCGAAGCAGCAACCCGGGGCGAGACGGTCGTCGTGGTCGCTGAGCAGAACGCACCGGAAGGCCTGCTGCAGCGGGCCTGGGACGCCCGTCACGCCGGAGCAACTGTCCTTGCGCTGGACGGGGGTGACGAGGAGCTCGAGGGGGTCGCCCACGAGTCCCTGAGCGTCGTGAGCGCCGACCTCGTCGTTCCGGACGTGTCCTTCGACAGCATGCAGCACCTGGTCAGTGCGGCCGCCGGCGAGGTCGACCAGCGATCGCCCCAGGGGTTGGCCAGGTTCCGTGATCGGTTGGGCCAGCTCCTCGACCGCGTGAGCGGTCCGTCGGCACGGTGAGCGAGCCGCTGGCGCACGCGTTGCCGTAGCCACGCTGGCGACACCGACGGACAAACCAGTTGCCTACGCCGTCGAGGGCGGGGACGCTCGACCCCCGTGAGCGGCATCTTGGGGTTGGCTCGACGCCTTCGGCTCGATGTCACTCCTCTGCGCAGCTCTGCTGACTTCCGACTGCTCTTCGGCGCCGGACTGATCTCCTACCTCGGTTCGATGATCACCTACGTCGCGATCCCCTTCCAGGTCGCGCAGATCACCGGCTCCTTCGTAGCCGTCGGGGCCATCGGACTGGTCGAGCTGGTCCCGCTCATCGTCTTCGGTCTCTGGGGCGGGGCACTTGCCGACTCAGTCGACCGTCGCCGCATGGTGGTGGCCACCGAGGTCGCGCTGGGCGGCACGTCGCTGATCCTTCTCCTCAACGCCTTGTCCTCAGACCCCAAGCTCTGGGTGATCTACGTCGTTGCGGCACTGACAGCAACGTGCGATGCGCTGCAACGCCCGAGCCTCGACGCTCTGATCCCCCAGGTGGTGGCCCATGACGAGCTGGGGCCGGCCGCCGCGTTGAACAGTTTCCGATGGAACATCGGATCACTGGCCGGCCCGGCCATCGGGGGGCTGCTCATCGCCTGGCACGGGGTCGGGCTGGCCTACGCCGCCGACGTGGCCACCTTTGTGGTGTCCGTCGTTCTGCTGTGGCGTCTGCGTCCGGCGCCACCCAGCGAAGAGCCGGAGACCGTGGGGCTGCGCAGCATCGTCTCCGGACTCCGATATGCGTGGAGCCGCAAGGACTTGCTCGGCACCTATGCCGTCGACCTGACCGCGATGATCTTCGCCTTTCCCTTCGCGGTATTTCCCTTCGTCGCGGCCGAGTACGGCACGCCGTGGGCCTTGGGCCTGCTCTACACCGCGCCCACCATCGGCGAACTTCTCGCCACCGTCACCTCGGGATGGACCAAGGCCGTCCGTCATCACGGTCGAGCCATCGTGTGGGCGGCACTCGGCTGGGGAGCGGCCATCGCCATGTTCGGAGCCGTAGACCACCTAGGACTGGCCTTGGTATTCCTCGCCCTGGCCGGTGGGTGCGACATGGTGAGCGGCCTGTTCCGCATGCAGATGTGGAACCAGTCCATCCCCGATGCGCTTCGGGGACGGATGGCCGGCATCGAGCTCCTCAGCTATTCGGTGGGGCCGACGTTGGGACAGGTCCGAGTCAGTGTTGCGGCGTCGCGCTACGGACTGCGCACGTCGTTGGTCAGTGGCGGTTTGCTCTGCATGGCTGGTGTGGCTCTCCTCACCTTCTGCCTGCCGTCGCTGTGGCGCTATGACGCCACCACAGACGTCAACACCTTGGAACAGAAGAGGATTCGCGCACTGCGTGACTCAAAGAGCCGAGAGCCTGAGTGACACGCATCAACACTGCGAGCTCCGCGTACGTGCCCTCAGCGCAAGAACGTGCCAGGCTTCCCCTCGAGAGACGTCCGGCACCGTGCCGGACCCTGCGTCCAGGAGGCCCCAAGTGCCGGCGAAGTTTGTACTGAGGAGAAACAAGGCGGGCAAGTTCCACTTCAACTTGCTGGCCAGCAACGGGCTGGTGATCGCAACGTCCCAGGGTTATCAGACCAAGATCGCCGCAACCAACGGCATCAACTCGATCAAGAAGAACGCAGCGGGTGCCGCGATCTCCGACGAGACGGTGGCGGCTCCAGCCAAGAAGGCCCCCGCGAAGAAGGCTGCAGCCAAGAAGACAGCGGCCAAGAAGACAGCGGCGAAGAAGACAGCGGCCAAGAAGACGGCTAAGAAGTCCGCCGCCAAGAAGACCGCCAAGAAGGCCGCGCCAAGGAAGGCCGCGAAGAAGGCGCCGGCGAAGAAGACCGCAGCGAAAAAGGCACCCGCGAAGAAGACCGCAGCCAAGAGGGCTCCCGCTCGCAAGGCCGTGACCGCGAAGAAGGCACCCGCCAAGCGCAGCGCAGCCAAGAAGGCTCCGGCCCGCAAGGCCCCGGCCAAGCGCACCGCCAAGCGCACCGCCAAGCGGTAGTTCCCCACCTTCCTTCCCGCGCAGAGGCCCTCCACGCACCGTGGGGGGCCTTTGCCGTGTCGTGGCGACCTAGACTCGACGTGTGAGTGTTTCCCCTGGTGCCGTGACCGCTGTCCGCGCCGTGCCGGAACAGATCCCGCGGCCGGAGTACGTCGGCAGGCGTTCGGCGGCACACACCGACAAGACGTGGGTGCAAGACGAAGACACCATCGCTCGCATGCGCATTGCCGGCCGACTCGCCGCCCAGGCACTGGCGGAGGTCGGGCGCCACGTCGCGGTGGGAGTGACCACCGACGACCTCGACAAGGTTGGCCACGAGTTCCTGTGTGACCACGGCGCCTACCCATCGACGCTCGGCTACCCAGGGAGCGGTCGCGTACCGCCCTATCCGAAGTCCTTGTGCACCAGCGTGAACGAAGTGATCTGTCACGGGATCCCCGACAGCACCGTCCTGGCCGACGGGGACATCGTCAATGTCGACATCACCGCCTATCTCGACGGAGTCCATGGAGACACGGACGCGACCTTCCTCGTCGGGGACGTTGACGAACAGTCTCGGTTGTTGGTGGAGCGCACGCACGAGGCCATGATGCGTGGAATCAAGGCAGTCGCACCGGGGCGTCAGCTCAACGTGATCGGACGAGTGATCGAGGCCTACGCCCGCCGCTTCGACTACGGCGTCGTCCGTGATTTCACCGGCCACGGAATTGCCACTGCCTTCCACTCCGGGCTCGTGGTGCCGCACTACGACGACCCGGCCGCCGACACCGTGCTCGAGCCCGGTATGACATTCACCATCGAGCCGATGCTGACCCTGGGGACCGTTGACTACGACATCTGGGACGACGGATGGACGGTCGTCACAGCGGATCGAAAGCGGACCGCGCAGTTCGAGCACACCCTGGTCGTGACCAAAGACGGCGCGGAGATCCTGACGCTCCCCTGACCCGGTCCGAGGCGCCCCCCTAGTCTGGCGCCATGGAGATTCCTGCCCGCTGGCCGCGCACCGTCAAGACGCTCGCCATCGACGTCGGAGGCACCGGCCTCAAGGCCTCCGTCCTCGGCCCGAAAGGCGACATGCTCGTCGAACGGGTGCGTGTCGAGACGCCGTATCCCTGCAGCCCAGACCTCCTGATCGCCACTTTGAAGGATCTGATCGCGCCATTGCCCACGGCTCATCGCGCCACGGTGGGTTTCCCTGGCCTGGTGCGCGACGGCGTCGTGGTCTCGGTGCCTTCACTGTCGCGGACCCAGCCCGGCGGCCCAAGAGTGGAGGAGCAGGCCGCCCTCTGGGAGGGGTATCCGCTCGAGGCAGCGCTCACCGCGGCGTTGGGCAAACCGCTGCTGCTCGCCAACGACGCCGACGTGCAGGGATGCGCGGTGGTCACGGGCCAGGGCTTTGAGTACGTCATGACGCTGGGCACCGGTGTCGGCACGTCGCTGTTCGACAACGGGCTTTTGCTGCCCCACATCGAGTTGTCGCACGCACCATTTCGCAAGGACGAGTCCTTCGACATCCAGCTAGGCGACGCCGAGCGCAAGCGCATCGGCGACAAACACTGGAACAAACGGGTCAAGAAGGCGTTGGTCTGGCTCGAGGACGTGCTCTACCCCGACCGCATCTACATCGGCGGCGGCAACGCCAAGCGACTCACGTTCGAGCTCGGCCCACGAACTGAGGTCGTGTCCAACGCCGCTGGCATCCTTGGCGGGATGAAGGTCTGGGAACGCCATCAGCGGGTGCTGCACCCCTGAGCCGCAGGGGGATCGGGGTTGCGTCGACGACCCTGTTGTGCGCGGCGGCGGTCCTCAGCGGGTGCTCCGCGCAGACTGAGGCAATCGCGCCGTCACCCGACGCTGGCCGGCCGCACCGACTTCCCGTCGGTGAGCGCACACGCATCGATCGAATCGTCGACGGCGACACCGTCGTGATCGCCGGTCAGCGTGTGCGGCTGATCGGGATCGACGCACCCGAGTCGGTCAAACCCGGATCCCCCGTCGAGTGCTACGGCCCCGAGGCCTCAGCCCGGCTCCACCAACTGCTACCCGACCGCACCTCGGTCCTTCTCGAATACGACGTGGAAAGGCGAGATCGCTACGACCGGGTGCTCGCCTACGTGTGGCTGCCTGATCCACCGACTCTCGTCAACCTGGTTCTCGTGCGCGAGGGCTTTGCCCGTGCCTACGACTTCCCCCCGAACTCCGCGCACCGAGCGGCCTTCGCCACCGCCGAGACCCAAGCGTCGGCCGCCGAACGCGGGCTCTGGGGCCGTTGCCCCTGAACGGTTCGGGCTCACATCGTGCTCCATTCAACTACCCTGACCCCGTGCCATCGACTGACCCAAGCCCGCGCTGGCTGTCCCAGGGCGAGCAACGCGCGTGGCGCAGCTGGCTGTCGGCGCACCTGCTGCTGACCGAAGCGCTCGACAAGGAGTTGAAGGCTGAGCACGGAATCACGCTGGTCGACTACGAGATCTTCGTCCGGCTGTCCGAAGCCCCCGATCGCTCGCTGCGGATGAGCGACCTCGCCCAGCAGACCACCGCCTCGCGCTCCCGGCTGTCCCACCAGGTGGCTCGGATGGAGAGCAAGGGGTGGGTGCTGCGCAGAGACTGCGCATCGGATGGTCGTGGGACGTTGGCCACGCTGACCGACGCAGGCTGGGAACTGCTCGTACGGGCCGCCCCCTCCCATGTCGCCTCGGTGCGACGCCACCTCGTCGACGTCCTGACGGCGAAGGAGATGGCCAGTGCAGGTGAGATCGCCGACAAGATCGTTCGCCACCTGCAGCCCGGTCATGAGTCCACGCAACGTGCAGGTGCTGGGGCAGCGTCCACTAGCGCATAGGCGTACGAGAGGCTGTCCAGCGTGAGCACACCTTCCAGCCTCCGGGTGGCCGTCGTCGGAGCAGGTCCGGCCGGCCTGTACGCCGTGGACTCATTGCTCAAGGTGGAGGGGCTGTCGCCGTCCATCGACGTGCTCGACCGCCTTCCCACGCCGTACGGGCTGATCCGCTACGGCGTCGCTCCCGACCACCACAAGATCAAGAACGTCGCCCGAGCGCTGCAGCCGGCTCTGGAGAACCCGGCCGTACGTTTTCTGGGGGGAGTCGAGCTGGGGCGGGACATCACCCGAGAAGAGCTGCGCTCCTGCTACGACGCCGTCATCTACTCCACCGGCGCTGCGGTCGACCGCCGTCTAGGCATCCCCGGGGAGGATCTGCCTGGATCGTGTTCATCGACGGACTTCGTCAACTGGTACAGCGGTCATCCCGATGCCGCTCAGCCGATCTCCCTCGACATCGAGGCGGTGGCGGTGATCGGCGTCGGTAACGTGGCCGTCGACGTCGCCCGAGTCCTGGCTGTGCCGGCCGACCACCTGACACCTACCGATGTTCCCGACGGCGTGCTCGAGGTCTTGCGGCGCAGCCGCGTCAAGACCGTGCATCTGATCGGGCGCCGCGGGCCGGAGCACGGAAAGTTCACGACCAAGGAGCTGCGCGAGCTCGGGGAGCTCGACGGTGTCACCGCGATAGCCGATGCGGAGGACATGCCCGAGGCGGCTGAGGATCGGGAACGCCATGTCGCAGCGAATCTCGTCGTCCTGCAGTCTTGGGTCGGTCGAGTTCCGGCCGTTGGCGACGCGACCATTCGAGCGCGCTTCTGGCGGCGCCCGGTCGAGATCATCGGTGAGGACAAGGTTGCCGGGATTCGCCTTCAGAACAATCGCCCAGACGCCGCAGACGACGTGATCGAGCTGCCGGTGCAGGCGGTGATCAGAGCGGTCGGCTACCGCAGCGTCGCGTTGCCGGGTCTGCCCTTCGACGAGGACAAGGCCGTGGTGTCCAACGACGGTGTCGGGCGTGTGGTGGACGACGCCGGGATGCCGTACCCCGGTGAATACGTCGCCGGATGGATCAAGCGGGGCCCAACCGGGGTCATCGGCACGAACAAGAGCGATGCCGCTGAGACAGTGCGTGCCCTGGTCGCCGATCTGGAGGCCGGCGCGATCGCACCAGGCGACGCCCCGACGTCCATCGACGAGGTCCTGCGGAGCCGTTCGGTGCGGATCGTCAGCTACAACGGCTGGCTGACCATCGACGGCGAGGAGCTCGCCCGCGGTTCGTCCTCCGGCCGACCTCGCATCAAGGTCAGCACCTGGGACGAGCTGAACGCCCTCGGACAGGACGTCACGAGCTAGCCCTTTCGACGACGGTCGGAATGGACGCTCCCGAGCGGCGTCCCCTTGTCAAGCGGGGAGTGACAGGAGGAGCCTGGCGGCTGATTGCCTTGGAGGCACCGATGACCGAACTCGTCGATAGGTATCAAAACGCCGTGGCGGGCTTCGAACGACGGTTGGCCCTGGTGGAGCAAGGTCAGTGGGGCGACGACACCCCGTGCGCAGACTGGGATGTCCGTCAGCTCGTGGCCCACGTCCTCGATGAGCAGCTGTGGCTGCCGGCGCTGCTGGGCGGCGAGACCATCGAGGAAGTAGGAGACCGGTTTGCCGGAGACCAGTTGGGTAGCGACGCTTCGGCCTCCTGGCACGCTGCGGCCGCGGCCGCGTTGACGGCGATCAGCGCTGACTCGGCACTGGACCGGACGGTGGGGCTGTCCTACGGGGAAGTGCCCGCGGAGGAATACCTGCGCCAGGTCACCGCCGACACGGTTGTGCACACCTGGGACCTGGCCCGTGCGATCGGGGCCGACGAAGCCCTCGACGCAGAGGCCGTGTCACAGACGCTGGCCTACCTGAGCCCGCAGGCGGAGGCCTGGCGCTCGGCCGGGGCCTTCGGTCCCGCGGTCGAGGTGGCGGCGGACGCGGATCAGCAGACGCGACTGCTCGCCCTCGTCGGACGGGCTTGATGACCGACGACGCTCTGAAACGGCCGCTGCTCTCGGTGTGGGCCCACCCTGACGACGAGACTTACCTGTGCGCAGCGCTGATGGCGCAGGCGGTTGCGGCCGGGCGACGGGTCGTCTGCGTGACCGCGACCCGCGGGGAGCTCGGCAGCACCGATGCCGAGCGGTGGCCCGCCGGACCGTCGCTCGCCGAAGTCCGCACAGCGGAACTCGACGCGTGCCTGGCCGAGTTGGGCGTCAGCGAGCACCACTGGCTGGACTACCCCGACGGTGGGTGCGCCGAGATCTCCGACTCCGAGGGTACGGCTCGGATTCGCGATTTCGTGGATGAGCTCCGCCCATCGACAGTGTTGACTTTCGGACCAGACGGAATGACCGGCCACCCAGATCATCAAGCCGTCTCCCGGTGGACCGCGGCCGCTGTGTCCGGCACGGACAGCGTTGCGCACGCGGCTACCAACACTCCGGAGTGGCTAGCACGCTATCGCCGCCCCTTGGATGAACTCGGGGTCTTCATGGGCGCGGAGCCACCGTGCACGCCGGTCGATGAGTTGTCGCTGCACCTGATTGCCGAGGGAGAGCTGCTGGATCGCAAGGTCGTGGCGATCATGCACCAGATCAGCCAGCTCGAGCCGATCGTTCAAGCCCTTGGTGTCGGCTTCTTGCGTGAGGGCTTCGCGGAGGAGGCGTTCACGCTCCTGGTGGACCAGACCTCGCGGGCCAATTCGCCGACCACCGAGACCAGGAGATAGACGACGAGGACGTCGCGTGCCGTCAGGGCGATCAAACCGGTCCACGCGTCGGTGAGGACGTCGCCGTAGAACAGCGGAAAGACGACCTGGGTGAGACCGCACAAGATGAGCAGCGGCGTCACGTGTCGCTTCCAGGTCGGTGGGTCCAAGACGGCAGCCACAGCCATGACAGCGAGCAGCCAGAGGACGTACTGCGGGCTGAACACCTTGTTGGTCACCAAGATGACGAGCATGAGGGCGACGCCGGTCAGTGCGACTCCTCTGCGACCGGCATCGTGCTTCATCAAGCGCCAGTGAGCGAGGAACACCAGACCGAGACAGACGACGAAGGCGAGCTGAGCAAGGTCGGCGAGCTCGGCAACACCCGGCCCGGTGATCTCGAAGGCGCCGTAGGCGAAGCGGGTGCCGTATCCCTCCACGCCAAGGTGGTTGAGCCACACCAGCGGGAGCGCGGCCACCGACTCGATCTGCAACCCGCGGTCGGACTGGTAGGCAAGAACCTGCGAGAAGCCGCTCGAGCCCGTGATCAGCCAGGTGATCCCAGCCACGACCACCACGGTGACCCCCGCGAGGAGCGTGGCGGCTACGGCTCCGACTCGGGTCCGCTGCACCGGGGCGAGCAAGCTCGGCCACAGCTTCAGCGTTGCGCCGATGCCGGAGGCCAGGCCCGCGTAGGTGCTGCGCCGGGTGCCCGCATAGATCAGGGCAGTGAAGGCTGCCGCGCCGGCGAGCATGTCGAACCGGGTCCAGGACTCCGCCCCCAGCAAAGCCGGACCCAGGATCCAGATCAACAGGGCCGGGTGCCGCACGTCTCGGCCGCATCGAGCGATGATCGTTCGTTGGATGAGTGCATCGACGGCCAACAGCATGGCCATCCACGCAACGAGGTACGGCAGATAGCGCCACGTCGGGAGAACGGCGGTGACGAGAGCCGGTCCCAACATCCCGGGCATCGCCATCGGCGGGTATTCCCAGTTGAAGTCTCGGTAGGGCAGCGTGCCGCCGAGGGTGTCGAAGGCCCAACGTCCGTAGCCGGTGATGTCGACGAACACGTTGCCGCGGTTGAAGGCCCAGGTGATCAGACCCACTGCTATCGCTAGGACCCGCGACGTGAGCCAGGCCCACCATGGGTCGGTGGTGACGAGCTGCCACGCTCGTGGGAGGCGGCCAACTGTGGCTGTGTCGGAAACTGATCGGGAGGGTTCGCTGGACAACGCCTGGACCCTCCGCTTCGAGCACCGACCGGCTAGGGGGTCAGCCTAACCGGGGCCTTCCGCTCAGCCGAACGTGGCGAACCGCTGCTGGTTCTTCCCACCGATCTTGGTGAAGTCACCGCCGGCGAACAGCTTGCCGGCGGAGGTGGCCAACGCGAACACGCCCAAGTTGCTGTTCGCGCCGGGGTTCCAGCTCTGCGCCAGTCCGGTGGCCGCGTCGACTGCCAGCAACTTGTGCCGGGTCGCCTCGTTCGCATCGCACGGGAAGCCGCCCCCGCCGCCGCTGCCCACGGTCGTGTTTCCCTGGCAGAGGTTGTCGAAGTGACCCCCTGCAAACAACGTGTCTCCGATCAGGGCGATCCCCTGGACTCCCCCATCGGTCTGTCGCTGCCAGATCTTGTTGCCGTTCGGTAGACCGTGCGCCGCGACATGGCCGCCCGCGCCGTCGCCGCCGAGATAGATCCGGTCAGCCGTGACCACCATGGACCACACTGAATAACCCGGTTTCCACGTCCATGCCTTGACCGCTCCAGTCACCGGGTCCAGGTTCGCCAGGTGGCGTGACCGGTCACTCCCGCTCACCGAGAAGAAGTCGCCTCCCGCGTAGACCGACGAGCCGTTGAGGGCGACAGCGAGCGACCGAACCTTGTCGTCAGGGACGGGCTTCCACGCGGCGTCCAGGGTGCCGGACGTGCTCACCGCGGCCAGCTTGGTGCGTGGCTGGCCGTCCACCTTCGTGAAGGTTCCGCCCAGGTAGACCCTTGAGCCGAGGGTGGCGATCGCGTAGACCTTGCCCGAGACGGCCGGCGACCACGAGCCCACTGCGCCGGTGGCGGCGGAGATCGCAGCGACGCGCTTGCGGGCGACTCCGCCGACCTTGGCGAACAGTCCCCCGGCGTAGACGGTTTTACCGTCCGGCGACAGCGCCAGTGCGTAGACGTCCCTGTCCGCATTCGGGTTCCAGGCGAGCAGCGCGCCGGTGTCGCGGTCGATCGCAGCGAGCCGATTGCGGGCAACCTCGCCTGTTCCTGCAGGCGCGCCGGCCGGCCGCAGGGAGGTGAATTTCCCCCCGAGGTAGATCACGTTGCCGACCGTCAAGATCGCCTGGACGCGCCCGTTCGCCTGATAGCTCGAGCCTGGCACCTGCGGCAGGCTCGTGGCCGCCACCGCCTGCGGGCTGGCGGCCGAGAACAGCGCTGCGACGACCAAGGCAACGAGGGCAAGCGCCACGAGTCGGGTGCGCGTCGGGACGACGTACGGCATGGGTCTCCTCAGGTCCGCGGGCGTGCGGTCAGCGAACCGTAGGTCGTGCTGCGGCAATCGACAACCGGGTGAACGGTCTTATCTCCGCGCCCACCGCAAGACCACCCATTCGTGTCAGCGCTGGAGACGCTCGGCCAGCCAGCGCAGCGACAGCGGGTAGCGGTAGTCGATCGCAGCGTGCGTGGCGTCGAAGAGCTCGAAATGGATGACGTGGTCGGCCACGCCGATGCGGCCTAGCTCGTCACGGAACGCCTGAGCCCCGAGATCGAGGTAGTAGTCATCGCTGCGTCCCGCGTCGATCCAGATGGAGTCCAGCGATCGCAGGGCATCGGCGTAGGGCTGCACCATCCGCACCGGATCCCAGTCCAGCCAGCGCTGCCACACCTCAGGTATCAACCGGCCGGAGACCGGGTCGAACGGGAGCTCCACCGTGCCGTCGGGGCGCGCTGAGAAGCACGCCGAGCAACCGATCGTGCTGATGAGAGGCATGTCTGCGGGCTTGGTGAACGCCGGGCGCGAGCAGAAGTCATCCCACCACTTCATGATGTCGTGGTCGTAGTCGCGCAAGGCGCGAGCGGCCTCGCCGAACTCGGGGACGTAGCACAGCTCGTACAGCGTGTCGCCGGCGTGCGTAGCCAGCGAACCGAACAGATCCGGGCGAAGCATCGGGGTGATCATCGCGCCGAAACCACCGGAAGACTTCCCGGAGATGGCGCGAGAGCCACGGTCGGGGATCGTTCGGTAGTTCGCGTCCACCCAGGCGACGACCTCCTCGCACAGATAGGAGTGGTAGGGGCCGGTTCCAGGCGAGTCCACGAACTGCGATCCGCCATAGCTGGTCCAGGCATCGACGTAGACGACGATGCATGGCGGAACGTCTCCCGATGCGAACAGTGCGTCGGCAGTCTCGATGAACGGCTGGCGAAAGGGTGCGCGATTGGCCCACATGACCACCTGGCCGGTGTAGCCCTGGATCACGTACACCACCGGGTAGCGATGCGAGGAGTTGTCGTAGCCCGGAGGGAGGTAGACCCAGATGGGTCGCTCGTGCGGATCACCGAGCGGGTTGCCTCGCAGCAGGTCCGACTCGATCGTGGTGCGCTCGAGGCGCCCGGTCATCGGTGCTTCCCAGGGCAGCATCTGCGCAGTGAATCACATGAGCCAGACGCCTCCGCCCGAGCTGGGATCCCTGCTGAGCGACCAGACGCGTAGGTCACCCTCACTCACGGGCGGCTAAGGAACAGCGACCCGCTCGGCGGACGAGGCGAAGCCCAACCAGGTGTGCCGGTTGCCCGCCCAGCACCATCCGACCTTGGGGGCGTTGCGGTTAGCCGTCCCATCGCGGCCGGTGCCTCCACTGATCCACAGCGCCGGGGTCCGCTTGTCATAGCTGCCTCCGGTCTTGGGGAGCCGAGACCCAATGGTCATGAAGCAGTTGTTCGGCTCGAGCACCGCGGGCTGGTGGAGCAGCCACTGAATCCCCTCGGAGAGCAGGAGCGGGGTCCGGCCGGCTGAGACGATCGCCGGGAGCGCCTCGTCGGGGCTCCAGTTGGACATGCCATCGCCGCGGTCCAAGCCGCGCAACACGTACAGGTCTGAAGTCGGCGGCATCGCCTGCTCGATCGGCTCGAAAGCATCTACGTCTGTCATATCAGCCACGACGAACCCAGGCTTCCCCGCCCGATTGATCAGCGGCGCCAGGGCGGAGGAAGGCGCCAGACTCGGATGGATCACCAAGAGATCCCCGGCGACGTGCTCCGCTCGGGCGGCGGCGCGTACCTGCCGGGCGCTCAGTCCGCTGATCTTGTGGACTCCTAGCTCGAGCAAGGTTTCGGCCTGGGTCGGCAGCGAGGGCAGCGACGGCGGGGCCGGCAACTCAGTCGTTGGCACGGACAAGACCAAACACTCCTTGCTCCTCGGACGTTCCCTCGTCCCCTCAGCGCTTCAGTCGCCGGAGCCGAGCGATCAGCCTTTCTGGAAGTAGACGTAGTCGATGTCTCCGACGAAGTAGTCGCAGGTCACCTTGATCTGGTCGCAGTCCGGCTTGCCGCCGATCGTGAGGGGCTTGTTGTTCGCAATAGTTCCGGTTGCTCCCTTGGCGGTGCGCTTCTTTCCTCCGTCGATGGTCATGACGACCTTGGTCGCGGTGCGCTCGCACCGGATGACGTGCCACTGACCGTCATTGAGTGCGATCCCGGAATTGACCGACTTGGAACCACCCGAGCCGCGGAACAGGCAGCTGATCTTTCCCTTCGGCTGCTGGAGCTTGAAGTAGCCGCCAGGGCTGCGCGCCTGGCCCTTCTGGATCACGTTGCCGAAGTTCTTCGTCGTGCGGTAGCGGATGGTGATGGCGAAGTCGCCGCTGCCCGGATCGAGATCGTCAGTGTCGGCGACCCGGTCGAGGTGACTCGGCACAGCCGGCGGCGTGTTCGGCCGGAGGTAGGGGAAGCGATGTCCGGTGGCGCCGGCATACCGCTTGGCGGTCTTGACCGTGGCGCCGATCGTGCCGTTGTGCCCGTGCCCGCTGCTGTCGACAAGCACGGTGGCGCCTCTGGATTCGTTCATGGCGTAGTACGCCACCGTTGTCGTCGCAGCCGCTCCCGCAGGAGCAGCAGCCATCGCCACGGCCACTCCGGCAGACACCACACCGATCGCCACACCTGTCCACGTACTACGCCGATCCACCAAGATCACACCCTCGCCTCATCGCGCGCTCCGCAGCAGATCCACCCGCCTGCCCGGTCCCTGTCGTCTCGTACAGCACCGTAGGCACGGTCTCGTCGACGACGTAACCCCGCGCGCGCCCTCGCGTGGCCGTTGTGACCGGTTTGCGACCGTTCGGTTCACCAAGCACCCACCGAACGGCCCATGCCACGTGACGCACAGCACCGGACAGGGCACGGACCGCGACAAGGAGATCCCTCCCGTCCCCGGTCGTTCATCGCCTCCGACCGCTTCCGCTGGGAGAGACTTCGCACGTGGTCGGAACGCGAAAACCCTTCAGGCGTTCGGTCTGGATCATTGGCTGTTTGGTCCTGTGCAGCGTGGTCTCGGCGTGCACTCCCGCTGAGCCCCCGACACCGGTCACCCCAGTGGCGACGCCGCCCTCCCCCAGTTCAGCGTTGACAGTCCTGTCTGCCACCATCCCGCGCGCGGTGCATACCGCTACGAGACTGCCTGACGGGCGGGTGCTGCTCCTGGGTGGCTGCTCGGAACCTGGGTGCGAAGGTGTCTCCCGGGCCGCGCCGAGCATGTTGTTCGATCCAGCACGGGCGAGCTGGGCGACGGGAGCGACATTGGCCGTTGCGAGGCTGAGCCATACGGCGACCCTCTTGCAGGATGGGCGGGTGCTTGTCGTGGGCGGCTACGGCGGGGAAGGGGCGCCGCCAACGGCGTCTATCGAGATCTACGACCCCCTGACTGGATCGTTCATGGCCGCCGGGTCGCTGCTGCAGGCGCGCGCTGACCACTCGGCGAGCTTGCTGCAGGACGGCCGCGTCCTGATTGCCGGCGGCCGCGGCGCTGAGGGGAACGCGTTGCGCAGCGTTGAACTCATCGACCCGGTGTCGTTCAAGGTGACCCGAGGGCCAGACCTTCCCACGCCACGGACAGCCCACGTCGCGGCGACGTTCGAAGGCACAGTGATGCTGATAGGCGGCACCTCGTCCAGCGACTTAGCGCTCACGTCGACCAGCCTTCTTGACCTACGCGCGACCAGGTGGACTCGCGGACCCGAGCTCATCGAGCCGCGCGTCAAACACGCGGCAGTGCAGCTCCCAGGAGGTGGGGTTCTGGTCATCGGAGGCTCCCAGTCCGCCGAAAGCCGAGATGCCTATGCCAGCACCGAGGTGCTGCGTTCGGGCGCGGCGCACTTCCAACCCGGCCCGGAGTTGCCGGAGGGGCGCTACAAGCTGACCGGCGCAGCCTCCGCGCTGCCAGACGGACGCGTCGCGGTAGCCGGTGGCCGCACGGTTGCGATCCTCAACCTGCACAAGGGAGCGACCCAACTCGAGCTCTCACCACCACTTGATACCGCGAGGGCCTTTCAGACCCTGACGGTGCTGCCAGGCCCGGCGGTTCTGGTGGCAGGAGGCTATGACACGGCGATCGTGCCAACCGCAGACTCGTGGTTCGTATCCATGGGCTGACGGCTCGGGATCGCAACAAGGAACCTTCCTGGTCCGCATCCATCTGAGACCCGCTCGGTGATGGTTTCGGGTGGCTGCGCATGCCGTGTTTCGTGCCTAGCGTGCCCGTTGCGCCAACGTCGACCACTAACGCCGTGACCCGCGCGGCCGTCCTCTACCCGGAGTGAGGCAGCGACCCTGCTGGCCGCCCGCTGCCCTACCGGGACGCGATGAGCATCCACCGCTGCTTCTGCAGCGCAGCGCTGGCCTGGATCAGCAGATCCTGGCTCACCGGATCGTGCTCCGCCGTCGCGCAATCTCATCGTCCAAACCTGCGATCACCTGCGTCAGCATGGTGTCGACGAGCTCCACCGCATCGCGTTCCGGGATCGCCCCCGTAGGCATCCCGTGGTAAGCCGGGTGCTCGCACCGACGGTCAGCGTGCAGCCATCAGGAGCACCGCCGATCGTCACGGCACGCTCGGCGACGAGGTCGGCGTACTCTCGAACCTCCGCCACGATCTCATCGAGTTGCACGTGCGGGGGCCTGAAACCTCGGCCCGTAGTGGTGTCGGCACTGCACAGTGGGCGTACCAGGCATTGACGCCAAACCGAGCGCCAGGCGACAAATGGACGAGCGACACTCTTTCCAAGACCCGAGGCTCCAGAGCCTCCCTGCGCCGGGCGTCCAGGGCCATGTGACGAGCCGCGCCCACCCGCGACGAGACCGCTCAAGTCCCGGCAAACTTTCGCACTGGCTCTTGCGGCGCTGACCGTGAGTGCCTGGGTCGGAAAGCTAAGAACCCACAGGTCTCACCCCCATATGCGAAAGCGACCCCGCTGCGAAAGCTGCACCGCTAGCCTCCGAAAGATGTGGGACGAGCTCTCGGTCGACGAGGCAGCCGAGGCTCTCGGCACAAGCCCGCAAACGGTTCGAGCGCTATTACGCAGGGGTGAACTTCAAGGACAAAAGCGACCCTGGGGCAGTCGCTACGTCTGGGTGCCGAGTCGTACCGGGGTGGACGAATTTCTGGCGGCCTACGGTCGCCTGGATGGACGCAGACGGCCCAGGCAGATGCGCCCGGCCGAGGTCGAGAGCCCAGCCGAGGTCGAGAGCCCAGCCGAAGCGGTCGAGCACACACGGGATGCGCCAACCAGCCAGATCGTCGGCGCTCCACCTGAGCTCACACATCCCGCACAACCGGACACGCACTCAGTCCCGACGACTAAACCAACCGACACCCGCCACCTCCTTCTGCGTCCTCGCGGCCGTGCCGCGGTTGCCGTAGTGGTGCTGGGCGGCCCTCTCCTGCTGGCATATGTGGCCACTCGGGTCCTACCAGGCGCGATGTGGTTCGACGAGGTTGGCCAAGGCAACGTCTTTGCGCGTATGGCGACGGCGCGAACGGTGATCTACCTATGTGCTGCGGGGGTCGCCGGGGCCTTCTTCGCGACGAACCTGCTGGTCGCGACGGCGCAGAACACGGTCGCACGGTCTCGAGCAGTTCGGGTGGTGTTGGTCGCTTCTGCGCTCTTCGTTGCGAACCTCTTCGGTGCGGCCGCCGTCGCCCATTGGCAGTCCCTTCTCCTGTGGTTCTACCAAAAGCCTTTCGACGTCGCCGATCCGATCTACGGCAAGGACATCGGCTACTTCGTCTACACCCTGCCGTTCGAGCTAGTCGTGTCTGGGCTGTGGCTCTGGCTCGTCTCGATGACAACTGCTGTCATGGCTCTCGCGTATCTAGCGACCGGGGATCTAGCCCTCCGGCCCTTCCGCATATCTGCTAGGGCCAAGCGCCACCTTTCAGTGCTCGCCGCTCTTGTGCTACTTGCGACAGCTTGGAAGCTCCACCTAGCCAGATACACACTCGAACTCAGCCAGCCGACTGGGAAGGACAGCAACTCGTTTGCGGGCGTTTCGTACGTCGACGATCGGGTGCGACTGCCGACCCTTACCGTGCTCAGCGCCCTCGCCGCGGCCGGTGCGATCTACTGCTTGCTAGCGCCATTCCTGTCACGGAAGCAGCACTCGCCACGGTGGCCCAGGTACGTCGCCGGGCTGGCTAGCGGAGTCGTCGTGGTAGCGACCCTCGGCCTGACGTGGATTCCCGCACTGGTCCAAAAGCTGGTCGTAGACCCGCACCCCCTGATCGCAGAGCAGCCGTACCTCGAACGGGCGATCTCGGCCACCCGGGCCGGGCTAGCCCTCGACACCATCGACATCCAGCCCTACCGCCCTACGCAGTCGTTCGGCGCAGCTGACTTCTTGCCCGCAACGTCGCGACTCGACAACGTCTTGACCTGGGACTCGTCGCTGCTGGAGCAACGAATGCTCGAACTCGTGACCGACGCCCCCTACTACCGCCCGCAGCAACCGAGCCTCGACGTCCTAGAGGTCGAGGGCCAACCGCAACTTACGGTGGTGAGCACGCGCGAGCTCGACCTCGACTCAGTCGAAACAGCCGACTCCTGGAGCAACAGCCGCCTCGCGTACACCCACGGGCTCGGCCTGATCCGATTCTCGGGGACGGACATCGGAGAAACCCGCGAGCCCCAACTGATCGATGCAGAAGTCGGAGGAAGCGCTTCCCGCATCTATTTCGGCAACTATTCACCAGCCAGCGCCCCGGGGGCCGATGGGGAGGACGACGACGGCGACGACGAGAGCGACGAGGAGACCAACGAGGACTCCCCTCCAGCATCAGTCCTGCGCCAACAGGGCGAGGACCTGCCGTGGGTCCTCGCAAACACGCGCCGACCCGAGGTCGACGTGCCCGCCACCCAGGGGTTGTCCGCCGCTGACTACCACTACACCGGAAGCGGTGGGATCCAGCTCTCATCGTGGGTCGATCGAGCGTTGTTTGCCGCAGCGCTGAAAAGCAAGGACCTGCTCCTCTCGGATGACGTCACGCCTGAGTCCCGAATTCTGCTGCACAGGGATGTCCACGATCGGCTAGGGACCCTGGCGCCATTCATTCAATGGGACTCCGAGGCCGTGCCGCTCACCGCGAACGGTCGGATCATGTATGTGGTGGATGGCTATACCACCAGCGCGAACTATCCCTACGCGGAACGGGTGGAGCTCGGCAATGCTCGCGTCAACTATGCGCGAGCATCCGTACGCGCGACCGTCGACGCGTTCTCAGGGCAGGTCAACATCTACCTCACGGATGACTCTGAGCCGATCGCACGGACATGGGCGGCCGTATTCCCGACGCTCTTCCACCCAGAGTCCGAGATGCCTGAGGAATTGCAAACTCGGCTCCGCTACCCGCGAGATCTCTTCAACGCCCAAGCGAGCGCCTACGAGAGATTCCACAACACCCAACCTGACCTCTTTGCCAGTGATGCAGACGCCTGGGCGCGGCCGGTCGGGCTCTCCGGGTCGCTCGAGGTGGCGGGCGGAGTGGACTTCGATGAATCCGACGAGGACGATCTCCGGTTGACACTGGGGCCGGAGTACAGCCTTACGGCACCGCCTGGGCAGGTGGACGCTCGACTCGTCCTCGGGACCTACTACGCCCCCCGCGGTGGGCAGAACTTGGTCGGTTCGCTGAGCGGCTGGATCGACGATCAGGGCAGCGCTCGGCTCAGTGCTTGGAGCCTCCCCCGCGACTCGCTCACCCTCGGCCCGGCCCAGATCAGTCGCCTGGTCTTCGCTACGCCACGTGTTCGCAATCTGCTAGGCCTGCGAAACCTCGAGATTCGGGATTTGGACAAGTCTTCCCTTGACTCCGTCCGCCTCGGTCGACCACACCTGCTGTTCCTCCCCAGTGGCGTCGTCCAGATTCAGAGCCTCTACGAAGGTTCCCGTGGAGCTGGCGCCGCCCGGCTGCTCGGTGTCACGGCGTATGTCAACGGTCGGGCTGGCCTTGGGCCGGATATCCACAGCGCAGTCAGGCAGGCCCTGAACATGCCACCGCAACTACACGTCTCAACTCCGAGAACCGCCGTGGTTGGGGAGTCGCTCACGCTCACCTTCGACGTGGAGAATGCTCAGCGCGAAAAGGTGACCATCACCTCGGAGGGCAAGACTCAACACAGCAGGCTCAGGGTGGTCACGGGTCAGGGATCTGTTCGGTGGGTTCCCACCATCGCGGGTGACGCTCAGGTGCGCGTGACGGTCTGGGGTCTGGACGGAACCCGGGTGACCGCCAACCAAGAGTTCGAAGTGCTGAGCGCACCGCCAAGCATTCGGCTCGTGCGGGCGCCGAAGAACGCCATCGTGGGAGAACCCGTAAGGGTCGCCTTCCACGTGTCTGACGGAGTGGACGAACTGGCGAGAGTGTCTACCCGCTCGGGCGTGGTCTTCGAGCGGCAGTTCCTGATCCGGGAGGGTCGGGGCGTCATCCAGTGGACACCGCAAGAGCCCGGGGCGGCAGAGGTCTTAATCCGTGTCCGTGGCCGCCAAGGGCAGACCGTGACGAAGAAGTTGCCCATCACTGTGGAAGCATCCGACGAGGACGAGAGTTCACCGCTCGTCACGTTCATCAACGTGCCAGACCGGCTGGTGGTCGGCCAAGCTTCCACCTTCCTCTTCGATGCCCAGGCCTGCGACAAAGCGGTCGCCCGCATCGATGCACCGAACGGAAAGGCGAAGACTTGGACCTTCGCCTGCCCCGCTCGCAAGGCCTCTGTCCTATGGACCTCACGCACGCAAGGGTCCTACCTCTTCACGGTCACCGCGAAGCTTGGCAAGACCTCCACGACCACGTCCATCCGACTCAAGGCGCAGAGCCCGTGACGGCGACCGCTAGGCCTCGTTCCGGGGCTGGGACGACCTGGGGCCGTCAACTCCTGATCACGGCAGGTTTCGCAGCGCTCGGGGTCGTCGTCCACTCGGCCGGCGCCCTCGTTCCGGTGCCACTCGCGATGGTTGGTCTAGGGATCGGCGTGATCGCCGCCGCCTTCATGCTTGCCTGGGGGGCTGACGCTGGGGACGCCGTGTTCTCAGGGGGTCTCGTCCTGGCCGCTGTCGCCCTGGTTGCTGTGCTACCCGAGTTCCTCATCGAGGTGCGGTTTGCCTTCATCCAGGAGGCCGAGCTCGTCACGGCCAACCTGACCGGAGCAACCCGGCTGCTCCTGACCGGTGCCCTTGCCCTGCCGCTCCTTGTGGGCTATCTCGCGCGCCGGCAGCGACAACCCGAGCCTCCGGTCCGGCTCGAACCCAACCGGAGACTCGAACTCGGCCTCCTGCTGGTCGCCTCGATCTTCGCGATCCAAGTCCTGATCCGAGGGTCTCTGACCATCTTCGACGGCATCGTTCTCCTTGGGCTGTATGTCATCTACGCTCGGCGCGTCCAGGGAACGGCCGAAGAAGAGCCTGCCGTCGTGGGGGTCGCCGCGGGGCTGGTCTCTCTCCCCCCGCAATATCGGCGGCCCGCCATAGCTGCGGTGACGACCTTCGCCGCGGCTGTCGTCATCACCATCGCAAACCCGTTCGCCGATGCTCTTCTCCAGACGGGAGCGATGCTTGGCATCGACCCGTACCTTCTGATCCAGTCGGTCGTCCCGGCCGCGACTGAAGCACCGGAGTTCGTGGTCGTCGCGGTACTCGTGGTCAACCATCGACCGGCGCAGGGCCTCGCGCTCTTCCTCGCGTCGTCCCTCACTCAATGGACACTCGGCATCGGCGCTCTTCCATTCGCGTACGCGGCCGGCGGCGGCGGGCCGTCGTTGCCGCTTGCCGGGCGCGAGCAATTGGAGTTGGGACTGACGATCGCGGTGACACTCTTCGTCGTCGCCGCCCTCGCAACGCTCTGCCCCGAGCGCGTCGACGCTTTGTTGTTGGCCGGCGCCTTTGCACTGCAGCTCCTGATTCCCAGCCCGTTCATCCGAGCAGCCACGGCCTTCGTGCTGCTGATCTTCGCCCTTGACCTCTTTGTCGCCCGCCGCTCGCACGTGCGACGACTACTCCGCGCAGGGATTCGTGGTACGAGCCCGCCGGAGTGACCATTCGCTGGCCGTGACCCGCCGGGCTCGGCGCGTCTGCAGGTCAGGCGCCGGCGACGGACGAGTCAGCCTGTACGCCGGGTTCTGTCCACGGGGGCCTTGCGGCTTCCCGATGAGCGGTCATCCATCTACGACTGCCGTTGCCGACAGCCTCCAGCGGCCTACCCGGGGACTCGAGCGAGCGACCCTCCTCCGCCGAAGCGGTACATCCCCTGTCTGACCTTGCTCCTGGTGGGGTTTACCGAGCCGTCCGAGTCACCTCGGACGCTGGTGGTCTCTTACACCACCGTTTCACCCTTACCGCAGCTGCGCCGAAACGAAGACTGCGGCGGTCTGCTTTCTGTGGCACTTTCCCGCGGGTCGCCCCGGGTGGGAGTTACCCACCACCATGCTCTGTGGAGCCCGGACGTTCCTCGGCAGTGCTCTAGAGCACCGACGCGACCGCCCAGCCGACTCGTCCGTCGTGGCCCAAGGATAGGTCAGGAACGACAGCACCAACCGCCGTTCAGAAGTTCCAGTCCGGACGACGCCGGCCTGGGGGACTCACCTGTTCTCGCGGCGCCACGAGGTCGCCCACGTCGCTGGCGATTCGATGGACGACCCACTCCATCGGCCCCCGTCTGAGGAAGTGCAGCCACAAGGTCGCGAAGACCAGCGCCACCACCACATGGGTCAGGTAGTAACCGACGCTGTCCCACTCACCCCACGGCTGGCTCAGCGCGAAGGCGTGCACCGTGTACAACGTCAAGGTCATCGACCCGGCCGCCGCCACCGGATGAGTGAGCACCCGCAGCACCGTCGCGCGCACGACAAGGAGACAGGCGCCGAGCACCGCGAGCGCCGAACCCGTGGTGCCGATCAGGTCCAGCGGTGTTCCCGTGTGCGGCGCGGCGACGGCCAGCCACCACCACGAGTCCGTCGACGTCGTGCCACGTCCCTCCGAGCTGGCGAGATCCCACCACGTCGCCCCGCCCGCAGAGGGTCCGACCCCGAGCAGCTCGTCGGCCACTCCCCCGGTGAGAAGCATCGCGGAGATCAGCCAAGCCCCGGCCGCCAGCACGACACCCAGGACGAGCAGCTGCAGCGCCGTACGGGCGGATCGCAGGTTGGCGCGTCCGACCGCCAACCCGGCCAGCAGGTAGGTCAGCCAGGTCAGCACGGGGTAGTAGCCGAGAACGACGAGCTCACGCAGGGCGGCAACCGGATCCTCCCCGAACGTCTCGAACGTGACCTGGCCGTTCGGCCCGCCGCCGAGCTGCTGGCGCCACAGCTGGCTGACCACAGGACTGACCAGCGCCCATGCGATGGCCAGGACCGCGAGGGTGGGCAGGCGAAGGCCGAGAAAGGGCAGAGCCAGGATGAACAACACCGCGTAATAAGCGAGGATCACCGCCACGTGGGTCCCCGTGCCGCCCAGCCACAGCCCGACCAGCCCGATCAGGACCGCCCGGGTCGCGATGGTCGCGCTCACCCTCAGCCGTTCCCGCCCGCGTCGGGGGGTGGCGCCGCCACTGACCAGCGCGAGGCTGACCCCGGCGAGGACTGCGAACAGCGCGGACGCACGTCCAGCAAACAGCCACCCGACTGTCGTCAGGTGACCGGTCTGTTGGTCTTGCACGGCGAGCATGTGCGTCGCCGCCATCCCGATCAGCGCGATCCCTCTCGCGAGGTCCACACCGATGATCCGCCCTCGGGGGGCCGACGTCTCGGGCACCTGGACACCCGACGGCGGGCGGTCGAGCACAGAAGCGCCCTCAGCCGGTTCGCTCATCAGTTGCCTCCCTCCCCCAGCGTGCGGCGAAGTCATCGATCTCGTCCGTGATCTCCGCCTTGCGCGCATCGTCAGCGAACGAGTGCGTGATCGCTGCCCGAGCGAGGTCCGCAAGGCCCCCCCGGTCGAGGCCGAGCAGCTCGGCCGCCACGACGTACTCGTTGGTGAGCGTGGTCGCAAACATCGGCGGGTCATCAGAATTGATGGTCACGGGCACGCCAGCGCCGACCAGCTGCGGCAACGGGTGCTCGCCGAGCGACGGCACCGACCTCGTGCACACGTTGGATGTCGGGCACACCTCGAGGGCGATGTCGTTCTCGACGAGATGGGCCAGCAGCGCCGGGTCCTGCGCGGCGGCGATGCCGTGACCGATGCGTACCGCTGCGAGGTTGCGCAACGCGTCCCAGATCGTCTCCGGGCCGGTGGACTCCCCCGCGTGCGGCACGCTGTGCAGCCCGGCCGCTCTGGCCCGGGCGAAGTGGTCGGCGAACTGTGCGCGCGGAACCCCGACCTCAGGGCCGCCCAGGCCGAAGCTGACCAACCCCTCCGGTGCCTGTGACAAGGCAATGTCCAGCGTGATGTCGGCCGCCGACAGGCCCGACTCGCCCGGAATGTCGAAGCACCACCGCAGCGTCAGGTCGTGCTCGGCCTCCGCAACCCGTCGCGCGTCCTCGATCGCCTCGCAGACGGCCTCGGCCGCGATGCCGCGAATGACATGGGAATACGGCGACACGGTGAGCTCGGCGTACCGCACATTCTGCGCAGCGAGGTCGGCGGCCACCTGCCGGGTGAGCGTCCAGACGTCTTCTTCGTCGCGGATGAGATCGACGACGGACAGGTAGACCTCGATGAAATGCGCGAAGTCCGTGAACTGGAAGTAGTCCGAGAGCAGGTCGGGGTCGGCCGGGACGGGTGAGCTGCCCTCGTGCTTCGCGGCCAGGGCAGCCACCGCCGCCGGCGACGCCGAACCGACGTGGTGCACGTGCAGCTCGGCTTTGGGCAGAGCGGCCGCGAAGTCCTCGATCGTCGTGGACACCGGCGGAGTCTGGCACATTCCTGACGTCGTGCGAACGGGCCGGCTCAACCGCGGGCGGCGTCCGATCCGGTGGTCACCCGGCTGTCCAGCGCGCTGAGTGCTGCGCCGAGATCGGCCTCCGCCTGCCGCGCTGTGGTGTCGGATGCGGCGAGCTGCTCGGCGGTCGGGGCGCGACCCTGAGCCCGGCCCATCAGGTCGGCCTGCGTCGCCAAGGTGCAGGCCCGCAGCGCATCGGCTGTTTCTCGTGCGGCGCGGCCGTCCTCGGGCGAGGTCGCCTCGGCTGCCAGGGTCTCTAGCTGGGAGGCCGTGACCTCGACCCGTTCGCGTACCGCTGCCGCGTCCTCGGGGGTGCTCACCTGAGAGCGCCGCAGGGTCGCCAGCTCGGCAGCCAGTGCGCGAGCCGACGCGGCCCGGCCGCTTGCGGTACGTCGCCAGTACCCGCGTCGTTCGGCCACCTCGATCGCCGCCCGGCGGCGCTTGGACAAGACGACGCCGGTCACGATGACCACGACCACGAGGATCAACAAGGCGATGAGGGCCCAGGCCCAGTTGGAGGTGCCCGAGTCCTCCGACGTCCCACTTGCGGTCGAGGCCGGCGTCTTCGACGCGGTCTTCGAGGGGGACTCGGTGGGGGTCTGAGTCGGGGTCTGAGTTGGGGTCGAAGTCTGCGTGGGCGTCTGCGTCGGGGTCTGGGTAGGAGTCTCGGTCGGACTCAGCGTCGGGGTAGCCGTGCGACTGGGCAGTGTGACGCTCGGCAACGACGACGGTAGGGCGACCCCGCCCGACCCGCACCCGGCCAGCGCAACCAGGACGAGCCCGCCGACCAGGAGCCGCGCCACCTGCCTCGTTCCGCCGTCGATGCGCAAGCTCAGCCGTCCCCTCCGGTGGTCGCCCCGTGGTCTGGTCGGGCCAGTATGGCGCAGGGCGGTTGCCACGGCTCGACCACCGCAGGCGTGTCGATCGGTCAGCCCGGTTGGGGCCACGGCCTAGGCTCCCCGCGTGTTGCTGCTTCTTCCGCCCTCGGAGGGCAAGTCGTCCGCCCGTCGACGCGGCCGCCCGCTCGACCTCGACTCGTTGGCTTTCCCCGAGCTCACCACCGCTCGCCGTGAGGTGCTGGACGCGCTCGTCTCGCTGTCGCGCGGACCGCGCGATATCGCGCTTGCTGCCCTGGGCCTTCCGCCTGGACTTTCGACCGAGGTCGACAAGGACGCGGTGCTCGAGTCGGCAACAGCCGTCCCGGTCGAGCGCCTCTACACCGGCGTGCTCTACGACTCGCTCGCCCTCGAGACGCTCGACGGCGCAGCCAGGCGAAGAGCACGAGCCTGGATCGTGGTGTCGAGTGCGCTGTTCGGGGCGGTACGGCTGACCGATCGCATCCCGCCCTACCGGCTCTCCATGGCGGCCCGACTACCCGGCATCGCTCCGCTGCCCACACTGTGGCGGCCCGCTCTCGACCGCGCACTCCCCCATGCCGCCGGCCGTGGACTGGTGGTCGACCTGCGGTCGAGCAGCTATGCCGCGGCCTGGCGGATCCCCCCGGACCTGGCCGCGCGCACGGCTGTCGTGCGCGTGCTGCACGAGTCCACGCCCGGGGACTCGACCTCGCGCAGCGTGGTGAGCCACTTCAACAAGGCGACCAAAGGTCGGTTGGTCCGCGCCCTCCTCGAGTCGGGGACGTCGCCGACGACCGTGCCCGCCTTCAGAAAGACTCTTGCCGGCCTCGGCTACACAGTGGAGGCCACGCCACCGGAGAACCGTCAGCGGGCCTGGACGCTCGACGTCGTGGTCGCCTCCCTCTGAGCCGAGTCTGCGTGGATGACGTCAGTGTCGTTGCCGCGCTGAAGCCGTTGGCGGAGTTGCCGCGACCACGGCCGCCCGGCTAGATTGGATCCAATATCCGACCTGCCTTCGGAGTGCTCTCGTGGCCCAGCCCATCCCCCCGCTCGACCTGATCGCCGCCGATCGGCTGCTCGCCGAGGACGAGCGCGAGATCCGCACCACCGTTCGCCGCTACCTCGATGCCGAGGTCCGACCGCACCTCGCGACCTGGTTCGAGACCGGTGAGCTTCCGGCCCGCGACCTGGCCCAGGGACTGGGCGGGCTCGGCGTCCTCGGCATGCACCTCGAGGGGTACGGCTGCGCCGGGACCAGCGCGGTGGCCTACGGCCTGGCCTGCATCGAGCTCGAGGCTGCCGACTCCGGCATCCGCTCGCTGGTGTCGGTGCAGGGGTCCCTGGCGATGTATGCGATCCATGCCTACGGAAGTGAGGACCACAAGCAGGAGTGGCTCCCCCGGATGGCGACCGGCGAGGCGATCGGCTGCTTCGGCCTGACCGAGCCCGACTTCGGCAGCAACCCCGCGGGGATGCGCACGTCGGCCAAACAGGACGGGGGCGACTGGGTCCTGACCGGCACCAAGATGTGGATCACCAACGGTGGGGTCGCAGATGTGGCGATCATCTGGGCGCAGACCGACGAGGGCATCCGCGGGTTCGTCGTCCCCACCGACACGCCTGGGTTCACGGCGAACGCGGTCCACGGCAAGCTCTCGCTGCGCGCGTCGGTGACCAGCGAGCTGGTGCTGGAGGCCGTACGGCTGCCGAGCTCGGCCATGCTCCCGAAGGCCCACGGGCTCGGGGGACCTTTGGGCTGCCTCAACGAGGCACGGTTCGGCATCGTCTTCGGCGCTCTCGGCGCCGCACGCGACTGCCTCGAGACAGCAATCGACTACGCGCTGAGCCGTGAACAGTTCGACCGGCCCATCGCCGGTTTCCAGCTGACCCAGGAGAAGCTGGCGAACATGGCTCTGGAGCTGCAGAAGGGCTACCTGCTCGCTCTGCACATCGGCCGGCTCAAGGACGAGGGGGCCGCGACCTCACAGATGGTGAGCGTCGGAAAACTGAACAACGTCCGAGAGGCTCTGGCGATCGCCCGGGAGTGCCGAACGATCCTGGGCGGCAACGGGATCACTCTGGAATACCCGGTCCTTCGGCACGCCAACAACCTGGAGTCGGTGCTGACCTACGAAGGAACCTCGGAGATGCACACCCTGGTGATCGGGCAGGCCCTCACCGGGCTCGCCGCGTTCCGCTGACCGCCCGAGCCCGAGCGCTCGCCCCCTGGCAACCCAGCCGGAGGGTGCTGGAAGGCTGCTTCACGTGAGCACCTCCGCCGCCGTCGCGCCAACCCTGCGGCGCGCCGCCCTCGCCACCGCGACGGTCTTCTCGCTCAGCGGAGGGCTCGCGGCAAGCTGGGTGTCGCGACTGCCGACCCTTCGCGACCACCTGCACACCGACACCGCTGCCCTCGGCTTTGCCTTGCTGTGCGTAGGCCTCGGGTCGATTCTGGCCATGCCGATGACCGCGCCCCTGTGCACGCGGTACGGGAGCCGCAGAGTTGTCACCGCCACGGCCGTTCCCGCTGCGGTGCTTCTCGTGTCGCTGTCCCTCGTCCCCAACGTCGTCGCGATGGGCGCAGCGCTGCTCGCGCTCGGCGCCTGCTACGGCTCCTGGGACGTGGCCATGAACATCCAGGGGAGCTACGTCGAGCGTGCGGCGAACCGGCCGTGGATGTCTCGCTATCACGCGTGCTGGAGCGTGGGATCAGTCGTCGGCGCCGGCGTCGGCGCCCTCGCAGCACTGCTCGGCGTGGGGGTCACGGCACACTTCGTGCTCATCGCAGCTCTCGTGGCGGTTGGCGTGGCGGTGGCGACGCGAACCTTCGTCGACGAACGTTCTGGCCCTGCCACGGCCGATGCGCAGGTAGCCACAGGTCGGCTGGTGAACCGTCGGCTCGTACTGCTGGGCCTCATCACTTTGTGCGGCACGACCATCGAAGGTGCGGCGGCCGACTGGCTCGGGCTGCACATCGCCGACGACCTCGGCGGTACGGCGGCCGTGGCCGCGGCAGGCTACGCAGTCTTCGCGACGGCGATGACCACCGCCAGATTTGCCGGACCGCCGATCCTCAGCCGCCTCGGACGTGTGGCAACGCTGCGGCTGGCCGGACTCACGGCGGGAGTGGGCGTGCTGGTCGCTGCCGTCGCTTCGAGCATCCCGATGGCCCTGGTCGGCGGGGCGATCTGGGGACTTGGCATAGCCCTGGTCTTTCCCAGTGCCATGAGCGCAGGAGGCGAAACACCCGGCCGGTCGGCCGCCGGCATCGCCACGGTGGCGACGATCGGTTATGGCGGCTTCCTGCTCGGCCCGCCCTTGATCGGCGTGCTCGGCCACCACATCGGCCTCAACAACGCCCTGTTGCTGTTGCTCCTGCTTGCCGCCGTGATCGTCGGGCTGGCTCCGGCCAGCCGTTCGCCGGCAGAACCGACCTAGACGGCTGCGAGGAAGTCTAGAACCCGCTGGGTGAGGAGCTCGGTGGCCACGGCGTCGTAGGACGGCAGCGAGGAGTCAGCGAAGTAGTGCTGATCGCCGGGATACAGGAATACCTCGACGGTGGGCTGCTCATCAGCCAGGGCACGAGCCGCGTCGAGGTCACCCTCGTCGGCGAAATAGGGATCGTGGTCCATGCCGTGCACCTGTGCAGCGAGACCGGCTGGCCACGGACCGACGTATTCAAGCGGGATGCAGGAGTAGAACAGCAAGGCGCCTTTGGCGCCGGGGCGGGTCTGCGCCAGCTGCTGGGCAGGGACCACTCCGAAGGAGAAGCCGCCGTAGACCAGCTCGGGAGGAAGGTCGTCGGCCAGCGCCATGGCCCGGGCGGCGAGATCGTCCATCCCCTCACTCTCGATGTGGGCCATACCTTCGTCGATGCTGCCGAAGGTGCGTCCGTCGAACAGGTCGGGCGTGTGTACCTCGTGACCCGCCGCGCGGAGGGTGTCAGCGAAAGCCCTGACTCCGTCGGTGAGCCCCTGGGCGTGGTGGAACAACAGCATCTCAGCCATCTGAACTCCTCGGTCCGGTGGAGCGGCTGCGTTCGGTCGAACGACTGCCTGGGTTGCCGACGCTAGGGGAGCGCGCCGACAGCCGAGCCAGCCACCGCTACCGGATCGACCGGGTCAGCGCCGCGACGGCGTGCTCGCGATGCTCGGCGAGACGTTCGACAGTCTCCTCCACGCGTCCTTCGAGGTAGGCCGCCACGATGACTCGGTGCTCGGCCTGGGCCGCCTCCCGGTGCTCAGCCTCGGCGTAGTAGACCGAGCGGTAGACATCGGTGGCGTCCCAGCACAACCGGATCATCCGGATCAGCCGCGGCAGCGCACACGGTGCAAGCAGGGCGAAGTGCAAGGACCGGTTGGCCTCGGTCAGCTTCACTACGTCGCCAACCCTCGACGCGTCCTCGCATGCTTGCAGGTGTGCTGCGATCGCGGCCCGATCCTGCTCGGTGGCCCGCCCGATCCCCACTCGGAGCGCTTCGGCCTCCAGCAGCTCCCGGATCCGGTAGACCTCGACCAGGTCGTCAGCCGACAGCTCGGCCACGAAGTAGCCGCGGTGGGGGTGGTAGACGACCTGCCCCTCCCCCTCCAGCAGCTTGAGGGCCTCGCGCAGCGGCGCGCGGGAGACACCCCAGCGCTCGGCGAGCTGGTCTTGCCGAACCTGCTCCCCGGGGTGCAGGCCACCGCTGGCGATCTCCTTGCGTAGCTCGCCGAGGACCGCCTCGTGGGCCGTGGGCGGGCGTCGGAAGCTCTCAGTCGAGGCCACGGAGAACCTCGTCGGTGTCCGCACCCAGCCCGGGCGGGGGATGCCGGTAGCTCACCGGCGTCTGCGACAAAGTGAGCGGGTTCGCCACGGTCAAGGTCCCCTCCGTGTCCACGACGGGTTGCAATCCGAGGCTCTGCGCCAAGGAGATCGCCTCGGCGACGTCGTTGATCGGCCCGCACGGCACCCCCGCGTCGCCGAGCCGCTGGATCCAGTGCTGGGCAGGGTGCTTGCGAGTCACCTCCGCGATGCGCTGCGCCAGCTCTTCGCGGTGTGCCACCCGCGCCGGGTTGGTGGCGAAGCGCTGGTCGCCCGGGAGCTCCGCCAGGCCAAGGACCTCGCAGAACCGCTGGAACTGCCCGTCGTTCCCCACCGCGACCACAAGTGGCCGGTCCGCCGCCGGCACCGTCTCGTACGGGGCGATCGACGGGTGCCGGTTTCCCATGATCCCGGGTACCGCCCCGCCCGCGACGTACCCGCTCGTCTGGTTGACCATGGCCGACAGCAACGAGGAGAGCAGGTTGACCTCGACCCGTTGACCCGCGCCGGTGAGCTCGCGATGGCGCAGGGCCGCGAGGATCCCGACGGCGGAGTGCAGACCGGTGATGACGTCGACGAGGGCGACGCCGACCTTGGTCGGCTGCCCTGCGGCCGGCCCGGTGACCGACATCAACCCACCCATCGCCTGAACGAGCAGGTCGTATCCAGGCAGCGCCGCACCCGCCCCGGCGCCGAAGCCGGTTATGGAGGCGTAGACGACGCCCGGGTTGCTGCGTCGGACCTCGTCGTAGCCGAGCCCGAAACGGTCGACCGCGCCGGGAAGAAAGTTCTCCACCAAGACGTCGGCTTCATCGGCCAGCGCTCGGGCTCGCCGTTGGTCGTCGGAGTCCTTGAGGTCGAGCACGACCGAACGCTTGTTGCGGTTGATGCCGACGAAGTACGTCGACTGCTGCCGGTCGTCCCAGGGCGGGCCCCACGCCCGGGTGTCGTCGCCTGCGCCCGGCCGCTCGACCTTGACGACCTCGGCACCCAGATCACCGAGCAGCATCGTCGCGTAGGGGCCGGCGAGCACGCGGGTGAAGTCGGCGACCTTGATGCCGTCCAGCGGTCCCGAGGTCATGTCCGCAGGCTACGCCATCATCGGATATTGGATCCAACTTGCCGACGGCCAGCCCGCGCCCTCAGGCGTCGGTCACCGCTGCCAGCTGACCACAGGCCCCATCGATCTCGCGCCCTCGGGTGTCCCGGACCGTCACGGTGACGCCGTGTCTTTGCAGCGCCCGGACGAACGCCACCTCGTCGCTGCGCCGGGACGCGGTCCACTTCGAGCCTGGCGTCGGGTTCAGCGGGATCAGGTTCACGTGCACGAGCTTGCCCTTGAGCAGCCGACCGAGCAGGTCCGCCCGCCAGGCCTGGTCGTTGATGTCGCGGATCAGCGCGTACTCGATGGACACTCGACGCCCGGTCGTCGCGCCGTACGCCCAGGCCGCGTCGAGCACTTCGGCGACCTTCCAGCGGGTGTTGATCGGCACCAGCTCATCGCGCAGCTCGTCGTCTGGAGCATGCAGGGATACGGCCAGGCGGACGGGGATCCCCACCTCCGCCAGCTGCTGGATGCGTGGCACGAGCCCAACTGTCGACACCGTGATCCCTCGAGCCGACATGCCGAGGCCGTCAGGCGCCGACTCGGTCAACCGGCGGACGGCTCCGAGGACCGCTGGGTAGTTCGCGAGCGGCTCACCCATCCCCATGAACACGACGTTGGAGATCCGGCCGGGTCCACCGGGCACCTTGCCCTGGGCCAGGGCTCGAGCACCGGCCACCACCTGCTCGACGACTTCACCGGTCGACAGGTTTCGCGTGAGACCGGCCTGCCCGGTCGCGCAGAACGGACAGTTCATCCCGCAGCCGGCCTGCGAAGACACGCACATCGTGACTCGATCGGGGTAACGCATCAGCACCGACTCGACGAGGGTGCCGTCGAACAGCCGCCACACCGTCTTGACGGTCTGGCCGTCATCGCAGCTGACCTCGCGGACCGGGGTGAGAAGCGTCGGAGTCAGCAGCGCGGCAAGCGGCTCGCGCAGCGCGGCGGGCACGTCGGTCCAGGCTTGCGGGTCGGCTTCGAGGTGGCTGAAGTAGTGGGTCGACGCCTGGGTCGCCCGGAAGGGACGCTCGCCCAGCTCCTCCACCACCAGATCGCGCCGCTGCTCCCCCGTCAGGTCGGCCAGGTGACGTGGCGGCTTGGTCCGGCGCGGAGCTGCGAACACCAGCTCGCCAGGTGCGGGCGGTCGGGCGGTGGAATCGCTCATGACCCGATGAACGCGCTCAGCAGCAGCCAGACCACGGGCGCCGACGGGAGAAGGGAGTCCAATCGGTCCATCAGACCCCCATGTCCTGGCAGCAAGGTGCCCATGTCCTTGACACCGATGTCGCGCTTGACCATCGACTCGCACAGGTCGCCGAGCACAGCCGAGCACACCACCGCGAGGCCGAGCAGCAGACCCTGCCACCACTCCCCCTCCAGAAGGACTGGGACGGCGATCGCGCCGGCGACGCAGCAAAACAGCACCGACCCCCCGAACCCCTCCCAGGACTTCTTGGGCGAGATCCGTGGTGCCATCGGATGCCGTCCGAACACGACGCCCAGCGCATAGCCGCCAACGTCGCTGGCAACGACCACCAGCACGAAGACCACGATGCGCTCGACCCCTTGGGTCTGGGTCACCATCAGCACGGCGAACCCCGCGAGGAGCGGGAGGTAGGCCAGCACGAACATCCCCGCGGAGACGTCGCGCAAGTAGCCGTCCGGGCCGTCGAACAATCGCCAGACGAGTACGGCGAGGACGCTCAGGGCGAGCCCGACCACGAGCCCGTCAGCGCCGGACTCGTACGCCGCGGCGAACATCGCCGTCCCGCCCAACAGGATCGGCCACAGCGGTGCCTGCACGCCGGCCGTGGTCAGCGCGGTGCACAGCTCCCATGCCGCCACGGCCAGCGCAACGGCCACCAGGGCCGAGAAGGCGGCCGGGTGGAGGAGGGAGACCAGCACCAGTGCCGCGAGCCCCACACCGACGCCCGCAGCGAGGGGCAGGTTGCGACCGGCCTTGGATGGCGTGACCGGAGCCCCAGGGGCGAGTTCGGGACCAGGGGACATGGGAATCAGACCTCGAGCAGCTCGGCTTCCTTGTGCTTGAGCAGCTCGTCGATCGCCTCCACGTGGCGGTGCGTGATGTCCTCGAGCTCCTTCTCGGCGCGCCGTACCTCGTCCTCGCCGGTGTCCCCGTCCTTGATCATCTTGTCGAGGATCTCCTTGGCGTGCCGGCGGATGCTGCGGATCGACACGCGAGCGTCCTCCGCCTTGTGCTTGGCCACCTTGATGTAGTCACGTCGACGCTCTTCGGTCAGCTGCGGGAAGCTCACGCGGATGATCGACCCGTCATTGGTCGGGTTGACGCCGAGGTCGCTGTCGCGGATGGACTTCTCGATGGCGGCAAGACTGCTCTTGTCGTACGGCGACACGATGGCCATGCGGGCCTCCGGCACCTGGAAAGAGGCCAGCTGCGTGATGGGAGTCATGGCGCCGTAGTAGTCGACGACGAGCTTGTTGAACATCGCCGGATGAGCACGACCGGTGCGGATGGCAGCAAAGTCCTCCTTGGCGACCGACACCGCCTTCTCCATCTTCTCCTCGGCTTCGAACAGTGTCTCGTCGATCACTGGGCGCTCCTAGGACGAATGGAAGGGTGCTTCGAAATGTTCGCGAGGGCGTTGGGAAACAGACCCTACGTGCCGAGCCGCCGTGACCCCCGCAGTCAGGGCGCGGACGAGACGACCGTGCCGATCTTCTCACCCCGCACCGCCCGCGCGATGTTGCCCTCGGTCAGCAGGTCGAAGACCACGATGGGCAAGTCGTTGTCCATGCACAGGCTGATGGCCGTCGCGTCGGCCACCTTCAGGCCACGAGCCAGCACCTCCGCGTAGGACAGCGCGTCGAAGCGAACGGCGTCGGGGTGCGTCTTCGGGTCGGCGTCATAGACACCATCGACCCCCTTGGCCATCAGCACGACCTCGGCACCGATCTCCAGCGCTCGCTGTGCCGCGCAGGTGTCGGTGGAGAAGAACGGTGCACCCAGGCCCGCGCCGAAGATGACGACGCGGCCCTTCTCCAGGTGGCGCATGGCCCGACGGGGAACGTAGGGCTCGGCCACCTGACCCATCGCGATCGCGGTCTGAACCCGCGTCTCGACGCCCGCCTTCTCCAAGAAGTCCTGCAGGGCCAGGCAGTTCATCACCGTCCCGAGCATGCCCATGTAGTCGGCGCGGGAGCGATCCATGCCGCGCTGAGACAGCTCGGCACCGCGGAAGTAGTTTCCGCCGCCGATGACCACGGCTACCTGGGTCCCCGTGGCCACGACCTCAGCGATCTGGCGGGCGAGCGTCGACACCGTGTCGGGATCCACCCCGAGGCCCTGACCACCAGCGAATGCCTCGCCACTCAACTTCAGCAGCACCCGACTGAAACCCGGGCCACTGCTCGACGGGGCTGGCGTCACCGAGGAGCTAGTCACGTTGAGCAGTGTGCCATGGCCATTGACCACATCCGCCGGAGTCGAGGTCGCACTCAGGCTTCGACGCTCTCGCCGACCTCGAAGCGGGCGAAGCGCGTCACGCTGATCCCTGCCTCGTCGAGCACGGCACGCACCGACTTCTTCGAGTCCAGGACTGAGGCCTGCTCGGTCAGCACGACCTCCTTGAAGAAGCCGTTGACCCGGCCCTCGATGATCTTGGGCATGGCGCCCTCGGGCTTGCCCTCCTCGCGGGCGGTCGCCTCGGCGATCCGGCGCTCGGTCTCGACAGTTTCGGCCGGCACCTCGTCGCGGGTGACGAACTGCGGGCGCATGGCTGCAATCTGCATCGCCGTCGACCGCGCGGCCTCGGCATCGTCGCCGGTGAACTCCACGAGAACCCCCACCTGCGCGGGGAGGTCGGACGCCTTCTTGTGCAAGTAGGTCGCGACCTTTCCGTCGAGCAGCACGAAACGCTTGAGCTCGAGCTTTTCGCCGATGACGGCCGACAGGCCGGTGATGTTCTCCGACACGGTCTGACCGTCCTTGAGGACCTCGGCGAGCAAGGCCTCCGTGGACGACGGTCGGACGGCGGCCACGTGCGCCACGATGTCGGCTGCCAATGACTGGAACTGCTCGTTCTTGGCGACGAAGTCGGTCTCGCAACCCAGCTCGACCATGGCGCCCTCGGCGGCCACGACCAGCCCGTTGCCCGCTGTCCGCTCAGCGCCGCGCTTCTGCACCTTCGCCGCACCCTTGATGCGCAAGGCTTCGGTGGCCGCCTCAAAGTCTCCGTCGGCACCTTCGAGTGCGTGCTTCGCGTCCATCATCCCGGCGCCCGTGGCGTCGCGGAGCTTCTTGACATCGGCAGCGGTGAAACTGGCCATGACTGGTTTCAGTCCTTCATCTTGTCGTCGGTCAGTGGTGAGAGTGCTCGAGAAATCCGTGCTCAAGCCATCCATGAAGCCCGCAGGCCCCGGCACTTGGCCTCAGGCTGTGGTCTCGGTTGCAGAGGCTTCCGCCGGCGCGGCCGGCGTCTCGGTGGCGGGGGCAGGCTGATCGGCGGCGGCAGCGCCGGTCGTCAGGAGCTCACGCTCCCAGTCGGCCAGCGGCTCGTCGGTGGCCAGCTCGGCGCCGGCCGGCTTCTCATCAGCCGACGAAGCACCGACTCGGGCCATCAGGCCATCCGCCACGGCGTCAGCGATCACCCGGGTGAGCAGGCCCACCGAACGGATCGCGTCGTCGTTGCCGGGGATCTTGTAGTCGACCTCGTCCGGATCGCAGTTCGTGTCGAGGATCGCCACGATCGGGATGTTGAGCTTGCGTGCCTCGCCGACCGCGATGTGCTCCTTCTTGGTGTCGACGATCCACACTGCGCTGGGCACCCGCGACATGTCGCGGATCCCACCAAGGGTCTTGTCGAGCTTCTTCTTCTCCCGCTCGAGGACCAGCAGCTCCTTCTTGGTGAGACCAGAGGCAGCGACGTCCTCGAAGTCGATCGTCTCGAGCTCCTTGAGCCGCTGCAGGCGCTTGTAGACCGTGGAGAAGTTGGTGAGCATTCCGCCGAGCCAACGCTGGTTGACATAGGGCATGCCCACGCGCGTCGCCTGCTCGGCGATCGCTTCCTGGGCCTGCTTCTTGGTCCCGACGAACATGACCGAGCCGCCGTGGGCGACGGTCTCCTTGATGAACTCGTAGGCGCGGTCGATGTAGGACAGCGACTGCTGCAGGTCGATGATGTAGATGCCGTTGCGCTCGGTGAAGATGAATCGCTTCATCTTGGGGTTCCAGCGACGGGTCTGGTGCCCGAAGTGGACGCCGCTCTCGAGCAGCTGCTTCATGGTGACGACGGCCATGGCCGAAGCACGCTCCTTCATGACGTCCGCGGCCAGGTCGTGGCGGCAGACGTACTCTCGGTTCCTTCACCGCGAGCGGCTGCGCGCGGTGCCTGACGCCCTGCACGGCCGTGAACCCACCGGAGTGGGACCGAGCGGCCTCCCGGGTGCGTGGGGACCCCGAGGAAGGCGTGCGAATTCGGCCGAGCGGACTCGGCCGTGCGGCGAGTCTACGCCATCCACAGGCCCGTCCGTGTCCACCGGCGGGCTGCACCGGCTTCCCGCTGTCCCACCCGACCCGCAGGCTCGTGGCATGCCCTCCACCGCAAGTCCCAGGGGCGCCGTAGCACGATTGAGCCTGCTCGCGGCACGCTCGGCCACTGTCGGCTGCTTCGCGCTGCTCGCCGCAGCTACGCCGGCGCGGGCGAGCACCCCGGACACGTGGGATGCCTCGTTAACGCCCGACCATGCGATCACCTGGGACTGGCCGGTGGAGGGCCAGCACGCCGCGCCGGAGGTGCTGCGCGGCTTCGATCCCCCTGACCAGCCCTGGCTGCCAGGCCACCGAGGAGTCGACCTGGCGGCCGACGCGTTCACGCTGGTGCGGGCAGCCGGTCCTGGCACGGTCGTCTTTGCTGGTCCGCTGGCCGGCCGCGGGGTGGTCTCGGTCGAGCACGACAACGGGCTGCGGACGACGTACGAACCGGTGGATCCCACCGTCAGCGTCGGTGAGCCGGTGTCGACCGGTTCGGTGTTGGGGATCCTCGAGCCGTTGAGCACGCACTGCGCCCGCGCGTGCCTGCACTGGGGTCTGCGCAGGGGCGAGGTCTATCTCGACCCACTGCGTCTCATCCCCCGACAGCCGCCGATCCTGCTGCCCTACGGCCCGCCTTTGCTGCGGACCTGGCTCGCGAGCCCCAGCCTCACCGGTGTTGAGCCAGGCCCCTAGACCTCGGCGAAGTGCCCGACCGTCGGGAACGGGTCGTAGAACCCGTGCAGCAGCTCCGACCACTTCGAATATCGGTCGGATCCCCGAAAGCCCACCGTGTGGTCCTCGAGGCTGCGCCACTCCACCAGCAGCAGATACTCCTCGGGGGCCTCGACCCCGCGCAGCAGCCGCAAGCCCTCGAAGCCCGCAGTGGACTCGATGAGCGGGCGAGCCCGAGCGAAAGCGGCCTCGAAGTCAGCTTCGCGACCCGGGATCACCGTGAGCACGGCGTGCTCGAGGACCATGCCAAACCTGCCGGTCGGCGTCGACTCAGCTTTGCTGCTCGGCGAGCTTGCCGCGCAGCTGCAAAACAGCCTTGGTGTGCATCTGGCAGATCCGGCTCTCCGTCACGCCGAGCACCTGGCCGATCTCGGCCAGCGTCAGGCCCTCGTAGTAGTAGAGCGTGACGACGATCTTCTCCCGCTCGGGCAGGGTGTTGATCGCTCCCGCGAGCAGATACTTCGTCTCCTCGGACTCGAAGGCGCTGACCGGGTCCTCGGCCTTGTGGTCTTCGAGGGTGTCGACGAGGCTCAGCTTGTCGCCCTTCTCACCGCCAACGCTCAGCAGCTCATCGAGTGCGACGACGTTGACGAACGACACCTGGCTGAAGATCGCGTGCAGGTCGGACAGGCCGATCCCCATCTCTTCGGCGATCTCGGGCTCGCTCGGCGTGCGGTGCAGCTCCGCCTCGAGTCGTGCGTAGGCGCGCTCGACGTCGCGGGCCTTGCTACGGATCGAGCGCGGGATCCAGTCGATGCTGCGCAGCTCGTCGATGATCGCGCCGCGGATCCGGCTGATCGCGTAGGTCTCGAACTTGTTGCCGCGCTCGAGGTCGTACTTCTCGATGGCATCCATCAGCCCGAAGATCCCGTAGGACACGAGGTCGGCCTGCTCGATGTTCGGCGGCAGGCCGACACCCACGCGTCCGGCGACGTACTTCACCAGCGGGGCGTAATGGAGGATCAGCCGCTCGCGTAGGTCCTCGCGGGGCTTGGTCTTGTATTCGACCCACAGCTGGCGAAGGGCCGCCTCGGCGTCCTCCTTCGAGGGCTCGTCCAGGGGTACGTCGTCCACCTCGGGGGTCACCTCAGCCGCACCGTCGACGGGACCTTCGACTTCAGCCTCGTCGCCGAAATCGTCAAGATCGGGTCCGTCCGCCGCCTCCGTCGCGTCGGCCGACCCTTGGGGGTCGGCGACGGCGGGAGCGTCACGCTCGGGGGTGCGCTTGCTCATAGGCAGACTTCAGCCTCTCGACCGAGACGTGGGTGTAGATCTGGGTGCTGGCGAGCGTAGCGTGCCCCAACAGCTCCTGAACGGATCTGAGGTCGGCCCCGCCCTCCAGCAAGTGTGTCGCTGTCGAGTGTCTCAGACCGTGCGGCGCGAGGTCGGGAGCCCCCGCCACATGGCGCAGTTTGTCGTGAACCAGCGCCCGGACCGCCCGCTGGTCGAGACGGCCCCCTCGGACGCCGAGGAACATCGCCGCCCCGCTGGCGGCGTTGGCCAGCTGCGGTCGCCCCCTGCTGAGCCAGTCCTCGAGCGCACGCAGGGCCGGCACTCCGAGCGGGACGATGCGCTCCTTGCGGCCCTTCCCGAGAACGCGGACGGTACGGCGCTCACGATCGAGGTCGTCGACGTCGAGGGCCACTGCCTCGCCGACGCGGAGCGCGGCGGCGTACAGCAGCTCGAGAATCGCCCGATCGCGCGCCCCGACCGGCGAGCCGTCGTCGGCTCCCACGCCCGCGACGTGCATGAGCTGTTCGGCCTGGTCTTGGCGGAGCACCCCTGGAAGCGTCCGCTGGCCGCGAGCCACCCCCAGCAGCAGTCCCGGGTCGGTGCGCAACCGGCCGGTCCGGGTCGCCCAGGAGGTGAAAGCCCGAGCGGCGGCTGCCCGGCGCGCCATGCTCGACCGCGCCGCGCCCGCGGCGGCCAGGTCCCGCAGCCACGACCGGAGGACACCGACGTCGAGGTCGTCCAGGGTGCTCGCGCCGGCACGGGCCGCGTGATCCAGCATCGACGCGACGTCGGCGGTGTAGGCGCGCACGGTGTGCACCGACCGGTCGCGCTCGACCTCGAGGTAGCTTCCGAAGTCGCTCAGCGCCAGATCGAGGCCGGGCGGGAGGGGGTCCACCTGACCAGCGTTGGCCCTAGCCGGGCCAGAATCAAGGACCCCGACGCCACGGACGGGTCAGGAGCAGCGGCGCCCGCGCTCGGAATCACCGATCTGCCTGCGGGTCGTCCTCCACTCGGCAGTCCCCGACGTACTCGATCATGGCCAGCCCGTCTGCGGACTCATAGGTCTGCTGCCGACTCAGCCCGAAGCGGTCGTAGAAGCGGATCGTGGCTTGGTTGTTGTCCGCCTCGGTCGTGAGCGAATAGCGGGATTGACCGCTGTCCCGCAACACACGTTCAAACTCCGTGAGCAGCGCCTGCCCGACGCCACGTCCCTGCACCGACGGGTCCACTCCGATGCTCAGCAACGTCGAAGGTGGGGAATCGACCGCGTCGGGTGCACTTCGGCGCCGTCCGCGCCACAGCCTGGCGAGGATCCGAGGATCTCGGAGGACGGCAGGGGCCGACGCCATCGCGTAGGCCAGGACCCGTTGCCGGAAGAGTTCGCGAAAATAGCGGTCCTCGTCGAGGACGCCTCCAGCAAAGCCGACGACCTGGCCATCGGCCCGTGCCACCAGCAGATAGGCCTGCTCACGGCGACTGAGGTCCTCGTAGAACACCCGCAGGAACCGGTCACCGAGCGCGGTGAGGAAGAACTGCGGAAAGGAACGGACGTGGACGCGCACCACGTCGGCAAGGTCCGCCGCCACGGCCTCATCAACCGTCACCCGCGCTTCACCCACCAGAGGTGCCCTCACCAACTAAGCAAAACGCGCCAAAGCGGACATTTGACCGCCGCCAAGGGACATTACCGTGGGTGAAGCGGGAGGGGGGCGGGTCGGACGTTATCCGCGCGTGGGGCGGGCTCGCGACACCGTCGCACCGGCGACCTGGACGGCCCCCGCGTGCAGCAGCTCACGCAGCGCATCGCCGACCGTGGCCGGCGGCAGCCCGGCTGCCTCGGGCAGATCGGCCAGGGCCATCCGATCGACCGGGGGCAGCGCCTCGTAGACCGCCAGGGCGTCGCCCCGCAGTGCGTCGGTGCGTCGAGCGGGGCCTCGTCGTATGGGATCGTCCAGCAGACCTACGGGTGACAGGATCCGAAGGATGTCTTCGGCGTCGGTCACCACCTCGGCACGACGTTGGGCGATCCACTCGTTGCACCCGGCCGACATCGCGCTGGTCACCGGCCCCGGCACGGCCATCACCGGCCGGAGCAGGGTCTCCGCGTGCTCGAGGGTGTTGCGCGCTCCGCTGCGGTGAGCCATCTCGACGGCCACCGTGCCGCAGGCGAGGGCGGCGATGAGTCGGTTCCGCTCGAGGAATCGCGCCCGGGTCGGTGTCTGCCCTACCGGCAGCTCGCTCACCACCAGGCCGCCCTCGGCTACCCGGGTCAGCAGGCTGGCGTGCCCCTTGGGATAGGCGTCGTCGACCCCGCCGGCGAGCACCGCCACGGTGCGCCCGCCCACCGCCAGGCAGCCGCGGTGGGCGGCGCCGTCGATGCCGTAGGCGGCGCCCGAGACGACCATCCATCCATGGTCGGCCAACCCTGCTGCCAGCTCGGTCGCTACGTGTTCGCCATAGGCGGTCGCCGCCCGTGATCCGACAACGGCCACTGACTGCTCGGTCGCGTCCTCGAGGCCGATGCTTCCCCGCACCCACAACGCATGGGGCGGGACCGTGAGTCGCGACAGCTGCTCGGCGGGCCACTCCGGGTCGCCGGGGCAGGCCAGCCGCGCCCGTACGCGCTCGGCGAGCTCCCTCTCGCGATCCAGGTCAGCACTCAGCAACCTGTGCGTATGCCGACCGTCGCGGCTGGGGCCGGCCCCCGCCCGCAGCCGGTCCACCGCCTCGAGGACACCGTGCCGTCCGACGAACCTGCTGAGCGCGCGATCGCCGGGCTCGCCTGCGTGCAGCAACGCTTGGCGAGCCTGGCGCTCTTCACCGATCAGGTAGGTCATGCCGCGCCCTGCAGCTGGCCCAGCCGCAGCCCGAGCGCCTGCTCGACGTCCTCCTCCGCCGGCGCGGGTCGCCCGGCCAGATCCGCGAGCGTCCACGACACCCGGATGATGCGGTCGAGGCCACGCGCCGTCAGTGACGAGCCACCGTGGCGCAGTCGACGGATGGCGGGGCCGGTCAACGGGAACTGACGCCGCAAGTAAGGCCCAGGCACCTCGGCGTTCAGCGTCCATGGGGTGTCGGCCAGCCGGGCGGCGGCACGGTCCCTGGCCGCCCGGACCCGATCGGCAACCCGTCCAGAGGCCTCGGCCGGGCCACCGTCGAGCAGCGTGGCTTGCGGCACGTCCTGCACGGCGACTTGCAGGTCGATGCGGTCGAGCAGCGGGCCGGACAGGCGCGCCGCGTAGCGACGCACCTGCATCGGCGTGCAGCGGCAGCTTCCGGATCGATCCAGCACCCGGCCGCACGGGCAGGGATTGGCTGCGAGGACGAGCTGGAATCGTGCCGGATAGGTGACCGACGTCTGAGCTCGTGCGAGCACCACGCGTCCGGACTCCAACGGCTGGCGCAGCGACTCGAGCGCGTCGGAGGCGAATTCCGGCGCCTCATCGAGGAAGAGAACACCACGGTGGGCCAACGAGACGGCGCCCGGCCGGGCCACGCCAGGACCACCCCCGACGAGGGCGGCTGCTGAAGCATTGTGGTGGGGTGCTCTGAAGGGTGCTCGGGTCAGCAACGAGCGGCCGGGCACCAGCAGTCCGGCGACGGAGTGCACCGAGGTCACCTCCAAGGCATGCTGCTCGATGAGTGGCGGCAGGATCGACGGCAGCCGTTCGGCGAGCAGGGTTTTGCCCGCGCCCGGCGGTCCCTGCAGCAACAGGTGGTGGGCGCCGGCAGCGGCCACCTCGAGTGCCCGCCGACCCTCGGTCTGCCCAGCCACCTCACTCAGATCGGGCAGCACCTCCTCCGGACCTGACGGCCGGCTGGGCGGGAGCTCCGGCCAGTCGTCGTCCCCCCGGAGCGCCGCAATCACCTCTTGCAGGTGCGAGACAGGGCGTACGGCGATCCCGGAAACCAGCGATGCCTCATCAGCGTTGACCGCCGGAACGATGACTTCCTCGTAGCCCGCGGAGCGGGCAGCGAGGACGCCGGGCAGGATCCCGGGAACGCCGCGGACGGAGCCATCGAGACCGAGCTCGCCCAGACAGACCATCCGCGCAACCCGAGTGTTGGGGAGGACGCCTGTCGCCGCCAGCAATGCAACGGCAAGCGAAACGTCGAACCCGGTGCCGTGCTTGGGCAGCGACGCCGGCGAAAGATTGATGGTGACCCGAGTGTCGGGAAAGGCCGCGCCCGAGTTGGCCAGGGCTGCACGCACTCGGTCACGCGCCTCGTTGAGCGCGGCATCGGGCAGGCCGACAAGGATCACCGCCGGGAGACCCCGGCCGAGGTCGACCTCGACATCGACGACCTGACCGCGAACGCCGACCAGCGCGACCGAGCGGCTGCGCGCGAGCGGCATCTCAGATCACTCCCTGCCTGTGGTCGACCGCTGCTGCGCCTCGTCCCCCGACCAGGACCGCGACCACGTCGAAGCGGACGGCCCGCGGTCGAGCCGCGTGCACGGCCATCCAGCGCAGGGCCAGGGTCCGCAGCCGGGCGGCCTTGGCCGGGGTCACTGCCTCGATCGGGGTCCCGTGTCTGGCGTCACGACGGGTCTTCACCTCGCAGATGACGAGCGTGTCGCCGTCGCGCGCGACGAGGTCCAGCTCTCCCTCACGGCAACGCCAGTTGCGGTCGAGCACGACGAGACCGGCTTCGGCAAAGTGTCTGGCTGCGACGTCTTCGCCGTACCGCCCGAGCGCATCCTTGGCACGCACGTGACCACCTCCGGCGGCCACGATGGTGGCTCGGGCCGACCCATCACTCCAGCGGCCTCAGCCCTTGTGGAGGACTAGTGGGCTGTGGATGGCCGATCAAGCGGCGAGGACGCACCCCGGCGAGCAGGCCGAGCGGTTCACCACTCAGTTCTTGGACTTGTGCGTCAGTGGGGCGTAGTCGGCCGCAGTCGCGGGACCGTCGAGCAGCCGGCCATCCGGAAGGGGGATGGCCAACGGAGCGCCCTGGGCGTCGGTGACCAGGACCGCATCGGCACCCGCCGAGGTCATCGTCATCACCACCTGTCCGATCAGCAAGACCTGTTCGGAGGAGGGCAGGGCGGTGAACGCGTCGGTGACGGCGACCGAGACCGTCCCGGCCGGCGGGAGGTCCGGCGGCGAAGGGGTGGTGACAGCCAACAAGGCCCCACCCGCTGATGGGTCGGCGACCAGCGAGCGCGCCGCGGGGTCGCTGCCCGCCGGCGGGCCGACGGCCAATGCGTCGATCAGGCCTTGCGACCCACCCGAGGTCGCCCCGGTGACGCTCGGAACGAGCGTGCCGTCAACGACGAACCACAAGGTGGTGGACTCAGTCGGGTCCGGTGCTGGTTCCGAGGTGGGTGACGCAGGCGGCACGATGGCCCCACTGGGCAGGGGCGAGGCGGCATCCTGCGTCGGCACGCCGCAGCCGGCAAGCAGCACAGCGACCACGACGACCCCCACGATCGCGAGCAACCCCGACCGTGGTCCACGACGCCGCACCTGCCGGTCTGCCAACGACGCGCTCACAGCTCGGACACCGGCAGCAGCAGGCTGAATCGGGCTCCGCCCAGCGGAGCATTCGACACCGTGATCGAGCCACCGATCGCTTCCGCCTGCTCACGCGAGATCGCCAGGCCGAGACCGGCTCCGGCCACCCCGGCACGTTTCGAGTGCGTGCCCCGGGCGAACGGCTCGAACAGCTGATCGCTGTCCACATCGTCGATGCCTGGGCCGTCGTCGTCGACGTGGACTGCCACGCAGTTGTCTTCTCGCTCGACGACCAGGCGACGCACCCCACCGCCATGACGTTCGGCGTTCTCCACCAGGTTGACCAGCACGCGCTCCACGCGACGAGCGTCGGTGCGGACCACCGCAGCGTCACCCACCAGCAGGCCGGCCGGCAGCCCCGCCTCCTCCAGCACCTGGGCGGCCAGGGCGCGCACGTCGGTGGCCTCGGACTGCACGGGATCCCCTCCACCGACGTTGGCGATCTCGAGCAGATCGAGCAACGTGTGGGACAGCCGTCTGGCCTGCCCACCCAGCCTGGACACCAGCGCCGCGTCGCGCTCGTCCATGCGGTCTCGGTGAGCCTCGAGGAGCTCAGCGGTCCCGACGACCGTGGTCAGCGGAGAACGTAGCTCGTGACTCACATTGGCCGAGAATCGCCGTTCGCGCTCGATTCGCGACCGCACCGCTTCGGTCATGTCGTTGAACGCCTCGCCGATGGGGTCCAGATCGGGGTCGCCGGTCTCGGGCAGACGTACGTCGAGATCGCCGTCCGCCACCTGCCTGGCCCCTCTTCCCAGCGACGTCAACGGCCGCATCAGCCGAGCGCCGACATATCGCCCGATGAGGGAGCCGACGATAAAGGCCAAGCCGGCAATCACCGCGATGATCCAGAAGGCCAGCCGCAACGTGTCGTCGAGATCGGACAGCGGGAACAGCTCGAGGTAGTACCCATCCCGCACCGAGAATGCGACGCCGTAGTAGGGCTCCGACCCGACCCGAAACCGCTGCTGCGCCCCACCGCGTTCGACAGCCTCGTTCACCAGCGATTCGGGGAGGTCGGAAGGAGACACGGTGACTCCGCTGGTGAACCACGTGGTTCCGATCCGCACGAGCGCCTGCGAACGTCCGACCGGTGGAACCGTCGCGACGGCCGAACCAGGTGCCTGGCCGCCAACCAGCGCGGCGTCGACGGCCCGGCCGTCCAGGAGCGCGCGAGTGAGCGCAGAGTTCTCCCGCTGGGACACAAGGTATTCACGCGCGACAACGTAGGTCGTCACGGAGACGGTCAGCGCAACGACGAGGGACAGGAGTCCGAACGTGAGCGAGACGCGATATCTGAGCCCGATCCGCACCGCGGACCTCTACGCCTTCAGCCGGTAGCCGAACCCACGAACGGTGATCAGGTGGAGCGGCTGGGCGGGGTCTTCTTCGATCTTGCTGCGCAGGCGGTAGACCAAGTTGTCGACCACCCGGCCGTCACCGGGATTGCGGTAGCCCCAGACCCGGCGCAACAGGTCGTCTCGGCTGACGACTCGCTCGCTGGAGTTGATGAGCTCCTCGAGCAGCTTGAACTCGGTCCGGGACAAGCTGACCGGCGACCCGGACACCAGCACTTCAGCTGTGTCCGGGCGGAGCTCGAAGGGTCCGCAGGACAACACGCTGGACGTCGCGTCGGGGTCGCTCGTGCGGCGGATCTGCGTGCGGACTCGGGCCAGCAGCTCCTTGGTCACGAACGGCTTGGTCACGTAGTCGTCGGCGCCCGCCTCGAGTCCGGCGACGACATCATGGCTGTCCACCTGAGCCGTCACGACGATGATCGGGACCCGGCTCGTCGCGCGCAGGCTGCGGACGACGTCAAGCCCGTGGATCCCGGGCAGTCGCAGGTCGACCAGAACGACGTCGGCCGCCTCGTCCTGGGCGAGGGTCAGGGCCTGCTCACCGGTCTCGCACTCGAGGACCTCATAGCCCTCGTCCTCCAGGGCCGTGCGCAGGACGAGCCGGATGCCCTCGTCGTCCTCGATGATCATCACAGACCTTGCCATCGCGCCATTGTCACCCGAGGGGGATCTCCGGCCGACATCGCCCTGCTCGCCGAGACACAAATGGGACACAACTAGGACGTCTAGGGCCGCTAGGCCAGCTAGGACGGTTAGGTCGGCTAGGGCCGCTTAGGTCTCTGGCACCTCGAGGTCGGGCTTGGCGAGCTCCTCGACGTTGACGTCCTTGAAGGTGACGACCTTGACGTTCTTGACGAACCTGGCCGGTCGATACATGTCCCACACCCAGGCGTCGCTCATCGTGACCTCGAAGTAGACCTCTCCCTCGGCGCTGCGCACCTGCAGGTCGACGTGGTTGGTCAGATAGAACCGCCGGTCGGTCTCGACGACGTAGGCGAAAAGGCCGACGACGTCGCGGTACTCCTTGTACAGATGGAGCTCCATCTCGGTCTCGTAGGCCTCGAGGTCCTCCGCGCTCATGCCTCCACCCTCTCCTGTCGGTCGCTGACCGGCACGTCGTCCAACAACCCAAGGCCCGCGCTCTCGCCGGCGACCAGTCCAGCGTCGACCAGTCCAGCGTCGTCGGCGAGCAGGTGCCAGGTCCGGCGATGCTCGCAGCACGGCCCGAGGTCCCTCAGCGCGGAACGGTGCTCCGGGGTGGCGTAGCCCTTGTTGACGTCCCAGCCGTACGCGGGATGGCTCGTGGCGAGGTCCACCATGATCGCGTCGCGTTCGGTCTTGGCCAAGACGCTTGCACCAGCCACGCCGGCGCACGTCATGTCCGCCTTGATCCGGGTCGTCACCCGATAGGCGAACCCGGCGTCCTCAGGCTCGAACAGGTCGAACAAGGTGGGCGCCGGCTTGGTCAGCCAGTCGTACGAGCCGTCGAGCAGCACCGCGTCGGGCTGGTGCGGGAGCGACGCGAGGGCGCGCTCACCAGCACGCCGGAGCGCACACAGGATCCCGACCTCGTCGATCTCCGCAGCGCTCGCGTGCCCTACCGCGTGGGCAGGTGCCCATCGCCGCACCCGAGGCGCGAGGCGCTCGCGCAGCATCGGCGTGAGCAGCTTGGAGTCCTTGAGCCCGTTCGGGGCCGTACGCACCGACAAGTCGATCAGCACGACGCCCACCGAGACCGGACCGGCCAGCGCCCCACGGCCCACCTCGTCCACCGACGCCAGCCAGCGGATCCCTTCGCGCAACATCGCCCGCTCGACGCGCAGGGTCGGGACTCGACCGCTCATCGGGTGATCTCGTACGGCTCCGCCGGCAGGCCATGGGCCAGCAGCTCGGACAGCTCGCTGGCCAGGCACGTCGGGTAGACGACGTCGGACGTGCTTGCCAGCTCGTCCAGCGTCCACCAGCGGTGTCCCAGCACTGAGGACGTCTCGAGCGGCGTGAAACCGCTCGTGTCCACCCGATGGGAAGGAACCCGCAGCACGAAGAACTTCTCTCGCTGGAGGTACCACTCAGCGGTGAACCGGAAGATCGCCTCGCGCAGCCACACGGGTCGACCCACAGCTTGGGGGTCGACGCGCAAACCCGTCTCCTCGCCCACCTCTCGAACCAGGGCATCGACATCGCTCTCACCTGGCTCGACGCCGCCGCCGGGGGTGAACCACCACTGTCCGCGAAGCGGCTCGTCCGGATCGCTGCCGACGAACAACAGCACGCGGTCTCCGTCGTCGAGCACGAGGGCTCGAACGGCATCGCGCTCGACCACCACAGCACCTGGCGGCGGAAGCGCATCCAGGTCGGTCACGACGCCCACCATAAGCCGCCGACCGCCACCCGTCCCACTACCGAGGTTGGGCGCCTGTGGCCGCAGCCTTGGGCTTCTTGGTGGTGTCGTTGGTACCGCCCTCGTTCGTGACTGCCGGTGGGGGGATGTCGTCGAAGGTCGCTGGCACCGGGAGGGTGTGCCAGTGCCCGGCCGGCCACACGATCACGACGGCCCTCCCGATGACGTTGCCAACGGGAACCATTCCTCCGCCGGGCTTCTGCTGCTCGTGGTAGCGCGAGTCCTGGCTGTTGTTCCGGTTGTCGCCCATGACCCAGATGTGGTCAGGCGGGACGGTCACGTCGAAGGGTGTCTGGCTGGGCACATCGCCGGGGTCGAGGTAGTCGGACTCGTCCAGCGCGTATCCGTTGACCGTGATGCGACCTTTGGCATCGCAGCAGACCACGTGGTCACCGGCGACGCCGATGACCCGCTTCACCAGATCGTCGCCGCTGTCGGACGGAAGCAACCCGATGAAGGTGAACACCGAGGTCAGAACTTTCCGTGCACCGGTCACGGCGTTCACCGGCGGGTCGAGCCACCCGCCGGGGTCCCGGAAGACCACGACCTCACCACGATCCACTCCGCCGATGTCGGTGGACAGCTTGCTCGCGACGATGCGGTCATCGACCTGCAGCGTCGGGACCATCGACTCGCTCGGAACGTAGAACGCTTGCAGGACGAAGGTCCGCAGCACCACCGCCAGGCCGAGGGCCAGTGCGAGGAGAATCGCAGTCTCGCGAGTGCCGGACCAGAACCGGCCGGACGCGGTCGCGGGTGGCGACCCAGGACGGACCTCCCCGCCGGCCACGGATCGGTCGCCCGACTTGGACCCATTGCGCGGCTGCGGCGTGGCCCCCGGGGACGGGGCCGCATGCTTGCCCATCAGCGAAGCGCTCCGGACGAGATCGCCGAAGCTGCCGGTGGCACGGCGTCGAAGGCCGGCGGATGGCCGAGGGTGCTCCAGTGGCTCAGCGGCCAGGACACCAAGAAGGCTCGCCCGATGACTCGGTCGACCGACACCGTTCCACCGCCGGGATCACCCAGGTGAGCGCGGCTGTCCGCCGAAGCGGCGCGATGGTCGCCCATCACGAACAGCCTGCCCTCAGGCACCACGATGTCGAAGGGGATGTCCGAGGGCAGATCGCCCGGGTAGACGTACGGCTCATCGATGGCCACCCCGTTCACCGTGATCCTGCCCTGGTCGTCGCAGCACGTGACTCTGTCCCCACCGACACCGATGACCCGTTTGATGAAGTCGGTCTCCCGCGCGGGGCCGAAACCGAACAACCGAGTGACTGGGGCCAGCGCCCGGGTGACGGCGTTGCCCGACTCGGACTCGACGATCTCGGGACTGAAGGAGTCTGTCCCGTCGAAGACGATGATGTCGCCGCGCTCGATCGTTCCGAACCGAGGCGTGATGCGCTCGACGAGAACCCGATCGCCGATCTGCAGGGTGTTCTCCATCGACCCCGACGGGATCGAGAAGGAACGAGCGACGAACGTCGTCACCAACCACACAGCCAGCAGCGCGCACAGGCCGAGGATCAGCACCTCTTGCCAGAACGGCCGGGCCTTGCGGGTGGGGGCGGCGACCGATGCCGCTCCCGTGCGACTGGGCGTGCTCGTCGCGTTCTCGTCCGGGTTGCCGTCAGGGTCCACGGCGCTCGACACTACGTCGCTTCGCTGCAGGTGCTGGGAGGTGGGAGTGCTTCGTCGCGTCAGCGCGACGTCTCGCGCTTCTCCTTGATCTTGGCCTTCTTGCCACGCAGGTCGCGAAGGTAGTAGAGCTTGGCCCGGCGGACGTCGCCACGGGTCACAAGCTCGATCTTCTCGATCACCGGAGTGTGCACGGGGAAAGTGCGCTCAACGCCCACGGAGTAGGACACCTTGCGGACGGTGAACGTCTCACGCACGCCGTCCCCCTGCCGACGGATGACCACACCCTGGAAGACCTGGACCCGGGACTTGTTGCCCTCGATCACTCGAACGTGAACTTTGAGAGTGTCGCCCGGCCGGAAGGCGGGGATGTCGCTGCGCATCGACGTGACGTCGACGAAGTCAAGGGTGTTCATCAGCTTCTCCTCGTCGGTGCCACAGGTCACCCACGGATCGGTGTGGAACGCCAATGACTCGGCGTTCACCTGGTCCTGAGTTGCCGACCCGATCGCCGTACGCTCCCCCTGTGGCAGGGGCACGGTCGGCCGGCATGCGGGACCGCCTCGTGAGCGGGCCGGGGTTCAGTGTGCCACGGGCGGGTCCAGCCGCCCAAACTCGCCGCTCGCCAGGACGGTCCAGCCGAGCTCGGCGAGAACCGCACGGTCGGACACCGTCACCGAGGTGGGATCCAACGCCCTGATCAGGTCGGGCCGGACGGCCGCAGTGCGGCGCAGCGCTTGCTCGCGGCGCCAAGCCTCGATGCGGGCGTGATCGCCCGAGAGCAGCACCTCGGGAACGTCGCGACCGCGCCACGACGGCGGCTTGGTGTATGCGGGTCCCTCGAGCAGCCCAGCGGCGTGGCTCTCCTCGGCCAACGATTCGGCATTGCCGACCACGCCGGGCAACAGTCGGCCCACCGCCTCGACGATGACCAGCGCAGCCGCCTCGCCGCCCCCCAGCACGTAGTCCCCGAGACTGATCTCGCGTACCCGCACACGCGAGGCGGCGTCGTCCACCACTCGGCGGTCGATGCCCTCGTAGCGACCGCACGCGATGACCAAGCGATCCTCGGTCGCCAGCGACTCGGCGATCTGCTGAGAGAACCGCTCACCGGAGGGGGAGGGAAAGACGAGCAGCGGGCTCGGTTCGCCGGCCAGCACCTCGTCCAACGCTGCTCCCCAGGGCTCGGGGCGCATGACCATGCCGGCGCCGCCGCCGTAGGGCGTGTCATCAACGGTCCGATGCCGGTCGGAGGTGAAGGAACGCAGATCGTGGATCTCGACGCTCAAGAGGCCGCTTTGCTGCGCTCGGCCGAGCAGGGAGAGCTGGAGAGGAGCGAGGTAGTCGGGGAAGATCGTGACGACATCGACGTGCACGGCTCAGGCCTCTCCGAGCAGCCCGTCCGGCGGCACCAGGACGACCCGTCCGGCCCGAAGGTCTACCTCAGGCACGAACTGCGCGACGAACGGCACGAGGAACTCGTCTCCGACGTCGTTGCGCACGGCAAGCAGGTCCTGCATCGGTAGGTGCACGACCTCGGCCACGGACCCGTAGACCGTCCCGTCGAGTCCGACCACCCGCAGACCGACCAGTTGGTGGTCGTACCACTCCTCCGGATCCTCAGGCTGTTCGTCAGCGTCCACTTCGACGAGGAGTTCGGTGCCGCGAAGGCCCTCGGCAGCCGTACGGTCTTCAATGCCTTCGAGCTCCAGCAGCAGTCGGCCGCTGTGCACCCGGCCGCCCACGACGACGAGCGGCCCTCGCTCAGGGGGATCGGTCTCGAGAACGACGCCTGGCGCCAGTCGGCGCTCGGGTTCGTCGGTGCGTACGTCGACCGACACCAACCCGTGGATGCCATGGGCTCGACCGATCCGGCCCACGACGACCCGCCGCAGCGCCACCAGGGCTAGCGCTCGTCGACGTCGAGAAAGTCGACTCGCACCGGGCGACCGGGGGTGATCGCCCCCAGGACGGTGCGCAACGACTTGGCGGTACGGCCGGCGCGGCCGATCACCTTCCCCATGTCGTCGGGGTGCACCTGCACCTCGAGAACCCGACCGCGGCGCAGCTCACGGTCGTTCACGTGGACCTCGTCGGGGTGTTCGACGATGCCCTTGACCAGGTGCTCGAGGGCCTCCTCGAGCATCAGGCCTTCTCGTCGGTAGCGTCCGCGGTCTCAGCGACCTCGGCTCTCCTCGGCCTTGACCTCGTCCTTGACCTCGTCCTTGACCTCGTCCTTGACCTCGGCGGTCTCAGTGGCTTCGGCGGAGGAGGAAGCGGCAGCGGTCTCGACCTCCGCGGTGGCGTCCGTGGCGGCCGCTGGCGAGGAATCGGCAGCGTCCGCGCTGCTGGCAGCCGCAGCACCCTCGGCACTCTCAGTGCCCTCAGTGCCCTTGGGGGCAGCCTCAGTCTTCGGCTTTGCGGCCTTCTTCTTCGGCGTCGTCGCTGGGCCGGCAGAACCCTCGTCGAGGCTCTCCTTGGCGGCTGCCTCGAAGGTTTCCTTCTTGCTCACCTTGGCCTCGGCAACCCGCAAGCTGCCCTCGGCGCCGGGAAGGCCCTTGAACTTCTGCCAGTCACCGGTTACCCGCAAGATCGCCGCGACCGGCTCGGTCGGCTGCGCACCGACTCCTAGCCAGTACTGCACGCGCTCGGAGTCCACCTCGATGAACGAGGGATCCTCTTTCGGGTGGTAGTGACCGATCTCCTCGATGGCACGGCCGTCCCGCTTGGCGCGGGCGTCGGCCACGATGATGCGATATTGCGGCTGGCGCTTCTTGCCGAGCCGCTTCAACTTGATCTTGACTGCCACGGGGGTAGTCGCTCCTGATCTGGTCGTGGAGGGAGACCGCCTGCGCGTGGGGTTGCGCGGCCGGTATTCCCGGGGGTTGACCCGCTGCGAGCGGGTAGAGGGCCGCGTCGCGTCGGTTCGACCGGCCTAGTGTGCCAGAGCCATCCGCCTGGAACGAAACGCAGGGCCTTCAGGGAGGAGTTGCTGCGACGATTCGAGTGTGGATGAGGCACAGCCGCCTAGGCCGCGGACCCCCACCCCTATCCAGGACCGCCAAAGCCGACCCACTGCCCGTGGGCACAGACGACAGGCAGAGGGGGCCGATCCACGTCGCGCACGCTCTAGCGAATGAGCCGGAAAGCGAGAACCGGTTCTGATGGCGCGTCAGACCCTGAGACGGGGCTTGTCCCAGATCAGCAGATATCTCCACAGGAGGTACCTGTGGATCCTGGCTCCGGGGAGCAGGCTGGCCGCCATGGGTCTGGTCTCGCGGAGCGTCAGCGCGGGTGGCTGAGCCGGAGCCTCCATCACGTCGGTCCCCCACACCCACTGCAGTGTCCTATTGGCCAGCCCAGCCGCGATTCAGAGATCTTCCTGCTGGTTCGTCCAGTCCAGACGCACGATCAATCGGTCCGCCCGGCGTCAGCAGGTAAGGCGCCGAGCGATGAGAGCAACGACCAGACCTTGATGTGGAGGAAGCTCCCGTCCACAAGCGTGACGTCAGTTCGGCGCTCCGGTGCTGGCCTGACGGGGAGCTGTTCCTTCCCCAGACCAGAAGGTGTCTGTCCATGTCTGTTCAAGAACTGTCGGTGGGCCATGGTTGAGTAGTTCCAGCACTTCAGAACAGATGAAGTGAATGGCCTCGGTGCCCACGAGATTTCGCCTTCAGTGCCTAGAGAACGTCCCCGCCATTCCGGGCGGTTCGACGTTGGTCGATTTCTCTTGGCTGGAGGTGACCCCCGGTGATCGCAGTAGAGAAGTTGATGACCGCGATCGAGGAGTTCCTCGCCGAGGACCGCAGCCTCCTGTCCGGCGCTGAGGCCGCGGAGTCGCTCATGGCGTTGAGCGCGGGGATCGACCGGCTCACCGGCGCCCAGCTCGAGCTCACCGGCCGGGTCGAGGCCTGCGGAGTGTGGGGGCTGGACGGCTCCCGCTCCGCGGCGACCTGGTTGACCACCCGCACCCGGGCGTCCCGCGCCGCAGCCGGCGCCGATCTGAAGCTCGCCCGCGCCCTGCGTCAGGTGCTGCCGCTAACTGCCGAAGCCGTCCTCCAAGGCAGCCTGCCTGTGGGGCACGCCCGGATCCTGGCCCGCGAAGCCACCAAGACCGCGCGGATGCGCGACACCCTGACCGACCCCCGCCTCGGCGAGACCCTGCTGCTGGCCTCAGCCGCCCTGCCCGCCGATGACTTCCTGCGCGCCACCCGAGCCTGGGCCTACCGCGCCGACCCCGACGCCGCTGACGCCAGCTACCGCGAAGACCGCGAGAGCTACGAATTCGCGCTGTCCCCCACCACCGGCGGGGTCATCCCGCACGGCAAGCTGTCCCCCGACGTCGCCGAGATGCTCCAGACCGCGCTCCGCGCCGAGATCGGCGTCCCGGCCGCCGACGACCCACGCAGCACCTGGCAACGCCAACACGATGCCCTCGGGTCCTTGTCCGCCCGCCTGCTGGCCAGCGGCGGGCTCGGCACCAGCCACGGGGTGCGCCCGCAGATCGTCATCCACGTCCCACTCGCCACCGCCCTGGCCCAACCCGGCACCCCCGGGCAGCCACCCGCCTGGCTGCAAGACTCCCGCACCCCGCTGCCGACCAACCTGCTCGACCGGCTCGCCTGCGACAGCCACCTCATGCACGCCCTCCTCGGCGCCGACGGGGAGGTCCTGCACTTCGGGCGCGCCAAAAGACTGTTTGACGGACCCCTGCGCCGGGCCATGGAGACCAGAGACGGGCACTGCCGCTACCCCGGCTGCACCACCCCACCCAGCCACTGTGAAGGCCACCACCTGCAGCGCTGGACCCAAGGCGGGCTCACCAACATCGACCAAGGCGCCCTGCTGTGCTGGCACCACCACACCCACGTGCACGCCCACAACATCCGCATCGCTAAGACCCCCGACGGAGGACTCACCTTCACCCACCCCCACGGCCAGACCATCGCCACCACCCACCCAGGGCGGGCGCCCGATCCCGACCCCCACCCCTGGACCCAGCCACAGCTCGACACCCGCAGCGCCACCCAGCTGGACGCCGCGAGAACCGGTCCAGGCGAAGACGACTGCCGCGGGCCCACCTGACGCCGAAGGCCCCTGGTCCTAGCCGAGCAGGCCCTTGAACTCAGCTGGCAGCTCGAAGTCATCGATCGTCTCGGGAGACTCGTCGCCCGCTTCGTCGGGTCCGGCCGCCCGCCGGGCGGCTTCGAGACGCTCCTGCTCGGCGCGCTTGGCCGGGTTCCCGCTCCCCCGGCCCTTCTTGCCCTTAGATCCCTTGGCCGACTTGGCCGGCTTCGACCGTCCGCCTCCCCCTCCCGGCAGCCCCCCACCCATCCCGGGCATCCCGGGCATCCCGGGCATCGAGGGCATGCCTCCCTTGCGAGAGAGCTGCGCCATCATCTTGCGAGCCTCGAGGAAGCGGTCCACGAGCCGGTTGACGTCGCTGACCTCGCTGCCTGACCCCTTGGCGATCCGCGCCCGTCGAGAGCCGTTGAGGACCTTGACGTCGCGCCGCTCCTCGGGCGTCATCGACTGGATGATCGCCGCGACCCGATCGATCTCCCGCTCGTCGATGTTGGCGATCTGCTCGCGCATCTCACCCATGCCGGGCAGCATGCCGAGCAGCTTTGACAGCGACCCCATCTTGCGTACGGCCTGCATCTGCTGCAGGAAGTCCTCCAGGGTGAGCTCTCCTGGCGCCGAGACCTTGGCGGCCATCGCGGCGGCCTCGTCGGCGTCGAACGCCTTCTCCGCCTGTTCGATCAAGGTGAGCATGTCGCCCATGCCGAGGATGCGCGAGGCCATCCGCTCGGGGTGGAAGACGTCGAAGTCGGAGAGCTTCTCCCCGTTCGACGCGAACATCACCGGGCGACCCGTGACGGTGGCGACCGACAACGCGGCACCACCGCGCGCGTCGCCGTCCAGCTTGGTGAGCACGACGCCGTCGAACCCGACTCCGTCCAGGAACGCCTGCGCGGTCGTGACGGCGTCTTGGCCGATCATGGCGTCGACGACGAACAGAACTTCGTCCGGGTGTACGGCGTCGCGGATGTCCGCGGCCTGCTGCATGAGCTCGGCGTCGACGCCGAGTCGACCGGCCGTGTCGACGATGACTATGTCGTGGAGCTTGGCCGATGCCTGTGGCAATGCAGCCGTGGCCACCTGGACCGGATCGCCGACGCCGTTGCCTGGCTCGGGCGCGAAGACGGCGACACCGGCCTGCTCACCCACAACCTGAAGCTGCTTCACGGCGTCCGGGCGCTGCAGGTCGGCGGCCACCAAGAGGGGCGTGTGTCCCTGCTCGCGCAGCCACAGCGCCAGCTTTCCGGCCAATGTGGTCTTGCCGGCTCCCTGCAGTCCGGCGAGCATGATCACCGTCGGCGGTGTCTTGGCGAAGCGCAACCGCCGCGTGTCGCCGCCGAGCACGCGAATGAGTTCGTCATTGACGATCTTGATGACCTGCTGTGCCGGGTTCAGCGCCTGCGAGACCTCGGCGCCCGTGGCGCGCTCCTTGACCGCGGCGACGAACTCCCGGACCACCGGCAAGGCGACGTCTGCCTCGAGCAGCGCGATGCGGATCTCACGACAGACTTCATCGACGTCGGACTCGGACAACCGACCCTTGCCGCGAAGCGCCTTGAAGGTCGTCGCAAGCCGGTCGGAGAGGGTGGCGAACACAGGCGTCAGGGTATCCGGCTCGGCGTCGAGGTCGGTTCAGTGCAGGGCAGAGCGAAGCCTCACAGCCAGTTCGCGGGCATTCTCCGCGGTGAGTGCCGCCCCGTCCGCGCCGACCACGTAGAACACATCGACTGCCTCGGAACCCTGCGTGCTGACGCGCGCCGCCCGTACGTCGCACGCGGAAGCGGCCAGGGCGGAGGCGATCTTGTGCAGCAGCCCGGGGCGATCGTGCGCACGGATCTCCAGGACGGTCGCGAGGTCCGACGCCCCCGGCACCAGATCGACGCGAGCCGGCGGAGCGGTGCGTCCGGTTCGGTCGGGATAGGCGGCGTCCCTTCGCGCCAGGCGGTCCGCGACGTCCAGGTGGCCGTCGAGTGCTCGGCGGATGTCGGCGCGAACCGCAGTCAGGTCCGGGAGCTCGCCGAACTCTGGGACCACCGACCAGACCTGGACCGCCCCGGCGTCGACCGAGATCGTCCGCGCGGCTCGAACGGCCAGCCGATGCAGGCTGAGAATGCCTGCCACGCCGGCCAGCAGGCCGGTTCGGTCGGGTGCAGCGACGGTGACCTCCAGCCCGAACGCGGTCGCGGACGACGAGACCGACACGCCGCCAGCCTCCAGCAGCGCCTGCTGCTCGGGGGTCAGCTCAGGCGGCGGAGGCAGCGTGCGGCCCCTGAGGACCGAGTGCGTGCGGCCGACCAGATCCGCGACAAGTGCCGCCTTCCAGGGACTCCAGGCGGCTGGCCCGGTCGCCAACGCGTCCGCCTCCGTCAGCGCGTGCAGCAGGTCGAGCACCTCGGAGGTCCCAACAGCGGCGGCGACCGCCGCCACGGTTGCCGGATCGTCGAGGTCGCGCCGGGTCGCGGTGTTGGGGAGCAGCAGGTGGTGCTGCACCAGCGCCACAAGGGTCGCCGTGTCGTCCTCGTCGAAGCCCAGCCGGGGCGCGAGATCGGCGACGACCACCATGCCCGCTTCGGTGTGGTCGCCTGGCCAGCCCTTGCCGATGTCGTGCAGCAGTGCCCCCACGAGCAGCAGGTCGGGCCGGTCAACTCGGCGGCTGAGCGCAGCCGCCCGGACCGCCGACTCGAGCAGGTGTCGGTCGACGGTAAATCGATGGAGGGCGTTGCGCTGCGGTCGGCTGCGTACGCGCTCCCAGTCGGGGATCAGGCGAGATACGAGTCCCACCTGGTCGAGGCTCTCCCACACGGGGATGGTCGCGACCCCCGCCCCAAGGAGGGAGACCAACGCGTCGCGAGCTGCCAGGGGCCACGGGGTGGGGAGGGGACGAGCCTCGCTCGCCAGTCGCTGGACGGCATGTGGAGCCAGCCGCAACCCGTTCTGCGCCGCCGCGGCAGCGGCTCGAAGGACGAGGACCCCGTCCTCGGCGGGCCGGGCGCCTCGGGCCAGCACCGCCTGTCCGTCCTGCTCGACCACCCCATCCGCGAGTGGCGCGCGAGACGGCACCGCCGAGAGCCTCCGCGGACCTGTGAGGAATCGACTTCGCCCGCGCTTGGGCAGTGCCGCCCGCTCCACGTCGTGGCAGGCGAAGTCCAGGGCATGGGCCACCACCCGGCCTGCTCCAGCCACCCGCAGCAAGAGTTGATCGGCATCGAGCAGGCCGAGGCGTTGGGCGACGGCGTCCTGCTCCTGCAGGGCCAACCGGTCGCTGGCGCGACCGGTCACGGTGTGCAGAGCATCGCGAACATCGAGCAGCGTCTCGTGCGCGTCTGCCAGGCCGGTGCGGGGTGGGTCGGCCAGCCACGAAGCGGTGACAGCTCGTAGAACGGTGAGATCACGCAGCCCGCCCCGGGACTCCTTCAGGTCCGGCTCCAGCGCGTACGCCACCTCGCCTACCCGCTCGGCACGCTCCGCCGTCGTGGCTAGCACCTCCGGTAGTCGCTTGGCCGCGAGCGCCCGCCAGTCCGACAGCACCGAGGAACGCAGCCCCTCGCTGAGGGCGACGTCACCGGCCAACAGACGCAGATCCAGCATGCCGAGCAAGGCGCGCACGTCGTCGGCGGCGAGGCGTCGGGCCTGCGCGACAGTGCGCACGGCGTGGTCCAGTCGCACACCCGCGTCCCAGACCGGATACCAGACCTTTTCGGCGAGCCGCGCTGCCTCATGGTCGGCCAGCCCACGCGGGCGCAGAAGGACGACGTCGAGGTCGCTCCCGGGAGACAGCTCTTGACGGCCGTACCCGCCAACGGCGACCAGCGCCGCCCCTGCGGCGACGCCCCCGGCGTCGTCGAAGAGTTGAGCGAGCCATCCGTCCGCCAGGTCGGACAAGGCGCGGCGCCGGACCGACCCGGACAGTCCAGGTCGGTCCAGCAGCTCGGTCCGGTGCTCGGCGTACCCGGAGGTCAGCGCAGTCACCGGTCGCCCGCCTGACGGCTCACACAGCGTCCGGTCCGCGTTCACCTGTCCTGACGCGGATCACGGTGTCGACGGGTTGGCACCACACCTTCCCGTCCCCGATGCGTCCACTGTTGGCGGACTTGACGACCACCTCCATGACGTCCTCCGCGTCGTCGTCGTCGACGAGGATCTCGACACGAATCTTCGGGACCAGGTCGACGGAGTACTCGGCTCCCCGGTAGACCTCGGTGTGTCCCTTCTGCCTGCCGTAGCCGGCTGCCTCGGAGACCGTGAGTCCGTGCACGCCGAAGGACTCCAGCGCCGACTTCACGTCATCGAGCTTGAACGGCTTGATGATCGCCGTGATCAGCTTCATGCGTTGACCTCCTGATCGGTGGTGACGTCGATGGGCTCACCAGATTCTCCGAGCCCGGCCGACCCGGCAGCAGAACCCGGCCGTGCGTTGTACGTGCCTCCCGAGGTGGTGGCCAGGTCGTAGGCCGACTCGCCGTGGACCACCAGGTCGAGCCCGGCGTACTCGTCGTCGTGACTGACCCGTAGGCCGATGACCGCCTTGACCGCCAAGCCGATGAGCAGCGTCACCACGAAGGAGTAGGCGATCACCGCGCCGGCTGCGACAGCCTGCTTGCCCAGCTGTGACGCTCCGCCCCCGTACAGGATGCCGTTGACCCCGGCAGGCGCCTCGGCCGTCGCCAGGAAGCCGATGAGCAGGGTGCCGACGACCCCACCCACCAGGTGGACTCCCACGACGTCGAGGGAGTCGTCGTAGCCGAAGCGGTACTTCAGCCCGACCGCCAAGGCACAGGCGACGCCGGCGATCGCCCCGAGCGCGATCGCCCCCATCGGGCTGACCGCGCTGCACGACGGGGTGATGGCTACCAGACCCGCGACCACGCCGGAGGCAGCACCCAACGACGTCGCGTGCCCGTCGCGGACGCGCTCCACAGCGAGCCAGCCGAGCATCGCCGCGCACGTAGCGACCATGGTGTTGACCCACACCACCGCCGCGGTGTTGTCGGCGGCCAGGGCCGATCCAGCGTTGAACCCGAACCAACCGAACCAGAGCAGGCCGGCACCGAGCATGACGAAGGGCAGGTTGTGCGGCCGCATCGGCTGCTTGGGCCAGCCGAGCCGCCGACCCAGAAGCAGAGCCAACGCCAAGCCAGCCACGCCTGCATTGATGTGCACGACCGTCCCGCCCGCGAAGTCGATCGCTCCGAGCTGGAAGATCCAGCCGTCGGCGTTCCAGACCCAGTGCGCCACGGGGAAGTAGACGAGGGTCGCCCAGACAGCTGCGATGGCAAGCCAGGCGCTGAACTTCAACCGGTCAGCCACAGCACCGCTGATCAGGGCGACGGTGATCATCGCGAAGGTGGCCTGGAAGGCGACGAAAGCCATGTCGGGATAGGCCGAACCCTCCGCGGGAGCCCCCATCAGACCCTTGAGACCGGCTACCTCGAAGTTGCCGACGAACCCACCGAGGTCACCGCCACCGAAGGCCATCGAGTAGCCGACGACGACCCAGAGGATGCCGACGACGCCCATCGCCAGGAAGCTCATCATCATCATGTTGAGCACGGTCTTGCTCCGGACCATGCCCCCGTAGAAGAAGGCCAGGCCGGGCGTCATCAGCAGCACCAGTGCAGAAGCGGTCAGCAGCCATGCAGTCGTTCCGGTATCCATGGGTGTCTCCCCTCGCCGGACCGGTCGGCCCGTGGGAGCGACTGTGGCGATGCCGGGTTACGTCGACCGTGTCGACATGTTTCAGGCATGTCACGAAGTCGCTCCCGAGGTGAACATCGCGTTACGCGCCGCGCCAAGACGCGGAACGTGCGCGCTACCCGCCGAGCAGTGCGTCGACGAACGTCTCGGGGTCGAAGGGGGCCAGGTCGTCGACCCCCTCCCCCAAACCGACGAGCTTCACAGGAACGCCGAGCTCACGCTGGACCGCGACAACGATGCCGCCGCGAGCCGTACCGTCGAGCTTGGTGAGCACCACACCGGTGACGGCAACGACCTCGCCGAAGACCCGCGCCTGCGCCAGGCCGTTCTGTCCGGTCGTGGCGTCGAGCACGAGGAGCACCTCGTCCACCGGTCGCTGCTTCTCGACGACGCGCTTGACCTTGCCCAGCTCGTCCATCAGCCCGGCTTTGGTGTGCAGGCGACCGGCCGTGTCGATGAGCACCACGTCGACCCCTCGCTGGACTCCCTCGCTCACGGCTTCGAAAGCCACGCTCGCGGGGTCGCCACCCTCGACTCCGCGGACGACCTCCGCCCCGACGCGTCGGCCCCACGTCTGCAGCTGGTCTGCGGCCGCGGCCCGGAAGGTGTCTGCGGCCCCCAGCAGCACCGTCCGCTCGTCGACGGCGAGCAGGCGCGCCAGCTTTCCCGTCGTCGTGGTCTTTCCGGTCCCGTTGACACCAACGACCAGCACAACGGCCGGGCCTTCGTCCACCGTGAGGTGGAGACTGCGATCCAGCGTGGGATCCACCAACGCGAGCAGCTCCTCGCGGAGCAGCGCTTTGACCTGCATCGGGTCGCTGTGTCCCTCGACACGAACCCGCGACCGGAGCCGGTCGACGAGCTGCGCGGTGGGTGCCACGCCCAGATCAGCGGTCAGGAGCGTCTCCTCGACCTCGTCCCAGGTGGCTTCGTCGACGGTGTCCCGCGACAGCAGGGTGAGCAGCCCGAGCCCCCAGCTCGAGCCGGAACGAGCCAGCCGCGAGCGCAGCCGAACCAGCCTGCTTGGCACGGCCTCTGGCGCATCCAGCAACGGAACCTCGGCGGCCGCGTCGCCGGTGGCCACCCCCGCTGGGGGTGGAAGGGTGGTGATCGACCCTTCCCCGTCGGGGAAGAGGTCCGGTGAGTCTTGCCTGCGTAGCTCGTCCTTGAGCTGTTTGCGCTGGCGGCTCGTGACGAACCCCACGACCAGCAAGGCGATGACGGGCACGAACAGCAACAAGAACAGCAGCGCGTTGGGATCCACGGGTTGGAGTGCTCCGATCAGGTGTGGTGGGGTCGGGCCGACGGGTCAGGCAGGCTCGGCCTCGCGCAAGCGTTGGCTGATGACGCCGGTCACACCGTCGCCGCGCATCGAGACGCCGTACAACGCATCGGCTACCTCCATCGTCCGCTTCTGGTGCGTCACGACGATGAGCTGGGACGACTCTCGTAGCTCTTCGAAGATCCGCAGCAGGCGCCCGAGGTTGGTGTCGTCGAGCGCCGCCTCGACCTCGTCCATGACATAGAAGGGGCTGGGTCGCGCCTTGAAGATCGCCACCAGCAAAGCCACAGCGGTCAGCGACCGCTCCCCGCCGGACAGCAGTGACAACCGCTTGATCTTCTTGCCGGGCGGACGCGCCTCGACCTCGATGCCCGTGGTCAGCAGGTCGCTGGGGTCGGTCAGGACCAGGCGCCCCTCCCCCCCGGGGAACAGTCGCGCGAACACCCCCTCGAACTCCCGAGCGGTGTCGTGGAATGCGGCCGTGAACACTTCCTCGACCCGCTCGTCGACCTCGCGCACGATGTCCAGCAGGTCGCGTCGGGTCTTCTTCAGGTCCTCGAGCTGCTCGGTGAGGAAGGCGTGGCGCTCTTCCAGCGCGGTGAACTCTTCGAGCGCGAGCGGGTTGACTCGGCCGAGCAGGTTCAGCGCGCGCTCGGCCGCGCGCAGCCGCTTCTCCTGCTGCGCGCGGACGTACGGGATCGGCTCCGGATCCGGCGCCGATGGATCGACGACGTCTCCCGGGGCTGGCGGCGAGGGCGGAACCATCACCTCGGGTCCGTACTCGGCCAGCAGGGTGTCCACGTCGATGCCGAGCTCCTCGACCGCCTTCTCTTCCAGCTGCTCGATGCGCAGGCGCTGCTCGGCGCGAGCGACCTCGTCGCGGTGCACCGAGTCGGTGAGGCGTTCGAGCTCGCCGCCCAGCTCGCGCGAACGCGCACGCAGCGCTTGGAGATCTCCGAGCCGGGCCGCATGGGCGGCCTCCGCCTTGCTGCGCGCCTCGGCCGCGGCGGAGAGCGACTCCTCGATGCAGGCAGCGCCAAACCGTGCGACCTCGACAACGGCCCGGGCCACTGCTGCATCGCGTTGTGCCTGCGCTCGACGTTGGGCGGCGCGTTCGCGGGCCGTACGTTCGTCCGCGGCTGCCTGCAGCAGGGATTCCGCCCGGCCGGCGAGTGCGCGGACCCGCTCTTCGCCGGTGCGAACAGCTAGCCGAGCATCCATCTCTGCCGAGGCCGCCAACGCGGCAGCGTCGCGCAGCTCAGGTCGACGGTCCACCTCGATCGGTGCGTCGACAGGCACCGTGCGGGCCGCATCGAGACGTTCTTCGAGCACCCGCAGAGCCGGACCGTCGGCATCGCGACGCTCGATAGCTCCGGTCAGGTCGGCGCTGAGCCGCGCTACCTCACCGGCGGCGACACGCGCGGCCGCGCCCAGCTGGCCGAGCTGCTCGGCGACGGCTGCCATCCGGGCATCGGACTCGTGCAGGGCGGCCAGGGCGGATTCCACCGCCTCGCCCGCGCGGGCATGCTCGTCGCTGACCCGGGCCAGCTCGAAACGGGCACGCTCGGCGCGGTGATCCGCGGCGGCCAACGCGGCTACGGCCTCGTCGACGGCGACCTGCACCTCGAGCAGGGACGGCGTCGACGCCGACCCGCCACGCACCAGGTCTCGCCCCAGCCGGTCGCCGCCTCGCGTGACCACGATCAGGTCGGGGTTCTCCCGCATCGTCTCTCGAGCGGCAACCAGATCGTCGACGACGACGTGGTCGAAGAGAAGACGCTCGAGGGTGGTCTGAAGTGCGCCAGGCGCGCTCACCAGGTCGAGAACCGGGGTGCACCCGCGGGGCAAGGGAGCGGATGAGCGCGGTACGGACCCGGTACCGGCGACGAGCAGACCAGCCCGTCCTCCTTCGTCCTCCCGAAGCAGCCGAAGGGCGTCGAACGCCACATCGAGGCTGTCGACGGCCACCGCGTCGGACACCTCGCCCAGGGCGGCCGCCACGGCCGCCTCGTAACCGGTACGGACGCTGAGAACGGCAGCCACCGTGCCGAGCACCCCGGACAGCCGCTCCTCGGCGGCCAGCACTGTGCCAGCGCCGTCCTTGCGGGCCAAGCCCTCCCTGTAACGCGTCCACGCGGGCCGACAGTGCCGCACGGTCCCGTTCGGCTGCTCGCTCCTCGTCGCGCAGCTGCGCCAGCGCCTGCTCGGCGCCGGCCAGCTCTGCGGCGGCCCGTTCGTGGGCGCCGTCCAGGTCGACCTCGCCCTCGTCAAGTCCGGCCACCTTGCTCTCGAGCGAGGTGAACTCCGCGCTCGCTGCCTGGGCTCTCGAGCGAGCCTCGACGAGCGCGGCCTCGAGCCGCTCGATCTCGGCGGTGTGCGAGGCGATCTTGGTGCGAGCGGCCTCCACCTCGCCGGCCAGCCGAGCCAATCCCTCCCGACGGTCGGCGGCGGTCTGGAGCTCCCGCGTGATCCGAGACTCCTCCGCGGCCAGTTGGCTGTCGGCAGCGGCACGCGCCTCGATCGAGGAGTCCAGGGCTGACCTGGCCCCCTCGACGGTCGCAGCGAGGCTGCGCTTCCTCAGCCCGCGCCGCGGCTGCCTCGGCCTCCAGCTCAGCTGGGTCTCGACCAGGGCGCTCCGCGGCGGGCGGGTCGGCAAGGTGCGCCGCGCGCTGCCCGGCTAGTTGAATCGTCGCGCCGAACCGATCGCGCAGGGCGGCCAGCTGGAAGTAGGTCGCCTGCGTCCCGGCGACGTCTGACGGCCCCGACGAATCGGCGGACTCGAGGCTGTCAATGCGCTCAGCAAGGGACGCGAGCTCATCCTCGACCTCGCGACGACGACGTCGCAGGGCGGTCTCGTCGGCGATCTCGGCTTCGAGAGTGGTGCGCAGGGCCAACAGGTCGTCGGCCAGCAGCCTCAGCTTGGCGTCCCGCTGATCGGCTTGGATGACGACCGCCCGGCGAGCCACCTCGGCCTGCTGGCCGAGTGGTTTGAGCTGGCGCCGCAACTCACCGTTGAGGTCCTGGACGCGCGTGAGGTTGGCGGCCATCGCGTCGAGCTTGCGAAGGGCCTTTTCCTTGCGCTTGCGGTGCTTGAGGACGCCGGCCGCCTCCTCGATGAAGCCTCGCCGGTCCTCCGGGGTTGCCGAGAGGACAGCGTCGAGCTGGCCCTGACCGACGATGACGTGCATCTCGCGGCCGATCCCGGAGTCGGACAAGAGCTCCTGAACGTCCAGCAGCCGACAGGACTCGCCGTTGATCGCGTACTCCGAACCACCGTTGCGGAACATGATGCGGGAGATGGTGACTTCGGCGTAGTCGATGGGCAGCGCACCGTCGCTGTTGTCGATCGTGAGGACGACCTCGGCCCGCCCCAAGGGTGGGCGGCCGGCCGTGCCGGCGAAGATGACGTCCTCCATCTTGCCGCCGCGCAGGCTCTTGGCCCCTTGCTCACCCATCACCCAGGCCAGGGCATCGACGACATTGGACTTGCCCGACCCGTTGGGGCCGACGACACACGTGATACCGGGCTCGAAGCGCAACGTCGTCGAGGACGCGAAGGACTTGAAGCCGCGCAGGGTCAGACTCTTGAGGTGCACGCGGAGGGCTCCCGGCCGGGACGGTTCCCGGTGGTCGAGGTCAGGGGAAGACCGCTAAGAGCCTACCCGGGGGAACCTCAGACGCTGGTCAGCGCGGCGGGTGTGGCGACGGAGACCTCAGCGGGCAGGTCGGCCGGCAGCTCCACTCGATCGAGGCGACCCGTCAGGTGCTCCTCGGCCACCAAACTCGTCAGGGCGTCGTTGGCGGCGCTGAGCCGAGCCACCTCGTCCTGGAGGTCGCGCACGCGAGCGCGAAGAGCGGCCAACTGGGCGAGGATCTGTTCATCTGGTCCCCCCACGTGACCGTACAACGCCTTCGCCATCCGGGATCCTTCACGGGAGGGTGCCGCCGGCACCAGGGGGTTCGACGACACCATGGGTGGGTTCGACCCAGGGTGACACTGCGTCCACATGCTGGTCAACCTCGGCGACGGCCCGACACACCCAATCGGGTGACTGCCCCGTCTGATTCACCCGGTTCACCACACGCCGCGACGGGGGCGTGGCTGGCATCGCGGGCAGGTGAACGACGATCGGTTCATGAACCGATCGCGCCGGATGGGCGTCCCGCAGCGAGAACATGGCTCATCCTCGCGGCCGTACACCTCGAGGGAACGTTCGAAGTATCCAGAGTTGCCGTCCACGTCGACGTAGAGCGCGTCGAACGAGGTGCCGCCCTGGCCCAGCGCGTGCGTCATCACCTCACCAGCAGCCTGCAGGACGCGGCGGACTTCCGGTCGGGTCAGGGTCTGGGTTGGTCGGGCGAAGTGCAGTCGGGCTCGCCACAACGCCTCGTCGGCGTAGATGTTGCCGATGCCCGAGGCCAGCGTCTGATCCAGCAGGGCTCGCTTGATGCCAGTGCGACGCGCACGGATGTCCCTCACGAAGGCGTCGGCGTCGAAGCAGGGATCGAGCGGGTCCCTGGCGATGTGCGCGACCGAGACCGGGACGCGCCCTCCCCGATCGTCGGGCACGAGCATCTCAACGGCCAGGCCCCCGAAGGTGCGCTGGTCGACGAACCGAAGCTCGCGCTCGCCGTCGACGAAGCGGATCCGAGCCCGCAGATGCGTCTGTTCCGGGACGTCGGACCGCTCAACCAGCAGCTGCCCGCTCATGCCGAGATGCAGCACGATCGCATCATCGGAGTCGAGGGCCAGCCACAGGTACTTCCCCCGCCGCGAGGCGTGCAGGACCCGGGTGCCGTTCAGGCGGGAGGCGATGTCGACTGGGCCGCCGCGGTGACGGCGGGCGACTCGCTCGTGCAGGAGATCCACTTCGGCGATCGTCTGGCCGGCGAGGAAGGTATCGAGCCCCCGGCGGACGACCTCGACCTCGGGAAGTTCAGGCATCGCACGTGGTCCGCGGCTGCGCGGGCTCAGTCGCCCAAGGCGGATTCGTCGCTGGGCGCTGCCAGAGCCGCCCAGGCGGCCGACGCGGCTTCCTGCTCTGCTTCCTTCTTGCTTCGCCCGCTCCCGGTGCCTTGGACCTGCCCGGCGACCACCACCTCCGCCATGAAGGTCTTCTCGTGATCGGGGCCTTCCTCGTGAACGACGTACTCAGGTGAGCCGTATCCCAGCCCGGCCGTTCGCTCCTGAAGGGAGGTCTTCCAATCCAGGCCGGCACCCAGCCCGGCAGCCACCTCGATGAGTGGGTCGACGAGCCGGTGAACCAGCGCGGAGGCCTCCTGCAGCCCGCGGTCGAGATAGACCGCACCGATGACGGCCTCGACGGTGTCGGCCAGGATCGAGGACTTGTCACGCCCGCCGGTGGCTTCCTCGCCCCGGCCCAGGCGGACGAAGGCACCTAGGTCGAGTTCACGTCCGACGTCGGCCAAGGCACGCATGTTGACCACGGCAGCTCGAAGCTTGGCCAGCTGCCCTTCGGGCAGGTCGGGATGGGTCCGGAACAACGCGTCGGTGACCACCAGGCCGAGGACGCTGTCGCCGAGGAACTCCAGACGTTCGTTGGTCGGCAGCCCGCCGTTCTCGTAGGCGAACGATCGATGGGTCAGGGCGCGTTCGAGCACCGACGGGCTCACGGTGACGCCCAGACGCGCCTCAAGCACCGAAGGGAGCTCGAGGCGCCCTTCGGTCGTGGGCAGCGCCGAGGGTGAGTCGGCGGCTGGGACGGCGGACAGTGGCTCGACAGGTCAGACGTCGAGGACCTGTCGGCCGTTGTACTGGCCGTCGTCGTCGGCGCGGTGCGGCACGGAGTACTCGACCTGGCCGTTGACGACCCGCTTGTTGATCTGCGGCAGCTTCGCCTTCCAGTTGGCGCGCCTGCTGCGGGTGTTGCTGCGCGAGGTCTTCCTCTTCGGGACGGCCACGATCAGCTCCTTTCCTCGGTGCTTGTCTGCGGGTCTGGCATGGACTGGGACCTGGACTGGTACTTGGACTGGGAATTGAGTGATGCGAGCTCGGCCCAGCGCGGGTCGAGCATCTCGTGGCTGTGCTGGGGATCGTCGGCCAACCTAGCCCCGCACTCCGAGCACAACCCGGGGCAGTCCGGGGCGCACAGCGGCTTGAGCGGCAGCGCCAGGACCGCGAGGTCGCGGATCAGGGGCTCGAGGTCGATCAGATCATCGACGATCAGCCGCGTCTCGGCATCCTCCTCGTCGTCCGAGGCCTCGCGCTTGTCGTGCCTGTCGTACCTGTCGTGCTTGTCGGGATAGTCGTACAGCTCCTGGAGGTCCAGGACCACCGGGAGCGTGACCCCGTCCAGGCAGCGGACACACTCGCCGCGAGCGGTCGTGGTCGCCTGACCGGAAACCAGCACCCCCTCGACCACCGACTCCAGACGCAGGGCCAGCTCGATCGGGGTGTCCGGCGCGATCGCGATTACCGGGATCGCCAGATCGTGCGGCGCGGGCGCCGTTCGAACGATCTCGCGCATCGCCCCAGGTCGGCGCCCCAGCTCGCGGGTATCGACCACGAACGGGTCGCGCGGGTCTAGGCGGCGCACGACGATGACCTCGCTGAGTTTGGGGGCTGAGTTTCGGGCGTGAGTTGGGGGTGCTGAGTTTGGGAGAGCTGACGAGCCTGGGTGCTGCTCGTGGAGCTGTCTTCACACAAGACCGCCGTTCAGGGTAACGCCGAGGCGCCTCCCCGCCCAAACCCAGCGTCAGGCTCCAGGCAGCGGGCGGTCCTCGATCGCGGGTTCCTCCTCCAGCTCAGCCTCGCGGCGGACCTGAATTCTGTCCCGACCATGACGCACCGTCTCCAGGGTCTTGGTCAACGCGATCTCGAAACTGGCCAGCTTTCCGTCGACGTAGACGTCGGTCTCCTCCTGCATCTGACTGGCCGCTTCCCGAGCCTCTCCGCGCATCCGGCCGGCCTCGCGCTGGGCTTGGGCATAGACCTCGGTCTGGGACACCAGGTGCATGCGCTCATCCTGGGCGGCCGCCACGATCAGTTCGGCGTCTTGGCGGGCCTGCTGCAGCACCGCCTCGCGTTCGGTGAGGATGCGCTCGGCCTCGTCGAACTCCGAGGGAAGTCCGGCGCGCAGCTCGTCCAGCAGGGCGAGCACCTCGGCCCGGTTGACGATGCACGACGCCGACATCGGCATCGATCGAGCACTCTCCACGAGCGCAGTGAGGTCATCGAGCTTGTCGTGCACATCCACGGCGGGATCTCCCAGGGATTGGTCGGGGGTACGCAGTCTGGCCACGCTCGGTCTGAGCCTTCTTCACTCAGCGACCGAACTGCGCTTCAGGGCCTCGACAAGCTGGCGTCGAACGCCTTCGGGCACCAAGCCCGAGACGTCGCCGCCATAGGTCGCGACCTCTTTGACCAGGCTGGACGAGAGATAACTGTAAGCCGGGTTGGTCGACACGAAGACCGTCTCCACGCCCGCAAGGCGATGGTTCATCTGCGCCATCTGCTGCTCGTAACCGAAGTCTCCCTCTGCACGCAGCCCCTTGCAGATGACCGGGATGTCTCGCTCCTTGCAGAAATCGACGATCAGGCCGTGCCACGAGTCCACCCGTACGTTCCCGAAAGCCGACGTCGCGTCGGTCAGCTGCTCCATGCGCTCCTGGACGCTGAACAGCGAGGCCTTCGTCTTGTTGATGAGGACGGCGACGGTCACTTCGTCATACAGCGCCGACGCCCGGCTGATGACGTCCAGATGCCCGTTGGTCACCGGATCGAAGGATCCCGGGCAGACGACCCGTCGCATGACTGGCTACTCCCTAGATCGGTGCTTCTGGGCTGCTGCTGGGCGCCTCATCCCGCGGCGCGACCGTACCAAAGCGTCGCCTCGCCGTAGGTGCGAACCCGATCGTGGTCGAAACCCCCTGGGAACACCCAGCTACCTCGAGTGGCACGTTCGACCACGACCAGCGCGCCGCGACCCAGCCACCCGTTCGCCCGCAGATCGCTGAGCACGGCTGCAAGAGCGTCGTCGGCCAGCTCGTACGGCGGATCGGCGAACACGACGTCGAACGGGGCATCGGCGTTCTGTTCACGAACCAGCGCTTCGACGCCTCGGCGGTGAACCTGCGCGCCGGGCAGCCCGACCTGGGCGACGTTGCGGGCAAGGACGTCGGCAGCGGCGGCGGCCCGTTCCACCAAGACCGCGGCGTCGGCTCCACGCGACAGTGCCTCCAGACCGACCGCGCCCGAGCCGGCGTAGAGGTCGAGAAACCTGGTGCCGGCCAGTCCCCCCACGCCCAGGATCGAGTCGAAGGTGGAGAACAACCCCTCGCGGGCCCGATCGGCGGTAGGTCTGGTGCCTTTCGGCGGCACGAAAAGCCGGCGACCCCGGGCCGCCCCGGCCACGATCCGGGTCAGGTCGTCAGCTCCTCGAGGATCGCATCGATCGAGCCGATCCCGATGGACAGGTGCCCCTCGCCGGGCAACAGATGGGCTCGCGCACCTGGAACGTGTTCGGCCAACCATTGGCCATGCGCGAACGGCACCATCAAGTCAGCGTCACCCTGCCAGATGGACACCGGTTTACCGCGGCCTGTCAAACGCCCCAGATCGGTGAGCTCGAAGCCCCAGGGCTGCGTGAAGGCGAGGTCGTCGTCCAGCCAGCCATCGACCCCGACGACCACGGCCTCGGCCATCGAGGCCGCGGCGTCGGCCGCCACCTCCCCCGTCAGGCAGGCCCGGTCGACCTCCGGCAACAATCCCCCGAGCACCGCGAGCACCCCTTCGGCGTCGGCCTTCAGCAGCTCCGGCCGCGCAGCGTCGAGGAAGGGGCGCAACGTTCCCTCGCCGGCGAGGGCCAGCGTGAACTCCTCGACGTTGTCCTCGCCCATCCCGGCCAGCCAGTCCAGCCCTTCGGCAGCCAGCGGAGCCACCCCTGCGAGCACCGCGACCCCGAGGACGCGCTCGCCCAACAGCGCGCCGCAGGCGAGAGCGTGTGGACCTCCGCCCGAAGCGCCGATGACGTAGGCAGCGTCGGCGCCGAGCTCGTCCAGGAGCGCCGCCGAGTCGCCGACGACGTCGACGACGGTGCGACCGGGTGCCCGACTCGACCGCCCGTAGCCCGGTCGTGACGTGGTGACGAGTCGCAAACCACGAGCTGTTGCCGCCCTGGCCATGACGCCGGCTGGGACCCGGCTTCCCGGCGTGCCGTGGTGGTCGAGCAGGATCGTCGCGTTCGGCGGGCCGACGCTGCTCCACTCGAGCTGACGCCCGTCAGCGAGGTCGAGACTGCCAAGCGTGCCGCTTACCTCTGTACCCATGCGCTGATCCTCCACCTCGGGCCTGCCTCCGGTCGAACGGTCAGGACAAACGTCAGGACTTGTCGAGGAACTCAGCCTGCTCATCGGCGACCAGCTCGGCGAGGCCCTGCGCGAGGGCCGGGTGGCCGGTCAGGTCCGGATCGCCGGCCACCAGGTCGGTCGCTGCCCGGCGCGCGCGCTCGATGACGTCCTCGTCGCGCAGCACCGACAACAGCCGCAGCGAGGATCTGCGACCGGCCTGGGAGGCGCCGAGGACGTCCCCTTCGCGACGCGTCTCGAGGTCGAGGCGAGCCAGCGCGAAGCCGTCCAATGTCGCGGCGACGGCCTCCAACCGATTGCGCGAGGGCGACCCTTCTTCGGCTCCAGTGACGAACAGGCACAAGGCGGGACTGTCTCCACGGCCGACGCGGCCACGCAACTGATGCAGCTGGGACACCCCGAAACGTTCGGCATCCATGACGACCATGACGGTCGCGTTGGGAACGTCGACCCCGACCTCGACGACGGTGGTGGCCACGAGGACGTCAATCGTCGCGTGGTTGAAACGCCTCATGACGTCATCCTTGACGTCGGACGCGAGCTGCCCGTGCAGCATCTCGACTCGCAGCCCGGCCAACGGACCGGCCTTGAGCTCGGGCCAGAGCTCGAGGACCGCACGCAACGGACGGTCCGACCCGGTATCGCCTGGCGCGGTCTCCTCGTCGATGTCGGCGTCGTCGTCGACGCCGATCCGCGGGCAGACGACGTAGGCCTGGTGTCCGGCCGCGACCTCTTCCCTGACGCGCTCCCAGGCCCGTTCCACGAACCTCGGCTTGTCGGTGGGCACCACGTGCGTGGTGATCGGCTGCCGACCAGCGGGTAGCTCGGTCAGGGTGGAGACCTCGAGGTCCCCGAACACGGTCATGGCCACGGTGCGCGGGATCGGCGTCGCCGTCATCACCAGCACGTGCGGCGGATCAACCGCCTTGGCGGCAAGGGCGGCGCGCTGCTCGACCCCGAAACGATGCTGCTCGTCGACGACGACGAGGCCGAGGTCCTGGAATGTGACCTTCTCCTCCAGCAGGGCATGCGTGCCGACCACGATGCCCGCGTCGCCGCTAGCGACGTCCAGCAGCTCACGGCGGCGTACGGCCGTCGGCTGGGAGCCGGTCAGCAGGGCCACCCTCGTGCCCAGCTCGGAGCCTCCGAGCAGGCCCCGCTCGGCGAGCGGTCCGAGCAGGGCGAGCAGCGAGCGGTGGTGCTGCTGGGCTAGCACCTCCGTCGGCGCGAGCAGCGCGGCTTGTCCGCCCGCGTCGACGACCGCCAGCATCGCTCGCAAGGCGACGACGGTCTTGCCGGAACCGACCTCTCCCTGCAGCAGGCGATGCATGGGATGCGGCTGGGCGATCTCTTCGGCGAGCAGCTTGCCGACCGCGCGCTGCCCGTCGGTGAGGGGCCAGGGCAGCCGGTCGTCGAAAGCGGCCAGCAGACCCCCGGGCCGAGGCACCCTGGGGATCGCACTGACACTGGTCGCCGCCCTCCGCCGCTGCGCCAGCGCCGTCTGCAAGACGAACGCCTCCTCGAACACGAACCGCGCCCGCGCGGCTCGCCAATCGGCGTCGGAGGTCGGTCGGTGGATCTTGCGCAAACCGTCGAGCAGTCCGGGCAGGCCCTCGGCCCGTCGTACGTCGTCCGGCAACGGATCGTCGAGCTGGTCAAGGGTGTCGAGCACGACACCGACGCACTTCGCAATGACCCAGGTCGGAAGCCCTTTGGTGGCCGGGTAGATGGGGATCGGGTGGTCCGCATAGTCGATGGCCCGGCGCTGAGCGTCACCCGCGTCGGCATCTCGGTCGAACATCTCAAAGGTCGGGTGAGTCAGCTGGCGCTGGTGCCTGAACAGACCGACCTCCCCCGCGAACAACCCTCGACGGCCGGGAACGATCACTTTCGCGTGATAGCCGACCTTGTTGAAGAAGGTGAGCGTCAGCTGCGCGCCGGAACCGTCGGCGACCACGGCGGTGAACATCCCCTTGGGGCGCGATTGCGGACGACGTACCTCTGCCTTGATCACCTCAGCCAGGACGGTCACCTGCTCCCCTACCCGAAGCGAGGCCAGGTCGGTCAGCTCACCGCGGTGCTCATAGCGACGGGGGTAATGGCGCAGCAGGTCGCCAACCGTGGCGATGCCTAGCGGCGCTAGTTTCTCGGCGGTGCGTGGCCCGACCACCTTGCTCACGGGTTCGTTCAGGTCCCGCCCATCCGGACTCACGAGTGTGAGCCTCTCACTCGACCCCGACGAGCACGGGATAGTGCGTCTGCCCACCCTCGTAGACGGTCGTCTCGACCTCGGGATGGGTCCGTCGCAGGTGGTCGAGCAGCTGACCGGCCAGCGCATCGCCTGCCTCGGCTCCGGTCACGATCGTGACCAGCTCTCCGCCAGCCGCGAGCAGCCGGTCGAGCAGCGTCGTCGAGACCTCGGAGACATCTGCTCCGATGACCGCCACGTCGTCCTCGAGCATGCCCAAGACGTCGCCGGGCTGGCACACCCCAGCCATCGTCAGGGCCTCACGGGTCGCGAGCGTCACCTCGGCGTGGCGCGTGGCTCGGGCGGCGGCGGTCATGGCCACGACATCGTCGTCGAACCGGCGGGCACTGTCGTGCACGGCCAAAGCGGCCAGGACCTGCACGGTCGCTCGGGTCGGGATGACGGCCACCCGCACTCCCGTGGCCCGGGCCTGGTCGGCGGCCGCCTCGGCGACGGCCAGGACGTCCTTGTCGTGCGGCAGCACCACGACCTCCGGCGCCTGCGAACGCTCGATCGACCGGAGCACGTCTCGGGTCGCCGGCTTCGCGCCGGCGGCGGAGCGCACGACAACCGCCCCCGCGGTCTCGTAGAGGGTGGCGAGACCCTCACCTGCCGCCACCGCGACGACGGCGCGGCTTGGCGCCAGCGACTCCCGACCGCCCGACACCTGGTCGCGGAAATGGGTGACGGCGATGCGATAGGGCCGGCCGGCGGTGATGCCGGCCTCGATGGCCGCGCCCACGTCGTCGACATGGACGTGAACGTTCCACAGCCCGTCACCGCCGACGATGAGCAAGGAGTCCCCGATCCCACCCAAAGCCTCGCGAAGGGCAGGGATCGGCTCACTCGAGGCCTCCAGCAGGTACATCACCTCGAAGGACGGCCCACCGAGGTCGACCGCCTCGCCGTGGGCAAAGGACGGAACCGGTAGATGGGCGGGTCGGCTCGTGGTCTTCGGTTCCACCCCGGACATCACCTGGAACAGGGCGTCGAGAAGTACGACGGCGCCGCGCCCTCCGGCGTCCACCACACCAGCCCGACGCAGCGCCTCGAGCTGCTCGGGTGTCCGGTCCAGCGCCTCGTGGGCTGCCTCGGCTGCTGCCCTCGCCACAGCCAGCGCGTCATTCCCGTCGACCTGCTCGGCAGCTGCGGCTGCGGCGCGAACCACCGACAGGATCGTTCCCTCAACCGGTTGAGCCACGGCGACGTACCCCGCCTCCGAGGCGGCCCGCAGCGCCTGGCGGAGCAGTTCGGCACCCGAGCGTGGCGTGCCCTCGCCGAGGACGTCGGCCACGGCGCGAAAGTACTGGCTCAGGATGACCCCTGAGTTTCCGCGGGCGCCGAGCAGCGCGCCGTGCGCGACCGCGGCGACCGTCTCCGGCAGATCGGAGGCCAAGTCCTGCGAGTCCGGCCCGAGCGCGTCGACCGCTGATTCCATCGTGAGGAACAGGTTCGTCCCCGTGTCCCCGTCAGGGACGGGATAGACGTTGAGCGCGTCGATCTCTGCGCGCGCGTCGCCGAGCGCGACCAACCCGGCTCGGCACCACGCCCGGACCTGCGCCGCATGCACCGATCCGTGCGCGCCGAGGGGCGACGTGGCTCGGGCTCCGCTCATGAGGTGCGAGGCTACCCTCGCGACGCTCACGTCGAGTTGGACCATGACCAACCGGCTCGGGTAGCCTTGAGCAGTCGCCTGGCCATCGTCGGGCGCCCACACCCTTTTCGTTTGGAGTTCCCCGTGGCTGCCACCTGCGACGTCTGCGGCAAGAAGCCGAGCTTCGGCAACAGCATCTCGCACTCGCATCGCCGTACGTCTCGCCGCTGGAACCCCAACATCCAGCGTATGCGCGTGACCGTCGGTGGAACTCCGAAGCGCCTCGACGTGTGCGCCGCCTGCATCAAGGCCGGCAAGGTCGTCCGCTAGACCTCGCTCCAGCCGTCGTCACAACGCTGCACCGGTCAGGTGCTGCGCGATCCGCTTGGCCTCGATCCCGCACTCGCGCAGCATCCCCGACGGGGACACGTACTGGCCGCAGAAATAGAGCCCCGGGAGGGCCGTCGGGCCACCGGAGACCAGGGGACGGCCCTGCTCGTCGCAGACGGTCCGCCAGTCCGGCAGGAAGTCGTCCAGCGCCGGACGATATCCGGTGCCCAGGATCACGGCGTCGACGTCGAGCTCCTGACCGTCGACGAACACCACGCCGCTGGGTGTGAATCGCTCGATGGCCGGGTGGACGGCAAGCTGGCCGTTCCGGATGAGGTCCATGGTCCCGATGTCCAGCAGCGGGACGTGGCGGTCACGTGCCATCTGGGTGTTCGGGCCGTACGGAAGCTTGCGCAGCCCGACCTTGCGCAGATCTCCGACCGTGAGTCGGATCATGGGCGCAGCCAACGCGTCGGCGACCGCGGGCGGAAGTCGACGCATCGCTATGCCCAGCTGCAGCACCGGTACGAGTCCCAGCACGTCTCGCGGCACGACGTTGACCGCGGAACGCACCGAAATGTGTGCCGTCGCGCCACACTCCACGAGGTCGATCGCCTGCTCGCAGGCGGAGTTGCCAAAGCCGACGACCAGGACCTGGCGACCTGCCCAGGACGCGCCGTTGCGGTATTCGCTGGAGTGCAGAAGGTCACCGGCGAAGTCCGCCTCGCCGGGCCAGGTCGGCCGAACCGGCACTCGAGCTGCCCCGGTCGCGATGACGACCGTCCGGCTCGTCCACTCGCGGTTGGCTGTGTGCACCACCCAGCCGCCGTCGCGAGGTTGGACCCGCGTCGCCCGCTCCCCGAATCTCGGCGTCAGCCCGTGATGCGCCTGATATCGCTCCAGGTAGTCGACCATCTGCTCGCGCGACGGATAGCGCGGCCACTGCGAGGGCATCGCGAGCCCGGGCAACGCGGACCCTGACTTCGGGGTGTGCAGGTGCAGTCGGTCGTAGTGGTGGCGCCAGGCCGTCCCTACGACATCGGCCGCCTCGAGGAGCTCGAAGCGGTGCGCGGCTCGTTTCAGCATCGCGGCGGTTGCGAGACCGGCGGCCGACGCGCCGATGATCAAGGTGTCCAGGTCCGGACGATCGCCTTCAACCGACATGTCCGCAGGCTAGGCGAAGTGGTCGTGCCCGGCAGGGCCGCTCCACGGTTCGCCGTCCACGAGGACGCCCTGCCCGGACGTCACGGTCCCGACGAGACGCCAGCCCCGGGGCCGCCGGACGCCCGGCGGGAAGGTCGCGACCAAAGCATGGTCCTCACCACCCGTGAGCACCCACGACAGGGGGTCCACGGCCAGCGCGGCGCCCGCGCTGGTGAGGTCCTCGTCGATGTCGAACGCGCCGGCGTTCAGGTTGATCCCCACCCCGCTTGCGGTCGCGACGTGACCGAGGTCGCCGAGCAACCCGTCGCTGACATCGCACATGGACGTGGCTCCCGCGATGGCGGCTTTGACCCCTTGGGCGTACGGCGGTCGCGGGCGTCGGTGCGCGTCGACCAGCGTCCTCGGGGCGCGAAAGCCGCGCTGAAGGACGGCGAAGCCCGCTGCGGAATATCCCAACCGCCCACAGACGGCGACGGAATCCCCCGCCACGGCACCAGACCGAAGGATCGCCGCTCGCCCCGCCAGATCCCCCAGGGCGGTCACGGACACGATGACGGCGTCACCGCGGACGACATCCCCGCCCACCACCGAAGTCCCGACCCCCTGGCACTCCTGCGCGAGTCCTTCCGCCATCTCGACAGCCCAGCTGGCCGGGAGCTCGGGCGGGCAGGCAAAACCGACCACCACGGCGGTCGGTCGCGCGCCCATCGCGGCCACGTCCGCCAGGCTCTGCGCCGCGGCTTTGTGCCCGACGTCTGCGGCGCTCGACCAATCCCGTCGGAAGTGTCGCCCCTCGACCAGCACGTCCGTGGTCACCACCACCCGAGCATCAGGAGCGGCGACGACTGCCGCGTCGTCGCCCGGCCCGACCTCAACGCCCCTTGGCTGCCGCAGGCCAGCCGTGACGGCAGCCACGAGACCGAACTCACCGAGCTCGCCCACCGAGCCGGGTTCGGGGGTGGTCATCACGTGCTCCTTGTATTCGCGATAGGTTCGCCGCCCGACACCGTCTTCCGGGAGGCCGCCATGGTGGTGCAGGCGTACATCCTCATTCAGACCGAGGTCGGCAAGGCCGCCCTCGTCGCCCGTGAGATCGCGGGCATCAAAGGGGTGACCATGGCCGAGGACGTCACTGGACCCTACGACGTGATCGTCCGAGCCGAGGCCCAAAACGTCGACGAGCTAGGCAAGCTGGTGGTGGCGCGCGTGCAGGGCGTCGACGGGATCACCCGCACCCTCACTTGCCCGGTCGTCCACCTCTGAGCCCTGCACGCCGGCTTCCGCGCAGCCGCGCAGCCGTGCGAACGGCGTGCATCGTGGCCTGCCTGGCGCTCGCAGCGTGCTCCAACTCCGTAGCGGTGGATCCACCGGCACCGTCTGACGCGTCTGTCGAGACCGCCTGCGCAGCGTTGCATGCGGCGCTGCCCAGCCAGCTGGGGGGCGGCGATCAGCGAGCCACCGATCCCGGTTCGCCGTTGACGGCCGCCTGGGGTGATCCCGCCATCACGTTGCGGTGCGGCACGGGCCGGCCGCCGCAGTTGCAGCCGACGAGCGAGCTCATCGCCATCGGGGGGCCGGACGGGTCGGCCACGGTCGACTGGCTGCCGGTCGAGCTGACGAACGGCTATCGGTTCGTCACCGACGGCCGGCTGGCCTATGTCGAGGTCGACGTGCCGAAGGCGTACGCGCCGGAAGTGAATGTCCTCGTCGCGCTGAGCATCCCGGTTTCGTCCACGATCCCGGCCGGCTGACTGATCTAGCTGACTGATCTACCTGAGCCCAGGACGCCGGACCAGGGCGGTCGTGAGGAGCCGGTCCACCAGCGCGGCATAGTCCACGCCGCTGGCAGCCCACATCCGCGGAAACATCGAGACCGGCGTGAAGCCGGGAATCGTGTTGACCTCGTTGAGGATCACCTCGCCCTCCGCAGTCAGGAAGAAGTCAACCCGGGCCAACCCCTCGCAGCCGAGGACCTCGAATGCCTGAATGGCCAGCTCTTGGACGTGTTCTTGCACGGCGTCCGTCACATGGGCTGGGACGTCGAACTCGGTGCTCTCGTCGAGGTATTTGGCGGCGAAGTCGTAGAAGGCATGAGTCCCGGCAACCCGGATCTCCGCGCACACACTTGCCTGCGGGCGCTCACCGGGAGCGCCCTCCAGGACCCCGCACTCGATCTCTCGACCGGCTATCGCCTGCTCGACCACGACCTTGGGGTCGTGGCTCCACGCCTCGTCCAGCGCGCTCGCCAAGTCAGCCCAGTCCTCGACCTTCGAGATCCCCACCGACGAGCCCGCCCTGGCCGGTTTGACGAACACCGGCAGCTCCAGGGCCGCTTCGACCTTGCGTCGAAGGTCCGGGCCTCCGGAGGACTGGTCTGCCGAAGTCAGCACCACCTGGCGGCCGACCGGCAATCCGTGCGCCTCGAGCACCACCTTGGCCATGGCCTTGTCCATCGCCAGGGCGGACGCGAGAACGCCGGACCCCACGTACGGGACTCCGGCCAGCTCGAGCAGACCCTGGATCGTGCCGTCCTCGCCGTAGGGGCCGTGCAGGAGTGGGAACACCACGTCGACGTCGCCGAGGACCGTAGGCACCTGACCCGGTTCGCTGACCACGAGGTCACCGGCAGTCGGGTCAGCGGCCAAGACGATCTGGTGCCCGGTCGCGTCAACCTCAGGCAGCTCGCCACCCCGGATCTCCAGAGCAGCCGGGTCGTCGGCCGCGAGCACCCAACGCCCGCTCCTGGTGATGCCGACGGCCACGACGTCGAAGCGCTCACGATCGAGGGCCGCCAGGACGCTTCCCGCGCTGACGCACGAGATCGCATGCTCAGCACTGCGGCCGCCGAAGACGACGGCCACGCGCGGCCGCGGGCTCGGCTCGCTCACCCCCGGCGCCCATTCATCGGACGACCCTATCCTCGCCCTATCCTCGCGCCATGGACCTTGCCCGCTCGACCCTGGCCGTCACGGCCGGACGCCCGGCCAGCACTCCGGGATCGCCGATGAACGTCCCGGTCGTGCTGAGTTCCACCTTTCATGCGGGTGGAGACCTCGCATATGCGCGCGAGGGCAATCCCACCTGGGCGGCTCTGGAGAGTGCGGTCGGCGCATTGGAGGGTGGTCATGCCGTGGCCTACCCCAGCGGCATGGCCGCCCTGGCTGCGGTCGTCGAGCCGCTGCCGCACGGAGCCGTTGTCGTCGCGCCAGCGACGCCGTACACCGGCACAGCCGCCGTCCTGAGCGCCCACGCCTCTTCGGGCCGTCTCGCGGTCCGCCTCGTGGACACGACTGACTCCCTCGCAGTTGCCGAGGCCTGCTCTGGAGCGGACCTGGTGTGGGTGGAGACGGAGTCGAACCCGTTGATGGGCGTTACCGATCTTGGCCAAGCGTCAGCAGCGGCCCGGGCCGCCGGCGCGACCCTCGTGGTCGACAACACGTTCACGACACCCATGGCGGTTCGCCCGCTGGCCCTCGGAGCCGACCTGGTCATGCATAGCGCCACCAAACAGCTCGCCGGACACTCCGACGTCCTGCTCGGTGTCCTCGTGAGTGGCCAGCCGTCGGTGGCCGACGAGCTCATCACGGCACGACATCTCAACGGGAGCATTCCAGGGCCGTTGGAGTCCTGGCTCGCTCTGCGCGGTCTACGGACCCTGCCGTTGCGCCACGAGCGCTCCGCCGCGACCGCGGGTGAACTTGCTCGCCGGCTCAGCCAGCACCCCGCAGTCACCCGAGTTCGCTATCCCGGCCTGCCCGACGATCCGGGGCATCGGGTGGCCGCCAGGGAGTGGGACTCCTTCGGGTTCATGCTCTCGATCGAGCTGGCCGACGGCGCCGCCGCTGACGCGGTGTGCGAACACGTACGCCTGTGGGTGCACGCGACCAGCCTGGGCGGTGTCGAGTCCACACTCGAGAGGCGACGCAGCTGGCCCGGTGAGAGCCCACTGGTGCCACCCGGCCTGCTCCGGCTGTCGGTGGGGATCGAGGATGTTGAAGACCTGTGGAGCGACCTCGCCGCGGCGCTGGAGGCGCGGGGCTGAGGTTCAGACTCCTTCGGCCTTGGCCTCACGGGACATCAGCCGGCCGAGCATCTCGCGCGGCGAGACGCCGTGGTGGACGACTTCGACGACCTGCTCGGTAAAGGGCATATCGACGTCGTGCTTGCGCGCGAGGTCGAGAATCGACTGGCATGACTTCACGCCTTCGCAGGTCTGCTGGGTGTGCGCAATGGTTTCCTCGACCGACCTGCCACGTCCCAGGTTCTCCCCGAACGTGCGGTTGCGCGACAGTGGGGAGGTGCACGTGGCCACGAGGTCGCCGATCCCAGCGAGCCCGGCGAAGGTCATCGGGTCTGCCCCCAGCGCAGCCCCGAGGCGGGCGCTCTCGGCCAGGCCCCGGGTGATCAGCGAGGACTGGGTGTTCGTGCCGTAGCCGAGGCCCACAGCCATCCCGTTGGCCAGCGCGATCACGTTCTTGGTGGCCCCGCCAATCTCGACACCGATGACGTCGGTGTTCGTGTAGGGCCGAAAGTACGGCGTCAGCGACGCATCCTGAAGCCGCTGGCCCGCCTCGGCGTCAGTGCAGGCGACAACTGTTGCCGCGGGTTGCCGCAACGCGATCTCACGCGCGAGGTTTGGTCCAGAGACCACAGCGACCCGCTCGTCCGCGACGTCGGCGACCTCGGCGATGACCTCGCTCATCCGCATCGTCGTCCCGAGCTCGATGCCTTTCATGAGACTGACCAGGATTGCCTGAGAGGGCACCAGCTCGCGCCACCGTGCCAAGTTGTCACGCAGCACCTGGGAGGGAATGGCGAGGACGACGACGTCGACGTCGGCGAGTGCCTCGTCAGCACGGGTGGTCGCCCAGATCGCCGGGGGCAGTTCGATGTCTGGGTGGTACTTGGCGTTGATGTGCTGCTTGTTCACGTCGTCGATGACAGCAAGATCCTTGCCCCACAGGGCAACATCTGTCCCGGCATCGGCAAGCACCATCGCGTAGGCCGTTCCCCACGATCCGCTGCCCATCACGGCTGCTCTGGTCATCAGCGGCTCCGATCCTCTTTGTCGTAGTGAACCTCAGCGCGCCCGATCTCCGGGAGGCCTGCGTCCTTGGGATCCAGCCGGCTCGCAGGAGCAGGCTGATCGCGCAGTTCCGCCACCAGCGCCGTGATGGAGTCCATGATCCGGTCGGTGGCCTCAGCCAAGACGTCAGCGTCTTGGGGCTTGTCCATCAGATCGCTCAAGTCAACTGGAGGCCCCACCGTCACGGTGACGGTTTGGCGAGGCATCAGCCGTGGACGCTTCGAGTACGGCGCCAGGACCCGCTGTGCCCCCCAGTGCGCCATGGGGATCACCGGAGCACCGGTGGCCAAGGCGATGCGGGCAGCGCCGGTCTTGCCGCGCATCGGCCAAAGCCCAGGGTCGCGGGTCAGGGTGCCTTCGGGGTAGCAGACAACACACTCCCCTGCCCTTACCGCAGCGATCGCGTCACGCATCGCGTCGCCGGCTGCGCCTGTCTCGCGGTGGACCGGAATCTGCCCGGCTCGCGCGATGATCGGTCCGATGACCGGGGCATCGAAGAGGGAGTCCTTGGCGAGGAAGCGGGGGGGCCGCCCGGCGTCGTAGAGGTAGTGGGCGACCGCAAGCGGGTCGAAGTGCGACGTGTGGTTCGGGGCGACGATGAATCCGCCCGAGGTCGGGACGAGTTCGCGGTTGAGCCAGCGGCGACGGGTGAAAGCGATGACCGGCGGCTTCAGGACGCCGACGGCGAATCGATACCAGAAGCCCACCTTCTGATGCGCCACCCACGCTCCCGCCCTTGGGGTTACCGATATCCGCGCTGGACTTCGGTCTCCCATCCTGTCTGGGTGAGCCAGCCATGTCGAGAAACTCCACCCATCCCTGGGAGGATCATTCGGTGGCACTGGCGCACGGAACCGTCCGCTCCTTCGATCCGGACACTCGAGCCGGAGACCTGCTCACGGACCGGGGCGAGGTTGTCGAGTTCGGATCGAGCGCCTTCGACCGCTCGGGTCTTCAGTTGCTGCGCCCCGGTCAGCGGGTCACGGCTCGACTGGATGCGGCCGGAAACGCGGAAGTCGTCACGATCGCGGGTTTTCCCCTCGACTGACAAGCGACTGGACCGGGATCGCCCAGCGATCCCGGTCCAGTCGTAGAGCGAGGTCAGGCCTTCTTTGCTGCCTTCTTCGCGGTCTTCTTGGCCGGAGCCTTCTTGGCAGGAGCCTTCTTCGCAGGAGCCTTCTTCGCAGGAGCCTTCTTCGCAGGAGCCTTCTTCGCAGGAGCCTTCTTCGCAGGAGCCTTCTTCGCAGGAGCCTTCTTCGCAGGAGCCTTCTTCGCAGGAGCCTTCTTCGCAGGAGCCTTCTTCGCAGGAGCCTTCTTCGCAGGAGCCTTCGCAGCGGCCTTCTTGCCTGGAACGGCCTTCTTCGCAGCGCTCGCCGCGGCTGACGGCGCCTTCTTGGCCGCCTTCTTCGCGCCGGTGACGTAGGCCTTCAAGTCAGCACCCGGACGGAACTTGGCGCCGAAGGTCTTCTTCACCTTCACGACAGCTCCGGTGCGCGGGTTGCGAGCCGTGCGAGCCGCTCGCTCAACCTTCTCGAATGCGCCGAAGCCGGTGATGACGACCTTCTCGCCGCGCGCGACTGCGAGGGTGATGGTCTCGATGACCGCGTCGACCGCTTCCTGGGCGGCCTTCTTGCCACCGACCCTGTCGGCGATGCTGTCGATCAAATCGCTCTTGTTCACTGCTTTCCTTCCGGACGTCCGGCGTCGGGCCGTTGCCCGAACCGAAGGGAAGGGTAGACGCATTGGGGGCGCAAGACAATTACCAGACCGATCGCATTGTCGTTGTGTCGCAACGTTTTCCCGGATCTGGACCCCGCGGTTACGTGCGCAGAGCTCGGAAGCGTCGGAATTGAAACAGTTCGGATGTGACTCAGCGGGCTGTAGTGACAGGAGTGAAAGCCGGCCGGGCGGCTTCGAAATCGGCTATCTGCTGCGCTGAAGCCATGGTGATGCCGATGTCGTCCAACCCCTCGAGAAGGCGCCAACGGGTGTAGTCGTCCACCTCGAAGTCGCATGTGAGACCGAGCGCGGAAACCGTTCGCTCCCGTAGGTCCACGGTGACCTGCGCGCGCGGATCTGCCTCGATGATCTCCCAGAGGGTCTCGATGTGCGGCTGCGCGACGGCGGCGGTGAGCAAGCCGTTCTTGCCGCTGTTCCCGCGGAAGATGTCGGCGAAGCGGGACGACAAGACCACGCGGAAGCCATAGTCCGACAAGGCCCACACCGCGTGCTCGCGCGATGACCCGGTCCCGAACTCTGGGCCGGCCACGAGGATCGACGCCCCGACGCGATCTTCCTGGTTGAGGATGAAGCTCGGATCGCTGCGCCACTCCGCAAACAACGCGTCCTCGTAGCCGTGCCGGGTGATCCGCTTGAGGAACTCACCAGGGATGATCTGGTCGGTGTCGACGTTGCTGCGCCGCAGCGGGACGGCGGTTCCGGTGTGCGTTGTGAACTTCTCCACGATCTGATCTCCTCGTCGTCGCGCTGTCGGTCGGGACCCCACAGGGCGTCAAGCGGGCGTGAGGTCGGCCGGCGCGGCCAGCTGTCCCAGGATCGCCGTGGCGGCGGCCACCTCCGGGGACACGAGATGGGTGCGAGCCCCGTTGCCCTGCCGGCCCTCGAAATTGCGGTTCGACGTCGAGGCGCTGCGCTGCCCGGAGCTCAGCTTGTCTGGGTTCATCCCCATGCACATCGAGCATCCTGCATTTCGCCACTGCGCACCTGCCGCAACGAACACCTGGTCGAGGCCTTCGGCCTCCGCCTCGAGCCTGACCCGCGCCGAGCCAGGCACCACCAGCATCGAGACACCGTCAGCGACCTGCCGCCCGTCGAGGATCTTCGCCGCCGACCGAAGGTCTTCGATCCGACCGTTGGTGCACGACCCGACGAACACGGTGTCGACGCTGATGTCGCGCAAGCGGGTCCCGGGTCGAAGATCCATGTATTCAAGCGCCCGTTCGGCCGCAGCACGATCCGTGGGGTCGTCGAAGTCGCTCGGGGCAGGGACCACCCCGGAGAGTGGAACTCCCTGACCAGGGTTGGTGCCCCAGGTCACGAACGGAGCGAGTTCGCTCGCATCGATGACGACCTCATGGTCGAAGACGGCGTCGTCGTCAGTGACGAGGGTGCGCCAGTGTCGTACGGCTTCGTCCCACTGATCTGCCTGAGGGGCGTGCGGTCGGCCCTGCAGGTAGTCGAAGGTGACCTCATCGGGCGCAACCATGCCCGCTCGGGCCCCTGCCTCGATCGACATGTTGCAGACCGTCATCCGCGCTTCCATCGACAACGCCCGGATGGCCTCCCCCCGGTACTCGATGACGTAGCCCTGTCCTCCACCGGTGCCGATCCTGGCGATGACGGCCAGGATCAGGTCCTTGGCGCTCACCCCTTCGGGCAGTGCGCCGTCCACCGTCACCGCCATCGTGCGGAACGGCTTCAGGGGCAACGTCTGTGTTGCGAGCACGTGCTCGACCTCACTGGTCCCGATGCCGAACGCCAAAGCTCCAAAGGCGCCGTGGGTTGCGGTGTGTGAGTCTCCACACACGACCGTCAGGCCAGGCTGGGTCAGCCCGAGCTGAGGGCCGACGACATGCACGATTCCCTGATCGACGTCGCCGAGGGAGTAGATCGGCACCCCGAACTCCGCCGCGTTGGCGCGAAGCGCGTCGACCTGCGCCCGGGAGGTCGGCTCGGCGATGGGCTGGTCGATATCGATCGTGGGAACGTTGTGGTCCTCGGTCGCCAGGGTGAGATCAGGGCGCCGGACCGAACGTCCGGCTGCGCGCAGACCGTCGAAGGCCTGCGGACTTGTCACTTCGTGCACCAGGTGGAGGTCGATGTAGAGCAGGTCCGGCTCCCCCTCGGCCCGCCGTACGACGTGGGACTCCCATACCTTCTCCGACAGCGTCCTTGCCGTCCGCGACGGTGTCTTTGTCGTCTCCACCATGACTGCAACCCCTAGACTTGCGTCTCGAATGTCGAGACGGCAGTATCAGACCATGGACAACACTAGCGGAGTCGGCGTCCTTGACAAGGCCGCCATCGTCCTCGGTGCCCTGGAAGCTGGCCCTGCCACTCTCGCCGGTCTGGTCCAGGCGACCGGCCTGGCACGCCCAACCGCCCACCGCCTGGCCGTCGCCCTGGAGTATCACCGCCTGGTCTCGCGCGACCTGCAGGGGCGCTTCGTCCTCGGCCCCCGTCTCGCCGAGCTGGCGGCGGCAGCCGGTGAGGACCGGTTGCAGGCCGCATCAGGTCCAGTGCTGGGGGCACTTCGAGACCTGACCGGTGAGAGCGCTCAGCTCTACCGTCGGCAAGGCGACGACCGGATCTGCGTCGCCGCCGCCGAGCGGCTGTCCGGCCTGCGCGACACGGTTCCGGTCGGATCGGTCCTGCCCATGACGGCCGGCTCGGCCGCCCAGATCCTGCTGGCCTGGGAGGAACCCGACCGGCTGCACCGCGGCCTGCGCTACGCCAGGTTCACCGCCACGGTCCTGTCGGGCGTGCGTCGGCGCGGCTGGTCGCAGAGTGTGGGCGAGCGCGAAGCCGGCGTTGCATCGGTGTCCGCGCCCGTTCGCGGACCAACGGGGAAGGTCGTGGCCGCGGTCAGCGTCTCCGGCCCGATCGAGCGGCTCACCCGCACCCCCGGCCGGCTGCATGCGCCCGCCGTCGTCGGCGCCGCCAATGCGTTCACCGAGGCGCTGCGCCGCGCCAGCTGACGCGGCACCCCGACGTGGTAGCCCCGACGGGATTCGAACCCGCGCTACCGCCTTGAGAGGGCGGCGTGCTAGGCCGCTACACAACGGGGCCCTAGCCGAACGATGCGCCGAAGCGCTCGACGAGTGTACGGGATCGGCGAACGCGATCCGCCTGCCCTCGATCCGACTCGTGCGCTGGGGTACCAGGACTCGAACCTAGACTAACTGAACCAGAATCAGTTGGGCTGCCAATTACCCCATACCCCAAGGGGTGCGGCCATTCGATGTTCCGGCCGCAACGAGCACCATCCTATCGGAGCCTTCGATCGCGCCCCAAAACGCCGAGCCCGAGGCTCCGTGGTCAGGCAGGGACCAGTCGGTCGCGGAGGGCCGCCAGCCGGCCCAGCGAGACGTCTCGACCGAGCAGCTCCATCGACTCGAACAGCGGTGGTGAGATTCGGCGACCGGTGACTGCCACGCGCACCGGCGTGAAAGCGAACTTCGGCTTGATCCCCAGATTCTCGACCAGGCTGGACCGTAGTGCCCGCTCGATCTCGACGGTCTCCCACGTCTGCACCGCAGACAAAGCCTCGTACGCAACCGCCAACGTGGAACCCGCATCTGCTGGAAGGCTGCCCTCGGCCGCTGGGTCGATGGTGAAGGACGCTTCGTCGACGAGAAGGAATCCGAGCATGTCCTCGGTCTCGGTGAGCAGCGCCATGCGTTCCTGCACCAAGGGGGTGGCGGCGATGACCGTGTCGCGCTGCTCCGCCGAAGGACTCGTCGGCAATTTTTCCGACGCGACCAGATGCTGGATGATCCGCTCGGCCAGGTCCTCCACCGACAACGAGCGGATGTAGTGCCCGTTGAGCCAGGTCAGCTTGTCGAGGTCGAAGACCGGACCGACCGTGTTGATGCGTGACCAGTCAAAGTCGGTCACCATGTCGTCGAAGCCGAAGACTTCCTCGCCTTCGGGCTGGGAATAGCCCATCAGGCCCAAGAAGTTCAGCAGTGCCTCCGGCAGGTAGCCGGCCCCCGCGAACCAGGTCAGTCGGGCAGCGGGATTCTTGCGCTTGCTGATCTTGGACTTGTCGGTGTTGCGCAGCAGCGGCATATGGGCGAAGGCGGGAGGCTGGAGGCCCAGCCAGCGATAGAGCAACAGGTGCTTGGGGGTCGAGCTGATCCACTCCTCACCACGCACCACATGAGTGATGCCCATCTCGTGGTCGTCCACGACGCTGGCCAGGTGGTAGGTCGGGAACCCGTCAGCTTTCACGATGACCTGGTCGTCTGGGCGCGGAGCGCCGACCTCGCCACGGATCAGATCGACGAACTGCAGTGGTACGTCCTCGGGCACCAGCATCCGCACCACCGGTCGCTCGCTGAAACCAGGCAGCTGCGCACGTTCCTGCTCCGACTTGCCCAGGCACAGTCGGTCATAGCCGGTTGCTTGTTTGGCCTTCTGCTGGGCCTCCCGCATCTCGGACAATCGTTGCGGCGTGCACCAGCAGTGATAGGCGTGACCATCCGCGAGCAGCCGCTCCACGTACTTCGGATACGACGCCAGGCGCTCGGACTGCCGGTAGGGCGCAAACGGGCCGCCCTTGTCCGGACCCTCGTCCCAGTCCAGGCCGAGCCAGTGCAACGTGTCGTAGACCTGCTGCTCGCTGTCGGCGACATACCTCGCGCGATCGGTGTCCTCGATGCGCAGGAGGAACTGCCCACCCTGCTGACGCACGAATGCGAGGTTGAACAACGCCATGTACGCCGTGCCGACATGCGGGTCCCCCGTCGGCGACGGAGCCACCCGCAGCCGCACCGGGCCGAGCTCGGGCTCAGCCACGAGCCACCACCGGGTTGGTCAAAGTGCCGACCCCTTCGACAGTGACCGAGACCTCGTCACCCACCTCGAGGGGGCCGACGCCCGCCGGCGTCCCGGTGAGGATCACGTCGCCCGGCAACAGGGTCATGACGGCAGAGACGTAGGAGACCAGCTCGGGCACGCCACGGATCAGCGCGCTGGTGCGGTCGTCCTGGCGGATCTCACCGTTGACGCTGCACGACACCGCCAGGTCTGAGGCGTCGAGATCGGTGGTGATCCATGGTCCGAGCGGGCAAAAGCCGTCGAATCCCTTGGCCCGCGTCCACTGATCATCGCTGCGCTGCAGGTCACGGGCGGTCACGTCGTTGGCCGCGGTATAGCCCAGCACGACCTCGGGTGCCCGCTCGATGGGGACCTCGCGGCACAGCCGGCCGATCACCACGGCGAGCTCGGCCTCGTGATGCACCTCGTGGGACAGCGCTGGATATGGAATCGGGTCACCCGGACCGATGACCGACGTCGACGGCTTCAGGAAGACGACGGGTTCCGCGGGTGGTTCAGCGCCCATCTCGCGAGCGTGCTCGGCGTAGTTCTTCCCGATCGCGACCACCTTGCTCGGAAGCACGGGCGAGAGCAACCGAACGTCACCGAGCCGAAATCGCGCGGTCGAGACCTCGAAGGCGCCGAACGGGTGACCCTTGATGGCCGTGACCGATGCCGCTTCTCCTTCGCCGTCAACGACGCCGAAGGCGACCTCTCCGTCGCCAGCATCGTTCTGGACGCTAAATCTGCAGATACGCACGACAGGTGAGGCTACCCGCGCCCTCCCGGCCCAGCCGACCGCGGGAGGAACGGCGCTAGCGGGCCACCTCACCAGAGCGGAGCAACCCGAACGTCAACCCGTCGGTCAACGCCTCCCAGGATGCCTCGACGACGTTGCTCCCGACTCCGACCGTGACCCAAGAACTGACTCCGTCGCTCGTCTCCACCAGAACTCGCGTCATGGCGTCGGTGCCGTGATCCGCATCGGTGATGCGCACCTTGTAGTCGATGAGCTCCAGCCGCTCGATGCCTGGGTAGAGCTGGCCGACCGCCTGCCTCAACGCCTGGTCGAGCGCATTGACCGGACCGTTGCCTTCTCCGACCGCCACGACTCGCTGTCCGCCGGCGCGCACCTTCACCGTCGCCTCCGCGAGCGCTTCCTGCCCGTCCTCGCGGGACTCGACGATCGCTCGCCATGATTCGACCTGCCAGTACCGGGGCCGTACGCCATCGACCTCCGAGCGCAGCAACAGCTCGAACGAGGCGTCGGCCGCCTCGAAGGTGTAGCCGCGGGATTCCAGCTCCTTGACTCGATCGGTGATCCGACCGGCGAGCTCGCGATCCCCCGCCAAGTCGATGCCCATCTCCTTGCCTTTGATCTCGATGCTGGCTCGCCCGGCCATCTCCGACACGAGCATCCGCATGTCGTTTCCCACCGTCTCTGGGTCCTCGTGCTGATACATCGCCGGATCCACCTTGATGGCGCTGGCGTGCAGTCCTGCCTTGTGGGCGAATGCGCTCGTTCCTACGTAGGGCTGACGGGAGTACGGCGGCACGTTCGTGACCTCCGACACCGCGTGAGCGATCCGGGTCGCCTCGCGCAGCGCTTCGTCGGGCAGTACCCGGCGGCCGACCTTGAGCTCGAGGTTCGCCACCACAGCGACGAGATCGGCGTTGCCCGTACGTTCGCCGTATCCGTTCAGCGTCCCTTGCACGTGGGTAGCGCCTGCCGCCACAGCGGACAGGGAGTTCGCCACAGCACATCCGGTGTCGTTGTGGCAGTGGATCCCTACCCTGATTCCGGTGGAGCGCACGACGTCATCGACCACCTGGGCGACCTCGTCGGGGAGCATCCCCCCGTTGGTGTCGCACAGCGCCGAGAGCTCCGCGCCAGCTGCGGCGGCGGCCTGCAGGACCTCGAGGGCATAGGCACGATCGCTTCGGTATCCGTCGAAGAAGTGCTCGGCATCGAGGAAGACGCGGCGTCCCTCGGCAACCAAGAACGCCACCGTGTCACGGACCATGGCCAGGTTTTCCGCGAGGTCGGTCCGCAATGCGAGCTCGACGTGGTGGGCGTGGCTCTTGGCCACGAGAGTGACGATCGCCGTGTCTGCCTCGACCAAGGCCCGCACCAGCTCGTCGGCTGCCACCGGCACATCGGGGCGCCTGGTGGACCCGAAAGCCGTCAGCGTCGCGTGGCGCAAGGTGAGCTCGTTCTTGGCCCGTCGGAAGAACTCGGTGTCCTTCGGGCTCGCCCCAGGCCAACCACCTTCGATGAAGCTCACCCCGAGGTCGTCCAGGTGGCCGGCGATGGCCAGCTTGTCGGCCACGGACAACGAAAGACCCTCCTGCTGCGCCCCGTCGCGCAACGTGGTGTCGTAGACGTGAAAGGCCTCAGCGTCGATCAGTCCCGTCTGAGGTGCGGTCTGCTCGGCCTGCAGCTCGTCCATCGAGGGTCTCCTTGCGGTTGGTGCCCGACGAAAAAGACCCCCCACGATTCGTGGGAGGTCTGCGCGCGGGCCAGGGTCGGGTCAGCCGGCGCGCCGGTCGCTAATCTCGAGCGAGTTCAGCACCGCACGAGTCTGACATACCATCGTGCAGATGGGCACCGCGGGGCCAGCGATAGCGGCCGCTGGCACTGGGGTCGGACGTCGCAGGGCGCGGCCGTGACACGCACCCGGATCGCTGCCCTGAGCGTCGCTGTGGTGGTTGGCGCTGTCGTCGTGGGTGGCGTGGTCTGGTCCTCCGGCGAACCTGAGGCTCAAGGCAGCCCGCTGCCGTCACCGACTGCGGTAGACGCCGCAAGCGTTCTCCCCTCGCCGTCCGGCACCGTCGTGGGGCCCGGGGAGCCCATGCTGCCTCCAGGCCAGCCGGTGCTCTTCCTCGGTGACTCGCTGGCCTTGAGCACCTACCCCTGGATCGCCGATCTGCTGCCGGATCGCACCGTCACGTGGGAGGCAGAAGTCGGGCGTGACACGCACGGATCTCGACTTCAGCTCGAGGCGCGGGCGGCGACCGGCCCACTGCCACCTGTTCTGCTCGTGAGCAGTGGAACCAACGACTTGAGTGCCCCCGCCCTCGAGGAGGAGGCCAGACGCATCCTCGACCTGGCAGGTCCAGATCGCTGCGTCGTGTGGGCCGATGTCGTGCGTCCAGAAGCCTTTGCTGACGGGATGGCAGCGGCCAACGACGCCCTGGAGCGAGCCTTCGACGGACGGTCGAACGTCATCGAGGTTCCCTGGACCGAGATGACGAGTGCACATCCGGAGTGGCTGTCCGGCGACGGCATCCACCCCGACAACACGGGCAACGAGGCGCGCGCGAAGGCACTGGCCGATGCAGTGCTCTTCTGCTCGCCGTTGGACCCGAATGCACCGGTGGCACCGAAGGAATACCTTCCGCCGTCAGCGTTCCTGGCACCTGGCGGTGGCGGTGCACCCGGCGTCGGACCGGCACCAGCGACCTCGTCCAGCAGTCGGCCCGCTCCTTCGCCCACACGATCAGCCAAGCCTTCCCCGTCGTCCCCGTCGGCCAGCACGAGTCCGTCGACTCCTCCTAGCCCGAACCAACCATCACCATCCCCCACCAACCCACCATCGGATCCGCCGACGAGCTCCCCCGCACCGGAGGCATCGGGCAGCTGGGCCGGAGACGGGTGACCAACCCCGGAGGGGACGCCTCCCAGCGCGGGGTGAGCCGCCGTGCCCTGTTGCTGGCCGGAGCGGGCGGGTTGGTCGCAGTCGGTGTCGGTGCGGCGGCCATAGCGGCAGACGTACTGCCACTCCCGGCCAGGGTTCGCAGGGTCTTCGCCGACAAAGGGCCGGCTGGCGTCATCCCGGATGTGCCGCAGCACGTCCGACTCGACCAACGAGACTCCGCGGCTCGCGGTCAGACGGTGGGCTTCTACACCGCCGTGCCGGACGGTTACGGCGACGGTTCTGGCCTCCCGGTGTGCCTGGTTCTGCACGGGGCGAGTGCCACGACCGCTGACTACGAAGCCTTCGGGCTCGGTCGGTTCTTGACCGCTGCGGTCCGCGCGGGAGCACCGCCGTTCGTCTTGGTCGGAGCCGACGGCGGGCGCACGTTCTGGGAAGGTGACGGGGCCGGGGACGACCCGCAGGCGATGCTCCACGACGAGCTCCCCGCTTGGTGCGACGAACTTCGCTTCGACAGCTCTCGGATCGCGGCCTACGGCTGGTCGATGGGTGGCCACGGGGCACTGGCCGCTGCGGAGCGCCATCCCGGTTGGCTGCAGGGCGTGAGCGCCCTGAGCCCTGCCGTCGCTCCGGGCGACGCGGTCTTCACCGGGGTCGAGCGGCTCGATGGCAGCCGGACCGCCCTTTGGTGCGGAACGGCCGACGCGTTGTACGACAACGTGGTCGCGCTGGCGGCGGCGATCCCGGGAGGACCGGCGATCGCCGACGTACTCCCCCGGGGCGCACACCCGCGACTACTGGAACCGGGTGACCCCGGACGCCTTCGCCTTCATCGGATCGTCCCTGAGCTGATACCGACTGCCTAGCGCGGGGCCACCAGCTGGTGCATCCAGCCGTGGGTGTCGGCTGCATCCCCGGTCTGGATGCCGAGCAACGTCTCGCGTAGCCGGGATGTGACCGGGCCGGTCGAGCCGTCGCCGACAGACCAGGAGCGGCCGGCTGCCTTGACCTCACCGACCGGCGTGATGACCGCCGCGGTACCGCAGGCGAAGACCTCGGTGATCTCCCCGGACTCGTTCCCCGCCTGCCAGTCCGCCGTACTGATCCGGCCTTCGGTGGCGGCATAGCCGAGGTCACCGGCCAGGGTCAGCAGGGAGTCTCTGGTCACGCCGGGCAGCAGTGCCCCGGTCAGGGCCGGGGTCACGATCCGGACGTCGCTGCCCGACCCGTGGACGAAGTAGAGGTTCATCCCGCCCATCTCCTCGACCCAGCGGTGCTCGTTGGCGTCGAGCCAGACGACCTGGTCGCATCCCTTCTCCGATGCCTGGGCCTGAGCCACCAGCGAGGCGGCGTAGTTGCCGGCGCACTTGGCTTCACCTGTGCCACCGGGCGCAGCGCGCACATAGTCCTCGCAAAGCCAGACCGACACGGGCTTGAGCCCCCGTGGGAAGTACGCACCTGCCGGAGAAGCGATCAGCACGAAGACGTAAGACGCCGCGGGGCGGACGCCGAGCCCGACCTCGGTGGAAAACATGAAAGGTCGTAGGTAGAGGCTCCGCTCAGCTCCTTCGGGGACCCAAGCGGCGTCCTGGCTGACCAGCGCCTCGATGGCGTCGAGGAACAGCTCCTCGGGCAGGCTGGGCATGGCCAACCTCGCGGCCGACCGCTGGAACCGACGGGCGTTCTCCAGCGGGCGAAACGAAGCGATCGATCCGTCCGGCTGGTGGTAGGCCTTGAGGCCTTCAAAGATCGCCTGGCCGTAGTGCAGCACCATCGCCGCCGGGTCGAGCTGCAAAGGGGCGTACGGCACGAGCTGCGCGTCGTGCCAGCCGCGTCCCTCGTCCCACTGCACGGTGACCATGTGGTCGGTGAAGTGCCGGCCGAAACCGGGGTCGGCGAGGATCGCGTCGCGCTCGGCTGCGGCGAGCGGGCTGCTCGTGGGTTTGAGGGCGAGGGTGCTCATGCTCCGACCGTACCTCGCAAGGCGCCGCTCAGGTCGCGGCAGCGGCGAGATCGTCGCCCACTTGGCTGGTGCTGCGCTCCGGTCCTGTTGCGCGAACGGCGAGGTCGCTGGCGACGGCCGCCTCGATGCGGTCGGCCGCCTCCTGATAACCCAGGTGCGCCAGCAGCATGGCCACCGAGAGCACGGTGGCGGTCGGATCCGCCTTGCCCTGCCCGGCTATGTCGGGAGCAGAGCCGTGCACGGGCTCGAACATGCTGGGGTTGGTCCGACTGACATCGATGTTGCCGCTGGCAGCCAGCCCGATCCCTCCGGCGATCGCTGCTCCGATGTCGGTGAGGATGTCGCCGAAGAGGTTGTCGGTGACGACGACATCGAAGCGACCCGGGTCGGTCACGAAGAACATGGCTGCCGCGTCCACGTGGCTGTACGCGACCACGACATCCGGGAACTCGGCAGCGACCCGGTCAACGGTGCGCTGCCAGAGGCTTCCCGAGTTGACCAGCACATTCGTCTTGTGGACCAACGTCAGGTGTTTTCGCGGCCGATTCTCCGCGCGAGCGAACGCATCACGGACCACGCGCTCGACGCCGTACGCCGTGTTCAGGCTCTCCTCGGTCGCCACCTCGTGCGCGGTTCCGCGGCGCAGGGCACCGCCCGAGCCGGCGTACGGTCCTTCCGTTCCCTCCCGGACCACCACCATGTCGATCGAGTCGGATGTGCCGGCTGTGACCGGGCTGACCACACCCGGAAAGAGCCGGACGGGGCGGAGATTGACATGGTGGTCGAGCTCGAAGCGCAGCCGCAGCAAGAGCCCGCGCTCGAGGACTCCCGGGGGCACACTCGGATCGCCGACGGCACCGAGCAGGATCGCGTCGTGCTCTCGCAGCTCGTCGAGCACGGCGTCGGGAAGGACCTCACCCGTCGCGTGATAGCGACGCGCACCGAGGTCGTAAGGGGTGGCCTGGATGGTCGGGCCGTCCGAACCAAGCGCCGCCGCCATCACCTTGAGCCCCTCAGCGACCACCTCGGTGCCGATCCCGTCCCCCGGGACCACGGCCAGTTGGATGCTGCTCATCGGCTGAGGGTACGGGGTCGTCTCGCGGACCGACTTTTCTGGTCCATTCCCTGGACGTTCGCCCGCGGACATGACGACGGCCCGACCCCCTGCAGGGGCCGGGCCGTCGTCGGCCTAGCTACTTCTTGACCTTCAGCGTCGCCTTGTTCGACGTCGCTCCGGCCGTGGAGCCGTTGCCGTTGTACACGGCCTTCAGATGATGCGTGCCCACGCTCAGCTTCGGCAGGGTGATGGTCACCTTGCCGTGCTCGAGCGTCCCGTGAGCCAGCACCTTCTTGCCCTCCAGGACCTTGACCTTGCCACCAGGCTTGGTCGAGGTCCCCGGGATCGTGACGGTGACCTTGGCCTTGCCATGCTGACCCTTGTTGACGGTCGAGTCCTGCAGGCTCAACGTGGCCTTGCTCTGCGACTTGACCTTGACCACCTCGGCACGATCTCCCGTGGCGTTCAGGTGGTGCAGGAGCAAGATCCCCTTGGCCTTGTCGACCGAGCTGCTCGCCTCATTCGTGTGAACGGAGAGCTTCTCCCCAGGCTGATCGGAGTTGATCGTGACGCCTGAGTCACCCGACACGAAGTAGGCGGGCGCAAGGCCGGACAGGGTGAGGCCGAGGCCACTCCCGCCGCCGCCCACGACATCGATTGGCGCCGACTGGTAGGCGCTGTAGCCCTCGACCTGGTAGTTGACGGTGCCGTCGAAGGCCTCGCCGTAGTAGTCGGCCAAGGCGCCGATCCAGACCGGGAGCACCATGACGTCACCGTGCATCGTGGCGGTGTCGAGGCCGCCGCCGTAGTCGTTCATCAGCTCGATGTCGATGGTGTCGAAGGTGTTCAGGTCAAGCGTGGTGGCCACCATGACATCGGTGCCATCGAGCCGCCCGCTGTAGGTCACAGCATCCGGCGTCCCGTCGTGGTCGACGTCGAAGAGCACGTCGAACTCGACGAGCCCTGCCGCCGTGCGCCACTGTCCTTGGCTGCCGACGGCGAAGTAGAGCTCACCGTCCGCAGGATCGTCATACAGCGGGGCGGAGGATCCTGCCCCGACGTAGGCGATGTCGGCCGACTTCACGTCGGCGAAGGGGATGCAGTCATCGAGCACGGTCGCCGAGCAGTTCGGCAGCGCACCGCTCGTGGCAGCGAGCTCGAAGGCGGAAACGGTGGAGTACTCACCGTCGGCGTTGTCCACGCCGTTGCCCTTGAGCGTGATCTTGCCGTGCTTGTCTGCCCCGCTGCCCTTCACCACCACGTGCGACGAGGACGCCGACATGGTCGAGGAAGCCCGAGGGGCTGCGAAAACGCCGACCTTGACCGGTCCGGCAGAGGTTCCTCCGGCAGGATCGAGGACGACGTACCCATCGGTCACCGACAACCACTCGCGGTAGAGCGCCGGCGTGCCAGCACCCAGTGGATCGAGGTCCAACGAAGGCTCAGGCTTGTGGCTGAGCTGCTTCGGGTCCACGGTCAGTGAGACCGTGAGAGTCGCTGAACCACCGGCCGGGAGCGAAACTGCTGACGGAGACACCGACCACGTGGCACCGGGCAACGAGTCGACGCCATCGAGGCCGACGGTGTAGGAGGCCGTCGACGTGGCTCGCTTGTTGACCACCGTGATCTTCTTGGTCAGCGTCTTCTTCTTGGTGACGTCCAGCGCCCCGAACGAGACGCTGACGCTGCCCGAGCCGTCGGCGTTGTAGGCGAGCGTCTGGGCATCCACGGCCGCCTTCGCGTCGATCCGGCCGAGGCCCGCGCGGTTGATCCCGAGCGGTTGACCCTGCTTCGCCGGTTCGGCATAGACCGAGTGGTCAGCAGTACCCATGATCGCGGCCTTGACCTCTTCGGGGTTCCAACCGCGGTGCTTGCCGATCACGAGCGCCGCGAGACCCGCCGTGTGGGGCGAGGCCATCGACGTTCCGCTCTCGGAGACCCCTGCGTCGCCCGTCCCGACCGCAGCCGAGAACACGGTGACTCCGGGCGCTGAGACGTCTGGCTTGACGACGTCGCCCGAGGTGGTCCCGCGCGAGGAGAACTCGGCGATCTCATCGGTCGGGTCGTCGGGTCCGCTCGAGACCAGCTTCGTGGAGTTGGCCAACGCGTTGGTCAGCGTGACCGTCACGTCACCCGGATCCGACGCCAGAGCACTGAGCAGGGCTTCGGTCCCGTCGTCGTTGACCTCCATGACGGGGATGTCGGTGTCACCAGTGATGCCTGCGGCGAACCGATGCGCGTCGTCGCCGAACACCGACCCGATGGCGCCGGCCGCCTTGACGTTGCCGGAGCGGGCCACGGAGCCACAACGACGGGCGTTGTCGTCATCGGTCCAGAACAACAACGGCACCTTGCCCGCCACGATCGCGGCGTCACCGCTGGACAGCGGTGCGCAGCCGTCGGTGTTGTTGGAGTCCGAGGGCGGCTGGCTCCAGTCGCCGATCTTGACCAGCTCCTGGTCGGTGATGCCTGGATCGTTGGCCCAGTCGTAGGCCACCGAGCGCTGCGCGACGAGGTTCTCCTGGTCGACGTTGTTGATCGCCCAGGCCAGTCCGTCGTAGATGTCAACCGGGTCGTCGCTCGCAGCGACGGCGATGGAGCGCGTGGCGTCACCAGGCGAGCCGCCGACCTCGAAGAGGTCACCGCCGTTGCCCATCGAGGCCACCACGGTCACGCCCGCGATCACGGCGTTGTTGGTCGAGACGGCGTCGGGGTCGTCCGGTGAGCCGAAGTCGCTGCCGAGCGACATGTTCACCACGTCCAGGTGGTCGGACAGGTCACCGTCGCCATTGGGGTCCGCGGCCCAGTCGAGAGCCTCTGACACGACGTCCGTGGAGCCCTCGCAGCCAAAGACCTTGAGTGCGTAGAGCGTGGCACCTGGGGCCATGCCCGGCCCGATCCGGAGCGACGCAAACGGCGTGTCGGTGTCGTACGGCCCGGTGAAGGTGCTGCCGTCGGCGTTGACTCCGTAACCGGCAGCCGTACCCGAGACGTGGGAGCCGTGGCCCTCGCAGTCCAACGGGTTGGTGTCCGGTTGCGGGACCGGGTCGTAGTTGTCGGCACTCGGGTCGGGGTTGTAGTCGTCACCCGCGAAGTCGTAACCACCCGCCACCTTGGCGGTGTCTGGGTAGGTCGGGGTCTTGGTATCGGTCGCGAGGGCGGCGTTGTAGGCGCCGATCGTGCCAGGTCCGCCGAAGTCGGCGTGGGTGTAGTCGATGCCCGTGTCGATGACGCCGATCGTCACACCCTCGCCGGTCTCGCCCGTGGTCTGCCAGCTCTCCGGAGCGCCCGTCAGGGGCACCGTCACTGCGTTGCTCGGCTTCTTGGCCGTCAGCGGGACGATCGCCTTGACCCCGGGCAGGGCGGCCATTGCTGCCAGGCGGGAGGCGTCGGTGTGAACCGCGACGCCTGCGTAGAGCGCGTGAGTGCGGAAGAGCACCGTGCCTCGTGTCGCCGGGCGGGACAAGGCGGCCACAACGGTGTCCTGCTGGGCGCGCACCACGTCGGTCTGCGCCTCGCTGGCGGCGGCGGCCGTCTTCTTCCCTGTCTTCAGGCCTGCTGCATAGGCGGTCGACGCGGGCCGTGCGTCGAGCTGGAGCATGACGCTCACCGAGCCCGAGCGGGGAGTCTTGCTCGCCAGACCGATGGAGGGGCTGGACTTCACTCCCTCAGGCAGCCGATGAGCGGCGGCGCGATCCTTGGGGCCGGGATGGCTGGCGGCGACTGCGGGAACAGCCGCCAGAGGGATCATGAGCACCGCAGAGGCTGCGGCTAGTGCGCGGATACGGCGTCGAGCCGGCTCGCGTGGGTCGATGGGGCGACGGGCCACGAAGATCCTCCGGGTTGTCGATTCGGATGACAGACCTGGAGGCGACGATCGGCCGACCCCCGGGCCGGAGTGGAACGTACCCCTTCATCACCCTCCGCAACAGAGGCGCGCCGTAATTCACCCAGTCGCCGGAACGACCAGGGCTGGTTCGGACAGGTCGACTGCGCGGCCGAAGTCCCCGCCGATCTCGGCGACCATGCTCGCCAGCACCTCCGAGGGAATGGCCGAGTCGATGGTCAGAGCCACCAGGGCATGGCCACCCTTGGCGTCTCGGGCCACCTGCATACCCGCGATGTTGACGCCCGCATCGCCAAGGATGCGCCCGACGATTCCGACCATTCCGGGTCGGTCTTCATAGCGAAGGAACGCCATGTGGTCGGCCGGGGTCAGGTCGATGTCGTAGTCGTTGATCGCCACGACCTTCTCGACGTGCCGCCGACCGACCAGGGTGCCGCTGACCGACGCCTGTTCACCCGTCGCCAGAACCCCGCGAACGGTGACCAAGTTGCGGTGATCTGGGCTCTCCTGATCGGTGATCAGCGAAACCTCGATGCCGCGCTCTTTGGCCAGGAGCGGAGCGTTGACGTAGGACACCTGGTCCTCGACCACATCGGTGAAGATCCCCTTGAGAGCCGATAGCTCGAGCACCGAGACGTCATGGGCGGCTATCTCGCCGCGCACCTCGACAGTGACGCTGGTCGGGGCGCCGCCAGCCAGGGCGGTGAAGATCCGCCCCAACCGCTCGGTGAGGGCGAGCCCCGGGCGGACGTCCTCCGCGATCGCCCCACCGGCGACGTTGACCGCGTCGGGCACGAGCTCACCGGCCAGGGCAAGGCGCACCGAGCGCGCCACCGAGACACCTGCCTTCTCCTGCGCCTCGTCGGTCGACGCACCCAGGTGCGGGGTGACGACAACCTGCTCCAGGGCGAACAACGGGGAATCCGTGCACGGTTCTTTCGCGAAGACATCGATGCCCGCACCCGCGACGCGACCTTCAGCGATCGCATCAGCCAGCGCCTGCTCGTCGACGATTCCACCCCGGGCGGCATTGATCACGCGCACGGTCGGCTTGACCTTTCGCAAGGCCTCTTCCCCGATCAGGCCCAAGGTCTCTGGGCTCTTGGGCAGGTGGACGGTGAGGAAGTCCGCCTGCTCGAGGAGCTCGTCGAGACTGACCATGGCGATGTTCATCTGCGCGGCGCGCGCCGGCTGGACGTAGGGGTCGTAGGCGATCAGGGTGACGCCGAACGCGCTGAGCCGCTGGGCGACCAGCTGGCCGATCCGACCCAGACCGACGATGCCGACGACCTTGTCGGCCAGCTCGACACCGGTGTAGCGCGATCGCATCCACGCCCCGCCCTTGAGAGCAGCATTGGCGGGCGCGATGTGCCGGGCGCTGGCCAGCAGCAGCCCGACAGCCAGCTCGGCCGCGCTCACGATGTTCGACGTCGGGGCGTTGACCACCATCACGCCGGCTTGAGTGGCCGCGGGCACGTCGACGTTGTCGAGGCCGACGCCTGCCCGAGCGACCACTTTCAACCGAGGGGCAGCTGCCAAGGCCTCGGCATCGATCTGGGTCGCTGATCGCACCAGGACGGCGTCGGCCTCGGCGAGGGCCGGCAAGAGCTGGGCTCGGTCGGCTCCGTCGCAGTGCCGGATCTCGAAGTCCGGTCCGAGCGCTTCCACGGTTGCGGGGGACAGCTCCTCGGCGATGAGGACCACGGGCTTGCTCACGGTGATTCCTTCAGGCTCGCGCGACATGGCAGGTGCGCTCCGGTTTCCGGCTCGCGGGGCAAAGTCTAGGGGGACCTCGTGAAAGTCTTCACAAGGAGTCCGCCCCATGAGATCGGCCGCACCATACGTTCGGTCAGAGTTCCGCCGCGGGACTCGTGCTCGCACCGCGCGCGAGGCACGATGACCTCATCGCCTGAGGAGGGACCCCTTGAACGGCACCCAACCTGCTCGCCGCCGCGGGTGGCTGGCCCTTGCTGCCGCGTCGCTGACGGTGGCCACGCTGGCGTCGGCCGGGCCTCCTGCCGCCGCCGCGGATCCGGAGGGTGAGGTCTGGACCGTCGGTCTGGGTAGCAGCGGCCAGCTCGGCTCGGGAGGCACGAGCAACCGATCGTCCTTCGGCGTGGTCCCCGGGCTTGCTGGAGTCGTGGAGGTCGCCGGTGGGCGAGAGCACGTGGTCGCGCTGACCGCGGGTGGTGACGTCCGCACATGGGGAGAGGGATCGAAGGGCGCCCTGGGCAACGGCAGCAACGCCGACAGGTCCTCCCCCGTGGCCGTACCCGGTCTCGGCAACGTCCAGCGAGTCGCCGCCGGGCACTACCACTCCCTCGCCCTCCTGGCCGACGGGACCTTGCGTACGTGGGGCTACAACGCGACCGGACAGCTGGGCGACGGGACCAAGACCAATCGGAACTCACCTGTGTCCGTGAGCGGACTGTCGGGGGTCCTGTCGATGGCGGCAGGTCGCGACATGAGCTATGCGATCGTCGGCTCCGGCGGTGTGCGCGCATGGGGCCTCAACTCCGCAGGGGAGCTGGGCGATGGCACGACGACCAACCGTACGACTCCGGTGGCCGTAGCGGGTGTGACTGGCGCCACCGCTCTGGCGGCGGGCCGCAACCACGGGTTGGCGCTGTTGTCGAACGGCACGATCAAGGCGTGGGGTCTCAACGACCACGGACAGCTCGGCGACGGCACCAAGGTCAACCGGAGCAACGCCGTGACCGTGTCTGGCATCGACAACGCCGTAGCGATCGGAGCTGGAGCAGACCACAGCCTGGCGGTCCTCGCCGACGGACGGGTGATGAGCTGGGGACGCGGCTATCGGGGTGCCCTAGGTTCTGGGAGCACGAGCGACCGCTTGCAGCCTGGGTTTGTGAACGGTCTGCCCTCCACCGTGGTCGCCATCGATGCCGGTCGTGACCACAGCTTGGCCATCACCGCGAACGGGCAGTTGTGGGTCTGGGGATTCGACACCAGCGGTCAGCTGGGAGATGGCAAGACCAGCAACCGGCTCACCCCCTACCAGGTGCCCGGAATCGACGACGCGGTCATGGCCGGCGGCGGGTTCGGCTACACGGCCGTGCTACGAGCCGCGTCCGGCGGTGGTGGCGGTGGCGGTGGCGGTGGCGGTGGCGGCGGCGGTGGTGGCGGCGGTGGCGACGTTCTGCTGGCCTCCTCCTTCGACGGCTTCCCGACCGGCTTCACCAATGTGAAGGCGCTTGCAGCGGACACCTCTCGCTACTCCCCTGGTGACTCCGCGCCGAGCGTGCGTGCTCAACCGTCAGGCGCCGTCGCGTACGCCTATGCAGCGCTCGGGTCCTCAGAGTCTTCGGTGTGCGCATCGATCGACGTTCGCTTCGAGAGCGTCGGGTCGAAGGCGGTCTCCCCGCTGAAGCTGCGGACCCAGTCGGGAGTGGTCTCGCAGCTCAACGTCTCCCCGACCCGGAAAGTCCAGGTCCGCTCTGCTGTTGCGAAGCGCACGTTTTCGTCGTCCTACGTGCTCTCGCTGAACACCTGGACGACCCTTGAGCTGTGCACCACCACCGGATCAGCCGGGAGCCTGTCCCTCAAGGTCGACGGCACGGCCCGCGGGTCCTGGTCGGTCAACACCGGGAACTCCGCGATGACCCGCGTACAGATCGGCGACAACACGAAGAAGACGACGAGCTACAACCTCGATGCCCTGCGCGTCACCCGCTGAAAGCTCAGCGGGCAGCGGTGCCTTCGACGTAGTCGCCGTCGGATGTCTTGACCCACGACATCAGCTTTCGAAGTTCACGTCCGGTCTCCTCGATCGGGTGGGCCTCGCCCTTCGCGCGCAGCGCGGCGAACTCGGGTCCGCCGGCGTCCTGGTCGTCGATGAAGCGCGCAGCGAACGCCCCTGACTGCACATCGGCGAGGACCGCCTGCATGTTCTCCTTCACCCGGGCATCGATCACCCGAGGCCCGGAGACGTAGTCGCCGTACTCCGCCGTGTCCGAGACCGACCAACGCTGCTTGGCGATGCCTCCCTCATACATCAGATCGACGATCAGCTTCAGCTCGTGCAAGCACTCGAAGTAGGCCACCTCGGGCTGGTATCCGGCCTCGACGAGTACCTCGAAACCGGTCTGCACCAACGCTGAGGCACCGCCGCACAACACGGCCTGCTCGCCGAACAGGTCGGTCTCGGTCTCCTCGGTGAACGTCGTCTTGATTCCGCCGGCCCGCAGCCCACCGATGCCTTTTGCGTAGGACAGAGTCAGGGCCCAAGCCTCACCGGTCGCGTCCTGCTCGACCGCCACGATCACGGGAACGCCACGGCCGGCGACGTACTCCCGTCGAACCAGGTGCCCGGGGCCTTTGGGCGCCACCATGCAGACGTCCACTCCCTCAGGAGGAGTGATGTAGCCGAAGCGAATGTTGAACCCGTGTCCGAAGAACAGCGCGTCGCCCTCCTGCAGGTTGGGCTCGACGGACTCGGCGTAGAGGTGACGCTGCACCGGGTCTGGCGCGAGGATCATGATCAGGTCGGCCTCGGCGGAGGCTGTGGCCGGGTCCACGACCCGCAGTCCCTCAGCCTCGGCCTTGGCACGGCTCTTGGATCCCACGGGCAGTCCGACTCGGACATCGACGCCGGAGTCGCGCAACGACAACGCGTGGGCGTGGCCCTGGCTGCCGTAACCGAGGACCGCGACCACCCGATTCTGGATGATCGACAGGTCGGCGTCGTCGTCGTAGTAGAGCTCGGCCACGGTGATGGGCTCCTTCAGCGGTTTGCGATGGATGGACGGAAAGTCTGTCAGGCGGGACGGTCGACGGAACGGGGGGCGCGGTCAGTGATCGAGCGCGCGCCGCGCCCCACGGCGACGAGGCCGGACTGAACGATCTCCTTGATGCCGAATGGCTCGAGCACCCGGAGCAGGGCTTCGATCTTCTCGGCGGTGCCGGTGGCCTCGATCGTCACGGCGTCCGAAGCGACGTCGACGACCTTCGCCCGGAACAGCTGAACCGTCTCCAGTACGTGAGAGCGCGTGTCGAGGTCGGCGCGGACCTTGACCAGGAGAAGCTCACGCTGGACCGACGTGGACGTCTCCAGCTCGACGATCTTGATGACGTTGACCAGCTTGTTGAGCTGCTTGGTCACCTGCTCTAGAGGGGCGCCCTCGACCGAGACGACGATGGTCATGCGCGACACACCGGGGTGCTCGGTTGCGCCTACAGCAAGCGACTCGATGTTGAAGCTGCGCCTGCTGAAAAGACCGGCGATCCTGGCCAGGACGCCCGGCTGGTCCTCCACGAGTACGGACAGCGTGTGCCGACTCATCGTCACTCCCCCCGATCCCACTCGGGCGCCAGATCTCGAGCAATCTTGATGTCGTCGTTGCTCGTTCCCGCCGCGACCATCGGCCACACCATGGCGTCCTGGTGCACAGCGAAGTCCACCACGACCGGCCGATCGTCGATGGCCATGGCCGCCTCGATGGTGGAGTCCACGTCCTCAGCCTTGTCGCACCGAAGGCCAACGCAGCCGTACGCCTCCGCGAGCTTCGCGAAGTCCGGGATCCGCTTGGAGTGCAGGTCGGTGTTGGAGTATCGACCCTCGTAGAACAGGGTCTGCCACTGCCGGACCATCCCCAGGCTGCCGTTGTTGATGACCGCGACCTTGATCGGGATGTCGTTCAGCGCGCAGGTGGCGAGCTCCTGGTTGGTCATCTGGAAGCATCCGTCCCCGTCGATCGCCCAGACCGTGGCGTCGGGACGGCCGACCTTGGCGCCCATGGCGGCCGGAACGGCGTAGCCCATGGTGCCAAGACCGCCGGAGTTCAGCCAGGTGCCGGGCTTCTCGTAGCCGATGAACTGTGCAGCCCACATCTGGTGTTGCCCGACCCCTGCCGTGAACACGGTGTCGGACCCGGCGATGATCCCCAGTCGCTCGATGACGTGCTGGGGTGCGAGCTCGCCGGGCGGCGCCTCGGTGTAACCCAGGGGGTAGGTCTCCCGCAGGCGATCCAGCTGCTGCCACCAGGTCGCGTACGCCCCCTGGAAGTCTGCCCGGTCTCCGGCCTGCAGTGCCACGATGAGGTCGGCGATGACCTCGCGACAGTCTCCGACGATCGGGACATCGGCCAAGCGGTTCTTGGAGATCTCGGCCGGGTCGATGTCGGCGTGGATCACGGCTGCACCCGGTGCGAAGGTGTCCAGGTGGCCGGTGACCCGGTCATCGAAGCGAGCGCCGAGGGCGATCAGCAGATCGCTCTTCTGCAGCGCCCCCACCGCCGCCACCGTCCCGTGCATGCCTGGCATGCCCAGGTGCAGGATGTGGCTGTCGGGGAAGGCTCCCCTCGCCGTGAGCGTCGTCACCACCGGGATACCGGTCAGCTCGGCGAGGACCCGCAACTCGGCGGAGGCGTTCGCCTTGATGACTCCGCCACCGACGTAGAGAACCGGCCGCCGTGAGTCGCTGATCATCCTTGCCGCTTCGCGGATCTGCTTGCTGTGCGGACGGGTCACGGGGTGGTAGCCGGGCAGGTCCACCGATGCGGGCCAGTCGAATTCCGTCGCGGCTTGGAGCGCGTCCTTCGAGATGTCCACGAGCACCGGCCCCGGACGACCCGTGGAAGCGATGTGGAAGGCCTCAGCCACCGTTCGGGGGATGTCCCGTGGATCGGTCACGAGATAGCTGTGCTTGGTGATGGGCATGGTGATGCCCCGGATGTCGGCCTCCTGGAACGCGTCGGTGCCGATGGCTGCACTAGGCACCTGACCGGTGACGGCCACGATCGGCACCGAATCCATGTGGGCATCCGCCAGGGGTGTGACGAGGTTGGTCGCCCCAGGCCCGGACGTGGCCATGCAGACCCCGACCCGACCGGTGACCATGGCATAGCCCTGCGCTGCGTGACCTGCGCCTTGCTCGTGCCGGACCAGGATGTGCCGGATGCTCGAGTCGAACAGCGGGTCGTAGGCCGGCAGGATCGCGCCCCCCGGAATGCCGAAAACCGTGTCCACCCCGGCCATCTCCAGCGAACGCACGAGGCTTTGTGCTCCGGTGATCTGCTCTGTCATCGCGGTCCTCGGTCGGGGTCGAACGAACTCTGACACATCTGGGTCGGGCACGAAAAAGCCCCTCGGCCCATGAGGGCGAACGAGGGGCAGCGCGTCGGTGGCGGGTTGCGTCAGCCGGCGCGCTCAATCACTACGAGAAGTCTGGTGCTCACGGGGCAAGAGTGACCTACACCTTCGTCGACGTCAAGAGGCGAGACGCTCATCTCACTATTCGGACACGCCCAGCGCGTCCGGTCTCGGGGATCGGAAGCTCCCCGCAGCCGTGGCGGGCCTGGCGGGAGGCCGAGCCTGCGAGGCCGGATGGTAGGCAAGGGGGGCTTCCGATCCCCGAGATCGCGCCAGCCGGGAGCTTCCGACCCACCCAGGACCCGCACTACCGGCGTGCGGTTACCCGCACACGGCACCTTGGGCCGCCGAACCGACCAGCTTGGCGTACTTGGCGAGGACACCTCGGGTGTAGCGGGGCGGAAGGGGTGCCCAGCCTTCACGGCGCGCGGCGATCTCGTCCTCGTCCACCAACAGATCGAGCCTTCGCTTGCCGATGTCCACGCGGATCGGATCACCGTCTCGGATGAAGGCGATCGGGCCTCCGTCCACGGCTTCAGGCGCGACGTGCCCGATGCACAGGCCGGTGGTGCCGCCGGAGAATCGGCCGTCGGTGAGCAGCAGAACGTCCTTCCCGAGCCCGGCGCCTTTGATCGCCCCGGTGATCGCGAGCATCTCGCGCATCCCGGGGCCGCCCTTGGGGCCTTCGTACCTGATGACGACCACGTCTCCCGCCTTGACGGTCCCCGCTTCCAATGCGTCCATGGCTGCACGTTCGCGCTCGAAGACCCGAGCTGTTCCTTCGAAGACGTCTGCGTCGAAGCCGGCGCTCTTGACCACGGCGCCCTCGGGCGCGAGGGTCCCGCGCAAGATCGTCAGGCCGCCGCTGGCATGGATCGGGTTCGACATCGCTCGGATGATCTGACCGTCGGGGTCTGGTGGCTTCACGTCGGCGAGGTTCTCAGCGACCGTACGGCCGGTCACGGTCATCGCCGAGCCGTGCAGCAGACCCGCGTCGAGCAGCGCCTTCATGACGACCGGCACCCCGCCGATGCGGTCGACATCGGTCATGACGTACCGCCCGAACGGCTTCACATCGGCGAGGTGTGGGACCCGGTCGCCGATCCGATTGAAGTCGTCCAGCGACAGGTCCACGTCCGCCTCGTGGGCGATAGCCAGCAGATGGAGCACCGCATTGGTCGAGCCGCCAAGGGCCATCACCACCGCGATCGCGTTCTCGAACGCCTCGCGAGTCATCACGTCGCGGGCCGTGAGGCCTGACTTGAGCATGCCCACCACGGCCTCACCCGAACGTCGCGCAAAGCCGTCGCGGCGGCGGTCGACCGCCGGTGGCGCTGCCGACCCGGGCAGCGACATGCCGAGCGCCTCTGCGGCAGACGCCATGGTGTTGGCGGTGTACATCCCGCCGCATGCGCCCTCCCCCGGGCAGATCGCTCGTTCGATCAGGTCGACGTCCGCCCTACTGATCAGTCCCCTTGCGCACGCACCCACAGCCTCGAAGGCGTCGATGATCGTCACCTCGCGCTCGGTGCCGTCCGTGAGGGTGACGCGCCCAGGCATCGTCGAACCGGCGTAGAGGAAGACGGCTGCCAGGTCGAGGCGAGCGGCTGCCATCAGCATCCCCGGCAGGGACTTGTCGCAGCCCGCCAGCAGCACGGACCCGTCGAGTCGCTCCGCCATCATCACCGTCTCGACGGAGTCGGCTATGACTTCGCGGGACACCAGCGAGAAATGCATCCCCTCGTGCCCCATGGAGATGCCGTCGGAGACCGAGATCGTTCCGAACTCCAGCGGATAGCCGCCGGCGGCGTGCACGCCGTCCTTAGCGGCGCCGGCAAGCCGGTCGAGTGAGAGGTTGCACGGGGTGATCTCGTTCCACGATGACGCGACGCCGATCTGGGGTTTGGCGAAATCCTCGTCGCCCATCCCGACGGCTCGCAGCATGCCGCGGGCGGCGGCACGTTCGAGCCCGTCGGTGACGTCGACGCTTCGCGGCTTCAGTTCCAGTCCGTGACGTTCCTCGCTCATGCGGTGGAGCCTACGGCGCAGCCGGCTCCTCGCCAGGATGGGTCATGACGTGCTTGAGGGACTCACCCCTCGCGTAGCGCCCGAGCTGGTCAGCGACGAGGCGTCGCGCCCTCGGCGGGAAAGCCGTGCTGTTGCCTCCCACGTGCGGGCTGATCAGGACGTTGGGCAGCTGCCACAAGGGGTGCTTGGCTGGCAGCGGTTCCGGATCGGTGACGTCCAAGGCCGCCGAAAGACGACCGGTGGCGCACTCTGACAGCAGGTCTTCAGTGACCACGACCTGGCCACGCGCCGCGTTCACCACGAGGCAACCGTCGGGCAGGGCCGCCAAGAATTCCGCATCGACCATCCCCCGGGTCTGCTCGGTCAGCGGCGCGGTGAGGACCACGATCTGTGCCCGACCGAGCAGCGCCGGAAGCTCGGCAAAGCCGTGCACCGGGGGGTCGCTTCCTGGGCGCGGCGACCGCGCCACGCGCGTCACGGTGACCTCGAAGGGGGTCAGGCGCGCGTCGACGGCTGCACCGACGGAGCCGTAGCCCACCAGCAGCACCCGCTTGTCAGCCAGCGCCTCGCGTCGGCCGGGCAACCACGTGCCCTGGCCGGCGGCGCGCACAAAATCGGGGATCCCGCGAAGCGAGGCGATGATCAGGCCTACGACGAGCTCGGCGGTCGACGCGTCGTGCACCCCACGGGCATTGCAGAGAGTCACTCCAGGGGGCAGGTACTGCCAGACATTGTCGACCCCAGCTGTGAGCGTCTGGCAGATCTCCAGGCTCGGCAGCTGCGCCATGACCTGTAACGACTCACCGTCGCCCATGTAGCGCGGGACGTAGAACGTCGTCTCCGCCAGCCAGGAGGGCAGTGGGCTGTCACTCGCCGGCCCTTCCCAGCTGCGGACCTCGACGTCGCCCGCCAGGTCCTTCAGGAACTCGACGTCGTCGAACGGAACAACGGCCAGCCGCATCCTCTGACGCTACCCGGCGGTGATTTCTGCGAGCGAGACCGCGGCGCAGGGCTTACGTTCGAGAGATGGTTGGCACACGAGCACCCGCGACAGCAACGTCTCCCCTGCCCCTCCGCGAGCTGTACGCCGGTGGGCCGGAGGTGGGCGCGATCGGTCTCGGTTGCATGGGTATGACCCATGGCTACGACCCGAGCAGTCGAGATGATGCCGAGTCGACGGCAACCATCCATCGCGCGATCGAGCTTGGTGTGACGCTCCTCGACACCTCTGATGTGTACGGACCTTTCACCAACGAGCTCCTCGTCGGGAAGGCCCTCCAAGGCCACCGGGACGAGGTCATTCTCGCCACCAAGGTGGGACTGGTGCTGGACGACGGAGCGCCGATGAGCCGCAACGGCCACCCGGATCACATCCGGGCGGGATGCGACGCGTCGCTCCAACGGCTCGGCACCGACCACATCGACCTCTATCAGCTCCACCGAGTCGACCCAGACGTTCCCCTGGAAGAGTCGTGGGAAGCGATGGCCGGACTCGTCGCTGCGGGCAAGGTCGTCGCGATCGGGTTGTCCGAGGTCTCCGTCGACGAGCTCGACCGCGCCGCGGCGATCCATCCGGTCGCCACCGTTCAGTCGGAGCTGTCGCTGTGGACTCGCGATGCGCTGCCCCGGGTGCTGCCCTGGTGCGCCGAGCACGGAGCAGGTTTCTTGCCGTTTTCCCCTCTGGGGCGGGGGTATCTGACCGGAGCACTGACACCGGGATTCGAGTCCAACGACTTTCGCATCGGTCTCCCCCGTTTCACGGATGAAGCGATGGCGGCCAACCAGCGCATCGTCGACGGGGTCGGCGTGGTCGCGACGCGGAACAGCGCCACTCGCGCCCAGGTTGCCCTGGCCTGGGTGCTGGCCCAGGGTGAGCGGGTGGTTCCGATCCCTGGCACTCGACGCCGCACCCGGGTCGAGGAAAACACAGCAGCCGCGCGACTCACGCTCAGCGCCCAGGATCTGGCAGACCTGGATGCGCTCCCGGCGCCAGTCGGCGACAGGTACTGAAGTCGCATGGTGAGTTCCAACCACCGGTGGGCAACGTTGGCCGCCATCCTGTGCGCGGTCAGCCTCGCTGCCTGCACCTCTTCGAGTGGGGGCTCCACGCCTCCGGCCACAGCCTCGCCCCAAGCAACGTCACCACAACCTGTCCCGACTGATTCGGGCAACGAGCCAGGCACTGCACCGAAGGTCACCCTCGGCGACGCCGTCGCCAACGAGCTCGCTGTCCCTTGGGGGATCGCGTTCCTTCCCGACGGTGACGCGCTGGTCGCCGAACGAGACAGCGGCCGAATCCTGCGGATCTCCCCCAGCGGTCGAGTGCGCGTCATCGGGACGGTTCCCGGCGTGGCGCATGGCGGCGAAGGAGGTCTGCTCGGGCTGGCCATCGACCCCGCGCGGCCGAGGTACGTCTATGCCTATCTGACCTCGGTGCTTGGCGACAACCGGGTCGTTCGGATGACGTACAGCGGGGCGGTCGGTCCCGCCCGGACCATCCTGACCGGGATCCCGAGTGCGGGGATTCACAATGGCGGCCGGATCATCTTCGGGCCTGACGGCGACCTCTACATCGGAACCGGAGAGGCCGGGCAGCGCACGCCCGCACAGGACAAGGACTCCCTCGGCGGCAAGATCCTGCGCGTCGAGCCGTCCGGCAAGGTGCCGAGCGACAATCCGTTCCCGGGCTCGCCGGTGTGGAGCCTTGGTCACCGCAACGTGCAGGGCCTGGCCTTCGACAGCTCGGGACAGCTGTGGGCCACGGAGTTCGGACAAGACACCTGGGACGAGCTCAACAAGATCCAGCCCGGCGCCAACTATGGCTGGCCGGTGGTCGAGGGCATGGCCGACAAGAAGCCGTACGTGGATCCGTTCGTGGTGTGGAAACCGGCCGATGCTTCGCCGAGCGGGTTGGCCATCGTCGACGACGTTGCCTACGTCGCTTCCTTGCGCGGGAAGCGCCTGTGGCAGGTACCCCTAGTCGGGGCCGGACGCCGGCGTTCCTCGCGACTTCTTTACCGATCAGCTCGGCCGGCTGCGGACAGTGATAGCAACGCCGGATGGCGGGCTTTGGCTCACGACGTCCAACCGCGACGGGCGCGGACTTCCCGCGCCCGCCGACGACCAGATCCTGCGCTTGCAACTGACCGCTCGATGAGCGCGGAAGATGTCTGACTTGTCTCGACCATCTGTCCGCAGGGTCGACTTCGGATACTTCGTCCGTCCGAGCGAAGAGACGGGCACCGGCGCGCCTCGTGTTGAAGCTTTGCTCGGGTACATCGTCGAGCACGCCGATGGCGTGCTTGTCTTCGATACGGGCATGGGGTCCCGTAGCGACGTCGACTCGCGCTACCGTCCGACCCGGACGGACCTCCAGCGAGCTTTGCAGATCGCGGGATACCGGCTCGACCAGGTCACCGAGGTAGCGAACTGCCACCTCCACTTCGATCACTGCGGCGGCAACCCACTCCTAGTTGGGCGACCATTCTTCGCTCAGGCCAACGAGCTGGAGATGGCCCGGCACGCGGCGGACTACACGATCGCAGAACTCGTGGACCCCGCCGGAACGCTTTGGCAAGAGCTGGACGGCGAGACCGAGGTCTTGCCGGGCGTAACGCTCATCCCCACGCCGGGTCACACGGACGGTCACCAGTCGCTGATCGTCCGCAGCAGCGACGGCACGGTCATCGTGGCCGGACAGAGCCACGACAGCGCCAACGAGTTCGCGTCGGATGCCCTTGCCCTACGAGCACGCCGCGAGGGCGTCGGCGAACCGCTGCAAGTCCCTCCTGCGTGGATGGAGGTGCTTCTGGCGATGGATCCGTCATCCGTCGTGTTCGCCCATGACCACTCGATCTGGAAGCCTTAGCCGAGCCTGTCCACTTACGCGCTGAGGAGGTATTCGATCTGGGCTTCGAGGTGGCTGTAGATCTCGGGTTGTCCGGCTGGCGGTGGTCGGCGTCCTGGTAGGACTGGGGGCGCGGTGGAGTCGTAGGTGTGTCCGGTGGGGGTAGTGACCCGGACCCGATGCGGTTGGCCGCGCTCACTCGGGAGGCGTTTCGGTCGTCCAGCCGGGGGTTTGTTTGAGGTAGTTGCACCCTTCGCACAACCCTTGACCGTTGGACAGGCTGGTCGAGCCGCCGTGGGCGTGGTCACGGATGTGGTCGAGGTGCCGGATCGCCGCGTCACACCACGGGGTGCGACACGTCTGGTCGCGGGTGGTGATGAACCGGCGCATCCCGCGGGGAAAGACCCGCCGCGTGGACTCCACCTGCGTCAACGCCCCGCTTTGGGGGTGGGTGTAGAGCCGGCGCAGCCACACCTTCGCCTCATCATCGGCGGAGCTCATGAGCTCGCGGGCGATCCCGGCCGGGACCGGCCCGTAGCCGGGGATCCGCGCAGGCGCGTCGTCCTGGCCGAGCAGGGTGGTGTCGGACAGCACGACCTGCACCTCCACCGGCACCGCGGCGGCGGCGGCCTGGCCGGTGACGCGTTCGATCAGGGTGTCGGCCATCACCTGCCCCCGGTTGCGTGGATCTCCTTGGGCGCGGGCTGTGGTGGCGGCTTCCTGCAGGGAGGTGATCACCGCGACCCCACCGGCGACCGGCAGCAGCGCACCGAGCTGGCTCATGGCGTCGGGAGCGGGTCGCAGGCTGACCCGCCGCTCCTGCACCGCCCGCGCGGCCCGCTCCACCGCGGCTTGGGCGTCGAGGCGGTAGGCGATCGCCCGGACCCGGCCGGTGAGTTCCTTGTCCCCCCACGACGCGAGCCGGTCGGGGTCGGTAGCCAGCTCCGCGTCCAGCAGCCTGCGGTCGGGTCGGGTCAGCGAGGAGGACTCCCGCACGATGATCGACGCCCGCCACTCACTGATCACCCCGACCTCCAGCGCAGCCAACGTCTGGGGCAAGTCCTGGACCAACGCGGTCGCGATGCCGACCTGGCGGGCGCCCTGGTGCGGGGACAACCGCCGCGCTAGCCCGACCTGCGCGCCTACCGACGGCCGGGACCGCTCCCTTTCACGCCGGGCTTGCCAGGCCTCGAAACCCTCCGCCTCGGCCGACACCCCAGCCGCGGCCTCAGCACGGCGCCGCGCCTGCTTCTGCTCCTCAGCCGCGAACGCCGCGGTCACCCGAGCCTGGGCAGCTGCCGCCGACGCCTTGAGCTCTTCCAGGGCGCGTAGCTGGTCGATGCGTTCAGCTGCGTCGATCGAGCGCTGTTGGCCGGCGAAGTCCAGGGTGTTCAGCTGGCGGGTCAGCCCCAAGACGGCGGCGGTGTTGCCAGCTATCTCGGGGGTGGATGACATGCCTGTAACTCTAGTACACAGCACCGACACGTTCAAGACATTTTTAACGGATTTCTCTTTGATACCAACAGATTCTGCTACCACACGCCACCGACGATTTGCAGGCGTTGTCCACAGGTGCCAGTCGACGACTAGCCTTCCGCCGCCTCGCGCAGGGCGTCGAGCATCTGGCCCCAGTTTCTCTCGAACTGCTCAGCCTCTTCCGCGGACGAAGCGCCATCCTGAACGAGAGTCAGCTCCGTCGCGTCCCCGTCGGGAGCCAGAGTCCAGGTGAGCCGGTGGTAGTTCTCAGGCTTGTCCTCGGCGCCGGACATTGGACTGAAGTGAGTGTGGACCAGCCGTCGGTCGGGGTCGATCTCGAGGACCTCGCCCTTGTCCTCGTACGACTGGCCCTCGTATTCTCCCGCCCAGCTGATCTGGGCACCCTTCTCCCAGCTGCTGTCCACCTTCGCGCCCATCATCCACTTGGCTACGGCATCTGGCTCAGTGAGACATGTCCAGACCTCACTCGGGCTTGCCTGGATCGTCCGCGTGACGGTTACCTCATGTTGCCCCATGTTGGCGCTCCTCGATGGATGACGGTCGTTCCCCATGAGGCTGCCCAGGGATCACCGACCCAATCCCCCGACAAAGTTGTCCAGGCAGCGGCGATCAGAGGCTGGCTGCTCGGACGCAGAGCACGTCCGGGAGGTGCCGCGTCACCTCGGCCCAGGACTCACCCTCGTCCGGACTGGCGTAGACGGTTCCGTCGCGCGCGCCGAGATAGAGCCCAGCAGGGTCGTCACCGTCGGTCGTGAAGGCGTCGCGCAGGACGACGGCATGGAAGTCGTCCGGCAGCCCCTTGGACGCCGACGTCCAGGACTCACCGGCATCGTCGGTGCGCCACACCTGCAGGGTCGCCGCCGGTGGCACCCGGTCCATGTCTTTGTTGAGCGGCACGACGTACGCCGTCCCGCTGCGGTTCGGGTGGGCGACGACTGGGAAACCAAAGTCGGCCGGCAACCCGTTGGTGGCTCCGGTCCAGCTGGCACCGCCATCGTGCGAGACGTAGACGCCTCCATGGTTCTGGGCATACAGCACGGTTGCATCGCCGGAGTCGCGCGCAACCTTGTGCACGCATTGGCCGTACTCCGGCAGGTTGTCAGGAAAGAACCACGCGTGGATTCCGGTGTTCGATGGATCCCACGAGTCGCCGCCGTCCGCTGTGACATAGACGCCGCCGGTCGACATCGCCACGAGCACCCGGTCGTCCTCCTCGGGGTGCGGCAGGATCGTGTGGATGGCCTGGCCGCCGTAACCGGGCGCCCAAGTCTCGCGATGAGGATGATCCCAGAGGCTCTCGACGAGTGTGAACGTACGTCCGCCATCAGCGCTGCGCCACAGGGCGCTCGGCTGCGTGCCTGCCCACACCACGTCGGCGCGGGCCGACGTGTCCGGAGCGATCTGCCAAACAGCCTCGACCGACGCACCGGCCCCCTCCGGGAAGCGGATTCCTCCGTCTGTCGATTCATGCCAGCTCGCGCCGAGGTCGTCCGACCACGACACCGCCGGCCCCCAGTGCTCACTGGATGCCCCGACCAGGAAGCGGGGCGTCGCCGGACGGGTGTCGATGGCGCAAGCCGACACGGCCTGCATCGGGAAGTGCGGTCCCTGGAGCTCCCACGTCGTCCGGTCCTGCGACGTCCCGATCCACATGCCCTTTTTGGTCCCGATGAGCAGAACAGTCGTCATGAACAGGATCTTGGCCTGCCCGAGCGGCTGAGGAAAGGGGATTCGCCAGGCGTTCTCCCCGATCCCTCAAAATCAGCCAGACTCAGGCCATGGACCTTCGTTGGGATGCCGTCGTTATCGATTGCCCAGACCCCGAGCGTTCGGCGACCTTCTGGTGCGCCCTGCTCGGAGTCGAGATCCGGGGACGTTGGGAGCAGTACGTCGGCTTGACCCCGATGGCACCGGACCAGCCGCGACTGGTTCTGCAACGCACCGACGACCCGCGACCCCCAAAGAACACGGTCCACATCGATCTGCACGTCAGCGGCACCGAGGCGCTGGCGGCCGCCGTCGAACGAGCGATGGACCTGGGAGCCACGCTGCTCACCGTCCACGACGAAGAGGTGGCCTCGTGGCGCACCCTCGCTGACCCTGACGGCACCGTCTTCTGCCTGGTCGCCGACTGACGCCTACTGGGGCGGCGTAGATGCCGCAGGAGCTGGCCTACGTCAGGCGCTGGTCAGCCGCTCGAGCAGCAGCTCACGGACCCGGGCCGCATCGGCCTTACCACCGGTGGCCTTCATCACGGCTCCGACCAGGGCGCCGACCGCCGCGACCTTGCCGTCGCGCACCTTCTGCGCGGCGTCGGGTTGCCCCGCGATCGCCGCCTCGACAGCCTCGCCCAAGGCGCCGTCATCGGACATGACCTGAAGCCCCCTGGCGGCCACAACGTCGTCGGGCGTGCCCTCACCCGCGAGCACACCTTCCAGCACGGAGCGGGCGAGCTTGTCGGTCAGCGTGCCTTCGTCGACCAGCGCGACCACCCTCGCCACATCGTCCGGGGTCACGGACAGCTCGTCGAGAGCGACTCCACGCTCGTTCGACGTGCGTGCCAGCTCGCCCATCCACCACTTGCGTGCGGCCTGTGGTGCAGCGCCGGCCGCCACTGTCTCGGCGATCAACTGATCAGCACCCGCATTGACGACATCACGCATCTCCAGATCTGTGAAGCCCCAGTCGGCCTGCAGGCGTGCGCGTCGAAGCGGCGGTGACTCCGGAAGCGTCGCTCGCAACTCCTCCACCCACTGCGGGTCGGGTGCTACAGGAACGAGGTCCGGCTCGGGGAAGTACCGGTAGTCCTCCGCATCGGACTTCTCGCGGCCGGAGGTCGTGGCGCCAGTGTCCTCATGGAAGTGACGAGTCTCCTGCACCACCGACCCGCCGTCGGCAAGAATCGCTGCATGCCGGCCGATCTCGAAACGCACGGCCCGCTCCACTGATCGCAATGAGTTCACGTTCTTCGTCTCGGAGCGAGTCCCCAACGGTGCCTCTGGTCCAGGCCGGAGCGAGAGGTTGACGTCGCAGCGAAGCGAACCCTGTTCCATGCGCACGTCGGAGACGTCCAAGGCGCGCAGCAGATCGCGCAGCGCGGCGACGTACGCCTTGGCAACCAGCGGAGCGAGCTCCCCGGTGTCGGGCACCGGTTTGGTCACGATCTCGATCAGCGGGATTCCCGCCCGGTTGTAATCGACGAGGGAGTGACTGGCTCCGTGAATCCGTCCGGTCGCTCCCCCGACGTGCAGCGACTTGCCAGTGTCCTCCTCCATGTGGGCACGTTCGATCTCGATGCGAAAGGCTCTGCCCTCGACGTCGACGTCGAGCCAGCCGTCATACGCGATCGGCTCGTCATATTGCGAGGTCTGGAAGTTCTTGGGCATGTCCGGGTAGAAGTAGTTCTTCCGCGCGAACCGACACCAAGAGGCGATGGTGCAGTTCAGCGCGAGCCCGATCCGCACGGCCGCCTCGACGGCCGCCGCGTTGACGACTGGCAGCGCGCCAGGAAGACCCAGGCACACAGGGCAGGTCTGCGTGTTCGGAGGCGCGCCGAACTCCGTGGGACAACCACAGAACATCTTGGTTGCCGTGGACAGCTCCACGTGTACCTCGAGACCAAGCACAGGGTCGTACGTCGCCACGGCGGTGTCGAAGTCGAGCGGCGTCGGGTCAGTCATCGGGCACCTGCCAACACCGGCGCTTCGTCGAGCAGCGGATGCCCCCAGGCGTCGTGCAGAGCCGCTTCAAGCGCTCCCCCGACCAGGTAGAGCCGCTCGTCGGCCAGGGCCGGGGCCATCACCTGGAATCCCACCGGGAGGTTGTCCTCCGGCGCGAGTCCCACAGGCAAGGACATGGCACAGTTCCCGGCCAAGTTGACGGGGATGGTGGCGATGTCGTTGAGATACATCGCCAGCGGATCGTCGATCTTGTCGCCGATCCGGAAGGCGGTCGTCGGAGCGGTCGGCGACACGAGGACGTCCACCTTCTCGAACGCCGCGGCGAAGTCCCGAGCGATCAGGGTGCGTACTTTCTGTGCCTGCCCGTAGTAGGCGTCGTAGTAGCCCGAGCTCAACGCGTAAGTCCCGAGGATGATCCGCCGCTTCACCTCGTCACCGAAGCCGGCCTCGCGGGTGAGGGCCATCACCTCCTCCGCGGAGTGCGAGCCGTCGTCACCGACCCGCAGTCCGTACCGCATGGCATCGAACTTCGCCAGGTTCGACGACGCCTCGCTCGGCAGGATGAGGTAGTAGGCAGCCAGCGCGTAGTCGAAGCTCGGGCAGTCGATCTCCTGGACGGTCGCTCCGAGGCCCACCAACAGGTCAACGGCTTCAGCGAACCGCTGCTGCACGCCCGCCTGGTAGCCCTCACCACCGAGCTGTTTGACCAATCCGACCCGCAGTCCACGGACATCCTGCGACTTCGCGGCAGAAACGAGGTCGGCCAGCGGCGCGTCGATCGAGGTCGAGTCGAGCGGGTCGTGGCCACCGATCACCTCGTGCAGGTGAGCCGCGTCGAGGACCGAGCGGGTGCACGGACCGGCCTGATCGAGGGACGATGCCAGGGCCACGAGCCCGTAGCGCGAGACGCCTCCGTACGTCGGCTTCACGCCAACGGTGCCAGTCACGGCCGCTGGTTGCCGGATTGAGCCGCCCGTGTCGGTGCCGATCGCCAACGGTGCCTGGAACGACGCGATCGCGGCAGCCGAACCACCGCCCGACCCTCCGGGGATACGGTCGAGATCCCACGGGTTGTGCGACGGTCCATAGGCCGAGTGCTCTGTCGATGAGCCCATGGCGAACTCATCCATGTTGGTCTTGCCCAAGATCACGATGCCGGCATCCTTGAGTCGCCTGGTCACGGTGGCGTCGTACGGCGGCCGCCAACCCTCCAGCACCCTCGAGCCGCAGGTCGTCGGAACACCCTCCATGCACAAGACGTCCTTCAGGGCCAACGGCACTCCCGCCAGCGTCGACAGCGGCTCGCCGGCCGCGCGCATCGTGTCGACCCGCCTCGCGGCCGCAAGCGCGCCCTCGGTGTCGACGTGCAGAAACGCATGCACGGCGCCGTCCACGGCGGCGATCCGGTCCAGGTGAGCCTGGGTCAGTTCAGCCGACGTGATGTCGCCAGCCACCAGAGCCGTCGAGGCCTCGATGGCGGTCATCCGCGTGAGCTCGCCCATCACGCCTCCTCTTCAAGGATGCGGGGAACTCGGAAGCGTTGCTCCTCCGTGGCGGGCGCGCCGGACAACGCCTGCTCCGCCGTGAGGGAGGGGCGTACGACATCCGGGCGAACGACGTTGGTCAGCGGAACGGCATGCGACGTCGGTGGGATGTCGTCAGCCGCCACCTCCCCGACCCGCGCGACCGAGGTGAGGATCACGTCGAGCTGACCGGCCAGCTCGTCGAGCTCGGCGTCGGACACCTGGATACGAGCGAGGCGCGCCAGGTGAGCCACCTCGCTTCGGGTCAGTGACGGCATGCTGAATCGAACTCCAGGAAGAGGGCTCGGGGGACGCGACGATCCTAATGGCCCCCACCGCGGCGCCGGCGAGCGTCGCCCCAGCCCCAGCTACGGGTCAGGCCGACTCGTGGATGCCCGCGATGCCGCCGGTCAACAGACGCAGCGGACGATCCGCGACCAGCGGTGCGTGCAGCTCCAGCCAGGCGGTCGCTACCTCCGGTGCCATCGGGCGTGAGACGAACCAACCCTGGGCGCTGTCGCACCCCAGTGCCTCCAGCCGTGCCCACACCTCGGAGGTCTCGACGCCCTCGGCGACTGCGGCCATCCCGAGGGAGTGCGCGAGGTCGATGATCGATCGGACGATCGACTCGTCCTCCTCGCCGTCGTTCATCCGGCTCACGAAGGAACGGTCCACCTTGATCTCGGTGACGGGAAGGCGCTTCAGCATGAACATCGAGGAGTAGCCGGTCCCGAAGTCGTCGAGGCTGATCGCCACGTCGAGCGCCTCGAGCGCGTCGAGGGTGTCCATCACCCGACTGTGCTCGGCCATCAGCGTGCGTTCGGTGAGCTCGAGCACCAGGTGCGAAGCCGGAACGCGGTGACGGGCCAGCCCTTCGGAGACGGTCAGCGCGAGCTCGGTCCCGTGCAGGTCTCGGGCGGAGACGTTCACCGCGACCGCGACATCCAGTCCCATGCGTCGCCATTCCGAAGCCTGAGCGAGTGCGCGGTCGATGACATAGCTGGTGAGCCGGTGCATGAGACCCGATGTCTCTGCGAGCGGGATGAACTCATCGGGCGGGATCGGCCCGCGTTGCGGGTGGTTCCACCGCAGCAGCGCCTCCACGCCCACCAGGTCCTGCGCCAGCAGGCTGACCTTTGGCTGGTAGTGCAGCTCGAGCTCGCAGTTGTCGATGGCGTGCCGCAAGGCTCCGAGCAGGCCCAGCCGGTTCGTCGAGTGCTGGTCGCGCTGCGCGTCGTAGATCTCGACGTCTGCGTGAGTCTCCTTCGCGAGATACATCGCCACGTCGGCCCGCCGCATGAGGCTGCCCACCTCGGCGCCGTGCAGCGGGTGCATGGCGACCCCGATGCTGGCCTCGAGCTCGAGCAGGACGTCGTCGAGCTGGAAAGACTCCACGAGAGCGCTGCGTACTCGCCGGGCCACTTCGACGGCTTCGTCCTGAGACTCGATCCGTGGGAGGAAGATCGCGAACTCGTCGCCGCCGAGCCGCGCCACCACGTCGGTGTCCTTCAAGACCGTCCGGATCCGCTTGGCGACGAGCTGCAGCAGTTGATCGCCGGTCTGATGACCGAGGGTGTCGTTGACCTCCTTGAAGCGATCGAGGTCGAGGATGAACAAGGCGAAGGGCTCGCAGCCGCGCTCGCAGCGCGACAGGGCGTCCTCCATGGTCTGCAGCAAGAACTTCCGGTTCGGCAGACCTGTCAACGAGTCGTGGGTCGCCTGGTGCTCCTCGGCCAGCGAGATCTGGCCCATCTTGCGCACGGCGTACAGCGGGATCAGTAGCAGCGGGATGAACCAGGACGACGCCTGGGCGGCGAGCACGACGAGCGGTGAAAGAGCCATGACGGCCGCGTGAGTGACGACATAGTGGCCGAGGTCCTCGGTCCAAGCGTCCCTGAAGGTCGCTCCCTCGTCGCCACTGACACCCGCGACCAGGGTGTTGTTGACGACGAACCAGGCCACCCAGGAAAGCGTGATCCAGAGCAGATCGGTCGCGTGCAGGGCGATCTCTACGCCACCCGCCCCGACGCCGTCTTGGACACCAAACAGCCACATGACCCCCCAGGCAGCAAACAGGGAGATCGCATACTGGCCCACGTTGAAGAAGAGCTTCCAGGCGGCTTTGCGTTTCACCGTCTCGGAGATCACGCAGGCGCCCGCCTGCAGCAGCACCGCCGGCCAGAAGCCCCACAGGTAGAGCATGGCGAGAACAAAGGCGGTCGACGTCACAGTTCCTTGCGGGTCATACCGCCCGGCTGTCATCACGGGAGTGAGCTCGCCCAGCAGCACGAGTGCCGCGATGACCCAGAAGCCGTACGGCATCTCCCCCATGATCGGCTGCACCGCGAAGGCCGCAACCAGGACCAGGGACCAGCCGACCCACACCGAGAAGTGCCAGGTCACCGCGAACAGCGACCACCGGGCCAGCGAAGGACGGTGCGCCACGCCCCCCATGCGCTCCCCTCCCACGTCGGTCGACTCCCAAGCCGCGCGAACGACTGCCGAAGCAGCTGCTCACGCGTCGTGGGACTACGCGGGAGTACTCCCGCCACCCCCGTTTACGTCGACCATCCCTGCTCGCACCTTGAGCGAACAGCTAGGACCGTCGGCGCGCCGCGGAGCGGCTTCAGGCACCGGCTGAGGTGACATCGCCGCGCAGGACCCGCAAGGCGGTGCGTCGGCTGGGGTGACGCAGCAACCAGTCCGTGGCGATGTCCGAGGCCATCGGTCGCGAGACGTACCAGCCCTGCGCACTGTCACAGCCCAGCTGCTCGAGGCGGTTCCACGACTCCGCGGTCTCCACGCCTTCCGCGACGGCTTCGATGCCGAGCGCGTGGGCCAGATCGATGATCGACCGAACGATGGCGGCCTCGCCGTCGGCGGTGAGCCTGCTGACGAACGATCGATCCACCTTGATCTCAGCCACGGGCATCTGCTGAAGCAGCACCAACGACGAGTACCCCGTCCCGAAGTCGTCCAGGGACAGCTGCACACCGATCCGCTGGAGGGCCGCGAGAGTCCCTGCCACCCGTGCTGGCTCCGCCATCAGCACGCGCTCGGTGAGCTCCAGCCGCAGCGCGGTCGCGGGCAGGTTGTGCCGCTCCAGGCCCGTGGCCACGGTCTGCGCCAGCGCCGTGCCGTGCAGGTCACGCGCGGAGACGTTGATGGCGACCGGAACCTGCAGCCCCACCGACCACCACCGGGCTGCCTGGGCAAGGGCGGTGTCGACGACGAAGGCCGTGAGCAGATGCATCAGCCCCGAGTGCTCGGCCAGCGGGACGAACTCATCCGGGAGCACGAGCCCTCGTTGCGGGTGCCGCCAGCGGACCAAAGCCTCGACGCCCGTGACCGCCCCGGTGCTGAGTGCCACCTTGGGCTGGTAATGAAGCTCGAGCTCCCCGTCCTCGATGGCCTTGCGCAGGGCCCCCAGCAGGCTCAGTCGGTTGGGCGAGTGCCGATCCCGTGACGGCGCGTAGAGCTCGACGGCCGTGCGCTCGTCCTTGGCGACATACATGGCAACGTCCGCGCAGCGCAGCAGCTGTTCTACGTCGGTGCCGTGGATCGGCGCGACGGAGACGCCCACGCTGGCCTCCAGCTCCAGAAGCATGCCTTCCAGCTGGAAGGGCTCGGCGAGCGCCACACCGATGCGTTGGGCGACCTCGATCGCCGTCTCCTCGTGCTTGAACTCGGACAGGAGAACGGCGAACTCGTCGCCCCCGAGCCGGGCCACGGTGTCCTCGGGACGGACGGCTTCGCACAGCCGTTCTGCCACGATCCGCAGCAACCGATCGCCGGTGCGATGGCCCAGCGTGTCGTTGACCTCCTTGAAACGGTCGAGGTCGAGAACGAACAGCGCCACAGATTCGCCGTCCTTGCGCTGGGCCAGCGCGGCCTCCAGCTGCTCGACCAGGAGCTTTCGGTTGGGCAGGCCCGTCAACGCGTCATGGTTGGCCTGGTGCTCCCGATCCAGCGCCATGCCCGCCGTGGCGTAGATGGCGATCATCGGCGGCAGCACGAGCGGCAGCCACAGCGGTCCGGCGCCGATGACCAGCGCCACGATCCCGGAGAACGTCAGCACGGCAACGTTGGTGAAGACCTGGTAGCCGAACTCCTCGTAGAAGACTCCCCAGAAGGACTCATCGTTGGCCAGTCCGACCACGAAGGAGACCAGGCCGTTGTTGACCATGAAATACACGACCCAGGCCACGATCATCGGGCCGAGGTCGGACGGCGTGACCAGGTGCCATTCCGCCAACGAGGCGCTCCACCCGAACGCCAGCAGGGTGAGCCACGCTGCACCGAGGGACACGGCGTACTGCCCGACGTTGAACAGGGCCTTCCACCAGGTCTTGCGATCGATCAGGTCGGCCAGAACCGATGCACTGCAGTGGAACACGACTGCGGGCACGATGCCCCACGTCATCAGGATCGCAAAGGTGAATCCGGTCGAAGGCGTCACCCCGGCGTTGCCGTAGGTCTTCGAGGCGATCAGCGGCCGAGTCTCACCGATGATCACCAATGCGCCGAGCAGCCCGAGCGACCACAACTGCGCAGGGGGTAGAGCGGAGAGATCGAGCTGGACGACGCACCACGCTGCTAGCGGGAGTCCGACGGCTAGCGTGGCCCACAAGGAGAGCGCAAAGGGGGTCCAGGAGAACGGACGTGCGGGCGCGCTGGACTCGGCGCCCGGCGCGACGATGTCACCGGTTCGTGCGCTCGTCCCCTCCACAGCCACCCCCTGCCTATGACGCAACGCAGTTGCACCCTCACCTTCAGTGAGTGATGCGATCACGGTACGTCGTCAGACGATGACAGAGAATGACACCATCGGGCGAGACCCCTTCACCCGTTCGGCCCAGTGACCCCTTTTTTCGCTGCGGCCGTTCTGGCGGCCTCGACGCCGTCGCTGAGCAGCAGATCCAAGCCGTCGTCGTCGAGCACCGCCACACCTACCGACAGCGCCTTGTCGTACTTGCTGCCCGGGTTGTCGCCAACGATGAGGAAGTCGGTCTTCTTCGAGACCGAACCGGTCACCTTGCCGCCGAGTGCTTGCAAGCGCTCGGTGATCTCGTCCCGGCCGTATCGTGCCAGGGTGCCGGTAACCACGAAGGTGAGGCCGGTCAGAGGTCGGGGCTGATCGTCATCGACGGTTTCCTCCAGGCGCACCCCGGCTGCGCGCCAGCGTTCGACAACGGCCTGATGCCAGGGTTCGGCGAACCACTCCCGGACTGCCTCGGCGATCGTCGGGCCGACCCCATCGGCCGCGGCGAGCTCCTCGCCGCTCGCCTCGGCGATGCGGTCGATGCTTCGAAATTCCCGCGCCAGGGCCTGCGCCGCAGTCGGGCCGACATGCCGGATGGACAAGGCGACGAGCACCCGCCACAACGGCTGGGCCTTGGCACGCTCGAGGTTGTCGAGGAGTTTTATCGCGTTGGCCGACAGCGCTCCGTCCTTGCGGGTGAAGAAGGGACAGGTGACAAGCAGGTCGGCGTCGAGGTGGAAGACGTCGCCCTCGTCGCGCACCAGACCGCACTCGAGCAGGGCGACGGCCGCCTCGTAGCCCAGCACCTCGATGTCGAACGCCCCGCGTCCGGCGACGTGGAACAACCGCTCACGAAGCTGCGCCGGGCACGATCGCTGGTTGGGGCAGCGAATGTCGACGTCCCCTTCCCGAGCAGGAGCCAGCGGGGTGTCGCATTCGGGGCACCTGGTGGGCATCGTGAAGACGCGCTCGGTCCCGTCGCGCAGATCGACGACCGGACCGAGCACTTCCGGGATCACGTCACCGGCCTTGCGGAGCACGACCGTGTCACCGATCAGCACTCCCTTGCGCGCGACCTCCGCCGCGTTGTGCAAGGTGGCCAGGCTCACGGTCGAACCCGCCACGAGAACGGGTTCCATGAAGGCGAAGGGCGTGACGCGCCCGGTGCGCCCGACGTTGACTCGAATGTCGAGCAACTTGGTCGTGACCTCCTCCGGCGGATATTTGAAGGCCACCGCCCACCGGGGCGCCCGTGAGGTGGACCCGAGGCGACGTTGCACGGCGATCTGATCGACCTTCACCACCACCCCGTCGATCTCGTGCTCGACGTCGTGGCGGTGCTCGGCGTAGTTGTCGACGTAGGCACGGATCTCGGAGGCGTCAGCCACGACCGCATAGCGCTGCGACACGGGCAGGCCCCACTCGGCGAGAGCGACGTAGGCCTCCGATTGCCGATCGATCGGGAAGCCCTCGCGGTGGCCGACCCCGTGCACGATCATGCGCAACGGACGAGCCGCAGTGACTCGTGGATCCTTCTGTCGCAGCGAGCCCGCCGCCGCGTTTCGCGGATTGGCGAACGGGGACTTGCCGGCCTCGACCAGGCCCGCGTTGAGGTCGGCGAAGCTCTCGGTGGGAAAGAACACCTCGCCGCGGACCTCGACGACTTTCGGGATCGACGACGTGCCACTGGTAGACAGTCGCTCGGGCACGCCCTTGATGGTCCGCACGTTGGGTGTGACGTCCTCGCCCGTACGACCGTCGCCGCGCGTGGCCGCCCGGATCAGCCGACCCTCTTCGTAGACCAGGGTGACCGCCAGCCCATCGATCTTCAGCTCGCACAACCAGTCGACCGAGGTGTGGGCGTCCCTGGTCACCCGTGCCGTCCACGCCTCGAGCTCGTCCGTGCTGAACACGTTGTCGAGGCTGAGCATCCGTTCGAGATGGCTGACCGAAGTGAACAGGGTCGAATAGGTTCCTCCGACCCGCTGGGTCGGCGACGCGGGAGTGCGAAGCGAGGGATGGGCCTCCTCCAGAGCGGTCAGCTCCTGGAGCATGGCGTCATAAGCGCCATCGCTGATGGTCGGCGAATCGAGGATGTAGTAGCGGTACTGGTGGTCATCGAGGTCTCGGCTGAGCTCGGCGTGGCGCCGCGCGAGCTGAGCAGGGACGGTCACCTGCTGCCCGTCGGGAGTCACCTGATCTCCCCGAACGGATCATCGGCCAGCCGACGTGCCGCCTCCCGAACCGAGACCAGGGTGCGGCGCGACGAGGCGGGGGTCTCGCCGGCCAACCCGCACGACGGCGTCAGCACGAGCGCCGCCAGCTGCTCAGGGTCTTGCCCGAGTCGATTCCACCATGCGCGCACGGGGGCGACGCTAGCGGCTGGGTCCGACAGATCTTGGATGCCAAGAAGGAAGCGGTCGCCCGCCTCGAGGGCGGCGCCGCAGGCATCGTCGGAGGACTCGGGCAGCAGCGCGAAGTCGAGGGAGATCGCGGCCGCGCCAGCACGAACCAACAAGCCGATGGGCACCCGGTCGGCGCAGCAGTGGATGACCGATGCCTTGGCGGAACCGCGCTTCGCGCCGTCAAGCACCGCGCGCAACCCGGCAACGACGATCTCGGTGTCGACGGCCGCTAGCTGCCCGAACCCGCTCGCCGTCGGCACCGATCCCGCCAACACTCCCGGTAGGGCAGGTTCGTCGAGCTGAAGCACGAGCTGCGCCCCGGGCAGTCGCGCAGCCACCTCGTCGACATGCTGGCTGACCCCCTCGGCCAGGGAGGAGACCAGGTCGCGGCAGGCGCCGGGATCAGCGAGGAACTTGTCGCCGTACCGCAGCTCGATCGTCGAGGCCAGGGTCCACGGTCCGCACACCTGCACCTTCACCGGACCGGTCCACCCCTGCGCGAGCTCCTCGAAGGTGTCCAGATCCTCCCCCAGCCAAGCCGTCGCGCGCCGCTCGTCGCGCCCACTGGCAGCCGTGATACGCCACCCGCTGGGCTGGACCTCAGCATGCAGATCGACGAGCAGGCCGACCGCGCGACCGGTCAGGTCGGCGCCGGGTCCGCGGGCCGGGAGCTCTGGGACATGGGGAAAGTCCGGTAGCTCGCCCAAGATGATGCGAGTGGCCTCACGCACGTCGGTGCCAGGCATCGACCCGACGCCGGTGGCAGCACCGGAGGGAAGCGCGAACGGAAGGGGCAACGTCACGTCGGCGGAGCCGTACAGTCGACCGTCGCCGACCCGATCACCCGGTCACCGTCGTAGAGGACCACCGCCTGGCCGGGCGCCAGACCTTCGATGGGGGCATCGAAGGAGACCAGAACTCGTTCCCCCGCCAGTTCTGCGCGAGCGGATACAGGAGTTCCATGGGCGCGAACCTGGGCGAAGCAGCGCAGGCTCGATTGGGGGGGCGGCCCGCACCAGCGAGGCCGGACACCCTCCACGCGGCCCACTGCGAGGGCCTCCCGGGGCCCTACCGTGATGCGTCGGTCGACTGGGGAGATGTCGAGCACATAGCGCGGTCGCCCATCGGGGGCGGGATGGCCGATCGCCAAACCGCGCCGCTGGCCGACCGTGTAGCCGTGCGTGCCCTGGTGCCGGCCGAGAACCGCACCTGTCACGTCGCTGATCTCGCCTGGCGCATCTCCCAGAGCGCGGCTGAGGAACCCCGCGGTGTCACCGTCGGGGATGAAGCAGATGTCATGGCTGTCCGGTTTGCGGGCAACGGCGAGACCACGCTGCTCGGCTTCGACCCGCACCACGTCCTTTGTCGTGTCCCCCAGCGGGAACAACGCCCGAGCCAGCTGGCCGGCCGTGAGCACACCAAGGACGTAGGACTGGTCCTTGGCCGAATCGACCGCTCGGTAGAGCTCGGGCCCGTCCGGGCCGGACACGACCCTGGCGTAGTGACCCGTACCGACGGCGTCGAAACCCAGAGCAACGGCACGATCCAACACGGCAGCGAACTTGATCTTCTCGTTGCATCGCAGGCAGGGGTTGGGGGTGCGTCCAGCGGCGTACTCGGCGACGAAGTCCTCGACGACGTCCTCACGGAAGCGATCAGCGAGGTCCCAGACGTAGAAGGGGATGCCGAGCACGTCCGCCGCCCTGCGCGCGTCGCGCGAGTCCTCCAGGGTGCAGCAGCCTCGCGCGCCGCTGCGGTAGGCCTGCGGGTTCGTGGACAACGCGAGGTGCACGGCGGTCACGTCGTGCCCGGCGTCGACCAGCCGTGCGGCGGCGACGGCCGAGTCAACCCCCCCGGAGACTGCTGCGACGACGCGCATCAGCTCGACCGTACGGCGAGCCCGGCGCGGCGAGCGCGAGCAACGGCGCCGGGGAGCGCCTCCAGCAGGGCATCCACGTCGGCATCGGTGGACGTGTGCCCCAGCGAGAACCGCAGCGAGCCACGCGCCCGATCGGCGTCCGCCCCGATGGCGAGCAACACGTGGGAGGGCTGGGCCACGCCTGCGGTGCAGGCGGATCCCGTGGAGCATTCGACGCCAGCCGCGTCGAGCAACATCAGCAGCGCATCTCCCTCGCATCCGGCGAAGGTGAAGTGTGCGTTTCCGGGCAGCCGTCCCGCGGGGTCTGGGTCCCCATTCAGCGACGCCTCAGGCACCGAGCGGAGCACCCCGTCGATCAACCGGTCACGCAGGGCGGCCAGGCGGCCGACCCGATCAGCCCGGTTCGCCACCGCCATCTCCGCGGCCAACGAGAACCCGAGGATCCCAGGGGCATCCAACGTGCCGGAGCGAACATCCCGTTCCTGGCCGCCACCGTGCATCAACGGGACAGGCTCATCGCCGCGACCGAGCAGCAGGGCGCCTACGCCAAAGGGTCCACCGAGCTTGTGCGCAGTCAGCGTCATGGCGTCCAGACCGGACGCGTCGAAGGCCAGCGGCAGCACGGCGGCTGCCTGCACGGCATCGGTGTGCACGGGGATGCCGTGGGATTGCCCCAAGGCGATGATGTCACCAAGCGGCTGAATCGTGCCCACCTCGTTGTTGGCGGCCATCACCGAGATGAGGGCGACGCTGCCCGGGTCACGCTCGATCGCCGACGCCACGGCTGCCGGGTGCACCCGCCCCACGCAGTCGACGGGCAACAGCTCCACGACCGCACCCTCGTGATCTCCGAGCCAGTGAGCCGGATCGAGCACCGCGTGATGCTCGGCCGCACCCACCAGCACCCGTATGCGCTGTGGGTCCTTGGCCTTGGCTGCCCAGAACAGTCCCTTGACCGCCAAGTTGTCGGCCTCGGTCCCGCCGCTGGTCAAGATGACCTCGCTGGGCCGGGCCCCGAAGGCGGTCGCCAGCCGCTCACGCGACTCCTCAACGATGCGCCGCGCACGACGTCCAGACCCGTGCAAAGACGACGGGTTTCCGGTCTGGCCCATCTCCTCAGCCATGGCCGCGACGACCTCGGGAAGCATGGGCGTCGTTGCCGCGTGGTCGAGGTAAGCCATAACCGTTCGAGTCTACGTGCCTACCAGGTTGCTTGCCCGAAACTCAGTGCGCCCGAAACTCAGCGCAGGCTGGTGCCGGCGTCGGTCTCCATCTGCTGCACGATCAGCCGGGCCGGCAGTCGTGATCCGTCGAGGGTCCAGTGGACCCCGTCGGGCTGTCTCGCCTTGACCTTCTCCCCCTCGTCCGGGACGAAGGTCGCGTAGTGACCGTTGACGGCGGTGCCTCGGTAGAGATCGATGTAGGTCACCCCGGGAATGGCATCGGCCGCGGCGGCGACGGCCCGGTTGATCTTTCGGTAGATGCCATCCCACAGGGACGCTCGCGCGGTGGGCGGACCGGACCAGTAGACGGCGCGTCCCTCGCCCTGGAAGGTTCGCATAACCGCCGCGGTACGGCGGGCGTACTCCGTGACCCAGGCATCGCTGCCCACGGCCGCGCGCTCCCCGGACGGCGTGTCCATCGGCCACCCGTCATTGCCCCCGATGATCATCACGACAACTTCCGGATTCTTCTTGGCCATGTCGGCGCGCGCCGCTTTCTGCCAGTTGAAGAAGGACGGGTTGGTGATTCCGGTTCCGTCTCGGTCGAGCATGGAGACCGTGACCAGGCCGGCCTCGTGGGTGAGGTTGGTCAGTTGGAGGCCGACGTAGGTGGACAGCGAATCACCGGTCACCAAGACGTCGAGCGGGCGGGCCTTGGTCGGCTGTCGCAAGGTGATGTCGGGATCGACAGGGTCTGGGGTCACCTGCGCGCTAGGGGTTGCGCCGGGGGCGGTGGTCGGTTCCGGCGGCACCACGATCACCGGTAACGAGTCGTCGACGATCTCGCCGCCCGACAGGTCCTCGTGGCCCAGCGCTGACTCGAGCGCCTCCCGAGGTCTCGACAACCCGACGGTGCGGGCGAAGGAGTCCACGGGACGGGCCACAGCCAGCGTGAGCGATCGAGTGACTCCCGGCTGCATGCTCTCGCCGGCTTTCAGCAAGCCGGCCGAGTTGAACAGGGTCGCGGTCAGCAAGGCCACCAGCACGAGTCCGACCATCCTCGGCGCGGACACGGTGCCGTGCTGACCGCCGCGCGCCGCTGGGTGCTCGACCTCGTCGATGAAGTGCTCGTCCGCATTCTCCGCAGAAGCCCGGGGAGGGACATCAACCGACACAACAGTCCTCGACGTGGAGAGGCGATCAGAAACGGAAGTACAAGAACGGTGCCACTCCCTGCTCGCCGACGATGATGTTGATCACGACGAGGAACAAGCCGTAGAGCACGCCCTGGACCAGGATAGGCCGTCGCGAGACCCATTGCTGCAACGCCAGCCAGACCTCTGGCGGAAGGAACTGGGTCGACAGACCGGCAACGATCGCTGCGACGACCGTCCAGGTGACCAGGGGCGCGGGACCCCAGTCGCTGAGCTGGCCAAAGATCGCGAAGGCTGTCGAGAGGTCAGGCGAACGGAAGAAGACCCAGGCCAGGCAGACGACGTTGAAGGTGATCAGAACGGCTACCCACTGACGTGGGCCGCTGGACTCGGTCGTCCCGGCCGGCTGTACGTCCTTCGGCTTGCGTGAGCGAAGCCGCCCCGTTCGGGTGGCCGCCGAGGCGGCCAGGATCCCTCGGGCCACCGAGGGCTCGGGGGGAGGCGCCGCGGCGGGAGGGCGATGGGATCGACGCAACCGCCACCAGCGCTCGAGGGCGAGCCCAGTGCCATGAATGCCACCCCAGATCACGAACGTCCAGCTGGCGCCGTGCCACAGGCCACCGATGAGCATGGTCAGCATCAGGTTGCGGTAGGTCTTGGCGCTGGATCCGCGGCTGCCGCCCAGCGGGATGTAGAGGTAGTCGCGCAGCCAGCGAGACAGGGTCATGTGCCAGCGCCGCCAGAAGTCCTGGAGCGAGCGCGCAGCATAGGGCCGGTCGAAGTTCTGCGGGAATCGGAACCCCAGCAGCAGCGCGAGACCGATCGCCATGTCGGTGTAGGCGGAGAAGTCGCAGTAGATCTGTACGGCGTAGCCGTAGATGGCGACGATCACCTCAGGTGCGGTGTGCGCTTGCGGGCTACCGAAGACCGGATCCACGATGCGGGTCGCGAGCAGATCCGCCAGCACGATCTTCTTGAACAAGCCTCCTGCGATGAGAAATATCGCCGGACCCGCGGGGATCGCCCGAGGATTGCGTGGTGAGGCGAGCTGCGGCAGGAACTCCCGTGCACGAACGATCGGCCCGGCAACCAGGTGCGGGAAGAACGCCTCGTAGAGCGCAAAGTCGAGGAACGAGGCTGGGGTGATCACTCGCTTGTAGACGTCAACGACGTAGGAGATCGCCTGGAAGGTGAAGAACGAGATGCCGATCGGCAAGGCGATCGCCAGGATCGGAAGCGGCGCTTCCAACCCAAGGGTGGTGAGGACGCGGTTGACCGACTCGGTGAAGAAGTCGAAGTACTTGAAGACCCCGAGCAGGCCGACGTCGAAGACGACGATCAGGGTCAGCAACCGGCGACGGACCGCCGGAGCTTCGGAGCGAGAGATGGCCTGGGCAGCGGCTTGGTTGGCGACCGTCGAGGCGGCGAGCAGCCCCGTGAACCGCCAGTCCGCGTAACCGTAGAAGAAGTACGACGCCCCGACCATGAACGGTTTCCACAGCCGGGGGCGGGGCATCAAGGCCCAGCTGATCAGCAGGACGACGACGAAGAACGCCGCGAACTGAACGGTTGGAAAGATCAACGGAGCATGGCCTAACGCAGCAGAAGCGAGCAGATGGGAGCGAGGAACTGACGGCGGCTCAGGCCGTCCCCGACCCTGCCCGGGTCCACCCTAGGTCGGCTGCGATGCCGACCCAAGGCGACGCTCCCGGGATCAGGCCTGGCGCTTCTCGATCTCGGTGGTCAACTGCGGAAGAACGGCGAAAAGGTCTCCGACGACCCCGAAATCGACCAGCTCGAAGATCGGCGCCTCCGGGTCCTTGTTGACCGCGACGATCGTCTTGGACGTCTGCATCCCGGCCCGGTGCTGGATCGCGCCGGAGATTCCACTAGCGAGGTAGAGCTGCGGGGACACGGTCTTCCCGGTCTGCCCGACCTGGTTCTGGTGCGGATACCAGCCGGCGTCGGTCGCTGCACGCGACGCTCCCACCGCCGCATGAAGGGCGTCGGCGAGCTTCTCGATGACCGAGAAGTCTCCCGCGGTTCCACGACCACCCGACACGACGATCGAAGCCTCGGTCAGCTCTGGGCGACCGCCCTTCTCCTTGACGACCCGGTCGACGATCTTGGCGGCCCTGTCGGCATCGTCGAGGGAAACCGCGACGTCGGAGCGGGTCCCGGCCGCAGGGGCGGCCTCCGGAGGCGTGGAGTTCGGGCGAACCGTGATGATCGGTGTCCCGTGGGTCACCTCGGAGCGGACAACCGTCGAGCCGCCGAACACCGACTGCGTGGCGACCAGATCGGCGTCGACTGCCACAGCATCGGTGAGGACACCGGAACCCGTGCGGATGGCCAGCCGGCCAGCGATTTCCTTGCCTTCGGCTGTCGACGCCAGGAGAACCGCCGCGGGCGTCCGTTCGGAGACCAGCTGCGCCAACACGTGCGCCTTGGGCGCGACGACGTAGTCGGAGAGCTCTGGCGCATCAGCGACATGGATGGTTGCGGCGCCGTACTCAGCCAGCTTGTCCTTCGCCGCGTCGAAGCCAGCGCCGACGAAGACTGCGCTCGGCTCCCCGAGCGAGCGCGCCAGTGTGAGCAGTTCCGACGTGACCTTCTTGACGTCACCGTCGATGTGCTCGACCAGAACCAGGATCTCTGCCATGACCTACCGCCCTCTCAGATGAACTTCTGGGCCGCGAGGAAGTCGGCCAGCGCGACGCCGCCTTCCCCCTCGTCCTTGACGATGGTCCCGGCACTTCGCGGCGGGCGCGGTGTGGCTTCGTCAACCTTGCTCCAGGCAGCACCCAGGCCGACCGCGCCCGAATCCACCTCAAGGTCGGCAAGGGTGAGAGTGGTCAGCGGCTTCTTCTTGGCCGCCATGATCCCCTTGAAACTGGGGTAGCGCGGCTCGTTGATCTTCTCAACCACTGAGATCACAGCGGGAGAAGTCGCCTCGACGACGTCGTGGCCGTACTCGGTCTGACGCTGGATCCGGACCGTGGCCCCGTCGACCTCGACCGACTCGGCAAAGGTGAGCTGCGGCACACCGAGGCGCTCGGCCAGCATCGCCGGCACGACGGACATCCGGGCGTCGGTCGACTCCGAACCCGAGATGACCAGGTCCCACTCCACGGTGCCCAGCGCCTTGGCCAGGATGGCTGAGGTCGCGAGCGCGTCCGAGCCATGGATCCCGTCGTCGACCACATGGATGCCGGCATCGGCGCCCATCGACAAGGCCTTGCGGACGGTCTCGGCGGCCTTCTCCGGCCCCATGGTGAGGACCGTGACCTCGCCGGAGTGCTTCTCGGCGAGCTGCAGCGCCTCCTCGACGGCGTACTCGTCGAGCTCGTTCATCACCGAGTCGGCGGAGTCACGATCGAGGGTCTGATCGGTTGGGCGCAGCACCTTCTCGGCCCACGTGTCCGGGACCTGCTTGACGCAGACGACGATCTTCATGGTCGAGAAGCGACCCTTCATACGGGATGGTCCGGCGGTCCGGCTGTTCGAGATGCTGTCAGGCGATGCTTTCAGACGCTGGTGCCGGTCCGGGAATCGGGCCGGGCGCCGAAGCAGTGAACCACCAGGTTACTGGTCAGTAGCTTTACCCGCCAATCGCGAACGGCCCCGTCCGAGTCATCGGACGGGGCCGTTCGCGTGCCTGTCAGGCGAGGCCCAGGCTCACACGGTCATGGGCTGATCGACCGCGAACACGGTGGTGTCTGCTGACGTCCTGCGGCCGTGGATGATGCCCAGGATTCCGAGGACGAACAGGAGAGCCGCCGCCCCGAAGGACACCCAGGCCCCGATCGTTGCGATGGTCCCGAAGACCGAGAACGCGTACGCGTTGAGGAGCAGGCCGCGAAGGGTCTCGCCCATGAACAGCGTCATCCGCTGGGCGCCGAGAGCCGGGTCACGCTGGGTGGGGTCTTCGCTGGAGGCGATCCACTCCGCACTGACCTCGGAGTAGGTCTTGCCGCCGGCGACCTCCTCGAGGTGCCCGGCGATGTAGTCGGAGTAGGCCTTCGCCTGAGCTCCGGTGGTCACCTGCTGGCCCGCGTACTGCTGAAGATCCGGCGGCAGCTGAGCGGTGTCAGCCGGGAATGCGATGTTCTGCTCCGAGAGCTGATCGGTGACGGTGTTGGACGCGTAGCTGCCGCCCCAGAGCAGCAGGGCCCCAGCCACGACCAGGACCACGGCGACGACGAGGGCAGTGAGCGAGAGGACGAGATCGAGACTGCGGCGACTCATGACGATTTCCTTGTCTCCAATGAGGATGCTTCTTGGACGACTCAACAATCTCGCCCCTCCAGCAGGCTTGGCTCGTAGCCTTGGTCCCGACCCTGGGGGGCCAAAGGTCCCCACCTTGCAGACCCGGCCTCCCCGTCGCCTGTGGACAAGCACCCGGGGTTGTCGGTGCGGTCTGTTGCAGAAACCTGTTGTGAATAAACAGGAATCCGCCTGTTGACGGTCGAGGAACTGTCGGTGCCTTGTTCTAGAGTTCAGGTATGTCATCCACCTCCAGGACAGCCGGCAACACCGCCGCTGTCCTGGGACTGACCCGCCGGCTGGCCGCTCTGGACTTCACCGACGCCGAGACGTCCACGCTCGCTACCGAGCGCGTCGACCAGCTGCGGGCGTTGGAGGAGTTGAAGGCCGCGGTGGCGGCGGCGCAGGTGCGGGTGACCGCGGCGTTGACCGCGTCCGAGCAGCGAAGCAGCGATGAGGAGCACGCGGCGCGGGTGCGGGCTGGGTCGGCGGGGTTCGAGGCGTGGCGGGCGCGCCGGGATGCGGAGCGGTCTCGGTCGTCGGTGGGGGCGCAGGTCGGGTTCGCGCGCCGGTTGTCCCCGCATCAGGGCGCCCGGCAGGTCACGATCGCCACCGCGCTGGTCGAGGACCTGCCGGCCACGTTGGCCGCCCTGCAGGCCGGGCTGATCAGTGAGACCAGGGCCGCGATCATCGTGCGGGAGTCCTCCTCGCTGACCCCACCCGACCGCAGGGTCCTGGACGCCGAGCTGTGCACCGATCTTGACCAGCTGTCCTGCTTGGGGGACCGGGAGCTGACCGGCCGGGTCCGGGCGATCGGCTACCGGCTGGACGCCCAGGCCGCCGTCGAGCGGGCCGCGCGGGCGGTGCAGGATCGGCGGGTCAGCCTGCGCCCCGCTCCCGGACGCGATGAGCCAGCTCGGTGCGGTGTTGCCGGTCGCCGGTGGGGTCGCGGTCCTCACCTCCCTGCAGGAAGCCGCCGCCACAGCCCGCGCCCAAGGAGATCCACGCAACCGGGGGCAGGTGATGGCCGACACCCTGATCGAACGCGTCACCGGCCAGGCCGCCGCCGCCGCGGTCCCGGTGGAGGTGCAGGTCGTGATCTCCGACCAGACCCTGCTCGGTATCGACGACGCGCCCGCGCGGATCCCCGGCTACGGACCGGTCCCGGCCGGGATCGCGCGTGAGCTGGTCGGTTCGGCTGACCGGGACGCGAAGGTGTGGCTGCGCCGGCTCTACACCCACCCCGAGACAGGGGCGCTGACCCAGGTGGAGTCCACGCGCAGGGTCTTCCCCCGCGGGATGCGCCGGTTCATCACCACCCGCGACCAGACCTGTCGCACCCCGTGGTGTGACGCGGCGATCCGGCACCTCGACCACCTCCACGACCACACCCGAGGCGGCCGGACCAGCCTGTCCAACGGTCAAGGGTTGTGCGAACGGTGCAACTACCTCAAACAAACCCCCGGCTGGACCACCGAAACCGACCCGTCCGGACATGGGCGCCCCCACCGGGTCCGGGTCACCACCCCCACCGGGCACACCTACCACTCCACCGCCCCCCCACCCCTCCCCGGACGCCGACCACCGCCAGCCGGGCAACCCGAGATCTACAGCCACCTCGAAGCCCGGATCGAATACCACCTCAGCGCCTGATCACCCTGAGGAGTGCTGGGACCATCGAGCACGATCACGGTGCATTCAGCTCGCTGCGTCGAAGAACTCTCCGTACGAGCGATCCTCGTAGCCGACCTCGCAGGGAAGGCCTGCTGAGAGGCGGAGCCTGCGCTCGGTCAGATCGATCAGCCCGCTGGTGATGGTCGCCCCCTGTTCCACCGGTGTGTCTCTGGGGTCCGGATGGCAGCAGACGCCGTACGGGTGACCTGCGTGGTCGACCAGCATCCGCTCGTATCCAGCCAGGCTGGCGGGGGCGTCCAGTGCGCGCATGGCTCGTTCGACGCGTTGCAGCCGGAAAGGGCTATCTGGCATCACCCAGAGGCCGACGTCAGGTCCCGGGAACCGTGAAGACAGGAAATGGTTGGTGTGCACCAGGGAGCCGTGCTCATCCGGCTGCAGGAAGTAGAGCTCGGAAAAGTCTCCGGGTGCCGCCTCGACGTCGAGGGCCAGCCCGCTTGCATGCGCTATCAGATAGTTGGCAGAGGATGACCGGGTCCCGCGCTGGAGAGTCGCCAGAGCCTCCGCCGGAGTCGTCGCATCGAGCAGCGCACGCAACAGGACGTGGTACGGAACTCCTGGCGCACCAACATCGTGTGCGCTCACCATGGCATTGGTGACCAGACCCAGCCCCGAGGAGTTCAAGCCGAACTTGGCGAGGAGCCCCGCCTCGACGACGGTCACGAAACGCGGGCCGGACTCGGGGGCAACCTCCAGCACCACGACGGTGTCGAATGAGTGGGGCAGCCAGTCCCAGTTCTGCCCGACCACAACCCGCCCGTCAGAACAGATCCGGGCGAAGGCCGAGCACTCGGCTACCCGTGGAAGCGCCGCTCCCGAAGCGCGGGCCTTCGCCGCGAACATGATCTCGGTGCGCACATTGATGGCCAGGATGTCGTCCAGGTCCAGCTGGGCGCCCTCGGCGATGCCGACCAGTTCTTCGAAGTACGTCGAGCCGAAAGCCTTGATCGGGTCCCGAAAGAGCCGGGCCTCGGAGAGAACCGTCGACCAGTCCCACGTTGCGTAGTGCGCGAACACCTCGCGATAGGCCGAGATCGACAGCTCGATGCGCTCGCGCGCCTGCGCGCCGTACTGGCGTCCTCGTTCACGGGGGTCGCCCCCGAGTCGGATGACCGGGTACACGCTGCTCACCCCACCAGATCGGCGGCCGCGCGGCCAGTTCCCACCCAGACATCGGGCTGCTCCCCGACCCAGCCGAGCAGCTGGTCGAGCATGCCGACGCGCCCAGGCCGGCCAATGATCTGCGGGTGAGTGGTGAGCATGGCAAGACCACCAAGCTCGCGAATGCCCCGGATCTCGCCCTCCCAGAGCTCATAGACCTCGCGTGGGGTCCGGATGGTCTTGGACCAGGACGCGATGTCGAACCAGAAGTGCGGTGCGTCGTCGAGCACCCAGTGCACCGGCAGCTCGACCAGGTCCTGGTCGGCGTGGCGATACGGGACGACGTCATCCATCATGCTGCTGGAGTAGCGGAATCCGTGCTTGGCGAGCAGATCAAGGGTTGACTCACTCAGCTCCCACGACGGGGACCGGTAGCCGACCACCTCTGCTCCGAGACCTTCGAGGATTCGAGATCCACGGACGAGTTCGTCCTCCTCGGCCGCGGCGGTCAGGGACTGCGGCGACGTGTGGGTGTATCCGTGATGACCGACCTCGTGACCCGCGGCGAGGATGTCACGCACTCGGTGGGGATATCGCTCTGCGACCCGACCGGGCACAAAGAAGGTGGCGGCCATGCGGTGCTTGTCCAGAAGGCGGAGGAGCAACGGGACGCCGACCTTGGCGCCGTACCGGCCCTGGGAGAGGACGCCCGGTTTGGCGACATTGTCCGGGTTTTCCCCGATCCAGACCTCTTCGGCATCGAAGTCGAAACTCATCACGAAGCCGCAGCTCTTGCCGACAGGCCACACGGACGTCCTCCTCGCAGGCGCCGCGCTGGCCACCAAACGCTGACTACTGGATCGTGAAGTTGACCGACGCCTTGGTGGGGTCTTGCAGACCCACTGCGTCCATCGCGATCACATTGGCCTTGTATCTCCCCGCTGGCAAGGATGGGGTGACATACGTCCAGACCGCCGACGTCCCACTGCCGGAGATCGACGCCTCGAGATACATCCACGCCCCCAGCGAACCATCGCTGCGCAGCCACTTCTTCGTGTCACGGTTCTGGATGGCCAGCCGCACCCGCGAGACGGCCTGGTTGTCGGTCGTCAGGCCAGTGAGAGTCACGATGCCGCTGGACAGCACCTGATTGTTCGCGGGTGAAGTAATGGTCCCATTCGGCGGAACCGTATCTGGTCCAGGCGGAGGCGGTGGGGGTGGCGGTTGGGTCCCGACGCTGAACGATCTGCTCGCCGGACTCAAATCTGCATTTCCCGACGCGTCGACCGCCGTCGCCGTCAGCGCATAACTCCCATCCACGAGTGATGCCGAAAGCTGCCAGCCACTCGAGGCACCTAGATCATTGACCAAGGTGCTCTGCACCGCCGACGCGGTGGCGGAGAACGTGCCGTTGGGCTGTAGCCACTGCCCAGTCGACGTGTTCTGGAGAGTCACGTCGACGCGTGCCACATCGGTATCGTCGGATGCGGTCCCAGACATGGACACGGACCCGGCAGCCACCGTGGCCCCGGCCGACGGTGAGGTGATCACCGTGTTGGGGGCGGTCGAGTCGCCACCACCTCCGCTCCCACCGGACTGATTCGGTGCGCCAGGCGTTCCGCCGGTTGTCACCGAGAGGGCCCAGTTCGCTGGGTCGTTGTGGTCGCCGCTCGGGTTGAGCAGCTCGAGGGAGGGCCCTGCCGTGGCAGAGGGCCAGCCGGCCCCGCCGTACGTCACGGTGTCGGAAAGGGACCCGTCAGCGCGCTGAAGCGTCAAAGTGCCAGTCGACGACAAAGAGCCGTCCAGAATCCCACCCACGAACACCTTGGAACCGTACGTCGAGCGGAAGGTCACGTCGTCGCCAACGAACGTCATGGTCGCATGGGGCAAGATCACCGTGCCCGGTGGAATCTGAAGGTCGGTCGCACCGGTGAGGGTCCAGCCAGACAAGTCGACGCTCTCGCTCGCCGACGGGTTGTAGAGCTCGACGAACTCAGCTGCGGATCCGGCCAGCGGCGAATGCTGAATCTCATTCACGACCACCAGCGGCGCCGGGCTTTGAGCCCCGGGCAAGCGACTATCTGAGGCAAAGACGCTGCGCCGAGAGTTGATCGCGGCGAAGAGGCTGCTGCGCTGTCCGGAAAAGGTCAGCGACTTCCCCGATGGCCAGGCAGGGAAATCCAACGCCGCGGTGGCCGCGGCGGGCCCGACCTTGGCGTCATAGACGTTCTCGAGTCGGCCAGGAGCCAAGACTTCCCCGACAAGCGTCTTGAGCCGCCGGAAGTACATGTCCCGCCACTCCGGCACCGCGAGCAGGGCAACCATCAGATCGTTTGTCTTGTCACCCGGCTCAGCCGGAGTGACGAACTTGCTGGTGACCTGGCAGCACGTGTTGCCAAAGGTGTGGTCGAGGTCCCAAGGGACGATGCTCCAGCGCAAGGTGTCGGGATCCTGTGCCAGGTAGAAGTTCTTGGACGACGAATCGACGTGCTGGATGATCGCCGTGACCGCCGCGTAGTTGATGAGTTCTGGCAGGTCCGCGTTCGCCAGCAGGAAGTCGCGCCGGGAGTTTCCGGAGAGCTTGACCCCGGCGAGGAAAGCCGAGAGCGGCGCGAAGTCGTTGTCCGGAGGGTTCTTCTTCTCGAAACGGACGTCGATGGCTCGACTAGAGAAGGCTCCCGTCTCGGACTTGAAGAACTGGTCGCCGTCGTAGCCCTCGCGGTCGCGCCAGGTGCCGTCGAACAGGTCCACATAGGTGTACAGGCCGAGGAACTGGCCGTTCTTCTGGGTGCGCACGGGAAAGACCTGCGTGTTGACCACTCCGGCGGTCTGGTAGGCGTCCCAGGAGAGCAGCGGACGGCCATGGGACTTGTCGCTGAAGTCGCCTTGCATCGCGAACTCGTCCACCGGGTCAGCGAGGTGGCCAGGAATCGCCAGCTCATGGCCCTTGGGGAGCTCGAACTTCCAGTTTGGCTTGGCCGTGGTCTGTGAGGCGGCTCCTCGGATGTTGACCACGGCGTTGTCCATGACGTTGCCGTCGTAGGCCAAGACCGCCCCCCGGCTGATGTCGGCCGTGGGGTTGTTGACGATGGCGTTGTAGTCCGAGTCAGCGATAAACCATTCGAGCACCGGGAGGTCGCTGGTGACGCCGCTCGCCGCCACTACTCCCTGATAGACGATGGTGTCGTCCGCGCGAGGCGAGACGCTCGTGTGGTTCGCGTTGTCCGCAACGACGCGGTAGCGCAGCAGATGTCCTGCTCCGACCCCCGGCAAGGTGGCGGTGAAGGTATCCCCTCCGGCTGCGGTCATCACCTGGGTCTGCTCCGCCGCGAAGTCGGCCCGGTAGACGACCCTTGCGCTCGTCACGTTGGTGATGGTGGCGGTGACAGTCACCTGCTGTCCCGCCGTCGGCTTCACCGGTGTCGCCGTCAGGTCGGCGATGCGCGGCCCCAGACCCGCCGCAGCGACGGAGTTGCGCCTCCCGGCCGTGTGGCCGCCCGACGATGTTGACGCCGCCCAGTTGTAGGCGTCGTCGTGGTTCAGCGAGGGATCGATCAGCTCAAGGGACGTACCCAAGCCGTCTGGCGTCACCGGCCAGGGAGCACGATCACCAAAGGTCACTGAGTCGACCTGGCTTCCTCCACCGTCCTTCAAGGTGATCGTCTCGCCGCTGTTGGACAACTTCCCCGTGTAGGCCGCTGCCGCGGTCACGCCATACGTCTGCCGGGTGCGAGCCGGGTCGGGGGAGATGACCAGATATCCACCCGCCGGCAGGATCGTGCCCGCGGCGAAGGTCAAGGTGATGCCGCTAAAACTCCACCCAGACAGATCGATGGGTGTGTTGCCCACATTCGCGAGCTCGAGAAACTCGTCCCCATCCACCTCGGAGACGGGGTTGTACATCAATTCAGTGATGACGACGTCCGATGATGCCGCCGCTGCGGGATTCAGCGGGCCGAGCAGCCCTCCGATGACACCTAGCACCAAGCCAACACTGATGGCTCGCCTCGTCGTCAAAGCCGTCATCGGGCAGCCCCCCGTCCTTCAGCCTTCGCGCACGTGGTCGATCTGTCAGGGGGACAGTACTGACCGGCAGGGCACCGCGACAGTAGCAATGCAGTGACGAAGCGATCACGCAGAGCAGCCGTGTCGGCCCATGCTTGGCACCCTGGGCGTCACCCGCTAGCCAGCACCGTGACACGGCCCACCGACGACCCGTCGGGGTACCGTTCCGCGTCTACCGAACCGTGAAATTCACGGATGCTTTTGTCGGGTCCACAAGGCCAGCTGCGTCCACCGCGATCACGTTCGCCTTGTATCTCCCAGCCGGCAGAGATGGGGTGACATACGTCCAGACCGCCGACGTCCCACTGCCGGAGATCGACGCCTCGAGATACATCCACGCCCCCAGCGAACCATCGCTGCGCAGCCACGCGCTCGTGTCACGGTTCTGGATCGCCACACGCACCCGCGAGACGGCCTGGTTGTCGGTCGTCAGGCCAGTGAGAGTCACGATGCCGCTCGACAGCACCTGATTGTTCGTGGGAGAGGACACGGTCGCGTCAGGAGGCACGGTGTCCTGCCCCGAAGGCGGCGGCGGAGGCGGCGGCTGAGCGCCGCCGCCCTTGGTGATCTTCACGTAGTCGATCTGCCCGCTGAAGTAGTCGCACGTGACCTTGATCTGATCACAGTCGATCTTGCCGCCGATCGTCACCGGCATCTTGTTGTCGACCGTTCCGGCGCTTCCATTCTTCTTGTTGCGCTGGACTCCGTCGACATACATCGTCACCGAGCTGGAGGTGAGGACGCACGTGAGGGTGTGCCACTGGTTGTCGTTCAGTGGCGTCTTGGCCCCGGTTGCTACTCGTCCGTTGGAGCCCTTGAACAAGCACGACGGGATGCCCTTGGGGTTTTGAATCTTCCACTGCCCGCCCTTGGACTGCGCCTGCCCCTTTTGAATGATGTTTCCGAACTTCTCCTTGGTGCGGTAGCGAATCTCCAGGGTGAAGTCCTGGTCACCGGGCTCCAAGTTGATGTTGTCCGGCACCTGGATCACCCGCTCCGGCGAGGCTGGGGGCGTTGTCGGAGGGCGCCGTACCCAGTTGTAGCCGGTGGCCCCGTCAAACGTGGCCCCCGACTGAACTCCGCTCGGATCGATCACTCCATCCAGTCCGTTGCCGCTGGTGTCGTGCATGACCGAAGCGCCCGAAGGTTCATTCATCTCATACATCGCCGTGACGGTCCCGGTAACTGCTTGGAGTTGTGCCGAGCCGGGCGCGGCATGCGCGGCGCTCGGCACTAGGCCGACGAGCGCGACTGCGGATACAGCAACGACAACGGGGCGTGGCACGTGCATGATCCCCCCGGGGGGTAGGTGGTCGGCGACAGAGGCAGAGCCTGATGTCCGCCACCGTAGCCGCGCGTCGATTTTGCGCAACCCTCCAAACGGCCCGGTTTAACCGGGGTGCTTCCAGGCACCGGCTGGCTGACTCGCCGAGCACCTCGTTCTTGAACCTGAAGTGGGAGGCTGGGGGTGTGAAACGCGTAACTGGCCGGCTCCACACCGGGTCGGACCCGTGCCAGTGAGCGACGTTTCCAAAGGCCAGCGGCTTACAGGTGAAAGAACCCTCCCCCACATCTGGCACGAGAACTACTGGTTCCGGAGGCACGAAGCGGCCTACCTCCACGTGGCGGCCATGCTTGCGCAGTCTCGAGTCGCAAGCGTGCTCGACGCCGGGTGCGGGGAGGGCTACGGCTGCGACATCCTCGCTCGGGCCTCCGGCGGTCGAACCGTCGGGCTCGACTACGACGAGCCGACTCTGACGCGCCTGCGGCGGACGTACGCCAAGGTCAGACCAGTCAAGGGAAACCTCGTGACGCTCCCCTTTCCCGACGATGTCTTCGACGTCGTGGTGAGCATGCAGGTAATCGAGCACATCTGGGAGCGACAGCGCTTCGTCGCAGAATGCGCGCGCGTCGTCAGGACCGGGGGGTGGATGGCCATCTCGACGCCAAACCGGTTGACCTTCTCACCTGGGCTGGGCCGAGGCGAGAAGCCGCGCAACCCCTTTCATGTCAGCGAGTTCGACGCAGACGAGCTCGAGACAGTCGTCGGCCAAGCAGCAGTCGTGGCCACCGTTACGGGCTTGAGGCACGGCCCGCGGATTCAGCGCTGGGAGAGCCAGCACGGTTCACTGGTCGAAGCGCAGCTCGGGCAGCCCCATTCCTGCTGGGCAGAGGACGTCGCCGACTTCGTGGTTTCACTCAGTGCCGCCGACTTCGAGTGCTCCGAGGAACACCTGGATACGTCCCTCGATCTGCTCATCACCGCGATCGGGAAGTGACGATGAGCCGCGAGCCTGTGGGCACGTGCTGTGTCGTGTTGCACTCACACCTGCCCTGGCTGCTCCACCATGGCGCCTGGCCGGTCGGCGAGGAGTGGCTGCACCAGGCTTGGGCCAGTTCCTACCTGCCGATGCTGGACCTGCTCGAGCGACTCGCGGCCGAAGGCCGTACGGAAGTGCTCACCATGGGCATCACACCGATTCTGGCCGCTCAGCTCGACGATCCGTACGCCTTGCGTGAATTTCATACCTGGCTCGGCTTCTGGCAGTCCCGTGCCGAAGAGCTCGCCGCTGCTCCCGGCGAGTCCGGTGCCGCCGGGCGCAGGGAGTACGTCGACGCGAGCCTGGCGGTCACCACGTTCGAACAGAGGTGGCGCAGCGGGGCGTCCGCGCTCCTGCGACCGCTCGTCGACTCCGGGGTTGTAGAGCTTCTCGGTGGACCAGCGACGCACCCGTTCCTTCCCCTGCTCGACGACCGCGTCGCGCGCTTCGCGCTGGCCACCGGCCGCGATGACGCCACGCGCCGACTTGGCCGCCGGCTCCGCGGCGCCTGGTTGCCCGAGTGCGGCTACCGACCTGGGTTGGAAGACCTGCTGGCCGACGAAGGTGTGGGACACGTGCTGCTCGATGGCCCGACCCTGCTTGGCGCGCAAGCCTCCACCGCGGATGCCTGGACGTTGGGCGGTAGCGACGTGGTCGCATTCGGGCGCGACCTCGATGTGACGTACCGCGTCTGGTCGCCGCGCCGGGGCTACCCCGGAGGCCCCTGGTACCGGGACTTTCACACCTTCGACCACGACTCCGGGATCCGGCGTTCCCGCGTGACCTCGGCCCGCACCCGACCCGAGGACAAAGCCCCCTACGACCCGGACCGAGCCTCGCTGGCGGTGGCCAACGACGTCGAGGACTTCGTCTCTACGGTGCGGCAAAGACTCTCAGACATCCAAGCCACTCGCGATGGGCGACCAGGCTTGGTCGTCGTCGGGTATGACACAGAACTCTTCGGGCACTGGTGGCACGAAGGCCCGGCCTTCCTCGAGGGTGTGCTGCGCACCCTCCCCGAGGCAGGGGTCCAGGTCACGACTCTCGACGGTGCCATTCGTTCCGGTCATGTCGTCGGTCATGCAGAACCCAACCGTGGTTCCTGGGGATCCGGGAAGGATTGGCGGATCTGGGACGGCGAGGCGGTGAGCGAGCTCAAGCAGCACAATGCGGCCACGCAGGCGCGACTGGTGAAGGTGGTCGAGGGGCAGTTCCTGGACGACACGGTGGTCTCGGCACGACGCTCCGATCTCGATCAGCTGGCTCGTGAGGCGCTCCTGGCCTTGTCCAGCGACTGGGCCTTCATGGTCAGCCACAACAGTGCCGCGGAGTACGCCCGATCGCGGGCCGCCGGTCATACGGCTGCCTTCGAGCGTCTCGCAGCGGCCATCGAGAAACGGCCGAGCATCGCCTCGGAGGTTGCCCGCGAGCTGCGTGCCGTCGACGGTCCGTTCGCGGACTTGGATGCCCGGCTGCTCTGACCCCGGTCCGCTCTCACCTTCGACCCGCGAGCCTGACGTACGCTGCCGACCGATGCGCATCCTCATCTTGTCGTGGGAGTACCCCCCGCTCGTCTACGGCGGGCTCGGCCGCCACGTGCACGCCCTCGCCGGAGCGCAGGCTGCCGCGGGCCACGAGGTCGTCGTCGTGACCCAGGCGACCGACGGTGCCCCGGCCGACTCCATCGTCGACGGCGTGCGCGTCGTCCGAGTTGTCCCCGACCCACCGGCGCTGCCGATGAGCGATCTCCTCGCATGGGTGATGGGGTTCGAACATGCCCTGACGCGCGCTGCTCTAAGGGTCGCGCAAAGCCTTCGGCCCGAGGTCGTGCACGGCCACGACTGGCTCGTCGCGCACACGGCGACGGCGATCAAGGAGGCCTACGACGTACCGCTGGTCGCGACGATCCATGCCACCGAGGCCGGCCGGCACCAAGGGTGGTTGCCCGCTCCGCTCAACAAGGCGATCCACACCGTCGAATGGTGGCTGACGTTCGAGGCGCGCCGCGTCATCACGTGTTCCTCGCACATGCGTTGGGAGGTGACGCGTCTGTTCGACCTTCCCCCGGACTCGGTAGACGTCATCCCGAACGGGATAGACCTGACGCGCTGGGATGTGCCGACCGAGGCGGTGGCACGGACGCGGACCACGTACGGCGCCGATGGCCCGATGCTCGTGTTCACCGGCCGCCTCGAGTGGGAGAAGGGCTGCCATACCCTGCTCGATGCGCTTCCCAGGCTGCGGCGCCGTCATCCTGGCCTGCGCCTGGTCGTCGCGGGCCAGGGTTCGCAGGCCGCAGAGCTACGTGCCCACGCCAAGCGCCTGCGGCTCGGCAGGGCGGTCAGCTTCTTGGGCTGGATCCCACCGGACGAGCTGGCGGCTCTCGCCGCGGCTGCCGACGTGGCCGTCGTCCCCTCGATCTATGAACCGTTCGGACTGGTCGCTCTGGAAGCTGCAGCATCGGGGACGCCGATCGTCGTCGGCGACACCGGGGGCTTGCGTGAGTTCGTTGAGCACGGCATCACCGGGCTCCGGTTCACGCCGGGAGACCATGCGGGCCTGGCCGACTCGGTGACCGCGCTGCTGAGCGACGACCTGCTCGCGCGGCGTGTCGCGCGAGACGCCCGGGCGGTGCTCGCACGGGAGTACACCTGGCAGGGAGTGGCCGCGCGAACGGTCGACGTCTATCAGCGCGCCCTCCGAGAGGAGCAGGTGCTGCAGGCCACCCTGTCAGCTTCAGGGGCGACGCGAGCCGAGTCTTCCGTGGTGCCGGCGGCTGCCCTGCGCCTGGTCGTCGGCGACGGCAACCTGCTGACCAAGGCTTAGCCGCGCCAGGTAGGCGCGACGGTCTTGCGGTAGTTGCGCCCGAAGACTCCGCCGATGATGGTCAACACTGGGCCGGGGACCTCCGCGCGGACCGTTCGCTCTTCATCGGCTGAGGCTCCGTCCAGCACCCAGGCGAAGAACTGCCCACCTTTGGCGGGGCTGACCTTCCCGAAGGCCCGGCCCATGGCCTTGATCGCCGGATCGTCGGCGTGGGAGTGCAGCAGCTCTTCGGTCTCGGCCTCCTCGTGGTCGAGATGGCTGACCGTTGCCGCCTTGAGCGCCTCGAACGCCACCCGAACCGAGGCCGCGTCGTCGCCGGAGGCCGTCCGAACGAACGCCCACATGGACTCCCGCACCTCGTCCAGCGCCTCCGCCATGGCTGCGTGCTCGGAGTCCAGCTCTGCCAACAACTCCGAGCTCGCGCCGATCGCCTTCAGGGCTGGAAAGGCGATGCGTTCCTCACCTTCGTGGTGATCGGTGAGCTGTCGATCAAAGTTCAACCAGGCCAGGTTGAGCTGCTGCACGCGCGCCGTGTTGCCAGGAGTGAACTCACGCAAAGCGTCGATGAATCGATCGATGTCGCGACGGATTGCCCCGTGAATCGCCTTGTTCATGCTCATCTGGGTCATGCGCGGACCCTAGGGGACCGACGACGCCGAACGACACAGTCGAAACCAGACTGATACCTGTCCGGTGGGTCCCATTCAGCCGACCGAGGCGGCCCGCAGAAGCGCCTCGACATGCACCGAGGTGGTGTCGATCAGCGGTATGTCGGTCAGTTCATCCAGACGCAGCATCCCGAGCTCGGTGCAGGCGAGCGCCATACCGGCCGCTCCCCCAGCCGACATCCGACCAACCAGATCGGCATACCAGCGACGGGACTCCTGACTCACCACCCCTCGCACGAGCTCGGAATAGACGATCCGATGCGCCTCCGCGCGGTCGGGTTTGGTCGGGGTCCGCACCTCGAGACCGCGAGCCCGAAGCCCGTCCGCATAGAAGGGCAGTTCCATCGTGTACGCCGTACCGAGCAGGCCCACGCTCGGCAGGTCGGCCGATCGAAACGCCTCCGCGGTTGCATCGATCACGCTCACCAGCTCGGTCCCCGATGGCAGCACCTGCTCGACGGCGCCCGCGACGAGGTGCATCGTGTTGGCACAGATGCCGATGACCTCGGCACCTCCCCTGACAAGTGCCAGCGCCGCTTCGGCCATCGCCTCCCCCGCCGCCTCCCAGTGACCCGACTGCTGCATCGAGACGATCTCGGCGAAATCGAGGGAGTGCACGAGGAGGACAGGCTGCCGGAACGGGACCTCGGAACCGTCGCGGACCCGCTCATTGAGCAGTCGGTAGTAGACCGCGGTCGACTCCCAAGAGAGCCCACCCACGAGTCCGATGGTCCGCATCGACGACACCTTAAGGGGGTGCGGCCGGACCAACGGCGGTCGAGGCGGCTCGAGCGGTCTTTGCGGCGATGTCCGCCAGCGCCTCCCGTTTGGCGCGGTTCGCCTCGTAGACGGCTCGGCGGTCCTTCAGCACCCGGCCCGGCACCCCGCCGACCACCGAGTATGGCGCCACCTCGCCTCGCACCACGGTGTGCGCGGCCAGCACACAACCCTCGCCAACGAGGGAGCCCCGCAGCACGCTGGCCTTGGTCCCGATCCAGCAATCGGAACCGATCCGCACCGGCGACTTGACGATCCCCTGGTCCTTGATCGGCAGCGTCACATCCTCGAAGACGTGGTCGAAGTCGCAGATGTACACCCAGTCGGAGACGATCGTCGAATCGCCGATCTCGATGTCGAGATAACAGTTCACGGTGTTGTCCCGCCCCAGCACCACCTTGTCCCCGACCCGCAGCGAACCCTCGTGGGCGCGCAAGCGGTTCTCATCACCCAGGTGGACCCAGCGGCCGAGGATCAGCCGCCCCATCCCCGGCCGGGCGTACAGCTCAACCCGGCGACCGAGAAACACAAAACCCTCGGTGACCACATGCGGGTGCCTGAGGCGCAGCCAAGCAAAGCGCCAATAGCGGACAAGGTAGAACCACGACCACGCCCGGTGCCGGATGACCCACCGCAGGCTGGCCCAGGTGAAACAACGTGCCTGCCTCGGGTCCCTGGCTGGCAGGCGACGAAGGCGACGAATCACCGTGCGGACGCTACCCCTGAGGTGCGGAACCCACGGCTTCGGGTTTCGTACCGGTCACGCTCACGTTGTAGAAGAACTCAGCCGGGATCACCCTGCTCAGGACGCGCTCGTCGAGAGCAGACAAACCGAGCCAGCCCCGGTAGGCGAACATCGCCCAATTCCAACCCAACGAGCCTGGCCGCACGGCCGCCTCCAGCGTGCGAACCGGCCAGCCGAACCACGATGCAGTCAGCTCCTCGGTCACCGTCGAGACGTCCACCCCGCCGGCCCGCAAACACGTCCGCGCCAAGGCATCGGGGTCGAACGTGTGCAGGTCCACGACAGCCTCCAGGGCTGCCGCGGCCGACGACTCGTGGAGCTCAGCTGCCGGTCGGCCGTACTTCTCCTTCAGCCGACCGTGGCGCAACGCCCGGGTGGCCGCCCACCAGGTCGCCTGCGACAACCTGCGCGCGACGATGTCACCCTTGCGGGTCGGCTCTCCGGCGAACACGAAACGGCCGCCGGGTTTGAGCACCCGCAGCACCTCCCGCAGGGCAGCCTCCACATCCGGGATGTGATGCAGCACCGCATGTCCCACGACGAGGTCGAAGGTCTGGTCGGGATAGGGAAGTCGCTCGGCATCCGCCACGCGCCCTTCGACGCGGAAGCCGAGTGCTGAGGCGTTGCGTTGGGCAGCTTCGACCATGCCCGAGCTGATGTCCGTGACGTGACCCTGTTCGAGAACACCCGCCTGCTTGAGGTTCAGCAAGAAGAACCCGGTGCCGCACCCGACCTCGAGAGCCGAGCCGTACGGCCATCCGTCGGCCCCCGCGACGTGCAGGAATCGGTCGCGGGCGTAGTCGATGCATCGCTCGTCGAAGGAGATCGACCATTTCTCGTCGTAGGTCGTCGCCTCCCAGTCGTGATAGAGCACGTTGGCGAGCTTCGGGTCGTCGTAAGCGGCGCGAACCATCTCGGGCGTCGTGCTCATGGGTCAGTCCCTCACACACTCAGTGCCGGACGAGCTCAGCGCCCGACGAACTTCGCCTTGCCGGGACCGTGCTCGATGAACGAGCTCATCCCGACGGCACGATCCTCGGTGGCGAACAGGCCGGTGAACTGCAGCCGCTCAACCTCAAGCCCGGTGTCGAGATCGGTTTCGAGCCCGGCGTCGATGGCCTGCTTGGCCGCACGCAGGGCGTACGGCGGACCCCCGGCGAAGGTCTGAGCCAGCTCCAGCGCCTGCGAATAGACGTCGTCCGGGGCAACCACGCGGTCGACGAGACCGATCGACAGCGCTTCGGATGCCGACACGAAACGCCCGCTGAAGATCAGGTCCTTGGCGCGCGACGGCCCGATCAACCGCGGCAGTCGCTGGGTTCCTCCGGCGCCGGGAATGATGCCCAGCAGGATCTCGGGCTGACCCAGCTTGGCGTTGTCACCAGCGATGCGCAGGTCACAGCACAACGCGAGTTCGCAACCACCGCCGAGCGCGTAGCCAGTGACTGCGGCGATCGTCGGCTTGGGGATGTCGGCAACTGCGGTGAACGCTGCCTGGAGGTCTGCTGTGCGGTCCGCGGCGTCTTGATAGTCCCAGCCGACCATCTCCTTCACGTCGGCTCCGGCAGCGAACACCTTCGGGCCGCCGTAGACGATGACGGCTCGCACGTCCCGCTGGCGACCGGCCTCGACTGCCGCTTCTCGGATTCCTGCCTGGACCAGACCGGAGATTGCATTCATCGGTGGCCGGTCCAGGCGAATCGTGCCCACTCCGTCGGCCACCTCGAGGCGGACGTGCTCGTTGAGCTCAGTCGTCGTCATGCCGTGCAGGGTAGTCGGCGGGGTGGGTGTACCGCGGCTCCGGCAGGATGGCCCGGTGATGATGGGAGATGGGGACGGCGCTGCGACCGTTCGCGCCAGACCGTGGCCTGGGCAGTGGAGCCCCCTCGGTGTGACAGCCGACGATGACGGAGTCAACGTCGCGCTATGGGCGGAGGGAGCCGAGCGGGTCCAGCTGTGCTTGTTCGACGACGAGGGGCGCGAGGAACGAGTCGAGCTGGACGAGAAGACCTATCACGTGTGGCACGGGTACCTTCCCGGCATCCGATCCGGACAGCGCTACGGCTTCCGGGTGGATGGCCCATGGGATCCCGCACGAGGCCTACGTTTCAACGCCGCCAAGCTGCTCACCGACCCCTACGCCCGCGCCGTCGACGGCGAGCTCACGTACGACCCTGCTGTCTTCGGACATGTCCTTGGCGGCCCTGACGACAAGCGGGACGATCGCGACTCGGCGCCGTACGTGCCCCGCTCGGTCATCGTGAGCGACCACTTCGACTGGGGGGACGACCGAGCGCCTCGCACACCCTGGGCCGACACGGTCATCTATGAAGCTCACGTGCGAGGCCTGACCATGCGGCACCCAGACGTGCCCGAACACCAGCGAGGAACGTACGCCGGGCTCGCCCATCCGGCCGTGGTCGGGCACCTCGCGTGGCTGGGAGTCACCGCGGTCGAGCTGCTCCCGATTCATCACTTCGTCACCGAGGAGCACCTCGCACGTGCCGGGCTGGTCAACTACTGGGGCTACAACTCCTTGGCGTACTTCGCGCCCGAGGCGGCCTACTCCTCGGCCGGCAGCCGGGGTGGCCAGGTGTCGGAGTTCAAGTCCATGGTCAAGGCGCTGCACTCGGCCGGCCTCGAGGTGATCCTCGACGTGGTCTACAACCACACCGCCGAAGGGGGCGCGAACGGGCCGACCCTGGCCTTTCGTGGGCTCGGCAACGCCGACTACTACAAGCTGGGCACGAGTCCGCGCGACTACGCCGATTACACCGGCTGCGGCAACACCCTCGACCTGTCGCACCCCCACGTCCTGCAGCTGGTCATGGACTCGTTGCGGTACTGGGTCCAAGAGATGCACGTCGACGGGTTTCGATTCGACCTCGCTTCGGCGCTCGCGCGGTCTCTCCACGACGTCGACATGCTCAGCGGTTTTCTCACGACCATCCAGCAAGATCCAGTCCTGTCGCAGGTCAAGCTGATCGCCGAGCCGTGGGACGTCGGGGACGGCGGCTACCAGGTGGGTGAGTTTCCGCCGCTGTGGTCGGAGTGGAACGACAAATACCGCGACACCGTGCGCGACTTCTGGCTCGGCTCCGACGGCGGCCTGCTAGGACTGGGCTACCGGCTGACGGGCTCGTCGGACCTCTACGCCGACGACGGCCGCCGGCCGGTCTCCTCGGTGAACTTCATCACCGCCCATGACGGCTTCACGTTGCGCGACCTCGTTACCTACAACCACAAGCACAATGAGGCGAACGGCGAGAACAATCGCGACGGCAGCGACAACAACCGGTCGTGGAACCACGGGGTCGAAGGCGAGACCGACGACGAGGACATTCGGCAGAGCACGCCGACGAACCCTTCGGGCGATGATGGCGACTCTCCTGCTCTCGACAGGCGTCCCGATGATCACGGCCGGCGATGAGCTCGGCAGAACTCAACGGGGAAACAACAACGCCTACTGCCAAGACAACGAGATCTCGTGGCTCGACTGGGATCTGGAACCCTGGAAGGTCGATCTTCTCGAGTTCACCCGCCTGCTTCTCGCTTTGCGCCGCGAACACCCGGCCTTACGGCACAAGCACTTCTTCGATGGTCGCCCCTCGTTGCCAGGCGGCGTGAAAGACCTGACCTGGTTCGGTCCGCACGGCAGCGAGCTCACCGAGCGGGAATGGTGGGAGCCCGCTGCGAGAACGGTCGGGATGTATGTCTCCGGGTCAGCCTTGAAGTCGCGCACCCCGCGCGGGGAGCCGCTGCTCGACACATCGTTCCTGCTGCTGCTCCATGCCGGGCCGGATGACATCGCCTTCACGCTCCCCGGAAGACCCTGGGCCGGCGCCTTCCGCCCCTTGCTCGATACCGCGGACGAACGCCCTGGAGCCGGCGCGGCTGTCTTGACCATCGGCTCACAGGTTCACCTAGGTGCGCGTTCGGTGACCCTGCTCGAGGCCATGGCGTGAGCCCGCAGGCATCCTGAACTACCCCTAACGAAGCACCTGATCGCTAGCGGCGCCGACTGTGGCCGGTGTGGCCATGACGTTGAGCTCCGCGCTGCTGGCCAGCAGGGGATGACTCGGCAAGACGCGCACGGTATAGCCGAACGGTCCTGTGCGGTCGAGGGACACCGAGCCTTCATACCGGTACATGCCGTGGGCCAGGACCTCGACGACGTCGAGGCGGACATGGGCAGGGGAGACCAGCTGATCTCGGGCATCAACAGCACCGAAGACGAGCTCGACGGTGACGTCCTCCGGAGCCAGTTGACCGAGCGAAATGCTCGCTCGGACCACGAGCGTCTGGCCGAGCTCGGGGTTCTGGTCCACCCCACCGGGCTCGACGTGTTCCACGCGGACCTGGGGCCACGCCTTGTGGACGCGGTCCTTCCACGCGGCCAGCTCCTTGGCGCCTGGGAAATCCGGCCCATCGACGGCGCGGGCGGCCGCTGCCGCTGGCGTGTACAGATCAACGACGTAGTCGTGCACCATACGGCTGGCCAAGACCTTAGGTCCGACCGTGCGCAACATGTGTCTCACCATCGCCAGCCAGCGCAGCGGAAGACCCTCGCCATTGCGGTCGTAGAACCGCGGCGTGACCTCGCTCTCGATCAAGTCGTACAAGGCGGCGGCCTCGAGATCGTCTCGACGGTCGGGATCGTCCACATCGTCCGCGGTGGGGATCGCCCAGCCGTTCTCGCCGTCGTACATCTCGTCCCACCAACCGTCGAGGATGGACAGGTTGAGACACCCGTTCAAAGCTGCCTTCATCCCAGACGTGCCGCATGCTTCGAGCGGACGAAGCGGGTTGTTCAACCAGACGTCGCACCCTGGATACAGGCGCCTGGCCATCGCCATGTCATAGTTCGGCAGGAAGACGATCCGGTGGCGCACATCCGGATGGTCCGCAAACCTGACAAGTTGTTGGATCAGCTTCTTCCCACCCTCGTCTGCGGGATGCGCCTTGCCCGCAACGACGATCTGGATCGGATGTGTGGGGTGGAGCAGGAGGTCCTTGAGCCGCTGTTCGTCACGCATCATCAAGGTGAGCCGCTTATAGGACGGGACCCGCCGGGCGAACCCGATCGTCAACACGCCCGGGTCCAGGACATCGTCCACCCAGCCGAGCTCGGCGGCACTCGCTCCACGCTGTCCCCAGGACGCCCGCAGCCGCCGACGTACCTCGAGGACGAGCTGGGCCCGCAAGTCGTTGCGTACCGCCCAGATCTCGCTCTCCGGGACCGAGTCGATGGCTTCCCACCCGCTCGCCTCTTCGACCAGCTCTGGTCCGATCTCAGCGGCCGCCAGATCAAGCACCTCGGGCGCCACCCACGTCGGGGCATGCACGCCGTTGGTGATCGATGTGATCGGCACCTCAGTGCTGTCGAAGGACGGCCACAAGCCGTTGAACATCCCGCGGCTCACGACTCCGTGCAGGCGCGCCACTCCGTTGGCTCGCTGGGCGAGTCGCAGACCCATGACGGCCATGTTGAACACCCCCGGATCGCCGCCGTCGTACGTCTCGGCCCCGAGGGCCAGCACAAGGTCGACGCTCACACCGGGAGCTGCGTTGTCTCCACCGAAGTAGCGCTCGACCAGCTCTCGGGGGAATCTGTCGATCCCGGCCGGGACGGGCGTGTGCGTGGTGAAGACCGTGCCCGCCCGGGCCGCCTCGACGGCTTCTTCGAAGCTGAGGCCGGCGCCCTCCACTAGTTCCCGGATTCGCTCGAGACCGAGAAATCCGGCATGTCCCTCGTTGGTGTGGAACACCTCGGGGGCCTTGGTCCCGGCGATGCGGCAGTGGGCGCGAATCGCGCGGATCCCGCCGATCCCCAGCAGCATCTCTTGCTGGAGTCGGTGCTCAGAGCTGCCGCCGTAGAGCCGGTCGGTGACCTCGCGTTCTGCCGGCGCGTTCGACTCGATGTCTGAATCGAGCAGCAGCAGGTCCACCCGGCCCACCTGCGCTCGCCACACCTGTGCATGCAGGTTTCGTCCGTCTGGCAGTCCGACGGTCACGATGACCGGCTGCCCGTCCGGCTCACGTACCAGCTCGATGGGGAGGTCGTTCGGATCGAGAACCGGGTAGTACTCCTGCTGCCAGCCGTCCGCGTTCAGCGACTGCTTGAAGTAGCCGCTGCGGTAGAGCAGGCCAACCGCGATGATGGGTACGCCAAGGTCGCTGGCCGACTTCAAGTGATCGCCGGCGAGAATCCCCAGCCCTCCGGAGTACTGCGGAAGAACATGCGTGATGCCGTACTCGGGGCTGAAGTAGGCGATCGACTCTGGGGCGTCTTCTCCCAGAGACTGATACCAACGAGCATCAGTCAGGTATCGCTGCAGGTCGTCGTACGCCTCGGAGAGCCGCCGACCGAAGTCTTCGTCGTCGGCGAGCTCTCGAAGCCGCTCCGCCCCCACTTCGCCCAGCAACCGGCTCGGGTCCTGGCCGACGCGTTCCCAGATCGTCGGGTCGATGCTGGCGAACAGCGCCCGCGTCGGTGCGTGCCACGACCAGCGGAGGTTGCCGACGAGCTCACCGAGACGGCCAAGGGGATCTGGAAGAACAGTACGGACGGTGAAGCGTCGGATCGCGTGCATGGCGTCGACCCTAACCGGCAGATCTCCTGCGCCTGCTGGCAGGCCTGCAAGTCGGTGCGTCGCGCTTGCGAGACTCGCAAGAAATTGCGGAACTTCGCGGGCAGCGCTCTTGATCGGTACGGTCGAAGGGATGACCACAACGAACCGAGGGACCCAGGAGACCGGCCGCATCCCTATCCGCGATGTGGGACCTGTCGAGGCATGCGGCCGGTGGGCGGCCAAGGCCGTCGTCGGCGAGTCCTTCGCCGTCACCGCGACGATCTTTCGCGAGGGTCACGATGCGCTCGGCGCCAATGTCGTCCTACGCGGCCCGAAGGGTGCGGCCAAGTCGCCCTGGACGCCGATGGTGCCGTACGGCTCCGAACCCGACCGCTGGACGGCGGATGTGTCGGCGAGCTCGCCGGGCGAGTGGACCTTCCAGGTGGAGGCGTGGAGCGACCCGATCGCCACCTGGCTGCACGACGCCAGGATCAAGCTCCCGGCGGACCTAGACGTCGAGCTGATGAGCGAGGAGGGCGCCCGACTGTTCGTCCGCGCCGCCGGGGCCTTGCCGAAGTCACCGACGAGAGCCGAGGACGCGGCGCTGCTCACTGACGTGGCGGCAGTCCTGCGCGATTCAACCGCCACGGTCTCCGACCGGCTCGCCGCGGCCGACCACGCCGACGTTGCAGCGCTGCTCGCTCGCCACCCGCTTCGTGAGCTGGTGACCACGTCAGCACGCCACCGCCTGCGCGTGGAGCGCGCTCGCGCCCTCGTGGGCTCTTGGTATGAGTTCTTCCCTCGGTCCGAAGGGGCAGTGGTCGACCCGACCGGGGTCGAGGCGCCACGATCCGGGACCTTCCGAACGGCCATGGACCGTCTCCCCGCCATCGCCGACATGGGCTTTGAGGTGGTCTACCTCCCGCCCATCCACCCGATCGGCAAGACCTTCCGCAAGGGTCCCAACAACACCCTGACCCCAGGACCACATGATCCGGGGGTGCCCTGGGCCATCGGCTCGGCGGCTGGTGGACACGATGCGATTCATCCGGACCTGGGAACCATGGACGACTTCGATGCATTCGTGGGCCGCGCCGGCGAGCTGGGCCTCGAAGTGGCCTTGGACTACGCCCTGCAGGCATCGCCAGACCACCCCTGGGTGAAGGAGCACCCTGACTGGTTCACCGAACGTGCAGACGGCACGATCGCCTACGCCGAGAACCCGCCGAAGAAGTACCAAGACATCTACCCGCTGAATTTCGATCGCGACTACGCCGGGCTGTACGAAGAGGCCCGGCGCATCCTGCACCTGTGGATGAGCCACGGGGTTCGGATCTTCCGGGTCGACAACCCGCACACCAAGCCGGTGCACTTCTGGGAGGAACTGCTCGCCGACATCCGCTCGACCGACCCGGACGTCATCTTTCTCGCCGAGGCCTTCACCCGTCCCGCCATGATGCGCCAGCTCGCCGCGATCGGCTTCCAGCAGTCCTACACCTACTTCACCTGGCGCACCGAGAAGTGGGAGCTGGAGCAGTACTTCAACCAGCTGGCGCACGAGACGGCGCACATCTTCCGGCCCAACTGCTTTGTGAACACTCCCGACATCCTTCATGCCAGCCTGCAGTACGGCGGCCCGCCCATGTTCAAGATCCGGGCCACCCTCGCAGCCACGTTGTCACCGACCTGGGGGGTCTATTCCGGCTACGAACTGGTCGAGCACGTGGCCGTGCGGCCCGGAAGCGAGGAGTACCTCGACTCGGAGAAGTACGCCTATCGGCCCAGGGACTGGGCCCGCGCCGAAGCAGAGGGCTGGTCGCTCGCGCCCTATCTGACGACCCTGAACCGGATCCGTTCCGAGCACCCCGCCCTGCAGCTGTTGCGCAACCTGACCTTCCACCACTCCGACGACGAGCACGTCATGGCCTACTCCAAGCGGCGAGGCGACGACGTGGTGATCTGCGTGGTCAATCTGGACCCGCACGGGGCACGAGAGACAACCGTGCGCCTCGACATGCCCTCCCTCGGGCTGGAGTGGTGGGACCACTTCGCTGCTCACGACGAGATCTCCGGGCAGACGTTCACGTGGGGTCAGGACAACTACGTGCGGCTCGACCCGTTTGTCGAACCGGCGCACGTGCTGGTCGTCCAGCCCCTTCACGGTGGGCCACGATGAGCCCGGAGCCAACCGACCTGGCCAAGCGCGACGGTCAGCGGGATCTGTCTGCCACTGAGGATCCGGAGTGGTTCAAGAGGGCGGTGTTCTACGAGGTCCTGGTGCGCGCGTTCTCCGACACCAACGGCGACGGGTCCGGAGACCTTCGCGGCCTCACGGACAAGCTGGACTACCTCACCTGGCTCGGCGTGGACTGCCTGTGGCTGCCCCCGTTCTTCGCCTCCCCCCTGCGAGACGGGGGCTACGACGTGTCCAACTTCATCGAGGTGCTTCCCGAGTTCGGCACGCTGGGTGACTTCGTCACCTTCGTCGAAGCAGCGCACGAGCGCGGGCTGAAGATCATCATCGACTTCGTCATGAACCACACGAGCGATCAGCATCCGTGGTTCCAGGCGAGCCGGGAGGACCCCGACGGGCCGTACGGCGACTTCTACGTGTGGGCTGACACGGACGACGGCTACCCCGACGCGCGGATCATCTTCGTCGACACCGAGACCTCGAACTGGACCTTCGACCCGGTCCGCCGGCAGTACTACTGGCACCGGTTCTTCCACCATCAGCCAGACCTCAACTTCGAAAATCCCGCCGTGGAAGAGGCGGTGCTCGAGGCCCTTCGGTTCTGGCTCGACCTCGGCATCGACGGATTCCGGTGCGACGCCGTCCCCTACCTTTTCGAGGCCGAGGGCACGAACTGCGAGAACCTCCCGGCGACGCACGCTTTCCTCAAACGCATGCGAACTGAGGTGGACCGCCTCTACCCCAATACGGTGCTGCTAGCCGAGGCGAACCAGTGGCCCGAGGACGTCGTCGACTATCTAGGGGATCCATCGACCGGCGGGGACGAGTTCCACATGGCGTTCCACTTCCCGCTGATGCCACGGCTGTTCATGGCGGTCCGCCGCGAATCGCGATTCCCCGTCACCGAGATCCTCAGCCGCACACCATCGATCCCCGAGGGCTGCCAATGGGGGATCTTCTTGCGCAACCACGACGAGCTGACCCTCGAGATGGTCACCGACGAGGAGCGCGACTACATGTACACCGAGTACGCGCGCGACCCTCGGATGAAGGCAAACATCGGCATCCGGCGGCGGCTAGCCCCCTTGTTGGACAACGATCCCGCCCAGATTCGACTGTTTACGGCACTTCTTTTGTCGCTTCCAGGTTCACCGGTGCTCTATTACGGGGACGAGATAGGGATGGGCGACAACATCTGGCTGGCTGACCGCGACGGAGTCCGTACGCCAATGCAGTGGACACCCGACCGCAATGCAGGGTTCTCGACCTGCGACCCCGGCAGGCTGTACGCCCCCGTTGTGGCGGATCCGGTGTACGGCTACCAGGTCACCAACGTGGAGGCTCAGCTGCGCACAACGGCCTCGCTGCTCAACTGGACCCAGCGCATGATCCATGTGCGCAAGGAGCACGCAGCCTTCGGCCTGGGCAGCTTCACAGACCTCGGGGGGACCAACCCCGCAGTTCTGGCTTTCGCCAGGACCCACGGTGACGACGTGGCGATCTGCGTCAACAACTTGTCCCGCTTTCCGCAGCCGGTGGAGCTCGATCTGCGGGTCTATGAGGGAATGCGCCCGGTTGAGCTCACCGGCGGCGTCGAGTTCCCGGCCATCGGTGAGCTCCCCTACCTGCTCACGCTCGGACCGCACTCGTTCTACTGGTTCAGGTTGCAGGTGGCGCAATGACCGACATCACTCGCTTCGACGTTGCGGCCTTTCTGAGCCAGCAACGCTGGTTCGCCCTGAAGGACCAAGCCTTCGAGGTCACCCGGATCGAGGTCTTGGCGAAGGTCCGCGACGAGCCACCGACTGAGCTGTGGCTGGTCCATGTTGCCTCTGAAGCCGAGGACGGGGTCACGGCCAGCTACCACCTGGTCGTGGAGCAGTTGCCCGAGCCGGTCGAGCGTCTCGATCACGTCTTGATCGGGCAGCAGGACGGTGGGCTGCTCTACGACGCCCTGCACGATCGCGAGGTGACCGACGACTGGTTGAACATCCTGGACGGCAAGGCCACCGTCGCCGGCCTGGAAGGGCATCGGCTCGGCACCGAACCGCTGCCGTTCGGAGTCCCCAGCCTGGTGATGACTGCCGAGCAGTCCAACACCTCTCTGGTCTTCGGGGACGCGCTGGTTCTCAAGGTCTACCGCCGGCCCCACGCGGGCCTGCATCCCGACGTGGAGATCCATGCCGCTTTGGCCCAGGTCGGCTGTCCGCACATCGCGCAGCCTTACGGCTGGATCGAGGGCAACGCCGGGACCTTCGCGTTTGCCCAAGAATTTCTCAGTGGAGGGGTCGAAGGCTGGGAGCTCGCGCGCGGCTCGGTTCGCGACCTTCTCCGCGAGGGTGACCTGCACGCCGATGAGGTCGGCGGGGATTTCGCCGCTGAGGCAGAGCGGCTCGGGGAGGTCACGGCGGAGGTCCATTCGGCCTTGCGTGAGGTTCTTCCGACGGCGACTTGGGGTCCGGCGGAGCTGGCCGCTCGAGCTGCCCGGCTGCAGGCGTTCTTCGAGACCGCGTCGGACGCGGTGCCAGCTCTGGAGAGCTTCGCCAAGGGCGTCAACAGCGTCTACGACGAACTCGCGCACCTCGCTGAACCGGTCGCCGTCCAACGGGTGCACGGCGACCTCCATCTCGGTCAGACGATCCGGGTTGCCGACGGGTGGCGACTGCTCGACTTCGAGGGCGAGCCGGTCAGGGCGATCGAGGAGCGCAGAGCCTTGGACAGCCCGCAGCGTGATATTGCCGGCATGTTGCGCTCCTTCGACTACGCGGCGCACCAGCTGGACGTAGAGGGCCTTCCGATGGCACAGGCGTCTTACCGCGCGGCGGAATGGGCCGAGCGCAACCGCGCCGCCTTCTGCGTCGGCTACGGCCGGGCGAGTGGTCGCGACCCCCGAGCCGACGAGGTGCTGCTCCGCGCCTACGAGATCGACAAGGCCGTCTACGAAGTCGTCTACGAGGCGCAGCTTCGACCGAGCTGGCTGCCCATTCCCATGGCCGCGCTCGAAAGGTTGGCGGTCTGACTGATGACCAATACTCCCGAGCGTCCGGCCGCGCAGGTGCCAGCAGGCGGCACCACCGTCCCGGCAGCCCCCGACCCCCTCGATCTGGCCTCCATCGAAGCCATCGTGGATGGAAACTTCCACGATCCGCACAGCGTGCTTGGTCCGCACCCCGTGCCCGGCGGGATCGGTGATACGAACCCTGCGCCCGCTGGCCAAGTCCGTGGTCGTCGTCACCGCCGAGGGCAGGTATGCCCTCAGCCACGTCCACCAGGGCGTCTTCGCCGGCATCGTGCCGCTGGACACCGTGACCGACTACCGGCTCGAGGTCGACCACGGAGTGGGACCGGTGCTGGTGGACGACCCCTACCGGTTCCTTCCCACCTTGGGCGAGATCGACTTGCATCTGCTCGCCGAAGGACGACACGAGCAGCTCTGGGACGTGCTCGGCGCGCACGTTCGGACCTACGACGGACCGCTCGGCGCGGTTACCGGTACTTCGTTCGCGGTCTGGGCGCCGTCGGCCCGCGGCGTGCGGCTGGTCTCCGACGCCAACCACTGGGACGGGCGCGCTCACCCCATGCGCTCGCTGGGCTCGTCGGGTGTCTGGGAGCTGTTCGTCCCTGGGGTCGGCGACGGCACGCTCTACAAGTATGAGATCCATGGCGCGGACGGCGTCCGACGGCTGAAGGCCGATCCGATGGCCCAGTCGAGCGAGCTTGCGCCCGCGACTGCGTCGCGAGTCTTCACCTCCTCCCACGACTGGGCCGACAGCGACTGGATGACCCAGCGAGCGACGAACAACCCGCACCACGGGCCTATGAGCACCTACGAGGTACACCTGGGCTCCTGGCGGCCCGGCCTCGGCTACGCCCAGCTCGCCGAGGAGCTCGTCGAGTACGTCCGTGACCTCGGCTTCACCCACGTCGAGCTGCTTCCCGTCGCAGAACACCCCTATGCCCCGTCGTGGGGCTATCAGGTCACCGGCTACTACGCGCCAACCTCGCGATTCGGCTCACCCGACGAGTTCCGCTTCCTGGTCGATCGGCTCCATCAGGCGGGCATCGGCGTACTCGTCGACTGGGTGCCCGGCCATTTCCCCAAGGACTCCTGGGCCCTCGCCAAGTTCGACGGGACGTCGCTGTACGAGCACCCCGACCCGCGCCGCGGTGAGCAGCCCGACTGGGGCACCTACGTCTTCGACTTCGGCCGCAAGGAGGTGCGGAACTTCCTCGTCGCCAACGCCATCTACTGGCTGGAGGAGTTCCACATCGACGGGCTGCGCGTCGATGCCGTGGCCTCGATGCTCTATCTGGACTACAGCCGTAACGAAGGCGAGTGGGTGCCCAACATCTACGGCGGGCGCGAGAACCTCGAGGCCGTTGCCTTCCTGCAAGAGGCGAACGCAACCGTCTACAAGCGGGTGCCCGGCGTCGTCACGATCGCCGAGGAGTCGACGTCCTGGCCAGGGGTGACCCGGGCCACTCATCTGGGCGGGTTGGGCTTCGGCTTCAAGTGGAACATGGGCTGGATGCACGACTCGCTGGCCTACATCGGCCATGAGCCGGTTCACCGGCAGTGGCATCACAACGAGATGACGTTCGCGCTGATGTATGCGTGGAGCGAGCAGTACGTCCTGCCTCTGTCGCACGACGAGGTGGTCCACGGGAAGGGCTCCCTGCTGCGCAAGGTGCCGGGGGACCGCTGGCAGCAGTTGGCGACACTTCGGGCCTACCTCGCACTGATGTGGGCGCACCCGGGGAAGAAGCTGCTCTTCATGGGCGGCGAGTTCGCTCAGGAGTCCGAGTGGTCGGAGAGCCGCGGGTTGGACTGGTGGCTGCTCGACCATGCCGACCACCAAGGGGTCCAGGCCTGCGTGAGAGACCTGAACACCACGTATCGGGAGACGGCGGCGTTGTGGGAGCGCGACCTGACACCGGACGGATTCGAGTGGATCGACGCCAACGACGCGAGCGGCAACACGTTGTCCTTCATCCGCCGCGCGGATGACGGGTCGGCTCTGGTCTGTGTGGCCAACTTCGCCGCGATGCCGCACGAAGGTTTCCGGCTGGGTCTGCCCTGGGCTGGTCGGTGGGATGAGGTTGTCAACACCGACGCCGAGGTCTACGTCGGTAGCGGGGTGGGCAATCTCGGCGGGGTCGAGGGCACTTCCGACCAGCCCTGGCATGGGCAACCAGCCTCCGCGGTGCTGCGTCTCCCTCCGTTGGCCACCGTGTGGCTCCACTCACCCACCCTGGATGGCTGAGACCCACCGTCGAGAGCTGCTCGTGGGCCATTCAGCGACGCGGTTCGCGCTTGACCTGCTCATTTTTCGACCTCATGCCTACTCGCTCGCGGCGCCATTCGCGTAGCGGTAGGAGTGGGGCACTGCCTCGCCGCCCTGGAGGCTATTGCCTCCGAGACCGGCACCTGCTATGACCTCGGGCGTGGCCGTGTACCGCGATGCTCTCCCGCAGCTTTCCGGCGAGCTGTTCCTCACTGACGGTGGGCTCGAGACCTCGTTGATCTTCGACTACGGCGTTGACTTGCCGGAGTTCGCGGCCTACCCCTTGCTGGGCACCGAAGAAGGGCGGATGCTGCTCGACACCTACCTCGCGCCGTACCTCGACACGGCACGAACCCACGCGACCGGGTTTGTTCTCGAGACACCGACCTGGCGGGCAAACCGCGATTGGGGTGCACTTCTCAGTGACGGCCCTGATCGTCTCGATGCGCTCAACCGGCGGGCTGTCGCCGTGGCTGTGCGGACCCGCGAGGAAGCCGACCTCGTCCATCCCGTGGTGATCTCCGGGCTCGTTGGACCGCGGGGAGACGGTTACGTCGCCGACCTGGGCCTGCGTGCGGAGGAGGCGCGCACCTATCACCGTGAGCAGATCGAGACCTTCGCCGATACGGAGGCCGACATGGTGAGCGCTATCACCTTGTCCTCGACGGACGAGGCATTGGGATTCGTGCTCGCCGCGCGGGACGCCGACATGCCGGCGGTCGTAGGCTTCACAGTCGAGACCGACGGCCGCCTGCCCTCGGGGGAGGTACTCGCTCAGGCCATCGCAACGGTGGATGACGCTACGGACGCCTGGGCGGCGTACTTCATGATCAACTGCGCGCACCCAACCCACTTCGCGGATGCGCTCCAACCCGGCACGCCCTGGACGCAGCGCATCCGTGCACTCCGCGCTAACGCCTCGACCATGACCCATGCCGAGCTCGACGACGCCGAGGAGCTCGACTCAGGCGATCCCGAGGATCTCGCGGCCCGTTACCGCGCGCTGCGAGACATCCACCCGCAGCTCACGATCTTGGGCGGCTGCTGCGGAACTGACAGCAGGCACGTGGCTGCTATCGCCGCCGCGGTCACCGCCTAGAACAACGCATTGGCCAGCGCCGTACGACCGGCCATGACCCGTGGGTCATCCGGCCCTAGCAGGTCGAACAGGCTGAGCAGGTGCGTCCGGGCCTGAGCCCGCTCGTCGCCCTCGGTGCGGCCGATCAGAGCGACCAGCCGAGCGAAGGCATCCTCGACGTGCCCACCGAGCAGATCCAGGTCGGCTGCCTGGCACTGGGCCTCCACGTCGTCGGGCCGGTCGGCCGCCGCCTGCCGAACGATCGCCGGATCGAGACCCTGCCCGCGCTCCAACAAGGCGATCTGGGCGATGCCGGCCGTCGCCATCACGTCGCCTGGGACGCGGGCGAGCAGCCGCTCGTACGCCGCGCGGGCGGCCGTGGTGTCCGCACGCTCGAGCGCCTCCATCGCCTCCACCAGCTCGGGTTCGAGCTGCTCGGCAGGTTGGGCTCCCTCGGGAGCCTCGGCAGACGCACCTGGTGCCCCCGGCAGCTCGCCCGCGCCGAGCTTGATGACCTCGTCCAGGAACGCCCGGACCTGCGCGGCCGGAAGCGCGCCGGTGAACCCGGGCACCAGCTGGCCCTGCCACACGACGTGCACGGTGGGAATGCTCTGCACCTGGGCGGCGGCCGAGAGCTGCTGGTTGGCGTCGACGTCGATCTTCGCGAGGACCCAAGCACCACCATCCTCGGCCGCGAACTGCTCGAGGGTCGGTGAGAGCTGCTTGCAAGGCCCGCACCACTCCGCCCAGAAGTCGATGACCACCGGCACCAACATCGACCGATCGAGGACGTCGGCCTGGAAGGTGGCTTCGGTGACGTCCAGGACCACTGGTCCTACCGGATTGCCCGACTTGGCTGCTTCAGCGCGAGCCGCCTCCGCCTTCTCGCGGGCAGCATTCTGGGCGGCCAGCGCGCCGAGGTCGATGGCGCCAGCGGTCAGGCCGGCTGGGACAGAGGGAGGGGGGCCAGTCACAGGTCCATCCTCCCCGACGCCCAGCGGCGTCCGCTACCTGGCCCCCACGCCGCCTCGGGCGCTCAGATGCGCGCCGGTTCGCGGTGCTCGCCGAAGACCTCGCGGAGGACCCCGCAGATCTCCCCCAGCGTGGCCTCGGCGCGGGCCGCTGCCAGCATCGGCTCCACGAGGTTGGCGCTGCCGCGTGCCGCCATGTCCAGAGCGCCCAGAGCCGCGTGCACGTCGGCTATCGACCTGGCGTGCCGGCGCTGTCCAAGGTCGGCTACCTGAGCACGCTCCACCTCGTGGGAGACCCGCAGGATCTCCAAGGGCTCCTCGATCGTGTCGGTGTTGACGTTGACCCCGACAACGCGCTTGTCACCCTTCTCGTGAGCTATCTGATAGGCGAAGGCCGCATCCGCGATCTCCCCGGTGAACCATCCGTCCTCGATGCCTCGCAGGATCCCCGCCGTCATCGTCCCGTCGGAGCCGAGGTCCCGGATCCGGGTGAAGATCTCCTCGGCCTCCTGCTCGATCTGGTCGGTCAGGGCCTCGACGAACCACGAGCCGCCGAGGGGGTCAGCGACGTGCGCGACGCCGGACTCCTCGAGGATCACCTGCTGGGTCCGTACGGCGATCTCGGCGGCCTTGGCGCTCGGCAGAGCGAGCACCTCGTCCAGGGCATTGGTGTGCAACGAGTTCGTGCCACCGAGGACGGCAGCCAACGCCTCCAGCGCCGTACGCACGATGTTGTTGTCCGGCTGCTGGGCGGTCAACGACACCCCAGCGGTCTGGGTGTGGAAGCGCAGCCACTGAGCCTTGTCAGTGCGCGCGCCGTATACGTCGCGCATCCAACGGGCCCAGATCCGGCGCGCCGCGCGAAACTTCGCGATCTCCTCGAAGAAGTCGATGTGGGCGTCGAAGAAGAACGACAGTCCAGGCGCGAACTCATCGACGGCGAGGCCACGATCCAGCCCGAGCTCGACATAGCCGAAGCCGTCAGCCAGCGTGAATGCGAGCTCCTGCGCAGCCGTCGAGCCAGCCTCCCTGATGTGATAGCCGGACACCGAGAGCGGCTTGTAGGCCGGCATGTTCTCGGTGGTCCACTCCATCAGGTCACCGATCAGTCGCAGATGAGGTTGCGGCGGGAACAGCCACTCCTTCTGCGCGATGTACTCCTTGAAGATGTCGGTCTGGAGCGTTCCGTTGAGCCGACCGATATCGGCGCCTTGCCGCTCGGCCGCGACGACATACATGCAGAAGACTGGAACTGCCGGTCCGCTGATGGTCATGGAGGTGGTCACCTCAGCGAGCGGGATGTCGGCGAAGAGCACATCCATGTCCGCTGCCGAGTCGATGGCAACCCCGCAGTGGCCGACCTCGCCGAGCGCCAGCGCATCGTCGGAGTCGCGGCCCATCAGCGTTGGCATGTCGAAAGCCACCGACAGGCCGCCACCCCCAGCGTCGAGGATCGCTCTGAACCGCTCGTTCGTGTCCGCGGCGTTGCCGAAGCCGGCGAACTGGCGGATCGTCCAGGGGCGGCCGCGGTAACCGGTCGGGTACAGCCCTCGCGTGTACGGGTATTCACCCGGCCAGCCGATCCGATCGAAGCCCGGCTCATCGGCGCCCTCGGGAGGCCCGTAGAGAGGCTGCAGCGGCGTTCCCGACAAGGTGGTGAAGTCCGCATCGCGCACCCGCCCAGCAGCCACGGCGTCGTCATAGGCCCGCATCCAGCGCGCTCGGCCCTGCTCGATCTCGTCGGGGGTCATGGAGCTCCTCAGCCGTGTGACGGTGCCCGGCGGGACGACGAGCGTCCCGTCACAGCCCACCCTACGTCGAGCCGGCCCTCGGGCCGATCCGTCCATCGACCAGGTGGATCTCGATGTCGCACTGGTCGGCCACCTCCTGGTCGTGCGTCGCGATCACCACGACGGCCCCCCGATCAGCTTCGGCGCGCAGCGCGGCGAGAACAAGATCCCTCGTGACGGCATCCAGCTCCGAGGTCGGTTCGTCGGCAAGCAGCAGAGCCGGCTCGACGACCAGGGCTCGAGCCATCGACACTCGCTGCTGCTGGCCGCCGGACAGCTCCTCGACCAGGCGATCATCGTGGTCGGGCAGGGCCGCCCTCGCCAGGGCCGTTCGGGCCCGTTCGATGGATTCTGCAGCGGGCAGGCCGCGTATCTGCAAGGGAAGCTCGACGTTCTCGGCCGCGGTGAGGATGGGCAGCAAGCCATGGCCTTGAAGCACGATGCCGACCGAGTGGTCGGTGCCCGGGTCTGGTCGACCGTGGACCACACCGGAGTCTGCTCGCAGAACTCCTGCGAGCACCGAGAGCAGAGTGGACTTGCCTGCGCCGGAGGAGCCGGTAACCGCCAACATTCGGCCCGGCTCGGCCGTCAACGAGACATCGTCCACGATCCTGCGACCCGCACGGGTGACGATCAGGTTGGTGGCGACCAGGGCCGAGATCGGGCTCACGGCTCGGCCCTCCGAAGGCGCAGACCGTCACCCTCGACCTCGATGCGCACCAGGGTGCCCGGGGGCCAGTCGTCCACCACGTCGTCCGGCAGGAGCACCGACCCGTCCTTGCCCACCACGGCGTGCGACTCACCCCCGAGTCGCCCCTCATGACCGACGCGGCCGTACCTCATGGCCACCTGGCGGTGCAGGCGCGACGCAACGTCGGAGTCGTGGGTCACCAAGACGATCGTGGTCCCCAGCACGTCGTTCACGCGCTCCAGCAGGTCGAGCACCATCGCGCGACCCTCGCGGTCCAGCTGCGAGGTCGGCTCGTCGGCGAGCAGAAGCCCTGGGCTGTTAGCGACCGCGACAGCCATCGACACCCGCTGCTGCTCCCCACCGGAGAGCATCGGCAGGCTTGCGTCGCGAAGGTGGCCAAGCCCGAGGAGCTCCAGCAGCTCCTCGGCCGGGATGACGTCGGCACGCCGGGTCGACGACGCCCGTTGGGCGAACCGGATGTTGTCCAGCGGACTGGCGTACGGCAGGAGGCTGCGGCCCGCTCCTTGCAGCACGAAGCCCACGCGGTCGGCACGAAGCTCGAGCAGCTCGCGCTGGCCGAGCCGGGAGATCTCGACGTCACCGATCCAGATCTGCCCGGCCGAGGGAGCGAGCAATCCCCCGAGCAGGCTCAACAGGGTGGACTTGCCGGATCCGGACGGACCAAGCAGCGCCACGGTCTCGCCGGCGCGCACGGTCAGGTCGACCCCGCGAACGGCGACGACCTCCGAGTCCCCCGTCGCGTAGATGTGCACGACCTCGTCGCAACGCACGGCAACACCGGTCCGGAGACCGACCGAGAAAGGCGTGGCGGTCATGCCTGGGTCTCCCTCAGCAGCTCGGGAACCGACATCCGAGCGATCCGCCGGGCCGCGAGATGGGCCAGCAGGAGCGCCACGACGACGACGATTCCGACAAGGACCAGCACGGGCAGCCAAGCAGGTCCGGGCGACGTGATCCCGTAGGCGGGATTAGGCGCCGTCGAGGGCAGGAACGGGAAGACCAGCGAGGCAGCAACCAGCCCGGCCACGAAGCCCACGAGACAACCGAACAACGTGAGCAACGCAAGCTCCCGACGACCGGCCCCGACCAACGTGCGCCACCGGGCGCCGAGGATCCGCAAAGCGGCCAGCTCATAGGCCCGCCTGCGGGCGCCAACGGCCGCCGTCACCAGCAGGGCGCCACCGGCGAGGATCACCGCGAGAACGGCCGCCACCACGAAGTACGGGAAGGCGAGGGCCGTACCGTCCTGAGCCAGCTGCTCGGTCCTGAATCTCACAGTCTCTACCTGGGTGGCCGTGAGGCCGGCGGCGCTCAGCCGCTCCAGGGCGTCGACCGGAGCCTCCGGACCTAACCAGACCTGGCTGGTGCCGACGCTCGTTCCTCGTGGATCGACCGCCAGCGCGTTGGTGAGATCGGACATGATCCCCGCGTCACCGAGGCGCGGGACGACCGCGGTGGTGGGCAGCGGTGAGACCAAGATCGTCGACCCGCTGAGGCCGGCGGCGTACGAGCCCCCGGAGTCGCCGGCGTAGGGGTTGAGCGTGACAGCTGGACCGTTGAGGGTAGGGAGCAGCGCAGGGTGATCGGCCCAGCTCGCCAGGACATCTCGGGGGAGGTCGCTGCTGGAAGCGATGGTTACGGCGTTACCGCTGCCCTTGACTCTCGCGGCGACCGCGAGATCCGGGTTCACGAGCGTGGCCTCACTCGTGCCGATCCGCCAGCGGTCCGGCGCGCCGTCGAGGGGCACCGCCCCACTCGAGTCGCTGATCTGGGTGAGGCGCATCGTGGTGACAAATTTTGGAGCACCGTTGATGAAAGAACCGGCCGTGTTCCGGGGTCCAAGACCCTGGGCAACGAACCCGACCAAGGCGCATCCGTCATCACATCCGATGAGCGGCGCTGACACCTCCTGAGTCCCTACGCCGACATCTCCGATCGGAATGCTCACCACGCGTCCGTCCGGCAACCGGACAGTGATCCGAAGGACTGTCGGAAAGGCGTTGGGGTCGCTCGGCGGCCGGTATTCGTCGGCCGAAACCTGTTTGTGGTTCCTCGTGGTGGCGCCCAGCGTCACCGTGACCCGGATTGAGCCGCTCACGAGCACGGGCTGGGCCGGGTTGGGCGGAGCGAGCGCGGCGGCGACCTCGCTCACGGTCCCAGTCGCCGGAGCCGGCGTCCAGGCGGTCACCGCGGCCAACCGTGCGGTGTCCACGGCGAGCATGGCGGGGGCAGAGCCGGGCGGAACCTGCACAGCGGCCATCGCCCAGGCCCCCTCCGGGTCCACCGCTGCCACCTTGGTGAGCAGCTCCTGGGGCACGTTCCCAGTCACGCTGACCACCGTCGAGGCACCGATCTCCACCTCGGCCTGTGCGACGCGCTGCTCGTCTGCGACGGCCGCTCCGTCGACAGCGAAGACGGCCAACCCGACAGCCACCGTCAGCAGCAGCACCAGCCGCCCGCCGCCGGGCCGACGAGCCACGTTGCGCAGGGAGAGGAAGGACGCCACGCGTCGCGAGGCGCGAGTCCGAGTGACGCCGCGACCGACGATCAGCGGAAGCAGGCGCATCGCCAGCAGCGCCAGGGCCAAGCTGATGAGGCCCGGAGCCAGCAACGCCACGCCGGTCGCGTCCCCGCCCCGGATCTGAGTCACGCTGACGATGACGAGCGTGACGATGACCGCGTCGAGCACCAGACCGGAAACCGTTCGCCGGGACGGCGTACGCCTGAGTTCGTCGTTGACAGAGACAGTGAGCACTTTTCGACCGGCGAGCAGGCAGGCCACGAGGCCACCGACCAAGGCGATCGCGGCCGCGACGAGGACAGTGCTATCGAACGAGACCGGGGTTCCAGCGACGAACCAGCGCTGGCCCATCGCAACGATGGCCAACCACGCCAGAACCAGACCGAAGGGTACGGCCGCGCTGGTGAGCAGCATCGGCTCGGCAACGGCGAAGACAAGGGTCGACCGGGTCCGTCTCCCTCTCAGTTTGGCGACTGCGACCTCGTTGGCCCGTTCGTCGGTCGCCGAGGCCACCACGAGGAACAGGACGAACCACACCAGGGCTGCCACCTGGGCGCTGACCGCCAGGGTTGAGGACCGGAGCAGAGACTGATCCGGTGCCAGCGACGCCACCAAGGCGGGCAGCCCGCTCTGGACGGCGTAGGACGCGCCCGACACATGAGGTGCCGTCGTGATCATGGTGTTGACGGTGCCGGCGATGGTGTCCAGCTGCTCGATCGGCGCCGTCGCCACCTCCATGGCGCGAAAGGCGATGGTCTCCACCTCGCCGACGTCCCGAAGGGCCGACAGCTCGTCGATGAGAATCTCGTCCAAGGTGGACGGGCCGTCGCCGGTGCCGCCCGGTGGCGCCGCTGTCGCCGGAGTGTCGATGGCGTAGACGACGGGGTCCGGCTGGCTCTCGTCATAGATGCCGGTGATCGTGAACAGATCGGCGGCGGAGTCGGCGGCGAGATGCACGTCGAGCTTGTCACCGACCTCAATCCCGGTATCGGCGGCCAGGCGCTGGGAGATCATCGCCTGGCGCTTCCCGCTCGGGCACTCGCCTCGGACGATCGGAGCAGCAAGACATTCGTTCTCGCGCCAGGCCACCGGCGCAAGCCCGATCAGACGCTGGTCGGAGTCGCTGATGCGGATGTCGCTTCGGGTGACCGCCGACTGGGCGGGAAGGTAGGCCGTGTCCAGCTCGGGATTGTCCGCGGCGGCCTCGACAGTACTCAGCAGGGCACTTGGGGAGTAGTCGGTCTGGCCGGCGTTGGACGCCGACACCACGACGCCGGTGGCGACCGGTTCTGCTTCGATCAACCGCTGGCGGGCCAACGAGTACTCGGCGCTGCGCGCGTACAACGGACCCAGCGCCGCTCCGGCCGTAGCCAGCAGGGCCACGACGAACGTCGCCAACGACGCCCAGCGCCGCCAGCGGATCCCGTGCATCGCAAGGCGCAGCGCTGCGAAGCGCTGCCGGCTTCGGCTGCCGGCCCCCGTGCGTCCATCCATGGCCCGCTGAGGTTGCCACATCCCGGCGAGCGAACGGTCGCTGACCGGCGGATTTCACATCACGAATCTGCATAGGCGGCGCTGAATCGACCGCGACACGCAGGCAGCCTAGGCATCGGCTGCGTATTGTGTATATTTCCGACTAACTTAGTCAGAATTAGGAGAGAGGCCACATCATGACTCCCCGATCCATCGGACGTCTCCGCGTCGCTGCTGTCACTGCTGTCCTTGCGGTCTCGGCGGTCGTACTGGCGGCTTGCGACGGCTCAGTGGGTGCTCGCGACACTGACCCCGGAGCGGTCACGTCCGCGTCGCCCTCGCTGACGACCCTGCGGGTCGGGTTCTTCCCGAACGTGACCCACGCGCCGGCGTTCGTCGCGCTGCAGGAGGGCTTTCTCCAAGGCGCCCTCGGCGAGATCGGAGTCAAGGTCGCCCCCTCCCTCTTCAACGCCGGCCCGGACGCAGTTACCGCGCTGTTCGGGGACGCCGTCGACATCAGCTACATCGGCCCGAACCCCACCGTCAGCGCCTGGACTCAGTCCCAGGGCCAGGCTGTCACCGTTATCTCAGGTGCGGCCTCGGCCGGCGCCTCCCTCGTCGTGAAGCCGGAGCTCACCTCTGCCGAATCGCTGCGAGGCAAGACCCTTGCCACCCCGCAGCTCGGCAACACCCAGGACGTCGCACTGCGCTTCTGGCTCAAACAACAGGGACTAGCCACCGACGCCCAAACCGGCACGGGCGACGTGAACATCACCCCGATGGCCAACTCCGAGGCAGTGACGGCCTTCCAGTCCGGTGCTATCGGCGGTGCTTGGGTCCCAGAGCCCTACGCCTCGCAGCTCGTCGCCGCCGGCGGCAAGGTGTTGGTGGACGAGGCCTCCCTGTGGCCGGATGGCCAGTTCGTGACCACGGATGTCGTGGTGCGAACGGAGTTCCTCATGGCGCACCCCGACGTCGTCGAGGCGTTCCTGCTCGCCAACACCCAGGCGGTGGAGTTCATGAAGTCGAACCCGAAACGGGCGCAGGGCGACTTCAACGCCGGACTGAAGGCGCTGACCGGTTCGGGCGTCGACGAAGTGCTGCTGGCCTCGGCGTGGAAGAACATCGTGTTCACCGTGGACCCGCTGAAGGCAACCCTCGTCGAGTCCGCGGCCCACGCGGTTCAGGTAGGGCTCCTCGACCAAGAGAAGATCGATGCGGCGGGTGGGTTCGACCCGCTGTACGACCTGAGCCTGCTGAACAAAGTCCTCGCTGCGCAGAAGTTGGACGCGGTGTCGTCATGAGCGCCTCCACCCTTGCCGGCACATCCGCGGGCCGCTCCCGTGAACCGGGCGCGGTGGCCCTCCAGCTCAACAACGTGTCCAAGGTGTTCGGGCGCGGTGTCGAGCAGACGGCTGCCCTCCAGGACGTGACCCTCCAGGTGCCGCGCGGGGAGTTCCTCACCATCGTCGGCGCATCGGGCTGCGGCAAGAGCACGCTGCTCAATCTGATTGCGCGCCTGGACCGGCCGACGCTGGGGCACATCGTCGTGGACGGGAAGGTCGCCCTGATGTTCCAGGAGGCCACGCTGCTCCCCTGGCTCACGGCGCAGCAGAACATCGAGCTGGCGCTCAAGCTGGCCGGCACCGCCAAGTCCGCGCGCACAGACCGCGCCGAGTCCCTTCTCGAGCTGGTCCGGCTCCAGGGAGCTTCCGGCAAGCGCGCCCACGAGCTCTCCGGCGGCATGAAGCAGCGAGTGGCCCTGGCCCGGGTCCTGGCCCAGGACGCCTCGATCGTCCTTATGGACGAGCCCTTCGGCGCCCTGGACGCGATGACCCGCGACCGGATGCACGACGAGCTCGAGCGGATCTGGACCGAGCTCGGCCTGACCGTCGTGTTCGTCACCCACAACATGCGCGAAGCCGTGCGTCTCGGTGACCGCGTGGTCCTGCTCACGAGCCGTCCCGGTCAAGTGAAGTCGATCCGAACGATCGAGCTGCTTCGTCCCCGTCGCATGGACTCCGCGGAGGTCGCGGGTCACGCGGCCGCGTTGACCGACGCCTTGCACGAGGAGGTAAGCCAGCATGTCGGCTGACGTCCTTGCCCCTGTCGTCGACGTCCCGTCCCCGACCACGCACGAGTCGCCGCTGGCCGCGAAGATCTGGGGCTGGGTGTGGCCCAAGGCGCTGGCCGTCGGCCTGGTCATCCTTGGATGGCAGCTGATCGTTTGGAGCGGGTGGAAACCCGAGTACACCCTGCCGGGTCCCGCGGCGGTCTTCGGCTTCCTGTGGGACTACATGCATACTCCGGCGTTCTGGCAGGCCGTCGCAACCACGTTGCGGCGTGCGCTCGTGGGTTTCACGGCCGCCGTCATCGTCGGGACTCTGGTCGGTGTCGCCGTGGCTCGCGTACGCGTGCTGCGCCTTGGGGTCGGCTCTCTGATCACCGGGCTGCAGACCATGCCGTCCATCGCCTGGTTCCCTCTCGCGATCCTGCTCTTCGGCCTCAACGAGACCGCGATCTTCTTCGTCGTGATCCTCGGAGCGGCGCCTAGCGTGGCCAACGGAGTGATCAGCGGCATCGACAACATTCCCCCGCAGTTCCTCCGCCTGGCCAAGGTGCTGGGCGCACGCGGCGTCAACCTCTACCGGCACATCGTCTTGCCGGCGGCGCTGCCCGCCTACCTCGCCGGAATGACGCAGGGATGGGCCTTCTCGTGGCGCAGCCTGATGGCCGGTGAGCTGCTCGTCATCATCCCCGGGCGGTTCGCCTTGGGCTCCCAGATGGAGTTCGCGCGCAACGTCAACGACGCGACGAAGCTGTTGGCGTTGATGATCGTGATCTTGGCGGTTGGGATGCTCGCCGATGGCGTGTTCTCTTCCTTCGCCGCACGGGTGCGTCGCCGTCGGGGGCTCGATCTCGACCACTGAGCGCGATCGTCCTGCCGGTCGTGGGCAGAACGGCGCTCGCTCCCGCGCGCCCAAGTGGCCCCGGACACGCCTAACCCGGGCACAATGCGCACGTGCACGTTTCTGCCAGAGTCGATTACGCCATGCGGGCCCTTCTGGAGCTGACAGTCGCCGCGGAGTCCGACGGGGGCAAGCTTGTGACTCGCGACGATCTCGCCCTGGCGCAGTCGATCCCCCCACCGTTCCTCGAGGGGATACTTCGGCAGCTCCGTCAGGCCGGGATCGTGGCGAGTCGTCGCGGCGCCGAAGGCGGATTCCGACTGGCCCGTCCCGCGTCTGCCGTCACGGTCGCCGACGTCGTCCGTGCCCTTGACGGACCCCTCGCTGCCGTACGAGGGCACCGGCCCGAGGAGTCGACGTACACCGGCCCGGCCGAGCACCTCCAGGACATCTGGGTCGCCACCCGTGCCGCGTTGCGAAGCGTGCTCGACGAGGTCACGTTGGCCGACATCACCTCCGGCCAGCTCCCATCGACGGTCGTGGCTCTGCTGGCCTCGCCCGGGGCCTGGGAGCGCCGTTGACCGAGACGGGGCGCACCACGATGGCGGCCGGCGACGTCGCGGTGATCAGACGTGGCCCCAACCGGATCGTCCCTCGGGCGATGCCCCGCCCGCGGTAACCCATGAGCTCAACGGGGTCCCCCGATCCCCATCCAGACGAGCGCCCCGCGACCACGGCGGCCAGCCCGGCGAGCGAGGATCTAGACCGCAGCGGAGCGGCACGGCGCATTGTGAGCAATCGAAGACTCGTCCGTGCGGTGGGAATCGTCATCCTGGCCGGCCTGACCTATTACTCCCTGTTCGTGGTCCTGCCCAGCGAGGTCAGCTGGTCCGCCCTCGGGTCCGCTCTCCGATCGCTGAGCGTCGGCGAGGTCATCGCTCTGGTCGCGTCCGGCCTGCTGGTCGTCGTGGTCCTGGGCTGGACGTCCAAGGCCTCCCTGCCCGGCCTGACGCTGTATCAAGGGCTCGAATCCTCCGCGACCAGCCAGCTCACCGCATTCCTCGTGCCGCCGCCGGGTGACATGCTCGTCCGCTTCGCTATGTACCGGACCTATGGCTTCACCGACGAGCAGTCGGCCGTCGCCGTAACCGTTGCCATGGTCGCTCGGTACGCGATGGTCCTCGTCATGCCCGTTCTGGGGCTGGTCGTGGTAATCGCTGCCGGACAAGGGACTTGGACGCAGGTTTGGTGCGCCCTCGTCGCCGGGGCCGTCCTGGGTCTCGTCGGCTGGGTGATCGTGCGCATCGTCAACAGCGACGAGGCCGCCCGTGCAGTCGGGAGGCAGATTCATCGCGTCGTCCACGCCCTGATGGTGGCCATCCACCGGCATCCTCCCGAAGACCTCGAGGAGAGCGTCGTCTCCTTCGGCCGAAGGTCGCGGGCAACCTTTCACCGCAATGGATGGCGGCTCGTTGCCTCGAACCTGGCCTGGGGCCTGTCGACCGCCCTCGTGATGCTGCTAGCTGTGCGGTTTGCCGGCCTCGGAGCGGACGAGCTGACCGCTGCTCTGATCGTTCTTGGGACCGGGCTGGTCATGGCCCTGAACATGCTTCCGATACCGGGTAAGGATGCGCTGGCTGCGAGCGCGGTCGCGGGTGTCCTGCACCTGTCCGGCTCCACCCAGATCGCCGAATTCACGACCGCCTTGTTGCTGTTTCGCCTCGTGACGTGGCTCATGCCCATGGCCGTAGGCGCCGGCTTCTTCTTCGTCTGGCGTTGGCACGTAAGGCGAGAATCCGTCCAGCCAGGCGCCCCGTCCGGCCCGCGCGATTCCCCGGCCTGAACTCGGCCTTACGTCAACTCGGCTCGCTCAGGACCCCCACGAGCCGCTCGGCTGCGCTGTAGGGATCGAGGCGCCCGTTCACCACCTCCTCGACCGCGGCCATCAGGCCCGCTCGCTCCTGCGACGAGTTGAGTCTTCGACGAACGGCTTCCAGCACCAGGGCCTCGATCTCAGCTCGCGCCCGGCGGCTGCGTCGTTCGACCAGATGGCCGGAGGCGTCCAACCAGTCAGCGTGCTTGTCCAACGCCTCCATGAGCTCATCGACGCCCTCGCCGCGCGACGCGACCGATTTGATCACCGGTGGCCGCCAGTCCCCCGCCTCGCGACGCTCACCCAGCGAGAGCATGTGCCGCAGTTCTCGTGCGGTGGCGTCGGCCCCATCCCGGTCGGCCTTGTTGACGACGTAGACGTCCCCGATCTCCAGGATCCCGGCTTTGGCCGCCTGGATTCCGTCGCCCATACCGGGCGCCATGAGCACCACGGTGGTGTCGGCCGCACCCGCCACGTCCACCTCGGACTGGCCAACTCCCACGGTCTCGAGCAGCACCACGTCGCAACCGGCAGCGTCCAGCACACGGATGGCTGCCGATGTCGCAGCCGCCAACCCGCCCAGCTGACCACGCGTCGCCATCGAACGGATGAACACGTCCGGGTCTAGCGCATGGTCCTGCATCCGGATGCGGTCGCCCAGCAGGGCTCCGCCGCTGAACGGCGAGGTCGGATCGACGGCCAGCACCCCGACCCGCAGACCCCGCGCTCGAAATGCAGACACCAGGGCGGAGGTCGTCGTCGATTTCCCGACACCGGGCGAGCCGGTCAGTCCGATGACCCGGGCGCCACCTGTGTGGGGTGCAAGCGCAGCGGCCACCTCACACAGGTGCTCCGACCCGTCCTCGACCCAGGAGATCAGGCGGGCAACGGCGCGCGGGTCTCCCCCGCGCGCCCGCTCGACGAGGTCGTCGACGCCAGACGCAGCCACCCCTGTCGTCAGGCTGCGGGAACCCGGATGATCAGGGCGTCGCCCTGACCGCCCCCGCCGCAGAGCGCCGCTGCGCCCGTGCCGCCGCCCCGACGCTTCAGCTCGAGGGCCAGATGCAGGGCGATGCGGGCCCCACTCATGCCCACCGGGTGCCCCAGCGCGATCGCACCGCCGTTGACGTTGACCTTCGACTCATCGATTCCCAGCTCGCGCGCAGACACGATGCCGACGGCTGCGAAAGCCTCGTTGAGCTCGACCAGGTCGAGGGAGGAAGCTTCGATGCCCTCGCGGGCGCACGCCTTGTTGATCGCGTTGGCCGGCTGACTCTGCAAGGTGTTGTCGGGTCCGGCCACCACCCCGTGTGCGCCGATCTCGGCAAGCCAGGTGAGTCCGAGCTCTTCTGCCTTCGCCTTGCTCATCACGACGACTGCACAAGCGCCGTCACTGATCTGCGACGCCGATCCAGCGGTGATCGTGCCGTCGGAGGCAAAGGCCGGCTTGAGCCTGGCCAAGGTCTCCACGGTCGTGTCAGCTCGGATTCCCTCGTCCTCCGCGAAGACGATGGGATCGCCCTTTCGCTGGGGAATCTCGATGGGGGTGATCTCCTCTTCGAACAGTCCGTTCTTCTGTGCCGTGGCTGCCAGCTGGTGCGAGCGCGCCGCGAAGGCATCCTGCTCGTCACGAGTGAGCGCATGCTTGTCGTTGGCCCGCTCGGTCAGCTGGCCCATGGAGATGAAGTCGAACGAGTCGTGCAGAGCGTCTCTGTTCATCGAGTCCACCAGCGCGGAATCGCCGTACTTCGTGCCCGTTCGGCCGTTCATCAGCAGGTGCGGCGCCTGCGTCATCGACTCCTGACCGCCCGCGACCACGATGTCGAACTCGCCCGCCCTGATGAGCTGGTCGGCGAGGGCGATGGCGTCGAGACCTGACAGGCACACCTTGTTGACCGTCAAGGACGGTGTCGTCAGCGGGATGCCGGCCTTTGCGGCCGCCTGCCGGGCTGGGCACTGACCGGCGCCACCAAGCAGGACCTGGCCCATGATCACGTAGTCGACCTGCTCAGGTGCCACGCCCGAGCGTTCCAGCGCCGCCTTGATCGCGAACCCGCCAAGGTCGGCGCCGGAGAAGTCCTTGAGAGAGCCGAGCAGCCGACCCATGGGGGTCCGCGCGCCAGCGACGATGACCGATGGTGTGCCACTCATGGCGGTCCTCCTTCAAATCCCCGAGGAGGGGCTCCCCGGTGATGTGCTGTGCATCCCAGGCTGCCACGATAGTCGTGGCCCGGTAGGCACGGCACATCACCGGGGATCGTCCGTCTCCGCACCAGCGCCGCCGACCGCAGACCACCCAGGACCCGACCACCGAGAAGGAGGCTTCGATGATCACCCGGATCGATCACGTCGGAGTCGCAGTGGCCGACCTCGACACCGCCATCGAGCTCTACGGATCGTTGCTGGGCCTGACCTGTGTCCATCAAGAGGTCAATGAGGTGCAAGGAGTACGCGAGGCCATGCTGGCGGCCACCGACGCCGACGAAGGCGCCCGTCTCCAGCTGCTGGCGCCGCTCACTCCCGACTCGGCGATCGCGCGCTTCCTCGAGGGCAGCGGTCCGGGTCTGCAGCAGCTCGCCTACACCGTCGACGACGTCGACGCCGAGTGCGCGCGACTGCGCTCGCAAGGCGTGCGGATCCTGTTCGAGGAGCCGAGGTCCGGCACATCCGGCTCGCGGATCAACTTCTTGCACCCCAAGGACGCCGGTGGAGTCCTCATCGAGCTGGTCGAGCCCGCTGGAGGCACCCCGTGAAGGAGATCCTCGACGCCGTGCTCGCCCGGGACGCCGAGGGGGTCGGTGGTCTCGACGTGCCAGACCACTACACCGCCGTCACGGTCCACAAGGACGAGGAGCGGATGTTCGAGGGCGTCGCGAGCCGGGACAAAGATCCCCGGCAGAGCCTGCACGTCGAAGACGTCCCCACGCCCGAGCTCGGCCCCGGCGAGGCGCTGATCGCGGTCATGGCCAGCTCCATCAACTACAACACTGTCTGGACGTCGATCTTCGAGCCGGTGTCAACGTTCGGTTTCCTCGAGCGCTACGGGCGTACGTCGCCGCTGGCCAAGCGGCACGACCTGCCCTATCACGTCGTGGGCTCGGACCTGTCGGGAGTGGTCCTGCGCACCGGCGCAGGAGTGCACGCATGGAAGGCAGGCGACGAGGTCGTCGCGCACTGCTTGTCGGTGGAGCTGGAAAGCCCCTTCGGGCACAACGACACGATGCTCGACCCCGAGCAGCGCATCTGGGGCTTCGAGACCAACTTCGGAGGGCTGGCCCAGCTGGCTCTGGTCAAGTCCAACCAGCTGCTGACCAAGCCGGCCCACCTGACCTGGGAGGAAGCCGCCGTACCCGGTCTGGTCAACTCCACGGCCTACCGCCAGCTCGTGTCGCGCAACGGCGCCGGGATGAAGCAGGGCGACATCGTGTTGATCTGGGGGGCCTCCGGCGGCCTGGGGTCCTACGCCACCCAGCTCGCCCTCAACGGCGGCGCCACTCCTGTCTGTGTGGTGTCTTCACCCGAGAAGGCCGAGATCGTCCGCTCCCTCGGCGCCGACCTCGTCATCGACCGGCGCGCCGAGGGCTTCCGCTTCTGGAAGGACGAACACACCCAGGACCCCAAGGAGTGGCAGAGACTCGGAAAGCGGATCCGTGAGCTGACCGGCGGCGACGACGTCGACATCGTGTTCGAGCACCCTGGGCGTGAGACGTTCGGAGCGTCGGTCTACGTCGCGCGCAAGGGCGGCACCATCGTGACCTGCGCGTCGACCTCTGGTTTCCTGCACGAGTACGACAACCGCTACCTCTGGATGAATCTCAAACGGATCGTTGGTTCGCACTTCGCCAACTACCGCGAGGCGTGGGAGGCCAACCGCCTCATTCAACGGGGCAAGGTCCACCCGACCCTGTCCAAGACCTACCCTCTCGCCGACATCGGCCAAGCCGCTCTCGATGTGCACCACAACCGACACCAGGGCAAGGTCGGCGTCTTGTGCCTAGCGCCTGAGGACGGGTTGGGAGTCACCGACCCTGACCTTCGGGCCAAGCACCTCGAGGCGATCAACCGGTTCCGCGACGTGTGATGAGTTCAGTTCGGGCCGCGCTGCCGCCTACGCTCATAGCGTGACTGACTCGCCGGATCCCCCCGCCGACGGCACCGCCCTCGGTCCGGAGGATCAGACCGCAGAGGTCGAGCCCGACGCCGGTTCAACGGTCGCTGACCCACCAATTGCTGACCCAACTGTCCCTGACCCAACTGCCACCGAATTGCCAGGGCTCCGGGACAACAGGGTTCTGCACGCCGCCGTCAGCTCGCCCTTTCGCGTGGGCTTCCTCTTCGCTCTGGGCGCTCTGCTTGCCTACACCCTGTTCGAGGGGGCAGCCAAGGTCAGCGGGCCCCTGCTCACGATCACGGTCGCCGTCTTCCTCGCGATCGGCCTCGACCCGATAGTCACCCGATTCCAGGCCCGGGGCCTTCGTCGCGGGTGGGCGATAGCGACCGTGTTCATCGGTTTTGTGCTGATGCTGGCGGGTTTTGTCGCTCTGATCGTCCCCACCCTGGTCAGTCAGATGGTGTCGCTGATCAACGACCTGCCCGGAACCTTCGACCGGTTGCAGCAGAACCAGACGATCCAGGACTTGGACGCGAAGTACCAGATCATCGACAAGCTGCGTGAGGCGCTCACCAGCCGGGCGGACAACATCGTCAGCGGCGCGCTTGGTGCCGCACAGCTGCTCGCGGGCGTGGTCTTCCAGCTGCTCACCATCACGATCCTGACGCTCTATTTCCTGGCCGCCTTTCACCCGATGAAGGACATGGCCTACCGCCTTGCTCCGGCCTCTCGCCGGGCACGGGTCAGCGAGCTGAGCGATGCAATCTTGTTGCGTGCAGGTGGATACGTCACTGGGCAGCTGACCATCTCGGCGCTGGCCGGAATCAGTGCCTACGCCTATCTGCGGATCGCCGGCGTCAACTTCGCCTCGGCCTTGGCGCTGTTGATCTCGGTTTTCTCTCTCATTCCCATGGTGGGCGCGACGATAGGCTCGATCATCGTGTCGGCTATCGCGGCGACCCAGTCCATCGGGCTGGGGATCGCGACCTTGATCTTCTTCATCGTCTACCAGCAGGTGGAGAACTACATCTTCTACCCGCGCGTCATGAAGCGTGCGGTCAACGTGCATCCGGCGGCAGCCCTCGTCGGGGCGCTGCTCGGGGGCAGTCTGCTCGGATTCGTTGGCGCCGTGATCGCCGTACCCGTGGTGGCAGGCATCCAGCTGATCATCGAAGAAGTGGTCGTTCCACGTCAGGAGACACTCTGATGACAATGCGCGTCCTGGTCCTCGGTGGTACGCACTTCGTGGGACGGTCGATTGTCGAGGCCGCGCTGTCGGCGGGTCACGACGTCAGCGTCCTGAACCGTGGGTTGACGGGAGTGAGGCCCGAGGGTGTACGTCTGCTGCAGGCCGACCGCAAGCAGCCCGACCAGGTCCGTCAGGCTCTCGGCGAGGACGAGTGGGACGCGGTGCTCGACACCTGGTCGGGCGCGCCGTGCTTCGTGCGCTCGACCGCACGGATCCTCGCCGGACGGGTGCGGCACTACGGCTACGTCTCCAGCCGCTCGGTGTATGAGTGGCCGATCCGACCCGGGCTCGACGAGTCGGCACCGGTCGTTGACGGGTCCCCGGCGGACGAGGACGCCCTTGACTATGCGCGCACCAAGCGCGGGTGCGAGCTCGCGGTCTTGGAGACCTTCAGTCCGACGTTGATCGCCCGAGCGGGACTTATCCTGGGGCCGTACGAAGACATCGGGCGACTGCCCTGGTGGTTGCGCCATATCGCGGACGGTGGGCGGGTGCTTGCTCCCGGCCCTCGCGAGCGTCCCCTGCAATACATCGACGCTCGAGATCTTGCCGCCTGGATGCTCGCCGGTGCCCAGCGCCGACTGGACGGCACGTTCAATGCCGTGGGGCCGCCGGGGATGACCACCACTGCCGGCCTGCTCGACGCCGTCCGATCGGTGACGGCTTCGTCGGCGCAGCTGGTCTGGGTTCCACCAGAAGGCATCGAAGCGGCAGGGATCGCGCCCTGGACCGAGATGCCCATCTGGGTGCCACCGACCGGGGACTACGCCGGATTGCACAGCGGGAACGTCAAGGCCGCACTGCGAGAGGGTCTTCGCTGCCGTCCAGTTCTCGAAACCGTCGCCGACACCTGGGCCTGGATGAAGGAGGAGGGTGAGCCACCGCCCCGGCCGGACGGGCCGCAGTACGGGCTGTCCCCTGCTCGGGAGGCAGCCGCGCTTGCGGCGCATGACGATTCAGCCTGACCAGAGCCGGCAAGCGAGCTAGTCGTTCAAGTGATCCAGGAAGGCCCGTGCGGCGTCCGACCAGGCGCCTGGGGACTCCAGGCAGCCGAGGTGACCGGCCCCTCGCAGGTGCACCACGTGCGCGCTGACCAGCGCGTCGGCCATAGCCGGCCCCGAACTGGCAGGCATCAACGCGTCCTCGTCGCCAACGATGATCAAGGCGGGTACGTGACACTCGCGCAGGGTTGACATCGAGTCCGGCCGGCGGGCCATTGCGCGCTGAGCCCAGGCCACCGCCCTCGGGTCTGCGCTGGAGACGAGTGCGCGCACTTCCTCGACGACGTCGGGACGTGATGCACGAGTCGTCGTCCCGACGAGCTTGGGCTCGACCTCGTCGTGGATCACCTGGACCGAGTCGTCACGCTCGACCTGGTCGGCGATCCGCAGCCGGTTGGCGGCTGCTTCGGGCGGGTCGGGGTCGGCTTTGGTGTTGGCGAGCAGGAGACCGGACAACCGATCCGGATGGCGTCTCGCAAAGGCCATCGCTACGTAACCACCCATCGAGGTGCCCCCCACCACGGCTCGATGGACGGATCGCTCGTCGAGTATTCCGGCGACATCATCGGCCAGGCGATCGAGATCAGGAGCGTCGACGCCCAGCGCCGCATTGCCGAAACCCCGCAGGTCAGGGGTGACGACATCCGCAACCTCGGCCAGGTCGCGGCGCTGAGCTGCATACATCGCGCTCGACAGGGGAAAGGCATGCAGCAGCACGAGGGTCTGTCCGGTCACCACCCCAGTGTCGCGCACGGCCGCTCAGCCAGCTGTCAGACCACCGTCGATGACCAGCTGTTGGCCAGTCATGAACGCCGACGCATCACTGGCCAAGAAGACTGCAGGACCGGCGATCTCCTCGACCGTGGCCCAGCGCTGCATGGGTACGGCGCCGATCAACGAGGCCTCGAGGCCGTCCTCGTTGCGGGCGAACTGCGTGAGGTCGGTCTCGACCCATCCGGGCAGCAAGGCGTTCACGCGCACACCCGCCCACGCCCACTCCATCGCCAACGAGCGGGTCAGCGAGAGAACGGCCGCCTTCGCTGCCCCGTAGTGCGCCATGAACGGTGTTCCGCGCACCCCAGCCACCGATGCGACATTGATGACGCTGCCTGCCTTGCGTTCGAGGAGGTGGGGACCAGCCGCCTGGCAGACGTAGGCCGTGGACTGCAGGTTGAGGCGCAGCACCTTGTCGAAACCGCTCATCCGCATGCTCACGAACGGGGACATGAAGTTGTTGCCGCCGGCGTTGTTCATGACCACGTCAAGATGGCCGAGGTCCTCGATGACGCTCGCCACCGCCGTCTGCACCGCGGCCTCATCGGTGACATCGCACGGCACCACGACCGCGCGTCGCCCCACGGCGCTCACCTCGGTCGCCACCTCCTCGAGTCGCGTCTGGTCGCGCGCCAGCAGCGCAACATCGGCACCTGCCTGCGCGTAGGCCAGCGCGATCGCCCGGCCGATGCCGCGAGAAGCTCCGGTGATCAGGGCAGTCTTGCCGACGAGGTCGAGCGTCATGTAGCTCCTTCGAGTTCACAGCTCCGAATAGGTCTCGTATGGACCATGCCAGGTGCTTGGAAGCGGAACGAGGTCGGGACCGGCAACCCGTGCCACGATCTCGTCCAGCACGCGCCGCACGTACGGCTCTCCGACCCAGAGGTGCTTGGCCCCTTCGACGCCCACCACCTCCGCCTGAGGCACCCTCGCAAAGCGCTCGCGCGCCATGGCCGGCTGAAGGTAGTCGTCGTGTTCTGGGACGAGGGCGACGAGGGGCCGCCCATCCAGCGACCAGGCGTCGAGGTCAGCGTCCGTGGCGAAGCGCAGGGGCGGTGACAGCAGCAGCGCGCCGGCGACTCCGTCCACCAGCCCGTGCCGCAAGACCACGTCGGTGCCGAACGACCAGCCGAGCAGCCACAGGTTCGGCAAACCTCGGGCCTTGGCCTCGGTGACGGCCGCAAGCAGATCCAGACCCTCTCCGTCACCGTGGTCGAAGGCTCCGTCGCTGGTGCCTGCCGGGCTCGAGGTCCCCCTGGTGTTGAAGCGAAGAACCGCGACTCCGGCTAGCGCCGGAAGTCGCCACGAGGCCTTTCGAAGCACGTGGCTGTCCATCATCCCGCCGTGGGTAGGTAGCGGGTGCAGGCAGACCAGCGTCGCGGCGGTGGCCGAGTCGCTCGGGGTGGCCAGCTCCCCGACGAGATCCAGTCCGTCATCAGTGCGCAGCACCAGACGCTCTCGCTGGGCAGGAAGCACCGTCGACGCCTTGATGTCGATCTCGCCGCCGGCAGGATGCTTGCGCAGGTGGCTCACTCGGGCACCTCAGTCATCGGCGCGGCCGCCGACGTGACCGTGCCGACCAGCACGGAGTGTGCCAATGCCTGCGGTCCTCGAGGCTCCCCACGTCTGCCGGCCAGGCCACGACGTGAGGGGTGGCTGGCCGAATCTCCTGCTCGCAGCCTGGGCACCGATAAGCCTTGGTCGACGCCGAGCCAGTAATCCGGCGCACGACCCAATCACCGTCGGGATGCTCTTCGACGACCTCCGGACCACCGACCGGCCGCACGGACTCGACGTCTTGGGGCTTGCGGGAGTTCTTCCGCGCCATCGCGACCAGCGCCCTAGTGGTAGTCGCGGAAGCCGCGGCCGCTCTTTCGCCCGAGATATCCGGCGGTGACCAGGTGCTCGAGCAACGGCGCCGGGGCGAAACCCGGCTCACGGAACTCCCGGTAGAGCGTGCGCTCGATGGCCAGGGCGACGTCGAGGCCGACGACGTCGAGCAGCTCGAAGGGTCCCATCGGATAACCGCACCCCACCTTCATCGCAGCGTCGATGTCATCTGCGGTGGCGTAGTGGTCCTCAAGCATCTTGACCGCATCGTTGAGGTAGGGGAAGAGCAGCGTGTTGACGATGAAGCCGGCCCGGTCCGCGCAGAGCACCGCATGCTTGTCGAGGATTCGACAGACCTCGCGCGCCGTCGCGACCGTCTCCTCGCTCGTCGAGACGGTCCGCACGATCTCGATGAGCTTCATGACCGGCGCTGGGTTGAAGAAGTGGAGTCCGACCACGTCCCCTGGCCGAGAGGTGGCCGCAGCGAGCTCCACGACGGGCAAGGACGAGGTCGTCGTTGCGAGCACTGCGCCGGGTTTGCAGAGCTCATCGAGAGTCTCGAACAAGGCAGTCTTGACGCTGAGCTCCTCCACGACGGCTTCGATGACCAGGTCGCAGGACCCCAGATCACCCAGCCGGTGCGAACCGCGGATCAGCGCAAGAGCCGCGTCTCGTTCGTCCTCGTCCAGCTTGTCGCGCAGCACACCCTTGGCCAGCGACTTCTCCACGGCGGAGCGGACGGCTCGGACCTTCTCTTCGCCACGTGTTACGTAGAGGACGTCAAAGCCCGCCCTGGCGAGCACCTCGATGATTCCGACAGCCATGGTGCCGGAGCCCACGACGCCAACCGATCGCACCTCGCGCGCCCCGGGAACGGGGCCTTCCAACGGATGAGGAGTGCTTCCGTCGCTCACCACCACGGGACTGTCCGGTGTCTCATAGGTGTAGAAGCCGCGGCCCGTCTTTCGACCCTTCAGCCCGGCGGTGACCATCTGCTTGAGCATCGGCGCCGGTGCGTGCAATCGGTCGCGCGACTGGCGATACATCGTGTCGAGGATCTCGTAAGCCGTGTCCAGCCCGATCAGGTCGAGCAGCGCGAGCGGCCCCATCGGGAGCCCGCAGCCGAGCTTCATCGCTGCATCGATGTCCTCACGCGTGGCGTACCGCGACTCATAAAGAGCGACCGCGTGATTGAGGTAGCCGAACAACAGCGCGTTGGCGATGAAGCCTGCCTTGTCGCCGACCACGACGGGCGTCTTCCCCAGTTGAGCGGCAAGGTCCTGAACGTCGTCGATGACACTTTGATCCGTGACGACCGTACGGATGACCTCGACCAGCCGCTGAACCGGAGCAGGGTTGAAGAAGTGCATCCCCACGACCTGTGCCGGCCGGGTCGTCGCGACCGAGATCTCAGTCACCGACAGCGAGCTGGTGTTGGTCGCGAGGATCGCTTCCGGAGCGATGATCTTGTCGAGAGTGGCGAATGTCGCTTGTTTGAGATCGAGATGCTCGGGGATCGCCTCGACGACCAGCTCTACATCAGCCAGGTCGTCCAAGGACGTGGTGAAGGTGATCCGGGAGAAGACCGCTGCCTGCTCGTCTTCGGTGAGTTTTCCGCGCTTGACCGCCCGGGTTGTGGACGCGTCCAGGTGCCCTTTCCCCCGCTCAACGGCATCCTGGTCGATCTCAACTCCCACGACCTCGAGGCCGTTGCGGGCGAACACCTCGACGATGCCGGCACCCATGGTGCCGAGGCCGACCACGCCGACCCGGTGAAACGTGCGCGACATGGGCTCCCCTGGCATCGCGTGGATGGTGACGAACGCCTTGAAGTGTCGCAGACTGGGCGCAGCCGTACGCCCGGACCCCGCGCAGGCTCACGTCCGTGCGGGTCAGACTCGACGAGGAGACCCCGTGACCGTCGCCGACCCTTCTGCGCTGGAGACCTTCGACTCCCTCGACCCGGCGACCGACGAGGTTCTTGCCACCTGGCCGGTCGACGACGAGGTCAGCGTCGGAGAGGCTGTAGACCGGGCTCGACTGGCTGCTTTGTGGTGGGCCGACCAGGGATTCGACGGCCGCCGGGAACGGCTGCTGGCCTGGAAGGGTGTGCTGACCAGAAGAATTCGTGAGCTCGCCCAGCTCGTGCACCGGGAGAACGGCAAGCCAGTGGCAGACGCCACGCTGGAGATCGTTGCGGCGATCGACCACGTCGACTGGGCGGCACGGCACGCTCGCAAGGAGCTGCGGGCTCGCACCGTGTGGCCGACGTTGGTGTCCGCCAATCAGCAGGCCTGGCTGGAATATCAGCCCCTTGGCATCGTGGGCGTCATCGGCCCCTGGAACTACCCGGTGCTCACCCCCATGGGGTCGATCGCCTACGCCCTTGCAGCAGGCAACGCGGTGATCTTCAAGCCCTCGGAATTCACCCCTGGGATCGGAGCTTTCCTGGTCCGGATGTTCGGCGAGGTCGTCCCAGAGCAGCCGGTGCTCCAGCTGGTCACCGGCGACGGGCGTACCGGCTCAGCGCTCGCCCACGCGGGCGTCGACAAGATCTCATTCACCGGCTCCGAACGCACCGGTCGGCTGGTGATGGCTGCGTGCGCCGAGTCGCTGACCCCGATCCTCATGGAGTGCGGGGGCAAGGACGCACTGATCGTCGACGCCGACGCCGATCTGGACGCGGCAGCAGAAGGGGCCGCGTGGGCCGGGATGTCCAACGCGGGTCAGACGTGCATCGGCATCGAGCGGGTCTACGTCGTCGCGTCGGTCCGCGACGCTTTCCTCGACAAGCTGACCAAGCAGCTGGAGGGCGTACGCGCCGGTTCTGACCCTGAAGCCTCGTACGGTCCGATCACCATGCCTCGTCAGGTTGGTGTCATCCGCGGGCACGTCAAGGATGCCATCGCTCGGGGCGGCCGCCCACGAGTCGGTGACGCGACGGCGGTCGGCGAACGCTTCGTGGCACCGATCGTGCTGACCGATGTTCCGGAGGACTCGGTCGCAGTCACCGAGGAAACCTTCGGACCGGTCCTCGTGGTCAACACCGTGCGGGACGCCGACGAGGCGGTCGAGCGGGTCAACGCGTCAGGCTACGGCCTAGGCGGTGCGGTCTACTCGAGGAAGCACGGGATGGAGCTCGCGCGCCGGATGCGCAGTGGGATGACCTCGGTCAACGCCGTGGCCGCGTTCGCCTTCGTCCCTTCCTTGCCCTTTGGCGGTGTCGGATCCTCCGGCTTCGGCCGGATCCACGGAGCAGACGGGCTTCGCGAGTTCACCCGCCCCAAGGCCATCACGCGCCAGCGCTTCCCGCTTCCGACCCCCCTGACGACCTTCCGTCGCAAGCCCCGAGACCTCGACCTCGTGGTCAAGCTCGTCACCGCCATCCACGGTCGCCGCACGCTGCGCTGACCGCCCACCCCACTTCCCGCTTCACCCACCAGCCGGCCCTTGGCTGCGTGTGCAAAAGCCACAAGTCGGGCATTTCATCGCCTGAAGGGGCACCTCTGCTGGGTGAAGCGCGTCGATCGGTCGCGGGCTAGGGTGCCGCGGTGGACTTCCTCGACTACGACACCCGGCTTGCGGCCTACGCGTTCATCGTCGAAGAGCACGACGGGGTCGATGAGGTCCTGTTGGCGCTGTGGAACGAGCGGGAGGAGCCGCTCTGGACGCTTCCCGGCGGCGGGGTGGAGCTGGACGAGACCGTAGAGCAGGCAGCCGTGCGTGAAGTGCTCGAAGAGACCGGCTTCGACATCGACTTGGGCCGACTGCTCGGCATCGACACCTTCGTGGTTCCAGGCGAGCAGCGCTTCAACGGATCCGGTCGGACTCTCAAGAACGTGCGCCCCATTTTCTCAGCTCGGGTGATCGGCGGCACCCTCACGGCAGAGATTGGGGGCACGACGGATGAAGCTCGATGGTTCCCTCTGACGACGGTGTCGGACATTCCACGGGTGGAACTCGTCGACCGAGGACTCGATCTATGGCGGGCCGCCACCGAGATGCTTGCCTAGAGTGCCCCGGTGGACTTCCTCGACTACGACACCCGGCTGGGTGCGTACGTCGTTGCCGTGGAGTCGGGGCGCGTCATTCTCACCCGACTCGGTGCCCAGCACGGTTCACAGTGGACGTTGCCCGGCGGCGGCGTCGATCTGCACGAGACCGTCGAGGAGGCCGCCGAACGCGAGACGGAAGAGGAGACTGGGCTGGCCATACGACTGGGCCCCCCGCTCGGGGTGAGCACGTCGATCAAGGCTGCTGTCGACCGGATGGACGACCGTGGACGACCATTGAAGATGGTCCGGATTCTCTTTGCTGCAACGGTAATCGGTGGCACGATCCGACCGGAGGTCACTGGCACGACCGTTGACTCGGCATGGTTTCCGATCCATGCGATCGGCGGGCTCGACACCCGTCCGCACGTAGTTGAGGCCATCCGACTGTGGCAGCTTCAGTCCTCGCGAGCTTGAGCCAGCAGTTCTTGGCGCCCGAGGATGAGGTCAGCTGCCCGCTCGGCAATGGCGATCGTCGGTGCGTTGGTGTTGCCACGCGGCACTGTAGGCATGATCGAGGCGTCCACGACACGCAGTCCTTGCACCCCGTGGACGCGTAGCCGCTCGTCGACCACGGCGGCTCCGCCCCGACCCATGGCGCAGGTCCCTACCGGGTGGTACAGCGTCTGGGCATGAGTGCGCACGGAGTCGCGGATGCCGTCCTCGCTCACGACCGAGTCCCCCGGCAGATATTCGTCGCCGAGCAGCCCGGGAAGTGGTCCGCCGGATGCGATCTCCCGCGCCAGCCGAACACCGGCGACCAGTGACTCGAGATCTTGGTCCTCAGACAAGTAGCCCGGATCGATCGTCGGATGCCACCGTGGATTCGGCCCCGCCAACCGAATGGAGCCACGGCTGGCGATCGACACCAAGGTGGCGCCCACGGTGAAACCCCGCCCGAAGGGTTCTCCGCGCGCGTTGTCGAGAAACGCGGCGGGTGCAACGTGGAACTGTATGTCCGGAGCCGGGAGAGCGCTCGCCGTCCGAGCGAAGGCGCAGGCCTCGGCCACCGAGGACGTCAACGGTCCGCGCTTTCGGACCTGCCAACGCAGGAGCTGCCGGAGAGTCTCGTAGTCGTGCAGGCTGGATGTCCCTTGGGTGCGCCACACCACTCCGGCGCTCAGGTGGTCCTGCAGATTCTGCCCTACCCCAGGAAGATCAGACTGGACACTGATGCCGTGCTCGCGAAGGTGGTTGGCTGGACCGACACCTGACAGCATCAGCACCTGCGGGCTGTTCACGGTGCCGCCGGACAGGATCACCTCACCCTCGCAGCTGGCGCGGCATTCCTCACCTCGCACGACATAGTCGACGCCGACGGCGCGCCCCGCCTCGATGGCGACCCGGGTGACCAGAGCGCCGGTGACCAGGTCCACGTTGGGTCGCGCCAAAGCTGGCCGAAGGTAGGCATCGGCGGCCGACCACCGCCGGCCCGACCGTTGGGTCACCTGAAAGAGCCCGACTCCCTCCTGCCTTGCCCCGTTGAAGTCGTCGTTGGGCTCGATCCCGAATTCCACGGCGGACTCGATGAAGGCGTGACTCAGCTCGTGCACACTGCGCAGATCCTCCACCCGAAGGGGGCCGCCGACCCCATGGAACTGCGAAGCCCCGCGCGAGTTGTCCTCGGCCCTTCGGAAGTACGGAAGCAGATCCGCGTAGCCCCATCCCGTGCAGCCGTACGCATCGCGCCAGGTGTCGTAGTCGAGCCGGTTTCCACGGATGTAGAGCATCGCGTTGATCGAGGAACAGCCACCGACAACCTTGCCCCTGGGCCACTCCAGCCGTCGTCCCTGAACATGCTTCTGCTCAACGGTCTGGAAAGACCAGTCGTACTCGGTCCGAAAAAGGGTCGGGAACGCTGCCGGGATCTTGATCTCGTCGGCTGTGTCCTCCCGACCGGCCTCGAGGACGAGCACTCGACGCTGCGGGTCCTCCGACAATCGCGCGGCCAGCACGCAGCCGGCACTTCCCGCACCCACCACCACGTAGTCATACGTCGCGTCAGCGCTCACCGACCAACCGTAAGGGGCGCCGGGCGTGCGGGCGAGCAGCGTCGGCTAGCGTTTCGAGATGTGCACCTCGTCATCGCTCGCTGCTCGGTGGACTATGCCGGACGGCTGACCGCCCACCTGCCGTCGGCCGTGCGGCTGCTGCTGGTGAAAGCCGACGGATCGGTGCTCGTGCACTCCGACGGAGGCTCCTACAAGCCGCTCAACTGGATGAGTCCGCCCTGCACGCTGCGCACCGACGTCGACGACTCCGGTGCGGGCACCTGGACGGTGGAGAACAAGGCAGGTGAGCGCCTCGTCGTGACGGTCGAGGAGGTCTTCACCGAGGTCTCGCACGATCTCGGCGTCGACCCCGGGCTGACCAAGGATGGGGTCGAGGCTCATCTGCAACAACTGCTCGCAGAGCAGGTCGAGACGTTCGGTGTCGACTGGCGGCTGGTCCGCAGGGAGTTCCCAACGGCGATCGGACCTGTCGACCTGATGTTCCGCGACGGGGATGGCCTAGCCGTCGCGGTGGAGGTGAAGCGACGCGGGGAGATCGATGGCGTCGAGCAGCTGACGCGCTACTTGGAACTGCTCAACCGGGACCCGTTGCTCGCTCCCGTGCGGGGCGTCTTCGCCGCACAGGAGATCAAGCCGCAGGCCCGGGTGCTCGCCGAGGACCGCGGAATCACCTGCCTTGTGGTGGACTACAACGCTCTGCGCGGTGTCGACGACCCCTCCACCCGGCTGTTCTGACTGACCCTAAGGTGTGAAGCAGCGATCAGCACGAGGCAAGCACGAGGCAACGCTGAGCGGGACGAGAGGACGACTGGGTGACCGAGCTGGCCATCACGGTGCGCGGTTTGGTTCGTGAGTACGGCTCCGCCAAGACCGGCGGCGTCCACCGGGCTGTCGACTCCGTCGATCTCGACGTAGCCGCCGGTGAGGTGTTCGCGCTGCTCGGCCCGAACGGTGCCGGCAAGACGACGACCGTCGAGATCCTCGAGGGCCTGCGCCGACGAGATGGTGGAACCGTCTCGGTGCTCGGGCACGACCCAGCCCGACCGACCCAAGATTGGCGAAGCCGCATCGGGATCGTCCTGCAGACCTCCGGGGCCATCGAGCTGCTGACCGTCGAGGAGGTCACGCACCACTTCGCCACGTTCTATCCGGCACCACGTGACGTCGACGACGTCATCGCCGCCGTCGGCTTGGAGGAGAAGAAACGGACCAGGATCCGGCACCTGTCCGGAGGCCAACGTCGAAGGCTCGACGTCGCCCTCGGAATCCTCGGCCACCCTGAGCTGCTGTTCTTGGATGAGCCGACCACCGGCTTCGACCCCGAGGCCCGCCGCCAGTTCTGGGAGCTCATCCGCGAGCTGAATGCCGACGGCACGACCATCCTGTTGACCACGCACTACCTCGAGGAGGCCGAACAGCTCGCTGACCGGTTGGCGGTGATCGCCGGGGGGCAGATCCTCGAGGTGAACAGCCCCCAACGACTCGGGGGGCGCGCTGAGGCGCAGGTGCGCGTGACCTGGACGCAGGACGGCACCGCGCACGAGCAGATCACCGGAACACCTACTCAGGTCATCGCTGACCTGTCCAGGCACTTCGGCGGCGAGGTGCCGGATCTCGCCGTGCGACGGCCCACCCTCGAGGACACCTATCTCGAGATGATCAAGCCGTTCTCTGGCGTAGCGGAGGCATCGTGACGCAGGACGCGGCCCTGGCCAGGTCCACGCAGACCCCAACGTGGGCGACTGTGGGCTTCGGACGGGGTCGCATCGAGCTCAAGCGATTCCTCAGACAGCGTGAGTCGGTTGTCTTCACGATCCTCTTCCCGGCGCTGCTGCTGGGAATCTTCGGCTCGGTGTTCAACCAGGACATCGCACCGGGCGTCACGTTCAGCCAATACTTCGCCGCCGGCATGATCGCCAGCGGGTTCGTCAACAGCGGCTTCCAGGCGCTCGCGATCGGCATCTCCATCGAGCGAGACAGCGGAGGCCTCAAGCTGCTCGCGGGCACGCCGATGCCGCGTGCGGCGTACTTCGTCGGCAAGTTTCTGCTGGTCTTCGGGGTGGCGGTCATCCAGATCGTGCTCCTGATGGCCTTCGGTGTGCTCTTCTTCGGTCTGGAGCTGCCCGACGCAGCAGGGTGGGTGACCTTCGCGTGGGTCGCGTTCCTGGGGCTGCTGTCCTCCGCCCTGCTGGGCATCGCCTTCTCCTCCGTGCCGCGTGATGCGGACTCGGCTCCCGCACTGATCACGCCGATCGTGCTCGTGCTCCAGTTCATCTCCGGCGTCTTCTTTGTCTATGCCGAGCTGCCCAGCTGGATGCAGCACATCGCGGCGATCTTCCCGCTCAAGTGGCTCACCCAAGGCATGCGCTCGGTGTTCTTGCCTGACTCGTTCGAGGCGGCCGAGGCCTCGGGCTCCTGGCAGCTCTCATGGGTCGCCGTCGTGCTGATCATCTGGACCGTCGTCGGCGCCGTCTTGTGCCTGCGAACCTTCCGCTGGCAGCGCCGCGGCGAGGACTGACGTCTGCGGGCCGCCGGTTAGAGCGGATCGAGCCCCCGGGCCGATCGGATCGCAGCCACGAGCTCCCCGATGATCGTCGTGATCCCGAAGTCCTTGGGTGTGAACACCTTGGCCACGCCCATGGCGCGCAGCGTGACCGCATCGGAGTCGGGGATGATGCCGCCGACGACCACGGGGACGTCACCGACCCCGGCGGCCCGGAGGCCGTCGATCACCTCGGGCACCAAGGACAGGTGTGACCCGGACAGGATCGACAGGCCGACGCAGTCGACGTCCTCGGCCACCGCTGCGGCAACCACCTCGGCAGGCCTGAGTCGAATGCCTTGGTAGATGACCTCGAAGCCGGCGTCTCTGGCCCGTACCGCAATCTGCTCGGCACCGTTGCTGTGCCCGTCCAAGCCGGGCTTGCCCACCAGCAGCCGCAGGCGCCGCCCCAGGTCGTCACCGGTTCGTTGTACGGCGGACCGAACGGCAGCCAGCTCAGATCCCGCGGAGGCTACACCGACCGCGCCGGACACCCCGGTCGGCGCTCGGTACTCGCCGAAAACCGCCCGCAGGGCCCCGGCCCACTCCCCGGTGGTCGCCCCGGCCCGGGCGCATTCCAGCGTGGCTGGCATCAGGTTGGTGTCCGTGCCGGCTGCCCGTTGGAGCTCGCTCAGGGCGCGGGACACCCGACCACCGTCCCTCGCTTCGCGCCACGCCTGCAGCGACTCGATGGCCGCCGCCTCAACCGTCGGATCCACGGTCACCGTGGCTGAGTCGACATCGACGAGGAGCGGGTTGGCCTCCGTGGTCGTGAAGGCATTGACGCCGACAACGATTTCTTCGCCTGCCTCGATCCGAGCGCGGCGGGTCGCATGCGACGCCACGAGCTCACTCTTCATGTAGCCGCTCTCGACCGCAGCCACAGCGCCGCCCATGCCCTGGACTCTGTCGATCTCCGCCTTGGCGGCGGCGACCAGCTCGGCAACGAGGCGCTCGACCACGATCGAACCGGCGAACAGATCGTCGTACTCGAGCAGGTCGGACTCGAAAGCCAGGACCTGCTGCATCCGCAGCGACCACTGCTGATCCCAAGGCCTCGGCAGTCCCAACGCCTCGTTCCATGCGGGTAGCTGGATCGCACGGGCGCGAGCGTCCTTGGACAACGTGACCGCCAACATCTCCAGCACGATCCGCTGCACGTTGTTCTCGGGCTGCGCTTCGGTGAGCCCGAGGGAGTTGACCTGCACGCCGTAGCGAAAACGTCGCTGGGCGGCGTCGGTCACGCCGTACCGCTCGCGCGTCAGCTCATCCCAGAGCTCGACGAACGCGCGCATCTTGGCCATCTCCTCGACGAACCGAACACCGGCGTTCACGAAGAAGGACATCCGCGCCACAACTGCCCCGAATCGGTCAGCAGGCACCTGGCCCGAATCGCGAACTGCATCCAGCACGGCGATGGCCGTGCACAGGGAGTAGGCGAGCTCCTGGACCGGAGTGGCACCGGCTTCCTGCAGGTGATAGCTGCAGATGTTGATGGGGTTCCAGCGGGGCACCTCGGTGACGGTGTGCGAAACCATGTCGGTGATCAGCCGAAGCGACGGCCCAGGCGGAAAGGCGTACGTCCCGCGCGACAGGTACTCCTTGATGATGTCGTTTTGTGTCGTGCCGGTGAGCTGGCCAATCGCGACTCCCTGCTCCTCGGCCACCACCTCGTACAGCGCGAGCAACCACATCGCCGTCGCGTTGATGGTCATCGACGTGTTCATCGTCGCCAGCGGGATGTCGGCCAGCAGACGACGCATGTCCCCCAGATGCGCGATCGGCACCCCAACCTTGCCGACCTCGCCGCGGGCCAGGGTGTCGTCGGCGTCGTAGCCCGTCTGCGTCGGGAGGTCGAAGGCCACGGACAACCCGGTCTGGCCCTTGGCCAGGTTGGTGCGGAACAACGCGTTGGACGCCGCCGCCGAGGAGTGGCCGGCGTAGGTCCGCATGACCCATGGCGCGTCGCGACCGCCCCCACTCATCGCGGCACCTCCCGATCGCTTCGCCGCGGCCGTCTTCGGCCTGGCTCGAGTCGAAGCCTACGGGGAGCCCGACCAGCGATCAGGCCGGCTGGGCCTCGCGCTCGAGGTGGAGCACCCGGTGCAGCCGGGTCACGGCCAGCACGCGCAGCACGCGCGGCTGCGGGTCGACGAGCACGAGCCGACGCCCCTCCGTGTGCGCCCTACGGTGCAGGGCGAACAGCACTCCGAGCCCGACTGCATCGACCGATTCCACCTCGGAGCAGTCAACGACGACATCGCCGGGTGCTGAGTCGAGGGCGACCTGGAGCAGCAGCCGTACGTCTCCGACGGTCGAACCATCGAGGCGGGAGGGAAGGGTAGCTCGGACCTCGGCATAGGCCGGGGACCGAGGGGGGGACGTGAGAGCGTGCATCGAGACCTCCGGGCATCGGCGCCGCCGCAGGGTCTGCGGCCGGGGAAGGCGCGCGGTGCTGTCAACGGACGGCTGGCCGTCCGCTGAGCACCGTAGGACCTCATGGCACCTGCGGCCGTGCGACACGCTGGCCCGTGACCGACCTGCGATAACCGGCCGCCGCTAGTCGTAGGTGTAGAAGCCGCGTCCGGCCTTGCGTCCGAGCGCGCCAGCCTGCACCATCCGCTGCAGCAGCTCCGGGGGGAAGAACTTCTCGTCCTGGGTGTCGGCATAGATGTTGCCGGCAGCATGGGTCATGATGTCCACCCCTGTGAGGTCGATGGTGGCCAGCGGACCCATGGCGTGCCCGAACCCGAGACGGCAGGCGACGTCGAGGTCCTCAGCGCTCACGATGCCGGCCTCGACCAGCCGCACGGCCTCCAGCGCAAGCGCCGAGATCAGCCTGGTGGTCACGAAACCCGCTACGTCGCGCGTGACCACGATGCAGGTTTTGCCGCACGATTCGGCGAAATCCCGTGCCGTGGCCAGCGTCTCGTCCGACGTCTCGAATCCGCGCACCAGCTCGCACAGCGCCATCATCGGCACCGGGGAGAAGAAGTGCGTCCCCACGATGCGCTCGGGTCGCTTGGTGGCCGCCGCGATGGCTGTGATCGGGATCGCCGAGGTGTTGGTCGCGAGCACTGCCTCCGCGCCACAGACCCGGTCAAGCACCCCAAAGATCTCCTGCTTGACCTCGAGGCTCTCGAAGACTGCCTCAACGACCAGGTCGACGTCGGCCATCGACTCGAGGTCGGTCGTCGTGTCGATTCGCCCGAGCGCGGCCTCCGCGTCCTGGGCACTCAGCTTGTCCTTGGCCACGAAGCGGTCATAGGACGTTCGGACGGCGGCTACGCCGCGAGCCAGAGCGTCGTCGCCCACGTCGTGCAGCAGCACCTCGTGACCGGCCTGGGCGGCAACCTGAGCGATGCCTGACCCCATGAGGCCGGCTCCAACCACGCCGATCTTCGACACCGTGACGCCCACCTTCTGGAGCCGGGAGTCCGATGCGCTCCCGCTGGGAGGAACCCTAACCGGAGGGGCGTGGGGATCAGAGTTCGGCCAGTTCGGACGGTTCGCGTCGCACGTCGGCGCCGAGGGCGACGATGTCCTCGATGAATCCGGGATACCCCCGGTCGATGTGAAACGCGTGGTCCACGGTCGTCACGCCGTCGGCGCACAAGCCAGCGAGCACCAGGCCGGCTCCGGCTCGGATGTCAGTGGCTTGAACCGGTGCCGCCGACAACCGTTCCCGGCCCCGCACCACCGCGTGGTGGCCGTCGGTTCGCAGGTCAGCACCCAACCTGACGAGCTCGTTGACGAACATGAACCGTGCCTCGTAGACGTTCTCGGTCACCATCGCGGCTCCGTCCGCGACGGCGTTGAGAGCGAGCACCATCGGCTGAAGATCAGTGGGGAAGCCGGGATAGGGCAACGTCACGACGTCCACCGCGCGCGGACGATCGGGCATGGAGACCCGAAATCCCGTGGCCGACCGCTCAACCTTCGCCCCCGCGCGCGCCAGCTTGTCCAACGGTAGGTCGAGGTGGTCGGCTCGGGCACTGTCGATCGAGATATCTCCGCGCGTCATCGCGGCCGCGACCGCCCACGTTCCCGCGACCATCCGGTCGGGCACGGTGGTGTGGTCGGTGGGATGGAGCTCCGACACCCCTTCCACCTCTAGTGTCGAGGTCCCCACCCCGGCGATCTGGGCACCCATGCTCTGAAGCATCTCGCACAGGTCGACGATCTCCGGCTCGCGCGCAGCGTTGTCTATGACGCTGGTCCCCTTGGCCAGCGAGGCAGCCGCCAGCAGGTTCTCGGTCGCGCCAACACTCGGGAAGTCGAGATAGATCATCGCCGCGGACAGGCCCTGCGGTGCGCGGGCGACGATGTAGCCGTGCTCGTTCTCGACGGTAGCCCCCATCCGAACCAGGCCGGCCACGTGGAAGTCCAGCGGTCGAGAGCCGATCGCGTCGCCGCCGGGAAGGGCAACTTCGGCTGCCCCACAGCGCGCCACGAGAGGGCCAAGCACATTGATCGAGGCCCGCATGCGCCGCACCAGGTCGTAGTCCGCGCGGTGGTCCAGCACCTCAGGGACCTCGATCGTGACCAGAGCCTCCACCCGATCATGGTCTACGGCACACCCGAGTCGCTTGAGCAGCTCGGCCATGATCTCCACGTCGAGGATGTCCGGGACGTTTCTGACGACCGTCCGGCCCGGCGCCAGCAGGGCGGCCGCCATCAGCTTGAGAACGCTGTTCTTCGCACCGGACACCCGAACCCGCCCAGCCAGCCGCGTGCCCCCGACCACCCGCAAACGCTCCACCGCGGCATCGTACGGCGCTTCGCCTAGGCTGACGTGCATGGTCAACCTCACGCGGATCTATACACGCACGGGAGACGACGGCACCACCGCTCTGGGCGACATGAGCCGGACCAGCAAGGGTGACCTGCGTCTCGTGGCCTATGCCGACGTGGATGAGGCCAATTCCGCCCTCGGGGTGGCCATGGCCCTCGGCGGACTCCCTGGTGACGTGACCACCCTGCTGACGCGGATTCAGAACGAGTTGTTCGACGTTGGTGCCGACCTCTGCACCCCGATCGTTCCCGACCCCGAGTTCCCTCCCCTGCGGGTGACCCAGGACTACGTCGTCGCCCTCGAGACGGCCTGCGACGACTACAACGCCGGACTCGACAAGCTGCGGTCTTTCGTGCTTCCCGGCGGCGCGGCCGGCAGCGCCCTCCTGCATGTGGCGCGCACGGTCGTCCGTCGTGCCGAGCGAGCCACCTGGGCCGCCCTAACGGCGCACGGCGAGACGATGAACCCGCTCACAGCCACGTATCTGAACCGGCTCTCGGACCTGCTGTTCATCTTGTCGCGGGTGGCCAACACCAGCGCGGCCGGAGGTCGCGGCGACGTCTTGTGGGAGCCGGGCGCTACGCGCAGCTGACCGACGACCGGGCAGCGGCCCGCACCCACTGCTTCCCGAGGTCTCGGCTCAGGCGCGGGCGGCCACCTCGAGGCGCACTTCGGCACGGCGCAGCGCTGCGGCGTTGGCTGCATCTCCATCGCCTTCGCTCGCCCGTGCGAGCGCAGCCTCCGCCCTGGCCACATCGATGTCGGCCGCCAGTTCTGCAGAGTCGGCCAGGATGGAGACCGTCTCGCCGTCCACGGAGAGAAAACCTTCATGTACGGCGACCCGAAGCAAGGTTTCGTCGGGCATCGTCACCCGCACCTCACCATCGGCGAGCAAGGCGAGCACCGGCTCGTGGTGCGGCAGGATGCCGATCTCGCCGATCGTCGTACGCGCGATCACCTGCGTCGCCGTACCCGCCCAGATCTCCCCGTCGGCGGCAACGACCTTGACCTCGAGCTCGCTCACGTCACTTCGCCAGCTTCGCGGCTGCCGCCTCGACGTCCTCGATGCCGCCTGCCATGAAGAACGCCTGCTCTGGGAGATGGTCGTAGTCACCGTTGCAGAGGGCCTGGAACGAGGCGATCGTGTCCTCGACCGGCACGAACGAGCCGGGCTGCCCGGTGAAGGCCTCGGCCACGAACATGTTCTGCGACAAGAACCGCTCGATGCGTCGCGCCCGGTTGACCAGGACCTTGTCCTCCTCGGACAGCTCGTCGACGCCGAGAATAGCGATGATGTCCTGAAGGTCCTTGTTGCGCTGCAGGATCTCCTTGACCCGCTGTGCCACCGCATAGTGGTCTGCTCCCACATACCGCGGGTCGAGGATGCGCGAGGTGGAGTCGAGCGGGTCCACTGCGGGGTAGATGCCCTTCTCCGAGATCGGACGCGACAAAGTGGTGGTCGCGTCCAGGTGGGCGAAGGTGGTGGCCGGTGCGGGGTCGGTCAGGTCGTCGGCGGGAACGTAGATCGCCTGCAGGGAGGTGATCGAGTGACCGCGCGTCGAGGTGATCCGCTCCTGGAGCTGACCCATCTCGTCGGCCAGCGTGGGCTGATAACCCACTGCCGATGGCATCCGACCGAGCAAGGTGGAGACCTCCGACCCTGCCTGGGTGAACCGGAAGATGTTGTCGATGAACAACAACACGTCCTGCTTCTGCACGTCTCGGAAGTACTCCGCCATCGTGAGCGCCGACAGGGCTACTCGAAGCCGGGTGCCCGGGGGCTCGTCCATCTGACCGAACACGAGTGCGGTCTTCTCGATGACGCCGGACTCGGTCATCTCCAGGAACAGGTCGTTGCCCTCACGGGTGCGCTCCCCCACCCCGGCGAACACCGACACACCGCTGAAGTTCTCAGCGACCCGGTAGATCATTTCCTGGATCAGAACGGTCTTGCCGACCCCGGCGCCGCCGAACAAGCCGATCTTCCCGCCCTTCACGTAAGGCGTGAGGAGATCGATCACCTTGATGCCGGTCCAGAAGACCTCGGTCTTGCTCTCGAGCTGGTCAAAAGCCGGCGCCTGAGCATGGATCCCACGACGCTCGGTGATCTCCAGGCTCGACTCCTCGACATCGAGGGGCTTGCCGAGGGTGTTCCAGACGTGGCCGAGGGTCACATCCCCAACCGGCACCGTGATTGCTTCCCCCGAATCGGTCACGGGTGCGCCACGGACCAACCCGTCTGTGGGCTGCATCGAGATGGCGCGCACCATGTTGTCGCCGATGTGCTGGGCAACCTCGAGGGTGAGCGTGTGCTGGGCAGCCTCCTCCCCCTCATTCCCAATTGCGACGGACACCGTCAGCGCATTGAACAAGGGGGGCATGGAGTCCACGGGGAACTCCACGTCGACGACGGGTCCGGTCACGCGGGCCACGCGGCCGGCGGTTTGAACGGCGGCCTCGGTGGTGGCGGTCATGTCACTCGCTCCCTGCGCTTGCGGAGGCCAGAGCGTCGGCGCCGCCGACGATCTCGCTGATCTCCTGGGTGATCTCCGCCTGGCGAGCCTTGTTCGCCTGACGCTTGTAGGTCTTGATGAGCTCTTCAGCATTGTCACTCGCCGACTTCATCGCCCGGCGGCGGGCGGCGAGCTCGGACGCGGCCGCGTTCAGCAGCGCCGTGTAGACGACGTTCTCGACGTACCTCGGCAGCAGCGCGTCCAGCACACCAGCCGCATCCGGTTCGAAGTCGTACAAGGGGAAGACCGTCGTCTCCCCCTCTGCCGACGTGCTGCCGACCTCTTCCTCGACGACCTCCAGCGGTAGCACCCGCGTCACCAGGGGGACCTGCACGCCCGTGCTCACGAACTGAGTGCCAACGATGTGGATCTCATCGGCGCCACCGTCCTCGGTGGCCGTCAGAAACCGCTCCAGCAGCGCGGCAGCGATCTCCTTGGCGTGCTCCGGGGTCGGAGCCTCGGTGAAGCCCGTCCACTCCCGCTCGATCGCTCGGCTACGGAATCGGTAGTAGTTGACCGCCTTGCGTCCGACCAGGTAGGGCACCACCTCCATCCCGCGCTCGCGGAGCAGGCTGGACAGCTGCTCGCCTTCCTTGATGGCGGCTGAGGAGTACGCCCCGGCCAGGCCACGATCACTGGTCAGCAGCAGGACGGCCGCACGGTCCTCGAGTCGTCCCTGCGAGGTCAGCGGGTGCTCCTCGGTGGCCGACAGGTTCGACGCGGCCGCGGACAGGGCTCGGACCAGCTCGCGGGTGTAGGGGCGTGCTGCTTCGAGGCGTGACTGAGCCTTGAGGATGCGACTGGCCGCGATGAGCTCCATCGCCTTGGTGATCTTCTTGGTCGACTCGACCGAGCGGATCTTGCGCCGAAAGACGCGCTGCTGGGCGCCCACGTCAGCTCGACGCCCTGACCACTCGAGTGATCTTCTCCTGGCCGACCTCGTCGGCATCCATGGCCTCGGCAGGCTCCTCGTGACCCAGCAACGTGTGGCCGGCCGACGTCATGAACTTGCCCTTGAAGGTTGTGATCGCTGCCTCGAGCTCGGAGACGGTCTCGTCCGGGAGATCCTTGGTGGTCGCGATCGAGTCGACGATCCCGGCCCGCTCCCGGCCGACCCAGTCAAGGAACTCAGACTCGAACCGGGCGATGTCTTCGACGGGGACGTCGTCCAGCTGTCCTGTGGTGCCAGCCCAGACCGAGATGACCTCGTGACTCATCGGGAACGGCGTGTACTGCGGCTGCTTGAGCAGCTCGACCAGCCGAGCTCCACGGGCGAGCTGAGCCTTGGACGCGGCGTCCAGGTCGGAGCCGAAGGCCGCGAACGCCTCGAGCTCACGGAACTGGGCCAGGTCGAGGCGGAGCCGGCCGGCCACCTTGCGGATCGCCTTGACCTGTGCGGACCCACCGACACGAGAGACCGAGATTCCGACGTTGATGGCGGGCCGGACACCGGAGTTGAACAAGTCAGACTCCAAGAAGCACTGCCCATCGGTGATGGAGATGACGTTGGTGGGGATGTAGGCGGACACGTCGTTCGCCTTGGTCTCGATGATCGGGAGACCGGTCATCGACCCGCCACCGAGCTCGTCGGAGAGCTTGGCGCAGCGCTCGAGCAACCGGGAGTGCAGGTAGAACACGTCGCCGGGGTATGCCTCGCGGCCCGGCGGGCGGCGAAGCAGCAGGGACACCGCGCGGTAGGCCTCGGCCTGCTTGGAGAGGTCGTCAAAGATGATCAGGACGTGCTGGCCCTGGTACATCCAGTGCTGCCCGATCGCCGAGCCCGTGTAGGGGGCCAGGTACTTGAAGCCGGCCGGGTCGGAGGCAGGGGCGGCCACGATGGTGGTGTAGTCCATGGCGCCGGCGTCTTCGAGCGCTCCCTTCACGGCGGCGATGGTCGAGCCCTTCTGCCCGATCGCGACGTAGATGCACTTGACCTGCTGGCTTGGGTCGCCGGACTCCCAGTTGGCCTTCTGGTTGATGATCGTGTCGACGCAGACAGCCGTCTTGCCGGTCTGCCGGTCCCCGATGATCAGCTGACGCTGCCCGCGACCGATCGCCGTCATCGCGTCGATGGCCTTGATGCCGGTCTGCATCGGTTCCTTGACCGGCTGGCGCTGAACCACGGTCGGAGCCTGCAACTCCAGAGCGCGTCGGGTGTCCGAGGGGATGTCCCCGAGACCGTCGATCGGCTGCCCGAGCGGGTCGACCACGCGGCCGAGGTAGCCATCGCCGACCGGCACCGAGAGGATGTCCCCGGTGCGGCGCACCTGCTGACCCTCCTCGATGGCCGATCCCTCACCAAGCAGAACGGCACCGATCTCACGCAGGTCGAGGTTGAGCGCGAGGCCCAGGAGACCGCCTTCGAAGGTCAGGAGCTCATTGGTCATGGCTGACGGCAGGCCCTCGACCCGAGCGATGCCGTCACCGGTCTCGGTGACCCGGCCGACCTCTTCGCGAGCGTTCTCGGGCTCGTAGGACTCGACGAAGGTCGCGATCGCAGAGCGGATCTCTTCGGGGCGGATCGTCAACTCGGTCATCGGGGTGCTGTCCTTCGACTGGTAGGGGTTGCTCTGGTCACGACTGGTCTCGACTCGCCCGTCACGTCAGGCCTCGGGTGACCTGACCGATGCGGCGTGACACGCTGCCGTCGAACACGTCGTCGCCGACCTGCACCACGATCCCGCCCACCACCGATGGGTCGACCTCGACCTGCAGGCGCACCTCGTGTCCGAGGGCGGTTGCCAGCGCGGACTCGAGGCGGGTGCGAAGTGCATCGTCGAGGGGTACGGCGACCCGGGCGACGGCGATCTTGTAGTTGCGGCGAGCCGCTGCCGCCACCGCGAGGTCGTCCAAGGCCTGCGCAGGGGTGCGTCCGCGCAGCGAGTTGACGACCGCCGTGACGAGCTGCACCGTCGCGCTCGTCGCCTTGTCGCTCAGCAAGCCCTGGATCAGCGCGGTTCGGTTGGCCTCGGTCACCACCGGGTCGGTGAACGAGGCTGTGAGCTCGGGCGAGCGTTCAACGATCCTGGCGAACCTGAACAACTCGTCCTCGACGTCGTCGAGGTTTCCCTCCCGGGCGCTGAGCTCGAAGACCGCTTGCGAGCCGAGCTGCTCGACGGCGTCAACCAGGTCGGCCGCGGCCGACCAGCGCCTGCTCACGAGATCGTGAACCACGACCAGGGATGCTGCCCCGATCCGGTCTCCCACGAGGCTGTCGACGAGCCCGGCGCGGGCGCTGGGCTGTGCGCCAGGATCTGCGAGCGCCCGCGCGACACCCGGCTCTCGGCCCAGCAGCGCTGAAACCGCGAGCAAGTCGTCCGCTGTCGTGCGGACGACTGCATCGTCTGCCGTCGCGAGATCCGAGGCGAGACGCTCATGCGCCTCTGCCAACGCCTGGCGGCTGGCTCCTAGCACTAACCGGCCACCACAGGCTCGTCACCGGCAACGTCGCTCTGGGCGCCGCCGGATTCGAGATCGGCGATGAACCGCTCCACCATGCGGTGCTGCCGCGCCTCATCGTCCAACGACTCTCCGACGATCTTGCTCGCCAGCTCGACCGCGATCTGGCCCACTTCGGTACGCAGCTGGGCAACGATCTGTGACCGCTCGGCCTCGAGCCGGGAGTGTTCGCGAGCGGCGACCCGGTCGGCTTCCTCCTGCGCCTTCGTCCGGAGCTCCTCGATGATTGCGTTCCCCTCGGCACGCGCCTCCTCACGAATCCTGGCGGCATCGGCCTTGGTGTCGAGCAGCGCCTGCTGGAATTCGGCTTCGGCAGCCTCCAGGCGCTCCTTGGCCTCGCGCCCTTCGTCGAGCTGCTTGCGGATCGTTTCCTGCCGGTTGGTCATCGCCTTCGAGACCGGAGGCACAACAAATCGCCAGAGGACGTACAGGACCAGGAAGAAGGCGAACAGCTCGACGAAAAAGGTGGCGTTGGGGACCAAGAAGTTGGCCGGTGGGTCTTCTTCGGCCACCGCAGCGGTCAAGACAGAGGCAACGAACATGACGGATTAGGTGCCGAGCACGAAGACGAACAGGGCCATGAAGGCGAGGTTGATGAAGTACGCCGCCTCGACCAGACCGACCGTCAAGAAGAAGATGGTCTGGAGCCTGCTCTGCGCCTCGGGCTGACGGGCGACGCCGGAGATCAGCGCACTACCGGCGAGGCCGTCACCGATAGCGGCGCCGATAGCGCCACCGCCGAGCGCGAGTCCGCCGGCGATCAACCCGCCCGCGGTCTTGATCGCGGATACGAGTTCTGGATCTGCAGCCATGTCTCCCCTTGGGATCGAGTCTTGGTGGTTCGCGGGTCTTGCCTGATGACAGTTGCCGTGTGTGGGCCATTATCTCTGGTCGTCAGCCAAGGCTCACACGGGATAGCGACGGACGTACTGGTCCGGCTGGCTCAGCTCAGTGGTCCTCCTTGGGCCCGATCGCCATCCCGAAGTACAGAATCGTGAGCAGGCCGAAGATGAACGCCTGGATCAACCCGATGAACAGGTCGAACAACTTCCAGATGGTGGTGGGCATCCAGGACACATAAGCCGGCAGCAGCGTGAAGATCATCAGCATCACGACACCGGCAAAGATGTTTCCGAACAGTCGTAGCGCCAGCGTGAACGGCTTGATCAACTCTTCGATGACATTGATCGGCGCCATGACGGCGAAGGGCTCTTTCAGGTGCCGGAAGTACGAGCGAGCGCCGCGCAGCCTGATGCCCGCGATGAGAGACCAGAAGAACACGGTGAAGCCGAGCGCATAGGTCAAGTTCACGTCGGACGTCGGCGGATGGAACAGCTGTGGCCCCCACCCAGTGGGGATCAGGCCCATCCAGTTGCAGGTGAGGATGAAAACGAACAGCGTCACCGCGATGGGTACGACGAAGGGCGCCCGCTCCTTCAAGTCGACGCCCACCTGGTCCTCAACTTGCCCGACGACCGTCTCGTAGAAGATCTGCAGCTTCCCGGGCACCTCGGAGCTAGCACTGCGCGCGACGAGGAAGCCGAGGATGATGACGATCGCTGAAGCGACACCCGTGGCGACGATCGTGTCGACGTTGAAGGTCACTCCCATCACCGTCGCGGTGACGTGGTGACCGACCTCGATGGTGGTTTCTGAGTCAGCGAACTTCACGAGCGCACCGACCTGAACATCGAGGTACCAGCCAAGAGCAGGAGCGTGATCTGGAAGACGGCCAGACCGATGACGATCCCGAAACCGAGCGGCTTGACGAGGATCAGAGCAAGCAGCGTGATGCCGGTCAGGATGGCCAGTCGTCCGGCCCCGCCGGACAAGAAGTGGGTCTTGGTTCCGGGATTGTTGACCAGGACCTCGAAGCGACGTTGCACCGACTGTCGCAGCAGTCGAGCGTTGGCCATGCCGAGGCCAAGCCCGATGCAGACACCGACCGCCCCGAGCAGCTGCCCGATGATGACACCGACGATCAGGGCTACGACGCCGAGGACGATCGCAGGGACCACGGCACGGCGGGTCTGCAGCATCACCTCGGCCATTGCGGCAGTCGGGTCCCCGACCTCGGCTGGGGATCCGTCCACGGACCCTGCCGAGTCGTTGGCGGGCTCGTGCACCACCTCGGTGGTCATGCGCGGCTCACCCTGGTCATCGTGACTCACTCGCCCAGATACCTGCGCACTTCCTTGTGGGTGGCCGCGACGCCGAGGGCTGCACCGGCCACCAGACCCAACAATATGAAGAGAGGGACCGTGTGCAAGTGGCTGTCGATCAGCCACCCGAGCGCGATCCCCACAAGCCAGCAAGTCGCGTTGAGCGCACCGATCCCCGCCAGCACGAAGGGGTTGGATGGCGTCCCCACGCGGAGTCCTAGAGGTGGATTGAGGTGTGTTCACCGACCAGCATCTTGCGGCGGGAACGCTACCACAGCACCAGATCTGACTCAGAGACGACCGGGGAGCGAACCGCCCGCTCAGGCCCTCAGTTGGTCGCCCGCGCCGCCCTCGCCGACACCACCCTCGGCCAGCGGACAAAGAGGACGAGTCCACCCCCACCGACAACCAGGAAGGCCACGGCCCACCCGGCCGGGACCAGCGCGAGCGCGACAGAGCCGAAAGCGAGCAGAGCGGTCCCCGCGTACATCACGAGGACGGCCCGACGCTGGGAATGCCCCATCTCCAACAGCCGGTGATGGAGATGCTGCTTGTCGGGCGCGAACGGGGACCGGCGGGCGCGCGTGCGACGTACGACCGCCAATCCCAGGTCCAGGAAGGGCACCGCGAGCACCGCCAGCGGCACGAGGACGGGCAGCAAGGCAGTGACCGCCCCCAACCCGGTCACTCGCTCAGGGTCCACATTCCCGGTCAACAGGATCAGCCCAGCCGCCAGCAGCAACCCGATCAGCATCGAGCCGCTGTCGCCCATGAAGATTCTCGCCGGATTGAAGTTGTGCGGCAGGAATCCCAGACACATCCCAGCCAGCACGGCGGTTACCAGGGCCGCTGGTGTCGCCCGATCCAGGTCGTTCTGAACTGACAAGAGGTAGGCGAAGGAGAAGAAGGCAGCTGAGGCGATCCCGACGATGCCCGCCGCCAGGCCGTCGAGGCCGTCCACCATGTTGACGGCGTTGACCGTGACGACGACGACGAGCACGGTCAGGAGCGTTCCCTCGGCTGGCCCAAGGCTCACCGTCTGCCCTGGCCAGGGCAGGAACAGCAGCTGAACACCCTGCAGAGCCATCAGACCCGCCGCGAGCGACTGACCGGCGAGCTTGGTGATCGCGTCCAGGCCCCAACGGTCGTCGATAGCCCCCAGCGCGCAGATCACCAAGGCGCCAGTCAGCAGGCCGGCCCAGGTGCTCGTCGACCCCCCGAACACCGAGGACAGCAGTGGCATCTGAGCACTGACCAGCAGGGCTGCCAGGAAGCCGAGCAGCATCGCCGCACCACCCAAGCGTGGAATCGGTACGTCGTGGACGTCACGATCTCTGACCTCCGCCATGAAGCCGCCGCGGATGGCGGCCGCCCTGACGACGCCCGTGGTCAGGTAGGTCACCGCCGCAGCCACGAACAGCGCCAGCAGGTATTCGCGCACGAGCGCGCCGGCTCAGGCGGCTGGATAGGCGGGGAACTTGGCGGTCAGCGCGGAGACCGCCTCCGCGACCTCGGCGGACGCCGAGCCGTCCGCATCGGTGACCGCGCGCGCGATCAGCGACGCAACTTCGGGCATCTGGTCGGGGCCCATCCCCTGCGTGGACATCGCCGCTGTGCCGACTCGGATACCGCTCGCGACCATGGGTGGCTGGGGGTCGTAAGGAATCGCATTCTTGTTGAGCGTGATCCGCGCGGCGTCACAACGCTGCTCCGCATCCGTACCGGTCACGCCGACCCCGCGCAGGTCGATGAGCGCGAGGTGGGTGTCGGTCCCTCCAGAGACCGGACGCATGCCCTCCTTGTCCAGCGCCGCCGCGAGCGCCTGTGCGTTGGCTACGACATCGCGGGCGTACGCCTGGTAGGCGGGCGTGCCGCACTCCTTGAGCACGACGGCCTTGGCGGCCACGGCGTGCATGAGGGGTCCGCCTTGCAGGAATGGGAAGACAGCCTTGTCGATCTTTGCCGCGTGCTCCTCGCGGCACACGATCATCCCGCCACGGGGGCCGCGAAGGACCTTGTGGGTCGTGAAAGCCACGACATCGGCATAGGGCACCGGACTCGGGATCGCGCCACCGGCGACCAGCCCGATGAAGTGAGCGGCGTCGACCATGAGGATCGCCCCGACCTCATCAGCAATGTCCCGGAACGCCGCGAAGTCGATGAGCCGCGGGTAGGCGGTGGCTCCGCAGATGATCATCTTTGGTTGGTGCTCGCGCGCCATGTCACGAACCTGGTCGTAGTCGATGAGCTCGTCGTCGGGATTGACGCCGTACGAGACGGGGTTGAACCAACGACCGGAGAAGTTGACCTTGGAGCCGTGGGTCAGGTGACCACCTTGCTTGAGATCCATGGCGAGGACCGTGTCCCCGGGAGCCAGGAAGGCCGCATACGTCGCCAAGTTGGCGCTGGCCCCTGAGTGCGGCTGCAAATTGGCGTGCTCGGCGCCAAACAGCTCCTTGGCGCGGGCAATGCCGAGCTGCTCTGCCTCGTCCACCACACCACACCCGCCGTAGTAGCGCTTGTCGGGGTAGCCCTCCGCATACTTGTTGGACAGGGTTGAACCGAGCGCGGCCAGAACCGCCGGTGACGTGAAGTTCTCACTCGCAATGAGCTGGAGGCCGCCGCGCAGCCGGTCGAGCTCATCGAGGATGATCCCGGCGATCTCAGGGTCCTGCTCTTGCAGGGCACCGAAGTCCGGACCCCAGTACGGGACGTCACTCATGGCTGGCTCCTCAGTGCTGGTCTCGCGGCAACGTGGCCCCGATCCCCTTCGACAGATCGAGGACCGGCTAGCCGATCCTAGCTAGCCGAGCGATAACCCAACCTCGCAGTCAGCCCACAATCGCGCGGACTGCGGTATCAATCTGGTCCCTGACTGCCCGGTAGTCGTCGTCGGGCTGACCGTAGGGGTCCTCGATGTCGAAGCGTCGAGAGTCTGGCAGCGGTTGGCGAGCGGCGAGCTCGCGCAGGCACCTCAGCCGCTGCTCCGGGTCGTCATTGCGAAGCCTGCCTTCGGCGTCGACACTCGACGCGATCTCGGCAACCTGCAGCAGGGTGAAGGTTCGACCCAGTGCATCGGGTCGCAGATCGAGGACGGCTCGCACGTGAGACCGGGTCGCGCACAGGACCAGATCGGCTGCCGAAACGGCTGCGCCCGTCAACGCCTGAGCCCGGAAGCCGGCGGCATCGACATCGATCTCCGCCAGCACGCGGCCCGCCGGTGGATTGATCGGCATACCGGCGTGACCGTGATAGGTGCCGCCACCGTCCAGCTCCACGCCTTGACCGGCAGTTCCGTAGATCCGGTCCAGCTCGGCGCGCATGATCAACTCGGCCATCGGCGAGCGGCAGATGTTTCCCGTGCAGACGTGCAGCACGAGAAATGGGCCGGCGATGCTCACGCCGGCTCGAGCAGATCAGGCACGACGGTCCGAAGCGTGTCGATGTCGAGAGCCCCGGCGCGCAGCAGCACGGGTGTCGGCCCGGAAACATCCACGATGGAGGAGGGCACCGGTTGGCGGCACGCACCGCCGTCGAGGTAGACGCTGACGCCGTCTCCGAGCTGGTCGACCGCATCATCCAGCGTCGTCGTGGGCGCCTGGCCCGACAGGTTCGCCGAGGACACACCCATCGGGCCCACCGCCCGCAGCAGCTCGATGGCGACCGGGTGCAGTGGCATCCGTACGGCCACCGTGCCCCGGGTGTCACCAAGGTCCCAGGTCAAGCTGGGGGCGTGGCGCACCACCACCGTGAGCGGTCCTGGCCAGAAAGCCTCGACCAGGTCTCTGATCCCTTGCGTGAGCGAGGCGGCGAGACCGTCGAGGGTGCGCGGGGAGCCGACCAGGACCGGAACGGGCATGTCCCGGCCGCGGCCCTTGAGCTCGAGGAGCCGTCGGACGGCATCGGAGGAGAAGGCGTCGCAACCCAGTCCGTAAACGGTGTCGGTCGGAATCACGATCAACTCGCCGCGCCGCGCTGCCTGCGCGGCCATGGCCAGTCCCCGTTCTCGCTCGAGCGGGTCCGCGCAGTCGTAGAAGCGGCTCACCGTGGTGATTCTTCCGCACGTACGGGCTCGGCCGTTCGGCGCGCTGTCGTGAAGCGGTCACGCCCCGCCAGATCCCTATGGTCGGCCACGTCGAGGAAACCAGCCCGCTGGAGCAGCGCGACGACGGAGGCGCCTTGCAGGTCCGAGTGCTCGACGACGAGCAGGCCACCAGGACGCAGCAGCCCCCTGGCCCGAACGACAACGCCACGCATGACATCGAGACCGTCGGTGCCGCCTCCCCAGAGCGCCAACGGGGGGTCGTGCTTGGCCACCTCCGGATCCCTGATCTGCGATCCGTGCGGGATATACGGGGGGTTGGAGACGACGACATCCACCGTGCCGTCCAGGTCCTCGAAGGCCTGCGCTGCGTCGCCGTGCCGCAGGTCGACGTCAAGGCCGCGCAGGTTGCGCTCGGCCCAGGCGTACGCCTCGGGCGAAAGCTCCACGGCCGCGACCCGGGCCTGTGGCGCCTCCGTTGCCACGGATGCAGCGATGGCCCCCGATCCGGTGCAGAGGTCGACGACCAAGGGGGCCGTGGAAGCTGAGTCCCGCAGGCGCTGGACCTCGGCCAGGACGGCCTCGACGACCAGCTCGGTCTCGGGGCGGGGGACAAAGACGCCCGGGCCGACAAGCAGTGAGAGGCGCCGAAAGAACGCGCGGCCGGTGAGGTGCTGCAAGGGCACGCGCGCGCACCGCTGAGCGACGAGACGCTCGATCTGCGTGGCCTGCTCGCGAGTGACCGTGTCGTGGAGGACGATCTCGCGCGGCTCGACCGAGAGCACGTGGGCCACCAACAGGCCGGCGTCATGCATGCCGCTCTCCACCCCCGCCCCCGTGAGCCGTTTCGCCGACGCGCGCATCAAGAGCCGCAGATCGACGTCCTCCGACGACGCCTCGAATCCCGCCGCCGGGCGTGTCATGAACCGCTGAGCCTGGCCGCGAGGTCTGCGTCGAGACAGGCCTGCACCACAGCATCGAGGTCGCCATCGAGCACCTGGTCGAGGTTGTAGGCCTTGAATCCGACCCGGTGATCGCTGATCCGGTTTTCGGCGAAGTTGTAGGTGCGGATCCGCTCCGATCGGTCCACCGTGCGGACCTGCGACCGCCGAGCGTCCGACGCCGCAGCGTCCGCTGCGTCCTGGGCGGCGGCGAGCAACCTCGCTCGAAGGATGCGCATCGCCTGCTCGCGGTTCTGCAGCTGAGACTTCTCGTTCTGGCAGGACACCACGATGCCGGTGGGTAGATGCGTGATCCGCACCGCCGAGTCGGTGGTGTTGACGCTCTGACCGCCAGGACCGGAGGAGCGGAACACGTCAATGCGGAGATCGTTCGGGTCTATCTCTACCTCGACCTCCTCGGCCTCCGGCAGGACCAGGACACCGGCTGCGGAGGTGTGGATCCGTCCTTGCGACTCGGTGACCGGCACCCGCTGCACGCGATGAACTCCCCCTTCGAACTTCAGCCTTGCCCATGGCGCTTCGCCGGCCCCGGGCACGCCCTTCGCCTTGACCGCCACGGCCGCCCCCTTGAGGCCGCCGAGATCGGATTCCTGGCTGTCCAGCACCTCGGTGCTCCAGCCTCGACGCTCGGCGTACCGCAGGTACATGCGGAGCAGATCACCCGCGAACAGAGCGGACTCGTCACCGCCCTCACCCGCCTTGACCTCCAAGATGACGTCACGGTCGTCGTCGGGATCGCGAGGAACCAGCAACGCGCTCAACTCTTCTGCAAGCGCCTCCTGCTGCGATTCCAGCGCTGCCACTTCCGCGACGAAGCTGGCGTCCTCTGCCGCAAGTTCTCGAGCGGCCCCCAGATCGTCCCCGGCCGATTTCCAGCGTCGATAGGTGCTGACGACCGGGCCGAGCTGCGCATAGCGACGCCCGAGGCGTCGAGCAGCACCTTGGTCCGCGTGAACAGCCGGATCTGCGAGGCGAGACTCGAGCTCGGCGTACTCCTCGACCAGGTCCTCGACGTGCTCGAACATCCGGTCCTCCACGGGGTCGGCACGCGAACGGCGCCGTACCCCGGAGGGTACGGCGCCGTCTGCGAAGCTATTTGGCGTCGGCGGCAGCGTCTGCCTTGGCCTCAGGCTTGGTGCCGAAGCGCTTCTCGAACCGAGCCACGCGGCCTCCGGTGTCGAGGATCTTCTGCTTGCCCGTGTAGAACGGGTGGCAGGCCGAGCAAACATCGGCGTGGATCACGCCGTTGGCCGCAGTGCTGCGGGTGGTGAACGTGGATCCGCAGGTGCAGGTCACCTGGGTCTCGACGTAGGTCGGATGGATATCGGGCTTCACTAGTGCTCCTCGGGTCATAGCCGCCGGGTCGTGCGCAACATGCGCACGTGAACCGGACCGCTCCCACAGTGTGCCAGGCGTGGCCACTTGTTCCCAAAACGCTCGATCTCGCTCCGGGATTCCCGACGGCGTCCGCTAGTGCACGAAGTAGAGGAAGCCGACGTCCGCGGCCGACAGCTGCGAGGTGTAGACCGTGAACTCGTCCAGCCCACCCAGGAAGACCCGATTGGCAGGATTGCCCGAGTCGGTGCCGGGTGAGTTGCCGCCGTTCCATGACCCACCCCAGCCGGCCAGGTTGCCGCAGCCGGCCCGCCAGACCCCGGTGGTGCTCTCGGCAGCGGTGTTGCCCGCGTTGCTCGCGACCTGGCTGCCGTCGATGTACAGCCTGGTTCCTGCGGGTCCCACGGTTCCTACGGCCATGTGCCAGGCGCCGTCGTTCAAGGTCGTCGTCGATCGCAGCGTGACATACCCGGAGTTGTAGACGCCGAACCAGACGTAGCCAGTCCCGTCCATGTAGAGGTGCCGGTCGTAGGTCCCCGTGGACGGCGCTGCCACTCCCGTTTGCGGCTTCTCGAAACCGGCCAACTTCCCCCCGCCCGAGTAACCGTTCGTCGTCTTGAACCAGATCACGACACTGGTCTGGGCCGGTGAGGTGATGAGCGTCGTCGACGCAGTGTTGATGCAGGAATTGGCATTGTTCAGCTGTACGGCGCGGTCTGGCGTCTCGTTCACGAGCGCCCCGTTGGCCAAGCGGGTGAAGTAGGTGGTGCTGCCGTTGGTGTTGTATCGACCTGGGTGGTTGTTCCCCGAATCGTCAGCCGCAGCCGTAGCGGTTCCGGTCTCGTCGAGCTTCCAGTAGAGGTACGGGCCGAGGTTGTTTGCCTCGTCGGTGTAGCTGTAGACCGGGACGGACCATTTGTTCCCGGCGTTCTTGGTCGTTGCCGAGAAAGCCGCCGCAGTCGAGGGGAGGATCAGCAGCAGGCTCAGACCGAAGACGATCCCCGTTCGAGTGGCGAGCCGTCGACCGAGCTGCGTCGTCAGCGGAGCCAGTCTGAAGGATGTACTTGACGTCGCCTCGGGCGCTCCCGTTGCCCCTGCGAGGGCGGAAGAGGGCGCGGACGGACTACCGACGCCAGGTCCGTCCTCTCCTCCCCAATCGTCTGGATCGGGAGACTCGGGGAGCTCCTCCTCGCGATCGCGGGACACGGCCCACCCGGCCAGGAACAGAGAGGACAGGAAGAGGCCAAGCCACAGCCAGGCGCCTTCGTGGACCCAGATGAACGGCAACCCGACAAACCGGACGAGGAGCCGGCCCAACCCTCGCACGGAGGACATGGAGACGGGTTGGCTGTCCTGCTGACCATTGGCGTCGCCCTTGGTCCGCAGTCTGCCGTCCTCGGTCACCGACACCACTCGGTGGGTGAGAACGCGGCCGGCGATGTTGGGGTCGTCGAAGGTGATCACGTGCCCAACGAGATCCGACGCGGCCGCGGTGGGGATGGGGGCCGAGAGAACGACGTCACCGGCCTTGATCCGTGGCGCCATCGAGTCGGACTCGACCACGTAGGGCCGCCACCCGAAGAGGATCGGCACCAGGGTGACGAGCAGGCAGCCGGCCAGGAACCACAGCCAGGTGCGCCCGACGATGCCGGTGATCAATCGAACCCGGCTGTAGTCCTCGGACTCCGCTGGCGGCGACGCGGGAGCCGCGCTCGGGATGACATCGGTGCTCACTGGTGCGTCTCGCCTCCTTCGCATCGGGCGTGATCTCGGGAGTGGCGTTCGATTCGGGCATCACCGTCTACCGGCCCCGGACCCCGCCTGAGGCGGGCCGGGGCCGGTAGACGTACGTGCTTGGTTGCCTGGCGGCTGCGCCGCCCGATCAGGTGTTCTGGGCCTCCCAGATGAAGTCGGCGCCAGCGGTGAGCCCCATGGCAGTGCTCGCCACGCCCGACGGGAGAGTCCAGGTGAAGCGGTAAGTGGCGTACTTCGCAGCGCCACCCGTGGGCGCCCAGGTGCCGAGACCGGTGCCGAAGCCGGCAGCCGCCGACAGCCCGGACAGGCTGCTGTTGTAGGGAGTGCTGCCGACGACGAAGCTGTTGCAGTTCGGCTTCGCCCCGGTCGTGTCCAGATCCACCTTCATGGTCATCTGGTTGCTCAGCGCGTTGGACGTCACGTTCGCGGTGTAGAACTTCACGGCACTCGCAAGCGATCCGCTGCTCTCCACGACGATGCACTTGACCCCTGTGTCACCCGGCTTCATCGCCGAGACGTTGAACGCTGCGGGCGTCGAGCTGACGGCGTAGGTGCCGGTGCCCGCTGCGCCGTCGTTCTTCAGCACCACGTTGCCGGACGCCCAGGCGTTCCCGGTGTTGTCGGTCGTGGCCGAGAAGGCCGCGTAGCTGCCCTGCCACACGAGGAGGCCGGCGGCCAACAGGCCGGCGACCGGCGCTGCAGCGCGCAGCACACGGCGGCGGCGTTGGTCTGAACGGTTCATGGAAGGTCCCCTCGAGAAATGTTGCGATGAAGTCAGCGAGAAGGACTTCGGTCGGAGGGGCCAACTCCTTGAGGTATTTACTCCTCGTCGTTGAGGATCCCGCCCGATTTGGGCGTCGTCTTCTGCACCTGCAGGAGGAATTCGTAGTTGCTCTTGGTCTCGCGCAACTTGGAGAGCAACAGTTCGATGCCTTGTTGCTGATCGAGGGCATGCAGCACCCGACGGAGGTTCCAGGTGATCTTGAGCTCATCGCTCGCCATCAGGATCTCTTCCTTGCGGGTGCCCGACACGATGACGTCCACGGCAGGGAAGATCCGCTTGTCCGCCAACCGCCGATCGAGCTTGAGCTCCATGTTCCCGGTGCCCTTGAACTCCTCGAAGATGACCTCGTCCATCTTCGAGCCGGTTTCGACAAGGGCCGTTGCGAGGATCGTCAGGGACCCACCGTGCTCGATGTTGCGGGCGGCACCGAAGAATCGCTTCGGCGGATAGAGCGCGCTCGAGTCGACGCCACCCGAGAGGATGCGACCCGATGCTGGCGCAGCCAGATTGTAGGCACGACCAAGCCGGGTGATGGAGTCGAGCAGGACGACGACGTCGTGGCCGAGCTCGACCAGCCGCTTGGCCCGCTCGATGGCCAGCTCGGCGACCGTGGTGTGATCCTCGGCCGGACGATCGAAGGTCGAAGCGATGACCTCGCCCTTGACCGTGCGCGTCATGTCGGTGACCTCTTCGGGCCGCTCGTCGACCAGCACAACCATGAGGTGGACCTCGGGGTTGTTGGTGGTGATCGCGTTGGCAATCGCCTGCAGCACCATCGTCTTGCCGGCCTTCGGCGGGCTGACGATAAGCCCACGCTGCCCCTTGCCGATCGGCGCGACCAGGTCGATGACCCGGGTCGTCAGATTCGTGGGATCGGTCTCGAGCCGCAGTCGTTCCTGGGGGTAGAGAGGCGTCAGCTTGTTGAAGTCCACCCGGTCGCGCGACGCCTCCGGCTCCACACCGTTGACGGTGTCGAGGCGAACCAAAGCGTTGAACTTGTCCCTGCGCTGTTGGCCCTGACCCTGCTGGTCACCGTCTCGGGGTTGCTTCACCGCTCCGGTGATGGCGTCCCCCTTGCGCAAACCCGCCTTGCGGACCTGGTTGAGCGACACGTACACGTCGTTCGGGCCAGGGAGGTAACCCGAGGTTCGGACGAAGCCATAGTTGTCGCGGATGTCGAGAATCCCGCCCACGGGCACCAGGACGTCATCTTCGGTGAAGGTCGGCTCCGGCTCCTGGCCACCGACGAAGCGATCGCGTCCCTGTCTGTTGCGGTCTCTGCTGCGTCCACGGCGGCGGCGGTTGTTCCGTCCTTCGGATCCCTCGCCGTCTCGACTGGAGTCACTGCGCTGCTTGGCATCCCCGCTCTGATCGGCCTCCGGGCCTCGTGAATCCTGGCCCTGGTCCTGACGCTGGTGGGTCTGGCTGGACTCGCTGCGCTGGTTGCGCTGACTGGGCTCGCTGCGCTGCGTAGCTTCGCTGCCCTGGCTGGACTCACTGCGCTGGGAGCGCTGACGGGACTCGCCGGGCTCACTGCGCTGACTGGTCTCGCTACGCCTCGGGGTCCGCTGGGTGGACTCCGCCGATGCCGCCTGCTTGGGCTGCTGGTCCGACTGAGCAGCCTTGATCGCCTCGACCAGCTGGGCCTTGCGCATCTTGGCCGTACCGGTGATCCCCAATGACCCGGCTACCTTCTGCAGCTCGGGTAGCACCATCCCGTTGAGCCCGCCGCTGCTGGTTCGGCGGGTCTTGCTCGGCGGTGGCGAGCCTTCGGTGGAGGCAGACTCGGAAGGGGCATCGACGATGGTGTCGCTCACTCAAGAATCCTTATGTGGGAGCGGGGAAATGGTTGCACTCCGGACGCGAACAGATGCTCCATCGAGAAACTGACCACACCGGCCGGACGAGCGCCGGGCGTCGACGTAGGACAACGACGGGGTGGTGTGGAGCACCGGCCTGATGGCGTCTGGTGCAGGCACATCCTAACACCACGAGCCTGTACGTCGCGTCGCTAAGGCCGGTACGGCTCCGCAGTCACTCCCTGGTCGACCTCGAGTGCATGAACGCTGAACCCGGACGGAGCCATGGCCCTGGCGGCGGTCACCTCGTGGGACCGGGCCAGCACCAACACCGTCGGCCCGGCACCGGAGATGACAGCCGGCAGCCCGGCCGCCCGCATGCGCAGCACCAGCTTCGCCGAGCGCGGCATCGCCGAAGCGCGGTAGGACTGATGCAGGCGATCCTCGGTCGCATCAAACAAGAGATTCGGGTCACTGGTGAGGGCGGCAACCAGCAGCGCCGCGCGGCCCGCATTCGACGCGGCATCCGCATGGGGAACCGTTGCCGGCAGGAGGCGACGTGCCTTGGCCGTGGGAAGTTGGGTGCGAGGGACGAACGCGAGGGGGCTGATCCCGGCCACGACGGGCAGCGTTCGGGAGGAGATCTCGCCCGCTGACGACGTCCAGGCCAACGACAAGCTTCCGCCCAATGCGGCAGCCACGTTGTCCGGGTGTCCCTCGATGTCCGTGGCCATCGCCAGCATGGTCGACATCGGCAGTCTGTCGTCCCCGCCGACGGTCAACCAGCGCGCCGCGGCCAGCCCCGCCACGATCGCCGCCGCCGAGGAACCGAGGCCGCGACCGTGCGGGATCCGGTTGGCGCAGACGACCGCCAGCCCACGAGGCTGACCACCCAGGGACTTGAACCCGGCGCGCACTGCGCGGACCACAAGGTTCTTCCCGTCCGTACGGATGCTGCCTTCTCCCTCACCTGCGACGTCGACTGTGAGCCCGGGCTCGTCGGTCACCTGGACGATGACGTCATCGCGAAGCGACAGCGCCAGTGCCATCGCGTCAAAGCCCGGCCCCAAGTTGGCCGAACTAGCCGGTACCGAGACGTGTACGGCTTGGGCCCGAAACATGGGGGCGCTCAACTGGTGCCTCGACCAGTCATCTGGCAAGCCCGAGCTCTGCCGCGGCGGCCGCCGCATCCACGGCCACGGTGACTGGCGGTGGCGCACCGGCGATCGCCCAGTCAGGATCCTTCAGACCGTGACCGGTCACGGTGCAGACGATGGTCTGCCCGGGCTCGACCAGCCCCGCCGCATGACACTGAAGCAGCCCCGCCACCGACGCCGCCGAAGCCGGTTCGACGAAGACCCCCTCCTGAGCTGCGAGCAGCCGATAAGCGCGCAGGATGTCGCGATCGGTGACCGCATCGATCCGGCCTCCCGATGCATCACGCGCCTGCACTGCATGGGCCCAGGAGGCCGGGTTTCCGATCCGGATCGCGGAGGCGATCGTCGCGGGCTCGTCCACCCGTGCACCGGTGACGATCGGAGCTGCTCCTGCCGCCTGAAAGCCCCACATGCGCGGGGTGCTGGTCGACGTGCCGTCAGCGGCGTACTCCTGATAGCCCTTCCAGTAGGCGGTGATGTTCCCAGCGTTGCCCACGGGCAGCACGTGAACATCCGGAGCCGCTCCCAGGGCATCCACGATCTCGAAGGCGGCAGTCTTTTGTCCCTCGATCCGGAACGGATTGACGCTGTTGACCAACGCCACGGGATAGTGCTCTGACAGGTCGCGAGCTAGCGTCAGACAGTCGTCGAAGTTGCCTTGCACCTGCAGCAACCGCGCGCCATGGGCCAAGGCTTGCGACAGCTTGCCCAAGGCGATCTTGCCTTCCGGCACGAGAACGGCACAGACCATCCCCGCCCTGACGGCATACGCCGCTGCCGAGGCGCTCGTGTTGCCTGTCGAGGCGCAGATCACGGCCTTAGCGCCTTCTTCGGCCGCTTTGGAGATGGCTACAGTCATGCCTCGGTCCTTGAACGAGCCGGTCGGGTTAGCACCCTCGACCTTCAGGTGCACCGAGCAACCGGTCAGCTCCGAGATCCGCGGCGCGGCCACAAGCGGGGTCCCACCTTCGAGCAGACTGACGACCGGTGTGTCAGCACTGACGGGGAGCCGATCTCGGTATTCCTCGATCACTCCGCGCCATGGACGCCGCAGGTCGGTGATCACTCCCGGATTCCCTCCACTCGCAAGACACTGGTGACGCCACGCACGACATCCAGCCCGCGCAGCTCCTCAACCACCGCAGCCAACCGACCTTCCGACGCCGAGTGCGTGACGATGGCCAGTTCGGCTGCGACCCCATGCCCGTCTTGGCGCAAGGTCTCGATGCTCACCTCGTGGGAGGCGAAAGTCTGCGCGACCGTGGCGAGAACGCCCGTTCGGTCCGAGACGTCCAGAGCGATGTAATAGCGCGTCACTGCCTCGGCGATGGGACGTACAGCCAGTCCCGCGTATGCACTTTCCCGCGGCCCTCTGCCTCCGGAGAGTCGGTTGCGACCGACCGCCACCAAGTCGCCGAGGACGGCGCTCGCTGTTGGCGCACCCCCAGCCCCGCGCCCGTAGAACATCAGCTGACCGGCAGCCTCGCTCTCGACGAAAACGGCGTTGTAGGCCTCACGCACGCCTGCCAAGGGATGAGTCCGCGGCACCATGGCCGGATGGACTCTTGCGGAGACACCGCGTCCGTCGGCCGTCCGCTCGCAGACGGCCAGCAGCTTGATGACGTGATCCATGGCACGGGCGGTCTCCACGTCTCGCGCCGAGATCGCCGTGATGCCCTCGCAGTGGACGTCATCCATGGTCACGCGTGAGTGGAAGGCGAGAGCGGCGATGATGGCCGCTTTGGCTGCCGCATCGGCGCCCCCGACGTCGGCCGTGGGATCGGCCTCGGCATAGCCGAGCTGCTGTGCCTCGGCAAGAGCATCGGCGAAATCGGCGCCGGTCTCGTCCATCCGAGTCAGGATGAAGTTCGTTGTGCCGTTGACGATCCCCAGAACCCGGCTGACGTTGTCGCCGACCAGGCTCTCCCGCAGTGGCCGGAGCAGGGGAATTGCCCCCGCCACGCTTGCCTCGTAGTAGAGGTCCACTCCGGCAGCGTCGGCAGCCTCGTACAGCGTGGCTCCGTCTTCTGCGAGCAGAGCCTTGTTGGCGGTCACCACCGACGCGCCGCGCCTCATGGCGGCAAGAATGAGTCCGCGGGCCGGCTCCATGCCACCCATCAGCTCGACGACGACGTCAACCTCAGGGCTCGTAACGAGCCCCTCCAGGTCCGTCGTGAGCAGCGAGGCTGTAATACCTGGCCGGTCGACGTCGAGGCGTCGAACTCCGATTCCCACCACCTCGAGGTTGGTTCCGACGCGGGCTGCGAGGTCGGAGGACTGAGACGTGAGACGGCGTGCGACCTCGCTGCCCACAACACCACAACCGAGCAGCGCAACCCGCAGGGGCTGCTCACCCATCTCGCTTCACCACTCCCGTCGAGGCCTTCTCACGTCAGACCCGCGGCGTGCTTCGATCATGTCCGCGGCCGCTCATCCTTCCATGCGCCGGTGACGGCGGTGGAACCCGACGCTCGAGCTCAGCCACTATCGAGGCGCATCAGGTCGTCCTCGTTCTCCCTGCGTAGGAGGACCCGAGCGCTGCCCGTGCCGCAATCGTCCTGGCGAACAGCGATCACCGGGGGACGTGGCAGCAGGTTGTAGTTCGAGGCCAGGGAACGGCAATAGGCGCCCGTGGCCGCAACCGCGACCAGATCTCCCGGAGCCAGATCCCCTGGCAGCCAGGCGTCCTTGACCACCACGTCCCCGGTCTCGCAATGCTTGCCGACGACCCGGGCCAGCATCGGCTTGGCGGTCGAGAGCCTCGAGGCGAGTGCGACGGTGTACTCCGCGTCGTAGAGAGCAGTTCGCAGGTTGTCGCTCATCCCGCCGTCCACCGAAACGTAGGTGCGGCGGTTGCGACCGTCGGCGGTCTCGTTGTCGGTCTCCAACTCCTTCACCGTTCCGACCTCATAGAGGGTCAGCGTGCTCGGCCCGACGATTGCACGCCCGGGCTCGACAGCGACGGCGGGAACGGAGAGGCCGGCGATCGCACACTCGCCTTCGATGACGGCCTTGAGCCGCGCAGCCATATCAGCCGGCCGCACGGGGTCGTCACCGACGACATACGCGATACCCAGCCCACCTCCGAGATTGAGCTCCGGCAGCTCGACGCCGTGTTCGTCTCGGACCGCTGCGGCGAGCGATACCACGCGGTGGGCGCTCACTTCGAAGCCACCGGTATCGAAGATCTGCGAACCGATATGGCTGTGCAGTCCGAGCAACTCCACTGACGGAAGGCTGATAGCCCGACGTACGGCTTCAGCAGCGGCACCGCCGGCGATCGAGAAACCAAACTTCTGGTCCTCGTGCGCGGTGGCGACGTACTCGTGCGTGCTGGCCTCGACTCCGACCGTGACGCGAATCAGGATGCGCGCCCGCACCCCAAGCTCATCCGCCCGAAAGGCGACCCTGGCCAGCTCCTCGAAAGAATCCACCACGATCCGGCCGACCCCGACTTCGAGGGCTTGGTTGATCTCCGTCGTCGACTTGTTGTTCCCGTGGAACGCCAGGCGTTCCACCGGAAACCGCGCGCGAAGCGCGACCCCCAGCTCGCCTGCTGTGCAGACGTCCAGGCCAAGACCCTCCTGGTCCACCCAGCGAGCCAGCTCGGTGCACAGGAACGCCTTCCCCGCGTAGAAGACCATCGCGTCGTCGCCGAAGGCCGAACGCCACTCACGCATCCGCGCCCGGACATCGTCCTCATCCATCACGAAGGTCGGGCTGCCGAACTGCGCGGCGAGGTCACGGACGTCCAGACCGCGGACCGTGATCGCCCCGCTGCTCGGGTCCCTCGTGACGCCAGTGGCCCAGATCTCAGGGTTCAACGCATTGAGATCGTCAGGGGGCCGCACGCCCGGCTACATCCGTTCGGGTGCGGACACCCCGAGGAGGTCGAGGCCGTTGGCAAGGACTTGTCTGGTCGCGGCGCAAAGAACTAGGCGGGCGGTTGTGAGCGAGGTTGTCGCCTCATCGCCCATCGGCAGAACGCGGCAAGCGTCGTAGAACCGGTGATACACCGCCGCGAGCTCCTCGAGGTAGCGCGCGATCCGGTGCGGCTCGCGTAGCTCGGCAGCAGCTGCCACGACACGCGGGAACTCACCGAGAGCGCCGAGCAGATCATTCTCCCGAACGTGCTCGAGGACGCCGGGGTCAAAGACGCTCAGATCGGCAACGAGGCCCAGGTCGCTGGCATTGCGCAGAACTGATGCGATCCGCGCATGCGCGTACTGGACGTAGAAGACCGGATTGTCGTTGGTCTGGGCCACCATCTGATCGAGATCCAGGGTCAGCGGCGAATCGGTCGGGTATCGGGACAGGGTGTAGCGAGCTGCGTCTACTCCGACGTCCTCGACCACATCCTCGAGGGTGATCAGGTCGCCGGCGCGCTTGGAGAGCCGCACCTCCTCCCCACCCTTGTACATCTTGACCAGCTGACCGATGAGCACGTCGACGGTCTCGGAGGGATCGTCTCCAGCGCAGGCAGCGACGGCCCGCAATCGGCCGACGTAGCCGTGGTGGTCGGCTCCAAGCATGTAGATGCAATGGTCGAAGCCGCGCGCTCGCTTGTCGACGTAGTAGGCCGTGTCCGAGGCGAAGTAGGTGAGCTCGCCGTTGCTGCGGATCAGGACCCGGTCACGGTCGTCCCCAAAATCTGTGGTGCGCAACCAGGTGGCACCATCGGCCTCGAAGACATGTCCGTGCTGGCGAAGCACCTCAAGGCCGCGTTCCACGGCGCCGCTCTCATGCAGCTCGCGTTCGGAGTACCACACATCGAAGCGGGTGCGGAATCCGTCCAGGACGTCCTTTTGCAGCTGAAGCTGGAGGGCGTAGGCGGCGTCTCGGAAGGCCGCGGTCCGCTGCTCGCCGTCGAGGTCGAGGATCGACGGATCGGCCGCGACAACCTGCTTCGCCAGTTCGGGTATGTACTCACCCTTGTAGCCGTCCTCGGGCACCGGCTTGCCGAGCGCCACGGCCTCGACGGAAGCTCCGAACAAGTCCATCTGCCGTCCGCGGTCGTTGATGTAGAACTCGCGGACAACCGAGGCGCCTGCTGCTTCAAGCACCCGGCCAAGAGCGTCACCTACGGCAGCCCAACGCGTGTGACCGAGGTGGAGTGGACCGGTCGGGTTCGCAGAGATGAACTCCAGGTTGATCCGCTGACCCGAAAGCACGTCGCCACGGCCGTACGTCGCTCCGGCCGAGACGATCGTTCTGGCCAGCTCTCCCGCGGTGGCCGTGTCCAGCCGGATGTTCAGGAAGCCAGGTCCGGCCACCTCGACAGAGGCGATCCCGTCCGTGGCGACCAACCGCTCCGCAAGCAGGTCCGCGATGTCTCGCGGCTTGCGCTGCGCCGGTTTCGCCAGCTGCAACGCGATGTTCGTGGCGTAGTCACCGTGGTCTCGCTGCTTGGGCCGCTCGATGGTCACGCTGGCAGGAACCTGCTCGGGTGCTAGCGAAAGCGCGCCTGCGGCGATGGCATCGACAACGGCCGCATGAACCGCGTCGGCGAGCACGAGAGGAGTCACACCGCTCAGGTTACTGGGGTCGGGACAGGCGCTAGGTTGGCCGCCAGCAGTCGTCGTCTCGGCGGATGCGCCAGGCAGTTGCCGGACGGGCACGCAGGGAAAGGCATGACCATCATGGGGATCCTCGAACGAGCCGCGACAGCACTTGTGCGGCCTACGGATCTGGCCGAGCAGGCGGCCGTGATCACTGCTGCCGCCGGGGCGGGAGCCTCGTTCCAGCGTGGCTTGATGCCCCGGACGACCAAGGACCAGGCGATCCTCACCGGCGTTCTGGTGGCGATCAACTACGGCATCGTCGTGACCGGACAGTCGGCGGCGGAGGCTCTGGCAGGGATGTTGGCCGGCAAGGACGCCGGCCCCCGCCAGTTTCGGCGCGCGGCGATAGCCGTCGAGGTAGGACTCCTGGCAGCGGGCCTCGGCCTGCAGAAGGGGCTGCCCGAGTATCCGGGTGAGCCGATGGCGCGTGCGGGCGCCCGGTCCCTGGGCTTTCGCGCAGTCGTCGGCAGCGGTGCCGCCTTGGCTGGGCTGGTCGTCACGGACATCGCGAGTCGCGCGAGCAGGCGAGAGCTCCGAGCCCTCCCCGTCGCCCCGCTGGCGCTGTTCGGAGCGGCGGCTGCCGCGACGACGTACGGCCTGGCGCGGCGCAGACAAGCGGCCGGCGGAACCGTGGACGAGCACGGGATGGCGGTCGAGTCCGACACCCGGATCGTGGCCGGTCGCGCAGTCGCTGCGGGCGCCTTGGTCGCCGGCGTCACCTTCGCCGCGTCGTACGGCGAGCGCTTGGCCGCCCACGCAGTTGCCTACCCGGTCGGCTTGGTAGCGCCGAAGCCGCTGGCTCGGCTGACCGGTCACGTGGCTGCCTTGGGCGGGCTCGGGGCCGCCGGCTACTTCGGTATCCGCAAGATCCTCGCCGACGCGGACCACACCGGCGCTGCCGTCGAGGCGGCCTACGCCACGCACCCCACGTCCTCGCACGTCAGCGGCGGGCCGAACAGCCTGATCAGCTCTGACGACATTGGCCGCGAAGGACGACGCTTCGTCAACATGGCGCTCACGCCGGCAGAGATCAAGGAGGCCACCGGTCGATCGCGAGCCACCGAACCGGTGCGCGCCTTCATCGGTCTGGCCTCAGCATCCACCCCGCAGGCGCGAGCCGACCTGGCCCTTCGCGAGCTCGAGGCGCTCGGCGGCTTGGACCGGCCACTCATCGTCTTCTACACCCCCACTGGCACCGGCTACGTCAACTACGTCGTTCTGGAGACCGTCGAATACCTGACCGGCGGGAGGTGCGCCCAGATCGCCATGCAGTACTCACTACGTCCCTCCCCGATGTCCCTGGGCAAGGTCGGGGTCGGCAAGGAACAGAACGAAGCCTTCCTGACCGCTCTTCGCGCGCGCCTCGACGAGATGCCGGAGGGCAAGCGCCCCCGGCTGTTGATGTTCGGCGAGTCGCTGGGGGCCCAGACCGGCGCCGACACCCTGTTCCAGGGCCACGCCGAGATCAATACCTTCGGCGTCGAACGAGCCATGTTCATCGGGATGCCGGGGTCCACCCTGGCACCCCGGCACTGGAGAGAGAACAAACAGGTCGTCGACCCGGATGGCGTGGCCATCGAAGTAGGGACCCACGAGGAATGGCTGGAGATTCCCAAGGAGCAGCGGGACCGGGCCCGTGTCGTGCTTCTCAGTCAGCACGACGACCCCATCGTGAAGTTCAACATGCCGCTCGCCGTGCAACGCCCCGACTGGCTCGGACCCGACCGCAATCCAGCCGTGCCGGCGGAGCTGCGCTGGCAGCCGCTCGCCACATTCCTGGCCACGATGATCGACGCGATGAACGCCATGTCCGTGGTCCCCGGCACTTTCGTGTCGCGCGGCCACGACTACCGGAAGCAGCTGGCCGTCTTCGTGCGCGACGTGTTCGAGTTGAAGGAACCCCCGAACGGGATGGAACCCGTCGAGCACGCCCTGCGCGCCCGCGAGCTGGCCTGGGCAACCCGCCGCGTCTCGGCCGCGCAAGCAGAGGCGGCCGAGACCGCCGTACGCGAGCAACTGGCCAAGTGGGGCGTCAACGCAGATCAGGTTCCGCCTCTGGTGGCGGTACCGCAGGAACACGATTCCCTAGCCGTCACCTGACCGGGTACCTGCGGGCCGGCGGATGACCACTGTCATCGCCGTCCTGGTGATCTTGGGCGCACTCTCAATCCTCGTCCACCGAGTCCCTGACCGGCTGTACCTACCGCTGTGCCTGATCGCGACCGCGGGCCTGCTCGCCTGGGGCAGAATTCTCGGGCTAACGTGGGCCGAGCTCGGCCTCGGCCGGGGCAGCTGGCTGAGCGGGCTGGCTTGGGGGGCCGCTGTTGGCGGGCTGGTCGTCGGCGTGGTGGCAGCCGGCATCAGCTTCCCCAAGACCAGGGCACTTTTCGCCGACGAGAAGACAGCCGACCACAGCTTCCGCCGAGTCGCCTACGAGGCAGGCGTGAGGCTCCCATGGGGAACGGTCTTGCTCGAGGAAACCGCGTTCCGCGGGCTGCTGCTGGCGGTCCTGCTGACTCAGACCGACCGACCGGTCGCCGTGACCGTTTGCGCGGTCGCGTTCGGTCTGTGGCATGTCGTGCCTTCGCTAGGCCGAGGGGAACAGCTCCAGGTAGCCGGAACGGCCATGGGCGAGAGGGCCAACGCCGGATTCGTCGCCACCGCGGTGATCTCCACAACCATCGCCGGCGCGGGCTTGGCGATCCTCCGGCTGCTCAGCGACAGCCTGCTCGCACCGATGCTGGCGCACTGGGCACTCAATGCTTCCGCGTTGCTCGCAGCCGCGATGCTCAGACGCGGTGGCGGCCAGTCCGGCTGATAACCTCGACCGACCCCGGCCCCCGTAGCTCAGGGGATAGAGCACCGCCCTCCGGAGGCGGGAGCGCAGGTTCGAATCCTGCCGGGGGCACCGTGTGATGTCTCAAGACATTGGCGACGGCCGGACCTGCGATTGCAGGTCCGGCTGTGGTCATTTTGGGGGTTGTCGGGTGGGTCCTTTGAGTGCTCCGGTGGGCTGGTAGTCGCGGTTGGGGTTGAGGGTTAGTTCGCGGAGCAGTTCGCCGGTGGCGGCGTTGACGATGCGGATCTGGAGGTCTTGGACGAGCAGGATGATGCAGGTTCCGGTGTGGGTTCGTCCGATGCCGATGTGGTGGAGTCGGCCGCCGTGGCGGAGGGTGACGGAGCCGGCTTTGTCGACGGTGTCGTGGCGGATGCGGTCGTGGGTGTCGGGGTCTGTGACCTCGCCTGGCGTGGCCTTGGGCATGGTGTCGTAGAGCGTGGCCGGGGTGGCTCGGCGGGGCAGCGAACGGTGCGGGCGTTGGTGGTTGTAGAGGTCTCGGAAGACCTCCAGCAGCGCGTCCGATCAGCGAGTTCTTAGCAGCCGACGTTCTATGGCCGTATCCACCGACGACCGTCTCCACCGATCTCCGCCGAGGGTCAGTCCGCCTGGCTCGTCGCGTCCGAGCCTTCAGGGATCTGAAACCGGTAGCCCATCCCGGCCTCGGTGATGAAGTAGCGCGGCTTGGAGGGCTCGGGCTCGAGGCGTTGCCGGATGTGGGTCATGAAGACGCGCAGGTAGTTGGTTTCGGTGTCATAGCCGGGGCCCCAGACCTCGTGGAGCAGCTCGGTGTAGGTGACCAGGCGTCCCCGGTTGCGGACGAGCACCTCGACGATGCGCCACTGTCGAGGAGTCAGTCTGACGATCTGGTCGTACGCCAACACCCGTTTGGCGGCGAAGTCGATGGTGAAGTGTGGAGTCGAGACCACCGGATCGCCCTCGGGGACGACCGCTCTGCGGGTGGCAGCCCTGATCCGTGCGAACAGCTCGTCCATCCCGAAGGGTTTGGTGAGGTAGTCGTCCGCGCCGAGGTCGAGGGCTTTGACCTTCATGGACTCCGCGTCGCGGCCCGACAGCACCACGATGGGCACTGAAGACCAGCCCCGGATGCCAGATATGACCTCCAGACCGTTCATTCCGGGCAGTCCGAGATCGAGGATGACCACGTCGGGGTGGTGTGAGGCCGCCATTTGGAGCGCGGCCTCCCCGGTCCCGGCCAGGTCGGCTGTGTAGCCACGGGCACGCAGGTTGAGCCCGAGCGTCCTGCGCAGGGTGGCATCATCGTCGACCACCAGCACCCTGGGTCCGTCGCCGGGCCCTGGCGACCCCGCGGCGTTCACTCGTCGAGGTTATCGAGGGCGACGTTGAGGTCGAGCACATTGACGCCGCTTTCGCCGAGGAAACCCAGCGCCCGCTTCGTGGTGTGCTCGTCCACCAGGCCGAGAACCTGCTCCAGGGACAGACCACGGGCTTCTGCGACCCGGGAGGCCTGCAGGATGGCGTTGGCCCGAGAGATCTGCGGGTCCAGCCCGGAGGCGGAGCCGGTCACCGCGTCGACGGGGACGTCATAGTCGGCGGGCAGCCGGTTCTCGGTGCGGTAGGCCTCGGCGTTCTTCTCGATCGCCGACAGGAGGTCGGGGTTGGTGGGGCCGAGGTTGGCGCCGCCACTGTCGCGCGGGTCGTAGGCGACGGCCGACGGGCGCGGGTGGAAGTACTCGGCGCCGGTGAACTCCTGGGCGATGCGGGACGACCCCACCTTCTTGCCGTCCACCTCGACCAGGGACCCGTTCGCCTTGTCGTGGAAGGCGACTTGGGCGATCCCGGTGACCGTGAGCGGATAGACCAGTCCGGTCAGCACGGTGAACAGCAGCAACATTCCGGCGGCGGCCAGCAGTTGACGGCGCATCACGACACTCCTAGGACAGAGATGCTCAGGTCGACAATCTTGATGCCGATGAACGGCGCGATCAGGCCGCCGACGCCGTAGACCAGCAGGTTGCGCCGCAGCATGACCGTGGCCGCTGCCGGCCTGACGCGGACGCCGCGAAGCGACAGCGGGATCAGCACGACGATGATCAGCGCGTTGAAGATCACTGCGGACAGGATCGCCGACCGAGGCGAGTCCAGGCCCATGATGTTCAGGTCGTTCAGCACCGGAATCGCACCGGCGAACATCGCGGGGATGATCGCGAAGTACTTCGCCACGTCGTTGGAGATGGAGAACGTCGTCAACGCGCCGCGCGTGACTAGCAGCTGCTTGCCGATCTCGACGATCTCGATGAGCTTGGTCGGGTCGGAGTCGAGGTCGACCATGTTGCTTGCCTCCTTGGCTGCTTGGGTGCCGGTGTTCATGGCGACGCCCACGTCGGCCTGGGCCAGTGCGGGCGCGTCGTTCGTGCCGTCACCGGTCATGGCGACCAGTGCCCCACCCGCCTGCTCTCGCTTGATCAGGGCCATCTTGTCCTCGGGGGTGGCCTCGGCGAGGAAGTCGTCGACACCGGCCTCGTGGGCGATCGCCTGGGCGGTCAGCGGGTTGTCGCCGGTGATCATGACCGTGCGGACCCCCATCGCCCGCAGCTGGTCGAAGCGCTCTCGCATTCCGTCCTTGACGATGTCCTTGAGGTGGATGACACCCAGGACCCGGGCGGTGCCGTTGCGCGTGTCGCGCTCGGCCACGGCCAGCGGCGTGCCGCCGCTGGTGGCGATTCCGTCAGCGATGACGTGCAGGGCGTCCGGCACTCGTTCACCGGTGTCCTGGACCCAACGCGTGATCGTGTCCACAGCCCCCTTGCGCAGGCTGCGGACCCCCCCGTCTATGGCGAGGTCGACGCCGCTCATGCGGGTCTGGGCACTGAATGGCACGAGGTCGCCGCCGGCGCCCGTGGCGTCCTCAGTGATCCCGTGAGTCTCCCGGGCGAACTCGACGATGGAGCGGCCTTCCGGCGTCTCGTCGGCGGTGCTGGCGATCAGCGAGGCCTCGGCCAGGTCGTGGACGCTGATGTCGGGCATCGGGATGAGCTCCGAGGCCTGCCGGTTGCCCAGAGTGATGGTGCCGGTCTTGTCCAGCAGGAGGGTGTTCACGTCGCCGGAGGCCTCCACGGCCCGGCCTGACATGGCCAGCACGTTGTGCTGCACCATCCGATCCATCCCGGCGATCCCGATCGCCGAGAGCAGCGCGCCGATGGTGGTCGGGATGAGGCACACCAGGAGCGCGACCAGGACGATGGCGTCCTGCTCGGCGCCCGAGTAGATCGCGAACGGCTGCAGCGTCACAGTGGCGAGCAGGAACACGATGGTGAGGCCAGCAAGAAGGATGTTGAGCGCGATCTCATTGGGCGTCTTCTGGCGTTCCGCGCCCTCGACCAGGGCGATCATCCGGTCGATGAAGGTCTCACCGGGCCGGGCCGTGATCCGGACGATTATCTGGTCCGAGAGGACCCTGGTCCCACCCGTGACCGCCGACCGGTCGCCGCCGGACTCCCGGATCACTGGCGCTGACTCGCCGGTGATGGCAGACTCGTCGACGGTCGCGACGCCTTCGATCACGTCTCCGTCGCTGGGGATGACCTGACCGGCCGCGACAATGCACTCGTCGCCCACGCGTAGGTCCGTGGCGGCGACCTCTTCGAGCTCGCACCCTTTGGTACGCCTGATGGCAGTGGTCTCGGTGCGCGCCCGGCGCAGCGTGGCGGCCTGTGCTTTGCCGCGTCCTTCGGCCATCGCCTCGGCGAAGTTGGCGAAGAGCACGGTGAACCAGAGGAATATGGCTACCAGGCCGGCGAACACGTTCTGGACGGCGGACGAGGCGCCGACGTGGGCGAAGAAGAGTGCCGTGGTCAGCACGCTGCCGACCAGGACCACGAACATGACGGGGTTCCCGGCTTGGAACCGGGGGTCCAACTTGCGGAAGCTGTCGACGGCAGCTCCTCGAACGATGTCCGGATCGAACAGGGACCGGCGCGGCAGCGGGTAACGGTCTCGTCCACCAGTGCCAACAGGCCGGACGACCTCGTGGGTTGACTGCGACATGCTCGTGACTCCTAGAGGGAAAGCTGTTCGAGGATCGGGCCGAGCGCGAGCGCGGGCAAGAAGGTGAGCCCGGCCACGACGAGGACCACGCCCACGACCAGGCCGCAGAACAGCGGCGTGTGGGTCGGGAAGGTGCCGGCACTGGCCGGCACCACCTGCTTGCGCGCCATCGATCCCGCGATCGCCAGCACCGGGATGATCAGCAGGAACCGGCCCACCAGCATCGCCAGCCCCTGTGTCGTGGTGTACCAGTCCGTGTTGGCGGTGAGCCCGGCGAACGCCGAGCCGTTGTTGTTGGCTGCCGAGGTGAAGGCGTAGAGGATCTCGGTGAGGCCGTGCGCACCTGGGTTGGCGAGCGAGTCGAGCGCCGGCGTGAGCACCGCCGAGGCCGCGGCAAACCCCAGCAGGGCCGTCGGCATGGCGAGCAGGTACAGCATGACGAGCTTCATCTCGGCGGCCTCGATCTTCTTGCCGAGGTACTCCGGCGTGCGGCCGACCATCAGCCCGGCGATGAACACCGAGAGGATGACCATGATCAGCAGCCCGTTGAGGCCCACACCGACGCCACCGGGACTGACCTCACCGAGCATCATGTGCGTCAGCGCAAGGCCACCGCCGCTCGGGGTCATGCTGTCGTGCATCGAGTTGACCGACCCGTTGGACGTACCGGTGGTGAAGGCAGCCCACATCCCGGAGGCTCCCGTGCCGAACCGGGTTTCCTTGCCTTCCAGATAGCCGCCGCCGGCCTGGTCGGCCGAGATGGTTTGGTCCACGTGCATGGCGTCGAGCCGCGGATTGCCGTTCCCCTCAGAGAGCATCGTGCCCAGCGAGACCGCTACGAGGATGACGCCCATGATCGCGAAGACGGCACGTCCCTGTCGGCGGTCGCCGACCATGCGGCCGAAGGTGAAAGCGAGTGCCAACGGGATGATGACGATGGCCCACGCCTCCACGAAGTTGCTCAACGCGGTGGCATTCTCGAACGGGTGGGCGGAGTTCATGTCGAAGAAGCCGCCGCCGTTGGTGCCAAGCTGCTTGATCGCGACCTGGCTTGCCGCGGGTCCTCCGGGGATCGCCTGGACGACGCCCTGGAGCGTCTCCACGCGGGTGAAGCCCTTGAGGTTCTGGATCACACCCTGGCTGACCAGGATGACCGCGACCAGGAACGCCAGCGGAAGCAGGATCCGGATGGTGCTCCGGGTCAGGTCGACCCAGAAGTTGCCCAGTGTCGAGACCCGGCGCCTGGCCAGGCCGCGGATCAGAGCGGCCATGACCGCCATCCCGGCGGCCGCGGAGACGAAGTTCTGCACCGCAAGACCCATCATCTGGGTGAGGTGGCTCATGGTCGCCTCACCGGCGTAGGCCTGCCAGTTGGTGTTGGTCATGAAGCTGACGGCGGTGTTGAACGACACGTTCTGTGGAACCGCCGGCATGTCCGTTGGGTTGAAGGGTAGGACGCCCTGCAGCCGCTGCAGAAAGTAAAGGAACAGGAAGGAGATCAGGCTGAAAGCGAGCAGCGAGAACGCGTACACCGTCCAGCGCTGCTCGCTCTTGGGGTCCACACGGCAGATCCGGTAGAAGACCCCCTCCACGGGTAGGAAGACACGGTCTCCGGGTGCCTTCCCGCCGGCGTACACGGCGGCCATGTATTTGCCGAGCAGCGGGGCGGTCAACACGACGGCCCCGATCATGGCCAGGAACTGGCCCCAGGTGGCAGCAGACATCAGAACCGCTCGGGGAAGAGCAGTGCGGCCACCAGGTAGACGGCGAGCGGGATGACGATGATCAGGCCGAGTGCGTTCTCCCAGCTCACGACGAGACCCCCGCTCCCGCCTGATCGGCCGGTGAGGCGCCGCGGTCCGTCTCGCGGGCGGCTACGACCGGAGGTGCCTCGCGGCCGATGATCCGGTCGCACCCGAGTACGTACAGGGACGCAAGCCCGAAGAAGGCGAGCGCCATTCCCACGAACACGATGTCAGCCATGCGCGGTGGACTCCTGGTCATTTGCGGTGCGTTGGGCGTGCGGCATATGGCCGCCCGATGACCCACTGTTCAGCCCGTCCGGACCGCAAACAAGCCGGGTAGTGCTCTGTTAGCGCCGAGAACTTCGCGCTTAGCATCCTCTTAGCGAACGGCCTGGCAGGAGCGCTAAACAACCGCTAACCGCCTTGGCCGAAGTCGGCGAGAGCGGTACACCTGAGCAAGGGCCGTGGGCCACCGAGACGGCACGGACAGGCGGGAAACCATGGGCAGCGGCAAGCTGCGCATCTATCTCGGCGCCGCTCCCGGCGTGGGCAAGACCTTCAAGATGCTCGAGGAGGGTCAGCGCCGGCGCCAGCGCGGGACCGACGTGGTCGTGGGCTACGTCGAGTCGCACGACCGGCCACGCACCGCCGCGCTGACCGACGGTCTCGAGATGATCCCCCGGGCGACGCTGTCATACCGCGACACCGAGTTCGAGGAGATGGACGTCGACGCGGTCCTCGCCCGAAAGCCCACCGTGGTGCTGGTCGACGAACTGGCCCACACCAACGTGCCGGGGAGCCGGAACCCCAAGCGCTGGCAGGACGTCCAGGAAATCCTGGATGCCGGTATCGAGGTCATCACCACGGTCAACATCCAGCACTTGGAGTCTCTCAACGACGTGACAGAGTCGATCACCGGAGTTCGTCAGCGCGAGACCGTTCCCGACGAGGTGGTCAGGGCCGCGGAACAGATCGAGCTTGTGGACATGAGCCCTCAGGCGCTCCGGCGTCGGATGGCCCACGGCAACATCTACAAGCCTGAGAAGGTCGACGCCGCCCTGTCGAACTACTTCCGTGAGGGCAATCTGACCGCGCTGCGGGAGCTCGCGTTGCTGTGGGTCGCCGACCGGGTCGACGAGGGACTGGAGCGCTATCGCGCCGACCACGAGATCGAGTCCACCTGGGCGACCCGCGAGCGGATCGTCGTCCCCGTCAGCGGGGGGCCCGAGTCGGTGACCCTGATGCGCCGCGCCGCACGCATCTCCTCCCGCCGTGCCGGCGGGGAGTGGGATGCGCTGTACGTGACCCAGCAGGACGGCCTCCGTGGCATCTCACCGGACCGGCTAGCCGAGCTGCGCGCCAAGACCGAGGAGATGGGCGGCACCTTCCACACCGTGGTTGGCGACGACACAGCCGAGGCGATCCTGGACTTTGCGCGGGCGGACAACGCCAGCCAGATCATCATGGGGGCCAGCCGGCGAGGGCCTCTCCCTACCCTGCTCCGGCCCGGGATCGGCGAACGAGTGATCGACGGGTCCGGCGAGATCGACGTACTGGTGGTCAGCCACGACTACAGCGGACGCGGCCGCGGTGGACCGCGGCGGATGCGCGATCACGTGGGTCGACGCCGCCTCAAGCTCGGCTACGCGTTCGGCGTACTCGCCCCACTTGTCGTCAGCCTGCTGCTGTGGCAGACCAAGGACCTCCACGGCCTTCCCACCGAAGCGATGGTCCTGATGGTGGTGGTTGTAGCCACGGCTCTGATCGGTGGCCTGGTCCCGGCGATTATCGCTGCACTGTGCAGCGGCCTGCTCTTGAACTACCTGTTCACCCCTCCGGTCTACACGTGGACCATCTCCGACCCCGAGAACGCCTTCGCGATTGTCCTCTTCGTCCTCGTCGGCATCGCGGTCTCGTCAGTGGTTGACCGAGCGGCCCGCATCAGGGAAGAGGCCCGCAAGTCCCGTGCGGAGGCCGACGCGCTGACCGTGCTGTCACACAGCCTGCTCAACTCCAGCGACGACCTCGCCGGGCTGCTCAGCTCCGCGTCAGAGCTGTTCGGTGCCACCGGAGCTGCGATCATTCGTCACCGGTCCGACGGATCCGAGGACATCCTCGCAAGCCACGGCGTACGACCGTCTGCCGCCGAAGCCGGGTGCAGTGCCGACATCGACGACGAGACCATCCTCGTCATCGCGGCGCCCCGCACCACTGCCTCGCAACAACGGCTGCTCAAGGCGTACGCCGCCTACGCCAAAGTGATGAGCGAGCGCACGATCGCCGCAGCCGCGGACCTCGAACGACTACGCCTCGCTGACGCTAACCGCACACGCACGGCGCTCCTCGCGGCGGTCTCCCACGATCTTCGTTCACCGCTCGCGGCCATCCGGGCCGCGGTGGACAGCCTGAGGTCCCGAGAGATCGTGTGGTCCCCTGAGGACGAGGCCGAGCTGCTGTCCACCGTGGACGGGGCCACCACCCGGCTCACCGGCCTGGTCGACAACCTCCTTGACATGAGCCGCATCCACACCGGCGCCATCAGCGCGTCACTCACCGACGTCGGACTCGCCGGAGCGACTCGCAACGCTCTCTACGCGATCGAGGGCGCCGAACGGATAGCAGTGGATATCGACCCGAACCTGGTCATCCGAGCCGACCCCGGACTGCTCGATCGCGTCCTCGCGAACATCTGCGACAACGCCCTCAAGTACACGCCCGCGAAAGCAGCCATCCGCATCGACGCGGCGCGCAATAACAGCCGCATCACGCTGAGGATCGCTGACTGCGGCCCAGGTGTGCACGACCGCGATCACGACCGCTTGTTCGCACCGTTCCAGCGACTCGGTGACGTCCCCCAACAGGACGGCGTCGGGTTGGGGCTCGCCGTCGCGAAGGGCTTCACCGAAGCGATGGGCGGCACGATCGCGACCGAGGACACACCGGGTGGCGGTCTGACCTTCGTCCTCGACTTCCCCGCGGGATCTTCGGCGGCAACGCGTCAGGGCGTGTCATGACGTCGCCCCTGGTCGAGCATTTTCCCGGCTCCTTCGGCCACGCCGAGCACTTCAGCCGCCCCAGGGATGCCACCAGGAGGCCACCCAACCGCGGTAGGCGACAACATCTTGCTGGGCGCAGGTCGCGCGGTCAGGCCTTGAGGCGAACTTCTTTCCCCCGAACGCAGACCAGAACGGGGCCCCCATCTGCCACTTCCCTCGATAGGCGCCACTCGGGCTGACAGCCCGGCAGTTGTTGTGGCTCTCGCGCTTGGCGACGTACTTGGCGTGCTTGGAGGTCACCCACTCCGAACGAGGGATCGAGGCTCGAACGGCGCGCGACTTTCGGGCCTTGGCCGTCATGGTCGGGTCACCCGATCTCGGGGCCTGGGGACTTGTTCCTGTCACGGCTCCGCCCGGGCCGTCGGGAGCGAACGCCGCGGCAGGACCGGTCGGGACGACCACCAGTCCCGCGCAGCACGCCGACGCCAAGACCGCCAGAGACAACCTTCGGGTGGACAGCCGGATGCGCAATGGAGAGGACAGCACGACAAGCCTCCGCGCCTGCGGGGTGAGCTGTCGGGTTGGGCCAGAGGTCAGGCCTGCGACTCGTGAGCCGCTTCACCCCGAGGACACAACTGGATGCTGCGCCCGAAAGTGGTTCCCCCACTCCCGCCCAGGTGCATTGCCACGGGACGGGGGCGGGACTCGGCGTACCGACCGTGGATCCGCCATGTCGACGGACAACCAGACGCTAGCGCAAACCTCCCCATCGGGCGCAACCCCGCTCGAGCAGGCGTGCTCAGGCGCTCTCGGCCGGCACGACCCCGAGACGACCTGCTTGAAAGTCTTCGAAAGCCGTGACGATCTCGTCCCTCGTGTTCATGACGAACGGGCCGTACGTCGCGATCGGCTCGCGGATCGGTTGGCCGCCCAGGATCAACACGTCGAACGATTGATTGGGTTGGTGCTGCTGGTCCGCAGACACGGTCACCACATCACCCGCGCCGAGAACTGCCAGCTGACCACCGGTAAGGGGGGCAGCTGGGGAGAAACCAACGGAGCCGGCCCCCGAAACGCCGTATACCAAGGCGTTGAATTCCGGCCGCCATGGCACACGCAGCTGAGCCCCAGGCGCCAAGGTCGCGTGAATCAACGTGATCGGGGTACGGGTGGAGCCTGGCCCGTCGTGTCCCGCCACTGAACCGGCGATCACTCGGACGAGCGCTCCTCCGTCGGCGGACGTCAGCAGGGTGACCTCCCCACCGCGGATGTCTTGGTAGCGCGGGTCAGTCATCTTGAGCGTGCGGGGCAGGTTGACCCACAGCTGGAAACCGTGGAAGAGGCCGCCCGCCAGGACAACTTCTTCGGGTGGCGCCTCGATGTGCAGCAGCCCACTGCCGGCAGTCATCCACTGGGTGTCTCCCCCAGTGATCAGCCCACCACCGCCTTGGGAATCCTGGTGTCGCAGGATCCCGTCGATCATGTACGTGACCGTCTCAAAGCCGCGGTGGGGGTGCCAAGCCGTTCCCTTGGGCTCCCCCGGCGCGTATTCGACCGCCCCCATCTGGTCCATGTGGATGAATGGGTCAAGGGCTGCGAGGTCGACCCCAGCGAAGGCTCGCCGTACCGGAAAGCCTTCTCCCTCGAGTCCAGCCGGGGCGGTGCTTCGTGCGACCACCGCCCGGTCGGTCGTCGAGGCACTATCCGGTTCCGGGATACGAGGAAGGGTCAGAACGTCGTCCACGGTCACAGCTGGCATGTCAACCTCCTGAACCGGATAATAGTTGAGATTTCAATGATCTGCAAGCCGGGCGTGGCATGCGCAAGGATCGGGTCATGATCTCTGGACCTGCCGGTCAGTCACCCTTGCACGACTCTGCGCTCCGTGGCTTTGGCAGCGACAATCACGCGTCCGTGCACCCGGAGATTCTCGACGCCATTCGGGCGGCCGACGGCGGTCATCAGGTCGCCTACGGAGACGACGTCTACACCGAACGTCTGCGCGAGGTCGTCCGTGGGCTTTTCGGTGACCAGGCCGAGGTCTATCCCGTCTTCAACGGGACCGGTGCCAACGTTGTCTCTCTGCAACTTCTCACTCGGCCCTGGGACGCGGTGATCTGCTCCGAGGTGTCGCACATCCACGTCGACGAGTGCGGTGCCCCGGAAAAGGTCGCCGGCCTGAAGTTGCTCACCACACCCACGAGCGACGGGCGGCTCACCCCTGAGCTCATCGATCGGCACGCCCATGGGTTCGGGGACCCCCACCACGCGCAGCCGTCGGTAGTCAGCCTGACGCAGAGCACCGAGCTGGGCACCGTCTACTCCCTGGACGAGCTTCGGGCACTCGCTGCGCACGCACACGGCCTCGGCCTGTCGGTGCACATGGACGGCGCCCGCATCGCCAACGCGGCGGCTGCGCTCGGCGTCGGCTTCCGTGAGCTGACCACCGACGTCGGGGTGGACGTCTTGTCGTTCGGAGGGACCAAGAACGGACTGATGCTCGGCGAAGCCGTCATCGTGCTCGCGCCGCAGCGGATCCAGGGAGCGGAGTTCCGTCGCAAGTCATCTATGCAGCTGGCATCGAAAATGCGCTATGTCTCGGCACAGCTGGTCGCACTGCTTGAGGGCGACCTCTGGCGGCGCAACGCGGCCCACGCCAACGCCATGGCGGCCCGGCTGGCCCGCGGGGTCGCCGCCATCAACGCGATCGACGTGGCGTACCCCGCGGAGGCGAACGCGGTGTTCGTACGGCTCCCGCGCGCGGTCGTACCGGTCCTGCAGGCGCAGGTCACCTTCTATCTGTGGGCCAGCGACCCTCATGAGCCCTTCGACATCGCCCGCTGGATGTGCTCCTGGGACACCACCGAGGACGATGTCGATGCATTCCTCACGCTGGTGACGCAGGCCGTGGAAGGCGCTGACGGCTGAACCCGCGCTCGTAGCAGGCGTGGCACGGTGCCGCTTAGCTGATCGGCTTGACGTACCACTCGGACGCGATGGCGAGGCCGGCGTCCGACAACAGGCTGCGCTTTGCGCGATCGTGATGACCGCACACCACCGTGACCTGGGTGGCGCCGCGCTCTCGTAATCGGCGCAGGGCTTCTTCGAGAAGTCGGCGCCCCGTCGAGCTCCACAGCGACGCGTCAGCGACCGCGAAGTCATCGATCAGTCCCGTGGGGCCACCAGGGTCGTAGACCGGCGGGGCGTCGACCAGGGTTCCAAGCACGAAGCCAGCCAGCCCATCCGCCGGCCCCGGCTCGACTATCGAGATCACGTCGTCACTCGCCACCTGTGCGGCGATCCACGGTCGGTGCTTGTCGACCGCATCTGGCGCTCGGCGCCAGAACTGCGGCTGAGCGAACTCGTACTCCACTCGTCGACGCTCGGCGAGCTCCACGATGGAATCAACGTCTGTTGCCACGGCATCACGTGTCACCCGCACATTCAACTCCCGCAGCCATTGCCGGTCGGCTGCGGCCGCTAGGCGCTGAGGAGGTATTCGATCCGGGCTTCGAGGTGGCTGTAGATCTCGGGTTGTCCCGCTGGTGGGGGCGGTCGGCGTCCGGGGAGGAGTGGTGGGGCGGTGGAGTGGTAGGTGTGCCCGGTGGGGGTGGTGACCCGGACCCGATGGGAGCGCCCACGTCCGGACGGGTCGGTTTCGGTGGTCCAGCCGGGGGTTTGTTTGAGGTAGTTGCACCGTTCGCACAGTCCCTTGACCGTTGGACAGGCTGGTCCGGCCGCCTCGGGCGTGGTCGTGGAGGTGGTCGATGTGCCGGATCGCCGCGTCACACCACGGGGTGCGACAGGTCTGGTCGCGGGTGGTGATGAACCGGCGCATCCCGCGGGGAAAGACCCGCCGCGTGGACTCCACCTGCGTCAACGCCCCGCTTTGGGGGTGGGTGTAGAGCCGGCGCAGCCACACCTTCGCGTCCTCGTCAGCGGAGCTCTTGAGCAGGTCGCGGGCGATCCCGGCCGGGACCGGCCCGTAGCCGGGGATCCGCGCAGGCGCGTCGTCCTGGCCGAGCAGGGTGGTGTCGGAGATCACGACCTGCACCTCCACCGGGACCGCGGCGGCGGCGGCCTGGCCGGTGACGCGTTCGATCAGGGTGTCGGCCATCACCTGCCCCCGGCCCCGCGGATCTCCCTGCGCCCGGGCAGTGGCCGCGGCCTGCTGCAGGGAGCTGATCACCGCGACCCCACCGGCGACCGGCAACAGCGCACCGAGCTGGCTCATCGCGTCCGGGGCCGGTCGCAGACTCACCCGCCGATCCTGCGCCGCCTTCGCGGCCCGCTCGACCGCGGCTTGGGCGTCGAGGCGGTAGGCGATCGCCCGAACCCGACCGGTGAGTTCCTTGTCCCCCCACGACGCGAGCCGGTCGGGGTCGGTAGCCAGCTCCGCGTCCAGCAGCCTGCGGTCGGGTCGGGTCAGCGAGGAGGACTCCCGCACGATGATCGACGCCCGCCACTCACTGATCACCCCGACCTCCAGCGCGGCCAACGTGGCCGGCAGGTCCTCGACCAGCGCGGTAGCGATCGTGACCTGCCGGGCGCCCTGATGCGGGGACAACCGGCGCGCGAACCCGACCTGCGCCCCCACCGACGACCGAGACCGCTCCGCATCCCGGCGCGCCCGCCACGCCTCGAACCCCTCCGACCCAGCCGGCACCCGCGCCGCGTGCTCCTCATCGCTGCGTCGCTGCTCGGATACGGTCAACGCCGCGGTCACCCGCACCTGCGCCGCCGCCACCGCGGCCTTCAACTCCTCCAACGCCCGCAGCTGATCGATGCGCTCAGCGGAAGCACCAGCCGCGTCACCGCGGGTGAAGTCCAACGCGGCCAGCCGGCGGGTCAGTCCCAGGACAGCGGCGGTGTTGCCGGCTGTCCTGGAGGTGGATGACATACCTGAACTCTAGAACAAGGCACCGACAGTTCCACGACCGTCAACAGGCGGATTCCTGTTTAATCACAACAGGTTTCTGTAGCAGGGAACACCGACACATTCGCGTGCTTGTCCACAGGCGACTGGCGACATCCCCAGGGCCACGGCAGCCATTCCTCAATCGGGTTTCCTGCCCCAGGCGCTGACCAGCGGCGACGTCGCCAGATCTACGTCACCGGCATTGATGTTGGCCAGGTGCTGATCGATGTCCACATCCGTCGCGAGGCCGGCAGCAACCAACCTGCCGCGAATCTGCTCAACGGTGGCGTGTTCGAGAGTGACACAGGCAGGAGAGGTGATCGGGAAGTAGGCGTCGGCTTCTACGTCGCGCAATCCGGCGGCGCGAAGTCGACGTGGCAACGTCCGCCCGTACGCAAGGTCCACGCCTCGCTCGGCCATGAGCGTTCGAAAACCCGCCCGGAGTCGGTTGGCCAGCTCTTCGGCAGGGCCAGCCTCGTCGGGACAGAGCAACGGCTGCAGACCGGGATCGGCCTCCTCGAGGAGCAGCCAGCCGCCGGGGCGCAGAGCGTCAACCAGGGCCGGGAGAACTGTGTCACGGCTGGGAAGGTGAACCAGCACGAGCCTGGCGTGGATGACATCGAAAGGCCCTACCGGCGGTCGCTCGGAGCCCACGTCATGACGGAGCACCTCGAACCCGGCGTCGCCGGGAAGCCACCTGGTATCGATGTCCGACGCGAGCACATGGCCGGCTGGCCCGACCCGCTGAGCCATCCAGCTCGCCACGCCTGGCCCGCCGGCCCCAATCTCCCAGCAGCGCCAACCCTCCGCGATCCCCAACCGTTCCAGGTGCCCGAACGAAACGGGATCGAACAGCTGCGACAGCGCCGCGAAGCGATCCCCCGCCTCTCGTTGCCGATTGTCGAGCAGGTACCCCTTGTCATCCACACCTACAGAATGCTCCCGCGGTCCCGCCACCGCCGAACCGACTGCGGCGCATGACCTACTCCAGGCCGAAGCGCTCCAGGATCCAGGCGTAGACCTCGGCCTCGTAGTGCAGTCGGGCGTAGCGTCCGGACGGACCGCCGTGCGATCCCGCCCCCGTCTCCACCCGGAACAGGCAGCGCGGCGACCAGTCGGGGTCGCTCGCCCGCAGCGCAGCGGTCCACTTAGCGGGTTCCCAGACCATGACCCGCGTGTCGTGCACAGCGCCAGTCACCAAGAGATCGGGACGGACGCCTGCGGGCGGCAGATTGTCATACGGGCTGTACGCCAGCATCCACGCAAAGTCCTCGGGGCGGCGCGGGTCACCCCACTCGTCCCACTCCCCCGCGGTCAACGGGATCGATGCGTCCAACATGGTCGTGACCACGTCGACGAAGGGGACCTCGGCAACCACGCCCCGCCAACGATCGGGACGTTGCGAGAAGACGGCACCCTGCAGCAAACCGCCGGCGGACAGGCCGCGCGTGACGATCCGATCGCCGTCCACCATCCCGTCGGCCAATCCGTCTGCGACGGCGATCAGATCGCTGAAGGTGTTCTGCTTGCTCGACAGGTGTCCCTCATCCCACCAGTTCCGTCCGAGCTCACCGCCACCTCGGATGTGCGCGTGCGCGAAGACCACTCCCCGGTCAAGCATGGAGGGAAGTTCGGGCAGCCACTCCGGCCAGTCCACCGACTCATATGAGCCGTAGGCGTAGAGGTAGCACGGCGCTGAACCGTCGAGCGGGGTATCGAGCCGACGGGCCACACTGACCGGGATAAGAGCGCCATCGGTCGCCTCGACGGCGTAGCGCTCGGAGATGTAGTCGTCGGCTGCATAGCTCGGCACCGCGGTCTGCTTCACCAGGGTCCGCTTGCCAGTGGCCAGATCGAGGTCGAACCAAGCGGGCGGAGCCGTATAGGACTCCACCCGGATCGACACAGTCCCGGTGTCGTAGACCTCGTTGCGCGCGAGCCTGATCTGCGCAGCCTCAAGGCCTGCATGGACATCAATAGCTTCCTCGGAGCCGTCCCTACGCACGATGCGCAGAAGCGGATTGCCGTCCCTGCGGAGCGACATCACGACATGCTGGGCGAACACCTCGACGGACTCGAGGCGCTCGGCTGAGTCCTCACCGACCAGCTCCTCCCAATGCTCGCGAGCCGGCTTCGTCACCGGGGTTCGCATCAAGCGGAACTCTCGAGCCTCGTCGTTGGTGACAATGAGGAGTACGTCGCCGTCGGGACGCGGTGCATGCGAGACGTAGTACTCGATGCCCGGGCGGCGGCCCTGAACCAGGGTAGGTTCGCTCTGCGGATCGGTAGCTGGCACGAGCCACGCCTCACTCGTGTCGCGGTTGGCCGTGTGGATGATCACGTAGTCCCCCGACAGCGATGCCTCGACCGACACCTCGTACTTTTCGTCGCTGTCCTCGAACACGACCACGTCGTCCGCGGCTGGTGTGCCCAAGCGATGCCGCAGGACACGGTGCGAGCGCCAGGCCGCATCCGGAACCGTGTAGAAGAACCACTCCGAGTCCGCCGACCATGCCCCACCGAGGTAGTGGACGCGGTCGATCTGGTCGGGGAGGTCCTCGCCGGTGTCGAGATCGCGGAAGACCAGCGTGTAGATCTCGTCGCCCTCGACATCGACCGCATAGGCGAGCACACGTCCGTCCGGGCTCGGCTCACACAGCCCCACCGAGCAGTAGTCGTGGCCCTCGGCAAGCACGTTTTCGTCAAGAATCACGTCGTACGCGTCCTCGGCCGAAGATTTTTCGGCCGAAGTGCGTAACAACTGGGCATACTCCCTCCCCTCGACGGTCTGGGTCAGGTAGACATGTCCCCCTCGAACCCAACTGACTGACCGATCAGCAGGAAGGGTTCGACCGGACATTTCGGAGAACAACCGTTGACGGAGGGGCCCCAGGTGAGCGGTAGCCGCGTCATAGAACGCCCGCTCGGCGTCGAGGTAACGGCTCGTCCGGGCGCTGGCCTTGTCGCGAAGCCAGGCATAATCGTCCACCCGTCGCACCCCATGCAGTTCCCGCACGGTCGGCTCCACCTCAGCCACCGGCGGTGCCTGCACCCCTATCGCCACCTTGTCAGGACCCGGATCACTCATGCCGGCGAACCTAGCGGACCACCCAGGAGATCAGCATGAAGCGCAGGCCAACCCTCTCCCGCCACCTGACCGTCCTGGTCGCCGCCTTCACGGTCGGTGGTCTCGCGCTCGTGCCCATGGTGGCCGCGGAGGCTTCGACGAGCCCATCTCCGAGCCCCGTCGACGCCGCAGCTCCGGCAGACGTGACCTTCACCGTCGGGATCGCCCAGGACGTCGACACGCTGAATGTCTTCAAGGGGATCGTGGCCGAGTCCTACGAGATGTGGGGCTTGATGTACGACCAGCTGATCGGCTACAGCCAGGAGGACTTCAGCCCGGTCCCCCAGCTCGCCGAGTCCTGGGAGGAGTCAGCAGACAAGACCACCTGGACCTACAAGATCCGCTCCGGAGTGAACTGGTCGGACGGAGTACCTCTGACCGCAAATGACGTGGCCTACACCTTCAACCGGATCCTGAACGGCAAGAAGGAGAAAACCAACTACGGAAGCTACGTCGAGAACATCACGAAGGTGGTCGCCACAGACGACACGACCGTCGTGATGACCGTTTCGAAGCCCAGCCCCATCATGGAAAGCCTGGCGGTCCCGATCCTGCCGCAGCACATCTGGGAGAACATCAGCGAGGACGACGCCCTCAAGTGGCCGAACGACCCCGACGTGGAGGGCGGAGCCGTCGGTTCAGGGCCGTTCATCCTCACCGAGCGCAAGAAGAACCAGTACCTGCGGTTCACCGCCAACACCGACTACTGGGCAGGCTCACCGAAGGTCAAGGAGATCGACTTCCGAATCTTCACCAACCAGGACTCCCTCGCCCAGGCGCTCAAGCGCGGTGAGATCGACTTGGCCAGCGAGCTCGACCCAGGCGTGTTCAAGTCGCTCCAGAACGTCGAAGGCATCACCACCAGCAACAGCATCTACTCCGGGTGGAACTACCTGGTGTTCAACGGTGGCGGTGCCCTCGCCGACGGCACCCCGATCGGCGATGGCAACCCCGTGATGAAGGACAAGGCGTTCCGTAACGCCCTGTCTTACGCGGTTGACAGTGAAACGCTCGTCAAGCGAGTCCTCAACGGGTACGGAGAGCCTGGCACCACGGTCATTCCACCGATCTACCAGACCTTCCATCTCGATCCACCCGATGTACGAACCTTCGACCTGGAGAAGGCCGGACAGCTCCTGACGGACGCCGGCTACCCGCTGAGTGCTGACGGAAAGCGCCTCGACAAGCAGGGCCAGCCCATCACGTTGCGCCTCCTCAGCCGCTCGGAGAGCCAAAGCAGCCAGCAGTCTGTGAAGTTCATGCAGGGCTGGTTCGAGGACCTTGGCCTCACCATCAATGTGGACACGGTCGGCGAAGACCCGCTGTACGAGATCGCCGGCCAAGCGAACTTCGACATGTACGAGTGGGGCTGGGTCGTCGAGCCAGACCCGAACTACCAACTGTCGACGTTCACCTGCGCCAACCGTTCCTACAAGGACGGCGGAACGATCTACGGCAACCTCTCCGACACGTTCTACTGCAACCCCGAGTACGACAAGCTCTTCAAGGAGCAAAGCGTCGAGACCGACCGCGAGAAGCGAGCGGCGATCGTCAAGCAGATGCAGCAGATGCTGTACGACGACGCGGTCTACGTCGTCACGTTCTACTACGACAACCTCGAGGCCTACCGGTCGGACAAGTTCACCAACGTGCAGCCGCAGCCGGTTCCGGACGGGTCGCTGATCTTCCAGTACGGCACCTTCACCTACCGCAATGTCGAGCCAGTCACAGCGGCAGGACAAGGGGATGGCACCGGAACTGGCACCACTTCGTCGGATAGCACCAATTGGGGCCTGATCGGTGGGATCGTGCTCGCAGTAGCCGCCCTGCTGATCGCTGCTCTAGCCATCATGCGCTCGAGGCGTGACCGCGCAGCCGACGACACGGAGTGATCCATGAGCCTGCTCGGGGAGTCGGTCGAAGGTGGCCTACCCAGTCAGCAGGTGGACGTCCCGGGCGCGGAGCGCGAAGCATCCGCGCCCGGGGGTCTGCTCCGGTACTCGCTCCGACGAGTGCTCACCGGCCTCGGCACCCTGCTCTTCGTCGTGGTCTTCAACTTCGTGCTCTTCCGGCTCCTCCCCGGCGACCCGATCGGCCTCTACACGCGCGGTCGCTCGGTTGACCAAGAACAGATCGCCGAGCTGCGGCGCCAGCTCAACGCGCCGCTGCTCGAGCAGTTCTGGAACTACCTCAAGAACCCTTTCGCGTCGACGATCGAATCCCTGCAGAACGGTCAGCCCGTCTGGTCGGTCATCGGCGATCGCGTGTGGCCGACGGTCCTGCTGCTTGGCGTCTCGACGATCGCTTCGGCTTCGATAGGGATCTGGCTGGGGATTCGCAGCGCGTGGGGACGGGGCGGAAAGTTCGACAAGATCACGACCGGCAGCACGTTGACGCTCTACTCCATGCCGGAGTTCTGGCTCGGCATGCTGCTGTTGATCGTTCTGTCCACCGGCGTGGGTCCCTTCCCCGCACTGTTCCCCAGCGGTGGTGTGATCTCGCCCGGCGTGGACCAGAGCTCACCCGAAGGCTGGCTCAACGTGGCCTGGCACCTGTTCCTGCCTGCGCTCACCTTGACCCTCGTCTACCTCGCGGAGTACTCGCTGGTCATGCGCTCCTCGCTGGTTGACGAGATGAGCCAGGACTACCTGACGACGGCGAAAGCGAAGGGTCTTCGGGACAAGTACGTGCGCCGGCGGCACGCCGTACCCAATGCACTGCTTCCCAGCATCACGCTGATCTTCCTCAACGTCGGGTTCATCGTCTCCGGGGCCATCACGGTGGAGACGGTCTTCTCCTGGCCCGGTCTGGGTCGGCTGTCCTACGAAGCCATCCGTGGCCCGGACATCCCCTTGCTGCAGGCCATCTTCTTGATGTTCTCCATAGCGGTGATCGTCGCCAACATCATCGCCGACATCATCGTCGCCAGCGTCGACCCGAGGATCCGGACATGACGGCGCCGACCACCTCTCCACCGGCCGCGCAACCCACCACGCCCGCCGCACTGCGCCGGGCCCGCCGACGAGCCGCACGCGCGAGGTTCTGGACGGCCTTCCGTCACGAGCGGTCGGGCATGCTCGGGCTGGCGGTCCTGGCGTTCTTCATCGTGATGGCCCTGACGGCTCCGTGGCTGTTCCCGTCCTCGGAGCTGGACGTGACCCAGGCAACCGGCGACTCCATGGCGCCGCCGAGCCCCGGATATCCCCTCGGCACCGACCAGTCGGGGCGTTCTGTGCTGGCCCTCGTGGTGTGGGGAGCCAGGGTCTCGCTGTTCGTTGGTTTCTCGGCCACAGTCATCTCCATGTTGCTCGGCACCCTCATCGGCATCGGGTCGGGCCACTACCGGAACTGGTTCGGGGCGGCTCTCGAGCGCCTCACGGACTGGTTCCTGGTGATCCCGTTCCTTCCGTTGGCCATCGTGCTCGCCACCGTGCTCGGGAAGTCGTTGTTCAACTTGATCATCGTCATCGGTGTCACGTCGTGGCCGGGTACGGCGCGGCTGGTGCGAGCCCAGACGCTGTCCGTGGAGGCGCGCCCCTATCTTGAGAGAGCCCGGGTGCTCGGCGGTGGTAACTGGCACCAGATGACCAGGCACGTGCTACCCAACGTGTCACCGCTGATCCTTGCCAACACGACGCTCACTGTCGCCATCGCCATCCTCAGTGAGACGACCCTGGCCTTCCTCGGACTCAGCGACACGAACTTCGTCTCGTGGGGATCCATGCTCGATGAGGCATTCAGCAACGGGGCCATCAGCCAAGGAGCCTGGTGGTATCTCATCCCGCCTGGACTGTGCGTCGTGGCCGTAGTTCTGGCGTTCACTCTCGTCGGGCGGGCACTGGAAGCCGTACTCAACCCGCTCATCCGGGAGCGGTGACATGACCCTGCTGCTGATGGATGACCTGTCGGTCACCTACAAGACCACCGAGGGTCCGGTGCCCGCGGTCCGTGGGGTCACCCTCTCGGTTGACGCCGGCACGACGCTCGGAGTGGCCGGAGAGTCGGGATGCGGAAAGTCGACCCTGGCTGCGACCGTTCTCCGGCTCACCCCCGCGTCCGCGAAGGTCACGGGGCAGGTCCTGCTCGATGGCGAGGACATCCTGACGATGACCTTCGGCCAGTTGCGGGCGGTCAGGTGGGCCCAGGCGTCGATCGTGTTTCAGGGCGCGCTGCACTCGATGAACCCCGTTCAGCGGATCGGGAGGCAGGTCGCCGAGCCGGTTCTCCTGCACGACAGCTCGGCGACGCCCAAGCAGGTCGACAAGCGGGTGGGTGAGCTCTTCGAGCAGGTCGGCTTGCCTCGACGCCTGGCCAAGGCGTACCCGCACCAGGTGTCGGGAGGACAGAAGCAGCGCGTGATGATCGCCATGGCGCTGGCCTGCAAACCCAAGCTGATCATCGCCGATGAGCCGACGACAGCCCTCGACGTGATGGTGCAGGCGCAGGTCCTCGACCTGCTGCGCGGACTGGTGAGCGACCTCGGCGTGGGTTTGATGATCATCAGCCACGACCTGTCGGTGCTCGCGGACACCTGCGACCGGGTCGCGGTGATGTATGCCGGTCGAGTTGTCGAACAGGGACCTGCCAAGCAGGTCTTCAGCGAACCCGTCCACCCCTACACGCGGGCCTTGTCCGGTGCCTTCCCGACCATCGGAGACCTCTCGGCCCGCTATGCCCCAGCTGGGCTGGCCGGGGACCCGCCCTTCCCAGGGGACCTGCCCGACGGCTGTCCATTCCACCCCCGCTGCGGCGTCGCCGTCGACGAGTGCTCGACCGTTGACGTGCTGCTCCGTCCCGCAGGTGAGGACCGTGCAGCTGCCTGCGTCCACGTGCGAGAGGACAAGCCGTGACCGTCACCGAGGGCAGCCCGACCTCAGCGCAGGATCCGGACACCGACCCCATCCTCGAAGTTGCCGGGCTCAAGGTCGTGTTTCGCAGCCGGGAGGGCAAGCAGGCGCGCGCGGTCGACGGCGTCGACCTCAAGATCCGCCGCGGCGAGATCATCGCCCTTGCCGGAGAGTCTGGCTGCGGCAAGACCACTTTGGCGCGCTCGATCCTTGGCCTCGAGGTTCCAACCAGCGGGACCGTGAGCTATGCCGGTGCACCGCTGAAGCGCTCGACGCGCGGTCTGCGCGCCTACCGGCGGCGCGTCCAGCTCGTCCTCCAAGACCCCACTGGTTCGCTGAATCCACGCCACACGGTCTACGACTCCGTGGCTGAGGGCCTTCGGGTGCACAAGATCCAGGGCAACGAGGAGGAACTGGTCTCCCAGGCTCTGTCCAGAGCCGGCCTGCGGCCCCCCGAGCGCTACTTCCTGCGCTATCCGCACGAGTTGTCGGGTGGTCAACGTCAGCGAGTCGTCATCGCCGGGGCGCTCGTCCTGGAGCCCGATGTCATCGTGGCCGACGAACCGGTGTCCTCCCTGGATGCCTCGGTGCGCGGTGAGATCCTGGCCCTGCTGCTCAAACTTCGCGACGACCTCGGACTGACCGTCCTCGTGGTGACGCACGACCTCGGCCTTGCCTGGAACATCGCCGACCGGTTGGCGGTGATGTATCTCGGCCGGATCGTCGAGATCGGTCCTACCGAGGATGTCCTCCGGGACCCCCAGCACCCATACACCCGAGCGCTGTTGTCCGTGGTCCCCGACGTCAAGCACCTCAAACCCATTGTCCTGCGGGGCGAGACACCCGACCCGACACGAATTCCCAACGGCTGCCGCTTCAACCCGCGGTGCCCGGCTCTGGCCTCGGGAGAGGCAGAGGCAATCGCTGACAGGTGCCGTACGGAGGCCGTACCCCTTGCGCCGACCAGCCCTGGTCACCACGCGATGTGCTACCTGACCTTGGAATAGTTCGCTCGCCTGCTGGCGCTCGGGCACCCGTCGACCACATACTGATGGGCTACGCCTACTGACTGGCGAGTCAGTAGCGAACTTCAAGGAGTCTCCGTGCCCCACTATGACGCTGCGGTGATCGGCGGCGGTCACAACGGTCTGGTGGCCGCGGCCTACCTCGCCAAGCAGGGCCTGCGAACTGTCGTGCTGGAGAAGCGAGACATCGTGGGTGGGGCGGCGGTCAGCGAGCACCCCTTCGGCCCCGACTACACCGTGACGAGCCTCTCCTACGTCGTGTCGCTGTTCCCGCCAGCCCTGGTCCGCGATCTGCAGCTCGACAGGCACGGCTACCACGTGTTCCCGCAGGGGCCGTACTTCGCCCCGCATGCCGACGGCTCTGCGCTGCAGCTCCCTCATGACCACGCGCGGCGTCGCGAGCAGATCGCGCAGTTCAGCGACAAGGACGCCGACGCCATCGACCGGTGGGATGCGTGGCTGGACGGCCTTGGTGCCGTCATGGGACCTCTGCTCAGCGAGATCCCGCCGAAGGTCGGTTCCCGCAAGCCTGGCGATCTTGCTCGACAGGCACTGCTGCTGCGCAAGCTCAAGGATGTCGACGCCCGAAAGGCCTTCGACCTCACGCGCTTGCTGACCATGAGTGTGGCCGACTTGATCGAGGACTACTTCGAGTCCGACGCACTCAAGGGGGTCCTGGCGGTTTCGGGGGTCATCGGAACGTGGGCCGGGCCGCGCAGTCCCGGGACGGCCTACGTGATGGCCCACCACCACATCGGCGACATCGGTGACGGCCAGATCGGTGCCTGGGGCTTCCCCCGCGGCGGCATGGGAGGGGTGACCCAGGCTCTTGCCGCTGCGGCTCGATCCTTCGGGGCCGAGATCCGTACGTCCTCACCTGTCGCACAGATCAGTGTGTCGGGGGGTCGAACCACCGGGCTCGTCCTCGAGTCTGGTGAAGAGCTGACCGCGGACACGGTCATCACCACCGCCCACCCGCAGATCTCGTTCCTCCGCCTCGTCGACCGCCGTGACCTGCCCGCCGACTTCGTGGACGACATCGAACGCTGGAAGACCCGGTCAGGCACCGTCAAGGTCAACGTGGCTGTCGACCGGCTCCCTGAGTTCTCCGCGCGACCCGGGTTCGACCCGGAGGTGCACGGGGGGACGATCGTGCTGGCAGACAGCCTCGACGAGATCGAGACGAACTTCCAGGAGGCCGTATCCGGCCGTCCGGCCACCCGACCCTTCGCAGACATCTGCATCCCGTCGGTGTTCGACGACACCCTGGCGCCGCCCGGCCATCACGTGATCTCGATGTTCACCCAATGGGTGCCGCACACCTGGACCGACGAACCGCACGAGACGGAGCTCTCCGCCTACGCCGACCGCCTCATGGCACGAATGGACGAGGTGGCACCGGGCTTCAGCTCCACGGTGCTGCACCGCCAGGTGATCGGTCCGCACGAGATGGAGCACGAGTACGGCCTGATCGGCGGCAACATCTTCCACGGCGAGCTGAGCGCGGGGCAGATGTTCCACGCCCGCCCGGCGGCCGGCTACGCCGATCTCCGTACACCGATCGCCGGCCTCTACCAGGCGGGTTCTGGAACGCACGGTGGAGGCGGAGTGACTGGAGTGCCAGGTCGGAACGTCGTTCGCCAAGTGCTCGCTGATCGCAGACGTGCCAACTGGGCGCGCCGCCTACCGGGGCACCGAGAGTGACCGCACTGCAAGCCGCCTTGCCTCGGCACCACTACGTCGACAGCTCTGCGTTCGAGCGCGAGCGAGACCAAGTCCTGCTGCGCTCGTGGACCTGCATCGGGAGGCTCGACGCCTTGGGTCTGGTGGCCGCGGGATCTACTCAGCTGCGGCCCGGGCGGCTCGCCGTGGTCGACCTGCACGGCGAGTCCGTTCTCGTGACCACCAATCGCGACGGTGCGCTCCGCGCTCACGCCAACGTGTGCCGACATCGCGGGTCGCAGGTCGTGCCCGTCGACCCTCAGATCGGGCCACCGCCGCCATGCGCTGTGGGCGCGCTGCGTTGCCCCTACCACTCCTGGACCTACGACCTCGACGGCTGCTTGGTCAAGGCGCCACACACCGAGGACGTGGACGACTTCGAGACTGCCGAGTTTTCCTTGCATGCCTTGGGTGTCGACGTCTGGGGCGGGTTCCTCTGGCTGCACGGGACCCCGTCCCCGGACCAGGGGCTGCACGAGGAGCTCGCTGCGGTCACCGAGCGGGTGCAGCGCTATCCGCTGGCGGAGCTGGTCGTCGGGAAACGCATGACCTACGACGTAGCCGCAAACTGGAAGGTCCTGGCCGAGAACTACAACGAGTGCTATCACTGCGGTCCGGTACACCCCGAGCTGACCAGGCTCGTGCCAGCGTTCGGTGGCGGCGGTCAGGGCCTCGCCTGGGATGACGGCATTCCGCATCGCGAAGGGGCTTGGACCTTCACGATGACAGGGACTTCGAATCGCGCCCCGTTCCCAGACCTCGACGAGCACGAGCGCGTCAGGCACAAAGGGGAGCTGGTCTATCCCAATCTGCTGCTTTCCCTCTCGGCCGAGCACGTCGCGGCTTTCACGCTCCGGCCGCTCGCCGCTGATCGCACCGAGATCACCTGCGAGCTGCTGTTTGCGGCCGACGAAGTGGCCAGTCCGTCCTTCGACTGCCAGGACGCGGCTGAGCTCTGGGAGATAACGAACGCGCAGGACTGGGCGATCTGCGAGTCGGTGCAGCGGGGCATGACGTCTCGGTCCTACACCGGTGGCTGGTATGCCCCGATGGAGGACTCCTCGCTCGACATCCGCCGTTGGCTGCTTCCCCGCTTGGGCGACGACGATGAGTGAGTCGCGGCACACCTACGACGTCGCCGTGGTCGGACTCGGTGGCCTGGGATCGGCAACGGTCTGGGAGCTGGCAAGTCGTGGCGTGCGCGTTCTCGGACTCGAGCGTTTCGAGCTCGGGCACGACCGGGGCGCCTCCCACGACACCTCACGCATCCTCCGGCACAGCTATCACACCCCCGGCTACGTCGCGCTGACGCTCGAGGCCTACGACGACTGGTCCCGGCTCGAGGACGCCAGCGGCGAGTCGCTCGTGACCATCACGGGGGGTCTTGACCTGTTTCCCCCCGGGGGGATCATCGCGATGGACGACTACACGACCTCGCTGACCGCCCATCACATCCCCTATGACGTGTTGGATGTCTCCGCTGTCGCCAGCAGATGGCCGCAGTTCACGTTGCCCGAAGGCACGCGCACCCTCCACCAGGCCCGCACCGGCATGGTGCACGCCGCTCGCACGGTCGCCGCACTACAGAAGCTGTCGACGGAGGCCGGCGCCACGTTGATGGACTTGACCCAGGTGGCCCGGCTCACTCCGAGCAGCACCGGCGTCACGGTGGAGACCACAGAAGGAACGAGCTACTCCTGCGGCTCGGTCGTGGTCACCGCGGACGCTTGGACGGCTGAGCTACTGGCTCCCCTGGGCGTGCCCCTCCCGCTCACCGTCACCGAGGAGCAGGTGACCTACTTCGACCCGCTGTCGCCCAGCTCGTTCACTCCCGAACGGTTCCCTGTCTGGATCTGGATGGACGAGCCAAGCTTCTACGGCTTCCCCTCCTACGGCGAACCCACGATCAAGGCGGCTCAAGACTGTGGCGGCCCGGTGGTGAGCGGAGATGCCAGGTCAGGGGAAGCAAACCTCGAGATGTTGGGACGGCTGGCGAAGTTCATGACCCGGACGGTCCCCCACTCCGGGCGTCCAGGGCGTTCGAAGCGCTGCCTCTACACCCTTACGCCGGACCGGGATTTCGTCCTCGACACCGTTGCCGGTGCCGACAACGTGGTCGTCGGGCTTGGCGCTGCGCACGGATTCAAGTTCGTGCCGACCTTTGGTCGCCGCCTGGCTGACCTTGCTCTTGGAGGCGTCAAAGGCCAAGAGCTGGCGCCGTTCAGGCTCGATCGGCCGGCGCTCACCGACCCTGGCTTTGCTCCGAACTGGATGGTGTGAGGCATGCCAAGAAATGGGTCAGGCCAGGACGTGGGCGGAGAGCCCCAGCTCCGCGGCGGTCGCGTCGCGCGCCCAGGTCGCCAGCTGTCGCCGAGTGACGGCGCGATAGACGGTCGCCTGGACCGAAAGGCCGTCCAACAACGCGGTCAGTCGATAGACCGATGCTTCCGGGTCGGCGCAGGTGAAGCATCCGGCGGACACCCCGTGCGCAATCACGGCGGTCAGCGCGGACTTCCAGCGGATGTCGAGCCTGCGCGCTGTCGAACGCAGCTCTGGGCTTCTGAGTGCCTCGGCCCATGCCTCGACCTGCAAGGTCCAGCCTGGCGCTGCGCCCTGCGGGGCGTACAGGCGGAGGATGCGGCGCACCTTGTCGACGGGGTCACGGCCGGTGGCCGCAGCGCGCGCCAGCCGACGCAGGTCGCCCTCGACGGCATGCTCGAAGGCATCGGCGAGCAGCCGATCCTTGGTCTCGAAGTGGTAGAAGACCAGGGCCGAGCTGCAGCCGAGCGTCGCCGCCACGTCGGTGACCCGCAACCCAGCGAATCCGCTTCGCGCAATCTCCGTCACTGCCGCATCGAGGATCTCCTCGCGGCGCACCTCGACCTTTCGTCTGACCACGCCCGGACCCTACTTCGGAGGACCCGATGACCACGACTCATGCCGGCACCTTCGCTGCTCAGGATCCCGTAGCACCCGTGGACCCCGCGGCCTTGGAGCGGTCGTTGCTGCCGTTCGGCCGATCGACGATGCTCCCGGCCGAGGCCTACACGTCCGAGGCCGTACTCGCCTGGGAGCGTCGCCATCTGTTCGCGGGCACCTGGGCGTGCCTCGGCCGGCTGGACGACTTGCGCGGGGACGGCCTTACCCAGCGCGCAGTGACCGTCGGCGACGTACCTGTGCTGCTCACCTTCGGCCCTGAGACCGGCGAGATTCCCTTCGGAGCCCGCGCCCTGGCGAACACCTGCAGACACCGTGGCCACGAGCTGCTGCCCGACGGCGGCGAGGCGAGGAAACAGAGCGTCGTGTGCCCCTACCACGCGTGGTCGTACGGGCTGGATGGATCGCTGCGCGCAGCCCCGGGGTTTCGCGAGAACGAACACTTCGTCTCCGAGGAGCAGGGACTGCTCGAGCTGCCGCTCGAGGTCTGGCAGGGCTGGGTGTTCGTCAACGCCACAGGCACGGCCGTCGGCTTCCTCGAGCATCAAGGTGGCCTGCTCGGCCTGGTCGACCCCTATCAGCCAGGCCGGCTGGTCGAGCGCGGCCGGCACTCCTATGAGATCCAGGCGAACTGGAAGGTGGTCGTCGAGAACTATCACGAGTGCTACCACTGCCCATTGATCCACCCAGAGCTGTGCGCGGTGTCCGAACCCACGTCGGGAGACAACTACGACCTACCCGGAGCCTGGGTGGGCGGCTCGATGGACCTGCGGGACGGGATGGCGACGATGTCCCTGAGCGGTGCGTCCGAAGGTGTCGCGATTCCCGGCGTCGATCCGACGAAGGTTCTCTACCTGGGACTCACCCCCAACCTGCTGATCTCGCCGCATCCTGACTACGTCATGACCCACCGGCTCGTCCCGCTCGCGGCCGACCGCACCTGGGTCGAATGCATGTGGCTCTTCCCGCCGACCCCCGAGGGAGAGCCGCCTGTCGATCCGGCCTACGCCATCGACTTCTGGGACATCACCAACCGGGAGGACTGGGCAGCCTGCGAGTCGGTTCAACGAGGGCTGGCGTCCCCGCACTTTCGCCCCGGGCCGCTCGCACCGAACGAGGACGCGGTGCACCAGTTCGTCACCATGATCGGTCGTGCCTACCAGGGCGTTCCGCCGCACCGACCAAGCCCGAGCGGCGACTGACCGACCGACGCTGGACGAGCTGGCCAGGAACGGATCCGGTGTCAGTACGCGGGAGGTCCCGCGGCCACCAGTGCGCGCATCTCCTCGGGCGTCCCACGAAACCAGCCGATGGTCTCGACCCACCAGGTGAGCCCTGCTGCCGCGTAGTCAGTGAGAGGCACCGACGAGGGCGAGGACCCCTCGATGGCTACTTCCAGCGGAGGCAGCCCCGGCTCCCGGAGGGCCATTGAGTACGCGACTGCCTCTGCGAGCTGATCGGGGTTGACGTTCTCCGGCACGTCGATGCCGCGGAAGGTAGGGAACAGTCCGTCATAGCGCGCGGCACGGCGAAACGCCGGCTTGGCCGGCCAGGTTCCTGCGACCCAGATCGGGATCCGGGGCTGCTGGAGCGGGGTGGGTCGGAACCCCTCGGCCGTGTGAGCGCGAAGGTGTGGTCCGTCGTGAGCGAGCGGCTCCCCGGTCCACAGGGCGGTCAGGACCTCGAGCGACTCGTCGAGCAGCTGTCCACGGACCACCCGATCAGCGGCGTCGCCGAACGAAGCGAACTCCTCCTCGTCGTGGGCGCCGAGCCCGACACCGACGATCAGCCGGCCGCCCGAGAGTTGATCGAGCGCGACGGTCTCGCGGGCGAACTTCGCTGGGCGTCGACGAGCCAACGGCGTGACCATCGCGCCCAGAAGGACGCGCTCTGTTGCCACAGCCATCGCCGCGAGGGCGACCTGCGGGTCGGTCGCTGGCGCCCCGAATCTGCTGAGATGGTCCCAGCAGAACACCGCATCCCAACCGGATGCCTCAGCCAGTCGGGCGAGGTCAGCCAGGACACGCGGGTCGGCGTAGTCGCCAAGGTTCGGGATCCCGACCGCGAAGCGCACCCACGCAGATTAGCGGTGCTCAGAGGTGTGCAGCCCGCTCCGGCCCCGACCAGGCACCGGCGCTCATGGACCGCCGGGGCAGCGATACCGTCGGGGAATCAAACCTCCAGACCTCCCGAGGAGACGACGCGCGATGACCGTCGAGTACCAGGTCGTGAATCCGGCCACAGGCGAGACCGAATCAAGGTTCCCCCTCGCCTCTGATGCAGACATTGCCTCCGCCATCGAGCGGGCCACCGGTGCCTACGCCTCGTGGAGCCGGCGACCGCTGAGCGAGCGCACCGCGGCCATGCATCGAGTAGCCGACCTCTACGCCGAGCGCTCGACGGAGCTCGCCCGCATCATCAGCCGGGAAATGGGCAAGACCACGGCTGAGGCGACCGGCGAGGTCGACTACGTCGTCGACATCTACCGCTACTACGCCGACCACGCGGAGCAGCTCCTGGCCGACGAGGAGCTGCCTGCAAGCAGCGGTGGCCGGGCGATCGTGCGGAAAACCGCGATCGGCCCGCTGCTCGGGATCATGCCGTGGAACTACCCCTACTACCAGGTCGCTCGGTTCGCCGGACCCAACCTCATAGTCGGCAACACCATCTTGCTCAAGCACGCCCCTCAGTGCCCGGAGTCAGCTCAGGAGATGGAGCGGATCTTCCATGAGGCAGGGGTGCCCGCCGACGCGTACATCAATCTGTTCGCCTCGAACGAGCAGGTGTCGACGATCATCGCGGATCCTCGGGTTCGAGGCGTGTCGGTGACGGGCAGCGAACGAGCGGGCACGGCGGTGGCCGCCCAGGCCGGCGCCCACCTGAAGAAGGTCGTCCTGGAGCTCGGCGGCTCCGACCCCTACGTCATTCTCGACACCGACGATCTGCCTACGGTCGTGCAGGCCGCGGTGACCGGCCGCATGGAGAACGGCGGACAGGCCTGCAACGCGGGCAAGCGATTCATCGTGGCCGACCACATCTACGACGAGTTCGTCGACCAGTTCACCGACGCTATGGCGGCCCTCAAGACCGGAGACCCGTTCGACCCGAAGTCCGACTTCGGTCCTCTGGTCTCCGAAGCAGCTGCGCAGGGGCTGATGGCGCAGGTCCAGGACGCGATCGACAAAGGCGCCACCGTGCGCACAGGGGGCAAGCGGCCCGCTGGGCCAGGTGCCTATGTCGAGCCAACCGTACTGACCGACGTGACCCCCGAGATGCGCGCATTCCGCGAGGAGCTGTTCGGCCCGGTGGCCGTGGTCTACAAGGTTGGCAGCATCGACGAAGCCGTCGAGCTGGCCAATGACAGTCCCTTCGGTCTCGGCGGCGCGGTCTTCCACACAGACCCCGCCATCGCCCGTGAAGTGGCCGACCGGATCGACACCGGCATGGTCTTCATCAACGAGGCCGAAGGAGGCGGAGCCGAGCTCCCGTTCGGCGGCACCAAGCGCTCAGGAGTAGGACGCGAGCTGGGGCCGTACGGCATCGACGAGTTCGTCAACAAGAAGCTCATCCACGAGCCCGCCGGGACCTGATCAGGCATCACGGCGAAACCGCGGTCGCCACCCAGGCACGCGCCCGTAGCCGGATCGAGCCGTCGGATTGGGTCGGGAGGCGGTCGACCAACCTCTCTGCCAAGCGCGCCCGACCTGGGTCGGTGAGCGAGGCGCAGTAAGCAGAGGCTGGACCGGTGCCGCCCAGAAAGGGCTGCCAGTAGTCGTCGAAGTCCGCAAACACCTGTGGGATCCAGGCTTCCCCGGCTCGGATGTCCGAGAAACCAACAGCGGCCAAGGCTCCTTCGAGCCCGCCCGTCTGGCACACCGGAAATCGGTCACCCTCATCATGGATGGCGGACCCGGGGTCGAGTTCCGCCGCTGCGTCCCAGAAGTATCGAAGCATCTGCATGCCGTCGGCGTAGTCCCAGACATACACCGTTGCCGCGCCCCCCGGCCTCAGCACCCGGCGCATTTCAGTGAGCGCCATTTCCTGGTCGGGCACAAAGTTGAGCACCAGCCCGGACACGACGCGGTCAACGTCACCGTCGCCTAGCGGCAGCCGCTCGGCGCTTCCGGTCTCAAAGCTCGCGCGCGCGTCGGTGACCTGCTCCCGGGCTGCAGCCACAAACCCTGCCGCCGGGTCGACCCCCAGCACTGACTGCGGCGAGCAGTGAGTCAGCACCGACTGGGTCAGGGCTCCGGTCCCGCAGCCCACATCGAGCCAACGCAGACCGGGTCGGACGGTCTGGTCGGAAATCACCCGGTCTGCCAGCAGGCGGCTCCACCGGCCCATGAACCGTTCGTACGCCTCTGCACCCGACCACCGATCCCGGTCCATGCCCGCGAGTCTGCTCGCCCGGCCTGCCGGAAACTAGAGGAGATTCGCATCACTCACCAACCCGGCATCCGCCCACGCGAGGTGCATCGCGGCTGGTGACAGGCGATTGGCTGCTCCGTCTAGCGCCGGCGGGCGAACGACCGCTCCCACCTCCGGTGGGCAACCTCGACGTCTGACTCGAGGCAGGTCAGCTCGATGGATACGTCGTAGGACTGCGCGGTTGCCCGGACGTCGAGTCTGGACCGTGCCGTGACCTCGATACCTGGGTCGTCGTAGCGCATGGCGAACGACACATCAGACTCGGCGCGCTGGTCGAACGTCAGGAGGTCGACGCTCACCAGACCCCCGTAATGCTCGGTCACCGACCCGTAAGGCGCGTCGTAGGTGGAGCCATGGTCGACCACACAGGTTGTTCGGCGCGACAAGACATCGCGCTGAATCTGCCAGACGATCTCGCCGTCCTCGTCATGCTCGCCTTCAGCCTCAGCACCTGCGGCGAACGTCGGCGCCGGGTGTGGGGAGGGAGCCTCCATGACAGGGAGTTCCAGGGTGCCGGCTCGCACGTGGAGAACCACCGGCTGGGGCGGCGCTGCCGTATTCGGCCAGTCCGCGCCAGCGATCGACAGCCGCAGCTTGTGTCCGGCGGCGAACCGCCATGCGGTCGCCTCGAGTTCTACGGTCACCTCGTAGACCTCGCCGGGCACCAAAGGCACCCGTGCGGCAAGTGAATCGCGCGCATCGAGGTCGATGAGCCCGCGGGTGATGAGGGTCGAGGTGCCGTCGACGAAGACATCACACAGCTTGACTGCGATCTGCGCTGAGGGCCGGTCGGCCGAGACGGTCAGATGCAGCAACGCATTTCCGGCCAGCTCGATCTGATCCGCATTGAAGTCCCAGGTCAGTGACTCGGCGTCGTCGTGACGCTGGTCGAGCGGTTGCCCGTAGGGCAGGTGACCGGCGCACGACAGCCAGGCATCCACACCGACATCGGGTTTGACGTGATACGGCCGCCGCCCGAACAGCTCGAGCTTGCGAGTACCCGACCTCGGCGAGGGCCATTCCTCGGCGCGCCACAGGCCCGGAACCGTATCCAGGTCGGGGGCTGGACGGTGGGAGTCGCGGACGTACCAAACCGCTTCCGGCTCGGCGTCGATCCCGTTGTCGATTCCCCGCAACCACCGGTCCCACCACCGGGCCATCTCCGGGACCAGATCGATCCGCGGACCGGGAAGAGAGCTTGCCGTCGAGGCATGTGCCCACGGACCGGCCAGCAGACGACGGGGAACATCGTTGCGCGCCAGGGCTTCCATCATTCGGAACGAGTTGTTGCGATAGCCGTCCGCCCAGCCGGCGACGATCATCGTCGCGCACTCGATGCGGTCGTAGTCGGGTCGCACCGAGCCATGCCTCCAGTACGGCCCATCGACGCCGTGCTCCATCCACGTCAACAGCCACGGCTCGTGCTCTGCAATCCGCGCGAGCCACTCCTCACGCCAACCGTCCCCCCACACCGAGGGCACCGGAGGAAGAGCGTTCATGGGTGTCATGTAGTGGCAGTAGTCGACGAGGTCGAGCCACTTGAGGACTCCCCCGAGGTAGTGCACGTCGTCCGTGTAGCGGTCGTCAGTGGCGTAGATCGCGCACACGGCCTTCAGCGCCGGTGGACGCTCACAAGCCATCTGCAGAGCGTTGAACCCTGAGTACGACGTCCCGTACATGCCGACGGCGCCACTGCACCATTCCTGGCCGGCCAACCACGCGATCACCTCGTGCAGGTCGGCCTGCTCCTGCTCGGGGTATTCGTCGGTTGCTCGACCTCCACTGCTTCCCGTGCCACGCAGGTCGAGGCGGGCGACGGCGTAGCCGTACTCGTCACGCAGCCGTTCGTACTCCGGGGCATACCCCGACGACGTCATGTCGTCCTTGCGATAGGGCAAGGCCTCGAGGATGCAGGGCTGCGATCCGCGCGCCGGGTTCGGGAGGTACAGCGTGACGGCCAACCGGACTCCGTCGGCCATGACGATCCAGTCGTCCACCCGGGCGCCTTGGGGTGTGCCGGTCTCGTCGGGCATCGACACCGTCACGCGCCCGCGATCCGGCCGGAGGCGACCAGCAGTTCGCGTACCGGCTCTGACGGCAGCGCGTGCGCCACCCTGTCCTTTCGACCGGTGGTCGTGACCGCGCCGAGCATCGAGTTGAGGACGGCCTCCTCGCTGGCTTCGACGACGGCCTCGAACAGCGGGTTGAGAGCGCTGCCGGTCGTCGGCGTGCCCTGCAGCTGGGCCTCGCGGTCAGCGCGGAGACCCGTGGCCACGCCCATGAAGATCTCCCCGCTGCCGTGCGTCGCCACGGAACCCGTCCGAGCCAGCCCCAGGCCGATGCGTCGGGCCAGGCGCTCACACCCAGCTCCGTCCAACGGTGCATCGGTGACAGCGATACCGATGCAGGATCCGTCGTCGGCCGGAACCCATCCCGGCACCTCTTCACCGAGCAGCCGACCGACCGGCACGCCGTCAACGGTGAGTCGTTCGCGGGACCCGAAGTTGGTCATGACGAGGACGGCCACCGTGTGACCGGCGGGAGTCACTCGGGACGCCGTACCGATGCCGCCCTTGAACCCTAAGCACAGCATCCCCGTGCCGGACCCGACTGCACCCTCAGCCGGGGGAACTGTGGAGCCCACCGAGTCTTTGGCCGCCTGCCACGCGGCCCGGACGTCGGTCTCGGTCACCTGCATGCAGCGGATCTCGTTGAGCCAGGAGTCATCGCACTCCCCCACGACAGGGATGACGACCTGCTCGCTGACACCCTCGGCCTCCTCGAGCATCAGCAGGCACGCCGAGTCGTAGACCCGGCCGAGCTGCATCGTCGACGTGAGCAGGATCGGGGTCTCGAGCAACCGCCACTCCCGGGCGGTCGTCAGGCCCGTGAGCTCGCCCGCTCCGTTGAGCACGGCGCCGCCGCACGGCATCGGTCGGTCGAAGATGTCGTCGGCCAGCCGGAGAACGGTGACGCCGGTGCGGGCGATGCCTCGACCCTCGGGCGGATCGGGCTCATCTCGAGCGATGGTGGCGTGGCCGAGACCAACGCCGGCGACGTCGAGGACGGAGTTGGTCGGACCGCTCGGCAGCAGCCCGATCCTGATTCCCAAGTCAGCAGCGCGTGGCATGTCCGCATCCTGCCGTACGCCCTCACTCCCCCGCCCCTCGCTCCCCCGCGCCATCACCCCATTCCGCGCTTCACCCACCAGAGGTACCCCTGAAGGTCGCTCAAAAGCGAGAAATGTCGGGAATGGGGGCATTTCCTGTGGGCGAAGCAGGGCGCACTGGTGGGTGAAGCGCAACGTGGCCGGGGGACGTCGGTCGGCCCGGTCCTGGCATGCTCACCCTCGTGGCGCAAACGACGGCAGGGGTCACGACGGCAGGGGTGACGACAGCCGTGACGACGACAGGGGTGACGACAGGGGTGACGACAGCCGTGACGAGGACAGCGGTGACGACGACGGTGGTCTGGGGCGCCGACGTGCTGCTGCACGAGCCTTCGGCCGAGATCTGGGTCGGCGTGCGCACCCCCGGCACCGAGCTGCCCGAGCGCGCGCTTCGGATCCGGGAGGCCTGCGCGGCGGCAGGCGCCCCTGAGGTCGCGGCTCGCCCGCACGACGACGACGTGCTCGAGGCGGTGCACGATCCAGGCCTGCTCGATCACCTGGCGCACGGCTACGAACAGTGGATGGGTTCGGGGATTCCCGAGGAGGTCGGGCAGGACCGAGTCGTTCCGTACGTCTTCCCGCTTCCCAGCCTCGTAGGCACGCTCGCCGTACGTGAGCCGACCGCCATCCACGCCACGGCCGGTCGCTGGTGCTACGACACGATGACACTCATCGGGCCGGGCACCTGGACGGCCGCTCGGGCCGCTGTCGACGTCGCCCAGACCGCGGCGGACCTCGTGGCGACCGGTGAGACACCTAGCGCCTACGCCCTGTGCCGGCCGCCGGGCCACCACGCCAGCCGTACGGGCTTCGGTGGTTCCTGCTATCTCAACAACGCCGCGGTCGCAGCCGAGACGCTCGTGCGTGCCGGCCATGAGCGAGTGGCCGTCATCGACGTGGACGCCCACCACGGGAACGGCACGCAGGCGTTGTTCTACGACCGGGCCGACGTGCTCTACGCCTCTGTCCATGTCGACCCCGGTGCCGGCTGGTTTCCCCACTTCGTCGGCTTCCCCGAGGAGGTCGGAGAAGGCCCCGGCCAGGGGAGCACCTGCAACCTCCCGCTTCCGCCCGGCTCCGGCGACGAAGCCTGGCTAGGAGCAATCGACCAGCTCTGCAGCGCGGTTCTAGGGCACGCAGCGACCGCAGTCGTGGTCTCGCTCGGCGTGGACGCGGCGGCGGATGATCCGGAGAGCCCGCTCAAGGTGTCCAGGCAGGGCTATGCCGAGGCCGGCAGCCGGATTGCCGCCTTGAACCTGCCAACGGTTCACGTGCAAGAGGGTGGGTATCACCTGTCCACGTTGGGCGAGCTGGTCGTCGCCTTTCTCAGCCCCTTCGAAGGAAGCCTGACATGACGTTCACCTCGGTCACTCCCTACCTCTACTACGCCGACGCCGGCGAGGCTCTGGACTGGCTGGAACGCGTGTTCGGGTTCGGCGCTCGCAAGACCGTGACCGGAGAAGGAGGACACGTCGAAGAGGCCGAGATCGCCGTAGGTGCGCAGCGGATCATGATGACCGGCCGGGCGCCGGGTGCCGAGGAGGGCAGCGGGGCCTTGGTCATCGTCGGCGTGGATGATGTGGACGCGCTGCGCCGCCACATCCTCGATGAGGGCGTCGGCGTCGAACCGGCCAGGGACGAGGACTACGGTCCGCGAACCATCCACGTCACCGATCCCTGGGGCTACCGGTGGTATTTCTGGCAGGGCGACGCGGTCTACCCCTCCTGAGTCTTCACCCTGCTGAGTCCGAGTCGTCTAGGCTGAACTTCTGTGACCGCGAACCCGATGATCGGCTTCGGACCGAACGAGTGGCTGGTCGACGAGCTCTACCAGGCCTATCTGGCCGACCCCGAGTCGGTCGACCGGGCTTGGTGGGACTTCTTCGCCGACTACCAGCCCGCAGATGTGACGCTGGCCAAGGCCATCGGCAAACCACCCCCCAGAGCGGCTGACGACGGCCCCAACGGGGCATCGGCTGCCCAGACCGAGAAAGCGGCGACTCCCGACGCAACGGCGGATGCGCCGTCCCCGTCCCGCGTCCGCGCCCGTCGTAGGAGCAGCGCCGCCGGCACCGAGCCAGCCGGCTCCGGACGCCGTGACCAATGAACCCACGATCAGTGGAGCACCCGAGGCCAAGGCCGCCCCCAAGCTTCGACCGGCCCCGCCTGAACCGTCGGCCACGGACGCACCGGAGAACACCGCTCTTCGGGGTCCCGCCGCCCGCGTCGTCACCAACATGGAGAGCTCCTTGTCGGTGCCGACGGCAACGTCGGTGCGCGTCGTGCCCGCGAAGCTGCTGATCGACAACCGCATCGTGCTCAACAACCATCTGTCTCGCTCGCGAGGCGGCAAGGTGTCGTTCACCCACATCATCGGCTGGGCCGTCGTACGTGCCTTGGCGGTGATGCCCGAGATGAACGCCGCTTTTGCCGAGATCGACGGCAAGCCGAACCTCGTCCGGCCTGGGCACGTCAACTTCGGCCTCGCCATCGACCTCGCGAAGCCGGACGGCACCCGCCAGTTGTTGGTACCGAACATCAAGTCCGCCGACGCCATGGACTTCTCGCAGTTCTGGTCCGCCTACGAGGATCTGGTCCGCAAGGCCCGGAGCGGCAAGCTCGTCGTCGACGACTTCGCCGGGACGACGATCAGCCTCACCAACCCAGGCACCATCGGCACCGTGCACTCCGTGCCGCGACTCATGCCCGGTCAAGGGACGATCATCGGCGTCGGGGCCATGGAGTACCCCGCCGAATGGGCCGGAGCGTCGTTGGAGACGTTGGCCCGCAACGCGATCTCCAAGACGCTGACCCTCACGTCGACCTACGATCACCGGATCATCCAGGGCGCGCAGTCCGGCGACTTCCTTCGACGCATCCACCAGCTGCTGCTCGGCGAGGACGACTTCTACGACCAGATCTTCGCTTCCCTGCGGATTCCCTACGAACCGGTGCGCTGGGTCCAGGACATCAGCGCGTCCCACGAGGACGACGTCACCAAGGGGGCGCGCGTCCAGGAGCTGATCCACGCCTACCGCGTGCGCGGACATCTGATGGCCGACACCGACCCCTTGGAATACAAGCAGCGCCGGCATGAGGATCTTGACGTCGTCTCGCACGGCCTCACCCTGTGGGACCTCGACCGCGAGTTCGCCACCGGCGGGTTCGGCGGCATGCCGATCGCCAAGCTACGAGACATCCTCGGCATCCTGCGCAACTCCTACTGCCGCACCATCGGCATCGAGTACATGCACATCCAAGACCCGGATCAGCGCGCCTGGATCCAGGAGCGGGTCGAGGTGCCCTACGCGAAAGCCGACCGGGACGAGCAGCTGCGCATCCTGCGCCGACTCAACGCTGCTGAGGCGTTCGAGACGTTCCTCCAGACCAAGTTCGTTGGCCAGAAGCGGTTCTCCCTCGAAGGCGGAGAGTCGGTGATGGCACTGCTGGACGCCGTGCTCGCCGAGGCGGCCCAGGCGGGGATGGAGGAGGTCTGCATCGGCATGCCGCACCGCGGCCGCCTCAACGTCCTGGTCAACATCGTGGGCAAGTCCTACGGTCAGATCTTCCGCGAGTTCGAAGGAACCATCGACCCAGGCGAGGCCCACGGATCCGGCGACGTCAAGTACCACCTGGGCGCCGAGGGGTCCTTCACCGCTCCCGACGGCTCCAAGGTCGCCGTCACCCTGGTCGCCAATCCCTCGCACCTCGAGGCGGTCAACCCTGTCCTCGAAGGCGTCGTCCGCGCGAAGCAGGACCTGCTCAACCGCGGGCTGGAGTTTCCCGTCCTGCCGCTCCTCATGCACGGTGATGCCGCCTTCGCTGGTCAGGGCGTGGTCGCGGAGACCCTCGAGCTGAGCCAGCTGCAGGGCTACCGAACCGGGGGGACGGTCCATGTCGTGGTCAACAACCAGGTCGGCTTCACGACGTCGCCGGCCTACAGCCGATCCTCGACGTACGCCACCGATGTGGCCCGAACCATCCAGGCGCCGATCTTCCACGTGAACGGGGACGATCCCGAGGCTTGCGTGCGGGTTGCGCGGCAGGCCTTCGAGTTCCGTCAGACCTTCGACAAGGACGTCGTGATCGACCTGGTCTGCTACCGGCGCCGTGGTCACAACGAGGCCGACGACCCGTCGCTGACCCAGCCCCTGATGTACAACCTCATCGACGCCAAGCGGTCGGTGCGCAAGCTCTACACCGAGGCGCTCATCGGTCGAGGGGACATCAGCGTCGAGGAAGCCGAGGAAGCACTCCGCGACTACCAGCAGCAGCTGGAGGAGGTCTTCCAGGCCACCCGGGCGGCAGCGGCCGAGGCCGAGGAAGCGCTCAACGCGGAGTCTCGGACCGTTGAACGCGAGGGTCGCAAGTCCCTGGTGCCCCAGACTCCTTCCGCGGACGTCGCCACGGGTGTCGACCTCGAGGTGATCAAACGCGTGGTGGATTCACAGCTGTCGATGCCCGAGGGGTTCACCGTTCACCCGCGACTGGCGCCGCAGCTGCAGCGACGGGCGCAGATGGTCGAGCAGGATCAGATCGACTGGGCCATGGGCGAGGCCCTCGCCATCGGGTCGCTGCTCACCGAGGGCACGTCGGTTCGCCTGGTGGGCCAGGATTCCCGCCGGGGCACCTTCGGCCAGCGGCATGCGGTCATCGTCGACCGGGCAACCGGATGGCAGTACAAACCCCTGAAGCGGCTGTACGAGCACGGCGCGAAGCTGTACGTCTACGACTCGCTGCTGTCAGAGTTCGCTGCCGTCGGCTTCGAGTACGGCTACTCCGTCGCCCGGCCCCAGGCCCTGGTCATGTGGGAGGCGCAGTTCGGCGACTTCGTCAACGGGGCCCAGACGATCATCGACGAATTCATCTCCTCGGGGGAGCAGAAGTGGGGGCAGCGTTCCTCGCTTGTTCTGCTTCTCCCCCATGGTCAAGAGGGTCAGGGGCCGGATCACTCCTCAGCCCGCGTCGAGCGGTTCCTCCAGCTGTGCGCCGAGGACAACATGACCGTGGCCATGCCGTCGACGCCGGCCTCGTACTTCCATCTGTTGCGCTGGCAGGTCCATTCGTCACTGAGCCGCCCGCTCATCGTCTTCACCCCGAAGTCCATGCTCCGACTCAAGGCGGCCGCGTCGGCCACGGCGGACTTCACGTCAGGTTTCTTCCGTGCGCTGCAGCCCGACACCGAGACCGACCCGGCGGCTGTCCGTCGGGTGCTGCTGTGCAGCGGGAAGGTCTACTGGGACCTGGTGGCCGAACGCGCGGCGCGTGGGTTGACCGACACCGCCATCCTGCGTCTAGAGCGCCTCTATCCGCTGCCGTTCCGCACGCTCCCGGAAGCGCTGGCTCAGTATCCCGGGCTCGAGGAGGTCCGGTGGGTGCAGGAGGAGCCGGCCAACCAGGGCGCCTGGACGTTCATAGCGTGCTCGGTGCCTGAGCTCATCGGCCGACCACTGACGAGGGTGTCTCGACCTGCGTCCTCCTCGCCGGCCGTCGGCTCGCACCAGCGCCACGATGCCGAGCAGCGCCAGCTCGTCGCCGACGCGCTGAGCTGAGCCGATCGGGCGAGGCGGCATGTACTTCACCGACCGTGGGATCGAGGAGCTGGAGTCGCGGCGGGGCGACGAGGAGGTCAGCCTCGGGTGGTTGTCGGCTCGACTTCAGGAGTTCGTCGACGAGCATCCCGACTTCGAGGTGCCCGTCGAGCGGCTGGCCACCTGGCTGGCTCGCCTCGACGACGAAGACATGGCCGACTGAGGTCGGCTCGTGCAGGTCACTGCCCCGAAGCTCAGGGACTGAGGACCAGCTTGCCGAACGCCTCACCGCTCGCGAGCCGTTCGAAAGCAGCACGAGCATCGGCCAACGCGTACGTCGAGTCGATCAGCGGACGCGTTCCCGTCGTCACGCAGAACCGGGCCAGCCCTTCCAGCTCGGCGCGCGTGCCCATCGTGGAGCCCACCACGGACAGCTGGAGGAAGAACACGCGTGCCAGATCTGCCGGGGGGTTGGGGCCAGACGTTGAACCGGACACGACAAGGCGCCCACCCGGCCGGAGTGCGCGCAGACTGTGCGCCCACGTGGCCTCGCCCACCGTCTCGAGCACCGCGTCAACGCGCTCGGGCAGCCGCGCACCGGTCTCGAACGACGCGTGGGCACCGATGTCCACGGCTCTGGCCCTGCGCTTCTCGTCGCGGCTGGTCGCCCAGACCCGAAGGCCGGCGGCCCGGCCGAGCGTGATTGCGGCCGTTGCCACACCACCCCCGGCGCCCTGCACCAGGACGGTGTCGCCTGGCTTGACGCCCGCCTTGGTGAACAACATTCGGTAGGCCGTGAGCCACGCGACCGGCAGGCAGGCAGCCTCCTCGAAGGTCAGCTCAGCAGGTTTGGGTACCAGGTTGCGACGGGGTACGGCGACGCGCTCGGCGAGCGTCCCGTCGAACACCTCGGACAGCAGGGAGCGCTTCGGGTCGAGGGTCTCGTCTCCCCCGCCGGCCGCTGGATCGCCGATCACCCCGTGGACGATCACCTCGCGACCGTCCTCGTCGATTCCTGCTGCGTCGCAGCCGAGGATCATCGGGAGCCGCTCGGCCGGTAGCCCAACCCCCATCAGGCTGAACAGGTCGTGATGGTTCAGTGAAGCGGCCCGAACCTCGACCAGAGTCCAATCTTCTTGCGCGACCGGATCGGCGTGCTCTGCGATGGTCAGCCCGGAGAGCGGGTCTTCGGCATCGATGGACGTGGCGGAGACGGCAAGCACGAAGCGGACGCTACCGGATCCCGCCCGAGCCGAGTCGAATCGGCCCCAGTCGGATCGGCCGGACCCGGATCGGCCAGACGCGCCCGACCACCAGCGCCAAGACATCGTCGATGGGGATGGCCCCCACGAGCCATGAATCGACGCCGGCCACCGGGTTGTCCCGCTCGACCCACCACCCGCCGGCCTCGTCTCGGCGCATGAGTCGCTTGACCGCGAGGGGCCGGTCTCCAGGCAGCCGGACAACCGCCACGCGGCCGGGCACCGGAGGCGCTCCCCAGCGAACCAGCAGCCGATCCCCGTCGAGGATCGTCGGCTCCATGGATCGACCGACGACGGCCACGAGTCCGTAGCGCCAAGATCGACTTCTCCTGCCCCGCACGCTTACCTCCTCGAAGCGAGGGTAATGTCCAACTCGGACCCACCCCCAGTCCCGAAGGAAGGACATCGGCATGCTGACCAAGGTTCATGCCCACTGCGACTTGCCCTGCGGCGTCTACGACCCCGCTCAGGCGAGGATCGAAGCCCAGTCGGTCAAGGGCATCATCGAGAAATACCACGGATCCGAGGATCACGACTTTCAGACTCGTGCCCTGGCGATCAAGGATGAGCGCGCCGAACTCGTCAAGCATCACCTATGGGTGCTGTGGACCGACTACTTCAAGCCCCCCCACTTCGAGTCCTACCCGCAGCTGCACCAGCTCTTCAACGAGGCGACCAAGCTCGCTGGCGCCGGCGGTGTCAAGGGCAGCACAGACGTAGCGGTCGCGGACGACCTGCTGGCGAAGATCGACGAGATCGCCGAGATCTTCTGGGAGACCAAGAAGGCGTGATCGACGCGATCCGGCCGCTGCGCCCGGAGGATGTCGAGGACGTCCACGCGATGATCGGCGAGCTCGCCGAGTACGAACGATCTGCGCACGAGGTCAAGGGCAGCCCTGGTGATCTGCGGTCCTGCCTATTCGCACCCCAGCCTGCACTGTTCGGACACGTGGCCGAGGTGCCCGGCCCCTCGGGTTCGACCAAGCTTGCCGGCTTCGCGCTCTGGTACGTCACCTACTCGACGTGGGAAGGCAAGCACGGGATCTACCTCGAAGACCTGTTCGTGCGACCCGAGCATCGGGGCACCGGTCTTGGGAAGGCCCTGCTGGCCGCCTTGGCGGCCGAGGCCGTGGCGAGGGGATATCCCAGAGTCGAATGGTGGGTCTTGGACTGGAACGAGCCCGCCGTGGAGTTCTACCGCCGCCTGGGAGCCCTGCCGATGGACGAGTGGACCGTCTATCGTCTCACTGGCGAGCCACTGACCTCGTTGGCTGGCCGGGGACGACCCACGACGTCAAGCCTCTCCACATCATGACGGACTGTGATCGCGTGATTGCACCTAGTCGCCGCCTCGTCGATCGCGTCACGAGGCTACGGCTGGGGCGTCTTCCTACCGATACGCCAAGTGGAGCGTGTCCGGATCGGGGGATCCACATGAGGGAGAGATGCTGTGGCTGACCCGCAGGGTCACCGAGGATGGGGTGGCAGGGGCGAGAGCTCCAGCGCCGCCATGATTCGTGATGTCGTCGAGCTCAAGCTGCCCGCGGACCCGGCCTACCTGGCCGTGCTGCGAACAGCGACGGCCGGCCTGGCCGCCCGCCTGGATTTCACTCTGGACGAGATCGAAGACCTGAGAATCGCCGTCGATGAGGCCTGCGCCATGCTGCTTCCAGACATGGTCGATGGCGGCACGCTCTCGTGCACGTTCGAAATGCTTGTCGATGCGCTCAGCATCACCGTCGCAGCACCAACCCGGAATGGCCACGAACCAGAGCGAGGAACCTTTGCCTGGACAGTTCTCACCGCGCTTGCCGGCGAGGTCGAGTCGGGGACCGATGGGGAGGGTCGCGTGACCGTACGTCTGCACAAACGGCGAGGCGCCGCAGGGTGACGACCGGCGACGTGGCCGCTCCCCGTAGCCCGGACTCCGACGTGGTCGACGTCCGAGCCGGCGCACGGGAGTTTCAGCGCGCCCGCAGCGAGGAGCTGTTCGAGCGGTTGGCCAGCGATCCGGACGACACCGACGCCCGCGATGAGCTGGTGACCCTCCACCTGCCTCTCGTCCAGCACCTGGCCAGGCGGTTTCGCAACCGCGGCGAGCCCTACGACGACCTCGTCCAGGTGGCCACGATCGGGTTGATCAAGTCCATCGACCGGTTCGACAACGACCGCGGAGTCGAGTTCTCGACGTATGCCACCCCCACGGTGGTCGGCGAGATCAAGCGGCACTTCCGCGACAAGGGTTGGGCCGTTCGCGTTCCGCGCCGCCTGCAGGAGCTACGCCTCCAGCTGGCTCGCGCCACGCACGAGCTGGCCCAGCAGCTGGGTCGCTCGCCGACCGTGGCGGAGCTGGCCCTGCGCCTGGACCTCAGCGAGGAGCAAGTCCTCGAGGGCCTCGAGTCGGCCAACGCCTACTCGACCGTCCCCTTGGACGGTGGCGACGAGGAGGGCTCGCCCGGGCTGTTGACCACGCTCGGCGAGGACGACGCAGCGTTGGAGCATGTCGAGAACCACGAGTCCCTCAAGCCGCTGCTCGCGGCGTTGCCGGAGCGTGAACGCCACATCCTCATGCTCCGCTTCTTCCGTGGGATGACCCAGAGCGAGATTGCCGCCGAGATCGGCATCTCGCAGATGCATGTCTCGCGGTTGCTTTCGCGCACCCTGGTTCGGCTGCGCGAAGGCCTCTTGACCAGCGAGTGAGCCGAGTGCGCCGAGTGCGCAAGGCTCAGTCCGTCGCACCGCCCGGCTGAGCCTGGAGCTCTCGTCCCACTGCGGGGGTCAAGAGCGCGACGCTCCCACACCCCGACACCACCAGGATCACCCAGCCGAAGCCGACCTCCGCGCCCGTGCCGGTCGCGAGCAGCCAGCCGACCGTCAGCAGGAGCAGCAACGACGTGACCAGCGGGGCGCGGGCCCACCGCCGTCGGCGCAACAAGCCTCGAGCGCAGCCGAGGAGCACCAGCCCCCACACCAGGCTGAAGCCGATGATCAAACCAGCGTTCAGCGGCTCCGCCGCAACCTGCGAGATCCACTGCCACGCCACGAAGACGGCGTAGGCCAGCAGCCCCAGACCCATAGCCACACTGGCGGCCGTTGCGACCAGGAGCGCGCGCCCGGGGCGCGCACCGACCGCTGCGACCGGAGCTGGAGTGCGCGGGTCTCGCGCGGGCTCCGGACGGGCGGACATCCGGCGAGCGTACCCACGTGCGTAGGCTGGCTGGCCGTGCGCGCCCTCTTGATCGCCAACCCGGCGGCGACCACGACCACGCCGCGAACGCGCGACGTCTTGCTGCACGCGCTGCGCGCCGACCTGGACCTCGAAGTCGTGGAGACCACGCACCGTGGCCATGCCCTCGAACTGGCCCGGGCGGGCGCCGAGGACGGCCTGGACCTGATCATCACCCTTGGCGGCGACGGCACCGCGAACGAGGCGGTGAACGGCATCCTCGACCATGGGCCAGGACCGGGTCGACCAGCCCTGGCTGTGGTCCCCGGAGGCAGCACCAACGTCTTCGCCCGGGCGCTCGGGCTGCCCAACGATCCCGTCGAGGCCACTGGTCAGCTGCTGGACGCCCTGCGGGAGCGACGGACCCGCTCGATCGGCTTGGGTACGGCCGACGGCCGGTGGTTCACCTTCTGCGCGGGGCTGGGCCTGGACGCCGACGTGGTGGCGGCCGTGGAGCGAGCCCGCTCCGCCGGCCGCCGGTCAACGCCATCGCTGTATGTGACCACCGCGGTCCGTGAGTTCTACGCAGGCGACCGCGATGCACCACCTCTGCGGCTGACCCAACCCGGTGAGGACCCGGTCGACGGCCTGCACCTGGCCATCGTGCAGAACACTGCGCCATGGACCTACCTGGGCGGCCGGGCCATCGATCCGTCGCCCCTGGCGTCGTTCGACACCGGCCTCGACCTGCTCGGCCTGCGTGGACTCGGCACAGCCTCGACCCTGCGCCATGTCCGTCAGCTGCTCCTGGGTCGGCGTCCGGTGCACGGTCGAAACGTGGTCGCCCGCCACGACGTGGCGGAACTGACCCTGTGGGCCGACCGGCCCACCGCGCACCAGGTGGACGGCGACCACCTCGGAGAACGGCTCAGCGTGACGTTCCGTAGTCATCCGCATGCCCTTCGCGTGATGCTGTGAACGGGTTCTCGGGGCGGCGCGGCCCGCCAACGTGGCACAGACTGTGACGAACACCACCGTTTCGGACATGGATTGACTTCCCGAATTGGTTGCGCGCGACCCCAAGTTTTGCCACGGTAGAGGGGCGCGTGGAACACCCGGGCCGTCTGGGGCGTTCTGTCGCAGCAGCCTGGTGCTCGAGAGCCGGGAAAGTCACCGCCCTCCGGTGGCTCCCGACCTGGTGCCGCGGGCTGCTTCGTGAAAGCGTTCACAAGCCCACCCCAAGGAGACCATGATGGACTGGCGCCACCGGTCCGCTTGTCGCGACGAAGACCCCGAGCTGTTCTTCCCCATCGGGAACACCGGTCCAGCCCTGGTGCAGATCGAGGAGGCCAAGGCCGTCTGCCGACGCTGCGAGGTCATCGAGTCGTGCCTCGCGTGGGCCCTGGAGACGGGGCAGGACGCTGGCGTCTGGGGCGGACTGTCCGAGGACGAGCGACGGGCGCTCAAACGTCGCAATGCCCGGGCGCGCGCCCGGATGGGCTGAGAGCGGTCAGCTCGGTTCGAGCGGCAGCCGTACGGCGGCCCGCGTGCCCCCGCTCTTTCCCGCGCTCAGCTCGACCTCGCCACCGAGGTCGCTGAGGAGCATCCGGGCGATCTGCAGGCCAAGGCCCGTCGACCTGGCTTGATCGAAGTGCGGGGGAAGCCCCACGCCGTCGTCGTCGACCAGGACGGTGAGCTGGCTCTCGGCTGGCTCGGGTCGAAGCACCACCGTCCCGGCGCCGCCGGCCAAACCGTGCTCGACCGCGTTCTGCACGAGTTCGGCCAGCACCAGAGCCAGTGGCGTCGCGAGATCAACCTCGAGCGATCCAAACGTCCCCACGCGCCGGGTGGTGATAGCCGGACCGGATGAGTCCGTCGCGACGTCGGTCACCATGACGAGCAACCGATCTGCGATGTCGTCGAAGGGCACATCGGGTTCCACGCTCGTTGAGAGCAGCTCATGAACCAGGGCAATCGCGGCCACCCGCCGCTCGGCTTCCTGCAGGGCCGTCACCGCGTCGGGCACGGCCAGCCGGCGCGCTTGAAGCCGAAGCAGAGCCGCCACGGTCTGCAGGTTGTTCTTGACCCGATGGTGGATCTCGCGGATCGTCGCGTCCTTGGTGAGCAGTTCTCGTTCCCTGCGGCGCAGGTCGCTCACGTCGCGCAGCAGGACCAAGGCGCCCGTGCGGCGCTCGTCGGCCATGAGCGGGATGGAACGCAGCGCGACCACAGCCCCCTTGCCCTCGATCTCGGCGGCTCCCACGGCTCGGCCTCGAAGGATCGTCGAAGGATCCCCATCGACCGCGCCCCGCCGTGGGGTCAACGAGCGCGACGTCTCGGCGAGGTCCACCCCTAGCAGGTCTGCAGCCAGACCGAGCCGCCGATAGGCGGACACGGCGTTGGGGCTGGCATAGCCGACCCGGCCGTCGACATCGAGCACGATCAGGCCGTCGCCCACCCGTGGCGAGTCCTCCCCGGCTTGGCTCGGCGCCGGGAAGGTCCCCTGCGCCAGCATCAGGGCCAGCCGCTCGGCCACTTCCAGATAGGCCTGCTCGAGGCGGCTCGGGTCGCGTTCCACCGACGGGTGCTGGGCGATCACCGCCAGCACACCGGTCGAGCCGGGCAGGGGAATGCCACGCACACGGCTGGCCGGGTCCACCGCGGCGCCGGCAGCGAGGCGGCCCTGGGTCAGGGCGTCGTCCACGGCGGGCTCACGACCTCGGGGGAGAAAGGTTCCGACGAGATCGTCGGTGAACTGGGTCGGACCGGTCGTGGGGCGGCGCTGTGCAGCCGCAACGTAGCCCGAGCGGTTCCACGTCGGGAGCCACAGCACCAAGTCGCTGAAGGACAGGTCAGCCAGCAGCTGCCAGTCGGCAAGGACCAGCCTCAGTCGCTCCAAGTCGGCGCTCGCGAGCTCGGTATGCCGCTGCGCCAGCTCGTCCAGTCCGGGCACGGTCAGCCACGGTACCCACCAGCGCAGCGCGGGGCGCTGAGAGGATGCCGGTCGTGAGCCGTACCGACGATCTGATCGCGCGCGACCTGCGCCACGTCTGGCATCCCTTCACCCAGCAGTCGGCCTGGGGGGAGGACCACCCGATGGTGGTGGACCGGGCTGAGGGGATGTACTTCTGGGACACCGACGGGCGACGCTACCTCGACGGCGTCTCTTCCCTGTGGGTCAACGTCCACGGCCACCGGGTGCCGGAGATCGACGAGGCCGTACGTCGCCAGCTCGACCGTCTGGATCACACGACCTACCTTGGGCTCACCCACGAACCCGGCATCGAGCTCGCCGAGAAGCTGCTCGCGACGACACCGGCTGGCCTCACGCGGGTCTTCTACGCCGGAGACGGTGCCTCGGCTGTCGAGGCGGCCATCAAGATGGCCTTCCAGGCGCAGGCCCAGCGCGGCGAGGACCGGCCCTACTACGTCCACGTCGCCGAGGGCTACCACGGTGACACGCTCGGGGCGGTGAGCGTCGGGGGCATCGACCTGTTCCACGCGACCTACCGGCCCATCCTGCTCGAGACCCGGATGATCTCCTCCCCCGGCGTGCTCGAGGCCGGCCAGACCCGGGCCGACCGCGCGCAGGTGGTGCTTGCCGAGCTCCGCGTGCTGCTCGAGCGTGAGGGCGACCGGGTGTGCGCCCTCGTCATCGAAGCGATGGTCCAAGCCGCCGGTGGGATGCTCACGCACGACGCCGGCTTCGTACGCGGCGTGCGCCAGCTGGCCGACGAGTTCGGCTGCCTGCTCGTCGCGGACGAGGTCGCCACGGGCATCGGACGCACCGGGCGCATGTGGGCGGTCGAGCACGCCGGCATCACTCCCGATCTGCTGACGTGCGGCAAGGGACTGACGGGCGGTTACCTCCCGCTGTCAGCCGTGGTCGCCACCGAGGCCGTCTACGAGGCGTTCCTCGGAACGCCGGCCTCGGGACGTACGTTCTTCCACGGCCACTCGTTCACAGCCAACCCGTTGTGCTGTGCCGCGGCCATCGCCAACCTCGACCTGATGCGGGAGCGTGACATCGTGTCCCACGCCCAACGGGTCGGCAGCCTGATCGGCGAGTGGACCGCCGACCTCGCCGCATCCGATGGGGTTCTGGACGTTCGCCGGATCGGGACGATGACCGGCGTCGAGGTGCGTGCGGTCGGAGACCGTACCGGCTTCGCTGTGTGTCAGGCGGCCCGTCGCCGCGGAGTGTGGGTGCGTCCGCTGGGCGACGTCGTCGTGATGATGCCGCCCCTGGCTATCGGCGATGGTGACCTGCGGCTCCTGGTCGATACGGTGGCCGAGGCGGTCGCGGAGGTGGTGAGGTGAGCGCTTTCGGGTGGCTCACCGAACGAGCGGTCGAGCGACAGGCGGCCGGGCTTCGCCGGCGGCTCGCACCACGGGGGCCGATCCCCGAGCTCATCGACTGTGCTTCCAACGACTATCTGGGCCTGAGCCGAGATCCCAGGGTCGCCGCGGCGGCCGCGGACGCCGCCCACACCTGGGGTGGGGGAGCGACCGGCTCCCGTCTGGTGACGGGCTCCACGCAGCTGCACAGCGACCTCGAGACCGCTCTTGCGCGGCACGCCGGCACCGCAGCAGCCTTGGTCTTTTCCTCCGGCTACCTCGCAAACCTGGGCGTCGTGGCGGCGCTCGCCGACGAGAACACCCTGGTGATCTCCGACGCGGCCAATCACGCGTCCGTCATCGACGCGTGCCGGCTCTCGCGCGCCCGCGTGGTCGTCACGCCGCACCGCGACGTCGAAGCGGTGCGGACGGCGCTGGCCGAACGCATCGAGCCACGTGCCCTCGTCGTGACCGACGCCATCTTCTCCGTCGACGGGGACGGCGCTCCCCTGCGCGACCTGCACGACGTCTGTCGAGCGCAGGGCGCTGCGCTGGTGGTCGACGAGGCGCATGCCTTCGGGGTGGTTGGCGAGGGTGGAGTGGGGTTGGCGAGCTCGCTGGGGTTGACCAACGAACCGGATGTGGTTCTGACGACCAGCCTGTCCAAAGCGCTCGGCGCTCAGGGCGGGGCGGTCCTCGGCCCCCCGGCGGTCATCGAGCACCTGATCGATGCGGCTCGACCTTTCATCTTCGACACCGGGCTGGCGCCGGCGTCAGCAGGTGCGGCTCTGGAGGCATTGCGCATCCTCGGGGAGCACCCTGAGCTGGCCACGTTGGCGCGCGAACGAGCTTCCGACCTGGCCCGGCTCACCGCCACGCTGGGCCTGCGCCGAGGCGATCCCGTGGCGGCCGTGGTGAGTGTCCGCATCGGCACCGGCGAAGCGGCGGCCGCCGCCGCCACACGCTGCGCAGAACACGGCGTCCGCGTCGGCTGTTTCCGACCCCCGTCGGTGCCGGACGGCGTCTCGCGCCTGCGGCTGACCGCACACTCCGGGTTGACGAGCGACGACCTCGACCGCGTCGCCGATGCCCTTGCGGCTGCCTGCACCCACCTCCCTGGGGTAGCTCACGCATGACGGTGCTCGTGGTGACCGGCACTGGCACAGGCGTCGGCAAGACCGTCGTGACGGCGGCGCTCGCTTCACTTGCGCTCGCTCGAGGGGTCTCGGTCGCCGTGGTGAAGCCAGGGCAAACCGGCGTGAGCTGCGATGAGCCTGGTGACATCGAGGAGGTCCACCGGCTCGCCGGGCCGGGGATCGAAGGTCGCGAGCTGTCCCGCTTTCCCGACCCGCTGGCGCCCGCGGCGGCCGCCAGAAGAGCCGGTCAACCGCCTTACGACCTCCGAGACGCCGTGGACGTCGTCAGCGGCTTGCACGACCATCACCGGCTGGTGCTCGTCGAGGGGTCGGGTGGGCTGCTCGTGCGCTTCGACGACGAGGGCACGACCATCGCCGATCTGGCTCGCTGGCTCGACGTCGCCTGCGTCGTCGTCGTCGATCCAGCCCTCGGGACTCTCAACCACACGGCGCTGACGCTGGAGGCGATGGCCCATCGTGGGGTACGGCTCGCCGGGATCGTCCTTGGCCGTTGGCCCCAAGGTCGAACAGGCGCGCCGGACGGACCGGACCTGGCCATGCGTTCCAACGTGGAAGATCTTGAGACGCTCGGGGCGCGCCCCCTCGCCGGCGCCCTGGCCGAGGGCGTGGGGCAGCTGCCGCCGTCCCAGTTCGAAGGGGCCGCCCGCCGCGGGTTGGGCCCGGAGTTCGGCGGCACCTTCGATGCGGCAGACTTTCGACACAGCACCCGGGACCGGGCGTCGCTGGGTGGCCAACCTCAAGAGGAGAACCGTGACTGACGCTGTGGCGACCGCAGCGGTCCCCTCCGTCGATCCTGAACTCCTGCAGATTGCTCGCGAACAGGTGCTCGCCGGAGGGATCGGCTTGACCCAGGCACAGGTGGAGGCAGCACTCAGACTCCCCGACTCAGACGTCCCCGAGCTCCTGGCGCTCGCTCATGAGGTTCGGATGCGCTGGTGCGGCCCGGACGTCGAGGTCGAGGGAATCGTGTCGGTGAAGACCGGCGGCTGCCCCGAGGACTGCCACTTCTGCTCCCAGTCGGGGCTGTTCTCCTCGCCGGTGCGGGCGGCCTGGCTGGACATCCCTGCGCTGGTCGCGGCAGCCGTCGAGACGGCTGCGACCGGTGCATCGGAGTTCTGCATCGTTGCGGCGGTCCGCGGGCCGGACGAGCGACTGATGGCTCAACTGCGCGAAGCCGTACCTGCGATCCAGCGGGCCTGCGACATCAACGTCGCCGCATCCCTCGGAATGCTCACTCAAGAACAGGTGAACGACCTGGCGGCTCTTGGCGTGCACCGCTACAACCACAACCTGGAGACCGCCCGGTCGTACTTCCCGCAGGTCGTCACTACCCATACCTGGGAAGAGCGCTGGGAGACCCTGCAGATGGTTGCTGCTGCGGGCATGGAGGTCTGCTGCGGGGGGATCGTGGGAATGGGCGAGTCGCTGTCCCAGCGAGCCGAGTTCGCCGCTGAGTTGGCCTCCTTGGCGCCGCACGAGGTGCCGCTCAACTTCCTCAACCCGCGCCCTGGCACCCCCTTCGGCGATCAGCAGGTGATGCCGGTCGCCGACGCGCTGCGCACGATCGCCGCTTTCCGTTTGGCCATGCCGCGCACGGTGCTGCGATTTGCGGGCGGACGCGAGATCACCCTCGGCGACCTCGGCACCCGCGACGGGTTGCTGGGCGGCGTCAACGCGGTGATCGTCGGCAACTACCTCACGACACTCGGCCGATCGGCGGACGACGATCTCGCCTTGCTCAGTGAGCTGTCGATGCCTGTGAAGGCGTTCAATGCCTCCCTCTGACAATTCCGAGACTTCCGCGGACGCACCCCTCGAAGGTCACGGCGGTGATCTCGCGGCTGCTGCCGCTCGGCTGTACGCCGTCGACACGATGTTCACCCTGTCCGGTGCCCACGTCTTTCCGCTTTACGACGCCGCAGTGAAGAACGAACCTCCCATGCGGCTGATCGATGTCCGACATGAGCAGACGGCGGTCTTCGCAGCTGAAGGGACCGCCAAGCTGACCCGTACCCCCGGCCTGGCCGTGCTCACGGCCGGACCGGGCATTACGAATGGCGTGTCTGCCGTCACCTCCGCATGGTTCAACGGCTCCCCCGTCGTGGTCCTCGGTGGCCGCGCGCCAGCGTTTCGGTGGGGAACCGGTGCGCTGCAGGAGCTCGACCATCCGCCGTTGCTTGCACCGGTGACCAAGCTGGCTGCCACGGTGCCAAGCGTCGACCTGGTTGCCGAGCAGGTGTCTGGCGCGTTTCACCTGGCCAGCTCGGCGCATCGAGGCCCGGTCTTTCTCGACATCGCGATGGATCAGCTCTTCAGCCGCGCCGAAGTCGAGGCGCCAACGACTGGACCCCCCGCCGACCGAACCCCCAACGAGGCTGACCTAGCCGAGATCGCCGAGCTGATCGGTGAAGCCGAACGCCCGGTGCTGGTCATCGGCTCAGACGTCTGGTCCGACGCCGCGGAAGCGGCAGCCGTCCGGTTGGCCGAGACCGCCGCGCTCCCCGTCGTCGCCAACGGGATGGGACGCGGGATCTTCCCTCCCGGCCATCCACTCCTGGTCACCCGCGCACGATCCCTGGCCTTCGGCTCCGCCGACCTGGTCATCGTCGTCGGTACGCCGCTGGACTTCCGGCTCGGCTACGGGGCGTTCGGGGGTCGCGACGGCGCGGCTCCCGCCCGAGTCGTGCACCTCGCCGACGCCGAGGATCAGCTCGCCGGCCATGCGGCGCTGGCCGCGACCGCCTCCGGTGACCTCACGCTCGTGCTCGAGGGGCTGGCCGCGGCCTGGGAGCACCTTGTGCGTCGTCCCGATCCCAGCGCGTGGGTTGAACGGCTCCGCGAACGTGCAGACGCCGCCGTGGCCGCTGACGCAGCCGACCTGACGTGCCCGAACACCCCTATCCACCCAGCCCGCATCTACGGTGAGCTGCTCCCGCGGCTGGCCGCCGACGCTGTGGTCATCGGGGACGGTGGCGACTTCGTCTCCTTCGCTGGCAAGTACGTCGAGCCCGGCCTTCCCGGAGGTTGGCTCGACCCAGGGCCCTTCGGCTGCCTGGGCACCGGTCTCGGGTATGCCATCGCGGCCCGGCTGGCCCGACCTTCGGCTCAGGTGGTCGTGCTGCTCGGCGACGGAGCCGCCGGCTTCTCCCTGATGGATGTCGACACTCTCGTCAGGCACCAGCTGCCGGTGGTGATGGTCGTGGGGAACAACGGCATCTGGGGGCTCGAGAAGCACCCCATGCAGTTCCTGTACGGCTACGACGTGGCAGCTGATCTGCAACCTCAGACCCCGTACGACGCCGTCGTCAAAGCACTCGGGGGGGATGGCGAGACCGTGACCGAGCCGGCGGCGCTGGGGCCGGCGCTCGACCGGGCGTTCGCCGCAAAGACCCCTTATCTGGTCAACGTCATCACCGACCCGACGATCGCCTACCCGAGAGCGACCACGGGTGTCTGAGTCGATGCCTGAGTCGATGTCTCAGTCGAGGTCTGAGTCGGTAGCCGAGTCGCTGGCTACGGTCGTGCGGATGGTGAGACCCGAAGAGCTGGGTCAGGTCGGCGACCTCACGGTTCGTGCCTACGTCGAGGCCACCAACTTGTCGCCGGACTCGGAGTACGTCGACAAGCTGCGAAGGGCCGACGAGCGAGCCGCCGCCTCACCCATGCTCGTGGCCGTGCGCGGAGGGGAACTCGTCGGCGCGGTCAGCCTGTGCCCCCTCGGTTCCCGGTGGTCGGAGATCGCTCGACCCGGGGAGCTGGAGCTTCGGATGCTGGTGGTCGAGCCAAGTCAACGGGGCACCGGCATCGCCGACGCCCTCCTGGCGGGCAGCATCGACCACGCCCTCGCCCATGGCGAGAATTCCCTGGTCATCTCGGTCATCGGTGACAACCTCGCAGCACACCGCCTCTATGCAAAACATGGCTTCGTGCGGCAGCCAGACCGCGACTGGGATCCCACGCCGCAAGCCCACCTTCTCGTCTACACGAAAAGGCTCTGACTAGCACAGCGAGCGCACGAGCGGAGTCGGATTGACCGGGTCGCTCTCCCGACCGCTCTTCCAGTACTCGAAGTGCAGGTGGTTGACCGTGCCAGCGTTGCCGGTAGACCCGACACGGGCGATGACCTGCCCGACCGTGACGTTCTGCCCCGAGGATACGAGGTTCACCTTGTTGTGGGCGTAGAAGAACTTCGAGCCGCTGCGGCCTTGCAGGGTGATCGTGTAGCCGCCGCTGCTTCCGCTCCAGTGAGCCCGTACGACCGTGCCGGACTCCACCGCGTGGATCTTGGTCCCCCGCGGCGCCAGCATGTCCACTCCGGCGTGGCCGTGGCCGGAACGAGCGGCACCGTAGGTGTCACTGAACACGGCCCCCTTCACCGGACAGGCCCGACCCGACCGAGCAGACCTGGATGTCTTCTTCGCGGCGTCGGCGCGCAGGATGGCCGCCCACGCTGCCTTGCCTACGACGCCATTGGCCTTCAGCCCGTGGTTGGACTTGAACGAGCGCACCGCGGAGCGGGTCAGGGGACCGAACCACCCACTCACCGGCTTGACGCGCAGGAGTTTCTGCAGTCTCTTGACGGCCGGTCCCCGGTCGCCGTACTCGAGTCTTGGGTGCGCCTTGGATGCGCGCGCCTTCTTCCCCTGCTTGGCCTTCTTCTTCTTCGCAGCCTGCTTCGCGTCGGCCTTCAGGATCGCCGACCATGTTCCGTTGCCCACCACACCGTCGACCTTCAAGCCGTGCTTGGTCTCGAAGGAGCGCACCGCCGATCGAGTCAACGGACCGAACCAGCCGCTCACCGGCTGGACGCCCAGGAGCCTCTGCAGGGTCTTCACGGCCTTGCCCGTGTCGCCGTACTCGATGCGCGGATGCGTATGGGAGGCCGCCGCAACAGTGGTCGGGAGCGAGGCCGCCTGCGCGGACGTGGTCGCAGCCACCGGCGCGAGCACGGTCACAGCGGTCAGGGCAGCGATGAGCAACGAGCGGCGTGAGTGACGTCGGGGCATCGGGGATCCTCCAGCGCCTGCGAGGTGAGCTGTCGGGTTCGGCCGGAGGTACGACCGGCCACCGGTGCTGGTGGCTTCACCCCGAGGACCAGGTCCGTGGATCTTGGGTCCCCCGCTCCCGCCCACGTGGCTGTTCGGCGCTTCCGGGCTGGGCGGGACTCGGCGTAGAGCCTCGGACGCGGGCCCGCCGGTCAGCGGGTTGCCGAGGACGCTAACAGAGGTGAGACGAGTTTGGGAGGGTCTGTCCTATTTTGATCTTCAGCTCGCTGCTACTCGACAGTGGGCGTTTGCGTGCTTGCGAAGCTCCAGGTCAGCATGGCAAAAGAGCCGTCCTCGGTGGCCCCCGCTCGCCGGTAGGTCCGCAGCGCCGCCTCGTTGTGGTGATCGGTGGCCACCCACATCCCGTAGCAGCCGCGTTCCTGGGCGAGCGCGCGCAGGGCCTCGACCAGGGCTGCTCCGATGCCCTGACCACGGGCAGACTCGGCCACCGACAGCTCGTAGAGGAACAGCTCGGTGCCCTTGTCGGGATGGCTGGTCTCGACCCCCGAGACGAAACCGAGCGGCTCACCGGGACGGTCGTCGTCGAAGGCCATCAGCAGATGGTGTCCGGGCTTGGCCAGAAAGCTGCGTGCGAGCTCCTCGGAGACCGGTCGGTCGAAGAGGTCGGACCCGGCAACCACTGTCGCCGCATCCCGCACCCGCCGGACGGTCGGCACGTCGGGTCAGCCGATCCGCGACAGGAACCGCTGCCGATCGACCAGTACCCGAGTGATGGTCGCATGTCCCACCAGTCGCTGATCGGCATCGACTGCCGCGACGTCGAAGCGGACGAGACGTCCGTCGACGGCTGCGACCGAAGCCGTTGCCGTGATCCGTCCTCCGATCCCGGTCGGTTCCAGGTGCTCAAGCTCTACCCGAGTTCCCACAGACGTGTTCTGTTCGTCGAGAAGTCCTTCCAGCGCGACGAGTGTCGCCGCCTCGCACCACGCCAGGAGCCGAGGCGTGGCCAGGACTGGTACGTCTCCGCTGCCCAGTGCCCGCGCGGTGTCCTTCTCGTCCACGCGGAAGGACACCGATCCGGTCGCTCCGAGGGTGACTGGCACGACGCTAGGTTACGGCGGTGACCGATCGAGGATCAGCGCCGTACTGCTCGCGCTGCGGTAAGAGTGCGTCTGCTGCCCACCCCGCGTGCGTCTCAGCCCTCGAGCTGGAGCCCCCGCGCTACTGCAAGCACTGCGGGCGACGAATGACCGTGCAAGTGACGCCGACCGCGTGGACTGCGCGCTGCGTCGAGCACGGCGTCGAGAGTTCGGCGTGAGCGCGGGCCGTCCAGGCGTGACGCTCGTCCTGGTGGCCCCGACGCGAGCTAGCTGACCGCGCTCGTACGCCTCAGGGCAATGCCGATGAGGACGAACAGGATCCCGAGCACGAACGCCATCGCGGCGACGCCGAATGCGACGACCGAGGTGAACAGGGACGCCTGCAGGAAAGAAGCAGTCATGACGGTTTGCCGGTTGGGGTCGTCCTGCGGCAGCTCCGCATAGGTCTTTCCGCCAGCGATGTGGTTCGCATGCTCGGCAATGATGTTCGCCTGGGCATAGGCCTGCCAGGGCTGGCTGACTGACTGCCCGCCGAAGTGAGCCGCATCATCGGCGACGGTGATCTTCTGATCTGCGAGGGTGTTGCTGACGACCGCATAGGTGACGACGCCTGCCACCGACAAGATCACCCCTGCGATCAGGACAAGCAGGCCGAGCAGCCTTACCGTCGTGTCCCCGCTATCGACACTTGCGTCAGACATCGCCGACCTCCTTGACCGAGCCTGCTCGCGGACTGGAACGCCCGCCAGCTACCGATCATGGTGCACAAAGACGCGACGACGCTAGGACGCCTCAGACGGGGTCCATGACGAGCGGACGGATGGCCTGCCCTGCCGGGACTGTTCCCGATGCTCGTTGACGAACGTCGCTCAGGCGACGAGACCGAGGCGTCGTAGCTCGACCGTGAGGTCGTGCGGGCTGGTGGAAGCCGCCATCGCGGCCTCGAGGGTGATGACTCCGTCGCGGATCAACGTCACCAGATGCTGGTCGAAGGTCTGCATCCCGTAGAAGCCGCCCTCTTGGATCAGCTGCTGGATGGTCGAGGTCTTGTCCGGATCGACGATCGCGTCGGCCACGCGTCCGGTGTTGATCGCAATCTCCATCGACACGCACCGGCCGAAGCCGTCCATGCGCGGGACAAGCCGCTGGCAGATGATGCCGCGCAGGGCGCCCGCAAGCGCAAGCCGTACCTGCTTCTGCTCGTGGGGCGGGAAGAAGTCGATGACGCGGTTGATCGTCTCTGTGGCGTCGGTCGTGTGCAGCGTCGACATCACGAAGTGGCCAGTCTCGGAGGCAGCGAGCGCGGCCTTGACGGTCTCGGTGTCGCGCATCTCGCCGACCAGGATGACGTCGGGGTCCTGACGCATGGCGGCGCGGAGTGCGGTCGAAAAGTCTTCGGTGTCGACCCGCACCTCGCGCTGGTTGATCATGGCCAGCTTGTCGTAGTGGAGGACCTCGATGGGGTCCTCGATGGTGACGCAGTGGACCTCGCGGTTGTTGTTGATGTGGTCGATCATCCCCGCGAGGGTCGTGGTCTTACCCGATCCGGTCGGGCCTGTGACGAGCACCAGTCCGCGTGGTTCCATGGCCAGCGCCGACAGCACCGGCGGTAGGCCGAGGTCCTCGAGTGGAATGGCGCCAACGCTGACGCGGCGAAAGACCAGACCAGCCGAGCCACGGGAGCGGAAGGCGTTAACGCGGAAGCGGCCGACGCCGGCCAAGGAGTAGGCGAAGTCGGCCTCGTTGGTCTTGGTGAATTCTTCGACCAGGTCGGCTCGCAGCACCTCCGCCACGAAGGCCTCGGTGTCGGCCGGCTTGAGCACCGGCGCCTGCAGCTTGCGTAGGCGGCCGTCGATGCGAACCCGCGGGGGCGAGCCCACCTTGCAGTGAAGGTCGGAGCCACCGCACTCCAGCAGAGCGCGCAGGTATGGCTCGATCGACGTAGGCGCATCGGTCACGTAGAGAGCATCGGGCTGTGCGGCCCAGACCTTGACCCTGCAGACCCGGTCAGTTCACCCGTTCAGAGGTGCTCAGGTCTGGATGCTGGCGATCAGGTCGCCCTCTTGCACGACGTCACCCTCGGAAACCCCCACGACCGTCACCGTGCCCGCGTGCTCCACGAACACGGGGATCTCCATCTTCATCGACTCGAGCAGGACGAGGGTGTCGCCGAAAACGACGGAGTCGCCCGGACTCACCAACACCCTGGCAACGTTCGCGACCATCTCGGCGCGGACCTCGTCGGTCACGTGAGCACTCCTCCGCACTGCCTCGGTCGAGCACATCCAGCGGGTCGTCAGATCCCTGCCGAATCGTAGCGCTCGGACTCGCCCGCAGCCCTGGTGACGACGCCGGTCAGACGCCGACTCGCGACTTGCGCACGATGCGGGCGAGGGTTTCGACGACCCGGGGGTCGAAGTCGTAAGCCATGCCCAGCCTCAGCCGTTCCAGGGCGTCCAGTCGCGGGCCGTACTCGGCCGACTCCCCCACCATGTCGTCGTAGGCGTTGGCGGCCTTGATGATGCGCGAGGAGACCGGCAGCGTGGGGTCGGCGTGCTCACGCGGGCGCCGGTAGGGGTCAGCCTGTCGCTCGATGATGTCGGCTACCCGATCCAGGACGCCCGTCTCACGAATCACACTGGCCCCGAGCTCGGCGATCCGGCGCTGCTCGCCGGCATCAACCATGACGGTCATCCCCCCGGCGATCGGGTCGGTCAGCGCGAGCTGCCCGAGATCGTGCATCAGCGCGGCGTACTCGAGGTCCAGGAGGTCGTCCTCAGACATGCCGAGCTCGCGCCCGACGGCGACCGAGATCTCACTGACCCTGCGGGCGTGCCCGGTCTCGGTGTAGCCACCCACCTCCGTGACCCGCGACAGGGACCGGATCGTCTGCAGGTACGTCGCGCGGATCGACGCGTAACGCCGAAATGAGAACTGGGTCAGCAGCAGCGGGACACAGAAGACCGGAATGGCCCACCAACCCATCACCTGGGCAGCGAGCGCGATCAGCACCCCGGTGGCTCCGATTGCGGAGCCCAGGCCGAGCAGGGTGCGGAGCTCGTCGCGCAGTGTCGGGCGGTAGGGCGCCCGGTTGCGATCGGCCCGGACAAGAGCCGACACCGCAGCGTCGAAGACACCGGTGGCCAGGACCACGAGCACCATCAAGATGGCCACCACGGTCGACCTGGTCGTCGCCGACTCCTCGACCAACCGCCCTTGAACCGCGTGGTACATCGGTTGAAAGAGCACGGCCGCAAAGCCTGCCGCCAGCACTCGCCGGGCAACCTCGTCCACCCGCGGCGAGCGCCCGGCGGTCACGTGCGGCAGAGCCCCGAGGAAGGAGGCAACCGCAGTCAGGGAGATGACCTGCCAGGCGGACTGGGTCGTCGGTTGGCCGCCATAGCTGACCAGCAAGGCGTAGGCAAGAGCGCCAGCGGCTCCGAGTGGGGCTGCCTCGCGATCGCCGGGGAGGGTGATACGGACGATCTCACCGATCGTGATGAAAACCCCGAAAGCCAGCGCGATCCGTGGATCCTGGACTCCGGTCGATGCAGTCTGAACGACCGACCAGACCACCAGGATGGCGGCCACACCCACCACGACAGCCGTGCCGCGGAGGTCCTCGGTCCGTCGAGTGACGAGCTGGTTCGACGTCATCGCTCGGACTCACGCCCGAGGACGACGTCGACCGTCGGGTCGTCGTGATCCAAGCCAGCATCTTCGGTCGGGTCCATCGGTGGAGCCACCCGGTTGGGAGACCACGGCTCGCGCCGGAGCGCCTGGGTGAGCGCATCAACCATGATGGGATCGAACTGCGTGCCGCGGCAACGCTCGATCTCGACCATCGCATCTTCTGGTGTCCGCGCGCCGCGGTAAGACCTGGTCGACGTCATGGAGTCGAACGCGTCAGCGACGGCGATCACGCGCGCGAACTCGGGAATCTCCTGCCCGCGCAGACCTGCCGGATAGCCGAGTCCGTCCAGTCGCTCGTGGTGGTGCAGGATTCCCTTGAACGCCTCATCGAGAAACTCGATCTCCTGCAGCATCTCGGTGCCGCGCAAGGGGTGAGTCTGGATCAGGGCGAACTCGTCGTCGGACAGGCCAGAGGACTTCTGCAGGATCTTCGTAGGAACTCCGAGCTTCCCGACGTCGTGCAGGATCCCCGCGTAGCGCAGCGCGTTGACCCGGTCCTCACGGATGCCCAGGACGCGCGCGATCATGACCGAGGCCTTGGCCACTCGTTCGCTGTGCCCTCGGGTGTAGTGGTCCTTCGTCTCGACAGCCTGGACGAGAGTCCGAATGGTCGACTCATAAGCCTGCTGCTGGAGCGCGAACTGCGTCCATGCCCAGCGTGCAGCAAGAAGCGGAAGCAGGACGAGGACAGCGGCGAACGGGCTTGACCAATTCCACAGCACCGCAAACAGCAATCCCAGCAACCCATAACCCACATAGCTAGGAGCGGTCTCGGCTACGGTTCCCAGCAAGATCTCACGGGGGCGCGCCGCAGCAGCAAACCAAAGAACACAGGTCAGAAGAGAAGCGTTCACCACGCAGTAGCAGACGCTCGCCAGCAGAGTGGCAACAACCACCATGAGCCACTCAGTAGCGTCGGGATTGTCCATCGACTGGAAAACCTCGGTCGCTCCGAGGAGGGCGAGCACCACCGCCGCTGCTCCAGCGGACAGCGCGAACTGCGCACCGTTGAAAATCCGCTTGTGTGGCGCAGTCGAGCCGCCTGCAAAAGTCGACAACGCACCGACGATGCACGCCTCGGCCGGACCGCCCAACAATCCCGCCGCAACGGCCATGGGCAGAGTCATGTGCAGACCGATCACGACCGATCCCTGCGGCCGCAATCCGGGCCGTGCTCGATCACTGACGATGGTTAGCCCAGCGAGAGCACAGATGAGCAGCCAATTTGGCTCTGCCAGCGCGGAAAGGACCAGTGCGAGGGCGGCCACTACCCAGGTCGCGACCAAGAAGGCGCGAGCGCTTGCCGGCAACTCCTTCATGCACCCCCCAGGGGCTGACAGAGGGAAGGACGGGGATCGGCAGAACAGGTAAGCCAAGAACTACTGCCAGCTCCAGCCAGAACCGGTGGAGAGGAAACGCTCGACAGCGGCCGTGATCTTCTTCATTGACGCATCACCCCTTGGATTCACGTCACGGACGCCGCTGATCGTCCGTGCGAGATCCGCTCCGCTAAGGGTCTTGAACAATCACGAAAACTGCGAAACTTCGGCCATCCGTGCTGCCGATCCCGATCCCGCCCTCTTCAGTTGTCGGGGCCTCCCCGAACCCGAAAAACCCGCCCGAGTCCAGGTGCGCCCCCATCAGTGTGACCGCATTCCGTCCGTTTTGGGCCGGTTCACCCAACACAGGAGTGAAGGGTGAGACGGAATGCTGCGTCAAGTACTTGTTCGGACACGTTGCGTTATCGCATGACACTTTGACCCAATCTGCCTCAAAACTCTAGCCCGAACGGACCGCCGTTCCACGGATACCAGGCTCCAGAGGCGGGCGCGTCACTCGCGCGGTCCGCACTCAGCCAGACACCCGGGTAGGTCTGAACGGGGGATCTCGGCGGTGCTGCGTCGCCGCCGGCCCGCGATGGCCTACGCTCAGCCCAAGGGGTGGGGGCGCGCCGGACGCCTTCCGATCCTGAGTCGTCGACGAGGGGGTTCTGGACGTGGCGTCACATGGTGATCGCGACCTGACCTCCGCCTACGCCGACCTCATCACCGGCGTGCTCGATGCCCGCTCGGACGCTGCCACTCAGGCGTTTGACGCGGAGATCGCGGTCGCTGAGTCCGAGGGACGCCTCGACGCACGCACGGCCCGGGCACTGCGCTGGTGGCAACGCGAGAGCCTGCGAGCATTGGTCGAGCACAGCCGTACGGCCCTGCCTCCGGCTCTCGCGGCACTCGACCACGCGCAGCTCGAAGCCGCCCAGGCCACCGTGGATGCTGCCCAGGCGTGGAACCGCGCCGTGGGCGACGTGGCCCCCGCCGCGCCGCGCATCAGCGAGGCCGTCGAACTCCCCCCGGTGCCTGATCAGCCGCCACCTCCCCCCGCTGATCTACGCGAACGCCGACGCAGACTGATCGTCGCCGGCCTGAACCCGCTTCCGCGCGAGGAGTAGACCCACTTGCCCACTCTCCGTCTGCTACCGGAGTTCGAGGACGAGCTTCGCCGGCTTCCCGGCATCATCGCCGCTAGCGTGGTGACCGGACCCGATGCCGTTCCCACCGAAGTGCACGTGCTCGCCGAGCCGGGCAAGGCAGCCAAGCAGGTCGTCCGCGACGTTCAGTCCTACGCGCTGGCCAAGCACGGCATCGCCATCGACCACCGAATCGTCAGCGTCGTCCAGATAGGTGCCGACGAGGTCGGGATCCCGCCACATCCGGAGATCGACGTCGCGGAGCCAGCTGAGCCACCGCTTCCACCGCGGCCAGCCATCGCCGCCATCATGGTGCGAACCGCGGGCACGGAGACCGAAGCAGTGGTCACCCTCGCGACTGGCGGTCACGTCTTCGAAGGTCGGGTCATCGGCCCGGGTGCCGCCTCCCAGCGACCGAGAATCGTCGCCCAGGCGACTCTGCGGGCCCTCGACGAACTGCTCGGAACGACTGCTGAGGTCGAGAGCGCTGCGGTGGTCAGCGTCGGAGCAAGGGAGGTCGCTGTGTCCGTGCTTTCGGTCATGGTGCCGCGCTCGGGCGAGCAGGTGGTGAGCGGCAGCGCGATCGTCCGAGGTGACGAGTCGGACGCCGTGGCACGGTCGGTCTTGTCCGCCGTCAACCGCCGCCTCGCAGGCTGAGCAGCGTCCGGTCCGGCCTCTCGGTTTCCGAGGCGGGGCCTTCGCATGGGAGACTGCGCACAAGCCCCAGCCCAGCAAGTTGCAGAGGAGTTCGTCCATGAGCAAGCGCGGACGCAAGAAGCGCGACCGGAAGAAGAACAAGGCCAACCACGGTCGGCGCCCGAACTCCTGACCTCAAACGTCTGACCCTCAGAACGTCTGACCCTCAGGACCTCTGAGACTCAGAACCTCTGACACTCAGAACCTCTGACACTCAGTCGAGCCGGAACTCCACCTGGGTGATCTCGACCCGGACCTGAGCCAGTCGGCCGAGCACCTTGGCGCGCAGCTCGTCGGGGGCGGTCTCAGATCCGCAGCACCGGGCGACCAGCGCCTTGACTTCCTGTTCGATGCCGAACTGCTGCAGGCAGGGGGAGCATTCATCGAGGTGATGACGGATCGTGTGGTGATCGTCGACGGTCATTTCCCCGTCGAGGTAGGCGTAGACCGCATCGAGGACGTCACCGCAGTCGGTCTCGTGCGGGTTTCCGCAGCTCACGACATACCCTCCGAAGGGACCAGACCACGCTCACGGGCGTAGTCCTCGAGCAGCGCACGCAACTGACGCCGGCCACGGTGCAGCCGGGACATCACGGTGCCGATGGGCGTATCCATGATGTCGGCAATCTCCTTGTAGGCAAACCCTTCGACATCGGCGAGGTAGACGGCGATCCGGAAATCTTCAGGGATCGACTGCAGGGCTTCTTTCACGTCTGAGTCCGGGAGGGCATCCAAGGCGGCTGCCTCGGCCGATGGCAGTCCGGTGCTCGTGTGCGACCCGGCCCGTGCCAGCTGCCAGTCCTCGATGTTGTCCGACCCCGACCGAAGCGGTTCGCGCTGCTTCTTTCGATAGCCGTTGATGAAGGCATTGGTCAGGATTCGGTAGAGCCAAGCCTTGAGGTTGGTGCCCTCGCGGAACTGATGGAAGGCGGCGAAGGCCTTCACATAGGTCTCCTGGACCAAGTCCTCGGCATCTGCCTTGTTGCGCGTCATCCGCAACGCGGCGGCATACATCTGGTCGAGGAAAGGCAGCGCGTCGCGCTCGAACCTCTCGGCCCGCTGTTCGGGGGTCTCCTCGACATCGACCTCGCTGACCGCACCCACCTCCTGCTGACCCGTCGTGGAAGCCGGAGCGACCCGCTCTCGGCTATTCGAGACTACCGGCCAGGGCGACATCTCGAATCTCGACGCGTGGTCGGTGGGGACGGCTAGCACACAGGGGGAACGCAACCATGGCCCTGAGACATTCCCCGGCGCCCCGCGTGCGTCTCACGGCCCCGCTCGCGAGAAGGACCGTCGACGAGCAAGCAACCATCGCCCGGTGGCCTCGGTGATCAGGTCGAGGGCCTCGCCGGAAGTGATCGGCGCCTGCCCGCCCACCCGGAGCGCGTGATCTGCGTGCGGGACGGGGACCACCGAGATCGCCGTACGGGTCTGGTCAGTCAAGGCTCCAGCGACCTCGGCGGCCGAGCCGAAGCCGTCTCGATCACCCTGGATGACCAACGTGGGCACTCCGGCGTCGATCAGCTCAGCCGCTCTCGAACGATCGGGGCGCCCAGGCGGATGAAGCGGAAACGCAAGCGCAACCACCCCAGCAGCACCCAGCTGGTTTGCCGTGCGGCAGGCGACCCTGGCCCCGGCCGACCGGCCGCCGACGAACAGCGCAGTGCCCGCGTCGGCCGACGGTTTGCCGGACAGCCGAACGGCCGCGGGGACGGCGGCCACCCAGGCCTCGTCCAACCGCGGGGGCGCCACCGCCACCCGCCTACCTGCCACCACCCAGGGCTGGTCCACCCGAACGACGGCGATGCCAAGCTCTGGCAGCCGGTCGGCCAAGGTCATCAAGTCGGCAGTGTCCGCACCGCGCCCCGCGCCGTGACCCAGCACCAGCGTGCCACGCAGCCGATCCCGCGCGGGGTGTACCCAGACTCGTGCAGGCCCGCCAGGTGTCTCGACTGCGCGACGGAACATCTGGCCGTCTGCCACGGGCTCAGAAGAGGGCATCGTCCACTGCCTGCTGGTCAGCCACATCTTCCGCAGGGAGCGGCTCGATGAGTTCCGGGCCGTTGTTGCTGACCTTGTTGACCAACTTCTGCACCGGCCAAGCAGCAAGGGCTCCGGGCGCCGCGGGAATCAACAGCTCGGCCGCCTCCGAGGAGTCATCCGCGTCCGGATCCAGCCATTGCGCCCAGCGCTCCGGTGGGACCATCAAGGGCATCCGGTCATGAATTCGACCGACGTCATCTTCCGCGGTCGTCGTGAGAACTGTGCATGTCCACAACCAGGCGTGTCGGTCCTCGGCATCGGCGGTCGGATCTCGCCAGAACTCGTACAGCCCCGCCATGGCGAGCGGTCGGCCATCTCGCCTGGAGATGTAGAACGGCTGCTTCTTGCCCTTCTCCTCCCCGTACCACTCGTAATACCCATCGGCAGGGAGCAGGCATCGGCGCTTGGCGAATGCTCGTCGGAAGGCCGGCTTCTCGGTCACGGTCTCCATGCGCGCATTGATCAACCGGGAGCCGATGCTCGTGTCTTTGGCCCAGGACGGGACCAGGCCCCACCGCACCGGACGAAGGACTCTGGACGGGTCCGAATCGGGCTCCGCGTCCCGATCTCGGCGCGTGATCACGGCTGGGACGTCTTTGGTGGGCGCGACGTTCCAATCCGGAGCAAGGCGGTCGCCGTCATCGACCCGATCGACCTCGAATTCCTCGACCAGGTCGTCGGGGTGAGCGCTCGCCGCATACCTCCCGCACACGACTCTCATCTTGGCACCGATCCGAGATCCTCGAAATCGCGCCCGATCGCGCGGGGCCGACTGACTAGGCTGATCGCGATGGCCCGACGGCGCACCGACCTGGACGAGGACGACGTCCGTGTGCGTCCAGGACGCTCCAAGTCTCGGCCGCGGAGCAAGGATCGCCCCTCCCACGACACGGCAAGCGCTGGACGCGTGCTCACGGTCGATCGGGGTCGCTTCACCTGCGCGACCGAAGAGGGTTCAGAAGTGATCGCGGTGAAGGCTCGCGAGCTCGGCCGAAAAGGTGTCGTCGTCGGTGACCGAGTCGCCCTGGTGGGCGATGTGTCCGGGGAGGAGGATTCGCTCGCACGCATCGTGCGCGTGGAACCGCGCACGAGTGTTCTGCGGCGCACGGCCGATGACACAGATCCCGTCGAACGAGTCCTGGTCGCGAACGCCGACCAGCTGGTGGTGGTCACTGCCCTGGCCGATCCCGAGCCGCGACCTCGACTCATCGACCGATGCCTGGTCGCCGCCTTCGACGCCGGGATGGCGCCGCTGCTCGTGCTGACCAAGGCTGACCTGCGGCCCCCCGATGACCTGCTGTCCCAGTACTCCGATCTGGAGGTGGGTGCCGTCGTGATGCAGCGCACGGCAGAGGGGGGCCTGGTGACCGAACCGCTACTGGGCCACCTCCGGGGCAAGACCTCGGTGTTCGTCGGCCACAGCGGCGTCGGGAAGTCCACCCTGGTCAACGCGTTGGTGCCCGATGCGCACCGAGCGGTCGGCAGGGTGAACCAAGTCACGGGACGGGGGCGCCACACGTCGTCCTCAGCCGTCACGCTCTCGCTGCCTGGTGGTGCTGGCTGGGTGGTCGACACCCCTGGCGTACGTTCCTTCGGTCTTGCGCACGTCGACCCAGGACGAGTGATCGATGCCTTCCCTGACCTGGCCGCTGGCACCGCCGACTGCCCCCGCGGGTGCTCGCACGACGAGCCAGAGTGCGCACTCGATGCCTGGGTCGCGACCCACGGTTTGGGGGGCGGACGACTCGACTCCTACCGACGGCTGCTGCGCAGCCGAACCGCCGGCGAGGAAGACCACTGATCGCAACGGGCGTGAGACGTCGAACGTGGCGGAGCTCAGGGGTTGGTGGACTCGATCACGTCATGCCAGACCGCCGTACTGCCGAGGTGGCCGGTCACGACAACCTGAGCCGTCGCCCCCAGCGCCGCGACGACCGCCAGAGCGGTCATGACGTGGAACAACCTTGACCGGTCGCCGACGGACCGAGCCAGAACCATCCACGCCAGGACCACGATCCAGCAGGCGAGGATGACCCACGGTGTCACCGACCCGAAGTCGGCGTGTCGTTGGATGGCGGCGCTGTCAGGCAGCCTGGCCTTCAACTGCTCACCCGACAGCTTCGCGGCGAATGCCGCAGGGACTGTGAAGGTGAGCAGCCCGAGCACGGCGAGGGCCAAGCGGTCGTACCACCTGCGGCTGAGAGCGCAGACCACGACGCCTGCAGCGCACAGGGGCATCAAGACAACGACGGCATGGATGACCAGCGCATGCACGGGGAGGCCGAACACTGTGTCGAACACGGCCCAAGCCTGTCACCTTGGCTCGCCTGGGGCGGCCAAGAGCCTGCACTCACAGGTCGACGGTTCCACCGGTGCGCCAGTACCAGCCGTTCTCGCGGCCCATGAATCCCTCGTCGACGAGATACCGGCGGAGCATGGCGTAGTCGGGGTGGGCCTGCGCGAGCTTTTCGTTGACCTGCGCCTCCGGATAGGCGATCCCCACGTCGAAACGCTGCGCCAACCGGTCGAGCACGACCAGCCGTTTGCTCCGCTTGGCCGGCATCCGGCGCAACCGATCTCCGTCCCAGAAGGCCCGCTCGACGCGCTGGGTCAGGCTTTCTCCCACGACCTCGAGCCTAGGCCGGTCCCGGATCCGCGGACCGGACGGACCTCACCAGCCGAACGGTCACCTTTCACCTCCAGGCGCAGCAATCGCGTGCGCGTGCGGGCACCATGAAACCCGCGAGCAGACTCAGGCAAGATGGGCTTTCGCGAGGTTGGACTACGAGGTTGGACAACCTGAGTGACTGAGTTGTGGGGACCGATGAGCAGGACGCCGCGCCACGAGCGGCTCCGGCCTGCCCACTCCCCCCAGGTACGGCGTCGAGCCGGCCGCATCCTGGCCATCTCCAGCCTCGCGGTCGCGGTCCTCGCCTGGCTGGCTAGCCCCGCCGCGGCCGCCGACATCGTCAACTACGGGAAGAGCGGACCCGCGGTCGGTGGCCAAAGCGTCACGCTCTTCGCCGCGTTGACGGGCGCTGATTGCGCGGGCGCCAAGGTTCGCTTCTCGCTCAGCTCCGGCGCGAGCACCTCGACCAAGGCGGGCAGCGGGTGTGCCGCTTACGGCAACTTGAAGCTGCCCGTGCCTGCGGCCTGCCCCAAGAATCCTGGCTCGGTCACGGCAACGGTCACGACCAACGCGGCGAGCGCCTCGTGGACCATCGCGGTCGCCTGCCCCAAGGTGAAGCCGCCCCACAAGCCCAAGCCCAAGCCGAAGCCGACACCCAAACCGAAACCCACGCCCAAACCGAAGCCCAAACCCGAGCCGACGAAGGCCTCGACACCCGATCCGACCCGTTCACCATCCAAGGCCGCGACACCGCCAACGAAGTCACCCAAACCCCCATCGCCGTCGGCATCCCCGAGCCCCTCGTCGAGCCCGACGACCGAACCTGCGCTACCGGGTCCGAGCCAAGCCGGAACCGCCACCGCCCTCGCCCCGCTCGTCCCTCTTGACGACGGAGGACCACAACCACCCGCCTCGGGCGGTGGATCGTCTCGCCTGTCCGACGCGGCGGCCCTGCTGGTCCTCCTGGCCGGTGGCGGCGTGACGGTGGCGTTGTGGCGACGCAATCCACCAAGCCGCCCCCAGGTGGGTGGTGCGGCTGCGGCAACCTTGGTCATGGCTTCCGGAGTTCTCGTTCTGCCCGCCGTCCTTGCCTCTCCAGCAGCTCCACCTGTCTCCAGCGTGACGGTCCGAACCGTCTCTGCCGCGGCCGACGTACCCGCCGGTGAGACGGTGACGGTGACCTCGGCCTGTCCCGCCGGTTCGGTACTGGTCGGCGGCGGCGCTCGAACCACGGCGAGGACCGGAGACGCCGCGCTGTCGGCGTCCCAGCCGAACGGTGAGGGCTGGGTCGTCACGGCGACGGCTAACCCCACCGAGGCAATCCGTGCAACCGCCGTCGCCATCTGCACCACGGACGTCGGCGCAGCCTCCGAGGTCGTCTCCTCGGACGCACTTTCGCTCGCCGCCGATCAGGTCGGGCGAGTGGACCCGCGGTGCCCCAACGGCGGGCCGATGGCCGTCGGCTGGGACGCGGGGGACGGCCGACTCGTCGTCGCGTTGCCCCTTGCCCAGGGCGCGGCCGTCACCTCCTGGGCCGACACCCAAGGGACGAGCGCACGGGCCAGCCTGCTGTGCTCCACGCGGACCACGACCGCGGCGGTCATCCGCGCGGAAGGCGACGCCCAACTGATCGACCCCGGAGCGGCGGGCGAGGCGTCCGCCAGCTGTCCAGCCGAGCACGTTGCGGTCAGCGGTGGATTCGTCGCCGCTGCGAGCGTTGGTGGTCGAGTCGCAGATCTGCACGTGCTGTCGGCCGCACCGGCCGGTGATCGGTTCGTGGTACGCGGCGCCGCTCCCGGTGGACGTGGCGGAATCCAGCTCACCGCTTTTGCGCTGTGCCTGCCCAGAGCCTGAGCCGCTGAACCTGTTGCACCACCCACGGCGCGAAGGCCATCGCAGCCAGGTCGAACCATCCGTACCCACCGGCAGCACCCGACGGCGGATTCCCCATGGACACCAGACCAGTCGGGTCGTACGGCTGCCAGGTCCAGGTGCCCCACCAGGTGCCAAGCAGCTCGAGATAGGTCACGACGAGGAAGGCTCCGACATAGAGCAGCCGATTGCGGCCGAAGATCAAGAATCCGACGAGGCACAGGTACCAAAAGGCGCCGAGCACGTCCGGTCGTGGCGCCCACGGCGACAACCCCCAGGCTGCATACAGCGCGCCCGCGACCACCGTGACGGAGATGGCCACCCGTTGGTAGCGAATCATCAGCGCGGATCTGCCCAAGGCCAACGCAGCCAGATAGACCAATCCGTGGCCCGGAGGGACGAACGACGGAACGTTGTCGAGGCGGTAGACGTAGACCCCGAGCCAGGCCGAGAACGTGTATTCGACCAGGCTCGCGAACACCACGACCACTGCAGCCTGGGCGCGGACAGCGGGTCGTTCGAACGCGAGTAGCCCAATCAGGAGCAGCCACGTGCCCAGCCCGAGAAACCGTTGACCCCCGATCGAGACCTCGCGGTCGAGGGCCAACACCAGCGGGACCCAGGTCAAGACGAGGCCCGCGGTCACCAGGTCAGGAAGGCGGCGCGAATCGGCTTGCCGGGCCGTTGTGGTGAGCACGGTCACGAAGGCATCGTCTCAGGCGGACGTGCCACACCGTTTACTTCCCGGCTGCCGACCGACACCATGGGGCCCCAAGGTCGACCGGGCGTGGCCACCAGATCAGGGCATCGGGGATTCGACGAGGAGGATCCGTGGAAGTACGTGAGGCGATGAGCGAGTCGGTCCTGACCCTGGGGCCGACCCATACGATCCGGCAGGCCAGCCAGGCGATGGTGGCCCGTAAGGTCGGGGCCGCCGTCGTCGTCGACCCGGACGGAGAGGGAGCCGGCATCGTCACGGAGCGAGACATCCTGCGCTCGTTGGCCGAGGGCAGCGACCCCGATGTCGACACCGTTGGACAGCATCTGACGAGCGAGATCGTCTACGCGGCCCCTGGCTGGACGTTGACCCAGGCCGCGGAAGCGATGCTCCGGGGCGGATTCCGCCACTTGGTGGTCATGGAGTCCAATGACGTCATCGGCGTGCTCAGCGTGCGCGACATCGTCCGGCTGTGGCACGCAGGCCCAGGTCACTGACCAGATTTCGGCGCATCCTCGCCGGCCGTGGCTTCCGCGGCGAAGGCTTCGGCCCCTGACGCCTCCTCGACGAGAGCCTCCCCGCCAGAGGCCACATCGCCGGCCGCGCCAGCCTCCTCCAGGGTCGAGGACCGCCCCCGATAGGTCCTGATCACGACATTGACGACAGCAACCAGCGGTACGGCGACGACGGCCCCGATGATCCCTCCAAGAAGCGAGCCAGCGGTTACCGCAACGACAACCGCCAGCGGATGGAGGCGGACCAAGCGCCCCATCACCACAGGTTGCAGCACGTGGCCCTCGAGCTGTTGGACGCCAATGATGGCCGCGAGAACGATCACCGCTGTGATCAACCCGTTCGCGGCCAGTGCAACCACGACGGCCACGAAACCGGTGACGAGCGCACCGACGATCGGGATGAACGCGCCGAAGAAGACCAGGACTGCCAGCGGACCGGCCAATGGCACCTTGAGAATCGTGAGGACGACCCCGATCGCCACGGCGTCGACCAACGCGATGATGACCGTCCCGCGGACATATCCGGTGAGGGTGGCCCAGGCTGCGGAGCCGGCCTGTTCGACCCCCTCCTGCGCGCGGACGGGGAACAGCCGCAGGCTCCATCGAGAGATCCCCGCGCCGTCGTGCAGGAAGAAGATCGATGCGAAGAACGCGAGGAAGGCTCCCGACACCACCTCGGCGGCGGTTGCTGCCGTGGTGACGAACCCGGAAACCAGCGAGCTCTGGTTCTCGGACATGGCCTCCTGGAGGTTGGCCAGCCACGCGTCGAGCTGACCGTCGGAGATGTGGAACGGCCCTTCTGCCAGCCAACGGCGGATGTCGTCGAGCCCCTGCTGGAACGAGGCCGACAACGCACCCCATTCATTGACGATGGAACCACCGACCAGGGCTGCCGCGCCGAGCAGGATGATCACCAGCGTGACCAGCACCGTGACCGTCGCCAACCAGCGCGGCCACCCCCACCGGACCAACCGCGCATGCATCGGGCTCAACAGCGCCGTGATGAACAAGCCGACGAACAGGGCGACCGCAACGAGTTGAAGTCGCAGCACCAACGCGACCAGGGCGGAGACGGCCAGCCCGACGACAAGGACACGCCAGGACCAGGCTGCTGCCACCCGCAGGCTCAGCGGGACGTGTTGATCGACCTCGTCTGCTGCCATCGTGATCAGCCTGTCACGAGCGGCGCTCGAGTCGCATGCGCAAACCGCCGCGGGGCCGAATCGTGACGAGGGCGTGTGGTTGCGGCGTTGCCTCGCTGCGCAGCACGTACCGCTGGCTGATCCGCGCGATCATGAGCGTGGCCTCCACCAAGGCAAAGTCGCGGCCGATGCACAACCGCGGTCCCGCTCCGAACGGGATGTAGGACTGTCGTTGGTCGGCCGCCAATCGAGCGGCCGTGAACCTGGTCGGATCAAAACGCTCCGCGGCCGGCCATGCCTCGGGATGGCGGTGCAGCGCGAACGTGCTGATGATGATCAAGGCTCCTTCGGGGATTGCCACCCCTGCGAGGACGTCGTCCTCGACAGCGCGGCGCGTGATCACCCATGCAGGTGGATAGAGCCGCAACGTCTCATCGACGACGGCTCGAGTCCTGGTCAGAGCCGGGTAGTCCGCCCAGCTCGGCGCTCGAGCAGCCGGGCCCTCACCCAGAACTTCGTCGACCTCCTGAGTCAGCCACGCCGTGGCCGCTGGGTCGCCGCTGAGCAGGACCCACGCCCAGGTCAGCGCTGAGGCGACGGTCTCGTGGCCAGCGACAAGAGTCGTCACCACCTCGTCCCGAATCTGTTCGTCCGAGAGCCCCGAACCCACGAGAAGTCCCAGCAAGTCGGCGCCGTCTGACCTAGACCGCCGGGCAGCTATCAGCTCGTTCACCGAAGCCTCGATCACGTCGATCGACGCCGCCAACCGCCGATTTCCCGGCGAAGGGATTCCGAGCGGGACGGCCAACGGATTCTGCGCTCTGGAAACCACCTCCGCCAGCGCGCCCAGAACGGCATCGACCAGGGCTCGAGCAGAGGATTCAAGATCGGCGGAAAACAGCGCCGCACCGACGACCTCGAGGGCCGACTGCATCATGGCTGCATCGACATCGATCAGCGCGCCCGGCGGCACGCGGCCCCACCGCGCGAGCAGCCGGTCGGTGGCTTCCACGACAGTGTCAGCCAGTGGTGCCAAGGCTCTGTGATGGAAGGCAGGCTGCTGGATGCGGCGGTTCTCTCGCCACCGGTCGAGGTCGGCTGTCAGCAGTCCTTGCCCGGTCAGGACGGACAGTGTGTCGTACTGCACGGTCCGCTTGCCATACGCCCGGTGGTTGTCCCGCAGGACTCGCTGTACGGCCGCCGGGTCGTTGACGAAGAACGTCGGCTGCCCTGGGATCGGGAACTCGACGATGTCACCCAGCTCGGCCGCAGCATCAACCAGGAACCGAAGAGGATCCGAGCGCATCGACCAGGCGTGCCGCAACATCCAGGCTCCGCTCGGGCGTGCTGCTGCTGTCCGGCCAGGAGGTTCCGCCTCCTCCCGCTCCACGCTCGTCATCCGTTCAGGCACCGGCGACGCGGGTGATCTCACGACGCGCAAGCACCATGCGGTGCACCTCGTCCGGCCCGTCGGCGAAGCGCAGTCCGCGAGCGTGGGCCCACAACGCCGGCAGCGGCGTGTCCTGCGAGAGGCCAGCCGCCCCGTGTGTCTGGATCGCCTTGTCGAGGACCCACTCGACCGTCTGCGGCGCAGCCACCTTGATCGCTGAGATGTCGACCCGGGCGGCGCGCGCGCCTCGGGTGTCGATGAGCCACGCAGCACGCAGGACGAGGAGCCGCAGCGAGTCGATACGCACGCGCGACTCGGCGATCCAGTCCATGACGGCTCCGTGGTCGGCGAGACGCCGCCCGAAGGCCGTCCGGTCGGCCGCTCGTTGACACATCAGATCAAAGGCGCGCTCGGCCATACCGATCAGACGCATGCAGTGGTGGATGCGCCCGGGGCCAAGCCGGGCCTGGGCCAGCGCCGCACCGCCGCCCTCGACGCCGAGCAGAGCCGATCGCGGGACCCGGACGCCGTCCAAGACGACCTCGCCATGTCCTCCATGCGAAGAGTCGGTGTAGCCCATGACGCTCAGAGCCCGCACGACGCGGACGCCGGGCGCGTTCCTGGGCACCAACACCATGCTGTGCCGACGTCGGGGGTCGGCAGTTGGATCAGAGACGCCTAGGACGACCAAGAGTTCACACGACGGGCTCATGATCCCCGTCGACCACCACTTGTGGCCGTCGATGACGTAAGAGTCACCATCCGCCCGGATGGTGGTCGCGATGTTGCTCGCGTCAGAGGACGCAACGTCCGGCTCCGTCATGCAGAACGCCGACCGGATTCGCGCGTCGAGCAGAGGTTCGAGCCAGCGCTTCTTCTGTTCGTCGGTGCCGGCGAGGTGGAGCAGCTCCATGTTTCCGGTGTCTGGCGCCGCGCAGTTGGTGGCTTCCGGGGCGAGCGCCGGACTCCGACCCAAGATCTCCGCCAGCGGGGCGTACTGCAGGTTGGTCAGTCCTGCACCCAGCTCGGGGTCGGGAAGGAACAGATTCCAGAGGCCGAGGGAGCGAGCTTCCGTCCGCAGCTCGGCCATCACCTCTGCGCGCTCCCACGTGGGGTCACCGGTGTCCGGGGCTCGACCGGCTGCCGGTTCGTTCGGGATCACCCGCTGGTCGACGAAGGAGCGAACCGCGGCACGCAACGCCTCGGTGCGCTCGTCATAACCGAAGTCCATCCTCGGACCCTAGGCCTTCTGTGCAGCTGAGCTGCTCACGACTCCCGAGTCACCACCTGCACCGTTGCCATGGTCGGATCCGTGGCATAGGCGATCCGAGTCCCCGCCGCCGCGGCCGCCCGCAGCGCGTCGAGCACTTCTGCGGTGAGCACCTCCCCCGGCACGATCGCGGGTATCCCCGGGGGGTACGGCGCCACGACCTCGGCGGCGATCCGGCCGGCCGCGGCCGCCGCATCGACGGTCTCGTGACTGGCGAAGAAGGCATCGCGGGGGCTGAGCGCAACCTCTGGGGCCGTTCCCTCTCCGAGCCAGGAGGCGGTCTGCACCTGTCGAGCCGGCCCGCGGTGACGGTCGATCGCCGCGATCAGTGCATCGACGAACGGCTCGACGGTCGCCGCCGTGTCGGCCATGGTCACCGTGGCCACGATCGAATCCCGATCCGCGAGTTCGAGGGCGAACCCCAGCTGCGCCAGGTCATCCTCGAGCCGAAAGCCGTCTGCCCCAGTGCCTGCGAGGCCGATCACGATCCGGTTGGGATCCAGTCGAGCTGCGGGTCCGTCACCGACCAGCAAGCCGTCAACGCCACGCAGACGTTGGCGCGCGGCAGCGACCAGCACGATGGTCTGCTCGAGCAACCGTTCGCCGTCTCGTGCCAGCAGCGCCCGGGCGGCGTCGATGCTGGCGACGATCGTGCCCGACGGGCTCGTGGTCAAAGTGGCGGCGAACGCCCGCTCCAGTCGGTCGCTGTCGAAGCGTTCGAGGCGAGCGCACACGAAGGCGGCCTGGGTGTAGGCCGGAAGTGTCTTGTGGGCGCTGGTCACGAAGGCGTCCGCACCGCAGTCCAAGGCGTGCGGTGGAAGGAGCGGGTGGAAGCCGAGGTGGGCACCCCAGGCCTGATCCACGATGAGCGGTACACCTGCCGCGTGCGCCGTACGGGCCAGGCCCTCAACGTCTGAACGAGCACCGCCGTACCCAGGTTCGACGGCGAAGACGGCACGCGCGTTCGGGTGCTCGGCGAGGGCCGCGCGCACTCGCTCGACGGGCAGAGCGGCGGGCAGCCCAGACACCGGATCGATGTCGGGCTGGACCCACACCGGTGTCAATCCGGCGAGCACGAAGCCCAGCAACGACGACCGGTGCACCGCCCGGGTAGAGATGACGACGTCCCCGGGTCGTCCAACAGCGAGCGCCATGGCCTGGTTGCCATGAGTCGAACCCTGCACCGAGAACCGACACCAGTCGGCGCCCCAGAGCGCGGCTGCCCGCTCCTCGGCAGCCCTCAGCTCGGTCGGAGCGTCGCGCATGGAGGCGACGCCGCCATACAGAGGTACGTCCCCGCCGACGACTGGCCCCACCAGCTCGGTCGAGCCCTTGTGCCCGGGAATCACGAACGGCCGCGCTCCTGCTGTGAGGTGGTCCTCCCATGCGCGGGCCAGTGGAGCATCGAGCGGTTCGGGCACGGCAAGCTCCTAGCGGTTGGTCAGGACTGCGCGAGACCGCTCAAACCTGGGTCAGGAGCAGCGCCCGCATGCGCCGCTGGTTCAGGGGCCAGCAGCAGGAAGCACCACCCTAAAGTCCGTGCAACCGGGTCGACTGGCGACGTGCACGTTTCCACCATGGGCCTCGACAACTGCGGCCACGATCGCCAGGCCAAGGCCGGTGCTGCCCGACGCCCGCGTCCTGGACGTGTCGCCACGGGTGAAGCGCTCGAAGACGGTTGGGAGCTGTTCCGTGGGAATGCCGGGACCATCGTCACTGACGAGAAGCTCGACCCCCCCGGGCGTACGTCTCAGACTCACCGTGACCGTGGTGCCGTCGGGAGTGTGCGACCGAGCATTGGACAAGAGGTTGACCACCACTTGGTGAAGGCGGGTTGCGTCACCCTGGACAGTCACTGGATCGGGTGGAAGGTCGAGGTCCCACTCGTGGCCAGGACCAGCCGCGCGAGCGTCGCTCGTGGCATCCACGACGATCCGCGACAAGTCCACCGGCGCGTGATCCACCGGGCGGCCCGAGTCCAACCGGGCCAGCAGGAGCATGTCGTCGACGAGCGCTGTCATGCGAACAGCCTCCGACTCCACGCGGTCCAGCGCGTGGGAGACCTCTTCAGGGACCGGCTCGACCGAACTCCGGGTCAGCTCGGCGTACCCACGGATCGAGGCCAACGGGGTACGCAGCTCATGGCTGGCGTCGGCCACGAAGCGGCGGACGCGGGTCTCGCTCTCGTGGCGCGCCGTCAAGGCAGTATCCACGTTCTCGAGGAGATGATTGAGCGCCGAGCCGACCTGACCGACCTCTGTGGCGGGATCAGCATCTGCGGCTGAGACTCGTTCGGCCAGCGCCACCTCCCCACGGTCGAGTGGGAGCCCAGCCACGCGGATCGCGGTACCCGCCACGCGATCGAGCGGGCGCAGGGCGGTACGGACGATCCAGGTGCCGAAGGCGACGGCCGCGACGAGGCCAACGACAGTGACCAGCGCGATCACCGCGGTCAGCTGTCGGATCGTCGCATGCACATCTGAGAGTGGGAGCCCGGTCACCAGCACCGCACCAGACGATCGCGGCGTAGCCAGAACTCGGTAGTCGCCAAGACTGCCCAGGTCCAAGGTTTGCGGCACTCCCGTGGGCAGCTGCACAAGCTGTTCTGAGGCATCCGGCGGGAGCTGATTCGGTCGGCCGGTGTCATCGAGGACTGCTGCTGCGACCACGCGCTGTCCAGCCAGCAACGCGCCGAGAGTTCCTTCGCCCTGTCCGGGTGCCAGCAGGAAGGACGGACCGGGGCGACCGTCGTCAGGATCGGCTCCGGGGCGACCGAAAGCACCGGTCGAGCGGTTGGCCGCGGCGATGAGCTGGTCATCGAGGCGGTCGTTGAGCACTCGGGTCAGCGCCACGAGGCTCACGATCCCGATCACCAGGCTCACGGCCACGAGCAGCGCAGCCATCGCTGTCACGAGCTTGGTGCGCAGGCTCCAGCCGGTCGGCCCGGTAGTCATTGGTTCGGATCAGCCGGACGCAGGACGTAGCCGGCGCCCCGCATGGTGTGAATCATCGGAGGTCGCCCGGCGTCCACCTTCTTGCGCAGATAGGAGATGTAGAGCTCGACGATGTTTGCCTGACCCCCGAAGTCGTAGTTCCACACCCGGTCGAGGATCTGGGCCTTGCTGAGCACGCGCTTCGGGTTGCGCATCAGGAACCGCAACAGCTCGAACTCCGTGGCGGTGAGAACGATCTCGGTCCCACTTCGACGCACCTCGTGTGAGTCCTCGTCCAGGACCAGGTCGCCGACCACGATTTCGGCACCGGAGGTGGCCACCGCAGCGCCGCTGCGGCGGATGAGGCCGCGCAACCGGGCCACGAGCTCTTCCAGGCTGAACGGCTTGGTCACGTAGTCGTCGCCGCCTGCCGTCAGTCCGGCGACCCGGTCCTCGACGGCATCCTTGGCCGTCAGGAACACCACGGGCACGGCGCTGTCGTTGTCCCTCAGCCGTCGCATGACTTCCAGCCCGTCGATGTCGGGAAGCATCACGTCGAGCACGACGGCGTCCGGACGGAACTCGCGAGCAATCCGGACCGCACTGACTCCGTCGGCAGCCGTCTGGATCTCCCACCCCTCATACCGCAACGCCAGCGAAAGCAGATCACGAAGCGAGGGTTCGTCGTCGACGACCAGCACTCGGATCGCCGAGCCATCGGCGCGGGACAACGGAGTCCTCCCCGAGCCGAACGAGGTCGCAGGGCGAGGGAGAGGCATGGCTCCATCGTCGCTTGTCCCGCTGTACTGCGGCAGTGCGTTCGCTGTGAGTTTCCTGTGAATGACCCCGACCCCCAGCCGCGCTTGTCGAGATCAAGCGGCGGAACCGCGGGTGATTCGGTGAGCCTTCAGGGCGCGGCGACGTCGGACCGCGTTGGCTCCCCTGTGGACTCGTCCGGGACATGGATCCGGGCCCTGAACACGTGGTAGGACCACCCTTGGTAGATCAAGACGACCGGGAACAGGATCAGGGCCACCACCGTCATGACCGTCAAGGCATAGTGCGCCGACGCTGAAGCAGCCACCGTCAGATTGTTGGCCGCGTCGGTGCTCGACACCATCACGTTCGGATAGAGGTTGGCGAACAGCGCCGCTGGCACGCCACCGATGGCCACGGCCGTCGCGGCGAACGACCCGCCTTCATGGCCGGCCCGAACGAGCAACGCAGCCACGACCACAGCAACAACCGGGACAGCGACAGCCAGGAGTCGCCAGAAGCCGCCGTCGGCAAGGCCGAAGGTCCAGGCGGAGAACACCACGACCACCAGCGCGGCAAGCCAAGCAAGCTGGTTCGCGATGGTCTTCGCGCGCGCTCGGACCGGGTCGCCGGCTTTGAGCGACAGGAACGTGGATCCGTGGAGCAGGCACAGCAGCAGGACGGTCAGCCCGGTCCAAAGGCCGTACGGCGTGAGGAGATCCCAGAACGAACCGGTGAACTCCTCCGCGGAATCGATGGGCAGCCCGGCAAGCAGATCGCCAAGGGCGACGCCAAGCAAGAGCGGTACCAGTACAGAGCCGACGGTGAGGGTGGTGCTCCAGGTGCCTCGCCACCGGTGGGTATCCACCTTGCCGCGCCACTCGAAGGAAACTCCGCGGATGATGAGAGCGACAAGCACGAGCAGCAGCGCCAGGTAGCCCGCAGAGAACCACGTCGCGTACCAGCTCGGGAATGCGGCAAACGTCGCGGCTCCGGCCACGATGAGCCACACTTCGTTGCCATCCCACAGCGGTCCGACGGTGTTGATGGCAACCCGGCGCTCGGTGTCGTTGCGCGCCACGAATCGATGCAGTGCTCCGACCCCGAAGTCGAACCCTTCGAGGACGAAGAAGCCGACCCAGAAGACCGTAACGATGACGAACCAAAGGACGTCGAGACTCATGCCCGCTCCTCAGTAGGTCAGGGCCGGCGCGCGTACGTCGCCGCCCGGGTCGTGGGGTTCGATGGTCTCGTCGGGGAGCTCACGGCGGGAGTAGCGAAGCATCAGATACGCCCAGACGATCCCCAGCGCGATGTAGAGAAGAACAAAGACCCCCAGGCTGATCGCGACCTCGGTGACACTGACCGAAGGCGAGTTGCCGTCTGCGGTCTGCATGAGCCCTTGGACGATCCACGGCTGTCTGCCGTTCTCAGTCAGCAGCCAGCCGGCGGTGTTCATGATGAACGGGGTGAACACGGCCCACGTCGAGACCCACAAGAACAGCCTCGAGTCCATCAGGCGTCGCTTGCGCCACAACCAGACGCCCCACAGGCCGAGCAGGGGAACAAGCGCGGCCGGGTAGGCCATGACCCGCATCGACCAGTACTGGATGAAAACGTTGGGGATGTAGTCGCCCGGCCCGTACTCCTGCTCGTACTGGGCCTGCAGCTCGTTTAGCCCCGTGACGGGGCCATCCCACGAGCTGGTGGCGAGGATCGACAGCAGGTGCGGGATCTGGATGATCTTGGTGGGGTCCTGATCGTTCTTACCGCCACCGACCTGGAACACCGAGAAGGAGCAGGGACCGCAGCTCTCCCACTGCGCCTCCATGGCGGCAACCTTCATCGGTTGGTAGGTCGTCTCGATAACGCCGAGGTGACTGCCGACGATCACCTGTCCGATGGACACCGGCAGCAGGACTGCGAGGGCGAGCTTCGCCGTCCCTGCGAACGCCGCCTTGTCGCTTGTCCGGCCCTTGCGCAGCTGCCAAGCGGACACCGCGAGCATCACCATCGAGCCGGTGACGAGCGAGGCCAGCACCACGTGCGCGTAGCCCCAGACGAAGACCGGGTTGGTGAACACCGCTGAGATCGACGTCAGCTCGGCACGGCCCGTTGACTGATTGATCTGGTAGCCCACGGGGTGCTGCATCCAGGAGTTCGCGGCCATGATGAACGCGGCGGACAGGACGGCTCCGGCAAAGACCAGCCACGAGGTGGCGAGGTGGATCTTGCGCGGCAGCACCGACCAGCCGAACAACCACAGACCCAGGAACGTCGACTCGAGGAAGAACGCTGCCAGACCTTCCATAGCGAGCGGGGCCCCGAAGACGTCGCCGACGAATCGGGAGTATTGCGACCAGTTCATGCCGAACTCGAACTCCTGCACGAGTCCGGTTACGACGCCGATGGCGATGTTGACCACTAGCAGCGTGCCGAAGAATCGCGTCAGCCGCCGATGGGTGAGGTCCCCAGACCGATACCACTGCGTATGGAGAATCGCGACGAGGAAGGCCAGGCCGATCGTTACCGGCACGAAGATGAAGTGGTAGATCGTCGTGGTCGCGAACTGCAGTCGCGACAGGTCCAACTGGCTGATGTCCACACCATGCCCGTTTCTCTCGCCCTCGATGATCCAGGGGCAGGCTAGTGCTTCTTTCTCGTCCGTGCAGAAGTTGTCGGTCTTGCGCCGAATCTACGTCCGGGTCCTTCATTTCGGCCGGCAAGCCCTGCCTCGGCCCGTTCTGACCCACTATCGTCTGCCACGCGAGCCAGGTGGCACCGCCAGTGAAACCGCTAGGGGAATCGGGTGACGTCAGCAACCAAGCGCGACCGCCCCAGAGTCGTCATCGTCGGTGGTGGTTTCGGCGGGCTGTTCGCTGCTAAATTCCTCCGCCGCGTCGATGTGGACGTCACGCTGGTTGACCGTCAAAACCATCATCTCTTCCAACCACTCCTCTACCAGGTTGCGACCGGGATCTTGTCGACCGGCGAGGTCGCTCCCCCCTTCGAGAGGTGCTGAAGCGACACAGCAACGTCACAGTCCAGCTTGGTGAAGTGACGGGGTTTGACCTAGGGGCCAAGACCGTGGAGGTGCAGCGCCCCGGATCAACCGCGTCCCTGCCGTACGACTACCTGATTTTCGGTGTAGGCGTCACCGGTTCCTACTTCGGGCATGACGAGTTCGAACCGTGGGCGCCTGGCATGAAGACGCTCGAGGACGCCGTCGCACTCCGCACCAAGATCTTCGGCGCGTTCGAGATGGCGGAGCTGGCTTCGGACGAGGCGGAACGTGAGTCGTGGTTGACCTTCGCGGTGGTCGGCGGTGGCGCCACCGGGGTCGAGGTCGCCGGCCAGATCGCAGAGCTCGCGCACCGCTCGCTGCAACTGAACTTCAGACGAGCCGATCTGACCCACGCGAGGGTGCTGTTGTTCGAGGGCGGGGAGGAGATTCTCGCCACCTTCGGGGACCAGCTGTCGGGGAAGGCCACCCGTGAGCTCGAGAAGATCGGGGTCGACGTCCGGATCAACACCCGAGTCACCGACATCACCGGTGGGGAGATCGTGGTCGAGGACGAGGGCGGCCCGACTCGATACCCGTGTCGGACCAAGGTGTGGGCGGCCGGAGTCGCTGGACCACCGATCGCGCGCGTCCTCGCCGAAGCTGCGGGAGCCTCGCTCGACCGGTCCGGACGAATCAACGTCAAGCCTGACTGCACCCTGGAGGGTCATCCCGAGATCTTCGTCGTGGGTGACGTCATGTCGCTCGACGAGCTGCCTGGCGTCGCCGAGGTTGCCATGCAGACCGGGATCCACGCCGCCGAGACGATCAAGCGACGAACTCGGGGGCACACGGACAGCAGGGCGTTCAAATACCGGGATCTAGGAAGCATGGCGAGCGTGGCGCGGTTCCGTGCAATCGTGGACTTCAAGGGATTCCGGGTGGCGGGGTTTCTTGGCTGGCTCATGTGGGCCTTCGTGCACCTGACGTTCCTGACGGGGTTCAAGAACCGCTTCTTCGCCGCATTCCAATGGCTCCTCACGTTTGTGGGTCGAGCTCGAGACGAACGAACCCTCAGCTGGAAGGCGACGGTCACCGCCTTGGCTCCCCCGCCGCTCGTCGGGCCAGGGAAAGACGGTCATTCCGGCGGTTCGGCCGGGTGATCCCGGGTGCAGAATCTGCATGTGGCGGGCTGATCCTGCTGGCTAGGATGTCAACGCCGCAGACACCGGACGACAGCAGCCACGCCTGCAGTCGGTGTCATTCAGGACTCAAGGAGTTGCAATGATCGAGAAGATCCGCACCAAGGTGCTGTGGACGGTCATCGTCCTCGCGGTCCTCGTGGCGATCCTGGCGGTCACCGTCAGCCCTTGGTGGTGGTGGCTCGAGATCATCTTCGTGCCGTTGGTGCTGCTGGGGATCTACGACTTCTTCCAGCTCCGCCACAGCATCCTGCGCAACTACCCGATCGCGGGACGATTGCGTTTTCTGCTTGAGGGGATGGGCCCGGAACTCCACCAATACCTGGTGGAGAACGACACTGACGGTCGGCCTTTCGACCGCGACACGCGATCGGTGATCTACGAACGGGCGAAGAACGTCGGCGACAAGAAGCCTTTTGGCACCGAGCACAACGTCTATGAGTCCGGGTACACGTGGCTGAGCCACTCGATCGCGCCTCGCCCCATGGTGGCCGATCCGGAGCAGAACCTGCGCGTCACCATCGGTGGCCCGGAGTGCACGCAGCCCTACTCGGCTTCGGTGCTCAACATCTCGGCCATGAGCTTCGGCGCCCTAGGTCAGGCGGCGGTCCGAGCGATGAACTTGGGGGCGAAGAAGGGCGGCTTCGCGCACAACACTGGAGAAGGCGGACTTTCCCGCTACCACAAGGAGAACGAAGGGGACATCTTCTGGCAGATCGGCACTGGCTACTTCGGCTGCCGCGACTCCGACGGCAACTTCAGCCCTGACGCCTTCAAGACCAACGCCACTCTCCCCCAGGTCAAGATGATCGAGATCAAGGTTTCACAAGGCGCCAAACCGGGTCACGGAGGCATCCTCCCGGCCGCCAAGGTCACCGCCGAGATCGCCGAGGCCAGGCTGGTGCCGCAGGGCCAGGATGTCTTCTCTCCGACCTATCACAAGGCATTCTCCACCCCGCTCGAGATGACGGCCTTCATCGCTCAGTTGCGCGAGTTGTCCGGCGGAAAGCCGGTCGGCTTCAAGATCTGCATCGGCGACCCTCGCGAGTTCATGGGGATCGTCAAGGCGATGATCCAGAGCGGAATCTACGCCGACTTCATCGTCGTCGACGGGGGCGAGGGCGGCACCGGTGCGGCGCCACTGGAGTTTTCCGACTCCTTGGGGGCACCTTTGGCTGAGGGTCTTCTTGTCGTTCAGAACACGCTGGTGGGCGCCGGAATCCGCGACCGGCTCAAAGTAGGAGCGAGCGGCAAGATGGTGACCGCGTCCGCGATCGCGCAGTCGATGGCGATGGGGGCAGACTGGTGCAACTCGGCGCGCGCCTTCATGTTCGCGGTTGGCTGCATCCAGTCGCAACGGTGCCACACGAACAGGTGCCCCGTCGGTGTGACCACGCAGGACGCAAAGCTCCAGCGAGCTCTCAACGTGCCCGACAAGTCCGAACGCGTGCACCACTTCCACCAAAACACCGTCCACGCCTTGGCAGAAATGATCGCGGCCATGGGACTCGACCACACCAGCGAGCTCCGGCCACACCAGGTGGTCCGTCGCGTCGACCAGTCGCGCGCCATGGCTCTGGACGAGATCTACGATTTCGTCGCCCCTGGCGCCTTGCTCGAGGGGTCGGCAGCTCCGCGGTTCCAGGGCTTCTGGGACCAGTCGGCGGCCGACTCGTTCCGTCCTTGGGCCGCTGCCGCGGCGAGCTGACTGCCCGAGGCTCACTCGCACGACTCGAGCACCTCGTCGAGGATGTCTGCGATCCGGCCGTGGTCCGTCCCCCGTCTCACCTCCACCGTTGAGTGTCAGTCGAAGACGTGACCGTGCTCGTAGCGCTCATCGGCTCCCGCAGCAGCCGTCAGCGCAGCGACGTTGTCGCGGGTGAAGAAGCCTTCATAGCCGTGGCACCGTTCGACGTACTCGGTGATCAACAGTGAGTAGGGCGAGCTCTTGGAGAAGATCTGCTTCAGGTTGGGATCATCCTTGCACTCGCCAACCACGTGAGCCAAGAAGGGAGTCCCCATCTCGGCCAGCTGTCGAACGACGTAGTCGACATTCTTCTCGTCGACCACATGCCCGTCCATCACGGCCATCGCCATGTGGTGCATGCGGCGACCGAAATTGCGGACGAAGTCTTCGGTCGGCATCGGGAGGTTGTCGAAGGAGTTGACGATCGATGGGGTGTTGTTCGCGGTGAATACCCGCGCGGGCGACTTCTTGTCATCGTCGATGTTGGGGTGCCGAGTCACATTGGTGGAGGAGTTCATCTCCGTGATGTTGTAGGCGCCCCAGAAGTAGTACGGAACCATGGTTAGGTATTCGAGCAACGCGTCCTCACGCTCGTGGGCGAGGATCCGGGTAGCCATGTGGTCCAGACCGAGCACCAGCCCGCTGATGCCGTGCTCCGCCGCCAGCTTCTCGGCCCGCTCGAGCTTGCCGCGCTCGTCCGCGGTGAGACTGACCTCTTCGCCGAGCCCCAAAGCGTCAATGTCGTCGATGTCGACGTCGACGTACCCGACCCGGTTGTAGGTGAAATCCGACATGAACGTGAACGTCAGGTGGCTCATGGCATAGAACGAGTTGACCGTGTCACCCGGGTACGCGAACCGGATGTTCTGAGGCTCCAGGATGTCCCGAACGTTCTTGGTCGAGCTGGTGCTGTAGATCTCACCGATGTAGCGAGCGTTTGGCTTGTTGCGCGCGAGCGGATAGAGCATGTTGAAACGAGTGATGTTGTCCTCATACGCGGCGCTCAACGGCTCGAGGACGATCAGCCGTGGGAACTCCGGCTGTGACTGGAGGAAATAGATCTTGTGAGTGTCAGTCAGCCGCATGGTCTGCAGGCGATAGGGGCCCATGCAGGCGAGCTCGGCTAGGTAGTCGATGCCATCACCGTGTTCAACCTGAACCACCACGCCGACCATCTGCTTGACCAGGTCGTCGAGCCCGGACGCACGTCGGCGGTCGTACACACGAGGAAGGAACTCCTCGTAGTAGTCGGAGTTCTTCTTGTCGCCAAGCGGGGTGTAGTTCTGGAGGTCGATCACGGCTTCGAGGTCCTTTCACAGAGCCAGGTCGGTAGAGGGAATTGCTAGGCGTCGGTTTCAGCGATGACCTCAGCCTCGTCGATGGCGGCCCAGCGCGGGCGTCGGAAGTGGTGAATGATCTGCGCGGGGAGAGCTAGTAGGACCACTCCCACAATCACAATAGCGGCGTGAACCTGCCAGGAGGTGGTCGTGTAGCCCGCGGCCGGCGTCAGGCCCAGAACGATGGCCGAAGTCGCAGAGAGGATGCCCACGCCCGCGATGATCTTCAGCCCAGGGATCCGGATGGGTCGCTCGAGGTCGGGCTGGGAACTGCGCAGGCGGATGGCCGCTGAGAACATCAGGACGTACATGCACATGTACAGAATGATGGACACGTCCTGGAGCAGTGCGAACGCCGCGGAGGTATTCGGAGCGACGACGAAAACCAGGGCGAGAATCGTGACGACAATGCCCTGGATGAGCAAGATCGGCGTCTGAACGTCATTCTTGTTCGTCTTCTGGAAGAACTTTGGCAGGTAGCCGGCCCGACCGACGAGCCACATGCTGCGGCTGGGGCCGGCAATCCACGCAATAGACGCTGCGACGGCTCCCAGGACCAGGAGCCCCGAGAGCACGTTCGACAGGCCTGGGATACCAAATCCGTCGGCATAGACAGCGAAGGCCTGGGAGGCGCCTGAGGTGAGCTCCAGGCTCGAATCAGGAACGGCGACGGAAATCGCGATCGAGCCAAGCATGTACATGACGAAAACGGTCAGCGCGGCGAGCATGACCGCCTTGAAGTAGGACCGTGGTGGACCTTTCAAGTGCTTGATGTGCACCGCATTGACCTCCAGGCCGGCGAAGGCAACGAAAGTGCCGACGACGAGGGCGATGCTGGCCAGCCCGGTGAATGGCGGGACAACGTTGCTCCAGCCCAGTGGAGCGGCCGATGGTTTGTCGTCGATCAGCCAGGCACACATGAAGAAGATCAGCGCGAGCGCCGGCACCATGGTGCCGAGACCCACCCCTAGGTTGCTCAAGCCAGCAGTGGTCTTCATCCCTCGAGACACCACCCAGGTGGCGAGCCAGAAGCCGACAAGCACTACCAAGCCCATGTAGATGCCGTTGCCGGCGAGATCCGGGCGGCCGAAGGCCGTGGCAAGCGCAGCCGCCCCGAAGGACAGCAGCGACGGGTATAGCGTCACGCTGTTCATGAACACGAACCAGGTTGCTTGGAAGCCCGATCTGTCCCCGAAGGCCTCGCGAACCCAGACGAAGATGCCTCCCTCGTGGCTAGTCGCCAGCTCGGCCGAGACGAGTCCTACCGGAAGCAGGAAGAGCAGCGCCGGAATCAGGTAAACGGTCACCGCCCCGAGACCGAACGTGGCCGAGTCGGAAAGCTGAGCGATGCTCCCGACACTTGCCACCATCATCATGGCCAGCGCCGGCCACGCGATCATCGCTATGGCGGCCAGACTCTTGGGCGCCTGCCGCTGATCCGGTGGCTCGTTCATCGCTACCATGTCGATGCCTGATTCGTGAGTGGAAGCACCCGCTATTGGCAACGGGAGTCAGTTGGTGCTGTCGAGCGGATCGAGGTCGGCAACGAGATCGGCATACGGAGCCGCCTCGTCCGGGCAGTAGACCTGAACGACGAGCCCGCCGTAGGTCACCGCATTGCTCGTGATCACCTTGGTACGTCCGAGGGCAGGGTTGCCCGTAAGTAACAGTTGCTCCGCAGAGCCGACCCCCCCAGTCAAGGCGTCGCAGATCTGCGGAGCCGAGGAGTCGTAGAGCGATTCAGCGACGTCCACAGTGAGACCCGGGGCAACGCCGGCAGCCTGGGTTGCGGTAACCAGCTGCTGAGCCAGCGCCGCGTCGTCGAGCGTGTCTCCGGAGGAAGAGCATCCGCCGAGGAGCAGTGTGGTGACGGTCAAGGAAATCGGGACGGAACGCATGCGGTGTCGCTTGACCATGTCGATTCCTTTCGACACCACCGATTGACTATGAGGATGCGACGCTAGAACTAGGAGCGCGAGGATCAAAGCACCCGCTCAGCGCTGTAGTCAACAGCGAAGACAGAACGCTAGGGTTGCCAAAAATTCCCCGGAATCGGAGTCCTCTCGATGCCCTCGCGCCCCTTTACCGTGAACCGGTCCAGCGGTCTGTCGCACCTCAGGATCGCAGCCCGTGGTATGGCGGTGCTCGACGAGCCGGCCATCAACCGCGGCACGGCTTTCACACTCGCTGAACGGGATGCCTTGGGGATTCGAGGACTCTTGCCGTCAGCCGTCGAGACCATCGATGAACAGATCAATCGCAGCTACGAACAGTTCACGGCGGCTGAGACACCTGTCGACAAGTGGGTGTTCCTCACCAACCTCCACGACACCAACGAGGTCCTCTTCTACAAGCTGGTCGGCCTCCATGTCGAAGAGATGCTGCCCATCGTCTACACCCCGACGGTGGGCACGGCGATCGAGGAGTTCTCCCACCTGTTCCGTCGCCCGCGTGGCGTCTTTCTGAACATCGACGACATCGACGGGATCGACCGCGCGCTCGAGGAGACGGGGCTCGGCCCGGACGACATCGATCTCGTCGTCGCCTCCGATGCCGAGGCCATCCTCGGAATCGGCGACTGGGGGGTCGGCGGCATCGACATCTCCATCGGCAAGCTCGCGGTCTACACAGTGGCCGCCGGGATCGATCCCGGCCGCGTTCTGGCTGTCGGGTTGGACGTGGGGACGAACAGGGAGCAGCTGCTCAACGACCCCCGCTACCTCGGGCTGCGGCGATCGCGGGTGCGGGGCGAGGCATACGACTCGTTCATCGACGCGTACGTCGCCAGTGCGAGCAAGCGATTCCCGCAAGCGATTCTGCATTGGGAGGACTTCTCCGGGCCGCCCGCCCGGTCCATCCTGGAGCGGTACGGCGACACGCTCTGCACCTTCGACGACGACATTCAAGGTACGGCCGCAGTCGGTCTCGCCTGCGCCCTGTCGGGAGTGCGAGTGTCGGGCGGCCGGCTGACCGAGCAGAAGATCGTCGTCTTCGGTGCCGGCGCCGCTGGGGTTGGGATCGCGGACCTGATCGCCCTGGCCATGACCGAGGAGGGGCTGACCGCCGAACAGGCGGCCGCGCGCATCTATCTCCTGGATCGTCCTGGACTGCTGACGGGCGACATGACGGACCTCTATGACTACCAGCAGCCGTACGCCAAAGACCTTGCGGAGATCGACGGCTGGCGGGCCGCCGATGGAACTCTGGGCCTGGCCGAAGTTGTCGCTGGCCTGCAGCCGACGATGCTGGTCGGCACCTCTGGTGTGACGGGAGCGTTCAACGAGAGCGTCGTTCGCTCGATGCACGCACACTGCGACCGGCCGATCATCCTGCCGATGTCGAATCCGACAGTCTTGGCCGAGCAGACCCCGGCCAACTTGCTGGCCTGGACCGAAGGCGCGGCACTGGTTGCCACGGGCAGCCCGTTCGGTCCCGTCGAGCTGGACGGCACGACCTACCGCATAGGGCAGGCGAACAACGCGTTGATGTTCCCCGGCCTCGGGCTCGGCGTGATCGTCTGCCGCGCCGCGACCATGCCCCCCTCGTTGTTCATCGCAGCGGCACGCGCCTTGGCCAAGCTCGCCGACCCAACAGACCCTGCCAAGGGCTTGCTGCCAGACATCTCCCGACTGCGAGAGGTGTCGGCCACAGTGGCCGTGGACGTCGTCAACACGGCGGCAGAGCAGGGCATCGCCCGGGTGACCGTGGCCGATCCGATCGAGGCGGTCCACGAGGCCATGTGGAACCCGGAATACCTTCCCATCGACCTCGGCAACTGACCGAGTCCCGAGAACCCACTCGACTCATCGCACAACGACCCACCGAGGGAGCACATCATGGCGCGCACGGTCGCCGAGATCCTGATCGATCAGATGGTGGAGGCCGGGATCCGCAAGGTGTACGGCATCGTCGGTGACTCGGCAAACCCGATCGTCGACGCGCTGCGTCGCCACAGCAGCGACATCGAATTCGTGCACGTGCGCAACGAGGAGGCCGGGGCCTTCGCCGCCGGGGCCGATGCCCAGATCTCCGGTCGACCCACCGCGGTGCTCGGCTCGTCAGGCCCGGGCAGCCTGCACCTGCTCAACGGACTCTACGACTGCCAGCGCAACGCCGCCCCGGTGTTCGCGATCGCGACGCACATCCCCAGCACCGAGATCGGCAGCGGCTACTTCCAGGAGACGAACCCCGAGGCGATCTTCTCGGGTTGCTGCAACTACGTAGCCCTGGTCTCGACCCCGGAGGCCATGCCGCGGATCTCCGAGCTCGCGTTGCAAGCCGCCATCCTCGAGCGCGGCGTCGGCATGATCATCCTGCCGGGCGACATCGCCGCGATGACCGTCGAGCGTCCGATGCTGGCCCACCCGATCCTGACCGACCGGCCGGTGAGCCGGCCCACCGACGATGCCCTCGATCGGGCCGCCGAGCTGCTGAACGACGCCAAGAAGATCGTGATCCACGGTGGTGAAGGCACCCGGAAGGCTCGCTCCGAAGTTCTGGCGTTCAGCGATGCGCTGAAGGCGCCCGTGTCGTTCGCCTATCGCGGCAAGGACGTGCTGGAGGCCGACAACCCGTCAGCCGTCGGGATGACCGGACTGCTGGGTTGGGGTGGCGCGACCCAGGCGCTTGCGGATTGTGACCTGCTCGTCATGCTCGGCACCGACTTCCCCTATCACGCCTTCCTCCCTGCCGGGAAGACGATCATCCAGGTCGACGACAAGGCGCTGCACCTCGGGCGGCGGGCAGCCGTCGACCTCGGGCTGGTCGGGGACGTCGGCGAGACCCTTCGCGCGCTTCTTCCACGGTTGAAGGAGCGTAGGGAGTCGCACTTCCTCGACTCGATCGTGAAGCACCACCACAAGATGGTCGAGGGGATCCAGACCTACGCGACCCACGAGGGAAGCGGCCACGGACTGCGACCTGAGATGGTCGCCAGCGCCCTCAGTGACCTCGCCGAAGACGACGCGGTGTTCACCGTGGACACCGGGATGTGCAACGTGTGGGGGGCCCGCTACCTCAAGATGAAGGCGGGCCGGCGAATTCTCGCCTCCTTCAGCCACGGGTCGATGGCCAATGCCATGCCGCAGGCCATCGGAGCCAAGGTCGGCTCCCCCGACCGCCAGGTGATCGCTCTGTGCGGGGATGGTGGTTTCACCATGCTCATGGGAGAGCTGCTCACGGCGGCTGGCCTCGACATCCCCGTCAAGCTGATGATCTTCAACAACTCGACGCTCGGGATGGTCCGAGCGGAGATGATGGTGGTCGGCTACCAGCCGTGGGGTACCGACGTGAAGAACCCGGACTTCGGCGCCATGGCCCAGGCCGTGGGCATCCACGGCGAGCGAGTCGAGAAGACCGAGGACATCCGCCCCGCGATCCAACGAGCTTTCGACCACCCAGGGCCTGCCCTCGTCGACTTCGTCACGGACCCCCGTGCCCTGGCCGTTCCCCCGCACACCACCATCGAGGAGATCAAGGGCTTCTCGTTGGCGGCCGGCAAGCTGATGTTCAGCGGAGAGTTCGCAGAGCTGTGGAACCAAGCCGAATCCAACATCCGGGACGTCCGGCAGGCTCTCTGACGGCTCGACCGGGTCCGACGTTCTGAACGGTCAGCCGGGACCGTCGACTGCGTAGTCGGTAGCCTCGTGGCGTCGTCTGGAGAGAGGCATGCCGTGAGGACCAAGGGCTTCGAACTCATCGTCGACCCCCAAGGAGGCAGCGCCCTCTCGATCCGCTCGCGAGGCGCCGACGTGCTGGACAACCCGCGGATCAACCGTGGCACCGCGTTCACCCTCGAGGAGCGCGACTCGTTGGGCCTGCACGGCCTGCTCCCGCACGCCGCGGAGACCCTGGACCAGCAGGCGGCCCGCAGCTACGAGCAGTTCACCGCTTGCGCCAACGACATCGCCAGATGGGTCTTCTTGTCGACCCTGCATGACAGCAACGAGGTGCTGTTCTACCGGCTGGTGGGCGACCACGTCGCCGAGATGCTGCCCATCGTCTACACACCCACAGTCGGGCAGGCCATCCAGGAGTTCAGCCGGCTCTACCGTCGCCCGCGCGGGGTCTTCCTCAGCATCGACGACGTCGACGGCATCGACCGTGCCCTGGAGGCGACGGGCCTCGGCCCCGGCGACGTCGACCTCGTGGTGGCCTCCGACGCAGAGGCGATTCTGGGCATCGGTGACTGGGGCATCGGCGGAATCGACATCTCGATCGGCAAGCTCGTCGTCTACACCGTCGCGGCCGGCATCGATCCGAGCCGGGTTCTGGCGATCGGGCTCGACGTCGGCACCAACCGAGAAGAGCTACTCACGGACCCGCGATATCTCGGGCTACGCCGGTCGCGGGTACGAGGGTCGGAGTACGACGCCTTCATCGACGCCTACGTCGCCAGCGCGACCAGGCGCTTTCCCCACGCGATCCTGCACTGGGAGGACTTCGCAGGCCCTCAGGCCCGAGGCATCCTGGCCCGCTACGGCGAGACTCTGTGCACCTTCGACGACGACATCCAGGGAACTGCCGCGGTTGGGCTGGCGTGTGCGCTCTCTGGGGTGCGGGTCTCCGGAGGCAGGCTGGTCGACCAGCAGGTGGTCGTCTTCGGGGCCGGCGCGGCCGGGGTCGGGATCGCTGACCTCATCGCCTTGGCCATGGTGGAGGACGGGCTGACACCAGATGAGGCAAGGTCCCGCATCTGGTTGTTGGACCGACCGGGCCTGCTCACCTCGGACCTGCCCGACCTCTACGACTACCAGCAGCCGTACGCCAAAGATCCGGGCAGCGTCACGGGGTGGCAGGGCACCGACGGGGCGCTCGGACTTGCCGAGGTGGTCAACAGGTTGCATCCCACGATGCTGGTGGGGACGTCGGGTGTCACCGGAGCCTTTTCCGAAGACATCATCAAGTCGATGTACGCGCACTGCCCGCGACCCATCATCTTGCCGATGTCCAACCCGACAGTTCTCGCCGAACAGACTCCGTCCAACCTTCTGGCCTGGACCGACGGCGCAGCCCTAGTGGCGACAGGCAGCCCGTTCGGCCCCGTCGAGCTCAACGACACGACCTACCGCATCGGGCAGGCCAACAATGCCCTGCTCTTCCCAGGGCTCGGCCTCGGAACCATCGTGTGCCGCGCCACGAGGATGCCGGACGCCTTGTTCCTGGCAGCCGCTCGAGCGCTGGCAAAACTCGCCGATCCCACCGATCCGACCAAGGGCCTTCTGCCGGGCATCGAGCGACTTCGTGAGGTCTCCGCGACGGTCGCCGTCGAAGTCATTCTGGCCGCCCAGAAGGCTGGCCTAGCCACGACTGCCGTGGCTGATCCGATCGAAGCGGTTCGCCTCGCCATGTGGGAACCGGCCTACCTGCCTATCCAGGCCTAGTCCTGAGACCAGCCCTCAAAGGCGCCAACAACGGCTCGCTCCTCCTCCCGTCCTCGCGCGGCCGCATACCAGCCTCTTTGGCGCATGAGCTCGTCGTGAGTCCCCCGCTCGATCACCCTCGCTAGGTCGAGCACGACAATCTCGTCGAGGTCCTCCAATCCCTGTAGGCGGTGCGTCACAAGCAAGGTGGTGCGCCCACGGGTGGCCGAGAGCAGGTCCTCGGTCAGTAGGGAGGCGGTGGCCTCGTCGAGATGTTCGGTCGGCTCGTCGAGCACGGTGATCATCGGGTCGGCGAGCAGGACCCGCGCCAGCGCCAAGCGCTGCCGCTGGCCTCCGCTCAGTCTGCTGCCATGCTCCCCGACCCAGGTGTCGACCCCGTCGGGGAGACCTGCAACCCAATCCGCCAGCCGCACTCGGCCGAGGACGGTCGCGGCGTCGGATCGTGTCGCATCGGGCCGCGCGAGCAGCAGGTTCTCGAGGATCGTGCTGTCGAAGACGTGGGCGCTCTGCTCGCACAGACCGATCACGCTACGCACCTCATCAGCGGCCAGCTCACGCAGCTCCTGGCCACCCACTCGGACGCTGCCCGAGTACTCGACGAACCGCATCAGGGCGGCCACCACCGTGCTCTTGCCACTGCCGCTCGGTCCAACCAACGCCACGCGCGACCCCGGCGATAGGTCGAGATCCAGCCCTCGCACCACGTCCGGTCCGCCCTGCTGCCAGCGCACGGACAGCTGCTCAAGGCGGATCCCCTCGCTGAGAGCTCGGCCGACGCTCAAAGCCTGCGGACAAGCCGGTTCCTGAACGGGATCGGGAGCATCCAGGATGGCCGCCAAGCGCGCCCCCGACGCCCTGACCCCGATGAGCGCGAGCGCGGCCTGCGGCAGTCCGACGACAGCCTCGTAGGCAGCCAGCGGGAGCAGCACGACGACAGCCAGTGAGACACCGGACAAGCGACCGTCTGCAACTGCGGGAAGAGCAACGACCAGAGCACCGAGCACGGCCAGCCCCGCAATCACCACGCCCAGCGCTGAGGCGAACCCGGTGGACCCGGACAGCCGTCGACTGAGGCGGGTGAGCTCTGCGTCGGTGGTGCGGATCCGTTCGATGGCGGCGCCCTGGACCCCTGCGGCGATCAGATCGGTGGCGCCACGGAACGCTTCGCGTACGTCTGCCGACAGCTCCCCTCGGGCTTGGGCCGTGACGGCCTGAGCTCGTCGTCCGGTCATCACTGTGACCCAAGGCACCACCAGCCCGCCCGCAACGAGCGCCACCAGCAGGACCATCCCGGCGAAGGGAAGCAGCCACCAGGTCACAGCCACCGACACCGAGCCTGCGACGACGGCTGTGGTCACCGGCAACCAGACCCGCAGCGCCAGATCCTGGACGGCATCGACATCGGCCACCATTCGAGCGAGCAGGTCTCCGCGTCGAAAGGCTGGTATCCCGTGCGGTGCCAGTCTTTCTAGCTTTCCCCAGATCCGGACATGCACGGCGGTCAGCGACCGGAAGACCGCGTCGTGCGAAACGAGGCGCTCGGCGTATCGCAAGAAACCCCGACCGATACCGAAGGCGCGAACACAGACGATCGCGATCTCCAGCGTCAACACCGGGGGCTGCTCAGATGCCCGAGAGATGAGCCAGCCGCTGGTGGCCATGAGGCCGATCGCACACAGCGTGGCCGCGGCACCGAGGGCCGCGGCGGTCGCCAGCCGGCCCCGGACTGGGCGCAGTGCGGGCGTCAGCGTGCGAACCGGGTCGGCGTCGGTCGTCGAACCGGCCAGAGCGGTGCTCATGCCCGCTCGGCCCACGGCGGCGCTGCGGCGACCGCGGCAGCGACTGCTTCGGACTCCAGCGTCAGGTCGAGTGCGGGCTCAGCCACGGGAGACGGCGGGTCGAGTCGTATGACGACGTCCGCGAGCGCGGCCAGCGCGGGGCGGTGCGCGACGACCAGCACAGTCCGGCCGCGCGAGCGCAAGGCGCGCACAGCCGCAACGACCGCGTCCTCGCTGTGTGCGTCCAATGCGGCCGTGGGCTCGTCGAGAAGGACGAGTGGTCTGTCCTGCAGCAGAATCCTGGCGAGCGCTACCCGTCTCTGCTGGCCTGCCGACAGACCGACCCCGCCCTCGCCGAGGACCGTGGCCAGCCCCTCTGGCAGGGCCGCCAAACCGGACGGGGAAGCAAGGTCCAGGCCGGCCGTGGCCAGAGCCTGCAGCACCTCCGTGTCGCTGGCCTCAGGAGTTCCCAGCCGGGCCACGTCGACCAACCTGCCCGACCCGAGGTACGGCGCCTGCGGCAGGTAGGAGACCTGCATCCGCCAGGCAGCTGGGTCGAGGTCCGCCAACCAGGTCGGCGGTCCACCCGAGGGCCGGATGCTGATGGCGCCACGTGCCGGGGAGACGAAGGACATGAGCGTCGCGAGCACGGTGCTCTTGCCCGCCCCGCTCGGACCGACCAGGGCCGTCACGGTTCCCTGGTTCAGCTCGAAAGCGACATCCACGACCACCGGGGAGGTACCCCCCGGGTAGATCACGTCGACCGACTCGAGGCGAATCACCGAATCGGTCAGGTCGGGCACCGAAGTGGTGGCGCCTCCTACCGGCGACTCCTCGAGCACAGCGAACACCTGGTTGGCGGCACCCACGCCCTCCGCTGCCGCGTGATAGTGCTGCCCCACAAGCCTGAGCGGAAGGTAGGCCTCGGGGGCGAGCAGCAGCGCGGTGAGGCCGGCTAGCAGGGTCATCTCCCCGTACACCAACCGAAGACCGACGGCCACGGCCACCAGCGCGACCGAGAGGGTCGCCACGAACTCAAGGGCGAGCGCAGACAGGAAGGAGATCCGCAGAACCTCCATGGTGGAGCGCCGGTAGCGATCCCCCACCTCGGCGATCGCGACCGCCTGCGACTTCGCGCGCCCGAAGACCTTCAGGGTCGGAAGGCCTGCCACCACGTCGAGGAAGTGGCCTGACAGCGTCGCCAAGGCGTGCCACTGGCGATCGACCTGGCGCCTGGTGAAGGAACCGATGACGATCATGAACAGCGGGATCAACGGCACCGTCAGCACGACGAGCAGCGCCGACAGCGGGTCCTGGGTGAGGATCGCTGCCGCGACACCGACGGGCACGAGAACGGCCAGGACAAGCTGTGGCAGATAGCGGGCGAAGTAGGCGTCCAGCGCGTCGATCCCGCGGGTGCAGAGCGTGGTGAGCGCTCCCGAGCGGGTGCCAGACAGCCACACCGGACCGAGACGCATGGCATGTTCGAGAACGGCCATCCGCAGATCGGACTTGGCCTGAGCAGCCGCGCCGTGTGCTGCCCGATCGCTGGCCCAGGCCAGGCCCGCCCTCGCAAAGATCACCAGGGCCAGGGCGATCAGCCGGCCGCGCTGAGACTCGAGCGTCGCACTGTCTTGAAATCCAGCGACGATGACATGCGCCAGGAGGAAGGCCTGCGCGATGACCAGGGCAGCAGTAGCCACCCCGATGCTGCAGACCCTCGACTATCTGTGGCGCGAGCACCTGGTCGTGCTCGACCACCTGCGCCAGGTGATCGGTTTCCGCGGCTATGCCCAGCGCGACCCGCTGATCGAGTACAAGACCGAATCCTTCGAGCACTTCCAGGGCCTGCTGATGCGCCTGCGCGAGGCGGTGACCCGCCAGATCATGCATATCGAGCTTGTGCAGCGTCCGCCGCCGCTGGCGCCGGAGGGCGATTTCGAGGCGATGCAGGCGAGTCCATCCCGACCCGGTCACCGGCGAGAACGAGATGCTGCCGCCGCCGGGCGACGGCCGGCAGCAGCCGGTGCGCAATGCCCGCTACGCCGCGGGCGCCGGCGCGGTCGCCGCGCAGATCGACCCGAACGACCCCGCCACCTGGGGCAAGGTTCCGCGCAACGCGCCCTGCCCCTGCGGCTCCGGCAAGAAATACAAGCACTGCCACGGCCGCCTGGCCTGAGCTGCACGCTCCGGCCGTGGCCCGGACGGAGCCCCCGGTCGCACCTTCGGTGCGCGAGGGTAAACTCCGCGAAATCCGGGACTTTTGCCGTCGTCCCGCATCGCGCTGCGCTTCATGCGCTCCCCACGGCTGCGGCGCTTAGCCGGATGGCACGGCGCCCGTGCCCTGCCGGCGTCGCCCGGCCACAGGAACTTCTTCTTGACGAACTTGCCGACCGGCTGGATCGCCGGCGTCATGCCGGGCGTGATCGGCGCCCGCAGCAGCGTCGGCCGCGCGGCGCCACGGCTGGCGCGTCGTCGTCGGCGCCGCCGAGCACCGGGGCAACGGCTGGCCGACCGCACCGGAGCCGGCCGCGGCTCGCGGCACCGCCGCCGTCTTGGGCAGCGGCGCCGGCGAAACCTCGGCCTTGGGCGGCACGACCGGCGTGGCGGCGCCGTTGCCGCCGGCTTGCGGCTTGGCGCCGAGCATCCGCTCGATGAACGACGGATTGGCTGCCCGTTCGGCTGCCGCCCGCTGGCGTGCCGCCGCCTCCTGCTGCTTCTGTCGATGCATGGCGACGGCCTGGGCGAACTTGGCGTCGTCCTCGGCCTGCTTGGCTCAAGCGCGGCGGCGAGCTGCCGGCGGCACCGTGTAGGGCGGGCAGGCGCCCGTCGGGTTGAAGCTGGCGCCGCCCGGCATCGGCGTTGAAGACGTAGCGCCGGTCGCAGACGTCGACCTTCGGCGGCACGCGCGTCAGCTCGAAAGTGTCGTAGCCGTCCTTCAGCATCCGCCAGAAATCCATGTTCGGATCGTCGCGATGCCTGGCCATGTTCTCCGGCGTCATGCGGAACGGGAAGGCCTGGATCTGGAAAGCGCGCTGGCCGCCGCGGAAGGCATCGCGGGCCAGCGCGAAGATCTCGCCGGCGTCCTCGTCGGTCATCGAATAGCAGCCCGCCGACGAGCAGGCGCCGTGCACCATCAGGTTGGAGCCGGTGCGCCCGAGCGAGCGGTCGTAGGCGTTCGGATAGCCGATGTTGAAGGACAGGTAGTAGTTCGAGTTCGGGTTCATCTGCGCCGGCGTGACCGTGTAGAAGCCCTCCGGCGCCTGGCGGTCGCCTTCCTCCATCTTCGGCCCGAGCTCGCCCGACCACTTGCAGATGTCATAGGTCTTGAGCAGCGCGTACCGGCCGTCGTCGCTGCTGCTTCCAGACCTCGAGCTCGCGACTCTTCCTTGAAGATGCGGATGAAGATCGGCGCGGTCTCCTTCATGCCGAGCTGGCGCATCTTGGCGACGAGCACGCTGCGGCACCGGGCGCTCGCCTTGGGGAGATCGGACGCAGTTGCAGGCGGCCAGCGCCAGCGAGCGCCACGGCCGAGCAGCGCAGCCAGACGCGGCACTGCCCCCGAGGCCTGGTCGAATCGCCATCCAGCACCCCTTCCGGCGCCCACGCCGCCGCCGGCACAAGCCGGAGATTCTCGTAATCCTGTCAAGCTTGACGGGCTGTTAACCGCCGGCGCCGCGCTCACATTCTGCGAGCGTGAGCCAATCTCGCGCCGCCGTGTGGCAAGCACAAGGCAGGACCGGCTCAGAGCCTACAGGCTGCGGCCGATCGCCAGGAACTTCTCGCGGCGCTGGCGGCGGATCTCCTCCGGCGGCAGGTTGTCGAGCGAGTCCAGCGCCTCGGCGATCGCGTCGCCGGTCGCCTCGATCGTCGCCTCCGGCTCGCGGTGCGCGCCGCCGACCGGCTCGGCGATGATCCCGTCGATGACGCCGAACCTCATGCAGGTCCTCGGCGGTGATCTTCATGCCGGTCGCGGCATCCTGCGCGCGGCTGGAATCGTGCCACAGGATCGAGGCCGCGCCTTCCGGCGAGATCACCGTGTAGATCGCGTGCTCCAGCATCAGCACCTTGTTGGCGGTGGCGATGGCGATGGCGCCGCCCGAGCCGCCCTCGCCGATGACCACGGCGACGTTCGGCACGCCGAGCTTGAGGCAGGCTTCGGTCGAGCGGGCGATCGCCTCGGCCTGGCCGCGCTCCTCGGCGTCGATGCCGGGATAGGCGCCGGCGGTGTCGACCAGCGAGACCACCGGCAGGCCGAAGCGGTCGGCCAGTTCCATGACGCGCACCGCCTTGCGGTAGCCTTCCGGCCGCGCCATGCCGAAATTGTGCTTGAGCCGGCTTTCGGTGTCGTTGCCCTTCTCGTGGCCGATCACCGCGACCGGCTGGCCGCGGAAGCGGCCGAGGCCGGCGACGATCGCCGCGTCCTCGCCGAACTTGCGGTCGCCGGCCAGCGGCGTGAACTCCTCGATCAGCGCGCTCGACGTAGTCGCTGAAGTGCGGCCGGTCGGGATGGCGGGCGACCTGGGTCTTCTGCCACGGCGTCAGCTTGGCGTAGATCTCGGCCAGCGCCTGCGCCGCCTTGGCCTCGAGCCGGGCGATCTCCTCGCCGATGGCGACCGCGTCGCCTTCCGTCGCCGAGCGCGCGCAGTTCCTGGACCTTGCCCTGCAGGTCGGCGACCGGCTTTTCGAAATCGAGATAGCTGCGCATCCAGTCTCGCGCGGATCGGAAGCTCGGCTCCGCCGGCGCCGATCGGCGGAAAGCGGCGGCAAACTGACGGAGCTCGCGGCCATGTCAAGCAATCACGGCCGCAAGCGAGCCAGGCGGTTGCAGGCCGTTCGGCTCGCCTGCCCGCCGTCCTTCGGCCAGCGGATGGTGCTCGGTCGACCAGCGCCCGCAGCCGCTCCTCCAGCACGTGGGTATAGATCTGCGTCGTCGAGATGTCGGCATGGCCGAGCAGCTGCTGCACGACGCGCAGATCGGCGCCGTTCTGCAGGAGATGGCTGGCGAAGGCGTGGCGCAGCACGTGCGGCGAGACCTTCGCCGCGGCGATGCCGGCCGCGCCGCCAGGTCCTTCAGGTCGCGGGCGAACGCCTGCCGGGTCAGGTGGCCGCTGTCGCCGAAGGAGGGGAACAGCCACGGGCTGTCGGCGACGCCGGAGGCCGCGCGCGCCGCGAGATAGGCGCGCGACCGCCTCGCGCGCCTTGTCGGTCAGCGGCACGATGCGCTCGTGGCCGCCCTTGCCGCGGACCGTGAAGCATGCGCTGCGTCGCGGCGCAGCGCCGCGCCGGCAGCGCGACCAGTTCGGAGACGCGCAGGCCCGTGGCGTAGAGCATCTCGATCAGCGCATGCAGGCGCAGCGCCCGCAGCCGCGCCGCCTCGCTGCCGTCGCCGCGTCCGCCTCGGCCGCGCGCCCGCTCGATCAGCCGGTCGACCTCGGCCTCGCTCAGCACCTTCGGCAGCGCGCCGGGCTGCCGCGGCCCGTCGATGATGCCGGTCGGGTCGTCGCCGCGCACGCCTTCGCTGAACAGGAACCGGTGGAACTGGCGCAGCGCCGACAGCCGCCGCGCCGCCGAGGTCGCCGCGAAGCCGCGGTCGTCGAGATCGGCGAGATAGGCGCGCACCGCCTCCGCGCCGGCGCGCGTCGAAGCCGTCGCCGCGCGCGGCCGAGGAAGCCGGCCGTAGTCCTCGAGGTCGCGGCGATAGGAGGCGAGCGTGTTCGGCGCCGCGCCGCGCTCGGCGCTCATCATTTCCAGGAAGGCTTCGATGTGATGGCCGCCGGCCGCGGCCGTTGCCGGCCTGGTCACGTCCATTGCTGCGCCGGCGGCGACTGCGGCTGCATCTCGGCCGGCGGCGCCTGCGGCGCTGCGCATGCAGCTTCGCCGCCGGAATGCGCACCGTCATCTCGCGCGTGTGCGGCGCGACGAACGTGGCGAGGTAGACCATCGCGGCGCCGCCGAGCATGCCCAGGATCACGAGCACGATGAGGAAACGGAACAGGCTGGGCATTGAAATCCCCGTCGGCCGCTCGCCGCGATTCGGGCGCGGACGCGATGCACGGTCGCAGACCGCTCCCGGCATTCTCGACGATCGCGCCGCGAAGGCAAGGCGCGCCGGCACGTCGGCGTGACCGCGCTGCCTTGACACGAGCGCCGCGAAACCGGCTCTTACCTCGCCCGCAACAGGCGGATTGCGAGGCGAGCTGTGGCGAAGGCCGAACCGGCACGGAACGATCGGAGCCGCTCGAGACCAGGGTCGCGCGCCTGCTGGCCGGGCGGGCGCTCGTCCTGGTCGGCATGATGGGCGCCGGCAAGTCCTCGATCGGCCGCCGCCTGGCCACCGCCTCGGCCTGCCCTTCGTCGATGCCGACACCGAGATCGAGCCCGCCGCCAACGCCTCCATCCCCGAGATCTTCGAGCAGCACGGCGAGGCCTATTTCCGCGACGGCGAGCGCCGCGTCATCCAGCGCCTGCTCGACGGCCGGCCCAAGGTGCTGGCCACCGGCGGCGGCGCCTTCATCCAGCCGGAGACCCGCGCCGCGATCCAGGACGGCGGATCTCGTCTGGCTGAAGGCCGACCGCGACCTGCTGTGTCGCGCGTCAGGCGCCGCTCCAACCGGCCGCTGCTCAAGACGGCGATCCCGCGGCGACCATCGACCGGCTGATCGCCGAGCGCTATCCGGTCTACGCCGAGGCCGACATCCACGTCCAGTCGCGCGACGTCGCCCACGACGTCGTCGTCGACGACATCCTCGCCGCCCTCGCCGACTATCTCGGCCGGGAGGCGGTGGCGGAGGCCTGAGCGATGGCCGACAGCCGCTGCACCGGCCCGACGCGCCGACGGTCGGTCACCGTCGACCTCGGGCCGCGTCCTACGACATCCTGATCGGCCGCGGCCTGCTCGAACGCGCCGGCGCGGAGATCGCCCGGCGCCTGCCCGGGCGCGCGCGCCGCCATCGTCACCGACGAGACCGTCGCCGCGCTGCATCTCGCCACGCTGGCCGCGAGCCTCGACGGCCGCCGGCATCGACTATCACCACCATCACCGTGCCGCCGGGCGAGGAGTCGAAGAGCTTCGCCATGCTGGAGAAGCGTCGTCGACGCGCTGCTCGCCGCGCGCCTCGAGCGCGGCGACGTCGTGATCGCCCTCGGCGGCGGCGTCGTCGGCGATCTCGCCGGCTTCGCCGCCGCGATCGTCCGCCGCGGCATGCGCTTCGTGCAGATGCCGACCACGCTGCTCGCCCAGGTCGATTCCTCGGTCGGCGGCAAGACCGGCATCAACACGCCGCGCGGCAAGAACCTGGTCGGCGCCTTCCACCAGCCGCGCCTGGTGCTCGCCGACACCGGCGTCCTCGACACGCTGCCGCCGCGCATCTTCAACGCCGGCTATGCCGAGGTCGCCAAATACGGCCTGATCGGCGACGCCGGCATTCTTCGCCTGGCTCGAGGCGAACTGGCGCGCCATCGTCGCCGGCGGGCCGGAGCGCGACCGAGGCGATCGCCGTCGCCTGCCGCGCCAAGGCCGGCGTCGTCGCCGCCGACGAGCGCGAGAGAGCGGCGCGCGCGCCCTGCTCAATCTCGGCCACACCTTCGGCCACGCGCTGGAGGCCGCCACCGGCTATTCCGACCGCCTGCTCCACGGCGAGGCGCGTCGCCGATCGGCATGGTGCTGGCGTTCGCCTTCTCCGCCCGGCTCGGCCTCGTGCCCGCCCGACGACGCCGAGCGCGTCGTCGCCCATCTGGCCGCGGTCGGCCTGCCGACCCGCATCGCCGACATCCCCGGCGAGCCGCCGACGCCGACGCGCTGATGGAGGCGCATCGCCCAGGACAAGAAGGTCAGCCGCGGCCAGCTCACCTTCATCCTGGTCCGCGGCATCGGCCAGGCCTTCGTCGCGCACGACGTGCCGCCCGCCGAAGTGGCCGCGTTTCTCGCGGAGCAACTGGCGAAATGACCACGCTGCTCTGGCTGATGGCGTGGCCGTTCCCCTCCTGATCGTCCTGTCGGCTTTCTTCTCCGGCTCGGAGACCGCGCTGACCGCCGCCTCGCGGGCGCGC